>CAVSTP010000006.1:0-28917 GCA_963730935.1 uncultured Nitrospiraceae bacterium | reverse complement strand
ATTTGGTGGGCCGTGTAGGGGTCGAACCTACGGCCCGCTGATTAAGAGTCAGCTGCTCTACCAACTGAGCTAACGGCCCACCGGGTATGTTCGAGAGAGGTTGGCGTCTCGAGTCTTCTTTGTGTTGGTGCGCCTGACAGGATTTGAACCTGTGGCCCTCAGCTCCGGAGGCTGATGCTCTATCCAGCTGAGCTACAGGCGCTCCTGGTACCAAGGAACGTCACATTAGCACAGCGTTTTGCGGTCTGTCCACCCGGTTTCGGACGGTGGATTAGGTCGCTGGGCAGTCTTTCGATCCATGACCTGCCCTCCTGAGTTCGAACAGATGAACCGCTCCGCGCACCTTTTCCAAGACCGTCTCGGTGGTGGCGGGCTTTCTAATCCAGTCACCGACTCCTTGCTTTGCGACGGCGTCCAGGAACTGCGTAGGGCCGGCTCCACTGAGCACGACGATGGGAATCATAGGATGGTGCCTGTGGAAATGGGCGATGACGGTCGCTCCATCCATCCCTGGCATTTCCAAATCGCAAAGAATGGCGGCGACGCCCGCGGCCTGCTCATCCTGTTCCATCAGCACAATTGCCGCCTGTCCGCCCTCGGCTAGGATGGGATGAAAACCGGCCTTTTTGAGCACTAGCTGTAACGCATTTCTGATCTCTGCATCGTCATCGATGACTAGAACCGAATGTTGCACCATTGTGCCTTTCTGAGCCGACAGGGCGGTAAATCTTGCATCCGGCTGGCCTCGTCCGGTGGAACTTCAAAGGTGCTTGTCATTGCCTGCTCGGGCCGGCTTGTGCGCCCCCGGCCTCGATGCGTCGGGGCACAAGCGCATAAGGGAGCAAGATCTCTTCTCCTTCTGCGGCCACCTCTGGCAGCGCGGCCAGTTCGGCCGCCTCAAGCGCTGCCAACTCCTGCTCTTCTGTCTCGAGTGAAGCTGAGAGTCGGGCGATCGGCACAAACGTTTGGACGGCGCAGGCGCCATTCACCATGGCGTCCTGTCGTGCCGGAATGCCCATCGATCGACAGGTCAGCGGACGATAGGCATATAGCGAGCAGAGACCGTCATCCCCCAAGGCGGGGCAGGGCGCGTCATGAAACGCGGTCACGGCCTGGTCAATCTCCTCGTCTGACCAGCCATCGATGGACGGTGAAGGCTTGAGCCGTGGATAGGCGGTTTCGAGTGCGGTCACCTGCTGAAGTGCGCGTCCTTCGATACGTTCGCGCTGGTCGATTGGCAGATGTCTGAGGCCTTCCTGTAACAAGAGCACATCGAGTTGGGTGATGGGAAACAATCCGATGCAACAATGAGAACAGCCGGCCCGACAGGGGATTTGGCTCAACAGGGCGGCGCTCGCCCGTCGAAACCAGTCGTCAGTTTTCTTGGCGAGTGTCCTGAGGTGCGAAGGTGTTGGGGGCTGCATGCCCCTTATTCCTCCGGTGCGGTGGCGGACATGTCAACGATCAGCGTGCCTTTCGGCGAATAAAACCCCTGACCGTCAACTTGAACGATTCCATCGCAATTCTCCTGATAGAACTCAAGGATCCAACCGTTGAAATCGTAGCCTTCGTCAGTGACATCGGTCGGGTCCATCCGGGTGAGCAGAACGAAACGAGCTTTTTTGAGTTGGTCGGCCACCAGCGTGGCTTCAAGGTCATCGTAGGATGTCAAGGCCTCCAGGAACTGGCCTTTTTCCTGTTCGAACGCGTCTTGATACGTGCCCCGGTCGCGGAAGCAAAAAAGCTGAACAGGTTTTCTGGCGCGGTCGTATTGCAGGGTCACATGCACCCAGGCCCAGTCGCCTAAGGCTTCCTCTGTCATGTCCGTTGGCAGGATTGGCAGTTGCCCGCGGGACTTCAAGAATTCGATCATGAGACGGAGAGGGGAGGGATTTTCCTTTTGGCAAAACACCCGAGAATAGAGAAATTTTTCCGCTGCAGTTCCAGTAGGTTGCGCTGTTGCCGGTAGAATCGGAAGTTGCTTGCCCATAAAAATCCTCAATACATGGGGGTCTTAAACCTTGTCACTTACCCGCAAAGTTTCTGTACTGTACGCCGCTTGGTCTCGAAACTGCAAGGCCTTGCTGAAGGCAAATCCCTACGCCTGGAGCGTGTTTTTCGGTTGACAGGCCATGAGCGCTTGGATAGACTCCCGCAGGTTTTTGGCTGAAACACGAGTTCATTACGGTCTCTTTGACGAGTCACTTCTTCGCACGAAGTCTCCACTGAGAGGCAGCAGTTCGCAATTCACCTACATATTGTTTCAAGGAGGGTTTCTCGCATGGCTAAATCAATGACCAAGTCGCAGATCGCCGATCACGTGGCTCAAAAGGCAGGGCTGACCAAGAAAGCGGCCGTCCAGTTGTTGGACGATTTTGCCGCCTTGGCCTATCGGGAAGCGAAGAATGTCTTCGTGGTTCCGGGGATCGGAAAGCTCGTGTTGGCAAATCGGAAGGCACGTATGGGGCGGAATCCTCAAACCGGTGAGGCGATCAAGATTCCGGCTAAGCGGGTGGTGAAGTTCCGCGTGTCCAAGGCTGCCAAAGACGCCATCCTCGGTAAGAAATAATCAGGCATCAATCGGGCTGTCGCGCGAAGCTCTGTGAGCTTTCCGCCTCAGGCTCTGGAGACTAGGGCCGGCTCCCTGCGGGGCGCCGGCCCTTCTCATTGCAGAGCATTGAAAAAAGCCGTTAGCCTCGTTCTCGCATTGCTCAAAACCTCAACGTACTAAGAAACGTACGCCTCGGCTTCTCGCTCGCTGCGGCCTACTTAACGGCTTTTTTCAATGCTCTGCGCTAATCCAACCTATGTGTGTGTGGGACCGAGGCCGCTTCCGCCGAAGCCGTCATGGCCGACGAGACGGATGGCATCGCCGTCATGGACCAGGGAATCATCGCTGGCGATCCTCTTGTTGATCGTGACCAACACCTTCTTTTCGCGGATCAACTGCAGCAAGTGGCGCAGTTGCACGCCCTGGCGCTGAATCACCTGTCGGACCGTCATGGGCGAGGGCACTTCGCAAGCGAGATCGCGTTCGCCGTCGGCCGTTTGGAGCTGTCCCATAAGGGAAATCGTCACCATCCGAGGACAACGCTCCTGTTCAATGCCGTTGACTCGATTGCGCAGGCGCAACCATAATGCCCCATCATGCCCCAACTGGATATCCGAAATCCCGGCATGCCGGATTTGCAGTTCGTGCTGTTTGTGACTGCGCTCTGTACCTCGAACGTTGAGAACATCAATGTACCCAAAGCGCTTCGCATCAGCATCTTCGACCGCTGTTGGGCGTTGGTCAACACGGATACGCCCCCTGTCGATCCCAAAGAGCGGGTGCTCGACCTGCGCCATGGTACGGATCTGACGCTCGAAGCCTGCCTCTCGACCATCCGATCACTGTTGCTAGAGGCGGGGATTACGCAGCTGGTGTGGGACCACCCTGTCAGCAATCCGACGCGTGAGAGTTCTTCCGCCGCCCAACCCTTAATCGATCGTCTCGGACAATTGTACCCCGACCATCCTGATATCGTCGATCCCCAACCACCGCCGTTTGACGATCGTTCGAGCGGTTGACCAACCGAGAGGACTTGACGAAGTGAAGGTCACCGCGTTCGACATTCCCGGCGTTCTGCTGATCGAACCAGTGCTCTTCCGCGATCAGCGGGGACTCTTTTGTGAAACATTCCATGCGCAGCGCTATGCCGAAGCAGGCCTCACCGAGCGGTTTGTTCAGGATAACTTTTCTCGTTCCGTCCGCGGGACGCTGCGCGGGCTCCACTATCAGGAACCGCATCCCCAAGGGAAACTGGTCATGGTGCTAGAAGGGGTAGTCTATGATGTGGTCGCAGATATCCGAAGGGGGTCTCCCACGTTCGGGAAATGGCAGGGAGTTGAACTGTCCTCGGCCAACTTTCGGCAGCTCTTCATTCCCCCGGGCTGCGCGCACGGTTTCTGCGTGACGAGCGAACAGGCCTCGGTGCTGTACAAGTGCACTGATTTTTATTCGCCGAAGGACGGGCGGGGCATTATCTGGAACGATCCCGCTTTGGCCATCACGTGGCCGGTGCCCGCACCGCTCCTGTCGCCAAAAGACCAAACGTATGGCACCCTGGCAGCGACGGAGGACCTATTGCCCCTGTATCGGCCATTGACGGGTTGAACCTGCAAGGACCACTGGGCTATCTTATAGCGCCCCAAAAAGGACGTGGAGCGTTTTCCCGATCCATGCTTTCGATCGCGATTCTGAACAGGAGGTTTCGATGAGCAAGAGTCTAAAGGGCACTAAGAGTCATGAGAACTTGAAGGGGGCCTTTGCCGGCGAATCACAGGCCAACCGCCGCTATCTCTATTTCGCCAGGCGGGCCGATATCGAAGGATACCCTGACGTTGGCGGTTTATTCCGCGACACGTCAGAGGCCGAAACCGGCCATGCCTTTGGGCATCTGGACTTTCTCAAAGAAGTCGGAGACCCCGCTACCGGGGTGCCGATCGGCAATACGGACGCCAATTTGAAGTCCGCTATCGAGGGGGAAACATACGAATACACGCAGATGTATCCCGGCATGGCGAAGACGGCGCGTGAAGAGGGTTTCGCCGAACTGGCGGAATGGTTCGAAACCTTGGCCAAGGCCGAGCGTTCGCATGCGAACCGTTTTCAAAAAGGGCTCGACAGTCTGAAGAGCTGATCGCCGAGTCGACGGCAATCGAAGGGTGGACTGGATCGGATATTCAGCCCACCCTTCGTGTTTCATGGCAGGAGACAACATGAGGGGGCTCTCCCTTATCCAACCGGTCGATCCCGCGCAGCTGGATAAGGAAACACAGCGCATCTATGAGATCTGCGACGGGTGCCGCCGCTGCTTCAATCTCTGCCCATCATTCAACACGCTCCTCAATGGCATCGACCGGCACGAGGGAGACGTGGCGAAGCTGACGTCGGAGGATCATCGCCGGATCGTCGACGAATGCTACTATTGCAAACTCTGTTTTAATCACTGCCCTTATACGCCACCTCACCAGTACGAGATCGATTTTCCTCATTTGATGATCCTCAGGAAACAGCGGCTGGCCGCTGAGCGAGGCGTGCGCTGGCGCGACCGCTGGCTCATCGCCACCGATGTCATCGGCAGGCTAGGGAGCCTTACGGCCGGACCTCTCAATTGGCTCATGACGCGTTCAACCGTCAGGCGGCTGATCGAAGCCGTTGCCGGTGTTCATCGAGACCGGCACATACTGCAATTCTCGGCAGAGACGTTTCCTCGCTGGTTTTCCAGGCGTCCAAGGCCCGTGCGCAGGGATGTTCCAGTGAAGAAGGTCGCCTTGTTTTCGAGCTGTCTCGTGAACTACCAGGTGACCGACGTTGGGAAGGCCGCTATCCAAGTCTTGGAGAAGAACGGCGTCGAGGTCGTCGTCCCGGAGCAGCGGTGCTGCGGCATGCCCTCCTTCGATCTTGGAGATCTCGCTGCCATCCGGCAGGCGGTCAGCGCCAACGTCGCTTCGCTCCACCAGTGGGTTTCTCAAGGGTATGATGTCGTCGTGCCTACCGCTAGTTGCAGCTTGATGCTGAAACGCGAGTATCCGGACCTGCACCCCGATGAACCGACCAAAGAGGTAGCCCGAAGCACTTACGACATCTGCGAATATCTCATGAAAATGAAAAAGGATGGTCTGCTGGTGATGGATTTCGTCAAGAGTCCTGGCCGCGTCGCGTACCACATCCCTTGCCATCTCCGCGATCAAAATATCGGATTTAAATCGAAAGAGCTGATGGAGTGCGCCGGGGCACACGTGGAGGTGACAGAGAAGTGTTCGGGGCATGACGGAGCCTGGTCGGCGAAAACGGAGTTTTTTGAGCTGTCCATGCACATTGCCGAAAAGGCCGTGCGTGCCATTCGACAGCAGCCGGCCGATCTGGTGGCGTCCGATTGTCCACTGGCCGGATTACAGCTCGATCAAGCCGGGGCGTCGGCGCATGTCGGAGGGAAGGGGACGCTCCATCCGATCCAAGTCGTTCGCGATGCCTACGGACTGCCGAAATGAAGCCTCTGACGCAGGAAGATTTGTTGCCGCTTGACGAGTATGAGCGGCAGCGTGAAGCCTATCGTTCTCGCATCATCGCGCTGAAGCAGCGGCGACGCGTTTCACTCGGGCCCCTCATCACGCTGGTGTTCGAGAATCGCGAAACCTTGCGGTTTCAGATTCAGGAAATGATCCGGGCCGAGCGGATCTTGCAGCCGGCCAAGGTGGACAATGAACTCGATGTGTACAATGAACTGTTGCCGGCAGCGAACGAGCTCAGCGCCACGCTCCTCATCGAGATCACGGAAGCGGCAACGATGAAAGAGTGGCTTGACCGGTTTATGGGATTGGATCACGGCCACACGGTGGCGATTATGGCGGGAGGAGAATCGGTCTTCGGACAATTTGAAGGCGGCCATAGCCACGAGACGAAAATCAGCGCCGTGCATTTCGTCCGGTTCAGACCGAGCGAGGCCATGAAACAGGCGTTTGCGGATCTCCGTCAGCCAGTATTGTTAACGGCGGACCATAACGGCTACCGCGAGACGGTGCACGTGCCCGGTAGCCTTCGGGAGGAATGGCTCGCCGACTTGAGCGCATAGGCGTTACTTTCGACAGGGAATGATTCCAACCACTGACGTTGGAGATGAAAATGGCTCCCGTGCTCCTCACCAAACGGATTGAATTTGCTGCTGCCCACCGGTATCACAGGCCGGAATGGGACGAAGCCAAAAACCGAGCGGTCTTCGGGCGTTGCTACAACCCGCCGGCCCACGGCCATAACTATCTCCTCGACGTTACGGTGTCTGGCGACGTCGATCCGAAGACCGGGATGGTGATCAACCTGTTTGATTTGAAACGCGTTCTGCTCGGCGTGCTGGAAGAATTCGATCACAAGAACCTGAATCTCGACATGCCGTATTTTGCCGATCGGATCCCGACCTCCGAGAACCTGGCCTGTGTGCTCTGGACCAAGCTCGTTGAGCAGAAAGATATCGGAGTCCTTCACGCGATCCGGTTGTACGAAGACGAGGATCTTTATGCGGATGTAACGAGGGCCGGCGGCCTCGACCGTGCGAGCGTCACGAGACGATATTCGTTCGCCACAGTCCAGGAAGGCAACCAGGGACGGGACTGGGATTGCTTCATCACCGTGCATGGGGCTATTGATCCAGTGACTGGCATGGTAACTGATCTCGGTGTACTCGACCGCCTCGTGCAGGAGACGGTGATCTCGCGATACAACTGCCAAGACTTTCGTCAAGTAGCGGCTGGCGAAGTCGTCAACGGAGAAGACCTTGCGCAGCGGATCTGGCACGCCCTGGTCTCCAAGATCACGCCGGGCCGCCTTTTCCGCGTCCACCTCGTCCAATCTCGCGATCTTTCATTCGATTGTTGCGGCTAAGCCGCTCTCTTCCTCGGAGGATCCCATGCCACGTCTGGCCTGCAGCGTCATCATCGGTCTCGTATTCTGGGCAATGGCTTCGAAAGCCGCAGGCGATGAGGAAGCGATCGAAAAGGTGCTGCTTGCGGAGGCGAAGTCGTCGGCGACCTTCGTCGAAACCAGAGACAAAGAGGCGGTGCTCAAATTGTACACTGCCGATTACAGCGGAGTGCAGGACGGAGAAGTGGAAACACGCGAGACCATCGAAAAATGGCTTTCTGAGTACGGATCAGCACTCGAGCAGGGCAGCCGTGTGCATTTCCTGGGTGCCGTCTCAAACCTCAACACCCATATATCTGGCCCGACCGCGTGGGCTTCCTACGACTATGTGTTTCAAGCGATAAAAAACGGCGAACTCGACGCCCAAGAGCGGGGCAAGTGCACGAGCATCCTCCGCAAAGAGAGTTCGGGCTGGCTCATTCGACACGAGCACTGTTCGAAAACGAAACCGCAGGGACTGGAGCGGTAGATCCCCATTACGAGCGCGCTCGCTGTAGGTTACACTGAACAGTCCGACTTACTTGAGGAGGTAATCTGAAATCAGCGCCGCGAGTTCGGCCTTGTCTACTACCCCCTCGCGGGTGAGCAGCAGCTTGCCGTTTGCGTAAAAATGCGTGGTGGGATAGGTCTCGAAGCTGTGGGTCTTCTTGATCTCGCGGCATCGGCCGGGGACATGCATTTTGGCCTTGCCAACTTTGATTTCCGGAAACTTGGCGGCGGTATCTTCGAGAATGGGGTCGTAGGTCTTGCAGGGCTCGCAGGTGGCCAGTCCATAGGCCACGACGGCGCCGGAGCTGTCCGTAAACTCCTTGTAGTTTGCGTCGCTGACGTCTTGTACGATCCCAGACATATGAATTAAGAGGACTGAGAGACCGGATAGTTTCCAGTTCTCAGTCCCCCACTCTGTATTAATTCAGTTTCGAGAGGGCAGCGAGGATGTCCTTGTCTTCCCTGGCCACCTTGATTTCCTGGACCTTCACATAGGCCACCTTGCCGTTCTTATCCACGATCACGGTCGCGCGCTTTGAGCAGTTCAACGGCTCAAAGTAGAGCCCATACGCCTTTGCGGTCGTCCGATGTACATCGGAAAGCAGCCGGTGTTTGAGATCCATTGAATCGGCCCATGCCTTGTGGGAGAAAAAGCTGTCGCAGCTGACGCCGAAGAGCTCGGCATTCGCATTTTGGAACTTCGGGAAGTCGTCGGTCAGACACTTATTTTCTCCCGTACAGACCGGACTCCAGTCCAACGGGTAGAAGCAAAGGACGACATTCTTCTTGCCGCGATATTCGCTGAGCTTGACGTCCTTTTGGTCTTGGTCCTTCAGATTAAAGTCCGGGGCGGTATCGCCCACCTTGATCTCCGCGGCTACGTCACTCATAACTTCTCCTCCTTCGCAAGGTTAAAGCCGATCTTAGGCCATGTTAAGAAACCTTAGATTTTGTACCGTGCGGTTGAAAAGCTTGTCAACGGGCCGGAAGACCTAGGATTTTCTGTAGCTTGTTTACCCCTAGTGGCTAGTTTCCCCCTCGTCAACACACCCTTGTTGTGGGACAGGATGTCCCAAGTCGAGGACTAGACGGACAGGTTATCCGGACGGATGGATGCACGATAGTTCAAGGGCTTGTAATCATTCCCTCTTTGGACGAGTGGCTACTATCTAGGCCTCACTTCTCTGAGATTACAGTACCAGCAAGGTCGCTATCGGGAGGCCTCAACCGAATTGACGATCGCCGAACGGAGGCTGAAGGATGACCCGCTGCTCTATGACTATGCGGGCCTCGCCGCTGCCGAGCAGCAGTCGTACGAACAGGCTTCTGAGAAATTCCTGCGTGCTGGCGTGCTGGTGTTGGACGACAATCGCTCGGCCAATGCCCGATTTGTGGATTGAACTAAGATTCAGAGTGAGGCCTGGAATTCCCGGAATCCGAGCATGCGTCCTCCGGGAGCCGCCGTCCGGTGATTCGCGATCGTGATTCTTCGGCTCAGTAGAGGGAGGTCGACAGATGCGCCAACCTTGGGGGATTGACCGATTCGGATTATTTCGCGGACTGACTGGACAAGTAATTCCCTGGCCGCTCGGTCAGACGTGCCCCGGGGCAAGAATGTCTCCAGTTCGTCGAGGCCGAACTTGGAGAGGCCGAGGCTGTAGCACCAGACGACATCAGGCTTGGCTTGATCGTCCTGCGCGATTACCACATGGTCCTCGGCTGAAAAGGCTTCAAGGCCGCGGTCCTGCCAGTCCGATGGATTGAGATACTGCTGCGTGGCGATGTCGTAGGCCGTTCCCTGCGTCAGCAACGTCAAACCGCGGGCGAGGCGCGCTGCGAGGAGCAGTGTGTCCGGCATCTCGCGCGGCGGCATGACCGCTGGAGCGATGGCTCCCACCTTGTCATGCTCCCAGGCCAACTGATCCACCAGGCCGGCGGTGTGGGTTGAGGGAAGCGGGATAACGATGTGGGCGCTCCAGGGGCCGTGAGTCACCTGCCAGGAGTCGGGCGTCCGATCCTCGTGAACGATTCTCAACGGCCCGCCGTACGCCTGGTCATACCACAGGGCCAGCTCTTCCGACATTGGGCGAGTGCCGCGATAGCCGAGAAAGTACAAGGGCGGGCGCTTGGCCGAGGGTTTGGGTGCTTTCTTCTTGATGCGCATGAAGAGGACAGAGGGGCCCTTGCCGCTTCGCTTACTTGGCCGCTTTCCTGGCTTTGCGCCGATCTTCAGGATGGAGAAGGCGCTTTCGAATACGCAAACTACTTGGTGTGACCTCGACCAACTCATCCGGCCCGATATATTCCAGAGCAAATTCCAGGGACATCTCCTGCGGCGGAGTCAGGATCAGGGCTTCATCAGACCCTGAGGCGCGCATGTTGGTGAGATGTTTTTCCTTGCAGACGTTCACGTCGAGATCTTCGTCGCGGCTGTTTTCACCGACCACCATGCCCCGGTAAACTTCCACCCCCGGCCCGATGAACATGACGCCGCGCTCCTGCGTCATGAAGAGCGCGTACCCCGTGCTCGTGCCGTCTTCGAACGCACATAACGAACCGTGCGGTGCAACCAGGAGATCCTGTTCGTTGGCGGCCTCATACGCCTTAAACACATGGTGCATGATGACCGTGCCACGGGTTTTGGCGAGCAGCACGTTTTTGAGGCCTATGATGCCGCGGGTTGGAATGTGATACTCGAGATGCATTTCACTTGGACCGGCATCCGAATGCACGAGTTTCATGTGGCGCATTTCCCCACGACGCTTGCCGATCTCCTCGATCACCACTCCCTGGTAGGTTTCCGGCACCTGAATGGTCAGCTCCTCATAGGGCTCAGTGACCCTCCCGCCGTCGCGATGCAGAATGACCTCGGGTTGCGATACCTGAAGTTCGTAGCCTTCGCGTCGCATCTGCTCGATCAACACGCCAAGGTGCAGCTCTCCACGGCCGGCGACCAGGAACCGGTCCGGACTGTCCGTCTCCTGCACCCGCAGCGAGACGTTCGTTTCGAGCTCTTTGAACAGCCGCTCGCGCAGGTGCCGGGATGTCAAGAACCGGCCTTCACGGCCTGCGAAGGGACTGTTGTTCACGGAAAATGTCATCTGGACGGTCGGCTCATCGATGGTCACGCGAGGGAGGGCCAATGGCTGCTCCGCGTCGGCGATGGTGTCTCCGATGCTGACCTGGTCCAGTCCGGCGACGGCAACGATTTCGCCTGCTTCAGCCTGCTCAACGTCGATCCGTTCAAGACCTGAATAGACGGCGAGATCCGAGACTTTCCCGGAGAACTGGGCGCCGTTCTTCCCGAGAATGAGCACGCTCTGTCGACGGGCGATCGAGCCCGACTGAATCTTCCCGACGCCCATTTTCCCCTTGTACGAGTCATAGAGAAGGGCCAGCACAAGAATTTGGAGCGGTGCGTT
This sequence comes from uncultured Nitrospiraceae bacterium, assembly GCA_963730935.1. Taxonomy (GTDB): domain Bacteria; phylum Nitrospirota; class Nitrospiria; order Nitrospirales; family Nitrospiraceae; genus Nitrospira_C. Next base: position 17,547 of record CAVSTP010000006.1, on the reverse strand, counting down.
GGCGTTGATGGCCGGAGCCGGGATCTGCGCCAGGACGGTATCCAACAGCGGGATGATGTCTGTGCCGGGCTTGTTTACGTCCAACGTGGCGATGCCTTTGATCGCCGACGTGTAGACGATGGGAAAATCGAGCTGCTCGTCCGTCGCTCCCAGATGCACAAACAAATCGAACGTGCGGTTCACCACGTCATCGATGACAGCGTCAGGACGGTCGATTTTATTGATGACCACAATAGCCTTATGGCCGAGGGCCAGTGCCTTCCGGAGCACGAAAGTGGTTTGGGGCATCGGACCTTCCTTGGCGTCAATCAAAATAAGCACCCCATCCACCATGCGGAGCGTACGCTCGACCTCGCCGCCGAAGTCGGCGTGACCGGGCGTATCGACGATGTTAATCTTCACTCCTTGATACGTCACACTCGCGTTCTTGGCACGGATGGTGATACCCCGTTCGCGTTCCTGATCCATGGAGTCCATGATGCGTTCGCCCATGTCGTCGATCTTGCGATGCACGTGTGTCTGACGTAACAGCGCATCCACGAGCGTAGTTTTGCCATGGTCGACGTGGGCGATGATGGCGATGTTGCGAATATCGTTTCGGCGGTCGTTGGGGGCGCGCAATTGAGTCATGGCTTCTCGTATCCTTCACCGAAAAAAAAGACGCCCGGACTGTCGGGCGTCGAAGAGGTAGTATACCCGAAGCGTCTCCGGGCCGACAAGTCAGTAAGTTGCTTGTGTTTTCACAGGCTCCACGGTATCGTGATGACGGACCTCCCTGACCATTCCCATGACATTGATTGATCGGCCAATTCAGCTCTCCGATACTCCTCGTCAGCCGCCGCCCCGGCGGCCGTGGCGAAGGTGGCAAATCACGTTGATTGTGGCGGCAGCCCTTGTGTTGGGCGGCATCCTCAGCGCCGGCGGCATGCTGTGGTACTACGCGCAAGACCTCCCTGATCTCGGCCAGCTCCAGAACTACCAGCCGAGTCTGGTCACACAAGTGTATTCCAGCGATAAGCATCTCATTGGGCAATTTTTCATCGAACGGCGGATTTTGACTCCACTTCCGCAGATTCCGGAACACCTGCGCCGAGCCGTGATTGCAGTGGAAGACGTGCGGTTCTTCGAGCATCCGGGCCTCGACTATATCGGCATTCTGCGCGCAGCCTGGACGAACCTCCGTCGAGGCGGCAAGGTCGAGGGAGCGAGCACCATTACCCAGCAGCTGGCCCGATCGTTATTCTTGTCCTCGGAGCGGACGTTCGATAGAAAAGTGCGCGAGTTGGTGCTGGCGTACAAGATGGAGCTGGTCTCGAGCAAGGAACAGATCCTCGAGACCTATCTCAATCAGATCTATTTCGGCCAGGGTGCCTATGGAGTAGCAGCCGCAGCACAGTCGTATTTCGGCAAGGACCTCTCGGCGTTGACCGTCGCCGAGGCCGCCTTTCTCGCGGGACTGCCGAAATCTCCGAACCATTTTTCGCCCTTCAAGAATTACGCCCGTGCCAAAAAGCGGCAGGAACATGTGTTGGATCGAATGGCGGAAGCAGGGTTCATCACGCCGCAGCAACACGACGAAGCCATGGCAGAGCCGCTCAGCTTCCGGCGGCCAGGCAGTGAACAGACCGCTCCCTACTTTGTGGAATACGTGCGGCAGATGCTGATCGCAAAGTACGGCGAGACCATGGTCTATAAAGGCGGTCTTCAGATCAAAACCACGCTCAATCTGGATATGCAGCGGGCAGCGGAAGCCGCCTTCAAGACCGGCTTGCGCGAACTCGACAAGCGTCAGGGATGGCGCGGACCGCTGCGCAGCGTCGATCCCGCGTCGCTAGCCGCAGGGAACGCGCCGGTCGCGACGACCGATCAGCCGCTCGCCGTCGGCGATGAACGGGAAGCGGTCGTGACCAAGGTCGGCAAAGATCTCTTTTGGGTCCAAATCGGCAATGTCACCGGCAAACTCTCGTTCGATGACATGGCTTGGGCCAAGCGGCGCCTGACGGGTCAGGACCTCGTGAAGGATGTCGTGGTGACCGCCAATCCCAAGCAGGTCCTCAAGCCGGGGGACGTGATTGAAGTGAGGGTGAAGAAGATGGAGAAAGAGCAGGTGTCCGTCCTAATGGAGCAGACCCCGCTGGTGGAGGGCGGATTGATTGCCATTGAGCCGGCTCAAGGAGCGATCCTGGCGATGGTTGGAGGCTATGACTTCAACCGCAGCGAGTACAACCGGGCAGTCCAAGCCCATCGGCAGCCTGGATCGGCCTTCAAGCCGATCATCTATGCGACCGCCGTCAATCAAGGTATGAGTCCCGCCTCAGTGGTGCTCGATGCGCCGGTTGTCTATGAGCAGGTGGAAGAGGAAAAAACGTGGAAGCCGGAGAACTATGGAAAGAGATTTCACGGGATGGTCAGCCTGCGGGATGCATTGGCCCATTCTCACAATCTGGCGACGGTCAGACTGCTTGACAAGGTCGGGATCAAGAACGTCATTGATTTTTCCCGCCAGGTGGGAATTACCAGTCCCCTGGCTCCTGATCTCTCCTTGGGATTGGGGTCGTCGTCCGTGGGACTCATGGAACTGACCTCGGCCTATGGTGTCTTTTTGAATCAAGGCAGCCGGGCCGAGCCGTTTGCAGTCCTGTCGGTGACGGACAACGGCGGACAGGTGCTTGAAAAGCAGGAACCGCAAGCCGAGGAAGTCGTGTCGAAAGAAACGGCGTATCTGATCACGAACATGATGGAAGATGTGGTGCAGAAAGGCACCGGTCAGGCGGCGAAGGCGCTTGGTCGTCCCATCGCAGGCAAGACCGGTACGACGAACGAGTTCATCAACGCCTGGTTCATCGGCGGGACGCCGAATCTCGTGGTGGGAACATTTGTAGGCTTCGACGACCGCCGCTCGCTCGGTGAAACGGAATCGGGAGCGCATGCGGCACTGCCCATCTGGATCAGCTTCATGAAGGAAGCGCTGAAATCGTTGCCCGTCGTGCCGTTTACCATTCCCGAGGGGATTACGTTCGTCAAAGTCGACCCTGCCACCGGCCTCTTAAACTCTGAACAGGAAGACCAGCCTGGAAGTGTCGAGATCTTTGCGCGGGGGAGCGAGCCGACGCAGGCGGCACAGCGCCGCCTGGATCCGATGGATTTCTATAAAATCGATCAGCCGGAATAAACCAACGCCGAAACCCGGAAGGGTTAGGATTTCGAGTCCTGGTACTCTTCGTGCCAGGCCATCTGAATAGTTTCCAGGATCTTTTCGTTCGACTTCCTGGGGTCATCTTTGAAGTCCGGCAGGGCCACAACCCAAGCATGCATGTCTGTAAAGCGCACGGTCAACGGATCGGTCTCCGGATGTTCTTCCACGAGCCGGATCGCGATGTCTTCCGAATCCTGCCACTTCAGATCCATGTGAACTCTCCTACCGGCGGTCGGGGGCTCGCCTTACGGTTTGGTGACCTCTGAGACTTTCTTCCCGTGCAGTCCGCGTTTGAGCGAATCATCCAGCATCGCGACAGACAACGGTTCTGCCGATTGTTCGAGGTCGGCCATCCGAGCGCGGATGGCCTTTGGATCGTTCCCTTCCTTGGCGGCCTTCAACGACACGAGGGCATCCCGTACGGCCGCGGCATCCTTCTCGGCGATGAGCTTGCCGCCTTCAGCCAGCGACTTCTCGGTCGTCGTGATCAACGCGCGGGCGTCCAGACGCGCTTCGATCAGCTTGCGGGCGCCCACATCTTCCTGGGCGAATTTGAACGAGTCCTCGATCATGCGTTCGACTTCATTGTCCGACAGACCGTAGGACGGTTTGACTTCGATGGACTGGCTCTGGCCCGTCCGCATGTCGCTGGCCTTGACGTTCAAAATCCCGTTCGCATCGATTAAAAAGGTCACCTCGATACGAGGTACGCCGGCCGGCAGCGGCGGAACCTTCAGGCGAAATTGCGCAAGGCTGCGGTTGTCCTTCACTAGCTCGCGCTCGCCCTGCAGAATGTGAATGTCGACGCCGGTCTGTCCGTCGACGTAGGTCGTGAACATCTCTTTCGCGCTGGCCGGAATGGTCGTATTCCGTCGGATGAGACTGCTCATGACGCCGCCCATCGTTTCGATGCCAAGCGACAGCGGTGTGACGTCCAACAGAAGCATGTCGGTCGTGCCGCCGGTGAGAATGTCCGCTTGAACGGCCGCGCCGAGCGCGACAACTTCGTCCGGATTTAATTGGCACTGCGGCTGCTTCCCGAAGAGAGCCTCCACACGCTGACGCACCAGCGGCATGCGCGTTGATCCGCCCACAAGCACCACTTCGTCGATGCCCTCCGGCGTGAGCCCGGCGTCTTTCAACGCCAGCCGACAGGGCGCCAGCGTTCGTTCAACAATATCCGTCGTCGACGCTTCTAGCTGATCTCGGGTCAATTCTCGCGTGAACCGTCCTTTTCCTTCCGGCAGGTCGATCGCGACCTGGGTTTTCTGGTTATCGGACAGCTGGATCTTCGCGCGTTCTGCCTCCAGCCGGACAGTCTGCATATGGTCCGGATAGGCCATCAGATCAATGCCGAATGCGCTGCGGATTTCGTTCACAAAGAGGTCGGCGACGCGGCGGTCGATGTCGTCGCCGCCCAAGTGGGTGTCACCGTTGGTGGCCAGCACTTCAAAAATTCCGTCTTTCAGCTTCAGAATGGAGATATCGAAAGTGCCGCCTCCGAGATCATACACGGCGATCGTTCCTTTCGTTTTCTCCTGGAGCCCATAGGCGAGTGATGCCGCGGTCGGTTCGTTGATGATTCTCATGACTTCGAGTCCGGCAATCATCCCCGCATCCTTGGTCGCCTGCCGTTGGCTGTCGTTGAAGTAGGCCGGGACGGTGATGACGGCTTTGGAGATGCTCTCACCGAGATGCGCTTCCGCCCGCAGCTTGAGCTCTTTTAAGATCATCGCGGAAATCTGCGGGGGCGAATAGGATTTGTCGCCCAGCTTGATCCGGATGACGCCGCCCTGTTCGGTCAGCGAATAGGGGAAGTAGGCCAGTTCGCTCTGTACGTCTGCCAGCCCTTTGCCCATAAACCGTTTCACGGAATAGACGGTACGAGCAGGATTCCGTGTGAGATGCTCCTTTGCTGCATCTCCCACAATCAAGCCGTTGTCCGTCATGGCTACGACCGAAGGCACCATGGTCCGTCCGCCACGGCCGGGAATGACCGTGGGCACACCGTCCTTCATGTAGGCCACGAGCGAATTCGTGGTTCCGAGATCAATTCCGACAATTCGAGGCATGATTATCCGATTGTTACGACGAGGTCGTTGACGATGTTCTTGACGTAGGTGCGGTTCGAAAGGATCTCACGCATCTGCTTCAGCAGGCGGTCTCGGTCGGCGCGGGTTTGGCTCGTGGCCTCACCTCGATCTTGCAGCGCATCCCATTCGACGAAGAGTCGCTCGAGCTGCCTTTCCATCTCCTGCTTTCGCTTTTCCAGGGTGTGCTGCTCCGCCTGCAGTTTCGAGCGCAGTTGCTGCCCGGCCTCCGACGACTGATCCGACGCCCGGTACTCTTCGAGGGTTTCCTGCAGCTCCAGAATTTCTTCGAACAGGTCCGCCGGAGGCGACGTCCTGATTTCCTTGACGGCTCCAGCTTCGATAGCCAGTAGATATTCCGCGCGTTGGATCGGATCGCGAAGTGTCCGGTAGGCTGTGTTCAGCGTTGCCGCATTGCCGAGACTGATCGCCTGTTCGGTCTCGCTCTTGTTCTGATAGAAATCCGGATGAAAGGCGCGGCTCAGTTCATAAAATTTGGCTTCGAGCTTCTGGGGATCGATGGTTAACCGGCGTGGAAACCCGAGGCACGTAAAATAATCCGCCTCTTTCGAAACGGGTTGCACCTTGACGCAGCGTTCACAGAAGTATTCCCCCGACACTTCGGATTGGCAGTGCCAGCACATGCTCCTGGCCATCTGCAATTCCCGGCGCCCGGCGCTATGCGTGTGGGAATGATCCATCGTCCGTTGTCCCCTCTGACGAAACAGGCATGGCGTCTGGCCATGCCTGTCTAAAAATCCGCGCTATGGTCTCGTGCGTTATGCGGAGAACGACTCTCCGCAGCCGCATGTCTTGTTGGCGTTCGGATTGACGAACTTGAAATTTCCGCCCATGAGATCTTTCTGATAATCGAGCTGCGTGCCTTGGAGATAGATTGCGCTCTTAGCGTCAACGATCACCTTGACGCCGTCGAATTCATAGACCTGATCGTATTGACCGATCTTCTCGTCGAAGTTGATCGTGTAGCTTAGGCCCGAGCAGCCTCCTCCTTTGACGCCGAGACGGAGCCCGCCTTCCGTGATGCCCTGGACGTTGATCAAGCGTTTGACTTCCTTGATCGCCGCCTCCGTCAGGCTGATCACCGGCGCCGGGGTTTCAATATTGGTGCTATCCATGAGGCGCTCCTTCCTGCCGTTACTTGTTCTCGGCCTTCTTCTGATAGTCGGCCAAGGCTGCCTTGATGGCATCCTCGGCCAGTACGGAACAGTGAATCTTCACGGGCGGGAGGTTCAACTCCTGCACAATGTCGGTGTTCTTGATCTTTTGGGCCTCTTCGAGCGTTTTACCCTTCAACCACTCGGTCGCCAGGCTCGAACTGGCGATCGCGGACCCGCAGCCGAAGGTCTTGAACTTCGCATCCACGATCGTATCGTCCTGGACCTTGATCTGCAATTTCATGACGTCGCCGCACTCGGGCGCGCCGACCATCCCGGTGCCGACGCCTTCCTCTTCTTTCTTAAAGCTCCCCATGTTGCGGGGATTATTGAAATGATCGACGACTTTGTCACTGTACGCCATGGTAGCCTCCGAATGAATTTGAGATTTGAGCTCTGAAATCTGGAATTGCTTTCCTCTAATGAGCGGCCCACTGCACCGATTTCAAATCGACCCCTTCTTTGGCCATTTCATACAGCGGGGACATCTCCCGCAACTTCGTCACAATTTCGATAACCTTCTTGATCGTATAGTCAATCTCCTCTTCCGTATTGAACCGGCCCAGACCGAAGCGGATTGACGAATGCGCGAGTTCAGTTCCCACGCCGAGAGCCCGAAGGACATATGAAGGCTCGAGGGTGGCGGAGGTACATGCAGATCCGGATGACAATGCGATCTCCTTCATGCCCATCAGGAGCGATTCACCCTCCACATAGGCGAAGGAAATATTCAAATTTCCCGGGAGCCGATTTGTCGGATGGCCGTTCAAATAGCTCTCTTCCAGCGCGGCCATGATGCCGGCTTGCAAGCGATCCCTCATCTTGGACAACCGGGCCGACTCAGCCGGCATTTCCTGTTCGCAAAGCTCACAGGCCTTGCCGAAGCCGACGATCAAGGGAACCGGCACCGTACCAGAACGCATGCCCCGCTCATGTCCACCGCCATCGATTTGAGCGGCGATACGCACCCGCGGGTTCTTTTTCCGGACATAGAGTGCACCGATGCCTTTCGGACCATAAATCTTGTGGGCTGAGAAGGACATCAGGTCAATGCCCATGGCCTGGACGTCAACCGGAATCTTTCCGACACCCTGCGTGGCATCGCAATGAAAGAGGATGCCCTTTTCCTTGGCGATTTTGCCGATCTCCTGGACTGGATTGATGGTGCCGATTTCGTTGTTGGCCAACATCACGGAAATGAGGATGGTCTTGTCGGTGATGGCATTGCGGACGTCCTGAGGATTGACCATGCCCTGCTTGTCGACGGGGAGATAAGTCACCGTGGCTAGCCCCTTGGCTTCGAGTGCCTTAGCCGTATCCAACACTGCCCGATGCTCCGTGGCGGAGGTAATGATGTGATTACCCTTCTCCTTGTACATCTCGAGGACGCCCTTGAGCGCCAGGTTGTCGGATTCCGTCGCCCCGCTCGTGAACACGATTTCCTTCGGATCCGCCTTGATCAGGCGGGCAATCTGCTTCCGGGCCGTTTCAACCGCCTCTTCAGCCTCCCAACCAAAGGCATGGTTGCGGCTGGCGGCATTGCCGAATTTCTCGACAAAATAGGGGAGCATCGCCTCCAACACGCGAGGATCCATCGGCGTCGTGGAGTGGTTATCCAGGAAGATCGGGAACTTCATCGTTCTACTCCTTGTGCGGTCGGGGATTGAATGGTGATCAGCGGAGTACCGCCCAACATGTCCTGCAGGGTCATATTGTTCAGCAGTTGGTAAATACTGTCTTGCACTTTCAACAGGGGCGTCCGGATGTTGCAATGTTCACGTTGCATGCAAAACTCACCCTCTTTTTCGTGTGAACAATCGGTAATTCCGAGCGGTCCTTCAATACTCTCTAGAATTTGGGCGATGGTGATCTGCCTGGCACTACGGGCCAGCAGGTAGCCGCCCTTCGGCCCGTTATGGCTCTCAATCATGCCGCTCTTCGATAGGGCTTGGAGCACTTTGGCCAGCAATTCGAGCGGAATGTTATATTCCTCGGCGATCTCCTTCGTATTGACGACCCGGCCTGGTGTCGTATCACCAAACTGGACGGAAGCGATATGCTGGAGCGCCATCAGGGCGTAATCGGCTTTTTTTGAGATTTTCAGCATACACTATTGCCGATCAATCTAATCGGAGACTATAATGATCTCCGATCAATTAGGTCGGACTCATGCTAGCACGTAAGTTTCAGACCTGTCAACAAACGGCCTCATGAAGGGGCCGGATCCCAGAACTGGACCTCAGAAAGGACCACTGACATGGGTGGAACCAACCCTTATATAGAGAAAGCCGATGTTGAGCTGCCTCAAAAACCCTATTCCGTCACGTATATTTATCCAAGCGGAAATGTCACCAAAGTAGAGGTAGATCCAGCGAAAATCCCTTATGGACAGACCGGCCTCCCTGGTAGCCTTCTCGACATTGCCATGGGGAACGGGGTGGAGTTGGAGCACGTCTGCGGCGGTGTCTGTGCCTGCTCAACCTGTCACGTCATCGTGAAGCAGGGACTGGAAACCTGTAATGAGGGAACTGACGACGAGTTCGACCAGCTGGACGAGGCGCCTATGACAACACTGCAATCGCGGCTAGGATGCCAATGTGTTCCGAACGGCACGAAGGACATCGTGGTGGAAATCCCGGCGGTGAACAAGAACCTCGTAAAGGAAGGGCATTAACCAGCCGCTTCTAGTTAGTCATACGTCTCGGTTTTCACTTCTTTCCGGTCGTATCCTGCTTCAACAAAACGGCTTCGCAACGGTCTCACGAATCCTTTTGTTCCGCACAGCATGGGGAGGACTTTCGCAGGTCGATCGAGAATGGGACGCAGCATGGGCAGTGTCAGGTCGACGGCCTGTTGTTCCCCGTCAGCGGCGACGAGCGGTAAATACCGGAAACCTGGCTGTGTGACGGCCAACGATAGCAATTCCTGATGGAACAGCAGTTCGTCTTCTGCCGGCGCGACGGCGATCAAGAGGACAGGATCACGGTAGCGTTGCCCATACAGTTCCTTCAGCATGCATCGGATAGGCACCAAACCGGTGTAGCGGGCGACAAGGATGAGTTCACGATCGATGGACGGTGGCAGCACGAAATTCCCAAATGGCCCTGAAAGTGCCAGTTCTTCACCCGGCTTCATCTGGGACAGGTAACCGGAGCCCAATCCATCGGTCACGCGGTCGAATATCAGGGTCAATTCGCCTGTAGCCGTAGCGGGAGCCGCCATTGAGTAGGCTCGATTGAGCGGCGGCCGGGTCCCAACCGGAAGCTTGAGAGACACCCATTGTCCCGGCTTGAAGCCGATCGGCTGCTCTCTCGGCAGGACGACGAGTTGCCGCACCTGCGAGGTGAGCTGAGTGGCGGAGAGGACCCTCGCTGATTGAATGTGTTCTGCCATGATCCTCCGGTGAGTCTTATCAAAATACATGGGCGCTTTTCCACGCACGTTCACACATGTTATAGATACCGGCCCTTGAAACTGAGAGATAGGTCATGATCCCAGTCCGTGTCCGCTTCGCGCCTAGTCCAACCGGGTTTCTGCATATCGGCGGTGTGCGCACCGCACTGTTCAACTGGCTGTATGCCAGACAACAGCAGGGCGTGTTCATTTTGCGGATCGAAGATACGGATCAAAGCCGGTCAACCGATGAATCGATCCAAGCGATCATCGAGGGTTTGCGGTGGGTCGGTCTCGATTGGGATGAGGGCCCCTATCGGCAAACAGAACGGATGGAAGTATACCGCAGTCATGCCATGAAGCTCCTGGAGGGAGGACAGGCCTATTGGTGTGTGTGTAAAGCGGAGGAGTTGGAAGCCAGAAGGAAAGAGGCGGAGGCGAAAGGTCTCTCGCCCGGGTATGACGGTCGTTGCAGGAACCTGGGAATCTCGCAGCCCTCCGGCGAAGCCGCATTGCGGTTCAAAGCCCCACAAACCGGTCAGACCGTAGTGGACGATTTGATCAAAGGCAGGATTGTCTTCGACAACATGGTCCTCGATGATTTAATCATTCTGCGGTCGAACGGCTATCCGACCTATAATTTTTCCGTCGTGGTTGACGATGCACTAATGCGCATCACGCATGTCGTTCGTGGAGATGATCATCTCACGAATACGCCGCGACAAGTGCCGATGTTCCAAGCGCTGGGTTTTCCCGTGCCACAGTTCGGTCATTTGCCGATGATTCTGGGGTCCGATAAGGCGCGTCTCTCCAAGAGACACGGCGCGACGTCCGTCATGGCCTACAAAGAGATGGGATATCTGCCTGAGGCATTGGTGAACTATCTCGCCCGACTCGGGTGGTCGCACGGCGACCAAGAACTCTTTACAAGCTCGGAATTGATCGAGAAGTTTAACTGGAAGAATGTTCAGACGTCTGCAGCCGTCTTCAATCCCGACAAACTCCTGTGGATGAACGCCGAATACATTAAGAACAGCCCGCCCGAGGCTGTAGCAGGGGTCTTAGCGCCTTTCTTGGAACAGGCAGGCCTGCTCGGTTCAGCGCATCCTGTAACACAGGAGTGGCTGGTGCAGCTTGTGGTCCTCGTAAGAGAACGCGCCAAAACGCTGGTCGACATGGTCGAATGGGTGAAGCCGTACTTCGGCGAAGCGGTCGTCTGGGAAGAAGAGGCAGCAACGAAATTTCTGACGCCGGCGAACGCTCCCGTGCTGCGCAAGCTCCTCGAACGCTTTGTTTCGCTGTCCGGATTTTCAAAACAGGCGTGGGAGGAACAGTTCAAGCGGCTCGTTGAGGAAGAAGGAATGAAGATGGGTCAGCTCGCACAGCCGGTGCGGGTGGCGCTGACGGGCCGCACGGCGAGTCCCGGTCTGTTTGACGTCATGGAGGTGCTTGGCCGCGAGCGGACGTTGTCCCGGCTTCAACAAAGCATCGCGCGCGCCGAAGCCGCGCACGCTTGACGGACTGATCGGTCGTGTATTAGGTTGAACGCCGGTTGGGGGATCGTCTAGCGGTAGGACGTCAGTCTCTGGATCTGACTACCTAGGTTCGATTCCTAGTCCCCCAGCCAACCATTCGCCGTTCGAATCCCATAGCTTTCCGCACCCGTACCGCGCTGGGGGATCGTCTAGCGGTAGGACGCCAGCCTTTGGAGCTGGCTACCTAGGTTCGATTCCTAGTCCCCCAGCCACTATTCCCAATTTCTTCATTCATTAGACAGCGAGCGGTCGACCGGTGGCCGTCGTCTTCACGGGCTGAGCTGGAACGGATATGGGCACTGTCTCGTCCCGCCACAGCGCAATACCGCCGATCAATCCGTTGAGATTGGAAATGATCGTCACATTGGCGGGAAGCAAACCAACATCGACTTCCTTGGAGTTGCCCCCGCCTATGTACAGTTTTGTGAAGTGAAAAATCTCATCGAGGCGATTGATAAATTTGATCAGGCGCTTGTTCCACCTTTTCTTGCCGACTTTCTGTAACGCCGCATTTCGCAATTTGTCGTTGCCGATTTCAAGGTTGGGGGCGAGGCGGCCATCGACAAACAGGGACGTTCCCACGCCGGTGCCCAACGTGACGACCAACTCCACACCGGCGCCTGCAATAGCGCCGAAGCCTTGGACGTCCGCATCGTTTGCGACCCGAACGGGTTTCTTCAGCCGTGCCTGGAGGCTCTCTGCGATGTTGAAACCCTGCCATTCCTTCGCCAGATTCGGCGCGTCCATGGCGATGCCGTTAATGACGACCCCGGGAAAGCCGACCGCCACACGGTCGTAGTTCTCTAATTCATCGGCGAGCGCGATGATGATGTCCATGACCGCACCCGGCAAGCCCGAGGCTGGGGACTCCCGTCTCAGCCGCTCGCTGACCGACTTTCCGAGGTCGTTCAGCAATGTCGCCTTGATCCCGCTGCCGCCCACATCAACGACGAGCGTTCGACGGCTCGAACCGTTCTCATCGGATTGCTTGGCATCGGGTCGATTAGAAGCGGGCTGCTTGGCACCGCTCTTGGCCTTGTCTGTCTTTCGGCTGTTTTCTTTCGGCATAAAGACCTTGCTAGCGAGACGACTTGTCCTCTCTTGGAATGATCTGTCCCCCACGGTCGGACAGTTCGAGGGGTTCCAGACCCGAAATGGCCGAACATCGGTGACTCCCGCCCGCGGGACTACGCCGTTTGCAGGAGTTAGGCCAGACTATTAAGGTCGATCACGAAGCGGAACCGAACGTCACCGCGTACGACGCGCTCATAAGCCTCGTTGATCTGTTGGATGGGGATGGTTTCGACATCTGACTCGATGTGGTGCTCAGCGCAGAAATCCAACATCTCTGCGTCTCCCGGATGCCTCCGATGACCGATCCGGCGATGCTCCGGCGGTGCATGATCAGAGGAAAGGGCTCGAGAGGCGCTGAGTGTTCGGGTGCTCCCACTAGGATCATCGTACCGTCAGTTTTCAGAAGTTGGACATAGGCATTGTAGTCGTGGACTGCCGACACGGTGTCGAGCACAAAGTCGAAATGCCGCCGGAATCTTGCTAGGTTGTTCGGCTCAGTGCTGACGACAAATTCGCTCGCGCCGAGTCGCTTCGCGTCCGCTCTCTTCGCGTCAGAGGTGCTGAAGACCGTGACTTCTGTGCCCAGTGCATGGGCAATCTTGACGGCCATGTGGCCCAACCCGCCGAGCCCAAGCACGGCCACCTTGTGGTACTTCCCGACGCCCCAATGACGAAATGGAGAATAGGTCGTGATGCCGGCGCAGAGCAAGGGAGCCGAACCGGCGGGAGACAAGGCAGCCGGCATCTTGAGCGTATAGCGTTCGTCCACGACGATCTGAGTCGAGTACCCGCCGTGGGTGACAGTTCCGTTCTTATCGCGGCTGCTGTACGTCAGGACCATTCCTGCGTCGCAGTATTGTTCCAGGCCTTCACGGCAAGGGGAGCACGTCCTGCAGGAATCGACGAAACAGCCCACGCCGGCCCGGTCGCCGACTCGAAAGAGCTTCACCGCAGAGCCGATTTCACTAACAGTGCCGACGATTTCATGGCCGGGCACGATGGGGAAAATCGACTCGCCCCATTCATTGCGAGCCATATGGATGTCTGAGTGGCAGATCCCGCAGTGTGAAATCTCGAGCAGGACGTCGTGAGCACTTACATCACGCCGTTCAAAAAGGAATGGCTGCAAGGGGGCGCTGGCAGCTATGGCGGCATAGCCTTTGGTCGGCAGCATCCCGATCTCCGGATTGTGAAAGGAAAGGTAACTTAGCAAGATCAGTCGGGCTTGCCAACACGAATTTGGGGATAGAGGCAGGTCCTGAGTGCAATTAGCCCCTTGAGCGCTCGCCGGTGTCGGGCTCTGTTTCCTGCGTGGGTTCGGTGGGAAGTTCCATCAAGAGATTCGGGCCGGGAACTCGATATTGTTCAGCCGCCCATGTGCCGAGATCTGTAAGTTGACAGCGTTCCGAACAGAAGGGACGCCAGGGATTGCCTTCCCAGGCCGTCGGTCGATGGCAGAGCGGGCAGACCATCCCGAATCTTACTACACCCGGAGGATAAAAGGATCAGCTGGGGCGGATCGGATAAGTCGTTTTGGTATGCAAGAGACGGTGCAGCCGATTCTGATCGATCTCCGAGACCCCGAGGAACTCGACTCCGAACTCCCCGTGTTTGCTCCATCGAACCGCCGCCGACTCGATCGTGATCGGAGACCCCAGGTCTGTAGCCCGAATAAGGATTCGGACCGCTGAACCGGCCTTGACGGCCGTCATACTCGTGACGGCACATCCACCTGCCGACAGGTCGAACATGGTGCCTTCGCGAATTGAGTTATTGCCAGTGGTAGAAAAATACACCTGGAGCTCGACTGGAACTCGTGGATATTGCCGACATTCGATCATCTTCGACTCCTTGTACTTCGTGCGATCCAGCAGGTCCGGGTTGAGTGTAACAACCCGGCCCCTCGTGTAAAGCAATCCTTGATTTCAAGGCATGCCATCTCAAGCCTAGCAGGGATGCCTAATCTGTAAAGGGAGCGCAAGCCGGCGGATCTAGAGACGTTTGTAGGAGCCCGATCGAAGATCAGCGGGCGGGCTGACGCTTGTCGAGCCTGGCCCAGGCGTCTTTGAGGGACACCGTGCGATTGAACACCAACTGATCCGGGGTTGAGTCCGGATCAACACTAAAGTAGCCCAATCGCTCGAATTGAAATCTGGTCCCTGGGCCGGCCGACTTGAGGCCCGGTTCGACCAGGCATCCGGTAAGCCGTTCTAGAGACTGTGAGTTCAGATAGGCCGTCCAATCCTGAGCCTGAGGTACGCTCGAGAGGTCGTCTTTCAGCAGCGGGTTGTAGAGGCGAACTTCTGCTTCCAGCGCATGAGCTGCAGAAACCCAATGGATCGTGGCCTTTACTTTCCTTCGGGCATCGGGACCTCCGCTCTTGGTCTGTGGATCGTACGTGCAGTGCAATTCGGTCACTTCTCCGGTCCGGGCATCCTTCGTCACACCGACGCATTTAATAATGTAGGCGTAACGAAGGCGAACCTCTCGTCCTGGCGCGAGCCGGAAAAATTCTTTCGGAGGATCTTCAAGAAAATCGTCCCGCTCGATATACAGCGTCCGAGAAAAGGGAATCGAACGTGTGCCGGCCGTGGCATCCTCCGGATTGTTGACCGCGTCCAGCTCCTCGGATCCCTGCTCGGGGTGGGGATAGTTGTCGATCACGACCTTCAGCGGCTTTAGCACGGCCATCACCCGAGCTGCCCGCTTGTTCAAATCCTCTCGGATGAAGTGCTCCAGCAGCTGCATTTCAACCACGGCGTCTCGCTTGGACACGCCGATGTGCTCGCAAAAGGCCCGGATCGCTTCTGACGTATAGCCGCGGCGTCGAAGCCCCTTGAGTGTCGGCAGGCGAGGATCGTCCCACCCGGCCACCTGCTTGTTCTCCACGAGTTCCAGCAATTTTCGTTTGCTCATAACCGCGTGGCTGATGTTCAGGCGGGCAAACTCGATCTGTTGCGGCGGTCCGATGTACCGGCCCGTTCGACAACCCAGTCATAGAGCGGCCGATGGTCCTCGAACTCCAAAGTGCAGATCGAATGTGTCACGCCTTCGATCGCATCGGAAAACGGATGGGCGAAGTCATAGGACGGGTAGATTGGCCATGTCCGGCCTGTCCGATAGTGGGCAGTGTGCCGGATTGATACAACACCGGATCCGCAGGTTGATGTTTGGCGACGCCATGTCGATTTTGGCTCGCAACACGTGCGTTCCCTCCGCGAATTCGCCGTTGCGCATCCGACGCAAAAGATCGAGATTCTCCTCTACAGAGCGGTCGCGGTAAGGGCTGTCCTTTCCCGGTTCGGTCAACGTGCCTCGGTATTGTCGCATCTCGTCGGCGGTGAGACTGTCGACGTAAGCCGAGCCTGTCTTGATCAGGCGTTCCGCAAAGTCATAGAGCCGCTCGAAGTAATCCGAGGCAAAGTAGAGGTGATTCCCCCAGTCGATCCAAACCAACGGACATCCTCCTGGATCGACTGGACGTATTCGGGATCTTCCGTCGTGGGATTCGTGTCGTCGAATCGCAGATGACAGACGCCGCCCGGGTGCTCCGCCGCCAGACCGAAATTGAGGCAGATGGATTTGGCATGGCCGATATGAAGATAGCCGTTCGGTTCCGGCGGAAAGCGAGTCACGACACGGCTCCATGTTTTCCCGCAACACGGTCCGCCGCGACAATCTCACGGATAAAATTGGATGCACTTGTTCCTTCAGGCACGATCCTTCCGTCGCCTCCTGGCGTCCATAACGATGGCGGGATATCCCACCATTTCTATCATAAGTACCACATGGCAAGAGCCATCTCGGTAAGGGGTGGGAGAGGAGGAGCTTTCAGGCTGTCGGATGGGTCGAGATCTGTATGACGTTGAAATCCTTTTGGGCGATCGGTGCCCTTCCATACGGAGACGAAACTCATATCGGCCGGGGGCCGGAAAGATGAGCGACGGGATATTGATCCCGAAGTCCGAGATTGCAGACGGTCCGCGATCACGATGTTCGGGAGCGTGGCGCGGCAGACGAGTTGTTCGCTGTTGAGGTAAATGAGATCGATATCGAACTTGTAGGTGCCTTCAGCGTCGGTCAGGCAGAAGTACAAGCCCATCTGTTGGTGTTGGAATGGAAAGCTCAAGGCTTGCAGATGCGTGAACAAGCCGATCAGGCTCTTTTTCTGGTCGCGCTGTCTTCAATGACTTGGTCGCAGACAAGGAACGCCTGCACGCTGGGTTTGATGATTTTGACATCATACCTATTCTACGGGAGTCTCACCGGCTGTCAAAGGGATATGCTTTTCCGTGAGCGACGGGAACTGGGAGGGCTGGCCGCAGGCTAGCCGATTGCCGCGGTCCCACGCGGCCCTGACCACATCACCGAACATCGTCAAACCGGTCCGAGGCGGCAGTAATGGGGGCTGATCGACACCACTTCGCCCTTGTGGGTATGAAAATGTGCGGTCGTAAATCGGATTTTCCGTCGGTGGAACAAATACACCTCGACCACCGAGCTGCCGGTTGCCCGTTCGGAAACAGTGACCGTGAGAGGATCATCGAGGGTTGGGTCAGGAGGCGCGGTCACGCCCACTGCAAATCGACTCGCGCCGACGGCGGAGAGTTGGTTGCGTCTCAAATGGCCGATGCGCCGCCCCGCCTCATCGTAGAAATCCATGGTCAACAGCAACGACCACGGCGTCGCACTGGACTTCCAACACAATCTGTTCTTTGCCCTGAAACTTGATGACGCCATTCGTGGATCGAAAGATGTTGGATCCAACGTGCAATTCCAATCCGACTTCTGGCTTTTCTTCCTCGACGATCGCCTCGGCGGCTTCGCCGACGTCCGTCATATTGGCGTCGGTCTGAAAGGGATTATGCATAGTTCGCGCTGGTGAGGAATCGTGTCGGGAATTGATGACCTGCGAAAAAATGGCCGAAGCAGTCGAATCTGTCGAGATATGCCGGCGTCAAAAAACCCCGGTCCGCCGCATGGCGATGGAATTGAAAACGCTACGGGGCTCATGGTACCGTCAACATTCCGTTTCCAAGTCTGCGCCCTGGTCCCATCGTCTAGCCTGGCCTAGGACGGAGCCC
>CAVSTP010000005.1:0-28202 GCA_963730935.1 uncultured Nitrospiraceae bacterium | reverse complement strand
GTTGGGCGCGATCCTGAGCGACTATTATCAATGTCCGTATCTTCCCTTCGACGAACGGACCGTCATCGATGCCGAACTGGTCCAACCGCTCAATCATGACTACCTGAAAAAGAATCTATGGCTTCCAGTCGCGCGTCGAGCCCAATTGCTCGATGTGCTGACCCATGATCCTCACGATCTCGAACGCGGGTGGGACGTCAGGCGAACATTTCCTGGTATGACGATCCGCTATTCTGTGGGACTGCGTCGCGATATCGAGCAGTTTCTCGGCGCACTCTCGGCGCCAAGGGGCGGCTCGGCCATGGGAACGCTGCTCACTGAATTGGTCGAAGAGGTCCCCTACGAGTCGGTCCCCGATCTTTCCGCCGGTCCCGTTCATGAAAACGATTCCCTCATCGTACGGCTGACCAGTCATTTGATCACTGAAGCCGATCGTCTGGGGGCCTCGGACCTGCATCTTGAGCCTTGCATGGGCCGGAAGGACATGAACATTCGATTCCGGGTCGATGGCACCTGCTTTACCTATACGAAGGTTCCGGCCGCGTATCGGCGTGCCCTCGTCTCACGCATCAAGATCATGGCGAATCTCGATATTGCAGAACGGCGCAAGCCACAGGATGGGAAAATTCGTTTCAAGCTCAGCGGGCAACGAAGCATCGAGCTGCGTGTGGCCACGCTGCCCACCGCCGGCGGGAATGAAGACGCGGTGTTGAGGCTGCTGACGGCCAAGGATCCGATGCCCTTGGAAGCCATGGAGTTCACGCCGGGCACCTTGCAGACGATCAAGATGCTGTCGGAGAAGCCGCATGGCATTTTTCTTTGCGTGGGACCGACAGGCTCGGGAAAAACCACGCTGCTGCACGCGATCCTAAAACATATCAACACAGAAGAGCGGAAAATCTGGACGGCCGAAGACCCGATTGAAATCTCGCAAGAGGGTCTTCGCCAGCTTCAAATCCACCAAAAGATCGGACTGGATTTTGCGACAGCCATGCGGGCCTTTTTGCGGGCGGATCCGGACGTCATTATGATCGGCGAGATGCGGGACAAGGAAACCGCCGACATTGCGATTGAAGCGTCACTCACCGGACACCTGGTCTTCAGTACGCTGCATACCAATAGCGCCGTGGAAACCGTGATCAGGCTCCTCGACCTTGGCTGCGATCCGTTCAACTTCGCCGACGCCATGCTCGGCGTCTTGGCGACCAGGCTCTGCAAGCGGATCTGCGCCGCGTGCAAAGAAACCTACCGGCCAGCCCGGGAAGAGTATGAGGAATTGCTCGAGGGGCAATGTACAGCCGCGGGAGCTGCGTTGGTACCCGAATACGACCAGCTTTTGTTGGCCCGGGGGCGCGGGTGTGAACAGTGCCACCGGTCCGGGTTCAAGGGCCGCGTCCCCCTCCATGAACTGTTGGTGGGAACGAACGAGACCAAGCAGCTCATTCAGTCAAGGGCCAGAACCGCCGACATGCTCAACGCAGCCATTCGTAGTGGTATGCAGACGCTGCTCGGTGATGGAATACGCAAGGTTGTCCAAGGCTTGACGACCTATCGGCAGGTACGCGCGGTGGCGGCGAAGTAGCCTCCACACCTGTTCAGCGACGGCGGGTCGGATATCGTCAGCCCGAAAAACGGCGGCGGCATGGGTGTCACTCGAGAACCCCAGGCTGGCGGGGCCTGTCGGCTGGCGGTAGATGAGCACTGCGCTTTCGAAACGGGAACTTGTCCCTTTCCCGCGGCTTTGCTAGAATCACACTAGCATCGTAGAGGAGGGACGGGCTTCGGCCCTCGTGCGTAAACTCAAACTGCGAGAAGGCACCAACACCGCCGTTTTGTTCGGTCACCACGACCGGCACCTCAAGCTGATCGAAGAAGACCTTGGCGTGCGCCTCTCGGCGCGCGGCGAAGAACTCACCCTCGACGGAAATCCAGAAGCGACACGCCATGCCGAACGCGTGCTCACCGAGCTCGCCGGGCTTGCCAACGATGGCATGTTGATTCAGCCGGACGACGTCGCTCACGCGTTGACCGCGCTCGCGGCAAAGTCCCGAAACGCCGCTGAAAGAATTGCTGTCCAATGCGACGACGATCGTAACGAAAAAACGGTTCGTCGCTCCGAAGACACCGACACAAAACGCCTATATCGAAGCGATAGAAACCCACGACATCGTTATCGGCATCGGTCCCGCCGGCACCGGCAAGACCTATCTGGCGATGGCGATGGCGGTCAGCGCCTTGATGAAGCGGGAGGTGAGTCGCATCATCCTGGCGAGGCCCGCCGTTGAGGCGGGCGAAAAATTGGGCTTCCTGCCCGGCGACATGATCGCGAAGGTCAATCCCTATCTGCGTCCGCTCTATGACGCGCTGTTCGACATGATGGACATGGAACGAGCGACACGCGCGATCGAGCGAGGAGACATTGAGATCGCCCCGCTGGCGTTTATGCGCGGGCGAACGCTGAACGATTCATTTGTCATTCTCGATGAGGCGCAGAACGCGACGGCCGAACAAATGAAGATGTTCCTGACCCGGCTTGGCTTCAATTCAAAGGCGGTCGTGACCGGCGACATTACCCAGGTCGATCTTCCCCCTGACCGCGTCTCTGGGTTGATCGAAGTGCGGGACATCCTTCGCCACATTGACGGCATCAGTTTCGTATACTTTGACGAGCGCGACGTCGTGCGTCATAAACTGGTTCAGGACATCATCAAAGCGTATGATCAGCACGAGAACGGGGGTCAGCTTCAACCGCGTGCCGTGCAGGCGGGGCGCCGGGCTTCGCCGGGCTCTCATGGCCGTCCTTCCTCCTCCTTGCCCAGCCAGCCGAAAGGTTCGTGGGGCCAACCCCATTAATGCCCGTTTCGCTTCAAGTACATGTTCGGACGGTGACAGTCGGTCGCAGGCGGGTCCTGGGATTGGCGAACACCGTCCTGAAGCTTGTCGGCGAGCCGTCGGCAGATATGAACCTCTCGCTGGTGGGCGATCGGCGGATGCGGAGGCTCAACCGCCGGTTTCGACACAAAGATCGCAGTACGGACGTATTGGCCTTCGCGTTCCGAGAGGCACGAGCACCTCACGGCTTCCATCGGGGAGCCGCCCACCTCGGTGACGTAGTCATTTCCTTGCCGACGGCTCAGCGTCAAGCCAAGGCGGCTGGCCGACCGTTGGAAGAAGAGCTTGTGACGTTGCTGATCCATGGTGTGCTGCATCTCTGCGGCTATGATCATGAACGCAGCAGGCCGGAAGCCTGGCGCATGCAGAAGAAAGAACGGCAGATGCGTCGGCGGTTGGGCCCCATTGCCAGATTAGTCCGAGCCCATCACGACAGTCCCCTGCGTACAGCAAGAGAGGTTTAGCGTATGGGATGGATGCAGCGACTCAGTGAAGGACTCACCAAGACGCGGTCCGCGGTCCGCGGTTCCCTGGATCGGTTATTGGGACGCGCCGTGGATCCTGCGCTGCTGGATGAATTCGAAGCCACGCTGATTTCATCGGATCTTGGAGCCTCGGTCGCCGAACGCGTCATCAGCCAGCTTAAAGAAGCCCTGAAGGGCACGGATGCCTCGCAAGTCGCCCATGTCCATAGTACCTTGCGCCAGACGCTGCTGGACATTCTCCGTCCTGCGTCCGGTCCCTCGTTCGAAGCATTGGTTGCTGAGGGGCCGAAACCGTACGTCGTGCTCGTGGTGGGTGTGAACGGTGTTGGAAAAACCACCAGCATGGCGAAGCTTGCCCAACGTCTGATGCAAGGGAAGCGCGTGCCGCTGTTGGTGGCTGCCGATACCTTTCGCGCTGCCGCCATCGACCAATTGCAAGTGTGGGCGGATCGCATCGGCGTCGAAGTCGTCCGCCATCGTCATGGAGCCGACCCAGCGGCGGTGGCTTACGACGGCATCGCTGCGGCGAAGGCCAGACAGGCCGACGTCGTGTTGATCGATACGGCCGGCCGTCTTCACACCAAGTCCAACCTGATGGAAGAGCTTCGAAAAGTGACACGGGTGATCGGACAGGCGTTGCCCGGTGCTCCCCATGAGGTGTTGCTCGTCCTGGATGCCACGCTCGGGCAGAACGCCCTGGCTCAAGCGCGCCAGTTTCGCGAAACGGTGGGTGTCACGGGCCTCGCCCTCACGAAGCTCGATGGCACCGCCAAAGGAGGCATCGTCGTGGCCATTGCGGACGAATTGAAATTGCCCGTTCGGTTGATCGGCGTGGGAGAAGGTGTTGAGGACCTGCAGGACTTTCAGCCGCGGGCTTTCGTCGACGCGCTCTTAGGCCTCTCAGCCGAGTAACGGCTTCCGCGTGTTCCCCTCTTTTGCTTCTCAAGGTGCCGGTGCCATGGTAGGCTCGCCCCTGTGCCAGGCCTGGATTCATAGAACGATATCGCTGAGTACTGAGCATGGTCAAAATTCTTGTCATCGATGACGACCGCATGAATTGCGACCTTCTGCAGGCCGTCTTGACGCGTCATGGCTATGACGTCCATTCGGCTACCAGCGGCCTCGAGGGGCTGAATCTCTTCCGCAAGCACAATCCCCGTGTGACGATTCTCGACCTGCGGATGCCGGAAATGGACGGGTTGACCGTGTTGAAGGAGATTCGTGCGATCGATCCGCAAGCGCCGGTGATTATCCTGGGTGGAGGAGCGACGGAGGTCCAGGAAAACCAGGCCCGCGCGCTGCGCGTCACCGACTTCGTCCGCAAAGGGTTGTCGCTGGACGTGCTCGTCGAAGGGGTCAATCGCGTCGTCCAACAGCCGGCCAGAAAGTTGGATGCCGCCGGCGTCCAGGCAGGTCCTGCCGCGGACACTGGAGAGACCGTCCTCATCGTCGATGACGAACAACTGGTTCGTGACCTGCTCGTCCAGTTCCTGGGTCTTCGTGGGTATCGGGCCCTAGGCGTCAAAGATGGCACTCAGGCGCTCTCCATGGTAGAGCAGGCGCCGCCGGATCTTATCTTATTGGACCTGATGCTCCCTGGCATGAGCGGTGTCGAGGTGCTTCGGCGATTGCGGGACAAACATTTCACCGGGGCGATCATCATCGTGACCGGCAGCTACGACGAAGAACTACTCCAGGACGCCTGGTCGCTGCATCCGCAAGAAGTCATCAGCAAGCCCATCGATCTCGAGAAATTGCTCGCCATCATCCAGCTTGTGCTCGTGTGCCGCGAGTGTTAAAACCCCTCTGATGGCATATGCGTACAGCGGGCCGGCCCTCGCCTGCGTGCTGTGGCTCATCTCCTTGAGTCCGCCGCTTGCAGAGCCAGCCGCGGCTTCCGACTCCTCAGGCTCGGTCCTCCGTCACGATCTGTTCGTCCAGATTGATCCCGAGCGGCATGCGCTCGTGGCAACGGATCGGTTCATGATCGAACCCGGACAGGCGCAGTCGATCCAGTTCTCCCTTGCGCCGACACTACAGCTCGACCGGCTGGTGTTGTCCCCTTCGCAGACCTCGGCGGACGATGCCGGACGGGACCTCTGGTTTGACGTCAATCATCAATCGGCCGCCGCGCAGCACATCACGATTCCGGCCTCGTTGCTGGGCAAGGGCCCGGCGACCATGACCGCGTACTATCACGGGACGATCAACGATCCGCCCAAGGAGCCCCGTCATTTGCGGTTTGTGACTCCGAGTGAAACCGCCGGTCATATCGGTTCCGAGGGGATCTATCTGAGCAGCGAAACTCAGTGGTATCTGGATGTGCCTGAGTCACTGAGCGCCTATCGCCTTACCGTGGCCTTGCCTTCCGGATGGACAGCTGTCACGCAAGCGAAGGTTCGAAGCTCCGGCTCCTGCCCCCCAGCGCTGTGCTCCAACCGCGATCTGATCTTGACAGAATGGGAACCGATTCAACCGACCGAGGCGCTGACGCTAGTCGCGAACCGATTCGTGGCAAAAACGCGTAATTGGTCGTCCAAGGAAGGGCAACAGGTCCAGCTGGGCACCTATCTGTTTCCCGAGGACGCGCAGCTGGCGGACGAATATCTCGATGCGACTGCTCGCTATCTTGAGACGTACATCGCCCTGCTTGGCCCCTTTCCGTTTGACACGTTCGCAGTGGTGGAGAACTTTTTTGCCAGTGGACTGGGAATGCCCTCCTTTACCTTGCTCGGGAGCGGCGTGATCAAGCGTCACTATGTTCAGCCCTATGCCTTGGGTCACGAGATCGTGCATTCCTGGATCGGAAATGCCGTGTTCAACCGTATAGAGCAAGGAAATTGGGTTGAAGGCTTGACGACGTATCTGGCCAACTACTATTGGCACGAGCGGTCTGGCGATCAAGACCAGGCACGGGATCAGCGGCGGCTCATGCTGCGTGGATATAACCTGCAGGTGCCTCCGGACCGCGATTATCCGCTTCGGCAGTTCACGCAGAAGCACGATGAGCGCGACAACGCCATCGGCTATCAAAAAGCCGCGATGGTATTTCATCTGCTCCGGCAAGAGGTCGGCGACGAGCCGTTCTGGCGGTCGCTGAAGCAGCTCGTCTCACAGTATCGGGGCCGTCGCGCCGATTGGCAGGATTTGGAGCGGGTATTTGGCGACACGTCGGGGAAAAACCTCCGCTGGTTTTTCGCACAGTGGGTCGAACAACGCGGGGCGCCTGATGTAGACGTGAAGGACGTCTCCGCACGTCGGTCCACCGCTGGATCATTCTCATTGCGCGGTCACGTCGTGCAGACCGGTGCGGCGTTTCAATCACCGCTGCCGCTGCGCATTCGGATGTCGGGCGGAGGCGAGCAGATCTTCCGGACTCGCCTCCAGGATTCTGAGACTTTCTTCACGATCCCACTGCCGGTGAGGCCGCTTTCGATCGAGGTCGATCCCGATGCGACAGTTCTCCGCCGGATCCCCCGGCAAAACCTACCCCCCGTCTTGAACCACTACGTCACAGATCAGCATCGTTCGGTGATCGCGGCTCTTGGAGAACCGGTCGACGCCGGGCATCCCTTTCGCGAAGTCCTTACGCGGATTGAGGCACAGGAGAGTCAGAAGCCAGGGTCGGAACGGACAGCCATGATTCCGTTCGTTCATGACCTGCTGTTGCCTTCGGAAGGTTCGGTGCTAGTATTGACAACCCCGGCCTCGCGCGAAGCTCTTCAGCCGGTTCTCGAGACGCACTGCGGTTCTCGTGTCCAGCTCCGCGAAGGAGGCGTGACCATCGAGGGGACGACCTATGACGGACCGGCCATCGCCGCACTGGTGAGCTGTCATCGACGGGATCATCCGGGCAGCGTCGTGACCTGGCTCTACGCTGCTTCCCCGCAGGCCGCGACCGCCGTCGCCCGGTTGCTGTTCTTTTACGGCTGGAACAGCTTCGTCGTCTTTCAGCACGGCAAGCCGATCGCGCGCGGCGAGTGGGAGCCTTCCCAGGCTCGAATGGAGGTATTGATCGATGAGTCTGTGTCGGACCGCTAGGACGCTCTTGATTATCGTGGTGGCGGCATTTGCGTGGTGTGTCCAGCCGGGCTATGCCGGCGGGCCACCCGCCGCGCCGCAGGCGGCAACGAGCTCAGAACGTCACTTGAAGAACATTCGCCAGCTGACCTTCGGCCGCCAAAACGCCGAAGCCTATTTTTCGTTCGACGGCACCAAACTGATTTTCCAGTCTACGAACAATTGGATGAAAGATTCCTTCGCGGCCACGCTCAAACCGGCCGAAGAAGCCCTCGGCTGCTATCAGATGTACGTGATGGACCTCCAGAGCGAGACCATCCGTTTGGTGAGCACCGGGACGGGCGCCACGACCTGCGGTTATTTTTTCCCAGGTGACCGCCGCGTGTTGTATTCGTCGACGTATGCGTCAGGACCCAACTGCCCGCCAAAGCCCAAGCGTGACGGGGCCTATCGCTGGGCGCTGGATGACTATGACCTCTATGCCGTGCGCATCGATGGGCAGGAGATGCAACGACTCACCGCGACGCCGGGATACGACGCGGAAGCGACGATTTCCCCGGACGGAAAGACCATCGTCTGGACATCCGTGAAGGACGGCGATCTCGATCTCTACGCGATGAATCTGGACGGAACGAAACCGCGGCGGCTCACCGATGAGGTCGGCTACGACGGCGGAGCGTTTTTCTCGCCGGACAGCAAACGCATTGTCTACCGTGCGTCTCATCCGACTGATCCGGCTGAAGTATCCCGGTACAAAGAACTGCTGGGCCAACGGCTGGTAGAGCCAGGCCAGCTTGAAATTTTTGTCATGAACGCTGACGGAAGCGACAAGCGCCAAGTCACCGCAAACGGCGCCTCAAATTTTTCGCCGTTCTTTCATCCGGACGGCAAGCGCATCATCTTTTCCTCTAACGTCGAGACCAGAGGGGAGGGGGGGCACCCGAGTTTCCATCTCTTTCTAATCGGTGACGACGGAAAGGGACTCGAGCGGGTAACGGTCGAGGGCCATTTCAACAGCTTTCCGATGTTTTCGCCTGACGGCAAGCAGTTGGTCTGGGTCTCCGACCGGTTGTCGAAATCACCGGGCGAATTCAATGTGTTTCTCGCCGACTGGATGCCGTGATGGTGACATCTCGTGAGCAGGGGACGGGCCGTCTCCTCCCTTACTTGTCGCTGGCGTGTTGTGGCCTGGCGTTGCTGCTCACGTTTGTCCGATTGATCGAATTCGATGCCTCCTTGACCCGCTTCATACGGTCGCTCAACGATTTCCATATCGATCACCTCCATAATCCATGGCTACGTCAGCTCAGTGATGTCGGCAACGAGGTGGGCAAGGGAGAGTCCCTTCTCCTCGTGAACGCCGTACTCCTCGCGGCCGGTTATACGCTTGGGCGTGCCAGCCTCAAGCGCGCCGGATGGGAAACACTCATTGCCCATCTGGTGGCAGGCGGAATCAATACTGCCATCAAGCATGTCGTGGGACGAGGACGGCCGAAATTCATGCACACGGGCAATTCTGAATTTTCCCCCTTTGGAGGCGCGGGATGGGATTCGTTTCCTTCCGGGCATTCTATGGCGACCTTCGCAGTCGCGGCGGTTCTGGCGGTCAGGTTCCCAAAGGTCCGCTGGCTGGTGATTCTCTGGGCGCTTATCGTGTCTGTGAGCCGCCTGTTTCGAGCCTCGCATTTTCTCACGGATATCGTGGCAGGGGCGGTCCTTGGCGTGCTCATCGGCGCGGTCGTCGCCCATCCATGGGAAGAGCGGTTCGCGTCCTTCACCTCGGCGTTGATGACCGTGATGCCGCCGCTGGCTGTTGTACTGGCGCTGATGACCACGATCGGTCAAAGCCCCTCTCAGGGAAGGACCGCCACCATCCTGAGTCAAGGCGGATTGCTGATAGTCGTGGCGGCAATGATTGCCTATGTCCTTCTCAGAGTGCGACCAGACGTGCTGCCCGCCTCTCTTTCGACCATGGGAGCCGTCGCGTTGATAGGACTTGGCATTGCACTGTGTTCAGAGTCCCTGTGGGTGGCGACGGTTATCTTGCTGGTGTGGTTCGCCTATTGGCTGAACACGGATTTCAGCGGCCAAGCGACCAAAGCCAGCTCTCACCCCCCATGGCCTTATGAAGCGGCCTTTGGACTGGCGGTGCTGCTGACCCTCTTTACCATGATTGAGCTGAGAGGCGTCTTGTCGACGGGGTAATCAATGGGCGGGAATTGCCCCGACCGGACCTGGTGCTGCGCGTTCGGGCAGGGTGATCATCGGCCGAGTGGCGAGCAGCACATACCCGTACTGCTTCAGGATCGGCACCAGCGTCTTGGCTTCGGGCGGCAACTTCGATTCATATGTTTCGGGCAGGACGACCATCGTCTGCCCGGGCTCCGCCAACACCTGACGAATCGTGGCTTCTTCCCCTTCGGAGACGAAGATTACCTTCCGCCTTGCATAAAACACATTGGACGGCCTGGTCGAGCCATAGACGATCAGTCGATCGGTCGGCGCGAGATTGACGCCGGCGGTATAGGACAGGGTTTGTGGCGGCGAGATGAAGTATCGATTGACGCCGGGAACGACCAGTTGAAGAACGATCAGCATTACCAGCGCGATGGATGCGCCGGCCGCCCAGAAGGCGCCGGCCCGTCTCTCATCGTGCAAGCCGAAGTAGCCGACAAGTGCCATGCCGATCAGCAACACGGTCGCCGCCAAGTACGGCCCGCTTCCTAGACCGATCGTTGTCGCCAGCGGAAATTCTTTGGTGAGTTCCCCGGCAATGGATGGATACAGCGAAGGCAGCGACGCGAATCCGATGGCCAGTACGTAGCCGATTGCCATCATGGTATGGATCGAGACGCGTCGACCCTTGACATCCGGATCGAATAGGCTTCGGTGCCAGTAAACGGCCGTGAGCAGCGCGGCAGCTGGGAACAGCGGCCCGATGTAATGCGCAAGCCTGGTGGAGGACAAGGTAAAAAAGACCAGGACTCCCAAGACCCAGGCTGCCGCGAACCACTCCAGCTCCATGGACGGCCGCTCGGGAGTTGAAGGTTCGTTTGTCGTCCGGCGTCGTACCTCCCGCCAACTCCGGTAGGCGTCAAACCATGCAAAGGGCAACCACCCGCTCCAGGGAAAGAATCCCAGCAAGAGGACCGGCACATAGAAAAGGATCGTAAAGCTATGCCCTTCCATCGGATTCAGAAAGCGGCCGACCGTATTGGCCTGGGCGGATGCGGCGTACTGCGCTCCATGGATTGACCACATGACGGCATACCAGGGAAGGGCCACGGCGGCGAAAAGGACGCTCCCCGCCAGTGGCGAAGCCTCATCCCACAACCGACGCCATTGGCGGACGGCCGTCAAATAGAGTGCAACTGTCACGAGCGGAACGAGAAATCCTACCGGCCCCTTCGCGAGGGTGGCCATCGCCATGCCGAGATAGAACATCCAACGCCACCATCGCTCGTTGCTCCGGCCGTGGAACCCTAGCCAAAAACTGAACAGCGACAGCGTCGTGAAAAAGATCAGCACGCTGTCGGTCAGTACCATGCGACCGAGGCCGATCATCTGGATGTTGAGGAGCAGCATGAGTGCGCCGAAGAGGCCTACGGCCCGTCCGAAGAACCGGCTCAGAAACAGGTATTGAAGCAGGATCAAGCCAAGACCGAACACGGCCGATGGCAGTCTGGCGGAGAATTCGTCGACGCCGAACCAGCGATAGGACAGGCTCATCAGCCAATAGACAAGGACAGGCTTGGCAAAGCGCGGCTCATAATTGAAGGTGGGACTGATCCAGTCTCCCGTTTCGAGCATCTCGCGGCCCGCTTCGGCATTGCGGCCTTCATCCCGGTCCGTCAGCCCCATCGAGCCCAATCCCCCAAATAGGAGCAGGACGGCCAACAGGCTGAGCATGGCCAAGTTTCTGATGTGTGGGGGGATGGTCGAATGCGGTTGGTCCATGAACGTAGAGCCTTACTGAGGTTTTCCGACTGAGGCGACAGAACCGGGGGCGGGCTGCGGTCCTTGCCGATGGATCAGCATCAGGTTTCGGACATATACCAGGGCACCGATGCTCTGGCCGGCGATAAAGACGGGATCGCGACGATAGATTGCATAGGCCAACGTGATCAAGCCTCCCACCAAGCTCAAATACCAAAAGGCGATAGGCATCCGGCTTTCCGCTTGTCGTTCCGATACGATCCATTGGATCAGCCAGCGGCCGAAAAACAGCCCTTGCCCGAGAAATCCGATGGCGATCCAGACGGTTTCTGTCGTGGTCATGTTACGAGGCGATGCACGCAAGGCGAAGAAGAGACCGGACGATCACTTGTCGCAGTGTCCGCGTCATTTATCACGAAATCGATACCTCAAGACCCGCGTTTGCATCCAGCGCACTGCCATGAGGTCGTACAGTCCTCTGAACAGACGATTGCCCACGCCGTATTTGGAGATTCCGTGCGTGCGCGGATGGTGGCGCACCGGCACTTCGGTCACGGTGAATCCATGCATGAGGGCCAGCGCGGGGAAGAACCGGTGCATACCGTTGAACAGCTGCAGCCGTTGGATGACACACCGTCGGAAGACTTTCAATGAGCAGCCGGTGTCGTGGACACGGTCGCCGGTGACCGCATTGCGCACGGCGTTGGCGACCCGAGACGAGATCTTGCGCATGACCGTGTCATGCCGTTCGGTGCGCCATCCGCAGACGAGGTCGTACTCCCTCGCATAGGGAAGCAAGGTGTTGATGTCTTCCGGGTCGTTCTGCAGGTCGCCGTCCATGGTGACGACGACCGCGCCGCTCGAGTGCTTGAACCCGGCGTCGAAACCTGCTGATTGTCCATGGTTGCGGTCAAAATGCAGGACAGTCACCGCCGGATGTTCGGCCGCCAACCGGTCCAGTATTTGGCTGCTGCCGTCCGTGCTGCCGTCGTCGACGTAAATGATTTCAAACGGTGACGCCTTCGACTCATCCCGGCTCTGCAACACCTTGAGGAGTTGATCGGTCAAGGCGAGAAGATTGTCTCGTTCATCCTTGATCGGGACGACGACGGAAATCCATGGCTCTGTGGCATGTGTCATGAAGAGCGGAAACGCCCGGCGCGTGAGCCATGTGGAGGAATCACCGAGGGCATTCTACAGAAGGGCCGGAGGAGATTCAAATCGCACGGCCGGGGTCGAGGGTGATGCGCCGCTCAACAGACGTGGCCAACGAAGATGGTTGACTGCATGTCCGCCTACGCAAATCGAGTGGCGTGCTGAGGACAGAGTGGTACCTTCCCAATACTCGGGAGTGTTTCTCTAAAGACGATCGCCCAGCAACTTTCGTTCGAGCCGGATGAGCAGCGCCAGATGGGTAACGATGTCACGAACAATGTTGGTGGGGCGGTATTGTGGAAACGATAGTGAGGAAAAGTCGGTCATGATCGGCGGATGCGGTCCGTCGCACGGTCATTCATGGAGCCTCTGCAGCTGCCACCGTGAAGCGCATCGTTCCCATGAGGCTCACTTCATTGACCTGTTCTCCGGCATGGATTTCCACCTTGTATCGGCCCGGCTTCCAGCGGCCCTGCGGCGATGACAGTTTCAGATACCCCGATTCATCCTCTAGTGCGATGTACATGGCATCCTGCCCGATGATCGCGTGCGGATCGAGTCCTGGAACGGATTCAGGGTAACACCGGCCGAACACCTGAAAGGCCTGATAGTGCTGGTGCAGCGTGAACACGATGAAGATGCCGAGCGCATCTGGGCTGAATCGCTCGGTCGGTTTGATGGGGACAATTTCATGGGTCCGGCGGTAACCCAGCTCTTCCTCGAATCCCTCCGCCATCGTGATGCTGCGGAAGAGGCCTTGAGGCGGCGCATCGAAGTCGTACGGCTTGGCGTCTTCCGAGCGGTTCTGGAAGTCGTTGATAGACGAGTCCTTGAGGATGGGGAGTTCCTCCGCAAACAGGACACCGCACCAGCATGAGGAAACCACCAGTGCTATGGTAATGGTGCGTACACGGCGGTGACCGAGGCCGTTGAGCATAGCAAATTTCGTACACCGGAGACGGAGGGGAGTCAAGCGCTTAGAGGAGCTGTTGCAGTCCGCTCCCGCCGTTGCGGCCGTTTCCGGCGATCTGTTAAAATCGCGATTCACTGTTGAGCTTTTCATGGAGTCGAGCGAAACCTCATGCTGCAGGACGCGGACGCCTTACCCCAGTTGATCGGCGATTGGAAAGCCGTCGATCAGTGGCAATCGCATATCAACCAGCTCTTCTACCGTTTTCGAGGCGATCAGATCCGCAAGTTTTATCAGACGTTTGCGTCCGCTGATTACCGGCTCGCCCATGCTTTGGCCGCTGACTATTTTGAACAAGTGTCCAAGCGGGACAAGGCCACGAAAGACCAGCGTTCGGCGATTGCCGACCGGCCGTTGACCGTCGTCGAACTGGGCCCGGGCAATGGCAATCTTGCCGCGTGTTTTCTCAGCCACCTCAACACGCTTGATCGGGACGGACGGATCTACCCGCGCGTCCGCTATCTGCTTGTGGATTGGGAACAGGCGGTGCTCGACGCGGCGGCAACGCACCCGGGCCTGACCTCGCATCAGGATCGAACCCAGGCCGTCTGCTCGACGGTCGATCATCTTGTCGATCTGCCGGATGGCTCGGTGGACCGGATCTTGTGCAATGAATTGTGGAACGATTTGCCTACCAAGCTCATGTCTCGGCAAGGCGGCGAAATCGAGGAGGAACACCTTCGGCCCAATCTCAGCGAGGTGCTCCACGCGAAAATCGAGGATTGGGCGGGATTCATCCGTGCGTTCGAGGCCAAAGACGCGGAGCAGTTGAAGCAGTTTCCTCCCTTCTTTGACGATCTCGTATGGGAGCGCGAATACCGGCCGGTGGAATGGAAAGATGTTCCCTATCGAAAAACGATCACCGAGTTCCTGCGCCGCATCGACGACCAGGTCGTTGTGCCGATCAATATCGGCGCCTATCTCACCATCAGAGAGGGCAAACGCCTCCTCGCGGCGGATGCTATCGGATTCAGCAGCTTTGACGCAGGAACCGCCGATCACAATGTCCTGAATGATCCGGATAAGCCCTGCTCTGGTCAGTTCGGGGGCCAGCAGAGCTTCATGGTAAATTTTGCCCTTGCCGACGCGGTAGCCAAGCAGGTGGGATCCGTCGGGGTCGCGATAGAGAGTCAACGCGAGTTCATCGGAAGAAGCCTGAATACCAACGTCCTGACGCTCATGGATCTTCTGGCCACCCATCCGTCGGCGGGACGCAAAATGGAGCCCTGGGAGCAAGACCGCCTGATCCTTAGAACGATTGCGGCCCTGAACAAGACCTATGAGAGTCCGTACGCTACCAGAATGGAATTCCCGGTCCGCGCAGAGATCCCGGCTCAGGAACGGGAAGCCCTTCTCGCATTGGTGCAGGATCTCAAGCCCTCCGGAGTGCCGGATACGGTTGCCTACCTGACAGAAGAAGAACTGATGCGTGCTGCCGGCGATCTTGAAGAAGTCGGTTACGATAGCCACGCGTTTCAGATCGCGCTCAGTGCTCCTCCCGCACCGGTGGATTACTTCCACCTCTCAATCCGTCCCCGCTGAACCTCCAAACAGCCGAATACGTGGAATTACGTGAAATTAAACTTGACTAATCTTGCGTATTTCTATAGCCTCTCCCCCAATTTGAGGAGTGTCCCCCTCCTTTCGTATGGGAAAAGCGGCTTTGTAGGTGTGTCTCCGAAGGGACAGGAAAGAAAAGAGGAAGTTGCACCATGTTTGGGTCGTTCGGATGGATGGAGCTGCTACTCATCCTCATCATTGTGCTCATCATTTTTGGGGCCGGGAAAATCCCACAGCTCGGTGAGGGATTGGGCAAAGCCATTAAGGGATTCAAGAAGAGCGTCCATGAAGCCGACGCCATTGATGTCACGCCGCCGCCGGCTGAGCCCGCGCCCGCGCAGCCATCACAGATGGCACAGGGACAGCCTGCTCAACCGGGGTCGGCTCAGCACGAGCAACAGGTCAAGCAAGGGTGACTGACGTGAGACGTTATGCGTCAGGCGTGAAGCGGGCGAGCAGGGTCCACGCACTACGTTTCGCGCATCACGTATGACGAACCATGTTCGGATTAGGTGCCGGAGAAATACTCATCATCCTGGTCATCGCGTTTTTGCTGTTCGGTCCGAAACAGCTGCCCGAGGTCGGACGACAGGTCGGCAAAGCGGTGAAAGGTTTCAAGGAAACGGCGGAAGACCTGCGCAAGTCCGTTGAGCCCGAGCTCAACATGATCCAGCAGGAAGTCAAGATGGTCGAGCAGGATTTTCAGGCGTCGATGAAGGAAGCCGAGGAGGAAATCAATCAGGCCACGTCGCCGTCTGAGAAGCAGAGCGGGTCTTCCGGCACGGGCAGTCCGGCGTAACGCATCAGGCAGACAACCCGTACGGTGGCATCATTCGAGGAAGGGGGTGACCGCCTCTTTACCGGCTCGGCGATAGGAACAACAGAGTCAGGGTCAAAAATGAGAAATTCCTGGTCAAAAAAGGAGCATTAACAGACACTCACCTGTGTCAAGAGTTTAGGATTTCAGGAAAGCGTGGGCACACGGCTTTCCGAGCCGGCAAACGAGAAAAAAGAAGTTTGTCAGTGTGAGCGCGGTTGGATAGCAAGTCGGCAGCATGACACCGGTGGGTTAGAACGGTGGAGGCTGTAATCCAATTCACAGGAGGAATGTTATGAGAAGATTGCTAGGTCGGACAGGGTGGTCCAGTTTCGCCACCTTCTTCAGCGCAGCTCTCATGGCGGCAGGTTTGTCGTTGACAGGGGCTCCAGCCCAAGCGGCATTCGAGTTGCCGGAGGGTGAGAAGATCACCAACCTCCCGGCGATCCCCCGTGCGATTCCCCAAAAAGAAGGCTACGAACTCTACGATCCCAAGATCGGCAAAAACTTCGATCTCAAGAACTTCTGGATGCGTGCGGACCTCCGCGTGCGGCCGGAAATGCGGAACAACGTCTGCTTCGGCAGTGCAATGGCCGGCGGACCTGGGACCCCTCCGGCTGCTGGCAGTGTCAATCCAGGTAGTGGTAACGGTGCCTGTAACGCTACCAACAATACGACAACTCCGAACGGAACGGCCGGCAAGGCCAATGATTTCTTTGTCCAGCAGTGGGTTCGCCTCGGTCTAGGGTATGACCTCTCGCCGGACGTGAATTTCTACATGGAAATCATCGACGCGGCGACATGGGGCGGCAATGGCAACGCGGCCAATGCCGGCAACGGCGGCGATCCACTGAACCACAATGGTGGAGCCGTCCCCGGTACCGGCGGCGGCAACAACGGACGCCTGGGCGTCCGGGCTGCCTATATGTTGATTAGGAACTTCGCCGGCGTCCAAGGCCTGAGCGTTAAGGCCGGTCGGCAATACGTGATCTTCGGCAACCACTCAATGTTCGGTCACTTCGACTGGGCCAACACCGGTTACAGCCACGACGGTATCATGCTGCAGTACAGCACCAAGGCCTGGGATGTCTATGCGGGGTGGTTCCGGAACTCAGAAACAGACATCGGTCAGGCCGCACCGGTCGGCAGCGGACAAAACAATCTCACGACAGCCAGCGGCGTCAATAACGGAACGGCCAACAAAGACGTCGACATGTACATTTTGTATAACCAGATCAAGTCGGTGCCGGGGTTCCTCATCGAACCCTACTATATCCTCTACTCCAACCGCTTAGACTCGGCCGACAACCGGGCGCAGGGTCTCGGGACGGCGAAACACTCGAACCAGACCCGTCACAACCTCGGTAACCGGATCGAAATGCGCAAAGGCAATTTCGATTTGATCAATGAGGTGGTCTGGCAGTTCGGTCAGATGGGCGACACAGGCGGAACGAACGCCGTACAGAACGGGTACGGCAACCAGAAGAACCTGCACATCAATGCCTGGGCGACCAGAAACTGGATCGGCTACACGCATTACCAGTCTTCCTGGAAGCCGAGGATCGCGGTCAACTTCGACTACGCCTCAGGCGATGGTCGGGCGAATTGCAACGTCTCAACAGGAGCGGGAGCACAAAATTGTAGCACCGCCAACACGTTCGAGAACATGTTCCCGACCAACCACATCCACATGGGGTACATGGACGTCCAGGCCTGGAAGAACATGCTGAGTCCCTCGGCCAACTTCCAAGCGCGGCCGAGCAAGGATGATCACATCGAAGTCTGGTACACCAACCTGAACCTCGCGAATGCCAGGGACAACTGGTACCGCGGGTCCCAGGGCGTCTATGTCTGGTCCAAGGTAAATAATACAAAGACACATATCGGAGATGAAATCGACTTCACCTGGACCCATATGTTCATGGACGGCAAGGTGGCCTTCCAGGCGACCTACGGTCATCTGTTTGCCGGCGGCTATATCCAGGAAAACGTGGGTACGAGCGTCGATCAAGAGTGGGCCTACGTGCAGCTCTGGATGAACTTCTAGCCAGGGCGTCAGAGTCAAAGTCAGAAGGCCTGCCGGGAGCGTCCCGGCAGGCCTTCTGCTTTTTGGAGATCGCTTACCGGATCAGCTTGCCTGCCGCCGTGAACCGGGCTTGCAGCTCGGCATAGGTCCGCGTCACGGGAAACTGTGGGAATTCCTTGGGAAGGTGTTCGGGGGGGCAAAAGAAGAAGCCTGCGTCGGCTTCGCCCAACATGGCGGTGTCGTTGTAAGCGTCGCCGGCGGCCATGGTGAAGAAGTTTAGGGCCTTGAAGGCAGCGACCGAGTGCTTTTTCTGATTTTGCATGCGCATATGGTGCGCCACGATGTTGCCGTTGCCGTCGATTTCCAGCTGGTTGCAGAAGAGCGTAGGGAACCCCAACTGGCGCATCAAGGGCAACGCAAACTGATAAAACGTGTCGGAGAGGATCACGACCTGACACCGCTCTCTGAGCCACATGAGAAATTCCTTCGCGCCGTCCAATGGCCCCATGCTGGCGATGACCTCCTGAATGTCGGCGAGCGTCAGTTTGTGCTGAGCGAGAATCGCCAGCCGGCGCTTCATCAGGGCGTCGTAGTCCGGCATTTCTCGGGTCGTCACTTTGAGTTCTTCAATGCCGGTCTTGAGCGCAACATTGATCCAAATCTCTGGAACCAGGACCCCTTCCAGATCAAGACACGCGAGAACAGGTTTCAGCATCGGCACTCTCCTTCCGGATCTCCTACGGTGATTGGTTAGGGCATGGGCGACTGTCCGCGCCGCTCAAATTCCTGGCTGAGGATGCGCCACATCGTGTCCAGCATCCGGTCAATGAGGTGGGAACCTGTCCACTGTCGCATCCCCGCATTTCGGTGCTGTCTGGCCCAATCCAGGGCAAGCGGAAGCGGAATCAGCCGAGGCGAACTGCCGCACATACTGGCCCAGAGCAAACCCAGCACCGTTCCAATGCGGACCGAGACGGGGACGGGTTCAACCGGATTCTCAATCAGATTGTCGCAGAGTGCGGCGGGCGACGTGACGAGCAATTCACGACACGCGGCAGGTCGGGCTTCATAGATCGAACACATCTCATTTTCCAGGAACGGACAGGGATGCCGCAGCGCATAATAGGCCCGATTGATCGGTTCTAATTCTTCATCTGCAATTGGGCGTTCTGCATCGGCCACCGCTTGCAGTCGGTCCAAGAGACCGTGGTCGGCGAGGTCAGCTTTCGTGTCGGTGACTTTTCGCTCAATGGCCTCGCGCCGCTCGGTCGGAAGCTGCTCGATATATTCGACAAGCGCAAAGGCTTCCGGCGGAGACAGAGGGACGAGCATCCGGCAGCAGGCCGCGCATCCCATGCGGCAGGAAACGGTACGCCCCATTTGTCTGGATTGGTGTTCCTCGAGCTTCAATATTTCTTCGCCAAGACGGCGCGTGAGCGGAACGATCGCAGTGATGGGCACGAATCCCGTCGGGACGTCCAGCACTGTATTGAGACGGCCTGCCGGGGTGTTCACTGCAATGTCAAACCGCTCGAGTGAAGGAGCTGTCATCGACGCATCATAAAAAACCGCCGACCGATTGGTCAATTGCATGCCGGCCGGCGCGGCTCCGGCCTCACGGTTGCTCTCCCCCATGCTTCGCCGCATAATGCTGCGGGGGAAACAGCATGGCGCTCTCGGGTCATGTGGTCGGCCTGTTAAAAGAGTACATGCGTGATCTGGTTGTGCAGGCCGAGCAGGAAGCGGTCGCCCACGAAGCGTTCGGCTTCTCGAAGACCTCATATCAGCCCGATCAAGCGATTGCCGATCTGTTGGCGATTCTCGACGATCGGATCGAGTCTGAAGGCGTGCAGGTCGGACTGCCTGAAGAGTTTCTGCACGAAATGTGGACTCTCTGCAACGAGGCGCGTACGCAGGTCACTGATCAGGTATGGCTGGACTGGAACGTCAGCGGCCGCCCGGTTTCGAAGGCTCGGGTACGTGAGCTGACGTACCACGCGCTGATCCAGTTTCTTGAGGCCAAGCCCGGATCATGAAACATCCGCTCTTTACGGCTAGCGCCACCATCTGTTGGTTGCTGCAAGTGATCGGTGGAACGATGTCTGCTGCGATGGCAGCGGACACATCAGCCCGATTGACTGACGCTGGGTTAGAACTCGTTCCCGTCGTCGAGAGTGGCTTACAGCTGCCGTTGTTTCTCACTCACGCTGGGGACGGCTCCGGTCAGCTGTTCGTCGTTGAGCAGGGAGGCATCATACGCATCATCGACCGCGGAGCGCTTCAGAACACACCGTTTCTCGATATTCGCGATCGTGTCTGGAGAAAAGGTGACGAGCAGGGACTCTTGGGACTGGCCTTCCATCCGGATCACAAGGCGAATGGGCGTTTCTTTGCCCATTATAACCGACGCGAAGATGGGGCGACAGTCGTCGCGGAGTATAGCCGCCAAGGCCGCAGCTTGCAGGCTGCAGGCGACTCCGAACACATTCTCATGGTCGTGCCGCAACCCTATCTCAACCACAATGGCGGGATGATCGCGTTCGGGCCGGATAGACTTCTGTACATCGGGAGAGGAGACGGCGGCTTACGCGGCGACCCGCATCGATGTCGACCGAGACCGTCCCTATGCCATCCCCCCGGACAACCCGTATGCCGCTGGTGGGGGCCGTGCGGAGATTTTCGCTCTCGGAATCCGGAACCCTTGGCGGTTCTCGTTCGACCGGGAAACGGGCCTGCTGTGGCTGGCCGATGTTGGCCAATACAAATGGGAAGAGGTCGACCTTGTCGTCGCCGGCGGCAATTACGGTTGGCGTATCATGGAAGGCGCACATTGTTACAACCCGGAGGAAGTCTGTACCGCAGAAGGGTTGATTTTCCCGATCGCTGAATACGGCCATGAGCAGGGCCGCTGCTCAATCACCGGCGGCTATGTGTATCGCGGAGCCGCTGTTCCAACTTTGAGAGGCACGTATCTGTTCGGCGACTACTGTAGCGGAGAACTCTTTGCGCTCTCGGCAAGCGCGAATCGGAGGAGCTCGACGGCGCCGCGGGTACTCATGCAGACGGGAGCGCATTTCCTCCTTCGGGGAGGATGAAGCTGGCGAGCTCTATATCGTGGACTACAAGGGGGCGGTCTATCGATTGGCTGCTGCTCGTCCCACGCCTAAGCCATAGCC
The DNA here is from genome assembly GCA_963730935.1 of uncultured Nitrospiraceae bacterium. Classification (GTDB taxonomy): domain Bacteria; phylum Nitrospirota; class Nitrospiria; order Nitrospirales; family Nitrospiraceae; genus Nitrospira_C. The sequence continues at coordinate 7,165 of CAVSTP010000005.1, read as the reverse complement.
CATTCGTCTCACCCATGCTAAAGCTTTCCGGTCAACCAATAGATGGCCATTCCGGCAAGTTCTGTCACGGCGCCCGTCGTATGCTCGATCGCATGATCGTTGGGGAGCACATCGAACGGATCGAGGTGCTGAAAGTTATCCTCGGGCCGATTCTGTATCAAGAAATCACAAGGCACCGGCGTGACGTGGAATCCCTGTTTCCTAAAAAGCGCCGTCGCCCGCGGCAGGTGGCTGGCCGAGGTGACCAGCAGAATAGATGCTGGGCCCAGCAGGCGCTTGGTCTCCGTGGCATTTTCATAAGTGGTCCGTGAAAGCTCTTCGATCAGTATCGCCTCCCTTGGGACTCCGAGCCGTTCCGCCCATCGTTGCATTTCCTGAGCATCATTCATGGCCTCCCTGAACGGATTTCCACTGCCGCCAGTGAAGACGAGCTTCGGCGCCAGTCCTTGCTGATAGAGGTCCACGCCGCATGTTGTCCGATTCCTGGAATAGGATGACAAGTCCGCCGTCGGGCGCAATGTGCCTGGCTGGAGCAGGCCTCCTGCCAAGACGACGATCGCATGATACTCCTCACCTTTTAACAACGGCGGCGTCGCATGCCAGGCCTCCAAGCTGCCGAGCAGCGGACGAGCGATCAGAGGACTTGAAATCATGAACAAGAGGATGAGCCCACCGATCGAGCCGATCCTGGCCCAACGAAGCCGTTGGGGGGAAATGGGCAGCCACAACCATAGTGTGGTCAGGCTCATGAGCAGCAGGACCCAGTTGAGCGGATGAAGCACGTACTTGACGAGCTTGTAGACTCCAAACAAGAATGGCGTCAGTTCCATGGGGAGCCCCCTAATCTCACCCACCTGAGCCTGGCGCGCCAAGACGCGCCTTGACCCAGGGTGGGAATAGCCGGGCGATAGCATACCGATCGAGGGAAAAATCGCAAGGCCTTGGTGCATCAAGGGAGTATGAGATGACGAAGCGACGACGGTACTGGCTCGTCAAGTCGGAGCCTGATACCTTCTCTATCGATGATCTCGCGCGCGCCCACCGCCAGACGACCTGTTGGGACGGCGTCCGGAACTATCAGGCGAGGAACTTCATGCGCGAAATGACTGTCGGAGACCTTGTGTTGTTTTATCACAGCAATGCGGACCCACCGGCCGTTGTCGGCAGCGCCGAGGTCGTGAAGACAGCCTATCCGGACGATACGCAATTTGATAAGCGCAGCAATCACTATGATCCGACAAGTACGATGGATGATCCACGGTGGGACATGGTGGACCTCAAATACCTGGAGAAGTTCCCCACCAGCCTGCCGCTTGATCGGCTCAGACAAGAGCCGAAGCTGAAGGGAATGGTGCTGCTCCGTAAAGGGTCACGCCTGTCCGTGCAACCGGTGAGCGAGGTGGAATGGAGGGTGATTACGCAACTGGCAGGAAGCGGAAAAGGATGATCGAGATCGAGGGAACGACTGCCCCCGTTAGGTCTTCGCTTTCCCGTTGTCGAGATGCCGATGCTGCCAGTCGAGCCAGGCATGACCTAGCTCGTGCGCGAGGATGTATCGCCGCCTGGTGACCGGAAGCTTCTTTCTTAAGTAGATCGTCTTCAACTCGTCGTCCCAGATTCCATCGGCATTGGGATCACGACGGTCCATCTCGCTATCTGACAGTTGGCGCACTGAGATCCGATATCCGAAGGGTAGGACGACTCGAGATGGAATCCGCATGAAAGCTCTCCTGCTATCCCAGGTATCGGTGATAGCCTATCACAAATCGCTTTCGGCCTTCATGCCGAAATGCCTTGTAAACTCAATGGCTTGTCAGGTATTTACCCTGGCTCCACTGCCGAAGGAAACATGGTAGTGTGGGTCCTTGGATCGCAACGGGTGACACCTCAGGAGGGGATATGAGCCGTAGAGCACGCCGCTTTTTCGGGATTCGTGGAGTAGGCAGTTTTGGGGTTCTTTTGATGGGCTGGTTGGCTGGAAGTCTGTCCGCGGCCCTTGCCGTTCCATCCGGATATGCTCCGCACGGCATTGTGACCGTCGATGGCGTCACGGTGCCCGACATCGGACCGATGCCGACGCAGGTGCCGATCCCGTCGACAAATCTGAGCTACGCGCAGAAAGTCGAACTGGGCAAACTGCTCTACTTTGAGACGCGCCTGTCCAAAAATAATTCCGTCTCCTGTGCCCTATGTCACAATCCCGGCACCGGTTTCGCCGATGCCCGCCAGTTCTCTATCGGGGCATTCGGGACTTCCGGCGGTCGCCAGGCGCCCACCGTGTACAACACGGGTTTCATTCCCTTGCAATTCTGGGACGGCCGCGCCGGATCGCTGGAGGAGCAGGCGATCGGCCCGATACACAATCCCATCGAGATGGCCGAAATGCATGAAACTGTGGTGCCGAAAATCGCCAAGATACCGGCCTATCAAAAACAGTTTCAGTTGATCTTCGGGGGAGGGGCGAGCCTCCAGCACATCGCTGAAGCCATTGCCGCTTTCGAACGCACGATCATGTCGCAAAACAGCGCCTTCGACAAGTACGCGATGGGGGAAACCGGGGCGATGAATGAGGCGGCGGTGCGGGGGTTAGCGCTGTTTCGAGGAAAGGCTCGGTGCATCCTCTGTCACAACGGCCCGAACTTCACCGACAATCGATTCCATAATCTCGGCGTCCCCCAGGTGGGGCCTCTCAAGGAAGATCTGGGCCGGTACATGGTCACAAGGGCACAACAAGACAAGGGCGCATTCAAGACGCCAACCTTGCGGAGCGTGATCGAGACGGCCCCGTATATGCACGATGGCGTGTTCAAGACGCTCGAGGAAGTGATCGACTTCCTCGATGCGGGAGGGGGAAGCAATCCCAATCTCAGTCCCTTGATGAAACCGTTGGGGCTGTCTTCAGAGGAAAAGGCGGACTTGCTCGAGTTTCTGAAAGCCTTGACGGGGGCCCCGATCAAAGTGAACGTGCCGAAGCTGCCCAAATAGCGGCCTCGTCAGTTCCTGACTGTGCGATCTTCAACGGACAGGGAGGAGCATGCAGCGAGCAGGATACGTTGCAGTGCTGGGAGCCTTTGGAATGACATTGGTGATTGGCTGCACGGAAATGTCGAGCGGCGGAGCCCAGACGATCGCGATAAAACCCACGCCTGCACAGGCCCATACGATTCATGTGATGGTGCCCCACAAATAAACAATCTCTCAGGACGTTGATAGACCGGACGGAACGCAGGCGTCATGATTGAATCGAGCTTTTGTTTTCTGCCAGGGGTTGGTTCAAAAACCGAACGGCGGCTCTGGCGTCAAGGGCTCCTCACATGGAAAGATTTTCTTTCGAGACCGGCGATCGACAAGATCGGTGCGTCGAGGAAGGCGCTCTATGACATGCAGGTCGAAAAGGCCCAGGAGCAGTACGCCGGTGGCAATGCGCGTTATTTCAGCGTCGTCATGCCTGCCCGCGAGCACTGGCGGCTATATGACTGGCTGCGTCCTCGGGCAGTTTGTCTCGACATCGAGACCGATAGCTTCGGTCAGATTACCGTGGTCGGGCTCTATGGGCATGGACAAATGACCTCCTTCGTCCGCGGTGAATCGTTGAATGCCGGTCGGCTCGCAGAAGCGCTCCGTCCATATGACTTGCTCGTGACGTTTTGCGGGACGACATTCGACCTCCCGATGTTGTTGAGCCAGTTTCCGGATCTTCCGCTGGACCAGCCGCATATGGATATCTGTCTTCTCGGTCGGCGGCTCGGGCACCGCGGCGGACTCAAGATGATTGAGCGGCAATTAGGCATCAATCGAGAGCAGGAACTGGAGGGGATGAATGGCGACGATGCCGTCCGATGTTGGAACCGATGGCGTCACTCCCACGCAGAAGAGGCCAGAGACCAACTGCTGCGCTACAACGAGGCGGACTGCGTCAGTCTGCAACCGTTAGCCGAGGCCTTCTATCACCTGATGGTTCAATCGACCAGGCCTTCTTCGACTGCGTAGCGGATCAGTTCAACCAGGTTCCTCACGCCCAGCTTGTGCAGAAGTCTCGCCCGATAGGTGCTGACCGTTTTCTCGTTGATGTTGAGTTCCTTGGATATCTCCTTCCGACTCAGGCCTCTGACAAAGAGCGCTAAGACTTGCACCTCACGGTCGGAAAGCAGCGGTTGAGAGACCATCACTTCCCGCGGTTTCTTGACTTCTCCCCCTTCGAGCGTCGTCTTCACCATCTCGATCAAATCACGTGGGGGGCGTTCTTTCGAAAGATAGGCCACCGCCCCGGCGCGCAGCGCTCGTGCGGCATACTGTCGTTCTGAGTACAGGCTGAAGACGATGATGGGGATTTCAGGCCGTCGGACCTTCGTTTTCTTGATGATGTCGAGCCCGTTCTGACCGGGCAAATTAATATCGAGTACGACAAAGGCCCACGGATATCCGCACACTTCTTCGAGCAATCCATCCTCGCCCGCAGAATCCTTGATGGCGACGGAGGGAAATGCTCTTTGAAGCAATTCCTTGATTCCATCCCGCACGATGGGATGGTCGTCCACCACAAGCGCTTGTTTCATCATTCTCCCCGAACGGGCACTGACCGCTTCGGCCGTGCATGTTTTGACATGGCCAATGCCAGTTGAACGATTAGGAGGTGATTCTCGAGATACACTTGCTCGTCAACATTGAGGGTCGCCCCTTCTTTCAAGTGTTGCGCTAGCTCGACACTGTACCGCCCGTACAACTTCAAAATGTCGTTCTTGTTGGACACGGCACACACCTAGGTCGTGAATTTCCCAAGGGAATATAGACTAAACACCCGATTGTCTATCAGCAAGGGCCTACTGTGTTGTGCGATTATGAGATGACACACTGTCACTTTGTCAGTGGGGGCATTAACGCAACCATCTGGAAATAGGACAATTTTGTGACCACGTCCCATCGGTCACACCGATCACGTCGAGGATGTCATTCTGCGTCGACAAGCACCTTGAATCCGCCATACGCCATACGTTTTGGGTTAAACGGAAGATTCTTCATGTCGCCCATGCCGGCAATCCGAGGGTCCTTCATGACCTTTGCATTGACCCGGTCACGGTGCTTGCGCGATTTGAACAGGATATAGGCGAAGACGACCGTTTCGCCGCGTTTGGCTCTCATCTGGCGTGGGAACGGCACGCCCATCGTGGTATCGAGATCGTCCCCGTAGCATTCTTTGTAGTCTAATGCTCCGTGCTCCCGCCAGATTTTTCCGGCCTTGCTGGCCATCCGCCGATAAGCTTGCAAATTCTTTTTTGCCATCGGCAGCAGGTATCCATCGACATAGCCGGCCATAGCTACCTCCTTGACACCTCGAATACGACGAAAGCAGCAAGCGGAATAGTAGTACGTAGACCGGTCGAGATACCACTGGATTAAGAGATGAGGGTGCGTATACGGTCCGATAGGTCCTTGCCTAGGGTTGGCAATAGCGTTCGCCACAAATTTAAGTTGACAAGAGAGGCTATAAATGATATTGAGAGTACCTATCAATTAGGAAATGTTTCATTCAGCATGCCCATCTAGAACTTAATCGCGTAACTGAGTTCGTCGGGAACGAGGCCAGAGGTCGTTGAGGCCGGAGCCCAAGGTGTCGCAAGACATCTTGGGCTTTTTTTGTTTCACCCCCTAAGGCGTCCTATGTGGAGACAGCAACGACAGGGGGAATAGGAGAGGGATGAACGACTGCTTCAAATTGAAATACGTGGAGATACGATGAAAACGAATTGTCTCAAATGCGGTGGTCTCATGGTCTCCGAGAAAGTACTGGACTTCTACGGAGCAAACGATTGGAAGTGCGTCAATTGCGGTTGGCTTCGACGAGAATGTCAGCATTTCAAACAGTCGAGTGGTGATTCAGCAACCAGAGACTTGCACAGGATCCAATGAAGGAGAAACTCATGAAACGGAATGGGATGTACGCGCTGGATTTCAATGCGCCTGCACTCGATGGAGGGCAACTTATCTACCTGAGAGGGAAGCATTTGGTGGGCCGCTTGGTGGTTCTATGTTTTCCCCCTGACGCTGGCCTCAGGGCTGACGAAATTGATCATCATGCCCAGCGATTTCAAAAGGTGGACGCCACGCTGGTTATCGTGAGTTCAGGCGTCCGTCCGCTGCATCGATTGTGGGTTAATCGGCCTGCGCAGCCATCGACGCTCGTCCTAGCCGATCCTTGCGGGCGACTCCGCCGATTGTTTGGAGTGAGGTCGTCGGAGACCTCCGCCCGCTGCCAGACTTTCGTCATCGATCGAGAGGGGACTCTTCGCTTGCGCCTAACGCACGACTTTGTCGGCCGCGATCTGGAGACCCTCCGTAGCATGATAGGGTCCAGCAATATCGATATGACAGATGGCCACACCGCTATACCAATCGCGGGGAACATTGAGACAGGATATTTTGCCGGTGTGATCACGATAGGTGACTAACAACTGCGATGACATGAACGTCATGGAGGATTTCATGAAAGGTCAGGGACAAGGCAAGCTTGCATTATGCGAATGTGGAAAACTTCATTTCACCTATGGATCGGTGACTCTGCATTTTGAGCGTGAAGAATTCTTTCTCTTCGCCGAAGCTGTTGGTCGGCTTAGCGCAATGCTGAAACAGACTCCTCATGGCTCTCCCCTGAGCGTGAGGCCGGCCAACGACGTCAGAATCTGTCATTAGATCAGCAGGAGTTATGAAATGAAATTCTGCAATTGTCCACGGTGCCAACGACAGAGTCTGTTTCAGACAGGCGCCTTCTGGGCCTGCGGTGTCTGCGGCTATGCGATCACGCATTGCGCCCTCACGATCGATGAACGCCGATCCAAGGAGACCGGGAGTTCGCCTTTCGGTTCACCGCGATGATTCTCACGGAATGTATTTAGCCATGCGCAGGGATCGATTCCGCCGCAATGACGAACTCGCTGTGCTGATCAGCCTGTTGGTCTCCACAGGCATGTTGGTAGGCACCGTCGTCACTGTGTGGATGTGGACGCTCGTCTCAGGCAGAGCGCCCGCGGTGATCGAAAGCAGATCTGTCATGCCGTAACAGATCCGGGCAGCCTTCTCGCGTTCGCGATTATCGGATGGCTGGGAAGCAACTGCTAGAGAACGGCTGTTCCAGGCGCTTGCAGCGCTCTCGAGTGTAGGTTGTCGAAGA
>CAVSTP010000004.1:0-1821090 GCA_963730935.1 uncultured Nitrospiraceae bacterium | reverse complement strand
CCAAGGTATGTACCCACGGCCAATCCTCTGAACAGACGGCCTACGGCAGCTTCGCCGGAGAAGCGATAGCGCCCATCGCCTTCGTGCCTGAGGCGAATGCGCCGCTTCTCCGGCAGCAATTTGCGCAGGATCTGCCGCGTCTGCACCGGATGCCGTTGGGCCAAGCCTGACCAGTCCTTCAAGTAACCCCGCAACTCGTCCTCGGTGCGCTCCGCATCGAACGGCGTGACGCTCGTGCCGTTGAGCAACGCCAATTCCGCTTGAACCTGCGTGCGTCGGCTCTCGCGCTCGTGGACCGCTGCGAGCAACGTCTGCAAGGTGCCTCCGGCAGCAATCGCCGCCGTGAGTCGCGGCAGTTCCGCCTCGATCTGTCGCAATTCTTTCTGAAGCCCGGCACGTCGCGTTTCCGGGCTCTCACCCGGCGCATGCAGTTGCTTGAGTGCCTTTTCGATGGCCTTGGCGATGATCGGCGGCTGGAGAATGTCTTGCTCGATCTGATCCAAGGATCGCTCGATCCACGTCCGCCATCGGCAGCAGCATCGACTCGGGACAACTCTCGGGTCCACGGTGATAATGCGTCCGGCAGGCGTAATGAAACGTGCGCCGGTTGCCGTAGGCATGACTGCGGACGTAGAGCGATCCCGCCACAGTGTTCGCAGGATGTGAAGCCGGTGAAGAGATAGGGAGACTCTTTGCCATTCACTGGGCGGCCATGCAATTGGCCGTTGGTCGAGCGCAGATAAAACTGCCGGTTGTTCTTCCATCGGTCTTGTGCATCTTGCCACAGTGATTCGGCGACGATCCGCAAGTGAGGTACCTGCTCGATGAGCCAGTCCTGCTCAGGGCGACGATGCGGTTTTTTCCGTCCCCACTTGTCGCGCTTCTTCGTCTTCCCCCAGATCCGCTCGCCGCGATACAACCGGCGCAACACGATCTCCCGCACCGACGAGCCTGCCCAGCCGACCGGCTTGCCGTTTGTCGGACGCGGACGCGGGCAAGGCGCATGTTCAGCATTCAGTGTCTTGGCGATGGTGATGAAGCCGTGGCCCGCCGCGTAGAGTTGGAAGATCCGACGCACGACGGCGGCTTCTTCGTCGTTAATGCGTAGTTCGACGTGCGAGCGTTTCGCCTGCCCATTTGCATCCACATTTGTGCCCGACACATTCACATTGGTATATCCGAACACCCGACCACCGCAGACGTGTCTGGCTTTGGCCTTTCGCTGCATGGCGTCGAAAGTGCGGAGACGGGCCTGCTCGCGCTCCATCTCCGAGGCGAAGTTCGTCAGTTGCAGCATGATCTTCTCGGTCGGGGAGTCGAGCGTGCGCTCGCGATCCTCCAGATGGAAAAAAATGCGGATTCCGGCGCAGATGAGTTGCTTGAGGATATAGGCGGTCTCGATGCTTTCGCGGCCCAGACGGCTCTCTTCCGACATGATGAGAATGTGGAAGGGGGGCTTCGGCTTGAGCGCCGCGAGTAACCGCGTCAGACCTGGGCGCTTGGCAAATTCCGCCCCCGAAATGCCGTCGTCGCTGTAGACGTGTTCATCTGCGACGCGCCAGCCTTTCTTCTTGGCATATGCTTTGGCGTGCTCGATCTGCCGCGTGACCGATTTCGCTTCATCATTCACGCCGTTCTGCTCGGTGCTTTTTCTGGCATAGGTGGCGCAGATCATGTGTTACCTCGCAGATAGAGTCCATCACCCCGTCGTGCCATGGTCTCCTCCCTCTGTAGAAGTAAGCTGCAACCTATCCTTGCGAAACTGACCCCGACGACCACGTGCTCAAGATGACACCTACGATGAGCCAAAATAGGCCAAGGGCTTCCAGTGGTAGATTTCCAGCGCCTAGTGAGTCGAGTTTTGTAGAGATCTCCTTGTAATTTGCTTCTTGTTTTTCTCGGTCCACCTTGGCTGCCTTCTCTCTTTCCCGCGTTTCTTGCTGAAGTCTTTGTTCCAGGTCCGCTTGCTCGGTACGAAGTGTCTGAATGTTCGCTTCCAGCATAGCTACTCGATCATTGATGGACGAATTCGGCAAAGTGTTCTTCCAGGTCCCTAGTCTTCCTTGTGCGCTTGCTATCCCCATTGCACCTGCCCCAGCCTCTAACGTAATGTGTCGCGCTCGAAAACGAGGGAACCGCTTGAACCAACCTGCAGCCCAGTCAAACGTGCTTTGTCTGCCGAACAGAATACGTCTGTCCCGCAAGCCACCCCAAACCACTGCTATTCCGAGCAACTCGAAAGCTAGTCCAGAGCATCGAAACTGGTCGCCTGTAGGGATCGGCAATATGAAAATCACGGTCGGAATGCCCGCAGTCACTGCTAGTGCCAACCAACCCAGCGACGGCTCGGCGATCCAGCGAGCAACCTGGGTTATCCAACGATACAGATTCTGAAGCATTTAGCCCCTACCGCCGCTTTTCTTTCTTGCCGTCACGTTGGCGGCTCCATCGGTTCCGCATAGATGGCGGCGATCATGGTTATTCTCCTACCACTCGAACGCAGCGCTTACCAAATAACAAGAACACCGCGTCATTCCACTCAACGCGACGAATCTTGGTGATTTGCTGGTGGTTTTTAAAGTTGGCGAAGTCTTTGTCTGGCCCTCCTTTTGCCATAGCTTGTTCTACGCTTGCAGTACCATATCCAAAGACAAAGATGATCACGGCGCAGTCTTCGCCATAGAGTACTTCTTTCACCGAAGTATCTTCAGGCTGCTGGCGGGTCGTGATGTTTATGCACCCCGTCATGAGAGCCAGAGCGCACAACAGCATCATCGGCTTGGCATCCATATCGTCTCCAGTCCCCAGGCTGGGGATCATCCTTCACGTGTGTGGACCGCAATCATGCTGGCGGCTCCATCGGCCCCGCAAACTCGCCGCCGGTATCCGACAGACGCACCGTGACGTTTTCCTCTTTGGTGGCATGATCATTGACCGGCCAGACGTACACGATCTGATTGGCGTCGAAAACCTTGACCGGATACGGCGGCGCATTCGGCGCGGCTCGGTACCAATACCAACCTGGGTGTGTGGGTTTTTCGGCGGTCCAGGTCATCACCTAAGCCTACAACGTCACGATTTCGCCCAATGTGACATACAGGATCACGAACAAGGCCCTCGCCTCTTCCGGCGTGACATCGTCATGGGTCCCAGCGCTGAAACGAGCGTTCAGATCTGTAAGAGCATGTTTAAGACGGTCCTCCCTGTGCCCGCTCTTGCAGCGTTGTCGCAGAAAATAGCGGAGTCGATTGAGGTACTTATCTTCACCTGCCTCCAAAAACTCGTTTCCATATGGCAATTTTTCATCGCTCGGCGGTTGTAGAGAGTCTGCAAGCGCAGCTAGAACACGACGCCCGCTCGACATTGCATGGCTGATCGCCTCCGATCCACCAGTAGACAATCGTTCAACAATCGCTGGAATTTTCTGCAAAGCGTCACCGGCAGCTTGAGCAAGCTGTGTATCGGTTTCCTTTTTCATGGACTCGAATATAGATTCGGCCACACCCTTAAAAGCTAGCTCGTAGTAGGATTTGGCGACAAAATCGTGCAACAGTGCAATAATTTTTGAGGCGACCCCACGAATCTAAGAGATCTCAGCAGTTAGGGTCTGCATGCGTTGCATGACGGAAGTTACCGGTGCTATAGCCGCCGTGATATTCGTCCCAAACATTCCACCTACATACTCCTGAGGATTTGCACTCGAAGGCGCATAGTTGATGTTTGGTACTTTGAGGCTTTGTAGTTCCGCCTCCATGGCGCGAATCCAAGCCAATAGACCTGCGTAGGGTTGCCAGTACCCATTGATGTTGACCCCTGGTTGAGAAGCCTTCAGGTTCGTGGTTCGCCCAGTTCGGAGGCCATGCTTGATGGCATTGGGTACCAACTTCCCCACAGACACATCCAGATACCCTTTCAACTCTATATCAAGCCACTCTTGAATCTCCGATGCCTCAAGCAACCGAGCCAACCGCGATGCTTTCAACAACAGAGATTCTGGCGCTAAACGACTCATCTCAATGTCATCCAGGAGTTCACGGGCGAGAGAAAGCCGGTGTGCAGGCATTGATTGGTGTCGAGCATCAGATTCCATCAGTTACTCCACGAGTTGTGCAATCGTGCATCGCAGCGCCTTCGCCAGCCGTCGCAGCGTTTCGAGTCTGGGATTCGTCTGTTCGCTAGTTTCCAATTGCGCGATGAACGCCTGGCTTACCTTTGAGCGCTTGGCTAGTTCGATTTGAGTCATTCCACGTTTGGCGCGAAGTCTCTTTACGTTCATGGCTAGTGTGTGCGGTACCATTATAAGCCCCACTTATTTACAAGTAAAGTGCTAGATATGCGGTGTGAGAATAATGGCTTTTCGAGGCTTGATCGCTTTCTCTTTCAACCATTTGGTAACACGTCGTCTGCCGTCAATGACTAGACGTGCCCGCCATAGGCCAAGACGATGATCGGCTCAACTACCCGATGGGGGCAATCATCGTCAGTACTGTAGAGGACGAGGTGTTGGAGATCTCTCGGAGAGAGGACCTCCTCATGAATGTGACAATTGGTCGGTTCAAACGTCTGACGGAGAATGCACTTTGCGGCAATGCGATTGAGATTTGCTTGCGGCGTCTGAGCAATCTTATGCTCCTTGAACGCAGCAAAAACCTGAAGCCACAGAGGGTTGTTGCTCATGAGGTTGTCTCGCTGAGTAGGTGTAAGGCCTCGTGTAAGAGTAGGCGGATCTTCGCGTCCTGGTCGTTCTTTTTCTGGCTTCGGCGTCGTCTTGACCGGTCAATCCGGCAACGACCCGAGCAAACGGTCTGCCGACCCCGCAACGGCTGTCCGCAGATCGGGCAAGAGGGTACCATAGAAAGCGTACGTACGCGGTCAGGCTGGTGATCGGGGGTCGGGATGGGCCGTAGGTCGTTCATCGGGGATCGTTCCTCTCTCGGCCAGGGTTGAGGGCAGCGTTCATATCACATCACGGTCACGCCGATTCGCACCGCCGGACGGACGCCGTCATCGTGCGAGGCTCCGCTGACGATCGCCAGGAGTTGCTGTTTAATCATCGCGGCGGCTTGCGCCATCTCTTGCTCTAGGCGCAGTGTGCCGGTGACTTCGAAGCGTTCACGAGGTTTGCCGTACCCGTAGGCGAGAATGACAGTGGACGCTTGGCATGCAGCGCGAAGGTCATCGCGATCATTCGCAATTTCCTTCAAGCGCCGAATGGCCAACGGCGCTTCCGCCTGGCAGGTCTTTACAAGTTCCCAATTCTTGATGCGATTTCTACTGCCCTTCACGCGCCCTCCGTATTTCTGGCGCTTCGCGGGCTTCTCTTCGAGAACGGCCATCTATTTTCTAATCCTCTGTTCCTGCTCCATGGCCTTGAGTTTCCCCAAGTCTTTGGCCTTCCACATTTTCTCCCAACCCATTTTCTGGGGCTTGCACCAGATAGACTTTCATAATCTCAGACCGATTGGACAGCATCCTACCCTCTGACTCCCAAAAACCAGTTCCCAACCTCTCCTTCTCTATCGCCACCCCCCTGTAAAAGGGGGGATGTTAATCCGTTAAGGCAACTTCCAATTTGGCGGGCCTGATCGGCCTCGTTTGCCTGCCTCCAGCCCGATCTCTTCTTCTCCGGTTGTCACCGTCGTCATAGGGCGCATCCCTCAGGGCGGCGAGTGAATCGGAAAGCGATTCGATCAACTCCTCCGGCAACGGATTCGGTTTCAACTCGTCCACGCGAGGATCTCCACCAGCCTGGTGATCAGGCCGCTTTGCGCTACTCCTGTCATCGACACGGACAAGTCCTCTTTCTTCTTCAGTTCACCCGTCGGCCCGTTGTCGGTCTCCCCTTGGGTTCGCTCGCAGTCGATCAGACAGGATCCAGCGAAGACTACCCTCGTAATTCACAACCACCCAAAACTGTTCGTTGATCGTCTTGGCGACAAATTCGACATGTGCCGGGCCGAAGATCTTCCCGTGTAGGTCTTTAAAGTGGATCGGACTGAGCGCTGACCCATCGGGTTTCATGGCCGGTTCGATGACGACGTCTGATTGAGGTCGATCAACTATGCGGATTTTGCCGCCTCCTTTCGCCAAGACCCTATTTCCGGCGTCATCCGGGACTTCAACAGGACAGCCTGGTCTCAGGTGCAAATCATCACCGTCTTTGAACCTCAGTCGTAATGGTTGCGAGGCTTCAATCCACATTGATCACCTGTTCGTCGGTAACGGTAGTAGCGGAGGTAGCGCCCCACGCAGGGGGGAGAGAGGGATCACGGTCAACCGTCAAATACCTAGCCCACGCGTCATGGAACGCCCCTCGTGTGTAGCCTCGTTTGTTTGTCCCAGTCAGTTTCACTTGCCCAGGTCTCACACCATAAGGACGAAGGAAATCCGCCAATCTTCTGTCATTGATGGGTTTCCCATTCAGATCGCCCCACGGTGATTCCTCTAATACGCAAAGGCCTGCTAGGAGTTCATCCGTCCACATCCCATCCCGTTCCCCGATCACCGTCCGAATATCCTTTAAGAGACGGACTCCTAGGCTGCCCCTCTCCCCCGCCGCGTCCGCTACAAGCGCTACCGCCGCTACCCTGGCCCGGTCTGGCCAGTCCCCTCCTGCGGCATCAGCGAGACTCAAGAGGGCTTCCCAGACATCGGCATTGCGGTCCTCGATGCCTTCCGGCATGATCGGCATTGTGTTGAGGATTGGTGTCACGTCCTTGGCCCATTGGGCCAGTCGCTCTCGGAGTCGATGACCTTCAGGGGCATGGAGGCGTCGCCGATAGGGCTCTACGATCTCGGTTGGCGCTCGACGTCGCATTTTGATCACGACCGACCGTGTCAGAATCGTATCGGGCAGATTGCCCAGGCCCGCCATCGCGACAGCGCAGAAGGCTGGAAACTCCTCGGTCTCGACCGTCTTCCCTCTCACCACACACCGTCCAGCGGTTGCCCCCCGGCGGTGGCCGGCGTTGATGATCGCCCGCATGTCTTCATGCTCGCGGGCTTTGTCACCGAAGATGGTGTCGATCTCGTCATGAAGGATCGTCGGAAGACTGGTCGGATCGGCCCCAATCCGTCGGAAGATGTAGGCAGGGGAACTGTTGATCGTTTCGACCGGATTGGGGACAAGCGTCTCAGTCACTTCAAGGGCGCGTGTTTTCCCGCTGCCAGGCTCCGGTGATAAGAATGCAATGCGCGGAGTGGATTCCCATTCCTTCATGAGGTGGGCATGTGCGATCCAAAGGGTGTGTGCGACATGGGCGTCATCTGAAGGATAGGCGACGAACCGTCCTAAAAATTCATAAATCTCATCAAGGACGCTTGTCTGTTGATTAGCGGCCATTGGCGGTCTCCTCTTGCTGAATGGCATGGAGCAGGCGCACGGCGAGATTGGAGGTTATTGGATCATGGCCGCGGACTAGCCGAGAAAGTTTGATAGGATTCACGCGTGCCCGTGCGCCGATCACGTAAGCAGGAATTCCGCTCCGTGCTATTGCTGCACGAAGGTCTTCGGCAGACACTGTCTTGATCGCCATCGGCATGAGGGCGATTAAAACTTAAAGGTATGTTTTTGAGGGAATATTTAAATTGGGGTGGGTTTAAAACTTTAGGTCACGGTCGGGAATGTACCGCTTTTTCGGGTACTGGTTGGCATCAAGCCATTGTCGGTATCGCTTCAGTACGGTGGATTGAGACACAGGCTGCCCATGACTTTTCATATGTTCAAGAATTGCCGAGACATTCTGGGCTTGAGTCTGGTTTCGATTAGGAGGCCCGACAGTCACAATTGCGCGTTCCAGCAGTCCACGTTTCTCACTCGACAAGCCCGGTTTTCCCTTCGTTCGTTGTGGCTGTGAGAGAAGTTTTGAAACCTCACGCTGCACGATTTTCCAGTCACGCGGCATCATACCAGGAAAGACTGTCACGATGGCCGAAACTGCTTGACCAGGCACTTTTCGTTCATCGGGAAATTCCGCATCAACCTGCCAGTGACCCTCTGGGTCGTGGAACGAAGTAATGCGGCGGTATCTTTTTGGGAGCGGTGGTTTAGGCCCAAGAAAATCGACAGTTCTCTTTGGCAACAGATCCTTGATGGCCATACGTCATCTCTCCAGACGCTCTCTCATGAAAAGGACGTCAGTCGCGAGAACTGCGATTCGAGCTGCAGGCTCTAGGCGGCCCAGGACCCACAAATAAAGGTTTTCAAGGCGTTGTGAGATTTAGGAGGGTCAAACAGCGGCAAAGAGCATCATGTAAGATCAATGGCTTACAGGGACCGTGGGCAGCTCTTGTTAACCCGAAATCGCGATTCCTTTGATAATTGTATGCGGCAGGATTTTCTCCTCTTTGGCCCCATACTTTCATAGTGAGGGAATTGGAATAGTGAAGGTAAATGTGCTGCCTCTTCCCACCTCCGAGGTCACCCAAATCCGACCGTGATGAGCCTCGACAATCCACTTGGCAATATACAGGCCGAGGCCGAGGCCACGACGGTCCTTCCGTTTTAGCTGCGAGAACCGCTCGAAAATTTTCCTCGTGTCCTGTTCTGGGATTCCCGGGCCATTGTCGGTGACTGACACTTCAATGTGGCTCTCCTGTTTCTTCGCAGATAGCGTAATGCTGCCTCCATCGGGCGTGAACTTCAGGGCGTTGCCGACCAAGTTGGACAATACCTGAAGCATTCTGTCGCGATCGACCTCGGCTACTATCGGCTCAGGGGATAGATGAATGTTCATGGAAAATGACTTACTTGAGATCTCTGGAGCGAATAGGTCCCTGCAGTCTTGTAGTAATGTGCCAATGGCGACGTTTTCTGGTTTCAGTCTGAGCTGGCCCTGTGCCACTTGCTCCACATCAAGGAGATCGCCAATCATACGGTCCATGCCTGCGGCGGCCTGCTCGATAAGGGCAAGGTTTTCGAGCACCCGACCCGGGTCGGCCGCATCGTGAGACAGCCCTCTTCGCATCAAACGCGCACCAATAGCAATCGCGACGATGGAATTTTTCAAGTCGTGACTGACAATCGCCACAAATTGATCTCGGGTAATCAGCTCCGTGTCGACGTGGACTCGTTCATCGAGCAAATTGCTGTCCGTTTGTTTCCGCTCTTGTTCAAGGAGCGCTTCAGCGATCTGTTGTTTTTTGATGCGCTCCTGGGTTTGAACCCGATCGACTTGTTCGCGCTCAATGGCCTTGAGTTTGTCTGTCCGTTCCCGTTCTTGACGTAACAAGTCCTCATCCATTGATGAAGGTGAAAGACCCATGACGTCATGCTGTTGCTCCTTATCAAGGTCCACTTCCTCACGCTCACTTTCGAGAGCGTTATCGGTGGCCAGCCGAATCGACCGGACTTTGTCTGTGGTCGACTCCTCGACCTTCGTGATAGTGTGTTCGAGATATTCGTCAGTCTTGTCGCGCTCGTCCTCTAGGCTCCTGTCGGTCTTACCGCGCAGTACTTGTGACGATTGTGATTTTCGAACTTCCATAGTGTCTCCTGTCTGTTCGTTGCGGACCCAGAGGTACTCACCGGTCAGATGTGAATGTGGGGAGAGGGACCTTAGGCGTTTTCGAAGGATTGGGTCAAGCGGTCATTGGACCTACCGGCAACTGCATCGCCGATCCCGAGATCAGAACATTTCGACAGTGTGTTGACGATCAAGCGTGTTTAAGCTGCAAGCGAATGTCCCTAGGTCTACCTATCATCCATTCGGCCCAGCAGCATCTCCATCATCCGACCTGTCATATCCAGAAGTAGGTACTTCTCATAGTAGGAAAGACCACTCTGTTTGAGTAGCTGCTCACCGGCCTGAATGAATTCTCCCACAGCGTGGCGAGACTCAGGAGCAGCAGAAATAGTTCCAATTTTGTTTTCGTACTGGAGAAGTAAGAAGTCGGACATCGACGACCGCCTTTCTCACAGTGTCGGCGGTAGGACTTCCAGGAGGCCGTCGGCAAGTGTATTGAATGGGATGGATCTATAGAACGATGGTTTCAAGTTGCTTCAGTCATGGAACCAAGGCCGATTTCTGGCCGGTCTACGGCCTTCCCGCCGATGTCTGCCACTGCTCTTTTTTATCGCGTCATACAATTCCACCACAGCGTTCTTCTTGTCCACCACTTCGGAGGCTCCCGCCTTTTTCATGGAATATGACGTGTAATCCTTCAGCTCGCGCGTGAGTCCAATCACGGCAATCTTCGGATGCTGTGCTTTGATTAGTCGGGTCGCGGCGATCCCGTCCATCTTCGGCATGACAATGTCCATCACGACGGCCGTCGGCTGAACCTTTTCTATACACGCGAGAACCTCCGAACCATCACTCGCTTCGCCAACCACTTCGATATTGGGATACCCTTCCAAGGTACAACGCAGTCCTTGCCGTACCATGGCGTGGTCATCTACCAGTAACACACGAATAGATCTGACTTTGGGACGTGAGTCCAACATTGACGACCGCCTTTCTCAGAAGATGTCGGCGGTCGGGCCTTCCATGAGGCCGCGGACTGGCGTGTGTGGAAGTTGTGGGGAGGACTATGCGCTCTTTGCACGGGGGGGACAATAAGGTATTCATGTTAGGAGGGAGTCTTTAGCATGAACTTTAAATGTAATCGCAGCACCTTGGATTCGTCCTGGCCGGCTCACAGGTGTGCGCCAGCGGGCACGACGAGATCAATGCGATCGCGGGTGATGGATAACGGGTGCGGACAGCCGATGACGCGCAGCTGCGGCATCGGGCCGATAAAAGGTCTTCGACAAATAGAGAAACAATTCCGAATGCCTGTTTGGACTTGGTATCTCACCTAAAGTAATCGTCCTAGCTATCCAAAACCCTAGCTTGAGAGTACAGTCATTTAAACCTGTCAGTAGGCCGACCATTCCCATCCCTACCTACCAGAGGAATTATGCGGATGAAAGCGCTTGTATTGTTATTTTGTCTTCTCATCCCCACTCTTGCCGTTGCGAGTCCCATCACCTATGACTTCACCGGCAACCTGGGCAATCCGAACATGGTCTGGCTGGTGGTGGTTCCCTAATCGTGGTCGTGCCGCTCGTGCATTGGTGTGCCAGAGGCCGGCGATGAGGCCTTGGATCAGATTATCCTGAAAAAGGTACCCTGTGAGAAAGGCGGTGGGCCATGGAAAACGTGTCAACAGAGATGAAGGATTTTTTTAAAGTCTGTGAGATCCTTCAGTACGAGATGTCTCCACGGGACTTTTCGGACAAAGAGTGTGAGCTCATCGGGTATTACTGCCTCGAACTCTATGTGAGATACGGTAGTCGCAGGAGCGAGGCTGCGATCATCAACAGCCACACGGTGGGTAAAAGTCAGCCACTGATCACGGACAAGTAGACCGCCGCAGCGTGGGCAGACCCTACACATCGCCCCTCGGCGGCGGTGGATCCTTCTTGCGCGGGCGGTGGGTCTTTCCTCCTGGGTGGAGGCGCAGGGCTCAGAAGATCATGGCAACATCCTAGTAATCAAAAGGAGTCTATGCACGAACAAATTGAAGAATTCTCTTGGTATAACTGCGATGAGCTCCTCGACCCTGCAGCCGTCCCTCGGCTCCGAGCTGAGGCCCACCGCAATGGACGCACAATCAACGAACAATTTGCTTACGAAACGATGTTAGAACTCGGATGGATTAAGCAAAGCAATACCCACTGATCAGCATATGCTGAAAAGTCCAATTGTATCTGCGGGATCACAAAGTCCAAATGTTAAGAGGATATTTTCACTAGAGGAGCAAATCGAGAATGGGACAGAAGGAGCGACCTAATGCGGAAGAGAATCCGAAACTGGTATGACAGCGATGTGTTTCCAATCACGCTGTGCGGACTCGGGAGCATTGCCTGTGTGATTGTCCTGTTCTGGTGATGTTGTAATCAGGCACTCGCTGCCTAGGTGGTTTGCCCACCTCCTCTTTCTCCAGATTATGTGCGTTTCTCATCATTCACAACCAGGAACCGAGCCTTTAACCAATAACAAGGAGAGTCATGCACTTCTCATTACCCGATGAGTTGAGTATCAAGGTTGTAGACAGTGCCAAGAAACGTCAGATGAGCCCATCAGCGTTTGTGGTTGAGGCGGTTCAGAACTATTATGCTGAACTGCGATCAAGGGGCCGGTTAGTGAACCCGCAGCATATCTACACTGAACGATTGAATGATACAACAGTGGAGGATGCCATATAGGAGGTTATCCTGCCCGATGCAGTTTTATCGGTTCCGCCCCTGCTTCTGACTCTTCGATAAGTGATTGAGAGGTAACGAAAGGCTGGAGGGTTCATAATCCCCATCATTTCTTTATCAGTAACCACTTGATTTGACAGCGATCGAATCGCTTCCATATCTCGGTTCAAAAAGAAATGATTGTGAGCTGTCGTCATCACGTCAAAGAAAGCGTTGCGTGTGCAATGGAGAGGTTCGAGACGGCTGTTGCTCATTGAGGCCAGTCCTCTTAGAATCGTCCTACTAGACGCAAGATGGCTCACTTCATTAATATATTTTCCCCCGAAACATACGAGGCTTTCTCGAAGTCCAATCGCGACATATCAGGATTCCGTCTCGATCGCAAAGCAATGGCGGACCGCATAAAACCTGGCGATGTCTTCGTCTCCTACCTAACGCGAGTAAGCACTCCTAGCGGGCTATCCTATAGTGATGAGGGTACAAACTGCAGTAAGCTGTGGTACTTCACAACCAATACGCAAATACGGAGGGAAGAAAGTGAGAACTTGGCCTGGAAGCCCCTATCCATTGGGAGCCACATGGGATGGCGAGGGAGTCAACTTCGCCATCTTTTCCGAGAATGCCACGGCTGTGGAACTCTGCCTGTTCGACGGACCCGACTCCGACAGAGACTCGGCGCGCATTCGAGTAGAAGAGCAAACCGATCAGGTCTGGCACGTGTACATCCCGGGGCTCTGGCCCGGACAGCATTATGGATACCGGGTCCATGGCCCTTATGAACCAGAAGCCGGGCACCGCTTTAATCCGAACAAGCTCTTGATCGACCCATATGCCAAATCCATCGCCGGCACGATCCAGTGGTCCGACGCCATGTTCGGCTACACCATCGGGGATCCCAAGGCCGATCTCTCATTCAACACCCAGGACAACGCCGGGAACATTCCTAAGTGTGTCGTCATTGATCAGGCGTTCACCTGGGGCGGAGATCATCTGCTCAA
The DNA here is from genome assembly GCA_963730935.1 of uncultured Nitrospiraceae bacterium. Lineage (GTDB taxonomy): Bacteria > Nitrospirota > Nitrospiria > Nitrospirales > Nitrospiraceae > Nitrospira_C. Next base: position 1,807,905 of record CAVSTP010000004.1, on the reverse strand, counting down.
GACGGCCTGGGACAAAACGATTATCTATGAAGTGCACGTCAAGGGCTTCACTGCCCGACACCCCGACGTCCCGGAACCTATGCGTGGAACCTATTCCGCCCTGACAACGCCCGCCGTGATCGACCATTTGCTTGCTCTGGGGGTGACCGCCATTGAGTTGCTACCCGTCCAGCATTTCGTCCGCGACAAACACCTGTACGATCGCGGCCTCACAAACTACTGGGGCTACAACACCATCGGCTTTTTTGCCCCCGATATTCGCTATGCCACATCGCCGGTTCGAGGCCGCCACGTACGGGAATTCAAGAGCATGGTCAAGACCCTCCACAGCGCGGGAATCGAGGTCATCCTGGACGTGGTCTACAACCATACGGCGGAAGGCAATCACCTCGGTCCCACCCTGTCGTTTCGAGGGGTCGACAATGCCATCTATTACCGGCTGACGGCGGACAACAATCGCTATTACACGGACTATACGGGATGCGGGAACACGCTCAACGTCAAGCATCCCCGGACCCTGCAACTCATCATGGATAGTCTGCGTTACTGGGTCACGGAGATGCACGTGGACGGATTTCGTTTCGATCTCGCCTCCGCGCTCGCGCGAGAAGTGCATGCGGTCGACCGGCTGAGCGCTTTCTTCGACATCCTCCACCAGGATCCCATCCTGTCCCAGGTCAAGCTGATCGCGGAGCCCTGGGACGTGGGCGAAGGCGGCTATCAGGTCGGCAACTTTCCGGTCGGCTGGGCCGAGTGGAACGGCAAGTACCGGGACACCATCCGGCGGTACGTGAAAGGTGATGGAGGCCAGGTGGCGGAGTTGGGGTACCGGCTGACCGGGAGCAGCGACCTCTACAGTATGAGCGGGCGGCGCCCCTTTGCGAGCGTCAATTTCGTCACGGCGCACGATGGATTCACACTCCACGATCTCGTCTCATACGACCACAAGCACAACGAAGCGAATGGTGAAAACAACTGTGACGGAACGGACGACAACCTGAGCTGGAATGGCGGCGTCGAGGGGCCGACCGCCGATCCTGCCATCAACGAGCTCAGAGAGCGACAGAAGCGGAACTGCCTGGCATTGCTCCTGCTTTCGCAGGGTGTCCCAATGATCTGCGGGGGCGACGAGATCGGCCGGACGCAGCAGGGCAACAACAATGCATACTGCCAAGACAATGAGCTCAGTTGGTACGACTGGAAACTGGACCGTGCAGCCCGGGAGTTGATGGTATTCACGCAACGTCTCGTTGGCCTGCGGAAGAACCACCCGGTTCTCAGGCGTCGGCGCTTTTTTCAAGGACGCCAGATCCATGGATCGGAGGTCAAGGATATTTCCTGGTTGCGTCCTGATGGGCAGGGAATGACTGACGAGGATTGGAACAGCGGCTCTGTCCGCTCCCTCATGCTTCGTCTCGCCGGTGATGCCATGACGGAGACCGATGAGAAGGGCCGGGCGATTGTGGATGACACCTTGCTGATTCTTCTGAATGCGGATCATACACCTCTCCCCTTCACATTGCCGGCGCACAAACGGGGAGTTCGGTGGCACCAGCTCCTGGACACAGATGCGAGGGGAGTGTCCCCGAAGCACGTGACGGTGCTGAAAGGCGGCGAACGGTACGAGGTCGAGGCGCGGTCGGTGCGGGTGCTTCGATTGAGGCCTGCAGGCTTCACTCGACGAGATCTCTGATCCGTCGTCCACCGTGATAACCAGCGGCAGGGGCCGCTCCTAGGCGAATCGGAGCCGATAATACCGCTTGACTAAGTGCCTCTCCGCGCGCAGTATCAAAGAGACGTTTCAGCCCCGCTGGCTGTCCCATCCCTCGCGTTCCCTGGTCCTTCCTCACGCGACCGATTCTCCAGTCTCCGCCGCTCCAACGCCAGAGTTTCTCTGAAGGGCTACATGCCTTGGTGTCATGGTCTGCTGATGGAGGCGGCCAGGACTCCGACCCTGCTTCAGAGGACCGTTCGACTGACCCCACATTCCATAGAGAGGAGTACGCCATGCTCTACTCCGCACTGATGTTCCTGGTGGTCGGCTTGATTGCCGGCGCCCTGAATCTCGCCGGGGTGTCCACGGTCGCGATCCAGATTTCCTGGATCCTGTTCCTGATCGGACTCTTGGTCACGATCCATGTGTTTATGGGACGCACCGCGCGGGTTGTGTGACCGAGGAATCCCGGAGTACTCGACAGTTTTCCGGCGTGATGACCTGACACTAACGTGAAGCTGAGGTATCAATACTGTACACAGGAGGAAGGTCCTATGAACGCTGATCAACTCAAGGGGAAATGGACGCAGTTCAAAGGCGAATTGAAAAAGAAGTGGGGCGAGTTTACCGATAATGACCTGCAGGAGATCGGAGGGAACTACGAGAAGTTTAGAAGTTGGAAGCAAGAGCCGCGGAGAAGAAATAGTCCTACTGCAGGAAGGCCGGGCCTTGGAGGACTGGTTGAAGGCGGAATGCCAACTGGTCGGCGCAGCAGGGAAGAAATCACACGAACCGTTGATCGAGTGGAAGTCCATGTCGATCACAAGAGGAGATACGGCCATGAACACGAACACGCTCCTACGTTGGGACCCTATCACCAGAACGCAGTGGAATCCTTTCAAGGATCGGGATGAATTGGAAAGCCGGTTGGCGACGCTGTTTGCCACTCGCGCGGCGTTAGGTGACGGAGGCAAGGAAGCCATGACGGTGACCGAGTGGTCGCCGCTGCTGGACATTATCGAGGATGAGAAGCAATTCCTCATCAGGGCGGAATTACCGGACATGAAGAAGGAGCAGGTCAAGCTCACGGTGGAAAACGATGTCCTGACGATGTCCGGCGAACGGCAATACGAGAAGGAAACCACCGGGCACAAGCATCATCGGATCGAACGCGCCTACGGGCGCTTCATGCGGAGCTTCTCGCTACCCGAGAATACGGATGGGAGCAAGATGTCGGCTGACTACAAGGACGGCATGCTCACCGTGCGTCTCCCCAAAGCCGAGAAGACGAAACCGAAAGCCATCGAGGTCAAGGTTGCCTAGGGTCCTTGCGTTGATCTGGGGATGCGGAGCGTCAGGGAAGGCGTTCTTACGCTGATGCGATGATGGAGTCTTCCTGACGCTCCGCGCCCGGCATTGACGCTGATGCACCTCTAGACCTCGGAAAAAGATTCACCCGATCAGAGACGACGTGGATCACTGCTTATGAGACTGCGTCTTTGAGGAGGGAATTCAGCCTGCCCTCGCACCCTTGTGTTCTCCCGTTTTGACTTGCTTGGCTGGCGGTGACACAATTGCGTGGGTGCTGTCGCCATGGGCGATCTCCGTATGTCTGACAATTCTTCCCCTCCGGTTCGCCTCAGAGGCCATACGCTCCTGTGCATGCAAGGGTTTCGTGGAGAGGGGTACAACGCCGAGTTTGTCAAGAACATGGCCGCGATCCATCGAACTCTCACCGATCATCCCGAGTCCTGGGTCGAGGTTCTCGCATTTCCCGATACTGTCTGTGCAGCTTGTCCACACCAGCATCCGTCCGGGTGCGTGTTGAACGGGGCGCGGTCGGAGGAGGAGATGATCGAGCAGGATCAAGTGGTGCTTCAACGGCTCGGGCTGAAGGTGGGGGGTCGCATCCGCTGGCAACAAATACTTGAGCGTATTCGGAGCTCAGTATGCGGCGACGATCTGCCTTCCATCTGTGGCACTTGCCGGTGGTTGCCTCTTGGCTATTGCCGTGGGGGAATCGACCGGTTGCGCGATCCCACCCAGGACACGCGCGTCGATCGACTCTCCTCACAAACACTTCCGTCCGACCCACAAAATCCAGCCCGTGTTTGATCGTCATTTTGCTACCACGCTGCTACTCACTGCAGGAGTTCAGTTGTATAGCGCAATACAAAGGGCAGTGGCTGCCGTTCAACCGGTTCTAATCATCGAAGAACCCCCGCTCTAGAGAATTCTCCTGCGGATACACGTCAAGCGATCCACTTCCGATTGAACGATATTCCTTCTCGTAGGTCATCCTGAGTTGATTTGCCCCCCAGAATGCCCTAGGTAGAACTGTAAACTCTCCCAAGAATCCAATAGGATCGACATACGCCAGGCGGGGGAAACTGGTGCGTCACTATCTCGCGTAGACCTCACAGATTTTTGTGCAGGTTTTCGGCCTGGGAAGGGGGGAGGAGCGCCTCGGGGTCTTGACGGAGTTGCCTATATAGGATCACACTTCGCCTCTCATTCCCTTTGTATTTTCATTTAATACCGCACTTATCTGAGATTGTTTGGCGGTTTTTTTGAATCGCCCAGATGACCGCGGTGCCCATGGAAATCGTTCCTCCCTCCACGACCATTCTCTTCATTGATGGTCATGCCCACGACCGGCAATACTGGATCAAACACCTAACGATTTCATCCCCGGATTATGTCATTCTCGAAGCGGACACTGGAGCAATAGGACTATCCATTTGCCAATCGCAACAGATCGATTGCGTTGTTACAGAGCTTGCCCTGCCGGACATGTCCGGCTTCAAGGTACTCATCGATTTAGTTCCACGCATTCTCCATCCACAGATCGCTGTTATCATGTTGTCTCGTCTCAACTTCCAAACCTTGGCCGAACTCGCCCTTCTGAATGGAGCGCAAGCCTACTTGGTCAAATCTCGCATCTCCGGCGATGAACTAGATAACAGCATTCACAAAGCCCTTGTTGCTGTTGGTCCTACTCGCAAGGAACGGCCATCCCAGTTGCACCCGGCAAGGCAGTTTCATGCCTAAAAAAACAGGCAAGCTTCGTTATTTCTTTGTTGGTGAGGATGACTCCCTTAACCGGATCTATTTGACTAAGTACGAACGGATAATTGATAGGACTGAGCCGATCACTCTCTATGCCGGTAAGTCGCTCCGATTTATCGAGACGTTCCTTGAATGTGACGAAGATGGGAATGAAGAGCTTCTTCGTGCATGTTTCATCCGACATCAATTCGATGAACAAGGTTTGTGGGTCAAGAACGAAAAGGATCGTAAAATGCGAGGCGCAATGGAGGGCGTCTCAGTTGTTGGGAAAGGCTGTTATACGGAGGAACTTCACAAAGCCGAGCATGTAGGTCCTTTCCGATGGACTCCAACTCCTGAAATGGTGGAACGGTTAAAGCAAGCTATACGGACAAAGCAAAAACATAGTTGAGGATGGAGTGAGCCTACAACAGAAGATGCATTTTGAGTCCGGACTTCTCAGCGTAGATGCAAGCGGAGAATTCTCGCTGGAAGATGCCAAACAGGCCTTCCTTGAAATGCTTGAGGCCGTTGTCCAATATAAGGCTGAGAAAATATTGCTCGATGGCCGGAACGTGAAGGGAAATCTCAGGGACATGGAGCGCTTCTACTACGGAGAATTCGGAGCGGGAGAAACCCGCAGGATTGTCCTTGAGCACAAAATTATTCCGCGGTTTGCGTATATTATCCATGAGCCTCTTCGTGACCCGGCACGGTTAGGGGAAACCGTTGCCGTGAATCGAGGGATGATTGTCAAGGTCTTTGAGACTCCAGAAGATGCTATCGAATGGCTAACCAAAAATCAGTAGCAGCCGCATCCTTCGTCGCCTACACAGCTTCGGCTTGCCGTCACGACTGGAATACGTCGACGCCGCGGCACTCACGACGAGCGAAAGCACCACATGGCGGGAATACTCCTTATGCTGGAGATGAGTTCTAATAATACGAACGGGGAGTTGTCAAAAGAAGGCGGGAAGTGCTACGGTTTCGGGCATGTCAACGTCTACGATTCCTTGCGAGTTGGCTCCTGACGCACCTTCCACGTAGTCCTGGCTGAGAGTCCCGTTGGGGACACCAGACCTTTTACCCTGACCGAGCATTCCGCTGATCATCCGGCCAACCGAATGGCGAATTACCGAGCATCAAGTACCCGGCTTATTCTGGAGAACTATGGCGTAGATGATCTCGTTCGCGGCCGAGTCGTTTCTGGATATGTCGAGCCCGGTTAGGCTAAGTGGATATCGCGCAGGGCTCTGGAGGAAGTACATACTATCCCTATGTGTTCCCAGCGTGTTCTCTCTACGGCAAAAACCGGCTAAATCCACCTGAATTCACCTGAGTAAAACTGATCCGACAAAACAGCGAAAATCCACTGCTGTAGCGACGTTCCGCTGTCCTGATAAGGCGTTGTGTGGAAGTGTCTGAAAGGCTTAGAAAACGGCGGGTCGCTTACCCTCCTGCACAGACTCCCACTGCAATCGCACCTCGCCTCTATAAGGCGGTTGAAGGCCTAGCTCAGAACGGAACCGTGACCAAATTGAAGGAACAACACAAACTATTGGGAAAAGTGGCGAGCCTCCGCTGTCTACTATTGTTTCGCACCGGCCGTTGCCAGCTTGGCCTGCAATTCCTTGGAATTGGGATTCGGTTTGGCCTTATGGGCAATAATAATGTCCGACGGACGCACGTCCTCTCCAAAATAGGCGGCATTGAGGTCGTCCCTTGTCCGGATCGACGCTCCATCGAAGGAAACTCCAGCGTACAATCCCTTCGCGCGCGTGAAGGTCACGAAGTCCGCAAGCGTTCCCTCAACTCCCCCTCCCTTCGGCCCGATCGCGACAGATCCGTCGACGCCAAGCTTGACTGTGCTCGACAACAGCCTATCCATCCCTTGGGGCGTCATGATCAACACGATGGCTTCTTGTGACTGGGCTCCTGCCTGGAGACCAAAACTGACCGCCGAGGTTTCATAAAATAGCGGTTCGCTCCATGTATCGGTTTTTGCATCACGCGCAAGCACGACGCCGTTGCCGCCTTCGATGCCGAAGATGAAGGCACCCTTCGTGAGTCTCGGCACGATGTAGACGCCTGCTGCGCCCTGCAGGAGCTTGCTGAACCCCTGAATGTCCGGGTCGTTCATGAAGTTCTTCAGTGTGCCTTCGGCCTGATCGATCAACTTTTTGGCGTCGCTGGCGTCATCTGCCAAGCCTCGGCCTGGTGCGCAGAGCAGCAGAGCAAGCAGTACCGCGATAAAACCGACGTGTGCTCCGACTCTCTGAATGATATCGCTCGCTGACCTTTTCATGAGGTCCCTCCTTTTATAAGTGACGTACATTACCATCGAGCCTTGAGTTGACTGTTGTCAATCCTCCGTTTCGGCGTATTCTTGGGAGGTGGATAACTCGTGGTTTCTTTTGGGGTTAGGTTATTAGGTTGTCTGAGGTTGGATTCTCGGAATTTCGTAAACCGCAGGTCACTCAGATCATACCGAGAGTTGATCCTACCCATAAATTAGTGGCCTTCTTCAGGCTGCCCTCCTAATTTCCCCGGAAAACGGGATGACAAGGTGGGCGAGATGTGGCATTGAAAGGGTCACATTCCGATTGGGAACACCATCCTTCCAATGTATTCCGGAATTCTCTGAACCCTTCCATCCTGGTAGCCGTAAGGTAGCAGGTACCTATAACTGCTCTTGTCCTCTGAATAATCAGGAAGGGGAGGGGACTAATAAACCGCTGTCAAGACTGCTTTCTTACTTTCCCTTCAATAGGCTTGCTCACGGCTCGCTGCCGTGAAAACCATCGTCCCGCCACCCGTGAGATCCATATGCAGACGACCGCCTTCCCGACGCCATGCCCTGATCGCCGCCAAATCGGCTAGAAATTGCCTGTCCAAGGTCATGTTGCGCAGGGCATCAGGGAGTTCACCATTCGCCCACGCCACAGTGTCTATGATCGAAGTCGTGCTGGCGAGCAGGACGAGCAGGATTGTGCTGAAGAATCCTGTGGCAAAGCGCCGTCTGCTGGCTGAGTTGTCATACCCGTCCATCACTTCATGCTATCCACATTTCAATTAAGATTTGTTTTGGGACAGGCGGAGGATACGTCAAAGTCATCGAAAACCTAACCATGGTCTGGGGTATACGTCCCCTAACTACCTACTCGTTACAATGCCGTTTGGCGCTGCGCAAAATAGAAGTAGGCGCCGACGGCAATCCCATTGATTACCACGGCGACCATATTCCACACGATCACGGGTCTTGAAGCGATCAGTAACCCATAGTAGACCCAGACGATTTGGAACGTCCCCATAATGGCAGCCATCCTCGGATTCATGCCTTTGCTTGACCTCCGCTTGAGCATCCCGATCAAATCCGGCAGAGCGGCAAAGGTCGTTCCTAATCCCGCCACAAAGCCGACGACTTCAGACCTTTGAAAGCCGGGGAAAAACAGACTCGTCGTATCCTGTACGGCTAATTCTCCACAGCCCGCAAGGATGATCACGCTCGAAAAGAACCAAAGCAGCTGAAGTCTCTTGGGAGAAACCATGTTTACCTCCGGCTCAACACACTCAACACGACCCAGGTGTTGACCTCATAGATGACGGGATATTTCTGCCAAGCGTTCATCCCTTGACTTTCTTGAACGCAGCCTTCTTGCCCCCTTCCAGGGCCCGCTTCCCATCCAGCAGGCCGTAGAGTTGGATAAGTTTGGCCACGAGGCCAGTCCAGCCGGTCTGGTGGCTCGCGCCCAGCCCCGCCCCGTTGTCGCCGTGAAAATATTCATAGAAGAGGAGGTGGTCGCGCCAGTGTGGGTCAGACTGGAATTGTGCCGTGCCTCCATAGACTGGACGCTTCCCTTGTTCATTACGCAGGAAGATCCGGCTCAGCCGATCCGCGATCTCCTTGGAGACCTCGAAGAGGTTCATCATCTTGCCGGACCCAGTGGGGCATTCAATGGTGAAATTGTCGCCGTAGTAGAGGTAAAAATTGAGGAGCGCCCGGATAATCATGGCGTTCACCGGCATCCAGATCGGTCCTCGCCAGTTGGAGTTGCCGCCGAACATGCCGGTGTTCGATTCGCCCGGTAGGTAATCCACCCGGTACTCCTGGCCGCCGACGTGTAAAATATACGGATTCCGCTCGTGGAATTTGGAGAGCGAGCGGATGCCGTAGGGACTCAGGAACTCGTTTTCGTCCAGCATCCTCGAGAGGATCCGTCGGAGCCGCTCCGGATTCAGGAGGGCCATGATCCCCCGCTCGCCCACGCCATAATGCCCTGGGCCCGTGGGGTGAATGGATGTGAGCAGTTGCGGCATCTGGCGGAACCGTGCTTGATACGCGGCGGCGGTCCGCGGAATTAGCTCCCGCTGCCACGGCTCGGTCACTGTCGTGGCGCACAAGGGCAGCAGCCCCACCATCGAGCGCACCTTAAGCCTTTGCGCGCTGCCGTCAGGCAGCCGCAGCAGATCGTAGTAAAAGCCGTCCTCTTCGTCCCACATGCCGTCCGACCCTGGCTGGTTCATGGCCGCAGCGATATAGAGATTGTGCTCGAGGAATTTCGTGACCATGTCCTCGTAACTGGGATCGTGGGCAACAAGCTCCAGCGCCAGCTCGGCCATGTTCTGGCTGAACAAGGCCATCCAGGCCGTGCCGTCCGCCTGCTCCAAGTGGCCGCCGGTGGGCAGCGGGGCGCTCCGGTCGAAAATGCCGATGTTGTCGAGGCCGAGGAAGCCCCCTTCAAACACGTTTTTGCCGAACCGATCCTTCCGGTTCACCCACCAGGTGAAGTTCAGCAACAACTTGTTAAATGCCGATTTCAGGAACTCCACGTCTGCCTCGCCGTGCACACCCTGCTCTGAGCGATGAAGGAACAGAGTGGCAAAGGCGTGGACCGGGGGGTTCACGTCGCTGAAATTCCATTCGTAGGCGGGCATCTGCCCGCTGGGATGGAGGTATAACCCTTGAACCATGAGCAGCATCTGCTGCTTCGCGAAGTCGGGGTCGACGATCGAAAGCGGCAGTGTGTGGAAGGCCAGATCCCAGGCCGCGTACCAGGGGTATTCCCATTTGTCCGGCATCGAGATGATGTCCTCGTTGACCATGTGGAACCATTCCTGATTTCTGGAGTACTGCCTGCCAGGATGGAGCGGGTGGGCATGATGTTCCGCCAGCCAGCGATCGGCATCGAAGTAGTAGAACTGCTTGGACCAGAGCATGCCGGCGAGGGCTTGGCGCATCACGTTGGCTGCGTCCGGCGAGACCGAGGGCGGGGTCACGGATCGATAGAACTCGTCCGCCTCTTGCAGGCGAGCGGCGAAGGTTTCGTCCACCCACGGCCCGAAGGGAACGGCGAGTGCCTGATTGGTGAGGCGCAGGCGCACCGTCACTGATTGGCCGGGGCCCACCATCTTCTGGTAGTGCGCTGATGCCTTTGTCCCCTGGTGGTCGGGATTCACGGCTTTCAGGTCACGCTGGACCACATAGTTGTTGATGCCGTCTTTGACGTACGGGCTCGCATTTGGGTATTGAGGAAAAAGCCGCTCATTGTTCGTTTCGTTCTCAGTAAAGAGTAGCGGTACGTCGCCGTCGCAGTACAGGTAGTACGTACCTAAGATGGGATGCTGCGCCGCAATCGCACTCGCGCCCTTCGGTCCCTGGCTCTGTTTGAGCAGCGGTTTCTCGCCATGTCCGGCAATCCATGCGGACCAGTCATTGCGGAACCACAGGGTCGGCAACAGGTGCAGTTCGGCCTGCTCCGGGCCTCGATTGACCGCGGTGATCTGCACCAGAGTGTCTTCCGGGCCGTCTTTGGCGTACTCCACGAAGACATCAAAGTAGCGATCCTTATTAAACACGCCGGTATCGAGCAGTTCATATTCCATCTCTTCTCGACTGCGCCCCCGATTCGTCTTGATGAGGTCATCGTAGGGGTAGGCCGCCTGCGGATACTTGTAGAGGTACTTCATGTAGGAGTGCGTCGGCGTACTGTCGAGGTAGAAGTAGTATTCTTTGACATCCTCGCCGTGGTTGGCTTCGCTATTCGTGAGTCCGAAAAGACGTTCTTTGAGAATGGGGTCCTTCCCGTTCCAGAGGGCAAGCGCAAAACAGAGCCGCTGCTTGTCGTCGGAGAATCCCGCCAGGCCATCTTCACCCCAGCGATAGGCTCGCGAGCGCGCTTGATCGTGTGTGAAGTAGTCCCAGGCATTTCCATCAGCGCTATAGTCTTCGCGCACCGTGCCCCACTGACGTTCGCTTAAATAGGGGCCCCAGCGCTTCCAGTTGCGAGCGGTATCTTGTAATCGACTGTGTTCGGCAGTTTGCGGCATGGGCTTCTCCTTCAAGCTCGGAAGTAGTAAAGGATAGAGACTGCGACGGTCAGGTAAAAAATGACTTTGCCTAACGTTCTTTCGATCTCATGAACATCACTAAGGCCCCACCAACGAGGAGAAGAAACAGCCCGATGGCACCCGCTAACATGGCGAGTTTCCGGATGAGGTGATCGATCAGTTCCTTTCCCACCGAAAGAGCCGATCCGGTGCTCTCGCGAGCAATGGCCTGTATCTCCTTCAACGCAGCCTTCCGTTCCTCGCTCACCTCTTGGATCGTCGCCACTCTTTGGCGGTCAATCTCACCGACGACAGCCTCCCGTTCCCGTTGCACAAACTGTTGCGTCTCAGCCCGCATGTCTTCAAGACCGATCAATGCGTTGACGCGTTCCATGCTGACTGCGGAGAGGGCGCGGGTCATTTGACTGGAGATCAGCTGGGGAATCTGTTTGCTCATCGCGTCACGTACGAGAATCGGCATGTCCTTCATAACGGACACAGAATCAGTTACAAGACCGTGACGATCAAAGTCGGCGAGCATCAACTCTGCCTGCCAGCGCGCCATTGTCGGCATGTATTCCATATAGGCAGTGAGGAGACGTTGGAGCGTTATGACGTCCTGTTCCAAGCCTGAGGCGATGGCTCCGAAACTTTCGACATCAGGCATCACGAGGGAGTCAGAGCGTCCGCTGAGAACGGCCCGCTGAAAGTAGAGACTCTTCAACGGATGCGCGTCGGCGAACTTTCCGACAATGTCCCGGCCCTCTTGTAGCTTCTGCTCTGCTACTTCAGGCATGACCATGGCGATTCGAATCTCCTCCAGTCGAGCTTCCAATCCTCTCGCCGTGATGAGGGCAATATCCTGTGAAGATCCGAACGAATCTTTTCCCGGGCCTAATTCGAAAAAGACCGTCATTTGACGGCAGAGTATCCACACATCCGCAAAGGCGATCAAGGCATCGCGCTGGGATGCAGCCCGAAAGCCTGCCTGAGTTGCATTGATTTTCCACAACAGGGTGTTCCGCTTGATTTCAGCAGATGGCTCTTGTGCCTTGATCCGGTCGGCTGCCTCTTCAATCCGGTCGGCATAGTCGAGGATGAAATCGTTGGTCCATAATCTCAATTGGCCACTGCTGATTCGGGTTTCCGGATGTCTCTTCTCGAGCAATCCCGTTTTTTCCGGAAGCCATGAGCATCCTACGATAGTGGTGAACGCCACATACGCGACAATGGACCATAGCTGTCGCCAACCATCCCAGGCAGGCATGAAGGACTTATTGCATCTCTTTACAGACATTCCACTCAACCAACTGTAAAGAAGGTGCTAGTAAAGCGCGTACCAGTCAGCGAGCACAACTGTCAAATCTGACAGCGCCTAGGGATTAAGATTCTCCTACATCGAGGGCGATTTTCACCAGGTATGACGGCATGGTCGTGAATCCTGCTCGCTCTTATGCATACACATGGTCTCTTCCGAGCATGGTCAGATCGCCCTAATCGTGCGACTGACCAGGGCGACTCTGGTCTTGCTTCTTTGCTACCACCCTGCTACCAGGACAGGACAACCCAGGCTCATCTGCGCCCACTTCGGAAGCATCCTCTTTTGTGGTTCCTTGTGGGGTTAGGTTGTCTGAGGTTGGATTCTCGGAATTTCGTAAACCGCAGGTCATTTAGGGAGAATCCTCTTCAGGCTGCCACCCGGATTTCCCCTGAAAACGGGATGATGAGGCACTCAATTGCCGTGGGTACATACCCGATATTCCCCTTGGGGACACCAAGCTTTCAATGTTGACTAGCCGATGGTAGCTCAAAGGTGGCGACAATCTCGAAGGAATGCTCTTTCAAGGGCTTCTGAAGTACAAGCGAACTAAAAAACCGCAGGTCAATTTGAACATTATTCAGTGGCTTATAAAAACTGGAGTAGTGGATCAAATGTTTATTCGAGAGAGAATCGGCTGGCGAGGGTTGCTGCTATTGGCGAATTTTGGGAAAATGAATAAACCTCAAACAACCATCGCCAATGTCAATCAAGCCATGCTCGCTGACATGATCGGCACGACACGGCCTCTGGTCATTTCTTTATGAATAAATAGGAAATTGGGTTTCCTGGACTACAACGGCACCTTACGGGTGCACAGCTCCCTCCTGAATGTCGTTCTGCATGACTAGTCATGCCGGAGCCAAGACCGAACTCTCCAAACAGCGGGCCATATGTGCCTCCTCAGAAAAAGCCTAACGATCTACGTCTTGCCATGGCAAGTTCAGAATCTCCCTGACGCATCCCTGTGCGCAAAGCTGCTATGATCCCACGCACATCGGATGGTCTCGATCCGAGTGAGCCGGGCGTAATGAAAACAGGCATGAGAGAAAGGAAGCGCAATCATGAATCGATTTTTTCACAGAGGTGGGAGCGGGAGACGATCTGGAGGTCGATGCCGGAGAGTCGGTTGGGTGGTGGCGGTCTTCACGCTCATTATCCTCGCGACGGGAATCCAGGGTTCATTAGCGGCGCAAACTCAGGCGGCGGAGAAGATCGACCGGACGGTGCTGCCCATTCCGGAACCCAAATTGAAACCGATCACCACATTCGATGCCCGCAAGGCGACGCCTCCTCCGCGAATTGAGGTTAAGTCACCGGCGGGCGCGCCGAACGTGCTCCTCGTGATGCTCGACGATATGGGGTTTGGCATGTCCAGCGCGTTCGGCGGACCCATTCACATGCCGACGGCCGAACGTCTCGGCAACGGGGGGCTTCGCTACAACCATTTCCATACGACGGCCCTCTGCTCGCCGACCAGGGCCTCGCTGTTGAGCGGTCGGAACCACCACATGAACAACATGGGTGCGATCACGGAGGCTGCGACGGCGTTTCCTGGAAACACGGGCCAGCGTCCAAACAACGTGGCGCCGCTCGCCGAGATGCTGCGGCTCAACGGCTACAGCACGGGTTTCTTCGGCAAGAACCATGAAACCGCGGCTTGGGAGGTCAGCCCATCCGGTCCGACAGACCGATGGCCGACCCGGTCCGGCTTCGACAAGTTCTACGGGTTCATCGGTGGGGAAGCCAACCAGTGGGCACCTGCGCTCTATGATGGACTGGCCAGGGTCGAGTTGCCGAACGATCCGAACTACCACCTCATGACCGATATGACGAATCAAGCGATCCACTGGATGCTCTATCAGAAGTCGCTCACGCCGGCCAAGCCGTTCTTCCTCTACTTCGTCCCGGGTGCCACGCATGCCCCCCATCATGTCCCGAAAGAATGGATCGCGAAGTATAAGGGCAAATTCGATGGAGGGTGGGACCAATTCCGCGAAGAAACGCTGGCCCGGCAGATCAAGCTGGGTGTTGTGCCTCCGGGGACGAAACTCGCTCCGAAGCCAGAAGCCATCAAGGATTGGGATAAGCTCTCGGCCGACGAAAAGAAACTGTTTAGCCGTCAAATGGAGATCTTCGCCGGGTTCGGCGAGTACGCGGATACGGAGATCGGACGATTGGTTCAGGCTCTCGAGCAGACGGGTCAGATGGACAACACGCTGATCTTCTACATCCTCGGCGACAACGGCACGAGCGCCGAGGGCGGGATGAACGGGCTCTTCAACGAAATGACCTACTTCAATCAAGCACAAGAAACCGTTCAGGACATCCTCAAGCATTACGATGATCTGGGCGGTCCGATGTCATTCCCTCATATGGCTGCCGGGTGGGCCGTGGCGGGCGATACCCCGTTCACCTGGACAAAGCAGGTCGCTTCGAACTTCGGCGGTACCCGCAACGGCATGGTCATCCACTGGCCCAAACGCATCATGGCGAAAGGCGGGGTGCGTGCGCAGTTCCATCATGTCATCGATATTGCGCCGACGATCCTGGAAGCCGCGGGGTTGCCGGAGCCGAAAATCGTGAATGGGACCAAGCAGGCCCCGATCGAAGGCGTGAGCATGGTCTATACGTTTGGCGATGCCAAGGCAAAGAGCCGGCACCAGGTGCAATACTTCGAGATCCTTGGCAACCGCGGGATCTATGCGGATGGCTGGTTTGCCGGAACCATTCACCGGGCTCCGTGGGAATTCAAGCCTCGCAGTCTCCTGAGTGACGACAAGTGGGAGTTGTACAACACAAAGGAAGACTTCAGCCTGGTAACCGATCTGGCCGCCAAGAATCCGGCAAAACTCAAGGAACTCCAGAGCCTCTTCATGAAGGAAGCGGTCAAGTACCATGTGTTGCCGATCGACGATCGGGTACTCGAGCGCATGAACGCCGCCACGGCCGGACGGCCCGACCTCATGGCCGGGCGCACGTCGCTGACCGTCTATGAGGGAATGACCGGGATGTCGGAGAACGTCTTCATCAACACGAAGAACCGGTCGCACACCATCACCGCTGAAGTGGAAATCCCCCAAGAAGGCGCCAATGGCGTCATTCTGGCTCAGGCCGGACGGTTCGGCGGCTGGAGTCTTTACCTCAAGGACGGCAAGCCGGTCTACACCTATAACTTTGTCGGTCTCCAACAATTCAACATTGCAGCGCCGCAGCCGCTTGCAGCGGGCAACGCGACAATTCGGTACGAATTTGCGTCCGATGGTCCCGGCATGGGAAAGGGCGGTATCGGGACGGTCTTCGTGAATGGCCAGAAAGTCGCCGAGGGTCGCATCGAGCGCACGCAGTGTTGCCTCTTCTCAGGCGATGAGGGCGCTGACGTGGGTGTGGACGAGGGCACGCCGGTCACGGAAGACTACAAGGATCGTGACAACAAGTTCACTGGCAAGATCCACAGCGTCACGATCGACCTCAATGAAATGAAGGCGGCACACACCGAAGCAGAGCAGCAGGTCCTACGCGAGGCCACCGTTCGTAAGGCGCTGGCAGAATAAAACCCAGCGCCGATTTGATGAGGGACGGGGCGCTCACGCATCATGGAAGTGTCTCGTGTAATCTCGAAGAGAGGAGCCCGGTGTCGTTGAGACTCTTGTTGACCCTGTCCGGTAGTCTTGAAGCGCTCGTAGGAATACTGACGCTGCTCAGCCCGACAACGGCGGTCACGATATTGTTCGGGGGGCCGGTAGACGCGATGACTCCGGTTGTAACGCGACTCTTCGGCGCGGGAGCATTCTCGCTGGGGCTGGCCTGCCTGAAAGCCCGCGACGCTGCTGCGACTTCTGGCGGTCTGGCGGTAAGCCTTGGGATGACCTCTTACAATGTATTAGCAGCCGTGCTCATTATCTGGGCTGCGGCGGGACTAGGCCTCGGAGGTCTCTTGCTCTGGGGAACAGGGATTGCCCATGCGGTGCTCGGCACGCTCTTCGTGTCGTCACTTATGGCGTTGAAACGGTAACCTAACGACAGCGCACCTGGCACTGTACGCAGGTATGTTTTCACGACGGGGCGCTGCTGTTCTCGATCAGGCTTCTTCTTTCTTGAGCTGCTTGCAATCCCCCTTCCGAGGTTTTACTGGGATTCTTCCCCATTGAAGAGTCTGTGAATGAAAAGTCTGTGAAAAACCGGGCACACATCAACCCCTCGTTTCGGCCTGTAATTTTTGACAGTTGGCATGTTTACGTTGCGGTGATAAAGACGGGTGAGTCTGCACCACTCGTCGAGTTCAAAACATTCGCCTTTGTAGCGTTTGGGCGCCTTGCTAGCCACAGGGTTGCGACTCGGTCCAATTCGCCTCGGGGATCATAGTGATCGCCAACCGCAAACGCTGCCTCTAAGGCGAGCATCCCACCATCTTGAGGAGGACAGAAGCATGAACGTCCGGATCGTGACAACATTATGCCGCGCCGCCATTCCGATTCTTATGTTGGTCATGCCGATACTCGATACCGCCGCCCTGGCCGGTGAACTAGCAGGTGCAACGCTGCCTGACACGCTCAAGTCCGGCGAGATGACCCTGAAGCTGAACGGTTTGGGCCTCAGGAAAAAGGCCATGTTCAAGGTCTACGTGGGTGGGCTCTACCTCGAATCGCCCTCGAAGGACGCAGGCGCGATCCTGGCGACCGACCAGGCGAAAGCCATTCGCATGCATTTCCTGCGCGACCTCACGAAGGCGCAGCTAATAGAGTCCTTGCGGGCAGGCTTCGAGGCGAATGCGAAGGACAAGCCTGGCCAGAAGGCCGCGTTTGACAAGATGCTCGCGCTCATCCCCGACGTGAAGGAAGCGGACACAGTGACGTTTACCTATCTGCCGGCAAAGGGGACAGCGCTGCAGGTCGGGAGCAAGGAACTGGGCGTCTTCGCGGGGAAGGGCTTCGGCGACGCCGTCTTCTCTATCTTCCTGGGGCCGAAGCCACCCTCAGAGGACCTGCAGAAAGGTATGCTCGGTCTGTGAAGGATTCCGACTAGCGGCCGCCGCCACCAAATGTGCCTATGAGGACACGGGGGGACGGATGAAAAATCATGTGGTTGGCCTTTGCGTGTGGTTCCTTGTTTTTGTCATGACACTCTGTGGATGCGAATACGTTCGACCTACTCTCAATGCACCCTTGAAGCAGTGGGAGCCCGCCGGCGGCTATCGGTTCAGCAATTTGGCCCCGCCCGAGGCCGACAACACCGATGGTCTCTTTATCATGGCCTCCTTCTCCGGCGGCGGGACCCGCGCCTCCACGCTAGCGTTCGGAGTGTTGCGTGAGCTGGCTCGTCAACAGATTACCTGGGAAGGTAAGAAGAAGCGGTTACTCGACGAACTGGATGCGATGTTTGCCTTGTCTGGAGGCACCTTCACCGCCGGTTACTACGCTCTGTATGGTGATCAGATCTTTCATGACTTCGAGCACCGTTTTTTACGCAAGGACTGGGAATCGGAACTCAAATCGAGGATCTTGCGGTCGCCCAGCAATTGGATTCGGCTGTGGTCTCCCTATTTCGGCCGCGCGCATATCATGGCCGAAATGCTTGATGAAGCGCTGTTTGAGCGGAAAACCTATGCCGACCTGCTGGCGCGACACCAGCGACCTTTTCTTGTCATCCACGCTACCGACATGGCCACACTGTCCCGCTTTGAGTTTAACCAATTCCAGTTCGATCTCATCTGCTCGGACCTCAGCCAGTTGCCGATCGCTTGGGCATCTGCGTCGTCCGCGGCGCTGCCCCTCGTGCTGAGCCCCATTTCGTTTAAGAATCATGCGGGCCACTGCGGCTATCAGGCGCCGGCGTGGCTAGAGCCAGAAAGAAAGAAGGGCGGTGTAGGTGGCCAGCGAGCCAACGAGTTTCTGTCCTACCTTGATGGTGAGAAGCGCCCCTATATCCATCTGCTCGATGGCGGTATGTCAGACAATATCGCGCTCCGTGGCATCATGGAGGAAAGTGGCGCCGCAGGGGGGTTCGAGCAATTACTGAAGTTCGTGCAGGTCAAGAACGTCCGGAAGTTTGTGATCCTGGCGGTGAGCGCCGAGACAAGCCCTGACGTGATGGAATTTCGGAGTGATCAAATTCCGACCCTTTCCAAGGCCATGAGCACCCTGGTTGACGCGCCCATCAATCGCTATTCGTTTGATACGATCCAGTTCCTGAAAATCGCCGTAGCCAAATGGCAGCTAGAGCTGCGTACCAAGCAGCGGGATCCTGACAGCCCTTTTGCCCCGGACGACGCCGACATCTATTTCATTAATGCCAGCCTTGCAGCGATTGCCGATCCAGACGAGCGAATGTCGCTAATGAAGATTCCGACCACGTTGTATCTTACCGATGAGCATATTGACCGTCTGATCGGTGCCGCGTCCCGCCTCATTCTCCACGACAAGGAGTTTCAACGGCTCATGCAGGATATTGAAAAGGGCAAGTAACGACATTTTCGGGTTGAACGTCCGGCGTTGACACCGGCAAAATCCTCAGCATTTTCGGCTTGCCACACCACACATTACTTCTGTTTACAGTAGAGTCAGTGAGAGCGTTTTGCTTCCAAAAGGGACCCGCCTATGCCCTCCGTTGAAGTCATCTGAAAGGGATGGACACCGAAACAGTGTCTGCTGATCAGGCCCCATAGTCTCGGGGCCGTAGTGTTTTCAAATCTGGCAGCCTTACACTCCCCAGTTTGCTCCCACGCTGCTAACAGGACAGCGGACCAATGAACCATATGACGCCATCCATCCGGGCTGCTCCGCGCTGATCCACAGATACGCTCATTACTTGAGAGCAGGCGCAGCGGTCGCCGCCGGCTGCGCAGGAGCGTCGGTTGGCGCCGTTGTCACCATCCCAGCTTTGTATTCAGCTTTGAAAATTTCCTTCACCCCAGAAGACTGCAACCCCACCAGACTTTGCGTTTTCGCATCCTTGAATTTGACTGCAGCTCGTCGCGCTGGCCACCCAGTTGCCGACTATAGTCGACCGTCCCTCCGAAGTCTGACCGTTACCTAATCGGCGCACCCTCCCCACGGGCCACACGCGGCTTCCCATGTTTGCCCTGCAGCACAGCAGCAACAAAGGTGTTGTTTCGGAGGTGCGAGATTTGAAAACATTCCACTCCAGACTAAGACCGCTATCAGGCTCGATCGGTTTCTTTTCAATCCAATTACAGAAAAGTCAAATACAGATGAATAACCGATGGAACCACATCGGGCGAAATAGTTCTGCCACTTCTTAAGCCACGATAGTATCCCTCGATTTTGCTAAGAGACACACGTATCATTCCAGCGGTTCAAACGTTTTGAGGCCGGCGAAGGTTCTATCATTTTCGATGGCAAGGCACAGGCCGTCTCAGACGGGTCGGCATTCCGGCAGGTACGAGACATAATGTGGTGAACCGTTCCGAGACGACAAACCTTAAGCTATATAGCCTATACAGTCCTCTGGAACACAAGGACGACGATTCACAAAACAAAGGAGGCTGATGCTGATGAACACCATCACTTCGATGGCAAAACGTCCGTATGGAAGACTTCCTGTCACCAGAATCGGCGCGCCATGCGTTCGCAACGAGGCCGGTACAACAATGCACTTAGCGGTGGGGTTGCAAGCCCGCCAACCACCAACGTGTGGGCTGGGGGCCCGTCTTAGGATTGGGCTGGGGGAATGCCGCTCATCCAGAAGACGTCCGAGCATGAAATCACGAGCAACAAGATTTGTGCTGACCGTCTGCAGCCTCATCACATTTTTCATATCCACGGCCGAAGCAGGCGGCCTCTCGCTCTACGAGATCGCGACGGCAGATGTCGGTCTGGCCAGCGCCGGCTGGGCCGCCCGCGCGCAGGATCCCGCGACGCTGCTCAAGAATCCCGCCGGCATGAGCCGGCTCGAAGGCAACCAGTTTCAGGGTGGAGCGCAATTGCTGCAGGCGGGAGTCGCCTTCTCTCCCACCGCCGGAACGACGGTGGATGGAAACAGCGGCGGTAATCCGATCGGCGTCCTTCCGGCCTTGAGCATGTTTTATGTGCACGGTCTAGGGGAAGATTTCAAAATCGGACTCGGCATCTTTTCGAATTTTGGACTCGCCATGAGTTACGACTCCGGCTGGGTCGGCCGCTATTACGCCTTGAATAACACTCTGCTCGGCCTTAGCGTCATGCCAGGACTTAGCTATCGCATTAATGAGCAATGGTCAATCGGGGTCGCAGCCAACGTCATGATCGGGTATCTGAACTACAGTGCCGCCATTAACAACCGGGATACAATCCTTAACCCCAACGCCCCGGATGGGAACATGGCAATGAACGACACCACCGTCGGAGGAGGAGGAAATGTCGGGCTGCTCTACGAACCCAGAAAGGGCACCAGATTCGGTGTCACCTATTATTCCCAGGTGAAACTTAATTTCGCAGCCACCCCCGCCTTCACCGGGTTGTCGGGTGCCATTGGAACCGCTCTCCAAAACCGCGGGCAGTTGAACCATGAGCTTGACCTGGGCGTCACAGTACCGCAATCAGTGATGGTGAGTTCATACCACGAATTTACGGATCGCTGGGCGATGATGCTGGATTTCGGCTGGCAGAACTGGAGTCAGTTCGGCAAGGTGGAAATTGGCCTGACGGGCACCCCCGCAACGATAAGCACAACCACCTCACTCAATTACCAGGATACCTATCATGTGGCGCTGGGAAACCGCTATCAGATCAATCAGGCCTGGCTCCTCAATACCGGCTTTGCCTGGGATAGTTCTATGATTCCGAACAAGAACTATACGGTGTCCCTGCCGGTTGGCCAGCAATTCCGATTCGGTCTGGGCGCAGAGTGGCAAGCCAGTCCCAAACTCAACGTCGCGTTCAGCTATGAATTGGCCTATGGCGGGGACTTATCCGTGAACCAAAATCGCGGACCCTTGGCAGGCGCGGTCGCGGGACAGTTTCCGACGAGCTACGTGAACTTCTTCCAGGTGAGTTTCATCTGGGGTGAGCGGAAGCTAGCAGCCTGACGATCGGAGAAGGAGAGGAACGTCGTTTGAAAGTTGTCCGCACTCCCGTTTTAGGGCACTACACGTCCTAAAACGAGAGTACACCACGCTCTACGTTTTTCCCCAGATTCATCCTCTATCTCACTAAGTCCATCTGCTACCACGCTGCTACCCGGACAGGACAACTCAGCCCCATCAGGCGCCAGGTCGGGAGTATCCTGATTTGTTGTTTCTTGTGGGGTTAGGTTGTCTGAGGTTGGAGTTTTGGAAATTCGTAAACCGGCAGGTCACTCAGCTCATACTGAGAGATGATTCTACCCATAGATTAGTGGCCAATCCCTTCTTCAGGCTGCCATCCTAATTTCTCCTGAAAAGGGGATGACGAGATGGGCGAGATGCGGCATTGAAAGGCTCATGTTCCTATTGGGGATACCAAGCTTTCAATGTTGACTAAGAAGTGTTGAGGTCAATCCTTCTTCCTGGTTTCCTCGGCCTTGAGCTTCGGGTTTCATCGCTTATAAACGCGCAATCTTATCCTGCAAGCCGTTGGCTTCATTTAGAAACTTACATTCTTGCTTGTTATCCCCCAGCATCCTCACTGTAGCTGCATGTACTACCACATGTCGTATTGACAGAACATGGAACCCCTATATAATGGGGCTCAATATGGCCTGTTTTCCCGCTTTTGTGGAAAATAGGGAGAGGTACACGCTATGAACGAACCAACCATCATCTGCCCTTCTTGCAAGACGGAAATCAGGCTGACAGAGTCCCTCGCCGCACCGCTTCTTGAATCCACCCGCCATGAATATGAGAAACGTCTCACTCAAAAGGACATTGATATCGCCAAGCGTGAAGCCGGGATTCGTGGGCGAGAGGACGCAATCGTAAAAGCAAGAGAGCACCTCGATGAACAGGTTGACGAAAAAGTCCGAGCGGAGCGCGGCAGGATCGCGGCCGAAGAAGCAAGAAAAGCAAAAGTCGCGTTACAACACGATCTCGATCTACAGGCAAAAGAAATTACCGATCTGCATGAAGTTCTCACCCAACGCGATGCCAAACTAGCCGAGGCTCAGAAAGCACAAGCCGATCTGCTTAGAAAGCAGCGTGAGTTGGACGATGCGAAGAGAGAAATTGATCTGACGGTTGAAAAACGAGTCCATGAAGGGCTCTCTGCCATACGAGAACAGGCCAAGAAAGAAGCCGAGGAGGGGCTTAAACTCAAAGTTTTTGAAAAAGAGCAAACGATCGCCTCAATGCAGAAACAGATTGAAGAACTGATGCGCAAGGCCGAGCAGGGTTCTCAGCAACTTCAAGGAGAAGTCCAAGAACTAGAACTTGAGTCCTTGCTAACTGTCAAATTCCCATTAGACATGATTAGTCCTGTTCCAAAAGGCGAGCATGGTGGCGATGCGCTCCATCATGTTGTGGGTCTGTCTGGACAACCTTGTGGTACGATTCTTTGGGAAACGAAACGGACAAAAAATTGGAGCGATAGTTGGCTCTCTAAACTTCGTGACGATCAACGGATTTCAAAGGCTGAAATTGCTGTAATTGTCAGTCATGCTTTGCCTAAAGGTATAGAGACATTCGAACTTGTCGAAGGCGTTTGGGTCACACACCCCAGAGCGATCATACCTGTTGCCATTGCTCTGCGACATTTGTTGATTGAAGTGAACTGCGCGCGGCAGGCGTCTGAAGGTCGGCAAACCAAGACCGAGATGATCTATCAATACCTGACGGGTCCCCGCTTCCGCCATCGAGTTGAAGCCATCGTCGAGTCCTTCTCCTCTATGCAAGAGGATCTCAATAAAGAAAAAAAAGCGATTATAAAACAATGGGCCAAGCGAGAAGAACAGATAAATCGAGTGATGCAAGCGACGGTCGGTATGTATGGGGATCTCCAAGGTATTGCGGGCAGAACGTTACAAGAGATAGAAGGGCTGGAATTACGAGCACTAAGTTCGCCAATGGCTGAAGAAGACATTCCGACACTTTGAACATGCGAATAACACGACTACGAAGCTTGTAGTGCGTGGTTCGTGGGTGCCTCCTGGATACCGAACGTTTGTTTTTCCCGTGTAGCATTTCTAGGTGACCCCGGGGGGAAATTTTACGACCCCACCCCCCTTCATGAATGCCTTTTCATTGGCCCCGGCGGGATTTCAATAGTACTCTTGCTAATCTTCTTCACACGCTGAAGCTTTAGGATATCGGTTTTCGGAAAATTGCCCGTAGGGAGCAGAACCGCAGTGGCGCGGGTTTGCGAGGATTGTGGCGGTACTGGCTCAAGAGAGGGGGCTTAGCGTTATGAACAATAGGGCTGAGTATACGGAGTGGACGTGTTCTCACTGTTCCAGCGTTGCCACCACCATCCGTGAAGGATCGGCTGTGTGTTTGCTTCATGCTGCACAGCCTCGGACGGTAGGTCGGAAATGGCGGCTACTAAGAACGATCCGAACGGTGATCGCAGCAGTATTGCCCGCCTAGGCCACTGCAGCTTATGACAAGAGACTGATCTTGAAACCGGTGGCCTGCAAGGGATCCGTGCCTCTTACTCCTCTTTTTGTTGCGACAAATCTTCAAGCGCAGGCTCTCCGTATGCGTAGCTGCATTTCGCCCGGTAATAACCCATCGCTGGTAACGAGATGTAGGTGCCTTTTAATAAGAAGAAGTGCGCTTTTTACACAGTATTAATATCTGGTTCGGTACAGTGCTCAGCCAACGGGGGCCATCTTGATAAAACGTTGGCTGTTAGGCGATCCCCTCAAAACCGCGCAGGCTGCGCATGAACGTCTATCCAAGCGTATTGCCTTAGCCGTTTTTTCGTCCGATGCACTATCCTCCGTCGCCTATGCCACGGAGGAAATCCTACTTATTTTAGTACTGGCGGGCACAGCCGCGGTGACGTGGTCAGTCCCCATCAGTCTCGCGATCGTCCTACTTCTCATCATTCTGACCCTCTCGTATCAACAAATCATTCTTGAATATCCGGCCGGAGGTGGAGCCTATATTGTGGCGAGGTCAAATCTTGGCTCGTGGGCAGGACTCACGGCAGCAGCAGCCCTCATCATTGATTACATTCTCACAGTGGCCGTTAGCACCGCTGCCGGCATTGCCGCCCTCACTTCTGCAGTTCCAGGCTTGTTTCCGTACCGTGAAGCACTGTGCATTGCCGCCATAGCAAGTGTCATGTTTCTGAACCTACGCGGAGTCCGTGAATCCGGCCGAATCTTTGCAGTGCCAACCTATGTGTTTATCGCGTCGTTCATTCTCATGATCGGCGTTGGGCTGGCCCAAAGCCATAATCAATCTGCTGTTGTGATGCCGGCCCGACAAGCGGTCGACGCAATGAGTTTGTTCCTTATCCTACGGGCTTTTGCTTCGGGATGTACCGCCTTAACAGGCATCGAAGTGATTTCTAATGGAGTCTCGGCTTTCAAGGCGCCAGAGGCCAAGAATGCTGCGCTCACGATGCTAGCCATGGCCGCAATTCTCGCAGCTTTGTTCGTGGGCATTAGTATCTTGGCGTTCCAGCTCGGTGTGCTGCCGAAGGATGATGAAACTGTGGTCTCACAGATCGCTCGGCTCACCTTTGGCGAAGGATTCTTCTATTACCTCATTCAGAGTGCAACCATGTTAATCCTGCTCCTCGCGGCGAATAGCGCGTTCGCCGGGTTTCCGCGCTTAGCGTGTATCTTGGCCCAGGATGGCTATATGCCGCATCAGATGGCCTGTCTGGGCGATCGTCTGGTGTTCTCCAACGGGATCATCATTTTGGGTAGCTTATCCTGCTTGCTCATTGTGTTGTTTCGAGGCGAGACTCACGCGCTCATTCCTTTGTATGCGGTCGGCGTCTTTCTCTCCTTCACGCTCTCCCAGACGGGGATGGTCAAACGCTGGCTAACGAAGCAAGGACCAGGGTGGAGGCACAAATTTACCATAAATGGCATTGGAGCATTCGCGACGGCGACTGCCACCGTCATCATCGCGAGCACCAAGTTCACACAAGGTGCTTGGATCGTGGTCTTACTGCTGCCTCTCTTGATTCTGATGTTTCAGGCTATCCATTCCCACTACATCGCGACGAGCGAACAAGTGGCTTTAACCCGCAATGCCCGTCCACTTCGGCCTCGTCGGAGCTTGACGCTCATCCCGATTGGCGGTGTGAATGGAGCGGTCGTGCGTGCAGTGGATTATGCGCGAAGCCAAGGTGGCAATGTTCGTGCGGTGCTTGTCGATATGAACCGGGAAGAGACAGCCGTTATAGAAACACGATGGGCACAGTGGGGCTGCGGTGTTCCCTTAGTTGTGGTGCCAGCAATACAACATTCTGTTCTGAGAACACTCATTGCCTATATTGAGGAGCATTTAGAGAAAGACCCTGAGTGTTGGGTCACGGTGGTCGTACCCGAGATCTTGCCAGCGAGGTGGTGGCAGAATCTGCTACATAGTCAGCGCGCCCTGCTGTTAAAAACCGCCCTTCTTTTCAAGGATCGTGTTGTCCTGACAGACGTCCCTTTTCAGCTTATCAGGTAACTCTCTTCCGCTCGGCACTCCTGGCATTGACATCGTACTCAGTGAAGAGAAGTTCATTTACTCTTCCGCTCAAATCTCCACGCTACCCTTCAGCAAAAAGCCACCTTTCATGTGAACGTCACCAACTGAAGTTCTTGAGTGCATCCGCCAAGCAACATTCGCTCCACGAGTCACGAGCTCGATAGTGCGTCCCACCGTTGGCAGGCCACACTCCTAGAGATGATTTTTTATGAAATTTTGATGGGGCACGCTGCGGGATAAACACTGTTTTAACACAGCCTCAGATACAGTCATCAGTTGCCTATCGATCACCAACAATTGCTGGAAACGGATTCTATGGCCCTTGGACCACTGGTGCTGGCAAGTACATGCGCGGCGGTGGCCATGTGGGCGATGTCGTCCATGGCAGGTGCTCAAAAGACTGAAGCGAAAACAGATCAAGTGCCTTCCTGGTTGGGCAATAGACTCTTTGATGCCTATGCAGATGAATTCAAGGGTACGGCTCCAGCTTCGGAACAATTGCCTCGCCGGGCGTTGCCGTCTCCGTGGGATGCGCCGCCTTTTCCCATGTCGGAATACCAAGGCGCGCCGGTCCTCGGCCTTCCACTCAGCACGAAAGAATACCCATTGCAGAGGGCCCTCAAAGACGCGCCGTTTGGAGACTTTCTCACATCAAACAGGATCAGGACATACGGGTGGATTAACGGCTCGTATAACTGGAGCACCAACAAGAATTCCAATATGCCAACGTCTTATTGGATCATGCCCAACTCCATCGTGTTAAATCAGGCTGTGTTCCGCATCGAGCGCGAGGTGGACACCGTACGAACCGATCACGTCGACTTCGGATTCCGCGCCACAGGGCTGTACGGCATTGACTACAGATATATGACGGCCGGGGGTTGGCTGTACAACCAATACGCCAAGCACAATGCCCGCTATGGGTTTGATCCCAGCGAACTCTACATGGATACCTATATTCCCGGTGTTGCCCAGGGGTTGGTGCTCCGCGTGGGCCGCTGGGTCGCGACGCCCGATATTGAAACGCAATTTGCCCCCGACAATTACTTGGGAACACACTCCCTCCTATTTACCTATGACACCTACACCCAAACGGGCGCGATGGCGACCATCATGCTCAATCCGCAGTGGACCGTCCAAGGTGGCGTGCATGCGGGTACGGACATGGCCCCATGGTATCAAGGCGCCACTCCGACAGGCATGGTCGGCGTGCGCTGGGTGGCCTTGGATAACAACGATTCGTTCTATTTAGTCCTGAACGCCATCAATAATGCGAAGTACCGCTATTTTGAACTCGATGGTCAGGCGTTCGGACACACTAATTTCAATTACATTGTGGGCACATGGCAGCACCGGTTCACACGGGAAATTCATACGAAGACGGAGGGATATTATATGTGGGAGCGTGATGCGGCGGTGGGTGGCTCTCCCAGCATCGGTCCGGCGCGCTCGTTCGGTGGCGGGGGCGGAATCGGGGCGACCGTACCGGGCCTGTCCCTAACCTATGGGGTCGTCAACTACACAATGTTTCAAATTTCTGAGCGAGACTATATCACGGTACGGAACGAGTGGTGGAGGGACGAGCATGGGACGCGATCAGGGTTCGCAGGCCACTACTACAGCGGCAGCCTCGGGTTGAGCCATCAGCTGAACGATGTCGTTATGATTCGCCCCGAAGTCGGCTACTATCGCAACTTCAACAGAGGAGCGTTTGATCTCGGTACGGAAAAGGCGATGACGATGGTCGGCGTCGATATGACACTGCGATTCTGAGTCAAAAAGCCCTCTCTGGACTAGCACTGGCTCGGGATACTCTGATCCAGCCAGCAAGGTAACAATTCGGAGTTAATCGCACGATGCTCGTTGCATGGCTCCGGAGCCCAGTTGATGCACGTTAAATGCACGTATTTCCTTACCCCATTTGGTCCTATTGATTCCCCTATGACAGGCTGTGCATCATGCCCCTAAACAGCGAGACGACTGCATATGGAGCAGACGCAGGAAAACGATCAGGCAGTTGTATTCGTTTTGGATATGCTCACTCAGTCTGAAATTACTGTCTGGACGTTATATCTGGTCCGCTCGGGCTTACCCGCTGGTCACACATCAAGCATTTGACGATGAGCATTGGCGGTGGCTGTACCGTGCTCATAATTTGTGCTCATCTCTATAATCCCGGCACCACACACGACCTCGCCCTCATCAATCGCGTCTTTGGGATTGTCATGGTCTGGGTCTCCGTCTTTTTTTTCAAGGTAGAAAGGGTGTGACCTAGAGAAAAGGTCACTCCTTCAAAATCGCCTTTTCACCTGCTACCACGCTGCTACCAGGACAGGACAACTCAGGCCCATCTGTAGCCACATCAGGGGCTGCCTCCTTTGTGGTTTCTTGTGGGTTAGGTGTCTAAGATTGGACTTTCTGAAATTCGTAAACCGCAGGTCAAAGCGTTAACTTCTACTCTCGACATTCCCAATTACCGCCTGACTACCATCGCTCACATTCACATATTGAACCATGATCCGTTGATTTCCATTTCGCCGCATCTTGTCTAGGGCTAACAATCCTTGTTGATACACAGCCATGCATCGAACGTGACTGCATCAATGATTACCAACAGCAGGGCTATGAACGAAAATAGGCGGCAGTTCCACGTAGTGATCTTCAATTTCGCAGGTACTTCCTTGGAGACCAAACGTCCACTGTTGCCGCACGATGTCGTGGAAAGGCTCCCCGTAATCGCGTGACCAGCTCGAGGTATACGGAAATTTTCTCGGGTAGGAATTGGACTTAGGCGTTCGCGACAAGGCAACGATCATGCCTGACTTCAAAATGAGTAAGTAAGCCAGTCCTAGGACTCTGTATATTGTTACAACTGTCAGTTTTGGCAGTGTCAATCTTGACAGTATCCATCCTTCGAGGATTGACGTAGAGTTCCACACCTGTTACGCCGGAAGAGGCTTTCGAATGGCTCGGAATCAGTCCACCCTGATTCTTGAGAAGGAGGATCTTATGCGAGAGAGATCACTCATCATCAGACATCTTGTTCTGGCCGGACTACTGTGCATGACCTTTTCCGCCTGCACTGTGACTGAGACTGTAGGTAAAATTGTCGGCTCGACGAGTGATTTTCTCTCCTCCACAACTCCGAGTAGTTGGTTTACCGAGGACGGAGTCCTAAAAGCAGACCAAAAGGTGATCGCCTTCGTGGCCTTCAATTTTGAAAACGTAAAGCAGGACATGGCCAAAGGCGGCGGTGAATATCTAACCTCGCTCAGCGCATTGTTGGGCGTCCCCCAAGATCGCCGTAACGCGTTTTTCTCTTATGCTCAGTCGCGCTATCTATTGGTGAAGTCGGGGCGGGGCGCTCCGGAGGACCTCGTTGCGCTATTAGCGCCAGGTCAGATCTAGAACACGCTTCTTGGGGAATGCTTCGCTCGTTCCCGCTCCACAGGAGGGGATTATGAGACACACTTGGGTCAATAAGGTCGGGATGTTGCCGCGAGTCTGAACTGATCGCGCCCGATAGTCTCGAGGCCCAAGTGTTTTCAAATCTCGCAGTCTCGGTCTGCTACCACGCCGCTACCAGGACAGGACAAATCAGCTCCCTCTGCCCCCATATCGGCTGCATCCTCTGGTGAAGTTTCTTGTGGGGTTAGGATGTCTGAGGTTGGCTTTGCGGAATTTCGTAAACCGCAGATCAGGCGGCGTTCACGAATCCTCTGAAGGACATGCTCCGGAGAGATTAAGCCGTTTACAAAAGCCATCAATTCCCGTTGGGGACACCAGGTAGAACTACGTAGATCCGAGAAAGTCAAGTGAGAGCTGTAACATGAGCGCCAGCTTTGATTTGTTTGGTGGCCTTCAGTCCACTTTTTTTATTATGTTCGATTGAGACCTCATGGTGACGGTGGTAAGTGTGATAGTACGCAAGCACGTTTTGGATGTAGACCTTCGTTTCCCGAATCCTCGGTACGTCGCGCTTCACCCGATGGGCCCCTGCATTATACGCTGCGAGTGCCAGCCGCAGATTTCCATTGTAGAAATCCAATAGATGCCGTAAGTGCTTCGCGCCTCCCTGGATATTTTGAAGTGGATCATGGATGTTAGCCACCTGAAGTCTAGCCGCCGTTGGCGGCATAAGCTGCATGAGGCCCACGGCCCCTCGTCGCGAGATGGCATCCTGCCGAAAATTCGACTCCACCTTGATGACGGCTCGCAGCAGTGCGGGATCTAAACGATAGAGCTTGGCGTAGACGGTAACGGCACGGCGGATCTCCTGTTTGCTGTACGTGGGCGGGCTCTTCAAATCTGACTTTAAAGGTGCGGGGAATCCGACAAGTCCTCCTAGGAGAAGAATGACTGCCAGCATGAACGGCTTAAGACGGATCAATACACGATTGGTTGGCTGACAGGCTCCAACCGCCAGACCAGGCAGACTGAGGAGCTGCTTTTCCTTCACACTCTTGAATCTAATCCTGGCTACTTGTTTTTCCCAACTAGGGAAAATTCTAGTGAGGGGTCTGCCGGTTAATCGGATCATTGAGACAAGGTGACACAGCGCGGCTGACCGCCAAAGGAAAGAGATTATTCTTGCAGACGTTGAATGTTAATGGAGCGTTGACGTCCGGGGGGAAAGCCTCATCACGCGGTCCTCCGCCACTGATCGGTTCAAATTCTTTCAGATGTCAAGAAACCTAGAATCGAACAAGGGATTTGGACCTCAGAAGTCGATGATCAGAGGTTGTCAATGCTCAAAATACTTCCTGTCAGCTCGCGAGATGCCAACGCTGCTCGCCGCGCCTTTAGTCCGTCACCTCGAAGATGACCTCCAGCTCGACCGGGACCCCTAGCGGAAGACTTGCGACGCCGTACACCAGACGGGAGGGGTTCTTCTCGTTTCCGAAGACGTCTTGTAACAATTCCGAAGCGGCGTCAGCGACTTTCGGCTGATCGCGAACATCTCCCGAAGTGGCCACCAAAACGCCAAGCCGGACGATGCGGGTCACTTTGTCGAGCGATCCCAGATGCTCCCGCGCGACAGTGAGGACATTAAGCGCCGCGAGGTGAGCCGCCTTGCGGCCCGTTTCTGTATCGAGCTCAGCGCCGACGCGCCCAGTGAATTTGGCCTCGCGGCCTGCCGTCGGAAGCATCCCAGTCAAAAAAAGCAGATGGCCTGTCTGAACAGCTTCCACATAAATGCCAAACGGCTCAGGAGGCGGCGGAAGCTCGATGCCAAGTTCCTTCAATCGCTGTTCGGCGCTGGGACGCCGTTGCTGGAGATTTGCGGTGCTCATAATTGCTCCTTTCTTCGGCGACTTTGCTCATATCGCCTTGGATCGCGACGGCATTCCCGCCTCTTGATCTAGTTGTTCTAGCCGCCCAAATTGGTCCGCATACCGACGGAGTGCATCTGCTGTTGTCTTGTCATGCTTGGCTAGTAGATCAATGATGCAGCCCACGAGGTCTAGGAGCGCGGTTCGCGCCTTAACGGCGTGCTCCTTCGTTACATGCGGGGATGGGGGTGAGGAGGGTGTCTGCATCAGAAGCTAAGAGGGTGCTCCGTGGCTTGATTGTTCCCGTTGGGGGCACCAGGTAGAACTACGTAGATCCGTCAGCTCCCAATCTCTGTAATAAAGCGCCGAATTTGTTCTTCGATTTCATCGCGGATGTTCTTAAAGACGATCATCTGCTGCTCGTATGAACCCGTAGCCTTTGCCGGATCTTCAAAGCTCCAATGCAACATTTTGGAAGCCCCAGGAAAGGTCGGACAGTTTTCCTGTGCACGGTCACACACCGTAATCACATAATCAAATTCTTGGCCTAGATACGGGTCCACCCGTTCGGAGACATGATTGGAAATATCGATACCAACTTCCTGCATAGCTGCAACGGCATACGGATTGAGCCCAACAGGATGTGTACCAGCACTCACAACATCAAATTGATCTCCGGCGAGTCGCCGAAGCCATCCTTCTGACATCTGGCTCCGGCAGGAATTGCCAGTACAGAGAAACAGTACCTTCTTTTTCATGGCGTTACTTCCGGTGGAAACCACTCTTTGGTCCGATTACACACGGCACACACAGACAGCATCACAGGTACTTCGACGAGGACACCGACGACGGTCGCTAAGGCCGCGCCAGACGCTGGTCCAAAAAGCGCGATGGCGGTTGCTACTGCTAATTCAAAAAAGTTGCTCGCACCGATGAGTGCGCCAGGAGCAGCCACGGGGTGTGGCACTCGTCGCCACCACATTAACCAATAGGCCAGTGACGCATTCACATAGACCTGTAGCAGAATGGGGATGGCTATCAGCGCCACATGCCACGTTTTTGAGATGAGATTGTCTGCTTGAAAGGCAAAGATTAGAACGAGCGTGGCTAATAACGCCACGATCGTGACTGGGGCGAACCTTGGTAGGAATTCTTTCTCATACCAGGCCTTGCCATGGCGTTTGATGACCCAGGCCCGTAAGCCTGTGCCTATTGTGAGAGGAATCACGATGAAGGCAATGACCGAGTAAAACATCACGTCGAAGGGTACGGTGAGCGAAGACGCTCCACTGACGAGGAATCCAATAATCGGCGCGAAGAGAACCAGCATGATGAGATCATTGACCGTGACTTGGACGAGGGTGTAGGCGGGATCACCATCGGTAAGATAGCTCCACACAAATACCATTGCTGTGCAAGGAGCTGCCGCCAAAATGATGCATCCGGCGATGTATTGATCGGCCTCGGAAGGCATAATCCACGCTGAAAATACATATCGAAAAAAGAGCCAGGCAAGGAATGCCATGGAAAACGGTTTAACCAACCAGTTCACAACGAGCGTGATAAGCAGCCCCGTCGGTTTCCGCCCAACCTGCCGAAGAGCAGTCATGTCGACTTTCATCATCATGGGGATGATCATGAGCCAGATGAGTACCGCGATCGGCAGGTTAATGTGGCTTCCTTCCTCGAACTCCCAGCTGCGCATCGTGGCGACCAGGTTGGGGAACCACCGGCCCAACAATACGCCAATGACCATACACAAACCGACCCATGCGGTCAGATATCGTTCAAATAGATTGAGCCGTTTTTTCGCCACAACAGGGATCGATGTCTCGAATGCCAGTTCCATGAGCATCCCTTTTGACCTGTTGCATCAACAATTGTTGATGCATTGAAGGAAAAAAAACTAACAGCGACGTCTGGCCGACTGACCCAACAATGCCCCTTTCTTTAAGGTGCGAATCAATTCTTCGAGTTCTTCAAAGGCTTCCTCGTTGAGGGCATAATACATCCACCGTCCCTCTCGACGATCCAGAATAAGACCAGACTCCTTTAAGACCTTCAGATGAAAAGAAAGTCGGGATTGGCCGGTCTTTAATGCATCTGTCAATTCGCAGACACACTGCTCTCCGGCAACGAGACGATTGACGAGCTCTAGGCGGGTGGGATCCGATAACGCGTGAAATACAGCGCTGGCTTTAATGCGAGAGGCGACTGCTGCCACCATGTCCGCTAAGATAAATCAACAAATGTTGATATGTCAAGCCTGCGGTGCATCCCTTTCCTAGATGACTCGTCTATGACAGTAAGAAGGTAATGGGGCCTTCTCAAGGTCAAGGAAGGGAGAGCGCCGTGAGACCACATCTTTCGCTCGACGTGCGCAGTGTTCCGGCATCAGTTGCGTTCTATCAAGAAGTGTTTGGGGTAGCACCGCAGAAGCAGACAGAGGATTATGCCAAGTTCAATTTGACCCAGCCCGCCTTAAACTTCTCCTTGGTCTCCTCGACCGGGCGACTCAGCTCTGTCGACCACTTGGGGATCGAAGTCGAAGCCGTTGACGAAATTGCCATGTGGAAAGATCGTCTGCAGACACAAGGCATCCTGGAACGGGTGGAGGAGAACACCGCCTGTTGCTTTGCTCGCCAGGATAAACTCTGGTTTTCTGATCCAGATGGCAACGCGTGGGAAGTCTTCACAGTGCATGAGCAGCTTCCGGTGGAGGGACCTCTGTCAAGCACGGGGTGCTGCATCCCCAATAGAGCTGCCAAAGGCCTTCCCACCTGTTCAACGTCCAAGGAGTAGAGTAGCTTAGAGCGGCTGCGTCTTAGTGCGCAGCCGGCGCTACCGACTGGAGATGAAAATGGAAAACACCACGTCCAGTATGTGGGAACAGCTCCATGATGGTCTCCGAGCCTTCATAGCTAAACGCACGCACAATGCGGCGGAAACGGATGATTTGTTGCAAGAGGTCTTTTTGCGTGTTCATCAGCATATCGATCGCCTTAAGGACCCTGATCGCATGATATCGTGGGTTTTTCAAATCACTCGCAATGCCATCATCGATCATTACCGCTCACCAGAGCGGAAGAGAGAATTGCCAGTCGGTCTGGCGACAGAGATTGAGGAAGATAAGCAGGCACTGGCCGTTGAAGAGGACGAAAATGAAGCTAAGTACGAACTTTCCAACTGTCTTCGGCCAATGATTGACCGCTTGTCGGCTGACTATCGAGAGGCGATTAGACTCGTGGAATTGGAAGGGCTGACCAACCAAGAAGCGGCTAGCGAGCTTGGCCTTTCGGTCCCCGGCATGAAGTCCCGAGTACAACGCGGACGCCAGCAGCTTCGCAAAATGTTGAATGAGTGTTGCCTGATTGAACTCGATCGAAGACGAGGAGTGGTCGAGTTCGAGGAGCGCCGACCGGGCTCCTGCTAACGGCGTGTGTGGCCTTGGCTCAAGCCGCCAGCACTATCCCTGCAAAAGAAGGGATGGCTCAAGGACCTGAAAAGCCTTTAATAAAACCCTCAATTCCCCTTGGGGATGCCAGTAGAACTACGTAGATCCTGCCGCCGCCCGCGTTGTTGGATTGGTTGGTGAAACAAAGTACTTCGGCTGAGCAACTGGACGATGCCGTTCAGCGGGCTGTGGCTTCAGTGAAATTGATACGGCAAAAAGCTCTCCCCTCTGTCCTGCCAACTTGATCACACCTAGGTCCACTCCAGGCAGACTCTGTATTCTTGCCCTCCATCTCCCCTTGACACTGGTCCTAGACGGAGCTCTCGTAACGGCAGAAGTCAACGAAGCAGGCAGTGTCATTGACCTGCACCCTGCGAAGTAATGAAGTACATGATAGCGCGGATGAATGTAGAAACCGCTTGGTGTGGGTTGACTGTCTTCCCAATTGAACCAATCGACGTCGGACAGTTGCCTTTCTTGGATTTGTCAGCAGAAAGCAGTCACGTTTGCTACTTGTCCTAAATCGGACGACACCAATTTTGTTATTGTCTTCACTGCTCGCGGTGCCTTGAAAACCTCGCCACCTCTTCTGTACTTCCTTCGAAACCGACGATTTTATGCAGGCCTAGAGTTTTCACGTGTCTGTTGCGTACAATGACGCGGCAAATAATGGGGACCAACGTGAAAATCCGAACCATTCGTGGACGAATCGTCTGGGCCATCGTCCTGGTGGGGTGTATTCCGCTGGTGATCGGTTTGGTGCTGGCCTATGTCTCCGGAATGCGATCGCTGCGCGATGTCATTGGAGGAAATCTCCAGGCCGTCGCCGTTCAGGCGGCCGATGAGGTCACGATGCTCGTGCAAGGCGAGGTGCGGAACGTCCGGCTGCTGGGCTCTGCGCCTTTGCGTGTGCGCCTGCCGGTCGAAATCGCCAATTCCGCCTATCCGCCCGACAAGGAAAAGGCGGCCCACCTGATCAAGGCCCGCATGCAGCTCTGGAGCGAGGGCAGTGAGCATGCACAGGCCTTGCTGAATGCCGAGCTCTCACGATTCCTTTTCGAAACCAAGGTCCGAGACGGCGACAAGGTCATCGGACTCTTCATTGTGGACCAACACGGAGCGCTAGTGGCGGCGAGTTCCGAGCCTGACCGTTATTATTTTGGGGATGAGATGTGGTGGAAGGCCATTCGGAACAGCGGTGAAGAGGTCTATCTGAGCGGGCTGATTCCCGCAGAAGAAGGCGCCTTCAAAGCATCGGATGAAACGTTGGACATCGCGGTGCCGATTCTGGACGACCGGCAACAGAATGTGATCGGTGCCGTGGTCGCCTCCTATCGCTTCGACGGCCTGTTTGCGATGATCGCACAGATCAAGATCGGACAGACCGGCCACGCGATGCTGTTCAATGCGGCCGGACAGCCTCTGGTCTGTCCGATACTCGCCCGTGAGGCGCATCGCATTCCCAGTCAGCTCATGGCGATGATCGTGTCATCCGATCCGGGATGGGCCATCGCGGAAGACGACGGTCATGGGGCGTCCGATACGGTTGTGGGCTACGCGCCCGTCAACGGGCTCAAGCTCCCGGATAATACGTGGCACATCTTTGTCAGGCAGCAGCCGGGTGAAAGCTATGCGCCGATCCACGATCAGGTGAGAAATCTGGCGGCGATCGGCGTAGTGATGCTGGTTCTGCTATGGGCCATGGGCCGCTATGTGGCGGCCAGGATCGCGCGGCCGATTCAGCTCTTACAGAGCGGAGTCGAGGCGATCAGTCAGGGCACGTACGATGAGCCGATTAATATCAAGACGGGTGACGAGTTCGAGAGTCTGTCGGCGGCCGTGCATCGCATGGCCGATCGATTGAAGGCGTCTCGGGCTGAGCTCGAAGGGTTGAATCGCGATCTGGCGCGCCGCGTCGAAGAGAAAACGCAGGAGATCACGAAGCACATGCAGAGCCTGGAATTGGCCGAGCGGCTGGCCACATTGGGGAAAGTAGCCAGCGGCATCGCCCATGAGATCAATAACCCCTTGGGCATCATTCTCAATCGCATTGAATGCATGGAAGACGATGCGGTGCGGTTGCCGATGTCTGCGGAGCTGCGCCGGGATTTGATGACGATTCGTTCGCACGCCGAACGCATCTCACGGGTGACCAAAAGCATTTTGACGTTCTCCCGGGGCACCGTCTCCACACTCAAGCCAGTCGAGATGAACAGTGTCGTGCGTAGTTGTCTCTCCATGGCGGGCGAACGGACCTCCGCCCTCTCGGTGCGGCTGGAGTCCACGCTGGCTGCGTCATTGCCGCCCATTATGGGTGACCGAGACCGGCTGGAAACGGTCTTGCTCAATCTCATCAATAACGGCATCGACGCGGTCAGTGCGCGTAGTAATGCCGGCTTGGTTGCCGTGCAGACGTCTGTCATCGAGATGGAAGGGCAGTCGTGGGTGGAAATTCGTGTGGCGGATAACGGTCCCGGAATACCGAGTTCCAATATCGACCGTGTGTTCGATCCCTTCTTCAGTACCAAACCTGCCGGACAGGGCACGGGACTCGGACTGTTTCTCACATACGGCATTGTCTCGGACCATCGTGGACGCATCGAAGTCAACAACGGGGAGAGCGGAGCGATCTTCACCGTCGTGTTGCCGACCGTCGGACGCTTCGTGACCGCTGCGAGAGGGACATCGTGGGAATCGCAGGCAAAATCCTGATCGTGGACGACGAAGAGGATGCGTTAGAGAATTGCAGACGGATCCTGAGTCGGGTGCCGTACGAGTGCATTGGAACGTCCAATCCGGGTCAGGCCTTGGCACTGCTCGAACGCGAGCATCCTGGGCTCGTGTTGACCGATCTCCGCATGCCCAAAATGGACGGCATCGAGGTGTTGACCGCTGCGAAGCGCCTGGATCCTGCCGTGCAGGTCGTGCTGGTCACCGCCCATGCGACGATCGAGACCGCCGTCACCTCCATGCGATACGGTGCCTTCGACTACATCACGAAGCCGTTCACGAGCGAGGAATTGATCCATGTGGTGCGCCGCGCGTTCGCTGCCGGAGCAGGCAGTGATGGCACGCCACGGGCGGCGTCGATGCCGCGTCCGTCGGCGTCCACGCTCGACGGCGGCGTCCAGATCGTCGGAAGCAGCGCGCCGATGAAAGCGGTGCTTGCACTCGCCGACCGCGTGGCTCCGACGGACTCCAACGTGCTGGTGTACGGCGAGAGCGGCACCGGAAAGGAGATGCTGGCACGGTACATCCATGCGCGGAGCCGTCGTGCCGAACAGCCGTTCATCCCGGTCGATTGCGTGTCGCTGAATGACGCGCTGTTAGAGTCAGAATTGTTCGGGCATGAGAAAGGGGCCTTTACAGGAGCGCACGCGGCCAAACCGGGACTCTTCGAGATCGCACATGGCGGGACCGTGTTTCTCGACGAAGTGAGCGGCATGAGTCCGAATCTTCAAGCGAGGCTTTTGCGCGTGCTTCAAGAACGGCAGGTGCGCCGGGTCGGCGGAACGCGGTTCACTCACGTCGATGTCCGGGTTATCGGCGCCTCCAATCAGGACCTCGAGGACTTGTGCCGGAAAGGCACCTTCCGGGAAGATCTCTACTATCGGCTCAACGTTATCTCCATGTCGCTCCCACCTCTTCGTACGAGGGAAGGCGATATTCTCCTCTTGGCGAACGAATTCGTGACGCGGTTCGTCCAGCGGGTCCAGACGGACAGCGGATCGGTCCCCGCAATTGATCCCTCGGCCGCCGATCTGCTCATGCGCTATGGCTGGCCGGGCAACGTGCGTGAACTGCAGAATGTGATGGAACGAGCGGCCGTGCTGGTTGACGGCCACACCGTGATGAGCACCCACCTGTCGGATCGACTGCAAGCTCTGGCCGACAAGGATTCGACCTCCTCGGAATCGGGCTCCTTCAAACAGGCCAAGCAGCAGGCCGTCGAGGCCTTTGAGCGGAATTTCCTTCTGGATCTGCTGAAACGCAATGAGGGACACATGAGCAGGGCGGCGCGCGAAGCCGGCGTCGATCGAAAGACGATCGAACGCATGGTGAAAAAGCACGGACTGCGCGGCGCCTTTTAAGTCTTGTTGGTCCTCTCTGCTCTTTCCATCTCGTGGGGCGCAGACGCCCCATTCGTCTTCAGTCGCCGCAAGCGCTCACAATCACTCGCCAGTACAAGCGGTTTGCTGTTGTTTCCAATGCCGGTGGGGCGTCAGTGCCCCATCACCGGGTTGTTCTCACAAGACCCATCATCCAAAAACCCCATAAAACTGTCCCATCCAACGCCGAACGGTATCGGAACGGGTCTTGCTCTCTTTTAGACGGTTTTTGCGGGAGCGTTCTGCGCGTACGAGCTGTCTGGCAGAGGAGTGGGACAGATGGACTGGCCTCCTGACGATCCCTCCACATCAATGGCCTCTGCCAGACTTTAATAATTGGAACGGCACGGCGCCTGTCGCGCCATCGCCAGTGTGATTGAGGAGGATCAAGTATGGGAACGTCAATAAGTCACATCCGCTACGGGGTTGCGGGATTGGCGGCAGGTCTTGTGCTGATGAGCACGTCGGCATGGGCCGCGATGCTGCACGATGCTCATGTCGCAGAAGATCAGCATGCCGATGTGGCGACGCCCGTCCATGCACAAGCAGGACCGGTGTTGCAGGACAAGATGTCGAAAGCCATCGAGCAGATCGAGCGGGAAGTTCAGACGAAAGGACCCTTCCAGGGAGCCGGCGCCCACGCGATGCAACAGGGCGTCCTGCTGGTGGCGGAAGATCCCGACAAGGTGAAAGTGTCGCAGGGAGCCCGTTGCCCCCTGACCGCACCGGTCCGCGCGTTCGATATCACTGCGATCAATGTCGAAATCACCGTGAATCGCTTCGGCGATTTCTATCCGGGATACATGTACGCCTTGACCGAAAATGTGCCTGGGATTCGTGAAGAGGAAGAAAAGAACAAGGCGGCGCGGGAGAGCGAGGATCCGACGTTTGCCGGCGGTGCGGTGTCCAACGGCTTGCAGGGCGACCTGATTCAGCCGTTGGTGATCCGGGCCAACCAGGGAGATTGTTTGCGGATCACTCTGCAAAACGACATTGCCGACGAGCCGACCAACATCATTGTCAATGGCTCTCAAATGCTGGTCTCCAAAACCGGGCAAGCCGGCGACCGCCAACAATCCCGATGCCTTGGTGGCAACCGGGAAAACAGGCGAATTCGAATGGTATATCCCGATTGATCTCCAGGAGGGCGGCCGCGCGTTTCACAGCCACGCGACGAGAGACCAGTACTCCCTCGGCATGTTGGGGTCGCTCGTCGTCGAGCCGCGCGGGTCCCGCTATCTGAGCCCCTTCACGGCAGAAGAAATGAAGAGCGGCTGGGAGGCCATGATCGACGTTGCGAACGGCTCCGATTTCCGCGAATTCGTGATTTTCTATCATGAGGCCGGTGACGAAACCTTCCGTCTGTTGAACCGCAAGGGCGACATGTTGCCTCAGCGCGATGCACACACCGATACCTATCGGCCGGCGGCGCGCCTCTTGAATTATCGCAGCGAACCGCATGGCACGAGATTGGAACTGCAAGGCCATCTGGTCGGATTCTCAGACGAATCGCAGGGCTACGGATCCTATACGTTCGGCGATCCGGCGACGACCATTCCGCGCTCCTACATCGGCGATCCGGCCAAGTTCCGGATGGTCGGCGGATCCGAGATCGTGCACTCCCATCATTGCATGGGGGCTCGATCCGTTGGGCCAGACAACCGGGCACCAGCAAGATCGATCCCGACCTTGTCGAAGAACGGTCCCGTGAAGTTTCCGCCGATCAGCGATACGTCCGACCGGCTTGATGTGCAATCGATCGGTCCCTCCGAGATCTACGATGAGGTGATCGAAGGCGGGTCCGGCGGTTTGCAAGCCTTGGCCGGAGAGTTCGTGTTCCACTGCCATATTCCGCAGCATTATGTGACGGGCATGTGGGGGTTCTGGCGTGTGTACAACACCCTGCAGGCGCCGGGCTTCCAAACCGACGTCATGAAGCCGCTGGTCGAGCTGCCGGACCGCAAGGGAAAGATTAAACTGGCCGTCTCGTCCGACAAACTCGTCGGCACGACGGTGGATTGGTACGGTGGGAAGAAGTACGAGATCACGAAGGAGAAGACGGATTGGAAAGCCAATCCGGTCAAGGTCTCGATCAAGGATTGGGTCGAGTACATGCTGCCGCCGCAGGGGTTTCCGGGGAAGACCGAAGATCAAGTGAAGCAGGCTCAAGCCCATGACGCGACGGTCGTGAACTGGAAGTGGGAGGGCGCAACGGCGCTGAACGAGCCGGAGACCCCGCACAAGTGGGCGGACTATGAATCACCCACCCCGCTGAAGCGCCCGCCGATCACCTTCGATCCGCAAACCGGCAAACTGGCGTTCCCATGGCTGCGTCCGCATCTCGGCAAGCGGCCGCCCTTTGCGCCGAATCATGGCGGAGCGCCGTGGCTCGAGCCCTTCCGTGTCCGGGAGGACGGCACGCAGCAGCACGGAGCAGGCAAAGCCGGGCGAGCAGGGACCGTGGAGCCTTTGTCCGGAAAATTCTCCGCGCAAGTTCTACACGATCCACTCCATCACCCTGCCGATCACGCTGAAGCCGGCGACCGCCAAAGTCCGCCGGCGATCGTGGATCCCATCGGCATGATCTTCGTGCTCCACGAAGAAGAGGCAGAGGTCCGCAAGAATCCCAAGAAGCAGGTGCCGCTTGTGATCCGCGGCAACGTCTACGACTGCGTCGACGTCATCTTACAAGAACGAAATCCCGGACGACGCGCGGACGGGATGGGCGAACAAGATCAATCTCCATCCGCATTTCTTCCAGTTCGACACCAGCGCGTCTGATGGTCCGACGATCGGATTCTCCTACGACATGTCGTTGCGCGCCTTCACGATGCTGAAAG
This sequence comes from uncultured Nitrospiraceae bacterium, assembly GCA_963730935.1. GTDB lineage: Bacteria > Nitrospirota > Nitrospiria > Nitrospirales > Nitrospiraceae > Nitrospira_C. The sequence continues at coordinate 1,766,258 of CAVSTP010000004.1, read as the reverse complement.
ATCCGCAACCCGACAAAGGCATGCCCTTGCCGGGCAACACGGTGCTGACTGGCCGACACGAAGGCCGGTGCACGCAGCATCACGGTGAACGAATCCGTCGAAGTTTCATCCCAATATCGAGCTGGGCGTCGGCATGGACGATCCGAAGTATTTCGAAGTGGCACGGATCAAGGAGATCAAGGGCAAGACCGTCACCTTCGACGCGCCGTTGAAGTATGCGCACAAGAAGAACGACATCGCGAGCGTCGAGTTCATCCGCGAGCGCTGGTATGTCGATGCGGATTTCGGGACGGTGTACTGGCACGACCATGTGTTCGGCACCGATACCTGGGGACACGGGCTGTTCTCGGCGTTCATTACCGAGCCGCCACGGTCGACCTATCATGACCCGGTCACCGGCAAAGAAATCCGGAGCGGCCCCATCGCCGACATCCATACCTTGGAGCCGGTGTCGGCGCAAATCCGGGGCAGCTTCCGGGAAGTCATGATGCATATCATGGACAGCAACGCGCGCAGCGGCAGAGCTGATCACGACCGACAATCCACAGGCCAGAATTGGTGCGGTAACGGTCGATGGGCCTCCCTCGCATCAGTTCCCCGAGCGGATCAATAAGTCCGCCATGTGGTTCTTGAACGGCGGTGAAGCGACGACCGGAAGCGGCTATAGCATGCGGGTCGAACCGCTGAGCGTGCGCTTGGCCAATAATCCAGATGCGTCGAAGCTCTTTGTATCCGGCATCCACGGAGACCCTGGCACGCCGCTGCTGAGGGCGTATCTGGGTGATCCGATTTTGGTGCGTGCGTTGGTGGGATCAGCCAACGAAGTGCATACGTGGCATGTGACGGGCCATTGGTTCCCGATGGAACGCTATGGCACGACGGCCATGCCGCGCAGCACGATTCACCTGGCCATCGGCGAACGCTACGATCCGGCGATTCCCGCAGCAGGTGGACCGCAAAAACAGGCTGGAGACTACCTCTACTACAGCGGCCGCGCGTCTCACTTCGCGGAAGGCAGCTGGGGACTGTTCCGGGTCTTCGATGAACTGCAAGGAGATCTGAAGCCCTTGCCCGGCCGTGAGCAGATTCAAAAATCCGCGCCGTCGGTCTGTCCGGCAGACGCTCCGGTGAAGACCTTCAACGTCTCGGCGATCGATCAGAACATCCGGTACCATGAAGGGGCGCCGGGCGTCATGGAAGTCGATCTGGAGCGCAAGATGGTGTTCGGGAACGAGCAGGGCAAGATGTACGTGCTGGACGGCGATCGCGGGCGCGTGAAGGCCGGCGAACTGCAGTCCCAGCCCTTGACGTTGCACGTCAACGTCGGCGACTGCATCAAGATCAATCTGAAGAACGAAATGGCCAAGGAGCGCGCCGGCTTCCACGTGGACATGATGGCGTTCGATCCGAAAGATTCGTTCGGCGCCAATGTCGGCAACAATCCGGGTGATCAGACGATCGGACCCGGAGAGAGCAAGACCTACACGTTTTACGCGCATCCGGAGTACGGCGAGTTGGCCGCCATGATTCAAGATTGGGGCAACGTCGTGGAGAATCCGCGGAACGGGCTTGTTCGGATCCATCATCGTCGGACCGAAGGGATCACGCTATCGCGATCCGGTCACCGGCGACGATATCACGATGAAGAGCAGCTGGCGGGCGGACGTCATCGTGGATCGGACGATCCCCGGGAATGACAACCGGAAAAACTACCGCGACTTCTCGCTGATGTTCCAGGATGAAGACAATATCGTGGGCGTCAGCTTCATGCCCTACATCCAGCAGGTGGCCGGCATCACGGCGGTGAACTATCGGTCCGAACCGACCGCCTGGCGGGTCGAGAAAGGCTGCGAAGTGTCGGAGGTCTTCAGCTGTGTAAAGACCGGCGACGCGCTGTCCACGCCCCTCCTGCAGGCCCATGTGGGAGATCCGGTGGCGATCCATGTGTTGGGCGTGTTCAGCGAGCAGGTTCAGCTGTTTACGGTCGACGGTCACGAGTGGCCGCATGAGCCCTACATGGTGGGCGCCGATCAGGTCAGCACCATGGAGTTCGGCGGCTCCGAGGTCATCAATGCGTATCTCACCGGTGGAGCCGGAGGTCCGAACAAGATCGTCGGCGACTATCTGTGGAAAAACCAACGGCCGGCATTTGCGAACGCCGGGCAGTGGGGACTGTTCAAGGTGATGCCGATCGATGATCAACGGATTCTCCCGCTCATGCCCAGGTTCCGCCCACGAAGCACGCGGAACAGGAGAACGGCGGGGAGTTGTTTCGGACGTCGACGATCGGACAATAAGCCGCGTCACAACGCATGGGGGAGCGTTGCTCCCCCATGGGCGCGACGCCCGATTTGATCATCATGCTGAAGCCTCGAAAGATGAGTGCTACCTTCTGGATCGTGCTCGTGCTGGGCTGCTCGATCATTGTGCCGACGGCCGTCTCGGCCTATGAAGAGACAGGTGTGACGAACGGCGGGACAGTGACGGGCACCGTTACCTTTGTCGGGGATGTCCCGGTTCCCACCGCATTTGAACTCTGGCGCTATCCTGATCGCGTCTATTGTGGTGCGCTGTCCGACGGGACAGGATATCGGCAGCTGCGGCAGGTGAACGTGGGGGCGCAAGGTGGATTGAAAGACGTGGTCGTGACGATAGAAGGGGTTGAAAAGGGAAAGCCGTTTGCGTTCGAGGAGACACGGCTCGAGGCGAACATCTGCCAATTCGTGCCGTTCGTCTCCGTGGTGCGAGATCACCATCCGCTCATCGTGAAGAATTTGGACTCGGTCTCGCACGACTTGCAGTTCTACGAACGGGAGCGTGAGCATATCTACATCATGTTCCACCGCCCGGCTCTGACGAAATCGGGGACCAGCGATACGATCCGTTTTACGGCGAACCGCCGCGGTGTGACCATGCAATGCGGCATGCATCCGTACATGCAAGGGCATGGATTGGCCGTGGAGAATCCGTATTACGCCGTCACCGGCCTCGAAGGGACCTTCTCGATTCCTGACCTTCCGGCGGGGACCTATCGCATCAAGGCTTGGCATCCGATGTTAGGCGAGCAGGAACGTACCGTGACGGTCGCGGAAAAGGGGACGACTGCCGCGGAATTCAGTTTCAGGGTGAACCCATGAAATGGTCACGACGCATCCTTGCCATTGCGTTCACGACCTCTGCGGTGCTGCCAGGACTGTCCGTTTCAGCGGAAGGACCCTCCATTCCGCCGGTCAGCCGTGTGGAAGTCGTGCTGGCCAATCAGTATAAGAATCAAGTGCCTGCCCTCACCGAAGAATTCGCGCATGCCGGGATGACCAATGTGCATTTTCAATTTGTCAAGCGCGGCCAGCCGCCGCAGAACATCGGCTTGGGACGCGATGTACCGGCCGACAATGCGAGAGAGGCCATCCGGCTGGCGGTGAAATACAATCTTGGTGTGGGTATTCTGTTGCCGGAGCGGCTCTTTCCTCCCAGGTTCGTCACTATTGCCTCGTCAAATTTCGACGACACGGTCGAGTACCCCATCGACGAGACTACTCTTGCCAAGCTCCAAGACCCGGGCCTGACCAATGAAGAATTTCACCGCCTCTATCGTGAACTGACCTCCACACCCAAGGAATTGCCGGGACGGTACTAATGGGATTCAACGGCAAATCCCTAGCCCTGGCATCACTCATACTCCTTGTCTGTCTAGTGGGAAGCGTGGGAAGCGTGGATCCAGACAAGTCGCTGGGTTCGAGCCATGCCGCCGTGCATGCTGCTCAGCCCTCTGACAGTACGCTCCAAGAGCAGGCAGACGCCTTGATCAAAAATGCCGAGGAGATGGTGGCGCATGGTGGCATGGGCGATGCCAAGGCCATTATCTATCATTGCGCAGAGGCCTCAAGGCATGCGGAAACGCTCTTGACGCAGATTCCTTCATCGGATCCTCGCCGGACTCAGGCGTCGGTCTCACTCAATGAAGTGATCAATCAATGTAAGCGGGTCTCGGAAATCGGCTCCCATGCTGATCCTGGTAGATTACTCAACCCGGCGATCAAAGCCCGAGCCGCTGCCAGAGAGTCGATCAGCTTCCTTGGATTGGTCAACAGAAATTAGTCTTTCCACCTATGGCAGTGCTTTATCCCGAGCGCCTAGACCCTTGATCTTGATCGAAATCGAGCTGCGCACTTATGAAGACAAAGCGCCCCCCAAAAAAAGTCAGCCGGAAAAAGCGGCGGCGGAAGCCTTTTTCAAAGTGGAAGAAGTCCATTACTGCTGAGGCCAGCCGGAAGTCACGCGCCAAGTCAAAACCAGCCCTTCCGGACACTTCCGCCATTCGCTGGCTGTGAGTGTCATCGAATACAGCCAAGCCATCTTTGTTTTTGAAGTCTTTGGCGTGCTAGCCGTTCCAGGGCCGACGAATTCACTTCTCTTTGTATCGGGGGTGACACGTGGTTTACGGGCTAGCCTTAACCTCATTCTCGCTGAGTTGTTAGCGTATCTCATTTCTATATCCTTTTTGGTTGAGGTAATTGAACCTGTTTCTAGAATTCACTCAACGGTTGGCCAGCTTCTCCGCATCTTGTGCAGCATCTATCTTGCTCAGATGGCTGTATGGCTCTGGCGGTGGGAAGAACACAAAGTTGAGGCTTCTCATCCGATCAGTTTTCGTCGGGTGTTCTTCACAACCCTGGTAAACCCAAAGAACTTAGTTTTTGCGTTTCTTATTTTTCCTAGTCGAGTATCCAATGAAATATTTCCCTATTTGGTTAGCTTTTCAGCGATCTGCACTGGAGTCGCATATGGATGGATCACAGCTGGAGCCTTGCTCCATTCCACAGCTCTGCATAAAACACATTTGAATTGGTTTTATCGAGGTGAAGCATGTCTGCTAGCCAGCTTCGCGATCGTCATTCTCATCTCTGCTTACTACTACTCGTAGAATCTTTTGGGTACTTACCCACGCTCTGTGCCAAGTGTCTCAGAGGGTTTTGAGTTCGAGTCCCACTCGGCTCACCACTTACATCAGTGACCCCTTTAAGAGCTTCTTGGTCCTCAGCATCTTGCTACCACGCTGCTACCAGAACAGGAAAACTCAGGCCCACCTGTACCCATCTCAGGAACTACCTGGTTTGTTGTTTGGGTTCAGGTTGTCTGAGTTTGGACTTGCTGAAAGTCGTAAACCGTAGGTACGGGGCCTGTAATTGTTGACAGTGCGTGGCCTGTGATCCCGAGCGGCTTGAGAGCCCTCTCGTAGAAGGCAATAGAGCGGCCAAGATCCGTGACGGTTATGAAGATATGGTCGAGCAAAATAATAGCGATCAACCCCAACACGGACTTAGTTGATCCGTATTTAGCGGAGTTCGATCCTCGTGCCAGCTTGTTGCCAGCCTAACGCACCATGTTCCATGATGTTGCCATCACAAACCTCCTCCCCCCGGGTGCCCCTTATCGAGCCTGCCAAAAAGTGCTTCGTGCTGCAGTCTTTCTCTGAACTTCCTAGCTAGTCCTATTTGGCCTTCTCCTTCATCGCATTAGCTTGTCCCTTAGCGCGTTCCGTCTCAGCCTTTGCCTTGCCTTTTGTGCGTTCTACCTCGGCGCTCGTCTTGTTGCCCTTCACGTCTTCCACGGCGCCTTTCGTCTGTCCCTTCCCTTCCTCGACGAGGGCCTTCGTTTCTCCCTTCGCTTTCTCCATCGTGGCGGAGGTTTCTCCCGCGAATGGCGCACTGATGAATCCCATTGTTGAAAGGATCGCAATGCCTGCAGCCAATGGAAGTGTTCTCATGTTCCAGCCTCCTTCATGGTACGAGGTGATAAGCCTTTGACACGATCTTTGCTGATATTCTTAATCTACATTGCTCGACGCCGATACGGTCTGCGGTGAACCGCTGGGCGCATCTTCGATCCATACGATGCCCCGGCAGGAGATTACGCTGCTGCGAAGGCTTTCTTGATCATCGAGGTGAGGATCATGAGCAGACCGCCACCGACTCCGCCTCCAGCGATGTTGCCGATGATCGTCCCGATGTCGCTGCCGCCCCCTTGAGCCAAAGCCGGGACGATCGCTTGCAGGATCGCCCCTCCGACCCCGCCTCCCAGCAAGCCGGCCAAAGAATTTCCCAAGGTGCCAAGGCTCTTGTCCGGCATGGCTGTGCCCGCCGCGTTCCCGCCGACCACGCCACTGATCAGGTTGATGATGAGACTTGTAATGTCCATCGGCATATCTCCATTCTGCGGTGAGATGATTGAGCGTTTACGCACGAGAACTGACGCGCATGCGCGAACGCGCTGCCAGCTGCTTCGGCAAGCAAGACACTTCCCATTCGTTTCTCGGCTCCACTAATCCACGAGTTCCTTCGGAATGTTGCCTCCATTGTCAGCTAGCTTTTTCAGCACTGTCTTGTGCAGCCACATGTTCATCTGCGCCGAATCGCCCATTTTCTCGGCGGGACATCCGAGCTCTGTGGCCAGTGCCTTTCTCGCATTAAGGCTACTGTCAATTCCGAGGAGCTTCAGGAGATCCACGATCGACACCTTCCAATTGAGCTTTTCGTCGCGCTTGCCTGCCAGGTTCTCGAGCTTGGCAACGACATCGATTGCAGTGATCGCCCTCGAAGGCGCCGTCGGTGTGGCCTCGGGAGCTGCTTGGGCAGCGGCAGGGCCAAAACCGAGCTTTTCAAAGATTGTAGCGAGGAAACCCATCACGACCTCCTTTCCATTGCCATTGCCATTGAAGGGTGCATACCACGGAGGGTGGAAGCTCAAAAGTATTCAGCCATCGCCTCCAGATGTTGCGGAGAGTACCTGCGAGATCTGGACCGGCTGTAGACTCCACATACCACGACGGCCTGCGGGATCTGCGAAGCCTGACTCGAGGTCAACTCCATTTTTGAGAGACTTCTACCATCGGGCAAGAGTCCTGCCTACTGTCAGTTCTGACATGGGTGAAAACCCTTGTTTTGATAGGTCAGACGTATCTCGGGCGATTACCTGCATAGCACCATTCAATGCCCTGGGGTCTCCGGCTCCAGCACCTTCCGCTAACACAAGTTCGATTTTAACCGGTAGCCGTATGGTGGAAGGACTTTCTAACTGCGCCCTCTGTTAGGAGTTTGTGAAATGGCAGCGAACTAATAAACGCAGGTCATGGCCCTCTCTTTTCGGCCTTTGGTGACATGTTAGGTATCAGGGCAGTATGCCTGCGACATTACCGCTGGATTGCCCCTTCCCGAACCTCGGTGCATGGTTGACTAAACTCTGATTATTTATCAAATCATCAGTGGCCGGCCATGCGCTAGACGAGCACGGTCCCCCATCCCAAGAATGAAGTCATCCGTTGATGCCCTTACAGACCGTCGAATACATAGACGGCCCCGCTGTTTGGGGCGTTGTTATCGGCTTGATTGCCGTTCACGCCGGTCGCACTGCTTCCTTCAAACCATGCTCCAATGGCTAGCGTATTGCCAGAGATAGCGACAGCATCCCCAAACTGGTCCCCCGCGTTCGTGTTGGAGGCTTTTAAATAGTCTGTCTGCTCCCAAACCCCGGCGGTACGCTTGAACACATAGACCGCGCCGCTATCCGATGCGCCATTGTTCCCCTGATTGCCATTGATCCCGGTCGCATTGCTATCTTCGAGCCGTGAACCAACAGCCACGATATTTCCCGCAATGGTAATGGTTCCGGCGAAATTCTTACCAGTGCCAGCGTTGGAGGCTTTGAGATAAGCTTGTTGAGACCAGACCCCCGCCGTCCGTGTAAAGACATAGGCGGCTCCGGCGTTGGTCGCACTATTGTCGGTCTGATCGGCATTGACCCCGCTTGCAGCACTGGCTTCAAACCGCGCTCCGACCACAAGGGTGTCACCGTCTAGAGCGACATCTTCTCCGAATCTATCCTCGGCATCGGTATTCGAGGCCTTGACATAGGCCTGCTGAGTCCAGTTCCCTCCGGTCCGCGTGAACACATACACCGCTCCGGCGAGCGGCGCGCTTGTGTCGGTCTGATTGCCATTCACGCCCGTCGCATTACTGGCCTCAAACTGCGCGCCCACCGCGAGCGTGTCGCCGGCAAGAGCAACACTATTCCCGAATAGGCCTCCGGCGTTTGAGGCTTTGACATAGGCTTGCTGAGACCAGACCCCTGCGGTCCGCGTGAACACATAGACGGCGCCGCTGCCTGGCGCGTTATTGTTACTCCCATCATGATTGACGCCCGTTGCATTGCTGGCCTCGGCGATCGCTCCGACGGCTAACGTGTCGCCTTCTACGGCCACGCTGACGCCGAACTGGTCGCCCGCTTCAGTATTATGACCTTTGAGGTAGGCCTGCTGAGACCAGACCCCTGCGGTCCGCGTGAACACATAGACGGCTCCGGCCTGGGGCGCACTATTGTTGGTCTGATCGCCATTGATGCCCGTCGCATTGCTGGCCTCAAACTGCGCTCCAACCGCAAGCGTGTCGCCTGAGATCGCAACGCCTACCCCGAACTGGTCATTAGCGTCGGTATTCGAGGCCTTGAGATAGGCCTGCTGGGTCCAGACGCCGCCGGTCCGCGTGAAGACATAGACGGCGCCGCTGTTTTGCGCGTTATTGTTCGCTTGATCGCCATTCACCCCAGTCGCACTACTTCCTTCCTGCGGGGCTCCCACGACCAGCGTGTCACCGGAAAGCACGACATTAAATCCAAGATTATCGTTAGCGCCGGTATTTGACGCTTTAAGATAGCCTTGCTGAACGAGTCCGGCGACGGGCGGTGGGGGTGTGGGTCCAGACGGCGGAGGGCTTCCCGGCGGAGTGCCTGCGCTTCCATCGCCTCCACCACTGCTACACGCGTTAAGGAACAGGCCTGCCAACAGCAATAGGGGTAGTGTTGAGGCCAGTGGCCTTCTGGACAATCGCGTCATTTCTAGCTCCTACGGTGAAAATGGCCTCATATCACTCACTACAATACGGGTTCATCTCGCCACAGAGTATATATATAAACTGTTCGGCATAAGAGACTAGGCGTTCACCTAGTAACACCCAAGGCAAAAACCTTAGTGTGTCTTCGTAGGTATTCGAATGACTATCAGCGAGAATGAATGCCGGCGCGGTGGCGTGAGCGCAACATTAGCCCTAGGACTCCGGACAGTAGTTTCTCTCGCTCTGGGATAAGGTGCCCTCTGCTACTATGCTGCTACCATACAGGACAAACCAGCCCCATCTGCGCCCGCTTCACAGTCAGTCTCGTCGGGTTTAGGTTGTCTGAGGTTGTATTTTCTAAATTTTGTAAACCGCAGGTCAGGCGGCGTTCGCAAAGCCTTTAAAGGGGATGCCTCACGAGCCATGGGTGTTCAAGCGATACTCGGCGCTTCGTAGCTTAGCAATCCCGCCCAGGCGTATCAGAGCGACCTCCTCGTTTGATAGCCTTGAACCTCGTCACATATTAGTAGGCGAGTAATACCAGAATCTCATCGGAAGTAGAGCCTCAGAAGAAACTGAGGTCTTTACAAAAAGGATGGTCACAAACGAAAAACGATCTGTCCGCAAATTAAGTGGGGTAGTGCATGTGTCCAACTGCGGCGTTCAACCTGGCGCAGGTGGTTCACGACGTTGGATGGCCAGAGTCATTGAATGGAAGATCTCGTTTTCTTCGGCAGGGACTCTAGGAGGCGATCGGCCCACTGCGACGGCAGTTTTTCGACGGAGTCGTAAATTCTTGATTGCCACCAAGACGAGATCTCGGCGAGGTCCTCTTTCTCTAACCGATGCTCGACGATATCGAAGGTATCATGCCGATAGAGCACGACATCGATGGGATATTCAACACTGGTCGAACTGGTCCGAGTGGCGTCAAAGGCGAGGAAGCCCACCTTCATGGCGAGGTCCATGCTGGAATGGTACCGTAACACACGATCGAGGAGGGGTTTCCCATAGCCTGTCTCGCCGATGATGCAATAGGGCGTACCTTCACTCACCTCGACCCAATTCCCTTGCGGATAAATGAGATACAGTTTGTGCTCCTGGTCATTTTCTAGCTGTCCTCCAACCAGGGCGTGGAGATCAAAGGTCAATCCTGCTTTGCCGAGCGCTTCTTTGTCCTCTTGTGCCACCCGACGGATCTGCGCAGCGAACACGTTGACCGCTTTGAACAGCTTGTCGAACGTCTGATCGCCTTCGCTGATGGCTTCATCGAAATAGGTGACAGCTTTGTCTCGAACGGAGCGCAGTCCCGACGTCATGAGAAACATCGAGTGCCGTCCATGCTGATGGATAGAGACCTTCCGTGCGGTGATACACTCCACGCCGGATGTGACGCGGGTATCGGCAATGCCGATCAAGCCATCCTCGACTTTCATGCCCAAGCAAAATGTCACTGTGCCTCCGCTATCGGGATTGTACTGTGAATCGGGCGCGGAGCAAAGAAGGTCTCGAAGATAGCTTCCCCGACACCGTTCAGCTGCCCTTGGAATTGATCCAGGAATTCGTGTAAGCCATCAGCGACACATTCCTCAAGATCGCCGAAGTCCAGTTGTGCGCGCAAACGGCCCAGCCTTTTTTCGGCTTGGTTCTGGTAGGACCCATGCTCGGACCCGGAAATGGCGTGCAGCGAATCCTCGCTCTTGATGAGGCAGTACCGGATGGCTCGCGGGAAGGTGGAGTCGAGAATTAAGAAAGCGCTGACGTCGTCCGGCGAAATGCGGCCAAAGCGTTTGTAGTACATTTCGAGGGCGCTTGCGGATTTCAAGAGGGCGGACCATTGAATAATATCGAACGGCGTACCGACCTCGGCCACGGTCGGGAGCAACATGAAATATTTTACGTCGAGGATGCGGGAGGTTTTGTCCGCTCGTTCAAGGAGACGGCCGAGCCGCGCAAAATGCCACCCTTCCCCATGCGACATGGTCGCGTCGGTAATCCCCAGGAAGAGATGACTCGCGGCTTTGACATCTGACAGAAACGCGTGGAGATTGTGGCTGGATAACCCTTTGGACACGGCATCCCTGACCATTAAATTGAAGCGGTTGACCTGCTCCCACATGTCGGTGGAAATGATTTCCCGGACCGATCGGGCGTTCTCCCGCGCGGCCACGACGCAGGATAGAATCGAATTGGGATTTGAGGCATCGGAGGAGAGGAATTGGATCACGGCCTCCCTCGTCGCCTTTCCGTACCGGACGGTGAAATTCTCATGGTCTCCGGTGGTTGCCACTAAGGGTTCCCATTGCTCCGTCGTGCCTCTGGGTAGATCGAGGGTGAGGTTCAAATTGACCTCGATGAACCTGGCATAGTTCTCCGCTCGTTCGATATAGCGGTTCAACCAATAGATGGAACTCGCGACACGACTCAGCATCGGTGCCCAAGCCTTGCTTGCTCAGCCAGCCTGAGTTCGGTGCCCGTATGCAATTTTGCGGTGGAAGAGGCGCTCATGAGAGGACCCACGTATCTTTGTTTCCCCCGCCTTGGGATGAATTCACCACCAGGGAGCCTTTCCTCAACGCCACGCGTGTCATGCCTCCCGGTAAAACGTACACATCGCGCCCATACAGGACGTACGGGCGTAGGTCGACATGACGCCCTTCCAAATGATCTTCCACAAGAGTGGGCACTCGCGAGAGCGCAAGGGCGGGTTGGGCGATATAGTTGCGTGGGTCGGCCTCAATGCGCCCGGCACAGTCCGCTCGCTCTTGCTTTGAAGCCTGCGGGCCGATCATCATCCCATACCCGCCAGCTTCGTTGGTGGCCTTCACCACCAGTTGGTCCAAATGTTCCAATACATAGGCCCGGTCCCGTCTGTCTGAACAGATGTAAGTGCGTACATTCTGGAGTATCGGTTCCTCCGCCAAATAGTAATTGATGATCTTTGGAACATAGGCATAGATTGCCTTGTCGTCCGAAACCCCTGTGCCGGGTGCATTGGCGAGCGCCACTCTGCCATTTCGGTACGATTCCATCAGACCAGGGATCCCGAGCACAGAATCGGAGCGAAACGCGAGCGGGTCTAAGTAGTCGTCGTTGATTCGCCGGTAGATGACGTCTACGCGCTGAGATCCCTTGGTGGTTCGCATATGGACGTAACCATCCATCACCACAAGGTCATTGGCTTCCACGAGCTCCACTCCCATCTTTTGCGCGAGCAAGGAATGTTCGTAATAGGCCGAGTTGAAGATTCCCGGGGTGAGAATCACAACGGTTGGATCGGGGAGGTCCGAAAGATACCGGAGTGTTTCCAGAAGTTGGCTTGGATAGCCATCGACTGGCCGCACGCGATATGCGTCGAAGAGCTCCGGAAACGTCCGCTTCATGACCTGCCGGGCTTCTAACACATAGGCGACGCCAGACGGGCACCGCATGTTGTCTTCAAGGACATAATACTGGCCGTCGCCGATGCGGACCAGATCGATGCCTGCGATGTGGCACCATATGCCACGCGGAGGTTTGAGTCCCCAGCAGGCCTTTAGAAATCCTCTACTGGAATAAATGAGTTCGCTGGGGATGACTCCGTCCTTGAGGATCTTTTGCTCGTGGTACACATCGTCAATAAATAGATTCAACGCGCGCAGGCGCTGGCGAAGCCCCGATTCGATGGTCTCCCAATCCGCCGGTTCGATAATCCTAGGCACGATGTCGAAAGGAAAGATCTGCTCATGCCCGTCGCCACTGCCATAGACGCCGAACGTCATCCCCATGTTGAGGATGACGCGCTCAGCCGCTTGCTGGCGCTTTTTGAGTTCCCCTTCCGGTAGTGAGGCAAACTTTCTCAGCAAGAGGGTGCTGCCGGGTCGTGGCTGACCGATCCCCTCATACAGCTCGTCGTAGAACTCGCCCGGGTCGTAGTGCGAGAATTTCATGTAAGGCCCTCGTGACCGGGGATGTCGTCCTAGCAAAAAATCTTCTCACGCACAAGAAGACTGAGTCTCATCCATCGCAGTGATTTCAACGCTATCGCAGAAATCATATCGCGGTTTAGGTATATCCTTGGCTTCAAGCCAATTGTTCCACTCTCTGACGGAGGGACTCGTGCTTCGATCTTAGACGGCACCTAGGCCCGTCGCACTTGGTGACGGGCAAGAATTACTTCATGATTGACCTAACGAAAGGATACGCGTATCCCTGCGGAAAATCGAGTTGGTGCCAAAGCATCTTCCCTCCGGTTTTTGGTCCGCCTTGGGGTTCGACTGTCGTAAAACTGTGGGTGAACTATTGGGAGGGGAGGGGACTAACGAACGGTTCGTGTCGGACCAATCGGACTGATGTTCTGCTTCTAGAAAACTTTCTAGAAACGCTCATAAGAGTACTGGCTAGGGAATCACCGAGCTACAAATCTACGGCTTCTCCAGTAATTTGCCCTCGCATTTACTCAAGGAGGAGGAGTCACATGCACAACGCCAACTGGTATGTTCAGCGACCATTGCACGCCACATCTCTGAATGAGCAAGGGATCATGGAACAGGTGTCTTTCCCCGAGGAGACTTCTGATCATGCATGGAGATGGCGGTTGAGTGGGCTCACCTTGGCGGAGACTGAGCACCAGGTGCATGAGGTAACCGTTCGGTTCTGATCTAGTCCTTCCGATCTCGAACACCAGACCCATACTTGTCCAGCCGCTTGAGGGATCATCATGGTCACCGCACAGCGCATTCGAGTGTTTCTCGTGGACGACCACACCATGTTTCGGCAGGGATTACGGACGCTTCTTCAATCCTATCCCGATATCGAAGTGGTCGATGAGGCAAGCGACGGTGCAGAGGCAGTGTCAAAGGTGTCCGCCGCGCAGCCGGCCGTCGTCGTTATGGACATCAGCATGCCGAGAATGGATGGCGTGGCCGCCACGCGGCTTCTCAAGAGTCAGCATTCCCAGGTGACCGTTCTTGGCCTCTCAGTCACCGGACAGGGGTATCAGGTTGACGCAATGCTGAAGGCTGGAGCGGTTAAGGTATTAACCAAGGAAAAGGCCGTCGACGAATTGTATGAGTGCATTAAGAATGCTGCTGCCTAGTTTTATTACCCTTGAAGTACACCGGCCTGCCGCTACCCGTTCTGAAACACATACAGCGGGTTGACGACGGTCAGAATGCCTTTCTCGCTCGTCGGTAATCCATCCTTCCTCATTTCTTGAGTGGCCCGAAACACGAGTTCGGCGAGGATCGATCCCATAACAGAGGTATGCTCGGGTTGCAAGGTTCAGCGATTGTTGCTCTGGAAACACCCATCAGGTGGCCTGCCCGGCTGCTGGCGTAGGACACAGAGTAGAGGGAAACGCGAGTTGCCCGTGTGTTGAGTCGCTGCTTGACAATTTTCTCGAGATCGGACAGCATGCCCTCCCGTTCACTCCATTACCATGTGCCGACGGCCTCCGCACAGGCCCGGCATATGAGAAAAGGCGTAAGGTGTATGGCCAGTGCGGTTTCATTTGCACAGGCGACGGTGCCCGCAACCGTTCTGGTCATCGACGACAACGCAGAAGACCTCAAGTATTGGTCTGATTTGCTGCGACGGTCCTCTGAGAATTACACGGTGTTGGAATCATCCAGCGCCGCCGCCGGACTCGAGCTCTGCCGTGCCCGCACTGTCGATTGCGTTGTGCTCGACCTCGATATGCCCGAATCAGGGTTCCACGTCCTGCTCGAACTGGTGCCTGACCGGCAGCGCCCGCAAGTGGCCGTGATTGTCCTCACGCACCTGCCGCATCCGAATTTGTTTGATATGGCCAAGCACAATGGGGCTCAGGCTTGCCTGCTCAAGCAGAGTACGACGGTACAAGAGCTGGAGCATACCGTTCAACAAGCTCTCGCTGTGGTTAGAGCCAAAGCGTTCGCCTAGCTGAGATCCAGAATACCGTTTACGGCTCTTCGCGCTTCACGGCTGATGGAGATCTGAGTGATCACATGAACATACGGCTGCTGAGCGTCCTGCTCATCGCGGGAATTCTGGTCGGTCCGGCGTGCGCCGCCACGAAGCAGGCCAGGACCGTGGAACGGCTGGGATTTCTGAAGGATCTGTATCCTCAGATGATCGAGGGCGATGAGCATGCCGGAGAGTCGCTGCTCATCTATAAAAATCCTCGTGTAGCCCAGATTCCGCCCAATACCTACAAGAAATTCATGCTCGATCCGGTCCTGATCTTCCGAGGTCCGCACTCTAAAATGGAAGGCATCTCCCAGCATCAGGCACAGCTCATGGCCGACACGTTTTATGCGCTGATCTATCAGGAAGTCTCCAAGGACTATGAAATGGTGGACAAGCCCGGTCCCGATACCTTGCGGGCGCAGGTCGCGATTACTCATCTCGAAGAGTCGTGGCCAATGTTGGACGTAGTGTCGACCATTCCGGCGCCCATGAATGCCCTCGCCGTGGGGTCGATGCTCAAGAATGTCGCAACGGGAAAACCGGCATTCAAAGGAGAAGCGGTGATCGAGGCGAAAGTGACCGACTCACAAACCGGAGAGGTGCTGAGAGCGGGTGTCGACCGGCGAGTCGGCGGAAAGAAACTCAGTGCAGAATCATTCAACTCGTGGGCTGACGTCTATGAATCGTTACGATTCTGGGCCGAAAACGGCAGATACCAGTTGTGTAAGGCGAGGCACGCTTCCGATTGCTCGAAGCCGCGCGCATAGCCCCTGTTTCAAGCCTCCTTCCGATCGCGTCCGCTAGTTTCGTGTGTCAGACAATCTCCACCTGCTGCTTGTCGAACTCCGTCGACAGCGAAGCGCGCATTTGCTGCGCGCGAGCCGAGACTCGGTCCACGCACGATGCGACTGGCGATCACTAGCGGTGGTCTCTCCGGTTACCGCTGCTGCGACTCACCTGACAATTTCGACGTATGGCCGCGGCATTCCTTGTGGGGGCAATGACAGAGGCCCGACGGCAGACTATTGCGGCATTCGTCGCTGCAGAATTCTTTCCCTTCGGAGATCTGGCAAGTACATAACGGCACCGCACATCGTTTCATATCAGACCTCTTGTGTGTGTTCGAATCAGTGATTACGTGGCTACGCAGCTCGAGGATGAGGCGATTTCGGCCGGCTTTTTTTCTGCCGATTTTCCGGCGGCTGCCGTTTGAGCTTTTGCGCCTTATCGAACAGACCCTTCCAATCGAGCTTATGAGCCTCGGCTTTCGGAAAGACCCGGCTCTCTTCTTCGTCGACATGATGTTTGACCAGGTCTCTGAGCACCTTGAACCTTGCATCGAACGTGGCCGAACCGGGGCCGGGGCGGAATTTACTCAATTTGTCGAGCAAGGCGTGCACAAGCTGATGCTCCTCGACGGCCTTGTAGATCATGTGGGGATCCTGAAAGACTGCTCGAAAGGCTGGGTAGACGACGCGCTCTTCGATAGCCGCATGAATTGTGAGTTCGCGGATAATGCGGTGCGCGATCTGAGGCTTTCCCCCGTTGCTTGCCTTGGCGTACTGTGCGAACAATGACCGTACCAGCTTGTGATCATCACGCAGCAATTGAATGACCTCTGGAAAAGCACCAAGTAGGCGTTCGAGCATCTCTGTCTCCCAACCGCTTGGACGCAACCCCATACCAGCATATGGGGAGAAGAACCTAAGTCGACTAGGGGAGACCCTTGTGGATCAATCTCTGATTTCCAACTATAAGCTCTGAGACCCAATCGGTACAGAGACCAGGGAAGAGGACGATGGACTCAGGAACTTTTCCTGGCAGCATGAAGGACGGCTTCATGAGAGAGTGAACTCTATGGCTTCAGAGCGGACAACCAACGTACAGCGCTGCCACAGGTGCCAAGGTAGTTTGCGAGCCGAGACGGCGGTCGACCTGCAAACGGGCGTGGTAATTCTTCAATACGTGTGCTTTAACTGCGGCAGGCGGTGGTATCCAGAAAAGGTGCCGAGACCCATGACTGCCGCGTGACGATCTGGTCGGGCCTCACTCGACCGAGCCATGCCCATTTCGCCGTTCCTCGTCATTCTGCGCCCCAGCCTTTTTGCCTACAAGTCTGTAGGCGAACACTGATAGACAAACGACATGCATTCACTATACTCCTGCAAATCAGCCACCTATACAAAGCGCCACATCAAGAAATAGGGGACAGCGATTGTCTTCCATCACGCCACTCATCGCCGTCGCGAAAAGCGCTCCCCAGCTCGTGATGCAACAGGGGCTGGTAATCGACGATCACCCCATCGTGCGAGAAGGGATCAAAGCCCTGCTCCAGAAGGCGGTGCCTTCTTTAGCGATCACAACCTCGCCTGGCACGGATGGAGTTTTCGAGGAGGTCTGCGGCCGCCGCTGGGCGGTTGTCGTCGTGGACATCAATCTCCCCGGACATCACGGCCTCGACATCGTCAAGAAAGCGAGATCCTGCTGCCCCGAGACGCCGATACTTGTGTTTAGTCTCTACGCGGAGGAGCAGTATGCCGATCGGGCGCTGCGTGCCGGCGCGGTCGCCTATATTTCGAAGGAGCGTCCGCCGTCGGCATTGGTCGAATCCGTCAAAGCCGCGCTTCGCGGAGAAACGGTAAAACGTCCTCCCGTCCGTCACCCGATGCTCTCGGGGCGCGAAATTCAGGTGCTGCGTTTGCTTGTCAGGGGCATAAAAAGGCGGGACATCGCTCGCGCGCTGGAGATCAATGAAAAAACGGTGAGCACGTATAAAACGAGGCTTCTTCAGAAATTGGGATTGCGCAATCTCGTGGATCTCGTTCGATATGCGGTGGACGAGCACGTGGTCGATTAGACTCGCCTAACCGGTGTTGCGCAGCATGGCGTGGCGAGTTTTTCCTCCAATCCACCTCGGACTCTTCCAGATCGGCGGTGCGTGAGGTCGCGATTCGGTCCATCTTAAAACCGACTGGAGTCGGTTCCATTTCGACTCGACGCCATTTCAGGGGATTGTCACCGTAGGTCCCGTCTCATCTGCCCACTAGATCGTATTCTTAGTACCTTCGCTCATTAGAAAAGAAGACGCCACGCCGCATGTCGATAGGCGAGAGATTACTCTGTGCTCCGCGATGGCCGGTGTGACGCTCGACGCGCAGAATTGGAAGCTCACGACCGCGATTACACGTCAGGCGGCAGAGGATCTCCAACTCGCACAGGGCGACCAGGTCACGGCCCTCTTCAAGGCCACGGAAGTCCTTGAGAGGCTGTTCAACGGATTCTGGTTTCGCGCTCATTCATCGATCAAGGATTGGGCTTTCGTCAGTGCCGCAGCCTCCGCTCCTCTCGTGTATCGTAAGTATTGCCGTCTGGAAAACCAGCGATTTCTGATCTCGTTGAATTTCATGATGACGTATTGCCAGGCCCACATCAGGCCTTCGGCGCTGGGGATCAATTCGATGGTGTGACCCTTATAGTGGAGATGCATAGGCGTCTGTGTCTAAGGTGTCTGTGAGATGAGTAGCAAGTACATTGCCTTAAGGGGGGATCCGGCCCGGTCGACTGCACAGACGCCTAGGGGAGTCCCTAGTTCATGAACTAGGAACAGGCATATAGGGTCTGAAGATCCCGTGCTGCAGAGGGGAGACCATTGCCAAGGCAATCGCCACCGTTCTGAGCGAAAAGTATCGTGATCCAACAGCAACTGCATAGGTGTTCCTAGGCATCCACCTAGGTGGCGGATGTCTGGGTTTCCATGAGACTACGGATGGTCGTGCAATTTGCCATCCTGAAGGCATAGTCCTATATTCAACGGACAGGAGCGGCCAAGCCCGCTGAGCGCGTCGTTGCGCTCGGCCGTTGAGAGCATTGTGACCAGGGGAGGGAGTTTGTAATGTCTCAGGCATCGCGTCGTGTAAACCGCACGCCCGGCCGACCGGATGTCATTCGGGTACTGCTCGTGGACGACGTCGAAAACGTCCGGCAGACGCTCCGGGCGATTCTGGCGACCTATCCGAACTTTGAAGTGGTCGGAGAAGCGTGTAATGGAGAAGAAGCGCTCGAGGCGGTCCAGGTCTTGAAGCCTTCCGTGGTGGTGATGGATATCAATATGCCGCGGCTCGACGGCATCAAAGCGACGATGCTGATCAAACGAGTGTACCCCCATGTCGTCGTCGTCGGGTTGTCGGTCTACGCCAATGACGATACGCGTCAAGCGATGACTGCCGCCGGTGCGACGACTGTCATTTCAAAGGAAGCCGCTGTTGAGCAGCTCCGTGACGAAATCATCGAATCGATCAATCGGCGGTCTGCCGCCATTCATTAGTCACTACAGTGCGCAGACGCTGAGCGCTCGCGGCAGGTTTACCACTGAAGGTGGGCGAGCCGTTTCCAACGTTCCTTCAATTCACTCTTCGGGATGTTCGAGGTCTGGTCGCTGAGCACATAGCAGTTCTTTCCCCTTGCTTTGGCCTGATACATCGCCCCATCGGCATCACGGATCAAGTCTTCGGCCCGTTCATGGATATTGGTGCTTATGGCGATTCCAATGCTGGCGCCGACTTTGACCGGCTCGCCGACGTTGATCGGGGCTTCCACTTTCGCCAGGATACGCTCAGCGACGTGGATCGCGTCGGAGGGTCCCTTGACATTGTTGACCAGGAACGTGAATTCGTCTCCACCGTATCGAGCGACCATGTCGCCTTTCCGCATGCAGCCCTGAAAAAGTTTTGCCGTGTGGCGTAAGACCGCATCGCCGGCTTTGTGCCCCAACCGGTCATTGATGGGTTTGAATCCGTCCAAGTCCACGAACAACACGGCAAAGTGAAATTCCCGGTTGTTCTGGCCGCACTTCACGGAACGAGCGACGCGCTCGAGAAACTGTGCGCGGTTCGGGAGTCCCGTGAGCGCATCAGACATCGATTCTTTCCGGCTCTGTTCTTCAGTGTCTGCAATCCGCTGAATTTCCGCTTGGGCAATGCTGATCTTACTCAGGAAGACCAGCGTGAGACACAGCAAGGCCGGCAACACCAGCACCTGGTCGGTTTCGAGCAGCCCCGCCCGGTGGAGCAGGACGCCATACCCCCCGATGACCAGGCTGCTCAACAGGCCGAAATGGAGAACTGATGTCACGTAGGAGGCCATGGCCAACAGGAGCATCAGGGCACAGGCCATCCAGGAGGCTGTGTTCAGTCCGTACAGGACTGCGGCAGCGAAGAGTACCCCGCCATTCCCAAGCGTCAGGAAGCCGATGCAGGATGCGGTCACGAGCTGGGCACGGGGGATTGTGAGCAGGACCAGCGTAATTGTGGCCAGCGCGATGACGAGGCACCCTTGTGCCCGTGTCATGGGAAGCGGCTGGTAATGGACTACGTAGAGGGCCAGAAACATGACATGGAGGAGGAGGAGGTAGATGCGTGGGCTGCCGCCCTTTGTGATCCCAAACGTGCTCATGCCGTCGATCCTTCTTGCCCGTACATTTCACACCTCCGTGGTCTCACCTTAAAGCTATGGCTGTTTTCCCCGTGAGACATTCCTAGGAAGGGGGATCCATCTCTTACGCAAAAGAGGGGGCAGTCCCCGAGCCGTTCCATTGAGTTTGTTCGGTAAGCTGGGTAGACTTACTTACGCTGTGTACGCTCAACTTCCAGAACACGGAGGAATTATGCGAACCGCGGGGATGATCCCTTGGTCGCTGGCTCTCGTGGCCGTGGGCGCACTGACGCTCGCCGCCGGCCCGCCGCCTCCCGGAAAAGACGGGAAAGCGACGTCAGTTGAGACGGTCAAAGGCAAGGACGCTGCGTCGATGATCCTGATCCCTGCCGGTCCGTTTACCATGGGCAGCAACGACGGACTCCCGAACGAACGTCCTGAACATCCCGTCGAATTGGATGCGTATTACATCGATCAATACGAAGTGACGTTGGCCCTGTACCGGAAATTCCTCGATTCAGGGAAGCACGACTCGCCTCCGACCTGGGATGATGAAGCGGCAACGACGGTCGGTGACCGGCCGGCGATCGGGATGAAGTGGGCCGATGCGGAAGCCTACTGTAAATGGGCCGGGAAGCGGCTCCCCACCGAAGCCGAGTGGGAAAAGGCCGCGCGGGGGACGGACGCCAGGCGCTACCCGTGGGGCTCGATGCAGCCCTTCGTCGACATCGCGAATTACAATCGAGGTCTTTGGGTCAGCGAAGCCATCACCTTAGCCGCGGTAACGAGCGGTCTCGAAGGCATGAGCGTGCGCCATGGGTTGAAAGAGGGGGGCAAGAGCCCCTATGGGCTCAATCACATGGCTGGAAATGCCGCCGAATGGGTGGCGGACTGGTATGATCGCGACTACTATCAGAACAGTCCAAAAAAGAATCCGACCGGCCCTGCCCAAGGAGAAAAGCGCGTCCTTCGAGGGGGTTCATGGGCGGATCTCCCGCTGTCGTTGCGCGTCACTGCCCGGGTCTCCGCGGAACCGGAGTACGAAGACCGTACTATCGGGTTCCGCTGTGCGATGAGCGCCACTCAGTAAACCGCCTGGGCACAGGGGCTGCGATCCTGCGTGATCGGATGATCATCATCGCGCCCCCGCCCACCTGTTTCGATCATCCTCTCCATGTCTGACCGACGGATCAACACGCTGATTCTTGCGGCCATCGTCTTGGGGCTTCTGTGGACGTTCCTGTCCCCACGACTGCCTCCGGTTGCCAAGACTCATCCGCTTCCGGTGGTGGTGCCTGAAATGGTGCCTCTCGTCACCGGCAAGGAGGAGACCGCGCTCATCTTCACCCGGGCCGGCTGTCCCGTCTGTCATCGCATCCCAGGCATTGCAGGCGCCGAGGGTCGCGTCGGCCCTCCGTTGTGGCTCGGCACCAGCGGTCCGCAACGGCTGCGTGATCCACTGTATCGGGGCAAGGCGAGGACCGTTCACGAGTACATCGTCGAGTCGGTGCTCGAGCCCGGCGTCTTCGTGGCACCCGGCTACCCGGTCGAGACGATGCCGACGTGGTACGGCGCAAAATTGAGCGCGTTAGCGTTGGAGAAAATCGCCGCGTATCTGGAAGCCCAAACGACGGAAGACGCGGCACAGGGGAAGTAGCGCCGCTGACAAGCGTGCGGCGGCGAAGGAATTATGCTTTGCGGATTGGCCGGACGTTGCCCGCTGCGCCGCCTTGAATTTTGAAGGGCGACTCGCCCGTGGCGTGGGGACCTTTGTCCAGGAGCGCATTGATTGCGTCGTCGCCTTTGAGGCCCTCGAGCTTGATTTTCAAGCGTAGATTATTGGCGCTGTCCGCATTGATGAGCGCCTGCTCCAGCGAAATTTTGTTTTCCTTGTACAGCTGCAAGAGGACGTAATCGAAGGTCTGGCAGCCTTCGTCGATGCCCTGTTCCATGGCTTCCTTGAGCGTGTCGACCTCGGCCTTCTTGATCAGATCTTTGATGCGCGGAGTATCCATCATGATTTCCAGGGCAGGCACCCGCTTGCCGTCCGTGGACGGCACGAGCCGTTGTGAGATGATCGCGCGGAGGTTGAGCGAGAGTTGGAGATAGATTTGCGCGTGCCGTTCGACGGGAAAGAAGTTCATGATCCGCTCAATCGCCTGGTTGGCGTTGTTGGAGTGCAAGGTGCCGATGCAGAGGTGCCCGGTTTCGGCGAACGTGATCGCCGCCTCCATGGTTTCCGTATCCCGGATTTCGCCGATGAGGATGACGTCAGGCGCCTGCCGCAGCGTGTTCTTCAACGCGTTTTGGAACGAGAGCGTGTCGAAGCCGACTTCCCGTTGAGTGATGAGCGACTTTTTGTGGTTATGGACGAATTCGATCGGATCCTCCACCGTGACGATGTGTCCCTGATGGATCGAATTGCGATGGTCGATCATGGCGGCGAGCGTCGTGGATTTTCCTGAGCCGGTGGCGCCGACGACCAACACGAGTCCCCGCTTCGTCATGGAGATGTCTTTGACGATCGGAGGGAGCCGCAGGTCCTCGACCGTTTGAATTTCCGCCTTGATGTGCCGGAAGACGAGACCGACGTTGCCTCGCTGCCGGAAAATGTTGACACGGAACCGTCCGAGCTCCTTGTAGTACAGCGCGAGATTCATCTCCATCTTTTCTTCGAATTCGCCGCGCTGCTGGCCCCGCATGAGGGCCAGCGCCAGCGCTTCCAGTTGCTCATTGGTGAACGGCGGCGTGTTCGCGGGCTGCGTCGACCCATGGATGCGGTAGGTCGGCGGCGAATCCACCGTCAAATACATGTCCGAGGCTTCCTGGTCGACCATGACTTTGAGCAGTGTGCGAATATCCATCCTGGCTCCCGTGTCGCGGATTTCTTCGGTTACGCCGCTCCGCTGAACGCCGAGGCGCCGAACAAGTTCGGCGTCATGCTGCGCGACTGCGCCTCGCCCTTAGCCACGATACCTTTCGTGGCCAACTCGACCAGGGCCATGTCCATCGTCTGCATGCCGTCCTTCTGGCTGGCCTGCATGATGCCCGGAATCTGGTGGAGCTTCCCTTCGCGGATCAAATTGCGGACGGCGGTGGTGGCGACCATGACTTCCAGTGCGGCGACTCGGCCGCCGGCTTTCTTCTTAAGCAGCGTTTGCGTGATGACCGCTTCCAACGCCTCCGACAGCTGTGTACGGATTTGCGCCTGCTGGGCCGGCGGAAACGCGTCGATGATGCGGTCGATGGTTTTCGGCGCGCTGGAGGTGTGCAGGGTGCCGAAGACCAGGTGGCCGGTCTCTGCGGCCGTCAGGGCGAGCTGAATCGTTTCGAGGTCGCGCATTTCGCCCACGAGGATGATATCGGGATCCTCGCGGAGCGCGGACTTCAGCGCATTGGCGAAGGACAGCGTGTGAACGCCAAGCTCGCGCTGGTTCACAAGACATTTCTTTGTTTTATGAACGAACTCGATCGGATCTTCGATGGTGATGATGTGGCCTTCGAAGGTGTTGTTGAGGTAATCCACCATCGAGGCGAGCGTCGTGGACTTGCCGGAGCCGGTCGGACCGGTCACCAGGATCAGGCCCTTTTCCTTGTCGCAGAGCTGCCGGACGACCGGCGGGAGCCCAAGCTTCTCCATGGGAATGATCTCGGTCGGGATATTCCGGAACACGGCGCCAAGTCCCCGATTTTGGACAAAGACATTGACACGGAATCGGGCGATATCACCCAATTCGAATGAGAAGTCACACTCGCGCTTCTCCTCGAAGTTCTTTCGTTGCGCGTCGCTCATCATGTCGTAGACGAGGGCATGGGTTTCTTCTGCGGTCAATGGCGGGTGGTCCAGTTTCTTGAGGTCTCCATGGATGCGGATCATGGGCGGCTCGCCGGCGCTGATGTGGCAATCCGACGCGCCTTCCTTTGCCGAAAACGTCAACAGCTTAGAAATATCCATGAAGACAGCTCCTTAGTGGGAAGACCCGTGATCAGGGGGCGCGCTAATATCGACGTGATGATGCCACAAGGATCCGAGAAAGCAATCAAATCTCCGTATTCAGACGCGGACGATTAGAGCACACCGGTCATCTGGCCGGCTCGTTCGAAGGCGACGAGAGCCTGATCGATGTGCGCCGCGGAGTGTTCAGACGTCACCGTGACGCGGATGCGGCTCGTCTCGGCGGGAACGGTTGGGGGACGGACTGCGGGAGCGAAGATATCGTCGGCGAGCAGCTGTTCGGCAAACCGGAGCGCCGTCTCGGCGCGGCCGATCAGGATTGGCATGATCGGGCTCACGGTCGGTGCCAGCGTAAAGCCGAGTCGACGCAAACCCATGAACAGGCGTTCACGGTTGTCCCAGAGCCGTCGACGGCGCTCAGGTTCGCGCTGGACGATGTGCAGCGCGGCGACGGCGGCAGCCGCGGAACCTGGCGTCGGCGCCGTGCCGAACATGAACGACCGGCAACGGTGCAGGAGGTATTGGATCGATCGGTCGGGACCGGCGAT
Source organism: uncultured Nitrospiraceae bacterium (assembly GCA_963730935.1). Classification (GTDB taxonomy): domain Bacteria; phylum Nitrospirota; class Nitrospiria; order Nitrospirales; family Nitrospiraceae; genus Nitrospira_C. Next base: position 1,741,512 of record CAVSTP010000004.1, on the reverse strand, counting down.
GAAGGCGCCGCTGCTGCCCAACGCCTTTCCCAGCGTTCCCATATGAAGTGGAATGCGCGTTTCCACCCCGTGGTGTTCGACCGTTCCACGGCCGTGCGCACCCATGATGCCGGTGCCGTGCGCGTCATCCACGTAGAGATCCGCCTCGTATGATTCTGCGAGGGTTGCCAACTCGGGCAGGGGAGCGAGATCGCCGTCCATGCTGAACACTCCGTCCGTAACGATCAACGTCCGGCGGTCCGCTCGTCGCTTGGCGAGCAACGCCGCCAGGTGCACCATGTCGTTATGGCGGTAGATGCGGAGGTCGGCGCCGCTCAGGCGACAGCCGTCGATCAGGCTCGCGTGGCACAGGCGGTCGGCGAGGATCAATCCGCCGCGGCCGATCAGCGCCGGAATGGCGCCGACATTGGCGAGGTAGCCCGAGCCAAACGTCAGGGCGGATTCGGCGCCTTTGAACTGCGCAAGGGCCTGCTCAAGCTGCTGGTGCGGCGGCAGCGATCCCGACACCAACCGCGCCGCGCCCGATCCGGCTCCATAGGTCTCTGTGGCACGAACGGCAGCTGCCACGACCTCGGGATGGCCGGCCAGGCCTAGGTAGTCGTTCGAGGCGAACAGAAGCACCTCGCGGCCCGCGATGCGGACGACCGGACCCGTGCCCGATTCGAGCGGCAGCAGCCGCCGCGTCAAATGTTTTGCGGCCAACTGCTGAAGGTAGTCTTCAAACATAGGCGGCGGAGAGGACGGAGAGCTGTGGGGTCATCGACGCGCGAGCTCCTGGCCGTGGGATGTTTGCATTGACAAGCTCGCAACGATCTTAGTATAAGGCGCGAGGGTCGTCCGAGGAAATGGGGGCCGCCCGATCACCTGGTCTCAATGAGTTACCGCATCAAAGTTCCCACCAAAACCCTTCAGGTCGATGAAGCCCATTTGCTGAGTGGATTGGAGCATCAACTTCATCGGCTCGAGGAATACCGCCGTCCATTGTTGGTCGGCCTGGCCGTGCTGCTGCTTGCGGGTGCGGCCGTCGGCGGAGTGTTTTGGCTGGACCGCCAAGCGTCCGAGAAGGCGCAAGAGCTCGATCGGGAAGCCTCGCGCCTGCTCATGGCCCATTCGACCGCCGATCCCAAAAACGCGGAGAGTCTCTTGAACCAGGCGATGGCCAAGTATCGGGAAATCGTGGAACAGCATCCCCGCACCGCAGCGGCACCTTTGGCGTTGTTTCATCTCGGCAACGCGCAGTTCCAGGCGAACGACCTGCCGGCCGCGATCGATACCTATCAGCGCTTCATGTTGCTGTACGGAGGCAATCCAGCGTTGGGAGCATTGGTCCAACAGCGCCTGGCCTACAGTTATCTCTTGAAAGGCGACCGTGAGCAGGCGGTGAAGGCGTTCAGTGCGATCGTGGGAACTCCGGGCGCATTATTGAAGGATCAGGCGTTGTTTGAATTGGCGCGCCTCGAGGAGTCGCAATCGCGCCCGGAAGGGGCCATAGCGCATTATCAGGAACTGATCAAGACCTACCCCAGCTCGCCGTTCACCAGCGAAGCCACGATTAGAACCAAAGTGCTCGACGTCAAATCGAAAGAGCCCTCGGCTCCGCCTCCAGCGCCCGCTGCCCCCACAAAGCCGAAAAAGTAAGCTTTCACCCCCGCGGCCTCAGGGCTGCAGAGTCACCATTATAGCGATAGCGTTGGCTTGAACGTTACCGGCTGATGACGAGGAAATCGCCGGGTCTGATGGTCGGGCCCGTCAGATTGTTTCTCGTCTTGAGGGTCTTCAGCGGAATGCGAAACCGACGGGAGACCTTTTCCAGCGTATCTCCCCCGCGGACCTTGTACCACCGGGAGGAGCCGGCCGACACGAATTGCGACTTGGCCAGCGGCGGGAATTTATACGTGGGGATGCGGTCGAGGAGCTGTTCCACCTTGGCTTTCGTACCGACAGGCACCTTCAAGAGGTACGCATCGTCGCCTGGCGGCGTGGCGTCGCGACGGAGCTCCGGATTCAGCAGCCGGAGTTCTGCGTAGGGCACTCCGGTGGCATTCGCAATGGCATGAAAATGCAAGGGCCTGGTCACCACCACTTCCTCAAACTGATGAGGCGCGCTGGCTTCTTGAGAAAAGCCATAGCGGTCGGGATTCTTGGCAATGATCGTCGCGGCCATGAACCGCGGCACATATTCCTTGGTCTCGCGCCGGATCAACCGCGTCTTTGAAATGTCGGTGAAGCTTTCCGCCCGGGCTTTCTGGAGCGCCCTCATGACCTTGCCTTCGCCGGCATTATACGCCGCCATGGCCAACGGCCATGCGCCGAACAAGTCGTAGAGATCCCGGAGATACCGAGCCGCGGCCACCGTGGACTTGATGGGATCGCGCCGCTCGTCGACGTAGGCATCCACCCGCAAGCCGTACACCTTGGCCGTGCCTTTCATGAATTGCCAGGGACCGGTCGCCTTGGCCCGTGAGTAGGCGTAGGGATTAAATCCGCTCTCGACGAGCGACAGATAGACCAGATCGCTTGGGAGGTGGAATTCGGTGAAAATATTCTCCACCAGCGGCCGGTAGCGGCTCAATCGTACGAGCCATTGCTCGAACCGGTTTCGAATCGAGGTGTTGAAGTAGCGGATATGACTTTGCACCGAAGAATCGATCACGATCGGCACATTGTAGAGCTCGCTGACTCCTGTGAGGTCGCCGGAAGGTGTCGTTTGCGCTGCTTCGGCTGGGGCGTCCAACGCATCCGAAAACCGCGACGTCGGCGATTGCTGCGGAGGTGTGACCGTGAGGAGGTCTTCAGCTCTTGGCACCCGGCTATCGAGGTGCGGATCGGATGCGGATTGGGAGTCTGCAGGCAGTTCGGTCTCGACAGGTACCAGATTGGCGTCGGGTTCATCGGCCGGATCCGCTACCGGCTCCTCCCAGGGGTTGATGACTGGCGCTTCGGCCACCTGGCTGGGCGTCTCGGTCTCAGCCACTGCCATCGCAAGACCTGTGGCGGGTCCGAGACAGAGCAGGAAGGTCAGCGCCGCGGCATGGAATGAGAACAGCATAAGCATCATCCGTGCCGCTAGACTATCTATGGTTAGGAAAGTTGTCAAGAAATTGCACGAGGGATGAAGCCCTTCTTTGGTAGCAGACAGCAGGCGCGAATGAGACCGTCGCTCGATCCCTCGTGCGCACATGCCGCCGCAAAATCACGGTAAAACTGAGCGGCCGTTGCCTTGACACTCTTCGGAAGGCAGTGGTATCGTCGCCCCTTCCTAGCCCATTCGTGCGTTTCCATTCCAGGAGGATCCGTCAATGCTCAAGCGGTACCTGCTAGCCCCCGGTCCGACGCCTGTCCCGCCAGAAGTCCTGCTCGCGATGGCCAGGCCCATGATCCATCATCGAGCTCCCGAGTTCGACCCCATTTTCGCCGAAGCACGAGAGGGTCTGAAGTGGTTGTTCCAGACCCGGAACGACGTATTGATGTTGGCGGCTTCCGGCACCGGCGGCATGGAAGGGTCGGTGTCGAATTTTCTGTCACCCGGCGATAGGGCCCTGTGCATCAACGGCGGAAAGTTCGGAGAACGTTGGGGGAAGATTTGCAAGACGTTCGGCGTGCAGGTGACCGAACTCAAGGTCGAATGGGGCCACGCGGTAAATCCCCAGCTGGTGGCCGACGCACTGAAGAAAGATCCCGCCATCAAGGCCGTCTATGTCCAGGCGAGCGAGACCTCGACTGGCGTGTCGCACGACGTGAAAGCGTTGGGCGAGATGGTCAAGGCCCATGACCAAACGATTCTGGTCGTCGATGCCATTACGGCGCTCGGCGTGTTCGACATCAAGACCGACGCATGGGGCCTCGACGTTGTGATCACCGGCTCGCAAAAAGCTCTGATGCTCCCGCCCGGCCTGGCATTCGTCAGCGTCAGCGAGAAGGCGTGGGGGCACGCGGACAAAGCCAAGAATGCGGCCTTCTATTTCAATTTTAAGAAGGAACGCGAGAACCAGGTCAAGAATCAGACGGCCTTCACGCCGACGGTGTCTCTGATTATCGGATTGCAGGAAGTGATCAAGATGCTGAAGGCCGAGGGCCTCGAAAAGATTTTCGTGCGCCAGGGGCAATTGGCCCGAGCGATGCGCGAAGGTATGCAGGCCGCGGGCCTTGCTTTGTTTCCCAAGGAGTCGCCCAGCGATGCCTTGACCGCCGTGTCGGCGCCGGACGGCGTCGATGGACAGGCCATCTACAAGAACCTACGGGTGCAGTACGGCATTACGGCGGCCGGAGGACAGGATCACTTGAAAGGCAAGATTTTCCGATTGTCCCATATGGGCTACGCCGATCGGTTCGATGTCATTACGGCCATGGCTGCGACTGAAATGGTGCTGAAAGGGTTGGGCCATCCGGTCAAACTCGGCAGCGGCGTGGCGAAGGCACAAGAACTCTTGATGGTTAAGTAGGCAGGTACGTATGAAGATTCTGGTGAGCGACAGTCTCTCGAAACAGGGCGTTGACCTTCTGGAACAGGCCGGCTTCACCGTCGTGGTGAAATCGAAGATGCCCAAGGACGAACTGTTCAAGGAAATCAAGGATGCCGACGGCTTGATCGTCCGGTCGGGAACGAAGGTCACGGCAGAGCTCATCGCCGCCGCGGAGAAGCTGAAGGTCGTCGGCCGTGCCGGCTCGGGCCTGGATAACGTCGATACGCCGGCCGCGACGCGCCGGGGCATCGTCGTCATGAATACGCCGGGCGGCAATACCGTCACGACGGCTGAACACACGATGTCGATGATCTGCGCCATGAGCCGGCGGATTCCGCAGGCGACCACGTCCGTCAAGGCCGGGAAGTGGGAAAAAGACAAGTTCATGGGGGTCGAGCTCTTCAACAAAGTGCTGGGGATTGTCGGAGTGGGGCAGATCGGCAGTCATCTGACCAAATTGGCCCAAGGCGTCGGCATGCGCGTCATTGCGTACGATCCGTATTTGGCGGCCGAGCGGGCCGAAAAGATGGGCGTGGAAATGGTCGGACTCCCCGAGCTGTTCCGACGGGCAGACATCATTTCCGTCCACACGCCGCTGACGCCGGAAACCAAAAATCTCATCAACGCCCAGTCGATCGGCACGATGAAGCCGGGGGTCATGATCGTGAATTGCGCCCGCGGCGGCATCATTCACGAAGGGGATCTGCACGAAGCGCTCAAGAGCAAGCGTGTCGCCGCGGCCGCCTTCGACGTTTTCGAGGAAGAACCGGTCAAGGCCGACAATCCGCTGTTGTCGCTCGACAATTTTATTTGCACGCCGCACATCGGCGCGCAAACGACGGAAGCGCAGGAGAACGTGGCGGTGGGCATCGCCGAGCAGATCGTCGACTACTTCACGAAGGGCATCGCGCGCGGCGCGGTCAACATCCCGTCGGTCTCTCCCGAGCTGCTGCCGAGACTGCAGCCGTATCTCACGCTGGCGGAGCAGCTGGGCAAGCTGGAAACGCAGCTCTGCGAAGGCGGGCTCGAGCGCGTGACGGTCGAATACAGCGGCGATGTGACCAACCTTTCCATTGCGCCGCTGACGATTGCCGTGCTGAAGGGTCTGCTGACCCCGATCATGGAAGCGCCGGTCAACTACGTCAATGCGCCCATCGTGGCCAAGGAGCGCGGCATTGAAGTCAAAGAGGTCAAGAGCACGGACGCCGGGGACTTCACGAGCCTGATCCGCGTCCGGGTAGAGGCAGGCAAGCGATCCCATCTGGTCGCCGGCACGCTCTACCATAAGAAGGATCCACGCGTCGTCGAAATCGACCAGTTCAAGGTAGAAATGGTGCCGGAAGGTCACATGCTGTTCATCCACAATATCGACCGACCGGGCGTGATCGGGATGGTCGGGAAAGTATTGGGGGATAACAACATCAACATCGTGCGCATGCAGTGCGCACTTGAGAAACGCGGTGGGAACGCCTTGTTGATCATCGGCTCCGACCAGACGTTTCCGAGCGAGGTGCTGAACACCATTAAGTCTAGTAAAGACATTGTGTCGGTCAAGGTCGCTGCTCTGTCCTAAGGCTGAATGTTCCAAGCCTGAATGTTCCACGCCGAAACATCGCACGCTCCAAACGGTTCACCATGGTGACTGCTCCTCCGAAGCCGCGCCCTACGCCGGCCCATGCGCTCTCGTCGCGTGAACGCTCGCTCGTCCCGGTCGGCATGGCGACGATTCTGCCGCGTGCCGCCAAACAGGTCCGCCGTCTCGAGGCGCAGTTACTCGAGCAGGTGTCGAACTGGGGCTACGACGAGATCATTCTCCCCACATTTGAATACCTCGACGTGCTGGCCCCCGGACTCGAGGCAGAGCTGCTGGAAACCTGCTATCAGTTCATCGATCGAACGACGGGGCGGACGCTGTTGCTACGTCCGGACGCCACGGCCCAGGTGGCGCGGACGATCGGCATGGGCCTCACCGGCGACGCGCTTCCCCAACGGCTCTCCTATCGTACGTCGGTGTTCCGGTATGAACCGGAGCACGCCGGACGCGGACGGGAAATCTTTCAAGTCGGCGCCGAGCTGGTGGGCGTGGATGATGTGTCGGGCGACTATGAAATCATCAGTCTGCTCATTGAATGTCTCCAGGCGATCGGTCTGGGGTCGTTCACGATTGCACTCGGGCACGTCGGATTCATCAAGGGATTGCTGATGCGCTCCGGGCTTTCGCCGCAAGGACAGAAGCGCGCCGAGCAGGCGGCGGCCAAGAAAGACCTGCCGCGGCTTGAAGAACTGCTGGCGGGCGAACGGATCGCCAAGTCGGCGGCCAAGGCCATTCGAGAAGCGCCGGAACTCACCGGGCAGGAAGAGGTCTTGGAGCGTGGTCGCGTGCTCGCTGCCGGCGATCCGGCCCTATTGGCGCCGCTCGATCGGCTTTCCCAGCTCTATCACCTTTTGTGCGCCGCCGGCCATCGCGACGCCTTACTGCTCGATCTCGGTGAATTCCGCGGCTTTGATTACTACGACGGCGCCGTGTTCGACGTGTTCGCGTCCGGAGTCGGCGCCGAGCTGGGAGGCGGTGGACGGTATGACCATCTCATCGGCCGCTTTGGCCGGAATCTTCCCTCGACCGGCTTTGCGTTGGATGTGGATCATCTCTTCAGAGCCGTGGAACTGCCTCAGGCCGACGCGGAAGAGGGGCGGATTGACTATGTGGTGGCCGGACCGCGTCGATCCGCACGGGCGGTGATTGACCTCGCGAACAAGCTGCGGAAAGGGCATCGCCGGGTGGTCCAATTACTCGTCAAAGGAACCGAGCAGACGTTGATGTCGAACGCGCTCGCGGCTGCACAGGGGCAAAGCGCGAAAGCGTTAATCGTTGTGGGGGCGCCGGGAGTCGATCAGGACCATGTCGCCCTCTTCGAGAAGGTTGGGGTTCAGGATGCGCGACGCAATGGGCGTCCCCACCGGCCGGTCATGAAAAAAGTGTCGCGTGCGGCGTTGCTGGCCTCAGGGCGATCCCGTCAGCGCCGGGAACCTTCGAAATGAAATCCATGCCGGGCATCGATCTGTCGCAGCCGCGTCTCCCGCCGCAGAACCTGGAGGCGGAACAGTCCGTGCTGGGCGCCGTCTTGTTGGACAACCAGGCGATGGCGAAAGCCATGGAACTGATCGTCGAGGAGAATTTCTACCGGACGGCGCACCGCAAGATTTACCGCGCGATGCTCGAGCTCTCCGAAAGCGGCGAAGTCATCGATCACATTACGCTGACCGAGCGCCTCAAGGCGCAAGGCGAACTCGAAGCCGTGGGCGGCGCCGCCTATCTGGCGGAGTTGGTGCAGATCGTTCCGAGTTCGGCGAACATCCGTTACCACAGCAAGATCATCCGCGACAAAGCCTTGCTGCGCGAGCTGTTGAACACCTCGACGGAGGTGCTGACCCGCGGGTACGAAGGGACGGCTCCAATCGATGAGTTGCTCGATTTTGCGGAACGCTCGGTCTTCAGCATCGCGCAAGGAAAGTTGGACCGGTCCTTCAGTCCAATTAATGCCATCATCAAGGAGAGCCTCGATCTGGTCGATAAGCTCTCGAAGAGAAAAGAGCATGTGACGGGTGTTCCAACCGGGTTCTACGACCTCGACGACATCACGGCAGGGCTTCAAGCCTCCGATCTTGTAGTGATCGCCGGACGGCCCAGCATGGGTAAGACAAGCCTCGTGCTAGGCATGGCTGCTCATGCGGCGCTCCATGCGGGAACCTCGGTGGGCATCTTTAGTCTCGAAATGTCGAAGCCCCAAATCGTGTTGCGCATGCTCAGCTCTGAAGCGCGTGTCGACTCCCATGCGCTCCGCACTGGCAAACTGCAGAAGGAGGACTGGTGGCGTCTGGCGGAAGCCGCCGGCCGTCTCGAGCAGGCCCCCATTTATATCGACGATACGGGCGGCATCACCGTCCAGCAGATGCGCGGCAAGGCCCGTCGGTTGAAGGCGGAGCGGGGACTCGACTTGCTGATCGTGGATTACTTGCAGCTCATGCAGGGGCGGAGCGATGCCGAGTCTCGCCAACAGGAGATCTCAGACATCTCCCGGTCGCTCAAGGCGTTGGCCAAGGAGTTGAACGTGCCGGTCGTAGCCCTCTCGCAGCTCAGCCGGGCCGTTGAAGCGAGGAAGCCGCCGATCCCGATGCTGGCGGATCTCCGCGAGAGCGGCGCAATCGAGCAGGACGCCGATGTCGTGATGTTCATCTATCGCGAAGACGTCTACGATCAGAACTCCGAACGCAAAGGAATCGCAGATATTCTTGTCAGCAAGCATCGCAACGGTCCGATCGGAAAAAAGGAACTGTTCTTCCATGACCGCTACGCCAAGTTTGAAAGTCTCGACAATCGTGAAGTCGTTTGACCCTGCCATGAGCGGTTCGTATAATCGTTGAGTGTTCTCGGCTCACCTCATGAATTACCGCTGGTACGTCCTATGACACGGAACCGATGGTACGGCACCGCAGTGGATGGACGGTCCGTGCGCTGCCTGTGCGGTCTCGTGTCCCTGAGTGTCCTCTTGGCCTGCGCCTCGCCTCCGACCACGAAGTTGGCACAATCGGCCGAAGCTGCGGAAGCGCCCAAGCCTGCGGCGTCAGCCACCAGGCCCGCCGATCCCTCCGCCGCCTACCATTTCATGTTGGGGTATCAAGCGGAACTCGCACAGAATTCGGAACTGGCGCTCAAAGAGTATCAGGCGGCGCTGAAAGCCGATCCCACGGCCTTGTCGGTCAAGGCGCGGCTCGCGACCCTGCATTTCTCGCTCGGGGACATGCCCAACGCGTTGCGGTATGCAGAGGAAGTGGCGGATGGAAAGGCTGACGATGCTCGAATGCTCACACACATGGCCGGCATTATGGCCCAGGCTGGCAAGAGTGATAAGGCTTTGAGCGTTCTCGATCGGGCCATCGAGCTGGACCCCGAGTCCGGCGAGGCGTATTTTACCAAGGGGCTCTTGCTGCTGAACCTCAAGCGGCCGGCCGAGGCGGAGCAGGCGATGCGTGCCGGGATCGCCCGAGCACCCGACAATGCGGTCGGGCATTACCATTTGGGGCGCATCCTGCTGGAAACGGGCAAAGTGGATGACGCCATGGCGAGCTTCGAGCGCGCCATCACGGTGAATTCGGCGTTCGAGCCGGCGTATTTGGCGCTAGCCTCCATGCATGAGGCCCGACACGAGAAGGACCAGGCTGTCGCGGTGTTGAAGAAATATCTGCAGCACGTCAATCCTCGTAACCGGGAAATCCGACACCAACTCGTGCGGATCTATGTCGACGCCAAGGATTACCAGGGCGCGAGAAAAGAACTGGAAGACCTCCTTGCCGAGGATCCGTCTGATCTGGACGCGCAGCTGCGGATGGCCCTCATCCATGGTGAGCAGAAGGAATACGCTCAGGCCATTGATCGTCTGAACGGGATCCTCAAGGTGCGACCGGCGGAAGTGAAAGTCCGGGACTACCTCGGCTACATCTATGAAGAGTCCAAAGACACCCAAAAGGCGTTAGAGACCTACGCGTTCAACGTCCAGCTCGAGCCGACCTTCTTCGAAGGACACCTTCACCTGGGCGTGCTCTATTACCGTCTGAAACAATTCCCCGAAGCGACCGAGCATCTGGGGCGGGCCATCGCCCTCAATCCAAAACAGCCGGAATCCCATATCGTGCAAGGACTCGCCTATCTTCAACAGGAACAGTACGACAAGTCGGCGGAAGTCTTTCTAGAAGGGATTCGTCACAATCCGAAGAGTGCGGACCTTCATTTCAATCTGGGAACCGCCTACGACAAGCTGAACCGGTTTGATGACGTGGTTCAAGAAATGGAAACCGCCATCAAACTCGATCCGCACCACGCCGATGCACTGAATTATCTCGGCTACAGCTATGCGGAGCGGGGTATCCGGATCGATCAGGCTGTCTCTCTCACGAAACAAGCCGTCGCCCTCAAGCCAGAGAACGGCTACTATGTGGACAGCCTTGGCTGGGCCTTCTTCAAGTCGGGCCAGGTGACGGAAGCGCTGGTGGAATTAAAGCGTGCTGCGGCGCTCGTCGGTGACGATCCGGTCATTTACGAGCATCTCGGCGACATCTACGCGACGCAGCAACGCCTTTCCGACGCGCGGGAAGCCTGGCTCCATGCGTTGGAGCTCGATCCAACCAACCTCAAGCTGATGGATCGCTTTCGCGAGCAAGGGATGGGGGATCCAGCCCAGGAAGAGCGGATCCAGCAGGCGAAGCGCAGAGTCGCGGGCCAAAAACCTTCTCTCCCGATCGCTCAATAGCTGAGCGAACCAGTCATTTCCTTGCCATCACTTGCAATCCTGCTAGACTCCAGCCGTTGACGGGTCCGTGCATCAAGGGGTCATGCCCGAGCAAGACGAGACACGAAGCCTCCAGGCGGGAGCGTGGGTGCCGCCGGCCGTGTCCGCGACCGAGCGGCGCGCAGAGGAATCGTCCCTGGCAGCACTGGCACGGGCGGACTGCCTGTCGCTGGCTGCGGTCCTTGGCCTGGTGCTGCTCGTCTACGCCCAACTCTGGCTCCCCGGGCTGGTCCTGATCAAGCGGGACGCCTTCCAACTCTTTCTTCCCCTCAAACAGTACATCTTCGATCGTCTCTCGCAAGGGGAGCTGCCTCAGTGGTTTCCTTACGAGGGCCTCGGCCGTCCGCTGATTTCGCTGACTGTGATGGGCGTGTTCCATCCCTTCACTCTTCTGTACTGGCTGTTCCCGGTGCAGGATGCGTATCGGTTGGCTACGCTGCTCTGCTGCCTGACGGGCGCGGCGGGGATGTTCTTTCTGGCGCGCAGCTTGGGAATTTCGCGGAGCGGCGCCGCGATCGGATCGATCGGATTCTCCTGTTCCGGCTACGTGATGTCGCTGACGGAAAACCTGCTCTATCTGTACTCGGCTTGCGCGCTGCCGCTGTTCCTCTATGCGCTCGAGCGAACGTGTAGAACCGGCCGGAAGACCTGGCTGGCCTCGGCAGCGCTGGTGTGGGCCAGCATCATTCTCAACGGCGACATTCAGACAGCCTATTATGTGGGGTTCGTGGCGCTTCTCTGGACGGTTATGCGGACGGATGGGGAATGGCGAGCTGGATGTGTCCGGCTGGCTGCTCTCGCGAGTCTGACCCTGCTGGTGGCCGCCATTCAACTTGCGCCTGCTTGGGTAGGATATCAGCACAGCGATCGGGCCGATGCCTCTTCCTTTCATGCGGAAGCCATCCACTGGTCCACGCATCCGCTCCGACTTGTCACGCTATTGGCGTCGCCGATCGGAGACAGCAGCCGCGGCGATCAGATTGCTCAGGCCCTCTTTCACACACAGGAACAGGGGCGCGGGCCGGCAGGCCTCTGGGCGGAAACCCTGTATCTCGGGCCGGTCTTGATCGGTCTGGCCGTGGTTGCCTGTTGGCGGCGTCGCGACATGCGGGTGTTCATGGTTTTGGGCGCGTTCAGCCTCGTCCTCGCCATGGGATCTTACGGTGGAGTCTATGAGTTCTTGTACGAGTGGATGCCGCTCTGGTCGGCCTTCAGATATCCCGAAAAGTTCATGGGGTTGGCCACCCTTGCGCTGGCGATGCTCGCCGCGAGTGGAGTAGACGTACTTCGGGACGATCGTCGCGACACTATCGTCTGGTGTGCGGCCGCCGCACTGTTCGCCGCTCTTGCCGGAATTCTGATCACCGAGACAGGTCCACGCATATTTGCCGAGGGATGGGGCGTGCCTTCGGAACTCGCGCAACATATCGCCCGGTCGATCAGCTATTCGGCGTTGTTTGCCGCGGCCGGATCACTCGCCCTGGGGGGTCTTCTCGCATGGCTCAGAACACGGCCTTCTGAATCGGCTTGGGCTGGAGCAGCGCTCGTGCTGTTGTTGACCATCGATCTTGCTCGAGCCAACCTGCCTGCAGTACAGACGTCGTCCTCCGAGGCCTGGACGTTTACTCCCGGCCTTGTGTCTGCAGTGGCGAGTGACGCAAAAGTCACCGGTCCCGGAAACTTTCGGATTCTGAGCATCAAGGACAGCACCGCCAACGTTTCTGAAGCGGTGGAGAAAGGACTGACTTCCCGTGAGCGGATTGCGGCCCTTCGTCGGCAGGGGTTGTATCTCGAACACAATGCCGTGTTCCGCATTGAGTCGATTCAGCACTATTTGGCCGGGCTCAATCCAAGAGTCGATCAGATCGGCAGGAACGGCAGCCTAAGCGTTGCTGCCCGCTACAACGTCGCCTATTTCATCGGACGGCCGGCGCGTTTTCAGAACGAGACATTTGCGGGTGCGGTCGTCGCCACCGTCCCGGCGTACGATCTCGCCCTCGTACGCAATCCGGTTGCGGCCACACCTCGCGCCTATCTATCACGACAGCCAGAATTCCTGTCGCCGGTCACTCCCATCTCTTCGCTGCTGGAACGCGAAGAGTTCTTGAACGGGAAACTGGACGGAATTGAAAGCGCCGGGAAGCTCCTCCCGGTGGTGAAGCCGGAAGGCCGTGCCACGATCGTCGAGTACCGGCCAGAAACCGTCCGCATTGCCGTTGAGACGTCGGAGGCGGCCGTTCTGGTATTGGCCGATGCCTTCGAGCCCGGTTGGACGGCTCGCATCGAAGGCGGCGAAGCGCTGGAAATCTTCCGCGCCAATGGCCTGGTGCGGGCAGTTGTGGTTCCTGCCGGACGCTCGCAAATCCTTTTTCACTATGAGACGCCGTGGTTGCGTCTCGGTGCCTGTTTCAGTGGCCTAGGCCTTCTCATGATCATGTTCATTTTCGCGTCGAGCCGGAAACGGCTCAGCGTATCCAATCGTCCTTTCCTGTATCAAAACTAACCGGACTGGAGCGTGTCCCGGCCCTTGCCCCCTCGGGCCGAGTCGGTCTCCCGGCCTACGTAGGCGAACGTGCATGATGCCGATGCTTCGCTCTGCACGGGAGCGACAATAATTGGCTGATCTGAGCAGAACTCGGTAACGATTTTTGGAGTCGCCTCTTCCGCAGATATGCGATAGGAATCTAACTCGTTGAAAAAGAATATGGTCATGCTCATCGACGGTGGACGCCCCCTCGGCACCGAACCTGCTACTACCCCGGGGTGACGGCAAAGGGAGCCATTCTCAGGAAGAAATTGGCAATCGAGCCTGTGATGGGGAGTGTCGGTGAACAATCAACAAGGAGGAGCAGCGATGTGTAAGTTCAAAGGTCAAAAGGGTTTTACCCTGATCGAGTTGATGATCGTGGTCGCGATCATCGGTATCTTGGCCGCGATCGCCATCCCGAACTTCGTCGCCTATCAGGCGAAATCGAAGCAGTCTGAGGCGAAGGTCAGCTTGGGGGCCATCTTCACATCAGCCGTGGCCTATCAAGCGGAATCGCAGAATCCTCAGAGCTATTCGCCTGCGACGATCAGCCAGATCGGCTGGCAGCCGTCGGGTTCGCCCCGGTACTCGTTCTGGTACCAGGACGGTGTCAACGCGGCCGGAAACGGCACGACGGTGACCCGTTTCAACGGCAGCTCCAACGCCGCGACGCCCTGTAACGTTTCGGTGGCGCCGACCAGCGCTGGTTTCAGCGTGCTGGCGTCGTCCGGCGGCTTCACTGCCGGAGCGAACGGCAACATCGACGGCGATACGTCTTGCGACCACTGGTTCATCAATGACCAGCGCAACCTGCAGAACACGAACAACGACGTCTCCTTGTAAGACGACGTTGTGAGTGCGGAACGGATCTGCGGATCCGGAGGGAGGGAGACCATGGGGTCTCCCTCCTTCGTCGTTTCAAGGCATGAAGACGGGAAATTCTTGACTGTCACCGGTCCCCCACTTACGGTGAAATCTTCGGAGCCTTTCTGATCCGAATACAACACGTTCTGGTTTCGTGTGCCGATCAGGAGAAGAGGAGTCCGTGTCCGATCATCCGAGTGAATTTACTGCGTTCCGCAATGATTTGCCTGTCGTATCCGACCCGCCTGTCCGTCTCGGCGCGCCGCTCGGCCGTTGCGCGGAGTGGTTGAAATGTCAAAGCGTAGTTTGGGGCATCTCGGGATTCGGCGCGACCCTTGGAGGACTGCTTGTCTTCTCGCCGCTGATCGACGGCGGAACCACGCAACTGCCAGTGCTCATCATCCGGATGGTACTCCTCGTCAGCGGCGTCATTTGGCTGCTCGGACGACTGAAAAGGGGGGAGCTATTTCTCCCTGAGACACGTGTGGAGGCGTGCGTGGCGCTCTTCGCCGGGTGGGCGATCCTGTCGCTCGGATGGTCTCCCTACAAGAATGCGAGCGTGCAATGGGTGCTCAGCATTCTGTCGTATGCGGCATTATTCTCCATGGTCACGCATGGCATTCGATCGCAGGTGCAGATCCAGACGCTCCTGTTCGTGGTGAGTGGGATAGGCATGTTCGAAGGCCTGTGGGGAATAACGCAGTATCTGTGCTTGGATGAGACCCGCGCGCATGGCACGTTCTTCAATCCCAATTTCTTTGCCGCGTATCAGGCGGCTGTCCTGCTGTTAACGCTCGGCCTGCTGCTCTTCCCGAAACTCGAAGCGCTCCCGCCGTTCTCCAAGAGATGGCTGTGGTGTACGGCGGCGGTCTCATTGACGGCATTCGTGACGGCACAGTCTCGCGGAGCGACGTTGGCACTGCTGGGAGCGCTATCGTTTCTCGCGTTTTGTCGATATGGGAAAAAGGCGTTGGTCATTCTGGCTGTGTGTGTGTTGGCAGGTCTCCTCGTGCCGAACCCGTTGCAGCATCGAATCGCTCACGTTGCTGAAGATCCTTACGCATATACCAGGCTGGACATCTGGAAGAGTTCCGTCGTGCGCTTGCTTGAACATCCGCTAGGCATCGGTGTGGGAATGTACAAGCAGGGCTCGTTTCAAGATCGGTTCCCCATCGAGGGAGACATCATACGCTATCGCAAGCGGCCTGAATCCGCCCACAACGAGTATCTGCAGATCGGCGTGGAACTCGGCGTTGTGGGGCTTGCTCTGTTGTTCTGTGGTGCCGGACTCTGGACCGCCGAAGTCGGCCAACTCCTCCGCAAGCCGGTCGAGGAGTTCGACCGGGGTCTATTGATGGGAGTAACGGCAGCCGCGCTCGTGCTCCTGCTCCATGCGGCCGTCGATTCCAGCTTTCATGAACCGGCCCTGGTCATCCTGCTCCTCCTCATGGGTGGTCTCATCCACAATCTGTATATCCGGTCGCGGTCCGAGTCGGTGATTTGGCGACGCATCGGATTTTCGTATCACCCGTTGCGCGCCGCGTCTGTCCTCGCCGGGGCGGCGATTATTGCAGCGATCTGTGCACAGTCCGCTGTGGCCTGGTATGCGCACGACGAAGGCAAGCATCACGCCGCCCAGGACGATCTGGAAGGGGCGTTGGGCTGGTACGTCTATGCGGCAGACATCGATCCGGGGACGACCGGATATCACGATTCGATCGCGAGAACCGCCATGCAGTTGTACAGCGAGTCCGGAAAATCGGAGTGGCTGGTCACAGCGGCGGAAGAAGAAGCCGTGGCGAAAAAGCTGAACCCTCTGGACGGCCGGTTTGCCTTTCGGTTGGGCACCATCTATCGTCTGATAGCCGCCCAAACTCTGACCAGCGCGCAGCGTGCCGAGCTGTTGTCGAAAGCCTCCGAGGCGTTCTCAGAAGCCATCCAGTTGGATCCGTATTCCCCGTTCAGCTATTTCGAACTTGCTCAGATCCGTCTTGCTGAGGGCCGCGTAGAGGAGGCCCTCAGTCTGTTGACCACTGCGACGACCCATGAGCCGAATTTTCTGCCGGGTCGGGCCTTGCTCGCCGAGCAATCGTTACGGGCCGGCATCCCGGGCACCTACCAGCAGGAATACGCCGCCATCAAGGCGGTTCGTTCCAAGTACGCGCACCGCGAGCTGAGCGAAACGGAACGACGGTTTTTGGATGTCGACCTCTATCCGCTCGGACGGGCGGTTGCCATGGAGTTGAAGCGATGAAAGTGTGGCGTGATCAACTGAGTTTTTGGCTGATCAGTGCAGCGATGATGGGGCTGCTCATTGCCCTGCAAGTCTCCCTCAAGCCTTGGCAGGAAACCGACAAGAAGCTGGAGAGGCTTCTCTACCTGCCCGACGCCGAGTATCTGAAAATTGCCTCGCTGGGGTACCGAGAACTGATTGCCGACTTGCTCTGGGTCCAGTCGATTCAGGTCATGGGAGAAAAGAAGGTGTCCGAATCCAGCGGCCGATGGCTCTATCGCGCGCTGGATATCATTACGACGCTGGATCCGAAGTTCGTACGGGCTTACGAAGCCGGAGGCCTCGCTCTCACGACACTCGTCGTGCTTCCGGAGGAAAGCAATCAACTGATGATGAAAGGCATGCAGCATAATCCGACGGAATGGAAACTGCCGTTCCTGATCGGCATCAACTACTACTACGAATCGTACGACGACGCCAAAGCCGCCGAGTACATGTCGCAAGCGTCACGCCTGCCGGGTGCCCCTTCGAACCTCACGACGCTTGCGGCGAATCTGTATGTCTCCGGCCACTCCCCGCAACAAGCCGTCGATCTTCTGGCGGCGCTCTATGAGAAAGCAACCGATGAGAGTGCAAAAAAGCTGTTGGAGATCCGTCTCAAGATCGTCCTCACGGAACGGGATCTATACCTTCTCGAGCAAGCCATCGATCGGTACCGAAGTCAGAATGGACAGTATCCTCCCAGACTCGAAGCTATAGTCGGAGCCGGGCTCTTGCCGGCCTTGCCCGTCGAGCCATCGGGTGGCCGATACCTCTACGACGCCAAGACCGGCGCGGTGTCGAGCAGCGAAATGACGGAGCGGTTGACGATGACCGGACGAAGAAGAAACCGCTGATCGTTGTGGCTGTTTTCGGCCGTGGAGTGAATCGCATGATTTCTTGATGCTGCGAGCCAGCCTGCTATGATCGATTCGAGACACCTAGAACCGTCTAAAAATCGAGAGAAATCAGATGGATGCCATTGTCATTGACCGCCTGACGAAAACCCATCGGCCGACCTGGCCATGGCAACAGCCGGCCACTGTCCTTCAGGACGTGTCCATGTCGGTCGGGCAGGGGGAGATCTTCGGGTTTCTCGGGCCGAACGGCGCGGGCAAGACCACGACCATGAAGATCGTGCTGGGCTTGATGCGACCGACGAGCGGATCCGTCCAGTTACTGGGCCGGCCCGTGCAGGATACCGACATCCACAAGCAGATCGGGTATCTGCCGGAGTCTCCCTATTTCTACGACTATCTCACCGCGGAAGAGTTTCTCGCCTTTTACGGCAGGCTCGGCGGTGTCACCAAGACGGATCTGCAGCAACGAATTCCGGCCTTGCTGGAACGGGTCGGCCTCACGGAGGCCCGCTGCCGGCCTCTACGAAAATTTTCCAAAGGCATGCTGCAGCGGATCGGGCTTGCCCAGGCGCTGATTCACGATCCCGAACTGGTGATTCTGGATGAGCCCATGTCCGGGCTTGATCCGGTCGGACGCAAGGACGTGCGCGATATCATTCTCAGTCTCCGCGACCAGGGAAAGACGGTCTTCTTCAGCACTCACATCATCTCCGACGTCGAAATGATTTGCGACCGTGTGGGTATTCTCGCCAAAGGCACGATGCTGGCCGTGGGACGCATCGAAGACCTCGTGAGCCGGCATGCAACCCAGTCCGTGGAGGTTGTGTGTGAAGGCGTCATCGCCAGCAGCATTCCACTGATCAAGGACGCCGCGATCCGGGTGCTTCAGCGGGGGAGCCGCTGCTGGATGTCGCTTCCCGGCCAGCAGAAGCTTGAGGATGTCCTGGCGGCGATCCGCCAGGCCGGAGGCAAGCTGGTGTCGGTTATCCCTCATAAAGGCACACTCGAAGAGCTCTTTTTAGAGCAGACCAACCAAGGAGTGTGAGATGCAAAGCCTGTTGGTCGTGGCGCAGAACACGTTTCGTGAGACCGTCCGGGACAAGATTCTCTACAACCTGGTGTTCTTTGCGTTGTTGCTGATCGGCGCCTCGGTCCTGCTCGGAACGCTGACCATCGGAGAACACTCCCGCATCATCAATGACGTCGGGTTGGCCGCCATCAACCTGGTCGGGGTGATCATGGCCATCTTCGTGGGCATCGGTCTCGTGTCCAAGGAAATCGAACGGCGCACGATCTATACGATCCTCGCCCGGCCGATCACGAGGACCCAGTTTGTTCTCGGGAAATATTTCGGACTGGTGTTCATTGGCGGTCTCAACATCGCGATCATGTTTGCGATGTTCCTGTCCACGATCTGGCTCAGCGGGAACGCGATCTTTGGTTCGTTGTTCCAGGCGGTCCAACTCATGTGGGTAGAGGTCCTTCTCGTGACCGCGCTGGCGATGTTCTTTTCCACGTTCAGTTCTCCCACGCTCAGCGCCATCATGACCTTGGGGTTCTACGTCATCGGTCATCTGACCGGTGATCTAAAAGCCATTGCCGAGAAGACCAAGAACCCAGCCACAGAAAGCATCATGACCGCCTTGTACTACGTGTGTCCCAACCTGGAGTGGCTGAACGTCAAAGGGCAGGCTGCCACTGGCGTGCCGGTGAGCGGAGACTATCAAGTCGCCGCCACCGCCTATGGCCTGCTCTATGCCGGGTTATTGCTGCTCGGAGCCTGCCGCATCTTCGAGCGACGAGACTTCTAAGGAGCGCCTCCGATCCATGAACGCGCTTGCCGTAGTACCGCCTGATCGGTGGGTGGAGATCAATCTCCTCGAGACACTGCGTGACCATTACTGCGAACGCCTGGAGGTGTTCACGTATCCCGGCGGAATGGGTCGTCTGGGATCCAAGTCATGGCGGGACCAGCGGGATCAACTCAACGTGCAACTGGTCCGGTTGGCGAAAGCGCTTAAGGCTTCCGGCAGACTCGATCTCATCTTCTTCATCGTCTATGACGACTTCCTGATGGTGGACACGGCGCAGCAGCTTCGCGCGCTGCAAGTGCCCATGATCAACTATCACGTCGACATGGCTTTTCAATGGTACCGGGTGATCCGCACGGCCCCGTACTTCGACGTGCTCGCCGTCGCGCAGTTGACCAACACGGAACATCTGAGGCCCTACAACGATCGGATTGTGTGGATGCCCATGGCCGCCAACCCAAAATATTACCGGCCCCGGGCCGCAGCGCCGGCGGAGTATCAACAGGCCGTTTCGTTTGTCGGAAGCTTCAACCCCTACAGGCGGGCATTGCTCAAGACGTGCCTGCAGCAGGGCATCAAGCCGGTCGTGTTTGGACGGGGGTGGCAGCCGCATGAGCCCAACGTCTATGAGTTCGATTGGGATTGGCACAAGGTGTTGCATGATCTGCGGTACTACGCGTGGCCTCGCTGGCAGGCCGAAGGACTGCAAAGCCTGACGGGACCACTGCAACGGAAATGTGCGCGCGGTCATGTTTTCAACCATCTCGACGGGGCTGAATTCCATCCGCCCTGTACCGACGAGGCGATGCCGCAGGTTTTCAGAACCAGCTGCGTCAACCTCGGCTTTTCTGATACGGGGTGGCACGCAGACGATACGGTGCTGGAATCAAAAAATCTGCAATGCCGGCTGAGAGATTTCGAAGTGCCGATGTCCGGCGGATTTTATCTGGTGCAGCAGGCGCCGGACCATGCCGAGTACTACCGGCTGGGGTGTGAGATCGAGACCTGGTCCGAGCCAGCGGAACTCGTCGAGAAGGCGCTGTACTATTCGCGTCGTCCAAAAGAAGCCGAACGGATCCGGGAGGCCGGCCATGCGCGGGTGCTCGAATGCCACACCTGGAGACACCGGTTCGACCGGTTGTTTGGAGAGAAGGTCATTGCAAGGAAGGTCGCGTAGCCGTCATGAGCGCGAAGGGCATGTACATCCATCTCGAGCCGGCCGTCGAACCGTGGCGGCAATTTCTGGCGCTGATGTGGGCGATCGTTGTGAGGGAGTTGAAAGGGCGCTATCGGCGGTCGGTGCTCGGGATCGTCTGGGCGGTGCTTCCGCCCGTTTTTTATGCGGCGCTGTTCACGCTGCTTCAGGGCATCTTGCACATTTCGACCGGCGATGTTCCCTATGTCCTCTTTGCCTATGCAGGCCTCGTTCCCTGGGCGTTTTTTGTGAATGCGGTGAACCGTTGCGGAGGCAGTGTGGGCGCCAACGCAGGCATCGTGAAAAAGGTCGCCGTTCCACGGGTGGTCTTTCCTGTGACTGCCGTGGTCACCGCTCTGGCGGACTTTGCCGTGTCGGGAGTCCTGCTGGCCGCGTTGCTGATCTGGTTCGGCGTCGCTCCTGGCCTCCATCTGCTCTGGCTCGTTCCGATGCTGCTCGTCACGATGCTGTTCGCGCTTGGCTGCGGACTGATCATCGGGGCCCTGGGCACATTCCTCCAGGATGTATTGTTCGGATTGCCGCTGCTCATGCAGCTGTGGATGCTGGCGACGCCGATTATGTATCCGCTGAATCAGGTGCCGGCCTCATGGATGCCGCTGTATGTCCTCAATCCCATGGTGGGCATCATTGAAGGGTTCAGGCAGGTCTTGATCAGGGAGACGGCGCCCGACATGGGATTCCTCGGCCTGTCGATGGCTGCGACCGTTTTTGTCTGGATCATCGGCTGGCCGCTCTTCAAAACCCTGTCTCAACATTTTGCGGACGCGGTATAGCGATGGCAGAGCCAGTCAGCATTCGTGTTGAAGGCTTGTGGAAGCACTACGGGCTCTCCGACCGTCCCGGGATCGGACAGCTTGCCCGCGCGGTGCTGGCTCGGCTTGGAGCAGAACCGACGGAGAGGGACGCTGATGTGTGGGCGTTGCGCGACGTCTCCTTCGAGATCAAGCGGGGAGAGACGGTCGGGATCATCGGACGCAACGGGGCAGGCAAGAGCACATTGCTCAAAGTCTTGGCCGGCGTCAGCCCGCCGACCCGCGGTTGCGTCGAGGTGCGCGGGCGGATCTTTCCGATGATCGAACTGAATGCCGGCGTGCATCCGGAACTCACCGGCCGAGAAAACACGTATCTCTTAGGCGCGATCATGGGCGTGCCGCGGCGCCGGATGGCGTCCTTGCTGCCCGAGATTGAAGCGTTCGTCGAACTCGGCGACTGGTTTGACCGCGCGGTACGGACGTATTCGAGCGGGATGGTGGCTCGTTTGGGCTTCGGCGTCGCGACCCGGATCGAGAGCGATGTTCTATTGATCGACGAAACGTTTGCGGTCGGCGATCTCAAATTCCAGAACAAGAGCCTGGCGCGGCTTAAAGAGCTGCGGGAAAACGGAGCGACCGTCATCCTGGTCACGCACAGTCTCGACATGCTGCAATTCGTCGCGCAGCGCGGCATTGTGCTTGATGAAGGGGCGATCGTGGCGCAGGGGTCCGCGCTCGAAGGCTTGAGAGCTTATGAGCAATTGGTCTTCGGGAAGGAACGGTTGCGACTGGAGCAGCGCGGGCTATCCGGCGGCGACGTGGAAGACCTGACCGTCCTGGGCACTCGCATTTTCGGGCAGAACGAGGAAACCATCACGGAAGTCGACGCTGGCGCTCCGTTCGGCGTTGAGATCCGGTTCCGTGTGCATCGGCGGTTGGACCGGCCGGTATTCTCCATCGGCATCCTCAACGCCACCGGCGTCGTCTGTGTCTGGAACGTTTCCGAGGAGGACGGACTGCAATGCGAGGGCGTGAGTGGCCCGATGCGTCTCCGCATCTGGTACGGCGAGCACAAGTTGTCGAAGGGCGCCTATGAAGTGAACTTTGCGCTGCGGGAACAGAGCTCATATGAAACGCTGGAACGACTCGCCGGCATCGCGAGCTTTTCCGTCAACGGTTCCGGCCGCGCGCGCGGCATTATGGCGCTGCCGGCTCAGTGGCGCCTGCACCTCGAACAGGATCCGTCATGATTCACAAACTCGTGTCGGCGCTTCACAGGACGAAGAGCGGCGGCAAGACCTCGCCGCAAGCCGACGGCCCCGTCCCGCCGTCACGAGCGCCTAAGCGGAGCGAGCATCCCGCTCTGAACTACGACGAGGAAGAGTTCGCCCGGGAGGCCATCGCGCTCGTCGAGGGTCACACGATGCTGTCTTACCAGCGGCTGGTCACGCTCTGGCAGCAGGTGCGCTATCTCGATCGTGCCGGCATTCAGGGGGTTCTGATCGAGTGCGGTACCTGGAAGGGAGGTGCCGCCGCCCTGATGGCGTTGGCGCACCGGCGGTCCGGAATGCCGCACCGCGACCTGCATTTGTTCGATTCGTTCGAAGGACTCCCTGAACCGGATCGAGCTCATGATGGCGACATGGCCGTGCAGTACGCCGGTGCGAGAGCCTCCGGGACCTTGCGGAGCATCGGCAAGTGTGTCGGGACGCTCGAGGATAATCGCCATGCGGTAGGTGCTATCGCCGAGTATCCGGCCTCGCTCACCCATTTTCACGTCGGGTGGTTCCAGGACACGCTGAGAGCCTTGCCGGCTGGTGTGGCGGCCATTGCCCTCTTACGCATCGATGGCGACTGGTACGAATCGACGAAAATCTGCCTGGAGACCTTGTTCTCCAAGGTGGTCTCCGGAGGCATCGTCGTGATCGATGATTACGGAAAATGGTCCGGATGCCGTAAAGCGGTGGATGAGTTCATGGCGAGGCTGCCTCGCCCGTTGCTGCTGAATCACATCGATGCGGCGGGGCGATACCTCATCGTTCCGTGATCTCCCGGGCCGCTCTGAGCCGCTCTGCATCAGCGAGAGAAAGAGAGATGGGTGTGCTCCAGCAATCCTCGGAACAACTGAGTTATTCGGTCAGGCGGTCGTTCGTGGACGAATTCTATATCCGCCAGGCCTCGATGCTGGAGGCGGGAAGCCATGTGCTGGATCTGGGAGGAAAGCGATTTCTCAAACGGGGCCGTTTTCAGATCGAGCACTATGATGTCCGCGTTCGCTACGCGAACGTGTCGACTGAGCACCGGCCGGACGTACAGACCGATGCCTCGAAGCTGCCGTTCAGAAATGAAAGTTTCGATGCGGTGATTTGCGCCGAGATGCTGGAACATGTCCCGGATCCTGTGAGCGTCATGCGCGAAGCCTATCGGGTATTGCGAGGACGCGGCGTGCTGCTCATCACCGTGCCCTTTCTGTTTCCGATTCATGCGGACCCCTACGACTATTGCCGGTACACCGATTACTACTGGAAGGAAAATCTCGAACGGATCGGCTTTACGGAGGTGGTGGTAGAGCCACAGGGCCTCTTTTGGAGCGTGGCCGTCGAGATGTTGCGGGCATGGTGCTACGAACGCTTCAAGCAAGGCCGTCTGCAGTCGGCGGTGGTCCAACGACTCGTCACTGCCCTGGTCGCGAAGGGCAGACGGGCGGCGTTCCATCGTGAGCAGCGGGCTGAGGCGATGGATGAGGCATTCATCCGACGGTATACCACCGGCTACGGCATTCGCGTGGTGCGGCCATGACCAGTCCGAAAGTCTGTTTGACGGGAGGAGACGAGGTCGGATGGGCGCTCGACGAAGATGTCCGGCTGACCCGCCAGGCGATCGAGCGGTGCGTGGAGTTTACGGCGGTTGCGCATTGTGAGGTTCTGCATTCCGTCTGGTGGGAGCCGCTGTTGTCCATGCCGCCAGCCGCACTGTCCGCCAAGCGCATCCTCTGTCACATGTCCGGTGAGCCGTTTCGATACCTCTGCCTGCCTCGCCATCGCCATGTGGTCAGCGCCGTCGATCGGTGGATCACTCAGACCACACAAGCGACCAAACAATGCGCGGCCGTTGGGCTTCCGCACACCTTTATTCCCTATACGACAGACGTCGAATCGTTCCGCCGGCTACCCGTCGGGCACGAGGTGCTCGACGCCTTTCGACGCGAATGGAAGATTCCCGAGCACCGGTATCTGATCGGCAGCTTCCATCGGGACTCCGCCGGTTTTGACTTACGCGTTCCGAAAAAGGTCAAGGGCCCGGACATTTTGGCGGAGATCGCGTTGGCGCTCCATGGCCGTGGCTGTCCGGTCCACGTCGTGTTGGCAGGACCGCGCCGGCACTGGATACGGCAGCGCCTCGATCAATGGCGCGTCCCCTATACGTTTATTGGCGAGATCACGCAGGATGACGATTACTTTAAGAACTTGCTGCCCCGCGAGACGTTGAATCTCCTGTACAACCTGCTCGACCTCTATCTCGTCACCAGCCGGTCGGAGGGCGGACCCAGGTCGCTGATGGAAGCGGCCTCGACGCAATGCAAGGTTCTCAGCACGCCGGTCGGGTTGGCCGAGGACCTGCTCGATCCGGCCTGCATCTTTGCTTCCCCGATCGAAGCAGTCTCATTGATTGAGCAGGACATTAGTGACAACCGGCTCGCGCGTACGGTTCAGGCCCACTATGCGCGCGTCATGGCCAACCACCGTCCCGAGGCGGTGGGCCCCTTGTTCGAGGAATTGTACAAGAGCCTCTTGGCGAAGCCCGCGCCGCCGAAGTCCATTGAAGTCGCGCCGACATCCGCCGCCGCCCGCGACTCCGCACCGACGCTCATCAAGCGCCTCAGGTCGGTATGGCGGCGCGACCGATTCAAGGTCGGCCTCTGGCACAAGTTCTTCGCGCCTCCTTACGGGGGAGGCAATCAGTTCATGCTGGCTCTTCGCCATGCGCTGCGCAAACGCGGGATCACGGTAGTGGAGAACCAGCTCAGGCCGGACGTGGACGTCTACCTGCTCAATTCGGTTCATTTCGACGTGGAGCGGTTTTTAGAATTCGCTCAACGACACCGGTTGCGCGCGGTCCACCGGATTGACGGACCGATCCATCTGATTCGAGGATTCGACCGGGACAAAGATGAGCTCTGCTTCGAGTTGAACAAACGGTTCGCGGCGGCGACCGTGCTGCAATCGACCTGGACCTATCAACGGATCGCCGAGATGTCCTATCAGCCTGTGAAGCCGGTGATCATCCGAAATGCCGTCGATCCCTCCGTGTTTCATCCGCATGGGCGGGTGCCGTTCGATCCCTCCAGAAAGATCCGGCTGATCGCGACGAGCTGGTCGAACAATGTCCGAAAGGGCGGACCGATCTATAAGTGGCTCGAAGCGCAGCTCGACTGGGACCGGTTTGAATTTACGTTCGTGGGAAATGGGGGGGTGCCGTTCAGCCGCATCAAAAGCATTCCGGCCGTGCCTTCCGAGGAACTCGCAGAGATTCTGCGGGAACACGACATCTACATTACGGCGAGCCAGAACGATCCCTGTTCGAACGCCGTGCTTGAGGCGCTGGCCTGCGGTCTCCCGGTCGTGTATCGCAATGACGGCGGGCATCCCGAGCTGGTGGGCTACGGCGGCCTGCCCTTCATCAATCAAGAAGAGATTCTCCCGCAGCTCGAGAGGATCGCGGCCAATTACGACATGTTTCAGCGGCTCATCAGTGTGCCGACGATGGATGAAGTCGCCGAAACGTATTTGACCCTGCTGAAGGAGGCGGCCGCGTAATGGGGCAGGCTGAATCGATTGAACGGCGCGGGCATGTGGTGGGATTCCGTGAAGCCATTACGCACGCGGCGGGTCAGGATGAGGACGCATTTTTCGGCTGGTTCGATCACACTGATAACAAGGAGGCGTCGTTCGTCCGCGGCAGCTGGGATTTTCTGTGGCACATCGCTCACCCTCTTGCGCCCTATCTCAAAGGGCCGGAGATGAGGACGGCGTTGGAAATCGGGCATGGGGGAGGCAGGCTGCTTGCCTCGGCGAGCCGATCCTTTCAATTCGTCATCGGCGTCGACATCCATGATGAAAACGACAAGGTGCAGGCTGCGCTGCGGGAGCGGGGAGTGCGCAATGCGCAGCTCATGAAGACTGAAGGCGCGCAGTTGCCCGTAGGATCTGGACAGATCGACTGCGTGTATTCGTTCATCGTGCTTCAACATGTGGAGACATATGCGGTCTTCAAACGCTACTTCGAAGAGACATTCCGGGTGCTCAAGCCCGGCGGCCTGGCGGCGCTCTATTTCGCACGGCGATATCGTTGGTCTTTCAATCGCTCATCACGGCTCCTGTACACCCTGGACAGGCTCGTCGAGCCGCTGCTGATACGCCAGGGATACGAGGAACTGCCAGCATCGGTGAACAGCACCAATCTCAGAGTCTCGCTTCGTCAGAGCAAATCGCTGGCCCGCTCGATAGGCTTCGACGTGATGCGCACGCTGGTTTCACGCCGGAGAGTGCCGGATGGAACGGCTTTGTATGGAGGCCAACACGGACTGGTTCTGAAGAAACCGAACTGAGGAATCACGTATGACGTACCGCACTGACTGTCGAACCTGGGACAGAAAGCTTCTGCGGTGGCTCTCGTTCAGGGTCGACAACCTCTGTGCCCGAACGCTCTGGGTCGTCCTGGAAAAGGAATCCTATGGGTGATGGGCTCGCGAATGTGCGGCTGGTGTTGTTCTTTACCCGAGGCCTCTCGCTTCGGGTCTGGGACGAGATCGGCATTCTGAACCGTGAGGCGGCGCTCTACCGCCGGCTTGCATCGGTGCTCCGGCGGATCACGTTCGTGACGTACGGCGATAATGACCGGGGCTATGCAGAGCGGTTGGGCGGAATTCGAGTTCAGTCCAATCGGTGGCGCCTCTCAGGAGGGCGCTATGAGCGGTATCTCGTAAAGGTGCTGCCGTGGTCCTGGACCGGGCCGGTGGTAGTCAAAAGCAACCAAGTGCAGGGGGCAGACATTGCCTTGGCGGCCGCGCGGCTCAGAAACAAACCCTTCATCGCGCGCTGCGGCTATCTCCCCTCGGACAACATCGAGCGCGCACATGGCGCCGATTCACCGCAAGCGAAACAGGCAGAGGGGTTGGAACGTCTGGTGTTCTCCCAAGCCGACCGCGTCGTCGTCACCACAGCCGCGATCCGCGAGAAAATTCTCCATCGTTATCAGGTGCGACCCGAACGTCTGCGCGTGATTCCGAACTATGTCGATACGGAGCTCTTCGCTCCTGCGCCGTCGGAAGATCGGCGCCCGAACCGATTGCTCTATGTCGGCCGCTTGGACGAAGAGAAGAACCCTCGTGCGCTGTTTGAGGCCCTGGAGGGAATGGATGCGGAGTTGGTGATGGTGGGGAGGGGTTCGCTCGCGGAGGGACTGGCCCATGAAGCAGCGGAACGGCGCCTGCCGGTGAAATTTTTGGGCAATCTTCCGAATCATGAACTGCCCAGATTGTTCAACAGCGCGACGGTGTTCGTCATGCCGTCATTGATCGAAGGCCATCCCAAGGCATTGCTGGAAGCGATGGCCTGCGGAGTTCCGGTCATTGGAACCAATGTTCCGGGGATTCGTCAACTAATCCGCCATCGAGAAACCGGATACTTGAGTGATTGCTCCCCAGGCGGCCTCCGCTCCGCCATCAGTCAGGTTCTTGCTGATCGGACGCTCCGGTGCAGGATGGGCTTGGCCGCCCGTGAGTACGTCGCGGAGCGGTTTTCGCTTGAAAAGATTCTGGATCTCGAAGTGAGTCTGCTCGATGAGCTCTGCAACTCGTCGAAGCAAATCAGATGAATTACAGGAGGGAGATAGATGGTTTACGGGCTATCGCACTCATTCCCGTGGTGCTATTTCACGCAGGGTACAAATGGTTCGCCGGCGGTTTTGTGGGGGTAGATGTGTTTTTCGTCATTAGCGGGTACCTCATCACCTCCCTCATTGTGGCTGAACGAGAACAAGGTGCATTTTCCCTCGTTCATTTTTATGAGCGGAGAGCCAGAAGAATTTTGCCGCCGCTGTTGTGCGTCATGTTGGCGTGTGTGCCTTTCGCGTGGTTGTGGATGATGCCGGACCAACTGACGGATTGGTCGAAGAGCCTGGTGTGGACTTCTCTGTTTGTCTCCAACATCTATTTTGGAACGGATACGGGTTACTTTGCTGCGGATGCGGAGGAAAAGCCGCTCTTGCACACATGGAGCTTGGCGGTGGAAGAACAATACTATCTGGTGTGGCCGTTGTTGATCCTCAGTTGGGGCTTCGGGAAGAAGTGGTTTGTGGCAACATTGGGAGTCATCGCCTTAGGGAGTTTGGCCTATGCGGAATGGCAAGCGGTAGGTAGTCATGAGAAAAGCTTCTATGACACAAACGGCCGCGTCTGGGAATTATTGGTCGGAGCGTTCGCAGCGTTTTACCAACGGTCGCGAGCGGGAAGAGACTTCTCTGTCAGCATGCAGCACATCGGTTCTGCGCTCGGGCTGGCGCTGATCATCTACGCTGTTGGGACATTTGATAAGGGCACGCCATATCCGAGCCTCTATACGCTGTCCCCGACAATTGGGGCGGCCTCGATCATCCTGTTCACCACGCCAAGGACGGTCGTCGGCCGATTACTAGCCAACAAGGCCTTCGTGGGGCTTGGACTGATTAGTTACAGCACTTATTTGTGGCATCAGCCATTGTTGGCATTTGCACGCTTGCGCAATGCCGAGCAGCCGGGTGACGGGCTTCTTGCGGGGCTCATCGTAGCGGCGGTTGTGCTTGGTTATGTCAGTTGGCGGATCGTTGAACGTCCCTTCAGAGCCAAGGACCAAGTCAGTCGAACCACCGTTTTCGCTTCCGGGATGTTCCTGAGCAGTTTGATGATTGCAGTAGGAGGGCTCGGTATCACGCATGCCGGGTTCCCGGATAGATTTGCGCCCAGCGATCGGGAGTTATTCGTCTCTCCCACTGAAAGCACGGCATACATCAACGAGCGGCATAAATTGTTGCGAGGAAGTGAGGGGTTTGTCGGGAATACGACCAAACGATTGGCCATCATTGGTGATAGTTTCTCAATGGATGTCGTGAACATGGTCGCTGAGGCGGGTGTGTTTCATGATTACGAGATACGAACGCTGTATATACCGTACCGATGCCAAATTTACTTGGGTGATGACGATGTGTCCCAATTTATCGACAAGGGTGACCAGAAACTTTGCAGCGAGGATTTTGCTACCCCGCTGAAGCGACTCGCATCGCAAGCGCAGGTGGTGATTCTTGCTTCCCGCTGGAAAGACTGGGCCGTGGACAGATTGCCACGAACGATTGAGCAACTGTCGCTTCCTGAAGGATCCACACTCATCATCTTCGGTCATAAGCATTTTGGGAAAATACATCCCACTGCCTACGTTGGGACAACACTTCATGAGCGCGCCAAAGTTGGAAACGCGATAGACAAGAGTTTTCTAACGATCAATGAAAGAATGAAAGAAGGCTTACGAAACTACCATTTTATTGATGTGCTCGGCCTTCTTTGTGGCGAAGGGGCTTCCACCTGCCCAATTTTTACAGAAGATGGAAAACTCATTTCCCCTGATGGCGGGCACTTAACAAAACATGGAGCCCGGTATGTCGGACGGAAGGTTTTTGCCCTCCCAATCTTCAGCCAGATAAGGTGAACGCTGTGAGCGCGCGCAGGTACTTCACATTACTTGTTGAGGAAGTTACGGTTGTGGGTCATCCGGCTGGTGCGTTGACCAGCCGCGTTGAATCAGTCATGGCCCGACCGGAAGGGCGTGGGAGATGCCAGTGAACTGCCGCATGGGCGGATGGCTGTCCCGAATCCTCGGCTACGGGGCCGATCGGCTTTGCCTGCCTCAATTCGAAACACTAACCGTGGACATCGTGACAAGAAGGATCCGCACGCTTCCCGCCGACGAAGCCTTGCGCCTGTTATTCAGGGTGCAGGCGGCCTTGTATCCGGTGCTCGGACGCAAGGCGGTGGAATATGGCGGCGGAACCCATACCAAGCACCGGCACACCCGCTACCACGACTTCTTTATCAAAAGAGTGAGACAGGGCGAACGGGTGCTGGATGTGGGCTGCGGCATCGGCGCCGTCGCCTTCGATATCGCCGAACGATCGGGCGCCTGGGTCGTGGGCGTCGACCTCAGCACCGAGAACATTGAGACGGCGCGCAAGCGATATCAGCATCCGCGCGTCGAATACCGCGTCCAGGATGGTCTCCGCGACAACCAGGACGGCCGGTTCGACGTCGTCGTTCTTTCGAACATCCTCGAGCACCTTCCCGAACGGTCCGCCTTTCTGCGGCGTCTGCAGCAAGCCGCGCGGCCTTCCAAAATGCTGATCCGTGTTCCGCTCTTCGAGCGGGATTGGCAGGTGCCGCTGAAGCGTGAGCTCGGGGTGGAGTGGCGGCTCGATGCGACCCATGAAACCGAATACACGCTCGAGTCATTCCTTGAAGAAATGACGACCGCGGGGTGTCGGATTGTGCACCAGGAAGTCCGCTGGGGCGAAATCTGGGCCGAGGTGTGTGCGACATGAGCCCCGACGTCTCTGTCGTCATGTCCGTCTGTAACGGCGGCGCGTTCCTCGCCCAAGCCATCGAGAGCATCCTGGGCCAGAGCCATTCTGACTTCGAATTTATCGTCATCGATGATGGATCGAGCGACGACAGCGCCGACACCATCGCCTCCTATCGCGACACGCGGCTTCGCGTGGTCAGACATACCGAAAACGCCGGGTTAGCCACTCGTTTGAATGAGGGATTCGCGCTGGCCTCAGGCCGCTACATCGCGCGGATGGACGCCGACGACGTGAGCCTGCCGGATCGATTGGCCCGTCAGATCAAGTTCATGAAGGCTCATGCCTATGTCGGCGCTTGCGGAACCTGGGTGGATGTCGCAGGAGACGGCGTGAGCCAGCGCTGGGAATACCCCACATCGCATAAAGCCATTCATGCGCGCCTCTTGTTTGACTGCGCCATGGCGCATCCGACCGTCATGTTCGATCGTATCCGCCTGCAGAAAGCGCGATTGTCCTATGATTCTTCCTATCCCTG
Organism: uncultured Nitrospiraceae bacterium; assembly: GCA_963730935.1. GTDB lineage: Bacteria > Nitrospirota > Nitrospiria > Nitrospirales > Nitrospiraceae > Nitrospira_C. The sequence continues at coordinate 1,710,262 of CAVSTP010000004.1, read as the reverse complement.
TGCGCAAGATTATGACTTGTGGTGCCGGGCGGTGGAGGACTTGTCGCTGGCCAACCTGCCCGAGGTGCTGTTGGTCCGGCGACTGCACGCCGGTCAGGTCGGCAGGCGGGATGCGAACGGCCAGCAGCGGTGGGCCGCAGCGATCAGAAGGCGGCAGCTGGAGGGACTCGGTATCAGGCCGACCGACGAGCAATCGGCAGTTCACGAGGCCATCAGCACGTGGTCCTGGCCGCGGACAGAATCGTTCCTGGAAGACGCCGAAACCTGGTTGTGTCTGCTTAGGCAGTCCAACCGGACCCATGCCTCTTATCCTGAACCGGAATTTTCAACCGTCGTCGGAGAACGGTGGATGGCCATTTGTCGGTCGGTGGCGCCGAAGCTGGGACGGCGGTTCTGGAATTCTTCGTTGAGCGGCGTCGTTGAGCTTGGCTGGACAGAGAACCTTCGCGGGCGGGCCTTGCGTGGACTCGCGCTGCTCGGCCTGTGAGTGGCGAGTCGGATGGCGCTGGAACCCAGCATGAACACGGGACCGATCATCTCCGTCGTCGTGTGTACGCACAATCGGGCGGCGTTACTGCGTCAGGCGTTGGACAGTCTCGCTGCTCAGACGCTCGCACGCACCAAGTATGAAGTCATCGTCGTCAACAACGGCTCGACGGACGAAACGCCGGCGGCGGTTCGAGAGTATCAGGCCGATCAACGGCGGTGCTCGATCCGGTTGGTGGATGAAGCGGTGTTGGGCTTGGGGTATGCACGGAACAGAGGGTGGCAGGCATCACGAGGAGAGTATGTCGCGTTCATGGATGATGACGCGAGGGCCGATGCCCAATGGCTGGAACGGGCGTTGGACCGGTTTGAGAAAAGTCGGCCGGCTCCCGTGGCCGTCGGCGGCCAAATCCGCCCCTGGTACCTGAGCCCGAAACCTGACTGGTACAAGGACGAATATGAAGTGCGGACGTGGGGACAGGGAGCACGCCATCTCTCGGCAGGAGAGTCGTTCTCCGGTTCGAACATGATGTTCACGAAGAATATTCTGCAGCAATTGGGCGGATTCGACGTGAGCGTCGGCATGCGGGGCACGCGCGTCTCGATGGGAGAAGAAACCGTGCTGTTCAACGAGATCTGGGACAGGCTGGGAGAGCAGGCGATCCTCCTCTATGCACCGGAATTGATCGTGTACCACGCCGTGAGTAGCCGAAAAATGACTCCCCGATATCATTTGAGCCGCTGGTTCGTCGCCGGGCAGGTGGCCTCCCGGCTGGATGCTCCAACCTCGTTCAGGGACCGGATCTCGCGTGTGCGTGCCGGCGTCACGGCTATCCGAGGCCTTATGCGGTCAGCTCTCGACCAGCGCAAGGGTTTTACGGACTACCGCTGGTGGATGGTCGAGCAGCTTGGCCCCGTCGCGCTCGAGACCGGCCGTGTGCTGGGGTGGATGGGACTCCATGTGCCGGTGCGAAGACTGGAATTCTCCGATCAACAACTGCACGGCTCGACAACGGCCCATGATCATTCCAGCAGGGCAGTCCGATGGTCCACGCGTTGATTCCTGCGCACAATAATAAACCGGAAGTGCTCGAAGTCCTCCGGTGTCTGGAACGGCAGCGGTACGGCGACCTCAATGTGCTGTTGGTGGATGACGGCTCGACGGACGGCACGGGCGACGAAGTGCGTCGGCGGTTTCCCCGCGTGCGAGTACTGCAAGGCGATGGTGATCTGTGGTGGACCGGCGCCAACGTCCTCGGAGTGGCGGATGTCCTGGAAAGGGCGCAGGAGGGGGATTACCTCTTGCTCCTCAACAACGACGTCTCGGTGGATGAGGGCTATGTCGGCGAGCTCGTCACGTGTAGTCAGTCTCTGGGCCGTGCGATCGTCGGCTCGACGATCGTGGACGACGAGCGCCGGGACCGCATGGTCGCCGGTCTCAGGCTCGACCGCCGGCTTCGCATTACGGAGCAAACAGATGTCTCGACCATCAGGCAATCCGACTACGATGATCAGGTCGATGTGCTGCCGGGCCGCGGCACCCTGGTGCCTCTCGAAGTCTTCCGGCGCATCGGCACGTTCGACCGCCGACACCTGCCTCATTACGGCGCCGATTACGAGTTCAGTATCAGGGCGAGACGCGCCGGCTTCAGGCTCGTCGTCTCACATCGCGCAAAGGTCTATGCCAAACTCCGGATCACCGGCCTCTATCCACCCGATCGAACGAGAATCTCTGTGGCGGAGTGCATCCGCCTGCTCTGTTCAAGGAAATCCACAGCCAATCTTCGCTACTACCTCAACTATGTCTGGCTCTGCTCGGAGCCTGGTCACAAATGGCGAAATAGCCTGTCGCATGGCGTCGGACTGCTGTTGGATACCGTCGGCAAAACGGTCGTGGGCTTTCCCCTCCAGGTATGCAGCCGGATCTGGCTGAAGGGAAACAGAACGGTAAGGGTCTCGTGAAATTTCTCATCGCCAATACTGACTACTCGCAATTTCTGAACGAGCTCTATGCGCGCCAACCCGGGTTGTCGGAACAATCATTTGCAGAGCAGCTCCGAATTCGCTACGCCACCCGCTTCGGCGTCGCGGACTTCTACTCGCGAAATCTGCGCGCGGTTGGACACGAGGCCTTGGATGTCTACGTGAACAACATTGCCATGCAGCGCGTCTGGGTCAAGGAGTTCGGGGCCATGAAATCCCAAAAGAGAGCGGCGTTCGACCGGTTGATTGACCGGCTCTGGCAGGAGACCGACCGTCCGATCATCCGGCACGCAAGGCCGCTGATGCGCTCCTGGTTTGGACAGGACGACGAAGGCTGCCGCATTCTCGCCGCGCAAGTGGAGCAGCATCGACCCGACGTGTTCCTGAACCAAGCCATGGACGGCATCGACAGCCGATGGCTGAAGGGGATCAAGCCCCGGGTGCGGCTGTTGGTCGGCCAGCACGCGGCGACGTCGCTGCCGGATCACGGCGACTACAGTTGCTACGATCTCGTCGTCTCGTCGTTTCCTCCGACGGTGGAATTCTTCCAGCGCAAAGGCATTCCGGCCGTCCTCCATCGGTTGGGTTTCGACCCGGAAGTGCTCCTGCCGAAGGCGGAGCAGGAACGCTCTTATCCGGTCACGTTTGTCGGCAGCCTGTCCGCCGTTCACCGGAGCCGGATCGAATGGCTCGAACAGCTGTGCGTCCTTGTGCCGGAACTGCGGATCTGGGGGCCGGGGGCCGATCTGCTGGACACGTCATCGCCGCTTCGCGGGCGTCATATGGGCGTCGTTTGGGGGAACGAGATGTACGACATTCTCCTGCGTTCGCAGATTACGCTGAATCATCACGGTGACGTGGCTCCTTATGCGAACAACTGCCGCCTGTTCGAAGCGACCGGCGCAGGGGCCATGTTGCTGACGGATTGGAAAGCGAATTTGCAAGATCTGTTCGATGTGGGACGCGAAGTGGCAGCCTACCGGACAGTGGAGGACTGCGCGCAGATGATCCGACATTACTTGGATCATGAAGACGACCGTCGAACTATGGCGCGCGCCGGACAGACCCGTACGTTCCGCGACCATACGTATCGGATTCGGATGCAGGAGTTGGTCGAGATCGTTCACAAGCGGATGGCGGCCTGACATGCGCGCGATGCTCAAAGCCTTCGTTCCCGATGCCATGAAGCCTGCCCTGCGCAGGATCGAACGGGATCTGAGCGGCTGGAAGGACCAGTGGCATCTCGACCGAGTCCGTGCCCGCTCCTTCGAAGCCAGGCCCGGCATGCTCCTCCCTTGCGGCCCCTACATGGTGCGGATCAACGACGGTCCCAACTTTTTCATGCAGTACAAGGACATTTTCATCAACCGCATCTATCATTTTGACACGGAGTCTCCGGCGCCGACCATCCTCGACTGCGGCGGAAACATCGGCATGTCCGTCTTGTATTACAAGCTGATCTATCCCGAGGCGCAGATCACCACGTTCGAGCCAGATCCGGTCGTCTTTGGGTACCTCCAAGATAATATGACGAGGCACGGCATGCACGACGTCCGGTTGGTGCAAGCCGCGGTCTGCGGGCGCGAAGGCTCCCTGACGTTTCACTCCGACGGAAAGTACGCGAGCAACCTAGCTTCCGAGACGGCTCCGCTGGAGGAAGGCTGGACCAAACAGCGCGTGCCTTGCGTGCGGCTATCAAGCTATCTTGCCGGGCCGATCGATTTTCTGAAGATCAACATCGAGGGGGCGGAATGGGAAGCGTTGGCCGACAGCGGCGAGCGCTTGCGGCTCGTCAACGAGATGGTGATCGAATATCACCATCTGCCGGGCCTGCCGCGGACGCTGCACCACATCCTGGAGCTGTTGGATCGCCAGGGGTTCGAGTACCTGATCAACGATTTTGATTCCGAGACCAACGGCAGCGTGCAGCCGCCGTTCCGGCTAGCGCAGGAGAGCCGGTACTTTCTCTTGCTCTATGCGAAGCGGACAGGGGCACCGCCGACAGGAGAGGTCCGATGACCGCTCGAGCATGGCAGGACGCGGCCTCCCTGGCCGTTCGTCTCAAACACCGCGTCTCACTCTTGAAGCATGAGTGGTTGAAGCTGCCGGTGGCGAGGAATCTGCGGTGCTTCAGCCTTCGACGGACGTCGGCAGTGTATCCGGGCCGTGCCGTCGGGATCCAGGTCGTGCGGTATTATTGGAACCGGTTCCTCGAAGAACGGCAAGAAGACATTCGTGGACGGGCCCTGGAGATCGGTGTGACCGGCACCATCCGCCATTTTGGGGGAAGCCGCCTCACCTCGGCCGAAGCCATTGATGTGGCGTCTTCGGATCCAAGCGTCACGATCGTGGCGGATCTGACGAAGGCCGATCATGTGCCGTCCGACCAGTTCGATTGTTTCGTCAATCAGTTCACCATTCATATCATCTACGAATTCCGTGCGGCCCTCTACCATAGTATTCGGATGTTGAAGCCGGGCGGAGTATTACTGATTAACTTCCCGTGCCGCAGCGGCTATCCGGTCAACGGCATTTCGCTGGGGAGTGGACAGAACGCGCACGTGTACTGGTGGTTTACGCCTTGCCTGGTCGAAACGGTGTGCAGTGAACTGGGCATCGATGAAGCCCATCGTCAGTTGAAGACCTACGGAAACTATTTTGCGCTGGCGGCCTATATGGCGGGCATTCCGTCGGAAGAACTCACGAGGCAGGAACTGGAAACCGTTGATCCCGATTTTCCGCTGTTGATCTGCGCCCGTATTCAAAAACCGCTGAATTGGTCGCCGCGGTACCGTCCGGGCTCATGAAGACGATGTCCGGTCACGAAGGCATCCACCAAGCGTCGGGGAGGGCAAGACTGTTCGAGTTGCTGCAAGCCGTGATGCAACGCTGCATGACTCGCTGGCGCCGCCTAGCGGTCTGGCCGCCAGTCGGCCGGGTGCAGTTCGGGAGCCTGCGCCGCACGACGCCGATCAGCCGGATGTTCGGCCTCGATCGGGGAGATCGAGAGCGCTGTATCGACATTGTGTTCATCGAGCGGTTCCTCAAGGCCCATCAATCAGACATCCGCGGGTGCGTGCTCGAAATCGGGGACGACCGCTACACCACACGGTACGGCGGCGCCAAGGTCGATCAACGCGACGTGTTGCACGTACGGCCGGGCGGGGGCGCCACGATCGTCGCCGATTTGACCTCCGCCGATGCCATTGCCTCCGAATCGTTTGACTGCATCATCTGTACGCAGACGTTGCAGTTCATCTATGACGTGCATGCGGCCGTCCGGACACTGCATCGGATTCTTCGCCCAGGCGGAGTGCTGTTGTCCTCGTTCACGGGGATCAGCCAGATCAGCCGCTACGACATGGACCGGTGGGGAGACTATTGGCGGTTTACCACGGCCTCAGCCAGGCGTCTGTTGGAAGAATGTTGGCCGCCAGATCAAGTTGTCGTCCAGTCGGAGGGTAACGCGCTGTTGGCCGTCGCTTACCTGCATGGCTTGACCGTGGATGAGCTGCGGCCGGAAGAGTTAGCAACACGCAATGACGATTTTCAACTCGTGATCACCGCCCGTGCCGTAAAGCCCGTCATGCAGAAGGGAGAGCGCCCGTGACGACCTGGCAACGCATGCTGAATCCGCTGCATTGGTGGTCGGGCCCCATGGCCCAATCCGATGGCGGAGAACCGTCCATGATCGCACGAGGCTGGGATGAGTATGCAAAACGATGGAAGGCCGACCGGTTTGCAGTCCTGTCCGGGAACCAGGTGAAGCATCTCGGGGATGAGTGGACGGCGGAAGATACGAGCGGAGGGGGCACGACATACGGCTTGGATGAGGCCACCATCAAGAATTTTTCGAAGTGCTTGAGCGATCAGGTGCTCGACCGCTACCTCCCGGCCCACAGCAAGGAAGGGCTTGAGATCGGTCCGGGCGGAGGCCGGTTGACTTCGCTTCTGCTTCCAAGGACCGAGGTCTTGCATGCGGCCGATCCGTCCGAAGGAATGCTCAAGCGTCTGCGCGCCAGGTTTGAGGACCATCCTGCGCTCAGGACCTACGTCACAGACGGCATGACGTTGCCTCCGCTGGCCCAACACAGCTTGGATTTCGTCGCTTCGTTCGACGTCTTTGTGCATTTCGAGCCGAGGCTCGTGCACTGGTACTTGCGCCAGATTGCACGGCTCTTGAAGCCCGGCGGCATCGGGTTGATCCATTATGCCTCGGTCATTTCACCGATTGGATGGCGGCAGTTCGAAGCCGATCTGGAAGGCAACGTGAAACAACGGACCTCGTTTTGCGCCTTCGGAACCATGTGTCCACAGTTGATGGAACATTTCCTGAAAGCGCTTGACCTCCAGGTGATTTCATCCGATGTTGGCTTTATTCCTCGAGACGCGATTGCCGTCTTCCGCCAACGTGCGTCCGCTGTGTGATCCTCCGCTGGTGAGCGCCGGCAATCCTCCCGGGTAACCGCGAAATGATCATGACCACATGAACATCCCCAGCCTGTCCAGAATCAGCGCCCGGATGCGGAGGCTCTGGCCTCGCACCCGTCCCGTTGGATTCATTCTGCTTTACCACAGGGTCGCCGCTCCTGCGACGGATCCTCAGTTGCTGTCCGTGACGCCTGAGCGGTTTGCCGATCAGATGACGCATCTGTCACGTCATTTCGAGGTCGTCAGCCTCCATGAGCTGGTGAGCCGGATGCCGAGTGGTGGCACCGGTTCCCGACTGGTCGCCGTGACGTTCGACGATGGGTACGCCGACAATCTTTCGCATGCGAAGCCCATTCTCGATTCGTGCAAGGTCCCGGCCACCGTGTTCGTCGCGACCGCAGCGCTTGCAACAGGTTCGGCATTCTGGTGGGACGAACTGGAGCAGCGCTTGCTCCATCCCTCGTTGCTGCCTTCTTCCCTCAAACTGGAGATCGATGGACGGGTGTTCGAATGGGACATGGGCCGTGACGCTGAATACACGAATGCGGATTTCGCGGCACACAGGACGTGGAATGTGCTGCGTTGCGACGATCCGACCGAGCGTCACCGTCTCTACCGGACCCTGTGCCGCCTGTTCAAGCCCCTCACCGAGGAGACTCGGCAACGCGCGCTCTGCGACCTTCGTGCCTGGGCCAGCGTCAGTGATGACCGGAGTCCCAGCCCTCGGATGCTGACACGAGAGGATGTCCGGCGTATGGCCGAAGCGCCCGGGGTCGAGGTCGGTGCCCACACGGCCTCGCACCAGGTCTTGGCGAACCTTCCGCTCACCGCTCAGCGCAAGGAAATCGCCTCCAGCAAGGAATGCCTCGAAGCGATCATGGGTCGGCCGGTCAGAACGTTTGCGTATCCCTATGGGACGAGGGCGGACTATACGAAAGACACGGCGGTGCTCGTCAACGAAGAGGGGTTTGCGCTCGCCTGCTCGAACTTTCCCGACACCGTGACCAGCACGTCCGACATCTATCAGATGCCGCGGTTCGTCGTGAGAGACTGGACCGAAGAGCAGTTCGCCAACATGCTGGCGGCATGGTGGGATGGCAGGGAAGGAGATGAGCCTTGTGAGCCGTAGGCACATCAAAACCTGCATCCAACGGATGTTCGCGCTGGCCGGATTTGAAATCCGCCGGATCGCGCCGGGCAACGGTTTGTCTCTTCACAGAGAGTCGGTCCTCCACACGCTCGAGCAGGCCCGCACGATGGGATTCGTACCGCGTGCCGTCATCGATGTCGGTGCGGCCTATGGATCGTTCACGCGTCTCTGTCAGAGCGTGTTTCCGGATACTCGCTATCTGCTCATTGAGCCGCTCGAGGAATATCGACCGCTGCTCGTGCAGGTGAAGCAGTCGTCGCCATCCGTCGAGTTCACGATTGCCGCCGCGTCCGCCCTCGAAGGAGATCTTGCGATCAATGTGCATCCGGACCTCGTCGGCTCCTCTCTGTACCGTGAAATCGAAACCGGTACGGGCGTCAACGGCGTGACGCGAACCGTGCGTTCTCTCACGGTCGACCGCCTCGTGCGCGAAGCCGGCGCAGACGGTCCATATCTGCTCAAGGTGGACGTTCAGGGTGCAGAGCTCGACGTGCTGAAAGGTGCCGAACGTACGCTGAGCAACACCGAGCTTGTCGTTCTGGAGGTGTCCTTCTTCAAATTCTTCGAGGGCGGACCGGAATGCGTGGACATCCTCACCTATATGAAGGCGAGGGGGTTTGTGCCGTACGACATCGTCGGACGGCAATACCGCCCGCTCGACAGTGCGCTGTCGCAGGCGGACATCGCGTTCGTCAAGGAAGACGGCATATTCCGACGGCATCATTTTTACGCGACTGCCGAGCAGCGGGACGCACAAAACCAACAGATGCAGCGATACCTGGACAAAGTCTTTGCCGGCCATCGTCATGACTGAGCGACGTCCGACCATTTCCATCGTGACTCCCTCCTTCAACCAGGGGCAATTCCTGGAGGAAGCCATGCAATCTGTGCTCGGTCAAACCTATCCACACGTGGAGTACGTGGTCATCGACGGGGGTTCGTCGGACGGCAGCGCAACGATCATCCGACGCTACGCCGACCGGTTGGCCTATTGGGTCAGCGAGCCTGACCAGGGCCAGTATGACGCCATTAACAAGGGATTTGCGCGGACGACCGGAGACATCATGGCGTGGCTCAACAGTGACGACAAGTACACGCCCTGGACCTTGTCTGTCGTCGCAGAGATCTTTTCGTCGTTTCCGGAGATCGACTGGCTGACGAGCGTGCATCCGGTGAGTTGGAATCAGCAGGGGCAGGCGGTGGCCGTCGATTTTACCGGCGGCTTCAGCCGGCATTCGTTCGTCCGGGGAGGCAATTTCCCCGCGAAGGGCTCCTACGGGCGGCGGTGGATCCAACAGGAGTCGACCTTCTGGCGACGGTCGCTCTGGGATCGCGCCGGGGGCCGGTTGGATACGGGGCTACACATGGCGGCCGACTTTGAACTCTGGGCCAGATTTTACGACCATGCCGAGCTTTTCGGCGCTCAGGCACTGCTTGGAGGTTTTCGATCGCACGGGGCTCAGAAATCCGTGCTCTACCGCGACCGCTACATGGCGGAGGCCGAACAGGTGCTCCGGGCAAAAGGCTTCTGGCCGACCGGCCGGATCGAAAATCTCACCCGCGGAATCCTCTGGAAAATCTTCCGCCAATATTCGTTCGCCCGCCTTCCCAAATACCTGCAATTGCCCTTGTTCCGCATAGGGATCTGTTACCCGTCGCGGGTGGTTGTGTGGTCCGGAAAGGAATGGGAAATCATTACCGGATTCACGGTCTAACCGGTATCCTATTCCCCTATGCACATCCTGCAGATCAGTACAGCCGACAAGGCCGGCGGGGCGGAATCGGTGGCCTGGCAGCTGTTCCATGCGTACCGCAACGGCGGCCACGGATCTGCCTTGGCCGTGGGCTGCAAGCGCAGTCAGGACCCCGATGTTGTGGAATTGACCCACGACAACCTCCGCAGCCGGTGGAGCCAGCGCTGCATGGCTGCCGCCGAACGCATTGCAAACTCGCTGGGACCGCTGCGGGGCGTCCGTCACCTGCAGCACGCAATCCGGCTCGTCGTGGGGCAGCCGCGCCGCTGGTGGGAGCGTCGGCAAGGCCGTGAAGATTTCGATTTTCCCGGTACCTGGCGAATCCCCACGGCACTCAAGAAAAGGCCGGACATTCTTCATTGCCACAATCTTCACGGAGGATGGTTGAGAGACGGTGGTTATTTCGACATCGCCGCTCTGCCGTCCCTCAGCCGGATGTTTCCACTCGTCCTGACGCTCCATGACGCTTGGCTGCTCAGCGGACACTGCGCGCATTCGTTCTCCTGCGAGCGATGGAAGACGGGCTGCGGCGACTGCCCGGACCTGACCATCTATCCGGCAGCGAACCGTGATGCCACGGACTACAACTGGCAGCGCAAGCAACGCATCTTCGCCCGAAGCCGCCTGTATGTCGCGACCCCCTCGCGGTGGCTGATGGACAAGGTGGATGCATCGATGCTGAAGCCGGCCTGTGTCGAGCAACGCGTGATTCCAAACGGTATCGATCTGACGATCTTTACCGGCGCCGATCGGCGAGAGGCGCGGTCACGGCTCGGTCTGCCGCAAGACGCCCACATCCTCCTGTTCGCCGCAAACGGCGTCAAACAGAATATGTGGAAGGACTATCAAACGATGCGGGCGGCACTCGCGCGCATCGCCGAGATGATGAAAGAACAGCCGGTACTGTTCATCGCACTCGGCGACATCGGAAAAGAGGAATCGATTGGAACGGCGCGGATCCAGTTCGTGCCGTATCAGGACGCTCCCTCGTTCGTGGCACGGTACTACCAGGCGGCGGACGTCTACGTGCACGCCGCGAAGGCCGATACGTTTCCAAGTTCCGTGATTGAAGCCGCTGCGTGCGGTGTGCCGGTCGTTGCCACTGCGGTGGGCGGGATTCCGGAACAAGTCATCGACGGGCGAACGGGATTCCTCGTTCCTGCCGGCGACGCCGAAGGTATGGCTCAACAAGTCGTCCGGCTGCTCGAGCGAGAAGGCATTCGCCTGTTGATGGCAGGCGAAGCGCAGCAAATGGTGAAGGACCGGTTCGATATCCACCGACAAGTGCGCGCCTATTTGGACTGGTATGACTCGATCCTCGTGCGCGTACCCTCTGCCGGTGCGCTCCACCATGCGAACTAAGGTCATGCTGTTGGCGGTGGGGCTGGGAGTCGGAGGGACCGAAACGCATGTGCTTGAGTTGGCGTCGGGCATCGACCGCTCGAAGTTCGATGTGACGGTCTGCTCCCTGAAGAGCGGCGGATGCTTGGTGGAGGAACTTCGCCGGCGGGGCGTACGGGTGGTCTGCCTCAACGGAGCTGGAAAATTTGACCTTCGGGTCTTGGTTCGCTTGTGGAAACTGATGCAGGAGGAGCGGCCGGACGTGATTCAGTCGTTTCTGTTTTGGGCCAATCTGGCGGCTCGCCTGTTGGGGCGTCTGTCCAAAGCGGTCCGGGTGGTGTGCTCCTATCATGACGAGATCGTGAGTGAAGGGCGCCTTGTGCGGATGATCGACCGTTTCACGTTCCAATGGTCCCATGCAGTGGTCTGTTGCTCGGAAGCTGTGCGACGCTCGGTCTCGAACTGTCTCGGCGCACCGGCCGCTCTGCAGACGATCATTCCGTTCGGCGTCGATGCCGGTCAGTTTGCGGCGGGCGATGCCACGAGCAGAAAAGAGCTGCGCCTGCGGGACGGGGGACCGATGGTCGGGACGGTGTGCCGTCTCGTCGAACCCAAAAAGGGCTTAAGCGTGCTGTTGCAGGCGATGGCGGCGTTGAACATGGGCGGCAACGATCCACGCTGCCAGCTCCTGATTGTGGGTGAGGGGCCAGCGCGTGAGTCCCTCGAGGCGCTGAGCCGGCAGTTGGGTCTTTCCGACTGCACGGTATTCGCCGGCGCGAGGAGAGACATACCAAGGATCCTCCCGCTGTTGGATCTCTTCGTGCTGCCGTCGCTGTATGAAGGGTTCGGCATCGCGATTCTCGAAGCCATGGCCGCTGGAAAACCGGTGGTGGCCACGGCGGTCGGCGGCATCCCGGAATTCGTCGTGCCGGGCGAGACTGGACTGCTCGTGGAGCCTGGAAACGCCGCGGCACTCGCCGACGCGATGGGGTCTCTGCTGCGCGATCCAGAGCGAGCCAGGCAGATGGGAATTCGGGGGCGGGCACGTGTGCTCGCTGCATTTCAAATGTCCACCGTCGTTCAGCGGCATGAACAGGTGTACGAAGCTTGTTTGGCTCATGCCTATGGTGGATAGGGAAGTCATGAAGGCACAACGATGTCTCTTCTGCTGCTGACATTCATCTTGTCGTTCGCACTGGCCTTGTACGGTGTTCCTATCGCCAGGCAGGCGGCGCTGAAATACGGCATCGTGGATGCGCCGGACGGCCGGCTTAAACATCAACAGGAGCCGGTGCCCTATTTCGGAGGCCTGGCCATCTATCTGGCCTTCCTGATGAGCCTCGCGTTCACCTTCGAGTTCCGCCACGACGTTCTCGGCATCATCCTCGGAGGAACCATCGTCGTCATGCTCGGACTCATCGACGATTTCGGCGTGCTGACGCCATGGACGAAGCTGGCCGGACAGTTGCTCGCCGTGTTTGTCTTGATCAAGAGCGGCATCAGAATTGAGATCGCGGCGCTGCCCGAGTGGGTGGACCTGGTGTTGACGGTGTTCTGGATGATCGGGATGATCAATGCCTTTAATCTCTTGGATATCATGGACGGGCTCTCGGCGGGTGTCGGGGCGGTCAGCGCCGGAGGGCTGTTTATTGCGGCCTGGCTACAAGGCGATCAAACGATCGTGTTTATGCTCGCCGCGCTGACCGGCAGCTTGGTGGGATTTCTCAAGTACAACTGGCATCCTGCCAGGATTTACATGGGAGACACGGGCGCAATGTTCATCGGGTTGTTGCTGGGCGCGATGGCCATGATCGGCAAATATCCGAGCGACCATCCGTTCTCGGTGTTGACGCCGGCGTTCATCCTCGGCATTCCCATTTTCGACACGTTGTTTGTCATGTGGATCCGCTATCAACGAGGTCTTCCCATTTTTTGGGGCAGCCCTGATCACATCGCGATCCGCTTGCGGCATTGGGGCATGACGGTTCCCGGGATCGTGCTCGTGAGCTATGTCGCGACGGCCCTCGTCGCCGCCATCGGCCTGCTGCTGATGATGGTCGGACAGGACACGGCTTGGAGCCTGTGTCTCGGCACCATGGCGGTGCTGCTGGGCTCCACCTTTGCGCTGAAAAAAATCGATGTCCGCATGCCGCGCCCCTCGGTCGTCACATCGCCTGCGCAGGAAGGATCCTCCGCAGCATGATCGTCATCGTCGGCGCCGGCCTCGCCGGTCTCAGCACCGCCTACCATCTGTCCGGACCTTCCTATCGGCTCTATGAACGTGAAGCGGAGGTGGGAGGGCTTTGCCGCTCCTACCGCAAGGATGGATTCACGTTCGACTACACCGGTCATCTACTGCACTTCCGCCAACCGGACATCAAGTCGCTGGTCGATCGGTTGCTGGCTGGGAAGCTTCAAACGCACCGCCGCAAGTCGTTTATCTATTCGCACCGGACCTATACCGAATATCCATTCCAGGTAAATACGCATGGCCTGCCGCCCGAAGTGGTGCGCGAATGTCTCTTGGGATTTATTGCCACACTCACGGCGCCGGCAGCGTCTTCGAAAGACCGGTCCTTCAAGCAATGGATTCTGGACAATCTCGGCGAAGGCATGGCCAAGCATTTCATGGTGCCGTTCAACGAAAAACTCTGGCAGGTGTCGTTGGACGAACTGACCTCCGACTGGGTTTCATGGCTCGTGCCGAAACCGGAACTGACGGACGTCGTCAACGGCGCCTTGGGCATCAAAGATAAGGCCTTCGGCTACAACCCGTCGTTTCAGTATCCGGCCACTGACGGCATTCGCGTGCTTCCCGAATCCTTCCTCACGGGTATCGCCTCGGTGCACAACGGCATGGAACTCGTCGAAATCGATACGAAGCGCCGCCGCGCGCTCTTTCGGAACCTTCACAACGGGGAAAGCCGGAACGAACATTACGAGTCGCTGATCTCGACGATTCCTGTGCCGGAGCTCCTGCGACGCTGCCTCGACATGCCGGCGCATCTGAAAGAGGCGGCGGAAGGGCTGCGCTGGGTGTCGGTCTACAACCTCAATTTGGGGGTCGCGCGGGAACAGGTTTCGGACAAGCACTGGCTCTATTTTCCGGAGCCCGAGTATCCGTTCTATCGGATCGGGTTTCCCATGAATTTTTCGCGCGCCCTCGGACGGCCAGGCTGCAGCTCAATGTACGTGGAAATGTCGCACCGGCCGACCGAACAGCATACGGCAGAACAGCTCGTGGCACGCGCGCGGAGCGGGATGGAGCGGGCCGGCATCCTCACGCCGGGCGATGACATCGTCGTCGCCGACGTCAAAGATCTGCATTACGCCTATGTCTACTTCGACCGGCATCGGGCACGTGCGGTACCGGCAATCCTGGCCGAGTTGGAGCGGCGGGGCATCTACTCGATCGGTCGCTACGGCGCGTGGGAACATACCTCTATGGAGGATGCGATCAGTCAGGGTAAACGGCTGGCAGAACGGCTCAACGCGCAGGGGGCGCAGCCTCAGTCCGCATAGGCGTTCGCGTGGATACCATCTGCCATATCATCACCAAGCTGGAACTGGGCGGAGCACAGGAAGTCGCGCTCTATGCCGTGTCGCATCTGGATCGTGCGAGGTTTCGTTCCGTCCTGGTGGCCGGTCCCGGTGGGATGCTGACCCAAGAGGCCCGCCGGCTGCCGGGCGTCCAGACCTTCATCGTTCCCTCTCTCGGCCGGCGCATCCACGCCATCAGCGACCTGCTGGCGTTTCTGCAGTTGGTGTCATTGCTGCGGCGCGTGAAGCCGGCGATCGTGCATACCCACAGTTCGAAAGCCGGCATCCTCGGCCGCTGGGCGGCCTGGTGCGCCGGAGTCCCATTGATCCTGCACACGGTGCATGGCTTTGGGATCACGCCGGCACAACCCGGCTTCGTCCGGCGTCTCTTCATTCTGGTTGAACGGATCACCGGGTGGATCACCACCTACTGGGTGACAGTCGCCGATATTGATGCCCGCAATGGACGGCAATGGGGATTGTTCACGACGAATGTGTCGGTCATCAGGCCCGGCATCGATCCGAGCCCGTTTCGGCAGCCGCTCTCTCCGGCGGATCGGCAGCGCCTTCGGGAGGAATTTGGCATCGGCGCGGGCGAGTATCTGATCGGGACCGTGGCCTGCCTCAAGCCTCAAAAGGCGCCCGAAGACATGATTGCGGTTGCCGAGCGCGTGTGCGGAAGGTTGCCGGGCGCCAGGTTTGTCCTCATCGGGGACGGAGCCATGCGCCCGCGTATTGAAGCCCTCATCCATGAAAAGGGCTTACAAGGCAAAGTGCGCTTGGCCGGCTGGCGGCGCGATATTCCTCGAGCCATGGGCTGCTTCGATCTGTTGCTGTTGACGTCGCGGTGGGAGGGACTTCCTAGAGTGATGCTCGAAGCGGCGTCGGCGGGATTGCCGATCGTCGCAACACGAGTAGGCGGTGTCGAGGAGGCGGTCGTGCAGCGTGACCGAGTGCGGCTGTGCGAGGTAGGAGATCTTGCCGGTCTTGCGGCAGGCGTCGAAGCCCTGCTGTCGGCCCGCGGAGCAGGGGCTTTGCCCGCGACCGGTGACACAAACCGGTTGCCCGTCGAGTTTCATATCGAAGAAATGGTCAAACAATATCAATCTCTGTATGATAGGCTCCTGTCGCAGCAACGGAACAAGCACGTGTCTCGTTCTTTGAGCCCTGCGTCATCCTAACCAGGGGGCGGTCGTGAACGTTCCATTATTGGATCTCAAAGCCCAGTACCGCGGAATGAAGTCGGAAATCCTTGCCGCGATGGAAGCGGTCTGCGACGAGCAAGGCTTCGTCCTCGGACCGAGGGTTGCCGAGTTCGAGAAGGCGACGGCGCAGTACGTCGGCAGCCGCCATGCGATCGGCTGTGCCTCCGGCAGCGATGCGCTGCTCTTGGCGTTGATGGCGTCGGGGGTCAAGGCGGGCGATGAAGTCATCACGGTGCCGTTCACCTTCTTTGCGACAGCGGGAGCCATCTCACGTCTCGGCGCCAGGCCGGTCTTCATCGACATCGAATCGGACTCGTTCAACGTCGATCCTCATCAGATCGAACGCGCCATGACGCCGCGTACCAAGGCCATCATTCCCGTGCATCTGTTCGGTCAATGTGCCGACATGGCGGCTATCAACGGCATCGCCAGGCCTCGAGGTATCCGTGTCATCGAAGATGCGTGTCAGGCGATCGGGGCGGCGCAAGAGGGCCGGCGTGCCGGTGTCCTGGCCGATGTCGGGTGCTTCAGCTTTTTCCCCACGAAGAATCTGGGAGGATTCGGCGACGGCGGGTTGCTGACGACCGACGACAAGGGGCTGGCCGATGCGCTAGCGATGTTGCGCGTCCATGGAAGTCGCGTGCGGTATCTGCACGAGGCAGTCGGAATCAACAGCCGGCTGGACGCCCTGCAGGCGGCCGTGCTCCATGTAAAGCTGAAGTACCTCGACCAGTGGACGGAAGGGCGTCGGCGCAACGCGGAACGTTACGAACGGCTGTTCACCCAGGCCCAGTTGCTTGATCGGGTGCTGCTGCCCGTCACCAAGCCGGGGAATTTTCACGTGTACAACCAATACACGGTCAAGGTGCGGCAACGAGATGAACTCCGGAATTTTCTGAAGGAGAAGGGTGTCGGCTCCGAAGTCTACTATCCACTGCCCATGCATCTGCAGAATTGCTATCACGATCTCGGGTACCACAAGGGGTCGTTTCCCGTCTCGGAACGAGCGGCGGAAGAAGTGCTGTCCTTGCCCATCTATGCTGAACTGACGGAAGAACAGCAGGCCTATGTCGTTCAGATGATCGGTGAGTTCTATCGCCGGACCTAGTCTCTTGTGGATTCGAGCTGCCGCACGTCGGGTTTCAGGCGTCTCCAGAAAAGTGCTGGCGGTCGGGTGTTTGGCTGCCGCCGGACGGAGGTGTGCATGAGGGTGTGTATGGGATGGATCCGGATGGTCGCGTGCGCAGCGCCGTTTCTGTGGGGCAGCAGCCTTCACGCGAAGGAACTCTCGCCCCGCGACATCTATGAGCAGGCGTCACCCGCCGTTGTCATGGTCATGGGCCATTCCGACAGCGGCAAGAACGGCAGCGGCGGAACCGGCTCGATCATCCAAGCCGATGGATTGGTCTTGACCAATGCTCACGTCGTGATCGAGGAGCGGACCGGCAAACCCTACCCACGATTGTCCGTGTTTTTGAAGCCGCCGCGCGTCACGGGGGACAGCAGAACCGATCTCTCCCGAATGCTCCGTGCAAGGGTGATGGCGTACTCTACACCGTTGGATCTCGCCTTGCTCAAGGTGGACTCTCCACCGGCGCCGTTGCCTGTCGTCTCCTTCAGCGAGTCTACGCAGGGCCGCATCGGCGATCGTGTCGTTGCCATCGGCCATCCGGAGCAGGGAGGATTGTGGACGCTGACGACGGGTGTGATCAGCGCCGAAGTGGATAATTTCAACGGCGTGAAGGGCAAGGATGTCTTTCAGACTGAAACAGGACTCAATCGAGGTAACTCCGGCGGCCCCCTCCTGGACGGCGATGGACACATGATCGCGGTCAACACCGCCATTGCCCGAGTGGCGCCGGACGGCCTTCCCATCACGAGTATCAGTTTCTCTCTCAAATCGAGCGTCGCAGCGCAATGGCTTAGGGCCCAGGGCCTGACCCGTTCACAAACCGCGGCCACGTCCGCCGTGTCGTCCCCACCGACGAATGCCGCCTCGGATCTTCCTTCCAAACCGTCCCCGCAGCCGGAGGCCAAACCTCCGCACTCCGCGAAAGCGCCTGCAGCGGCGCCGGCGAAGCCGATCGAGTCGCAGCCCGCCCGTCCCTACGATCTCGACATTCTCATCAGCGACCGGGCCAAGGCTGAAGCGGACCTGGAAGGGATGATGTCCGAAATGCGCGGACGAATGAAGGGACGATAGTTCAGTGCGCCAGGCATGAACGGCATGAGGATCTGGCGTTACGGTCGGCTTCCTTCCGTTGTGATCCTCGTCGGTTGGTCCCTCCTTCTCGTTAATTCTCCCTGGAGCGAAGCAAAAAGCGATCTCGACCGTCTCGATCTGCACGGAGCCGTCCGCACGGTCGTGATCAAGTATCCGCAATTGACCACGACGCAGGAGTTTGACCGCGAGGGGCATCTGACGTCGCTCGAACTGCTTCCGGCTCGTCAGGCTGCCGGTGCCGTCCGGTATGTCTATATGTACGACGAGAATGGTCGACTTACCGAAGAAGAGACCTTCGAGCCGGATGGCAGCGTCGCGTCCCGGAAGTTGTTTCGGTACGGAATCGATGAACAGGGACGACGCTCGGCCCAGGTGGCCGTGACCGAGCAAGGGCTGTTTGCGCAAGCCGAGTTCTCGTTCTACGACCGCAGGGGCTTGCTCTCAGAAGAAATCATGGTGACCGCCCAAGGCGTGACGGAAAAGATTCTCTTTGATGCGCGCGGCAATCTCATCTACCAGGGTCGCTATTTTCAAAGACGGCTCGTGTTGGAAGCGACGCATCACTACGATCCCCTCGATCGGCTCAAGGAAAGCCGCTTTTACGGAAGCGATGGTAGCCCGATGCGACGGGACCATTACGGGTATGATCAGGCGGGTCATCGCATTGAACAATCGAGCGAGTATTTCCGCCAGCCGCATCTTCGGAAATCAGTCGTGACCTACGAGTTCGATCCCGAGGGCAACTGGATCAAGGAAACGGCTCAACGGTGGTCGCTGAAGAACGGGTCGGTCACGTTGACCGAAACCGCGGTCACTCGCGAAAGAACGATCACGTATTATTGACGATCACTCGTGCGATGTTCGTGCCGCTCGAAATCCTTCAAAATCTTGTGATGGGCATCCCACCGATCGCCAGGCTGGCGGGCGGGTACCACTGCACCGGCCTGAATGCCGATCGTGTGTTGGCCCGGCAGGTGTTTGAATTGTATTGCCGCTTCCAACCTATCGCGGGAAAGGACATCTTAGAGATCGGACCGGGACATACGCTGGAAGTGTTGGAGGAGGCACTGGGGTCGGGCGCCAAGAGCTGCACGGCTGTGGACGTGGCTGAGTATGTGATGGCCGATCACGCGGCACGAAAACGTATCGACTACCGCTTATACGATGGCAAACGGTTGCCGTTTGCCTCCGGCCAGTTCGACTGCATTTGGTCTCACACGGCTTTCGAGCATCTCCGCTATCCCAAGGTCACGGTCGCGGAGTGCTTCCGCCTGTTGCGTCCGGGAGGCTGGATGGTCGCCCATATCGATCTGGGAGACCATTCCTTTTACAGACGCCAGCCGCCGTCGCCGTTAAAGTTGTTTGATTGCCTTCGCTACCCCGAATGGTTGTGGACGCTCATGAAGTGGAACCGCAGCACTTACGTCAACCGCCTGAGAAAATCGGACTGGCAGCGGTTGTTCGCAGAGGCGGGGTTCGTTCTCACCGCCGAAGCCAGTTCGGTCAGCCATGAAATCGAGCGTGCTCTGCCGGCTCTTCCCTACCTGCACAAGTATAGTCACGATGATGCCGTGACCGCGGTGCTGACGGTCTGGCTCGAAAAGCCGGCTCCAGCAGATGCGTCAACCGCCCGTTAGGTGGTGATCGCGCCTTCGGAGGCCGAGGACACATGCCGGGCGTACTTCGCCATCACACCGGAGGTGTAGCGGGGCGCCGGCAATTTCACCTTCTTGAGCCGCGACTTGATCTCTTTGGAGGACAGTTCCACGTTCAATTGGCGTTTGGCGATGTCGAACACGATGACGTCACCGTTTTTGACGGCGCCGATCGGCCCGCCTCTGACGGCTTCAGGGGCAACATGGCCGGCCATGAGGCCGTGCGTGGCGCCCGAGAACCGACCGTCGGTCAGTAGCGCGACTGAGTCGCCCAATCCCGCCCCGACGATTGCGGCCGTCACACCCAGCATCTCCCGCATGCCCGGACCCCCGGACGGCCCTTCAAACCGGATCACGACGACGTCGCCGGCCTTGATCTGTCCGGCTTTTACGGCGACGAACGCATCTTCTTCGCGGTCATAGACCTTGGCGGGGCCACGGAACTGCATCATGGAATGCCCTGCGACTTTGACGACGCACCCCTCCGGCGCCAGATTGCCCTTGAGTATGACCATGCCGCCCGTCGCTTTGATCGGGTTCGAAAGCGGCCGCAAGATGTGTTGCCCCGCAGTCTCCACCGCTTCCTTCGCTTCTTCGCCGATCGTTCGTCCTGTCACGGTCGGTTGATTCGCATGGAGCAGGCCGGCATCGACCAAGCGTTTGGCAACCAGTGTTGTGCCGCCCGCCGCGTAGAGATCTGCGGCGGTAAAGCGGCCGCCCGGTTTCAAATCGGCCAGGAGGGGAACCTTGCGGTTGATCCTGTCGAAATCGTCGATGCTCAGCTTGATACCGGCTTCGTAGGCGATGGCGAGCAGATGGAGCACCGCGTTGGTCGAGCCACCGGTCGTCGCGACGGCCGCGATCGCATTCTCCAGTGATTTGCGCGTGATGATTTGGCGCGGGCGGAGATCCCGTTTCAAGAGATCCATGACCATCTTGCCGCATTCGAATGCGACGTCGTCTTTGCGTTTGTCCATGGCCGGCACGCCATTGCGTCCCATCGGCGACATGCCCAGGAATTCGAATGCGATCGCCATCGTATTGGCCGTGAACTGGCCTCCGCAGGCGCCGGGTCCGGGACAGGCATGGTCTTCCAGATCTTTCAGTTCTTCATTGGTCATCTTGCCGGACGCGTGCTTGCCCACAGCTTCGAAGACGTCCTGGATCGTCACGTCATGGCCCTGAAACTGTCCCGGCATGATCGACCCGCCGTACAGCATCAGCGACGGCACATTCAAGCGCGCGAGCGCCATCACCGTTCCCGGAATGGTCTTGTCGCAGCCGGACAGCGCCACGACGCCGTCGAAGAGGTGTCCCCGCGCCACGAGTTCGATCGAATCGGCGATCACCTCGCGGCTGATCAGCGAGGCCTTCATGCCCTCCGTCCCCATCGAAATGCCGTCCGAGACAGCGATGGTGTTGTACTCGATGGGGGTGCCGCCTGCCGCCCGGATGCCGGCTTTCACCCGCTCCGACAATCGGCGCAAGTGAAAGTTGCACGGCATGACCTCGATCCACGTGTTGGCAACGCCGATAATCGGGCGCGAGAGGTCCTCGTCAGTGAAACCGACAGCTTTTAACATCGCCCGTGCCGGAGCCCGGCCGGGACCGACGAGCAGATCGTGACTCTTCAACTTAGGTTCTTTTGCCATCGAATTCCTTTTCAAGCTGCGCAAAATGCCTTCGTTCTCACCCTCCCACCCGAGCGCGCCGAGACGCGCTCCTTCCCTAGCTACTTCTTCTTTTTCTTGTCTTCGTGCTTTTTTTTCTTCGCTTCCGTGTCGATGACTGTCCCATTAGCCGCGTCGATATGGACTTCGGTGACCTTGCCGTCAGCGCCCAGGATCTCCACTTCCCACACGGTCTTACCGTGTTTCTTTTCGAGTTCGGCTTCTACGACAGTTCCCGGGACCTTTTCCATGGCGGTTTTGATCGCCTGTTCGGCCGTGACCTTCGCGTCTTTCACGAGATCGGCGATGTTGCCTTCCTTGTCGTCGCTCCAGGCGGCCGTGCTCGAGCCGACGACCAAACACATGCTCAGCAGGCCTATCAATGCTTGTGCGCGCATGGGTTCTCCTTTCGGTCGGAGTGCGTTACTGGGTCTTCATGTTCGCGGGAGGCATCGGCGTTGCGCCGCCCTGATGCGGATTGCCCTGCATGGTGCCGTGCGGATTCGCCATGCTGCCTTGGCTTTTGCCGCCCTCTTTATGCTGCTGCATCATCTTCTCGTGTTCGGCCTTTTCCTTGGCGCGCTGTTCGGGCGTCAAGAGGGCCAAGACGTCTCGGCGGGTTTTGATAGAGGTCATGCGCAAGGCCACCTGCATGTCTTCACTCTGTCTCAACTTCGCTTCAATCGCTTTGAGATCGGACTTCTCGTCATCGGTTAGCGCTTTTAATTCGCGCTCGGCCACCTGAATATCTGCTTCCGATTTGATGCGGGTCTTATCGAGGTTCAACTGGATGTCCTTGAGTTTCGTGACCTGGTCGGCCGTCAGACCGATTTCTTTTTCATGCTTCAGAAGATGGCGAATCAAATGGCCGGCACTGCTATGCATCATGCCCATGCCATGTCTTCCCATCATCCCATGGCCGCCGCCTCCATAGCCGTCTTTTCCGCCCTCGTGGCCGTAGCCGGGTTCGTTCGCCGACACACCAGCGATTCCCATGGCCAGCGTGAACGCTCCGGCCATGACGAGCGCCGAGATTCCCTGCATTCCCTTCTTCATGCGAAACCTCCTTATGTTGACGTCCTCGATAGAAGTAGACACGACATTATCGCACAAACAAACCGCCTTCTCCCTTCAGCCCGTTGAACAGGAACTGAATGGCCAAGGCGGCGAGCAGCAAGCCCATGAGGCGTGTGATGATTTTTTCCGCCAGGGGGCTCATCCACCTGGCTCCGGATGCACCCAGAGCCAGGATGCCGTAGCTTGCCAGACCGACCAGGCCAACGCAAGCCAGGAGGATGCCTCGATGGAGCCATGACGGCGCCTGCGCGTCCAACAGGATAATGGTGGAGATGGCGGCGGGTCCCGCCAGCATGGGCACCGCGAGCGGCGTAATCGCAATATCGTCTTTGGCAGCGCCCTCCGCCGTCTCCGCCGCCGTTTCCTGCACCGGCGAACGCTGCGCCCGCAACATGTCCAAGGCCACGAGTAACAGCACGAGCGCGCCGGCGACCTGGACGGCGGCAAGCGAAATCCCCAAGAGTGAGAACAGCCACTGACCAACAAGCGCGAAGCCGCCTAAAATCATCACGGCGACAAGACAAGCGACGCGCGCCATGCGCAACCGTTGTACGAGCGTATAGCGGGCGGTCATGGCGAGGAAGGCCGGAACGGTGGCGATGGGATCGACGATGACGAATAGGGAGCTGAAGGCCAGCACCCCATACTCGGTCGGAGTCATGCGGTCATTCGCGTGAGCCTCAGCAGCTCGGCGCGCGGATCGGGGTGCGTTCCTTTGGCTAACCGCTGGTAGAGAGAACGCTCTTCTTCCGTGACGGTAGGCGGGACCACAATCTGCAGATGCAAAAAGAGATCGCCATGTCCCCCGCCGGCCGACGGCAGGCCCTTGTCTTTGAGCCGAAGCTTGCTGTCCGCCTTACTGCCGGGCGGGACTTTCACTTTGACCGGTTCGGTGAGCGTTGGTGCCATGACCTCTGCCCCGAGTACCGCTTCCCAGGAATAGACGGGCAGGGTCACGTGAATATCGCTGCCTTCGCGACGGAAAATGGGGTCCGGCTTGATCCTGACGTACAGGTAGAGGTCGCCGCGCTTTCCACCGTTCGACCCGGGCTGGCCCTTGCCTCCTACCCGGACGCGTGTGCCTTCCTGGACGCCGGCCGGGATTTTGACCTCGAGGGTTTTCAATTCCGTGGTGGAGCCTGACCCAAGGCAGGTCGGGCAGGTACGCCCGCGCAATGTGCCGGTTCCCTGGCAGGTCGAACAGGGGATCGGTTCCCGCAAATTGACCCGTTTGGTGACGCCGGACAGCACTTCGCGTAACGTCAGTTCGACCTCCGCCTCCAAATCCTCACCGGGCACAGAGAATCCGCGTGTTCCCCCGGTCCGACCACCCCCGCGGAACAGATTTTCAAAGATGTCAGAGTAGGCTTCGCTGTTGAAATCAGCTCCGCCACCGCCAGGTCCTGCCTGTTCCCAGCGGAACCCTTGCGCACCCGCACCGGCCTGCTGACGCGCCTTTTCAAAGGCTTCGGCCTGCTCCCATTGGGCTCCGTACTGATCGTATTTTTTGCGTTTATCCGGATCGGAGAGGATTTCGTGGGCTTCGTTCAGTTCTTTGAACTTTTTCTCCATCTCGGCCTTCTTTGACCCGGAGTGGAGATCAGGATGATATTGGCGGGCCAATCGCCGATAGGCCTTCTTGATGTCTTCGGCCGAGGCCGTGCGAGGAAGACCGAGGACCTGGTAGAAATCGCGTGGAGTAGTCGCCATGAGTTAAAAAGGTAATGCCGATTTTGACGAGATCAACCCGGCACTTCCCGCTTGGCGCGCGCCATCAATCTGCAGTACGAACAGATCTCTGCCGTAGTCGGCTGTCCGCACGTGCTGCAGGGATGGAGCATGGCCTGATCCTTTTCGGTCATGGCGACGGGAGAGGACCGCTTCTCGCGCTGCGTTTCGAGAAAACCCCAATAGAAGTACTGCTTGGTGCCCGGCGACTCGGTTTCCAGGCGGTTGAGCACCTCCTTATATAGGAGCGTGCGCGCGCCTTGGGCCATCGGACATTCGTCCACGATGTACTCGATCTTATTCAGGACGCAATAGGCGGCAAGTTCCCGCTCTGAGAGGCGGTAGAGCGGTTTGACCTTCTTCGCGAATCCATCGACCGAAGCGGGCAGGGAGGGCCTCTGTTTCTCCAGATAATCCTCCTGCCAATGCAGCACATTGCCGAGCAAACGGGCGGCTTCGTCGTCCAGATTGTGACCCGTGGCCATCACGTCATAGTCCCGTTCGACCGCGGCGCGGTTAAATTGATAGCGTTTGATGGTGCCACATGTAGAGCAGGTGGGCCGATGGACTAACTGCGCGAGTTCCTTGATACCGGCGCCTTCCTCCTGCTCCACCGTGTGGGTGTGGAGGACCGAGCCGGCCGGAACGGCCACCGAGTCGGCAAACCGTTGAACCATCCGATAGGAGCGTTCTGAATAGCCGCCGATCCCCAGGTTGACGTAGAACCCGTCCGCCTTGTACTCGAGCTTGAGCAGGATATCCCACAGCGCCAGACTGTCTTTCCCGCCAGAGACTGCCACAAGAATGCGATCGTCCTTTCCGAACATTCTTTCGGACTTGATCGCCCGCGCCACCTGATCATGGATAAAAGTCGTGAAGCAACCTTTACAGAAGGCCGCATGGTGCCGGGGGATCTTGATGACCGCTTTGGTCTTACATTTCGTGCAGTTCATGGGTCGATGATACGAGCAGCCAAAGCCCGATTGCAATGAGATATCCTCGAGTCTAGCAGCTGGTTCCTCATGTTGCCGATAGGAGCCGCACCTCATGCTGAGGATACGGAATCTGAATGTCAGCCGATTGGAACCGCTCGACAAGGACCTGGTTTAACTCCCCTTGAACTCTTCCATAGTCCGCCACCGAAACCCAGGGATCGATTGAAATGGTAATTCCTGAATCTCCAAGCTTGGAGACGCCAACCCCGGGCGCCGGATCTTTGAGCACTCCAGAATTCGCGGCCAGGATGGAACGGACGAGCGCGAGCGCTTCAGTGAGGTTCGTGGAATAGGCGACCGTAACTGCGAGGTGCAGTTGGCGGATGGTGCTGAAGTTGTGAAGAATTTCTCCGACGATTTTCTTGTTGGGAATGACCACTCGCGAGCGGTCGGGGTGGATGAGCGTCGTGGAGAACAAGTTGATGATGACCACATCGCCCTGCACTCCGAGAATCGAGATATGTTCACCCACTCGATAGGGCTTGGTAAAGATGATCGAGAGTCCAGCGATGATGTTGCTCAGCACGCCTTGAAGCGCCAGGCCAACCCCCAATCCGGCAACGCCGATCCCGGCAAGTAACGGCGCAATCTGTACCCCCAACTGGCCCAACGCCGCCATCGTGGTAAACAACAGAACCAAGACCTGAAGGGTTTTGACCAGCAGCATGCGAACCGGTGGCTCCATGTCGTGACGCTCGAGCCACTGCTGCGCGAGTTTCCCGGCCCACCGAGCGACCAGCGCACCTACGGCAAAGACAAAGATCGCGCCCAAGACTTGAAAGCCGTAGCGAATCACGTATTCCGTGATGAGGTCCATTATTGGCATGATCCCTCCTCCATTGAACGAGGTTAGTTTTGCTCGAAAAAGTACTTGAAGCTGATATTCGGATATATGGCCCGGATGTCGTCTTGCCCGGCGACGGTGAACATCACGCCGATCGCGCCGACGAGCTTTGCGCCAGACTCATAGCGCGCGAAGGTGTATTCGAGGCCCGGCTGAATGCCCACAAGCCAAAAGGTGGCCGGAACCGTGTTGACTGCATGGCCGTCTAATCTGCCGTTGAGCTGCCGCAGAGTGGTCATTTCAACGAGATAGCCGAATCCAGTCTCCTCGTCGAGGACATGCTCGAGCGCCAGGTGCGTGTTGATCAGATCTCCTCCGTAGACGGTCACGCCCGGTTCCGACCCCGATCCCGGAAAATTGTACGAATAGTACACATTGCCCGTGATTCGGAACGGCTCGAGGTTCTTCCGAACCAGAATGCCCTCCGTCACGGCAACCGCCCCGAAGCGGCTCGAGGGTACGCGCGAGAGAGGCGTGAACCCGCCGGGAATTTCCGGCGTTCCAAACCAGCGGTTTGTCGGCAGCGAGAGCCTACTATAGAAGGCGATGGAAGGTTTCCAAGTGTTGGGATCTTGCACAATGGGCCGGTATTTGACAATCAGATTGGTGGTGCCGATTCCTGCACCCGAGATTCGCCCGTCCGGCTCGGGAGTACTGGAATGCCAGTACACCGCAGAGACGCCGACCCCTACCATTACGTGGTGGGTGAGACCGTAGTACAACGTGACCGCCGGCATGACCGCATCCGGGCTGAAGGGAGAAGCAACGCTCTGCGAAGTCGCCGTACGTTGAGACTCGCCGGACCCGATCATGCCTTGGATATAGGCGCGGACAAACCACTGACCTTGCCGAGTCACATCTGCGTTCGAGGTAAACGAGGTGCCGTGTGTAGGCGGATTCCAGCTGTTGCGGTACTTGGCCAGTTCCTCTTCGGTCGGCACCCAGTCGAATGCGAAGCCCTCGATCGAAGGGGTCAGGATGAACAGTATGATGAGAGTGAACCACAGTACTGGCGGGTGTCGGAAATTCACTGACATCTTCAGGCCAGTCCCATCGTCGCCCGAGTCTATCTCAGGGAAAACCCACCGTCTAATGTCGAAGATCGGCCGTAGTCGTCTCCATACAGCCATACAATACGAGCGTCTCTCTTCGACGCGGATCCGCGTGAAATCATGATGTTGTAAATCCAACCGACCGCAATGGTTGGGCATGCGGCTTGCCGTTACTACGTCCTCGGATAGGTGTGCTCACTTCGGAAAGCCTCAATCGTCGAAATACATGCAATTGATGTCCTCCACATTCCCGATCAAGGAAATTCTGCTCGGCAGAAGCGCGCCGGGTCGAAAATATTTGGCTGGGTCCCTTCTGGTTCTTGCGGCGTTTGCGATCCGCATGCTGCTCGCGCAGCGCAGGCATGTGGAAGCAGAGCTCAAGGCCATCGCATGGCTCCTACGGGAAGGCAGGAAACCCTTTAGAGTCCCGAAGCCGCAGCCTTATGGAGAACTAACCGAGCTCAACACCGAACGGACCATTCTTCGTACGGTCGGCAAGGATCTCCTTGCCAATGTCGCCGGTGATGCGCTGCATCTTATCGGGACTTCAGGGTCCGTTTGCGAAAAAAATGGAGACTACGCCTCATGTCTCGTTGCGTCCGACTGGTGCCGGTTTCTGGACCAGGCGTCGCGGGCGCGTTGTGGAACAACGGACAATCAGGCGGCATTGGCGAGTGGGGAGTGGCATTGTCGCGAGTCCGGAAGGGAAGTGTCGGCCCGTGCGATGGAGACTGGCCAGCCGGCCGACATGCCCTGCAAAGGTGGGATCAACCTATATGCCGCGCCGATCAAAGTCGACGGAGAAATGGTCGGAAGCATCACCATGGGATATGGGGATCCGCCGAAGGAAGACGAGCGGCTGATGGAAGTGGCCGAGCGTTACGGGGTCTCGTTAGAGAAACTCCGAGAACTCAGCGCCAACATGCCGTCCCGTCCGCAATTTATCGTGGCGGTGGCGAAAGCACGGCTGAGGAGTGAGGCTACCTTGTTGGGTGAGATCATCAAGCGCAAACGGACTGAAGAAGCCTTGGCCGACTTGACGAAACATCTCGAAGAACGGATCACCGAGCGCACACAGCAGCTCCGGGCCTTGGCGACCGAGCTGAATCTCGCCGAGCAGCAGGAGCGGAAACGGCTGGCTATGGAGTTGCACGATCACCTGCAGCATCTCCTGGTGCTCGGGAAGCTCAAGATTGGACAAGGGAAGCGGTCTGCCCAGCCGGATCCTGCGCTCACCGAGGTGATGAGACAGGTGGACGACGTGTTGTCCGACGCGCTCCGGTATACCCGGACCTTAGTGGCCGAATTAAGTCCCTCGGTCTTGCGTGATCACGGGCTTCCGGCAGCGCTGAAATGGCTGGGCGAGTATATGCAGAAACTTTCGCTGCGCGTGACGGTAAACGTACCGGAACAGCTAGAGCTCGTCTTGCCGGAGGATCAAGCGGTGCTGCTGTTTCAGTCTGTCCGTGAACTGTTGATCAACGCGTCGAAATATGCGGGGACGGGCGAAGCCAGCGTCGAGCTCGAATACAGTGACGACCAGTTACAGATACATGTGCGCGACCAAGGGTCGGGCTTCGACGTGAACGCCGCCGCTGCTGCCGGGGCGCCGAGCGGTGCCGGGTCATCCAAATTCGGGCTCTTCAGTATCCGGGAGCGGATGACGGCGCTGGGAGGATCGTTCGACGTTCAATCGTCGCCCGGTGGCGGCACCATTGCCACCCTGACCTTGCCGCTTTTGAGAACCAGTTAAATTTGCTACCATGCGGCGGCATCTATGCGATGGCGCCTACCTGCATACTCGATCTTCTTGGCTGCTTTGGCCGCCGCATGTTCTTCGCCGAAGGTCGGTTACGATTACGACCGCAGCGCCAATTTCAACCGGTACCATACCTATGCGTGGGTCTCCGTGGCACAAGAAGCGACGGGAGACCGGCGTCTGGACAGTTCCCTCGTGGATGCCCGCATCCGCACTGCCATTGAGAGGGAACTTCGCGCAAAAGGATACCTTGCGTCTTCCAACGCCAGCCCTGACTTTGTCGTGGCCTATCACGCAGGCATGAAAGACATGCTGAAGGGCGCGTCCACACAGAACTACATCGGCGACCGGGCACATGGAACGTTTACCACGATCAGCGACATCCAGCCTTATCACGAGGGCACGCTCACGATCGACATCGTCGATGCCCAATCCCGTGAACTGATCTGGCAGGCGTCAGCTCAGGCGGACGTTGACCAGAGTCTGGACCCCAAAGAGCGGGATGCACGGGTGACCAACATTGTCAGTGCCATGCTGTCACATTTTCCCCCTCAGTAAACCCTTCACCATCGGAGTTGGGCGAACATGAGGATATGGCTGTGTTTCTTCCTCGCGGTGATGGGGACGGCCGCCGGCTGTGCACCATCGCCCAAAATCGGGTACGACTTTGATCGCAGCACGGATTTCAGCGCCTATCACACCTATGCTTGGCTGTCGGGCGATCAGGAAAAGACGGGTGACCGGCGCGCCGATAGCAGTGCCGTGGATATGCGGATTCGCATCGCTGTGGGTACGCAGTTACGCCTGAAGGGGTATCAAACGTTGCCTGAAGGAACACCGGATTTCTATGTGGCGTACCATGTCGGGCTCAAGGACAGCTCGCCGAGCATTTCGACCCAATATTATTCAGATGGCATGGCAGGACATCCCTTCTCGCATTCTGCAGATTCACGGTCGGCGAGTGGATCCGCGCCTAGCCTCAATGAGACGCCCTCGTATCTCACAGGCTCGCTGCTCATCGACGTCATCGATGCCGCCTCAAAGAAACTCGTCTGGAGGGGAACCGCTGCCGGCGAGGTTGACCCGGGGTTGACCTCTCAACAACGAGACGAGCGAACCAAAGCCATGGTTCACAAGATTCTCTCGCATTTCCCGCCCAAGTAGCCTGCGCGCATCGTGTGCTCATCTGCAGGGAATCGGCCAGGGGGCGGAGGTAGAGCGTAGGGACAGCAGGGACTGTCTGTTATGGAGCCCCGCCTGAAATCACGGGTCTGATCTCGATCTGGTCCTTATCACTGAGCATTTCGTCTTCGGTGACCAACTCATCGCCGCGGATTACCAAATGCGCCTCGACGACGAGATTTAGCTCGCGCAGGACGTCTTTGGCGCGTTTGGGACCTTTGACGTCAACAGTTCGCGCGGGATGACTAAGTTGAACCTGCATGCCGCATCATAGGCTGCCAGACAGATCAGGAGCAAGGAAGGAGCGAGCTATAAGGCCGCTTCACGCAGGCATTTGGCCGCCTCTTCCGGCGAGACGGGGTTGATATAGAACCCCGTGCCCCATTCGAAGCCGGCGACCTGCGTGAGCTTGGGGATGATTTCGATGTGCCAGTGATAGAAATCGCCGGTTTGTCCATGCAGCGGCGAGCTGTGGAGGACGAAGTTGTAGGCAGGTTTCGAGAGAACCTTGTCCATGCGCCGGAGCGATTCCGAAAGGATCGGCGCGAGAAACTCAAACTGCTGTTTCTGGCTCTCTTCAAAGTAGCCGGCATGCCGCTTGGGGAGTATCCACATTTCAAACGGAAACCGCGGCGCGAACGGTGTGACGCAGAGAAACTCCGGGCTGTCGGCCACGATCCGGTCGCCGTCCGCAAGATCCTGCCTGAGAATGTCGCAGTAGATGCACCGTTCCTTCTGCTGGTAATGGGCACGGCAGCCCTCGATCTCACTCATGACATTGGTCGGAATCACCGGTAGCGCAATCAATTGCGAGTGGCTGTGCTCGAGCGTGGCGCCCGCCGCAGCGCCGTGGTTCTTGAAGATCAGAATGTACCGCAGGCGGAGGTCCCTTTTCAGATCGATGATGCGGTCGCGGTAGGCCCAGAGCACGTCTTCGATGCACCTGGTCGGCATGTCGGCCAGGCTATCTTTGTGTCCGGGCGTTTCAATAATGACTTCGTGCGCGCCAATCCCGTTCATCCGATCATAGAGTCCCAAACCTTCGCGGCCGAGATCACCTTCCACTTGCAAGGCGGGGAACTTGTTCGGGACGACCCGCACCGTCCAATTGGGCACATCCGCTTCGGCGGGCTGCGGACGGTAGGCCATGATTTCCTTCGGCGTGAGCCGTTCTTGTCCCGGGCAGAAGGGACAGAGCGCAGTCGAGATCGGCCGGATCGGCTGCATCTGCGCGAAGTCGTGCGGCCGGCCGCTCCGCTCCGTCGAAATGATCACCCAGCGACCTACGATGGGGTCGCGCCGCAAGTCAGGCATGGCGTACCAAGAAATGTGCGAAGCGGTTTATACCCTCCAGACCGTCGCTTCGAATTCCGGTCCGGGGATGCTCAGTGCGACTGGCTGATGGCGCGGATATCGCGCAGTCTCCAAGCCGTCACGCCGCACGATCAACGTCATGTGTAAAATCTCTCCCTCTTCGACGTGAAGCTCTTTTAACGGAAGAGCCAGTTCCAACACCTGATGCCATGCGATCCGTGCTGAGCGACTCACCTCCTGCCAGCCGCCGTCATCACGTTCTGATAAGACATAGTGATCGGGGGAAGCGAACGACATTTCGAGTCGATAGCTACGGGCGGGCGTCTGAAGCCAGTATTCAATGCGGAGGTCCGCTTTCTGGCTCAGAAGCGATGTGGCGGGATCGAGCCGGAGAAAGAGGTGCTCCAAATCGAAGCCAAAACAAATAGCGGAAAATAGTCCTTCGGCTTTCCACATCGCGCCGAGTGGAGGATTAGGATTGATCGTTCCGGCCCCCCGCCATTCGAAAAAGTTGGTCACGACTCCGTCGATCGTCGGTCGTAGAAGCGAATGCGGCTGGGTGACTTGGTCACGGGTCTGGAAGCGGCGCACCTCGCAGAGCGGTTGGTTGAGCAGGTCCGGCGGCGTCAAGCCGGCGAGCGTCCACACGTTGCGAAGATGGGTGCGGAACAACCGGTCGAATTCTTCCTTGTAGGCGGTATCAAAATCGTCGCCGTACCACCAGAACCAGTCGCTTCCCTCGGCGGCGTACAACTCGTGCCACGCGGCGTTGGCCCGCTCGGGCGGCAGGCTTGGACTGATCTCTAAGAGGCGCGAGCGAGTGTGGCCCAAGAGATCCCACCCGCGGTTGTCCTCCGGATGGCCGATCCAGATCTTATAGTCCTGATTGATCCAGGATCCCGAGTGCAGATAGGGGAGATGCGGCCTCTCCGGCGTGGCTGCGAGGGCCTCCGACATCGTGGCGGTGGTGACGCGGAGTGAGTCGCCTTCGTCCAGCGCGCCGTGAGAGAGCGCCTGATACAGGTGCGAAAGAAACTGTTCTCCGCCCTCATGATAGTGCTCCCAGGGATTTTCGCCGTCCAGAATGATCGGCACGAGGACGTTGTCCTGGGGCGTATCCAACGCCACCTGTTTGATGCGGCGCAGCACGTCCTCGCCAGCCACGTCGGCCGTCGTCTTGTGGTAGAGAAAGCCGAATCCGTCTGAGAGCTCCCTGTCGCGAAAGACGATCGTCGCTTCCTCTTCCCCTATCCCCACGTTGCAAGGGCGATAGAGCTGTCCACGATGCCACGGTATCTGCGATGCTTCGAGCGAGCGCGCGAGGATGCCTTCATCGGTGGCGAGCCAGCGGAGGCCGACGCGTCGGAGCAGAGGAATCAATTCCGGACAGACAGAGCCTTCCGAAGGCCACAGGCCCTCCGGCGGTCTGCCGAACGTGGCGGCATGATACTCAACGGCCAGACGCAACTGGGCTTCGGCATCTTCCGGCGCGCGAAAGCGCGACGGCAGCGGCAGGTCCGGTCTGGCCCGCCGGGTATGTTCCGTATCGATCACGAGCGGGAGGATCGGATGATAAAAGGGCGTGGTCGTCAATTCGATTTGGCCGCGCTCCGCCAACCGGCGGTACATCGGTACAATGTCCCGCACCGTCTGCCGTTGGAGCGCCAGGACCTCTTGCTTCTCCTCCTCCGAGAAGCCACGGTTCTTGGCCCGCAGCGCCGCGAGCCGGGGATAGCGCTGGACCGCTCCGTAGCCGAACCAGGCGAGATTGAACCACACTTGGAGATCCAGGAAATCCTGGGAAGAGAATTGCCGGGCCACCCGTTGGAGATCCTCTCCGTCGATATCCAGACCCCGCTTGACGAGCAGCTCGTGGTACCTGGGAAAAGGGCGAATCATCGTGGCCCAATTGATCGAGAAATAATGGCGGATGAGGAAGGCCTGCTCCTCGTGATTCAGATCGGCGGCCCGTCGCCGCGCATGCTCTAAAAACAGATCCTGAACGGCACCATCACCGATCTCCTTGAGTTGGAGCAGCAGGGATGGCGTGAAGTTGAAGGTGGCGTGAACCCGTGGAAACCGGTCCAGGAGAAAGGCCATGTCGAAATACGCCTTGGTGGCATGCAGACGCACCCAAGGCATGCTGGCCGACCCCGCGACGGGATCGGTGTAATACGGCTGATGCATATGCCAAAGAAAACAGACCCGAACAGTTTTCATGGGCAGGCAGAAAGAAAGTTGCAGACTGTTGCGGACTCACAAGGAGTATGTCATAGGGATACCGACCTTGCAATCAAGGGAGCAAAATGGAAAAGGCGTACGCGCAGACGTTTGAAGGTCCTGCTGGTCAGCGGATGTGGGCGTGGCTTCCCGTCGCGGCCTATATGGCGCTGATCTTCTACTTCTCGTCGTTGTCGCATCCCGACGAGGAGCTGCCGAAATTTCTCTTCGAAACACTCGGCGACAAGTTGCTGCACGGGATCGAGTACGCAGTGCTGGGTGTCCTCTGCTACCGGGCGTTTCGCCGCGTGGCCGGATCGTTCACTGCCGGGTACGCCTTGGTGTTCGCGATCGTCATGGCGTCTTTGTACGGAGCAACGGACGAACTGCATCAAGCTTTCGTGCCGTTCCGCACGGCGACCTGGCTGGATTGGGTGGCGGATACTGCAGGCGGGATGGTCGGCGCGGTCGGCGGTCGACGCGTCATGGAACGCGGAGCAAAGAACGGCATCTCGTGACAACTTTTTCTTGTGCCAGTATAATGCCGCGCTGATGGCCACGATCGACCCTGCCACCACCAAACGGCCGCTGGCTCCTCCTGATCGAGCGCTCGTTGCCGAGACGATACAGACTCGGTTGCCCTCTCACGGGACATTCAAAAAACTTCTGCCGCTCGCCGGCGACGCCTCCAATCGACGGTATTTCCGGATCGAAATGAGCGGCGACGCCCTTTGCTCCGTCGTACTCATGCAGCTGGCTGAGCCGGAAGCTTTTAAACAGTCTGAAGAGGCCGTGAGCGGTGCGCCTCACGCGATCGCGGAACTCCCGTTTATCAATATCCAGACGCACCTTTCTAAGGCAGGGGTCTCTGTGCCGGCCCTCTATTACTACGATCAGGCGGCCGGGCTGCTCTATCTCGAAGACTTCGGAGACCTGACGCTGTCGGAAGCCTGTGCCAATGCCCGCACCGACGACCTTGAAGCGCGTTACAAGCAGGCGATCGACGTACTCGTGGGCATGCAATCCAGAGCGACGTCGCCTGCCGATCCCCAGTGTCTGGCATTTCATCGAAACTTTGACGTGCCGCTGTTGATGTGGGAGTTCGACCACTTTCTTGAATACGGCATTGCGGCCCGGCAGAGTACGCCGATGGACGGCGGAGATGCAGCCGCAATCCGGGAAGAGTTCCGAAAAATCTCCGAGCTCTTGGCGGGACAGCCGAGGGTGTTCGTGCATCGTGACTACCATTCAAGAAATTTGATGGTCGCCGGCGAGCGGCTGGGCGTGATTGATTTTCAGGACGCGTTGATGGGACCGGCCACCTACGATCTGGCCTCGCTGCTGCGGGATGCCTACATCGCGCTCGACGAATCGTTGATCGACCGCCTCATCGACTACTATTTGGACCAGCTCCAGGAAGGACGCCATCTCTGGACGAACCGGGAGGCCTTTCGCCGGTTATTCGATTTCACGAGCATTCAACGTAATCTCAAAGCGGCCGGCCGGTTCGTGTACATCGACCGCGTGAAAGGCAATCCGAAATTTCTGGCGGACATTCCCCGAACGCTCGGCTACGTCAAACGGAACCTTCACAAATACCCTGAATTGTTCACCCTGCGCAAACTCATGAGCCAGCATGTACCGGAACTTCAGTAACACGGATCCATTGTCCTTATGAAGGCGATGATCCTCGCGGCCGGCCTCGGCACACGGTTGAGGCCGCTCACGAATACGATCCCCAAGCCGCTGCTCCCCATTGCCGGAACGCCCCTCATCGTTTGGAACCTCTTGCTCCTGAAACGCCACGGGTTCCACGACGTCATCATCAACCTGCATCATCTGGGGCCGATGATCGAGCAGGCGGTCGGCAACGGATCAAAGTACGGGCTGCGCATCTATTACTCCCACGAACCCGTGATTCTCGGAACGGGCGGAGCGATCAAGCAGGCGGAGCCGAATTTTTCAGGAGAGCCCGTGCTTGTGATGAACGGCGATACGCTGTTTGAACTGGATCTCGAAGCGTTGTGCGCGTTTCATCAGCGGCGTCAGGCGGCGGCCACCTTAGTCCTGCGATCGGACCCTGACGCGGCTCGTTGGGGAGTGGTCGAGGTCGAGTCGGACGACCGTATCGTTCGCATTACCGGCCGCGGCCGGACGGATGCCGCAGGCACCAAACCGCGCATGTTTGCCGGGATCCATGTTCTCAATCCGCGTCTGCTGAGAGATGTACCTAAGGACAAGCCGTCGTCCATCATCGATGCGTACGTTGCGGCGATCCAGCGCGGGGACGTGGTGGCGGGCTACGAGTTGACCGGTTACTGGTCCGACGTGGGGACTCCCGAGCGCTATGCCCAGGCCGAGCATGATGCGTCAAGCGGACTGATTCGGCTGAGTGAACGGCTTCCCACTGCCCCGTTGGCTTAACAGGCTATGAAAAAAAGTTCTTCTCATCCGCCCGTCCACTGAAGGCAGTGCAATTCGTTTCCCGGCGAAGGCTCCTAAGCAACCAGGAGTTCTCGCGCTACAGTTCACGCCTTCGAGGCTGATTCAATCACCCGCTCGTCCGCTTCGTCGGGTTTGTCGCCCAGTTTTTGCCGCTGTTGCCGGAGCAGGCGAGCCAGGTACGTGCGCTGGAGCCTAAGGCGCTCGGCCGCTTTGGTCTGGTTGCCGTCGGCGTCCCGCAGTGCCTGTTCGATGATGCGTCGGCTGTGGGTTTCCATCGATTCGTGGTAAGGCAGTCTGAGGTAGGACAGGTCATCACTGTTCGCGTCGGACGAGGTGAAGTCGAGTGCGAGCACGTCGGGTTCGATCATATCCGTCTGGCTCAGAATGACGGCGCGGGCGATCACATTGTCCAACTCCCGGATGTTGCCCGGCCAGGAATAACGCGCCAGGGCGTCCATGGCGGCCGGACTGAACCACATGCCGGGACGTTTGGCTTCTTTTGCATGACGGCTCAAGAAGAACTTGGCGAGAGCCGGAAAATCCTCGAGCCGCTCACGCAAGGGTGGAAGCGTCAACCCGATCACATTGAGACGGAAGAAGAGATCCTCGCGGAAGTCTCCGGCCTTGACGGCCTGCTTCAAGTCCTTGTTCGTGGCGGCAATAATTCTAATGTTGACCGACACGAGTCTGGTACCGCCGACGCGATGAAATTCACGGTCCTGGAGCACGCGCAGCAGCTTGGCCTGCAGTGGCAAAGACATGTCGCCGATCTCGTCCAAGAAGACCGTGCCGCCTTCGGCCATTTCCAGCTTGCCCTTCTGAAGGCGGTCTGCCCCGGTGAAGGCGCCGCGCTCGTGGCCGAACAACTCATTTTCCAGCAAGGTCTCTGTCAAGGCGACGCAATTGATGACCACCAGCGGCATGGCATGGCGTGGGCTCCATTGGTGGATGGATCGGGCCAGCAGCTCCTTGCCCGTGCCGCTTTCTCCGAGCAGAAGCACGCCGGCATCCGATTTGGCGGCCCGCTGGGCGACTTCCAGCACAGTGCGGATTTTCGCGCTCGTGCCGATGATCGATGCATAGCGGCTGTCGACTTCACTCTTGAGGCACGCAACCTGCCGCTTCAATGATGCTCGCTCAAGCGCTTTCCCGATGACCAGCAGCAGATGGTCCTTGTCCAGCGGTTTGGTCAGAAAATCGTATGCCCCGTGCTTCATGGCCTCGACCGCCGCTTCGATCGAGCCGTGGGCCGTCATCACGATGACCGGAATGTCCTCGGCCTGCTTGACGGTGGGAAGCCGCTTCAACACCTCCAGGCCCCCGAGCCTGGGCATGTCGAGATCGAGGAGCATCAGGTGCGGCGCTTCCTGCTCCGCCTTCTCCAAGGCCTGCATGCCGTCACTGGCTACGAGGGTGCCGTAGTCGGAGGCCTGGAGACGGTCCTCGAGCATCGTGGTGATGTCTTGATCGTCGTCAACGATTAGAATTTTCGCGTTCACGCGCGCCTCCTCTTGCTGCCGTAAGGACGCTCATTCTTCCATCACGTGAAGGACCAACCCAGTCAGGGGCTTCGGATAGAAGTAGGTCGACTTGTGCGGCATTCGCTCGCCGGCCTTGGCCACTGCCTGCACCTCGCTTACTTTGGTGGCATTCAATAAGAGGGCGCCCGTTCCCGTTCCATTGGCGGCCCAATCGAGGGCTTCGTCGTCGTCCTTCGTATAGAGGATGGCTTCCTGCTCTTGCTGTGTCGGACAGAGTGTGCTGACCACAAGCTGCTGAAGCAGCGAGACATCGAGTTTGGCACGTGGGGAAGCGTTCGCATCCGGACGATGCGCCGGTCTGAGAGCGAGTGTCACATAGCGGTTTTCCCCCTTGAGCGCAAGGCCGAAGGTCGGCGTCGTGCGTCCGTGTGTGCGCAACGCATCGATGAATTGCGCCCGCACTGCCGGCGTGTTTTCGCTCGAGAAGGGGAACTCCTTGAAATCGAATGTGTCGCTGAGCTTCGACTTGATGGCGGCATAGGGCGGCAGCGGAGTCGTCGTGACCCGGTGGGTAGGCAGCACCGTCAAGCCCGGATCCTCAAGCGGCGACAAGAGCATCAGCACCCCGTCGTAGGGTTTGAGCGCATTCGATGTCCCGGCCTGTTCCCGGCGGAAGCGCTGATAGTTCAGCGCCGTTTCATACCGATGGTGGCCGTCGGCAATGAAGAGCGGCTTTCTGCCCATGATGTCCACGATCTGCCCGAGCACGGCTGGGTCAGTGACCGCCCAGAGTTGCTGCCGGCATCCGTTATCGTCCTGAAAATCAATTCGTGGCGGCTGGCCTTTGACGGCCCGTTCGAGCAGTCCGAGAATCGCGTTCTGCGGATCAGAGTAGAGCAGCCAAATGGGGCTCAAATTCGCCTTGCAGGCTTTGAGCAGGTTCAGCCGGTCGGTCTTCGCGGCCGATCTCGTGTTTTCGTGCGGATAGATCTGGCCGGAGTCCAGCGGCTCGAGTTTCGTGGTCGTCAGGAATCCGCGCAGCGTCTTTCTCGGGGCGCGCGCATCGGAAGACGGAGGAGCATATTCGATCGTATGGTAGTAGATGGCCGGTTGAGCGTCCCGCTTGAGTGCCCCGCCGGTGATCCAGGATCGCAGCGTGTCTGCGGCGCGCGTATATCGGTTGCTCGTGGTGTCATCGCCGGGATGATCGATGCCGAGCTCGAGCCGGATGATGTTCTGCGGATGCCGGTCATGCAGCGCCTTCTGTCCCGCGGCATCGATGATGTCATAAGGGGGCGCGACGACGTCGCTGATAGCGCCGACCACCGCTTGGTCATACACGGTCCCACGAAACGGAATAATCTGTGCCATGCGTTCCCTCTTCTCTGTTGGATTGAAAGTCCGCCAGCGGTGCGCTCACATCGCGTTGCGTACGACCGACATACGCTCCACAGACGGCGTGCTGGACAAACTGTGATGGCTGGGCCGCTGTTCCGCGCTGCCCGCCGGATGCCGAACGGCACCGGCCACGCGGAAGCGGCTATCGGTCGCGGGTCACCATGTAGTCAGCGGCTACCGAGAGGGCCCGTCGAGCGGTACCATCGTCGAACTCGCCCAACTCTCGCTTGGCCGCGGTGATGTAGGCTTGAGCATGGTCCAAGGCATACACGATGGATCCGTACTCGTCCATGAGGCCGATCAACCGTTGTAAGTCGTCCTCCGTCAATGTCCGTGTCTCCATGCGGTCCTTGATCATCTGCCGATCAGTGTCCGAGCAATGGTTCAGCAAATGAAGCAGCGGCAGCGTCGCTTTGCCCTGACGGAGGTCCTGTCCGAGC
Organism: uncultured Nitrospiraceae bacterium; assembly: GCA_963730935.1. Classification (GTDB taxonomy): domain Bacteria; phylum Nitrospirota; class Nitrospiria; order Nitrospirales; family Nitrospiraceae; genus Nitrospira_C. Next base: position 1,670,888 of record CAVSTP010000004.1, on the reverse strand, counting down.
GTCTTGCCCAACGAAGTGCCGTTGGCCGTGTAATCCAGGGTGTCATCAACGACTTGGAACGCGATGCCCAGATACTGTCCGAAGCGAAATAGGCAGTCCTGCTGGGCGTCCGATGCCTCGGCCAGGATCGCACCCATCCGGCAGGAAGCCGCAATCAGTCCCGCCGTCTTATGCTCGACGATTTTAATGTAATCGGCCTCCGGCATCGCCGGATTGTCGTTGTAGTAGAGTTGAAGGACTTCGCCCTCCGCCATCTTCTTGCAGGCCTCGGCGAGCACCTCATTGATCCGCTGGCTTCGGAACTCGACAACCTGGCACATGGCCTTGGAATACAGATAGTCGCCGACCAGGATGCTGACTTGATTTCCCCAGACTTTTCGTGCGGTTTGACGGCCCCTTCGGATCTCGGCATCGTCCACGACGTCGTCGTGCAGGAGGGTGGCGGTATGGATGAATTCCACCAGGCTCCCGAGTTGGTGATGTTCACGGCCGGTGTAGCCGCAGAGACGCGCAGACAGCAGGAGAAGCAGGGGTCGGATGCGTTTGCCGCCGCTATTGAGGATGTGTGCCGCAACCGTATTGACGAGGGCCACGCTAGAGGTAAGATTCTTGTGGATCCGGTCTTCAACCCCCTCAAGTTCATTCCGATAGGCGTCCCAGACGTCCGCCATCGTGTGAATCGTGGAGGTGACAGGACCCTGTGGCATGCGGCGGATGGTAGGGCAGCGGAGGAAACAAAGTCAAGGGAATCGCAACGAAATCCATGCATTGGTCGTCTTGACAGAAGAATCACCCTTCCATTAATCTGACGCACGATTTCTAATGGAATCATGCCTCAGGAGGAACGAGGTTCCGCGTCCCCTGAGTCCTCTCGATAGGGCCTCTACCCAGCAGGAAAAAGACCTGCCTTTCTCACGAGATAGGTAACATGGAACTTCCAGGGCTTCCACCGAAGCAAGGGCTCTACGACCCTCGACACGAAAAAGATTCCTGCGGCATCGGCTTTGTCGTCAACATCAAAGGCCAAAAGTCGCACGACATCGTCCGTCAAGGTCTGCAAGTCCTCGAAAATCTCGCGCACCGCGGCGCGCAAGGCTGCGATCCCTGCACGGGGGACGGCGCCGGAATTCTGCTTCAGGTGCCTCACGAATTCCTGCGGCGTGCAGCCGGTGATGCCGGCGTCAAACTGCCAGGAGCCGGCGAGTACGGCGTAGGGCAGGTGTTTCTGCCCCCCAGTGCGGCGGCGCGGCAGCAATGTGAAACGCTGTTCGGCAAGATCGTCGAGCAGGAAGGCACACGCTTGCTCGGCTGGCGTGACGTGCCGGTCAAAAGCGACACGATCGGCGTCCAAGCCCGGAAAACTGAGCCCTTCATGCGCCAGGTTTTTATCGCGCGGGACGTGCTGAATGAAGCGCAATTCGAACGGAAGCTCTACGTCATCCGCAAGCTGGTCGAAAAAGCCATCCGTGAATCGGCCATTGATGGCCGTGAGCACTTCTACATCCCGAGCCTCTCCGCTAGCACGATCGTTTACAAAGGCCTGCTGCTGCCGCATCAGATGGCGGCCTACTATCAGGATCTGAAAGACGCGAGCATGACCAGCGCGCTTGCGCTCGTGCATTCGCGTTTCAGCACCAATACGTTTCCGACCTGGCCGCTCGCGCATCCTTATCGTCACATCTGCCATAACGGCGAGATCAACACATTGAAGGGCAACGTGAATTGGATGAAGGCCCGCCAAGGGCGTCTCCATTCGGAGTTGTTCGGGCAAGACATGGAAAAGCTGTTTCCGATCGTCTATGAGCATCAGAGCGATTCCGCCTGCCTGGACAACGCGCTCGAGTTTCTGCTGTTGGGCGGCCGCTCGCTGCCGCACGCGATGATGATGCTGATTCCGGAACCGTGGGTGGCGAATCCGCAGATGGATCTGGATCGTCGCGGCTTCTATCAGTATCACGCCGCGATGATGGAACCCTGGGACGGTCCGGCGGCCGTCTGTTTCACCGACGGCAAGATGATCGGTGCGACGCTGGACCGCAATGGCCTCCGTCCGTGCCGCTACCAGGTCACGACCGACGGCACCGTGGTGCTGGCCTCAGAGGCCGGTGTATTGCCCGCCGATGCCAAAGACATTCGCATGAAGGGCCGGCTCCAGCCTGGCCGTATGTTCCTTGTCGATACCGTCCAAGGCCGCATTATCGACGATGAAGAGATCAAAGCCGATATTGTCGGCCGCAAACCCTATCGCAGTTGGGTGACCCAGTACGGTGTCTCGCTCGATGAGCTCCCGGAACCCTTGAACGTCCCCCAGCCTGACCATCCGACGATCCGCCAACGGCAACAGGCGTTCGGTTACACGGTCGAAGAGCTCAAGATGGTGATCACGCCGATGATCGTGACCGGTGAAGAGGCGATCTCGTCCATGGGGACTGATACGCCGCTCGCGGTGCTGTCCGATCGTCCGCAGTTGCTCTTCAAGTATTTCAAACAGCTGTTCGCGCAGGTGACGAATCCGCCGATCGATCCGATCCGCGAGCAGCTCGTGATGTCATTGGTGACGAACATCGGGCCGAAGCCCAATCTCATGGACGAGTCGCCGGAATCTTGCCGCCGCATCAAGGTGCAGCAGCCGATTCTCACGAACGCCGATCTCCAAAAGATCCGCCGGATCTCCGATCCGCATTTCAAGAGCAAGACGTTGCGCATGTTATTCCGTGTGGCCGAAGGGCCGGATGGTCTCGGCGCCGCTGTCGACGCCATGTGCAAGCAGGCCTCCCAAGCGATCAAGAATGGGTACAAGTTCTTGATCCTCAGTGACCGCGGCGTCGATGAAAAGTGGGCGCCGATTCCGAGCCTGCTCGGTATCTCCGCGATCCATCAGCACCTGATCCGCGAATGCACGAGGACGGAAGTCGGCTTGATCCTCGAAACCGGTGAACCGCGTGATGTCCATCAGTTCGCCTGCTTGATCGGCTACGGCGCCGGGACGATCAATCCGTATCTCGTGTTCGAGTCGCTCGTAGACATGGAACGCGACAACTATCTTCCGGAAGGGCTCGACGCCCAGACCGCAGAAGGTAAATTCATCAAGGCGATCAACAAGGGTCTGCTCAAGATCTTCTCGAAGATGGGCATTTCCACCGTGCAGTCATACTGTGGCGCACAGATCTTTGAAGCCATCGGATTGAATCACGAGATCATCGATCGCTACTTCACCGGCACGCCGTCACGCGTCGAAGGCGTCGGGATTCGTGAGATCGGCGAGGAAACTCTGCGGCGACATCGTGTGGCCTATGAACCGGCCGCCATCAGACAGCTCGATTTCGGCGGCGAGATTCATTACCGCATCCAGAGTGAGCACCATAATTGGAATCCGGACACCATCTACAAGCTCCAGCATGCAAGCCAATCGAATGATCCCAAGACGTACGCCGAGTTTGCACAGCTCGTGAACAACGAGAGCGCACGCCTGTCGAACCTGCGCGGCCTGCTCGATTTCAAGTTTGCGCCGACCGCCGATCCCGATCGACGAAGTGGAGCCGGCAAGCGCAATCGTCAAGCGTTTCAACACTGGGGCGATGTCGTTCGGCTCCATCAGCAAGGAAGCGCATGAGACGCTGGCGATCGCGATGAACCGCCTCGGCGGCAAGAGCAACACCGGCGAAGGCGGCGAAGATCCGGAGCGCTTCAAGCCGCTCTCGAACGGTGACTCCAAAAACAGTTACATCAAACAGGTGGCCTCAGCGCGCTTCGGTGTCACGGCGCACTATCTGGTCAACGCGCGTGAATTGCAGATCAAGATGGCGCAGGGCGCGAAGCCGGGCGAGGGCGGCCAGCTGCCCGGCCACAAGGTCGACGAGAACATCGCGAAGTTTCGTTATGCCACCCCAGGCGTGCAACTCATCTCGCCGCCGCCCCACCACGATATTTATTCGATCGAAGACCTCGCGCAGCTGATCTTCGACCTCAAGAATTCCAATCCCGATGCGGCGGTGTCTGTAAAGCTGGTGGCAGAGGTCGGAGTCGGCACCGTCGCGGCCGGTGTGTCGAAAGCGCATGCGGACAAGGTCTTGATCAGCGGCGACTCAGGCGGTACCGGCGCGTCACCGCTCTCGTCGATCAAGTACGGCGGCATTCCTTGGGAACTGGGGCTTGCCGAAACGCATCAGACGCTGGTGCTCAACGATTTGCGCGGTCGCATCCGCGTCGAAACCGATGGGCAAATGAAGACCGGTCGCGATGTCGTCATCGCGACGCTGCTTGGTGCGGAAGAATATGGCTTCGCGACAGCGCCGCTGATCGTCGAAGGCTGCATCATGATGCGGAAGTGTCATCTCAACACCTGCCCGGTCGGCATTGCCACGCAGGATCCTGAGCTGCGCAAAAAGTTCAACGGGAAGCCCGAACACATCGTCAACTATCTGTTCTTCGTCGCGGAAGAAGCCCGGCAGCTTATGGCGAAGCTTGGCTTCCGGACGATCAATGAGATGGTGGGGCGCGTCGATAAATTAAAGATCACGAAGGCGCTCGATCATTGGAAAGCCAAGGGGCTAGACCTCACGCCGCTGCTCACCATGCCCGACGTCGCGGCTGACGTGCCGCGTTACTGCGTGCAGAAACAGGATCATGGGCTCGCCGACATTCTCGACAACAAGCTGGTCGAGCTCTGCAAGCACGCGATCGAGAAGGGCGAGAAGGTCAAGCTCGATCTCTCGATCAAAAACGTGAACCGCACGACCGGTACCGTGCTTTCGAGCAAGATTGCCAAGAAGTATGGTTTGGAGGGATTGCCGGAAGACACGATCTCGATCAAGTTCACCGGCTCGGCCGGACAATCGTTCGGGGCATTCTTAGCCAGAGGCGTAACACTGACCTTGGAAGGCGAGTCGAACGACTACATAGGCAAAGGATTGTCCGGCGGCAAGATCATTGTATTCCCGCCCAAGCATGTTCTCTTCAACCCGGAAGAAACAATTCTCATCGGCAACACGTCGCTGTACGGTGCCACGCAAGGGGAAGCCTATTTCTATGGCATGGCGGGGGAGCGGTTTGCCGTGCGTAACAGCGGCGCGCGTACCGTCGTCGAAGGAACCGGCGATCACGGCTGCGAGTACATGACCGGCGGTGTTGTCGTGGTGCTTGGCCGCACCGGCCGCAATTTCGCCGCAGGTATGTCAGGTGGTATTGCATTCGTGCTGGACGATGTCGAAAAGTTCCAAGAGCGCTGCAATACCGGCATGGTCGAGCTGGAGCCGGTGTCCACGAAGGAAGACAAGCAACTGCTGCACGAGCTGATCACCAAACACTTCATGTATACGGGCAGCCGCAAAGCCAAGCAGGTGCTCGATGCGTTCGATGCCACGTTGCCGAAGTTCGTGAAGATCATGCCGGTCGACTATAAGCGCGTCCTCGAAGAGCGGAAGCGCAAAGCAAGCGCGGTGCACTAGAACGAGCGCACGTCGCTTGTGGAAGGACCTGTCCTGGCAGGCCTAGGCGGGCGGGTGAGAAGATGCGTAGGGTGGCGGGTGAGTTTGGGTGAAGCGCACGTCCAGGCGTGCGCGGGGTCGGGCGGGTGAGATCGAGGGTTTTGAGTTCAAGGTAATGTGGAATCAATTGGCATACAAAGACTGATACGCCATGGGTGACCCAAAAGGCTTCATGAAATACGCCCGCGAGGGCCCTAAACGAAAACCAGTCGAGCTGCGCGTCCTCGATTGGAAGGAGATGTACGAGCCGATCTCCGAGGACAAGCTCAAGATCCAGGGTGCGCGCTGCATGGATTGCGGAGTGCCCTTCTGTCAGGGAAATACCGGTTGCCCGGTGGTAAATCTGATCCCCGAATGGAACGACCTCGTGTACCGCGGGCGATGGAAGGACGCGCTGAAGACGCTGCACACGACGAATAACTTTCCTGAATTCACCGGCCGCCTCTGTCCCGCTCCTTGCGAAGGCGCCTGCGTGCTCGGGATCAACGAGGACCCGGTGTCGATCCGCGTGATCGAATGGAACATCGTCGATCGCGGGTTCAACGAGGGGCTGGTGTTCCCTGTTCTTCCCGTGGTCAAGACGGGGAAAACGGTTGCGATTGTGGGTTCCGGCCCTGCCGGATTGGCCGCCGCGCAGCAACTCGCCCGCGCGGGCCACAGCGTGACGCTGTTCGAAAAGGCCGACCGCATCGGCGGCCTCCTGCGCTACGGCATTCCCGATTTTAAGATGGAAAAGTGGGTGATCGACCGCCGGTTGGAGCAACTCAAGGCCGAAGGAGTGGAGTTCAGGACGGGCGTGGCGGTCGGCAAGCACATTACGGGCGAACAGCTGCGCGCTCAGTTCGATGCGGTGGGCCTCACGATGGGGGCTGAGCAGGCCCGCGAGCTGCCGATCCCCGGACGGGACATGAAGGGCGTGCATCTGGCGATGGACTATCTCACGCAGCAAAACAAGCGCACGGCTGGAATTCCCATCAGCGACGAGCCGATTACGGCCAAGGGCAAGCGGGTCGTCATTATCGGCGGCGGTGATACCGGATCGGATTGTCTGGGAACGACGCACCGTCAAGGCTGTGTGGAAGTGCACCAGTTCGAATTGCTGCCGGAACCGCCTCCCGCACGTGCCGACTCGACGCCGTGGCCGCTCTGGCCGATGCAGTTGCGGACGTCCCATGCGCATGAAGAAGGCTGTGACCGGCAGTGGAGCGTGTCGACGACAAAGTTTACCGGACACAATGGCCACATCACCAAGCTCCACGGGCAACGGGTGAAATTCGAAGGCGGCAAATTTACGCCGGTTCCGAATACCGAATTTGAGATGGATGTGGATTTGGTGTTACTTGCCATGGGGTTCACCGGTCCGGTCAAGAACGGCCTGCTCGACAGTCTCGGCGTGAAATACGACGCGCGCGGCACCGTCGAGGTCGACGACAACTTCATGACCAGCCTTGACGGCGTCTTTGCCGGCGGCGACACGAAACGTGGTGCCTCCCTCATCGTGTGGGCGATCGCGGAAGGCCGAAAAATGGCAGCCGGGATTGATAAGTATCTGCTCGCCGGCAAATCCGCCAAGTCAGGCCGCTGAAAACGGCCTCCAACTGCGTTCTCGCTCCGCTCAAACCCTCAACGGACCTCGAACCGTACGCCTCGGGCTCTCGCTCGCTGCGGCCTTGTTGGAAAGCCGTTTTGAGCGGCCTGTAGAGGGCACATCATTGACAACATTCTAATTGAAAAGTAGCCTGTTCCCGTTTCTCGCCGCTGAACAGATTGAGGCAGCGTCGCGTTCGAGAGCAGAGGCTAGGGGGAAGGTTTAGAATTCGTGAGCAATGTTCTATCAGCGAGGATCATATCTCGCAATAGAGTCATCACCTCGGCCATGGGTTTGTTCAAATACAACCCATGCCTATACGGATGCCAAGCTCGTCCGTCATACGCATTCATCCATTTGTCGTAGTCCGCTTGCTTGCGATAGGTCTTCACAATTGTTCCGTCTGGAGATGAAAGCGTAGGTTCAAGATCGACTGCTCCTTCTTCAATGAAAAATGGCAGGCCAATGAAACCCGTAAGGAGTCCACAACAAAGGCCAATGAGCGGCTCCGTGGTGCGTTCGTAGAAGCGGTGAATCGTACCTGATAGGACCAGGTCAGGCGTGGGAAGATCGGAATCAATGGCCTCAAACAAGTTGCTCCGCTGGAATTCGCCTCGAAGCAAAGTCGTGATGAGCGTTGCCAGATCACCTTTCAGGGTTTCTTTAGATGTTGCGGAAGACCCACTTCCTGTCATGTATCCGCTTTCTTTGCCTGCAGGGGGTGAACTATCGACGAAGGGACGTGAATCGATTTTAAGTGGGATGGACGGCGAAGTCTTTGTGAGATTAATGTTAGGAGTGTACCCAGGCCCCTTATACTTCACGCACCCTGGAAAGATGAGGAGGAGAATTCCTAGGATCAAATTCACATAATTCCACAGCATCCTGTGTCAGAATATATAGATAGCTAATTTACATATCAAGTGATGAAATGTAGGTATGAATATGCAGGGATATCCGCGCAGTCCTAAAATGCTCCTCGGCGGAATCGCGCACCTCGCCAGGTTCATCGACAAGATTCGTCTTCGAAACAGGGGCTTGATCCAGGATTACAATTACATCACCGTCGGATTCGATAAGCATCTGATCGATTTTCTCCGCATCGATGCGAAGGCATTGGAATCGCGCGTGCTGGCGGGCGGATCCGACCAGGAGTTACTGGATTGGATCCAAGCGCAAGGTGAGCCGCGGACGCCGGAAGAGATTGCGCAATGGAATCATATTCTATTGTCCTCACGGCCGAAGGACGATGCGGCTCGCCAACGGTTCCAGGGACGACTTCGCGAAATTGCCGCCAAGCGCGGGGTGCCGGTCGGTGCGCTGCCGTCAGTTTCGACGTGGGCCGAAGTGATCGAATTAGATGAAGACCGCTTGTGAAGGCCATTCCTCTCTCGACGGCCGGTGGGTCATCTGCCTATCCAAATGACCAAGGAGGGAATGACGTATGCACATGCTCATGGTCGTCTTCCGGACGTCGCTCAAAGAACGGGTGCATGACTTACTGCACCGATGCGACATCAAGGCATTCACCGAGGTGAATGAAACGGTCGGGTATGGCCAGACCGGCCCAGCCGAAGGATTGGCCTTCTATCCGGGGACCAATTCGATCATCTGGGTCTCCTTGGATCCTGAACGTGCGGGGCGTGTGAGCAAGGCGGTCAAGCAGTGGTATGAAGAAGCGGCCAAACATCCCGGTTGGGAGAAGCCAGCACTGCGAGTGTTCTCATGGGCCGCCGAACAAATCGTGTAGCCACGTCTTGCTGGCTGTATATTTGGAATCCTTTCCGAAGATTGTCGTCGATTGTCCCACCAGGGTTCTCACCTAAGTGGTTGTGATTTAGAGGATTTCGTTTGCCGGGGGCTCATCCCGCACTATACTGCGTACTGCTGCAGATCCACGGGTCAGGGCCGCTTCCCGAGAAAAGGTGTGTCACGTCATTCATTCTAGGAAAGGCATGTCCACGAGCCTCAATCTCCTGCTGCTGGAAGATTCCCCGGCCGACGCGGAGCTGATGATCGAAGCGCTTCGCGAGTCGGGGTTTGACCTCAGCTTCCGCCGCGTCGAGAGCAAAGACGCATATCTTCGAGAACTCGACCAGCCTCCTGATTTTATTCTGTCCGATTATTCGATGCCGCAGTTTACCGCCCGGGATGCGCTCCGGCTGATGAAAGAGCGGGGATTGGACCTCCCGTTCATTATCGTCTCCGGCTGTATCGGCGAAGAAATGGCCGTGGAATGCATGAAAGCAGGCGCCGCCGATTATCTCCTGAAGGACCGGCTCGGGCGGCTTGGCCATGCCGTCACCCAAGCACTTGAGCGCAAACGGCTCCTCGAGGAGAAGCGCCAGGCCGAGCAGCGGCTGTTTCTGGAAACATTCCACGATTCGGTGACCGGCTTGCCGAATCGTGCTTTGTTCATGGACCGGCTGGAACGTGTATTTCTGCAGAGCCGCCGCCAGCCCGGTCATTTGTTTGCGCTCCTGCACCTGAACCTGGACGGCTTCAAGATGGTCCACAGCGGACTGGGCCCTTCTCCCGCCGACCGGCTGCTGATCGAGGTGAGCCAACGGATTCTGCGCCGGGTGCGCTCCGCCGATACGGTGGCCCGAATGGAAGGGGACGCCTTCACGCTGCTCATCGATAATCTGAAAGCCGTGAGCAATGCCACGCGTGTGGCCGATCGTGTGCAACAGGAATTTGCAGCGCCGTTTGTGCTGGAACAGGGTGAAGTCTTTCTGACGCCTTGTATCGGCATCGCCTGCAGTCATGCCGGATATGAAAGCGGGGAACATCTGCTGAGAGATGCAACGGCGGCCATGCTGCAGGCCAAGGAGGCAGGCCGCTCCGGCTTCGTCATTTTCGATAAGGCCATGCATCAACAGGCCATGGCCCGTCTGAAGATCGAAGGGGATTTGCGCCAGGCGTTGGACCGTAAAGAGTTCAGGCTAGCGTATCAGCCCATCATCGACCTGAAGGAGGGTCGGGTGGCGGGCTTCGAATCGTTGCTTCGATGGCAGCACCCAGAACATGGGTTGACCAGGCCCGATGCGTTCTTACACGTCGCCGCGGAATTGGGACTGATGAAGAATATCGGCGAATGGAGTCTCGGCGAAGCCTGCCGTCAACTCAAGCTGTGGCAAGAGCAGTTCCCGAAGATCCGTCCGCTGTCCGTCAGCGTGAATTTTTCGATCGAACACTTCGCTCAGAACCATCTGGCCCACCTGATCCGACAGGTGATTGACCGTACCGGTCTCGAGGCCTCGAACCTGAAGATTGAAATCACCGAGTCGGAGATGATGAAAAGCCCCGAAGCCGTCAGTCAGGTGCTTGCCGAGATCAAGGCGCAACAGGTCGACACCTGCTTGGACGATTTCGGGACCGGGTATTCTTCATTGAGCCATCTACAGCAGCTGGCCATCCGGTTTCTCAAGATCGACCAGTCGTTTGTCCGCCGTCTGGGCACGGAGGACGACGCGCTCGCCATCGTGAAAACCATCATCGCGCTGGCCCATCAACTGGGGCGGCAGGTCATCGCCGAAGGTGTCGAGACCGCTGAGCATCTGGTCATTTTGCGGTCGCTGGGCTGCGAATACGGCCAAGGGTATTTCTTCGCCAAACCTCTTGCTCCGGAGGAGGTCAGTACATTGCTGGCCTCGGCCCGCCGTTGGTGACATTCCCTCCCTGCCTCACACCGCTCTTGGTAGAATGGGTTGTTTTTAGGGACACGACCTGTGGCGTCCATCCATCGCTTCAGTGCAAAAGTCGCCGCCGTCCGTCAGCTCACGCACGATGTCCGGCAGATCGACTTGCGGCTGATCGAGCCGCCTGAGATCCGGTTCAAGGCCGGTCAGTTCGTTTCGTTCGACGTCCCCGATCCCAGAACCGGCCGAACGGTCACCAGACCTTACTCGATCGTGTCCCCACCAAGCTCCACTCAGACGATTTCGTTGCTTCTCAACCTGGTTCCTCATGGACCTGGATCGACCTACCTCTTCGGACTGCGAGAAGGGGACGACACCAGGCTTGCCGGGCCGGCAGGGAACTTTTATTTGCGGGAGGATCCTACCCGCGACTTATTGTTCGTCGCCACCGGAACCGGCATTGCCCCGTTTCGTTCAATGCTCTTCGCCAACGCGGAACGATCAGTGCCAAGTCGGACGACATTGTTTTGGGGACTTCGCGGCCAGCGCGATCTGTATTATCAGGATGAACTGACACGCTTGAGCCGTGACCTGCCGGGAAACTCGCACATCATCACGCTTTCACGGCCCGAACCTGGATGGGATGGACCCTCCGGAAGAGTGACGACGCTGGTGGAACGAGACTTACACGACGTGAAGCGGTTGGCCGTCTATCTCTGCGGAAACAGCGGAATGATCACAGAAGTCACGCGTATCATCCAAGCGAAGGGCCTCTGTCCGATTTTTCGGGAAAAGTATTACGATGACGCGTCTTCCGGTGGCGATGAGTAATGGCCTCATTCCTCCGGCCGCGGGGAAACACCATGGGGAATTGAAAATGGCCGCGAGTGTATCCCTGTTGCTGCGCGGGGGGTACAGTTGCGGGCGTCCTTTGACCACAGAGAGGGGAGAAGTGCCTATAGAACCAAGGGTTGGTCATTACAGTGGAACTGGCACCTGGTTTGCTCTCTTGCTCTCCCGTGTGGCGCCCCATCGCGAGGGATTGGCCCCCGCTCTGGAAAATCACGAGGAGGATAGGATGAAGAAGACCATTTCCGCTCTGACCGCTGCTGCAGTCTTTACTGTATTCGCCACGGCGTTCGCGCAGGCTCCCTTGAGTGAAGAAGCTCCTGCCCAGATGCCTGCGCCCACTCAGGAGATGACGCCGCCGCCTGCACAAGCACCGGCTCAGGCGCCGAGTATGAGTGAGGAAAAGAAGGCCGACAAGGCAGGGAAGGTAAGCCAGGGCAAAGGAAAGGGAAAAGCCAAGGGACACGCGAAGAAGACCAGCAAGAAACATGGAAATCGGTAGGTCGTGAACACAGCACAGGCGGCCGGTTCACAGGGAACCGGCCGCCTGTCTCCTAGGAGCCAGCGTTTGTTCAGGCCGCTGCCTTGGTGACGAGTTTCTTCACCTCCACGTGTGCGAAAATGACGTCGGGTTCCCGCTGCAGAGCCTCATAATAGCTGCGTTCGAATCCATCACCTTCCTCGGAAGGCCGAATCAAGGCGCGCACGTCGGCAAGAAAATGTTCCACTTCGACGGTCGTCAGTTCCTCGCCTTCATCCAGCAACTCATCCACGCGAATGACGAGCTGCGACAACGGGTGCAGCCAAGTAAACCAGGGATCGTTCAGCACTAACTGGAGCAGCTGGCCGGTCGAGCCGACGCGGCCATTAATGCGTTCGTAGGTGAGCTGCTCCGCAATGATGAGTGCTTTGTGCAAGCCCAGCAGGCCCCGCCGCACCTCCATCAGCATGCGCCTTAGGCCTTCCCGGGCTTCAGTTGATGGTCCCGTCATGACTTTATTGTATCAGGTGGAACGGAAAATGTGATCTCTCTCTGTGAAAAGGCTCATCGAACCAGCGCGATCAGCGGCCAAGACGTCCGCTGCCGGAATATGGAGGAGACGTGGAGGGAGAGGGCATGAGCGACCGGTTGGGATTGAAGGGAAGCACGGGAGCCGGTGTCAACTGGTTCGGCGGCAAGGGTCCTCCGAACGGTGTCGTCGTCCGAGGTGACGGATCGCCGGGAGGCACGCCAAGAGCCGGGAGCTGAGAGCCGCCATGAGAAAGCGGACCGTGTTCAGAAGAAGTCCCCTGGTCGTTCGCCGAACGTGTGACGCCTTGCGTGCCGTCGAGCGGTTCGACGCGACCTGCGTTGCCAGCCTGCGAGAAGCCGGCAGTCAGCAGCACGGCCGCACCAACGATTCCTGCGAACTTTCGGGCGCCCATGGCAACCTCCTTGCGAAGTTGCCTGTCATCATAACAAGCGCCGGCCGGCTATGCAGCTTTCGGCAACAGCTTTCTCACGCGAAAGTGTGCGAGCACAACGTCGGGGGCTCGATCCAACGCTTCATAATAGGCTCGTTCAAAGCCTTCCCCTTCCACCGACGGATGAAGCAACGCATCAACCTCATGCATGAGATGGGCGACGTTCTCATCGGTGATGTCACAGGTATCATCCTCGAGCAGGTGGTCCATGCGTACGAGCAGATCCGCGATCGGGTGTAGCCAGGTGAACCAGGGATCTTTTTGCAGAAGGTCAATCAGGACATCTATGGATGGAACCGGACCGCTGATGCGTTCATAAGTGTGTTGCTCGGCAATAATCAGGGCGCCGTGAAGTGTGACGAGACTCTCTCGAACTGAGCACACGATGCGCCTGCGGGGATCCACGGGAACGAGGGCGGTCGACTCTGGTGAGGCTCTCATATCTTCAAGTGTAGCAGGCCTGTGTGAATCGGCCAGTGCCGGAATGTAACGAGAGGCTTCCGACCGAAGTCCGGAGATGATTTCAGGGTTCAACCGCGGTATTCTCTAGGACCGTAATCGCATGGAGGGATGCCAATGGAGCGACGGAGACATCGGCGCGTGCCTCTTCATATTCAGGGATTCTTATTGGGAAACTCGCATGAGATCGAAGGGCAGACGCTTGATCTCTCCCTCGGCGGGGCTAGATTTGAAAGCGATTTGGCGGTGTTCCCCGGCAAGACGATCATGGTTCGTCTGGTTGTCCCTGGGGCGGAGTCGCCGGTGTCGATCCCCGAGGCAAAGGTGCGGTGGGTGGAAGAACAGACCTTTGGCGTTGAATTCGAAAATGTCCGGCCGGATGAACTCGATGAACTGGAAGAACTGATCAACGAGTTTGAGGAAACGGAGGAGGGGGGCCACGCTTGAAGCGAATGAGTGTCCCGCTTCCGCTCCGGTGGATGGCGCTCAGCTTTCGTAATAGACGACGACGGTCGCCTTGTTGCACTTGCAGCAGGTGCCTTGACCAGTCATGGGCGTTTGTCCAGACGCTTCCGCCGCTTTGACCTGCGCATCCTCCACTCGTCCGACCTTGTTATAGCACTCGCTGCAATAGGTCGCTGTCTTCGCCATACAACCTCCTCGGGTAAATCTCGATACACGATGGCCAATAAAGAGACGATTCAAGTATAGCGCGGATACGCAAAACTGCTTGACCGTGGCTGGAGGGCAGGACGCTAAAGGCCGTTTTGGCTGCCGAAACCGGCAAATAACTGACCCGTCAGATAGGCGGTATGAGCGGAATCGCCGAGGTCTTTCCGGCGGATATAGTCGTTGAGGATCCGCCCCTCTGCGGTGCGATGGACGTGGGGAAGGGCGAGGTTCATCCGGTACCGCTCTATGGCGCCAGCGACACGGCTGATAAAAATGACGGTGCCATCCTGCTCCTGGCGCTCGACGATCCCGACATGGGTCAGGGGGTCGTTGACGAGGCCATCGTTGTTGTAATCCCAGGTGTTGTCGAAGAACACCAGATCTCCCGGACGGACAACTGGACCCTGGTGCAATTTGCCATGCCGGCTGATGTGATGGTGGATGAGCCTGACTCCGTTCGCCTTCGCGTCTGGCGTACCGCTGTCGTAGAGATCGATGCCATGCTCGAGGTAGATGGCGCGGGTCACCCCGGCGCAATCATAGCTAATGCGTTTGCCGTTGGCTTGGATGGTGGTCGCTCCGACCAGCTTGGAAGCCGTCCGGACAATGGCGGCCCGGCGAGACGACGCCTCAACCGACTTACAGCAGGAGGGACCGACGCCGGTTCGGTGCAGGCGATCTTCGGTGGGTGTGGCGCAGCCGACCAACGTCGCGAGAGCGACGATGAATCCGATCAGCACCATTCGGCTCATGGAGACGTCAGGCGGATGCATGCGGTGAAGATCCCACGCCAACGTATCACGGCACAGGCCAGCGACCAAGCAATCCGGCAATTTGAGAACTGGACTCCCTCAGGGTCGTCCCGGTCCTCCGTTTGTGACGGATGATTGCGCGCAGCGAAAGCCGATGGTGGCCGAGCGCTGATCCGCACTGAAGCCGCTGCGGGTCGCGGTGCGAAGCATGATGATTTTGCTCTTCCAGGATCCGCCGCGCACGCCCTTGTAACGGCCGCTCGTCGGTCCGGCGGGATTTCTGCCCGGCATGTAGGCGTAATAGTCGAGTCCAAACCAATCCTGCACCCACTCCGCCACGTTGCCGGCCATGTGGTGGAGGCCATAGGGACTTCGGCCAGGAGCAAGAGCATCCACGGCGGCTAGGATCGGGATCTCGTGGACGTGATGCTGGCCGAACATCGCCCGCTCACTGTCTGGGGCGGTATCGCCCCATGGGAACAGCAGACCGTTCGGCCCCCGCGCGGCTTTTTCCCACTCCGCTTCGGTCGGCAAGCGCTTTCCCTGTGACGTGCAAAATCCCACCGCCTCGTGCCAGGTCACATAGAGGGACGGCCAGCGCGTCAGTGTCTGATCCGACATCGCATGCACGGTGATCACGTGCCAGATCAGTTTTTGCAATGCTTCGGGGGGATACTGCTTTTTTCGGACGAGGTAGGCCAGATACTCACCCAGGCTCACTTCGTCGCGATCCATCGCAAACTCATCGAGCCAGACGCGTTGCTGCGGGAGTTCGGTATCGTCGAACTGCGTCCACAGGCCGTAGGGATCATCGTCGATTCGCTTGCTGCCGAGGATAAACTCGCCGGCGGGAATCGTGACGGTGGGAACAGGCTGCGCCAGCGCGGCGATGCGCGAGAGGTGCCTCGACAGTTCTGGCGACGGCTTGGGGCTGTTTGCGCCTTCGGTTCGGCTTGCGCCGATGATCAGCATGGCAAACACCGCGACCCAGATGAGGGCGCGGAACATTTAGGTTTTACTGGGAGCGGCGAGGGCTTTGCTGACTTCGCCGATTAGACGGCGCTCGATTTCCGCGGTTTCTTCCGCACTGACGCTCAGAACCCGTCCGCCCTGCGCCAACTTTTCGAATTCAGCCTTCACGCTTAGGCGTGTGACATTCAAGGGTTGGGCTTGAACGGCGATCACATACTGGTTCCGAAATCCGGCGACCTCCAGCGAGACAGGATTCGAGATCTTGCGGTCCGTCACGATGACGGCCTTGTGATCGGCTTTGATGCTGACTCTGACTTGGTATCCGTTGCGGGCCAACGCCTCTTCGACGGTTTTCGTCACCGCGTTCAAGGGCCGCGGGAGGTCTTCGAACTGCGCGCCCTTCTGTTCGATGTGGATGTTCTGAGCCGCCTCTTCGAGGGCTGTTTTCTTGATGTCCGCCGTCAATTTGCGCGCCTGGACCAACTGATGATCGAGCTGCTCTGCCGCGGATTTGGCTTCGGCCTTTGCGCTGTCGGCCGCCTTCTTGGCGTCGCGGATTTCCTGATTCAGCAGATCGATCTGTTGCTGCATGACCTTGTTGCCGTCCTGCAGCGACGTGACGAGGGACTCTTGTCTGGCGAGCTGCTTTTTGAGCGCGTCGTTCTCAGCTCTGAAGGGTGTATCATCCGGTTTGCAGGCGGAGAGGGCAAGAAGCGCCGGCAACAGGAAGAGAAGAACGATGGAACTACCCGGACGCTGCCACATGGGTTGACGGATTATCCATGCTTCCAGACCTCTTGTCCATCGTAAATTGGCTGTCCGCGTCATTGACCGCCTCGTAACGGGCGGGCTATCCTTCGCACATGCGGCGCACTCTCTGCGCATGGGCCCTCACGTTCACGTTCATCAGCGCATCCTTGACTGGCCCTCCTCCCGCCGCGCCAGCTGAGCCGCCGCCCGACAGCCCTCCGCCTGTGCCGCTGGAGGACTATCCTCTCTACGATCTTGTCGTCGACGAAAAATTTCTCACTCCCGAATCCAAACTGGTCGTGCTCGAGCGTACCACGCTGACACGGCTGCATCCCGAGCAGCAGGGGCCACTTCGTCTCGAGACGTTTCAGGAATATGAAATCTTCGATGGCCGCCTTCCGATCGACCTGGTGCGGGATTTTCTTTTCAAAAACCTGACGCCCTCGCAACTTGAAGGGCATTTCGGCTTCGGCGTGCGCTATCGCTTCGTGTCGGGCAATGGGGCCGAGCAACAGGAGACCTCGCTGGCGCCTCTGCCGGTGTCGGTGGGGATGCCGCAGCAGTTGCAGGAGGGGCCGCTCGATGAACCGCCGGCCGTTCTTGATCGATTGAGCTTTTCGCGTGTCGCCTATAGCTTTGGGCGCGAACATGCCTTCATCTATGTCGAATACAACCGGCCCGACGGGAGCGGTGCCGGCTTCGCCGTCTGGCTTCGCTCATCTGGGTCGCGCTGGGGCATTTTTGACAGCGAGCTGGTGTGGGCGGCTCGGACACAATAAGCGCGGCTTCCTTCCTTGATCCCGACCTCTGATCGGTTGCAGACGGGACGAACTAGCGTTAGCATGTTTCCCAATGCGAGGACTGATCCGCAAAACGTTTTCGGTGCCGCCGCTCGGCTGCAATTGCTCGATCATCGGCGATCTCGTGAGCAAACAGGCCATCGTCGTGGACCCTGGAGGCGCAGCCGAACGGATCCTCCGTGAGGTGCGAGAGCTCGGGTTGACCGTGACGAAGCTTCTTCACACTCATGCCCATTTTGATCACTTTCTCGCCTCGGGCGAAATGAAAAATGCCACCGGCGCCGCCTTATGCCTGCACGAGGACGATCGTGAGCTCTGGGACATGCTCGAGATGCAGTGCCGGGCGTTTGGAGTCCCGTACGCGCCCGTTCCACCGCCGGACTACTGGCTCACGGACGAAGAGAAGGTGCCGGTCGGCCAGGTGACAGCGATCGCTCTGCATACGCCTGGCCATACGCCGGGTTCCATGAGTTTTCATGTCCCGGAAGGCGGTGTCGTCTTGGCCGGCGATACCCTGTTCCGCGGCAGCATCGGCCGAACCGATCTCTGGGGAGGGGATTTCGACGCGATCGAGCGCTCCATCCGTGACCGTTTGTACACCCTCGATGATTCGACGCTCGTCGTGACGGGACATGGCCCCGAGACGGAAATCGGGTGGGAAAAGGAGAGGAATCAATTCGTCCGTGCATGAACGGATCAGGAGGTCACTACTATGAGGACCAGCGCTCGATGGTTGATGTTGTTTCTGCTGTCCTTTGCCTGCGGCTCCCCCGTCGTGCACGCGGAAACGGGCTCATCGCAGCCCGAGCAAGTCACGATCACCGACGTCAAAGTGCGGATCTCCGATCATGGACCGGTAGTGCTCCTGCAGGCGGAAGGCAAGACGATCCCGATCTTCGTCGATCTGACGGTCGCCGTGTCCATCCAGGGCGCATTGAATGGTGAACAGCTGCACAGGCCTTTGTCTCATGATCTCATGCACACGATTATGGAAACGCTCGGCGCCAAAGTGACGCAATCGGTCATTACGCTGAAGGGCGGAACCTATTATGGAGCGCTGAGCGTCGCGTACGGCGGCGACGTCAAAGTCTTCGACAGCCGCTCGTCGGATTCCATTGCGTTAGCGATTCATTTCAAGGCGCCGATTATCGTCGGGCGGGATCTGCTGAATTCGGCGGGGGTGGTTGAGGAAAAGTCCAAGCCGCAAGACTTGTGAGCCAGTGCTACTCCTTGGCCATGAGCTCGTTCAGCCGGGTGAGGCGCTTCTGGGTCGACTGCTTGATGAAGTCCATATTTTGCGCAAGGTGCTGCTCAGCCGTAATCTGGCCCTCTTCACGACGCTTCAATTGATCTAACCCGAACTGCGCGATGACCGGACCGTCTTCCCTGTAGAGATCCTTCCAGATTTCCATGCAGCGCGCCTGCTTGCCAGGGGGATACACATCGCAGGGAGGATCGACGGCCCACACCGGCCCTACTGAAAGTCCTCCCAACACGACGATGATGGCCAGCCGTTTCATACCCCAAGAACGATCTCCCCTACCGGCTAGATCTTCATGGCCTCGGTCGCTTCGTGGAGCGTGGCCTTTGCCACGGCGCCGGCCTTCCGGCTGCCTTCCTCCACGATCTCCTCGATGTGCGAAGGGTTGCTGACCAGGGCCGCCCGCGCCTCCCAGATCGGCGCCAGTGTGTCGACCACTCGATCGGCCACCAGCTTCTTACAGTCGATGCAGCCGATTTCGGCGGTACGGCATTCGCGGTTGATCTGCTCGATGATGGGAAGCGGCGAAAACATTTTGTGGAAGTCGAATACCGGGCAGAGCTCTGGATTGCCGGGATCCATCCGTCTCACCCGTGCCGGGTCCGTGACCATCGTCTTCAATTTTTGGCGAACCACCGGCTCGCTGTCCGAGAGGTTGATCGTATTGCCGTAGCTCTTGCTCATTTTCCGACCGTCAGTGCCAGGGACTTTCGGAAACTTCGTGAGATGTTCCTTGGGCTCGGGAAATACCGGCTGCTTATAGAGGTCGTTAAATCGTCTCGCCACTTCCCGGGTCAACTCGAGGTGCGGGAGCTGATCTTTCCCTACCGGAACGAAATGCGGTTTGTACAGGAGGATGTCGGCGGCTTGGAGGACCGGATAGCCCAAGAATCCATAGGTGCTGAGATCCCTTTCCTTGATCTCCTCCTGTTTTTCCTTGTAGGTCGGGTTGCGCTCCAACCAGGACACGGGAATCATCATGGAAAACAACAGGTGCAGGACGGCATGTTCCGGGACGCGTGATTGAATGAACACCACCGAGCGATTCGGATCGATGCCTGCGGCCAACCAGTCGATCAGCAGCTCACGCACGTATTCTCGGATGCGGCTCGTGTCGGCATAGTTCGTCGAGAGCGCATGCCAATCGGCGACAAAGAAGTAACATTCATGCTCGGCCTGAAGCTGCTTCCAATTCTGGAGCGCGCCAAGGTAATTGCCCAGATGCATGAGGCCGCTGGGCTGCATGCCGCTCAACACCCGCTTCTTTGGTTGGTTCGTCATGGCGACACTCTTGAAATCAAACCCACCGCCGTCGAGAGGATTGTACCTGAAAGGCCGGAAGCGAATGTATTGGTAATGGTGTGGATGATCCGGAGTTCGCGGTCGAACACGAGGAGTCCGACGAGAATCATCATCCCATATGGTTCCAAGCGTGCGAGCGCCAGCGCGGGGCGTGGAGGCAGCAGGCTTAATAAAATTCGGCCGCCGTCGAGAGGTGGAATCGGTATCAGGTTGAAGATGCCTAGGAAGACGTTGACCAGGACGGAATAGAGCGCCATCACGGCGACGGGCAACAGCACGATCGCGGCCGACGAGGCATCCGGTTCTGCTGCGACGTTGCGCGTTTTCGATGCGAGCAGCGAGGGATCCATTGATAGCACCAGCGACAACAACGCCGCACTACAGACCGCGAGGAGGAAATTCATGCCGGGTCCGGCCGCGGCGACGAGCGCCATGTCGCGCCGGGGTTGTCTCATGTTCCGCGGGTCGACGGGTACCGGCTTGGCCCATCCCAGAAGAAAGCTGCCCGGCAGCATCAAACAGATCAGCGGGACGATGATGGTGCCGAACAGATCGATATGCGCCAGGGGATTCATGGTGAGACGCCCCTGGGTCTTCGCGGTCGAATCGCCGCATTTATCGGCGACCCACCCATGGGCATACTCATGCAGGACCATGGCAAAGAGCAGGGGCAGCGCTTTGTACGAGAGGGCGAACAGCAGCTGGGAAAAATCGTTCATGGACGTCAATCGAGCTGCGTGAAGCGCCCGCGCTTGACCTGAATCAAGAAGAGAGGCCGATCCAACGTGCCGTCTTGCGCGAAGGCGGCCGGCCCCGTCAGTGCCGGGAGGTCCTGCTGGGCAGTGAGATAGTCGCGGATCGCCTCACCCGACGTCGCGCCTTTCTTAATGGCTTCGATCACGACTTTTGCCGCGTCATATCCCTGCATGGCAAACAGCGTCGGCGGATTTTGAAACCGCTTTTTGTAGCGCTCGACGAACTCCTGCACGTTGGGATTTGGACTATCGACAAAAAATCCGTCGACGAAGACCGCGCCGTCGATGGATTGATCCGCGGTGCGGGCGAAGTCCGGGGCATTCCAGCCATTGGTGCCCAGGAAAGGGACTTTCATGTCGTGAAAGTTTAGTTGAGCGGCAATTAGGCCGACATCCGACGCTCGGCCGGGAATGAAGACGGCGTCGAACCCAGGAGTATAGAGCACTTTCTTGTCGAGCTTGGTGAGCCTGCCTCCGATTTTCGTCGGATCGACCGGAACGGCCAGGCCGTACTTCTTCAGATCCTCGGCCTTCATGCGCTTCAACTGCGCGCCCACGTCGGAATCGCCTTCCTTGTAGGACTCGATAGCGATGATCTCGCCATCCCGCTGCTTGGCTTCGTTGGCGAACAGGCGGGCCATTTCGCGCCCGTAGGCAGTATCCGGGTGGAGAATGCAAAAGCGGCGGAATCCCAACTCGCCCGTGGCGTATGCGGCGATCCTGCGCGCCTGCAGTTGGTAGGTGAGTGCGGTACTAAACGTATAGCTACCGAGACGTCTGACGTTGGGCAACATCGCGGTGGGCGTGAGCAGCGGAGTATGCGAACGCTCAGCCAGCTCCGACATGACGGGCAGGTTTTTTGACAGCAGCGGACCGATGACAGCGACGGGACGGTCTGTGGCCAAGAGACTGGAGAAGTCGTCGAGGAACGAGGCCTGCGATGATTCCGCGTCCTTCACCAACAGCCCGATCGAAGGCCCTCCGCCTCTATCGACGGTTTCCACCGCGAGCTGCACGCCGCTCAAGACGTCGTTGGCGAATGACGAGAGTTTGCCTGACAGCGGCAGCACGGCTGCAAGCAAGAACTGGCTGGACTTCAGCTTCGTGTGGAGTGTATCGAGCATTTCCGATAGGCGGCTGCTCTGGGCATGCGATGGAAAATGAGCCAGGAACTGCTGGATCTGTCGAGAGGCCTGATGTTCTTCACCCCGCCCCATATACAAGTCGATCAAGCGCAGCGCGGCCAGATCTCCCGGGAAGCTTTTCGGATACGCTTCCTTGATCCGCTCGAGCATTTTCTTGTCAAAGGATTCGTTGATGAGTGCCGTGATGTTCGTGCGGATCTCCTCCGCTTGGTCGTCCGAACTCAACGCGATTTCGTCGAGCCACGCAGCAATGGCGCGGGCAGGCTCTTTCTTCTGAAAGTACAGTTCGCCGCTCAGATGCACAGCCTCGCGCTGGGTCACATCGTCTTGCGACATCGTCCGAAGGCCGGTCAGAATCGGCAGCGCTAGATCCGGATTGCCCATGGCCGCATGCGTGCGCGCGAGCATCAACTTTCCACGGTCGGCCACTTCGGATGAGGGAAACTCGTTCTGGAGTTGCTGGAGATATTTCAGCGCCTCTCCATACTGTTGCGCCCGGTACAATGCGGCTCCGAGCAAAAGGTAGGTGTCGTCAAGGAGGTCCGGCTTGGGATTGGTGCCCAGAAATCTTCGCAGGATTGTGATGGCCTCTTCGGCCTGCCCCGCATCGATCAACCGCTTCGCTTGATTGAGCGACGGATGATTCGCCGGGGCCTGCTTGGCGGGTGCAGCCGCGACAGCAGGCTGCCAGGCGGAATTCGCCATCAGCGTCAGTGCAACGGCGAGGACGGCAGAGGCCGCGGCGAGTGACCTCGCTCGAGGAGAAGGGCCGCACGGCGGCAGGCACCCGTCGGCAAGGTAGCGCTTGTGGCTCGTACGCATGAAAATCGTCAAGCGTGACTAGTATCGGAATCCCCGAAGGGTGTCAAGATTCTGCCGCGTTGTGTTCCCCGAACGCATTGGCTATCATCGCGCGAAATGGACACGGACGCTCTGGTCGAACGCTATCTCAACCATGTCCGCGTCGAAGGCGGCCTATCCCGCAATACGATTGACGCCTACCGGCGCGACCTCGCAAAATTTCAACGCTACCTCCGGCACCGGAAGATCGAACAGCTTCGGCAGGTGACGCAGGACACGGTTCGATCTTTTCTAGGATCTCTGCACGCGCTGCAGCTGTCCTCGGTCTCGTCGGCCCGTTGTCTGTCCGCCGTTCGGGGTTGGCTGCGTTTTCTGCAAGAGGAACGCGTGATCGAAGGTCATCCAGCGCTGGATATCGCGCCCGCCCGTCGTGGGACACGTCTGCCCAAAACGTTATCGGAGCAGGAAGTGGCCGCCTTGCTGGACGTCCCAGTACACGGGACCACGGAGGACCGGCGCGATCGCGTGATGTTGGAACTGCTATACGCGACAGGGCTGCGCGTCTCGGAGTTGGTGTCTTTGGAACTTGCGCAAGTGAACATGGAGGTCGGGTATTTGCGCGTGATGGGCAAGGGATCCAAGCAGCGCATCGTGCCGATGGGGGAGCCGGCGCAACGTCTTCTCGCCGAATATGTCCAAGCCATCAGACCGCAATTGCTCAAACAACGGGCTTCGCGCGTGCTGTTCGTATCTCGACGCGGGGGTTCGCTGACCAGGCAGGCGTTTTGGAAGTCGCTTCGCCAACGGGCGCAGCGCGCGGGGTTGACGAAAGCCGTTTCCCCGCACATGTTGCGGCATTCCTTTGCCACGCATCTGTTGGGAGGCGGCGCCGATCTTCGGTCAGTCCAAACGATGCTCGGACATGCCGACATTGCGACGACACAAATCTACACGCATGTCGAACGAGAACGACTGAAAGAGGTGCATGCGACGTTCTTCCCCCGGCAGCCACGTCGCAAGGCGAAATTCCTTCAGCAGCGAAGGGAAAAATAGCCGCAGAATCTGCAAGAACAGTGCGAGATTCGGTTGACAAGGGGAGATGGACTTGGTAGCATCCGCCAGCTTGCTAAGAAAATCGGGCGGATAGCTCAGTTGGTAGAGCGCTGCCCTTACAAGGCAGAGGTCACAGGTTCGATCCCTGTTCCGCCTACCACGGAAGGAATGTGGATTCAGGCGGTGAGAGCAGGGATCACAAATATTGAAGACCGGACCATCCGCTATATATAGTCTTGTCGATAGAATCTTCCTCTATAGGTAGAGACACGAGGGGCCGTCGTTCAGCCTGGTTTAGGACGCCAGATTGTCAATCTGGAGGTCGCGGGTTCAAATCCCGTCGGCCCCGCCATGTTTTTCGTCCCGCATTGACCGACCGTGAGAAGAGACCTGCGGCAGGCAGCTCCCACAGGACGCCACTGCATACAAGTGTCGCCACAAGTAGCCTAAAAGCCAGGGCGGTACTATCGAGCCTGCCAGTTTCCGCGACATTTGTTAGACTCCAAGGCAGCCTCGCGGAGTGCTCATGCGAGCAGGAAAGGGTATAGACCAATGTTCCAACTCGGTATGACAGGCCTGCTGGGATCGTTGGGCGCAGTCTCCAAAATCGTCCTGCTACTACTCTTCGTCTTTTCCGTCGTCTCGTGGGCGATCATTTTTATGAAGTGGCGTGCGTTTTCAACGGCCGACCGCATGGACCACCAGTTCATGGGGCTCCTCGCGAAAGCAAAGGATTTGGACGATCTCTGCCGCCAGGTACGGCGCATGGAATCGAGTCCCGCGGCCGTGCTTTTCGAAGGCGTGATGGACCGCGTAGCAGGATTGCGTGGCCAGGACGGTGGTGGGTCGGCGGCGGACCGCCAGCTCGTCGAGCGCACTGCCGCGCACCTCTCCCACAGTCAGTTGGCGAGACTCGAATCCTACCTTCCTTTTTTGGCCACCACCGGCAACATCACCCCATTTGTCGGCTTGTTGGGCACGGTCATGGGCATCATCGATGCATTCCGTGAAATTGGAACCCAGGGCACGGCGAGTATAGCCGCGGTCGCTCCCGGCGTGGCCGAAGCACTGATCGCCACCGCAGCAGGATTGTTTACCGCGATCCCTGCGGTCATCGCCTACAACTATTACTTGAGCCGAATCCGGCGAACGGCGTTTCGATTGGACACGGTCACGATTGAGTTAATGACATCGCTCTCCGTTCCTGTGGTAAAGGCGAAGCCGATTCCGGTCGGAGCACAGCGATGATGTTCGAATCGCGGCAACGCCGTTTCATGGCGGAGATCAATGTGATCCCGCTGGTCGACGTGGTGTTGGTGCTCCTCGTGATTTTCATGGTCACTGCTCCCATGCTGTACCGCGGCATGGACATCAACCTGCCCAAGTCTGCGACCAATACCATCCGGCCGGAAATGCGGACTGTGCTGACCATCGAGAAGGACCAACGGCTGTATTTGGACAAGGATCCGGTCGGCGTCGCGCAGCTGGAGCAGAAGTTGAAAATCCTGAAACATGAGCATGCGGATGTGTCGCTCTACCTCCGGGCCGATCGGGATGTTCCGTATGGCATTGTGGTGCAGGTCATGGACGGGGTAAAGAAGGCCGGAATCGAGAAGATTGGCATGGTGACGGAACCGGTGGGACCGGAGCGGGTCGGAGGGGCACCGATTCCGCAGAATCCGCGCGCACCCTCTCGTAAGAGTTAACACCGTCGATCGTGAGAGGGGTTTGGGATGGTCGCTCCCGCACAGCTGTATGCGTCGTTCTGGTTCGACCGGGATGACCAGGACCGGTTTTTCCGTCGCCTGGGGCGGACGCTCACGGTGTCTCTGGCCCTCCATGTCGTGGCGCTGCTGGTGGTGATGGGCCTTCGGCTGGCGCCCCACGGCGAACGGCCGCTGGCGGCGGTCGAAGTGAATCTCGTCAATTTGCCCACGCCCGTCAAAACAGTCGAACAGCCTCGGCCGGTGGAATCGGTCAAGCGGACGGAAACCAAACCGTCTCCTGCTCCTCCTCCACCGGTCAAGACGGTCGCTCCCTCGCCGACACCGGTGTCGGTGCCGGCTCGCCCCAGCGTGGCGAAGGATATTCTGAAAGACCTGGAGCTTCCGCCCGATGCGCCGAGGTTCGGAGAGTTGACCCCCGCCAAAAGTATCGCGCAGCCGCGGGCTCAGGCGCCGGCGAAGATCCAGGTTCCCGACCTGCCTCGTATCCCCGAGGTACCCGAGCGCGCGATCAAGACGCCTCAGGCGCCCCAGCGGACCTCCATCAGCGAAGAGCTTGACCGCGAGTTGGAGGAAGAACTCAAGAAGGTCAAGGAATTCAAGCCGGCGGCCAAACTGGACATTCCCAAAGAGGCGCCGGTCAAACCGGCCCCTCAGCAAGAAGCCGCCATTCCTCAAGTCCAGGCGCCTCAAACACAACTCAAAACCTCCGGATCCTCCGGGACGAATCCGTTCTGGGGACGAGTGGAGGCGATCATCAAAAGCCAGTGGGAACCGCCTCCGATCGACGTCAGCGGACAAACGTACAGTACAGTTGTTCGATTTCGATACTACCGGAACGGGACGGTGAAGGACGTGACGGTGCAACAAACGTCCGGCAACAGCTATTTCGACGACGCGGGTAAGCGGGCGATCCTCAAGCCGCGTCAATTTCCGATGTTTCCTTCGGACATGACAGAAGGGTATCAGGACGTGGAAATGGTATTTAGAGTCGGGGAGAGCACAGGATGAATCAACGAACGTTGGTGGTTCTGGTCCTCTGTGGCGTCTGCGCGTTGGCCGGCGTGGTCGGTGCGGCAGACGTTTTCCTGGAGGCGACGAGGCCGGACTTTCAAAAAATCTCGCTCGGCGTCGTGAGCATAGAGAACAACGGAGGGCCGGACTGGCTGGGCGGCCGTCTTGAAGAAGTCCTCAAGAAGGACGTCAAGCGTTCGCTGGTCTTCGAGCTCATGGACCTCCCAAGCCTCGGGATCAAGGTCCGAGACGTCGGTAACGGCGTTGGAAACGGGTCGAAGGCCATCTTCAAGCAGGCAGCGGAAAATGGCGTGTCCGTGTTGGTGTGGGGAAAGGCAGGGCTTAAAAAAGGAGAAAGAGAAGACGACGTCAACATGGAAGGCTTCGTCTACGACAGCGGCAGCGACGAGGTGGTCGGCGGGAAGCGATATGCCGGAACGCCTTCCGTTGTCCGGCTCATGGCCCACCGATTTGCCGATGAATTGGTCTTCCGCTACACCGGCGAACCGGGGATTGCCAGAACCAAAATCGCCTATGTGTCCTCCCATGGAGCAGCCCGCGAGTTGTTCGTGATGGACTATGACGGCTATGACTCGCGCCAATTGACGGCGGACGGGTTCTTAAATCTGATGCCGCGCTGGTCCCCCGACCGCCGGTTTCTGGTATTTACCGCCTACCGCGACCGGAATACGCAGGACATCGATATGATCGAACTCGCGACGGGCAAGCGTTGGACGCTGGTCTCGTACGGTGGGTTGAACATTACCCCCGCCTTGTCGCCCGACGGCAATTTCCTGGCCTTTGCTTCGAGCCATGAGGGCAATTCCGAGCTCTACCGCCTCGATACCAGGACGAAAACCGTCCAGCGGCTCACCACCAATCCGGCCGGTGAACTGTCCCCCAGCTGGTCTCCGACTGGTAGAGAACTTGCTTTTGTATCCGACCGCGGTGGCGGGCCCCAGGTCTTTCTGATGAGTTCCGACGGCTCGAACGTGCGCCGTTTGACGTTCGAAGGCGACTACAACGCCGCGCCTGCCTGGTCTCCCAGAGGGAACTGGATCGCCTACGTCTGCCGCACACCTCGTAAAGAGTATAAGTTGTGCCTCATTAGCCCCGACGGACAAAAGCGTATGCAATTGACTACAGGGGGTGGTATCGATGACTCACCTTCCTGGTCTCCGGACGGACGCCATTTGGCCTTCAGCTCGACGGCGGATGGCAAGAGTCACATTTATATGATTGATGCGGACGGAAAGGACCTTGAACGACTGACGTTTGAGGGGACCCACAATAGTGCGCCATCCTGGTCCCCGGCGTCATGACCACACCACATAGGCAGATTCTGACACACCTTTTAGAGAGAGGAGATACGCGTATGGGCACTACACCTTTCAGGATCGCGTTGGCACTCGTGGCCAGCGTCGCCCTTCTGGGCGTTTCGGGATGCTCCAAGAAGTCGGTGCAATCCGGCGGCGACACCCAATCGTCCCAAAGCAAGGCGGCGAAAAGTGAAAGTACGGAGAGCAGCCGAACGGGCGTCGGTAATTTCCCCGACACCAGCATGCAGTCAGGCGGCGGCTCCGGTCTTCGGGGTTTGGATAAGAATCCGTCCGAAGAACGTATTGGAAACGGTGCAGGGGCGGGCGCCGGCGCCGGCGCCGGCTCATTGTTAGCCAAGGCCGATACCTCCGACACGGCAGGCCGCCAGTTGGATGAAATCCGGGCGGAGCAGGCGGCCTCGACTGCCGCCGGGCTCCGTGATGTCTTTTTCGGATACGACAGCTGGACGATTTCCGATGATCAGCGACAGGCGCTCACCCGCGACGCCGATTGGATGAAGTCCAATCCCGGCGCGATCGTCAAGGTCGAAGGCCATTGCGACGAGCGCGGAACCTCGGATTACAATCTGGTCCTTGGTGAAAAGCGCGCCAAGGCTGTGCGCAACTACCTTGTGGAACTAGGCATCAGCGCCAATCGGCTGTCCGTCGTCTCCTATGGAAAAGAGCGTCCGTCTTGTCTCGAGCACGCTGAATCCTGCTATCAGCAGAACCGTCGGGGACATTTGGCTGTGAAGACGGGCAAATAACACTGTGTCAAGCGAAGGTGGCACCATGAATATCGCGTGGCATGTGCGAAGCGTTGGAACGCTGGTTTGCCTGCTGTCGATCAGCCTCTTGAACGGCTGCGTGGCCCAGCAGGCTGATTTGAAGAGCGCTGAGCGCCGGTTCAATCAATCGAACGAGGCCCTGGCCCAGCGGGGGGCTCAGCAGCGGCAAGAACTCGAAGAGCTGAAAAGTCAGGAGCTTCCTAAGCTGCGCGGAGAGCTCGAAAAGGCGCAGCATCAGGCGCAGGAGATTCAACGAGCGCAGGACGATCTGCGGCAACGGTCGGCGGTGCTCGAGCAGCAGACGAAGAAGATGGAGCAGTTGTCCGCAAAGCTGGATGCAGAAAACGCCAATCGCTATGCCCAGGTGCGCGAGAGCCTCAACGCCCAGGACTTGAAGAACAAATCGGACCGCGATCAGCTGCGGGTCGATGTGAATACGCGCCTTGATGACGTCAACCGCCAGATGGAGGTGCTTCGGAAGGAGATCATCGACGTGGTGCAGAAAACCAACACCGCGTTTGGCAAGAGCATGGACGTCAAGCTCGACGAACAGCGCAAGGCCTTGACGGATACCCAAGTCCGCACCGAACAATTGTCGGCGAAATTTACACAATTCAACCAGGCCTTGACCGGTTTCCGCGACTCTTTGACCTCTATGAGTGAACGCGTCGGGCAGGAGGAGCAGGCCAACAAGGCTCTGGCGACGAAGATCGAAGCCGACACCAAAGCCTCCACCTTACACATCAACGAGACGACGAAGACAATGTCGGGACACTTGGGTGAGGTGAACAAGAGCGTTTCTTCCGTGGCGCAGAAGCTCGCGGCCCGGATCGATGAGCAGGTCGGGCGTCTGGATGCACGCATGACCGAGCAGGAGCGTCGGGTCGACGGCCTCGCCAAAAATGTGGATCAAGTGGCGCAGGAAGTTCACGTCAAAGGGGCCGTTCCCAAGGCGGGCCAACGGCAGTCTCAGACAACGAAGTCCGTACACCGGTCCTCCATGACGGCACCGGCTGAGGCGGCCGCTCAGGAGTCTGTCGCAGCGGCCCACCAGGAGCCGGAATTGAACAACCACGCGGTGGAGCGGACAGTCGTGCCTGTCGCCGCGGATGAATCGCCGGAGCCGGTTGCGGTCGCCGCGATCCGTCCGTCCGAACGGTCTGACAGGGCCGAATACGAGCGGATCCTCGCCTACTTCAAAGAAGGCAATCTGGACGGATCCCGCGAGGGATTCTCGGCCTTTTTGGCGGAATATCCGAACTCGGATCTTGCACCGAACGCCCGCTATTGGCTTGGGGAATCCCATTACGGTAAAAAGGACTATAAACAGGCCATCGACTCGTATGATCGAGTGGAGATCGACTATCCGCAGAGCGAAAAGGTGCCGGCCGCGATTCTGAAAAAAGGCTTTGCCTATCTTGCGCTGAAGGACAAGAAGCGGGCGTCGTCGGCCTTCAAGCAGGTCGTGACCCTATACCCCAAGAGTCCGGAGGCCGGAAAGGCCTACGATAAATTGAATCAGCTGAAGGAAGTTCGGTGACTGTAACGCACGGCATGATGCGACTTGGGCTGGGACTGGTGACCGCTGCCGCTTTCGGCACCATCGCCGGTTGCGCCAAGCATGCGGATTTCGTCGAACTGCGCGACCATCTGGCGACTGTCGCAAAATCCCAGGATCAGGATCAAAAGCGGCTGGACGCGCTGCAGCGACGCATGGACTCCTTGGAACGCGTCAAGGATGCCGAGCCGTCGAAGGCGAAGCTCGACGACCTCAGTGCGCGTATGCAGAAGCTCGAGGCCCGACTGTCCAAATTCGATGACTCGGTGGTCGCATCCACGACGCCCAGGCTTGACTCGATGGCGGCAGATTCGGCGAAAGCGGCGAAATCGCAAAAACCGGGAGGGGCGGAGCCCATCATCCCGAATGTTCCTGCGATCACGCCGACGTCGGCGTTCAACTTGTCCTATAACGATTACTTGAACGGCAAGTACGACCTGGCCGTGTCCGGCTTTCAGCGTTTCGTCAAAGACTTTCCCGGCACGTCCCTGACGCCGAACGCTCATTACTGGCTCGGCGAATCCTATTATCAGCAGAAAGATTACGCGCGGGCCATGCAGTCGTTTGAGTATGTCTCGACGGAATTCCCCGGAAACGAGAAGGTCCCGGCCGCGCTGTACAAGCTGGGCTTGGCCGCGGCGGAGACCGGGGATCTCGTGAAGTCGAAAAAGAATTTGAAACGGGTTCTTGAAGAGTTTCCCACCTCGGATGAAGCCAAGCTCGCCAAAAACAAACTGGCCGAAATCCGATGATGGGCAGGGTCTTGGGAGCGTAAGCCGGTGCCCGCTGCGCGCTGTTCGCCGACGATTCAGGTGCTTCCTGGCGAGGTGGTGAGCCGCATCGCCGCCGGCGAGGTGATCGAACGGCCGGCCGCTGTCGTCAAAGAACTTGTTGAAAACAGCCTTGATGCTGGCAGCCGACACATCGTGATCGACATCAAGGATGGGGGCCGCGCTCTCATCCGTGTCACCGACGACGGCGAAGGCATCCGGCGCGCCGACCTTTCTCTCGCCTTCGAGCGTCACGCCACCAGCAAGCTCCGTTCGGAGGAGGATCTCACTTCTATCACGACCATGGGATTCCGCGGTGAAGCGCTTCCAAGCATCGCCGCCGTGTCGCATGTCCAGGTCGCAACCGCCACGAGGGAGGATGCGATCGGGGCACAGTTGTCCTTGGTCGGGGGCGTGCAGCAGGGACTCGCCGACGCGCCGCCCGTGGCGGGTACGAAAATCGAGGTTGCAGACCTCTTCTACAACCAGCCGGCGCGAAAAAAGTTTTTGAAGTCGATCTCGACTGAATTTTCGCACATCAGCGCGGTCGTCCAGCAGGTGGCCCTGGCCTGGCCTTCCGTCCATTTCCGCCTGACGCACAATGGTCACGAGATTCTGAACCATTCAGCGGTTACGTCCGACCGGGAGAGGGTCCTGCAAGTGTACCAACCCGATTTTCTGGACAAGACGGTAGAGGTCCGCGGCCGCATGGCCGGCTGCACGCTCGCCGGCGTGATGGTGGATCCCGTCCACGCGCGCGCGTCCAAAACGCCTCAAGATCTGTTCGTGAATCGTCGTCCGGTCCGGAACGCCGCCGTATTCCATGCGGTGATGGAGGGATACGGGTCGTTGCTTCCCAAAGGCCATCATCCCACCTATGTGCTGTTTTTGGACATCGATCCTGATCGCATCGATGTGAACGTGCATCCGGCGAAACGTGAGATCCGGTTCGCGGATCAGGAGACGGTCCACCGCTTCGTACGTCAGACGGTGCGTCATGCGTTCAGCGGCGTGGAACGCAAGCTGGTGCTTGGGATGGGTTCGGACGAGCCTGTGGCCGCCACAGGGTTTCTCGGGTCCGTGTCTGCGCAGGAACGTCCGGTCGTGCATTCAGGCCCTGGGCAGGTGACCGCGGGCGAGAGTTCTGATTCGTTCGCCGCCGCCGGCCCCCAGTCGCTGTTCATCAGCGAAGCGGCGGCATCATATTCAGCTTCGCAGGGCGTGGCGATCATTCCGTTCGGGCAAATGCTTCAAACCTATCTGGTCGCCCAGGTGGGGCGTGAATTACATGTAATCGACCAACATACCGCCCATGAACGTGTCTTGTTTCAACGCCTCTGGCGTATGTGGATGCAACGAGAACTCGTCATACAACCGCTGCTGATCCCGGAATCGATCGAACTCACCGTCGCACAGACGACACTCATGCAGAAATACATCGACGAGTTGGAGCAACTCGGACTGGTGCTCGAACCGTTCGGTCCGTCCGCCGTGCTCTTGAGAGGCGTACCGGCTGGGCTTGGCCCGGTCGACGGGGCCTCGCTCGTCCGCGAGCTGCTGGAAGATCTGGCCGAATGGGCGACGGCCTCGTCAGTGGATGCGCGGGCCCAGCCGATTCTTGCGACGGTGGCTTGCAAGAGCGCGGTTCAAGCTGGACGAACGATGACGCTTCCCGAGATTGAGCATCTGGTCCGTGACTGGGTGGATGAAGGATTGATGACGACCTGCCCGCATGGAAGGCGCACCGCGTTCCGCCTTTCTTGCGAAGAACTCGATAAACTTTTCGGCCGGACCGGATGGTCGTGACGACCTGTCCTCTGCACGCGATGGCTTCTCTTACGGAGGGACAAGTCCGCCGCAAACCACTGGTGGTCATCCTCGGGCCGACCGCCGTCGGCAAGAGCCGCGTGGCGATTGAAATCGCGAAACGGCTCAACAGCGAAATCCTGACGGCCGATTCGCGGCAAGTCTATCGGGGGATGGATGTTGGGACCGACA
Organism: uncultured Nitrospiraceae bacterium; assembly: GCA_963730935.1. Taxonomy (GTDB): domain Bacteria; phylum Nitrospirota; class Nitrospiria; order Nitrospirales; family Nitrospiraceae; genus Nitrospira_C. The sequence continues at coordinate 1,637,967 of CAVSTP010000004.1, read as the reverse complement.
AGCCGTCGGCCGCCGCTCGGCAGGGTATCGTCCATCACTTGATTGACCTGATCGATCCTGATCAAGCGTTCAATGCCGGTCTCTTCCGGCAGCACGCCACTCGGCTGATTGAAGCGCTTCATCAACGGCGACGGCTGCCGTTGGTCGTGGGTGGCACGGGCCTCTATGTCCGGATCCTCTTACAGGGTCTGTGTGAAGCGCCACCGAGCGATCCGCGAATTCGGTCGCAGTTCTGCGAGGAAGCCCGCGAACAAGGACACGATCATTTGTATGCGCGTCTGGCATCGACTGATCCGCTCACCGCGGCAAGACTGCACCCTCGTGATACCTCGAAAATCATCCGAGCCCTGGAGGTCCATCTTCTCTCCGGCGTCCCGATGTCCTCGTTCCAAGCCGAGCACGGCTTTTCCGAACGGCCTTTTTCCGCGCTGGTGATCGGCCTGAATCGGGAACGGGAGCATCTGTATCGTCGCATTGAAGAGCGCATCGACTGGCAGTTGTCCAACGGGCTTCTGGAAGAGACCCGTCATCTGCTCGCTCGAGGCTACCGGCAGGATGATCCAGGCCTCACGGGATTGGGCTACCGGCATGCGGCCGCCTATTTGTCCGGTGAATGCGATCAGAAGGAAATGGTCAGGCTCTTCAAACGCGATACCAGACGGTTCGCCAAGCGGCAGATGACATGGTTCAGGCGCGAAGCGGAGACAGCCTGGCTGATGATCCCTGAATCCGAACCGCTCGAAGAAACGGTGGCTCGCGCCATCCGGCTCATCGATTCGTTTCTTTCAGCGCTTGATGCGGTCGAGGAAACCCCAACGTCATAGAGGCACAACAAGGAGACGGCAGACATCATGGCCAGGCGGACGCGGACGGCCCGTGCGGAGATCGGCATTATCGGCGGAAGCGGGTTATATGACATCGACGGGCTCCACAAGGTCAAACGCGTGACGGTCCCGACGCCGTTTGGATCACCTTCCAGTCCTGTCGTGCTCGGTGAATTGGACGGCGTTCGGGTGGCATTTCTCTCGCGGCACGGCCACGGGCACCGCTTCAGTCCATCCGAAATCAACTATCGCGCGAATATCTATGCCTTGAAAGCGATTGGCGTGCGTCGGGTCATTTCGGTGAGCGCGGTGGGCAGCATGAAAGAATCGATAACACCGGGCGATGTGGTGCTGCCGCACCAGTTCATCGATCTGACCAAGCGACGGATCTCCACCTTCTTTGAGGGTGGGATGGTGGCCCACGTGGCATTTGCCGATCCAGTCTGCGCGTCGCTCGGCACGTCATTGTTGGGAGCCGGCCGGTCGGTGGGGGCCACCGTTCATCAGGGCGGCACCTACCTCTGCATGGAAGGTCCGCAATTTTCCACGAAGGCGGAGTCGAATTTGTACCGCCAATGGGGTGTGAGCATCATCGGGATGACGAATCTGCCTGAGGCGAAACTTGCCCGCGAAGCCGAACTCTGCTATGCCACGGTCGCGTTGGTGACCGATTATGATTGCTGGCATCAGACCGAAGAGCCCGTCACGGTCGAAGCAATTCTTGCGACGCTCTGTCAGAATGTGGCGCTGGCGAAGCGGCTGCTGCGAGCCGCCGTCAAGTCCGCCGCATCCGTGACAGCCTGTCCATGCCAGCAGGCGCTCCAGCACGCGATCGTCACGGCCCCGGATGCCATCCCGGCTGGGCTTCGCCGAAAGTTGGCACTCTTGACCGAACGAGTGCTTCTCCCTGTGAAAGGAAAGCGGTGAATCATGGGTAAACTGTTGGTCGTCGGGTCGGTCGCATTGGATACGGTGAAGACGCCGTTCGGGGAAGCGAGCGAGGTGCTCGGCGGATCTGCGACGTATTTCTCGGCGTCGGCAAGTTATTTCACGAGCGTCGATCTCATCGCCGTCGTCGGAGAGGATTTCCCGTCACAGCACCTGGCGTTTCTGAAAAGCCGGAATATTGACTTGGCCGGACTGGAGCGCCGCTCCGGGGCGACGTTCCGCTGGAAGGGCGAGTATAGTCACCAGCTCAACGAAGCCCACACCCTCGATACGAAGCTGAATGTGTTTGAAACGTTCCGCCCCAAGATTCCCGAGTCCTATCGGTCGCCGGAGGTGCTGTTTCTGGGCAACATCGATCCGGAATTGCAGCTCGACGTGCTCACCAAGCTTCCCCGGCCTCCCTTGGTGGCCTGCGACACGATGAATTTCTGGATCAACGGCAAGCGGGACGCCCTCTGGCGGGTGCTCGAAAAGGTAGACATTCTCATCATTAATGATGGGGAGGCGCGGGCCCTCGGAGGAGATTCCAACTTGGTGAAAGTGGCCAGTACGGTGCTGGCGCGCGGGCCCAAGCACCTCATCATCAAGCGGGGTGAATACGGCGTGCTGATGTTCAGCGGAAGTCAGGTGTTCGGGGCACCAGCATTTCCGCTGGAGGACGTCCGCGACCCGACTGGCGCCGGCGACACGTTCGCGGGCGGCTTCCTCGGGTATCTTGCAGCGACCGGAAACCGGTCGGTCGACTCGTTCAAACAAGCCATCATCTTCGGAAGCGTAATGGCCTCCTTTACCGTAGAATCCTTTAGTCTTGACCGTTTGCGAGTCCTGGATTACAAAGAGATCCAGGATCGGTTCCGGGCGTTCAAACGCCTCACCCATTTCGAGGATCTTCCGTGAAACGCTCAGAGGCATATCCACGCATGGACGGTGTTCTCGTCGCATTCAGCCTGCTGACGGGTTTGTGGCTCGTGGGCTGTGCCACCTCTGAAGAAACCAAGCAGCAATCGAAGGGCTATTATCAGGAGGGCATGGCGAGCCTGGAACACGATCGGCAGAAAGCGTACGTGTCCTTTCAGAAGGCAGTGCAGCTCGATCCTGGAAACAAGGAAGCCCGATACGGGCTCGGCCACCTTCTGGTCTACCAGGGAAAACTTCCACAGGCCGAGTCCGAGTTTCGAGCAGCCGTCAAGATCGATGAGAACTATTCAGAAGCGCATACCTATCTCGGCCAGGTCTTGGCGTACCAAGACCGCTGGCCGGAGGCGATTGTCGAGTTCCGGCGTGCGCTGAGCAATCCGCTCTACAGCACGCCCGACCTCGCCCGCTTCCATCTCGGCAAGGCCTTGGCTCACGAGGGCGATTATCAGGGCGCGATGGAGGCGCTGGAAGACGCCCTTGCCGTCAATCCACCCAATGTGCCGCCGGCGATGCTGCAGCTGGAGCTCGGCAAGGTGTATTACAAGCTGGGATTTGAACGCCGGGCGAAAGAGGCGCTCACAAAAGTGACGACCTTGGACAAGACCGGCCCTCACGCCGCTGCGGCCAAGGAAATTCTGGCACGGCTGAAGCCGTAAAGAGAGACGCATGGATTCGATCGGAGATTTTTTCAAGCAGGTCAGAGAAACCAAGGGTCTGACCGTGGACGAGGTAGCCTCCAAGACGAGGATCCGGACGGATTTCGTGAAGGCGCTCGAAGAGGGCAATTTCGCCAAGCTGCCCGATCAGGTGTTCGCCCGCGGGTTCGTACGATCCTATGCCCGCTCTCTGGGATTGGATGAAGAAGACGCGATTCATCGATTTATCCAATCGGCCGGAGCGTTTTATGAGAAACAAGACGAACGTGAACGGCTTAAAGTTAGGCAGGCCGAGGAAGAACGGAAGCGCCAAGCCAACCGAAAGGCCGTGGCCATCGCCATCGGAATTGCGATCCTGACGTTGGTAATCTTATTGAGCCGTGAACAATCGTCGCTGCTCGTCCGGAGGACCTCGCAGCCCGAACCGCCTTCGACGACGGCGAAGCGCGTCACGCCGCTTGAACCCGGGAAAGTCGATGTGCCGGTTCGTCCTGAGGCGGAAAGCCCGACCGCCGCAAAGACCAAGCCGACGGAAGCGTCTTCTCCGCCGCAGACAGCAACTCGCCATGACGCGACTGCCGGACGCAGCGCGGTCTCTGGTACCGCCGCGGCGCCGGTTGCGCCGCAGACAGCAGTCCCTATCCCTCCGCCGATCAGCACTCAAGGGCCGCTCGGGCCGCCGTCGCTTGAGGGAGCGGCGAATGCCGATGAACCGTTGGTGCTTGATCTTGAAGCGACCGAGTTGAGCTGGGTTGTGATTCAGGTCGACGGCGGGAGCCCACAGGAAGCGTTGCTGCGGCCGGGTGAAAAAGCCAAGTGGAAAGGACAGGATCAGTTCATGTTGACGCTTGGAAATGCCGGGGGCGTCAAGGCGGAGTTGAATGGCAAGCCCCAAAAGGCGTTCGGGCCCAGCGGAAAGGTTGCCCGCGACATTCTGCTCAAACGATAGCCTCTCTCTTTTCTCGGATCTTCTGAACCATCCTCCCTCTGTGGCGGTGCGGCAATGCGCCTGTGGCGTAATGGTCGCAAGAATTAGGTGAGTGTCTCGCCGCGCCGGTCGTCCACTCCGTAACTAGGCGGAATTGCAAAAGCGATCAGAGGCACGTTGTGGCATGACGTTTGATTGATATACAGCAAGGGTAAATTGACAGTGAGTTTGGCTGCACGGGAGGTGTTGTATCCTGAGCAGTTTGCTTGACAACCTCAAAACGCCGTTGCTATAGTCCGGACGCTTTATTTTGGTCATGCAATTAACCAGTGGTTTCAGGCCACTGTAGATGTGCGGTTGTTTAACAACAAGGAGGAGTCTGATGGGGTATTTTTCTAAGTTTTTAGGAGTCGCAGCAGCCGTCACCTTGCTCTCGGCCACGGTGGTCGGAGCGGAAGAAAAGGATCCGCTGAAACCCCGCGTTCCGCCGGATCAGATTGCGGATGCCAAAGCCTTGAAGAACCCGATCGCGAATACTCCCGAGAGCGTCGCCAAGGGAAAGGCCCTGTTTGAAGGGAAGGGCACCTGCTTCAACTGCCATGGCAAGGAAGGAAAGGGCGACGGTCCTGCCGGCGCGATCCTCAATCCGAGCCCGCGGAACTTCACGAATTGCAAGTTCCACAAGAAGCGGAAAGACGGCGAGTTCTTCTGGGTCATCAAGAACGGCAGCGCCGGCACCGGCATGGTTTCCTTGATCCCCGCCGCGATCACCGAAGAAGAAGCGTGGACCATCATCAACTACGAGCGGAGTTTCTGCAAAGGCGAAGAATAATTTCAGCCGCGATCAGGAGGGGTGGGGGACGATGTCCTCCACCCTTTTTTTTGTGCTCACTATCCCGGCGAATCAGGGATGTTCGGAGGCCCGGACGGCGGCAAGTTTGGTCAGGGCGAGTCCATTGGCCGGATCAGTCGGTTTCAACGGCGGCACCACGGCGGGGCGTTGTTCTTGACCGTACTGCGTTTTCGAGGCCCAAAGAACCTTTTGATTGAGATAGGCCACCGCTTCCCCAAGGGTGACTTCACCGTCCCGGTTCACGTCTGATTCTCCCCTCAGCGCACGCAACAGATAGTACGTGAACAGGCCGTGCCGGTGGTCTTCGTCCTCGACGACCCGTCCCACTCCATTCGTGGCGATGAGATGAACGGTCGAGCTGCCGGAAGGGTTCCATTGGGGAAGCACCGGCTTCGAGCGGCCATCCGTCCCGGCGCCAAGCTTTGCGACCATCCCATCAAAGACAAACAGGGTCTGCTTGGCCTTCAAACGGTTGAGCGCCGCCTCCAAGTCCTTGAGCGGGTAGGACCGAGACGAGGTCGCGATGCTGCCGTCATAGGGAACGAGAAATACCTCTCCGTTCGGCGAGACGGTCGCGAGCCCGGCAAAGTAGACGATCACTACCGCTTCCTTGTTCATGTGTCCTGGCAGCCAGTCCAACAGCGCTTCGTCGATGTCCGGGCGCAGGGCTTTCCAATCTTGAAGCAGCCGGACGTTCGATGCCGGCAGGCCGCCGAGCGATTGAAAGTAGTTGGTCAGCAACTCCGCATCAGATGCCGCGTATTTTCGGACGGAAAGTTGTTGATCGCGATACGAGCCGATGCCGATGGAGACCAGATAGGTATGAGGCTGCTTGTATCCGACGGCCATGGCCGGGACCTGATCGACATCGTCGGTCTTCAGGCCGGTCGGGTGGATCGAGAGCGAGAGCGTTTGTGCGGATGGCGCCGCGGTTGCCGGATCGGCCACGCTTACTTGTAAATCGGCTTTCTGCGGCTGCATCCCCTGTGGCAGCGTCGCAACAAACTCAACGGACCGCGACTGTCCCGGCTGCAGACGACCTGCGGAAAGCGTGGTGGCAGGAAATTGCGCAAGCACCAGCGGTGTGCCGGACAGGCTGGCCGTGACGTTTTGCAGTTCTTGAGAGCCGGTGTTCACGACGTCGACGCGGACGCGAATCCGCTCGCCGCCTTCGAAGACCAGATTGCCGTTGTCGTCTAACACGGTGGCTTTAAATGAAAGCGCCGTTCCTCCTGGTCCGACAGAGCGACCCGGCGCGGGAACGGGGACTGGGATGGCCGCTGGTGCGGCTGCCGCCGTGGCCGACGTTCCGACCGCCGCCACCGGTGCTCCGGCCGGAGTCGCTGACGCGCTGGTGGGCGCGAGCTTGCGCCGGGAGGCGTCGGACACTTTTTGAGCAAACTCGCGGGCCGCTCCCTGAATGAAGTCATCCAAGAGGTAGTCGCAGTTCTTTTGAAGCGGCTCAATGCGGACCCGCCCCTTCTGGACGACCTGCACCTCCTGTTCGCCCAAGGCGGAGCCCGCTTGGTCCACGAAGGACACGAGACCGCCGAGCTGCAGGTCAGTTTGTGCGCGATCGTAGACGCCGTCCCAGTTGAGAGTGAAATTCGATTGCACCAGCTTGACGCGCACGATGACGTCCGGTTTGACGTTGGAGCCGGGCCGTACTACGGACGCAAACGTCCGGTTCGCAGCTTCGAAAAGCGTGTCTTGCAGGGTGGAGCCCATATGGACGATCTGCATGTGGCCGCAATTATCCGTGTACTCCCCTTTGAATTCCAACAAGGAGGGCGATAACTCCAAGGCGGCGGTCTGCGACAGGCGTGGCCCCAGCTCAGGGAGTTCCTGTTTCGTGCAGCCGACCAGGAGGATGGCGAGAAGGAGCCCGGCGAAACCGGCGTTCATGCCGAAGAAACGCAGGCTGAACTTGTCCGGATACAGACGCACGCTCGTGTGCATGGAGTAGCTCACGGTACCGGAATCACTGGCTGAAAGCAACTTGTCAGGCCCCGTCGCCTGCTTTATCCTACCGCGCCATGCGCATCCTCGGCCTTTCAAACATGCGCGATGCGGCGGCGGCGTTGGTTGAGAACGGCCAGCTCCTCGCGGCCGCGGAAGAAGAACGGTTCGTCAGGATCAAGCATGTTGCCGCCTTGCCACTCCACGCCATTCGATTCTGTCTGCAGAGCGCCGGAGTTCGCCTTCAAGACCTGGATGCCATCGCTGTGCCATGGAAATACTGGCAGCTCGGCCGGCGCGCGGCATTGGCGATCGGCTCAATGTTGCAATCCCCCCGGCTATTCACCGTAAAAAGCGCGCGCGCGGCCGACCGTTTGGCCCATGAATGGAGGGAGTTGGCGTTCCTGCGCACCTTGCTCTCGCACCGCGTCGATGGCACCAGGTGCCCGCCCGTCGTGTTTCTTGACCATCATCTCTGCCATGCCGCGAGCGCGATGCTGGTTTCGCCATTCGAGCGGGCGGCGGTCATGGTCGTTGACGGGGCGTCCGAAGCCCACACGACGATGCTCGCTCGCGCCGACCGGGAACAGATCCGTGTGCTCACACGCGTTGCCCTTCCCCATTCCCTGGGGCAGTTCTATGCAGCGATCACGGCCTACCTGGGATTCAGACCGGATCATGACGAATACATCGTGATGGGGTTGGCGGCGTACGGCGTCCCACGGTTTGCTGCGGCGCTGCGCGAGCAGGTGCTGCGCACGTTTCCGGAGGGGCAATTCCATCTCAACACCAGGCTCTTGGATTTCCATCTGGCTCGGCATCGCATATTTTCACCCGAGTTCCTTCAACTCTTCGGACCCGCGCGGCGACCTGAAGAAGAGATTACGCCCTGTCACCAAGACATGGCGGCCAGCGCGCAGGCCGTGCTCGAGGAGACGCTCCTTCACCTTGGACGACATCTCAAGACCGTGACGAAGGAAGAGCGCCTCTGCCTGGCCGGCGGGGTCGCGTATAACTGTGTCGCCAACAGCCGGCTCCTGCGCGACGCGGGATTCGAAGAAGTGTTCGTCCCGCCTGCGGCCGGCGACTCCGGAGCGGCGCTTGGTGCGGCCCTTTGGCTGACGCACCGCAGGGGCGGTCTGTCGGCTCCAATGGTCATGCGGACAGCATCTTGGGGACCGCAATTCTCCGAAGCCGCGTGCAGGGCTACGCTGGAGGCAGCCGGGTTGACTGTCGAGCGGCTGGATGATGCACCGCTCTGTGAAAAGGTCGCTGGAGAGCTCGCCGCCGGGCGGCTAGTGTTCTGGTTTCAAGGCCGGATGGAGTGGGGACCTCGCGCCTTGGGCAACCGGAGCCTGTTGGCGGACCCGCGTCGCGAAGACATGCGGGCCTTGATCAACATGAAAGTCAAGCTGCGGGAGCCGTTTCGACCATTTGCCCCATCGGTGTTGGAGGAGCGGGCGAGTGAGTACTTTGAGCTCGTCGGCCCCTCTCCGTTCATGCTCCGGACAGCCGGCGTGCAATCGTCGATGAAAGGCGTCATACCTGCCGTCGTCCATGTCGACGGCACTGCGAGAGTGCAGACGGTCGATAGCGAGTCGAATCCACGGTACCGGCGCCTCCTGGAATCCTTCGCGCGCTGCACCGGCGTTCCGGTGTTGTTGAATACGTCGTTCAACGTCAATGAACCGATCGTGTGTACGCCTCAGGAGGCGGTCGCCTGTTTTCTCAGAACGGAGGTGGAGTGGTTGGTCATGGAAAATCTGCTCGCACGACGCCGTGCCGCGTCATCCGGACCTGAGGGATAGAGGAGAATTCGCCGATGAGCGCCTCTCAATCAAGCGTCTGTCCGCCAATGACCGTTCGCCGGGTGGGCAGTTCTTCGTTGGCGGGCATTTCCGCACTGGGTCTCTTCCTCCTGCTGATCATCATCAATTTTGCCTTGCAGCCGCTGACCGAGCCTGATTTTGGCTGGCATCTCCGGACCGGCTTGGATGTTCTGCAGAATGGCCTGCCCCTGCCGTCGGCAGACCCCTATTCCCATACCATGCCGGATTGGCCCTGGGTGGAACATGCATGGATGACCGACGTGCTGGTCGCCGGCATCTATTCGGCGTTCGGCGCGTTGGGCGTCATCCTGTTCTTTGCAGCCGTGACCATCAGCGCCTGGCTGCTCGGAGCGGCCGTGGCGTCTGCGAGCGTGGTCTTCCGCTGGCTCGCCTGCGCCCTTTCCCTGTGGGTCGCGCTGCCGTACCTCGGTGCAAGAACCCAGCTCATCACGTTGCTGGGATTGGCTGTCCTCTCGTTGTTGTTGAAACGCTGGAGGGACGGAAGCGCCTCCGTCCGATGGTGGATTCCGCCGTTCTTTCTTGTCTGGGCAAATTTGCATGGAGGGTTCGTTGCCGGATTGTTGCTCTTGAGCCTCGTCATCGGGACGACCGCGATCGTCAGATGGCTGTTGGACCGGCAGATCCTCTCCAGCGGCCGCCTTGATGAGCCGCTTTTTTCTTGGATGGAGGTGAAGTGGCTGACCGCGATCATGGCCATCTCGGCTTGTCTCACCCTTCTCAATCCCTATGGGTGGCGTCTGTATGTGGAGATCGTCGATTCACTCTCGAACCGGTTCATGCTCGAGACGCTCCAGGAATGGCAGCCCTTGTCGATGGCCGGCCTCGCGGGACGCAGGTATGCGATGTATCTCGCGGGACTGATCGTCGCGATGGCGTTGTGGTATCGGCGGGTCGAGCCGGTTCGATGGGTCGTTGGCATCGTGTTTCTCGCGTTCTCATTCCGGCACATGCGCAATATTCCGTTCTTCCTCATCGTGAGCCTGCCGTTCTGCGCCGAGCTCCTGTCTGACGGCTTTGCGCGACTCCGCCGCCGATGGCCGTCTGGAGACGTCGCGGCCAACAGGGCAGGCTTTGCGGCCTCCGTTCTCACGGCAGCCACATTAATGTGGCTGGGCCCTGAGCACATGCAACGGATCGTGCTCTCCGGCACCAGGCCAGCGGAATATTTCAAAACGACCTCCTATCCGATCGAAGCGGTGGAATGGATGCGGGCCAACCGGGATCAAACCGGGCAACGTTTGTATAATGACTACGCCTATGGCGGATTCCTACTCTGGTGGATGCCCGGCACGAGAATTTTTATCGACGGCCGGATGCCGGCATGGCGGAGCGGAGAACGAGTGATACTTCGGGACTACATGGCGCTCACCGGAGCGGATCCTGACTTGAGCATTCTGACAAAATACTCCGTCGATTGGGCTCTGGTGAGAAAGCAAACGCCATTAGAAGAAGGCTTGGCCAGACACTCGGCTTGGAGCCGAATCTACGACGATCAAAAGGCGGCGATTTATCGGATGAAGGCTACGATGCGGGCATTCTGAACCGGTTTGCGTGCATCAATTCGGGAGAGAGGGAAGGGAGACGGTAGCGGCCCCGCTGGTCGTTGCGCCTGATCACAGCCAACTCGCGCAGCATGACCAAGCCGTCTCGCAGGACGCGGACTTTCGATCCCGGCTTGTCGGACCAGTTCACCGGGACCTCTGCAATGCGGTATCCGCGCTGCTGGGCCAGATACAGCAATTCGAGATCGAAGCCGAATCCATCGATTGAGGCATAGGCGAAGAGTTCTTGCGCGACAATCCGGCGGAAGAGCTTGAAGCCGCATTGCGTGTCGGCAATGCCTTTGATACCGCTCAGCCGCACGGCTGCATTGAACAATGATCCAAGAACGCTCCGATGCACCCGGGCATGGACGACGAAGTTCGGAAGCCGCGCGGCCAACGCGCGTGATCCGATGGCCATATCCGCGCCTCCGGCCAAGGCTTTTTCCAGCCGCGCCAGTTCCTGTATGGGTGTGGCGCCGTCAGCGTCTACGAACAATTGCAGGCAGCCGACCGCCGATTGCATCCCGTACCGCACGGCGGCGCCTTTGCCGTGGCAAGTAGGCAGTCGCAGCAAGTGTACGGTTGAATGAACCTGAGCCAGTCTCCCCACGACTAACGAAGTGCCGTCTGTGCTGCCGTCATCGACAACCAGCAACTCGTAGGAGCGGCGTTGCCCTTCACAGTAGTCGATGATCTGTCGGAGATAGGGGAGAATGCGACCAGCCTCATTATGGGCTGGAATCACGATGGACAGCTGGGGAGAGCCGTGCGTGTGCGGATCGACCATAGGACTCCTGCGATTCCGGAAGGAGGCGCGCTGTGAGTCCGTCCCTTAGAGCGTTTCCCTTAGAGCGTACGGTAGCTGAGCTGGAGGGGAAAATACAAGAGGAAACGTGGACTTGACAGCGCTGGCATAGGGGAGCGAACGTATCTGCAACCGTGCAAGCCATAGCGGCGTCCTCAACCGGGAGGTGGGCCATGCATGGAACCGTGAAAATCTCATTCGGGCTCTTAGGTGCGGTGTTGTTCCTCACCTCGTGCGCTGTTCCTCCTAGTCGCCTAGGTGACTACGTGTCCTCCGAGCGCCGGGCGGGTGAGGACGCTCTGACACAGATCGAGCAGCGGCCGCTCAAGGCCGGACTCGTCCTCGTGTCCGACACGGCAGCACCTGATGCAGCGCCGAACCTTCCTGATGAGGCGTTCGTGCGGCTCGGTGAAACCTTGAGGCTGGACATTAGTCGAGCGATTCCCGTCATGATTACGGACGTGCTCCCCGCAGACCAAATCCGTCCCCAACCGAATGGAGATTGGAGCCAATTTGCGGATTTAGGGCGCCAACGTGGTTTGGATTATTTGGCAGTGGTAGTGCTCTCCAGCACTGAGCAGGAGTATCCCCTCACTCTATTTCTCGGATGGACGACGCATTCACAGCCTGGCCTTCGCCGTGACAATTGGTCGCTCCTGGAATTCGCCTTGCTGGATTTAAAGAATAATGTGTTGCTCATGCAGGCTGAGGGGCGGGGCTGGGCCACCTTGGACCGGCCGACGGCGCCCGGCATCGATCAATGGTACCCGGCTATCTATCTGCGTCCTCAGGATCCGGAGCGCAGAATCTGGCCTCCCACATACGAAGGTGCCCCGAATACCCTACGGGTGGTGTCATTTGACCAGGCAGAGAAGCGGCTGGCGCTAAAACTGCAGAACTCATATATCGGTCAGCTGCAGGCCATGGCGGCGGAGAGACCCGCCTCGTAGCCTGGATCGTCGATCATAGCAGTTCGTCGTGGTCGTCCCTTTCGGGTGGCTTGCGGACCCGAAGGGGACGATTACTCTTTGAAGGCCTCGGAATGGATAGTGTACAATGAGTCGTTCATCCCAATAATATTAAGGAACTTGTATAAACCCTCCGGAGGAATACGGTCATGGCAACGTGGAGTGAGAACGGTCGTGCACTCGGATTGGCCAGTTGTGTGTGTGCGTTTGCACTTGCTTGTACCCTGAACCCGCTCGCAGGCGATCCGTCGGCAACAGCCGCCGGCGTCCCCCCAACAATGGCGCAGGGCTTCGCTGAAATCGTCAAAAAGGTGACACCTGCGGTCGTCAACATCGCGGTAACCGGTGGAAGCGAGGGCGCACGGGGCAGGCGACCGTTGCCTCCAGGTCCGTTCGGTGGACCTCCCGGTGGCCCGCCCGGCGATGAGCCAGGCGGTGAACTGCCGACTCCTCCTCCGATGCCGCCGCCGGGTCCTCACGGACGTCCTGATCAAAGCGCCGGTTCCGGCGTCATCCTCGATCCCAACGGCTATATCGTCACCAACAATCACGTCGTGGAAGGTGCGACGCAGATTACGGTGACGCTCAGCGATCGGCGGGAGTTTTCGGCCAAAATCGTCGGCGCAGATCCCAAGACAGATCTCGCCGTCGTGAAAATCGAGGCCAAGGATCTTCCCTCCGTCAAGTGGGCGGAATATGAAAAACTGCAGGTCGGGGATTTGGTGCTCGCCATCGGTAGCCCGTTCGGCCTGAGCTCGACGGTCACGTTGGGCATTATCAGTGCGCTCGGCCGGGGCAATGTCGGAATTGCAGATTATGAGGATTTCATTCAGACCGACGCGGCGATCAATCCCGGCAATTCAGGCGGAGCGCTCGTCAACATGAACGGTGACTTGATTGGGATCAATACGGCGATTTTTTCGAGGACAGGCGGCTCTGAAGGGATTGGGTTCGCCATTCCGAGCAGCATCGCGTTGGATATCGTTGACAGCCTGCAGAAGACCGGGAAGGTCGTGCGCGGCTGGATGGGGGTCGCGATCCAGGAAATTACGCCCGCACTCGCGAAGTCCTTCAAGCTGCCCGAACAGCGGAAGGGTGTGCTGATCAGCGATGTGAATGAAAACGGTCCGTCTCATGCGGCGGGAGTCAAACGCGGGGACGTCGTCGTGGCCTTCAACGGGAAAGAGGTACAAAGCGTTAGTCAGTTGCGCAATCTGGTGGCGCGCACGGTTGTGGGCAAGGACGCGCAGATCAAGATTCTACGCGAAGGCAAGGAGCAGACGCTTTCGGTGCGGGTGGCCGAACGGCCCTCCGACGAAATGCTCGCGAAAAAGGAGTCTGCGCCTCCGAAGGAACAGGGGGAGACGATCAAGCCGCCCGACAATGTGCTGGCGTCGCTCAAGGTGCAGTCGTTGGACAATGCCACGATGAGCCAGTTGAACATTCCGGCCAAGACCGCCGGCGTCGTCGTGTCAGCAGTTGAACCGGGCGGGCCCGCAGAAGCCGCCGGCATTCAGCGTGGTGACGTGATTCAAGAAGTCAATCATGAAGTGGTTAAGAACCTGGACGAATATCAAAAGGCGGCGTACAAAATCAAAAAAGAGGAGCTGGCCGTTCTGCTGCTCAGCCGGCAAGGGAACAACCTGTTCGTGGCGGTCAATCCGAAATAATCGCCGAAGTCATCACGGGACAGCGCGCGGGTGATACCTGCGCGCTGCGACTCTGCTGGGGGCGCAGTGCTGAACGATTTTAATCGGTGGCTGCAAGATTCCGTCTTTAAGCCGCTGGAAGATAAGAAAATGCCGGTCATGGAGCATCTGGTCGAGCTCCAAGTCCGGCTCACGCGGGCAGTCATCGCGACGGCCGTCGTCTTCGTCGGGACGTTTTTCTACGCAGACACACTCGTCAAGTGGCTGCGTATTCCCCTCCAAAACATGTTCGTGCCCGGTTCTCTCTCCTGGATGCCCACGGATCTGCCGACCGTGCCGTTCGTCTTCCTGGCCCCGGCCGAAGCGCTTTGGCAGAACGTCAAAGTGGCCGGCCTGTTTGCCCTTGTGCTCGCCACGCCATACATCCTGCTGGAGGTTTGGCAATTTGTGGTGCCGGGCCTTCACGCGCAGGAGCGCCGGTTCGTTGGGCCGTTTGTCATATTGAGCACGCTCGCGTTTTATGCTGGCGTCGGATTCTCCTTTTTCTTCGTCCTGCCGTTTGCGCTGAATTTTCTCGTGTCGTACGGAGTGAGCGCCGGCTTCATTCCACAGCTGTCGATCGCGCAGTACGTGGGGTTTGCGCTGTGGTTTTTGATGGTGTTTGGATTGATTTTCGAAGTGCCGTTGGCCATTACCCTCATGGCCAAGCTGGGCTGGGTTGATGCGCCGTTTCTGAAGCGCTACCGGAAATGGGCCTTGTTGGGCGCCTTCATCGTCGCCGCCATTCTGACCCCCACTCCGGATCCCTTCAATCAATGTCTTATGGCGCTGCCGATGTACATTTTCTATGAGGTCGGCATCATCAGCGCGGGGTTCTTCAACAGGAAACCGGCGGCAGAGCCGGCCACTGCCGTGGCGCCGGTCGGCCCTAAAGTCATGGCGCCGGCCATGTCGGGTGCGAGTGACGGGGAATACCTCGGTGTCCCCACCGGAGCCGGCAGGCGGCGATAGCAGGAAGTGCTTCAGATTCAACGCCAGGAACGCTAGAAAGGTTCGATTACGATGCCTCGCGAACTCAATGTGATCTCCACGCCGACGTCCGGCGGCAGCGATGCCTGCACGTACATGTGGGCCTGTGCGATTTGCGACGAGAACGAATCGTGTCAGAAGGATAAGGAAGGGCACAGCCGATGGCTGGTCGCCAAGCGGATGGAGCGGATCGAGTACAAAGTCCTCATCATGAGCAACAAGGGCGGGGTGGGAAAGAGCACCTGCACGACGAATCTCGCCGTCAGTCTGGCGCTCAAGGGATGGCATGTCGGTATTTGCGACATGGACATTCACGGTCCCAACATCCCGAAGATGGTCGGTGCCGAAGGACAAAAGCTCAAGATCAGCACTTCAGGCGGCATCATTCCGTTTCAAGCCTACAACCTCAAGATCGCTTCCATGTCGTTTCTGCTGCAGAATCCCGATGATCCCATCATCTGGCGTGACGCCTACAAATACGAGTTCATCAACCAGCTGTTGGGCGGAGTCGAATGGCAGGACCTGAACTTCCTCTTGATCGATCTGCCCCCCGGAACTGGAAACGAATCGGTGACGACCATCGACTTGTTGGGTAACGTCAGCGGTGCCGTCATCATCACGACCCCGCAAGAGGTTGCGCTGCTGGATTCGCGCAAGTCGGTGACGTTTTGCAAAGACAGCGAAGTACCGATCATCGGCATCGTGGAGAACATGAGCGGGCTCGAATGTCCTCATTGTCACCAGCAAATTGAGGTGTTTCGGAAGGGCGGCGGAGAAGCCTCGGCGATGGACATGGGGGTGCCCTTCCTCGGGCGGATTCCGCTCGACCCGGATGTGGTCACCCAGTCGGATGCCGGCGAGCCGTTCGCCATGTTCAATTCTGATACACCAACGGCCGAGGCGTATCACGAGATCGCCAATAAGGTGGAAGCCTTCTGCAAGAAAAGCGGGTCCCTCGTGAACGTGGCTCCCCGCCAACACCGGTAGACCGCAACGATGAAAGCCAAGGATGCCATGGCCGGCTTGACGCCTCTCGAGGAGGCTCAAAGGATTGTCTTGGACGCCACCCCTGTGCTCGGGCTGGAAAAGATTCCCTTGCTGGATGCCTTGGGACGCGTGCTCGGTGAAGACATCATCGTCGAACGGGACAATCCGCCCTGGGATAACAGCGCCATGGACGGGTTTGCTGTGCGTTGGGAGGACATCAAGCAGGAACACGAGATCCAAAAACCGGTGACGCTCACGGTGATCGAGGACGTGCCGGCCGGCAAGATGCCGACGAAGACGGTCGGCCCAGGTCAGGCGATCCGCATCATGACCGGTGCGCCGATTCCCAAAGGGGCGGACACCGTGCTGAAAGTCGAAGATACGGAGCATCAGCCGGATTCCGTTCGCGTCTTCAAGCCGGAACAGAGAGGCGCCAACATCCGTCCCCAGGGCGAGGACGTCAAGAAAGGGGAGCGGATTATCGCGAAGGGCACACGCATCAGACCCGGCGAAGCGGGGATGCTGGCGATTCTCGCTAAATCGTTTGTCTTTGCCTATCAACGGCCACGCGTGGCGATTCTGTCGACGGGCGACGAGTTGGCAGATCTCGACGAGCGGTTCAGCGAAGAAAAAATCATCAACTCGAATAGCTACGGCCTTGCCGCCGCTGTCCAGGATGCGGGCGGCATTCCGTTCCTTCTCGGCATCGCCAAGGATACGCCCACGGCGTTGAAAGAAAAGATTTCTCACGGCCTGACCGCCGATATCTTGGTGCTCTCGGGCGGCGTCTCGATGGGCGATTATGATTTCACGAAGGCGGTATTCCGCGATCTCGGCGCTGAGATGAATTTCTGGAAACTGGCCATCAAGCCGGGGCAGCCGCTGGCCTTCGGGAAAATCCAGGGCAAGTTAGCCTTTGGATTGCCCGGCAATCCGGTCTCTTCCATGGTGACGTTCGAGCAACTGGTGCGTCCGGCGATGCTCAAGATGAGCGGGCATCGAAGCTACGGCCGTCCGGTGGTGCAGGCCGTGTTCCAGGAAAAGTTTTCCAAACGGCCTGATCGCCGGCATTTTCTTCGGGGGGTGCTGACGCAGGAAGCCGGCACCTTCAAGGTACACACGACTGGGGATCAAGGCTCCGGCATTCTCACGTCCATGGTCAAGGCGAACTGCCTCATTGATGTGGCGGCCGAGGTAGAACGTCTCAACCCGGGCGATCTGGTGACCGTCCAATTGCTCAGTGGAGAAGGGTGGACGAACCAGTCCGAACCGAGTCAAACCGGCCCTCACCGTCTGTCCTGCTGCTGAGAGGAATGTATTGATGGCCGTGCCGATCGTCTGTTTTGTGGGAAAGTCGAACAGCGGCAAGACGACCTTCATCGAACGGGTGATTCCGGAACTCGTCCGCGCGGGGTACAAAATCGCCACTGTCAAGCATGCCGGACACGGGTTCGATCTGGATACGGAAGGCAAAGACAGTTGGCGCCATAAGCAAGCCGGTGCGAGCAGCGTGGTGATCCTCTCGAAGAGCAGCGTGGCCATGTTTGCGGACGTATCGGATCAGCTTAACGTGGAAGACATTCGAGACCGCTTCTTGGACGGCTCCTATGACTTGATCATTGCCGAGGGCTGGAAGCACCAGGGGTACCCGAAAATTGTGATCATTCGCGAGGAGGTCGGGGAGATTCCGATATTCCCAGAGGGCTTGCTGGCGGTGGTGTCCGACAAACCAATCGACTTGCACGTGCCCCGCTTCGATCTCAATGACGTTCCGGCTGTGGCGGCGCTCATCATGAAGCATTTTCCTCTGCGACGTGTTCGCGGGGAGCATGAACTGGACGTCTAGAACCACCATTGTCCTGGTTCTAGCCGCCGGAGCCATGGTGCTGGGTGCAGTCGCCGTCCCCCTGACCGACCATCCGAAACTCTGTGCCAGTTGCCACACGATCACCCCATCGCACGACAGTTGGGCGAGGTCTTCGCATAAAGAGGTGACGTGTGTGGCTTGCCATGTGCGACCAGGGGTGGAAGGCTGGATCCATGACAAGGCATGGGCGGGAACGAAAGACCTCGCCATCTATCTGTTCGGTACGCCGACCGAGTCGCATAACCTGAGAGCCAAGGTGGACTCCAACGTCTGTCTCAGTTGTCACCAGCATATTCTGCGCACATCGGAAGTGGCGCCGAGGGATCTTCCCGCGCCATTGAAGGACGTCGGTCTCATCATGAGTCATCGAAAGCACATGGAGGCGTTCGGGCTACGGAATCAAGGAGAGGGTTGTACTACCTGCCATTCGGGGGTGGTGCACGATCGGCCGATCAAGGGCTATCCCATCGTCATACCACGGGGACACGTGTCCGCCGACACGAAACCGTGGAACCCGGACTATCCGGAAGGATCACATCTTCGCACCAGGGCCCTCGACGACTGCTTCCGCTGTCATGACGGCAAAACCGAACATCGAGGCAAGGTCGTGGATCGCAAATGTGAGACCTGCCATCTACCGGAGAAGATCAAAGACTTCTTGTCATTTTGAACGTACCCCATCCCCTATGACGACACCCGTATTGCAAGTCAGCCACTTGCGAAAACAGTTCGGCGATTTTACCGCTGTCGATGACGTGTCCTTTGTCATCCGGCCCGGGGAGATCCTTGGGTTATTGGGCCCGAATGGCGCGGGAAAGACGACGACAATTCACATGTTGCTTGGTCTCATCACGCCCACCGCCGGATCCATCGAGGTATTCGGGATGGATCTTGCGACGCACCGCGAGCAAATCCTACAGGCGGTGAATTTTTCCTCGACCTATATTTCCATGCCGCTCGCGCTCACTGTCGACGAAAATCTCTGGGTGGTCGCGCGACTGTATGGCCTCTCCGACATCAAGCGCCGGGTCGACGAGATCGTCAAGAAGCTGGAAATGGAAGATTTTCGGCAGAAGATCACGCGAAAGCTGTCTTCCGGTCAGATGACGCGATTGACACTCGCCAAGGCCTTTCTCACGGAGCCGAAAATCCTCTTTTTGGATGAGCCCACGGCCAGCCTCGATCCAGACATCGCTCACAAAATCCGCGCCCTGCTGAAAGAGGAGCGGCGCTCGGCCGGACTCAGCATTCTTTATACCTCCCATAACATGCGTGAAATGGAAGAGATGTCGGATCGTATTATCTTTCTCCAACGTGGAAAGATCGTGGCCGAAGGCACGGCGAGGGAAATCGTCGCTCGCTTCGGCCAGGCTGATCTTGAAGAGGTCTTTCTTAAACTCGCCCGGGAGTCACGTGAGACGGCCTGACGGAGAGCCGCATGCAGTACAGCATCATTGACTTTGGCATGGGGGTAATGATCGGTGGGTTGGCGCTCAGCACATGCTGGGGCTGGCTCTGGCTCATCATCGGCACGGTCGGACTGGCGCGTGGCGCGTGCAGCCTGCGCGTGGTGATGAATAGTCTTGTTGTGGGAATCAGCCCTCTGGTGCTTGGGTGGGGTGTATGGTGGCTGAGGGCGGAAGCCTTTTCGCCCAATATCGCCTTCGTGGCGGGACTCTTTGTGCTGCCGCTGCTGTTGACCGGTCTCGGCCTCCGAAAGGCACCAGACGGACGCCGGGTCGGCCTCCATATGGTCGAAGGCATCCGTCACCTGAGGGACGAGCTGCTGGGAACGCATCACGCGTGCGGAGGCTGTGACCATAATCATAGTGCTGACAGAGCCGGAGGGTGCCCATGAAATATCATCGCGTGAGCGCCATGGTGGCCCGTCATCTCTACCTCTACCGGCGGAGCTTGCCCCGGATCATGGAGATTTTCTATTGGCCTTTTTTGGATCTCGTGATCTGGGGATTCATCACCATGTACCTCGTGAAATACCAGCCTCAGGTGCCAGGGTTCGTGACCTTCTTTCTGGGCGCCTTGATCCTATGGGACATGCTGTTTCGTTCGCAGCAAGGCATCACGATCTCGTTTCTCGAGGAATTGTGGGCGAGAAATCTCATGAACCTCTTTGCGAGTCCACTGACACCCGCCGAATTCCTCGCGTCGACGATCGCGATGAGCATCTTCAAAGTCACCTGCGTGTCGTTCGTGATGGGCATCTGCGCCTGGCTGTTCTACGACTATAATGTGCTGGTCATGGGCCTGTGGTTGCTGCCGTTCGTGGTGAATCTCGTGGTTACCGGGTGGATTATCGGGGTCCTGACGACCTCACTGATCATGCGGTTCGGTCAGGAGGCGGAAATTCTTGCTTGGAGCCTGGTCTTTCTGTTCCAGCCCATTTCCTGCGTCTTTTACCCCCTGGAGGTTCTGCCCTTGTGGCTTCAAGCGGTGGCCTGGATCAACCCCGCGGCGCATGTCTTCGAAGGCATGCGGGCCGTGCTCAATGGCACCGGCGCCCCGCTTGCACATCTCGCGTGGGCAGGCGCACTCAACGGCGCCTTGTTGATCGGAGCCGTCCTACTGTTTTACAAGACGTTTGCCTATTGCAAAGTACAGGGCTCGTTGGTGAGGGTCGGGGAATGACAACGGCTTGCGGGGCTTCTCCCCATGTGTCCGGTTGTAATCCACCACCCCCTGTGCTAGGGTTGAAGGGCTTCTTCGTACGGGCCTCGCGAGGAAGCGAGTTCACTAAAGAAAGTAAGGCCCGCAACATGGATGTTGCCTTGTCCGGGAATCTCGTCGGAAGTCAGACCCAAGTCGCCGCATGTCTCGCGTCTTCGGCCCGCTCCTTCCCCCGTTCCTCGTGTTCAAGACAATGTCATATTCAAAGGAGGAACCCCACATGGGTTCGAAGATTTACGTCGGTGGGTTGCCCTATTCGGCGACCGAGCAGCAATTGAGCGATTTGTTCGGCGCACATGGGGCGGTGGCTTCTGCGCGGATCATCACGGACAAGTTCACGGGACAGTCCCGAGGATTTGGATTCGTGGAGATGTCCTCGGATTCCGAGGCGCAGGCTGCGATTACGGCGCTGAACGGCTCAGATATGGGCGGCCGCACGTTGACGGTGAATGAAGCGCGTCCCCAGGAGCCGCGTACTGGCGGAGGAGGCGGCGGCCGCGGCGGGTTCGGTGGCGGTGGCGGTGGAGGTCGTGGTCCTGGCGGGAAGCGCGATCGCTGGTAAGCTGTAACGCTGATTGAAAACAGGTAAGAGGGTGCCATGGTTCCCATGGCACCCTCTTTTTATCTCAATCGAACCACTCGTCCGCCCCTTTGGTCCCTATCGAGTGATCCTTCTGTAACGATTCGGGAGTCGGTGGAGACGCCTTCAGCGTCTCCTTCACGAGCGACACGAAGGCGGGAGGATCAAACGGCTTCGAGAGGAAGGGCAGGGTGCCTTTCCGGATGCCGTATCCGGCCAAGTCATTGTCGATGTTCCCGGACATGAGGATCACGCGCAGATTCGTCCGCATGCGGAGTGCGCGGGACGCTAACTCGTGGCCATGGACATGCGGGAATTCATTATCGCTGGAGGCAAAGGAGAATCCAGGCGGGGGCAACACCAGATCGGTCACCAAGAGGTCAATCGATCCTTGGTGCCCTTTGCAGAGTTTGAGCGCTTCTGAACTCCCTGAAGCTGAGAGCACGGAGTATCCAGCCTGCTCGAGGATTCTTTTGCAGAGCACGATCGTAGCGGCATCATCGTCCACGACAAGGACGGTTGGATTTTGGGTGTGTGCCGGCGACGTTGGGGAGTGAGGCATCGAGACCTCCCTCTTACGTGAAACACTCGATGACGACTTAGCCTAGCGCAGAAACAGCCGTTTACCTAGCGAAAGGTCATATTCTGCGGGGGATCAGTTTCGTTGCGCGCCTTGAGAGTGTCCAGTCGCTTGCGATCCAGTTGGACGTGGATCGACTGCTCATGGGTCACCAGCACGGCCCCAGGCGCCTCTCTTTTGGCAGCCTTCACCCATTTGCGCCTCGTGTAGATGACTTCGCCTTTCCCGCTTTTCTTCAGGTCGCTATAGAGCAAGGCGAGCGTCGCCGCATCCCGTAAGGTCTCCGGCGGTGGATCAGCGCCCTTGGCCAGTCGTACGACGACGTGAGACCCTGCAGCGCCTCTGGCGTGGAGCCACAAGTCGTCGCTCTTTGCCAGACGAAATGTCAGCTCCTCGTTCTCTTGGGCGTTGCGTCCGACGAAAATGGGCAGACCGTCGGCGGACATGAACCGCCGAAACGGACCTTTTCGCTTGTGAGCCGATCGCCGGAGGCTCGAGTCGGTCTTGCCGGTCAAGGGAGCGGGGCTCGTGGGCAGAGAGGCCGCCCAGGTGCCTTCCTTGATGGATGTGATCTCCCGCTGCAAGGCCTCGATTTCCTGTTCGGCGGCGGCGATTCGGGGAGGCAATTCTCGTTCGGCTGACAGGTGCTTGCGATGCTTTCTGAAATACTCGTTCATATTGTGAAGGGCTGACTTTGTCGGGTCGAGCGGGAGAGTGACTTCAGGAAGCGACGGATCGTAATAATCGATGAGCGTGATCCGGTTCATGCCTGCGGTGGTGGACGTCAAGTTCGCCTTGAGCAGCTCGCCGTACCGTGCGTAGTTGCGGTAGGCAGCGGCCTTGGTGAGATCCTGCCGCCATGCATCGATCCGGCGCAGCGTTTTTGCGAGCGATTTTTTGAGCACGCGCAGCCGCTCCTGTTGCGCGCGTTCTCCCACCAGCGTTCGTTCCTTGTCCTGATAATGCGCTTCAATCGCCTGAGACACCGGAAAACGGTGGGTGGCTCCCTGTGGATTGAAGCGAGGGGCCTTCTCCTGGGTGGACCGGCGCGGCGGAGGCGCTTCGTACAGACGACCGACAAGCTCTCGCTGCCGGTTGAGATCTCGCAAAATATCGCGCCGTTCATCCAGAAGGAGGACATTGGCGTGCTGCCCGGTGAATTCGCAGACGATGGTTCTGGGCCCGTGCCTGGTCGCCACCGTCATCGTGACAATCCTGTCATGTCCGAGTTGCTGCATCTCCGTGAGTCGGGCGCCTTGAACCTGTGCGCGAAGGAATTGGCAAAACGACGGAGGACTGGCCGGGTTTGTCAATGGGCGGGACAGCAGATGTAGTCGTGCGGTATCAGGTTCGGAGGAAATGAGCAACCTATGCGTTTCGCCTGGCATGCGAATGTCGAAGATCAGGAGGCGATCGCCGGGTTGGTGTATCTTTTGAATCCGTCCCTGAACAAGGTGGGGAGCGATCTCGTGAAGCACCTGCTCAATTTCGGTAGCGCTCAGTGCCATGTTGCCCGGGCTTCGCAGGATTGAGAGATGAAGTATGCTGATCGTCCGAAGACAACGGCCGGCGATTGTAGCACACAGGTCCCGTCGCGGACTCCGAGTATCGGTCGTCATTGCTCCCTCTGATTGAAGACACGTACAATCCATACAAAGTTTCCGCGCATAGAATTGCAAATCACGTGACGCGTTTATCCAGGTGTGAGAGGATCCCTTACGTCGAGCGAGTGGCCGGACGATGACTGATGCGAGTGACTCTACCGTTCGGGCCAGGATCTCGGTTGCAGGACGAGTCCAAGGCGTCGGCTATCGGGCATTCACCGTCC
Organism: uncultured Nitrospiraceae bacterium; assembly: GCA_963730935.1. Taxonomy (GTDB): domain Bacteria; phylum Nitrospirota; class Nitrospiria; order Nitrospirales; family Nitrospiraceae; genus Nitrospira_C. The sequence continues at coordinate 1,614,509 of CAVSTP010000004.1, read as the reverse complement.
GCGCCGCTACCGACCGCGGTCTGGTCGGCGGTGTGAGAAATTGCGAGGATGGACGAGTCGAATTGGAAGCCGAAGGTGCGAAGGATCAAATCATGTCGCTGATCGCGGCGCTGAAGGTCGGTCCGCCGGCTTCGAGGGTTACCGATGTCCGCGTCGAATGGGTACCGGCGACAGGTCGCCACGCAGACTTTGCCGTCTGGTATTAGTGGGCCGTGTTGAGCTGAGGTCGGAATGGCGAGCAGACAGGACGATTTCTCAGACCAGAGTGAAGCGCGAAGACACCACTCGGACCATGATGAGGAGGATGCCGCCGACCTCGACCAGGCTTCCGACGACGAGAAATCCCGTGGCCGGTCGGAAGGTCTGGATACCCTCAAGAGCTATCTCCGCGAGATCCGCCGCTCGACACTGCTGACCTTCAAGCAAGAACAACAGCTGGGCAAACGGGTCATGGCCGGAGACGAACAGGCTCGCCAGCAAATGATCGAGTCCAATTTGCGCCTCGTCATCAGCATCGGCAAGCGCTACATTCATCGGGGGTTTCCATTCTCGGATATCGTCGAAGAGGGGAATCTGGGGCTGATCAAGGCCGTCGAGAAGTTCAACTACAAACGGGGCTTTCGTTTCAGCACCTATGCCTCCTGGTGGATCCGGCAATACATCGAGCGGGCGATCATTAATCAGGGCAAGCTCGTGCGTCTACCGGTTCACGTCGTCGAGCGCTTGAACCGCTATCTGAACAAGGTCGAAGCGCTTGTCCAGGAACTGGGGCGGGAGCCGTCCGCCGAAGAGGTCGCGCAGAAAATGAAAACGACCGAGGAGGAAGTGCTCGATCTGAAGCAGGTCGTCCGCACCACCTGTTCGCTCGACAGTCCGATCAACGATCGGGCCGACACCTTCCTTCGCGACGTGATCGAAGATCCGATGAGCGTCTCGCCTGCGGATACTGCGGAAGGAGTGATGCGGCGGGCCGAAATGATGACCTGGGTGAAGGAGTTGCCTGAGAAAGAGCAAACTGTTATTGTGTCGCGGTTTGGCCTCGACGGTAGCGAGGCGCGGACGCTTGAGGAGATCGGACGTGACATGGGCTTGACCCGCGAACGCGTCCGGCAAATCGAAATGGCCGCCTTGAGCCGTCTGCGCCATACCATCGAGCGCAAAACGCTGACACAATCGGACTTGCTCTGAGCCAATGACCGCTGCTGAGTATCGATCGCTTATCCGCGAAGTTCCCGATTTCCCCAAACCCGGCATTCTTTTCTACGACATCACGACGCTGCTCAAAGATAGCAAGGCCTTCTCGGCGATCGCCGACGGGCTGGTCGCGTATTATGGAGAGCAGCGGGTCGCCAAGGTGGTGGGCATCGAATCTCGCGGCTTCATCTATGGGGGAGTCTTGGCGCAACGGCTCAATGCGGGCTTCGTCCCGGTTCGAAAGCCGGGGAAGCTGCCTGCCGACAGCTTTGAAGTCAAATATAGCCTCGAATACGGCTCCAACTCCCTCGCCATCCATCGCGACGCAATCGGGATGGGCGAACGCGTGCTGATCGTCGACGACCTGCTTGCCACGGGGGGCACCGCTGCCGCCACCGTCTCGCTCGTCAGGCAGTTGGGCGGCGAAATCGTCGGGCTCGATTTTCTGGTCGAGCTGAAAAGCCTGCTCGGCCGGCAAAAGCTGATCGGTTATCCCGTGCACTCCACGATCATCTATCCCTAGGGGGCGCCGGTCGTCCTCCTACAACCCCTTGTCAAACTCGGAGCAGCCGTGTTATAGATGCCGAACTTTTTTTGCCGTCCGGCGTTTACCCAGGGGAGAGGACAACGCGATGGCGACGAGAACACCTCCGAAGAAGAAAACTATGAATAAGACGAAACCCACAACCAAGCCTGTGCCAAAAGTCAGACCGGCGGAGGCGGCCGTCATTGAGAAGCCGGTAAGTATGGCCGTGTCACCGCTGGCCGCAAAGCCGAAGGAATCCGCAAAGGAGCGTGAAGCCCGGGAGCAACGCCGCGAAGCGCTGCAGCACATGCTGCTGCGCAAACGCCACGAAATCCTCAAGGAAATCGAAGGCAGTCTGGGACAGTCCTTGACGGAAGATCAGCAGCGCCGCCTCGAATCGGCCCGAGATGTCGGCGATCAGGCCCTCATGGATCTGGACCGTGAGTTGGGCATATCGCTCATGGAAATGCGCAATCGACGGCGGCAGGCCATCGATGAAGCCCTTACCCGGCTCAACGAAGGGACATACGGGATCTGTGCCGAGTGCGGCGTCGAAATCAGCGAGCGGCGTTTGGAAGCCGTGCCCTTTGCAAAACTCTGCGTCGAGTGTCAGGCCAAAGAGGAACTTCTGGAAAAGATCGAAAAAGAAGAAGAGCGCGACTAGGTCCTTCTGCCCCTCCCGCCTGACGCCTGCACTGGCATCAATCCGCCGGCGCGCACACCTTCCTGTTGGCACGGTCGCCACGAGGCTCACGTCAATGGCCCCTCTTGGAACTTCCAACCGCGCTGTCGTTCTTGCGAGCGGGGGACTTGATTCGACCGTGACCGCCGCCCTGGCGCGGGAGGCCGGGCATGAGCTCTTATGGTTGACCGTCGATTACGGCCAGCGTCATGCCGTCGAGGTGGGACGGGCTCGCCAGGTGGCCGCCGCCATGCACGCGGCCAAGCACACCGTCCTTACTGTAAATCTGCGGGCGCTGGGCGGCTCCGCGTTGACGGGCGAGTTGCCGGTTCCAAAAGACCGTCGCAGCGAGGAACGGAGTCGCGGGATTCCAGTTACCTATGTGCCCGGCCGGAACCTGATTTTTCTCTCTCTTGCTGCGGCCCACGCTGAAGCCGAGGGCGCGTCCTTGATTTATTTCGGGGCCAACGTGTTGGATTATTCCGGCTATCCGGACTGCCGGCCGGAATTCATCCGGGCATTCGAAGGGGCCGTCGCTGCAGGAACGAAGTCCGGTGTGGAGGGAACCGCGCTGCAGGTCTGTGCCCCCTTGCTTGACATGACCAAGGCCGACATCATTCGAACCGGCGTCAGGCTCGGCGCCCCGTTGCACCTCACCCATAGCTGCTACGATCCGGTTGGCGACCTCGCATGCGGACGGTGTGATAGTTGTGTCATCCGACGAGAAGGATTTGCGAAGGCCGGGGTTGAGGATCCTACCAGGTATGCAGTACTCTGAGCGGACTACGTTCGTCGGGCGTGCACCATCGGCCTGACTCCTGAGCATGGAGCGGTTGGAAGCATGAGCGTGTCGCCGGAAGAGTTCTTCATGTATTTGACGATCGGACTGATCGTCATCGCGCCGATCGGCGCGCGCCTCTATCGCCGCATGACGCTCCAGCGGACCCAGAAAATGCTGCGCGAGCAGTTCGAGACGAACGCTGGGCGGCAAGGAGAGCAGCGTTGATCCAAGTCTTCCTCAGACAGACGCTTTCCATGTCGTTGTCCATCCTTGGGCTTACGCTCGGCCTGTCTGCGGTGGCCGGATGCGACTCCTCTCAGCCGAAGTCCGCGGTCGGTGGGGGCACGGTTCCGTCGGAATTGCAGGTTGGCGAGGCCAAGTTCAACGCCCATTGCTCCGCCTGCCATGGTCCACAGGCTACGGGAACTCAGCAAGGTCCTCCTCTGGTCCATAAGATCTATGAGCCGAATCATCATGGCGACGCGGCTTTCTTGCGCGCTGCGGAGTTCGGCGTGAAGGCCCATCACTGGGAGTTCGGTAACATGCCGAAAATCGATGCGGTGTCCCCTGCAGACGTCGAGCAGATCATCCGCTACGTGCGTTGGCTCCAACGGCAAGCCGGAATCTCATAATCTTCTGCAACCCTTGTCTCTCCTCGTTTTCCGGACCCGCTTCGGTTTGACTTTGATCGTGAGCGCTTCGTAAGGTAAACCTACCAGATGACCGGAGCCTAGACTGTAACCATTCCACAACGCCGTCCGAACCATCGATCGGAACACACGCAGAGGAGGGGGGCTATGAAAGGACCAATGGGACGCATTCTGGCAATCGTAGGAGGAGTTGGGCTGCTGGGGCTGTCAGGCTGTGCGGCGATCGATGCGGGACACGAAGGCGTGCTCGTGGAGCAGCCGTTCTTCTTCGGGCATGGCGGCGTGGATCCGGTTCCATCAAAGACAGGACGTGTCTGGCTGGCGCCGACTACGCACGTGGTGGATGTAGACGTCCGGCCGGTCCAGTACTCTGAACATTTCGACATCATCTCCGCCGAAAACGCCCCGGTCTCCTTTGACGCCTTCATGATCGCGAACGTCGTGGAAGGTCGTTCACCGGAATTGATCGCGCGCTATGGCCCGAATTGGTATCACAATAACATGAAGGAAGCCTTCCGGACGTTTGTCCGGGAAGAGGTGCAGAAATATCCGCTCTTCCAATTGACCACCGATCCGACCACGCGCACAAAATTACAGGAAGCCATTGCAAGAGAAGTGCAGACCAAATTAATCGAAAAACAGAACATCCCGGTGCGGTTGAATCGCGTCGTCGTCGGCAGCATCCTACCGCCCAAGGGCGTCGTGGAGCAGACCACACAAACGATTGTGCAGGAACAGCGCAAAATCACGATGGTGGAGTTCCAGAAGGCGGAAGAGGCCCGCGAAAAGGCCGAAAAGCAGCGGGGTATTGCCGACCGGGCCTATCGAGAATCGCTCGGCCTGACTGCCCCGGAATTTGTAGACCTGCGCCGCATCGAAGTGCAGAAGGAAATTGTTCAGCACTCACCGTCAGCCCTGACCGTGATCATGGGACTCGAACGGTTCGGCATCAATCTGCCTCCCATTGGGGCAGACAAATAGGTCACCATCGCGAGAGGGGGGCGGAGCCGTGATACCGGCTCCGCCCCTCGTCCTACTGGGCCTTGGTAATCGACGTCACTTGCCCGTTCGAGTCAACCTGCGCTTCCACGACATCTCCCACCTGAACCTGACGGCTCATTTCGGGGGACAACGAGATTGGAATTTCGCGGTTTTCCGGGTCCCGTAAGACGTAGGACTCGCCGCCATCGGCTCTCGTCACGTCCTTCTTTTGGGACAACTCGCCCTTGACGGTGCGCGGCGTCGCGGCGGCGGCAGTACTCGTTGGGGATGACGTCGAACGAGCCACTTCGTTGCTTTGTCCCAGTGCGATCGACTGCCTCAGGGCCGCGATGCCTGCAGCCAGATCAGGATTATTGCCGGAGCGCCGCGCCTCCTTCGCATGGTCCAATGACTGTTCGGCGTTTTGGATCATGTCCGGCACGTTACCCTGGATGGCAGCGATCTCTGCCGCCCGGGCGTGTTTAGCTGCTTTATCCGCATAGCGATCGTAATAGGCATTTTCCTTTGTCTGATAGTAGTACCGGTGTGCGCAGCCTGAGTCAGCATAGATCACATTGCCTTTCGCATCGAGTGTCGAAGGACAGCGTGGGTCCACTCCCGCGTAATCAGCCTTAGTTCCCGTCTGGCGGCTATCACTGGCATTCCCTGATACTTCCTTGTCATGCCTGTTCGTCAATATAGCGGCAGCGATCGCGGCCTTTCCCTCCTTCAGCTTCTCCTGACACATCGGTGAAAAGTTGTTGATCTTGTCGTCAAAACACTGTTGGATACGCCCGCTGCCAGGCTGAACCTCTCCGCATTGTCTCTCAAGCTCATCGATACACTGAGGATCCACGCCCTGTGCCGAGGAAGGAGAAACCTGCGTTCCCGTCTTCGTGCCCGCACCAGGCGCCGTGTCCCATACCTTGATGCCGGCGGCCCGCGAAAGTCTGACACGGGCTTCACGGATAGATGACATCGCAGCCGCCTGGCTGCGATAGCGATCCGGACAAGCCGGATCATCGTAGATGATCTTGCCGGTGGCATCGTTGTGCGAAGAACAGGCTGCCGCCAGTCCCGCACGTTCTTTTTCGGAGGTGGTACCCACCTGGCTGCGATAGCGATCCGGACAAGCCGGATCATCGTAGATGATCTTGCCGGTGGCATCGTTGTGCGAAGAACAGGCTGCCGCCAGTCCTGCAGCACCGCCTGCTGCGGTGGTTCCCGCCTGGCGGCGATAGCGATCCGGACAGGTGGGATCATCGAATACGACCTTACCGTCAGCGTCGACTTTCGACGGGCAGGCTGCCGCGATTTCCGGCGAACGATCCGAGAGCCCTGCTCGGTTGGTCGAATCATGCGTTTTGCCTGGAGTGGTGCCACGATCGCTGACCACGTCGCTTCGCGGCAGATCGCTGGGCGGGGAAAGAGCAGCCCTGCCCCCCCGCGAAGTGTCCTGCGACGGAGGACCCGCCGTGGTCTTCGACTTGGATCCGGAGGAACAGGCCGACAAGAGTAGAACAAGAGAAAGACCGCCGATCGCAGTCTTCATACAGTTGGCGTACCTCATAGAAACCTCCATTTAGATGAGACAATGATCTGCCCGGATTGCCGTGAAAACGCTCGAGAGCCTTCAGCTGCCAAGACGGCGAGGGCGTATCAATCTCTGACTCTAGTGCCTCGGAGTGAGCCCAACCACTAGGCACACCCCTGATTCTTGGGTGTCGACCGCCTGGCGTATGAAGCCATTAGCCTAAGGACTTGAGCACTCGGTCTCTCAACTAGGGAACCTTTTAGTTCACTTGTTGGCGGGTTGGCAGGTAGGGAGAAGGGGAAGCCTATGAAACCTCGTCCTTCACAGGATCCATGGGAATCGTTTGAAGGGATTACCAACGCCGCCGAGCGTTTTGTGAACCGCTCGCCGCGCGTTAAGCGTCTGGAAGTGGAACGACAAGCGTTGCTGGACGCAATCCGGCGGGCACAGCTCTTGTTGTCCGTCAAGCGATTGCCGAACAGCGCAGCGTCCGGTCCCCCTGCCCCGTCTCTCGCTCCAGCCCGGACGCGTCGTCAGCGTCAGCGCGCGCGCTCGACGCGTGCAACTTGAAGCTGCCGGTGGCATATACAGCCCTCAGAGCAACGCGGTCGGGAACGGACCACCTGCGCTGACCGCATAGGGTCTTGACCAAACCAGCCGTCGCTCCTTGAACAAGCTACCTTCGTGCTGGAATCTCACTGCTGGAATCCCACTTTTTCGATCACGTGCCGCGATGGGCCGTTTGAGCCGAAAGTGACATAGGCCTGGCGGGCGCCTGCCACTTCCCCGTGCGTCGTGTAAGAGCCGGCATATGGCTTGAAGGTACAGTCCGCGGCCTCTCGCGAGAGGATGCGTAAAGTGATCAAATAGGACGGCCGTGTCGGGAGGAGGAAAGCATACGTGCTCCACCCACCATCTTCCCCGCGTGTCTGGCGCTCGATGAGCCAGCAATAGCGCAGGAGGCGGCCGCCTTCGACGTAGGTGATAGGTGAACGCCCTCTGCCCTCGCTCGACTGCCACCGTCCGATAGGCATCGGGCGGCCGAGGCAGTTTCTTCGAAAGATGGTGGGGAGTGGCAGCGGCGTGTGGTCGAGCGGGTACCGGAAGACGCGCGATTCGCGGCAATACCAAATCCGGTTTTTTCCCGCCTGCAGCAGACGCGGAAGCAAGGGAGACTTTGGCATCCGTGAATGAAGATGGGTCCGGAGAGGTCAGGCCTACAGGATGAATCATTGTCGGGCCAGCTAGGCGGCACGATCTGGAGCGTGGGCCGGCTTTTGTCCAGCCCGATCGGCATCCGCTTTCCGAGGATCCGTCACTCGCGCGTCGGGAGCCGGAACAATCCGATCACCGATACGGTTCGCATACACCTGGGTGAACTCGGCACCATATAAGAGGATCTGCGCCGAATAGTAGACCCACAGCAGCACAAGAACCAAGGATCCCGCTGCGCCATAGGCGGAGGCCACGTTACTTTAATCCGTGCATGCTGCCTCCTTTTGCGTACGTCGGGAGGGTAATACTGCCCCAGGTGGGGAAGGCGCGTTCATGAACTACTGAAAAAACCAGGAGGTAGGCCACTACATCGTCTCAACGGCCAAGGGTATGCCTTTTGCGTGAATTGTGGACATGAACCTATTAGGTACTGCTCGAGAGTGCAACATGACGATTCTGGGGGTCCTGATCCTATCAGTGACCTTCCTACAACAGGGTTGTCTCGCCGCCGCATGGGTTGCAGCGGTTGGTGCCGATTCCATGAGAGCGAGCGATGTCAAGTTTCAGGCCTTCGAAGAATCATGGGTCTCGACGGAACATTTCACCGCGGTTGTTGAAGGTCTTTCCTTGAACAGCGTGGCGCTGATGCCCATCGATGGCGATGAGGAGATGGGTGCAAGGTTGACCAAGCTTCTGAGAGGGGAAACCGCCTTGCGAGTCGTGACGCCCACTGAGCCACAGCGTCCGTTGAGGGTTGCCGCACCAGATCGGGAGCGAGCACTGTGGGCGCGTGAGCTGTCACGTGGCCTTGCCGTGGATGCGGTTCTGTACGGATATGTCATCGGCGCTACGTCGTTACGGTCAAGCGAGTGGGGGTGGAAAACCGATGAACGGCGGCGTCTGTTTCTCTACATGATCGACAGTGATGGGCACTTGTTGTGGAAGGATGAACTACCCTTTCTCATCGTGACAGGAACAAGCCCGGTGCTTGAAGACTCGGTCCAACGGTCATTCACACGCCACTTCATGGGACATGTTCGCGAGCTCCGCCTCGACGACGCCGGCTATCTTCCCTCGAAATCGTTCTAGCCTCTCCTTGCGGCCACCGCCGCGCTCCGGTAGAGTCGCCGTTCCATTCATCGAGGAAGACGATGTCGTGGCTCGGCGCGGCGGGACTCAGCCGCTTGCAGGTCGAATTCCGCCAATCGATGCGCAGTCTCTTGCTTGGACTCTGCCGAGACATCGCGCGTCACTATGGAGATCTGGCGGATCAGCTCGACCTTCCGGTCGACTATTTTCGGTTTCTGGCGCAGAGCTTGGATCGCACGCTCTATTCGAATTGGAAAGTGGTCGGATGGATTGAAGCGCTGAACGACCTGGTCTATTTTCTCGACCTTCTGGTGCAGATCCGGCACGATCGCGATCAGCGAGGCTTTGCCGAGCAGCTTTATGCGGAATGTGAGGAAAACTTTTTCGAAAACAGCTACCTTGACGAATTATTTCCACGCGGGCGGGCGCAGTCCTATGGACTGACGGGACGGCTGCAATGGTTGTGCAAGCGACTGTCCCTCGAGATCACCCAGGAATCGCTCTTCTTCGATCCGCGACGGGCGCTCGAATGGGTAAATCGGCAGGGTCGGCGTTCCTGGGCCGTGTCCGGCCGCCTCGAGTCCTCGTATGAACGGGCCGAACAGTCGTATACCGTTCCGGTCGGCATCGACGGGAGCGCCCTGATTGCACCCGCTTCCGTCCGAAGGGCCATTGGGCGACGGTCGCGGCGTGTGACCTTTGTGCTGCGAAACAATGAGATCGCACTGCACGCTGGCCGGTCATTTCCTCTCTGCGCATGGCGAGGAACTGCCATGCACTGGCACTGGTCGCGCCGGGAAGCGACTGACGCCCTCGCCGTTCCGTCGGGATTCCTCACCGTCGGCCCTACGCTCCGTTATGGGAAGGCCCGTCAGCCGAAGGCGCTTTCAGCCACCGAGACCAAGCAGATCGCCCGTCTCGGCCGGGCATGTCAGACGATCGAACTGGCCTGGCCGGAAGGCCACGCATTGCTGAGGCTCCTCACGTCACGTGTCATACCGCTCAAGGCTCCCGGCATCGTCAGCTTTAGTTACCGTCATCGGCCCGGCCTTTCATTCATCAACTGCTTCGACCGTGACAACCTCGACCTCATCGACGATTTGATCCATGAAAACAGTCATCACCATCTCAATCTGCTCTTGCGGAAGCATGTCCTCTATCACGGCGACCGCAACCAGCAGATCTTTTACTCGCCCTGGCGGAGGAGCCTGCGGCCCATTCGGGGGATCCTTCATGCCACGTTTACCTTCACGATGGGTGCGCTGCTCTTCGCGAGGCTGTCGGCATGGGCCGAGACTGCGCAGGGCAAAAGGCAATGGCGGAAAGCAGGGCTCACTGCGCGGCACCTCCTTCGCGCACGCTTCCGCTGTCTGGAAGAAATCGAATCAGTCCGCTACTCGCTGGGCGACCTCGAGTATGCCGGGCGGCATCTCAAATGGATGACAGCCTCGGGGGCCCGTCTGGTTAAACACCTCGAAGAGGCCATTGCGAAGGCGGAACAGCACATGTCTCACCACCGCCGGACAGTGCTTGCGTCGCTGCATGGCCCCTCCTTGCGTCGGCATCTCTTCGAACTCCGTCAAGCCCGCCACACGTACGGTCCGATGAGGCTCGACCAAGCGTAAGCAGCCACCCAACCTGCATGTTCCCCTAGCTCCGCCGAGGTCTACCGGCCGCTACACTGGGGGCGGAGGGCGGCTATGGTGACGCGTGTTGTGACAAAGCTCCTGGTGGGAGTCGCCGCACTTTTGGTGGTGCTTCTTGCGGCCGCCCTGTTGATCGATGAGCCATTGCGCGCCTATGTGGAGCAGAAAATGAACCGGAGCCTCAAGGGCTACAGGGTGCACATCGGCGCGCTGGATTTTCATCCTATCGGAGCTTCACTGGATCTGCACGACATCCGACTCGTGCGTACGGGTGAGCCGGATCCTCCGGTGGCCACGGTTGCACGCTGGTCGGCGAGCGTCCATTGGAGGGCGCTCTTGTCCGGACGTTTGGTTAACGACCATGAGATCGAACGGCCCAGATTTCACCTTACCAGGACACTCGCGAGGCAGGAAACCGGCAGCGACAGGGCTGTCAAAGACCGCGGCTGGCAGGATGCGGTGGAAAGCGTGTACCCGTTCAAGATCAATCAGGTCACGATCACGGACGCCGAACTGATATACCTCGATGAAGCGAAGCCCGAACAGCCGCTTCGCATACGCCACATGAATCTCTATGCCTCCAACATCCGCAACGTACAATCTGCCGGTCAGGACTATCCCTCGGAGTTCTGGTTGAAAGGCACACTCTTCGAATCCGGAACAATCCGCCTCGACGGACGCGCCGACTTTCTCGCCGAACCGCACGTAGCCGTGAAAGCCGATATCGTGATGGACGGCGTCTCGTTAGGGACATTGATTCCGGTGACGGCCCGATACAACGTGCAGCTCAGCGGCGGCACGATGTCGGCGGAAGGGTCGGTCGAATATAGTCCGTCGGTGAAGGTGGTGAACTTGAAGCACCTCACTATCGACGGGCTGCATATGGACTACGTGCATGCCGCACAGACGAAACGGGCAGAAGCCGCAAGAGCCAAGGCGACGGTCAACACCGCGAAATCGATCAATGCGAACGAAGACACCCTCGTGCGCGTCGAGCAGATCCGCATTGACGGTGCCGAGCTCGGGTTTGTCAATCAGGCCGCGACGCCTGAGTACCGGGTCTACCTCACGGATGCCGACGTCACGCTGGAGCACTACAGCAACCAGTTGCGCGAGGGGCCGGCGTCGATGGCTATCCGCGGGAAATTCATGGGGACGGGTGAAACCCAGATCTCCGCCATCATGCGTCCGCCAGGGGACTCTCCGGATATTGAGCTCAAAATCAAAATCGCCGACACGCAAATCCGCTCAATGAATAATCTGTTGCGAGCCTATGGCAAGTTTGATGTCGTGGGAGGAGTCTTCTCCTGCTACGCGGATATCAGACTCGATGACGGTTCCATCCGAGGCTATGTGAAGCCGTTGGTCAGGAAACTCAAGGTCTATGATCAGGCACAGGATCGCGACAAGCCGGCGTTGGACAAGGTCAAAGAGGGCGCGATCGAAGACCTCTCGGCCTTCCTGGAAAACGTCCCGCGTCAGGAAGTCGCGACCAAAGCGAATGTTTCGGGACGGACGAACCGGCCTCAGACCGAGATTATCCAGATCGTCATCGGCCTCATCCAAAACGCGTTCTTTAAAGCCATCTTGCCGGGCTTCGAGCGAGAGCTCGGCTCAAAATAAGCTCCTCTCCGGGTTCTCTGGGGGTGTCGTTACCATCTAGCTCTCTCTCGCCATCTGCTTCAACTCTCTTGCTCTGTTAATGTGTGCCGGTGACTTGTGGGTTAACAGTCGCATTAACTTCGAGATAGGGTGGCAGGAAATATCAGCCGCTATCTGCGGGTGGCGCGGCAAACGGGGCGCCCCACCGCGCGGAGCGAGGGACCCCCACCGGGCGGGGGTGCGAGCATGGTGGGGCTGTTTGCCGTGACAGGACCCGCAAGTTCTCTGATTAGGGGCGTCTATGGTTCGACCGTCACGTCCACAAACGCCGGCATGCTGTCCGCCCCCTTTTTATCCGTCACTCGCAATCTGAAGCGGAAGAGTTTCGGCTCTGAGACCGAGGGTGCGAGGAAGGAAGCCTTCGGCATGTTGAGATCCAGGAGCGGCACTTTCGCTCCCCGGACCTGGCTCCAGGTATAAAATAGCGCTTCGCCTTCAGGGTCGTGGCTGCCCAAGCCGTTCAACTCCACCTTCGCGCCCGATTTCACCGTGCGGTCGGCTCCTGCCACTGCAACCGGCGGCTCGTTAGGTTCGTCACCCACCGCCACGTGGACGTCCAACGATGCTTCTTTCCCCCGGTTCTTCACCGTCAACACGGTTTTCCCATTCCCGACGATTTTGAGCATGCCGTCCGGGAGGACCTGGATGACCTTGTCATTGGACGAGTGATAGCTGGTTCCCGATGACGGGGCTGTGAGCGGTCTCGACACGCTGTCGTCAAAATCGCCGACGACCGGAAGTTCGAAGATCTTGCCGAGGACATCCACCTGGCCGTAAGTGGCGGATTGACCCTCCCGTCCGAGCAGCAAGGGCTTGTCCGTTTCAAAATCAATGGTCTGAAGCTGAGCTTTGGGTTCGCTATTTACGGTGATCTCGTCGAAAACGGTTCTGGTGCCGAGCCGGCCGCGCGAGATATCGGCCACGGCGAGCAACCGCATTGGTCCGATGGCATCCGAGGGAACCTTGAGAGGACCGCCGAAGGCCGGGTCCATGTCTCCGGTAGAGACGAGCACCGGCAGCGAGACCACGGAACCGCCGACCACGCTGTCCTTTTGAAGGAACTTGTCCATTGAGATTTTGGCACCGGACTTCGACGGTCCGGAGTCGGTTTCATCTTGCTGAACGAGAGTCTCGTCCTGCTCACGGTACCAATAATACCGGACCTTGACGATACCAATGTCGTTTCCGAGGTCCACGTGAGCGGTCACCGTTTGTCCGGCTGCCAGCTTCGCACCTGGCGCAGGTTCCGTGATCGTAAAGGCGTGCACCGGCGCACTAGCCATGAGCACGCTCCCGCACAGGACCACATAGGAAGTCCAACGCCCTAGATGCCTCACACTGTATGGCCGTTGGCTCATGATTACCTCGTCAGGTGGAAGGGGACGTCGGTCAACACGACGCGATCTTTGAACAAGAGGGCGCCTTTGAGCAGCAACGCCCGTTGATTGTGCAAAATATTCTGCCACCAGCGGGCCGGCAGAATCTCCGGCAGGACCACAGTAATCCAGCATTCCGGATCTTTGTCGAGGTTCTCTTCAACATAGTCCATCAGCGCGCCCAAGATCGACCGGTAGGGAGAGGGCAATACGATCAACGGAACGCCGCAGCCCCATTGCGCCCATTTCATTTCCACAACGGCCGTTTCTTCTTTGTCTACATCGATGAGCACCGCACGCACTTCGCCTCCCCGGCTTCTCGCATAATCGACGGCTCGCACGACCGCCTTGTTGACCGCGCCAATGGGAATGAGGATGAGGTTACGGCGCGGGCGCGGTGGACGGGCGTCCCGGGTCAATTGGACTTGCTCGGCGACGGCCTTATAGTGAGAGCGGATGGCCCGGAACATCATAATGAGGGCTGCGACGAGCAAAAAGACAATCCAGGCCCCTTGCATGAATTTGGTCGAGGCGATGATGGTTGTGGCGATGCCCGTCGTGATGGCGCCGATTCCGTTGACGATCAATTTCTTCCGCCAGTGCAATCCCTTCTTCGCCAGCCAACGGCGGACCATCCCGGCCTGGGACAAGGTGAACGACGCGAAGACGCCGATGGCATACAGTGGAATGAGGGCGTGGGTGTCGCCTTGGAAGATCACGAGCAGAACACAGGCAAAGAATCCTAAAATAATGATGCCGTTGGAGAAGACCAGGCGATCGCCGAACGTGGCCATCTGATGGGGCATAAACCCGTCCCTCGCCAAAATAGATGCCAAATGAGGGAAGCCGGCGAAGGCGCTGTTGGCCGCCAGCACGAGTAGCATCATGGTTCCCACTTGGATCACGTAATAGACAAGACCGCTCCCGAACGTCAGGCGGGCCAGTTGTGAGACCACGGTCTCATCCTCCTTCGGGATGATGCCGTAATGGTAGGCCATCAAGCTGATGCCCATGAACAGCGATCCGAGGATGACGGACATCCACACCATGGTGGTGGCGGCATTCCCGGATTCCGGTGGACGAAAGGCTTTGACGCCGTTCGAAATCACTTCCATTCCGGTGACCGCCGCACAACCTGCTGCAAAGGCACGCAAGATAAGAAACAGCGTCAAGGCTTCGGTTCCACTATTCAGCCCGGTTGGAGTGACCGGAGGAAGCAGGATGCTGGCGTTCGAGAGGGATCGATAGGTGCCCGCCACGACCATGAGGCCCAAGCCTCCGATGGCCAAATACGTGGGCACCGCGAAAAACTTGCCCGATTCCCGCACCCCACGGAGATTCACGACCACGATGAAGAGGGTGAACAGCAAGCCCAACGCTGTCCGATGGCCGAACCACTCGGGGACCGCCGAGGTGATTGCGGCGACTCCGGCCGCGACGCTCACGGCGACGGTGAGCACATAGTCGATCATGAGCGCCGCGGCCGCGATCAACGCGGGCATCTCGCCCAGATTGGAGCGCGCCACGATGTAGGCGCCGCCGCCCTCCGGATACTCATAAATTATTTGGCGGTACGAAATGGTCAATACGATGACCAGAAACAGGATGGCCAGACTGACAGGAATGGACCATGCCAGCGCCGCAGTCCCCGCAAGAATCAATACCAAGAGAATCTCCTCTGTGGCATATGCGACCGAGGAGATCGAATTGGATGAAAAGATGGCTAGGGCGAGCCGTTTGGAGAGCCGTTCGTGTGCGGCTTGGGCGGTCTTGATGGGGTCGCCGACCAGCCAACGTTTGAGGATCATGAGAAAGATTATCTCACAAACAGGGGGGGAACGAGAGGAGAAGAAGCCCTGCGACCTGAGGCAAAAGACTCAGCTACACGACCGCTGAAACCAGGGTCGCACTGTCAATAATACCAGTGGGATCAAGGGGATTGACAGCCTTGGAAAACTTGCGTATCTTTCCGATTCCCTCGCGGCCCAGAGGAGGCTTTGCGCGGGGAGGTTTCGTCCGAGACGCAGTCTTTTCTTATCGGCCCTATATATATTTGTTCGCACTCTGTTAGTCGTCCACTCATAATTTACAAGCAAGGAGGCCAGTCCATGCTTTCTCATCTGACAGGGGTTTTTCGACCCACCTACACCCTTGGCGTGATGGCGGCCGCGGCCCTGCTCTGGGCTCCGCTCGCATCTGCCGAAAACGCATCGTCCCATGGGGCGATGACTCATCAGCTTCCCGCCTGGGCGGAGCAACTCAAAGGGCAGACGATCGTCGAAGACACAATGTCCGGCAAGGGCGAGCGTGCCGCGATGGTCGAGCAGCAACATCAGCGCATCATGGAGCACATGTCCCATGATCCGCAGGTGCAGGGCGTCAACACCGGCATGTACAACACCTCCGCGATGATGCACCAGTATGGCGCAGGCGGCCAGGACATGCTGCTTGTCTCCGATCCACGCGTCGAGCCAGTGGCCATGACGGGTGGCGGCAAATGTCCGGCCACGGCGCCGGTCCGCCAGTACAACGTGTCCGCGATCAATGTCGAGATCACGCTCAATCAGTGGCTCGATTTTTATCCCGGCTACATGTACGTGCTCGATGAGAATCTCGATAAGATCCGCACGGAAGAAAACACAAACAAGGAATCTCGCGACAAGGAAGGCCATGACCCCGGTGCGGTAATCCCCGGCGTGCAAGCCCAGTGGATTCAGCCGCTGGTCATCCGCGGTAACCAGGGCGATTGCGTCAAGATCAAGCTCAGCAACAAGTTAGAAGGCGGGGAGGACGTCAGCCTTCATATCCATGGCTCCGCCATGGTTGTCAGCGCGACCGGCGCCGCGGCAACGACGACCAACCCCGATACGATCGTCGCCAAGGACAAGAGTGGCGACTATGAATGGTACATCCATCCGAGCACGCAAGAGGGCGTTCGTCAATTCCATACCTTCAGCAACGACCGCGAGTTGACGGTCATGGGGCTCTTTGGGGCGTTCGTCGTCGAGCCGCGCGGCTCGAGCTATCTGGAGCCGTTGGGCTCGGGCGATCCCACGCCGGCCACGAGCGGGTGGCAGACCATCATCAAGAACGGCACCGGTCCCGACTTCCGCGAATTCGTGCTGATCTATCATGAGGTCGGCGATGAAGCGTTTCGTCCGCTGAACAAGAAGGGCGACTTCCTGCCCCAGCGCGACCCGCTCACCGACGCCTATCGTCCGGGTGGCCGCGCGATCAACTATCGCAGCGAGCCGTTCGGCATCAACAACATGCATGTGCAGCACGAGTACTTCGGCTTCGAGGACGAGTCGATGGGCTATAGTTCCTATACCTTTGGCGACGCGTCCCCGACGATTCCGCGCTCGTACATGGGCGATCCGGCCAAGTTCCGGCTGGTCCACGGCGGATCGGAAGTGTTCCATAGCCATCATCCGCACGGGGGTACGATTCGATGGCCCCGGAGCCCGCGGGCGATCGATGACATGAACCTCTGGGCCACGGCTACAAACGGGCCGGTGAAATACCCGGTGATTCGCGCCAAGACCGACCGCGTTGACGTCGAAGTCATCGGACCGTCGGAAGCCCTTGATCTCGAAACCGAGTGCGGTTCCGGTCTCTGCCAGCAGCTGGCCGGCGACTTCCTGTTCCACTGCCACGTCGCCCACCATTATGTGGCGGGCATGTGGGGGTATTGGCGGGTCTACAACACGATCCAGCAGGGCGATTTGCGGAACGACGTGATGCCGGATTTGCGCGAGCTGCCGGATCGCAAGGGCCGCATCAAGGCGCCGATCTCATCCGACAAGCTGATCGGGCAAACGGTCGATTGGTTCGGCACGCCGTTCAAGATCGTCGACAAGGGCAAGAGCAACTGGAAGGGTAGCCCGGCGACGATCACGATCAAGGATTGGGTGGAAATGCAGCTGCCTACGCCGGGCAAGCCCGGTCATAAGGACGATGAGAAGGGCCAGATCATATCCTACGACGCCACCGTGCTGGACTGGACTTGGAACGGCAATGTGGCGATGAGCGAGAAAGAAAGCACGATCGACAATCCCAAGTATAAGTCCAGCCATCCGGGCAAGCGGCATCCGATCATGTTCGATCCGCTAACCGGGAAAGTAGGGTGGCCGCATCTGACGCCGCATTTCGGCAAGCGGGTCATGTTCTCTCCGAACCACGTCGGTGCCCCCTGGTTGGAGATGATCCGGCGTGATGCGAATGGCGAGGAGAGCGTCGATCAGGCGCTGCCGGGTGAGCAGGGCAACTGGAGTCTCTGTCCCGTCAACGCCGGGCGCAAGAACTACAACGTGCACTTCATCAAGCTGCCGATCAAGATCGCCAAGGCGCAGGGCAAGGAGCCGCCCGTGGTCGATCCAAACGGCTTGATTTACGTGCTGCATGAAGAAGAAGCGGCCATCCGGGCCAACGACGATCTCAAGTATCCGTTGGTCGTCCGAGGCAATATCTATGATTGCGTAGATTGGATGCTGACCAGCGAATGGGATGACGATGACTACACGAACTTCCAGTCATCGAAGATCAACACCCACTGGCATTTCCTGCAGTTCGACAACCAGTCATCGGACGGCGTGATCACCGGCTTTTCATACGAACAGTCGGTGCGGCCGTTCACGATGCTGGAGAAGAAGAACAAGAAGGGCCTGCCGATGCCGATGAACACGGTGTTGACGGCGGCCGCGAAGAAGGGCTCGAACAGTCTCTCGGTAAAGAATGCGAAGCAGTACCATGTCGGTACATTGATCCTCGTCGGGGCCGACAATGTGAAGGGCAACGAGATCTCCCGCATCAAGGCGATCAACGGCAATACGATCACGTTGACGAAGGGATTGAAGAGCGATCATCCGGCGAACGACATCGTGACGGTGGAATTCGTCCGGCAGCGGTTCTGGGTCGATGCGGATGTCGGCACGGTCTTCTGGCATGACCATGCGTTCGGCGCCACGACGTGGCCGCACGGCGGATTCGGGACGTTCATCGCCGAGCCGGTCGGGTCGACCTATCATGATCCGAAAACCGGCAAGCTCGTCCGGAGCGGTCCGATCGCGGACATCCATACCAACGAGCCGGTGGGACACGGCGTGAACAACAGCTTCCGCGAATTGATGGTGCAGGTGCACGACACCGTGCCGCACACCGTCAACATCGTGACGGCGGGCAATCCGCCAGGACAGCCGGTTGAAGTGGCGCTCGAGGCGGGTAAGACCGTCTCGTTCATGATGCCTGAAAAACTGTACATGACGCCGATGCCGTTCCTGAACGGCGGGACGCACACGACGGGCAGCGGCCTGAACTTCCGGGCCGGCCCCATCGCACAGCGGTTGGCGACGAACCCGGATGTCTCGCAGGCGTTCAACAGCCAGATCCACGGAGATCCCTATACGCCGCTGCTGCGTGCGTACACGGGGGACACGATGGTGTTCCGGCTGTTGCATACGCTCATGAACGAGACGATGACCTGGACCTTGTCCGGCCATACGTTCTGGACGGAGCGCTATGCGTCCGATGCGAACCGCAAGAACTCCATTCATATCGGTATTGCCGAGCGGTATGACCTGGTGGTGCCCGAAGCGGGCGGTCCGAGGCATCAAGCCGGCGACTACATCCACTTTAACGGACGTTCCTCGAAATTCTCAGAGGGCGCTTGGGGCATTATCCGGGTGTATGACAAGGAACAGTCGGATCTGAAGAAGCTGCCGGCCGGGTTTTCGGTCAAGGGTGAAATTCCCAAGGCGTTGCCCGTCTGTCCGGCGGACGCCCCGGTGAAGACCTTCAACGTCGTGGCGATGGATTATCCCGCCATGACCTTCAACGCGAAGGCGCCTGAGGCCATTGAAGTGGACTTCGAGCGTAAGATTCAGATCACCAATCCCGATGCCAAGATATACGCATTGGAAGAAGACGCGGCGAAGGTTTCGAGCGGATCACATCCGATGCCGCTCACGCTCCGCGTGAACGTCGGCGATTGCGTGAAAGTACAGTTGAAGAACAAGATGAAGGAGAGCAAGGCCTCCTTCTCGGCCATCGGATTGGTGTTCGATCCGAAGGATTCGATGGGCGCCAACGTCGGCAACAATCCAGGCGATCAGACGATCGCTTCCGGCGGAGAACGGACTTACACCTACTATGCGGATCCGTTCAACGGCGAGACGACCTCGCTGGTCTGGGACTGGGGGAACGTGATGACGAATCCACGCAATGGCCTGTTCGGCGCCGTTGTGGTCGGTCCGAAGGGTTCGAAGTATCGTGACCCGAAGACCGGTGCCGATCTCTCGAACAAGAATGCCTGGGCGGCCGATGTCATCATCGACCGCGCGATCCCGGGCAATGAGTCGAGGCCGAATTATCGTGATGTGGCCTTGTTCTTCCAGGACGAGGACAACATCATCGGCACGAGCTTCATGCCCTATGTGCAGAACGTGGCGGGTTTGACCGGCGTCAACTACCGGTCGGAGCCGTACAAGTATCGTGAAGAGCAGGGCTGCTCGCTCGGCAAGGTGTTCCAGCCGTGCAAAGCGGACAAGCCAGAAGATCCTGCGACGCCCATCATCGAATCGCATGCGGGCGATCCCGTGCGCATTCACGTGATCGGGGCGAATAACGAGCAGAACGGCATGTTCAGCGTCGAGAAACATGAGTGGCCAATCGAGCCGTTCATGCGGGGCGCCGACCAGATCAGCGTGGTCGAGTTCTCCGGCTCCGAAGTGTTGGACGCGTTCGTCCCGTCGGCCGGCGGACCCTACCGCCTGCCCGGCGACTATGTGTACAGCAACCAGCGGTTGCCGTACTCGCAGTCCGGGCAATGGGGCTACCTCCGCGTGTTGCCGGCTGGCGACCAGCGGTTGCTGCCTCTCGCGGGCGCGAGCGCAGGCATGAAGAGCGCCTCGTTCGACAATGCGACGCAGGTGATTCCGGTCGCAGCGAAGTAAGCATCGGCGCCTTCCGAGACGGAGGGCAATGCAGCAATGAAGGGGGAGGCCGCAAGGCTTCCCCCTTTTGCTTTGTGTAGTGCATTTGGTACGATGACCAGACTGCACTGTATCGGATCGATCTTGGAGGCATGATGAAGAGGCTGCTGCTATTGTGCGGTTGGCTGGTGATGACTGGCGCAACCGCCTGGGCATACGAGGAAATTCAGGTCACCGATGGGGGAACCGTCACGGGAAAAGTGGCCATCACCGCGGGCAAGCCGATTCCCAAAGGTTTCAACCTCGTAACATTTCCAGATCCCGTCTACTGCGGAAGGATTTCGACCGGGACCGGCTGGCGAATCTTAAAGGAATTCGAAGTAACGGAGAGCGGAGATCTCAAGAATGCCGTCGTCTGGTTGGCTGATGCGACCAAGGGCAAGCCGTTTAAGTTTGAGCCACCGACCATCGAAGCGCGAGATTGCCGGTTTTTACCCTTTGTCACAGTCGTCCGCGACCGAGCAGATGTGGTCGTGATGAACATGGATCCTGTGATGCACGACATCCAAGCCTATGAGACATCACACCTGGGGCCACGGGTCCTCTTCAACACCCCGCTTCCCATGAACCCGCACCACAAGCGCTTTGTGAGTGCCGAGACTCATGAGCATCTGGCTGGTCAACCGGTCCGAGAATCGATCCAGATGACCAAAGGGCGGAGATTTTTCGTCATGCAGTGTGGATTTCATGCCTATATGGAAAGTTGGGGGCTTGCCGTGGACAATCCCTACTATCAATTGACCGATAGTAGCGGAGGATTCTCGCTGACCGATGTGCCACCCGGCGACTATACGCTGATGGCCTGGCATCCGGGTGTGGGAACGGTCCTCGAAAAGAAAATCACCATTCCGGCCAAAGGATCGGCGCAGGCCGATTTCGTATTCGAATCTCCCAAGGGCCGGCGCAGCGCCCATGAAATCGAAGAGAACCCGCATTTTGGGCCTGATTCGCTTGGCAAGACCTTGGATATTCGACCGACGCTCGAGGTGCAGACGCCCTAAGGTGACGACCGTTCATCCATAATACACAAATACACATAGTTTTTATCCATTCCCTTCACATCATAAGGAGCACATCGTGAATGCAGGTCTGATCACGCACTTCTTACGATTGAATCTCGTCGTCGCGGTCGTCCTCTGCAACAGTGCCGCCTTCGGTTATGACGTCATCGACGTGGAGCATGGCGGCGTCGTTGAAGGGACGGTCACACTCGAAGGGGCCGTGCCCGAACCCAAAGGCTTCAACCTGATCACGTTTCCGGACCCCCAGTATTGCGGGCGCATCTCGAACGGACGGGGTTGGCGGCTCCTTCATGATTTTGTGGTCGGTCCTAACGGCGGCCTGAAGGATGCGATCGTGCTGCTCGAAGGAGTCGAGGCAGGCAAGCCCTTTGAAGTGTCCGTCCCATTAATAGAGGCGCGCGACTGCATGTTTCAGCCGTTCATGACGATTGTGCGCAACGGGCACGCCGTCGAAGTGGTCAATATGGATCCCGTCATGCATGATATTCAGGGCTATGAAACCTCGTTGGAAGCCGGTGCCCGGGTACTCTTCAATACGCCGCTGGTCATGAACCATCAGCACAACCGCGGCGACCTCCATGCAATTCACAATCATGCGCCGGGCAAGTCGCTTGTGGGACCGATCTATCTGAACAAGGGCCGGCGTACGTTTTATATGCAGTGCGGGTTCCATGCGTACATGGAAAGCTGGGCCATGGCGGTGAACAATCCCTACTACGTCCTAACGGACGAGAACGGAAAATTCTCTCTGGCGCAGGTGCCTCCTGGAACCTATCAACTCGTCGTCTGGCATCCGCAGACGGGTCCAGGTATGACGAAGATGGTGACCGTGAAGGCCGACGGCAAAGTGACCGAGCAACTCTCATTGCCGGCGCCGAAAGGCGACCGGTCCGCGTATAAGGTGGTTGACAATCCCCGTTTCGGCCCGGAATCGCTTGGTCGAGCTATTGAGATTGATCCGTTCGTCGAACATCAGCATTAGTGGATGTTGAAAAGCCGCGAACCGATTGCTTCTGCCAAGTCCCTGGCCTCTTTCCTACTTGCCTCGACCTTTGCCACTACGCTTTGGATACCCCCTGTTCCTGCAGTCGCCGAAAAACAGATGGCCTCCCCGCACGAGTTTTCGGGAACCCTCATCAAGCAGGTGAACGGAAAACAGTATCAGGCGCAGGTGTTTGCGAAGGGCGACCGTTTCAGGCTCGAATACAAATACGCGATCCGCACGGACTATGGCTACGCGGCAATCGAGATCATCCGGTTGGATCGTGAGGAAGCCTGGTACCTGCTGGCGCAACAGAAGGAGTTACTGGTCACGCCGCTCGATCCAGACGATGTGCTGCCGATGCAGCCGACCCTTCCAGGAGAACGTGGCAGGACACTGGTCGGCGACGCAACGGTTGTAGGACGGCCCGCACAGCTATATGAAGTCCAAACAGACCGGCATGGACGAATGGAACAGTGGTTCGAATGGGTCGATGTGGAAACAGGCACGGTGCTCAAGCTCGTCAGCCGCGACCGCGACTGGTCATTCGTCTATGAACGGATCAGATGGTCTCCGCAGCCCCCTGAGTATTTCAACGAACCGCCAGGGTACCAAAAGCGGCAGCTTGCGACGGTTCGAGGGCAACGTGGATAACGGAATGAGTCACATGACATGGACTGCGCTCGTCGTTCTGACGTTCTTCGCGCTGGGAGCCGGTTCGTCTTCTGTGCCGCCAGACCTCAAGGCGTTGTACGACGAGAAGAAATACCAGCAGGTTGTCGATGGCCTTTCCAAGCTGAGTCAGGACGAGCAGGCATCGCCCGAGGTACGCCGCTTGAAGGTACGGACGCTGGTAAAGCTCGGAACACCTCAAGAGGCGCTTGCGGAATATGACAAGCTTGAGGCGGGACTCCGTCAAGACGATGTCCCGCTGCTGCGCGAGGTGGCGCTTGGGTTCATTGTGGTGCTCGTCAAGGACATGCGGGAGCAAATGCGCGGGGCGGCCTATACGGCGCTGAAGGAAATCGATTCCGATGAAACAGTACCGTATTTCGAAGACGGGTTGAGCGATGGTTCCGGACCGGTGAGGGTATTGGCTGTCGAAGGGTTGGGACGATCAGACAAGGGCCGCAAGTCGAAAAAGTTGCGAGGCGCGCTGGAAGATCAGGCGGGCATTGTCAAAGCACGGGCGGTCAAGGCGCTGGGAAAGAGCACAGACCGGTCCGTGCTTCCGCTAATCGAACGGGCTGCGAAGGACGAATTGGCAACCGTCCGCATTGCCGCCTTCGGGGCATTGATCCGGCTCGGGCGCACGGAAGCTTGGGAGGAATTGCGCAAGGCGGCCGAGGCGCCCAATCCGGAAGATCGGGCGGAGGCCCTTCGTACCATGGCGGACCTCAACGATCAGCGGGCCACGCCGTTGATGAGGGGTCTGTTGACCTACAATCAGCCTTCGGTGCGCGCGGCCGCCGCCAGAGGGCTTGGCCATCTCCATCGAAACGAGGCACGGGAAGACATCGAGAAGCTGCTCGATGATCCCGTACCCCCCGTCCGTGAATCCGCCGCGGCTGCGCTTGCCGACCTTGGCAACAAAGATGCGGTGCCAGCATTGATGCGCAAAATGAATGACGCCGTATTCAGTGTGCGAGCTGCAATGGCCGCAGGCCTATTGCAGCTGGGCCAGCCGTTCGAGACGGTCGGGCCAACGCTATTGGCGCTTGCCCAGCACAATGACCCGGCTTCACGATCGTCGGCTGCGTTTGCCATGGGGAAGGCCACCAAGGCGAATCGCCAGGGGGCCATCTCCCTATTGTCGGCGCTCGCCGAAGATCCGCTTCCTGGTCCAAAAACCGTCGCCCTTCGTTCCCTCGGCCATATCGGCGATCAGGCGATCGTGGCCGACCTGAAAGCCGCTCTGCACGATCAAAACGAAGCCGTCCGGGCCACTGCCGCCGGCGCATTGCTCCATGTGCTTCCGCCGGTGAAAGGGGCCGCCGGGGCGAGGTTACAACCTGTTGACATCCCACGGTAACATTCAGTATATCTACTCCGTCTAGAACCAGCCTCGCCAGCCAAGTCGTCAATCGAGTACCCAGAGAGGGAGCGGTTTCTTGTTCCTCTCGTAACCGGAATGAAGACGGGGGACAGCGAGCTAATATCCATTAATGTCGGGTTTTTCGTTTAATCACAAGGAGGCAGTAACATGAAGAGTGCGTTATCCATCGTATTTGGCGTGGCAGCCGTCGCGTTCGTCGCGGCACCTGTCACCTCCTTTGCAGGCGGGACAATCGCCGGCAAAGTCACCTACGCGGGGAAGGCTGAGAAGAAAGAGTTTTCCTTCGCGAAGTTCCCCAACCCGAAGTTCTGCCCGAAGAATCCCCACAAGGAGCTCATGGATGGGGACAAGCGGTTCTTCCCCACGATTGAAGTGGGCAAGGATGGCGGGTTGAAGAACGCTGTCGTGGCGGTCGTGGATGTCGAAGACAAGGCATTCATGGACGGCTACAAAGGGACGGAAGTCATCGCCGAATTCTGCGAGTTTCTGCCGTATTCCGGCGTGGTGGTGAACACCAAGAACTTCCATGTGGAAAACCATGACTCGGATCCCGACGATCCCAAGTCGGTGCAGGGCGTGCTCCACAATCCTCACAGCTTCACCGTGAAGGGTTCCACCTCTGCGACCGGCTTCAACATCGGTCTCGCGAAGAAGGGCGACAAGCTGGACAAGCCCGTCACCTTCCGTGGTGGTGCAGAAAAGGACGGGTTCTATCGTCTGCAGTGCGACCAGCATGAGTTCATGCAGTCGTTCTTCCTCCCGGTTTCGAACCCCCACTTCGCGGTGGTAAAGGACGACGGGACGTTCGAGATCAAGGATGTGCCTCCCGGCAAGCACAAGGTCGTGGCCTGGCACCCGTTTGTTGGAAAGGGCAAGAAGACCGAGTTTGAAGTCGAAGTGGCAGACGGTGGAACAGCCAACCTGAAGGCTGAGCTCAAGTAAGCGCGACTCGGTCGCGACAACGGCAGCAGCCGTCGAAGGGCAGCGGATCTTCCGCTGCCCTTCGTGTTTTATCGACATCTTCTCGATCCCTTCCAGCCTTGCCTTTCAGTTTCTGAACTGGGTAAGATGCCGTCTTTCAACAACTATTTGGGCTGCAGGATGTTCAAAAAGGCGGCCGTTCTTCAACATCCTGCTGTGAGGGGATTGGTGTGTCACGGGAACTATGCCTCGCCGAAATCTTCCAGCTGGGCTATTACTGGGAGACCAAGATTCTCCTGACCGCAGTCCGGCTAGACGTCTTCTCGGCTCTTGACGGGAAGCCCAAAACTGCAACCGAAGTGGCAGCCAAAATCGGCGCTCACGAGCCAACGCTTGTGCTGCTCTTGAATGCCCTCGTCGCCATGCGCCTCCTGACGAAGACGGCGGAGTTCTACGGCAACAGCGCTGCGGCAGAAACACATCTCGTCCGCCATTCCCCGCAATATATCGGTCATCTCCTGCTCCTGCATGACGCAGAATGGAATAATTGGGGGAAGTTGGAAGACACGATCCGTTCGGGGAAACGGACAGTGGACCGGCATGTGTTCGAAACCGACCCAGCCTTAGGGGCGAACGTGCTGGCCGTGCTCCATCGCATCGGCCAGCAGAGCGGACCGGAACTGGCCAAGAGATTGCGACTCGAGGGACGCGTCCGTCTCCTGGATTTGGGTGGCGGGGCCGGCACCAACGCGATTGCCTTCTGCCAGGTCTATCCCGAACTTACCGCGACGGTGTTCGATCTTCCCGCGACGCTTCCTCTGGCGGAGAAAACAGTCAAAGATGCCGGATTCGAATCTCGAATCGCGATGCTGGGTGGAGACTTTAACCTGGATGAACTTGGCGGTCCGTACGATGTCGCGCTCATGTCCGACATTCTGCACTACCAGACCTTCGAGACGAATCAGGCGCTCGTCAAAAAGGTTTATGAACATCTGGCGCCAGGCGGGCGACTCGTGATCAAGGATCGCTTTCTCGATGAGGCGGGCACCGGTCCCGCCTGGACGACGGCGTTCGCCGTGCACATTCTGGTCAATACCCAGCAAGGGGCCTGCTACAAGACGGCGGACGCGATGCAGTGGATGACGAAAGCCGGGTTTCGTTTCAGTCAGTGAATTGGAACGAACGGCAGTGCGTCCAAGGTGATGAAGACCTGCGAGCGGTAACGGACATCATGATGGACTGGTTAAGAGAACCCGGGATTTTTTGGAACTCACGCCACGGTCGGGGCCGATCTCAGCCAGCTCATGGCGACGTTCTTTACCGGGCTCTTCGTGATCGGCTGGATTCAAGGCGCGGAAGCGGCCAGGCGGATGCCCATCACTGGCTGATGTTGGGCGGCATGGTGGCCATGCTGGGGTTCTTCGTGAGCTACTATCTCTTCCGGCAATTAGGCGTGCTGGCCTTTGAAGGAAAAGAAGGATTCGGCGGATCGCAAGCCTCTACGACTATGTGTTTATCCCGCTCTCACTTGTTCATATCATTCTGGTGATTATTGGATTGGTCATGGCGGTCTACATGATCGTGCTGGGGTTTCGCGCCCAGGTGATCGAGCAAGGGACGACGGATCCTCAGCGAGCCGCTCCTTCAGACGACGTGGGGAAGAGTCGGTATGATCTTCGGGATGCTCTGTGCCGCTGGTCGCGTTGTACTTGGTCGTACCTCGTGGCAGCAGATCGTTTTCGGATGGGAAGACTCGTAGTGTGGGTCGGACTTCTGGCGCTGATCGCGGTTGTGTTTGCAGTGGAAATGACGATCCAGCGTATTTGGCCGGACGGCGGGCAACGCCATCGAGCGCTCGGACGCTTCACGATGATCATCTATTGCGTCCTCTTTGTGACCGGCACGACGACGTACACGATGCTCTACATCTTGTATCCAGGCAAGATCGGATGACCGTGCGACCATGTTGACCTGTGGGTGCGGGCGCTGGATGCATACGGAAGGGATCGAAGAACGGACCTGCGAAGACGGCTCGCAACAATGGTTCATCCGCTCCGAATGCCGGGGATGCGGCCTGAAAATCGGCGTTGACGTGCCGGCAGGACAGATGAACGGACTCGTCGATCGTATGATGTGGACCGACGACGCGCTGCATCGGTTGGAGCGGATGCCGCCCTATCTGGCTCCGCTGTTCCAGGACGAGATCGAGCAGGATTTGCGCGCACGCGGAGAACGGGTGGCGACCTACGACGGTCTGCTGCGGCCGCGAAGCAGTGCGCGGATTGAATGGGACCCGGACGCGGAATGCCGGTTAAACAATGTGCCCGCTCCGGTGCGGGCCATGGCGAAAATCGAGTTTGAGCGTACGGCGGCAGACCGCGGCGCTGGTCGGATTACAGTTGCGTTGATGGAAGAAGTGAAGGCAAAATATTTCGGGTTGGGCGCAAAGGGCTGAGCGGAACCTGTCGTCGATCAGTGCTCCTCCTCGCACCTCGCCCGGTGTATGGACCCCATTGATGCGACGCCTGCCCTTCATTGAGGGGAACGAAATAGAGATATGCTGCATCGAATGGCATTGCGGGTTCTTCCTAGTCTCAGCCTGGCTGTGACCGAGGATGCTGTCCGGAAGCAGAAGCGCCTGGTCATGTTCGTCCCTGGCCTGGTCGCCTTTGGAATTTATCGAGTGGCCAAACACCTGGTGCCGCTGACGGAACCGGTGGTGCTGCTGCTGATCAGTGGCATTGTGGGCCTGCTGACGGCGATGCTGGCCTACCGAGTGGGACGCGGGACGGCGTGGGCTCAGCTCTTCCGCGAGGACGGCAGAAGGCTCCTGACATGGATGGCCGGATGGATCGGGTTTGTCTATGCTGTGCAGCTGTCGCTTCTCGTCCTCGCACTCCTATGGCTCGTTGGCTACGACTATCTGAAACATCCAGACGGGCCTGCGATGATGGCCATCATCATTTCCTGTACGGCAGTCGCCCGTGACGCGTTCGAAATCGGCTATGTGCGCAAGGTGGCCTTGATGGGACGGCCCTGTCCCACCTTTCCGAACGGCCTTGCCCTGCGGAGCCTGCTGGCCACCCACGCGACGATCGTCGGACCGTGGATTGCGGTGGGACTCATGGTCGGCGCCGGGGGCGCCTCATTAGGAGCGGTCTTCGACAATCAGCAGGCCGCGATGCTCGTGCAGGTCTCGGCCGTGACGGTGTTCGCCGGCGCCCTCGCTCTCTGCGCCTATTTCGGCGGTCTGAGACCGTCGGACTCATGGCTGGATGGATTGATGGAAACCAAGCCGGCTGAGCTGCTGAAATACTGGTGGTGGCCAGGCTTGGCATTCGCCTCGACCTATTATCTGGTCTTGGCGGGCGTCGTGATTTTCCTGCTGAAGCAGCCGGGCGTCCCCACGTCCTACGCCATTGGTGGTGGCGGGCTGGTCGCCGGCTTGATGGCGCTTTACGGATACTATCTTAGGCCATCGGCGGCAGGTCGAGGAGCGGCAAGGTGTCAGCCTGAGCCCCTCCTTGCTCCGGTGTCCGTTTGTCATGGGAATTCTGAGCAAGTCGTCCGGGTCTGCTGTTGCCGGCGCTTCGAAGGGGTAGAATCATAATGTCGACGTATAGATGCCTCTCAACGGCTTTTCTTCTTGCAGTGTTGGCCTGCGGACTTGTGGCGGGTATTGGGCTTCCGCTTCCTGTGCACGCAGAGGATACTGCGGATCTGTACTACCAAGTACCGGGGACTCCCCAAGGTCCTGCCGCGCCGTCGCCGACGGACACGGTGTATTCACGGATCGGCTCGTTCGACAGCCGTCTCGTCGTCTGGTTTGTCACGCAGCAGCACACCTACTTCGGCGGCTTCGTGCTGGCGTTGCCGATCTTCTGCGCCCTGCTGGAGTTTCTGGGATTGCTGACGAACAAGCCGGGGTTGTCGCTGCGCTATGACGGTTTGGCCAGAGACCTGGCGAAAGTCGCATTGCTCGCGCTGTCCGTCACGGCTGTCGTGGGCAGTCTGATGCTCGGGATGTTTCTTTGGCTCTATCCCAGTTTTATGAACTACATGGGGGGAACGTTTAAGGCGTTCATGCCGGCCTATGCCATCGTATTCGTCGGCGAATCCCTTGCTGCTCATTCTCTATTACTACAGCTGGAACCGCATGGCGGAGCCCGGCTTGAAGTGGATCCATGCGGCCATCGGCATCCTGACTAACATCTTTGGAACGGCACTCCTCCTCCTCGCCAATTCCTGGGCGGCCTTCATGATGTCGCCGGCCGGCGTCGATGCCCAAGGCCGGTTTCTGGGGAACGGCTGGCACCTGCTCCACTCCGCGCTTTGGAATCCGTTGAACGTCCATCGCTTCCTGGCGGACATCATGTCGGGCGGCGCCGTCGTGCTGGCCTATGCCTGCTACCGCTTCTTCACGAGCAAGACGGATGGCGAGCGCGCCTACTTCGATTGGGTCGGCTACATTTTCTTGTTCGTAACCGTCTGCGCACTCCTGCCGATGCCGATCGCCGGCTATTGGCTGATGCGCTCCGTGTACGCGTTCCGCCAAAGCATGGGCGTGACGATGATGGGTGGATTGTTGACATGGCTCTTCGTCGTCCAAGCCCTGCTGATCGGCGCCCTGTTGCTCGGCATCAACTACTACATCTGGCAAAGCATGGCGCGGATCAAGGGAGGGGAGCGGTATCAATCGTATTACCAGGTCCTGGTCGGGGCCTTGACCCTGGCACTGTTCATTTGGTTGACCCCGCATACGGTCTTGATGTCCGCCGGGCGAGCTCAAAGCGATGGGCGGCGCGCAGCATCCGGTGGTGGGGAATTACGGCGTCATGTCCGCCAAGAACGGCGCGGTTAACGTCATGATTCTCCTCACGGCCTTGAGTTACCTCTATCTATCGGCGGGCGAATCGCACGATGACCGTATCCTGGGTCAAGACCGGCAACATCCTGATCGGGACGCTCTTCGCCGTGGGACTGGTGAATGTGGCCTGGCTTTCGGTCTATGGCTTTTATCTGCCCGCTAAACTGCGCGTGGGCCTCTCGACGCCGCAAGCGGTCACGACGCTGACCGTCATCGTCGCCAGCCTGTCGATCAATCGTGCCATGCTCAAAGGATCGCTCGTACACGGGCCCGTGCAATGGGGCAAAATTTCGGTTCGAGGCATGGTGGTGCTGTTCGCTCTGGCCGGCGCCTTTACATGGGTGATGGGTCTCATGGGATACATCCGGTCATCAGGCCGGTTGTCCTGGCACGTTAACGAAGTGATGGCCGACGTCTCGCCCTGGGCCTTCACGCCGGAACTTGGGTTTGCCGCCAAGATGGTGACGCTCAACATGGTCGTGTTTTGGAGCGCGGTGCTCGCCCTGTTTTGGATGTGCCAGCGGGGACAGCAGCAGGAACTGGGAGAAGAATTGTTCGATACGCCTTCACAGACGTTCGCGCCGGCTTCCTCGCAAGAGGTGTGAAGCATCAGAAAGGAATTGTTGAAGACATGAGCAGGATTGGGAATGTCATGATGGCCGCGGGACTGGTTGCCCTCTTGGCGTTGTCGGCTGGGTCGCTTTCAGCGCAGGGACAGCAGTTGGTTCTGGAAGACTTTCAGGCAAAGGAAGCCGATGGGTTTCCCGCAAGCTGGGACCATGAAAGCCAGCGCAGCCACTCAAAGGGACGTGAAGCGTATAAAGTTCAATCCGAGAACGGAAGACATTTCTTGTCGGCGAAGGATGCCGGACAACGGATCAAGAAGAAGAAAATCGATTGGGATCCCAAAGCCTATCCGGTCCTGACCTGGCGCTGGCGGTTGAACAAGGCATCGGAGGGCACGGAGCCGCTCGCCGCCGTGTATGCGTCACTGGATACCGACCTCATGTTCATCCCGGTGTTCACCAAATATATCTGGAGCGCGACCAAACCTGAAGGCACCGTGATCGAAGGCGGCATGTTCAGCGGCTCCGAGATCGTCGTGCAAAGCGGGACGACCCAGGTCGGCCAATGGGTGGAAGAAAAAGTGAACGCTTATGAAGACTTCAAGCGGATCCACCAGCATGAGCCGGCGGCCAAAGCCTGGGGCATCTCCATCATTGCCGGTCCCGGTGTGGAAATCGATTTCGGACCGATGGTGGCGACGTCGGGAAAATAGGCGCTTGTGAGCGTGGATGTCATGACAGCCGAAACCATGCCCCTGCACAAGTGGCTCGATATTGTGTTCGGGCTAGCCGTCATGGGCACCGTCGGCAGCTTGATCGGTCTCATCATGGGCGGCGGCCTCATGCCGGTGGCGATCGCCGTCGGCCTGGTGCATGGGTGGGGTCATCGGCTTTCTCGGGGGGAGGCGCTTCCTCGTCAGTATTTTGATCGGCAGCCTTCTCGGGGGTGTCTTGGCATGGGTCGTGGCAGGGCCCGAGCGCATCTCGGTGGGCGCAGGCGCGGGAGCAGCGATGGGCGGATTTCTCGGTGTGCAGATTTCTATGTTGTTGGACGTGCGGGCCGCGAGAAAGGCCCAATCGGAGACGGCTGATCCTTCGTCATGAGCGATCAGCGAGGAGCATAAACGGTTATGGAAAATAAAGGCGTCTTGATCGGATCCATCATCTTCGTCTTCGGGTCTTTCATTCTCATGATCGTCATGATGCTCTATGAGTCGAACAAAGCCTATAAGATGAAAGAACTCGCCCAGTCGGTGAAAACTGAGGCCCGACCTGCAGCCAGCAATGTTCCCGCGCAGGACTACTCGATGTACAAGACCAAGATGGGCGATGAAGGTCGCGAAATGGTTCAAATCCCTGAAGGACCGTTCATGATGGGCAGCCAGGACGGCGACCCGGATGAGGTGCCTGAACATCAGGTGTTTCTCAAGGGTTTTTTCCTCGATCGGAAAGAAGTGACGCAGGAAGAATACACGCGGTTCGCCAAGATGACCAAACGCCAGGCTCCCAGAATTGAAGTGTTCGAAGACGATCAGTCCAAGCTCCTCAAGCCGGAATTCGCCGCCATGAGCGTCTCATGGGATGAAGCGTTGGCCTACTGCCGTTGGGCGGGGAAGCGTCTTCCGACGGAAGCCGAATGGGAAAAGGCCGGACGCGGTGAAGGCAAGCGAACGTACCCTTGGGGCGATAAGTTCGTCACCAACGGCGCGAATGTCGATGGCAGCGAAGACGGGTACAAATATCTGGCTCCGCCGGGCTCGTTCGATGCCGGGCGCAGTCCCTATGGGTTATATGACATGACCGGCAACGTCGCCGAGTGGGTCAACGACACGTACGACGAAACCTATTACAAAAAATCTCCCTACCGTGATCCGAAAGGGTCCGGAAGGCGAAAGCGATCTGCGCGTGGTTCGGGGCGGATCGTGGCGGGAGACCGAGCATAACGCGCGGTTATCTAAACGATTCGCGGCGAAACACTGGCGCACAGATATTACGATCGGGATCCGCTGTGCCAGCGACCTCGAGCCTGGAGGCCACGCGCCGACGTCTTAATGGAACGCCATGCTTGAAACGAAATTCAAGGTCGCCTTTCTCCTCGTGGTCGTCGCCTTTGCTGCTCTCCCCATCATGGGCATCCTTCGTGGAACGACGCTGACTCCTTATGAAGAGGATCCGTCGGCCACGGAGGGTTCCGTCCCTTCCGAATCCGAATCCACCTCACAGGAAGAACCGATTCAGGATGAAATGGTCACGATCCCCGCTGGGCCGTTTCTACGCGGCACGATGAGCGGCGGGTTTGACGAACAACCGCAACGGACGATCACTGTCGACACGTTCTCGATTGACCGCTTCGAAGTCACCAACTATCAGTACCAGCAATTCGTCCTCGCCACTGGCCACCGCAAGGCTGCGCCTCCTTCGCGCTACGCGAAGAGCATCGAGCAAGATGCGGGGACCGAATCAGCCTGTCGTGTATGTATCCTGGGATGATGCGAATGAGTATTGCCGTTGGAAAGGCAAGCGGCTGCCCACCGAAGCCGAATGGGAGAAGGCCATGCGAGGCACGGACGGCCGGCTGTGGCCATGGGGAAATCTGGAAAAGCCGAACGGAGCCAACTGGGCTCGGGTGCAAGATGGCCACGACGTCACCGCACGTGTGGGAACGTTTGAAACGGATAAGAGCCCTTACGGAGTCATGGATGGCGCCGGTAACGTGATGGAATGGGTGGGTGATTGGTACCAGGAGGCCTATTACAAGGAGTCTCCCGACAAGGATCCCCCTAGCCCGGAATTTGGGACTTACCGAGTCATGAGAGGGGGAGGGTACACCACGAGCGGGGGTGATATTCGTATCACCAGCCGGAGCAAAATGGTGCCCGATTTCCGCGACGAAACAATCGGATTTCGGTGCGCGATTTCGGGCAGTTTTGCGGGATCTGGAACTAGGGAAAAGCTGAGCTAAGTCTAGAGAAAATCGAAGTAATAGAGGATCAGAAACACGGCCAGAATGATATTGACAACCATACCAGCCAAAACTATAATGTCGAACACTTTTGAGTTTTTATTCATGGTTTTCCCTGCGGTTACGCGCCCAACGACGAATTTTGAATAACATACGGATCCGTGTGTGTCAAGAAACGGGCCGAGGTAAATCACACGCATTTTTATTCCCTACCAGGAGAAGGAGACAGTGATGGCAACGGCAACCGCTCCAGACAGTGAGATCAAGGTCAAAATCGGAAAAATGATTTTCTACATCACCGCTGCGACGGGCCTGTGGTTTTTCTATTGGTTTGCCGGCATTCAGTGCCCCTGCTGAGCCCAGGGCACGGAATGGGTGAATTAACCTTACGTCTTTCGTTGAGTTGAGGAGGAGCTGAAGATGGGGCAGACGATTTTCTATATCCTGATTTCGACCGTGATCTGCGTCGCGTATTTCACGCTGGTCGATCACTATCTGATGGATATGCAAGGGTTGGATTACTGGTACCTGTTCCGCAAGTAACAGCCGCGGAGAGTCGTACCCTCATTAAGAGTGACTAGGCATGTTTAAAAGATTTTATCGGAATGCATCAAGGAGGTATCCCATGGGTCTTGTAACCGGCAAGAAGGTGTTTTCAATCATGGCGCTCTGCGCGATGATCACCCTTCTCCTGCTTCCCGTGGTCGTCTCGATTCCCTCGCCGGCAGCCGGTGAGGAAGCGGCCGCGGACGGAGCAAAGAAGGATGGAGACAAGGTCGAGAAGGGACGCGATGTCTATTACAAAACCGAAGGCATTGTGGTTGGTGCGCCGGCGCCGAAGACCACGGATGGTCCCAGGGACTATCCGCGGTATAACTTCGAGAGCCGCGTGCTGCTCTGGTTCGCGAACCAGCAGCACCTCTACTACGGCAGCTTCGTGCTGGCCGTGCCGATCTTCTGTATGGTGATCGAGTTCATGGGGATCGTCTGTAAAGACAAAGCACTCGCGAAACGCTACGATCAGTTGGCCTATGATTTCATCAAGATCAGCCTCACGGCCTATTCGTTGACGGCGATCCTGGGCGGCATCCTGATCTTCACCTTCCTAACGCTCTATCCCGCTTTCTTCGGGTATCTTTCCAGCATCTTCCGTCCAGTGATGCACATTTATGCGCTGATGTTCGTAGCCGAGAGCGGCACCCTCTACATCTACTATTACGGTTGGGACAAGATGAAGGAAGGATTCCTCAAGTGGATCCATCTGAGCATGTCGGTGGTTCTGAACGTCATCGGAACCCTGTTGATGATGTTGGCCAACTCCTGGATCGGCTTCATGATGTCGCCCGCGGGCGTCGATGAGCAGGGCCGGTTCCTTGGCAATATCTGGCATGTGATTCACACAGCCTTGTGGAACCCGCTCAACGTGCACCGCATCCTTGGCAACATGGCCTTCGGTGGCGGTGTCGTCGCGGCCTATGCGGCCTATAAGTTCCTCGCGGCCAAGAACGAGGAAGATCGGGCTCATTACGATTGGATGGGTTATATCGCGATGGCGCTCGGTGTGGCATTCTTGATTCCGCTACCCTTCGCTGGGTACTGGCTGATGCGTGAAGTCTATGCGTATCGCCAGCAGATGGGCATCACATTGATGGGCGGTCTGCTGGCCTGGCTGTTCATCATTCAGGCCACCATGATCGGCATCCTCTTCTTGAGCACCAATTACTATCTGTGGCAGGCAATGGGTCGGATGCGTGGCGCTGAGAAGTATCAGCGGTACATCAAGTACCTCGTATTTCTTCTCGTCTGCGGATTTCTGGTGTTCATCACTCCGCATACAATGGTCATGTCCCCCGCTGAGTTGAAGGCGATGGGAGGTCAGCAACATCCGGTGCTCGGTAACTACGGCGTCATGTCCGCCAAGAACGGCGGTATTAACGTCATCATTACCACCACAGTTTTGAGTTTTGTGTGGTACATGCGTGGGAACAAGGTTTCCACCGTCTCTTGGGCGAAGTTCGGAAACATCTTCATGGGCTGTTTCTTCTTCTTTGCCTATGTCAACATCATCTGGCTGGCGATCTACGGGTATTACATTCCAGCCAACGTCCGCGTCGGGCTTTCCGTTCCCCAAGTGGCGACCACCCTGTCCTGCCTCTTCTTCATGTTCGCCCTGAATAGCGTGATGATGAAGGGGGCCAAGCAGATGGGACCGATCGAGTGGGGTAAGATTTCCGCTCGTTCGCAGTACGCATTGATCATGCTCGCGACGGCCTTCACCTGGATGATGGGATTGATGGGGTATATCCGCTCCTCGGTCCGGCTGTTCTGGCACGTCAATGAGATCATGCGGGACAACTCGCCCTGGGCCTATACGCACACGGTGGGATTCGCCGCGAACATGATTTCATTTAATGTGCTGTTCTTCTGGGTCAGCATTCTCTTCGTCTTCTGGTTGGGCAGTTTGACGGCGAAGAAAGTGCCGGTCGGCGAGAAAGTGGGAGTTCCCGGCGGCGCGCCGCAACCTGCTGGCAGCCACTAATCATCCCTTATTGAGCATTGGCTCGCGGTGGGAGACTTGTTCGTCTCCCACCGGTGTAGCCGCAGGAGGATAAAACGTGGGTAATATGATTAACGAAGCCCTCTCGATGGGCTGGGTGGTTCTGGCCCTGCTGGTCGGCTTGCTCATATATTTCCAGGTGTCGATCGGTGATCCTGTTGCCAAGAAGCGAGCAACCTTCAAGACCCTCATCGGTATCATTGGGGCGTTCTTCCTCTTCGTTGCCATCGCCAATTACAAGACCAATTTCTATGGCGAAAGCCGCCTGCTTCCCGTGTCGCTGGTGATCATTACTCTGACGGCGTTCGTCATGGCCCTCTATTTTACGAACCTCGCCGCGCTGCTCAAGATCGGCGGGTTCATGTTCTTCGTGGCCGCGTTTCTCTCCGGTTACGGAAACTGGCTGCCTCAAGTCGAGGGAGGGTTTCCTCCAAAGGAAGAAAAGCTGGACTTCAGTTCGATGACCCCGCAGCAGCTGGCCGACGAAGGTGAGAAAATTATCTTCGGCGGCATCGGGCAGAATAAGGTGCAGGGTGCGATCGGCAAGGGCCAATGCCCGCTGTGCCATGCGTTCCACGCGGGGATGTTGGGCGAGCGTGCGCCGAACTTGATTGGCCTTCCGGAACGAGCGGGGAAGGAGCGGCTGGAAGATCCCAAATACTCAAAGGGGAATCCAGCCAAGCGTGATTTTGTCGAAAAAGAAGCCTGTCCGGGTTGTGGAACTGCAGAGAACGGGCAGGAGTACATTGCCGAATCTCATGCCTGTCCGAACTGCTATGTCGTGTCCGGCTACGGCGTGAAGGGCACGAACGACAAAGAAAGCCCGATGCCGAAGATCCACAAGCCACCGATCTCTCTGTCGCTTCCCGAATTAGCGGCGGTCGACACCTGGCTCTATGTCCGGGAAGGCCGTGATGCGCCGTCGTTCGAAGAAATTACCAAGTCATATGAAAAGTTCATCCCGGAGGCCGATCGTCCGAAGATGCAGGAAGATAAACCGGCTGGCGCGAGCGCGCTGCTGGCAGACGGCTCCGAGCCGGTCGACCAGATTTTTGCCAAGGCTCAGTGCACGGTCTGCCACACGATTCCCGGTATTCCAGGTGCGACTGGTACTCAAGGTCCCAAGCTTGAAGAGGGGACGAATGCGCCTACTCGATTCAAGGATCCGGCTTACAAAGGAACTGCACACAGCACTCCAGAATACATCATGGAATCGGTGGTCTCTCCCAGCACCTATGTCGTGAAGGGATTTCCTGACAACTTGATGCCGAAAGTGTTCGGGCAGAAGCTGAGTGCCGGAGCGCTGAAGAAAATCGTCGACTATTTGTCACAGGTGAAGGCGGGTGCGCCGCCTCCGAAGATTTCCTAATCTTGGACGTCTGTAGACATAAGGGAGTATACCCATGAAAGCATTGATGTCAGTGGGCGCCTTGGTTGGGGTCATCGGACTCCTCCTGCTGGTCGGGATGATCTTCGATGTCGTTCCGTCCAATACGGTGCGCTTGGTCGAAGGCTACATGCCGATGCAGATGCTCGCGGAGTTGACGATCTTCGTCGCCGGCTTCGCAGGCCTGAGTTATATGTTGAGTTCGATGGGGATGGCCCTTCCTCGATTCTGGCAGGGTATCGGTTTCTGGGCATTCATCCTGCTGTATCTGAAGTTTCGGGTCTATCCTCCGATTCCGTTCAGTGTGCGCGCCATGTATGGGACGGTGTCGCTCATCGCCGTCTTCATGTGGGTGTCCTCCAACGAGGAAGACTGGAAGAAATTCAAGCAGCCGATTCTGAACGTGCTCGATGCGCAGACCGGTGGCAACAAGCTCCTGCGCTACGCTTATCTCGTCCTGCTCCCGATCCTCATCGGCGGATTTTCCTACAACGCCCTCAAGCCCAAGTCGGAAGAGCCGATCGAGTTGCGCACGGTGCATCCGGCCCCGCCGGCCAGCACCAAGGTGCACGGCAAGACCTATGTGTTGCAGACGTCGCAGAATCCGTATCGTGTAAATCCCGAAGGGAAGTACGATCAGGAGTACACGAACGCCAACATTGTGGAACAGGGCATGGGTCGGTTGATGAAGCCCAATGCCAATCCCTGGGATGAAAAGAGCCAGGGTTATTTGAAGTATGTGCGTGAGGGCGGAGAGATTTTCTTCCAGAACTGTCATTTCTGCCACGGCGACAATTTAAACGGCCGCGGCTTACATGCCTTCGCGTTCAACCCGATCCCTGCGAACTTCACGGATCCAGGAACGATCGCCCAGTTGCAGGAGACGTTTATTTTCTGGCGTGTGTCCAAGGGAGGAATCGGATTGCCGAACGAAGGGTTCCCTTGGGCTTCGGTTATGCCGCCCTGGGAGCAACACCTGACGGTCGATGAAATCTGGAAGGTGGTTCTGTTCGAATACTGGCACACGGGCTACTACCCCCGTACCTGGGACTAATCGTCTGAAGAGATTCATAACCTGGATATTTGGATATTGATGATGAGGCTAAACATGATGAACAGTTCAAGTCAGAAGGCAGGAGTGGTTGCCGCAGCCGCCTTCGGTATGATCCTGGCATCGGGAAGTCTCGGGGTTCCGCTGATCGGAGCCGAAGACATGCCTGAAGGGTTCAAGAAGGGTGATTTGGCCCCGGAACCTGCCGCCGAGATGATCGAAGCGGGCAAGCGCGTGTACTTTACGAAGTGTGTTTGGTGTCATGGGGTCGACGGGGCAGGCGATGGACCAGGCGCAGACCGCCTCTGGCCTCGGCCGCGCAACTTCAATCAGGGCACGTTCAAAATTCGTCATACGGCGAGTGGTGAGCTACCGCTCTTCGACGCTCGCAAGCCCGTTCCCGGACAGAACGACCTGTTCGAGACGGTCACTCACGGCTTGCCCGGCTCGGCCATGCCTTCCTGGGAAGGCATTTTGACCGAAGAACAGAGACTTCAAGTCCTGTCCTTCGTCACGACCCAGTTAGTCAAGGATCGGAAGTTTACGGATAAGCAGTCGGAAAGCCAGACGATCCTCCAGCTTGGCGATATCAAGCAGAAGGCGGCCAACGAAGAGAGTCTGAAGCGCGGTGCCGAGCTGATCGTGGAGAAGAAGTGCATCGAGTGCCATGGGGTGGAAGGCCGTGGGGACGGAAACGCCTTCAATCTCAAGGACGACTGGGGCTTTGCGATCCAGCCGGCCGACTGGCACAAGTGCTGGAACTTCCGTGGCAGCCGGCAGGATCCATATAGTGTGAAGAACATTTTCAGGACCTTCTCGACCGGTGTGAACGGCACCCCGATGCCGTCTTTTGCGGACAGCACGACCATCGACGAGCGTTGGGACATTGCCAACATCGTCCAATCGCTCTGTGAACGTGATGCCAATGGAAATCCCCTTTCCATCGATCCGTTGACCGACAAGCCGAAGATCAACTTCGTTGTGCCGTCGGATCCGGTCGAGGGTGAAATTCCGGTCGATATGGAAAATGAAGCCTGGCAAAAGGCGCCCAAGCGCTATATCGCGATGGGCGGGCAGATTACGCACAAGCCCAGGAACTTCGTCAACCGCATCGACGATATCTGGGTCCGTTCTCTCTACAACGACAAGTACATGGTGTATCTCCTGGAGTGGGATGATCGCACCAAGAGCGTTGCCGAAGGCAAACTGCCCTGGGCTCCGACACAGGTGAATGTCGATATCAAGGAGCAGGATCCGAAGACCGGCGAAGAAGGGTCCATCGCGTCGAATCAAAACAATTACAAGGTCTACAACGACGCCATTGCCATCGAAACTCCGGTGAAGTGGAAGGAGTTGCCTGCTCCGATCAAGCCGCGGTATCTGTTCGGGACCAACGAGCAGTTCCCGGTCGACATCGTGAAGTGGGAAGCCGATGGCTCCGTCCGGGCCTTCAAGGGCACGGGATGGGACAAGGACTTCGAGGAGCGCGACACCTATGAGGAGAACCTCAAGGTGCTCAAGGGCGAATGGAAGAACGGGCGTTGGTACGTGATGATTCAACGTCCTGTCGGGAACAAGAAGGACCAGGACTACGATGAAGACACGTTCTTCGAGGTCGGTCAGTATATTCCGACCGTGTTCTTCGCCTGGGACGGACACAACGGGGATGCCGGACGGAAAATGGCTGTCTCGGCGTTCTACTACACGTTCATGAATCCCCCGACCCCGAAAGAGACCTATATCTATCCAGTCGTGATTGCCTTCGGCGTCGTGCTGCTGGAAGGGTGGGTTCTCACGCGGCGCGCGAACAAGAAGAAGGGGAAGACCCTCTAATTCGCGAAGGTCTGCAGAGGAGTCAAGATGAAGGGGGTGGGGAAACCCACCCCCTTTTGTTTTGTAAGGAGCCATGTGAAGACCTCCCTGATTTCCGATGTGACGGGCGTGCTCCTGGCAGGCGGGAAGAGCCGAAGAATGGGCCAGGACAAGCGTCTTCTCTCAGTCGGAGAGGAGACGCTCTATGTGCGAAGTTTATCCGTGCTGCGGGCGATCTTCGAACGGGTGATGGTCGTCGTCGCGCAGGATAGTCCTCTCGTGGCATCCGATGCGCCGGTCTTGCGGGACGTGATCCCCCACTGCGGCAGTCTTGGCGGTCTCTATACCGGGCTGAAAGAGGCTGGGACACAGTGGGTGTTTGCTGCCGCATGCGACATGCCGTTTCTGGATCCAGGCACGATCAGGCATTTCACCGGCCTCAAGGGCGAAGGCGACGTGGTCATGGCCAAGCTGCGGAACGGGTTTCACCCTATGCACGCGCTGTATCATCGCAACTGTCTGCCGGTCATGGAGAGTCTCATTCACGCGCAGGATTTCAAAATCTACCGATTGGCCGATCATCCCGCGCTCCGGGTGCGTGTGGTGACACCGGATGAGCTCAGCCAGCTCGATCCTGAGGGGCGCTCCTTCTATAACGTGAATACGCCCGCTGACCTCGCTGCCGCACGTTCGCTCTTCGACCAAACCGCCAAACCCTCGTCCTCCTGAGGAGCATGTCGCGCACAGTCTTCATCCTGCACCCGGGAGGATTCGGCGATCTCTTGCTCGCTGTGCCAGCCATTCAAGGCCTCCGGGAACGCTTTCCCTCCCATCAGGTCCTGCTCTGCGGACAGGACGAGTCGGCGGAATTCCTTGCCGACTGTAGCCTGGTCGATCGATGGCTTTCCGCTCAATCCACCGCCTGCACGGCACTCTTCGGTGGAGCGGAGCCCGACGATGCCTTTCTCAGAGACTGGCTGTGCCGATGCGACTTGGCGATCGCATGGACTCATGATGATGCTGGTACCCTGGCAGCAACATTGAAAGACTGCGGTGCCGCAGCTGTCATGGTGGAATCACCCTTTGCCTCGAGGTTGTCCAGCGTCCATCAAAGTGAGCGATTTCTCGAGATCGTGGGCGGGCAATCCCGTCAGGTCTCGAGGGCTCCTCTCACAGTGCCGAATACGGTTCGAGAGCAAGCTGAGGCATACCTTGCGGGGTTAGGGGTTTCTCGCCAGCGTCCGTTGGCGATGATCCATCCCGGGAGCGGCAGCCGCCATAAATGCGTAACACCGGCGGTGTTGCTGCCTGTGCTCGAAGGACTGGAAACAGAGGGTGTGCACCCGTTGCTGCTCGATGGACCGGCGGATCATGAGATGGTTCAACGTCTCCTGATCCACATGGCCCGACATCCAATCCTCGTGAGCGGTCTCTCCATCCGCCTGCTGGCCGGCGTCCTGTCGCAGGTCGACCTCTTTCTCGGTCATGATTCAGGGGTCACTCATCTGGCCGCGTTGCTGGGAACGCCGACTGTCGCCCTGTTCGGTCCAACCGAGTCGGCGCGCTGGGCGCCGCGAGGCCGGGCCGTGACGGTGATTCGAGAGAATCCTTGCCGCTGCGCCTCGTGGGACGCCGTCGGGAATTGTATAGAGAAGCCTTGTCTCGAGTTATCGCCTCCGGCCATCCTCGCTGCTTGCCGAACCATCCGAACTCTCGGCGTAAACCCTCGGATTTCCTGACTCGTGCCTTGTCTCATCATTAAGCCCTGTGGTACAGTGCCAAGTTAATTTTCTCTTTCAATGCTAAGGACTTACGAGCGTTAGGAGCCATAGTTGTCGCACGGCGTGGTGCAGGAAAAAGTGACCAACGCACTCCTGGATGCTCTGAACGGCGCCAGGAAAAAGGGGCAATTGAAAACGGCGGCCTGGCCCACGCTCAGCCTCGATGCGCCCAAACGGCCGGAATGGGGCGATCTTGCCTCGACCGTGGCCATGTCCCTGGCATCCTCTGAACAGCGAGCGCCTCATGACATCGCGCAGATCATCGTCGAGAACCTTCCGCAGCGGGACCAACTCTTCGATCGGGTGGAGATCGTCAGGCCGGGGTTTCTGAATCTTACCGTCAAGCCGGCTCTGTGGCAGGAAACGCTTAGAGAAATCGAGCAACAAGGCGCCTTATACGGCACCACCGATGTCGGCAAAGGACAGCGGGCGTTGGTGGAGTATGTGAGTGCGAATCCGACCGGTCCCTTGCATGTCGGGCATGGACGAGGCGCGGCCGTTGGTCAAGCCGTCGCCAGTCTGCTCCACGCAGTCGGCTTCGAGGTCGTCAGCGAGTATTACATCAACGATGCCGGCCGCCAGATGAAGTTACTGGGAGCCTCAGTGGCCGCCCGGTATCGAGAGCTGAGTGGCCAGCCTGCCGCCTTTCCGGAAGACGGGTATCACGGCGCCTATATTACGGCGCTGGCGGAGCGCCTCAAAGCCGCGCTCGATGCGGAGAGAGGCCTGTCGGCCGAGCAGCTCGAGGAGCGCGTCCGCTCGTTGGCCTACCACCAACTGTTGAGCTTAATCCGTGAAGATCTCAAGGCGTTCGGGATCGAATTTGCCTCGTGGTTCAGCGAAGCGTCGCTGCTCTCCTCACAGGCCGTCGAGCGCGTGCTGGACGAGCTGAAGTCCCGCCGGCTCGTGTTTGAACAGGACGGTGCCTGGTGGTTCCGGTCGTCGGACTTTGGGGATGAGAAAGACCGCGTCGTCAAGAAGCAGGACGGGGAGTACACCTACCTGGCTTCCGACATCGCGTATCACCGGGACAAACTGCAACGCGGCT
This sequence comes from uncultured Nitrospiraceae bacterium, assembly GCA_963730935.1. Lineage (GTDB taxonomy): Bacteria > Nitrospirota > Nitrospiria > Nitrospirales > Nitrospiraceae > Nitrospira_C. The sequence continues at coordinate 1,571,172 of CAVSTP010000004.1, read as the reverse complement.
ATGATCTGCTGATCGATGTCTGGGGCGCCGATCACCATGGCTACATCCCGCGCATGCAGGCGGTCATGCAGGCCTATGGCCATCCCAAAGAGCGCCTGCAGGTCGTGCTCGTCCAGCTCGTGAAGCTGCTGAGAGCGGGCGAAGAAGTGAAGATGTCGAAGCGGACGGGCGAGTTCATCACGATGGCAGAAGTCATCGACGAAGTGGGTGCCGATGCCGCCAAGTTCTATTTCCTTATGCGCGATTCCAAGACGCACCTCGAATTCGATCTCGAGCTCGCCAAACAGCGGTCGGCCGACAATCCCGTGTACTACGTCCAATATGCGCACGCCCGGATTGCGAGTCTCTGGCGGGTTGCTGCCTCGCGTGGGATCACCTGTCCGCCGCCGAGCCGTGCGAACCTCTCGTTGTTGTCCGATCCTGACGAACTGGGGCTGATCAGGAAGCTGGCCGCCTATCCGTCGGTACTGGAGGCTGCGGCGATCGGCTATGAGCCACATCGGATGACCTACTATTTGCAGCAGCTTGCCGCGCTGCTCCATACCTTTTACAACAAGCACCGGATTCTGCCCCCGGCCGCTGATCCGGAGGTCTTCGCACAGGCAGCTCCCGGGATAGCAGCCGATGAAGGGGCCAAACGGGAAACCCTGAGTCCTGAACGGACCGCCGCGCGGCTGGCGTTAATGCGGGGCGTGCAGCAAGTCATCAAGAACGGCTTAACGGTGCTGGGCATTTCCGCCCCCGACCAGATGTAGGCCATCGCAAACGAACGACCGTGAATTTTGCTGTTGACCATACCGACCGGAACACGAGCGCAAGACTCGGCACGCTGACCACCGCCCACGGCGTGATCGAGACGCCCGCGTTCATGCCCGTGGGGACGCTGGGCCCCGTCAAGGGCATCGATCCCCAGGACCTCGAGCAGTTGGGCTTCCGGCTCATGCTGAACAACGCGTACCACTTGTACTTGCGGCCCGGGCACAAAATCATCGCCGAGATGGGCGGCCTGCACCGGTTCACTGGCTGGCCAGGCGCGATCCTCACCGACAGCGGCGGGTTTCAAATGTTCAGTCTGGCGAAGCTCTGCCGCATTACCGATGCCGGCGTGAGCTTTCAGTCGCACCTCGACGGCTCCGCGCATTTCATCACGCCGGAGACGGCGATTGAGATTCAGGAAGCGCTTGGCGCCGATATCATCATGGCGTTCGATCAATGCCTGGCCTTGCCGGCGGACCACGATGCGATCCGGGAGGCCGTCAGGCGTACGTCGCTGTGGGCCGCCCGTTGCCAGGCCAGCCGGCGCCGCTCCGATCAAGCGCTGTTCGGCATCGTCCAGGGCGGATTGGACCCCGAGCTGCGAGCCGGCTCGGCGCGTGATCTCGTGAGGCTGCAATTCGACGGTTATGCGGTCGGCGGACTGTCCGTCGGCGAAAGCAAGACCGACATGTACCGCATGCTGGAGGTGACGGTACCGGAGTTGCCCGCCGTCAAACCGCGTTATCTGATGGGCGTCGGCATGCCGGAGAATCTCATCGAAGGAGTAGCTCGCGGGATCGACATGTTCGACTGCGTGGTGCCGTCCCGCCACGGACGGACCGGGTGGCTGTTCACGAGTTTCGGCCGTGTCCTGATCAAGCAGGCCCGCTATCAACGCGACGAATCGCCTATTGATCCGGCTTGCGGCTGCGCCGTCTGCGGGCGTTACTCGCGCGCCTATCTGCATCATCTCTATCACGTGAAAGAGATGCTGGCCTCGCGTCTGAACACGATCCATAATCTCTGGTATTTTTCTGATTTCATGCGTCGCATGCGCCTGGCGATCGCGGAAGGACGCTTTACGGAGTTTCGGGATTCGTTCTACCGTCAACAACCTCAGGAGCAGGGTGGGCTCACCTGCGCCGAGACGGACGGCGCACTTCAGGGCGAATAGCATCAGCGCCTCGCGCGAGCTGCATGCGTTGTTAGTCACATAAGAGAGGAACACTTGTATGTGGATGGAATCGGTCGCTTGGGCACAAACAAGCGGAGGAAGCGGCTCGGGATCCGGGACGCTTCTGTCGTTGGTGCCCTTTGTGTTGATCTTCGTGATTTTCTATTTCATGCTGATCCTGCCTCAGCAGAAAAAGCAGAAGCAGCAGAAGGCGATGATGGAGGGATTGAAGAAAGGCGACAAGGTGGTCACGGCCTCGGGAATCTGGGGTACCGTGACCAACCTTGGAAAAGACACCGTGACGTTGCAGATCGCCGATAATACAAAGATCAAGATGCAGCGTGAGTACATTGGCCGTTTGCGATCGGAGGAGGACGATAAAGATGCATAGTCGGAGGACGGCGAGGGGTCGAAGAACGTCCAGGATGGACGCGCGATGAAAAAAATACGTGGACGGCTCTTGCTGTTACTGCTGATCGTTGTCGTATCGGTCATATGCTTCATTCCATCCATTCCTGATTGGTACCAGGCCCTTCCGGCCTGGGCCAGATCGATCTTGCCGAACAAAGGCATCGCGCTCGGGTTGGATCTCCAGGGCGGCATCCACTTGGTCATGGAAGTGGACGAAGACCGAGCGGTGGAAATCGCCGTGGATCGTTCCGTCGTGGCTCTACAAGACGTTTTGGTCGACAAGAAGATCCCCGTTGAATCCGTGAAAAGGATGTCGTCGACGAGAGTCACCATTCAGTTTCAGAATGCCGACCTGAAACCGCAGATCCAAAAGCTGCTCGATGACTTTCCGGCATTTAGTGAAGTCGATTCGGCCGGTTCTGCCAATACCATTGTCTGGGAGCTGCGGGAGACCGAGAGTAAGCGCATCAAGGATTCGGCGATCAACCAAGCGCTGGAAACCATCCGCAACCGGATTGACCAGTTCGGGGTGGCGGAGCCGCTCGTGCAGCGGCAGGGTTTGAAGCAGATCGTGGTGCAGCTTCCGGGTATCCGCGACCCGAAGCGGGCGAAGGATCTGATCAAGGAAACCGCGCTGCTCGAGTTCAAGATGTTGGATGAAGAGAACCAGATGAAGCTGGATTTGCCGGCCCGTATTCCGAAGGACCGGGAAGCCGAGGTGGTGAGGCAGGCGGAGAGCAAGTTGCCGGAAGGCAGCCAAATTCTGTTCGAGCGGGCCGTCGAACGGGATACGGGGCGGGAGTACCGCATTCCTTACCTCGTGAAGAAACGGGTGATGCTGACCGGCGACGTGCTCAGCGATGCCCGTGTGTCCATCGGGCAGTTCAACGATCCGTACGTCTCCATCACGTTCGATGGGAAGGGCGGACGCGAGTTCGATCGTATCACGAGCGAAAACGTCAAAAAGCGGATGGCCATCGTGTTGGACAACACGATCTATTCGGCTCCGGTCATCCAGGAACGCATCAGCGGCGGCCGTGCGCAAATCACCGGCACGTTTACGACGCAAGAGGCTAACGATCTGGCGATCGTGTTGCGCGCAGGCGCGCTGCCGGCACCGCTGAAGATCATCCAGGATCTCACCGTTGGGCCGTCCTTGGGCAAGGATTCGATCGAAAAAGGCGTGCGGGCCACGTTGATTGCTGGCGCGATGGTGATGCTGTTTATGGTGGTCTACTACCGGCTCTCGGGCGTGGTTGCCGACTTCGCGCTGATCCTCAATCTGATCTGCCTGATGGGAGCATTGTCGGCCCTGTCGGCGACCCTCACCCTGCCGGGCATCGCCGGCATCGTGCTGACCATCGGCATGGGCGTCGATTCGAACGTACTGATTTTCGAGCGGATCCGTGAAGAACTGCGAAGCGGAAAGGGCGTCCGGCTGGCTGTGGACGGAGGCTACGAAAAGGCCTTGTACACCATCGTCGATTCGCACGTGACGACGCTCATTACGGGCGTCGCCCTCTTTCTGTTCGGAACCGGGCCGATCAAGGGATTTGCCGTCACGCTGTGTCTCGGTATCGCGATCAATCTGTTTACGGCCCTGGTGGGCACCAAGGTCATTTTCGACATCATCAACCAACGCCATAAAGTCGAGCAGTTGAGCATCTAGGGTCACTCGTTACGAGTCTTTATCTGAGATCCGGGATTTTGGGATCTCGGCGCTGGGCGCCGAACTTGAAGGAGCCTGCATGTTAGAAATTCTCGGGAAGACCAATGTTGATTTCATGGGCAAGCGCCGCTATGCGTTTCTGTTTTCCGGCATCATGGTGGTCCTGGGCGTCCTCGCATTGATTCAGATCGCCCGTGGGCAGGCCAACCTCGGCATCGACTTTGCGGGCGGGACGGCGGTGCAGTTGAAGTTCGATCAGTCCATCCGGATCGAAGACGCCAGAAAGGCGCTTGAGTCCAACGGCCTGGCCGATGCCGAACTCCAGGAATTCGGTCAGGAGAACAAGCTGCTCATCCGGGTGAAGGCGTCGACGACCATTGAGGAGAAAACGGCGGAAAAGGTCGTATCCATTTTCTCCAAGGAATTTCCAAGCAACAAGTTCGTGGTGGAATCCAGTACAGAGATTGGTCCCACGATCGGCAAGAAGCTCCAATCCGATGCGCTGGTGGCCATCGTGATCTCGTTCGCGGGCATCATCCTGTACATCGCGGCGCGCTTTGAATTGCGGTTCGGAGTGGCCGCGGCACTGGCGACCTTTCACGACGTGCTCGCCGTGCTGGGCGCCTTCTATCTTCTCGACAAGGAAATCACGCTACTCGTGGTGACGGCGCTCCTGACGCTGGCGGGCTATTCGCTCACGGATACGGTGGTCGTGTTCGATCGCATCAGGGAAAACCTGCGTCTCCGGCGCCGCGAGCAGGAAGAGACCATGATCAATAATGCGATCAATCAGGTGCTGAGCCGCACGATCGTCACGAGTTTGACCGTTGTGCTGGTCCTCATTCCGTTGACCCTAGCCGGGGGGGAGGTGCTCCATGACTTCTCGCTGGCGCTACTCTGGGGGGTCATTTTCGGCACCTATTCATCCGTGTTTGTGGCGAGCCCACTGCTATTGTTGTGGCCCGGCGGGGCCGGACGCCTCTTGAAGCGGGCATGACATGGTGTTGAAAAAGGCCTCCAGCTGCGTGCTCGCATCGCGCAGACACTCGACGTTGGCACGCCAGGTCTGCGCGGGTGAGTTGGGCACAGCGCATGTCACCGGGTAGTCGGTTGCGAAGCAATCGGTGGGTGGGCCGGGTGAAAAACGATTGCGCAGGGCGGGCGGGTGAGATAGACGCGCTTTTTGAACACCATGTAAGATAGTCGCGAAGGAAACTAGGCTTTCTGGCCTAGGCGGAGCGATCATGGCATTCTGGAGTCGTTCTCACAGTCTCCAGCGCAAGATCATCATGGCGATCGTGATGGTCGGGTTTCTGCCGCTCACGTTCCTCCTCGCTCTGACCTATCTCGAAGAGCGCCGCGCCCTGCGGGACACGACCGGCACGAGCTTCAAGGAAGTCGCGGTCGACGCCGCCCGCCGGATCGAAATGCACGTCACTCGCGTGATGAACGAGGGGCAGCAGCTCGCCACCACGCCCTTTCTGCGCACCGCCGTCAGCGAAGCCAATCGGACCTACGAAGACAAAGATCCTCACCGCATCCAGGAGATGATCAAGGACTGGCAGCAACGCTGGAAGCAGCGGGACAAGCGCAGCGAGTTTCCCCTGTTCATCAACCGCATCGTGACCAACTATCTGATCCGCTGGCACGACATCAGGAAATCTGATTACGTCGGCATCTTGGTGACCGATCAGCAAGGGGCGCTCGTCGTCAGCTCGATTCCCCAGGTGGAGTATTTCTATGGCAAGGCGCCCTGGTGGCAGGCCGTGGTCAAGGGCAGCAGCCAACAGCCCTACGTCAGCGAGATCATGTTCGACCCGTCGTTCGGCACCCACGTCGTGGTGGTCGCGGCGCCGATTTTGGACGATCTGCAGAAATCGGTCATCGGTGCGGTGACGGTTCTGCTCCGGCGCGACACGTTGTTCCATTCGATCGCGGACGTTACGATCGGATCGACCGGTCACGCCATGCTCTTCACCTCTGACGGCACCCCCGTTATCTGTCCGATCCTGGCGCCTGAAGAACATTCGGTGAAGCCGGAGTTCATCAACGTGCTGGGCACGCTCAAGTCCGGTTGGACCGTCGCTGCCGACGATACGCACGGCAGCAAGGACTCACTGCTCGGTTTTGCACCCGTGCGGTTCAGTCAGCCGTTGGCCGCCGGCAGCATTGGCGGCAAGCACTGGGTGACGGTCGTCCGCCAGGACCCCAAGGAAACATTTGCGCCGCTGAGCGATCTCGTGGCGAAGGTCCTGCTGTATGGGCTCGCGGTCCTAGCCGTGCTTTGGGGAACGGGTCTTTTGGCAGCGCGATGGATCGCCCGGCCGATTCAATTGCTACACGGCGGCGTGCAGGAAATCGGCAGCGGCCGGCTTGAACGGAGGTTGGAACTCAAGACCGGCGATGAAATCGAGGCCTTGGCCGACGCCTTCAATCAAATGGCTTCGAATCTTCAGCGGTCTTTCGGGCAGATCGAACAGCGGATGGGGGAAGTCCGGGCCCTCGAAGAGAAATATCGCGATCTGATCGAGCATTCTCCCGAAATGATTTACCAGCTGGACCGCAGCGGCCGATTTGTCCACGTGAACAAGACTGGTCTCGACAAGCTGGGCTATCAGCTGACAGAAATGCTCATGATGAAGCTGTGGGATGTGGTACCGCGAGGGCAGGAGTCTCGGGTGCTGCAATACCTCGAGCGGCTCGTCTCTCAAGGGCAGAGCACGATGGAAACCGTCCTGCTCGCCAAGGACGGGCGCCCCATTGACGTGGAAATTCACGCGACGGCGCTCTTCGATCAGGAGCGCGGGGGCCTCGTCCATTCCCGTGCCTTCGTGCGCGACGTGACCGAGCGTCATCGGCTCGAACAGGAACTGCAGCATTACACGTCGGGGTTGGAGCAGGCCGTCTCCGAACGCACGCAGGAACTGGTCGCCTCCCAGGCCCGCTACAAAGCGCTCTTCGATCTGGTCGCCGATTCCGTGTTCATGGTCAACGCGGCGGGGACGGTCGTCGCGGTCAATAAGCGCGAGGAGCAGGCGCTCGGCTATGCCGAGTCGAAGGTGGTCGGAGGCAGCATGTACGACGTCGTCGTGCCGTCGCACCGGGAGGCTCTCGCCGGATGGTTGGCCGAAATCGGGACCGGGCAACGGCAGGTGCCTACGCAGGAAATCACGGTCTACAACGCCGAGGGATACGAGACGCCCGTTGAAATGGATTTGATTCGCGTGGCCGGCTCTGGGCAGGTCCTGGTGATGGTGCAAATGCGCGACATTACCGACCGCAAGAGACTGGAACGGCAGCTCCAAACCTACCGAGAAGAACTCGAAATCAAGGTCCGGGAACGGACGCGGGAAATCGAAGAAACCAAGCAATACCTGGAAAATCTGCTCGAGAACGCGAATGACGTGATCTACACTCTCGACACCGAGCAACGGTTCACCTACGTCAACAGCAAGGTGAATGTCTGGGGCTATCGCAAGGACGATCTGCTCGGCCGTCCCTATCTCTCGCTGTTGTCTCGCCGCCATCGGGGCCGCCGCCTCAAGAATACGCTCGACATCGGTGCTAAGCAGGTTTACGAGGTGGAAGTGGTGACGCGGATGGGAGAACCCCGCACAGTGATGGTCAGCGTGTCTCCGCTGCACGGCGCCGAGGGAGAAATTCTGGGCGTGCTCGGCATCGCCCGCGACATGACCGACACCAAGAAGCTGGAGCAGCAGATTCGGAATTCCGAGAAGCTGGCATCCGTCGGAAAACTGGCTGCCGGGGTCGCGCATGAAATCAACAACCCGCTCGCCGGTATCCTGAACTGTCTCTATAACCTGCGCAAAGGCACCCTTTCCCCGGCGCGTCAAGAAGAATACTGGGTGTCGATGGAGGACGGCGTCCGGCGGGTCCAGAAGATCGTGCGGCAGCTGCTCGATTTTTCGCAACAGCACGAGCCCGAGTTCAGCTCCACCGACATCAATCAGATCGTCGACCGCGTGCTCGTGCTGACGAACCACTTGTTCGCGCCGAATCTTATCCGGCTCGAAACGCTGCTGGGGCCCGCCTCGCTGAGCCTCATGGTGGATCGGCATATGATCGAGCAGGTCTTGATGAACCTGATTCTGAACGCTGTGCAAGCCATGAAAGGTGGCGGCGTGCTGACGATCCAGACGTCGGTCGCCGAGGGCGTGTGTCGGGTCGATGTCAGCGATACCGGCTCCGGCATTCCGCCGACAGTGCTGCCGCGCATCTTCGATCCGTTTTTCACGACGAAGAATGAAGGCGAGGGGACGGGGCTGGGGCTCTCGGTGAGTCTCGGCATTGCAGAGCGGCATGGTGGTAAGATTCTGGTGGAGAGCGAAGTCGGGAAAGGAACCACATTTACCTTATGTCTACCGTTGTCGAGAGAGCGGTCGTTGGTGGAAAGAGTGTCATGAAGGGGATGGCCATCCTTTTGGTCGACGACGAGCCCCTCATGCGGCTATCGATGGTCGACGCCCTGGAGGCTGTCGGCTATGACGTCCACGCTGCAGCGTCGGGCACGGAAGGCCTCGAGGTGCTTCACCAGAAGCCGTTCGATCTCGTCATCACCGATCTGCGGTTGCCAGGCGCGGATGGGCTCACGGTCCTCAAGGCCACGAAGGACAAGTCGCCCGAGACCGAGGTCGTCATGATCACGGCCCACGGGTCGGTGGAATCCGCGGTCGGCGCCATGAAGCTGGGCGCCTTCGACTACATCACGAAGCCCTTCCAAATGGACGAGCTCCTCTTGATCGTCGAGCGGGTCGGCCGCGTTATCGCATTGCGCCGCGAGAACCAGGACCTGAAGGAAGCGTTGGAGAGCAAGTTTTGCTTCAACGGCATTCTCGGCACGAACAGCCAGATGCGTGGCGTGCTGGACAAGATCAAGACCGTCGCGGGTACCGATTCGACGATCCTGATCCTGGGCGAGAGCGGGACGGGAAAAGAGCTGGTTGCCAATGCCATTCATCAGAACAGTGTCCGCAGTCAGCATCCGCTCATCAAAGTGAGTTGCGCGGCGTTGCCGGAGACGCTGTTGGAAGCGGAGTTGTTCGGCCATGAAAAGGGCGCGTTCACCGGCGCCTTGCGGCAACGGCGAGGGCGGTTCGAGTTGGCCCATCGCGGCACGCTGTTTCTCGACGAGATCGGTGAGATTTCCCCGGTCGTCCAGGTCAAGCTGCTGCGGGTGCTGCAGGAACGCAAATTCGAGCGGGTCGGGGGCAACGAAACGATCGACGTCGATGTCCGCCTGGTGTGCGCCACGCAAAAGGATTTACGCAAGGAAGTGTCGATGGGACGGTTCCGCGAGGATTTGTTCTACCGCTTGAACGTCGTCCAGGTCGTGATTCCACCATTGAGAAAGCGGCAGGAAGACATCATGGTCATCGCCGACCACGTGCTGCAGACCTGTTCGGTCAAGATGAACAAGAAACTGAAAGGCTTTTCGCCGGCCTCACGGGAGCTGCTGCTGCGCTATTCGTTCCCAGGTAACGTGCGGGAACTCGAGAACATGATCGAGCGGGCCGTGGCGCTGGGACGCGACCGCGAACCGGTGCAGCCACAGGACTTGTGCGGCTTTCAGACCTGTCCCTTCACCGGCGGCGTCCCCCAAGACACTTGTGGATTTTGCAGCGAAGGCTTAACGGGACAGAAGCGGGCGGAGCGCCCATTGAATTCGCTCATGGCGGCGCGGGAGGAGTTCGAGAAGGAGTACATCCTTTCGGTGCTGGAAAAAGTGGAAGGCAGCCGCACGACCGCGTCGAAGATACTGGGACTCTCTCGAAAAGCGCTCTGGGAGAAGTGCAAGCGCTACGGCATCCCCTCCGCCAAAGACGAGCCGGAGGAAGACGAGCCAAAGTGACGCAGATGAAATACCGAGCTGCTTAACGCCAACCGAAAACCTTTGCTTCCCATCTCCCGAAACCACCCCTCCGGACTGTGCCGAGCGGAACTCCTTCTGGAATTCTCTCCGCCACGGTCTTAATCAGACCGTGGCGCGTCGGTCAGTTCCAGCTTTCCTTCTCGGCACAGTCTCGGCGGGTCCCGGTTTCTCCGATGAAGTCGCTCAGCTTTTCAGTTGGTGCCTCTGCACAATCTTCCAAGAGAGGAGAAGAAAACGAACATAGAAAAGGCGACAGGCTTCAAGCGGCCTGTCGCCTCTCTATTTTTCAGGTGAACGGGTGTAGGGTGTAGATGGTGAAACTGGCTGCGACCTGCGATGGACGCATGACCTCTCGCCTCTTAACTAGCCCGTTGAGGCTTTTCAATTCGCGCGGGTGGCGTGGCGAACGGGGCGCCCGACCGCGCGCAACGGGGGACCCCACACCGGGCGGGGGTGCGAGCACGGTGGGGCTGTTCGCCGCGACAGGACCCGCGCTCTTTTACTCTGTGGGCTCCGCTCCGCCTTCCCACAATTTCACCGTCCGGTCCCAGGACGCACTTGCCAGCCGGAGGCCGTCCGCGGAAAGCGCCACGCCCCGTACGCCGCCTGTGTGACCCTTGAGCGTGCGGAAGCAGCGACCGGATTTCAGATCCCAGAACCGGATGGTGTTGTCGTCGGCCGCGCTGATGAGGACTTTGCCGTCTGCTGTGACGATCAGCGAGCGGATCCAGCCTCCATGGCCCTTCAACGTTCGCTGCTCGAGCCCCTCCGGCATTTCGAATATTTTGATTGTCTGATCGCGGCTGCCGGTGATGAGGTACTTGCCGTCAGGCGTGAAGGTCATGGCCCCGATCCAATAGTCCATCGGTTTTTGGAATCCGCCGTCGTCCTCGATGAAATAGCCGCGCGTCTCGGTCGAGTCTTCCTGGGTTTCCTGCCAGTGTCCGTTGTGTAGGACCTTCTCTTCGCCGCTGGGCAGGACTTCCCAGATCTTGATCTTGCCGATGTCCATGCCGCTGGCCAGATGGCGGCCGTCGGGTGAGAACGCCACGCAGACCGACCAATGGTGATCGTACTGGTCTTTGCCCAGCAAGGTCATCAACTCGGTTCCGGTCGTGACTTCCCAGATCTTGATGTCCTTGTTGTGGCTGCCTCGCGCCAGCATCAAGCCGTCGGGAGATAGCGAGAGGCTGCAGATATTGTGATCGTAGCGGGTGAAGAGCAGTTTCAACGGTTCGCCGGTCTTGGGATTCCACAAGCGGATCGTCCGGTCTTCGCTGCCCGTGGCCAACGACTGACCGTCCGGCGTGTAGAGGACGGCGCGGATATCATGGGTATGGCCGCGCAGCGACCGAAGCAGCCGGCCGGTCTCAATGTCCCAGATCCGGACGAGACGGTCGACGCCGGCGCTGGCGAGCGTCAAGCCGTCCGGCGCAAACGCAACGGACCAGACGCCGTGCGAATGTCCGCGGAATGTTCGGACTTCACGGGCGCCCGCGGTCCAATATTCGAGCGAGTCAATCGGACCCGTCGGAGCAGCGGCCGGAGCTGAAGGCTGTGCGGGAACGGTCGAGGAGGCGCTTGGTTGTGTCATGGGTGGTACCTTGCCGAATCCTTCTTGGTCAACCGGCCGGCGACGACAGGCTTGATTGCAAATCGCCGTTTCTAGCCAGTATAATTTGCGGTCGATTTGGAGATCGTAAGAGAAGCTACGGCGCCAAGTCAAGCCGCTCGGCGCGCCGTCCACACCGCACCACGACTGGGGAAAGCGGCCCCAAGACCGGAAAACCGAGGCTGATATGGAACTGCGTTTTCAGCCTGCTTTGCTGCAGGAAGTGATCGACTCGTTCGTGGAAAAAACCGAACGGGAAGGGGACCCCACCTACTATAAGGAGTTCCACGAACTGGCGGATCCGATCTACGAAAAGTTCACGCTCGACGATCGGGAAAGCGAGTTCAAGAAGCTCTACCAGTATCTCTTCGGTACCTGGGGGTTCAGCGACATTATCCGCGATGCATTCAACGAGTATCCGCTCGTCAAAGATAGGGTCGGCATCGTGCTCGTCAAAGGCGTGCTCAAGGAAGATCAGGAAGGCGTGGACATCCTGCGCAAATGGGGATCGGTCGAGCACGATCTGGCGAGGCAGTTCGAAGAGAAGGGCCTGAAGGGCATCGGGATCAAGCTCATCCCCCGGCGATTTTATGATCCGGCGCTGACACGGTATTGCCGGCATGAGCTCATGCACATTTCAGACATGCTGGATCCGGTCTTCGGCTACGATCCCGATACCAAGGTCGGGCTGAACCCCGGCGAAGAAACCCTCATCCTCCACCGCTACCGCATCCTCTGGAGCTTGAGCGTCGATAGCCGGTTGACGGCCGCCGGCAAGGAACCGATGCTCCGGAAAGAAGACCGCTTCAAGGAATTCCGGTCGTGGTACCGGAAAATTCCCGCTCTGCAGCTCAAATCCGTCTTCGAAGGCTTGTGGCTGACGAGCTTCTTCACGCACGCAGAATTGATCGAAATGGCGACGGACACCTTGCGGGTCATGGACCGCGCTGTCGACGTCGAAGGCGGCGAAGTGCCGGAGACCGAAAACAAGGTCATGCTGATGCCCGGCTTCCCGTGCCCGTTGTGCCGCTTCCCGACCTATTCCTGGGTCGAGGACATGGGGAGCAAGATCGAATCCTATGTGCTGGATTTCATCCGCGAAAATCACCCGGGCTGGGACGTCGAGTTCGGCGCCTGCGACCGCTGTGTCGAGGTGTATAAGCTCCGCGCCGACGGCGTCATGTAGAAGCAGATGGTGAAAAAGGTCGCGAGCTTCGTTCTCGCTTCGCTCAAGGCCTCGACGTACGAATTAGCTGGAGGCAAAGTACCTATCCGCTCGCATTTGATCGAAGCGAGCGGGTCAAGCGAAGCGTGGTATGTACCTCCTCGGACCTTTCGCTCGCGCCGGGTTTGCTGGTGCCCTTTTTGACCAACTACTGAAGAACAACAATACTAAACCGTGGCTACAGATCCGAAATACGGACGACGCGACTTTTTCAAGGACTCCGTCCTCTCGGTCGCGAAGGCGGCGAAGGAATATGCCGCTCATGTGGACGCGGCGCCCGAGAAGCCGGCGCCTCCCGTGCGGACGGATTGGCTGCGGCCGCCTGGCGCGGTCAGCGAAGCGCTGTTTTTCGAGCGTTGTACCAAGTGCAGCGACTGTGTGAAAGCCTGCCCGCATGACTCGATTGTGTTGCACCCCGACGGCACACCCGTGATTTTCCCCGACCAGGTGCCTTGCTACCTCTGCGACGACATGCCCTGCATTGCCGCCTGTGCGACCGAAGCCTTGCTGCCGGTTGCAGGAACGCAGGACGTCCGGATGGGGGTGGCCGTCGTGAACCATCGACTCTGCACGGCGGGGCAGGGGTGTCATGCTTGTGTGTCGAAATGTCCCACGGATGCACTGGACATGGATTTTGGTACACAGCGGCTTGTAGTGGCGGTTGAACGTTGTGTAGGATGCGGCATGTGCGAGCACGTCTGCCGCACGGTTAACGATCACATCGCCATCAAAATAACGCCCTTTCGTTCGATGGAGCCGGCCTCCCGTTAGCAAGTCACTGGTGGAAATGAGCCAAGACCGTAAGCGGTCCCTTACACCATAACCCCCGATTTCTCTGAAGAAGCAGTCCGAATTAATGGTGATGGAAGAGTCAGAATCGGTGCTTGACAAGTTTTTGACCTTTACCTATCATACCCAGGCTTTCGCCACTGGTTTGACCGAAGTTGCCGAAGAAATGTTTCACGGCAACGGGGTCAAAGTGAGGAGCATATTCTCATGACGAGTAAGCAGTCGGTACAAGGTTCTACACAATCCGCAGCCGCTGTCATTCCGAATCCCCCGATCAAAGATTCCCCCGCAGTCGAACGTGCACTCAACCGCAGCAAGCTCTATCTCCTCGTTTCCTGGAGCCTGCTCTACCCGGAAGACGACGAATTTCTCGACTATTTGCAGTGCGGCGAGTTCGTGGAAGACGGGCGCGCAGCCCTCGATGCTTTGGAGACCGCCCTCGACGGGACCGGAGGGGACCGGGCCAAGCAAAGGCTGGCGTTGATGCGCAAGCAGTTCGACCAGATCGAAAAACTGATCGCCTCCGAGTGTGTGAATTGGCAATTGAGTGAGCTGCAGGCCGAACACCGGCGCGTGTTCAGCAACGTCATCACGCTCGACTGTCCACCCTACGAAACGCTGTTCGGTAACGATCACGTCTTTGCGCAATCCCACGTCATGGGCGACATTGCCGGCTTCTATAAGGCGTTCGGCGTCGAGCTCTCCAAAGATATCCACGAGCGGCTCGATCATCTGAGTGTCGAATTTGAGTTCATGCACTTCCTGGCCTACAAAGAATCCTACTCGCGCTGCCATGACGGCGCCGAAAAGACGCAAATCGTCGTCGATGCCCAAAAGAAGTTCGTGAAGAATCATATCGGGCGCTGGGTGCCTCTGTTCTGCCGGATGCTGATCAAGAAGGCGGACTCCGGTCTCTTCAAGCATGTGGCGGAGCTGATGAGCGACTGGATGGATTTTGAAGCGGCGTTCCTCGGTGTGACTCCGCAGACCTATTCAGAAACTGATTATCGTCCGGCCACGTTCAATGCGCCCGAGGGACAGACCTATGAGTGCGGTGCGCAGGATCAAGGCAACGAGTTGAATCTCTTGTTGAACGAAACAGGCGCGCAGAATTTCATGGATCAAAAGGACAAGGACAAGGAGGAAGGGGGGCCAGTCGGGACCGCCTAGCGCTTCGTGTTGAGTCGGTGTTCGCTTTTATGCAGCAATTTTGGGTCAATCTTAATCATTTAATCGAGAGGAGGGCATAGTCCATGAGAGTAGTGCAGACACACAACAAGTCTGTGGTGTTTGGCATTCTTCTCTCTGCCCTGATCGTTGGCGTGATGTTGACGATTGGGCAGGTACCGTTGGCCGTCAGCCAACCGGTGACCATCCCGGCGAAGGCGGTCAAGGGGCCCATCCCGATGGATGGGGCGAACCCTGTGTGGGAGAGCGTTCCCGGTGTCATCGTGCCATTGAGCGGCCAATTGATCACCACGCCAATGCACCCGAACATCTCGGTGAAGTCGGTGTTCGTGAAGGCCATGAGCAACGGGAAGGAAGTCGGGTTGCGCGTCGAGTGGAGCGATCAGACCAAGAACGATACGACGATTGGTCCACAGGACTTCCGTGACCAGGCCGCGATCATGTTCCCAGTGAATACCTCGGGTGCGCCGCCGTTCCAGTGCATGGGGCAGTCTGGCGGGACCACCAACATCTGGCGGTGGAACGCGGAATGGCAAAAGGACCTCGGCAAGGACAGTGCGGGCCTCTGGGATGTGGACGATCAATATCCCGGCATATTCTGGGATTACTACTTTGAAGAGCCCGCCGGCGGTGTGACCTATCCGGACCGGATCGGCCGCAGCCTTGGACCCTTCAATCCCGGCATTTGGTCAGGCAACATCATGTCGGATCCGACCCTGCGTGTGAGCTCCGTTGAGGATCTGAACGCCAACGGCTTCAGCACCTTGACCACCCAAGCCCATCAGGACGTGATCGGGAATGGCGTGTGGGAGCCAGCCGGTTCAGTCAAGGGCGGCGGCTATAGCGGCCCGACCTGGCGCATAGTCGTGAAGCGTTCGATGGAAACAGGCGATGCGAACGACACGCAGTTCAAGGCAGGAATGTCCGTGCCCATCGCGTTCGCGGTGTGGGACGGCAACAATATCGAGCGTAACGGCATGAAGGCGCTCTCCACCTGGTTCACGCTCAAACTTCCGTGAGCTGAACGGGTTGAGTGACCATGTTCCATCCCTTCAGGGTGGAGCAGCCATCCCGATGAAAAGCCCCAGTTCTCCGAACTGGGGCTTTTCTATTTATGGGAGCGCTTTTGCGCCGCGGAGAGGGTTGCATTTGCGCGGGGGCGGAGTGTATAAAATTAGGTCCATATCTTTCGAGATTTATCTTATTTTTCAATTCTCTCGGTAGAGATTAGGCATGAAAGTCTCACTGCTTTTTCCACCGACCTGGCATCCGTCTCAACCCTATCTCAGTCTACCCTCGCTGACAGGCTTCCTTGCCCAGGCCGGTGTGACCAATGTGACTCAGCGCGATCTGGGGATCGAACTCCTCGATGAGGTCGTCACTAAATCCTATGGCGCCGGGCTGTATCAGGAATTGCTCGACAAGAAACAGGCGCTTGAGCGGGAACGGGCCGGTGAAACGGGCCCAGGCAGCGCCGAGCATCTGGCGAGAGTCACCGAATCCCTCGACCGGTTTCCCTATCTGATCGACCGCATTGAATTGGCGAAGGATACGCTTCGCAGCGAGGGCTTCTACGACATGGAAGCCTACCGGGAAAGCCTCTTTTTGATCGACAAGTGGCTCGAAGTGCTGTCCACGGTCTACTTCCCGACGCGGCTCACGGTGGTCGACAATCAATTCAGCACGTATTCCATTTACTCGTCCAAGGACTTGATGAAGGTCATCCGCGACGAGCAGCAGAATCCATACATTAAGCTGTTCCGCGAACGCTTCCTCCCTTCGATCATCGCCGACCGTCCGGAACTGATCGGGGTCTCCATCACGGCCACCTCGCAGATCATTCCGGGCCTCACGCTCTGCCGGCTCATTAAGGAAACGGCGCCCGACATCCATCTGACGATCGGCGGCAGCATCTTCACGCGACTGGTCGACAATCTCCGCCGCTGTCCCAATCTCTTCGACATCACCGACGACATCGTGGTCTTCGAAGGGGAGACCGCCTTGCTCGAACTGGTGAACCAGATGGCAGGAAAGAAGGATTTCAGCCAGGTCCCCAACTTAATCTACCGCCAGAACGGCAAGATCCAGGTGAACCAGCCGTTTTATTCGGAGAACGTCAATCAATTGCCCGCGCCCAACTACGACGGCTTCCCGTTGGGCCGCTATCTCTCGCCCGAGCCGGTGCTGCCCGTGCAGTTCTCCCGCGGCTGTTACTACAAGGACTGCGCGTTCTGCGCCTTGACGCTGGACCACCAGAATTTCCGGCAGAAGGAGCCGGGCCGCACGATCGAGGAACTGGAATGGCTCAAGCAGCGCTACGGCGTGCGGAACTTCTTCTTTACCGATGAATGCTTCGCGCTGTCGCCGACCAAGCGGCTCTGCCTGCAGATGATCGAGCGCCGGCTCGACGTGAGGTGGACGTGCGAGATGCGCTTCGAGAAGCATCTGACGCGCGAACTGCTCGCCTCCATGCGGGACGCCGGCTGCCTGAAAATCGTCTTCGGCCTCGAGTCGTTCAATCAGCGGATTATGGATTTCATGAAGAAGGGCATCCAGCAGGAGTGGGTGCGGCGGATCGCAAGCGACTGCGTCGATCTCGGCATGGCCGTGCACTGCTACATCATCGTCGGCTTCCCGACCGAGAAGGAAGAGGAAGCGCTGGAGACGATGAATTTCATCGTGGAGAACAAGAAGCTGAACGAGTCCTACGGCTTCTCCTGCCAGCCCTGCCTGTTCGATCTCGAGAAGGAAGCGCCGATCATGAGCGATCCGGGCGGCTACGGCATCCGGCGGATCATGCGGCCATCGGCCGAAGATCTGAGCCTCGGGTTCTTCTACGAAGTACAGGAAGGCATGACGCCCGACGAGGCCGAGCGGCTCTATCAGCACGTGTACGAAAAAATCAGCGAAGTGGTGTGCGAGCTGCCGTTCAACTACTCGATGGCGGACGGGCTGCTGTACATCGCACGGGCCAAGGCGGAAGAGCGGGGCGCGGTCTCCGCGGCACAGTCGTAACTGAAGGCGGGCAGGGTTGACCGGTTTTTTTGCCGGTCGGTATAATTTTTAACCATCGTCGGAGCATTCGTGCCGGCAACTGCAACCACCATCGAACGCATCACCGGAAGGCTGAGCGATCAGCCGCTCCTCTTCCAGTACACGATCAAGCTCGTGCTCTTGGTCGCCTTCCTCGAGTTGATCCTCTACCGGCTGGTGTCCCGGCTCGGCATGCACCTGAGCAAGCTGGCCGCCGATCACCAGTGGATCATCCCGACCTTTACGGCTCTGACCGAAGTCGGGCAGTGGCTCCTAAACGTCGTTGCGATTCTGTTGTTTCTCGGCCTCACGGTCGGTATGGCGAATCGGCTGGCCGCCCGCGGGTTCACCGGATTGACCCGCTTCATCGCACCCTGCATTGCGCTATTGCTGCTGCTGACGATCGGATTTCTGTTTGTGCCGCCGTCCATGCTCGGCTCGGCCATTTACAACACCGTGGCCCTCTCGGCGATCGTCCTGCTGATGAGCGAATATCTGTCGACGCATCACGACCGGTCGCACCGGCTCCTTGGCATCACCTATCTTTTGGGCATCGGGGGATGGCTCTATTACCAGATCGTCTCCACCTTCTTCAGTTTTGTCAGGGACCGTAGTCGCGCCGCCGATGGTGTACGAAGCGCACCGGGCCGGTGAAGCCTTCATGGTGCTTGCCAGCATTCTGGTCTTCTGGGCGTACGGGCGGGGCGTGTCGTTCCGGTCGCGCAATCAGCGCCAGCGGCACCGTGCCATCTGGTTCTGGAGCACGGCTGCGGCAATCTTCGTCTCGATGTTCTTCCTGGATTATCTGCTCAATCAATACAACCCGGCGCTTGCCAATAACATCCGCAAGGCCGCGGACGGCATCGGGTGGATTTTCCAGTTCGGGATGGGATACACCTTTTATCTTCCGTTCGCGCTGTATATGGCCGGCCTTCTGTGTTGGTCCTACACTGTGATCAAGCTGCTGACCATGGGGCGGCTGGCGGGCTACGGCCTGGGGCTCATGTTTATCGCGGGCTATGCCCTCTTGTACTCGAATTTGACGCTGATGGTCGTCTTGGGTGTCATGTTGTTGACGATGGACCGCTACCGGCGCGATGCGTCCGACTCCGTGGCGGACCAGGCGGTGATGAGAACGTCCGATTCGTTGGTCGGCGGACATGTGTAACCTGTGTAATCTTTTGCCATAGGGGCTTGTCATGGACGAAACCACGTCATCGGAGCAGAGCAGGGCAGCAGTGGATCCTGGCGATCAGCCGTTGAACCCGGATGAGGAAATCATCGAAATTGAAAAGCTGCTGGCCGCCGAGCCGGACGATTTTCAAGCCCGTTGCCGTCTGGGTGAGCTCTATTTCAGCAAGGGCCGGTTGGACGACGCCTTGGTCGAAGTGAAGAAGTCGATTGAAATGGCGGAAGGTATCCGGGCGGAAATGAACCGCTCACTCGCCATGTACTACTCGAATCTCGGCACGATCTACGCGACCAAGAACATGGCGGATGAAGCCGAAGCTGAGTTCAAGCGCGCGCTGGACGTGTTCCCGCACGACGTGCTGGCGCTCTTCAACCTGGGCCGGCTCTGCGCCGACAAGAAAAAGTATATGGACGCCAAGGGCTTTTATGAACGGCTGGTCGAGATCACGCCGGACGACCCGATGGCCTGGTACAATCTTGCGGGCATCTACGTCGAGCTCGACAATCCCCAGGTCTCCGACTACAACACGATCGATGCGGCGATCCAGTGCTATCTCCGCACGCTCGAGCTGGATCCCAAGCATCTCGAGGGCAGTTTCAAGCTGATGGAGCTGGCCCTCATTCACAAGAAATCGGACCTGGCGATCAAGGTCATGGAAGACGCCGTCGAGCACAATGCGGACGAGCCCCTGGCCTACTACAATCTGATCAGCGTCTATGACAAGTGCAAAATGTTCGAACAGGCCGAGCAGGCGCGTCAGCGGTTGAAAGAACGCTTTGCCAAACGGAGTAAAACGAGCGCATCCTGATTCACTCTTACCGGAGGAACACACCATGTTTGGGAGTATGGGATTTACAGAGCTGATCCTGATCCTCTTCATCGTTTTGATCATTTTCGGTGCGGGCAAGCTGCCGCAGCTGGGAGAAGGACTCGGGAAGGCCATCAAGGGCTTCAAGAAGTCGGTGCATGAAGCGGACGCTATCGAAGCCGAGGCAGAAGCCGCGGCCCAGCAGCAGATGGCGGCGCCTCAGGCGTCCATCCAGTCGAACACGGCGCCGGCCGTTGAACAGCCGACCGCGCAGCCGGCGACCCGCGCCTAAGCGGCGCGACGGATCAGGACGCCATGGACACAGCACTTCAGCTCGCCCTCGGGTACATCGAGACCTTTGCGGGAAACGGCAAGGCGCGCAGCACCGGAGACGGCAAACGCGCGGTCAAGGCCGGCATTCCGCTGCCGCACCATGCTGCGCTCGACAAGCACGAGCGCTGGTTCTATTTTGCCGAGTCCGGGTCAGACCGCATCAGGCGCGTCGACCTTCAAGAGGGCACGCTGCACAATTTCGCCGGCATCGGTGAAACCTGCTACAGCGGCGACGAGGGGCCCTGCGGTGAAGCGGGTCTCTATCTGCCGCTCGACCTCGCCTTCGATTCCCAGAACCATCTCTACATCTGCGACTCCGGCAGCAACCGCATCCGCAAAGTCGACCGCGACACCGGCGTGATCACCACGATCGTCGGCACCGGCCAGCATGGATTTAACGGCGACGGTCCGGCGCTCGAGGTCAATCTCACGTGGCCCTCGGCCATGGCCTTCGACAAAGACGACGTGCTGTACATCGCCGACACGCAGGCCCACAAGATCCGCTGCTACGACCCCCGCACGGGCCTGGTGACGACGATTGCCGGCGCCTGGTCCGCCGAAGATGATGCACGCGAGCAGCCGCTCGTGGCCCGCAACCTCGTGGTCCTCTCGGGCGACGCCATCGGCATTGATTTCAGCGACGATCACGGCTGGCTCATGCCGGTCTGCTCGGACGGCCTCGACATGTCGATGTATCTGGATGACGGCAAGCCCGCGATGGAGGCCCGCCTCTACGACGTCGTCGGCATTGCGGTGGACGGGAAGGGCGACGTCGTGATCGTCGACAAGGGCAGCAACCGAGTTCGCAAGATCGATCGGAAGACGGGCGTGATTTCCACGCTCGCCGGCGTCTGCCGCTACGGCTACGATGGCGACGACAAGCCGGCGACCCGCGCGATGCTCCATGCGCCAGAGGCCGTCGTCTTCGACGCACAGGACAATCTGTACGTGTCCGACACGATGAACCATCGCGTGCGCAAAGTCGATGCGGCCACCGGCATCATCACCACCGTGGCGGGGAACGGCGACAGCGGCTACGATGACAAGAACATGGGCGGCTGCGGCGCGGCCCGGTTCGTCGCCAAGGAATCCGCCGGCACGCTCAAGCACGGCGACGGCCTGCTGGGCGTCGAGGCGGTCGTCAATTCTCCGGTCGGGCTTGCTTTGGATTCCGTCGGGCACCTCTACATCTGCGAGCGCGGCGAGAACAAGATCCGGCGCGTGCGTCTCTGGTAGAAACCCGAATCCGCGTTCATTGGTCGCTCAAGTGTTTTGTGGTATGGTGACATCGGCGGCCGCCTCTGGACGGTCCGCAGGCTGTTTCCGCCGGCTCTCGGCTTGGTCAACCAGGACATGAGCATGCTGCGCAAGACGACCAAGAACCCCCCCCGCTCTCTGCTCTTCCTCTTCTCCTGCATTCTTGTGTCGGCCGCGGTGTTGGGCGGCATGGGCATTCCGCTCGTGAGCTCCGAAGGCATGGTGATCCGCGCCCATCTGATCGAGGGCGACCTGCCGACGACCCCGAGGATCCTACCTGGGCAAAGGTTCCCCCGATGACGCTGCCGTTGAGCGGCCAGGTGATCACCAGGCCTGTCTGGCCGGAGCCAACCGCGCGCGCCTTGAGCGTCCGGTCCATCCACAACGGGAGCGATATCGCGTTTCTGTTGGAATGGCAGGACAACACGAAGAATGATCGGTTGACGCCCGGCACGTTCCGCGACGGGGTGGCGATTGGCCTTCCGCTCGGCGATGCGCCGGCGTTCTTCTGCATGGGCCAACTCGACCACTACATCAATATCTGGCACTGGAAGGCCGATTGGCAGAGCGACATCGACCGGCGGGCCGCCCGAAGCACCGATAAGCAGCGGGAAGGCGTGCGAACCTTCGAGGTGATCCCGCGCCGCGTGTCCTCGGTGGAAGACCTGATCGGCGGCGGATTCAGCACGTTGACGACGAAGGAGAAGCAGGGGCGGGTGCAGGGCAAGGCGACCTGGAAGGACGGGGTCTGGCATGTGGTGATGCGCCGGCCACTCGGCGCGCGAAGAGCAGGACAACGAGGCCAAACTGATTCCCGGGCGCGTGCAAACCGTCGCCTTCGCGGTCTGGAACGGGGAAAACAAGGAGCGGAACGGTCAAAAAGCGGTGGCGCCGTGGTTTCAGTTGGTCATTGATCCGATTGCGAAAATCTAGGTTTCATGGTGTGATGAACGAGAAACCATCGCGCGGGTGATCGGGCTTCGCGAGGCGCCGACCTTGGGGGAACATCGCAAGAGTTTCGTGCAGGTCACCACGAGGGCCCTTCGTTGGGGAAGGGCCCTTGTTGTGTGTGGGGTATTCTTCGGTCTGCTGGGAAGCCCGCTTCCGGGACAAACGGCGAACGAAGGGGCCGACGGTATGACGGTGGACGAGGCGACCAAGCTTGGGGAAGACTTCGGCGTCGTCGTCGGCGAGGTCGACGAAGAGATCCAGAAGGAATTGAAACTGCAGCGCCCCCAAGGCGTGGCAGTGTTCGAAGTCATTGGCAATTCTCGCGCCGACTACGCGGGGATCAAGGTGCGGTCCGTCATCAAGGAAATCGACAAGAAGGAAGTCAAGACCATGCTCGATTTCGGACGGCACATCAAGAAAGCCATGAACGAATGCAACTTCACGGTCGGCACCTACGAGCCGGCCGACCCGGGCGACCCCGTCGGCTGGGGTGTTAACTTTCACTTTGTAGGCTGTAGGCGAGACTAGGACTCGCACGTTCAGACGAATGTTGACAAGACGACCCATAGTCGCAACGTGCATAGCCCTGCTCCTGCTTGGCGTCATGGTCTTCTACCAAGACGGGGCGGTGGCGCAGAAGGCCAACGGCCAGAGCCCGGAAAAGTGGGTCGATGAGATCGAGAAGGTCTTCATCCGTTCCGAGGAATGCAAGCAATGTCACGACCGGCACTATGAAGAATGGAAAGGCGCGAGGGAGCAAACCCCCGACCTCAAGACCTTCGGCCGGGTGGACGCCGCCTTGCTGCACGGCACCTCGCTGGAATCGGCGGTGTTCCGCACCGTGCTCGGTGTGTGGCTGCAGACGAATCCCACGGCGGACGAACGCAAGCGCTGCCTCTCCTGCCATGTACCGTCGACGACGGTGTTCCCGCAGTACGCCGAAAAAATCGCCGCACAGGTCATCTCCGGGAAGCCGCAGATCGAAGGCATCGGCTGCGCGTCCTGTCATCTGATCAAGGAAAGCACCAATGGCCCGCCGCCCACGTTCAAGATCGAGCCGGGCAAGACCATGCACGGCCCCTATGCCGATCCGGAGGAGAATCTCGTTCATGAGGCGGTGCAGGTGCCGTTGTTCCGCGGCGCCAATTACTGCGCCTCCTGCCATTTCGACAAGGTGAAAGACGTCACGCAAAAGGATCTGCCGGGAGAAATCCTGCAGGGCACGATTTGTCAGGATTGTCACATGGAGCAGTCCACAGGCAGTTCGACCTCGAAGCGGGGCGCCATGACGCGTTCGATCGGCCGCCATTATTTCCGGGGTGTCGTGATCCCGGGCATCCTGCTCAAGAACCGTAACCTTCAGGCCGAGTGGATGCCCCGCATCGACATCGACAGCAGCAAGTCCGCCGAGAAAGTCGAAGGCACGGCGCTGGTCAAGGTCGGCAGCTTGCCACACAGCTTCCCGGACGGCGACCCGGTGCTCAAGCAATTCGATTTGGCCATTACCGTCAAGGATGCGCAGGGCAAGGTGCTGGCGCAGGAGACCAAGCACTTCGGGCTTCCCTACGAGAAGATTCTTCGCGGGCCGATTCCGGATCCGTTCATCAAAGGCGGGAACACGAGAAAGGTGCCGTTCTCATTCGCAGTTCCGGCCGGCGCGACTCCCGCCTCCGTGGAGGCGGTGTTGAGCTACAGCCTGATTCCAACGGCAGAGCCGGCCCTGAAAGCCAAATATCTCGCGACTCTCAAAGATGACAAAGAGCGAGAGACCGCCAAGAAGATTTTCGACGAGTACACGCAGCCTCGTATACTGACCTACCGGGCGAAGACTCTCTGAAGGCAGAAGGGAATGCGAAGCGTGCTGCAAAAGGCAGGTCTGTCAATTGTTGTGGCCGGCGTCGTGCTGCTCGGCGGCGCGGCCTCGCATCTGTGGGGTGACCGGCTGTTGGCGCAGCAGGACGGCAAAGCGCCCATCACGATGGACAAGGCCTTCCCGAATTCCAACAAGTGCAAACGCTGCCATGAGCGCGTCTTCGAAGAGTGGGAGACCTCTCCCTTGTCGCGGTCGATCCATTCGCCCGCATTCCGTGCCTCGCTCGACGCGTTTTTGGCGTCGCCTGCCGGCAAGGACAAGGCGCTGTGCTTCCGCTGCCATGCGCCGCATGTGCGCGAATTCCCCGATAAAGTCCAGTTCTTCATCGATCAGGCCAAGTCGGGCGATCCGCAGATGGACGGCGTCGCCTGTTCGCAGTGCCACCTCATCAAGCAGGTGGACCGCACGAAGCAGCCGCCGGAGCCCAAATATGAACCTGCGGGCAGCAAGACGCTGTATGGCCCCTACAAGGATTTCGCCCAGAACCTCGCCCATCAGTCGATGGAGCTGGGACTGTTTCACAAATCCGATCTCTGCTTGAACTGCCACCAGGCGGTGCCGGCGGGGGCCAATCTCGGCAAAACGAACGACCTGCTCGGCAATTGGGATCAAAGCAAAGCCATCAAGTCGGGGAAGGAGTGCCAGTCCTGTCACATGCCGGAGCAGACCGGAGAATCGGCGAATGGGGAAAAGAAACGGACCGTGGCCAATCACACGTTCCCCGGACGTATCGGCAAGTTACGGCAGGAAGCGGCCAAGCTCGACATCGAGACGAAGATCGAGGGCGATAAAACGACCGTGGCGGTCAAAGTGCAGAGCCTCGTACCCCACAATCTTCCGACGACCCACCCGGCCTGGGCGACCGTCGTGCTGCAGCTGGACATCAAGGGCAAGAATCTCAGGACGGTCTTTGCGGAGAAGCGTGTCTATGGCAGGGTCTTTCAGGACGCGAAGGGCCAGAACACCATGTTCGACTTTGAAGCCGTGAAGGTTGTCGAGGATACGGTGTTGAAGCCGGAAGAATTGCGCGTCGAAACCTTCACCTTCCCCACGCCGAAGGACACGCGGACCTTCGATGTCGAGGCCACGTTGAGCTACGCGCCAATCTCAGGTCCTGCAGCATTCCTGCAACGCATCGAGGCTGAGTCCTCCAAAGGCGCATCCGATCCCGTCTTCCAGCCGATCGACATTGTGAAGAAGTCCGAGAACATCCCGGTCGTGAAGTAGCTGTTGCGCCGGTCCCCCTACCCCTCCAAGATTTTGTCCTTACAGAACAAGCATTTTGGGGCCAGCCTGCCCAAAGTCGTTTTTTCACCCACCCAACCGCGGTCGACTCTTTCCACCCACCCGACCCACCGATTGCCTCGCAATCGATTACCCGACACGCTCCGATCCGCGATCGGGCACCTAGGGAACCAGGCTCTGGCGGACCGTGAGACTGCGGGGTAGGCTATCCGCATGCGTCTCAACGGCACATCCGTTCTCGTCGTCGGCGCCGGACTCGCTGGGCTCTCCGCCGCCGTCCGTCTCAGGAAGGACGGCGCACGCGTGACGGTCGTGGAGGCGCGAGACCGCGTCGGCGGACGAGTGCTGACGATTCGCGATGGCTTTGCCAAAGGCCAGCATGCAGAGGCCGGTGGCGACTTCATTGACCACGCGCAGGAAGACATCCGGCGGCTCGCCGACCAGTACGATCTGCCCGTGCGCACGATTTTGCGGCAGGGGTTTTCGTTCGTGCGCGACAAGGGTAGAGGGAAAATTCACGGCCGTCCGATGAAAGGGGAGCGGGCGTGGAAGCCGATCGTCGACCACGCGAAGCCGTTGATCGAAGCCTATCGGCGGGCGGAGCAGCGTTGGGAAAGTGCCGTCGTCAGGAGCATCGCCCAGAGATCGGTCGCGCAATGGCTCGATGAGGTCCACGCCGACGGGAACATGCGCGCGATGGTCCGCGGTCTGCGCGGCTTCTTTCTCGCCGATCCAGAAGACCTTTCCCTGCTGGTGCTGATCGAACAACTCGCCTCAGAGGCGCCTGGAGCAGAACCGGCAGGGCGCATCGAAGGCGGAAACGACCGGCTGCCGAAGGCCATGGCTGTGGAACTGGGCGAGGCATTGCATCTCAATACGACAGCGCGCGCGGTCCATGACAACCAGACGTCGGTGTGTACCACAGTCGAGCGGGCTGGCGGGGATCGGACGCAGCTGAACGCGGACTATGTGATCCTGGCCGTGCCGGTGACCACGCTGCACGCCATCGAGATCACACCGGACCTGCCGCTCGAGCAGGCGAAAGTATTTGAACGGTTGAGGTACGGCCGGGTCACGAAGAGTCTTTTACAGTTCGACCGGCGCTTCTGGAAGCGCAAGGGTCGCTCGTCTGCGTACGGCACCGATGCGCCGACCGGCGCGATCTGGGACGCGAATGAGGAACAGCGCGGCCCGGCGGGCATTCTGACGCTCATGGCGGGCGGGCAGGCGAGCGAAGATACCCAAAAGATTCTGGCGCAGGAAGGCGTGCAGGGATTGGTGCATGCCCTCGACTGGCTGAAGCCGGACGAGGCTGCACTCCTCCACAGTCACCACGTCACGTGGGAGCACGACTCGTGGGCTCAAGGCGGGTACGCCTATTTCGACCCTTCGTTCGATCCCGTCTGGCGGCCCTGGCTGGCCCGTCCGCATGGCCGCCTGCTGTTCGCGGGCGAGCACACCAGCATCACGTGGCAGGGCTATATGAATGGAGCGGTGGAAAGCGGTATCAGGGCAGCGGCCGAAGTCTGGGCGTTGGCGACAGCGGGCAATCGGCAGACGTCCTAGCGCCAGCACGCAGATCTGAAATTTGAGATTGAGTTCCTACAGCGGATTTCACTCGTAGACAATCCGCGAACCCGGCGACTTCATCCGGAAGATCTGCAGCGCGTTGTAGATGCCCTTGGCGGGATGGTTAAGGATCAGCCGTGAATTGGTGATGTGGGTATCGAGCAGCTCGTACTGTCCACCGCTATAATACAGATCACAGTCGTCGATGTGACAATTCTTGTAGACGTGATTGTCGAGGGCGAGTTTGGCCTTGGTGAAGGTCTGGCCGTCCACCACGATATAGTTGGGCTCTAATCCCATCGCCTTGTCGCTCCGGCGCGGACTATAGCAAAGTTCTTCCCCCTACCGCAAACAACGGCTCCCAGTTTGCGGCTTTTCTTTCAGATTTTCCTAGGGTATTCTTCGGCATGACTCGGCAGACCTACAGGTCTGGTCCCCGGGTCCCATAGCTGTTCGGTCTGGGACTCCTCGCTCTGGCCGGCTGCGCCGGATTCATTCCGGAAGCTATGGTTTGTGTCGCCACTGCATTTAGCTTACTCTAGCGCTCCACGAACTATCGGCAGGAAGTAAGGTCCTATGTTCGTCCTGCGTGCATCTGCCGTCCTCATTGTTCTCTTCAGTGGATGCGTGTCAGGTGCGCCGGAGATGAAAACCGATAATCCAACGGCAAAACGCCTCGTCGGAAAAACTCGAGCAGAGCTTCTTCAATGCGCTGGCACGCCCCTGCGAGAAGTGCCCTACGGGCAAGGTGTCGTCTTCCGTTATTACAAGGAGGCGTCCATGTTCGAGGAGTCCCGCCCATTTTTAAAGGGCAGCATTGCCCAGGAACACCATGGATGTTGGGCCAGCCTGCTCCTCGAAAAGGACGAGATCACGGGGGTGGAATTTCGGCCAGTGCCAGACGGAACTGAATACGATCACTGCGAGGACATCTTTGTGGGTTGCCTGCAGTCAGAACTTCCTCATTGACAACCTGTAGCAAATCCGGTACAGGCCATCGGTATGACTAAATTCTTATTCATTTACGGATGAATGGAATGGATCCCGACGGTAGCCGCTTAAACGGAATTGGTTCTTCGCCTTGCTGTGTGTCTTCGGCAGCTGTCCCCTTCATGGTGTGACCAGATAACATGATGGCTGCCACCGGCCCAGTCCATGCGGATGGGCTTAAGGACGCAGCCATGATGCTCGCGACTGTTTCATTACATCGATCCGGCCTTAGCAGAATCCTCTGCTTCGTAGTTCTTTCCTGGTGTGCCGGGCTGTCATCTGCCTATGGATTAGAAAAATATGGCCGCCCGCTGCCCTCGATGGAGAAACAAGGCGAGGAGGCGCGCGAGGCCGAGGAAACCTTATTCGGCGGCTACCTCCTCGCTGCACCTTTTGTATCGAATCCAACGTTTGCCGCTCGTCCGGACAACACCGGCCTCGTCGGAATGCGCTATATGGCCCATCTTGAGGTCGACCTCTACAAGCAGTACCTCACGTTCTACACAGATCAAAACTTCTTTTCTGATCGCACGAACGGGTGGATCATACTCAGCGAGTGGGATATGGCGTATGCCTTGACCGGTCTGATCGATCGGTGGGGGTGGCGCATTCAGTATGAACGCGATGCTCCCATCGACAAGAGCGGCCTCAAGCAAGCGTATGCCGATGTACTAGGGACCGGTAACCTTCACGCCGCCGATGATTTTTCGTGGTGGCGCAAGTACTTCCCTCACCAAAATTTGAATGCGTATGCGGGATTTGGCTGGTTGTTTCATAACAGCAGCTATTTCGCTCGACCGGACAATACCGGAAGGGCGCTGTTTCGGTATGTGGCTCACGCTGACTTCGATTTGTACAAGAACATGTTCGTGCTCTACGGCGACGTGAATTTCTTTACCGACCGTGAATTGAGCAACAAGCTGAGACCCACTGAATTGGATTGGATTGTCGGTCTCGCCTTTCGTTTCAAAGACAACTACGAAATAAGTGTCTATCGCGAGCAGGATCTCTCGACAGATAAACCGGGCACGCTCATCCAGGAATACTGGGCAGTCCAATTGCGATTCGCATTCGATGTGCCCAAACGGATGTTTGCCCATACGCAGAAGTAATGGAGGCGGATGACTTCACCAATTCTTAACAAACATTGCTTAGCGTATTGCCCAGAGGCGCCTAAATTGATACACTCTGGCCGGCACGGAACGAAAAGACCCGTGGGCATTGGGGCGGAGCCGTTTCGTGATGTTCACCAAGGAGGGAGTATGACTTGTCGAATAATCTGTCTACTGATGGTGGGCTGCATGGCCATGTGGACGGCGGGATGTTCGAAGAAATCGGTCCAGTCAGATGGGCGCACGACAGGCGCCTCCCGTGCGCCGGTTCAAGAACCGCTGCCCAACTTGTCCTTGGACGATCCGGCAGGCACGGAGCGGCTGAGTTCCGGCATTGCGGTGGCCAAGAATGACCCCGCGACCGCCAGACGGCAAATGGACGAAGTACGGGCGGAGCAGGCCGCGACCGCGGCCGCGGGTCTCCGCGATGTCTACTTCGGATACGACAGTTGGACAATCAGCGAGGAAGGCCGACAGGTCCTGAGCCGCAACGCCGAATGGCTGCGCAGCCACCCAGCCGCCCAGTTGAAAGTGGAGGGGCATTGCGATGAGCGCGGCAGCTCGACCTACAATTTCGTACTCGCTGAGAAGCGGGCCAAGGTGATTCTTAACTACCTGAACGATCTCGGCATCAAGCGCGAACGCCTGGTCGGCGTGTCTTATGGCAAGGAGCGCCCGTTTTGTAATGACCGCAGCGAGTCCTGCTATCAGCAAAACCGGCGCGGCCACCTCGTCGTCAAACCGAATTGACTGATCGCGGCTGGCCGCCGACCGGCGGCCAGCCGCTTCCTGCCCCTGCAAGCGCGCTAATGGAGATGAACGTTCGCCCGCAATCCTCTGTTCTGAAAATGATTCGGCAGCAGCATGATGCAATTCGGGTTGTACCCGGCAGATTTCAAGGTATCGATGCTGCCCAGTACCTTGTCATTCTTCAGATCGATCACCGTGATGGATCCGTCGCTCATGCCTTCCAGATTGAGAAAGCTATTCTGAACGAACAGGTACCGCTCATCCGGCGAGAGCACGCTATGATGGGCACCGGGTGCTGAGGGAATGGCTTTAATGAACTTCGGCTGACGTGGCTCGCTGTTGTCATAAAGATTCACGAATCCCGTCTTGGCCGTGGTAACGAAGAGGCGGTCCCCCTGCTTGTTGTACAGCATCTCCAACGGCATTCCCTGTTCCTTCGCGCCGAAGTCGTCGACCTGATTGAACGTGAAGGCCTTCGTCTTCGGATCCCAGACCCCGGCCCACAAGGTGCCCTCAAGCATATTGGTAATGTGCACCACCGGCGGGTTCGAATAGGGCGAAAACATGACTTCGACGGGGGCGGATTTCGCGGGCGATGGCTTTGATGCCACCTTGTGCGTCGACAGGACCTTCCCGGTCTTCGCCTCCAGCACGGTCACCGTGTCACCCTGATCCGACATATCCGGCTTGACCGTGCTGGTAACGAGCACCCGATCGATGCCGTTGTGAATTGCAATGCCGTGCGGATACAGGATGAACGCGGCCGCTTCGGACGAGCTGATCGTCTTGATCGGCTTATCAGTTTGTGCATCCCCCATCACGACATTGCTCGAACCCATGCAGGTGAGGAACCAGGTCTTGTTATCTTCCGAGACAACGAGATCCTCGTTGACCTGGCAATCCGGGACATCAATGGTGCGCAGACGATACGGGAACTTGGTGAGATCTACGACAAGCAGAATGCTCTTCCCCAAGGACGTGATGTACGCCTTGCTCTTGTCGCGGTTGAAAAAGATATGATGGGCGACGACATCGGACGGGAGCGGGATATCCATCAGGATTTTCCCGAAGTCCGGTGATTCGGGATCGATCTCCATGATGGCGATCCCTTCGCGCCGGACCGGTTGACCCGGTTTGCTCTCATAGTTCAATAGGGCCAGCAGTTCGGCCGATGCGGGCGATGCCCACAAGACCAACAAACCAAGAGTGACCAACAAGAGTCTGAGCGGTAGCATGACGTGCCTCCTCGTGATGCCGGATCGAGCGTGATCTCGATCGGACAGGGTTTCACATCGCCGGTGCGATGACATGCCGCGGACTATAGGGGAATCAAGTACTGGGAGTCTTATCCGAGCGTCTGGATGTCTTATCAGCCGCATGGGAGGTCAGTGTACTATTTGCCTTTCCGTCCGGTTCAGTTTGCAGCTCCGAGGCGTCAAACCCGCCAAAGTCTCTCCTCATCCTAATGAGAACTCCAGACCTCTCTGCTCCTCTTCGCCCCTTCCTTATTGAGCATCCGTTGGTGCTTTCGCTACTTTCTTCTTCTTCCCACCTATCAGATTCTGGACATTTCCATAAATCCCGCGTACGGTTTTCTCATGGCGACTCTTCGTCCCAAGCATTTTTCCATGATCCGCGAGTTTCATCTGGCCGATGTGCTCACGCTGGCCAATGCGGCATGCGGGGTGGCGGCGGTTCTATGCGCTATGCTCTATATGGGCAGCCACTCGTCGGCTCACTACTTCACCGCTGCGGCGCTCACGCCGGCTGCTCTCGTCTTCGACTGGCTGGACGGGCGTGTCGCGCGCTGGCGGCACACGCATTCTGCCCTGGGCCGGGAGCTTGATTCGCTCGCCGACATCATCTCGTTCGGGCTTGCGCCGGCGACGCTCGGCTTTGCCGCAGGCCTTCGGGGAACGTGGGATTGGCTGGCGCTGATCTATTTCGTCTGCTGCGGGGTGAGCCGGCTCGCGCGCTACAACGTCACTGCCGAGCGTCTTTCTGAAGGCAGCGACAAGGTCGCCTATTTCGAAGGCACGCCGATTCCAACGACTTTTCTGCTGACGGCCGTCCTGGCGCTGGCCGGCTGGCAGGGGAGGCTGGGCGATGAAGTCTATTGGGGCGTCTGGATGTTTGGTCCCTGGGAACTGCATCCATTGTCTTTGCTTTTTGTTCTCTCCGGCAGCCTCATGATTAGCAAAACTCTCCGCATTCCAAAAATCTGAATAACCAGGCTCGCCACAGATAAATATGGACATGAAATCTGGTATGATGCGGCCCCGCACGTGAGCACTCCCGATCAGCCGCAGATACCAGCCGCTTCCCCCGGCGCCCGTGCCACCTTTTTTCGCTTCCGCCTGCCGCTCTACACCCAGGTGGTGATCGCCGTCATTTGCGGCACCATCGTCGGCGCCCTGTTCGGCCAGGAGCCCTATGCAGGTGGTCTGCGCAACGAACAGCTGGGCCAGCTGGGGATGGTCGTCATCCTGTTGCTCAAGACCCTTGCGATCCCTCTCATCTTCTTTGCCGTCCTCGATGCTTTTCTCACGACGGTCCTCCCGCTGCGGCAGGGCACGCGGCTGATCCTCATCTGCTTGATCAACGTCTCGGTTGCGATGGGGATCGGCCTCGTCATCATGAACAGCTGGCAGCCGGGCCTCACCTGGCGGGGCCACGTCGACGAATTGCTCAATCTTACGCCAGGCTCCGCGTTATCCCCCGCTGGTGGCCTTGCTGCCAACGGCCATCCGCTCGAGGAAATCGCTTCCTACATCCCGCGCACGATGCTCCAGCCCTTTACGACCAACAACGTCATCGGCGTCGTGATCCTGGCCCTGGTACTTGGCGCGTTGCTGCGGCGTCTGCGCGGCCCCGAGGATGACGATCGCGGACCGATGGAACCGTTGGTCCATGCGGTTGGAAGCATCTATCGCTGGCTTGTCCGTATTCTGTGGTGGATTATCCAGCTTGTGCCGTTCGCCGTGTTCGGCGTGTTGGCCTCTATTGTGGGCCGGGTTGGATTGGGGGTGTTTTCTGCGCTCTGGATTTTTCTCGTGGCCATTCTGGTCGGTCTGTCGGTGCACGCATTCGTCTACTACCCACTCGTTGCCTGGTTGGTCGGCAAGAAACCGCCCCGCATCTATTTCGGCCGCGGTGTCGACGCGATTATGACGGCCATTTCCTGCAACAGCAGCCTCGCCACCGTGCCGGTCACGCTCCGCAGCCTGGACCGCATGGGCGTGTCGCCGCAATCGGCGAGGCTCGCCGCCTGCGTCGGCACCAACCTCAACAACGACGGGGTCACCCTCTATGAAGCAATGGCAGCCCTTTTTCTCGCGCAGGCGCTCGGCTACGAGCTTTCGATGGGACATCAACTCCTGATCGTCCTCGCCTCCATCATGGCGGGCGTCGGTGTGGCGGGCATTCCTGAAGCCGGACTGATCGTCCTGCCGCTCGTGCTTTCGGCCGCGGGGCTTCCGAACCAGGTCATCGCCGCCGCCATTCCGCTGATCATGTCGGTTGATTGGATCCTTGCGCGCGTGCGCTCGGGCGTGAACGTGATGAGCGACATGTTAGTGGCCATCCTGCTTCATGAATTGGAAAGCAAGCAGGCATCCGACGACCCTGAGTCTGTTCCAAAACGGTCCTCCGTGCTATGATTTCTGAACTTCATTTAGGAGAGCTACATGACGGCCGAACTGGGTAAAGTCGCCTCCCTGTGGCGGTATCCGGTCAAGTCAATGCAGGGCGAGGAGCTATCGGAAGCCGAGATGACACAGCACGGCCTGCTGGGTGATCGGGTCTACGCGCTGATCGACGTGGCCGAAGGCAAGGCGGCGTCTGCGAAGAACCCGGTCAAGTGGCCGATGCTCTTCGGCTGCAAGGCAGCCTTCACCGACCCGCCGAAAAAGGGCGCCGCGCCTCCAGCCGTTCGTATCGCGCTGCACGACGGCTCCAATACGGAAAGCACCGCGCGCGACTGTCACCAGATTCTCTCCAAGGCCTTGAAGAGGCCCGTGATCCTTGCGGTAGCCGACCGCGGCTGGATGAGCGGCGTCCATGCGACGTTACCTGCTGCATGGGCCGGTAAGGCCGAGCAATATTGGCCCGATATAGATGGCCTCGACTATCGGGACGCGGTGACGGACTTCACGCTCCCTCGGGGTACGTTTTTCGACGGCGCCACGATCCACCTGATCACGATCGCCACGCTGATCAAATTGCACACCGCCTATTCGAAGGGCCGCTTCGAGCCGCAGCGCTTTCGTCCCAACATTCTGGTCGACACACCGGAAGGGACGAATGGCTTCGTCGAGCAGTCCTGGGTCGGCAAGACGATCAAGGTCGGCGAGGTGCATCTCACCATCACCGGCCCTTGCGGCCGCTGCGTCATGACGACGCTGGCGCAGGGAGATCTGCCCAAAGACAACGGCATCCTCCGGACAGCCGTCCAGCAGAACGAGGGAAATGTCGGGGTCTATGCGAAGGTGATCCAGGGCGGGATAGTGAAGCGTGGAGATAGGGTGAAGATGTGACGCGGTGGACCGCTTGCTCCAGCGAGGGTGAAACCGCATGGCGCTATCGATGCTTGGCTCCGCAACTTGGTCCGTTCCAGACTGCGCCTGAACGAACCTTCGGACAGTGCGTCTCGCCATCGCCATTAGCGAACACAACGATAGCGCCCTGCACCCTCGCAAGTCGCAGCTAGGTCCACTATCCGCCTCCTCAAGACTCTTGACGAACGGGCGCTTCCCTATCCTCTCACAACAAATCCTTTTCTCACGGCTCCTCACGCTAGGGCCGTCACGATTCCTGCCAGGGATGATGCTAGTTTTCTTTATTCAGACGCGGGAGCGTTAATGGCGGATATCTCCGGCCACTATTTTATTTATTGTAGGAGAGGAGTCCAGCATGGATCTGGAAATTGAAGGACGACAAACCGCTCTTAGAGCCGAGTGGCGGTCCGACATCGAATCGCGGGTGGCTGATTTACATCGGAATCATGAGATCACGCATATCCGCGTCACGCTCACAAAGCACGATCACCGCAAGCCCGCCGATTCTCACAGCGTGCTCCTCGTCGTGCAGATCCCTGGGCATACGATCACGGCCGCGAAGCACCAGGAGACGTTCGATGAATCCATCCGCCTGACGTTCGACGCGCTGGGACTCGAGCTGGACAGAATCCGCGAAAAGCGGACATCACATGAGATCTATGTCAGCGAGCCGCCCGAGCGGGGGATTGTGACGCAGCTGTTTCCCGGAGAAGATTACGGCTTCATTACGCTCGAGGATGGGACTGAAGTGTATTTTCACAAGAATGCGGTGCGTGATGCCGCCTTCGAGCAAATGGACGGCATGGAAGTGAGCCTGAACGTCGAACCGGGCGATAAAGGCCCCCAGGCCACGGTCGTACAGCCGACGCCGCCGGAAGCCCATTACTTCGACAAGCGGTGGGTAGCGGCGTAACGGGGCGTCAGGGGTTGAAATTGTGGAATAGTAGGTTGATCTGCACGGGGATGGTCGCTCCCCTGCTTCGGCACCAATCAGGAGTTCGCTCGATTGTTTAACTTAAAGCTTGGAAGTGTATGGGACATATGAAAAGACGTAATCACGAACGGTGTCTCACGCGTGTGTATGTGTCACCGCATGTTCAGCCTCGTCCGTCAGCCGATTGAGTTCCGTCTCGAGCCCAAGGCGGTCGGCTTCGAGCGCGAGATCGTCGCATTCCCGCGACACGAACATCGGCTTCCCATAGAGAAACAAACCCCTTGAGAAGGGATAGGGGACCATAAAGTGATCCCAGCTCGAGAAGAGTTTCTTGGTCGAGCAGGCAAAGGCTAAGGGGACAATCGGCAGTCCGGTGGCTTTCGCCAGTTGCACAATGCCCAGCTTTACCACCTGTCGTGGCCCTTTCGGTCCATCGGGGGTCACGACCAGATCCTTACCGGCGCGTCCTAGCTTGATCAGCGCGCGGAGAGCACCAGCTCCGCCTCGGGTGCTCGAGCCTCGAACCGCCTCATGACCGAAGCGTGCAATGATGCGGGCAATGATCTCGCCATCCCCGTGCTGACTGATCAGAACATGGGCTCCCGTTCCGCGATACCCCGACGGGATCATGAGTTGTTGGGCATGCCAGAACGCGAGGATAATGTGGCCTCCGCTCCGATAGACGGCGTCGACCTCTTCCTGGCCGCGCGTCTCGAGGCGCATAGTCGCCGCGATGCCCCACACCAGCGCGGCGCCGACTGGCGGCAACAACGACAACTTCGCCCAGCGCTCGAGGCGGGTCATCAGTCGTGCCTGTGGTTGCGCTTGGTCACTCATCGATGATCACCAGCAGCGGCGGATTCCGTAAAATCCTCCGGCGATATGTGCGAGATCTCGCGAGAACCCAGACACATCCGTGATGAAGACGTAAACATAAACTTAGATGCGTGGGGAGAAAATCATAATGTTCATTCCGAGCTTGCTCGTTGTCCTCTTTCCCGACTAGGCAGAGGTGGTGTCTTGCCTGCGACTTTGCTGATGGCTCGGGCACCACACTTGTTGATCAGATGCGACCAGCCCTGGGCTGGCGATGCCGATGTCCGCTGTTCCATTTACGCGAAGCGATGAATGGAACGAGTTTCGGCGTCGAACAAATGAGAGACTATTGTCGAGCCGAAGCTCGGGAGCACGGAGACACCGCCTGTGCCTCATTATTCTTCTTGCAGACGGACGAAGCTTCTCGCCGAAACTAGATCTTGCCTGGTGACGAGCTGTTTTTCACGGAGGAGATGCTCCAGCGCGGCGACACGAGCCGTGACTTCCGGCAGGACGAGGTCGATCTTCTCGGACAAATCCTCCAACTGCTGACGTAAATCGGCAGTGTTATCGCTCACCTTTGACGCAGCCGCTGGTTTCTTCGTCACACGGCTCCGGGAATCGAGCTTCTTCATGATTCCTCCTCAGCAACAGAGATGGTAGTTTCGGCGTAACCCGGCGGGTATGGTTCTCTCCCGAAAGCGCAGGACCGGATCGCCGCCGCACTCATCGAGTTCTTCTATCAAGGCGTCGTCCAGCGCGAGATTTTCCACCAGAGAGGGCAGGGTCAAATTCAGCAGGCGGAGTGCACGCACGGCGTTACCGCTTTGAGGTCTTCGAGAGGTAGAGATGGGTAGGCTGGCCGTGGAACGCTTCGGCCGCTTCCATGACCGTCTCGCTCAAGGTCGGGTGGGGGTGAATCGACGCGGCGACGTCTTCGGCAACTGCGCCCAGTTCAACCGCCAGCACGCCTTCTGCGATCAGCTCGCCAGCGCCGGCACCGCAGATCCCCACACCGAGCACACGGCCCGATTCCGCATCCAGCACCAATTTCGTCAAGCCGTCGTTGCGTCCCAACGTGGTGGCGCGGCCTGAGGCTGCCCACGGGAACCGCACGATCGTCACGGCTTGCCCGGAGGCTTTGGCCGCCTCTTCCGTGAGTCCGCACCAAGCTATCTCAGGATCGGTAAAGATGACGGCTGGAATCGTCGCATCGAACGCCGCTTGTTGACCGGCGATCACTCGCGCGGCGATCAGGCCTTCATGCGAGGCTTTATGCGCGAGCATCGGCTCGCCAACCACATCACCGATCGCGAAGATGCTCGGTTCGGCCGTCCGCATCTGCCGATCGACCTGGATGAAACCCTGCTTGGATACTCCAATCTTCGTCTGTTCCAGCCCCAACTGCTCTGTGTTGGGCTTCCGTCCGACGGCGATGAGCACGCGGTCGAACACGTCCTTGGTAGTGCCGTCAGGCCCCGTGCAGGTCACGGCGATGCCGTCCTTGCGGGGCTCGAGTTTTTCGACTTTTGTGGTGAGTTTGATGGCCTTGAACCGCCGCTGCATGCGCAGTTGCAGCGGTCGCACGAGATCGGGGTCCGCACCGTTGAGCAAATGCGGCAGGGCTTCGACCAGCGTCACCTCGGAGCCGAGCGCCTGATACACGGTGCCCAATTCCAGGCCGATGTAGCCGCCGCCGACGACCAGCAGGCGTCCAGGAATCTGCGGCAAGTCCAGCGCGCTCGTCGAATCCATCACGCGAGGGTCGTCGACCTTGAGCGAGGGAGGCATCGCCGGCCGCGAGCCGGTGGCAAGGATCGCATGGGCGAATGAAATTTCACGCGGTCCGTCACCCGACAGCGCGAGCGTCGCAGCATTCTTAAACGTCGCGCGCGCTTTGATCACGTCCACCTTGCGGCTGGCCGCCAGGGTCTGAACGCCTTTGGTCAGCTTGCCAATGATCGCTTGCGTCCGGCGGCGCAACGCCTCGAGATCGACTTTCGGCTTCTCAAATTGAATGCCCCAGCCCTGCGCATCTTCCGCGTCGGTGATCAGGCGGGCCGCATGCAGCAAGGCCTTCGAAGGAATACAGCCGCGCAGGA
Source organism: uncultured Nitrospiraceae bacterium (assembly GCA_963730935.1). Lineage (GTDB taxonomy): Bacteria > Nitrospirota > Nitrospiria > Nitrospirales > Nitrospiraceae > Nitrospira_C. The sequence goes on along the minus strand of CAVSTP010000004.1, from coordinate 1,532,937 downwards.
GACAGACGCCGCCCAGTTGCGCGTCCTGATCGATCAAGGCGGTGCGCAAGCCGAGATCCGCTGCCTGGAAGGCCGCGGCATACCCGCCCGGCCCTCCGCCGATCACCGCCACGTCGTAGCGCGAATCCGCCATAGATGACTTGCTCAGTTACAATCCAAGGAACATCGCTTGGAAGTCTTCCAGGACCTTGACGATCTCGTTGGAGAAGCGCGCGCCGTCCGCGCCGTCGATCAGCCGGTGGTCATAGGCCACGCAGAGCGGCAGCATCATGCGAGGAATAAATTGCCCGTCGCGATAGACCGCCTTCCGCTGGCCCTTCCCAACGCCCAGGATCGCGACCTGCGGCGGATAGACGATGGGCATGAAGGGCCCGGCGCTGAGCCCGCCCATGTTGCTCACGGTGAACGTGGCGCCGCGCAGCTCTTCGAGCGTAACTTTCCGCGTGCGCGTGCGTTCGGCCAGATCGGCCAGCTCCAGGGAAATCTGCAGCAGATCTTTCTGATCGACATGATGGACGACCGGCACGATCAACCCGTCCGGTGTCTCCACCGCCACGCCGATGTTGTAGTACTCCTTGTAGATCACTTCTCCGTTGGTCAGGTCGAGCGTTGCGTTGAACTGCGGGTAAAGTTTGAGCGCATGCGTGACGGCCTTGAGGAACAGGCTGGTCAGCGTCAACGTCGCGCCTTTCTCTTTGAATTGCGGTGCATAGCGCTTGTGCAGGCCAAGGAGGTCGGTGATATCGGCCTCCTGAAACTGATGGACGTGCGGGATCGTGGTCCAGGCCTGTGTGACCGTCGCGGCGATTTTCCGCCTGAGCGAGGGTATCGCTTCCCGCCGTTCGCTGCCGTACGTCGTGGAAAAGACAGTGCCGCCTTTTTCATGGCCGCCCTGGCTCGACGGCGCGCCCGCGCGCCGCGTCCGCTCGCGCACGTACGCCTTGACGTCTTCTGCCGTGATCCGTCCGCCCGCTTCAGAGCCTTTCACATGACCGAGATCCACGCCGAGTTCGCGTGCCAGCCGTCGTACGGACGGAGGCGCAGCAATGCCCGCACCTGAGGACGCGGATTCTGACGGGCCGGCGTGAGCCGGTTGTTGCGCCGGCGATGCCGGTTTCGTTCCAGACGCAGAAGATGCAGGTAAGGCGGACGATTGCGCCGGCGGCTTCTCACGCTCCTCGACAGATTTAGCATGCGCGGCCTCGACGGCAGGCGGCGGCTGCGGGGCCGGGCCGGACTGCGGAGCAGAGGATGACTGCGCCGCAGGGGTAGTCCCCGGGTGTTCGTGCCAGGATGGTTGGGGGGGCTTCTTGTCCGGCGACTTCTCGGCTGCAGGCTTGTCCGCGGCGGCCTTTGGCGCTGTTTTTTGAGAGGCCGATTCGCCCTCGCCGTTCAGCTCCACTAGCGCCTGCCCCACCTTCAGATGGTCGCCTTTTTTCACGAGCAGGTGTGTGACCGTGCCGGCGGACGGTGCCGGCACCGGCACGGTGGCTTTATCGGTTTCCAGCTCGATCAGCGACTGTCCTTCCGTCACCTGATCGCCTTCTTTGACCAGGACTTGGACGACGTCACCGCCTTCGACGCCTTCAGCCAGAAACGGCAGTTCGACTCTCATGGCTATTCATCCTTCGAGAAGTTCGCGGAGCGGTCCTAATCAACAGCCGTGCTATCGCTGCCAGGGCGCCATGTCGTCCGGCGCCAAGCCCAGATCCTGCGCAGCCTGCCGCACGGTCTTTGCCGTGATCTTCGCGCCCTGCTGATGCAACGCGTACAACGTCGCAACGGCCAAATGCTCGGCATCGATTTCGAAGAACCGGCGCAGCGCCTTGCGTGTATCGCTCCGGCCGAATCCATCGGTTCCTAGTGCCAGCAAGCCGCCCGGTATCCACGGACTGATTTGCTGGCTGACCAACCGGACATAATCGCTCACCGCCACGCAGGGGCCGTCGAACCGCTGCACGATCTTCTGGAGATAGCTGACGCGCGGCGGCTCATCCGGATGCCACAGGTTCCAGCGCTCGGCCTCGAGCGTCTTGACCCGCAGCGTTTTGTAACTCGTCACGCTCCACACGTCCGCCGCCACGCCGTAGCGCTGCAGCAGCAGCTCCTGCGCCTTGAGCGCCTCATTGACGAGCGGGCCGCTCGCCAGGAGATGCGCGCGGTGCTTGCCCTTTTCCGGCGCAGGCCGGAAGCGGTACATCCCTTCGCGGATCCCTTCTTCCGCATTCGCCGGCATCGGGGGCATTGGATAAGACTCGTTGTAGAGCGTGATGTAATAGGACAGCTCTTCTTGATCCTGATACATGCGCTTCAGCCCGTCCTGCAGAATGACCGCAAGCTCGAACATAAAGGCCGGATCGTAGGCGACTATGGTGGGAAAGGCGCTCGCCAGCAGATGACTGTGCCCGTCCTGGTGCTGCAGGCCTTCGCCTTCCAAGGTCGTCCGCCCGGCCGTCGCCCCCAAGAGAAAGCCGCGGGCTCGCATGTCGGAGGCGGCCCAGATCAGATCGCCGACGCGCTGAAACCCGAACATCGAGTAAAAAATGTAGAAGGGGATCGTGTTGAGCGCGTGCGTCGCATAGGCCGATCCAGCGGCAATGAACGACGACAGCGCGCCCGCTTCGGTGATGCCTTCCTCCAGGATCTGGCCGTTTTTCGCTTCGAAGTAATAGAGCAGCGAACTTTTGTCGACCGGTTCATAGAGCTGGCCGATGTGCGAATAAATCCCATACTGGCGGAAGAGCGCCTCGAGGCCGAACGTCCGCGCTTCGTCGGGGATGATCGGGACGAGATGCTTCCCGAAATCTTTCATGGCGAGCAGGCGTCCCAGCATGCGCGCGAATCCCATCGTAGTGGAGACCGCGCGATCTCCCGAGCCCTCGATGAATTCCTTGAACGCCTCGAGCGCCGGCGTTTCGAGCGACTCGACCTTCACCCGCCGTTCCGGAAGCGGACCGCCCATGGCTTTGCGTCGCTCGACGAGGTAGGCAGCCTCCGGACTGCCGGTCGGAGGGCGGAAGAACGGCGTGGAGCCGAGCTGATCGTCCGACACCGGAACGCCGAACCGCGTGCGGAACTCTCGCAGCTCGTGCTCGTTCATCTTTTTTTGCTGATGGGTGACGTTGCGCCCTTCGCCCGCTTCTCCCAAGCCGTAGCCTTTGATGGTTTTTGCCAGGATCACGGTGGGCTGGCCCTTGTGCTCTATTGCAGCTTTGTAGGCCGCATAGACTTTGCGCGGGTCATGGCCCCCGCGCAGCATCTTGTGGATCTGCTCGTCCGAATAGGTCTCAACCAGCTTCAGCAGGCGCGGATCGGCGCCGAAGAAGTGGGTTCGCGCGAACGCGCCGCCTTCCACCGTGTACTTCTGATACCAGCCGTCCACCACCTCGCCCATCCGCTTCACCAGCAGGCCTTCGTCGTCCTGCGCCAGCAACGGATCCCAGTGCCTGCCCCAGATCACCTTGATCACGTTCCAACCGGCCCCGCGGAAGATGGCTTCCAGCTCCTGAATGATTTTGCCGTTCCCGCGGACCGGTCCATCGAGGCGTTGGAGGTTGCAGTTCACGACCCAGATCAAATTGTCCAGCCGCTCGCGGGAGGCCAGCGTAATCGCGCCGAGACTTTCCGGCTCGTCGGTTTCGCCGTCTCCGACGAAGGCCCACACCCGCTGCGCGCTCGTATCTTTGAGCCCGCGGTCGTGGAGATAGCGGTTAAAACGCGCCTGGTAGATCGACATGATGGGGGCGAGTCCCATCGACACGGTGGGAAATTCCCAATAATCGGGGAGGAGCCAGGGGTGGGGATAGGAGGATAGGCCTTGTTCACCGCTCACTTCGCGGCGGAAGTGATGCAGCGCTTCCTCAGGGAGGCGGCCTTCGACGTACCCGCGCGCATAGACCCCCGGCGCCCCATGGCCCTGGAAATAAACCTGATCGCCGCCCTGCGGGGCGTCCTTGCCGTGAAGAAAGTGGTGGAATGCGACTTCATAGAGGGTGGCCGCCGAGGCGAAGGTCGAAATATGGCCGCCGATGCCAGGGTGCTGCTTGTTGGCCTTGACCACCATCGCCATCGCGTTCCAGCGGATGAGGCTCCGGATGCGCCGTTCGATTTCCAGATTCCCGGGGTAGGGCGGCTCCTGGGCGGCCGGGATGGTGTTGATATACGGCGTATTGAATGGAGCGGAGACCTGGGCGCCGCTGGCGCCGAGCCGCTCGCGGAGACGCTCAAAGAGATAGGTGGCCCGGTCGGCGCCCTTCGCCTTGAGCACGTACTCAAGGGAATCCAGCCACTCGCGGGTTTCTTCGGGATCGGAATCGGACTGGGGTCGAGGAGTTTCGTCGTCGCTCATGCCGCCCTCGTGTTAGGTCCATCTTACTCAGTGCAGAGGGCGAGCGCAAAACAAAATAAACGGAGCCAAGCGGATCGGAAGGTGGTGACCTATTGCTCCCAGTTCGGGGGAAACCGCATGCGCCTGTTGCTGCTTGGCTCCGCAAATAATGAATGGGTAGGCTAGGCAGCTTCCTTGCTCGCCCAACGCGCACACCAGACCAATCGTATTTTTAGATAGGCGGTGCTCGTCGAAGCGCGCAGTTGGAAGCAACCTAGCCCACCCTGAGGAAAGTCGTACAAGCAAGCTGGGAAGGATCATTGGAACGGACCTTCGAACAAGGCGTCTCGCCATCGCCGCCTGGGAAAAGGGCGCGTCTTGGCGCGCCCAGGGTTGGGCGGGTGAGAATGGCGACCGCACCGACAGGCCATGCATCCCTCGCAGGTCGCAACTAGTCCACCACCTTCCTCAATAGGTAAGAATGGTTTGGTCTGCGCCGATCCCTTCTTTTCTTCGAAGCTGATCTCACCCTACGGAAACGAGCGAGCTTGGGAGGACCATTAGACGGGACCGCTACAGCGGATCATGCACGCCACCCCGCGACCTCATGTCTCACGTCTGTAGCTCGGCAGCCACGACGGCAGCTTCTTTTGAGACCACCAGTTCTAGCGGATAGGCCAGTTCACGCCACGCGTCGATGCCGCCGGCAAGCGGTCGGACACGGGTAATCCCTCTCCGTTTCAGCATCAACGCCATCCGCGCCGCGGTGGCCTCGTTTGGACAGGCACAGAACAAAATGACGTCACGGTCTCTGGGAATATCGTGATGGCGTTGCTCGAGTTCTTCGGCGGAGATACGCAGAGCGCCTGGGATCGTATAAGGGTCGGCGACATGGTCCAATGTGCCGCGCAAATCGACCACAACTGATTGATGGCCATCGTCCATCAGTTGCTTGAGCTCGCTCGGGCTGATCCGAGCCACGCGAAGCTCTCTCAAAAGTTTTTGCCTGTGCACATATTTATAGAGCACATATCCAACCAGCCCCATGGCGATGACCGCCGTCGCCGTCTTCCCGAAATGCATTGCCAGTTCGGCCACATAACTGATCTGATCGCTGAACACATAGCCGAGCAACAGAAAGGAAAAGCTCCAAATCAGCGCGCCGGCGCCATTGAACAGCAAGAATCGTCCGATCGAGATTTTGAAGAGACCAGCTAGTGCCGGTGCGAGTGTGCTCAACCCGGGGATGAACTTGGCGAGAATCAGCGCTCGGACCCCATGGATCAAAAAGAAATTCTCCGTGCGTCTGACACAAGCGTCTGGCTCCAGAGCAATCCGGCACAACAGGGTGAGTGTTTGTCGCCCCCGATGACGTCCTAGTTCAAACCACACCATGTCACCGAGCAGGCATGCGGCGACGGAGAGCGCGGTGAGCACGATCAGACTCGCTTGTTGATCGCCCGCAACGGCTCCGGCTGCCAGCAGTACCGGAATCGCCGGAATGGGAAAGCCGATCTGTTCCGCGAGGACGGTCAGGAATAACACCAGCTCGATGTGACGGAGAAGAAACTCCAGCGCCTGTTCCATACCATTATCCGTCTTTGCGGCTACACACTGAGCACTTTCCGAATTGCGCTCGTTAATGCACGTACGTCATCATCGCCATCGTGCCGGTGGCCGTTGACAAAAAACGTCGGCGTCCCGGTCACGCCATGTTGACGGCCTGTGGCCACATCGGCTCTGACGCGATCGAAATACTTGTGCGTCTTGAGCGCCTCGCCGAAAGTCGCCTTATCCAGCTCAAGCCGCCCCGCATAGTCCATCAGATTGCTGTGATCAAGTTCCCATTGGTGAGCAAACAACATGATATACATCGTCCAAAAATCTCCCTGTGCGGCGGCTGCTTCGGACGCTTCCGACGCCTGTATGGCATGTGGATGTTTGTCTGCGAGAGGAAAATGACGGAACACAAATCGAAGCTCAGCGCCGAACTCACGCTGCAAGACCTGAATCGTCTTGACCGCCTCGCGTGAGTAGGGGCATTCAAAATCGCCGTATTCCACCAACGTGACTGGAGCTGCAAGGGCTCCTTGCACGTGATCGTGATCGGTAATCACGAGTTCGGGATGACCACGTCGCTCGGCCATCGTCGTTCCTTCTACACCTCGTCTAAATAGCGTTCGATCATCTTTTCGGCAATCGTGCCCTCACCGACGCCGGATGCCACTCGTTTGATCGAGCCATGGCGCGCATCGCCGGCCACGAAGACGCCCGGGACGCTCGTTTCGAACAAGTGCGGCGCTCGAGCGAGCGGCCAGCTTGACGGTAAACAGCCGTCCCGCAGTAAATCGGGACCGGAGACGAGAAACCCATGCTCATCCCGAAGGACGGTTTCACCGAGCCAGTCGGTGTGCGGCAACGCGCCGATGAGAATAAACAACGACTGTGCCCTCACTGTCCGGCGCTGATTCGTTTTGGTGTCTTGGAGCACCAGCGACTCCAGTCGCGACGTGCCGTGGGCCTCTGCCACTTCCACACTGGTCTCGACGACGATATTCGAGGTTTGTTTGAGACGCTCGATCAAATAATGCGACATGGTTTGCGTGAGGGAGTCGCCGCGAACGAGCATCGTCACTTGCCGAGCGTACCGCGCAAAATAGACGGCCGCCTGCCCGGCAGAATTGGCTCCGCCCACAACAATGACATCCTCGCCCTTGCACGCGACAGCCTCGGCCATCCCGGCGCCATAGTAGACCCCCGCGCCGGTCAAGGGCTGGACTCCAGGGACGTTCAGCGTCCGATAGGACACTCCCGTGGTAATGAGCACCGTTTTCCCGCTGAGTTCACTGCCATCTGACAGTGTCACGATGCGCGCGGGGCCCGCCACGCGAAGACTGACGGCCTCCTGAGGATTCAAGAGTTCGACGCCGAATCGCTGCGCTTGCGTCAAGGCACGTCGAGCAAGATCCTGGCCACTGAGACCAGCCGGAAACCCCAGATAGTTCTCAATCCTGGAGCTCATACCGGCCTGTCCACCCGGTGCTTCACGTTCGATCAACACGGTCTTGAGCCCTTCAGATCCCCCATAGACAGCAGCGGCCAAGCCGGCTGGTCCAGCGCCAATGACGATGAGGTCATAGAACGGCTGTTCGGCCTTCATGCGAAAGCCGACTTTTTCTGCCACTTGGGACGTGGTCGGTTGAATCAGGGATGTGCCGTCTGGAAACACGACCACGGGCAGCTGCTCTTCAGTGGCATGCGCAGACTGGAGCAGGGAACGCGTCTCGGCATCTTTCTCAATGTCGAGCCATTGATAGGGCACTTGGTTTCGGCCGAGAAATTCTTTGATCTGATGCGTCTGGGGCGACCAGCGGTGACCCAGCACTCGGATCCCGTGAAACGGCATCTTAAAGGAGCCATGCCAGTCGTCTAAGAGGTCATCGATGACCGGGTACAAGCGCTCTTCAGGCGGGTGCCAGGGCTTCAACAAATAGTAGTCAACCTGCGCGTCGTTAATGGCGCGGATGGCCGCATCCGTATCGGCATACGCCGTCAGTAAGGCTCGTTTCGCTTCGGGATAGAGGCCAATGGCCCGTTCTAAAAATTCCACGCCGGTCATCTGGGGCATCCGCTGGTCCGCCAAGAACAGGGCGACCGTATCATTCCGCAGCTTGAGCTGCTCCAGCGAGGTGAGCGCCTCTGACCCAGACTCCGCCCTGAGTATCCGGTACTCTCCTCCATATTTGCGACGGAGATCCCGCTCGACGGCGCGCGACACTTCCGGATCGTCATCCACTGTGACTAGAAAGGGTTTCACAGGACAGTCTCTTCGGGCGGTTCGTTGGCCATGGCCGACGGCTCCAGCGCTTTGCGCGTCATCGGCAAGTGGGCAAGGAACACGGTGTGTCCGGGCTGCGATTCAAACTCCAGCTCTCCGTGGTGGCGATCACCCACGATGCGATAGCTGATGATCAACCCGAGTCCCGTCCCCTTTCCAACCCCCTTGGTGGTAAAAAACGGCTCAAAGAGGTGGGCGCGAACGTCTTCCGGGATGCCCGGTCCGTTATCGTGGATCTCCACGACAAGTTGGTCATCCTCACGCCGCGTGCGGATTCGGACCTCTCCCTGTCCGTTCACGGCATCGATCGCATTATCGATAAGATTTGTCCATACCTGATTGAGCTCCGTACCGTAGGCGGGAATCAGCGGGAGCGACCGATCATAGTCGCGGATCAGCGTGACCCCTTTGAGTTTATGAGACAGCATGGTGAGCGTGCTCTCGAGGCCTTCGTGGATGTCGATCTCCTGTACCGGTGCGCGGCCCTCGTACGAATAGGACTTCACCGCGGTGACCAATTCCGCAATGCGGCCGGTGCTCCGTTCAACCTGTCGGGTCAGCTCCTGTAACGACAGGGTACCTGTCATCCATCCCAGCACATCGCCGAGCGCCTCCTGAGGAAAGTGCTTGCCAATTCTCTCTACCCACCCTCGATCAAGACCGGCATTCACCAGGATGCTGGCGAGTTTCCATGCATCGGTGATCCGGTGCTGTTCAAGCCACGCGAGCATCTCTTCTTCTCGATCGGTTCGGGTCAGCGGATCGAGGGGCATCGGACGAGGTCTGGAAGCAAGCTCACGCTGGATCTGCGCGACCGTGTCGGATTGGGCGGTCGAGAGCTGTTGTTTATTCAGACGACAGGCGAGAAGGGGTAGGCCCCCTGCGACGGTGAGCAACTCATCGGCCGCGCGGCGTGCCGCGGCAGCGGGATTGTTCAGCTCATGGGCGAGGCCGGCCGCCATCGTGCCGAGCGAGACCAGTTTTTCGCGTCGTTGAGAAAATCCCTCCAATCCCCGCAGCCTTGCCGCCATGGTTCGCAAGATTTCCTTTGCGGCGGACGGACACATGCTCATCAGGGACCAGAACTGGTCCTTGGAATACCGCAACAGCCGGCATGGCGTCCGCGCTTGCCCATCGACGAAATAGGGCATGTCCAGCAGCAACGGCACCTCACCGAAGAACTTTCCGGCTGTATGGACGGCCATCACGACCTTTTGATTCCCATAGGTCTTACTGACGCGGATCTCTCCTTCGAGAATCACGTAAAAATAGGTGGCGGGATCCCCTTCTCTCGCGATGATCTCGCCGGAGGCCACGGCGATCTCTTCGCCCTGTTCGAGGCAAGCACTTTCTTCGGGCGAGAGCCCGGCGAACAACGGAAGTTTTTGTAATTCACCTGGATTCATACGCTCTACATCTCAGATGAGCCTTTACACTGTCCTCCCAACGATCATGCGTTTGCAATAGAGCCATCACGGTGACGATGGGTCCGATGCCGTCTAAAATACTGGGCCAACGCCGTCCTGTGTTTGTGGTCCTGTGCGATCGAAAGATAGAGAAACCAGAGCATGCTAAAGACCCCTCCTGCCAAAATCCATGTAAACAGTTCCCATCTCATGGCGTCCTCCTTCCTCTTGTGCGATTCGATGTTCTACGCAGAAAGTAAGGCAACGATCATTCCTCCATCAACCGATACTCGAAAAGCGGGAAAACCATTACAGAACGCGGGCTTTCAATGAACATCCTTCGACCCTGTCATGCCGAACAGCAGCATCATCTGCCGATCGTTCGGCGGCGCGCCGACAGTTCGTCGCCAGCGAGACAGCAGAACTTCTCGCGGATGCGTGGTTAATGACCTGTCCGGATGCGTGGTTAATGACCTGTCAGAATTGACAGGGGCAGTGCATCGTACGTTGTGTAATACTGATCATCCCGTGACTGGAGGCGGCTCGTCTATGGCAGACGCCAAAGGGTCAGTCACCCTCCCCCATCGGTCTTTCCCGTCATCACCGGCCTTACCACCGCCCCCTCGCACAAGTCCTGCGCGTGTGCTCAATGAATTCAAGCGGTCTGCGCTCTTGCAAGGCCAGAAGGTGAACACCAATCACACCATTCGATCTCTAGCCGTGTGGACGTTGATTTTCGGGGCCTCCCTGTATCTCTCGGGCTGTAAAGGAGAAGTCCAGTCGTCACCCGCCCCTCCGGTGCCGGAAATCGGGGTACTGACGGTGACACCTACTTCAGTCCCCGACGAGCCGGAGTTCATCGGTCAAGCCGAAGCGTCGCGAATCGTAGAAATTCGATCGCAGGTGACGGGCATCATCCAAGAGCGGTACTTCCAGGAGGGGAGAGACATCAAGAAGGGCGATCGGCTCTATCGAATCGATGAGGTGCCATTCCGCGCAGCGGCGGCCAGTGCCACGGGCCGAGTGTCCCAGTCTGAGGCGCGCCTCGTGCAGGCCAGGCAAAACCTGGCGCGCGTGAAGCCGCTCTTGGAAGAGCACGCCGTCAGTCAAAAGGACTACGACGATGCGGTGGCGGAAGAACTATCAGCCAAGGCCGCCCTGGACACCGCCAAAGGCGATTTGATCAAAGCCAAGTTTGATCTTAACAACACGGTCATCGTGGCGCCGATTACGGGATTGGTCGAGCGAACACGCGTGTATGAAGGCCGTTTGGTCTCCGCGCAGACCGATTTGCTGACGATCATCCATCAGATCGATCCGATGTATGTCGTCGTCAATGCCCCGGAGGCGTTTTTGATCAAGCGGCGCGAGGATATTGCCGCCAAGAAGATCCAGCATCCCGGCATCTACAAACTGACAGGCACGCTCATTTTTCTCAATGGCAGCAAGTATGCGGAGGAAGGCACGCTGGATCTGCTCGATGTGGGACTGCGCAGCGACACCGGCGAACGGTCGGGTCGTGTCACGTTCCCCAATCGTGACGGCATCATCATTCCCGGTCAGTTCGTGACGGTCCGTTTTCATGGGGTCTCGAGGAGTAGCGTGATGCTCATTCCACAACGAGCCGTGCTGCAAGGGCCGAAAGGCCCGATCGTGTATGTCGTGAGTGCCGACAACAAAGTGGAGATCCGAGAGGTCAAGGCGACCGTCTGGCAAGGAAACCAATGGCTCGTGGAAGAAGGTTTGGCCTCCGGGGAACAGGTGGTCGTTGATAGTCTGCAACGCATCATCCCCGATTCGACCGTGAAGCCGGTACCGGTTGAGGTCGAACCGTCGGGGACTCAAGCCTCAGGGCCAAAGAAAAACGAAGCGTCCGAAGCGTCCAAATGAGCCCGCGGTTTTTCATCGATCGGCCGATCTTTGCCTCGGTCCTCTCGATCGTGATTGTGGTGATCGGCCTCGTGGCGATGGTGACCCTGCCCATCGCGCAGTTTCCCCAGATAACGCCTCCTGTCGTCCAGATCGACGCCGATTACCCCGGTGCCAGCGCTGAGACCGTGGCCGATTCCGTCGCCCGTGTCATTGAGCTGCAGATTCCCGGCATCGACAACCTCCTCTACTACGACTCGACCAGCACCAATGACGGCCACATGACCCTCCGGCTGACGTTCGAGATCAGCACCAACATCGACATCGCACAGGTCCAGGCCCAGAACCGGGAGAAGCTGGCAGAGCCTCAACTCCCGCCGGAAGTCATTCGTCAGGGGGTCACGGTCAAGAAACTTTCGACCGATCTGTTGGGCGTCTTGATCCTCCAGTCGACCGATCCCAAGTACGATGCGTTTTTTCTCGCGAACTACGCGACGGTCCGTCTCGTCGACGACATCAAGCGTATCCCGGGCGTGGGCGACGCCTATATCTTCGGGCAGCAGAACTACAGCATGCGGGTGGTTCTCGACTCGGTGCGCATGGCGCAACTCAATCTCACTCCCAGCGACATTGTCGGCGTTGTCCGGGAACAGAACCGGGACTTTCCGGCAGGCTTGATCGGGCGAGAGCCCACGCCGCAACAGAACGAGCTCACGATTCCAATCATTACGCGCGGCCGTCTGACGGAGGTGAAGGACTTCGAGGAGATGATCGTTCGGGCCATGCCCAACGGTTCCATGATCCGCTTGAAAGATGTGGCCAGGATTGAACTCGGCGCGCAATCGTACGACCTGGATGGGCGGTACAAGGGAAAACCCACGGCCCTACTCGTCACATTTTTGGCGCCGGGGTTTAACGCCCTCGACACCATCAGACAAGTCCGCCAGCGGATGGATGAATTGGCGAAGACCTTCCCACCCGGCGTGACGTACGACGTCCCCTATGACACGACACGATTTATCGAAGTGTCGATTGAAGAGGTCGTCAAGACTTTGCGCGATGCGATGATCCTGGTCATCCTCGTCGTGTATCTTTTTTTACAGTCCTGGCGTGCGACGCTGATCCCGGCGGTGGCAGTGCCCGTCTCACTCATCGGGACATTTGCCGGCATGTCTGCGCTGGGCTTCTCCATTAATACGCTGACGCTGTTCGGCATGATCCTGGCGATCGGCATCGTGGTGGACGACGCTATCGTCGTGGTCGAGAACGTCGAGCGTCACATCGAAGACGGCCTGTCACCCAAGGAAGCAGCGAAAAAGGCCATGGAGGAAGTGACCGGCCCGGTGATTGCCATCGTGCTGGTCCTCTGCGCGGTCTTTGTCCCGGTAGGATTCTTAGGCGGCATTACCGGCCAGCTGTATAAGCAATTCGCGATTACCATCGCGATCTCCGTCATGATCTCCGGCTTCGTGGCGTTGACGCTGAGTCCGGCGCTGTGCGCCTTAATCCTCAAACCGCGTCATAGCGCGAGGAAAGGATTTTTCGCACACTTCAATCGATTCTTCGTGTGGGGCCAAACGCGCTATGCCGGCGCCGTCGGTCACACCATCGCACGCACGCTCTTCTCGCTCGCCTTGTTCGGCATTGTCGCGTTGGTGGCGCTGGCGCTGTTCCGCGTCACACCCTCGGGCTTTTTGCCTGACGAAGACCAAGGCTACATCATCGTGGTAGCTCAGCTTCCTGATGGTGCCTCGAAGAAACGGACCCTCGCCGTGATGGACAAAGTCGAAGGATTCTTTCTCTCGAATCCGGCCGTATACGGCACAAATGCACTGGTCGGTCAAAATTTCGTCTTCAATACCCGTGGGACCTACATGGCGACGACCTTTGTGCCGCTTATGCCATGGGATAAACGGAAGGACCCGCAACTGCATGCGAAGGCGCTGATCGCTGGGGCCTTTCGGGAATTCGGGAAATTCCGCGACGCAGTCGTATTGGCCTTCAACCCTCCGTCGATCCGTGGCCTCGGCGCGACGGGCGGGTTCTCCGTCCAGATCCAGGATCCGAGCGGAGGGGATTTCAAGAAATTCGCAGCCGTGACCAAGGAGTTCGTGGCCAAGGCCAAGCAAGACCCGGCGATCGGCGGCATCAGCACCAGCTTTCGAGTAACCGCGCCTCGATTGTACGCCACGATCAACCGCGACCGTGCCAAAGCCCTCGGGATCCCGATCTCGGAAGTCTTCGATACGATGCAAGCCTACTTCGGGAATTTCTATATCAACGACTTCGTGAAATTTGGGCGGGTCTATCGGGTGCAAACCGAAGCGGAAGCCCAATATCGCTCGGCGCCGCAGGACATCTCGAAAATTTATGTCCGGGCGACGAACAGTCAGGGCCAAGGCCATGCCATGATTCCGCTCGACACCGTGGTGAGCACCGAATCAACGAGCGGCCCCGATCCGGTGACGCATTTCAATGGGTTCAATACGGCCCTGGTCCTCGGCGCCTCGAGTCCGGGCTCCAGTTCGGGACAAACCCTGGATGCGCTTCAGCGGGTGGCAGAGGAGGTATTGGTGCCGCAGGGGTATCGGATCGACTGGAGCGGGATTTCTTTCCAGGAACGAAAGGCGGGGACCCAATCGGTTCTCGCATTCGCGTTTGGTCTCCTGATGGTATTTCTGGTCCTCGCGGCGCAGTACGAAAGTTGGACGGTGCCCTTTGCCGTGATTCTCGCGGTGCCATTCGGAGTCTTCGGCGCTTTGTCGGCGGTGTGGCTGCGCGGCATGAATAACGACATCTACTTCCAGATCGGGCTCGTCACGCTGATCGGACTGTCGGCGAAGAATGCGATTCTGATCGTCGAATTTGCCAGCCAGCAATACCACCAGGGCCGCCCGCTGATCGAGTCGGCCGTCGAGGCCGCCCGGCTGCGCTTCCGTCCCATTATCATGACCTCGATGGCCTTCATTCTTGGCGTCCTGCCGCTCGTGATCGCCACTGGTGCCGGCGCCGCCAGCCGGCGATCCATCGGCACCGGGGTGCTTGGCGGCATGCTGGCGGCGACATTCCTCGCCATCTTTTTCGTGCCCCTGTTCTTTGTGCTCATCGGAAAAATGAACCAGTGGGTCCTCGGTTCGGCGGTGGTCGAGCCGCCGGTAGTGCCCCGCGAGAGGCCTGTCGCCGAGAAGACCGTCTGACCGAGTATTCCCCTCTGGGCTAACCGGGAGGTGAGGAATATGTCTTCCATCATCCACCGCGTACTCTTGCTCGGACTGCTGTTGGTACTTGCCTCCTGCAAGGTCGGTCCGGACTACTCCCGCCCCGACATCCCCGTGTCCGACTCCTTCCGGATGGCCGAGGCACAAAAAGATGTGCAGTCTCTGGCCAACGTTCCGTGGTGGGAACTCTATCGTGATGAGGAACTCCAAAGGCTGATCCGCGTCGCACTGGAGGAAAACAAGGATCTCAAACGGACGGTGGCGACCGTGGACGAATTTGCCGCACGGATGCTCATCGCCAAAACCGATTTTGCTCCGCAGATGAATGCGGTGGTCAACGCGCCGGGCTTCGGCAACACGAGAAATGTCGCCTTCCCCGGATTCCCCAACCCGTTCAACTACTATGTCCAGGGCAATCTCGCTTGGGAACTCGATATCTGGGGACGGATCCGCCGCTCCAATGAGGCCGCCCTGGGAGACTTGCTCGCCCGGGAAGAGAACCGCAGAGCGATTATCCTTCAGATCGTGGGCGGAGTGGCTCAAGCCTATTTCGAACTCCGGCAGTTCGACCTGCAGCTCGAAATCGCTACGCGGACGTTGGGAGCGTGGGATGAGTCCGTGAAACTTGCCAAGGCGCGGTTCCGGGTGGGCTACATCAATCAACTGGATGTCGATCAGTTCGAAGCCGAACAGGCGAATGCCGCGGCTCGCATCGCCGAGTTGAAGCGGCAGATGGTGCAGAAGGAAAACGAAATCAGCGTCTTACTGGGGAGGAATCCCGCTCGAATCACGAGGGGGCGCGCCCTGACCGAACAAATGATGCCGCCGCTCGTGCCGGCCGGCCTTCCCTCAGAGCTGTTGCAGCGCCGTCCAGATGTCATCCAAGCAGAGCAACAATTGGCCGCCGCGACCGCAAGGATAGGACAGGCCAAGGCCGACCGATTTCCCAAGCTCAGCATCACCGGCATTCTGGGTATTGCCAGTCCCCAGTTGAACCATCTGGTGGCCAACGAAACCTTTTTCGGGGTGGCAGGGGCCAGCGTGGCCGGTCCGCTCTTCAATGCGCAGATTTTAGGGTTTCAACAGGAGGCGTCGCAGGCTCAAGCGGGCCAGGCCGTTGCCCAATACGAACAGACGATCCTTGTTGCCTTCAGAGAAGTGGAGGATGCGTTGGTGGCGGTGACGACCGCCGTTGAACAGGTGAGGGCACAGGAAAAGCAAGTCAAGGCGCTGCAGTCGGCATTGCATCTGGCGAATCTGCGCTACACTGGCGGGATCGCGAATTATCTGGATGTGCTCATCGCGCAGCGAAACCTTTTTGACGCCGAACTTTCGCTGGCCTCTACGCGCCGCCTACATCTCGTGTCGGTGGTCCAACTCTATAAAGCCCTGGGGGGAGGATGGTCGCCGACGCCGGCCACGGAGAAAACAGCGATGAATGGCCCAACTGGCGGTCAATAGAATGACAATGGTGAATGTGATGAAAGGACTGATGATCTTCACGCTGGCATTGTGTGCGGCAGTGATCTTCGGCTGCGGGACTATGCAGAGCCGGTCTGAATCGAAGATCGTTCCCATTACCACGTTTACGCAGGTGGCCGGCAAATGGGAAGGATTGAGTAAACGGATGCCGGATATGCGGGACCATGCGCAAGTCCTCATGGTCATCAATGAGCGGGGACACTTTAACTTTATCAGCGATGAGGGATCGGGATCCGGCTTATTCTTAGGGACCGGCACCCTCACAATTCTCAACGGCCAAGTTTCGGGAACCAGTGGCAGAGGGACCGGCACCATAACGCTTCATAATAAGGCCGGCACCCCGGTGTTGGTGCTCGAAGCCGCACTCAATGACGGCCATCATTATTATGTTGAGATGACGCAGATGAAATAGAGCGTTTTCAGCATTAATGGAAAGAACGTTCGTCCTATAAATAGGTCTGCTGTCATGAACGGTGCCGCTACTGTTCACCCGACCGGCTCGCTTGAGACTCG
Organism: uncultured Nitrospiraceae bacterium; assembly: GCA_963730935.1. GTDB lineage: Bacteria > Nitrospirota > Nitrospiria > Nitrospirales > Nitrospiraceae > Nitrospira_C. Next base: position 1,516,284 of record CAVSTP010000004.1, on the reverse strand, counting down.
GCTCTCGCACGATCGAGCCATCCTGACCCTCCTCATCACTGGACACATAGATACAAATTCCACCGGACGGTTGTGGAGGCAGGCCCTGCACGTGCTCGAGCAGTCGAGACCGGTCGAGGTCGTCATTGATGCCTCGGACGTGAGCTACTGCGATGGCGCGGGTGCCGCTTTCTTCGTCAAACTTCAGCAGCACCAGGCCGGGACCGGGGGGCACGTGACGATTCGTGGGCTCAAGGAGGAGTTCCGCCGCCTGCTTGATCTCTATGGAGACGTCCCACGAGAAGCGCCGACAGGAAAACACCGCGAGCCGCTCTCGCTCGTTGAACAAGTTGGCCACTTTACAATCGGAATCTGGCAAGACGTCCAGGTGCTGTTGACCTTCGTCGGTGAGCTCATGGCGGCGCTGTTGCGTGCCGCTCGGCATCCACGTCTGGTTCGATGGTCGGATGCCTGGCTCAGTGCGGAACGGGCTGGCGTTGACGCACTCCCGATCATTGCGTTGGTTGGGTTTCTGCTGGGACTCATCCTGGCGTTTCAGTCGGCGATTCCGATGCGCCGCTTCGGGGCGGAGATCTTCGTCGCAAACCTCGTTGGCGTCTCGATGCTTCGAGAGATGGGTCCCCTGATCACCGCCATTGTACTGGCCGGCCGGTCCGGGTCGGCATTCGCCGCCGAGCTCGGCACCATGAAGGTCAGGGAAGAGATCGATGCCCTCGTCACGATGGGGCTTGAACCGGTTCGATTTCTCGTGGTGCCTCGTGTCCTGGCGGCGGTGAGCATGACCCCCATCCTGAGCGTATTCGCGAATCTGTTTGGGTTGATTGGAGGGGCACTGGTGATGCTGTCGCTGGGGTTTCCGCTGATCACCTACATCAATCAGATCCTTTCAGCGGTGACCGTAGGGGACTTCCTCGGCGGGCTGGTCAAGTCCTTGGTCTACGGCATCGTGGTGGCCGGCATCGGCTGCCTGCGCGGCCTTCAGACGGCGTCGGATGCCAGCGGGGTCGGCCAATCTACCACCAGTGCCGTCGTGAGCGGCATCGTGCTCATTGCGATCGTCGATGGTGTGTTTGCGGTCCTCTTCTATGCGCTGGGAGTGTGACGAGCGTGACCACACAGGATCCCATCATCAGCGTCCAGCACATGACCGGGGGGTTCGAGGGCTCGGTGGTGATCGACGACATCTCTTTTGAGGTCTATCGTGGAGAAGTATTCGTCATTCTGGGCGGGTCTGGATCCGGGAAGAGCACCTTGCTGAAACACATGATCGGCCTCCATCAGCCGGTCACGGGTCGCATCCTGATTCAGGACGAGGACATCGTCACGGCCGAGGGAGAACAACGCACCAAGATCCTCAGGAACATCGGCGTCATGTATCAAATGGGCGCGCTGTTTGGGTCCATGACTCTCCTGGAAAATGTCCGTTTGCCGTTAGAGGAGTTCACCGATCTTCCGCTTGAGGCGATGAATCTCATCGCTCTGATGAAGTTAAAATTGGTGGGGTTGGAAGGCTTCACGGACTACATGCCCGCCGAGATCAGCGGAGGCATGCAAAAGCGGGCGGCGATCGCGCGCGCGATGGCGCTGGAACCGGCGATTCTCTTTCTCGACGAGCCATCCGCCGGCCTCGATCCGATCACCTCGGCGGACTTGGACCAGTTGATTCTCGGCCTTGCCCGCAATCTCGCGGTGACGTTTGTGGTGGTGACGCACGAGTTGGCGAGTATTTACACCATTGCCGATCGGGTGATCATGTTGGACAAGCGAGTGAAGAAGATTGTGGCGACGGGAAGGCCTCAGGAACTGCGCGAACGCTCGACGAATCCGTGGGTGACACAATTCTTTAACCGGCAAGCATCGACAGGGACAGGCAAGGCCACGGGCGAAACTGTTAAAGGAACACACACATGAGCGCCAAAGCTCACTACTTCAAGATCGGGGTGTTTACGGTCGGCGGCATCCTCCTTGCCGTGGTTGTAGTGATTGTCCTCGGTGTTGGTTCGCTCTTCGAAGAGAAAATTTGGGTTGAAAGCTATTTCGATGAATCAGTGCAGGGACTCAGCATCGGCGCGCCGCTCAGATTTCGTGGTGTGACGATCGGAAGCGTCGAGCACATTGGTTTCGTGAGAAATCACTACAAAGAGCTCAGCGAAGAAGACCTCTTTCGATACGGCACCTATATTCTCGTGCGGGTTGGCATCAAAGACCTGTTTCCGGGCCGGTCGGAAGATGAAAGGCGGGGTGAGCTCGTGCGGCGGGTTGAGGAGGGGCTCAGGGTTCGGCTGACATCACAAGGTGTGACCGGCGTGGTCTTCCTGGAAGCCGATTACTATGATCCAAAAGACTATCCGCCTCTCCCGATCGCATGGACGCCCAAAACACTCTATGTGCCGTCTGGACGCAGTACCGTCACCGTGCTCGGCGCAGCCTTGAACAGGATTGCCAAAGACTTGGAGCAGGCACAGATCCATAAGGTCACGGCTGATCTGGACAGGCTGATCGTCTCAATGACCAGAGTGGCGGATGACACAGATATGAAGCAGCTGAGTGCCCAGGCCGGACAGGCCTTGGCTGAGGTGCAGGGTGCACTCCACCAAGCTCGGAGTCTCCTGAGCAACCCCAACATCCAGAGGATTCTGTCCGATGCGGCGGCAACAGCCTCAGAACTGTCACTCGCGTCGAAGCAATTGCCCAGCGCCGTGATGCGACTGGATAGCACGGTCCGGCGGGTGGACCATCTCATCGCCGGCAAAAGCCAAGACATCGACGAAATCCTGGGGAATCTTCGCGTCGTGTCAGCAGACCTCAGAGAATTGATGACGAATGCCAAGCGATATCCATCTCAAGTGATCTTGGGTGAGCCACCATCACATGCGAAAGCCGGAAGGCGGTAGGTCCCGCAGATTCTTCGTCTCAGTGAACGGGGTGCTGCTTCTGGCGCTCCTGGTGCTGAGCAGCTGTGTCAACTTAGCCAAGAGCAATCCAGAGAGACAGTACTATGCGCTGGACGTGACCAGGCAACTCGAATCCGGTGCGCCTGTGGCCGGGACCGTCCTGGAAGTGCGGCGATTTGTGGTCTCACCTGCCTTTCAAGGGCAAGAGCTCGTCTATCGGACGGACGACACACGGTACGAATCCGATTTCTACAATCAGTGGTTTGTGCCGCCCAGCACGATGCTGACCCAACAGGCGCAGAACTGGCTCATCAATGCCCAGCTCTTCGAACATGTCGTGGCGGCGTCCAGCTACATTGACGCGACCCATCGGTTGGAGGGAACGGTGACGGACCTCTACGGGGACTACCGTCAAAAGGACAGGCGGAAAGCGGTCGTCGGGATCCGCATGGTCTTGATCGAAGATAACCCGACCCGGACGGCCATTCTGTTTCAGCGCGACTATCATCAAATGGTGGAGATGACCGATACCTCTCCTGAGGGGCTCACGCTGGCTTGGAATCAAGGCCTCGAACAGGTGTTCATGGCTTTTGAAGAGGACCTTCGGAAGATCAATTTGGGGGCAAACCATCAAAGACCGGCATCCCGAAGATGAACGAAGGAACGACCACCTTCGATCAACATCAGCTGGTCATGACAGGGTCCTGCCAGCCTCCGGCCGGCGACACCAACAGATTGACCTCATTCGGTCCCCACGTGTTCGGATTGTATTCGTATACTGGAGTCTGTGCCTTCAGGACGGGATCGACGATACGCCACGCTTCCTCCACATAGTCCTCCCGGGCAAACAGCGTGGCATCGCCGGCCATCGCGTCTCCAAGGACCCGGGCATACGCGTCCGTGTCCTCAGTGCCGGGCCAGTGGCTCGCCACCATTTCCACCATTTGTCCGAGCATCTTCTCCTCACGGTCCATGACCGTCGTACCGAACGCGATGGTCACCTCCGGGCTGATCCTGAAACGGAAATAATTCGGCGCAGAAGAGGATGTCGCAAACACCGACGGAGGCCGCCGCAAGCGGACGATGATTTCCGTGCAGGTCACCGGCAGATTTTTTCCGGCGCGGATGTAGAAGGGGACGCCTTGCCAGCGCCACGAATTGATGTGCAGGCGTAGGGCGACGAACGTTTCCATTTGCGAGTCTGAGGCCACGCCGTTCTCCTGCCGATAACCCCGAAACTGTCCGCGGACGATGTTCGCGGGCTCGAGGGGAGGAATCGCGCGGAGGATCTTGACCTTTTCATCCCTGATCGACTCGCTGTCTGTTTTGACCGGAGGCTCCATGGTCAGGTAGGCCAGCACCTGGAAGAGATGATTCTGGACCACGTCGCGGAGCGTGCCGGTGCCGTCATAGAACGCGCCTCGGCCCTGGATCCCAAAGTCCTCGGCCATGGTGATCTGCACGCTCTCCACCAGGTGGCGGTTCCAAAACGACTCCAGGAAGGTGTTGGAGAACCGGAAGAAGAGCAAGTTGTGCACCGGGCGCTTGCCCAGGTAATGATCGATGCGGTAGATGGCGGTTTCATCGAAGCTCTTCAAGAGAATGCCGTTGAGCTCCTTGGCGGAGTCAAGATCGGTCCCGAACGGCTTTTCGACGACCACGCGCGCGTCATGCGCCTCGCCCGCCTTCGCCAATTGGTCGATGACCGTTTCGAACAGCACAGGCGGGATGGCCAAGTAATGAGTCGGCCGCGATGCCCCGTTGAGCGCTTTGCGGATTGCCTCAAAGGTAGCGGGGTCCCGGTAGTCGCCATCCACATACCGCAGCAATCTATTGAGCTTCTCGAACGCCGCCGCATCGATGCCTCCGTGCTTCTCGATACTCTCGCGGGCCCGCGCGCGGAGCTGCTCCAGGGTCCAGCCGGCTTTGGCGACGCCGATGACCGGCACGTCGAGGCGACCCCGTTTCACCAGGCTCTGCAGGGACGGAAAGATTTTCCTATAGGCCAGATCGCCCGTGGCCCCGAAGAAGACGAGCGCATCGGAGTGTGAATCGTCCATCATCAACATCCTTCCCGCATGTCATTTCCCCTTCACTTCCACATGCCCGCCGAACCCGTAGCGCATGGCTGACAGGACCCGATCCTCGTACTCGGCTTCGCCACGGGAAGCGAACCGCTGATACAACGCGGCAGAGAGGACGGGGATCGGCACGGCCTCGTCGATCGCCGCCTTGACGGTCCATCGGCCTTCGCCGGAGTCGGAGACACGGCCGGAAAATTGGGAAAGATCGGAATCTTTCACGAGTCCGGTGGCTGTCAAATCCAGCAGCCACGAGGCAATCACGCTGCCGCGGCGCCAGACCTCGGCAATATCGCGCAGATTGAAATCATACTGATAATGTTCCGGGTTGCGCAGCGGCGTGGTCTCCGCATCGATCGTATGTTGTTGTTTGCCGATGTTGGCGTTGCGCAAGATGCCCAGCCCCTCGGCGTAGGCCGCCATCAGACCGTACTCAATCCCATTGTGGACCATCTTCACAAAATGGCCCGCGCCGGCCGGCCCGCAGTGCAGATAGCCTTGTTCGGCGGTGCCGCCCAATTTCTCCCGACCGGGCGTGCGCGGCACGTCACCCGCGCCGGGTGCCAGCGTCGAGAAGATCCGATCGAGCCGCTGCACCACTGGCGTCGGACCGCCGATCATCATGCAGTAACCACGTTCCAACCCCCACACACCACCGCTTGTCCCGACGTCCACGTAGGCGATGCGCTTCGCGGCGAGTTCCTTCGCGCGCCGGATATCGTCCACGTAATAGGAGTTTCCACCGTCGATGAGGATGTCTTCCGCTTCAAGATGGGGCAGGAGGTCGGCGATCGTCTGGTCCACGACGGCTGCCGGGACCATCAGCCAGACCGCCCGCGGTTTGTCCAACTTCTTTACTAAGTCCGCTAGCGAACTGGCCCCGATGGCTTTCTCTTGAACCAATTCCTCCACGGCCTTGGACGATCGGTCAAAGACCATGCACTGTTGACCGCCCTTCAGCAGCCGCCGCACCATGTTTGCGCCCATCCTTCCAAGCCCGATCATGCCGATTTGCATAAGCTCTCCTTTGTTGTCACGCGTCTACCGGACTGTCTAGCCGGCCTTTTTGAGCACGGCGCTCTTGGACGAGATCACTGACATGAGCTCTTCCCATGATTTCACGAACGACTTCGCCCCTTCATCCTGAAGCCGAGTTGCCAGCGCATCGACGTCGATGCCCAGGTTTGCGAATTCCGCGAGGATCCATTCGGCATCGCCTCCGTCGGCCGGCAGGATGGTGTCCAGTTGGCCATGGTCGGCGAGCGCTTTCAAGGTATTCTCCGGCATCGTATTCACCGTAAACGGCGCAGCCAGGGACTTGATATACAGGACATCCGACGCCTTGGGATCTTTCGTTCCCGTACTGGCCCAGAGCAGGCGTTGGGGACGTGCGCCGTCGTTAAATGAACGCTGCCACCGGCTCGAGCCCAGCAGCTCCCTGTAGGCCTTGTAGGTCCGCTTGGCCATCGCGATTCCGAGATGGTTCTGCAGCGGGGCCGGGACTGTTCCTGCCACCGCCGCATCCCACCGACTGATGAAGAGTGAGGCCACGGAGGGGACGCTGGGGTTGAGTCCCTTCTCGATGCGCCGCTCGATGCCGCGCAGAAAGGCGTCTGCCGCCGCCAGATACTGCTCGCGGGAGAAGAGGAGCGTGACGTTGATCGGAATGCCGGCAAAGATCGCCTCCTCGATGGCAGGCAAGCCCTCTTTCGTTCCGGGGATCTTGATAAACAGGTTTGGCCGTCCGGCCCGTCCCTGGAGGTCTTTGGCCGCCTCAAGTGTCTTCGAGGTGTCGTGCGCCAGCAACGGCGAGACCTCCAGCGAGACCCAGCCATCCACGCCGTCAGTCCGGTCGTAAATCGGTCGGAAGAGATCCGCCGCACGGGTGATGTCGTCCATTGCCAACTCGTAAAACAGTATCTCTCCCGATTTGCCCTTGCTCAGCTTTTCACTGATTGCCGCGTCATAGGCGGCGCTGTTTTTAATGGCATGGTCGAAGATCGTGGGATTCGAGGTGAGCCCGGTCACCGACAGGTCGTCGATGTAGGATTTCAAGGTGCCGCTGGTCAGCAGATCACGGGTAATGTTGTCGAGCCAGAGACTCTGACCGAGATTGTGTAGCAATTGCGTCGCCTTCATCTTGTCACCTCTGTTTCGTCCCAGATACGTGGAATGAACTGCGTGGAGTTCGTGCGGTTGATCGGTTTGTCGGATCAATTCAGAAGAAACGATAATCCCACAGTTGAACTTCAAAGGTCGCCTGTCAGTTCTGACAGTCTGTCTTCTCCTGGCGCCCTTGTACATAGACTTGTTCGCCGCTGTGGTCAGCTGCATCCCTCCACACTTTCTTAATCTCGACGTAACACTTATTTAGGGGTTTTCCGAGTGCAGTGAGGCTACAAACACGAGTATTTTCAGCGCTCATTATGAATACACGAAAGGCTCTTACCGACTTTCTCCATCGCAGCCAGCAGTTGTTTCATCTGTTGCACAAAGATAGTGAAGGTCTTACCGACCTTGACTTGCAGCTGGCGAGATCGCAACTACATATCCTTGAGATTCAGATTACGAACTTACAGGCGTATCGAGAGTTGCGATTGAAGGATTGCGAGACGGCTACCTACCTAGAGCAACTGCGGAGGGGGGACTAGTATCAGGAGGTGGACGGCGCCTTCTACCTAAGTCTCTCAAGTGCTCGACACGGAAACTCGTTTCCTTCCTCGCTCTGTAGGGCGCCGACCTATCGGCAGCGCGCCGTTAGATCGGCAGATTCTCTTCGTCACCGCTAATTTCTTCCTTTGCTACTTCTAACGACCGTAACGACCGAAATCGCCGAACCCCCTCCAGAATCAACGACATCGCTGACTCTGGCCTACCGATGGTTCCTGTGGAACGCGATATGCTCAGATGGCTCTCTATACGGTGAAGAGGTTGGCGGGACGCCAACGAGTTTCAAGGCCGATCGCCGGTAGAAAGGGGGCCCCCATGAACACTCAAACACAAAAGAACATCTTACGAACCATGGAAATAGCCACTGCTCTGGTGGTCATGGGTGGGGGGCTGAATATCCTGGTCGTGGAGACGCTAGGATCCTTCGATGCCGCTTTCGTGATTTTGGCACTGTATGTGGGATCTTGGGCCTTTGTGGTGGGAAATGTCGGCCTCATTTTCTCCTCGATATGGTACTTCGTGAGGAGAAAGGCCATATGGTCTGAGTCCACGAGCAGACAGCAGGCAGCCCATGACCATGCACACATCGGCCTGCCGCCCTTGGCTCACCGTTGAGTACGAGCAAGCTTGGAAGGAGCTTTATTGAATTTGCAGTTTGCGATTTGAGGGTTCAAATCTGAAAGAGGGGAGGGAGCAGCCATGAGTGAGAAAAAGATCATTGCCGTCGTTGGTGCCACCGGAGCGCAGGGCGGCGGGTTGGTGCGTGCCATCCTGAACGATCCAAGCAGCGGTTTCGCGGTGCGCGCGCTGACGCGCAAGGTGGATTCTGACAAGGGCAAGGAGCTCAAGAAGCTCGGCGCCGAGGTGGTCGCGGCCGATCTGGATGACGTCGAATCGCTAAAGCGGGCATTCGCCGGTGCGTATGGCGCGTTTTTGCTCACCAACTTCTGGGAACACTTCTCGCCGGAGAAGGAACTGGCCCAGGCGAAAAACATGGCGCAGGCGGCGAAGCAGACCAATCTCCAGCATGTCATCTGGTCCACGCTCGAGGACACCAGGCGGTGGGTGCCTCTCAGCGATAACCGGATGCCGACGCTGATGGGCAAGTACAAGGTGGCGCACTTCGACGCCAAGGGAGAGGCGGATCACCTGTTTACCGAGCTCGGCGTGCCGACGACGTTGCTGCTGACCTCATTCTACTGGGAGAACCTGATTTTCTTCGGCCTGGGGCCCAAGAAAGGGCCAGACGGCAAGCTCGCACTGACCTATCCCATGGGGGATAAGAAGCTCCCCGGAATCGCCGTCGACGATATCGGCAAGTCCGCCCTCGCGATTTTCAAGAAGGGCAAAGAGTTCATCGGGAAGACGGTCGGGATCGCCGGCGAGCATCTGACGGGGGGACAGATGGCTGCCGCGCTGACGAAGGCCCTGGGGCAAGAGGTGCGGTACAACGATGTGTCTCCGGAGGCCTATCGGAAGTTCGGATTTCCGGGCGCGGAAGATCTGGGCAACATGTTCCAGTTCAAGCGCGACTTCCAGGAGGTCTTCTGCGGCCCGCGCAATCCTGCCATTGCCCGCGGCCTCAACCCGTCGCTTCAAACTTTTGAGACGTGGTTGGCCAGCAACAAAAGCCGCATCCCCCTCTCATAAAGTAGAAGGAGAAGAGGGCGATGGCGAGCTATCGTTAAGAGAGGACGGATGTATGAACACACATATGAGCAGAGTCCTACTAATATGCGTGTTGAGCCTGATGGTGGTCGGGTGTTCCCATTACTATCGTGTGACGGATCCCGGCTCCGGCAAGACCTACTACACCACAGACATCGACGAGAGGAGCGGAGGGGTCAAGTTTAAGGATGACAGGACGAGAAGCACCGTCATTTTACACTCTGCGGAGGTGAGTGAACTTTCAGAAGATGAATATGGAGCAGAAGTGAAGGGAACGGGTCCAATCGTGATACCGCCGCCCGTTGCGACAAGGCCGTCGGAGAGAACAGAGCCCTTTACGATGACAGCACCGTAAGAGCAAGAGCGAGCTCGAGAAAACGGACAGGCTACTCTCTCTGGGCGACGAAGCCGACGGGAAATGTAGCCTGTCCCCTTTCTTTCTCGGCGATGACAATACTCCTTCCAAGCTCGCTCGTTCTCCCTGTGGGGCGGACTGGATTGATCTCCTACTGCGCGCCAGTCTCACCGGCCCAATCCTGGGCAGTCCTTTTTCACTCACCGACCCACCGATTGCTTTGCAATCGTTTACCCGGCACTCACCCTGTTCCCAAGCGGCTCGTGCCCCTTTCCCATAAAGGTGCACGGTCGAGTCTTCACGCGACCGGCGGTGAGTTGTGGGCGCTATCGCGATCTCGGGTGGCGTCGGTCTGGGCGGCCGTTTCTCACCCGCCCACCCAGCCTCGTTGTTTTCACCCACCAACCCACCGATTGCTTTGCAATCGTTCACCCGGGACGCGGCTTGTCACGAGGTGCCCGCAGTTAGATACCATGCCCTTTGACCCCTTCACTGCTCGTTGCGGGTGGCGGCGATCGCTTGCTCGCGCATCCCTACACCGGGCGGGGTGCGAGCACGAGCTGGGATCGACGACAGGACCCGCGGCGACCCTTCCAAGCTCGCTTGTTTCCTCTGCCCACGAGGTGGATAGTGCCTTGCCTGCGACTTGCGAGGGGGGCAGCGCGCTGTCACTGCGATCGCCTTTTGGCGATGGCGAGACGCACTGTGCGAAGGTTCGTTCAGACGCAGTCTGGAACGGACCAAGTTGCGGAGCCAAGTAGTGACGCCGCACTGTGGTTTTACCCCTCGCGTGAGCAGGAAGGCCTATCCAGCCGAAACCCACCTAGGGATTCGCTGGGTTTCATTAGGTATCACGTGGCCGTACGATACCTCCCAGTACGACCCCACTGAGATAGCGAGGAAGGTTTTTATGGTTCCCTGGACTACACCCGCCTATACCGAGATCAACATGAGCGCCGAAATCGGAGGCTATCAGGACGACTTCGAGGAGCGAGCTCCGAGGCCTGAAGACGCCATCCGGCCGGGTGATGATCCTCTATCCCTTCCGAATGAGGCATGACTCAGCGTGCGAATTCATGTCTTGGGCTCGGCAGCCGGCGGTGGATTTCCGCAATGGAACTGCGGCTGCCCGAACTGCGCCGGCCTGCGCGCGGGCACCATCGCCGTCGCTCCGCGAAGACAGGCGTGCATTGCGTTGTGCGATAGCGACGGCAACTGGTTTCTGATTCATGCCACGCCGGAGATCAGCGCACAATTGGCGGGCTTCCCTCCTTTGCATCCTCGGGCCCTGCGCGACTCTCCCATCGCCGGCATCATTTTGACCAATGGCGATCTGGACCAGTGCCTTGGCCTACTGTCTCTTCGGGAATCCCAGCCCTTGCAGATCTATGCGACTGAGCCAGTACGCCAAGCCGTCACAGCTGAGAACCGCTTCTATCGTGCGCTGAACCAGACTTCGGGACAGGTGACTTGGCATGAATTAAAACTGTACGGAAACCACACGCTGCTCACCGCTGACCACCGATCAAGCCAACTGGTCGTCACCCCGATCCCCGTTCCTGGAAAAGTCCCGCTCTATTTGGAAGACCAGGTTGGGCCACAGCTTGGAGACAATATCGCGCTGCTCATGAGCGAGACGACGGGTGGACCATGCCTCGGCTATGCCCCCTGCGTCGGTGCGAGCAATCCAGAAGTTGAACGAATCATGGAGACCGCCGATTGTCTCTTGTTCGATGGCACGTTTTGGTCGGACGACGAATTGGTCGCTCTCGGCATAGGCAAAAAGAAGGCGCGTGATATGGCCCATTGGCCATTAGCCGGGTCCAACGGCAGCCTGTCAGTGCTCGAGAAGTCCCGCTCACGTCGGATTGTGATCCACATCAACAATACGAATCCTATTTTACGGGACGATTCACCTGAGCGGTGCCAAACAGAACAAGCGGGGGTGGAGGTCGCGTACGATGGAATGGAGCTCGTGTTATGACCGCGTTTGAAGAACGCTTACGGCATCAAGGATTGCAACGCTATCACCACGAGCATCCGTTCCATGTGCTGATGCATGAGGGGAAACTGACACCCCACCAACTCCAGCAATGGGTGTTGAACCGCTATTACTATCAAACCCGTATTCCCATCAAAGATGCCCTGATCCTCGCGAAGTCAGAGGACCCCGAGTTCCGTCGTGTGTGGGCACAAAGACTCCATGATCAGGATGGCGATGAATGGGTAATAGGCGGCTTGACCCTCTGGCGGCGGCTCGCACACGCGGTTGGAATATCGGACAGCACCCTGTCGGATATGCCGTCTCTCGTGTTGCCCGGCGTGCGCTTTGCGTGCGATGCCTATGTGACGCTCGTGAGAGATGCGACATTGGTCGAAGCGGTGGCCGCTTCGCTGACCGAATTGTTTGCGCCGGCGCTCTTGTCGACGCGCATTACCGCCTGGGAACAACATTATCCCTGGGTGGATCCTGCCGGTCTCGGCTATTTTCGTTCTCGGCTGTTACAGGCGTCTTACGACAGTCGGGAAGCCCTGGCCTTTGTCATCGCCCGGGCCGTCAGCGCCGAAGAACAAGACCGCTGCGTCGCGGCGTTAGTGCGCAAGACGGAGATCCTCTGGCACATCCTGGACTGTCTGTACGCAGCCTATGTGTGCCCCCACTGCGGAAGCCGGGTTCATGATGAACGATACGAGCCGTCCCACGCTGACTCCTAAAGCCCGTCTCCGCTACGACCGCCAGCGAGACGCGTTTTTCCTCCTCTGGCCGGAACGCGGTCTCTTGTTGAACCGATCCGCGAGCGAAATCCTTAAACGCTGTCGCGGAGATCAGACCCTTTCAAACATTGTGAACGCGCTCTCCAGGCAATACCCCGACATGCGCCGTCATATGATCGAAGAGGACGTGCACTGCTTGATCCGTGACCTCTCCCGCCGCGGCCTCCTGACCTTGGAATGACCTCTCATGGCCGAACGCCCCTACACGCTGACTGCGGAGCTGACCTATCGCTGTCCGCTTCATTGCGCCTATTGCTCAAACCCCATCTCGTATGACGACCGGCCAGCGTTGGACACGGAACAGTGGTGCCGTCTGTTCGCTGAAGCGGACTCGATAGGGGTCATGCAGGTCAATTTGACCGGCGGAGAACCGCTGTTGCGAAGCGATCTGGAGTTACTCATCGCACACGCGCACCGCCTCGGCTTGTATACCAATCTCATCACCAGCGGCGTCCCGCTCAGCCGCCGCCGGCTCACGCGACTTCGCGCCAATGGACTGGACGCGGTTCAATTGTCACTTCAGTCGACAGAGCAGGGGCTCGCGGATCGAATCGCCGGTCTGGTGGTCCACAAAAAGAAGCTGGCGGTCGCTCGATGGACGCATGTGCTTCGCATCCCCTTGACGTTGAATATCGTGTTGCATCGCCAGAATATCGAACAGATCCGTGACATCATTGCCCTGGCCGAAGGCTTGCACGCCGACAGGCTTGAACTCGCGAACACCCAGTATTTAGGCTGGGCCCTCATGAACCGGCACGCCCTGCTGCCGACCCAAGAACAGCTCGAACAGGCGAGGCTGATCGCCCACGCGGCACGAGAAAGACTCCGAGGCAGGATGGAAATTCTTTTTGTGACGCCCGATTACTATGCAGACGTTCCACGCGCCTGCATGGACGGGTGGGGCCGGCGTCATCTCGTCGTGAGTCCGGATGGGTTGGTCCTTCCCTGCCATCTGGCCCACACGCTGCCGGGGCTCACGTTCGAGCACGCCGGGACGAGACCGTTGCTGGACATCTGGGAACAGTCTGAAGGCTTCAATCGGTTTCGAGGGGAGGCGTGGATGGACGGCACCTGCCGCAGCTGTGTCTACCGCGCCATCGACTTTGGCGGATGCCGGTGTCAGGCGTTCCATCTGACCGGTCATCTCGAGGCCGTGGATCCAGTCTGCCGCTGGTCCCCGGATCACCATCTGATTCACACGGCCCGCGGCTTGGCGGAACAGACCTCCGCGCGACCGCCGCTGCGGAAGAGAGCGCTTCATATGGTGCCATGAAGTGAAGGACAGCCTATGACGATGCGTCTCTGTGCCCTCATCACCGCCATCTTCGCGATGGTTCTCTATGCGCAGTGCCTGCGCGCTGACTCGCTCGCGCTGGACAGCGTCAAGTTACCGCCCGGGTTTTCGATTACGCTCTATGCGAACGATGTCAAAAACCCGAGAGGCATGGCGCGCGGAGAAAAGGGCACGCTCTTTGTCGGCACTAGGAAAGAAGGCCGCGTGTACGCCGTGGTGGACGAGAATGGCGATCATCGGGCAGACCGTGTCTACATGCTGGCCAAAGGTTTGGACATGCCGGTCGGGGTGGCCTATCGAAACGGATCTCTCTATGTCTCGGCCGTGGATCGGATTCTACGGTTTGACGACATCGAACAACATCTGAGCGATCCGCCGGCTCCCATCGTCATCACGGATAAACTCCCGAAAGACCACCACCACGGCTGGAAATATCTGGCGTTCGGTCCCGATGGCAAACTGTATGTGGCGGTCGGGGTGCCGTGCAACATTTGCGAAGTCGACTACGAGCGGCATGGCCATATTGCCCGCATGAACCCCGATGGTTCAGGCTATGAAGTCGTCGCGCGCGGCATTCGCAACTCGGTGGGTTTCGACTGGGATCCATCAACCAAGCAGCTCTGGTTTACGGACAACGGCCGGGATTGGCTGGGAGACGATCAACCGCCGGATGAGCTGAACCATGCGCCCAAGGACGGATTACACTTCGGCTATCCATACTGCCATGGGAATGACATTAGCGATCCGGAACTCGGGAAAGAACATCCCTGCAGCGAGTTTCGTGCCCCCGCCCTTGAATTAGGACCGCACGTGGCCTCTTTGGGGATGAAGTTCTACACGGGATCGATGTTTCCGCCCGAATATCGAGGGCGCATCTTTATTGCCGAGCATGGCTCGTGGAATCGCAGCAAGAAAATCGGGTATCGCATTACGATGGCTACGCCGCAGAAAGACGGGAAGTTGCGATACTCGGTGTTCGCAGAAGGGTGGCAGCAAGACGAGCAGGCGTGGGGACGGCCGGTGGACATTCTGCAGATGCCCGATGGGTCGATGTTAGTGTCGGATGATGAGGCGGGAGTGATTTATCGGATTGCATATCGAAAAACGAAATAGGGATGCCTTCTCGTTCCCTCACGGACCTCTCATGGCGACCCGCGAACGATAGTGATTTGTGGGTCCACACCTTCTGTGGATAAATCTGTGCACAACAAACTTTTTACATCTTTTTTAAGCTGTCCGGTAGCAAGTGGGTACCAGATTGCCTATTTGTTAGGCATAGAAGCCCTGCATCTTCTCACTACTATATATGGTGTGACGGATTTTCCCAGCCAGTGAAGAATACAATTAGTAAATCAGCGCGAGTGTGACCATAGTTCGCCTTGAGGCAATCTACGTAGCCCACGCCGTTCAGCTTCAAATATAAAGTGGTTATCCACATCTTTTTTAGCCGCCCTTGCTGGGAAATGAGCAGGAGAAGTGCTTTTATGCCCTTTTGAGGACGGCTTGTAAGGCCGTCTCGAGCGCCGGATACTGAAAGACGTATCCACCCGCGAGCGCCTTCTGAGGGCTCACTCGTTGACCGGTCGTCATGACCGTGCCCAACTCACCGAGTGCGAGGGATAAAACCGTTTCGGGTACTGGAATCCAGGAAGGCCGACGAAGCACACGTCCGAGTATCGCGCAAAACGCCTGCATCTTCTCCGGCTCTGGCGCGACCGCGTTAATGGGGCCCGAGACAGTCGGCGTCGTCAATGCCCACTCGATCAGTCCGAGGTGATCCCTCCTATGAATCCACGATACCCACTGTGTCCCCGGCATGATCGGGCCGCCCACATACAAACGAAATGGGAGAAGCATCTTCGGCAACGCGCCGCCGTCTCGTTCGAGTACCATTCCGGAGCGTAACACCACGACGCGAGTGCCGAACTCCGCCGCCCGTCGCGCTTCCTCTTCCCATGCGATACAGAGGTCGGCAAGAAATCCCTGACCCGGGGGTGCCGCTTCGTTTAACACGCGATCATCGCTTGCGCCGTAGTATCCGATGCCGGAGGCACTGATGAGGACGGTCGGTTTTGCAGCCCGATGCGATATCGCCTCAACCAGACGTCGCGTGAGGTGCACTCGGCTATCGGTTAGGAGTCGTTTCCGCGCATCGGTCCAGCGTGCATCGGCAATCGGCGCCCCTGCCAGGTTTATCACCGCATCAGTGCCTTCAAGACTCTCCTCCCAGACGCCTGGATCATGACCATTCCACTCAACCGTCGTGACTGAAGAGCCAAACAGCCGTGAAGCGCTTCGGCCCTGTCTCGTGAGGACCGTCACCCGATGGCTCTTTTGAGACAAGAACATACATAAGGCTCGTCCAATGAATCCTGTCCCTCCGATCACGACGACATTCATACGGCCCTTCTACTCCGCTGAGACCGCGCTTCGGCTTAATCTGGTCCAAGCTCGCTCGCTTCATTTCAACAGGAGGGGGACGGTCGCCTCCTGCGACTTGCGAGGGGAGCAGCGCGCTGTCACTGCGATCGCCATTCTCACCCGCCCAACCCCGGGCGCGCCGGGACGCGCCCTTTTCCCCGGCGGCGATGGCGAGACGCAGTGTTCGAAGGTCCGTGCGGGCGAAGCCCGGTACGGACCAAGTTTGCGGAGCCAAGCAGCGACAGGGCCATGCGGTCTTATCCATCGCTGACCAGGGGCGCCCGTCCACCTCCCACACTACCAGGGGATGGGTTTGCGGTCGCTGATGAACAAGCCGGTCATGGACTGCGGCGCCTCGGTCGCGAGCCACACGATCGTGTCTGCGCCTTGTTCGACCGAACGCGTCGCGTCGCGTCCTCCCATGTCGGTCTTGACCCAGCCGGGGCAGACGGAGTTGACCGCGATGTTCGAGTCTGCCAGTGCGGCCGCGAATTGGCCGGTCACGCCGTTGAGCGCCGTCTTGGAAATGCTGTAGGCCGGCGCCCAGGTGCCCATGTCGGAAAGTTGAGCGGCTCCGGTCGAAACGTTGATGATCCGGCCGGACTGACTCTTGCGAAGCAGCGGCAAGAACGTTTGGCTCACGAGCAGCGCTCCAATCGTATTCGTTTCGAACATTCGCCGGAGCCGCTCGGCCTGCAATTCGAAAATTGACCCTTCGTCGTGGTCCAGAATCCCGGCATTGTTGATCAGGACGTCGAGATGATCCACAGCCTGCGAGGCGACATGAAAAGCGGCTTCGACGCTGATCTTGCTGGTGATGTCGAGGGGGGCCGGGATGACCGAGGGGCCAAGCGGGGAGGCCGCTTTCCGCACCGAGGCCAGCGAGCGTCCGGTCAGAAACACGCGCCATCCGAGCGTCGCCAACTGTCGAACGACCTCCAGACCGATGCCTTTATTGGCTCCCGTGACTAGGGCGATACCCGTCATCGACAAGCTTCCGCTCATCCCTCATTATATTCTCTGCGGAAAAAATACCGGCTGGGTTTGTCCCCAGTAGAACGAGGGGCGTTAGGGCTGTTGATCTCCCTTGCTCGCCGAACGCGCACGCCAGATCAATCGTATTGTGAGAAAGTCGGTGCTCGTCCAAGCGCGCAGTGGGAGATCAATCAGCCCTCGCCCTGAAGAGAGAAACGAGCAAGCTTGGAAGGAGCATCACAGGGCGCGTTAGCCCACCATCCACCTCGCTGTGGGAAGGAAATGCGAGCGAGCTTGGAGGGAGCATTATATGGCTCGTCGAAGCGAGCCGTGGGAGATCAATCAGCTCTCGCCCTGCGGAGAGAAACGAGCGAGCGAGGTGTCTCTTTCATCATCGCACTATGCGCCCCGCGTCGGGCACCTACAGACTTCGCGGCGGAGGACAGGTTAGGATGTCATGATGAGTCCTCGCATGTTGGTCGTCGCCATGGGTCTGCTTCTCGGGTGGAGCGCCGGATGCTCTCAGGTCCAAGTCCTTCGGCTGACCTCCGAGACGTTTCCTGCTCGCGAGATGGAGGACGTCGCCATCCTCAGTCAGTTTCCCGGCCACCAATATGACAAGATCGCCGAACTGAGCGAAACATCGTCATCGGACAATCTCAACAAGCTCCAACGACATCTTCTCAAGAAGGCAGCTGAGCTTGGAGCCGATGCGGTCGTGTTCTCGACGCCGATCACACACGTTGAGCAACGCGTGGCGTATCAGCCCGCCTATAGCCCATGGGGATACTATGCGCCGTCTTATTATGGTCCCGGCCCGTATGGCTATTGGGGACCGTGGGGCTATCGCTACGGACCATGGGGACCCTCGTGGGGCTATCAACGAGCAGTCCCGGTGCAGTACTCGGTGCACATCACGACCTTAAAAGGCACGGCAATTCACTACAGTTGACGTGGATCGCAGATGGCAGTCAGTTCAGAGGAGGGGAGGATGAAGACTCACCACGCAATGATCGTTAGTCTGGTCTTGTTGACCGCCACTGCCTGCGACGGCGGGGCCGTCGTGAAAGAAACACGCGGACCAAAGCCTGATACGGTCATCACCATGCTGCACCAGGGAGTGATCGAGCTGAACGGGAATATCGAAGAACTCCAGCACCACATCGCCGACCTCAAACAGATGCCGATCGACTCCGATCCGCGAGTGCAAGAGCTGCAGGGGTTAGATCTCGCAAGTTGGGAACTTCACCTTCACCAATGGATGCTCCAACGCGATAATCTCGTGTCCTCGCTGGACTCCATTCAGCAGGCCCAGGCGGCTCCGCAGGACAGGGCCGCCATCGGGGACCAATGGTCGGAGCGACGGGCGCAATACATGAAAACCATAGAGGAATTGAGAAGCAACAGGCGAAAGATCGAGCAGAAGCGCACTGACGTGGAATCGCAAGTGCTGGAACGGTATTTCAAATAGCAAGATAGTGCGGTCGCCCCGTGGTCTCTTGTGCTCACGGAAGGTAAACAGCTGGACGTATAACCACTGCTTCAGCGAGTCATGAAACCGCGCACGGCCCGCCGCTGCCTGGAGCCAAGCAGTGACACCGCGCTGCGGTTCCACTCATCGCCTGAGCAGCAAGGCCTATCCATCTCAAAACACCAATCCTTTCATAGTTGAACTATCTCGCTCGGTCTTTTGTTTGTTCAGGTCCCCATTGGGAATTAGCTGACAACCCTCATTCTGCTGGCGCGTCTCCTTCTGCTGATGCGTCTGGGCATTCGGACCCCGACCTTCGGCGATTGCGAAAGCTCCGACGGCGATCACCATGAAGAAAGTCAAAATCATTTGTCTCATCTGGTCTCCCTCCTCAGTGCATGAAATTGTCTCAGATCCCTAAATCGCACACGAGACTTAGGCTGCAATGCCACTCCTGATTGTCAAAACAGAAGGTAGTCAGACACAACGATGTTGAAAATTCCCACGACGATGATGACGTAAGCGAAAATGATTGTTAACCAAGACGCCATGATGACAGCTCCTCTTCTCGGACCTTGAACCCCTTATCCTTCTGCTTCACCCAGTTGTCTCTGGACTATCGCAGAGAGCGTGCCAAGCGACTGACGCTCCTCGACCGGTAACCTAAGTCGGTAAAAGCAAACGCGTTATTGGTGAAAACCACCTGATTTTTATGGCGGGGGGAGACCCGGGTGACGAAGGGATCCCGTCGTCATATCGGCAGCGTGCCGACAGTTCGGCGCCAACTTAATTGGACCTTGGCTGTTGAATCGCGCGATGGGGCCAGCATTTATGATAGAGATCCCGTCATGGAACGTGCGAGCCGGCACCATACCGGGATGGCCGCCATCGCGGTGTTCAAGCTGTTTAAGGGAGGACTGTTGCTGCTCGTCGGGTTCGGGCTGCTCGAATTGATGCACGCCGACATTGCGAGCTTGTTTTCGCGGCTTCTTGAGTTCCTCCACATCAATGCCGACACCCGCCTGATGCATGCGCTGGTGCTTAAGGTCGATGCGCTCAAGCCTCATAGCGTGCTAATGGCGGGATTGCTCAGCCTCGGCTATGCCGTGCTGTTGCTGGCGGAAGGAATCGGCTTGTGGCTGGAAGTATCGTGGGCGGCCTATCTGACGGTGGTCTCGACCAGCGCGCTCGTGCCGATCGAAGTCTATGAGCTCATCGAGCGGGTGACGTTGCCGAGGATCATCCTCCTCGTCGTCAACCTGGTCATCGTCCTCTACCTCGTCAAGCAATTGAAGCGGCACACCTTATAAACAATCCTTCCAAGCTCGCTTGTTTCCTCTGCTCACGAGGTGGATAGTCCCTTGCCTCGGCTTATGAGGACTGCCTTATTCTTCTCAAACGATGGCGGAGACGGTGTCTTAGCCGCGACTTGCTGCAGGCTCGAATGGTCGTTCCAAGCTTGCTCATTCCCTTCCCGAGAAGGGGAATTGGTCGACTCCGGCGACTTGCGATGGGTGCAGGGCCTGTCGCTGCGATCGCCATTCTCACCCGCCCAACCCTGGGCAATCCTTTTCACCCACCGACCCACCGATTGCTTTGCAATCGTTTACCCGGGACGCGCCCTTTTCCCAGGTGGCGATGGCGAGACGCACTGTTCGAAGTTCCGTTCTGACGAAGTCAAGGACGGAACAAGTTGCGGAGCCAAGCAGTGATAGCGCCCTGCGGTCTCACCCATCGCTGAGCAGAGGCGATCATTCGCCTTCACCTTAGCGTAGTGTGGTCGAGCCGAAGCTCGGAGCAGGGAGACACCGTCTTCGCTAGCCCCTCCGCTTGACCCTTGGTTCCCCCCCATCGTAATGTCCTCGCCTATCCTGTCGCGGGGCGTGCTATGGCTCGAGCTCTCATTCCGATCGGTATGGTCGCCGCCGCGCTGCTCTCCGGTCTGCTCGTTCACTTCCTCTGGCCGCACCAGATCTCGATTCACGTACCTCTTCATTCGACGGTGGAAGCCCTGGGCGGGTTGGCGGCAGTCCTGATGGGCCTCGTGTTACTCGCACGGAAAGCGGAGTGGGAAGATGAGAGGCTCCAGGGGCTGGCGAGCGGGCTGCTGGGCATGGGGATCCTGGAAGGGTTCCACGCCGTCTCCTCTTCGGACCAGGGCTTCGTGCTCTTGCGCAGCGCGGCGAGTCTACTGGGCGGCGTGGCCTTCTCGTTCGTGTGGCATCCGCCGGGGATGCTCGGGAGGCGGACCAGGGACCTCATTCCTTACCTGGTCACATGCGGGACGATGGCCTTCGGATTGTTCGTCGTCGTCGCTCCCTATCAACTGCCACGATTCACAACGCAGGAGCAATTTGCGCCCGTTGCGCTCGCGGTCAATGGATTCGCAGCCGTCTTGTTCCTTGCCGGTGCGGCGGGGTTTTGGCTCGAGGCCGGCCGGACCGGCAGGGCGGAACATCAGCTGCTCGCGACGCTGGGATTGCTCTTCGGATTGGCCGAAGTGATGTTCCTGTTTTCCGCACCCTGGGACAGTGCCTGGTGGGTGTGGCATCTCGTTCGACTCATCGCGTACGTGCTCGCGTTGATCTATGTGAGCCGTGGTTACGTGCGGATGGTGGGCGACACACGGGCAGCGCTGGCCGTGATCAAGCGGTCGGGACGGCGTCTGGCCTCGGAATACGCGGTGACCAGGGCCCTGGCCGAGTCGGCGACCCTGAAAGATGCGGCTCAGGCAGTCTTGCGTGCCCTCGGGGAGAGCCTCGAGTGGGAGCTGGGTATGTTCTGGAGTAGGGATGAACAGATACAAGCCCTCCGCTTTGTCGCCCTGTGGCATGCGCCGCACGTGGAAGCCGGCGGGTTCGTCGACGACAGCCGGGACCGGACCTTTCAACGGGGGGAAGGACTCATCGGCCGCGTCTGGGCCACCGGCAAGCCGATCTGGATCCCGGATGTCTGTGCCGATCCGACGTTCCGCCGCACGGAGATTGCCACGACAGTCGGCCTCCGGGGAGGGATTGCCTTTCCCGTGTGCAAAGGCGAGCAGCTGTATGGCGTCATGGAATTTTTCAGCCGGCAGAGCCGCGAGCCGGATCAGGATGTGCTCGATATGGTCGCGGATATCGGGATCAAAGTCGGCCTGTTCGTCGATCGCAAGCGGACGGAAGAAGAGCTCCGGCAAACCGAAGCCCGCCTTGTTGAGGAGCAACGGCTCGGCGAAGTGGCGCGGGTCTTGGGAGACATCGGGCACGACCTCAAGAATTTGCTCATGCCCATTACGGGCGGCGCCGAGTTGCTCGAAGAGGAACTGAGCGAAGGTTTTTCAAAATTGCCTGAGTCAATAGTGACAGCCGCCAAGCCCGCGCGCGAGAGAACCCATGAACTAACCGAAATGATCAAGCAAAACTCGCGGCGCATCAACGACCGGGTCAAAGAGATCGCCGATTCGGTCAAAGGCCTGACGCGGCCTCCGCAGTTTGCGCCCTGCCGCCTGGCCGACGTCGTGTCGAACGTGTACCAGACCCTTCGCATCCTGGCCGATGAAGGTAAGGTGGCGCTCCGCGAAGAGGGACTCGACACGCTGCCGGTCATCCGGGCTGATGAAAGCCGGCTGTTTAATGCATCTATAACCTGGTCAACAATGCGATCCCGGAGGTTCCGGCGGGTGGATCGGTCACGGTTCGGGGCCGCCTGGACGAATCGGGCAAGCACGTGGTGCTGTCGGTGATTGACACGGGAAAGGGCATGTCACCGGAAGTCCGCGACAGTCTCTTCTCGTACAAGGCGATCAGCCGAAAGGTCGGGGGCACGGGACTCGGCACGAAGATTGTGAAAGATGTCGTGGATGCGCATGGAGGGACGATTGCGGTGGAAAGCAAGGAAGGGGAGGGGACGGCGTTCCATATCACGCTCTCGATCGATGGACCTGCACTTCAGGCGAAAAGCTAATTTGCGGGTCCTGTCGCCAACCAGCCCGTCCGGCTTGGCACCCCGCCCGGTGTAGGGTAAAGAGGCAGGGCGGCCCGTTAGCCTCCTTGTGCTCGCGGAAGGCGGCACACCAGACCAATCGTATGTTCAGCTAGGCGGTGCTCCTTCACGCGCGCACGTTTGAGGCTAAGCGGGCCACCCCTGAAAAGAATGACGAGCTAGAGCGAGATTCTCGGGAACGCTGCGGCCGCTTGGTGAAAACCGCGTCTTGGCGCGGTTGGGTGGGCGGGTGAGATAGGCGCCCAGGTCGACGCCACCCGCAACTGACAACTCTTTGTCAGAGGTATAAACAAACGCGAGATGCATTGATAGCATCGATGAGCATGACTGGAACACTAAAGGAGTGAAACGAGCGAGCTTGGAGGGACCATTTGGGTGCTCGCCATCGACGGGCCGGCACTTCAGGCGCAAAGCTAAGAACGGAGAGGGATACCTTCGCGTTTCGCTGACGAGACCCGAAAATTGTGAGGCTCAAGCTTTCTTCAGGCTACTGAACTGCAACGGTTCGCAGGGACCGGGGCCGTCAGGTAGGCGGGTGAAGCGGTTGATATCCAGCGCTTGATACCGGCGCTCGACGCGGTCAATGCAGACCGTGAACGTGTCGTCCGCGTGAGCCGTCCGCGACACGAACACATCCAATAACTCTCGTTTTAACGGGATGCGCCGCGTCTCGAGCCACGCTAAATCCTCTTCAAGGCGGGCCTTCTGGGACACCGTCGAAAAGTTGAGCAGCGGTCCGACCCACGGAACATCCTGCAGTAGGCTGGCGACGCTCTGCACGGCGCCTTTCGGCGTCCGCGCCAGTTTGAGGCCGGCACTGGCTTCGCTGATCTTCTCATCCGCGACCCGCAAGGCGAGCGGCTCCAAGACGTAATCCATAAAGTCGCCGATCGACGCGTGGCCTGGCGGCGGCGTCTGTGCCGGCGGGGGCGTCGGCGCGTGCGCACAGGACGCGAGGGTCCCGTAGAGCAGAATGAGGAAGCTGACCTGAATCCGGTTCATCGCGACTCTTCCCTGCGGCCCCTGCATGTACACAATAAAGCGCCTGAGCAAGGGTAAACAAGAGGCACCTGAGAATAAGGGAAACAAGCGCGATTGCCGACTGGTGGCGACCCTGGCGGCAAATTAGAGGTAGTAGTCGCACGCGACCGGAAGGCTTAAAAGGGTCAGTTGGCGGCCTACGAGCGGATGATTAAAAAAGCGCCTTTTTACCCTCTCAGGTGGCAACTCCGCACCTCATTGCCTATTTTATGGGCATAGAGCCTCGCCTACGAGCCAGTTTCAAGGCGTCTCGGCAACAGCTTGCCCGTCGTCGATTCACCGCTTGCCTTGGGAGCGTCGATTACCTGTTCGCTTCCTTCCGCCCCTCCTTCCGAATGATTGCATTTGGTCATCGGGGGGCGTAAGTGTCTCAGCACTTATGCCTCGGAACGATCAGGTTACCCGCCAATGGCATTTGCTTCGACTGCTGGAGTCGCCGCGAGGCGTCACGCTCGATGAAATCGTCAGCCGGTTGCCTGCCGATTATCCCCGGCACGGTCGGACGGTGCGGCGGGATTTGGAAGCGCTCGAATCGGCAGGCTTTCCGCTAATCAACGAACGCATCGACGGCCGCGTACGTTGGCGTCTCATGGATGGCGTCCGTCAGGCGCCTGCGCTGGGGTTTTCGCCGACCGAGTTGATGGCGCTCGTGATCAGCCGATCGCTGCTCAAGCCGCTGGCCGGCACCGAAATCCAGGCGGCACTGGAATCGGCGATGGCCAAAGCTTCACGGCTCCTGCCGCCGCATTCCCTCGATTACGTGCAACAGATGCAGAACGTCTTTGCCGTTGGCTTAGGCCCGCACAAGACCTATCGTCTGCATCGGGAAACCATCGACCGCCTCACGCAGGCCATCGCGAAGAAGCGAACGGTGCAGATGCGCTACTATTCCGCGTCGCGCCTACGCACGACGCGCCGAGAAGTCGATCCCTACCGGCTCTGGTATGCCTCGGGCGGGCTCTATCTGGTCGGTTATTGCCACCAGCGAAAGGAACCCCGCATGTTTGCCGTCGAGCGCATGCGCGCGGTGACACTCACCGACCACCCCTACCAGATGCCGCTTGGCTTCGACCTGGAGGCGTTCGTGCGGGACTCGTTGACCGTCATGCGCGGGAGGCCAATCGACGTGGCCCTGCGGTTCGACAAGGCCACCGCGGCCTGGGCGAAAGACCGCCTCTGGCATCCCACTCAGAAGCTCACGTCCTTGAAGAATGGCGGGATGCTTATGACCCTGACCGTTGCCGACAGCCGCGAGCTCGTCGGCTGGGTCTTAAGCTTCGGCAGCGGCGTTCGGTGTCGTTCGGCCTGACTAGTCTGAGGGCCGCCGTGGAGACCGAATCCCGCCGCATTTTTCATGCAGCTGCCGGAGCCGGCTTCCGAACGGATCCCCCGCAACCAAGCGTCTTTCCTGACATTCCTGCTCCTCCCTCTCTTTCGGCTCAGCTCTCGTAATTTTTTCCTCTGAGCGTGACCTCACGTGTCACACCGCTTCTATAAAATGCCTCCATTCAAACACTCAACCAGGAGGCGAGCATGAAAGCACACGACGGAATCTCAGAGAATGCACCTCAACCGCTCTACGTCACGCTCATTCTCGATGAAAGCGGCTCAATGCAATCGTGCAAACGCGCGGCGATCACGGGCTTCAATCAGTACGTGAAGTCGCTCAAGGACGAGCCAGCTGCGACCTGGTTCACGCTCACCCTGTTCAACTCGCACAGGACAGAAGTCCATTATCGCGGCGTGCCAGTCTCCACGGTCCCCGAGCTAGACGTCGAAACCTACCGTCCGCAGGACACGACGCCGCTCTACGACGCAATCGGCCAAACGCTGACCGCCGCCAGGCAGGAGTCCCCGGAGGGCTTCAAGAAGCTCTGCGTGATCCTGACCGACGGTCTGGAGAATGCCTCGAAGGACTACACCAGGAAACAGATCTTTGCGCTTATCAAGGAATGCGAGAAGGAGGGCTGGCGGTTCGTCTATCTCGGAGCGGATCACGACGTTTGGGTGGCGGGCGAGGATTTAGGCATCGCGTCGGAATGCCGAGTGGCGTTCTCGAAGAGCGACATAGGCCAAACGTTCAATGAACTATCCAACATGAATGCGAGCTATCGGAGGGGGATGAGGCATTCAGAGACAGCGTTCCGCCCGCTTCAAAAGCCACTATTGGACAGTGGGAGCAACGAGGCGGAGGGGAAAGGGGGACGACCATGAACGCTGCATCGATCCTACTGACAGCTCTGTTGATGGCTCCGGTCCACGCCGAAGCCGAAGACCTCGGCAACCTCAGCGCCAATCCGTTCGATTTCGAATCCAGCAGCAATCCGTTCGGGAAGGGGAGCCCCTTCGCGCCCAACGGCATCAACAACTCCTTCAGTCCATACGGCAGTCCGTTCAGCAATACATCGGCGACCAACCCGTTTGCGACGGACGCGCCGAGGCTGTACGACCAGCAGGGCAACTACCGCGGCAAGCTGAGCGCCAATCCCTACGATCGCGGACTCGACGTCGAACCAGTTTGGCCGCTATGGATCGCCGTTTTCGCCGGACTCGCTCAATAACCAATTCGGCGCCGGGAGTCCGTTCAAACCCGATTCCCGAATAATCCGTATGGGAAGGGATGGAGGATTGAAGGGGGTCGGTAAGATGCCAATGTTAAATCATAGGAGTGGGGTGATGTATGCGAATGATGCTATGGGCTGCTATTGCTAGTCTCAGGTTGTGCGAGTGGTAGTGGGGACACGCCGGCAGAGGTGGCCAATACTCCACAAAGCGCCACCCCTCCAGCCGTCGCTCCACCACAAGTGACGCAAGCCGAACAATCCATACGGCAAAGGGTGGAACATTCAGGGCCGATGATCGCCATGAGAACATGCCCAGGCAGGAGGCCACCATGCGAGGGTTTTTAATCGGTATCTTGCTCGGAATCTGCTTCGATAGCGCCGTCACCGCGATCGCCAAGGACTCTCTGAATCGGTCGCCGCAACAGCAGAAGTTCGACTACTTCCGCGAGCGGCAGCAGCAGTTGGACGTTGAGCATATGAGAAAGCAGCTGGATCAGCAGGAGTTCGACCGCAAATACAACCGGCGGCCCTACTGACGCAATCGAAGCGCCGCTTAAGCTCCGCGCCCGGCCGTGGCGCCGGACTTCGACCGGCAACAGTCTTCATAGCGCTTCCCGGCGGGGCACCGGCCAATAACTGTAGGGACTGAGCGCGAGCAGGGTCTAGAAGGATGCAAAGGTCTAGCCCAACAAGCAGGCAGCCCAGGCCACCAAGAGGGCGGCGATCAGGGCCTGCCTGCGATTGCGCTGGTTGGCCGCCGGCGTGGGAAGCATCGGATGAATTCGACCTGGAAGTGACCCGGCCGGCGCGAGTCGAACGGCCTTCGAATCTTCGGTTTCTCTCGCCCATACCTGTTAGGATGATGGAGGACAGTTGCCGTGTCGACGACCGCAACCGAAAGGACATCGCTCGTGATTACCAAGAAACTGATCGCCTCCTGCATCGTCTGTGCGCTCATCGGCGTGCCGACCGTCTCCTTTGCCAAGGCGCGAGGGGGCGGAGGCGGGTTTTCGGGCGGCTCCCGCGGCGGCGGATCGGGCAGCATGGGCAGCCGCGGGTCACGCACCTACGATCAAAACTCCGGGAAGCCGATCGAGCAATCGACCGCGCCCAAGACGCCGGCGGCCACGCCGCCACCAACAACAGCCAGTCCGGCCCCGACGGCCCAGAGTAATCCGTCTCTTATCCAGCGGCATCCCATATTGACCGGCATCGCAGCCGGCCTCGCCGGCTCGTGGATCGGCCATATGCTCTTCGGCGCCACCGACAGTACCGCCAAGACCAGCGAGGACGGGGAGGCCGGCGCGGCGAGCCATGCGAGCGGATTCAACACGGTGGATATGCTCCTTCTTATGGTCGTGGCGGGCGGGGTGCTCTATTACTTTTCCCGCCGGCGCAAGCCCGTGCCCGCGTTCGCCGGGATGAACCGGGGGACGGACGCGCCCCGGTCCCTGTTGGACGCCTCTTCCATTGGATCTTCTTTTGCATCTTCTTCGGCCGCGCCTTTCCGGACCGCGACCGTCGAGAGCGAGGTCACGGCGGGGGATAAGGCGGCCTTCCAGCAACTCTTGATCGACATTCAAACCGCCTGGAGCAAGCAGGACCTCGCCGCCTTGCGGCGGTTCGTCACGCCTGAAATGCTGGCCTACTTCAGCACCGCCCTCGCCGAGCAGGCGAGTCAGGAAGTCGAAAATCACGTCGAAGACGTGGTCCTCACGAGAGCCGATCTCGAGGAATCTTGGACGGAAGAGGGGACGGACTACGCCACGGCCAAACTCCAATGGACGGCGCGGGACTACACGGTGTCCACCAGCAAGCAGCCGGGACAGCCGGGGTATCTCATCGAGGGGAGCGACCAGAGCCCCACCGACACGACGGAACTCTGGACCTTCATGCGGCACCAGCAGGGCAAATGGCTCCTCTCCGCCATTCAACAGTCGGGGTAGGGGAGAGCGAGCTTATATAGCCGGCTGTGAATACCCTCCGGAGCCTGCGCCGCCGTCGCTCTGACTCAGCTCGACTCGTGACCCTGGATGTGACAGATAATTAAGTTTCCTCTTCGTGCGGCTTCTCTAACTAACCGGAAACCCCGCACACACTTTCCCTTTCCAGCCTGTGACCTGTTCTGTCACACGCGAAGAGTACACTCGTCTCAAGAGCTTCTGAAAGATTGCTTTGTCCAGCGAAAATCGGTATGCGTTTGAGCCAACGCTGACTGGGCATCGCCATATCGGAACGGTGCAAGTCGCCTAAGCCGGCAGATTGTACAGAGGTAAAACGAAATCATGCGAAACATTCGAGCACTGAAAAGAGTAAAAGGATACGCTCCACAAATTATCGTGCTTCAGCGACACTTTTCGAGTCGACGTTCGCACGGTGTGCCGGATTGCCAGTTAGTGTTTGATGCTCGAACGGCTCTCCCTGCTTCAAGCCGATATCGCGGCCCAACAAAGCGACAAGCGGAGTGGGTCAAGGCGGCGTACGAGGCTCTCACTCATCGACGGTCAAATTTGGAATTTCAGATAGGCTGCTCGTTTCCATATGACACGTGTCCAACCGTGGGAGAAAAATCCATTGTTCGAGCAATTGCAGACATATGGTTAGCGTGCTCTCCGATGGTGAAAAGAGCGACGGGATAAGTTCCAGAATAATCATTTAGAGACGACCGAAAAGCTCGTGAAGCTGCGGCCACTTTGGCTCATGGCGTTCCAGCTAGCGCTTCCATTATAAAAGATTCCAGACAGTTTCAGACAGGCGGACGTTGTTATGAGAAGGCGGAAGACCTAATTGCGCAAGTCGTTGGCGAGACATACATCTGGACGGTCTAAATCTCGCAGGCCGATCCAAAAAGGTTCTTCGCGAAGTCAAAGACGTCAACGAGAACCGCGGGCAAAGGCGAAGAAGAATGCTACCGGTAGAAATCTAAAAGGGAAAGCCGGAACGATGCAATCGGATCGCCGACTTCGCTTCAAGGTGAAAAAAGAAGACGCCACTAAAGACAAACTGCTCTTTCAACATGTTTCCGACAAGGACCGCTTCAACGTTGCGGCACTACTCACCACTCTGTCCGCTAGGGCAGGGCTCATGGATCAGAGTCTTCTCAGGCGCATGTATGAACATCTCAAGCTATCGAAGGCAAGCCAGGGCAAACTCTTACAACTCGTTGCAGAACAACCCGATCCAGCGAAGTTCGGGAAGGCCGTCAGAAGTAAGAAGGTCCGGTCAACAGTTCTCTCTTACCTGCTGACCGCCACCGTGGCAGATGGCAAGTATGATGCGCGCGAACGGGAAGGCTTCCGGTATGTAGCGATGATGTTCGGCATTCCTTGGAACCAAATCACAGCTCTTGAAGACCAGCTGGCGCGAGAGCTACGCACAACCCCTGCCACTTATACGCAGAATGAATCCGATGAACAAAAACGGGAGCGACGATGGAAAATTGTCGCTGGTGCCACGGCCGCTGCAGTCGGTGCCGTACTACTAACACCAATCGCGGCGCCTGCAATTGGTGGAGCAATCGGCACCTTTTTCTTGGGACTGAGTGGCGCCGCAGCGACGAGCGCGGGCTTAGCAACACTTGGCGGCGGCGCAGTAGCCGCCGGGGGAGCTGGGATGGCCGGAGGGACTGCCACAGTAGCGGCGGCACTTGGACTCACTGGCGGAGGCTTAGTAGGCAAGAAGGTAGCCTCCCGCGTAGGCAAAGTTGATGAGTACCGTTACGCGCACCTCAATGGTCAAGGGATGCACTGTTTTCTGGCTGTGTCTGGATTTTTCTCAGAACGCAGCAATCCCGTCGAAACCTGGAGTCACCTTCCTACGGTTACAGGACATGGTGAGCACCACGCCTTAATTTGGGAGTCGCAGCACCTTTTCGATCTCGGGAAAGCACTGTGCATGTTTGGCTTTCAGAGTGCTGGCCTGATGGGAGTTCATGTCTTTGCTCGTCATGCTTGTCGCATAGCCGCACGAAGGTTCGCGTGGCCTACCGCAATTTTGAGCTTGGCGAATATTATTGACAGTCCATGGTCCGTTGCACGTGATCGTTCCGAGAAGGCAGCAAAAATTTTGGCTGAACACCTAGCAACAGCGCAGCATGGTAAGCGACCGATCACATTAATTGGCTTCTCACTCGGTGCTAGACTGATATTTCACGCACTCGAGCATCTGGCAAAAAGCGGAGATCCCTCCAAAGGACTAATTGACCATGTGCTTCTAATGGGAGGCGCCTTTTCGGCTGATGCGGCTCGGTGGGAACAAGTCCGAAATATAGTGGCAGGTCGCCTCGTCAACGCGTATTGCCCCAAGGACTGGGTCCTAGGTTACATGTACCGGACTGCAGAACTAGAATTCAAGGACATAGCTGGACTTCACCCCATTCATGTCCAAGGCGTTGAGAATGTCAATGTATGTCACCTCCTTGACGGCCATACTAGTTACCAAGCTGCGAAGGAGGATATCCTCCGACATGTTGGACTTGATGACAATTGCTGAGGCACCAGCAAAGTTGACTTGCCTGTAACTGCTACGATAAGTGGGCATCATCGGGGTCGGGAGTCTTTTCTTGACGCTTAAGATCGCCTGGACAACCCTTTAGAACTGATTGAGCGGCCGAAAGAATCTGACGCCAATACCCATCCCATCGGTGCCGGTGACAACTATGGGCTTTCAATTTCGCTTGAGCCCATTCACATTCGGTCACACAGGCACTCGTTCTGGGTCTGAAGGTGGGAAAGGTGGGTGGGAAGAGGTGTCAGGAACCTTCGGCCTGAGGTTTGGACGATTTGAAGATCGCTCCTAAGCTTGTGAGGGTAGGGATGGGAAGATAGATTGCCAGTAGGCAAATGCGGATATTCTGCTTTCCGTGCGAAACACTACAATATTGGATTTTTCTGCGCGATCCACAAATACTTTAAGGATGTGACCTTATTTGTCACACTCTCCTGCTACGATGCCGACGGCAAATGTTAGGGTTGTGGAGGGTATATGAACCCAGAATCAAACCATGGCGGGTTGACGACGGAGACGAAACGCAAGCGAGGGGACACGACTTATGATGTTTTTGAGGAGATAGAGTCGTACTGCAAGACGCATCATTTTACGATTTTTTACGGCACTATTGAGGACAAAGGCTTTCCAAAAGCTGCCTGGGATCGTGACGAAGACCCGCGTTGGGAAAGCTTCCTATCAATTGCTAAGTCCTTTGACACAAAGACAATGTATTTACATCGATCGACGCTCACTTACGATGAGGTCTTTCAGGCCTCGTCTCAAGTGCGGCGTACTCATACCGCTAAAATCGAAGCCTTCACGCAATACATTGGGATGATTGCGTATGTTGAGGTTAGCTATTTATTCGAAGGTTTAATTCACACCTATGTATACTCCAGCGAATGGTATAAGGACTTTGTCAATGCGGTCGGATTAGCCCCGCTAAAGCGGGATAAAGACTTACAGGCATAGTCATCATAGCTTGATTAGATCGTGGGACTAACATCTTATGGCCCCCGTTGGCTGCTCTTATACGTCGGCGTTCTCGCCTTGTTGTCCGGGTGTGAGTTCTTCGAAAAACAGCGGCAAGCGATCGGGTATTCTCAAGACGAAAATGGGCGGCCGTGCGCGACGTATGAAATAAAGAAAGACACGGCGTATGAAACGCGGTGCGATTATGGTGGACAGTACCCTGCCTCGGTACGCAATCCTTTATCCAAGCAAGACCAATCCAGGTAAGTATCCGCCGTGAACGTTCATTGAAGATCCTCTCCGGATGAATTGCCGCCTGCCAGAAGGAGACTTATTCATGAGCACAGCTGGCGTTCTATGGAGGCTGGCAGAATTCTATGGCATGTTGCTCGGGATGGGTCTGGGTTCCATCGTTTGGCGGTGGTGATGATCGTTCTGTGGCATCGGGAGATCCGATGGAGCCAAGCCTTCTTAGGGGAGAAGAGGCCCGTTCAACGTGTCGCGCTACGTGCGAGCAGCTCGCCATACCGCCCAAGGGACCACACGATTCGCTCGAAATCCATGGGTGACATCGAGAATCAGCGCCCGATCTTCCGTCGTCACTTCTTCCTCGGTTGCGAGATATTTCTTGCGAATCCGCTCCATCATCTCGCCCCGGTCCGACGTCATGGCGCCGAGTAGTGCCAGCTCGTCGTGATCGCCGGTTTCGGCTGCCTCAAGCATCGTCTGCAACATGGTATCCAGGACCTCGACGATCGCTCCGCACAGTTGAGCGGCCTTGGCGCCACCCGGCCGGGCGCGCAACGCTTCGTACTGTTGCAGCAGGTCCTCTTCGATGCCTTTAAGCAGTTCCTGACGGTTACGGAGGTTCAACAGTCTTTCGGCGAGTTCTACAGAATCGGTGCGTTGCAAGGCGTCGCGCAGAAAGTTTGTGAGGCGCTCGCCGATACCAAGAAACGCCGCGTGGTAGACGCGATGGGTCCGGCTGTCCGCTGACCAATCGGTCGCTCCGGAGCGCGTCGAGGTACAGCGGAAACCGCTTGGCGAGCCGCAGGTGCTCCTTTTCGGCGAGGAGGAGGGCTGTTTCCGGCTGGTTCAGGGCATCCTCATTGATGTATCGGGTGTGCGCGAGCATATCCTCTTCGGTGGATGGCCAGAAGCGTGCGATGAACGCTTGATACGGCTTCGCCACTAGCGTCAGGAGTACAGAGGTGACCACACTGAACAGGATGGCCACGAACGCCGTCTGGACGGCGATCTGTCCGGACACCCGAGTGGCTGCCGCCTGTACCAAGGGAATGCCGGTCAGTTCCTCGGTATAGAACAGTCCGACGAAGAGCGCCGCTCCCAGGAGGCCATACAACGCCTGCGCAATCACGACCTGCCGTGCGACGCCCTTGAAGCTCACCCCAAGCACATACGTCAGGACGGCGGAGCCGGCATAGGTGCCGTACACCTGCATGAAAATATGCTCTGATTCGTAGACGCCAGGTTGGGCCATGGCGATCGCGAGGAGGATAATCGCGATGTGCGACTGGGCAAGCAGTGTGAGGAGCGCGCCTGTGACAAATGCAAGGAGCCCGGAATCGCCGATGAGTTCGAACAGTGTCGCAGCCCAGGAGATTGTGAGAAGTTCAGAGGAGCCCTTTTTGATCAGGAGGAGCCCTAAAAGTATGAGCGCGAGCGAGAACAGTGCGCCCGACACGTTGCGCCATCGAGAAGGAATCTCGTATGCGTAACACAGCCCCGCCGAGCCGACCAGCAAGAGGATCAGTGATTCGGTAGGAAGGAATGCCGCCACCGTGATGAAGGAACAGCCGGTGTTGGCCCAGAGGACTACCGGCATCGCGCGGCGTACGGGCAGCACACCGGTGTGAACGAGGCTCGCCACCACATAGGACGTGGTCCGTCCGCTCTGCGTGAAGAAGCCTGAAACGATTCCCCACACGACTCCGGCAGCGGAGTTGGCGCTTGCCTGGGTGACCATCTCACGGAGCCGAGAGCCTCCCATGGCGGTGAGCTGACGAGAGACCTCCTTCAGGCCGACAAAGAACAATCCCAGGCCGGCCAACATTGTGGCAGTTATCTCAAACAGGTGACTCACGTGTCTCACTCCAGTCTTAAACCATCGAGACGATATTGAGGACTTGAAAGGATGTCAATACGCGCGAAACGCGATCTCGAATTTCACATATCAAATGCTCCTTCCGAGCTTGCTCGTTTTTCCCTCCTAAGGCGGATGCTCGTCTCTTGAAGATTTGTGATTGTGATGCATGGCCTGCATGTTTTCGGATGGCGTCGATCTGGGCGCCCGGTTCTTACTCGTCCGCTCATGGAGGTGGATGGTGGCCTCATGCGACTTGCGATGGGTGCACGGCCTATGGCTGCGGTCGCCGCAGGCGATGGCGAGACGCAGTGTTCGAAGGTCCGTCCGGACGTAGTCTAGGACGGACCAAGTTTGCGGAGCCAAGGAGCGATAGGCTGTGCGGTTTTACCATCGCGGAGCAACAGGCGGCCATCCACTTCCAACTCCAAACTTACGCCGAGATCTGTGCTGCGGCCTGATCGGCGGTGCCGTAGATCGGGAAGATAGACGTGAAGCCGGCGATCTCGAAGACCTCGAGAATATGCGGCTTGAGCGACGAGAGGACAATCCTGCCATCGACGGCCTTGAGGCGTTTGGCGGCGACGAGCAGCACCCGGAGCCCAGTGCTGCTGATGTAGTCGAGCTTTTCTCCATCGATCACCAGGCGTCGTTCCCCGCCATCGATCAGATGGTGCAGCCGTTGCGCGAGGCTGTCCGAGGTGCCCGAGTCCAGCCTTCCGTTAATCCCTACGACACAAACCTCGCCCACTTTCCGCTCAGAAATCTCCATGATGTCCCGCCTTTGTCTCGGCTTGCGCGACCGCGCTCAGCCGCTTGCTCATGATGAGGTGATTCTTGCCGGATTCGCGATGATAGTCGACCTGCTCCATCAGCGATCGCACCAGGTGGATGCCGAGTCCTCCCACCGGCCGATCTTCGACGCCGCTCGTGAGATCCGGTTTGGGAGCCGTGAGCGGATTGAATGGCCGTCCATCGTCCTCGACTTCGGCAGACAGCCGACCGTTCGCCAGCGTCAGACGCACCCGGATGTCATGCGCTCCCTGATCGTCGTAGCCGTAGGCGATGGTGTTCGTGATGACTTCGTCGAGGGACAACGACACGGCGTGCACGTCCGGCTCCGGAATCCGATGGTTCTGTGCGAAC
Source organism: uncultured Nitrospiraceae bacterium (assembly GCA_963730935.1). GTDB lineage: Bacteria > Nitrospirota > Nitrospiria > Nitrospirales > Nitrospiraceae > Nitrospira_C. Next base: position 1,481,381 of record CAVSTP010000004.1, on the reverse strand, counting down.
CGCTCCAACTCCGAGGCCAGCCGTTGCAGTTCAGAGGAGCGATTGGCCAGTGTGAGTTCCAGAAGGGCCGGCTGCCGATATTGCAGCGCCAGCAGCGTGATATCGTCCGCCTGCAAGGCCCCGCTGGAGAACGCTTGCACGTCCTCAACCAGCTTCGTGAGGAGGTGCACGGGCCGCTGGTCGGCCAGCCGTTGAAGCGTCTGTTCGAACCGCGGCGTCGAGAAGAGGTGGCCCTGGGCGTCCATCGCTTCCGTCACCCCGTCGGTATAGAGCAGGAGCGTCTCGCCGGCGTTGAGCGACATGCGGCTGGTGTGATACCGCGCATCGTCTCAGGACGCCAAGTGCCATGGCCGCCGGTGTTCCGACGGGGACGATGCGCTCGCCGCCGATGACATAGGGGACGTTATGGCCGCCGTTGCTGAATTCCAACTCCCCGGTGTCGGTATGCAGGATGCCGTAGAAGACGGTCACGAACATCGCGGAATCATTGTCGGGGCAGAGCAGCCGATTGACGTGTTCCAAACATTCGCTCGGAGAGACGGACGCCAACGCCGTGGCTTTGAGGAGCGAGCGGCTGACGGCCATGAAGATGGCCGCCGGGACGCCTTTGCCCGAGACATCGGCGATGACGACGCCGAGCCGTTTGTCATCGATCAAGAAGAAGTCGTAAAAATCTCCGCCCATTTCCAGCGCCGGGATCGTCGTCGCATAAATCTCGAAGTCCTCGCGGTCTGGGAACGGCGGGAACGTGCGAGGCAGAATTGATTTCTGGATCTCGCTGGCGATTCGAAGTTCGCTCCCGATGCGCTCTTTCTCGGCCATCGTGCGGCGCAGCTCGGCCGTTCGCTCCTGCACGCGTTGCTCCAAGGAGGCATTGGCTTCCTGCAAGGCGGTCTGCTGCGAGCGAATGACGCTCGCCATCTTGGAGAACGATTGCGTCAGGTAGGCCGCTTCATCCCCGCTGGGTAATGCCGGTGTTTGCCCCGAGACCTGCTCATCCGGCTGCTGCCTCATGAACTGCGCCATCCGCTCCGCGATGTGAGCCAACGGACGGGTCACGGTCCACCGCGCGCCGACGGACACGATGCCTAACACCAGGAAGCACAGGACTAGTCCACTGCCTAGCGTCATTGCCATGTCCTGCCGGGTTTCCTCGAGATACTGGTCCATCGGGATGATGACTTCCAGGCCGCCCATCACATCGTAGAGGTGAAAATCATGTTTGGGACTCTGCGGATGGGCGTTGTGACAGCTGACGCAGGAGGTCGACGTGGCAACATCGGCCATCAGGACCCGCATGACCGCTCGGCCTTCCACCGTATCGGTCCTCACGAACGGGTCGCCGGGACTATGGGCCAGCGCCGCGAATCCGTCGGTCTCGAACGAATCTTTTGGTCCCATTTCTTTGTTGATCGGCCAGGGGCTGATCAGCCGTGTGATGTACCCGTCTCCCGAACGGGCGAGCTGTTCGGACACCTCGCGCACGAAGGTCGCGGGTAATGGAAAGCGCCCGTGAACGTCACGATAGTCGGGTCCGAGCGAGCCTTTCAGGTCACCCACGCGGGGCACGACCACAGCGCCGTAGTACTGCCGATCGGCCATGACTTGAGCCGCAATGCTGTGGGCGCGGTGCTTGAGCATTTCCTGCAGGCGCTCTGCATTGCGCGTGTGCAGCGTCCATGTCGCCAGCAGTGTCGCTACCGCGATGAGCGGGACGGTGAGGACGAGCAGCTTGGTTCCGATCCGCCAATTGGGGATCACAGGATCTCCTCGAGGGGAATGGCTCCGCCGTGACGCCGTCCCCCTTCAGGCCGGGTCAATAGTACCCGGAGGCCAAGCAGGAGTCATCACCCTTGTGATGCCGATTTCCACCGCCCGTTTGGAGAGGCAAAGAGGGACAGGCTACTTTTTCGTCAAACCTGCCTGTGCTATCAAAGGCCGAGATAACTGGGCCATTTTTCTTTTTCAGATGCGAATAGGCTGAGTGGCCATCACCTGCCATGAGGAGACTCACCATGACCACAACCGACGTTCTTTGGAGGCTTGCAGAATCTTATGGCATGTTGTTTGGCATGGGTCTGGGTTTCATAGTGCTCATCGTCGTGGTGATGATCATTTTGTGGCGTCGAGAGATCCGATGGACTGACGCCTTCTTAGGACTGGGAGGTCTCGCGCTGATTGGATTGTCGTTATGGATTATCCGTGACCTCGATATCGACAACCGCAGAACCCTGCAGCCAAAAATCGACGAGCAGCTGACGACGCTGTTCTCTAAAGTGAACCATCAGTACTACGTTCTCACTGACGCCGTCTGTCAACCAAAGACGAACGGGACGAAGACCGCGGAAGATGTCCAAGCGCTCGGAGAGGAAGCGTATCAGATCAGCAACCTCGTCGGTCAGATCAAAGAGGGGTTGGGATCCCTCTTGCCGAGCTACTATGTGAATGAGCGTTAGGGGAGGGTGGTTGTCCACGCTTCAGCGATGGGTGAAGCTGCATGGCAGACCGCCGCTTGGCTCCGCAATTTGGTGGTAGAGGGTGGATAGGCCATTCCTGCTCAGGCGAGGGCTAAAACGCAGTGCGCTCCCACTGCTTGGCTCCGCAAAATAGTGAATGGGTAGGCTAGGCAGCTTCCTTTGCTCGCCCAACGCGCACACCAGAAGGGATACAGGCGGAGGGTCGCCATTGCTCAGCGATGAGTGAAACCGCATGGTGCTATCGCTGCTTGGCTCCGCAACTTGGTTCGTTCCAGACTGCGTCTGAACGAACCTCGAACAGTGCGTCTCGCCATCGCCGCCTGGGAAAAGGCGCGTCCCGGGTAAACGATTGCAAAGCAATCGGTGGGTCGGTGGGTGAAAAGGATTGCCCAGGGTTGGGCGGGTGAGAATGCCGACCGCAGCAGCCAGGCTCTCAGATCTCACATCTAAGATAATGGTCCTTCACGTCATCCTCAACGCGGTCGCAGTGCCAGCTTGCCGAGATGGTGCGCCTCGAGCGCCCGGTGCGCATCAGCCGCTTGCTCGAGCGGGAACATGTGGGCGATGTGGACCTCGAATGGACCCGCCTCGATGAGCCGGTTGAGCTTGTCGATGATCTGGCGGTCCGGTTGGCCGTCATAGGCACTAACCTTCAGACCGGGCCGCGCTTTGGGTTCGGGTTCTACGCCGTTGGGATGGGCGACGCGTCCGCCGTCGCGCACGGCCGTGAGCGCCTGATCGGCGGCCTCGCCACCGGCCAGGACGAGTGCGGCATCCACGCCGTCAGCGGAAAACCTTCGAGTGGCGGCGGCCACGTCATCCCGGTGCCCGTCCACGACGGCGTCGGCGCCCAATCGCTTTGCCAGAGACACTCCGTCGTCGCCGGATGCGACTGCGAAGACGCGCGCACCCATCCGTTTGGCCAGTTGCACGGCCATATGCCCGATGCCGCCGCTGGCGCCGAAGATCATCACCGACTCTCCGCGCTTCAATTTGAGGACGTCGTCCAGACCCCGCAGGCCTGTGACGGCGTCGGAGAGCATCACGCCCGCCTGTTCGATCGACAGCTTGTCGGGAATGCGCGACACATACTCACCCTTCACGGAGGCGTACTCGGCATAGAACCCGCCTTTGGGATTTGCGAGAGAGGCGCCGTAGACCCTGTCTCCTTCCTTGAATCCCGTGACCTGCTTGCCGACTGCGGCGACGGTACCGGCTCCATCGGTGCCGAGCACATACGGGAAGGTCGGCGTCATGCCAAGCATCTTGACGAATCCGCCTTCACGCTCGAGCGGGTCCCACTCGGCCACGCCAGCCGATTCGATTCGGATCAGCACCTCGTCGGGCTCGACTTCGGGCACGGGCAGCTTGTGCAACACGATCAGCTCAGGACCGCCGAACCGGTCTATGGCGGCGGCCCGCATGGTAGACGGCATTGTCTGTGTCATAGCTCTTTCCTCCTTGAGAGGTGTGAGAGGCCCCGCTCAATGGTAAACGGATCGCCCGTTGACGGAGACGAGGAGATCACCTAGTGAGGGAAAGGTTGGAGTACACAACGGAGGGCTGATTCAGAGGGAAAAGGGGACAGGCTGATTTGCGTGTCCCCTTTTTTAGTGCACGAGGAACCTTTAACGGCGACCCGAAAAATCCCGACGGCACGTATGCTCAGCCATCATCTTCTGGCCCGCCGTGGCATCCTTGGGAATGCGGCCCAGACACGTGTCCAACGTCTCTTCTTCAACTCCTGCCGCGATACGGGTCTCTGATTTCGCCTGGTTCATGGACTTGGGTTCGGTGGCCGGCGCAGTGGACATTTTCGGGCTTGTGGAAGTCGATTCGGTGGCTGCCGGAGCGGACATCGTCGGGCTCGACACGGTGGATGTAGTGCCACCAGAAGACTGCATCGTTTCTATCTTTGGGTCGCTTGCACAACCACCAAGAATGAGTCCGAAGACGATAACCCAGATTGCATTCCTGAGCATGTCGGCACCTCCGGTAAATGGTTTGCCCCAATCCACTTCTAGCGAGGTTACAGCCTGTACGCGGTTGTCCCTACTCAGTAACTAGGAAGACCCCGCGTCGTGTCACCGCGGCAGCCTCGGGTCGTCCAGGTCTCGCCTGACCGCTGTCATCGCTTGAACTGGCCCTGAAAACTCCGCTTCGCGAGCCATCCTGCCTGCCGAACGGATCTCGATTTCAGTCGAGAGATCCGGCTGCTCCTGCAAGGCGCTGCTGACCTGTTCTATCGTTGTGTCGCCGCATTCCCGGACCCCGACGAACATGGCGACGAGAAATGTGAGGGCGACTGCCAGACCTTTCTTATCCACGGCCCGTCTCTTGCGTGCTAACACCCAACTACGCTGCAGCGATCTATATGTGTCTGCTTTCATGTTGGTCCTTGCAGAATCTTCTCGCCCGTATGCACGAAACAAATTTCTATCTCTTACGCTTCTTGGCCCTTCGCAGGTGTGGTCTCATTGAGCAGCGAAGTGGCCGACCTCCCGACGAGTGCCCAAATATCGTGGTCCGCCTGGCAAGTTCCGGGTGTGAAATCCGTGAAGAACGATCTGATTGCGAAAAAAAAGGCCTAGGCCCGGGCAAGCCTCACGGACATCGCCATCCGCAGGCGCAGATCCAGGAAGCCAAAGGCGAGGTTTTTTGCAGCCACTTTCTGCACGCCGGACAGTGCCGGGTCCAGATGTGGTCTGCTGTGATCGTCGCTATACGCGATTGCATGACTGGAGTGTAAGGAGCTGCCATCAGATGCCTCGCAGGGATGTACGCGGAACTGGAGAGTGCAGTCCATTCTCCGGTGGAGGCAAGAGGATGTCTGGTCAATATTGCTCAATGTTGTCCGAGCCAAATAACGCCTAGGGCCTATGAAATACCGGTTGCTCAGGTGCATAGGAGCGCCTACAGTAGATGTACTACTTGTCCCTACACAATTATTCTCAAGGAGGTGTTCCCATGAAGAAGCTTCTCGGTTTGCTCGGTTTCGCAGCGATCCTTGGGATGACATCCCTGACGTACGCAGCTGAGCCCATGGCAGCGTCGGGCGATAAGGCGGCACCTGGCGCGCAGGCGATCAAAGGCGACCTGCTGAAGATTGACGGAGAGTTTTATGTGGTGAAGGATGCTTCAGGCAAAGAAATCCGCTTGCATGTCGATAAAACCACTAAGGTGGAAGGTGCGCTGAAGGCCGGCGATAAGATCGAGGCCCAGGCGTCGGAAAAGGGCCACGCGTTGTCCATTAAACCTGCCGAGGCAGCTGCTGGAGCGCCGAAGTAGAAGGTTTACACGGCTTGAGCCGGCCTAGGAGCCGGCTCAATCCCGTTTTACTCACTCCCATTTATTTTGCAGTTTCAGCGTTGAGTTTTCCGGCCATCTCAGCAGAGACGGCGGATTTGAGGCGAGTGTCTTTGAGCGTGGCTTGCGACAACGTCGCCGCTTCCTCGGCCCGGCCCGATCGCTGCTGGGCGACGGCCGCATCGGCGCGGAGTTCCGGATCATCGGGGGCCAGAGCCAACGCCTTGCGGTAGGCTTGTACTGCCTGATCCCATTGCTCGAGCGATGCATGCGCCGACCCGAGTTTCCGGAAGATCCACGAAGCCTCCGGCCGGAGCTCGGCGGCCACATTATAGTGGCGGACGGCCAGCTTCAAGAGATCGGCATCCTCGATGAAGCATCATCGCCATGGTTTGCAGCAGATGCCCGGTCGCGAAGGCACGGTCGGCTTTGGGGTTAACGGCGTCGGTGAGCGGCGGTTGGACCAAGACCGGTTGAGGCGGGGATGTCGACAGATGTTTCGCGGCCAGCCATTGCCGGATCGTCGAGGCCGGGATTGAATAACTGATACCCGATTTCATCATGACGCTTCCGATCGCAACGCCCTGCGCATCTTTCGCCCGCTCCAAGTAGGGGACGGTGGTGACCACCATGGCCGCCACCTCGCCGGAGTCGCTCCGCACGAGCGGACCTCCGCTGTTCCCGAAATTGAGCAGACCGGTGGTTTGAAGAAACTCTGTGGCTCGTCCATTCGTCCTTGATGGTCCCTGCACGAGGCCGCTGACCGTCCCCGGGATGCTCGTGGCATGCAGTGCGAAGCCCATGTTGAGAATATCCGTGATCCGGGGATAGCCGACGGCGATGACTTCGGTCCCTTCGGGCGTCGGGTCCGCTGCGAGAGTGAGCGAATCGGACGGGGTGTGCGGGATGCGGAGGACGGCCAGATCCGCATCAGCGTCCACGGCTACGACCTCCGGGGCGTCATAAATTTCTCGATCGAGGACATAGACGTAGAGACGGGAACTCTCCTCGATCACATGGGCATTGGTGACCACGAGGCCGCCGGCATCCACGAAAAATCCGCTTCCCAGGGAGAGGCTATGAGTGGCCTCGTCGGTCCCGACGATGAGCACGGTCGCCGCTTTGGCGTGGCGAAAGATGTCTTGTCGCGGGCCCGCGTGGGCGGCCTCCGTGACAGCCAGGAGAAGGCACGCTGCAATCAGCGTCTGATACATGGTGTGGGAAAAGTCTAGCAGAGCCGGGAGGGTCGTCAACTATTACGCTGAAACATTAGAACGATCCTTTTACTGCGACAATCGCCCGCGGCGGGTGGTATGGTTTCAATGAGCAGTCTGCCTGGCCGAGAGGCATGGGCTGTGAGATGAAGTGTCGTTGAGCGCTACCGCCTATGAACGTTAGAAGCGTCTGTACGGGAGAAACGCATGTCATCAAATTATTCCCATAGCCGCGGCCGGAGACGGGTCCACGACACTTCAGTTAGGTCGTGGGCGCGCATGGAATCGATCCCATGCTCGACAGACAAGCTCAGAAAGAGCCGCCTGATGTTGTCTCAGGAAACGATGGATTTCATCAGCGCGTGCGAAGCCCTGCATCAGCGGTTGGCGCACAACGGCATGCTGACGAGGGAGGAGAAAGACCTGATCGAGTTCAGCGCGCTTGATCTGCTCAACAACGTGAAACCCCTGGATTGAAGGCTTTCCAAATATGGTGGGCTCGAAAATCTATATCCCTCATGAGACGCCGCTGTCGTTAGCGCTTGAGCAGCGACTGAGAACGTTCGTGAAAGAGCATCCCCCCGCCACCATTGCCTTTGTGCGATCCGGTGACGGCGAGTTGGCCGTGATCGAGACAGCGACTCCTGAACAGGCCCAGAAGGTTGCAGCCGCTCTGGCCTCGAGCCATCTCAGCCAAGAATCGCTCGCCGCTGTGCTGGACAGTACTCCGCAAGGCCGGGACCTCGAGCGTCTGTACGGTGAACTCAAGCAACGAGAGCTGGAAATTAATTGGACCAATCGGCAATGGTGACGATCGCCAAACACTTCCTTTCCGCTCGCCTCATACGCCTTCCACAGGCTTTTGCTGAAAAGTAGCCTGTCCCCTTTTCTTCTTCCCGACGCGCGTTGGAATGGACCGTAACGGCTGCTATCAATAATAAGCGAGCCGATGTAATCTGCCTCAGCCGTTTCTATTCAACGCAGACCTATGTGCTGTGGGGGTTCACCGAGTCGAACCGGTGGGGAGGAGACCATCATGAAGAACGTTGAGATGACTGTCGAGGGAACGATGCTGACAATCAGGGTGGATCTCTCGAAGGAGTTTGGACCCTCTGCATCGGGGAAGACCATCATCATCGCCTCGACGGAGGGAAATGTGACGATTCCGGATCGGGCGGAAAAGGTTGGGCTCAACGTATATCGAAAGAAGCCGTGACAGAATGATGGGTATTGGCGTCGCGGAGCTTGACTCTTGGGTATTGTGTTTTATATGTTGAAAATCATGGGAAGGGACCCTGGCAGATGAGGCACCCTGCTGCGATCATATCGGTGACGTGTTTTCTGGCTCTATTGTCACTCCCCAATCTGGGAGCGGCAGGTGAGGGGACTATCGACAAAGTCGATCCGGCCTCTTTAAAGAACCAGATGGTTGGCCAGGAAGCTGCCCTCTCTCTCGAATCATTGACGGCCTCGAAAGCTTTCCGGGACATTCCCTCCATCAGCGGAGACTACTCGGTTAAAGGGACCAGGATCATGCCCTATATCGGTGCAGGTTTTGGTCACGGCTATTCCTCAGATGTAGACCGGTCGTTGAATAGCAGCCCTTCCAGTCAAACTGATCCTGGTCTTCGAAGTTTGTTTGGGCAGGGTGTCACCCCGAGTGAATTCCAGATGGGTCTCCGCATCCCGTTCTGATCAGTTTCCAGACACCTGACGACGTTCTGCTGTTCTCCCGATCCTGCCGTCTGAGGCATGGGAAGGGGGTCGGGAGTCTTTTCTTGACGCCGGGGTGGCAGTCACAACTGGGGGGCACTGCATATACTCATTGCGCCCAGTGTAAGTATTTGTTACGAACAACAGGAAAGAAGGAAAGAGTGCGTCTTATGCGTCAAAGGCATCGCTGGTGGTTCATCCTCGTACTGATCTTGCCGCTGGCAATCAGCGGATGCGGCACGAGCAGCCAATCCTCAACACCATTGCTCGCTGACAATGGCCGCTTTATGGATGTGTGGGGCATCTACACCCACTGCTCACAAAGCGAAGACCTTGATGCGATGCGTGTCGATGCACAACGATTGAGCCTCGCCGGGAACATGACGGACTCCGCCGGAAATCCGATATCCCCTGAGAGTGAGGAGCCGGCGTCCATGGGACCGAGCGTCCGCCTTTCGGCGGATCCATCGGCGATGGCTGCGGCCTGTGCCCTTCGTGCCGGTCAGATCGCGCGGGAAAGAGGACGGCGGTCCTTTGCACGTGAGATGTTTCAGATGATCGTCACAAACTTTCCTCAACCCCGCTATCGCTATTATGTGGCTCAAGCCCGAGAGGGTCTCGAGCGACTGGACGCTGAGACATCCGGCTAGTTCCAACAGCAGATGGCAACCTAGAGGCAGTGCTCACTGCGCGCGATGAAAAAGGTGCCTGACGCGTTAATCCGGTCTCGCGACGTGGCTTAGCTCATCACAGCAACTGCTGCTGGTACTCTTCGGCATGACGATCGGCCTCCAGGGCCTGCACCGAAGCTTGTTGGGCAAAGTCTCGATAGCGTTGCGTCCGATCCGAGTCCTGGCCCGTCTCCCAGGCAGACCGTTGAGCTTCCCCTTCATAGTATTGGGCGGCTGCCCGAAGGTCCACGGCCTCCTGACGGTAGAGTACCGCCTGGTCACTGAGGTGTTTGTACGTTTCCGCGGGGGGCGTACTCGCTGGCTCCACGAAGCCACTCGCGCAACCGACTGCCATCGATGTGTTCAGGATAAGACTACTGACCAATAGGACGTAGGCCTTGACCATGACCGGCCTCCTTTGTTTCCCTGGGTCTCATCAGCGACTCCTCAGCTGTATATCGGTGATGTTCTCGGCATGAAGATCACGTTGAGTCGCTGCGCGTCCGGGGCCGTTGCTCCCGACTACGCATGCCGAGTTGACCATGCCATACGGCGCGCATAGCTCGGACAGACTCCCGGCACACATCCTTAGACTCATGCGATGCCTCGTGAAGAGTGCTTCAGAGGGATGCTGGCGTTGGAGCGGCGGAGACTGGAGAATCGGTCGCGCTAGGAAGGACCAGGAAACGCGAGGGATGGGGCAGCCAACGGGGCTGAAACGTCGTTAGTCCACACTGCGCGTGAAGGGGCAGCTTAGTCAACCGGTATTATCCGGTCTATATCAGGGCGCGCGTTTCGCGAGCACGGGAGATCAAAAGTTCAGGACGGTCGACCTCGTTCTTCGGAGTTCCACCAAGGGGATTGTCATCTTCTCGCGAGCGGGTTATCGTCCGGGTCACCGGCAAGGAGGTCGCTGATGTGGCTGAAGATCCTGGCACTGCTATCCCTGTTCTGCTTGTGGCCGATCGTTGGCCTTGCGCAGCTTCCAAAGGACCCGCTTGCCCAGGAGACGTTACGAGGTTTGCCTGGTGTACGGCTGATCGTCGAGAAGATCGATGCTGACGTGGAGCGGGACGGGCTGACGAAGGACCTCGTCCGGACGACTGCCGAAACCCGTCTGCGGACCGCAGGCATTCGTCTGTTGAGTCAAGACGAGGTCACCATGACGCAAGGCCGTCCGACAATTCAGATCCTGGTCCAAACGGCACGCTCGGACTCCCTTTATGCCTACTGCGTCGAAGTCTCGGTCTGGCAGGAGATGGTGCAGATACACAGACAGACCAGCCTGCCGGTCTGGGTTCGCTCATGGGTGACTGAGAACGTGGTCGGCATCAAGCCTCACAAGAACATCCATGTCCTCAAGACCACTGTCGAAGGCCTTGTCGACGAGTTCATCCGCGCCTATATGGCCGTGAATCCAAAGTAGGGTGTGGGAGGTTCGGATGGAACGGTGTGGGCATTCCTCGTTACGGAAGATAGCCCAAGACATCCTCTTCTCGAACCAACACCAACTCTTCCTCGTCGCCCTCCACTTCTCTGGCGGCGTGTTTGTCGTACAGGATATGCTCGCCCGGCTTGAGGGTAGTCTTCACAAACGTCTTCTTCTTGACCTTCTCCTTAGAATCCTTGTCCTCGACAAGGTGACCCGGCCCCACGGCGAGAACCTCTCCTTCCCTGGGTTTCTCTCGCGCAGTGTCCGGAATGATAATGCCGCCGGTGCTCTTCTCGCTTGGCTCGCCGGTTCGGATCAAGACCCAATCGTGCAACGGCTGTAATTTCATCGAGTATCTCCTTTCCTTCACGCGCGGAGTGTACCGGCGCTGTCCCCAATACCCATCAGAACGCTATCACGGCTCATAGACTCATCTCCCTCTCCTTGATGAGCATCGCTCTCTCGGAAGGTACACAGAAGTGCACGGTCCCAAACGCGCTATCCTGCTGATTGGTACCTAGCGAAATACGTGCCCAGCAGTGATTACTGAAACATTCTGCCATTGAAAGGAAGAGTGATTGGCTCGCCATGGCGCCCTCCCGAGTCGTCGGCCTGTTTACAAGCCTTGATCGCTCAGAGACCTGCGATGAGACATTCAACATTTCATGAAGCGTCTGTCTTCATGGCCGTTCTCCTTGTTCGGAGCAGAAAGATGTGACAGACAGAATCCTCTTCAAGAACCATTCGGCGTGTTGCCGCCACATGTGAGCGTTCGTACGGCACGCCATCTCAGCTTAGCACGTCTCGCATTGACTCTCTCCTTCCCCGCGCCTAGGCTTGTGCAGCAGCTCAATCTGGGAGGGTGCAGCCATGGCGTGGGGAGAGAGCGTCAATACCGAAGATGAATCGAAGAGAATCGCGGCGGTGCGTGAATATTTCCATGAACATATGCCTAACGCGTCGATTCGAGATTCATACGATGGCCAGAGACTGGCCCAGGTGTTTCGGATCGAAGCGAGCGACTTTGGAGGATTCCGGGACGCGGTGATCTCGACCGAGTTTCTGATGGAACATAAGCCGGACAAGTTGGGAAAAGTCTTGAAGGGCTGGCGGGTTGTGGAACATCTTCGATCAGTGAACGGCACCGAGGTGCTGGTCACAACCTGGGGCATCGAAGAAAAGAAAAGCTGAAGGTGGTCCGCTCGTAGCCACTGCGGCCGTCGAACGAACACAGAGCAAGGGACCAGCGCGGGTGTTATTCGTTCCCTTCTCAGGGCGCGGGTGCCGTGTCACACCAACTCTTCAAGCTGACGTTCAGGAGATCGACGTAACTGTTTAATAATCCAATCGGTAATTGTTTGGTGTGTTGACATCAGAACGGCTCCTTTCAGACGATCCTGACCACCGAACCATTGTCATGCGACAGCAACCTGCGGTAGCGTATTTGGTTGTGGAACATTCCTTCGTCTGTCCCTTTTGCGGCGCAGACATTTCGATGGTCCTGGACCCTTCGGTCCACCGTCACACCTACGTCGAAGACTGTGAGGTGTGCTGCAATCCTCTCGAGATCCGTTATACCGTCGAAGACGATGCCCTCGTCGACTTCGAGGCCAAGAGCGTAGAATAGGGTCAATTCTCACGGACATCGCCATCCGCAGGTGTAGACCTATAATCAAATATTCCTTCCAAGCTTCCTTGTACCTCTACTTGAGAGGGTAGCACGATTGGTCTCAAACGTGCGCGCTTCGACGCGCACCGCCCTCAATGTAGGGAAGAGAGAAGGGGACAGGCTACTTTTACGTTGATTGAACAGATCCGTTAGTCTAAAGAGAGTACCTGTATGCATTCCCTCGCTCTAATTCTCGCATTCCTTTTCATGATCTCCTGCTCTAGGCATCCGGACCAGGTCACGCAGGAAGCCCAGTCTCCATCGCATGGCGATGCCGAAGAGGAGCACGTGCATGGGCACCACGAGGCGGAGACGGTGAGTTCGATGGCCGGTTCTCATGCGCATTTGGGGCCGCATTTCCGCTGGACTACACTTCGACCGACGAATCAAGCGGATCAGGCGACGGCGTGGGACATCCTTCGGCAGCTACGACAGGCGTTGGCTCGGATATCGGGAGTATCGCGTGGCCATCGATGACGGCTATGAGCCATTCCTGCCGAACGTGCAGCAGCCGCATTATCACTTTACGCGCAAGTGGAATGGATTCAAGGCGGCCTTCAGCTTCGATCCGAAGCAGCCGACTTCGCTGCTCTATAGGAAAACTCCTGAGGGCTATGAGCTGGAAGGCGCGATGTTCACCGCGCCGAAGTGGGCGAGCGAGGCGAATCTGAATGACCGGATCCCATTGAGCATTGCGCAGTGGCACGCGCACGTGAACATTTGTCTGCCGCAGAAGAAAGACATGCAGAGCGCGGATTGGAAGAAGTTCGGCCCGAAAGGGTCGATCCTGACAGAAGCCGAATGCAAACAAGCCGGCGGGCGCTTCGTGCCGCAGCTCTTCGGCTGGATGGTGCATGTCTATCCGTTCGCGGACACACCAGAGCAAATCTGGACGCATTAAAGGAAGTGTCGGAGGTGGATGGGCGCCTTCCTGCTCAAGCGATGGATAAACTGCAGGGCCCTATCGCGGCTTGGCTCCGCAAACTCAGTCCGTCCGAGACGTTGTCTGAACGGCCTTCGAACACTGCGTCTCGCCATCGCCTAAAGGCGACCGCCGGGATAAGGTCCTGCATCCATCGCAAATCGCAGTGGGCGACCCATCCACCTTCCTTAGGAAAGAGAAAACAAGCGAGCTTGGAAGGATCATTTAGGGGCTCGCCATCGCCGCCTGTGAAATGGCGAAGTCTATTATCCATCTGTAAACAATCCTCTCTCGCGTCAAAAGCCGAATCCCTAACCTCACGGCTCGCCCCGACTTGTCATCGAAACTTCTCGAATCGGCCGAGTGCCCTCACGGACCATGTGTTACCATTCAATCCTGCGTGGTTACATGCGATTGAAGGAGGTCGAACTCTAGGAGGTGACGTATGGCTGAGGTTATCGATTACGACAAAGTGACGACGCTACTCTTGCGGCATGGTGAATGGTATGAGGTCGACCCCGGGACACTGACGCCGATTCCAGCATCGAATTTCCTTGCCGGTCATCCTGGGGCCAATGCGTTTGCGTGGAAGAGCCGTGGTGCCAATCTCGCCTGCCCCTGCAGTGCGCTTGTCCTCGTCCGGTATTCACCTTGAGGAGAACAGGTGCTGCATCTGTCCTACAAGAGGCCTATAGTATTCATATGCCTTCCCCACTCGTCATGTCCTTTACCGATTCCCTCAAGTATGTCCAGCGAAGGACGTTCTATGATCAGCATCGACTCCTTGCCGTCTCGATGATATTAATTGTGCTGATCCTTCCCTTTGTAGGACTGCTTGTCAGCGGCCTCTTCGGAGTGATTGCAGGCGCGCTAGTGTCCTTTGCCGCTTATTATTTAATGCCGTATGTGTCGCTGAAGCTGGGGGCCTGAGGTTATTCCCCCTTGAATCCCTCCAATCGCCTCAATCGTCGACACCATTTCAGCCGCTGAACCGCTCTACGAATCCGTCGGGCTGCACTGAATCGCTTTCGATGCTCTGCTAAGCAGAGCGATTCACCCAAAACGTTTCTCGCCAAGTTACAATTGCTATTCCCATTGTATTTGTTTAACTGTCATGTCGCTTCCCCGTGGGCATGCCAGTTGCCTTCTAGCTCATAGAGGGTTTGAGGAGAGAAGTCACTGTGCCAAGGCAGAAAGTAGAGTTTCAATTCATCACTGGCTTGAAGCGCGCGATCTTTCGAAATGGCCGCTTGCGCGGTAGTTGGAACGGCAATGGCCGGTATTCAGCTGATTGGACGGAATCTCCGATGCAGGAAGCTATCGGAGAAGATGGGTGTCCGATCTTCAAAGCCTCGATCTCGCTCGACCTTGCCGATCAAGACAAGCTGTTTAGGTGGGGGGTGGCCGTCGACGACCCCCAGGGTCACAATCTCTGGGGGATTCCAACCGAAATCCAAGATATGAATTCCGTTGAGCGCTATCGGCAGTTTCGTCTTACTGGTGGTGGGACATCTCAAGTCGAACGCTACTACTTTACATACGGCCGGCGCTTGGGAGCCAACAAGCACATCAAAGCCGGAACGGCCAAACCCGGCCTGCGTTTTGCCGTATGGGCCCCCAATGCGCGAAGCGTAAATGTCGTCTTTGGGAAACCCGCGAACGGCTACATTGCCAATGACGGCACTGGAAATGATCCTGGGCAGCCGGTCGTCGCGCTTTTCAGCACTGCCGACGGTGTTTGGCAAGGCGGTCCTCCCGGCGACTTTGAAAAGTATAAAGGCCTTCCATACATCTATCGCATCGTAAACGCCCAAGGGCAGACGGTCTATCGCACCGATATTTTTTCCCGCAGCCAGATTGGCAGAGGCGCTATCAATCCTCTCAATCCAAGGACAGGCAGTTGGACGGGAACGGTGGACACGTTGGACGGCACGGTGAGTTGCAGCGTGGTGATTGATCCGGATGTAGTGCGCCGCACGTTCCAATCGACGGCTGCCGGCGCGGCTCCGGATCTCATCCCGGCCGAAGAATTCTGGGCCACGGAATTCACTCATAGCCAGCCTGTTCCCACCCGTCTCGAAGACCTGGTCATTTACGAGTTGCACGTCGGCTCACTGGGATTTGGGAGGACCAGCCCCGGCGATTTGAGCGATGCGATGACGTTCCTCGATCACTTGGTTCTTCTCGGGGTCAACACTGTCGAACTCCTTCCCATGGCGGAATTTTCAGGTAACGTGGGATGGGGCTATGGCGACAGCCATCACTTCTGCATCGAATCGAGCGCGGGAGGTCGCGACAAATACCGCCATTTCGTGCGGGAGTGCCACCGACGCGGCATCGCCGTGATTCAGGACGTCGTCTATAATCACTACGACAATTCCGCAGAACGCGCCCAGTGGCAATACGACTCGACCACTGCTGAACAGAACATCTATTACTGGTATGAGGGGCGTTCCTCCGACTATTCCTCTCCAGATGGCGGTTACCTCAACAACGGCTCTTCAGGGTACACACCGCGGTTTTGGGAGGAAGTCGTCCGCCAGCAGTTCATCAGCAGTGCGGCGTTTCTCATTGAGGAAATGCATGTCGA
Source organism: uncultured Nitrospiraceae bacterium (assembly GCA_963730935.1). GTDB lineage: Bacteria > Nitrospirota > Nitrospiria > Nitrospirales > Nitrospiraceae > Nitrospira_C. The sequence continues at coordinate 1,465,387 of CAVSTP010000004.1, read as the reverse complement.
TGGCTTGCGCGTAGACCTGACTCAAGCGATTCACCGTGACAACACGCTCAATGCAGATGGACGCTCTGTCGGCAGCGCCAATATGTTCGGTCAGAAGTTTCTGCGAGAGTGGAGTCGGACACTGCACATGATTCGCCCGACCGCGATCCTGATCGCGGAAGACCATACGGACTGGGACGCGGTGACGAAACCGCCGGCCCAAGGCGGATTAGGATTTGACGGCACCTGGCAAGTCGCGTTCTATCATCATCTGATTGGTGATTCGGACATGGCAGGCGACCGAGCGCGCCTGCTGAAACGAGCGGGATTCGGCGGCAATGAGCCGCTTCAGATGGATTGGTTTGCCGGATCGCTCTACGACACCCAATACAGACGGGTCGTCTTCCACGAATCGCACGACGAAGCGGGCAATGCAGCGGGCACCGCACGGACAATGGTGGTTGCAGTCAATGACGCTCCGCTGATTGCTGCCACGAGAATTTCTGCAGAGGCGCGCGCTCGCGTATGCTTCGGCCTCTCCTTGCTCTCGGCGGGCACGCCGATGTTCTTCATGGGAGAAGAGATTGGAGCGCAGAAGAGGTATACGTTCGATGGGTTTCTGCCCCTCCGCGAAGACATTCTCGGCGAGCGGAGTGGGAATGGTCAGGCACTCTTTCGTTTCTATCAGGATCTCATCAGTCTCAGCCGACGTCTTGGTTCAATCCGCGGCCACAACATTGACATCCTCCACCAGTCGAACGCCAATCGCGTGATTGCCTTTAAGCGATGGAACGGATCGGAGGAAGTCATTATCGCTGCGAGCCTCAACAACGTTCCGTTCGCGAACGGGTATGTGATCGAGAAGGATGTCCTCGCCATTCCCGATGCCGGATGGAAGGAAATCTTTAATAGCGATGCTGCAAGCTATGGCGGTCAGAACGTCGGTAATTCGGGCGCCATTATCCCTTCCAGCCAAGGCCGACTCAATGTGGCGATCCCCGCGAACGGCTTTGTGGTCTTCGTGAGCCAATGATGTGGGAGGAGATGCCCCGCATACTCTGGTGACTCAGGATCGGATCGGATCCATAAAGTAGCCTGTCCCCTTTCTCCTCCCTAAATGGTCCCTTCCAAGCTCGCTTGTTTTCTTCCTTACGGACGATGGACGGGCGACTGCTGCGATTTGCGATGGATGCAGCGCCTTATCGCGGCGGTCGCCTTTGGCGATGGCGAGACGCAATGTTCGAAGGTCCGTTCAGACAACGTCTGGGACGGACCGAGTTTGCGAAGCCAGCCGCGATAGGGTCCTGCGGTTTATCCATCGCCTGAGCAGGAAGGCGCCCATCCATCGTCCAGCCTCCCATCATTTGACTTCCTTTGCCGGAAAGCGCAGCATAAATGCCTCTCGCTCAAAGAGGTGTTGTGCGCCACGTACACTTACCTCAACCAAGGAGTCTGCTATGACACGATTTGCCATGCTCTTGGCAATGGGACTACTCGCCTCCCCAACGCTCGCCTTGGCCGCTGAACATAGCGCCGGCTATCGGGGAATCGGTTACATCTATTTCAGCTTCATTGCCGCCGTTTTGATCTACGGTGTGTACGATTCATTCGGCAAAACGGCCATGTATGTGATGACACCGATCATCCTGGTGAGCCTCTTTCTTATGTTGCCGCCGGTCTAGTTTGCATTCAATGCATACCAGCACCGTGGTTGACCGCTGATCAGACGTAGTGCGGTCGAGCCGATGCTCAGAGTAGGTGACACGTCTCCGCTATCAACCCTTACTGCCTTCCTTCCATCCGGCCCAGTAGAAGAGTAGCGCCAGTAGCAGATATCCGGTTGCCCACGTGCCCCCGCTGCCCCAGCCAGGCTGAAGCACGGTATCCGATGGCATCCATCGGTAACTGTGCATGAGGCCCACCCAGGAGAACCCCGCTGCCACGAGCATGCAGACGCCGGCCCAGGCAAATTGCCGCTCGATGATGAACACCGTCATGGCGGCGAGTAGCATGGCGGAGAGAATCTGGCCCTGCTCGAGCGCGAAGGCCCCGCCGAGATAGATGTCCGCTCGCGCGAAGATCGGCAGGAGGTCCGGGGTGAACGGCCGATCGGCGGTGGCCAGCCCCGCCGCTCGAAGACTGGTCTTGATCAACTGCGCGCCCCAGCCCGCGATGCCAGGCAAGAGTCCCACGATCACGGCCGGCGCATGTTTCATGGGCGTGGCCTGGAATGCTTGCGCTCCGATGACGATCCCGATCCACAGCACGATGGCCATACCGGCTTCGATCGGAATGATCGCGGCGACGACCGCCGCCGCGCCGGTCACGCAGAGGAGCGCCATCACGACACCGTTGAGCCAGGAATAGCCGATCCGGGCGCCCATCGCTTTCCATCCCGGATGGCCGATATAGATGGTGGTCGGAAAACAGGAGCCGCAGACCGCCGCCACGACGGAGCCGACCCCATTGGCCGCGAGGCAGGGAGCCGTCGGGTACGCATCGCCGGCCGCCTCGGCGCTTTCCAGATTCTGAAGACTGCCCACGAGATTGAACAGGCCCATCGGCAGGATGACGCTGAGTTGCGTGAGCAAGATCTCGCGAGATTGCCAGAGGGCATCGATAAAGATTCCCGGTGGATGCCATCCGAGCGGTGCCACCGCCTGTGAGAACGTGGCTTCATCGAGATGGACCAAGCCGGTCATCCAGGCGAGCGCGGTCCCGACCAGGACCGCGAGCAGGCCGCCGGGGATCGGAAATTGGACTCGGCCGAAGTACGTCAATAGGATGATGCCGAACGGCACAAGCGCGACCACCGGATATTCATAGGTGCGGAAGAGAAAGCCGAGCGCGATGAAGGTCAATCCGATGCCGGCGAGTGTGGAAAGGAGCGCCGCGCGCGGCAGCCAGCGGCGTAGCGGATCGGCGAGCACGCTGCCGATCAGCTCGATGATTCCCGATCCCAGGCAGGCGACGAGCCCCGCTTGCCAGGACAACGTGATCGCTTCGTCCATGGTGGCGCCACGGTCGAGCGCGATCAATTTCACCGGCAGCATGACGAGAAAGACGTGCGCGAAGAGACTGACCGTGTTGATGCCGTAGGGGAGGGCCGTGCGATCGTCGCGTCCTTCCCGGACGCCCAAGCGATAGGCGAGCCAACTATAATAGACATTGCCGACGATGAGGCTCAGGGCGACGGCCGGCAGGATGCGCCCGTAGACGAGTGTCGAAGGATACCCCAGCAGCCCTCGGCAGAGCCCGACGATGAGGAGAATCTGAATGAGGTTGTCGAGCGCCAGCCCGAGCAAGCCGTCGACATCTTGCCGCACGAACCAGCGCGGGCGCGGCGGAGGATTGGTGTGGGGACGGTCTGCTTCGAGCATCGAGCGCGGCGTACAGTACGCGAACTGTCGCTCGTTGACAAGCTTTCGACTAGTGTCGCATCGCACACACCAAAGTCCGCCGTTTCGGAGCACACGCCGCCCCAGGTGGGAATGCATCCGTCAATTAACTCTTGCGGCTCGTTTTTGCCGAGATCGCGGAGATCAACTGCTCCATGCGGGCGCTTGTGCACGCTGGGCATGTGATCTTGCCGCGGTCGTGTTCGCTCATGCTGAGATTCAGTTCCGACTCCTTGCCACAGTCCAGGCATTTATATTCATAGGTCGGCATCCGATGACCCTCCTGTTGGGCCCACCTGAGAGTAGAACTGATTCTACGTCCTGCGAGTCACCTGTGTGACTGTCGGATGCCCTAGGGGAGTAGCATGCGCCATCGGCCGGCGAGATCGTAGACTTCAACGGATGAGGAAGGCAGAATAGGGCCTGGATGACCAGGAGGAGTGATCATGAAGATGCTTACGATTGTGTGTCGAGAGAAGTTCGAAGATGAGGTGCTCGTCATTTTCAACAATTTGAAAATTACGGGATACACCGTGGTTCACGGGGTGGGCGGCAGCGGCGAAACCGGCGCGGTCTCGGTGACGCACACCTCTCACGATCGAAACAAGCTGATTCTCGTGGCGCTTGACGAGGATCGAATGGACATACTTGTAAAAGCCGTGAAGCAGGCGCAAGCCAGGCTGGTCGAAGAACACTTGGGGCATCCGGTTCCGTTCAAGGCCTTCCTCCAGCCTTGCGAACCGGTCGTGTAACGAGAGAAGACGAGAAACCCGGGTTGGATGTGAGGGTTAGTCTACCAAGGCGGGAAATTTTGCCGCGAGGGCGGCGATGTAGTATTGGATCAACTGACCTTCTTGCTCGGTGAGATCGGCTGTCGCGACATTAATCCCAAGAATCGTTTCGCATGCCGACACAAATGTGTTGATGTCTCTGCCGTGAGGACTCACGATGCGGCCGCCTTTCTGCGACAGAGTCGACGGTCGAATATTCCAGGAGGCCGTCGACAGTGAGGCGTTGGTTGTGAATGCTGAGGGTAGTCCTCTCCGCCCGTAATAGCAACAGAAGACAGCCCTGCTACATGACCATTGCGTGGCCAGCCGTGGAACCGCGCGCGTTACTCTTCTTTGAAATGAGAGCCTATGCCGGCGTGAGAGGGTTGTTCACTGCGGAAGGAGAAGCATCTACCGTGTGTCGTCTCTACGAGTCGCGAGAGGCCCCGACGCCATGATTGTCTCGTAGAGTCGTTCACCGGCTTCAGCTTTCGACACGAACGCCGAGGCGCCGGCTCTTTGCAATGATTCCCGGAGATCCGGTGTGTCATTGACAGAGACCGCAATGATGACCATCCCGGGTTGGTCCTTCTTGATCCGCCTTGTCGCTTCGATGCCGTCCATGCGCGGCATATTGATGTCCATGACGATGACGTCCGGCGTCCGTTTCTTGGCAATGGACACCGCTTCCCGGCCATCTGCCGCCTCTCCGATGATGAACAAATCAGGATGCGCGTCAAGCACGGCTCGAAGGCCTTGGCGGACCATGGCATGATCGTCCACCAGTAACACGCGCCGCACGCCGGCCGCTTTCGATGGCGGTGGCTGCACGTGTCGTTCGTTCCAGGATGTGTCTGTATCGGACGTATCTGTACCGGACGTGTCCGTAGAAGGTGCCGCCGTCGATGTGAATGGCAGTCCCAACGTGACGGTGGTTCCCCTTCCTGGTGTGCTCTCGACTCGCAGCCATCCTCCGAGTTCCTCCATGCGCTCTTTGATGCTGAAGAGCCCAAAGTGCTGGCCCGGCTGATGGGGCTCAAGCCCATCGGTCTTGAAACCCTTCCCCTGATCCTGGACAGCGATGGTCAACATGTTTTCTGCCAGAAGGAGCGTCAAGGCTGCCTCAGTTGTCCCGGCATGCTTCGCGACATTGATGAGTAACTCGCGGGCAGAATGAAACAACAAGATCGCTTGATTTTCTGTTAACGGCAGCTCGGATGTTCCGAGCCGGACATCGACCGTCAGGCGATGTTTCTTCATTTGATCCGCCAACCATTGGAGTGCCATCGGCAGACCGAACTCGTGCAGCACCGGCGGGCTCAGCTCCGCAATCAGCGTCCGCGTGTAGTCGAGCGCCTTGTCCAGTGTGTGGTCGATCTCTTCAAACACGCTCGCCACGGGACCGCCAATGTTCCGGATCTGTGCATGCGTTTGCGACAATTTCATTTTGCCGAGCACGAGCAGCTGGGCGAGATAATCATGCAGTTCAGTGGCCATGCGTTTGCGCTCGCGCTGTTCGGTCAAGGTGAGCGCCTGAGCCATGGTGCGCAGCCGGGCTTGGGTGTGAAGTAGCTCCGCCGTGCGCTTCTTCACCAACCGTTCAGCTGTGTCCTGGAATCGAATTTCGGCGTTCTTGCGTTCCTGCACGGCCGCGGCCAGCGCTAGGGCCATGACCGTCGTCACGGCGAGAAAGGCTTGCCCGAGCAAGAGCGCCTCATTTTCGGAGTCGGTGGTGAAGGGACCTCGACCATTGACGGTGCCCCACGTGGCCCAGCCAGCTAATAGGACGGTGAGCGTGGCAGTCTCTCGGGGACCAAAACGGAACGCCGCCCAAATCAGGATGGGCACGAGCATGAACTGAAGCGGATACTTGTGTCTCGTACGGATGAAGGGTCCAAAAATCGCTTCACAGGTCAACAGGAGCACGAGCAATAGGAGGCCGAGCTCGAGTTGTTCTCGACTGCTCCATTCAATGCGTGGACGCTGTGCCCAGAGCAGAATGGCCGGTGTGACGATCAGAATCCCCGTCGCATCGCCCATCCACCACGTGAGCCAGATGATGGCATACTCATTCGGTAACGCGTAGTGCCCGATCGTCAGGCTCGTGATGCCAATCGTCGCGCTTACCGTCGGACTGAGTAGTCCAGCGAGAAGGGCAGACTTCAGAATATCCGGCGGAGATTCAAACGCGTGAACGCCATGCGCAAACCTTTGCATGAGCCACGCGCCAAGGAGCCCTCCGAGGGTATTCCCGACTGCGATGCTCGCGGACGTGAGCACCCCTCCTGCTGTCGTGACATTGACCAGGAATGCTCCGGCGAAGATTGCCGGCCAGATGGAGAACCCGAGAAGCAGGAAGAGCGCGACCGCCATCCCGGCCGGGAGCCATACCGGCGAGGCACTGACATGGATAGAGGCGAAGCCGAGGCTGAGCTTGCCCGCCAAGAAATAGGCGCAGATGATGGCCACCCACGCCATCGCTTTCCCGGCAGGGTGATGATAGGACAGAGCTAGCATGGTGATCTTGTGGTACGAAAAAACCCACTATAAAGGAAGAGCACCCCTACGATCCAGCGCTGGAACAGAAAAAGGAGAGGCATCCGCACATGGCAACATTTGATATCACCTTTTTCTCATCCTTACCTGCGTGATTGCCACCACACCTGAGGCCTTTTTCGTTCTGAGGTTTTGGCTCATTATGCTCACCGATCCGCTACCATGGCGGCTTCACGACGCTTTTCAGATTCTTCATAGCCTTCGCTATATTGCCCTGAAAAGCTACCTCCAAACTAACTCGTTTCCCGGCATCCCTGGCGCCCCCGCCTCTCGTTGACAACTCTTCGACCTGCGCTGAGAATGACGCGCGTGGCCGGAGCACCGATCGAAATACGAGTCAGCCAGCCGAAGCCCGCCGGCCCAGAGGATGAACCGACGCTGCCTCCCTACAATGGCCCGGCGTTTTTCTCCTATGGTTTCCGACCGTTCTTCCTCGGCGCCGCGCTGTTTGCCGGTGTCGCCGTGCCGGCCTGGATCTTGATCGTGACCGGCGCGATCGGCTCCAACTTTCTGTATGCTCCCCGCGAGTGGCACGTTCACGAGATGCTGTTCGGGTTCCTGCCCGCCGCGATGTCCGGCTTTATCCTGACCGCGATTCCCAACTGGACCGGTCGAGCTCCCGTGAGAGGCACACTCTTGGTGTCGTTGTGCGTCTTGTGGTTGGCCGGACGGCTGGTTGTTGCTCTCCCGGAGCCCATTCCAATGATCGCCGCCGTGATCGATGCTTCCTTTCTTGTGTCCTTGGCCGCGCTCGTGTGGCGCGAGATTGCGGCAGCACGAATCTGGAACCGGTCGGCCATCGGCGTGCTGATCACCTTCTATGCCGGCGCCAATATCTTGTTTCATGTGCTCGCGCTGCGCGGGACCTCGACGGATGTGCCCGAACGTTTGACGCTCTCAATCATTCTCTTGTTGCTCACGTTTATTGGCGGACGAGTGACGCCGGCGTTTACCGCCGAATACTTGGCGGAGCAGCACAGTCCCGGGCATCCTGCATCCTTTTCCCGCTTCGATGGCCTGTCGATGCTCCTGGTCCTGCTTGCCGCCTTGGCGTGGATCGTTCAGCCCGAGGGCCAGACGGCAGGAGTACTGTTTGTCGCGGCCGGCGTGGCGAATCTTATTCGTGTCGCGCGTTGGCGAGGGTGGGTGGCGTGGCGCGAGCCGTTGGTATTCATCCTCACGGTGGGCTATGGGTGGGTGGCGCTGTCGTTACTGGCTCTTGGAGGCGCGATTCTTGGTGTGCTGCCGGCCGCGAATGCCGTGCATGTGCTCACCACCGGCGCAGTGGGGACGATGACGCTGGCGGTGATGACGCGTGCGAGCTTGGGTCATACGGGTCGCGCGCGGCATGCCGGTTCCATGACCGTGGTCATGTATGTGTTGATCAATCTTGGCGCGGTGCTACGGGTCCTCGCGCCCGCCTCCGACGCTCCGACCGCGCTGACGAATCTCCTGCTCGGCATGGCGGCGTTCGGTTGGAGCGGCGCCTATCTCCTCTTCGCGCTCATCTACGGACCGATCCTCGTTCGTCCCAGCCGCGAGGATTGAAGGTGGATGGCGCTTTCCTGCTCAAGCGATGTATCTCACAGCGCCCCATCGAAAATCGTGCGATTTACCAATGCGAGCACCGCCCCGCCACCATCGCCTTTGTGCGCTCCGGTGACGGAGAGACACTATCTCGGCCGTCACGGCATCAGATCGGGTGTCGAAACCTCCATGACATAGCCGGCGTCATCCATCAGAAGGACGACTTCCTGCCCCGGCTTTAGGCGATCCAGCTTGCGGAGTGGAGCCCGGAACGGCACTTCGCGCTTTTGACCTTCAGCGGTAATCATCATGCGGTCTTCACCGGCCCTGCCTTGATACACGGCCTTCAGTTGCGCATGGGCGCCCTTGATGTGCGCTTTGTTGTTCAGCGCGGATTGGTGGACCGCGTCCGCGCTCGCGAGCTGCGCGTCAACTAGACGGCCGGTTTCATCCGCCATGAACAGGACTTCCGCGCCGACCGGCATCGCCGTCAATTTCCCTTTTGCGCGTTCCGCCACGAGAAAGGTCTTGGTCCCTTGATCCGTTTCAATCACCGCTTTATCGAGCCCGACGGTGAGGGGCGTGGTCAATTTGCCACGGATGACCTGGTGATGCGAGGCTTCATTGGGATGGTGGTAGTCCACGATGGAATTGTGATCGCTCAACGTGACGACGATCTCATCGCCCGGCTTGAAGGTTTCTCCTCTGTCCGTCGCCATCTTCACCGGCACAGACATCGTCTGGAGATTGCCGATGGCGATTTCCATTTGCTGCCCGCGGATATCCTTGACGTGGCCGGTGACACGGCGGTTTCCGGGAAGGCGGGTTTCGGTCGCCTCGCTCGTGGCCTCTTCTCTAATTGAAGGACCGCGTTGCTCTTTCTGGCGGTCAGACCGTTCTTGAGCCGCACCAAATCCGTTATCGGCCATGACAGGAGACACAATGCCGACCATCCATAACGTGCCCAGTGAGAGCATCGTTGCCGTTGTTGCATAGCGTGTCTGTTTCATAGGATTCTCCCTCCCTTGATTAAGTCTGTTATCTGCAATGTGTGACGGTCGCGAGCACGGGGCGCGACGACAATCAGCGTGGTCAATTGACTCGGGAAGGACTGCGGCGGGCGGATGCGCGACTAGCTACTGCCCCAGTGCATTGTGTGCATCGGGCGAATCGAAGGGTTCATGGTGAATTGGGTGAGCCACCCTGTCGCCCGTCGGTGCCACTGATGCGGCCTCGACGGACGAAGAGCGTGCTCTAGAAGGAACGCCTCAGGCTTTTTCTTTCACCCTCAGGTCGTTCTTCACGGATTTCACGCCGGGCACTTGCCAGGCTGACCAAGACGCCTGGGCACTGGTCGCAAGATCGGCCACTTCGCCGGTCAAGGAGACCACGCCTGCATTCGTCTGGGCCTTAATGCCGGCGTTCTTCAGTTGCGTGTCTTTCGCCATCTGGTCGTTCACGCGAGCCGTGATCGCGTCATCCTTGTCATCGGTCGCCTCGCGCTTGGACGGAGCGACGACTTGCAAATCGTTCTTGACCGTCTTCGCCCCATCTACGCTCTTGGCGACGCCTTCCGCGGCCTGCTTCGCTTCAGCGCTATCGACCTTCCCGCGGATCGTCACCGCGCCGTCGGTCGTCGCAACACTGATGTCGCTGCCCTTCACTCGGGAATCGGCAAACAGCGCAATTTTGGTCTTGGCTGTGATCCACGAGTCGCTCATGTTCTTCTCATCGGCCTTGCCGAACACTGAGCCGGCGATGAGCGCCCCACCGAGTACCGAAGCTGTACAGAACGTTAATACCATCTTTGTGTGCATCATCTTTCTCCTTAACCGCAAAGTAAAAGTGTGTCCATGTGTTCGTCTTGTGTGCTTTGCCGTCATGCAACGGGAATGTTGTTCTTTCCCTCGGCCTCAGTCGCCGGCTTTGCATGCCATGCCTCCGCCCACTTCATCAGCTCACTCTTCTTGTCCCCATACCGCTCTTGGGCCTTGCCGACAAACTTCTCATAGCTCCCCTCGATCTCCGTCAAGTCGTTATCGGTAAACTTCCCCCACTTCTCTTTCAGTTCGCCTTTGAACTGCATCCATCTTCCTTTGAGTTGATCAGCGTTCATCTCATTCTCCTCCTTCTCCTCCTTAGTACATACGGCCCGCTGCATTATCCCGTTCTCTCTCAACTCCTCTCTTATGGTGTGAAAGTGAACCCGACAGGCCTCTGACGCAGTGGCCGGAGTCCTGGGCCGCCTCCATTCGCAGACCATGACACCACCAGGCAACGAATCAGAGCGTCCCTGTGCAAACACGACGGAGACTGGGAAATCGTTCTCGCTGGGAAGCAGTCGGAAGCGGAAGGATGGGACAGTCAACGGAGCGTCACACCTGAAACCCACCTTGGGCGCAATGAGGGTCGAAGTCAACTATTATAAATAGGTGTCTGCAATACATCCATGATATGGGGATGTTACGGACTGAGATGAGGCAATGCCCGCGGTCTGAGTGCCGGTTGCTCGCAGATTGCTCGCAGGTTGCTCGTCACGGAGGATCATTTGAACGAACCTGCACCCCTTAATAGCGCTTGACTCCGCTCCCTAATGCGCTCAGGGTGATCCTATGACGTATTGAGCCACGCCGACTTTCCTATTCTTCGCGCCTCTGCCGTACCCTCCCTAGCGCGATTGATTCCCAGGTCTCCGCCGCTTCTACGCCAGAGTGTTCTTGCAACAAAACATTATGACCGGAGGCGACTCCGCCCCCGGGCTGAGAGTAGTCCTTCCGCATGGAATGGCCTACTGCGCCCGGAGCGCTTATCGACCCGAAGGAGGATGACATGATTACGATGACGTCAGTGGCTGAAGGGAAAATCCGAGAGCTGATGCAGGAAGAGAAAGACACGATTGGTCTTCGAGTATTTGTAAAAGGCGGCGGCTGCCATGGCTACCAATACGGCATGGCCTTCGAGTCCCAGGTAGGCGAGGACGACACGGTCATCGAAAAGGGTGACGTCAAAGTCATTATGGATTCGCAAAGCGCTCCGCTGCTGGTCGGCTGCGAAGTGGATTACCAGGACACGATGCAAGGCTCCGGTTTTGCCATCAAGAACCCGCAGGCCAAAACGACCTGTGGATGCGGCAGTTCATTCAGCGCATGACTCGCTGCGCAGCAAGCTAGAGGAGGGTGGATCCATGGAAACCGTATCAGTCATCGGAACACAAAATAAAAAAGGCCAGGTCATCACCGACCCCCGCGTCATGATGAACGAGGCGCCTCGCACACCGTCGTTCTACACCGGGAGCGAAGTCATCAAAGAAGCCGTGAGGCGCGCCAACGTCGATGTTATGGTGGCCTATCCCATAACACCCCAGAGCGAAGCAGCCGCCCTTTGCGGCGAACTCTTTGCCGAGGGCTATATCGGCGACTACTTCCGCGGCGAAAGCGAATTTGCCGTCATGTCGCAATGCGCCGGCTCTGCGTTCGGCGGGGCCCGTGTCTTTACGACGACCGCCGGGCCTGGCACGCTGCGCGCAATGGAAAACTTCCCCATGTGGGCCGGGGCGCGCTTGCCGATCCAATGCATCGTCACCTGCCGAGGCATCAATTCACCCCTCTCGATCCAGCCGGACACGATCGAGATCGCCTATCTGATGAACACCGGCATGCTGGTCTGGCACGCGGAGACGGCTCAGGACTTTTACGATTGGATTCTCAAAGGCTACATGGTCTCGGAAGAGCCGGATGTGCATTTGCCCTTGGCCCTCTGTTGCGATGGCTTCTTCGTGACCCATACGAAAGATACCGTCGATCTGACCCCCGCCGACATGTGCCTGCCGCCCTACGATCCGTACCGGTCGCCGGTTCCCTGCATGGACATGGAATGTCCCCCGGTCCGCATGATGCGCGATCCGTTCGTCATGAAGAGCAACTACATCAGCTACGCCACGCATGCGAGCTGGCAGCAGGAAATCTGGGCTGCCGCGGAACGGTCCCGGAAGCATACGATCGCCTGGCTGGATGGACTGATCGATACCGAGAACCTTGATGCCGAGGTGCTCATCGTGGCGTCCGGAACCGCGGTCTCTCAAGGGCGTGAAGCCATCCGTCTGCTGGCCGATGAAGGCATCCGTGTGGGGCTGGTGAAGATCAAGACACTCCGGCCTTGGCCGCAGGAAGAACTCCGGGAAGCCACCAAGCATGCCACACATATCATCGTGCCCGAGTTCAATGTCATCGGGTGGCTGGCACGGGAGATCAAATCGACGATCCCCCGCCCCGAGCGAGTCATTGCCGGACCGCGTGTGTGCGGGGGCATGACCATGCCGCCGGAAATCATCGTGGAAGAAATCAAGAAGGCGCTCGGCGTCCGATCCGAGGTATTGGCCGGACGCGGGGGTTGACCGGAAAGGCGCGGGCCGACCAGACAAGAACAATTTGCTTATCGGCGCGCCTGCGCCGACCCACAAGAGAGGACGGTGTTCGATGAGTCTCAATTATGTGAAGTTTTCACCAGGATTTGAAGCGTTCATGCCGAAAGAGTACCGCGACATGGTGGAGCACGGGCCATTCGGGAAGAAGACCACGGTCTCGCAGATGGGGAGTTTCAAGGAAATTCTCGAGGAACATCCGATGTGCGCCGGCTGCGCCATGACGCTGTTCATCCGGTTGGCGGTCATCGCAGTCCCCAATCCCGAAGACACGATCATGGTCGGGACGGCGGGATGCGGCCGGCTGGCGATTTCGCAGGCGGCCATTCCCTTCGTGTACGGCAACTACGGCGACCAAAACGGCGTGGCCAGCGGCTTGTCGCGTGGCTTGCGCATCCGATTCGGCGATCAGCCCAAGGATGTCGTCGTGATGGCGGGCGACGGCGGCACGGCCGACATCGGATTTCAGCAGGTACTCCATTCGTGGTTCCGGAAGGAACGCTTCACGACAATCATGCTGGATAATGAGGTGTACGGCAACACGGGCGGACAAGAAAGCGGCATGACGACCAGAGGGGCGGTGCTCAAGATGGCGCCGCTCGGCAAGAAATTCGAGAAGATGGACATGGTGGCCATGGCCAAAATCGCCGGCTGTGCCTACATCGCCACCGTCGTGCCGAATAATCCGCGTCGGGTGGAAAGCTGTATTAAGAAGGCGGTGCTGATCGCCCGTGAGGTCGGTCCGACCTATATTCAAGCCTATACGTCCTGCAATATCGAATATGCGATTCCGACGGACCAGGTGATGGCGGACGCCAAGACCGTCGAGGATGATCGCTATAAATTTGCCGAATATGTCAGCGATGAGGCCAAGGAATATTTGACGGCGCGGTACGGGTACAAAGAGTTCGTCCAGAAACCGGTAGCGGCGATCGCACAAGCCTAATCACCAAGGCCGGATCGTCGACCGTGGCCGATCACAGAGGCGAATTATGGCAAACGCGCACACACAGGCAACGCTCGAGAAGCCTCAAATACGCTATACGCTGAGCTACGGCATGCGGTTGGATAAGGTCAAGACACACGAACCGGCAGATGCTCAGGCCTCCCTAGCACTGCCGGACGGTTCGGCGGGCAGGATGACGCTGCATGTGACGAATGGCACGGCGGATGAAATCAAGGCACAACTGCTCGAACGCGTCGACGCCTTTTTCCAAGAACATGCCGGCGAGTGAGTCGAGTTGTCAGGGGCGCGGGGGCGTCGCCCCAGATGACATTCAGACGCCTCACATAGGAGTCCACAGACCGTGCAGACGCTCGACATTCATCGTCCTGAGATGCCCGATCTTCAGTTCGTGCTGTTGGTGACGGCACTCTGCACCTCACGGCTGACCGTGCTCAACATACCGAGCACACTCCGCACCTCGATGTTTGACCGTTGTTGGGTGCTCATCCACGAGAGCCCGCCTCCCCGAAGGGCGGACCAGCGGGTGTTAGACTTGCGGCCCTGGACCGAACTGACCGTAGAGGCGATGGCGGAGACCATCCGCGTGGGGCTGACCGAGGCGGGCATCCACACGCTGGCGTGGGATCATGTTGCCAGCGAGCCGAGACGCACCAGCACGCCGGAAGCACAGATCCTCGTCGATCGCCTCTCGCAGCTCTTTCCGCACCCGTCCAAGGCCAAAGCCGCAGCAAGCGGCGAGGTGGTGGTGGAAACAGGAGCCCCGCGGGAGAAGGAACATGACGTCCTGCAACTCCTGGGTGAGATGGCCGCGTTGATGGCCAAGTTGGCGCCAGCCTTGGAACGCCGCGCTGCAGACCTCAGGGAAGAAGGAAAACCTGACAAGTTGGTCGATACGTTGCGGAAGGGCGCAGAGCTCATGCACGACAGTGGGGACATGTTCCTGGCCTGGGCCCAGCACTATGCCGAGCTCAGTGACAACACGGCCTCCTAGTGCTCCATGCGTGTCAGAACATTCGGGAGTCGCCGGTGTCATTCACACATAATCAGGAGGTTTGATGTCGTCGTCCATAGTCGTCTTTGAAGTTCCCCGAGCCGAGAACGAAACCGAATTTCTTCTGCGTGTCGTGCAAGCAGCTCTCAGGGCATATCGGAACACTCACAATAAGAGCGTTCAGGTGGATCATCCATTGAATCCCGCTCATCGCTTCAATACCTCGACACTATTTCAGTCTCTGAACCATCCTGAGCCCGAGCCTGTGTCCCGTTAGTCATCGGACAGGAATGGTTGATCCTCTTACCGTCACCGAAGAGAGGCCTCAACTGCGGCGACATCGCCGCGCTCCATCGCAACCTGTATCCGCAGGGACTCGGCATCGCGGTTCACGGAAGCCACCGCCAGGGTTTTTCCGTTCTTGCGATAGGCGACCAAGCAATCGCGATCCGCGATGCTTCCTATCACGCTGACGTCATCCCATTCGTGCGCAAAGCCCACGTAGCCGATCGTCACGTCGTAATGGGCGCTCCAGAAAAAGGGAACGATGGCGTACGGCTGATTGGCACCCAAGATGTTTCGTGCGGCGGCTTGACCATGCTGTTCGGCCACGACCCAATGCTCGACCCGTATGGATGTGCCGGTGTAGCGGTCCGGCCAGCGTGCGATGTCGCCGGCGGCCCATATCTCGGGCACGTTCGTGCGCAAGTATTCATCCACCTGGACACCGCCATCGACTGCCAACCCAGCTTGCTTAGCCAATTCCATATTCGGTCGGACACCAATTCCCACGACCACCAGGTCGGCATCAAGCTTCGTCCCGTTCTTCATCGTGATGGATTGCTCGGCGATCGACGCGACGGTCTGTCCCAGGTGGAACTGCACGCCATGTTGCTCATGCAGCCCGCGTACGAATCGGCCTAGCTCGTCGCCGAGCACCCGTTGCATGGGAATCTCCTCTGGTGCCACCACGTGCACGTCGAGGTTCCTCGTCCGGAGGGAAGCCGCGACCTCCAATCCGATAAAACTGGCACCGACAATCACCGCGCGTCGCGCCCGTGTCGCGCGCTCGATGATCGTGCGGCTGTCTCCCAAGGTCCGGAGATAGTGGACGTGCGGCAATTGGGCGCCAGGAACATCCAGCCTGATCGGCGATGCGCCGGTTGCGAGCAATAAGGCTCCGTATTCGAGATGGCGGCCGTCGTCGAGCTCGACCGAGCGCTTGTCGGGAAGGAGTCTGACCACTCGCCGGCTCGTGAGCAGATCGACTCTGGTCTTCTGGTACCAATCAGGTGGCCGGAGCGGAATCCATTCTTCCGGGGCGTTGCCGGCCAAATAATCCTTCGAAATATTCGGGCGGTCATAAGGACCGTCTTCATCGGCCGAGATGATGGTCACCGGTTGTTGATAGCCCCGGCGCCTGAGCATCTCAGCGGCGGCAAATCCGGCCGCCCCACCTCCCACAATGACGACGGATGACGGGACAGAGGTGGACAGAGCAGGGGCAGCAGGCTGGGATGTCGTCCCTGTCACAAACAGGCGGCCGCCACGGTGCTCAACCGTATAACAGGGCACTGGATCGATGGCCGGAGCATGAACGGCTTCTCCCGTTTCGGGTCGAAAACAGGCGTGATGCCAAGGACAGCGAACGGTCGATCCATCGAACAGACCTTCGGCCAGAGGGCCCCCATAGTGCGTGCACTTGGCTCCCATGGCATGCACGGCCGTGCCCTTGCGTACCAGCAGCACCGGTTCTCCATTAAAGTGGCCGAGGAACACGCCTCCGTCGCGGAGTTCGCTCGATGCCGCTCCATCTGTGCCTAGATCGGGGCCAGGTAGCGCCCCTCCGCCGCTCTCACTCATGGGCCCCTCCGTAAAACTCCTGGTTCAGTCTTAGCATCGTCCGCGATCCGTCCAGACTAGTCAAATCCCTCATCTAATTCTCGGTGCCTTTCGCTTAGCCCATGCGAGCACCGACTTACAAGTGATCCTTCCAAGCTCGCTTGCTCCTTCCCATAAGGAGCAGCGTGGATCAGTCCAAATGTGCGCGCATGCTGTCTGTTTTCCATCGGTTGGACGTGGAACCACCTGCGACTTGCGAGGGATGGACGGCGCCGCTGCTGCGGTCGATCTTTATCGATGGCGAGACGCACTGTTCGATGGTCCGTTCGGACGAAGTCCAGGACGGACCGAGTTGCGGAGCCGAGCAGCGGCGGAGCCGTGCGGTTTCACCCATCGCGGGGGCAGTGGTTACATGTCCAACCGCTGACCCTTTCGCGAGCACAAGGACTGACCAGACTGATCCATCCCCCCTCGTTTTTATGGGACGGGGGACTGTTTGGGTCGCAAGCGGAGCACGGCGAGTGAGCGGGCTTCGAGATCATACTGATCTCCCCCCCTCAAGAGCGTGACTGGCTTTCCGTTCTTGTCATAGAGGGCGGTGTCAAACACCGGTTGCCATCGTACGCCGCGCTTGTGCGCGGGCAGCGTAAATGGCCTGGGCTCGTGGTGCGCGTTGAGCAGCACGAGGAAGGTTTCGTCCTGAAGTGGTTTTCCCTTTGAGTCTTTCTCGTCCATTGCGTCGCCGGCCAACCGGACGCCCAGACAGCGGACATAGCCTAGGGCCCAGTCCTCATCCGTCATCTCTTTTCCGTCGGGGCGCAGCCAGTAGAGATCTTTGACTTCCGTCCCGCGGATACGGCGGCCTTGGAAGAACCGGCGGCGCCGGAACACCGGATGTTTCTGCCGCAGCGCGATGAGGCCCCTGGTGAAGGTCAGGAGCGCCTGCTGCGGTTTGTTGAGCGTCCAGTCCACCCAGCTGATCTCACTGTCCTGGCAATACGCGTTGTTATTGCCATGTTGTGTCCGCCCCATTTCGTCGCCGCCGCAGAGCATCGGGACCCCTTGTGACAAGAGCAACGTGGCGAGCATGTTGCGCTTCTGTCGTTCCCGCAGTGCCACGATCGACGGCTTCGTTGTCGGTCCCTCCACGCCGCAGTTCCAGCTGAGATTGTCGTCCGTGCCGTCACGGTTTTCCTCCCCGTTGGCTTCGTTGTGCTTCTGGTTGTACGAGACGAGATCGTGCAAGGGGAATCCGTCGTGCGCCGTGACGAAATTAATGCTCGCATGGGGCCGGCGGCCGCCTGCTTCGTAGAGATCGCTGCTTCCGGACAGCCGATAGGCCAGCTCCGCCACTTGCCCCCCGTCGCCTTTCCAATAGCGCCGGATGGCGTCGCGATACCGGCCGTTCCACTCGGCCCAACCAGCCGGAAAGTTGCCGACCTGGTAGCCGCCTTCTCCCAAGTCCCAGGGTTCGGCGATCAGTTTCACTTGGGAGAGCACCGGATCTTGATGAATGATGTCGAAAAACGCGCTGAGCCGGTCCACGTCGTGCAGCTCCCTCGCCAGCGTGGAGGCGAGATCGAATCGGAAGCCGTCCACATGCATTTCGAGCACCCAGTATCGCAGGCTGTCCATGATGAGTTGCAGGACCCGGGGATGGCGGACGTTCAGCGTGTTGCCGCAGCCGGTGTAGTCCTGATAGTAGCGCGGGTGGTCGGGGACCAGCCGATAGTACGAGGCGTTGTCGATCCCGCGAAACGACAGCGTCGGGCCCAGGTGATTGCCTTCTCCGGTATGGTTGTACACCACGTCGAGGATGACCTCGATGCCCGCGTTGTGGAGCGCCTTGACCATCGTCTTGAACTCCCAGACATGGTGGGCGCTATCCGACGAGGTCGCATAGCGAATGTCCGGCGCGAAAAACCCGATCGAGTTATAGCCCCAATAATTGGTGAGACCGCGCTCGATCAGGTGATGGTCGCGGATGAAGTGATGGACCGGTAAAAGTTCGACGGCGGTGACACCCACCTGCTGCAGATGCTCGATCACTTCCGGCGTCGCGAGTCCGGCATAGGTGCCGCGCAGGTGCTTGGGGACATCCGGGTGTCGCGCGGTATATCCGTGCACATGCACTTCGTAGATTACCGTCCGATCCCACGCCGTCCGCAACAGTTGGTCGCCGCCCCAGGTGAACGCTTGGTCGACGACGACACATTTGGGTATGAAGCCGGCGTTATCCCGATCGTCGAGGGAGAGGTCGGCCTTCGGATCACCGATCCGGTACCCGAACAGCGCGTCCGACCAGTCGATATTGCCGGCAATCGCCTTCGCGTACGGATCGATCAGGACCTTGGATGGGTTGAATCGGAGGCCGACTTCCGGGTCGTACAGGCCGTGGACACGGTAGCCATAGAGTTGTCCGGGCCGTATCTCGGGTAGGTAGACGTGCCAGACGAAGTCAGTGCATTCTTCGATCCGAATGCGGTGCGTCTCCAGAGGGCTGTCCGATCTCCCGAAGAGACAGAGCTCCACGGCCGTCGCATTTTCAGAGAACAGCGCGAAATTCACTCCTTCGCCGTCCCACGTGGCTCCCAACGGATAGGGACTCCCAGGCCAGATTCTCATAGGGCTGCGCTCTCTTTACCTCCCGTGAGGTTCCTTAAAATTGTCTCGGACACTCTCAGCACAAACTATCATATAATGACACACAAGTTGGCGGGTGCAATAGTCATCGCCTTGCCTTCGACTCAGCCGCAAACTCGGACGCGCGTGTGCCACGGCATACCTGCCTCGAGAGCGGGACGTTGAATCATACACATCTTTCTTATGGGAACGACCATGCAACCCTCTCGTGTCCTTATCATTGAAGACGATCCTCATCTCCTCAATACCCTGTCTTCGACCTTGCGTCTCAAGCTTCCACAGGCGCACATCGACACGGCCGACACCGTCCTGACGTCTTTGGAGCGGATCAGGTCGATGGACTATTCGGCCATTCTGTGTGACGCACACCAGCCCCGCCTCGAAGGCATCGGCTTTGTCCGGGCTGTACAAAAAATTCATCCCGAATGCCCGGTGCTGCTTCTGGTCGAAAAACATCAGGAAGACCTCTTTCGGCAGGCGATGGACGCGGGTGCCTATGACGTGTTGGTGAAACCCCTCGAGGAAAGCACGTTATTGTTCGCCGTACGCCGTGCCATTGAAGTTTCTCGACTGCGGTTCCAGGTGAAACGAGAAGAAGCGCAACTCGTCGCCTCGGTGGGACGCGTGATGAAAGATCTCGAAGTCTTGTACGGCGCCTATGGGTTGCAGTCGCACTTTGAGGCGTTCATGGGGTCAGTGGATGTTGAGAAAGCAGGCCTCTCGGCATCAGGATAAATACGGTCATCCAACGGGTACCGATCGTTGTGCGTGTCTCACAGTTTGTACGAGGAGAAGTCGAAGCCATGAAGATGCTGACCATTATCTGCCGCGATGCGTTGGAGGCCAACGTACGCCGCCTGTTGGCCGAGCTCAACGTCAAAGGCTACACCGTGGCCTCCGGGCTGGGCGGGAAGGGACAGACGGGGTCCGTCTCGGAGCATGCCTGGACGGATCGGAACGTCTCGTTCATGCTCGCCGTCGAGGATCAGGAGGTACCGGCGCTGGCCGATGCGGTGAAGCAGCTCTATGTGAAGTTGATTGACGCCAACCATGGCGAAGAGGTCCCGCTCAAAGTCTTTCTGCAGCCCTGCGAGGTCATTCTGTGAGAGGTGGATGGTTGCCTCCGCTCCGTCGATGGGTGGAGCCTGGGTAGCGAAGACGGCGTCTTGCGCTCCAAGCTTCGGCTCGACCACACCAAGCGCAGGGCGACGAGGACCGTTGGTCTCTCTTGCTCGCCGAACGCGCACACGAGACCCATCGTATTTTTAGACAGGCGGTGCTCGTCGAAGCGCGCAGTTGGAGACGAATCAGCCTCCATCCCTTGAGGAGAAGACGCGCGCACGTTTGGACTGATCCAGGCTGCTTCTTGAGGGAATGAACAAGCAAGCTTGGAGGGATCATTGATAGGCGGTGCTCGCATGGGCAAAGCGTACGTCCCGGGTAAACGATTGCAAAGCAATCGGTGATCGGTGGGTGAAAAGGATTGTGCGGGGTCTGGGCGGGTGAGAAGGTTTGCGCAGTGAGAGACCAATCAGCCCTGCCTCGTAGAAAGAACGAGCAAGCTTGGTGGCCCAATAAAGGAGCAGCGGTCTGATGAATGCGGCGACGTTGCTGGTGCGGTGTCTGGAACACGAGGGCGTGCGTTTCATCTTTGGCGTGCCCGGAGAGGAAACGCTGGCACTCACCGATGCCTTGGTGGATGCGCGGATCCAGGTCGTCGCCACGCGGCATGAACAAGCCGCAGCGTTCATGGCGGATGTGTACGGCCGGCTCAGCGGACAGGCGGGCGTGTGCTTTTCGACGTTGGGGCCGGGCGCGACCAATCTGTTGACGGGCGTTGCCGACGCCTACCTCGATCACGCTCCGCTGGTGACTATCACGGGACAAGCCTCTCTGAACCGCCGCCATAAAGAGTCCCACCAGTACATTGATGTGATGGCGATGTTCAAGCCGGTCACCAAGTGGAATGCCTCGATCCCGAGTGCCGACGTCATTCCTGAGGCCGTGCGCAAGGCCTTTAAAATCGCCCAAACAGAAAAGCCGGGTGCGACGCATCTGGAATTGCCCGAAGATGTGGCCGACTCGATCTTCGATGAGGCCGCACTGAGACCGCTTGCCGTGCAAGCGCCGGTCATGCCGGAGCCGTCGCCCTCCCAAGTGCAGCGCGCCGTGCGTGCCATTTCAGGCGCGAAGCGTCCGGTCATTCTTGCTGGAAATGGCGTGATCCGTAGGGACGCCTCCGAAGTGGTGAGAAGCTTTGCCCGGGCCTTCCAGATTCCCGTGCTGCAGACCTTCATGGCCAAGGGCGTGATGCCCGACAGCGATCCTCTATCGCTCCATACGCTGGGGCTTACCGCGCGGGACTATGCCGCGGTGGTAATGGAGCAGGCCGATGCGGTCCTGGCCATCGGCTATGACTTTGTGGAGTACGCGCCCTGCTTCTGGAATCCACGCAGGGACAAACATATTGTCCACGTGGACGGCTTGCCGGCCGAGGTGGACGAGCATTACATCGTCGATGTGGGAGAGCTGGGCGATCTGCGCTTGTCGCTGCCGCTGATCCAGGAGCACCTCTCTTCCTCGTCCTTCGACTCGTCATGGGCCCGGCAGGCCAGGAAGACGGTCACCGATGGGTTCGAGACTGAGCTCGCTGGTCCTCCGTCTTGGCCGATGCGCCCGCAGCACATCATGCGCGATCTGCGTGCTGCTCTCAGGGACGATGATGTGGTGGTGTGCGACGTGGGTGCCCATAAGCTTTGGATGGCCAGAATGTTTCCCTGCGAGACGCCCAACTCCTGCATCATTTCCAACGGATTCGCCGCCATGGGGATTGCCGTGCCGGGCGCGATTGCAGCGAAGCTCTTGTATCCGCAGCGCCGAGTGGTTGCGGTGACAGGAGACGGAGGATTCATGATGAATTCCCAGGAGCTGGAGACGGCGGTCCGGCTGAAGCTCCCGCTGGTCATCCTGATCTGGCGGGACAATGGATACGGCGTCATTCGCTGGAAGCAGCAAATTCGTTTCGGCCGAACCTCGTCGGTGGATTTCGGCAATCCGGATTTCGTGCGCTATGCGGAGAGTTTTGGGGCCGCCGGCTATCGCGTAACGGAGGCTGCGGAACTCCGTCCAATCCTCGAGGATGCCTTGCAGCGCGACGTGCCGGCTGTGATCGATTGTCCTGTTGATGATGGCGAAAATCTGCGACTGACCAAGCGGCTGCAGGCGTTGCCGTTTACTTTCTAATAACCTATAGAATACCCCCACCGAGCCGGGAGCAACTATCCAGACGCGAACTGGCCGTAGTGGCTATAGACAGTCCCGAGCAGAGGGGCCTACGGAGCTTAGTTGGCCAATGGAAAGGCCCGATTCTCGATGTTGAAAAGTGGCGATGAGACGCAGTGCATGTTCCTGGATGTCACCCATGAGGAGGATCAATTGCGATGCCCGCCGCCATTTACGCCAGAACCTCCACCGAGCAGCGCAAAGGAAATGTCATGCGATATGTCCTGATTTTGGCTTTGATGGTTCTGAGTCACCTCGACACCAGCGCCGCGCGAGCAGGGCGGGTTGAGGACCGTGAATCACTACGCAGGCTCCCTGGGGTAGAGGTTATCGTAGAGACATTTTTGTCAGAGGAAGAAGCTGCTGGCTTTTCACGGGATGCGATTCGCACAAGCGTCGAACAGGTTCTTCAGTCTAACGGGGTAAGGATTCTCAGTGCATCAGAACGACTCCAGACCCCCTCCGCACCCTTTCTTTACGTGAAGGTGAACCCCCTCAAGCACAGCAGTGCGGAAACCTATTGTTTAGCCATAGAAGTTGAACTCCACCAGGCAGTGTCATTGCTGAACAGACCGGAGCAAAAAATGTCCGCGCGTACATGGAACAGAGTACAGGTTGCAATGATCGGTCAGCAAATAACAGATCGAGTTACCGAGGTGGTTGAGCCCCTAATAAAACAATTTGCCAGTGATTTTCTTACCGTCAACTAGCACGCTGAGGGAAGGGGTCCGCCTGATGATCGCCGCCGTCCACGCAAGGAAAAGCACCCAGCAAACCGAAGTCAGCGACGAAGCACGATGCGGTGACGCAAGCAGAGGCTCAACGGGTCCCGCAAGCATGCGAATCAGCTTGACGCCTTTCTGCCGAATGCCATCGGACGGTTCAAGGCACTGCTCGACGATCTTGCGAATGTGACCAGTTCCGGGTGGACCGGGCCCGGGGCATCATACCCGCGGGGATTATAAGGGGTTACTGCGGCTGGCCACGGGTAAAAATAAGTTTGGGGGAGGGCACCCCCTACCGGCTTTATTTGTCCGACACTAGGAGTGCCCTAGAGGGTGACAATTACAACCCCGTGCGATGCCTGGGGTATAGTGTGGGCATTGCACGACCGTTGTGTTACGAACCTGCTCCCAGCCGTCAGAACGGCTTCGCCGAACCAAGTTAATCATGGGCTGGAGATGAAGCCTCAGAAACCAGCTCGCGTTTGGCTCGGTCGTTTCTATCTGACTGAGTCGTAAGCGCCTTCGCGTGCCCCCTGACGGGCCCCCTCCCGCGCTTCCGAACGTGCATCCGGGGCAGATGACCTATTATCCTCGTGAATGACCGTCGGCGGTGGAGCGTCATAGTGCTTTTCCGTCGTACAGCCTGAAACCAAACTGATCAGCACAGCGGTCATAGCCAATAGCATATGTGTATACATGGGTTCCTCCTCAATTTTCTGAAGTAGTGCAAGCGTCAGGCCCGTTTCTGAAGCCTAAGGGGTTGACGAAGATGTTCTCAGGAATCAAGGAGATGCGATCATGAATACCCGGACCTGGCCGCGATTCCGCCCACTTTGTCCGTTGGTCGGGACAAGATGTTCTGAAACTTATCCTGATTTGGCTGGATACGAGACAATGGCCCAAAGGATCGGGTCTTTCACGGAGAGTGACTTAATCCACGAACTGGGACCTAAGGGGGAGTATTGAGCGACAAACGGCTGTTAAGGATGCACTCTAATGGGTTCTTTCTGTCGAAGGTTCTACCCATGCTATTCACTTTTTCCCCTTACCTGGCCCCTCATTGGCCGCGCTGACGTCGATCGAGAGAGCCTGCGTGTCGGACTGATTCAATGAGTCTGTGACTTGTACTGTGAAATTCGAGTTTCCTGCATTGGTCGGCGTGCCTGAAATGACACCAGCTGGACTCAGCGAAAGCATCGCCGGCAGCGAACCACCGGAGAGACTCCACTTGAGTGCCCCGGTGCCTCCCGTCGCTTGTAGCGTCTGATTATAGGGTTGACCGACGATTCCATCCGGCAGCGTGGTCGTCGTGATACGAGGCGGGTTAGGTGGTGGCGCGGCAGGGTTGATCAGGATCGACAGCGCTTGCGTGTCAGTTTGACCCAACGAGTCTGTGACTCGCACGGTGAAATTCGCGATTCCTGCAGTGGTCGGAGTGCCTGAAATCACACCAGCCGGGCTTAGGGAGAGCATCGCTGGGAGCGATCCACCAGCAAGAGTCCAGACGAGTGTCCCTACGCCTCCCATTGCTTGCAGCGTCTGATTGTAGGCCTGACCGACAGTTCCTGCCGGAAGCGTGGTGGTCGTGATATCCGGCGGGTTGAATGCGTTGATCAGGATCGACAGCGCTTGCGTGTCCGATTGTCCCCCTGCGTCTTGCACCCGGACGGTAAACGACGATGTGCCTGCTGGCAGGATCGGCGTTCCTGCAATCGCACCGGTCGTCGCATCCAACTTCAGGCCCGCTGGCAGTGTCCCTGCGGAGATGCTCCAGGTCCGCGCTCCAGTCCCTCCAGTCGCCTGCAAGGTCTGGCTGTAGGGTTGACCGATCGGTCCGGCGGGGAGCGAAGTTGTGGTAATTGAGAGGGGGGGAGGTGCCGGGCTTACGGTAATCGACAGATCCTGAGTGTCAGATTGACCCAACGAGTCGGTGACCTTCACCGTGAAGTTGAAGGTTCCTTGACTGGTTGGAGTGCCTGAAATGGTTACACTGGATCCAGTTGAGGGGGACATCGTGAGACCCGGTGGGAGCGATCCCGCAGAAATACTCCAGGTAAGTGTGCCATTGCCTCCGGTTGTGTGTAACGTCGTCGGACCGTACGCCATACCGACTGTTCCACCTGGCAGCGAGGCGGGTGTAATCTGTGGCGGATTGGATGTATTAACAAGAATGGAAAGCGCTTGCGTAGCCGCCTGTCCGAAAGTGTCGGCGACGCGAACGGTGAACGGGAAACTGCCGGTAGCAGTCGGCGCTCCAGTGATTGTGCCGGTGCTTGCGTTCAGGTTGAGACCGGGGGGGAATGTGCCTGAGGCGATGCTAAAGGTGAGCGGTCCGGTCCCTCCTTGGGTTAGCACAGGTTGGTTATAGGTCTGGCCGATGCTTCCAGCGGGCAGCGAGGTCGTCGTAATCCGAGGCGGGCTGGGCAAGTTAACCGTAATCGAGAGAGCACGGGTGGCAAACTGCCCCAAGGTGTCTGTGACCCTCACCGTGAAGTTGAAGGCTCCTTGACTGGTTGGAGTGCCTGAAATGATTACACTGGGTCCAGTCGAGGGGGACATCGTGAGACCCGGTGGGAGCGATCCCACAGGGATACTCCAAGTAAGTGTGCCAATCCCAGCAGCTGCCTGCAAGGACTGACTGTAGGGCTGACTGACCGTGCCAGCTAGCAGCGAGGTGGTCGTAATCTGTGGCGGGTTGGTCGGGTCGATGCGAATCGAGAGAGCTTGCGTGGCCTGTTGTCCACTAGTGTCTGCAACGCGGACGGTGAACGGGAAGCTGCCAGTTGCAGTCGCCGTTCCTGAAATCGTGCCAGTGGTCGTATCAAGATTGAAACCCGGTGGGAGTGTGCCTGTACCTGGGATGACGATGTTAAAGGTCAGCGGTCCGAAACCACCAACGGTTTGAATAGGCTGACCATAGACCGCGCCGATATTTCCGGCCGGTAGCGAGGTCGTCGTAATTGAGAGCGGAGGTTTGATGGTTAAGCTGAGAGATTGTTCTACCGTTTGTGGAGGGATCGAGGAATCTGCCAGGGTAAATGTATGCGAACTGGTTCCCACCGTGCTCGGTGTCCCGGTGATTGCTCCGCTTTGCGTGTTGAACGAAAGTCCGGTAGGAAGCGCCGGCGTGACCGACCACAAGTAAGGCGGCGTGCCTGCCGAACCGCCCACTGAAGCCGAATAGGGCTGGTTAATTTGCCCCTCGGGAAGTGAGGTAGTGATGACCGCCAAACCTCCAGGGGTCGGGCCACTGTCGCCACCGCAGCCAGTCAACCCTAGGACGTAAATACTAGAGAAGATGACTCCCCAAAAAATCTGAGGGATTGGGCTTCCTCGCTGGGACGGGAACAATGAGAAGGTCCGGCATACCATCGGATGCCTTGATCAGCGGAATTTTTATCTGGCTAGGAGTGCCGACCGTGCCATAACGCGGGATCCGGGATTGGGAGGACTATGCGGCTCCTATTTCACTATGGCGGAGAGCGGATGCTGCTCAACTCGGGAAAACTCTGGGGGTGAGACCTATAGCACCTAGCAGAGGGTCCGGTTCACAAGCGTGATGGTTGACGCTTACCAGAGCAGGGGGCATCAGCCTGAGGAATGCCCTCCGCCCTCCGCATCTTGGCTACCACTACTTTCATCCACCAATGAACGATCCAAGTTTTCTGGGAGTCCAACATCGGCGTCTAGCCTGGCTCCTCATTTTGGTCCCTTACCTGACCCCTCTTCTTTTCCCTTACCTGGCCCTTCATCTTTTCCCTTACCGGGCCCCGGATTTGGTTCATTGCCGGGCCCCGGATTGGCCGCGCTGACGGCGATCGAGAGACCCTGCGTGTCCGACTGACCGAATGTGTCTGTGGCCGTTACGCTGAAATTCGAGTTTTCTGCAGTAGCTGGAGTGCCCGAAATGGTTCCAGCCGAACTGAGCGTGAGACCCGCTGGGAGCGATCCACTGGTGACACTCCAAGTGAGGGCCCCTAGGCCTCCAGTCGCGTGTAACGTCTGGTTATAGGCTTGACCGACTGTTCCTCCCTGGAGCGTGGTGGTCGTGATATTTGGCACATTGAACAGGCTGATGGTGATCGACAGCGCTTTCGTGGCGCTTTGCGCTGCTGCGTCTTGAACCCGGACGGTAAACGACGAGGTGCCTACCGGCAAAATCGGCGTTCCCGAAATCACGCCGGTCGATTGATTCAAATTCAGACCCGGTGGGAGAGCTCCGGCGGAGACAGTCCAGGCGAGTGCTCCAATCCCTCCAGTTGCCTGCACTCTAGAACTGTAGAGCTGACCGGTTCTGCCATCCGGTAGCGAGTTGGTCGTGATCTGAGGTGGAGTGGTAGGGGTGACACGAACCGAGAGATCTTTCGTATCTTGTTGCCCGCTTGTGTCTTGAACCCGGACCGTGAACGGGAAGGTGCCGGCTGGGGCAATCGGTGTTCCTGAGATGATGCCGGTGGTCGGATTCAGACTGAGATTCTGGGGAAGAGTGCCTGTGC
Organism: uncultured Nitrospiraceae bacterium; assembly: GCA_963730935.1. Classification (GTDB taxonomy): domain Bacteria; phylum Nitrospirota; class Nitrospiria; order Nitrospirales; family Nitrospiraceae; genus Nitrospira_C. The sequence goes on along the minus strand of CAVSTP010000004.1, from coordinate 1,437,791 downwards.
CTGGGAGGACAAGGCTAAAGTTCAGGGCTCCGATACCTCCAACGGTTTCGACAGGCTCGTTATAGGACGAGCTGATACTTGCGTCCGGAAGGGAGGTTGTAGTGATCGCGAGCGGTGGCTCGATGGTCAAGTTGAGCGGCTGTTCGACGGTTTGTGAAGGGGCCGAGGTGTCGCGCAGCGTAAACGTGTGTGTCGTCGTTGCCGCCGCCGTCGGTGTGCCGGTGATCGCACCGGTTGTCGCATCCAACGAGAGATTGCCAGGAAGTGCCGGCGAGACGGACCACGTGTAAGGGGGCGCGCCTCCCGAGCCGCTCATTGAAGCCGAATAGGGACGGTTGACTGTCTGCTCGGGAAGTGAGGTGGTGGTGACCGCCAAACTGCCAGGGGTCGGGCCACTGTCGCCACCGCAGCCGGTCAAGCCTAGGACGCAAATACTAGAGAAGAGGACTGTACAAAAAATCTGACGGATTGAGCTCCCTCGCTGGGGTGAGAACAATGAGAAGGTCTGACATACCATCGGGTGCCTTGATCAGCGGAACTTTTGTCTGGCTAGGAGTGCCGACCGTGCCATAACGCGGGATGCGGGATGGGAAGGACTATGCGGCTCCTATTTCACTATGGCGGAGAACGGATGGTGCTCAACTCGGGAAAACTCTGGGGGTGAGACTATAGCACCCCTAGCAGAGTGTCCCGGGTTCACAATGGAACATGCCGAGGTTTGAGCAAGACATAACAGACGTGTCAGGTATTGATGATTATGGAAGGCAGGCTAGACAAAGGAATGATCCCGAGGCGTCGAACAAGCGAGAGGATGCCCTGTTAACTTTGACAGTTTTTAGTCAAAAGACAGCCAGGTACAATGCGACTGGTTTTTGCAAAAGGTTGTGGAAGAAGGAGGGGAACATCATGACCAACATGCGACCGCTTGGTATAGGACCGTTAGTGCCAGCCGTTCTTCTCGTTATGCTTGGGGTCTTGGTCCCCGGTCCGGTGAGTAGTCGGGAGGGGCATGGCGGGAAATTTTTCCGAGCAACATTGCAGGGGGTTGAAGAGGTTCCGGCGACCTCCACTCGAGCAAGGGGTAGGTTCCGAGTGGAAATCAGTGAGGATGGCACCTCGATGACGTACACCCTCCACTATTCCGAACTGGAGGGAGACATCAGACAAGCCCATATCCATTTCGCCCAAAAGGGTGTGAACGGTGCTATCGTGGTCTTTCTTTGCCAGACTGCACTCAATCCTGATCCGACCGGTCATGCACCCACCTGTCCTCAATCAGGGACTGTGACTGGGACCTTGACAGCCGCTAACATGACAGCATCAGCAGCAGTACAGGGCATCGCTCCCGGTGAATTCGCTGAGCTGATCCGAGCGATCCGTGCGGGCGTCACTTACGCAAACGTGCATTCAGCGGGTACCGGCGTTCCCGCCAACTTCGCTGGAGGGGAGATTCGCGGACAGATCGGAGCGCCTGACGATGATGACTAGCCTGTGGCTGAAGGAGGGGAGGTCACAGCGTATTGAACATTCCGTCTGATTCCATGGCCGTGGCATCCGCGAGAATGTTCGCATAAACCGCGAGTGCTGACATCGCAATTATTTCCAGGATCTCGGGTTGACTAAGCCCACGCTCACGCAGAGTTGCATAATCTCTGTCCGTTAGTCCTTGTGGATTACGAGAACACTTGAGGGAGAATTTGATCATGTCACGCAATTTTGGATCGGGTATGTGATCGATATCGCGGACCAAGCTCTCAAGCATCTCTGGCTTCACACCCAACATGCGACAACACGCAATATGTGCAGCCGTGCAGTAGCGACACGCTCGATCCTTGGAGATCGCGACAAACATCATTTCTTTTTGCCAGCGGGGTATCGCTCCTGAAACAAGGACATTTTTCACGGCTTCCCACGTGCCACGCGCTACTGTAGCCGAATGCCCCTGCGTCATAATGAAATTCGGTGGAGCAGGAAACGACATGCGGCGGTAGAACTCTTCGTATACCTCCTGGACGTCTTTGGAGGCTTGCTCAGGAGGCACAATGGGCACGTGTGGCAAGGGACACCTTCCCTGCAAAGTGGCGACTCGGCCTTCGGGAGGCTCTCGGAAAGCTGTTATTGTGAGTGGGCGCGAAGTATAGGCACATGAGTGGAACGTGTCAATTCTGTGTGGAGAAGTCCCCTTCGCCTGCCTATGTTTGGCACAATCTGAAATTCGGCGCGACCGGCGCCTCACCCCGTAGGTTTTCCACAGGTTTAGCGCTAGCATTACTGCTAGTTTTGCATCTAAGCACACCGTGCTAGTGTTCCTATTGTATGGAACTCCGAGATGTCGTCCGCAATTTGGTTGACCAAGCTAGAGAGGTCATGGAGCGGCTTCGTACGGGAGAGGCGCTAAGCGGGCCTGATCTTCATATTCTGGAGGTACAACTTTATTTGCTTGGAAGAGAAGTGATCAAGATGAAAGATCACAAAACCCCACCTCCTTTTCCTCCGATCGCAAGTGGCCAGACTAAATAGCCGCTCTATCAAACCTGCAGTCTGCTCATGGATGGCAAGTCAGCGAACTGGATTCGGAGACCGTTTCTAATTTATTGAATTTGATCGGGTGGATGTTACGTCCTGTTCTGTGTGCTTCAATGCTCGTTTCGTCGGATGGGATAGCGATACGTTTGTTTTAGCGTATTTCTGGCAGGGATCGGTTATTGGCACATCAGGCAATGTCGAAACAATAGTTGGACCCATCGCGGATGCATCGCAACTCGCCAAGAAGTCGGGGATCCGCATGGCTACCTCGCACGCCTAGAAATCGGGATGCATGATCCTTCTGTGAGCACGCTGGCAGAGCTGGCGAAGGCACCCAAGGTGAAGGCCAAGGATCTACTGGAATAGTCAAGATCGAGAGTCTAGGAAGACAAGAAAGGATCCCCCCATGAGCGGACCACGATCTGAGGAAACCAAAATCTCAGCAGCACGCAATTATCTTAAAATGAATTTTCCTGACTGCACGATTTCTGACCGACATGACACAGATACCATCTCGGAACTCTTCACAATCGAAAATCCCGCAAGACGATTGGTTTATCGGGTCAGGATGTCGCGAGAATTTCTTGATGACAACTCCTCGGAGCAGATTCAACAAGAATTAGAGCGCTGGGAAACGGCCGAGGCTGCAAGGAGATCGAAGGGCTCTCTTGTAGTTGTCACAAATGCTGGAGTCGCGGTGGTGGTAGAAGAACCGACCAAATGAGCTGACAATGATCGCCGCCATCTATGCCTGGAAAATCTACGGAGCACCGGGATGAACTCGGACCATGGCGCTTTACTTTACTATTACCTATAGGTAATAATGCATTCAATTAATGAGAAGCTGGCAATGCGCCTGAAGCGACTTCGAGAGCATCGAGGCTTTACACAACAGCAACTCGCCAAAAAGTCTGGCATGTCTCATGGCTACCTTGCACGCTTGGAACTTGGCATGCACGACCCCTCTCTGAGCACCCTGGCGAAGCTGGCGAAGGCGCTGCGGGTGCCGGTGACCACTCTCTTGAAGTGAAGGGGCCCCATGATTGGACAGGTGTTTTTAACCGTATTATCTGGAGTCGTGGTGTTTGTGGTTGGGCAGATCTTCGTCAAGTTTGTCATCGAGCCCATTAACGAGTTCTACAAACTCACTGGGGAAATTGAGCATTCGTTGATCTACTATGCCAACGTTTACAGCAATACCAAGCTCGCGCCCCAGGAAACGCTTCGAGAAGCCCATCAGCTTTTTCGACGCCTCTCCTGCGATCTCTTCGCCAAGATGTATGCGATTCCGCTCTTTCACGTCTGGGCAAAACTCCGTTTTCTGCCGCCGCGAGAATTTGTTAGACAAGCAGGTGGCAACCTAATCGGCTTGTCGAAGGGCGTTCTTGACACCTCGGATCGGTCGTATGAGGCCAATGAAAAACGTCGAAGAGCTATTGAGCATCAGCTACGCATTGAGACCGAATGAGCGTTGGCACATCAATCTTTTCAAGTCCTCCGTGAAATCCGTTTCCGAAAACGCCTTGATGCAGTCATACGCGTTCTTATGCCCGGACATAGGAATAAGCAGTCTGCGAAGAAGTAACTGTCGAAACTGACAGGGTATGTGGGACTAGTATGATGACTAACCTGGTCGCAGGCCGCTGTTCATAGCCGTTCTGGCTAGTGTGAGGTGAGGGACAGACTTTCCCCGCTGAAACTGCCTCAGGGGTATCGGCCTGCTGTGGTCGGAAAAACGCCTGGTCTGTCTTTCGATTTCCACTCCTGTGCCAGCCGCTGGGCTTCGGCGATCTGGTCTGCGGTCATCTGGTTCGCGAGAGCGTCACGAATCTTTGCGGCCCGCTGTTCTCCATGTGCTACGGAGAGGTTGTACCACATCTGAGCCTGTACTAAATTCTGGGATACTCCTTGCCCTCGTTCATACATGCGCCCAAGTTTCGCGAAAGCCAGAGCATCTCGTTGCGCTGCCGCCCGCTCGAACCAGACCAAGGCCGTCTGGGCGCTGTGCGGAGCCCCATCTCCGTGAAGATACAATGTGCCGAGGTTGACTTGGGCTCCCGCATGCCCGTGTTCCGCGGCCTTTTGAAACCACTCCTTCGCTCGCCCAGAGTTCTGGGGTACATCCTTGCCTTCGTAGTACAGCAGGCCGAGTGCGTTTTGAGCGGATGCGTTTCCTGCTTCAGCTAACTTGCGGAGGTAATTCGCAGTTGCGCTCCCTTCTTCAGCGAATGGGCTGAGTTCTTCCGCTGGCTGATGGGACGTGCTGAGTACTTTGACAAGTTTGGGGGATTTACTGCCTGCGGTGGTCGGAAAAACGCCTGGTCTGTCTTTCGATTTCCACTCCTGTGCCAGCCGCTGGGCTTCGGCGATCTGGTCTGCGGTCATCTGGTTCGCGAGAGCGTCACGAATCTTTGCGGCCCGCTGTTCTCCATGTGCTACGGAGAGGGTGTACCACATCTGAGCCTGTACTAAATTCTGGGATACTCCTTGCCCTCGTTCATACATGCGCCCAAGTTTCGCGAAAGCCAGAGCATCTCGTTGCGCTGCCGCCCGCTCGAACCAGACTAAGGCCGTCTGGGCGCTGTGCGGAGCCCCATCTCCGTGAAGATACAATGTGCCGAGGTTGACTTGGGCTCCCGCATGCCCGTGTTCCGCGGCCTTTTGAAACCACTCCTTCGCTCGCCCAGAGTTCTGGGGTACATCCTTGCCTTCGTAGTACAGCAGGCCGAGTGCGTTTTGAGCGGATGCGTCTCCTGCTTCAGCTAACTTGCGGAGGTAATTCGCAGTTGCGCTCCCTTCTTCAGCGAATGGGCTGAGTTCTTCCGCTGGCTGATGGGACGTGCTGAGTGCGTTGACAAGTTTGGGGGATTTACTGCCTGCTTTCTCGGGTTCAGGGGACCTTCTGACTGCTTTCGCCTGCTCAGGCGATTTACTGACTGCTCTTACGGGTTCGCGGGACCTGCTAGGTGGTTCCGCCGGTTCAAGCAATGTGCTGGGTGCTTTCGGGGGCTCAGGCGATTTACTGACTGCTCTTACGGGCTCGCGGGACCTGCTAGGTGGTTCCGCCGGTTCAAGCAACGTGCTGGGTGCTTTCGGGGGCTCAGGCGATTTACTGACTGCTCTTACGGGTTCGCGGGACTTGCTAGGTGCTTCCCACGGTTCAAGCAACGTGCTGGGTGCTTTCGGGGGTTCAGGGGACGTGCTGAACGCTTTCACCGGTTCGTGGGACCTGCTAACTGCTTCCGCCGGCTCAGGGGATTTGCTGGGCTCTTCCGCCATTGCAACGTCAATCACGTCAATAGCGTTACTTTTATGGAGCTCAGGAGGTAAAGTGTCGGCGCAAGAGGAAATGGTGAGGCACACAATCGACAGCACGAGAGCAATGGTAAATCGGGGTGACATGAGCTGATTGCTCCTCATCATTCAATCTCCGATGCTTTTCCGCACTAGTCATACCACATAATGCTTGAGCCGAGTATGGTGTCAGGTTCGACCGCACAACCGGCTCAGAGCACGCGCACGGGCTGTGCATACGGCAGCGGGACGCTCAACGCGTATCTTCATAGTATAAGTAGTATAAGTTTCTATACTCGGATATTTCCTAGGCTCGATTCACTGACATGCTTACGTCTGGCGAGACGACCACGCCAACATAACACCGCTGAATTCATATCAATTTGGACGTTGTAACATAGGGACAAGGTGGAACATTAGACGCTGGTAGCCGCCATGCCAAGGTGGTAGGAGATACTCTGTTTGGTAAGTCCGTGAAGTAGCTTCGCATTCGTGGACGGTCGGTCGATTATTTGGCTTTCGGCTTCCACTCCTGCGCCAGCCGCTCGGCTTCGGCAATCTGGGCTGCGGTCATCTGTTTCGTAAGAGCATCACGAGCCTCTGCTGCTCGCTGCTCTCCATGTGCTACGGAGAGGTTGTACCACATCTGAGCCTGTATTAGATTCTTGGATACTCCTTGCCCCAGTTCATACATGCGCCCAAGTTTCGCGAAAGCCAGAGCGTCTCGCTGCGCTGCCGCCCGCTCAAACCAGAATAAGGCCATCTGGGCGCTTTCCGGAGCCCCATCCCCGTGAAGATACAATGTACCGAGGTTGACTTGGGCTCCTGCGCGTCCCTGCTTCGCGGCCTTTTCAAACCACTCCTTCGCTAGCCCATAGTTTTTGGGTACACCCTTGCCTTCGTAGTACAGCAGGCCGAGTGCGTTTTGAGCGGATGCATCTCCTGCTTCAGCTGATTTGCGGAGTTCCTTCGCAGATGCCTCGTATTCGGCACTATTATTCTTAGCTGTGTCCACGGCCGGCTTAGTGCCGGCGTACGCGGAAATGGTGAGGCACACGATTAATAGGACGATGGGAATGTTGAACAGAGCCGAGAGAGGCTGATCGCTACGCATACATTATTCTCCCTCTCCCCAGCCCTGTTCTCCTCGATTCGTACCCCGGTCACCTCTATTATCTTGCATCCTGGCGCAGATGGGAAACCATGTGGGATCGATTTCGCTCTTCGGCTGAAATATTCTGTTCAGTTTCAGCTCTGGATACGTCGAAGCCCTCGAAAAATCGACTTGTTCACACTCTACCGTGGGATAGCATTTTGAACACGATACGCAGAACAGTTATGCAGACAGAAAGAGGGCGAGTTTAACTATCATGGGGGTCTCTTATCAGGTGATTATAAGTCGATGGTGGGTTTTCAACGAGAGCGGCCGGAACGCCCTGGATTTTTGCGACCCGCATGGTAACTCATGGGGACAGAGGAATTTCGACCTGCGCGGAAGTGGTCTGTGGCTGATCAACCTTGGTTAGCACTTCATTGCAGTAGTGCTTGATCAGCAACCGCTCATCTTCGGTGAGTGGCCGATACATCGCCATGCCCGCAATAAGATGCTCGCAAGCGCTGGTAAATTTATGCACCTCGTTTGAGAGCGGCATGAATGTACCTTCGAAATTCGGGATGGGAAGAAGTTTTATTTTGCTCTTGTATAGAGTGCTTGTAAATAGGTCTGGTCACATAAGTTTCATCAAAAAGCGACATTGACATCGGCAGATATAGGTGCTGATAACTGTGGTGTGTCCTGTCAGGGTTAGGAGCCTCGCCGCATTTTCACTAATTTCGATGCGGCACGTGGTAAAGGCGTCTAGCTCCAAAACGATTTGTTTTTGGACCGCCCAGAGGAGGAAGCAAGAAACTCTCGAGGATTAATGAATGGGATGTTGAGTCCAGTGTGGGGGTTTTTGGAACAGGGTGAAAGGAATCAAAAAATGGTGGAGTGCACCCCCTACCGGCTTTATTTTGCCCGACGGTACGGGTTCCTCTACGGTCGGATTGTCGCGCTATCCGGATGGAAAGGAGACGTAAGATGAACACGATAATCGTAGCAGTGGCTGTTTTAGCATTGGCGTCGTGCTCCACAGCCGGAGACGAGAAACAGATTAAAGAGGTGCGAGTCACGAATCAGACAATCGCAACTCAACCAGCAGGCGCCCCCTACGTCATCGACTTAACTCGCAGCGGGACCACCTACGACGTAGCTGCGGGCATTGATTCCAGCCGTGTACGGGTTCGCACGAGTTCTAAAGAGGAGATGACGTTGACCGAGTTCGTAAGCCGGCAGAAAGGAAATTATGCCGGCCAAAGACTTCTCCTAGGAAGCCTCAATGATCTGATCGTCGTACTACCTCCCAATGGCGCCGACGGTGGTGTTTCCGAAGCGCAGTGCGATAAGGACCCACAGGGCGGGGGCTCGTGCTCTTGCTCGGGTCGGAAGGATTGCAGTGATTTGAGTAAGTCTGGCAAGTGTAAAAGTGGTCCCACCGATGCGTATTGCGGTTCGGGGGTCACAGGTTCAGGCTTCGGCTGCATTTGCTCGATGAAGTGATAAGTCCTGCGACCAACGACTTGGGAGAGCGGGCACGTCAACCCAAGAGCCGGCGGATCGAACCAGCGACCTGCGGTTTGTTAGTCTAGTTTTCGACCCGCGGTTTAGGAATTGTCTCAAGTCCCCACACCAACCCACTAAAACCACAGAAAACCACAGAACAGGGGAGCGAGGGGTTGGTCCCTGGTGGGGCTGGTTTGTCCTCTCCTGGTAGCAGCGTGGTAGCAAAGGGAGCGAATGGTGAAGATGAGATTTAAGAACCAGAGGTGTCTGGGGTGTAGGGCAAAGCATTTGAACCCTACACCCCAAGTCAGCGGTTCAACTATTGTGATTATTTTCGTCTTATGTCCCTGGCATCGTCGCGTGCATCGTCCTTGGCATCTCGCTTTTCCTGCCGACATTCCCTATTACTTTTATCGTCTGCTTTCTTGCAATCTTGTTTCGCCTCCCTGGCTGCCTCCCGGCCCTCTTGCCGAGTATCCCGCGCATCTCCCCGGTCATCTCGCCGGTCACCCCGATCATCTCTCCGTTCCTCACCACGCTCGGTGGCATAGGCCGGTACCGACGTCCATTGCAGGCCATCCGTGATCACCAGAACAGACATAGCAAACACCGTGGCTACCAAACCGATTCCCTGCACCCAATTGAAGTTACGTTTCGTCATGGAACGCTCCTTCTGTGAAGAGCCGACGCTGACAGGCCGACTCGATGTGAATGTGGAGTTTGGGGGTTTTCAAGGACCCCTGGTATAGGGACTTCAGCAGATAAATGCAACGGTGGGAGGGATCGAATGATAGCAGAGTTTGACCCGCGATTTGCTGGTTCGCCATCACTCGAAATCCTAATGCAGGACAAGGGGTTAGATTTTACTGCTACCGCGGAGCTACCAGGATGACCGCCGACGAATCGCCAAAGAAGCCTAAGCGGGCTGACCATGAAGTGGGTGCAGATGGGCCTGGTTTGTCCTGTCCTGGTAGCAGCGTGGTAGCAGAAGAGGATGAAGGTGATCGTATGGGCTAGTCGTGAAGGACGACGTTGAGGAGGGAACTGTGCACGTGCATCTCACCGTTGTAGTCAATGAAGCCCAGTTTGCGGAACCTATTCATGAAGAAACTGACGCGGGAACGCGTCGTCCCGATCATCTCGGCGAGCGTTTCCTGACTGATCTTCGCGATCACCGGCTCCGGCTTATCATCTTTGCCGAAGTGGGCCAACAACAGCAGCACTCGCGCGAGCCGCTTCTCGCTGGAGTTAAAGAGATGATCCACCAAATCCTCTTCGATACGAATCGTATGCGCCAGCAGATAGGCTGTAAACAGCTCGGCAAACTCGGGCTTCTCATGCAGCACCTGAATCATGGCATCTTTGTCGATGCGCAGGAGACTGGAGTCTTCCACCGTAGTCGCGGTCGCCGTGCGAACCGTGTGTCCGGCGAGGCAGGATTCCCCAAAAAAAGCCCCCTCTTCCAGAATCGCGACAACGGCTTCTTTGCCCTGCTGCGAGACCACGGTGAGCTTGATCTTGCCCGTCTGGATATAGAACACGGCATCCGCCGCATCCCCTTGGGAAAAGATCGTGTGTTTGTTCGGCGACGGCAGACTTGTTTTGCCTCTGCCGACTTCGCGGAGGAATGTGTGAGGATTGAATGGCGGCGTTTGCGCGCGTGTCACGCGTGTCATAGGTGACCTGCCTTGGTCAGAGCCTAGTGAACGACGCAGGCCAATTATCGCCCGCTATAGTGAGTAAAGCAAGGGGGGTTGGAACTGGCGCGAATGTCTAGATATGGCTGTGACCCGCGATTTGGTTATTCGCGAACCCTTCCTAGGCCATCCAAAAACCTTCCTGATCCGCGATTCGCGCATCCGAGACATTTCATAATGTTGTGCGTAGCCATGTAATGGTTCAAAAACAACTGATTATGACTTCGGAGTCACACTCCTCTTACACTTGCCGGAGCGCTCGTACGCTCCTCAAAGCCCGCCTAACAGAATTCAGCATTCATCGCACCCTGCCTGGCCGGCCCTTTCTGATAGTCGATTCAAATAATCTCGAACTTGTTCCACAACGAAACGGTCGTGGTCGACCATTTTTAATCCATGTGTTTCGTCAGGTGAAAACCATCCCATCGCCTGTCCTTCCCCTAATTGAAGGGATTGGTCCTGATACTGTTCAACAAACACGTACTTCGTATTGTAATGGTCATTCTCTTCGTCTCTAACTTTTTGCGCTAGGAGAAATGTCGGGTTTTGGACTAGGTAGGATAATTCCTCTCGGATCTCGCGTTTTAGTGCTTCAGTTGGATTTTCTCCTTGTTCTATACCCCCTCCAAAGAATGCCCAGTAACCTGGCAATCGCAAGGCGTCGTCCGTCCGATGCTGAAGGAGTATATGCCCAGTAGAAGTATAGAGAATAAAGACAGAAACATCTCGAACAGCCATGGTCCACTACCCGCCATATTCGTCGACAGTATTTATTCTGTCGCTGCACGCGCCGTCGCGCGTCATGATTTTGGGTCGATACGATTTGTTTTTGGACCGAGCAGGAGGATGGGACAAAAACCCAAAGAAAATCAAGGATTGGAATATTGAGGCGAGTGGGGGTTTTTGGAGCAGGGTGAAAGGAACTAAAAAATGGTGGAGGGCACGGGAGTTGAACCCGCGACCCCTACGTTGCGAACGTAGTGCTCTCCCAACTGAGCTAGCCCCCCACCTGAGGGAACGGTGACGCGAGCCGAGAATCCCGCAGGGTGATGTTGCACGTCAGTGTGCAACGAAAAGCTGCGGTAGAAGAACGGGGAGGAAAGGGCTCGCGTCCCCGTGAAGACGCATTATACACAACCCATCTCTGGAGTCTCTAGCTAGAAGCGCAGACCAGATGCTTCAGGAAGGGCTGATGATGGCGTCGCCCGCGGGCTTCCCGTCTTCGATCAGCACGCGTCGGCCATCCACTTGAAGGCGGTCTTCAGCAAAGAGCTGGACAGCCCTTGGGTAGATCTTGTGCTCTTGCACGAGAATGCGCGCGGCCAACGCTTCCGGCGAATCGTTGTCTAAGACTGGTACCGCCGCTTGCAGAATAATCGGACCTTCATCCACGCCTTCCGTGACGAAATGGACCGTGCAGCCCGATAGTTTGCAGCCCCAGTCGATCGCCTTCTTTTGAACCTCCAAGCCGGGGAAGGACGGAAGCAGCGAGGGATGGATGTTCATCATCCGGTTGGCAAAGGCGTTGACGAGGACCGCCGTCACAATCTTCATGTAGCCCGCCAACAGCACTAATTCCACCTCGCGCTGCTCCAGCACTTCCAGCAGGGCACGATCATAGGCCTCACGGCTGTCGGGCTGTCCCGCGAACGGTTTGGGATCAACGAAGAGGTCCGGCAGACTATGCTTGCGGGCGCGCTCTAGCGCCGCCGCATCCTTCTTGTTGCTGATCACCGCGACAATCTGCGCCTGAAGCTGCCCGGCTTCGATCGCATCGATGATGGCTTGCAGGTTGGAGCCACGGCCGGAGGCCAAGACGGCTAGGCGAAGCGGGGAGGACCGCTTAGCCGACATATTCCACCTCCGGTTCCGTCCCTGACGACGCCACGATTTCTCCAATTTTCCAGCCGCGGTCGCCCAGCGCTTCGGCTTTCTTCAAGGCCGCATTCGCCGATTGTGCCGGCACCACGAGAATCAACCCGATCCCCATGTTGAACACCCGGTACATCTCCTCGCGCTCGACCTCTCCAATCCTGCTCAAGGCCTGAAAGATGGGCGGAACGGTCCAAGCCTTCCTGTCGATTCTCGCCCGCACGCCCTGAGGGAAGACGCGCGGCAAGTTTTCGGTGATGCCGCCGCCGGTGATGTGTGCGATCCCTTTGATGCGGAATTCCTTCACGAGCGCCAGAATTTGCTTCGCGTAAATGCGCGTCGGCGTCAGCAGCGCCTCGCCCAGCGGACGATCCAGTTCCGGCAAGGTCGCGTTGACACTCAATTTGGCCTTCTCGAAGAACACGCGCCGCGCGAGCGAATATCCATTACTATGCAAGCCGGACGACGCGAGTCCCAGAATCGCATCGCCGGGCTTGATGCTCTTGCCGTCGATGATCTTCGGCTTATCGACAACTCCGACGGCAAACCCGGCCAGATCGTATTCTCCTTCGGGATACATCGACGGCATCTCCGCCGTCTCGCCACCGATCAACGCGCAACCCGCCTGCCGGCAGCCCTCGGCGATGCCGGTCACGACCTGGTGGGCTTTCTCGACCGACAGTTTCCCGGTCGCAAAGTAATCGAGAAAGAACAACGGTTCCGCTCCGCTTACGGCGATGTCGTTGACGCACATGGCGACGAGATCGATGCCGACCGTGTCATGCCGGTCCATCAGAAAGGCGATCTTCAGTTTGGTGCCGACACCATCGGTGCCGGACACCAGCACAGGGTCTGCATACTGTTTGCTTTGAAGGCGGAAGAGGCCGCCAAAGCCTCCGAGATCCGTCAGGACCTCCGGCCGGAAGGTCGAGCGGACGAGCGGCTTGATGCGGTCGACGAATTCGTCTCCGGCGTCCATGTCTACGCCGGCTTCGCGATAGGTGGTCATGGCAGGGGACGCATCTTAGCGGAGGGCTTGGAGGAGGTCAAACAAGGAGCAAACTCTCTTTGTGACAAGTATGTGGCTGGCGTAGGGCAGTCCGGTAACGCACTGCGTTCGGGACGCGGCAAATACAACCATATTGCTGGAAGCTGAAGACTACGGTAGCTTCCTTCTGAAAATCTGATTGGAGACTGATGTGACACAAAATGATGAAGTTTTTGTCGCTCTAGTCGTTCGCCTTGTGGCCTTGCGATTCGCCCAAGAAAAACTCTTGGAGTCTATTCATGAACGCAAAAGAAGCCGCCAAGAAGAGATCACAAAAACCTCCAACGAGTCGCAGCAACTTGGGATTTGATCGTGGACTCAATTAAGCGCAAAGAAAAGTCTGTCATTCAACTGGCTCTTATTGTTCTTCTCCTGTTTGTGCCGTCGCTTCTACATGCGTGGGCAAAAGAGGGGCATGAGGTTATTGCAATAATCGCGGAACAAAGACTTCAACCCGAGGTCCGGGGCTCTCTACTTGCTCTCTTAGATGGAACCACCTTCATCGAGGCCGCCATTTGGGCAGATAAGGTTCGTGACCAACAGACTGCGCCGTGGCACTATGTGAACATTGATATCACTGAAACTGCGTATGACCCCGACCGTGTCTGTCCAAAAAACCAATGTGTGATCGGCCAAATCGAACGCTTTCGTGGAGTTCTCGCAAATGTTAAGGCAGATTTTCTAAAGCGCCAAAAAGCTCTCAAATATCTCATCCACTTTATCGGTGACTTACACCAGCCGCTTCATGCAGGGCAGAATAATGATCATGGGGGAAATGATGTGGAGGTGGAATTCCTCGGCGAGAAGACCAACCCTCACAATCACAAGCCGTGGAATCTCCACGCGGTCTGGGACAATGGAATTCTTGAAAAGCGTGAACGTGACGCACAACTTTATGCAAAGCGACTCACCGTCTGGTTGAAGTTTCAGCCAGAAGAGGTTCTTCAAGCTGGCACAGTGGTGGATTGGGCTATGGAGTCAAAGGAGATCGCAAGACAACATGTATATGCGTTTCCTGAGGATCACAAATTGGGCGAAGACTATTATCAGGCAAACGTGTCTGTAATTGATAAGCAATTGGCTAAGGCGGGTGTGCGACTAGCGAAACTCCTGAACGATGCTTTAGCAAAGAAGTAGATGAAGATTGTATCCAAATGCCATGTCTCTGTGGGTAATGCCCAGGAGGAAAAGGACCTCAATCTGTTTGAAGTGGATGATCGTGCAGCGTAGATCCCGTCGAACCTTTGGAAATCAACGCTCTCAGCAACTCGAGGCATTGTCAGGCATTCCGACGCCTATTCAGAGAAAATCATTAAAGGGCGACCCTAATAAATACAAAATCTTTTGCGAAAGAGCGGCCATCGGGCCACATTGTTTTCACACTTAAGCTCCTATGAATAAACTTTGTATCTTTTGTGGTAGGCGCGTCGATTCCGAAGAACATGTTTGGCCGCGGTGGTTGCTTGATGTCATCGCACAGTGGCCAGGGACAAATATGCGGTTTCATGCAGCTCGAATTAACCAGCATGGAGAGATTGACAGGTGGAAGCGTGGTGATCCCGAAATCATAGTGAGAAGCGTGTGTAAAAAGCGGTGCAATGAAGGCTGGATGAGCGACTTGGAAAGCGAGGCGCGTCCAATTCTCACCGCTCTAATAAATGGGGTTGCTACCGTACTGACAATAGAACAACAACTCATAATTTCCAGTTGGATTGTTAAGTGCGCCCTCGTCTTTGATGGCATGGATGGGGGAATGTCCTTCTACAGCTTCGAAGAACGTTATCAATTTCGTCAGAACCGATATCCTTTTGAGCGTGCGACTGTTTGGCTTGGCTATTACTCTGGGCTAGATTTGCGAGCCTATACGACTCATGGGACGATTAAGTATGAAACACCCTCTCCTCCTCGTATTATTTTTGTGATAACAATGGCCTTCGGTCGTCTTGTTCTGCAGCTCCTTGATATCAAATTTCTTGCTCCTCACAAGGATGAAATTGAGAGGCTACGTATAACCGTGACAGATCGCCAATGGGCAGACGCAACTATTGAGATAATGTCTGAGCCCCCCAAGGTTGTGTCCTGGCCACCAAGCCTCTGTTTTAATGATTCTGACCGAACCTTCGATCATATCTCAAACAGGTTTGGCGTTCTCAAACTTGACTGACTTTCGCCAACTGCCAACTCGCGTACTCTTTTCCCGTTGAACGTCTCGCGCGTGAATCTCGTCCCATCGTCCGGCACACTGCATTCTCTTCGGTAATCTGGTGATCGGTAGCTGCGCGGTAACAAATCTTTCTAACTATCTGGTTTCCCATGGAGGTTGGAAGAGGAAGCAAACTAATAAACCGCAGGTCACTTGCCTCGACACGTTCCAGTGCCAAACGGTGTCGACTTCCGCCTCGCGATAATGCCTGGCATCAACGATACTTATTTGGCGTGTCCTTCACGAGCGGACAACACAGAATCATTTAGTACACGGACGTTCGTGGCGATTTGCTCCGCCGATAATGGATACACACCGGATCGGGCTATAACCCCCTGCCCCTGTCGGCTGTTCACAAACATCAGAAAGGCTTTGACATCGGGTGTCAACTCTCGGTCTGAAGGCTGATTTACATACACATACAGCCGGCGGACGAGAGGATAGGAACCATCCAGAACCGTCGTGACACTCGGGGCCACAAACGGCTGTCCTGGGTCCTTGGTGAGCGGAACGATACGCACGGTGGAGGCTTGAAATCCAATTCCAGCATATCCGATTCCAAATGGATCACGGCTGATTTGAAGGATCTCACTCGCAGAGCCGCTGGCTTCCTGAACGTCAGGATGCATCGTGCCGCCCATCAATGCTTCGTCGATAAAAAATGTGCGAGTACCCGATCCCTTGTCTCTTCCATAAAGGTGAATGTCCTGAAGACCCCAGCCCTGTTCGAGGCCTAGATCTCCCCATTTGGTCAATCCCTGAGGAAAACCTCTCTTGCGGTCTTTGCTGAAGATGGCGTCTACCTGTTGCATGGTCAATCCCTGGATCGGATTTCCTGCATTGACATAAATTCCCACTGCATCCAGCGCGATTGGTATCTCTGTGGTTTCATACCCGTGGCGAGAGCGGAAAGCAGCCCGCTCAGATTGCGTCAGCTCCCGGGAGCTGGCTAATAGTGGAACATGGCCAGAAACGATATGGCCTTTCGCTTGCGCGTCACCGCGGCGAATGGTGGCTTGGTCACTGAGGAATCCGGTTATTGCTGCATTGGAGCCCCCACCCTGCACGGCGATTTTCACACCCGGCTGGGCGCTCTTGAATGCCGTGGCAAGGTTCACCATGATCGGCTGGAGGGTATCGGAGCCGGCGATCGCAAAGCTACCCACAACGTCCGGCTGCACATTATATGAGCCGATCTTGGAATCAATTGCGCTAGTGGCTCCCGGAAGGGATGTTTCCAAAGTGCGGGGTCCCGAAGAATCGCCTCCACCACTACAGGCTTTCGCCACCTGCGGGCCCTGCATGCATATCACAGCAATGATGGCAGTTGAAACAAGCCATCGTCTAGGCGGTACTAGCGTTGCACATTTCATAGGCGTCCTCCTTTGGCCATGGAGCTTCAAGGAACAGGACGAGAAATCATCTAAAAATTTGGCCGTACCGCTACAACAACCCAACGCTACAACAACGCCAACTCTAACCAACGCAGCGCAGATGATGATCAGAATGGCTGCGATGCTAGTATCTGCATGTTAACGATGCGTGTAGGTTCATGTTAACAGTGTGTTACCGAACAGGATTTGGGTTCAAAAGATCATTCAGCGCATTGCAAGACGGAGAATCAAAATTAACATCGCCTTAACTCTCTGGTGATTGGGAAGCTATAAACAACCTGTAACTTTCTATCATCGAGCTGTTCGTCACGAGTGTCCTCGATCTATACCAAGAGGCCATCATGATTGTGGACATGCTGATGCGTGTTGTGATCTCCAGTCTGGAGATCGGTATCGGCGTGGCGTTCTTGTATTTCCTCTATTCGCTTTGGCGTGATGTGCGGAATGCGTTCCTACGATAAGAATTGCACCCTGTGAAGCCGTGGACAACCCGGCACGTCTCGGAAGAATCGTCCTTCGTCGTCATCGGTTCGAGTACACACGTAAAAGGGGTGGGAGGTGACCAGTCGGACATCTCGGCCCATTTGCTGTCCTCAACAAGGAGGTCCACGTGAGTAAACAAAGCGTCGGTCAATGGGGCTTGGCAGGACTGATGAGCTGTGTCGCCTGCCTGCTGCTTTTCACAGGCGTAAGGGCGGAGCAACCGCTGAATTCGGTTCGACCGGTGGTGGATTCAACGATCGCTTCCTACCAACCCAAGCCCGGCGTCACAGGAGCCCTCGTGGTTGCCGGATCAGATAGCATGCAACCTGTGATTCTCAAGGCGGCGACTGCGTTTAAGGCTGTTCAACCTGGGATCAAGGTCGCGGTTCAGGGTGGTGGCTCTGATGCGGCGTTAATACAGTTCCTCCAGAACCAGTCGACCATTCGGCGAGGCGATGCCAATTCCAAGGGCCATCTGGTATCCGGTCATGTGGGACTGCTGGCTTCCTCTCGTCAGTTGACAGAGGATGAACGGATGGACTTTCGGTCTCGGTATGGATCAGAGCCCATGGAAATTCCGATTGCGCTCGATGCCATTGCGATCTATGTCAATTATCAGAACCCGCTTGCAAGCTTGACTCTCGATCAAGCAGACGCTTTGTTTAGCCAGACGCGAAAGCGTGGAGCGCCCAATAGCATTACCACCTGGGGGCAATTGGGGTTGCAAGATCGCTGGGAACAACTACCGATCAGTCTCTATGGGCGTGACAAACGCTCTGGAACGAGAACGCTGTTCAAGTACATGGTACTGCTCGATGGTGACTTCAGATCCGAGGTGAAAGAGGCACCAGGCTCTGCAATGGAAATCTTGGACATCAGCCGCGATCGGCTTGGCATTGGATACGCCAGTATCGAATTCAAGGCTTCAACGGTCAGAATCCTTCCCATCGTCGCCAAAGCTGGAGACACGCCGGTTGCGCCAACAGCTGAAACGGTGGCCGACGGAACCTATCCGCTCACGCGTTCGCTGTATCTCTATGCGAAGCGAGATCAGCTAGCGCCGGAAATCATCGAATTCTTGCGATTCATCAACAGCCGTGAAGGGCAGGACACGTTGGTGCGCGCCGGGGTCTATCCTCTCTCCACCCAGCAGATCATGACAAACTTACAAACCCTCGGTGACCAGACCTTGGCTTCTGGTATGGTGGCCCAGCGCCGTTGACCGTGCTTGTTCAGGCGGCAGGAGGAACAACTTTGCCTGCCGTCTTCTTTTAGTACCATGGCTTTGTTACACTTCGAGCCTATATGAGTTTAAGTATGCGATGGGTTCAAGCACTTGCTATCGCCGGATGGGCATTGGTTTACGCCTCCGGCTGTACCGTCTCACCGCCACCTATTCCAATACTCGATGAACCCTCACTCCTCGTCGATGTCGCCTACGATGCTCACGCGGGGTCGGATCATAGCCATCCAGCCACAATTCCTCCGACTCAGATCGCTTCGATGCTCCAAGGGCTTCAACTTCAGGCACGCGACGTCACGGGAACAGGTGGATTCATAAATAGAGTGAAGACTGTTCCCGCATTCTCCCAGCGTGATATCAAAATCCTCGCACCTCTTCTTGCCACCGGGCTGAGTAAGGCATCAACCCGAGACCTCGTGAGATTCTATCTCGTCCAGCAAGATTCCGACGGCGCACCGTTAATCACCTCAGGCGGTGTGTTTGTGCATCAACAACATCTGTACATGCTACTCGCGAATGGAAAGACGTCGCCCAGTTCGGTTCAATACGAAACGACCTATGAACCCAATAGCCGGCTTGATCCGCTTTTACCGATTGCCCGTTTCAAGTTCAAGGCTGGGTTCGAGCCTGCGGATTGGCGAATTCCGACCCAACAAGCGAAAAAACTCGACGGATGGGGCGGGTATGTCGATGAATCCAAAGTCGTGGTGGTTGATCTGAATAGGCTGCCGACCGCGGTCGAAACTACCCCAATATCTCCTGCATCATTACCGCAACAGTAGAATACCTACCTGACCATAGGTTTGGGTTGAGGCGCTTCGGCCAACTGCACGTTGACTCGGACGACGCCATCATTCAGGTTCCGATACGCATAGTCGTCAGTGATTGTGGGAAGGGCATCGGCTTCGGCCTGTTTAGTAATAATCGAAAGCGCTGGAACGTACCGTCTCGGCGGGACCTTCACGCCGATCAACTTCGCGCCCGGCTCCACGACGACATGGTCTCCAACTTCGGTTCTGAAAAGGAGCGCCTGCATTCCCACAAAGGTGTCATCACCGACTTTGGCCGGTCCATGGACCTGCGATTGATGCGCGAGTGAGACACGATGGCCCACGTAGACCGAATATTTCTGGCCCTTCATCTCGACTTCATTCTCGGGCAATTCATGGTCGCCTTCGAACGTCTCTAAGCCATGAATGACCACCCCGTCTTGAATATTACTGTCGTTGCCGATGAAGATATGCCGACCTTCGTCTCCACGAACGGAGGCCATTGGCGCGACAAACACCCGCTCCCCGATTGTCACGGATCCGATGACTACAGCCAACGGATGAATGCGAGTATGTGCCCCTATAGTCGGGGCCTCGATCGTCGGGCATGAATGTCGTCTTCACGTTGGGACCGACATACCCCACAAGTAAAAGACTGGTCAGCACAAGGTTGAAGGAGAGGGACACAATCAACTTTCGGTGCATGATCATTCCTTTCTTCTTCGCGTGAACCTATTAAGAAATAAATCCGTTTGCGTAAGCGACAAGATTCGCTAATTCCAGAACCACACCAGTTGGAATCGGATAAGGTTCGCGTAAACATCAATCTGCTGGCCCGGAACGGTGGCCGTTGCCGGAGTCCCGTTAAACACGTTCAACCGCTGAGCGAAGGTGTATGCGACTGTAAACTCCCACTGGGGATCTGGTTGCCAGGCGATCCCGGTTTCCACTTCCTTCATGCGATCATCGGGGGCACCGGCTTGGAACTTCAAGCCGCCGTGGTACTCCTGCCATCGACTGTAGAAATTCGCCAGTCCGATGTCCGAGTACTTCCATTGGTAATGGCCTTGGAAATATCCGCCGTAAAGCGAGCTTTCTTCGATGACACCGGTCTGAATTCCGCTTGGGACCCCGTCCCACCCCATATTCGGCAATGAACCCCCAGGGCTGAGGAGGCCAATAAATGTAGAAGTTGAACCGTTCATCCAAGTACTTACCGGATTGATGCCCTGCGTCGAAATTAGACCAGATGGCTGTTCCTGCCGCGGGCGTGCCTCGGTTGACTGAGAATTGTCCGCGCATGGCATTCATGCCCGTTTCGATGAGACGCCCTCCTGGCAACTCCCATGGCCAACTCAGCCTCATGCCGACATGCTTGTCGTTGTTCAGTTCCGGTTGGTTGAGCCCTTGACCGTTGTAGACCTGAATGTGAAAGACACCGTAATCGCCCGGACCGTACATGTAATCCAGCATTTGTTTGTAGCGTTGCTGGGCGATCTTCGGCGTCCACATGAATGCGATTCCCATGTCGCGCTCGCTCGAGGCGCAGGAGTTGGTGCCATCGGCACGGTCGATGGCCATACGGACTCGGCTGGCCTGCCAGTTATCGAATGAGCAAGGGACACGCTGCAATCCGACCCGCAATCGATATTCCTTTTCCTTATCGAACATTCCAATCACCGTACGCGTCACGCATGGTTAGGACGTGAGTATTGGTGAATCCCGATGCCGTAGACACAGTAGCCAAGTCTGGCTGAATAAAGAACGATACGTGGTCAGAGACTTGGCCGGTCACCACCCAACGAATTCGGCGGAAAAAGAATCCAGGCTGAGCGCCGCCGTTTACACTTCCGACCGAGGCGTCATGATACGTTCTAAAATTTGCGTTATTGACAAGGTTATATCGGAACATGCCATAGCCGAACATCGTGATTCGTTCGTACCAACGGGGACTCCCCGTGAATTCTGCGACCACCGAACGCTCACTTTGCTTGCGTTCCTCCTCTGCTTTGATGCGAATCCAGTCATCGAGGGTAATAACCCCCTTTTCCAATAAGAGATCCTCCATAGAGGTGCTCTCCAATGGCCGAGGTTCATTCATCGGCGCCCGTGCAGTTGACGGAGGCCCTACTCTCGGCGTCGGTGGAGGCTGCGGCTCCTGCGCTTGAACAGGAAAAGCGAAAAATAACAGAAGTACCGTCACGACTGCCGTGAGCCAGCCTTTCAGTGCTGTCTGCTTTCGACGCCTCATAACGCCTCCCTATGGTTTATTGCTGGCGGCGTTATAAGCCAAGACAGGTGACGCCCCTGTCACGACTTTCTTAATTTCGAGTTAATTCAGGAGGGGGATTACCCAGGCATTAGTGTGTACGTTGATACTGTACGATCGTCTAGTGTACAGTTACACTGTACGACCGCATACCACGACCGTTTAGGCACGCAACGCGAAGCGCTGCTAACATGGCCACTGCTCATCACGACGATATCCTCGTCCTGACAGCAGATGAGCGTTTTGGCCAAACCTTTCAGTCCCACCTTAAGAACAATGGCCATGAGATACGCATTATGTTCAGCGTATCTGCAGTCGTCCGGGCGCTGGAACATCCGGCTGCCTTATTGCTGATCGATCGAAGAATTCCAGATCTCAGAGAATTGCTAGACTCTGAAGCCTTGCGAAAAACGCTAAACGTGGTCGTTCAGCTTCCAGGGTGGGAGTGCACGGAGGACGAATGCATTGAAGACATGGAGAGTGGATTTGATGTCGTGATTTGTAACCAATCTCTTCGAGGGATCATCGCACGGATTCGGGCAATACTAAGACGAGAGAGGGAAAGCGGGAGGCAGAAACAATTAGTTGTTGGAGGGCTTTCCATAGACCTGGATCGACATGAAGTCACAGTCGATGGCCACTTGGTTGACCTGACTAATAGAGAATTTAGGATTTTAGAACTAATGATGCATGAGCCGGGTCGAGCGTTTACAAGGAAGGAACTGCTGGAGAGAATTTGGGGAGAAGATATGGCGGTCCAAGATCGGACGTTAGATGTGCATATTCATGCTATACGCAAAAAGATCGAACGCGACTCAGGCACTCGCTCGCCTCTGCAGAACATTCGAGGATTCGGATTTCGGCTCAAAGCCCCGGTCTAATTATTCATGGGAAGCCTTTTGAGATGCGATGGCGAGGGCGGTGTCGCGGTGATCAATGCGTCGGGATCAATAGATAGGCAAGCGGATGTTAGTTTGCCCTGACTTCACTGTTGGATTTTGCATCGCCATCATGAATGCGGGGGCTGCAGGAGATGTCTGTAGGGCAGCCAGAAAGGAAACCGACCCGCACCCCTAATTGCTAGCTCCCTCATCTGCTACCACGCTGCTACCAGGACAGGACAACTCAGCCCCATCTATCCCCATGTCAGGAGCTCGCTGGCTTGTGGTTTTTTGTGGGGTTAGGTTGTCTGAGGTTGGATTGTCGGAATTTCGTAAACCCCAGGTCAATCAGTTGATCCAAGCCATGGCCTCCTTTAGCCAGCAAACCGGCCTCACGTGGGATCAAGCCATCGATCAGCGGCCGCAGGAGGTGCAAACCGTGTTGGCGGCCAGATGGCACTGAGGTTTTCGTTTCAGGAAATACGGGCGCTTAGATCCGGCTTTGGAATCAGCTCGCAGTACCCGTGACACTTTCAATATTGCCTGATGGATATACCCGAACGCGAGATCCGGTCTTCAGTGCATAGGATCTGCTGTCACAACCCATGCAGACATATCGCAGTACGCAAATCTCATTCTGTAGGCGGATCGCACGTTCGGGCAAGAGGACACCTTTACACTCAGAACACTCCAGCGGATTGCTTTGTTCGGTTTCCATCCTCACCCTTTCGATTCAACCCTTTCCGTGTAGGGGGAACTGAGGAAATACAGAAGCCTCAGTCCTCACCCCCATCGAATTTGCATTGCACACTCTCGCGTCCGGTTTCTGACTCCAATCGCCGCTAGCCCAGAGTTGAATAGTGCGAACCAAGTCGCCGAGGTCTTCGCACATGACGTCCGTCGTGCCCTTGTCACCATAATCCGCGTGCACTTCAAAACGGCCGGTACCGACACGGGTTACAGTTAAAGCAACTAACGCCATAGGCACCTCTAAATTGCAGGTACAAGTGTTGGCATCGTTTCGGTTTCCATGTTTGCGAGGGTCTCTAGAACCTGGTGATATTCCGTTGACTCGCTTCCAGGGGTTTCGAAGCGACTGATTTGCGCGTTGGCTTCCACTCCCGTGCTAGTTTTTGCGCATCCGTGATTTGGGCAGAGGTCATCTTCGTCGCGAGTATATCACGCCTTTCGGCACTTGACGCATCACCATTGGTTGCAGCCAGGTAAAGCCACTTGTAGGCTTGGACAAAATCCTGGGGTACTCCTTGTGCCTCTTGATACATTTGAGCAAGGTTCGCAAAAGCCGGAACAACTCCTTGCTCTGCCGCTCGACCAAACCAGAACAACGCCATCTGAGAGCTTTGCGGAGGCGCATCTCCCTGGAGATATAACGTGCCGAGATTGATTTGGGCCTCGGCGTGGCCCTGCTTCGCAGCCTCTTCAAACCACCTTTTCGCCTGACCATAGTTCTGGGGTACGCCCTTGCCGGCCTTGTAGAACAGACCGAGTCTGTTTTGAGCGATCACGTTTCCTTCTTCGGCTAAGTTGAGAAGCTCTCTCGCAGTTGCCTCGTTTTTGGCGCGAGTATTCTCCATGTCCACAGGAGGCTTGCCTTTCGCGCAAGCGGAACTCGTGATGCAAATGATCAATAGGACGAGGCTACTGACAAATCGGAGGAGCATGGGAGCCTCCTAAGGTTGCTGCACTTTCCTTATACAACCAACGGAGCCAGGACGATATTCTGCAAAAGTGCAAGGGGAGCAAACTGAAGGAGGGGGAAATAATACGTACGTATGAGATACCGCTGCATAGCCACTAACCGTCATGCCAGGCGAGGGGCGCAAAATTGCAAGAGATTAGGCAGACTGTGCTATGCCTAAGGTTCCATCCTAGATCTTGCCCATTCCTTGCAACACTCCTAGAATGCGCCCACCAGGGTGAGGCAGAAACGATGGGCTATGTCGATGATAATCTCCTCTCAGGGGAGCAGATTTTTTTTCGTACTCACCTGCATTGGAAGGTATTCCTTTCGCCAGTGCTTCTCTCATTGCTCGCCATTGCATGCACCGTAGGTTTGATCTACCAGGGGGTCAATCCATACCTGTCTCTGCTCATCCTCGTCATCCCGCTTGGTGTCTTGTTCCATAGCTATCTCATATGGCGCTGCTCGGAATTTGCCGTCACAGACAAGCGCGTGTTGATCAAGACCGGCATTGTGAGTCGGCACACCTTGGAAACCATCCTCACAAAGATCGAGAACATAGGTGTCGAACAGAGTATCTGGGGACGGCTCTTCAATTTTGGGACCCTCTATGTGACCGGCACTGGGTCCACAAGAGAGACGTTCCCAGGCATTCATGCGCCATTGGAGTTTCGCAAAGCGATTGAGGCGGCAGCCGTTGCCTTTGAGGAACGGCGGCCAAGTGGACGCAGCTCAACGACTCTCAGCTAACCGCGCGATTTAAAATCCGAGATAACGATCAGCGGCCGCAGGAAGTGCAAACCGTGTTGGCTGCCAGCTGGCACTAACGGTATCTGGTGCTAGCCATCGAACCTCTGCCTCCTGTCGGCCCAGATTCACACCTGCACTTTGCTCATATATAACTACTCTCCACGTTCAGCAGATCCACCATGCAATCGGTCGGGCATGGAGATCAATAGTTCTCACGCCTCCCTTGCTGTCCTCTCGCGAGAGATACTACTAGAGGCCGTAACATACAGTTCGTATGACAATAATCGCGCACAAGTTAAGGAGATGTAAGCGATCGTGGCCTAGGGATCTTCTAGTCGTGCGGGTTCACGACCCGAGTCGGGAAAATCTGTCTGAAGCTGTGGCGCAATTGTTCCCCACGTTCGATTTGGCCGCCCGTACGTGTTTGCCCTTCTCTGAGGTTTTTCCTTATCTTCGTTTCTTCGTCGATTGACTCGTCCCCTGGTCTGTCGTTTGCACTCACACTGGTGCATCACGGACTTCACAGGAGGATGGGTGTTGCGATGACCGGTGAACAGATTAGACAAGCATCCGAACAAACGGCCATGCCATCCGACGCAGCGGCTTGCGAGAGCAGAGGCTGGCGGCTCATTCAGACCCGGGATTTTGGATTGCTCTGGTGGGGACAAGTCACGTCGCAAATCGGCGAAGGTCTTAATAAGGTCGCGTTGCTGTGGTTCGTCTACGAGCTGACCGGCTCGGCGATGATGATTGCGACGGTGGGTCTGCTGCAGACCGTGCCTCCCTTGTTCTTCGGTCCTCTTATCGGGGTTTATCTTGATCGCCTTCGAAAGAAGCCGGTCATGATTTGGGTGGACCTCATTCGGACGGTGCTGACCTTCCTCATTCCATCCTTGTACGGATTCGGCCTTCTGAAGCTCGAGGGTCTCTTCGTCTTGATCTTTCTGCAATCTATGGTTTCCACAGTGTTTGGCCCGGCGTTGGTTTCGGCCGTGCCATCCCTGGTCCGGCGATCCGAGCTTGTCTCGGCCAATGCGCTCATTCAGGGGACGAACAATATCGGCCTTCTGTTGGGGCCGGCGGTGAGCGGGGTGCTGATTGCGCTGATCGGCGCGCAATACGTGCTCTATGTGAATGCTGCCACGTTTTTCATCAGTGCGTTGTGTCTGATGCCGATTCGTAGCAACGAGACCCTGCGGCAGGAGCCAAAGACCGCGGCAGAGACGAAATCAATGCTGAGCGATCTCTCTGTCGGCTTTCGCTTCGTCTTCAGCAACCGCTCGACTGTCTTCGGGTTGGTGACCATCTCGGCCCTTTATAACTTGGGAGCGAGTGCGTTTGTCTTTGTCCTGCCGGTGTATGCGAAGGAGTCGCTGCAGGTGGGGCCGGTAGAACTCGGCTGGCTGTGGTCTGCTCTCGGGGCGGGGATGCTCGCAGCGTCCTCATGGCTGGCCATGAAACAGCAGAACGATGTTCAGAGCCGCATGCAAGTCCTCGTCAGGGGGACGACCGTGGGCGGGTTGGCGGTATGCACTCTGAGCGTGCTGGAGTCTCCGATGATCGCGGCGGCATTTGTGCTTCTCGTGGGGGCGGGCGCCGCCGTACTCAATCCGGTGGTGTGGGCACTGCTGCAGGAGGTCACACCGTCGCACCTGATGGGTCGAGTGCTCACAACGTTCAGCACCGGATCGATGGCGGCCGCGATGGTGGGCATGTCCGGATTCGGTTGGATCGCGGATAAGATCGGTCCGGCGGAAAGTCTCGTCGGGCTCGGGCTCGTGCTCCTGCTGACGGCGCTTGTGGCCATGCAGTTCTCCCCCCGCGCGGTGAACACGACGGTGGCGGCCGCCGCCTAAACCGGAAACACCTAATTCCGCCCGCTCATTTTCAGGGACGGTGCCCTTTCAGCTGCGAGTTGACGAGCAGGCACATCTGTATGCTCCTTCCGAGGTGCGGTCTGGGCGCGATACCGTGGATCATCCGCCGGGCCGGGAGAGATGACCACGCGAACGGCAGGCCGTGTCTGATTACGCCTTTCGGCGTCGGTTGGTGGTGTGGGCTGCTGCTGCGGAGGCGGATCAATCGTGAGCACGAGCCTATCCCTGAGCCTGTACTCGACCATCAGCGAACCCGTTATCATCCACTCCCTTTGTCGGTGGCTTTGTCGGCTTTGTTGGCTGTCCTGGCTGTGTCGGCTGTGTTGGCTGTTCTGGCTGTGTCGGCGGTGTTGGATTCGGCTGTGTCGGCTGTGTTGGATCTGAGGCTGCTTGCAGTGGCAACGGCGTCGGCTGCGATTCGCCCGCCACGAATTGAACCCATCCCTTGTCCATCAAGCCGATTCCCACTGTATCCGACCCGAAGACCTGAACTGGGGCGGCACTGACGAACACGGCCTCCATCGTGTTTGGTGCCTCTTGGACAGTCTCGGGCGATTCAGCCTGCGAGATCAGATGATCGTCCAGTCGCTCCACCGGCTCTGCTTGGATGGCAGTCTGTCCGCCCAGGAGCAACGCCAGTGCAGGGATAAACTTCAAGGCATTGGATACGATCATCGTCGGATAGTTGACGAGGAGTGCGGGAAGCGGGAATCGGAAGAAGCCCCAAATTCCAACGAGCCCACCTAACACCAGGAATACAGCCATTACAACAGGATTGTCCGTCATCGAATCACATCTCCTCAGACTCGGGTGGGTGAGTTGCTGAGAAGAGATTTTAGGTGGGCATACCACGCAAGTCAAACGCTTTAGGGCAACCCTGCGGGCCCAACCCAGGACAATCCTTTTCACCCACCTACCCACCGATTGCTGTGCAATCGTTTACCCGGGACGCGCCCTTTTCCCAGGTGGCGATGGC
The DNA here is from genome assembly GCA_963730935.1 of uncultured Nitrospiraceae bacterium. Lineage (GTDB taxonomy): Bacteria > Nitrospirota > Nitrospiria > Nitrospirales > Nitrospiraceae > Nitrospira_C. The sequence continues at coordinate 1,410,204 of CAVSTP010000004.1, read as the reverse complement.
GAGACGCACTGCTTGAAGGTCCGTTCGGACGGACCAAGTTGAGGAGCCAACCAGCGATAGGGCCCTGCGGTCCCACCTCTCGCTGGAGCAATGGAGGTCTACCATCAATCCTTCTTGCCCTAACCCCTAGAGCTCACACCTCTGTCTTTCAGCACCCAAACACGCTATCGTCTTTCAATAGACGAAGGTCTACACATGTCCACAGAGAAGCGCCTCCTACTTAGCCGTGATTTCGCCTTGATCTGGTGGAGTCAGGTGTTGTCGCAAGTGGCCGACGGCGTCAGCCGCCTGGCGCTTCTCTGGTTCGTATACTCCGTGACCGGATCGGCGATGAAAACCAGCGTGATCGGCTTGCTCCAGACGCTTTCGCCCATACTCCTCGGCCCGCTCATCGGCGTGACAGTCGACAGGCTGCCCAAGAAAGCCATTTTAATCATCACTGACGTCACCCGCGGGATCCTCATTGGCTTGATTCCCTGTGTACTCTCGATCGAAGTGTTTACGGTCGAGATGCTGTACCTGCTGGTCTTCCTCTATGGCATCGCCACGGCGATGTTTGTGCCGACCCTGTCGTCCTCCGTCCCATTTCTGGTCGACCGTCCCCGGTACGTCGCCGCCAATGCGATGCTCCAGAGTACGACGAGTATTGGCATCATCATCGGTCCCGCGCTCAGTGGTCTCGGGATCGCCTTTGCCGGCTCACAGGAAGTGCTTTGCGCGAATGCCGTGATCTATTTTGCGTCGGCGCTTTGCCTGGTGCCGATCAAGCTGCCGTGGAGCAAGCCATCGCATCCGCAGGTCGGTGCGGCTTCGGCGACGTTCCAGGATCTGGTGGAAGGCATTCGATATTCGCTGTTTTCCCAACGCACCATTCTGGTGCTGATTCTCTTAGCATCTCTGTATACGTTCGCGGCAGGGGCCTACACGACGTTGTTTCCGGTCTTCGGCAAAAAGATGCTGGCCCTGGGCCCGGTCGAAGTGGGCTATCTCTGGTCGTGGCTCGGCATCGGCTTGTTTGTGGTGTCGCTGGCGCTCGTGCCCTTGTCACAATGGGAGACACGCAGGCGAGTCCAAGTCATTGCGATCTCCTGCGTGATCGGAGGCGCCGCGCTTTGCGGGCTTGCCTGGACACAGAGTCTGGTGGTCGCGACGGTGCTCGTCACGGTCGTCGGGATGGGATTTGGCACGTGGACGCCGATCGCTTGGGGCATGATCCAGGAATTCGTGCCTGCCGACATGGTCGGACGCGTCATGGCGATCTACACCGCGATTGCCACGGCAACGTCACTGGCCGGCATTTCTTTTTTCGGATGGCTGACGGAGCAGGCCAATGAATATGTCAGCATGATCGGGATCGGGTGTGTGCTGTTCTTGCTGGGGCTCGCGGCAGCATTGTTCAGCCGCCGGATTTCAGTTGGGGGCGATTCTACCGATGAAACCGAAACTGACCCGGCGACGGTGGCGAGCGGGTTTGCATAAGAAATGGAAGGTGACCCGTTGGTCTCCTTTGCTAGCCCAACGCGCACACCAGAAGGGGAGTACGGGGTGGCGGTAGAACCACTGCTGCTCCACCTTCCATTCCGCCCATACTTGCCTCGCTTCTCTATTCATATATAATGCGGCCGTTCCTCGCTACGCACCCCAAACGAGGAGAGAGACATGAACATGAGCTGTACATTGATGTCGCGTATGCGGGCGGTGACGTTCGTCATCACCCTTGCGCTGCTCATCGCATTGGGAGGCAACACCGCCATCGCCTTGGCAGAGGACTCAGGAAGCGCTAGCGGAGCGGGGTTGCAAGCGGCCAGCTGGCTGGCGACCGTGCCATATGGCGCGGCCAAGGTCGTTTATGCAGTGAGTGGAGGCCTGGTCGGCAGTTTGGCCTGGGTGATGACGGGAGGAAACACCGAGATCGCAAAGGCGATCTGGAGCCCGAGTATGACCGGCCACTATATCGTACAGCCGCAAAACCTGACCGGCGACCGAGCCCTGCGCTTCGTCGGGGGATCGGAGTAAGCGGCCGCACTGCGAGAGCGGTTCCTAACACCTTCCTCGTTGCCGTCCCTATCTAGGCAGTGGCGACGGTCGTACCTTCAGCGTCGCTAACCTCGGCCTCGACTTTGTCGGTTCTTACCATTTTAGCGTCGAGGCTCTTTCTACGATTCTCGGCGATCGTTCGATCAATGATTGCTCCGCAATTGAAGCATTTCCACGCATAGAAGACCAAGAAGAAATCCGAGAAGCGCTCCAACTCCATGAACCCTTTGCACTTCGGACAATCCATCTTTTCCTCCTCCTAAGTGGTAGCGATGCAAAGCTGTTGGGGGTAGAGCAATTTTCGCTCCTTTCACTCAATCGAATGTTTTCAATGAGTTATTAGGGAGGCTTGTCAGCAATAAACTTACTTATACGTACAACTTCGTACAATGTTGTACAGCCAATGATGGTCCATCCAAGCTCGCTCGCTTACTCTTCCCAATCGGGGTGGATGGTGGCCTCAGTGTGACTTGCGCGGGGTGCAGGGCCTGTCGCTGCGGTCGACATTCTCACCCGCCCAACCCTGGGCAATCCTTTTCACCCACCGACCCACCGATTGCTTTGCAATCGTGTACCCGGGACGCGCCCTTTTCCCAGATGGCGATGGCGAGACGCACTGTTAAAATGTCAGCTCGGACGAAGTCCGGGACGGACCAAGTTACAGAGCCATGCACACTGCGGTTTTACCTGTCGCTGAAGCAGAAGGCCGTCATCCACCTCTACGATCCGTCTTGTGCGCAGCGGAAGCCGACCGCCGGTCCCCAATAGCTCATGTCATCCCATCCTCGATAGCTGACCCGAAGCTCGAGCGGACGGTCGCTGGGTTCACCCCCGCGCAGCACCTTGAATCCACCACGCGCGGGGCCCTGCGGATCCCGGCTTGGCGAGGACCGATAAAAATCTTCTGCATACCAGTCGTTGACCCACTCGGAGGCATTCATGACGAGATCCGCAACCCCATACGGCGAGCGCGCGAACTCGATGCTCCCCACCGGCACCGTCCCGTTCTTGGCCGATTCGCTGAGACGTGATCGGGTCTTGACCATGTCGTCGGAATTTCCCCATGGGTAGAGCCGCGCATCGATCCCGCGAGCCGCTTTTTCCCACTCGGCTTCCGTGGGCAGGCGCCTTCCACGCCAGCGGCAATAATTTCTGGCCTGCGTCCATGTCACATTCGTGACGGGATGATCGGCTCGCGTTTCATCGTCGTACGCTGAGTGATCTTTTGGCGGAGCGCATCCTCCGCTTTCCATGCATTGCCGGTATTGCCGGTTGGTCACTTCATGCTGGTCGAGCCAGTAGGTGCTCATGTAGACGCGATGCATGGGACGCATGTCGGGCAAGCCGTCCTCCGCGCCCATCCAGAATTCCCCGGCTGGGATCAACACCATCCCGTCGGGGACGGGGACACCCTGCTGTGTCAGCGCCAGGAGCTGTTCCTGTTGAGTCTTCCGCAGCTGTTCGTTTACTTGTTGGATGACATCAGTGTCCGGCGCGCGAGAGGTTGGATTCCGGGTTTCCCCTTGTCCCTGAGCGATGGGGGGCACGGGATCCTGTCGTTTGATGGATTCAGCCGGAGCGGGTGTGGCTGGAGGAGGGGAAGCTTCCGCGCCTCTGGCCGTCTCAATTCTGACGGTCGTGCGCAGCATGCCCGCAAGCCGGTCGTCGCTGGCCGCCTTGCCTTTTTTGGCCTTCTTCCCGTTGCGGCTTTTGCCGATCACGCTGAAGTCGAATCCCTCAATGTTGGCGAGGAGAGGCGTGGCATAACTGACCGGAACGGCAAAGGCCATTCCTTCCGGAACAATGCCGGAGGGATGAGAAAATTTGGTCGTCAGAATCCCAATCAGTTCCCCGTCCGCGTTATACAAAGGTCCCCCGCTGTTTCCGGGATTGACGGCCGCATCGACTTGAAAGACGCGCTGCACGCCCTTGGTCCGCACGGCTGCGATCCGCCCTCGTGTCACGGACACTTCCCGCAACCCGAACGGAAACCCGACGGCGATGACTTCCTGATCCAGCCTGACGGTTCCTGCATGAGCGATCGAGGTTTCGGAGAGGCCGACTGTCTCTGCCTTGAGAAGGGCCAGATCGTGTTCCGGATCGGTGCTGACCACGATCGCCGAGGTTCGCACTTCGCCCGGCGTCACGACGACTACCCGGCGCGCGTTGGCAATGACATGATGCGCGGTGAGCACATACCCATCGGAATGGACGATGACGCCGGTCCCTGACGGCCGTTCGGTCGGAGGAGCCGGACGGTCAGCGGCCCAGGCAGCGCCTGTCCAGACTAGTACGGCGACGATGACGAGTGTCGTCTGTTTCATGGTGACATACGGATCGCCACGCTGATGGCGCCGGCATTCTGTCCGAGCCGCAATCCTTCCCGGGGATAGCCCGTCTTGTCCAGTGTCCCCTTCGGTTCACCATGGCAATCGAGACATTGCCTGGTCACGTACAACGGATATATGAGCCTCACCATGCCGGTTTTGGCCGTGGCTTCACTGATCGTCTTTTCGCGCGGGTAATCGGAAGCCGCAAACATTTCCAGCGCCGATCGTTCGACCGCATCGGGGGCATTGGCAGGATTTCGGGGAGCCAGGGCTGTTTGCTTCAGCTGGACACCGGTCCGCTCCGTGAAACGCCCGGCTACGCGCGAGCCAAACACCGCTGGGATCAGCTTGGAGCGGGCGGCCGGCTGGTTAATTTCTGGTTGAGCGTCCTTCACGACCTGCTTGCTCACGGTCAGCAGGTCCTTGAGCCATTTCTTGGCCGCGGGCGGAACCCGAGCCGAGTCTAACTCAGCAAGGTCGAGTCCCGAACGGTCGCGAAACATGCGTGCGAGTTGTCGCTCGAATAGGTCGGGCGTAAAGCCTTTGTCGGCTTTGGCCGGATCATCGAACAGAGGTTGGTTTTCGTTGATGACGGAGCGCCCGGAGTCCAGCAGGATGGCGATGAGACGGGCGCTCTGTTCCAGATCGATGATGGTCTGGAACGCAATCCCGTCCTCGGGTCGAGCCCGCTCCGTGGTCGCCGCTTCCCCCTGGATGGCAGCCAGGAATACAACTCCGGCGACCCAGCGTAGACGGCTCACCATGCGATCGTCCCCTGAGTGAAGAGACGTGCTTGATGGTGTTCGCCGGCATCCGGATGCCGGCGAACACCGATTCAAGAAAATCGTACGGACGCGTTCCGCTCAAGTCAAGCCACTGTCGCGTCAGCCGACATTCAGCGTGACTGGCCGCGTTGGATGTCGATCATCACGTTATCCGCGTCCAGTTCCAGCGTGACCGGTGCACCGTCCGGAAGGGTAGACAGCTTGTTGCCTGCCAACGAGTCCACCTCATAAGTAGTCGTTCCCTCCGGAGTCGAGAGCTGAATTTCGTGCCAGAATGGATCGGAATAGCGGACTGTGCCGACGACGAACACATGATCGGGAGACTGATCGGTCGCAGAGGCATCGATCAGGACATTGCCTGAATCCACCAGCATGTTGACCGGGTCGCCGACTTTCGCATTGTACAGCCCCACTCGATCGGCTTTATTGGGGCTGATCGGTCTCGGCTGCAAGCTCGAATCTGTCTTGACGAACAACATCCCGGACTCGATCTTGGTGATCACCCCGCTGAAGCCATAATGCGAATTAAGCACAATGTCCTCCGATTGTGCCGCCCCCACCGGCGCGAGCAGTAATACGAACATCACAGCCACACCGACCAGTGCTTTTCCGCGATATCGTTTCATACGAACACCTCCAGTGTCGTCGCATCATTCTCTTGAACGGAATGATGTTAATAGGTTTCACCAAGACCAATTGGACCACCAGCCGGCACCGAAATCCCATATTCCTGGATGGGGGTCACCGCCAGCGAAAAGTTGTAGAGTTCGTCCGCAGCGACTTCATTGATGCCGTGGTCTCGCTGGCGAAGCATCTTGAACCATTTCCCCATTTCTTTCTTTACGGCCTGATTGTCGCCCCGGTCGACGGCGTCATGCACGATCCCTAACTTCTGTTTATAGGGTTCCCAGTTGGAGCCGGGATAGTTCGCCGCGGTGAACGACAGCGAATTGTTGATCTCGTCGACCCAGCTGGTTTGCACGGCCATGCTGACGACGGCCAGCCCGCAGAGGGCGGTGCCGATAAGGAATGCACCCATCAGAGCTTTCATAAGCCCCTCCTTTCTTGTGTTCCTGCAGGGCAGGAAATATTCGGTTGTACGCGGGAATGAGGTGTGATCGAAGCGATCTCGGCGAGGTGCGGACGGGCTACCTCAGCTACACTGCGGAAGAACGTTTCCGTGGGGAGGAGACCGCACTGGCCATGTCCATCACGATGGATCGCTGCTCCACGGAGGATCATGGCCACCACCTCTTAGACTCGAGGCGGCCAGAACCGTAGGTACGCTACGATTGGGCTTCCCGCAATCTATTGAACGTCAGAACGTGTTACCACTTGGGCCCGCCCGCCGATCTGCCCTGTCGTTCCGTCCTATGCGGCTCGCTGCTGGACAAGCGGTTCGGGCTTCACCTGGACCCCTAGTCGTTTACCTGTGGGCGAAGGTCCTTGAGGTCTCGCATAAAGCGTCAGAATAGAAAACAGCAACACGGCGACCAGCGAGATGATTCCTGCCACTATTCCCCAGTCCATCCATGACATAAGGCACTCTCTCGCATGACACACATGCGAGTCCTTTCTTCCACAAGCCATGTGACCAGCCGATGGGATTCTGCCGTATGACGCACGGCCACGCGGGGTTGACGGAAAGCGGCATATGGCGGACGCAACTGTTGAGCCAACGGAGAAGCAATGAAAGGAGTTAGACTGTGATGAAAGGCGGGAGAGAGGAGGCCGCACTCGCCATGTCCATCACGATGGATTGGTGCTCCACGGAGGATCATGGCCACCACCTCGCAGACTTAAGGCGGCCCGAATGACCATCACTGTACGCTTAGCACCTTCACTGGTCAAGATCGATAAACCCTGGCTCTGCATGGCCTGCGCTTCGCTAAGCTTGAACCTATACACCAATGTATGTTCAGATTTTAGGCGCAGCTGCAGAGGCTCCCATGGGACACGTTCGCACAATCATGGTCGCGGCACTCTATGTTTCAATGGTCGGCAGTCCGAATGAAGTGGAGGCACAGGCACCCCGACCGCTCGATCCTCAAGCCGCCCAGCAGTATGCGTCTGATTCAGAGAAAGCCGATCGCGGAGATCCCGAAGCTGCGTACCGCATGGGTGAAGCGTTTGAATCGGGCCGTCTGGCGGGTGTGAGGGATCTCAATAAGGCGGTGACGTACTACCGGTTGGCTGCGGGGAAGGGACATCAGCAAGCCGCTGAGAGGATAGCGCAGATTGAGGCCGAACTGGGTCAAAAAAAACCACACGCGCCGCCTGCTTCTCCCGGACACTGACCTAGCGAGCACGCCCTTATAAATAAAACTTCCAAGCCTGCTCGCTCACTCACTCTTCTTGGCGTGGGTTGGATGATCTCCTACTGCGCGCTTCGACGAGCAGCGACTTTCTAAACAATACGATTGGTCTGGTGTGCGCGTTGGGCGAGCACGGGAGATCATCAGCCCGCGCGCCCCTCTTTCCACTTGATAGAGCAGCCGATGCTGGGTTTTTGGTCGGAATCGACCGGTTTCCCGGCGAGCACATTGTCGATGGCGCCACGCAAATCGCGGCCGGTCACCGGTTTGTTGTTGCCGGGACGGCTCTCGTCGAGCTGCCCGCGATAGACCAATCGCCGCTGGACATCAAACAGGTAAAAGTCAGGCGTGCAGCCGGCCTTGTAGGCCTTGGCGACCTCTTGCGTCTCGTCGAAGCAGAATGGAAAACGAAAGTCGAGTTGTTTGGCCATCTCTTTGAGCCGGTGCGGGGCGTCGTCCGGATGGGTCGCCGGATCATTGCTGCTGATGCCGATGATGCCAAGCTTTTTCTCCTGATAGTCCTTGCCGATCTTGGCGAGTTCCTGCTCGACGTGCTTGACGTACGGACAATGGCGGCAGATGAACATGACCAGCAAGGCGTCCTTGCCATGAAACGAGTCGAGCGAATAGACCTGCCCGCTCACGACGTCGGGCAAAAAAAACGGCGGAGCGGTGGTTCCCAGGGGGAGCATGACCGATTCAACTGCCATACGTTCCTCGTTGCCTCGTGATCAACACCACTTCGTGTAGGACATTACCTTAGTTCTATATATCTTCAGTAATCCACGCACAACGTGTTATTCTACATTCGATGTCAGCTATTGTGTCGAAAGCTTCTCATACTGGGAACTAGGAATTAAGCAGCTGGATGCCCTACCTGATCGACTTCGATACAACCAATCGGATTCTGCGCGCCCGTTTCTTAGGACGGGTGACGGATGACGATCTCAGGAACATGTATCGCTTCGGCCAAGAGAACGTTGCCCGGTTCGACCCGCTCTCCGGCATCACCGACTTTTCCGAGGCGACGGCGGTGGCCTTCTCTCCGCAAACGATGCGCGCTCTCGCCCGCACCAAGCCCATTATGCCGGATCCGAGCCGGCCGGTCATCTTCATCGCGCCGACACCTGATCTCTTCGGGATGGGGCGGTTGTTCGAGTTGGAGGGGGCGGACAGTCGTCCAAACCTGCGCGTCGTGCGAACGGCGGAAGAAGCCTTCGAGATCCTCAACGTTCAGGATCCCCAATTCGCGCCGGTCTGACCTCTTTCTGTTTCCCAGGCTTCGTCTGCACAGTTCTCCGTCCGAACCTGTCACGCTAGGGGCTTCCTTAGGAAAAGGTCCTACTCGGAGCAGTCCAGAAAATTGGACTGGAATCGATATGTCGCGACGAAGTTAGGCTGCCTTCCGTAACGGATAGTCCGTTGACGGCTCATATACCGTTGTCGTTTCAGCCGCCTCCTCATCTGTCAGGAACATCCACCTGAGCAGCGCCGTCAGGAAGAGGGCCAAGACGACAATAATCGCCAGGGTGGAGGAAAGGATGATAAGGCTGCCGAGCAGAGTGTCGAACATAAGCCACCTCACAATGGAAAGATCACTCTTCCTTCATCCTACACCCACACCGCGTTTTGTCCTCCTGGAAGGTTCCCTGGCTGTCACGTAGAGCAGCCACCCCACCACCGCCACGATCACAATGCCGGGCCAGCCGCCGAGCGGAGGCGCCTCGAACAGCAGGAACGGATCGGGACTGAGGCCAGGCCAGAAGGCCCCGAGTGCGATGGGGATCGCCAATACGATACCCATGAGCGCTTCCCCAGTGATCAGTCCTGCCGCGAACAGCAGACCGCGCCGCGGCGGCTCGTCGCTTCTTGCTGCCGCTCTGTTGGCCAGGGCGGCGATCATGCCGCCCAAGAAAATCGTCGCCGATAGCTTGAGCGGCAGGTAGATACCGAGCGCCACACCGAGAACGGGCAGTCGGAATTCGCTGCCGCGTGCTTCCAGACGACGATCCGCGAGAATCACGAGGATGCCGATCAGCATCCCCAAGCCGACGAGCGACCAAGGCAGGCCTGCGCCGAAAACGCTGCGCGTGAGGCTCGCCATCAACGTGGCCTGGGGGGCGCTCAAGGGATGCAGATGGCCGGCCGTGGGCTCGCCGATCCCGTACTTGGCTTGCAACAGAGACAGTACGGGGACAAGGACGACCGCACCGGTCAGCACGCCGACCACTTGCATGATTTGCTGCTTCCAGGGCGTTGCCCCGACCAAGTGACCCGTCTTGAGATCCTGCAGATTGTCGCCTCCCATGGCCGCAGCGCAGCAGACAACCGCGCCAATCACGAGCGTGGCCGCCGGCCCGGCCGGATGCCCGGCGCCCATGAACAGCACGAGAAGGAGCGAGGCGACCATAATGGTCGCAATGGTCACGCCGGACACCGGATTGCTGGAGCTGCCCACCAGCCCGGCCATGTAGGCGGCGACCGAAGAGAAGAGGAAGGCCGCAAGCGCCATGATGGCCGTCATCATGAGGCCGATGGGCACGCTGCTGACGACCGTCGTATAGATCCAGGCCATCGGGAGCAGCGCCAAGACAAACGGAACGACGATCCAGGGAAGCGGCGCATCCTGTTCCGTCCTCGGTATGGCGGCTGGGGTGGATGATCCAGCTGCGCGATAGCTGTCACGCAGCGTTTCGAGACTTTTCCACACCGGCTCGCGGAGTTTCGTCAACGTCCAAAGGCCACCGGTGAGCATGGCGCCGATGCCGACGTAGCGGATCTGGCCGCTCCAGATCGTCATCGCCGCGGCCAGGCCGGTCTTACCCGGCGGCAGGCCGTCGATGAGCCCATAGACCGGCATCAGCATCACCCATCCGATGAGGCCGCCGAGGAAGACCACGACAGCCGTATTCAAGCCGATGATGAATCCGACGGCGAGCAGGGCAGGCGAGAGGTTGAGCCCGGCATAGAGTACAGTGCGGCTGATGTTGGCTGCGCCTTCGAGGGATTCCGCCCAGAGGCGCAATCCGCTCTCGCCGAACTTCACCGCACCGCCCAAGAGGGCGGCGGAAAGTAGCGTCCTGAAATCGCCGGCCGCTTGAGTTGGCGCCGCGTGGATTCGCTCGACGACCTCAGTTTCAGCGGGGGCCGCGACCTTGAGGACTTCGGCGGTTGCCACGCCTTCGGGGAATCTCAGGCGCGCCGTGACAATCAGCGCGCGCCGTAACGGAATCGTGAAGAGCACGCCCAGCAAGCCGCCGACCGTCGCAATCGAAGCGGTCTGCCAGTAGTCGAAGGCGGACCAATAGCCGACGAGCAGTAACGCTGGAATCGTGAAGATCACGCCGGCGGCCAGCGCTTCGCCTGAGGAGGCAGCCGTCTGGATGATGTTGTTTTCGAGAATGTTGGACCGTTTGAAGAGGCGAAGAATCGCCATCGAGGCGACCGCGGCCGGAATGGACGCGGACACGGTCATGCCGGCGAAGAGACCCAGGTAAGCGTTGGCGGCAGCCAGAACTGCCGCCAGAATCACGGACAGGACGACCGCTTTGACGGTGATTTCAGGAAGCGTGACGGCGGCTGGGACGACGGGCTGGTCGTCGTGCGTCAACATTGAGGTGGCGCATGATAACTGAAAGAGAGGCGGGAAGCGAGGAGGAGACGGTGTTCCACCTGCACAGGCGCTTCGACTCGACCACACTAAGTTGCTCATCTGCTCGACGCCGAAACTCGTTCCGTTCGTTGCTGCGCATGAACGGAACAGCGAACATCGACGTCGCCAGCCCTCGGCTGGTCGCATCTGATCAACAAGTGTGGTGCCCGAGCCTTCACGCAAATCGCAAGTGAGGAAACCGCCTCCTCCCAAGTCGCAGCTAGCTCCACCATCCACCCTGCAGGGGAGGAAGAGTGAGCCAGCTTGGAGAGAGCATTTGATTCCTGCTATAGGGTTGAGAGGACGAGAAGGGTTCTTCCATGAATATTGAAGAACGTGATCCGTTGGGAACAGAGTTCCTGACAGCAGTCTATGAAGTGCCGGGGCCGGAGACCGAAGCTCGAGCGCGGGCCGAGCGCATTTGTCTTGATCAAACCATCGAAGCGGACGCAGATCTCCTTGCGCCTCCGCTTTGCGCCAGGATTTTCGGTCGTCTCGAACAGCTTCGGCCGCTTACCGCAGGTCGCCACGAAGCCACGATTCGATATGCAGGCGACCTCGTCGGGAAGGAGCTTAGTGATCTCCTGAATCTGTTATTCGGAACGAGCAGTCTGCGCTCGGATGTACGGCTACTGTCTTTTTCGCTGACACACGGGCTTCTCTCGTCTTGGCGCGGGCCTCGGTACGGTTTGGCCGGCCTTCGACAGGCCGTCGGCGTGTCGAATCGGCCGCTGGTCTGTGCGGTCCTCAAGCCCTTGGGGCGTTCGCCGAAGAAATTGGCGGAGCTCGGGGCGCAGTTCGTGCTTGGTGGTGCCGATCTGATCAAGGACGATCAAGCCCTACTCGATCAACCCTTCTGTCCATTCAACGAGCGAGTCGCTCGTTGTGCCGAAGCGATTTCCGACGCGAGTGTGCAGAGAGGGCGGCCCTGTCTTTATTTTGCGCATGTAAGCGGAGCGTGGGATTCGATGCGGCAGCGTGCCGGCGAAGCGAAGCGGTTGGGAGCGACTGGTCTGTTGGTCGCTCCAGGGGTGACCGGCTTCGATGGGCTGCGTGCGCTCGCAGTCGATGAGGCGCTGGCGGTTCCTATTGCAAGTCATCCGACCTTTCTCGGGACCAGCGTGTCTCGAGAAGGGGGAGGGCTTGCCCCGGCCGTGGCGTATGCGCTGCTGCCTCGATTGGCCGGGGCGGACATGGCCATTTATCCCAGCTTTGATGCCGGCTATACCATGTCGAAGGAAGACTGCATCTCCGTGGCGGTGAACTGTCGGCAGCCCTGGGCGCATGTCGTGCCCATGATGCCGGCGGTCGGCGGCAGAATAGGAGTTGATCGGATTGGCGAGCTGACCACAGTATTAGGTCAGGACATCGTATTCATGCTTGGCAGCCGGGTACAACAGAACCAGCTGGGAGTCGTCACAGCGATTCAGGAATTTCAGCGGGTGTTGACGAAGTCGCCGTCGTGACGCCTCGATCTGCCGTCTGCTGTCAGCTGCTGGCTTGGCTGGGCGAGGTATGGGTGAGGACGACCGCGCTCGCCCGTTCGGCTGCGTGTTTCATGCGAAACGCCGTTGTGGCCCAGCAAGTAGACACGAAGATGAGGTGGAACATGACGTCGCTCCATGGACTGAACAGGTAGCCTTCCTCCGCGCCGCGGACGTAGGCGATGAAGAGAGTCAGGACGCCGACCGTCAGCCATCGGACGCCGGCGAGCGCCGTCGACCGTGCATGTTGGTGGCTGCTTTCCGCCGAGAGTTCGAACGGCCGCTTGCCGATTCCAAGTAAAGACCAGCTCGGGTAGGGCCATGTACCATGCCTGAGAAACACGAGCCCGCCGGCGGAGACCAGGCTACCCAGTAGCGTCAAATCGAATGTGCTGATCATCTAGCGTTCCTCGCGGGCGAACCAACACTCAACGTCGAATGATCAGAATCTGAGGGGGTCGATCGGCGGGACATGGAAAGACTGCTACAACAGACGCTCTACGTTCAACAGCGGGCGTAACTTACATGAGGCTCCAGAGGGACACAAGGGAGAACATTCACCTTATGCGAAAACAGGAGAGAGGTGTTTCATGATCAGCGATATCCCGCGTGATGCTTTTGAACGTCAGTACCTGCGAGCCCGTGTGATCGCGACAGGATTGCTAGTATGCATGGCCGTCCTGTTTGTGGCTTCGCTGGTCTGGGAGCAGAAGTATCCGGCGCTAGGGTGGGTCCGGGCCTTTGCGGAGGCGGCCATGGTCGGTGCGCTCGCCGACTGGTATGCCGTCACGGCGCTGTTTCGGCGGCCGCTCGGTCTGCCGATTCCACACACGCAGATCATTCCCCGAAACAAGGAGCGTATCGCCTCCCGACTCGGCAGCCTGACGCAGCGCCAGCTTCTGACCCCTGACGCCATCGGGAAGCTGATCGAGTCGTGGCGCATTCCGGACGAGTTGACAACGGTGCTACTCGATCCGAGCCGGAGGCAGGCGCTGACTCAGGAAGCGGCACGCCTCCTGGGCCGCATGGTCGCGGCGTCGGAAGATCGCGCGATGCAGCAGTTCATCCGGCATCTCGCGACCAACACGCTGCGCGGACTCCACCTCTCGCCGGTGATCGGACAGATGCTGTCCGGTTTTCTGCAAAGCACTCAACGAGACCGGTTGCTGAACGACGCCCTGACCCTCGTGAGCGAGTCGGTGGAAGCCCATCGAGGTCAGTTGTCCAGTCTCATCGCCGACAAACTGCCCTGGTCCCGGCTGCTCAGTCTCGTCCGGCTTGATGAGAAGGTAGCTGAGAAGCTCGTCGACTGGTTTCTCTCGCTGTTAAGGGATATGCAAGATGATGCCAATGATCCATTCAGGCAGCGGTTGATCGAGCGTCTCGAGGCGGCGGCGCAATGGCTGATGCATTCCGAACAGGCCTTGCAGCGGGAAGCGTCCATGAAGGAGAAGCTGTTGGGCTATGAGGTCTTGCTGCAATTCATCAACGATTCCTGGGACAGTTTGAAACAGTGGCTGCTGGCGGATCTGAGGCACGAGGAGTCGGAGATCCGCGCCTATCTCGGCGAGGCCTTGGCCGGGCTCGGCGAGACGCTAAGAACGGATCCAGAATTCGTGTCGCTGTTGCAGCGCGGATTACAAGATTTTGTGATCGATCTGGCCACAAGGCATGGCGACCGGATCGGGGAGCTGGTCACCGCCACGGTCCGTGACTGGTCCGTCGTTCATATGGTGGACACGATCGAGCGGGAGGTCGGGACGGATCTGCAGTTTATCCGCATCAATGGGGCGGTTGTGGGCGGTTTTGTAGGACTTTTACTGTACGGGACAGCCCTGCTGATTGCCAAGTTATGAACAGGTGCTATATTTTCAGTATGAGGGTGTATTTTCGATCATCCATCGTCATGGTCCTGGCTCTCAGCCTCGTCGCTCCGCTTACATGGGCCGGCACCGTTTCGGATGTTGCCTCATTGCTCGAGAATCCTGACTCCTATCAGTCTCAGGTCGTGCGTGTCACGGGAACCGTGTACAACCACAAGATCCGACGTGGGATGAACAAGTGTTTTCAGTTGTTCACTCTGGAGGATGAAACGGGCTCTATCGATGCTGTATACAAAGCCAACTGTTCCGGGGCAAGGAACTCGCTTCGCGACCGTGATGTCGTCACCGTCGAGGCACACTTCCAACGGACCTCCAGTGACTCAGGCATGCTCAAGGTGAGATCGATCCTGAGCAAAGTGGCCCCCTCCGCACAATAAAGTGGTCGTTCCGAGATTGCTCGTTTTTCCTCCTCAGCAGAAGGCGGATGGTGGCCGGAGCCCCGAAGCCATAGTCCATTATCAGTCAGGCTACCCTTATTCGAATTCTAGGAAATATTGTTTGGGCAGGAAGGTGTGCTCCTTCGCCAGCCGATAGCCGGCCTCCGTCATTTCCTCTATGACCTTCTCCCTTGGCACCAGATGCCGCTTTGGAAAGCCCAACTCGCCTGAACGCTCATCGTGATAGAAATCGATGATCGCGATGTGGCCGCCAGGCTTGAGGGATGATTTGACGTTGCGAAAATAGTCCGTGCGGTCTGCGAGGTGGTGGTAAGTATCGCAGACGAAGATCAGTTCGACCGATTCGAATGGAATCTTGGGGTTGTCCGGCCTGGCCAGGATGAATTCCGCCTCAAATGACCGGTGCATGTGGATGAGGCTCTCTTCTACATATTTCAACGCCTCGGGTTCGATGTCGATCACGTACACTTTGCCCGTGTCGCCGACCGCTTCCACGAACCGCCGGGTAAAGTATCCGGAACCGGCGCCAAGGTCGGCGACGTACATGCCCGGTTTGAGTGCCAAGGCCTCGATGACCTGCGCCGGTTTCTGGTCCTGATCGCGCTCGGGACGATCGAGGCGATCGAGGTACTCCAAGACGTTGGGCATCCGCTCATGCTGATGCCCCTCCTGCGCCGGCGCTGGGCCACCCCACAGCAGGACAAGCGTCGACAGTGCAAGACCTGCGAAGAAGATCCAGTTAAGTCTCCTCTTCACTTCCCCCTCTACATGGCGTCTGCGTCTTCCTTCAGAGTGCGTTGAGAGCATATCAGTGACGTCGATATGCTCCTCGCTGAGACTTGCGAGGGATGCATGATCCTGTCGGTGTGGTCGCATTCTCACTCTCCCCACCCTGGGCAATCCTTTCACCCACCGACCCACCGATTGCTTGGCAATCGTTTACCCGGGACGCGCCCTTTTCCCAGGCGGCGATGGCGAGCATTGTTCGAAGGTCCGTTCGGACGAAGTCCAGGACGGAGCAGGCTGCGGAGCCAAACGACGACAGGACCATTCAGTTTCACCCGCGCTGGAACAGGGGAGGGATACGGACGTCATGTCCTACCTCTTTTTGCCGAGTGACTGCTGCAACAACCCTTTCCATTCCTCGCGGTTGACCGCGGGTAGGGTGGTGATCTGAATGTGCCCGAGCGAGGCGTTGAGTACGGCGGCTTTCATGGCGGTCTTGTTGTCGGGGAATTCCCAGATAGCCACGACGTCGTATTCGCCGAGGCAGTAGTAGGCCTGAACGAGCTTACCGCCGAGCGACTTGGCGTTCTGCTTCACCATTTCAGCTCTCTCGATGCCTTTATCCTTCATGGTTTGGAGACCATGCTGCGTGAACTTCACGAGACTGACGTAGGTCTGCATAGCGGCCCTCCTGGGTGAGATGTGTACAACGAAGTGTTTGCGCCAAATTGTAGGCCTCTTCCCAGGCCGTAACAAGCATGGCCCTCCTGGTCCTTCCAAGCTCGCTCGTATTCTTTTAAGGGTGGGGGCTGATTGGCCTCCAACTGCGCCCGATCTTCTCACCCTCCCGCCCTCGGCGGTCCATTTTCCCCCACCGACCCACCGATTGCTTCGCAATCGATTACCCGGGACGCACCCTCTGCGCAAAAGCACCGCCCCTCCTCGTTTCCATGCCCCGCATAAGGCGGATCGTCGTGACCTGCGACTTGCGAGGGGTGCAGGGCCCTGGCACTGCGGTCGCCTTTGGCTATGGCGAGACGCACTGTTTCGAAGGTCCGTTCGGACGAGTCCAGGACGGACCAAGTTGCGCAGCCAAGCCAGCAACTGGGCCACGCGGTTTCCCCTCGCTTGAGCAGGAACGACCATCCGCTTTCGATCTCCCTTTCCGGTGGTGCGCGTTGGGCGAGCACTGTCGTCACAGCCAGGGCCATATCCCAGCCTTCCAACCAGGGTTTTCACCAGGTCGTCTCATGTCGAAAGCAGCACATAGTAGAACCAGTTTGGTCGCTCATCCGATTTCCACGAGAGGAGAGGGAGGACTTGTTATGGATATGCAGCACCTGGTCAAACAATTCATTTCCGACAGTAAGAATCTCTACCGGAAACTCCGGAGCCGCGGTGAGGAGCTCTCCGATTTGGACTTGGTCGCGCTTCGAGAACAACTGCATATCCTTGATACCGAGGCCGGCCATCTCCAGGATCTCAAGTCTGATGGCATCACCTTCATGTTCCATGGCCGTCGGCCGGAATCCGATAAACCATATAACGCGGCATAGCACGCAACACAGCACAGGGCTCTGAATAGTATTGGCCGATTTGAACGCCGAACGGCGGCGTGCGTTTGACCTCCCCCTGTGTCCCTTCACCGCCCCAGCGCCCCGATGATAGGTGTTTTGTCTTAGCAGATTAGTGTAGGCTCGTGCCGTGAAACCCGGATATCGCTTGATCCTCGTCGATCGCGACGGCGTGTTGGTGTCCGAATTCCAGGTGACCGAGCGCGATTTGAGTGATCCGCCGGCGTTTGTGGCGGCGATCAAGCACTCGATCGAACAGGTCGAAGAAGAAGAGCCGTAAAGGAGCGGGTCGATGCGTGCGCCGACCACACCGCAGGACCTGGCACGGTCGAGTCTGTCCGTGCTCTTCATGGTCGGCCTCATCGCCGCCTCGTTCTGGATCCTGCGGCCGTTCCTTCCCGCCGTGCTATGGGCGACCATGATCGTGGTCGCGGCGTGGCCCCTGATGCTGCAGGTCGAAGCCCTGCTCCGGGGGCGCCGGGCGTTGGCCGTCACCGTCATGACGGTGGCGCTGGTGCTCGTCTTTGCGGTGCCGTTTTCCCTGGCGGTGGGGACGCTCGTCGCCCATCTCGATGAGATCGTGGATTGGGCGCAATCGCTCAAATCGCTCACGTTGCCTGCGCTGCCGGGGTGGGTGGAAAGCGTTCCATTTCTTGGCCCAAAGATCGCCTCGGCCTGGCGCGGGTTCGCCTCGTCCGGTCCAGAAGAACTGGCCCGCTATGCGGCTCCCTATGCCCGGGTCACCGGGGGCTGGCTGCTCGAACAGCTGGGGAGTCTCGGCGCCATGACAGGGCAGTTTCTCCTGACGCTATTGATTGCAGCCGTGTTGTTTGCTCGAGGAGACGTGGCAGTGACGGACTTGTGCCGGTTTGGGCGACGGCTGGCCGGTGCGCGCGGGGAGCGGGCGGTGCACCTTGCCGGACAGGCGATCCGCGGCGTTGCGCTCGGCATCGTGCTCGTGGCCCTTGGGCAAGCCGTCCTTGCAGGGATCGGACTTGCCGTTGCGGGCGTGCCGTTTGCCGTGTTGCTCACGGCGTTGATGTTCCTGTGCGGGGTGGTGCAGGTTGGCGTGGTGCCGGTGCTCGTGCTCGCCGTGGCGTGGCTCTATTGGCAGGGAAGCAGTGGCTGGGCGACCGCGCTCTTGGTCTGGACGATCTTCGTCGGCACAATCGACAATGTGATACGTCCGATACTGATCCAAAAGGGCGCGCAACTTCCGCTTCTGCTCGTCGTCGCCGGCGTCATCGGCGGCCTGATTTCGTTCGGTGTCGTGGGAATTTTCGTCGGCCCGGTCGTCCTGGGGGTCAGTTACATGCTGTTTGAGGCCTGGTTGTGGGAAGAGACCGAGGAGCCGGCAAAGGGAACACTATGAGATATCGTGTCATGCTTGCGTGTCTGGTGTTAACGGTACTGCCTGTCTTCGCGGAGCAGTTACAACAGGATGGCGGCGTCTGGCGCACCGCCGCGCCGGCGCCGATGAAGCGGACGGAAGTCGCGGCCGCTACGGTTGGAGACAAGATCTATGTCGTGGGCGGCTTCGAACAGCCGAGTTTGGGCAATGTGCTGAATTTTGCGATCACTCCGGCGGTCGAAGAATACGATCCCGCCGTGGACCGCTGGTCCACCAAAGCTTCCATGCCGGTCGGTCTGCACCACGTAGGCATTGGCGTGGTCGGTGGACGCCTGTACATCATCGGCGGCTACAAACAATCGGGATTGAGCGTCTGGGGGCCCGTTGCCACAGTCTATACGTATGATCCGGCGACCGACGCCTGGAGCGAACGCGCGCCGATGCTGACCGCTCGCGGCGCGTTGTCCGTCACCGTGTACGATGGGAAGCTGTATGCGATCGGCGGCTACGAAGGCAGGGCGAATAGCGCGGCGGTCGAAGCCTATGATCCGGTCCGGAACAGTTGGAGCGCTCGCGCTCCACTGCCGACCCCGCGCGATCATCTGGCGACGACGACGGCGGCCGGAAAATTGTACGCCATCGGCGGAAGGCTCAAAGGGGACTATCATCGCAACCTCTCAGTTACCGAGGTTTACGATCCTCTCTCGGACAAGTGGAGTAAGGCGCCAGATCTGCCGACCGCCCGCAGCGGTATCACTGCTGCGGAAGCCGGCGGTCGCGTGTACGTGTTCGGCGGAGAGGGCGCGGACGGAACATTCCGCGAAAACGAAGCCTACGATCCAGCGCGAGGCGCCTGGCTGGCCATGGCGCCGATGCTCACCGCGCGTCACGGCCTTGGATCGGCGGTGATCGATGGGCGCGTTCACGTGATCAGCGGCGGACCGACTCCGGGCGGGAGCTTCAGCAATCTGAATGAAGTCTATTCGCCGCCGGGTGCTCGAGACGACGCTCACCCGCCTTCCCGAAAATAAGTACCGTAGCTCTCGAGCACGGACATCGCGTTCGGATCTCCGCCGATGCGTTCCCAGACATCTCCTGCGCCGACGTCGCCTTCCTCCAGCGCCGCCAGATAAAAGCCGCACCGGCCGCTCGCATGAAAGCGTTGAGGCATGTCGGGGCGCCCAAAACGCACGCCGAGTTTGTAGCACGGCACGCGGGGCTGCGTGACCTCGACTACTGTGCTGCCGATGCGGAATCGGTCGCCGATTCGGACGGAGGTTTCGTCTAACCCTTCCGTCGTGAAATTTTCACCGAACATGCCGTATGGCAAGGGCATACCAGGGAGTTCCGTGCGCCAGAATGCATAATGCTCTGATGGGTACACATAGACGGCCTTGTCCCATCCACCATGCACTCTGAGGTCAGCTTGCTCGTCGCCCTCCAGATTGGAGCGGCGCAGCATGATGCGGCCTTCCACCGGATCTTTGAAGATGCCGGTAGTTACTGTTCTTCGTCGCCAGTTCACCTTGCGCGGACGACCCACTTGAATGGAGAGAAGTTTCATCATGTGCGCTTGAATCCTCCCTCACTGCACCCGGGCGACGACTTCGGCCGGCTCCAACGCATGTAAAAACTCCACAATTCTGGCGCCGATTTCAGCACTGTGCGTTTCGAGCGCGAAATGGCCCGTGTCGAAGAACGTTACTTGCGCGTCGGGATTATCCCTTGTGAAGGCGTGCGCTCCAGCCTGTAGGAAAAAGGGATCGCCGTTGCCCCAGACAAGAAGCGTCGGCGGCCGGCGATCCCGGAAATACTGCTGAAAGCGGGGATAGAGCTTTACATTGTTTCCATAATCGAGAAACAAATCCAGTTGGATCTCCTCGTTGCCGGGGCGTGCGAGCAGGGCGCTATCGAGCGCATAGGATTCTGGTGCGATGCGTGATTCGTCAGCACCCTTCGTGTACTGCCACTTGGTCGAGTCCGGCGAAAGAAACGTCTTCAATGCGTTTCGGTTCTCGAGTGTAGGGTCGGCCCAGTACCGTTGAATCGGATTCCATCCGGCGCTCAGACCTTCCTCATAGGCATTCCCGTTCTGAGAGACTATCGCCGTCACGCGGTCCGGATGCCTTAGGGCCAGGCGAAGACCGACTGGAGCGCCGTAATCGAAGATATAGAGCGCATAGCGTGTGAGGCCAATCGCTTCCGTGAAGCGCTCGATTACGTCGGCCAGATGATCGAAGGTGTAGGCAAAGCCGGATCGGCTGGGCGCATCCGAGAATCCGAATCCCGGAAGATCGGGAGCGACAACATGGACATGCGGCGCCAGCAGGGGAATCAGGTCGCGGAACATGTGCGACGACGTGGGAAAGCCATGCAGCAACAGGACGGCAGGCGCGGTGGGCGAACCTGCTTCCCGGTAAAAGATGTTGAGTCCATCTACAGCGTGCCTCTGGTAGCGGATCGATGCGTCATGAACGGTCATGCTGAGCTCCTTGTTGTGCTGCCGGAATCACCGGCCGCAGCCTGGTGAAGGGGGTTGAAGTCATGTCGTATATAACCATCTAATTAGTATATTGACGGTTATATCAACTATCGGCTAACCTGTCAAGTATGAGTTTACCGGTGCAACACCGAGCCCCGTTTTTCTTCATCGCCAACCAAGCCTGTTTGGATTTCATCAATACCGACCTGGTCATGAACGGGCAGCCGAGCGATTTGCTATCGTCGTTTCAGGATTTGGTCGCCTGGCTCGTTCAGGCGGGGCTCCTGACCGAGAAGGACGCCAAGGGGATTGAAGGTAAAGGGAGCCGCGACGAGCTGGAGACGCTGAATCTGGCGAAGGCGTTTCGCAAAACCATGAGGGATATGGCCGAACGCCTTGCTGCTCACAAGCCGGTGCCACAAGCCGCGCTTGACCTCATCAACCAACTGCTACGTCATCGGGTCGGCTATGCTCAGGTCACCCGTCGGAGCAGCACGTTCGAGCGGAGGTATGAGGCGGGGTTCGAAGACGCCAACCAGGTGCTGGGGCTGCTGGCCGAGGCCGCGAGCGATCTCTTGTGCGCGTGTGACCTCTCGTTGGTCAAGAAATGCCAAAACCCGGCTTGCGTGTTGTTTTTCTACGATACGACCAAGAATCACGCGCGCCACTGGTGCAGCATGGATCTTTGCGGCAACCGCAGCAAGGTCGCTGCTCACTATCGTCGACACAGGAAACACAGGGCATGAAGGCGACAAGTCACATGGTCGCCGGCATCGATGTCGGCGGCACGAAGAAGGGCTTTCATGCAGTCGCCCTGCGGGAAGAAACAGTTGTGGCCAAACTGGCCACCTCCACCCCTGGGCATGTGGTGGCGTGGTGCCGCGAGCTCCACGTGTCAGCTGTCGGCATTGATGCACCCTGCCGATGGAGTCAGACCGGGCGAGCGAGGTTGTGCGAACGGGAATTAGCCGGCCTTGGCATGTCGTGTTTCTCCACTCCCAGCAAGGTAGTCGGAGAGGTCCATCTGTTCTATCGGTGGATGGTCAATGGCGCAGAACTGTTTCGACTGTTGGCGCCGCATTACCGGCTCTATGACGGTCGGACGCCGTTGCTCGAGCCGTTGTGCTTCGAGACATTCCCGCAGGCCATCGCGTGCTGCTTGGCCAGCAAGATGCTCTCGGCGAAGAACAAACAGGTAGAGCGCCGACGGTTGCTGGACCAAGCTGCCCTGATTACCGACGCCCTGACGAGCATCGACGAGATCGATGCCGCGCTTTGCGCGTTGGCCGCTCGGCATGTCCTTGCTGGCAGCTTCAAAGTGTTCGGCGATGCCGCCGAAGGCTTCATCCTCGTACCTGATTACTAAACGGTCATCCACGACATCCTAGTCGCCGAAGTCATTCGATCATCATCGTTCACACCTTGACAAGACTCCACGTTTCAATTACAAAGCCACCGTCCGCAGTGGCGTTGGCATTAGAGGAACAGGTCGCTGCACCGCTCATGCCCTCCGCCTTAGGTCATTCTTCTCCACTTTAACCGGAACGAATCCTCAGACGATCCCATGGCATTCAACAGTACGCCGCGCACCGACGCAGTTACCCAAGGCTGCCGCGACTTCATTCGCTCGCTGACGTACGAAGCGATTCTGGCTTGCACCGTCTATGGGCCGCCGATGCTGTTCATGATCGGACCGGCGGCGATCGCGACGAACCATCCACTGGTCCTCATCGCGCTGAATAGCCTGCTCGGCTTCGGGATGAGCTGGACGATCCACTGCATGGGGCATCGCTTACTGATGCCGCTGTCGCAGGCGCCGCAAAGGATTCATCTCTCGAGACGGCTGTGTCTGCCGGTGAAGCTGACGTTGAGGCAATTGGTCTGGATGTTGGAGATCCTGGTCGCGGCCGGTGTCTTGTGTGGAATTGCCGGGAAGCAATTCTTTTCCGAGGATTTGGCGACCAGCGTGGTGTTCTTCTCGCTTGGGCTTGCACTGTATTTCCTTCCCGTCTATCTGAGCAAACTGTGGAGCGAACGGTACTATCCAGCCCTCACGCTCTTGGGTCCGACCGAAGACGTCATCAACAAATCCTTCCCCGGCCTACGCTCCTTCTTTCCCTAGAAAAAAATGATTCGTCAGGGGCGCATCTCCCCAACATGCGCTCCCCTTCTCTCCTTGGAGCCGCGCACTCGGTGGGAATCGTCAAAGCCGGGGGGGAGAACTAAAGTAGGGGTTTCCCCCGGGACCTCAGCTTAGGTACAGTGGTCCCGATCCTATGCGAGGTGGGGCTGTGAGGGTTCTCATCTGCGCGGCTACGCTCGTGATGGTATTGGCGCCCGTCATACTGCCACCAGTGTGGGGCGCCCTGGGGCAATCAGCTACCACGGTTGAAGATGATCGGGCGAAGCTGAACGGGCAGCGCCAGCGTCGGGGCGGAACCGGCTATTCCGTTGACACGATCACAGCCGCCGGGATGGAGATCAACGAATATGTCTCCTCAGACGGCGTGGTCTTTGCGGTCGTCTGGAAAGGCACCGGCGTCCCCGATTTGAAGCTTCTATTGGGGGAGTATTTCGAAGAGTATCGGGAGGAAGTTGCCGCTTCTCGCAGCCGCACGCCGCGAGCTCGAGAGCCCTTCAAGATGAAGAGCGACCGCTTGGTTGTCGAACGGGCCGGCCATTCCCGCTCGCTCTGGGGACGCGCGTACCTTCCATCTCAATTGCCACCCGGAATCAGGCCAGAGGACATTCAATGAAACGGATGGGCGTGGCCGTGGTCTCCCTATGCCTACTTGCCGGATGCGGCAGCGGCGATGACAAGAAAGGTTCCACCCCGAGCGCTGGCTCGCTACCGATCTCGGTCGGTACGTCCGATGTGTGCGTGACGATCAACGAGCTATGTGCCTCCGTCACGATCTGCCAACCCGGTACGAGCAACTGTCAAACGATATCAGACGTGCTTGTGGACGTCGGATCCGTCGGTCTGCGCGTGTTTGGTTCCCGGTTGTCGATGCCACTCACGCAAACGGTGGATGCCCAAGGTCGCGCGCTTGGAGAGTGTGCCTTCTTTGCGGACGGTAGTACGAGCTGGGGTCCGGTGCAAATCGCCGATGTGGTGCTTGGCGGGGCGCCTGCCGTTCGTGTCCCCATCCAAGTGATTACCCCGACCTTCGGAGGACAGTCGGTCTCGAGCAATCCCTGCAATGATACGGTGGACAGCGATCCGGTCGACGCCAACCTGAACGGAATTCTCGGCATCGGCCTCTTTCGGCAGGATTGCGGATCGGTATGTGCGGTGAACAGCAATAATACCTTATATTTTTCTTGCCAGGCCGGCTCCTGTGCCGGTGCCGTGGTCTCAGTGGTCGATCAGGTGCAAAATCCAGTGTGGCTGCTGCCCTCCGGGAATAACGGCGTGGTGATCACATTGCCCAACGTTCCTGCCTCCGGCGCTGCATCGGTCACAGGCTCGCTGATCCTCGGCATCGATCCGGCGGCGAGCAGCACGCCGCCGTCTGCCGTCCTGCGGACCAATGCGCATGGGTTTGTCACGACCGTCTACAAGGGAAGCACCTTTGCGCAAAGCATTATCGATTCTGGCTCCAATGCGTTATTTTTCCCCGATACAAGTTTCGCCGACTGTGCGATGCCCTTGGACCCTTTTTATTGTCCACCCAACCCTGTCAATCTTTCGGCAACCCTCTCCGGCGCGAGCGGCGGCCAGGCGGTTGTGTCTTTTCAGGTGGGCAATACGCAAGGCCTCGTGAACACGCGGAACTCCGCCTTCAACAACCTGGGTGGGGATTTCTCGACATTCGATTGGGGACTGCCATTCTTTCTCGGCCGCACCGTGTTCGTCGGCATCGAAGGGCAGTCGAGCAGCCTCGGCACCGGCCCCTTCTTCGCATTTTAAGCAGCGCCCTTCGCCGGAGCGAGGGCGCACCATCCCACTACGCTGCTTTTTTCCATTCCCTCCACTCTTCTTCATACGATGGCCGTTCTTCGTACGTCGTCGCGACTGGCGGCGGCGAGGCGATGCCCAGCGCGCGTCGCGTAAGGCCTACGATGATCGCGCCGACTAACAAGACCCCGGCGACATAAGGCAAAGCTTCCAAGAAAGGCAGTTGGAAAAATCGATTGTCAAAGACTGTTTCGATGAACTCTTCCATCGTGCGTATCTCCTTGTATGCTGTTTGCCTCGGCAATCGAGGCGTGGATCCCAACGAGGAGTGAGGCACCCGCCATGGTGCGGCCTCTTGGTCGGATGACAAAGGTGCGGTAACCTCAACAGGAGATCGTGCAAACGAGGTGCCTATTCTAAGTACGCGATGGATGGTGAGTAGTGCCGGCGGAAGAAGCGATTGTCCCTTGGCCTGGAACAAGATGTCTGGCGCCCGGGAATTCCCCAGTGCAATCTGCTCACATGGCGTCAGGGACGGTCTCGTGGTGCACTAACATGTCGTGAATGGCTTTCACCGTGCCGGGCGCGTGGCCTTCGCTGCGATTGTTCACGAGAGCATATGCGCGCCGGCGTTCTTCCACCGCCTGCGTCACGAGCCGGACCGCAGCTTCACGCATCTCGGGGAGTGGTCGGACCAGTTTGTCGTATGGCTCATAAGCCTTCACGGCCTCGTGATACTTCTTGTCGCGGGGCGTGAGCAGGCGCAGGAGGATGAAGGAGGCCGTGAACTGCCGCTCAAGCTTTTCGTGCTGCTGGGCGATCGTTGGCATTCCGTAGAGATGGTTGTAAACGTGACTCACGCCGTGCGCTTCGAGCACGCGGCGATACTCGGAGCCGAGGACGGCGGGATTTCTGACCTCGATGGCATACTTGAATTTCGTCGGCAGGCGGGCAAGGAACGCCTCGAGCTTAGGCAGAAACGTCGCCGGCTCGAGCCCCGTCCGTTGAAATTCGAAGATGAAAGGTCCCGTATAGGGTCCAAATGCCTGCTCGAAGGGCGGCAGCACCTGCTCGAGAAAGTAGTCCGCGTCCAAAAAGTGCGGATTTGGTCCCGCCTTGCTGCGATAGCGGAGCCCGGGAGGAAACACAGGAATCGTGATTTCTTCCCACACCTTGGCGCAGGCTTCAAATCCTTCCGGAAGCAATGACGCATAATGCTCGAGCTGTTTCGTACTTGGGGGACCGTAGAAGCTGAAGTCGAAGCCGACCGTGCGAAAGAGCGGTGCCCCTTCGTGCTCGTAGCGTGCGTATTCCGCGAGGCAGTCCTGCTTGAACCGGCCTTTCGGATAGGTCTGTTTATAGACCTCTCCCTTCCAACCTTCGTACGTCCAGGTGGAGGTGCCAAATCGCACCAAGGAAGACAATGCCATGCGACATTGTACTCTGACGGCCGGCGTCAGGAACATGCTCAGCGACATTGCAACCTCTCTGCATCCTCCTTATACAGTAGGTTGCTGATGAGCCATGAGTCACACAGACGTCACGCTTCCGAGACCATTCTCTTTCGGCTGGGACCGGGGAAACGCCTTTTACTAGTGGCGACGAGTCTCCTCCTGGCCTATGGCATCGCCCTTGTGACATTCATGGTTCGCTGGATTCGCTTTTGGATGCGGGGCGCGTACTTTCTGCCTTATCTCTTCGTCTTTGTCACAACGCTGGCGCTCTTGCTGCTCTGGTGGACGAGCCGTCGCCATCACGGGCAGCTTCCCATCCTCTCGACCATCATGTACTCGGTTCTTGCCGGGTACGTTGCCGGACTGGTTGCCATGGTGCTATATCCCATCTTTCAAAGCGATGGTCTTCAATACATGGTTGAAGGCCTGCGATTTCCAACGATCGAGGCCGCGATCGCCTTCTTCTGGTTTCCTTTCCGGCTCTTAACCTGGCTCTTCGGCGGCATCACGGGCGTGACCATGCTGGTTTTGAGCCGGCGATGGACGCGCATGAAGTGTTAAACGAGGTTTCATGGCAGCGCAGAAGGGGAGGTCCATCATGATAGTCTTGTTGCTCATGACGTGGCTGGTCGTGCCGTGGGCGGCGCTGGCACACGAGGATGTTCCAGAAAGGTCGGCGATCACGGTCACGGGCCACGCTCAGATCTCGCTCGCGCCTGATACCGCATTCGTGACCCTGGGGATGGAGACGACGGGCAAGACCGTCGGGGAAGCTCAGCGGCAAAACCGACTAGTAATGAACAAGGTCGTGGAGCGCCTACGTGCCTTGCAGATCGAGAATGAACGTATCCAGACCGCGTCATTTGCGGTTTCACCTCAATACAGGCCGCCGCGCAAACGCTCCGAAGGCCTGGCCGAGCCGCCGGAGATCATCGGCTACATCATCAGCAATACCATAGCGGTCGAACTACGCAATCTGGACAAGGTCGGTCCGGCGATCGAAGAATCGCTCGCCGCGGGTGCGAATCAGTTCCAGGGCCTGCATTGGGCGCTTCGTGACGAGCAGCAGGCGAAGCTCGGGGTTCTCAAACAGGCGGCGGCAAAAGCCCGCGAGAAGGCGTCGGCGCTCAGTGAGGCCTTGAAGGTGAGGCTGATTCGTCTGCTCAACGCGACCGAGGAAAGCCACGTTGTGCACCCCGTGCCCAGGATGACCCGGTCAATGATGGCTATGGAAGGCGGCGGTGGCGAGGCGCCGGTCTTCTCCGGCGAAATCAAGGTCGAGGCGACGGTGACCCTGGTCTATGAGATCGGCCAAGAGTAAGGGCTGCTGGAGGTTTTTCGAGGACGTTCTGGTCATTTTCCCAGGCCCCCTTTTTGAGTTGTTTGATACGATGAGGTCATCTTAGAAAACGGCAATGGAAACATTGCCAAAATCCAAGAGAGGAGCCCGCTTTCCGAAAGGGAGGCGGGCTCTTTTAATTTCCTCAATTTCTACATCTGATCCCTGCATGCTCAATTTCCCGCTGGGTACCAGCCATTAGAGTGAGGATAGCGGATTGGAAGCGATAGTGCATGGCACATCGTGGGACCGGTCTCTCTGCTTGTTCCCCATGAGTGGGAGGATGGTGGGGCTGGAAGCGACTTGCGACGGGTCGCATGGCCCTGTCGCTGGGGTTGCATTCTCACCCGCCCAACCCTGGGCGGCGCCAAGACGCTCCCTTTTCCCAGGCGGCGATGGCGAGCATTGTTGAAGTTCCGTTCGGACGAAGACCATGGACGGAACAAGTTGCGGAGCCAAGCAACGACAGGGCGTGCGGCTTTACCCGTCGTCGGAGCAACAGGCCCACCATCCTTTCACCGCCCGCCCTTTACAAATTTTTCCAAGTCTGTAGAATAGCCGAAAATTTTTCCTCAGTTCTCATTCCTCATTCATCCTGCATCGTTTCTCGTTTCTTCGGACGACGTCACCAGCAGTTCACCTAGCTGAAAGGCGGCTTCTATGGATATTTTGCCGACCATCACACGTCCATCATGCGTGCTCGGGACGCCGGCCTGTCCGCACTGCAAGGATTCAGCGCTGGTTCCGAATGGAGGATTTTTGACCTGTCCGACGTGCAATCTGGCGATCACACGTCAGGCGCTCTTACAGGAGGCGCTTGACCTCTGTCTGTCGCTCGAGTCCCCGTAAATGAAATTTCAACAATTGGGCGTTTCAGTCGCCATCGCGGTGCTTCTTGCCGCGGTCTTCTTCATCGACGTCCGCACCGGTCTGGGTTTCACTCCTTGGCTGCTCTATGTCATCCCCCTTGGACTTACCTATTGGATCGCGTCTGTCTATTCCCCGCTGATGGTTGCCGCAGTGTGCATTGCCCTCATGTTCGTCGGGTATGCACTCTCTCCGCCGTTGGTGCCTCCACCCATTGCCTTGACCAACCGGCTCTTTGGAACAGTGACCTTCCTGGCAATCGCCGGGCTCATTGTGGCGTACAAGCTGTTGGCACGCCGACTGTCGCTTCTAACGGATCAGTTGAGGCAGGAACTGTTCGAGCGGACGCAGGATCTAGGCCGCACCGTCAGAGTTCTTAAAGCCGAAATGGCCATCAAGAGTCGGGACGTCTTGCCACTGACGGATCAGGAGCTGGGCCGTCATCTGACCAACGTTCTCGTCGTGGAAAGTCGGCGCTTGCAGGAACAATTCGGTCAGTTCGAGGAGGGGAAAGTGCTTTCAGCGGAACACCGGCTGGAGGAGACGCGCAATGAATTGGACCGACTGACCAAACAGTTGGAAGACTTTCAACGCGAACTGCTCAGCCGGGAACGTCAGTGAGGCTCTCGGACCGGTCGCGATATCAGGTCCTCATCAGCGAAGGCGCCAGGTGGCCATCGCCGACGAGAATTTTTTCAGGTGGAGGTGCAAGCTCTTCAAGTGTGGCGTGGCGAATCCGTTCCACGCAACTCTCGCAGATCCCATGGGTCACGCAGGTTTCGGATGAAACGAAGTCGAGGTACGTTGCACACCACGCACATTGACGGGTCATGGCACCCTCCCGGTGTGGAGCGATCACAGTGATGCTATCGATGGGGATCATAGGATGGCTCATTGGATCAGCGTACTAGGAACTCCCCTAGATGTGTCCGGTGGGATTCCGACCATCCAATCGTCACAAGTGCTATCATTTGGAGCTGATATTACATGTATTTCTGAGCGGAACCGCTCGAGATGTTCCTGGATTAGAAAAGCGGCAACCGACGACGGAAAATCTGGGGCATCTCCCCAGTCGTCTCAATTAGGATAACAGCGGCTGAGGAAGATCGGGAAATGCCTGATCCAAATGCAAAAGTCCGCTTCCCGAAAAAAGGAAGCGGGCTTTATGGGCTAGACAACCCTGAACGTGGGGATTGAGGGAACTATTCCTTCACGACGAAGTGCACACTGCGGTTTTTCTGCATGCAGGCCTCACTGTGCTTGAAGCAGAGGGGTCGATCCTTGCCGTAACTCGTGGTTCTGAGTTGAACCGATAGCCCGAGTTCCTGCAGATACGACTTGACGCTCTTTGCACGGCGCTCCCCCAGGACAAGGTTGTAGGCGGAGGTACCGATTTCATCGCCCCGACCCTCGAGCGTGAGGCGAGAGACGCCGTCATCCATGAGCCGCTTTGCGTTGGTTTCCAACAGGGGCAGCGCGTCCCGCCGTAGTACGGCCTCGTCAAAATCAAACAACACATCCGAGAGGGCGCCTGCAGGAAGTCCGGTTGCATTCAGCGCCGATAGTTCCGCCCTCGAGGGACGCGGTCGAGAAGCGTTGATGCTGTATTCCGGAGGAAGAATGTGCTTGATCACGGGTTCGTCAATCTGCTCCTCGGCGTACTCGTCTCCGCCGACCGAGCCGGATTGGGTGGCGCAGCCTTGCGGCAGCAAGCATCCCAGACCCAAAGCGCCCAAAAGTATGAGTTCCGCTGGCTTGTTCATGCTGCCTCCTTGCCACACAGTGAGTTATTCAACTCTTTGGTAAGCAAGTGAGATGCCATTGTGTCATGTATGGCCGGGTGTGCACTCGTGCCGAGATTGACCGCGAAGATCTTGGGAGAATCGTGCAGGTTTTTGGAAGAACACCCTGTAGCGATGGCCCTCAAACGGCTGGGCTCACTCAGCACTTGGCGTGCGGTGTTTGTACAGGAGTCGCGTTTTTTGTCGCTCGAAGGTCTGTGAGAGCTGGGACGGCTCGCTGTGACCTCGCGGTCGGCGCAGAGTCTTTCATCCCGTTCCTTTATCTCTCATGCCCATCGGGTCGGTCGTGAGCATCGATCGTCGGGGCCACTCGTGTCCAGGTCTTAGACGGCGCCGGGATTTTCTCCAGCAGCTCGCTCGCGCATTGGCGGATGAGCACGGCCTCGTCGTCGGTGATGCGATCACCGTGCAGCAACGCGCTTTGAATTTTTTCGTTGATGCTAATGAGATCGCGGATTTCTTTACGTACGTTGTTCATGTTGACGCTCCCCGAGCGTGGTACAAAATCTTCATGAACGCCTTGTTAGAAATAATCATCCCGCGTACGCCGTCAAGAGGCGACTAGATAGAGGGAAGAGAATCCTAGGCGGGGACTAGACCTGAGGGGGATCTTCGTGGTCTTCCCCCGTCAGCATGGACACTTCACGGCCTTCCATGTCCTGCATTTCCGTGAGGATACTGAGCAGCACTTGCCGACGCTGCTGGACGGCAGTTTTCGGGAGGTCCTTGGCCAGGGGCTCCTGGGCCGATTCCGGCAGATTGACCAGCGCTTCGGCTTCAGCGACCGTGGCGTACTTGTATGTTTCGACATATTTATGACCCGTGCCATACAGCCGCCCGAGCAACGCTTCGGTTTCGGCATCGAATCCATCGAGGGTCGGCAGGACCGGCGTCCGATGATCCAGCTGTTCGAGCTTGCCGATCTGCTGCTTCAATTCATCACTGCGCATCTTTGGTGAAAACGAGGCATTGGTGTTCGGCATGAAGCGCTCCTTTCGATCGATATTCCGCTTGTACAACACTCCAGTAAACCCCTGAACTGGGGAGGACCCTGACTCCTCAGCTTCTCTCAACGGCGTCGAAGTTTCACGAATTGGCGCTGCAGGTCGTCGAGTTCTTCTTCCGACAGTTCCTCGAGATCGATCAGTGTGTTCCGCGCGCCTTTGACGCTGCGGATCAATTCGTCGAGTTTGAGATGGATGGCCTTGGCGTCGCGGTTCTGGGTGTTCTGGATCAGAAACACCATGAGAAAGGTCACAATGGTCGTCCCGGTGTTGATGACCAGCTGCCACGTGTCGGAGTACCTGAACAACGGACCTGTCGCCGACCAGACCACGACAACCAAGAGCGCCGCGAGAAATACCCACGGCGAGCCGACGTCAGCAGCCAGCTGCTTCGCAAAATTGTGAAAGGCATCGGTCAATGTCGTGTGCGGCTTCCGCATAGGTCCTCCTGCCTGCGCAATGAATATCTCAGGCCGTTAGTGCGAGAGGAGAAATGAGGATGTTGACAGGAGCAGTGGCCACCCTTGAAATGAGGTCAGGATGGCCACTGAAGAACCGGGGCCAAGCCGGATGGCTAGGCGGCTTTCTTTCTCGGGACCTTGGCGCCCTTGCGCCGGGCCTCCGACAAGCCGATCGCGATCGCCTGCTTGCGATTCTTGACCCGCTTGCGGCTTTTGCCGCTGGTCAGCGTGCCCTTTTTCCGCTTATGCATTGCCCGCTTGACGGATTTCTGGGCACCCTTGCCGTAGCGTGCCATACACACACCCCCTTCCGACCAGACAGCTGTCTGGTAGACAACCAGCAGACGCCGGCGGTGTCACCGGCGTCTGCAAGGTCTCTGAGCACTAGTCCGCGCGTTGTAGCGTGGTGGTGTGGCCCTTGTCCGTAATGTAGGCCTTGACCATGTCTCCAACAACTACCTTGTCCATCTTGGTGCTCTTGTCGACATGGATCTTCACTTCTTTCCCGTCGTCGTCCTTGATCCAATAGTACTCACCTTCCGTTTTCATCAAGGTGCCCTTGACGGTGTCTTTCGTGACGCGCTCTTTGATGGTGGGCGAAGCTTCCTTCTCCGACATCGGATTCGCAGCCTGTGCAGCCCCGAATCCGAAGCACAAAAGTCCAGCAGCGAGAAATGACATCATGACTGATTTCATGGAATCCTCCTTGTTGTGAGTTTCATAGGGGGCGGGCCCAGCTGGGCACACGACAACTCCCTCTATTCACTCTCATATGGGTGGGGAGGACTGAATACTAGGAAAGGGCCTAGGAAACCGGAGCAGCTATCCTACGAGGTCGGCATCGAACCGGTTGAGCGGGCGGACGAGAACGGCACTCACTTCGTTGAACACGGCAATGCGGCCGCCTTGGCGTCGACGGGTAAAGGTACCTTCGACGATGACCTGATCACCATCCAGCACTGGCACGCGGCTGGTCACTTTCAGTGTCCCGGCGTTGTCCTTGAGCAGGAACTGAAACGCCGCCTGACCCTGTTTGTCTGTTATCGCCTGGACCCCGCTGACCTGTCCCATGACCACCACTTCTTTTCGATCGTAGTGTTGCGGACGAGCGATCACGTCCGCCACCTCGAGCAGCTCCGCCGCAGCCGGTGCCGTCGTGAGAAGCAGGGAGACCAATCCGAAAACCATCCAACTTGAGAGGTGAAGCAAGGGTCGGCGAGAGGTGTGAACTAGGGTTTTGCCTGTCATCTGCGGCGCTATTATAGCGATTTGAACACAAATGGCAAGCTGGGCATTCACCTTAGAGGTCAGGCCCGATATGGATTCGCGGCTATGCCTTTGCGCTTGATCCCTTGTGGGCATGCGTATAGAATGGCGCCGCTTTCCGGTGGAGTTGCCTCAGCTGATTCTGCACCACCTTCTGTTCCCCCCTTGATTCATGAACGGTAGACGGTGAAGCCAGCGGGAACCGTGTGACATAAAAAAGTCGCAGTTAACCTTGAGGAGGGCATCCAGTGAGTGATTCGGCGATTGTCACGTTTGCGTTGATTGCCGCCGTTACCGGCATCGCCTACGGTCTGTACCTTGCGATGTGGGTGTTCAGATTGGACGCCGGGAACGCGAAAATGCAGGAAATTGCGAAGGCCATTCAAGAAGGCGCCGGTGCCTATATGAATCGGCAGTACAAGACGGTCGGGGTCGTGGCGGCAGTGCTGTTCGTGCTGCTGGCCGGCGCCGGAACCTTTTCCGATAAGTTCGGCATTCTGACCGCTGTGGGTTTTCTCGTGGGTGCCAGCGCGTCGGCGCTCGCCGGATACGTCGGCATGATCATCGCGGTACGCGCCAACGTGCGTACGGCGCAGGCGGCGCATCAGGGGATGAATGCCGCCTTGACGGTCGCCTTCCGCGGCGGTGCTGTCACGGGGCTGTTATTGATCGGGTTGGGACTCCTCGCCATTACGGGATTCTATATGATCGCGCAATCGATCTCGGGGCAGGAGAAAGCCGTTCACGCGTTGCTGAGTCTGGGATTCGGAGGCAGCCTGATTTCGGTCTTCGCGCGCGTCGGCGGCGGCATTTATACGAAAGCGGCCGATGTCGGCGCCGATCTCGTGGGCAAAGTCGAAGCCGGCATTCCTGAAGACGACCCTCGTAACCCCGCCGTCATTGCCGACAACGTCGGCGACAACGTCGGCGATTGCGCAGGCATGGCCGCGGACTTATTTGAAACCTATGCCGTGACCACCGTGGCCGCCATGGTGCTGGCCTACACCATGTTCAAAGGCGCGAGCGCGCCGATCCTCTATCCGCTGGCGCTGGGCGGCGTGACCATTTTTGCGACCATCATCGGTATCCTGTTTGTGAAGGTGAGTCCGGGCGGCGGAATCATGCCAGCACTCTATAAAGGACTGTTCGTAGCGGGCGGCATCGCGGCTGTTGCGTTCTATCCGGTGACCACGCGAATCATGGATGGCGTGGGTGGCGTAAGCGGGCTCGACTATTACCTTGCTGCTTTAGTTGGCCTGGTCGTGACCTTGGCACTGGTGTTCATTACCGACTATTACACGTCAAAGAGCTACTGGCCGGTCCAATACATTGCCAAAGCGAGTGAGACGGGTCATGCGACCAATATCATCGCCGGGCTCGCGGTCGGCATGCAGGCCACGGCGGCTCCTGTCGTGGTCATCGCGTCGTCGATCCTCGGCAGTTTTTGGATCTGCGGCGGTGCCGAATCCGGGGGACTCTATGGCGTGGCCGTGGCGGCCGTATCGATGTTGTCGATGGCGGGAATCGTCGTGGCAATCGATGCGTTCGGTCCAATCACGGACAATGCCGGCGGCATCGCAGAGATGGCCCATCTGGGCAAGGCGGTCAGAGATATTACCGATCCGCTCGATGCGGTCGGCAATACCACCAAGGCGGTGACGAAGGGATATGCCATCGGCTCCGCCGGTCTTGCGGCCGTCGTGCTCTTTGCGGAGTATTCCCGTGAAGTGGCCGCGCACAATCCGGCATTAGCGGCCTTCGACTTGTCTAATCCGAAGGTGCTGGTGGGACTGTTTCTGGGCGGCATGCTGCCGTTTATTTTCGGTGCCCTCTGCATGAAAGCGGTTGGTGAAGCGGGGGGATTGATCGTCGAAGAAGTGCGGCGGCAGTTCCGTACGATCAAGGGCATCATGGAAGGCACGGGCAAACCGGATTACGCTACGTGCGTCGATATCGTCACCCAGGCCGCCATCCAAAAAATGATGATCCCCGGATTGATCCCTGTCCTGTCGCCCGTGATCGTCGGCGTGGTCCTCGGACCCCAAGCGCTCGGCGGGGTGCTGGTCGGCAGCATTGTCACTGGCCTGTTTGTCGCGATCTCGATGACGAGCGGCGGCGGCGCGTGGGACAATGCGAAGAAATTCATCGAGGAGCAGGGCAAGAAGGGCAGTGAGACGCACAAGGCCGCCGTCACCGGCGACACCGTGGGCGATCCTTATAAAGATACAGCAGGTCCGGCGGTGAACCCGATGATTAAAGTCATCAACATTGTGGCGCTACTGATCGTCTCCCTGATCGTGTAGTAGAGGACGTCGAGGAGGAACCTCGGCAAAGCACTAGGTAATGTGCCGGTTCGGCTCCGAAGCTTGACGGTAGGGACCTCCTAGAGTATCGTGATCTTAGGCTCAGGGCGGATCCACGATTCCATCTGGGAGGTATGCGATGGAAAAACAGGAACGCAAGCAAGAAGTCAGACGAGAACCGCAGGGTAAAGAAGAAGTCAAAGCCAACCCTAAGGTCGTCGAGACCGGCAAAAAACTCAAGGAAGACATCGACAAGCTGGTCGATGAAATCGACGACGTGCTCGAAAAAAACGCTGAAGAATTCGTCAAGAATTACGTGCAAAAAGGGGGAGAGTAACGCACTCTCCCTCGACACTGCATTTCCCCCGCCGCGCCGCTCACACTGCACCTTCCCAGTCGTAAAGACCCTAATCAGACTAGTTTGACAAAGATGGAACGAGCTTATAGTATCCGCCTCGACGGTCGTATCCGCTGAAATCTCAGCATCTTACGGCCATCACAGGCTCAGGCTCGTTCGAGGTGGCATGAAGTCCAAGCTCTGGGTCTTCCGTGAGTTCAATCCCTTCCATTGTGCCTCTCTGGCGCAGGCCCTCTCAATTTCTTCTGCGACTGCCTCCTTGCTCCTGGCCCGGGGCGTTACCACGCCTCATGAAGCGACGAGTTGGATGTCCCATCAACTTCCGCACGATCCCTTTCTGATTCCTGACATCGAGGTAGCGGTCGAACGCTTGCACCGCGCCGTGTCCGTCCAGGAGCCGGTCTGTTTTTACGGCGATTACGATGTCGACGGTATGTCGGCCACTGCGCTGTACCTGTCGTTTTTTGGATCACTCGGAGCCAATGTGCGGGCCTATGTGCCGCATCGCAAACGGGAAGGGTATGGATTGAACGCCGGGGCGGTGCAGCGGCTGCACGATGAGGGCGTCTCGCTGTTGGTCACCTCCGATTGCGGGACGACGTCGCATCATGAAATCGGACTGGCCAAGCAGCTGGGCATGGACGTTATTGTGACGGACCATCACCAAACCGGTGAGGCCATCCCTCCGGCGGTCGCCGTGATGAATCCTCATCGGGCCGGCGCACAGTATCCCTTTCGAGGGCTCTGTTCCGCGGGACTGGCCTACAAAGTCGT
Source organism: uncultured Nitrospiraceae bacterium (assembly GCA_963730935.1). Lineage (GTDB taxonomy): Bacteria > Nitrospirota > Nitrospiria > Nitrospirales > Nitrospiraceae > Nitrospira_C. The sequence continues at coordinate 1,373,658 of CAVSTP010000004.1, read as the reverse complement.
GCAGGCTTATCAACTGCGCTACGGCGAGGCGGGCGTGCCCTTGGAATCGCTGCTGGATCTCGTGGCGCTGGCGACGATCGCCGATGTGGTGCCGTTACAGGATGAGAATCGCGGGTTTGTTCAGCAGGGGCTCGTGCAGATCTCCCGCGGAGCGCGCTGCGGGATCAGAGCCTTGAAGCAAGTGGCCGGTGTCGTGCGGGATTGCTCGCCTGAGACGATTGCGTTCAAGCTCGCTCCAAGACTCAATGCCGCTGGACGGCTGGACCATGCGATGTTGGGTGTGCAGCTGCTGACGACCGAGTCGCCGGCCGAAGCGCAGCGGTTGGCCGAGCGGTTGGAGGGGCTCAATCGCGAGCGGCAGAAAATCGAAGCCGACGTCGTGTCGGAGGCTGTCGAGGCGGTGAACGAGCAGGAGTTGCCGGCCGCGCTGGTTCTCGCGGCCCGGCGCTGGCATGTGGGGGTGGTGGGGATCGCCGCCGCCCGTCTCGTGGAACGGTTCCACCGGCCGACGATTGTCATTGCTATCGATGAAGGTGGGATCGGCAAAGGCTCGGCGCGGACAGTTGGAGGATTCGATTTGTATCAAGGGCTTGCAGCCTGCGAGGACCTCTTGGACGCCTTCGGGGGACATCCCGCCGCGGCCGGAGTCACGGTGCAGGAATCGCGTCTGGATGAATTTCGGGACCGGTTTACGGCCGCTGTCGCGGAGTGGACCTGCGGAGTCCCTGCCGTACCGACATTGCATGTGGATGCGGAGGTACAATTATCCGAGGTGACGGCAACGCTCATTAAGGAAATCGGCGCCTTCCATCCGTTCGGCGCCGGCAATCCCGAGCCGACCTTCGCTGTCAAAGGTTTGGAAGTGATGGAGTCGCGTACGGTGGGGGAGAAGCACTTGAAGATGACGGTGCGGCAGGGACGCTCAATGCTGTTCGACAGCATCGGTTTCGGCATGAAGTCGCTGCTCGATCGCGGCATCCCCGCGCGCACGCCGGTCGACCTGGCTTTCCTGCCGGAATTGAACCGCTGGAACGGCTATGACCGGATTCAGTTGCGTATCCGCGATCTCCGCATCAGCGATCAGGGAACCGCGTGATGCCGAATCAAACGGTCATGGACATCGACCAACTGCTCGACCGCCTAAAGAGCTATAACGCGGAGGCGGACCTCGGCGTCGTGCGAAAAGCGTACGAGTTTTCAGCGAAGGTGCACGAAGGGCAACGGCGCCGTTCGGGCGAGCCCTATTTGCAACATCCCATCGCGGTCGCCGGTGTGCTGACGTCCTTGAAGACGGACGTGACTGCCATCGTTGCCGCATTGCTCCATGACACGCTTGAGGACACGATGGCCACGCCCGAAGAACTCGAGAGCGAGTTCGGGAAGGACGTGGTGCATCTCGTCGACGGTGTCACGAAGATCGGCAAGATCACGTTCAAGAGCCATGAGGAAAAGCAGGCGGAAAATTTCCGCAAGATGCTGCTCTCGATGGCGGACGACATTCGCGTCGTGCTCATCAAGCTGGCCGACCGCCTGCACAACATGCGCACCCTCGAGCATTTGAGCCCTGCGAAACGGCAGGCCATTGCGGAGGAAACGCTGGAAATTTACGCGCCGTTGGCCAACCGGCTGGGCATCGGTTGGATCAAGAACGAGCTGGAAGACCTCTGTCTCAAGCACCTCAAGCCTGACGTGTATGAACTGATGCGCACCCGCGTGGCCAAACGCGATGAGGACCGGCAGCAGTACATTCAGGAAGTCATCGAGTTGGTCACGAAGGCGCTACAAGATCACGGTTTGACCGGGCAGGTCTACGGTCGCCCCAAGCATCTCTACGGCATTTATCAGAAGATGAACAAGCAGTCGATCTCGTTCGAGGAGGTGTACGATCTGACCGCCCTACGCATCGTGACCGATACGAAAATGAACTGCTACGCGCTCGTAGGCGTGATTCATTCGTTGTGGCGCCCGGTGCCCGGCCGATTCAAAGACTACATCGCCATCCCGAAATCCAATCTCTATCAATCGATCCATACGACTGTGGTCGGTCCCAAGGGCGAGCACGTCGAATTTCAGATCCGCACGGACGAGATGCATCGGGTGGCGGAATGCGGCATCGCGGCACATTGGAAGTACAAGGAGCAGGGCCGCGTGACGGACCGCGACAGCAAAACCTTCGGTTGGCTGCATCAGTTCGTTGAGTGGCATCGCGATCTGCCGGACAACCGCCAATTCATGGATTCGGTGAAACTGGACCTCTTCCACGACGTGGTCTACGTGTTCACCCCCAAAGGTATCGTGAAGGAACTTCCGCGCGGCTCGACGCCGGTCGATTTTGCCTACGCCATCCATACCGAGGTCGGCGACCACTGTGTCGGGGCGAAGGTAAATGGCAAGATTGTTCCGTTGAAGCATCAGGTCGAAAGCGGCGACACGGTCGAGATTCTCACGTCGCCCACTCAAACACCGCACAAAGACTGGCTGAAATTCGTCCGCACCTCGCGGGCCAAAACCAAGATCAAGCATTGGATCAAGGTCGAAGAACAGAAGCGCAGCATAGAAATCGGCCGCCGCCTCCTGGAATCGGAATTCCGCCGTCATGGTATGGCGCCGGCACAGATGCTCAAATCGCCCGAACTGGCCGCGGCAGCGAGACAATCTGGCTACGACAGCACCGACGATCTGATCGCCTCAGTCGGCTTTGGGCACCTACCCGCGGCGAACGTGCTGGAAAAACTGACATCCTCCGCGAATGCGCCTCTGGAAACGCGACCGGCCCCGCGCAAGGCGGTCGCCGGTAAATCCGATGATAAAGGTGTAAAGGTAAAGGGGGCGCGAGACGTCTTGATGCAGTTGTCCCGGTGCTGCAATCCGGTTCCAGGAGACAGGATCCTTGGCTACATTACCCGGGGACGGGGATTGACGATCCACGCGGTCGATTGTCCAAACCTGGAAGCGCTCGATTATGACAGGGAACGCTTGGTCGAGGTGGAGTGGGACAGTGCGACGCCCAGCACGCATGCCGTAAAAGTTTCCGTGATGGCGGTAGACAAAACGGGCGTGCTGGCGAATGTTTCTTCTGCCATTGCCGAATGCCATGCCAACATCAGCCGGGCTGAGATCGGCACCAGAGAAGACCGTAAGGCCGTGCTCGATTTCATTGTCGAAATTTCAGGGACCGAGCACCTGGATCAAGTGTTGAAAGCGATTGAACGGGTGGATGGCGTCATTACGGCACGGCGCGTCAGGGCCTGGCAGGAAAAATAAGCCCGAGGCTGTTCAAAAGGATCGTAGGTTCGTTCTTGTTATGGTAGTCGGAACTGCAACTTCGAACCTTTCTCGAGCTTGAGTCGCTCCGCCTCGCCTCCGCTAAGCTCCAAGACATACATCGCCGGATCATTCGGCTGATACTGTGGACAGCCGTCGTCGTTCCTCGTGCAGATCGGAACGTTCCGTGCGATGTGGATGATCTGCTTTTTTTCGTTCATCCAGATGATATCGAGCGGGATCTTCGTGTTCTTCATCCAAAAGGTCCAGGGCTGCGCTTGATCGAACGTGAACAGCATCCCGCGGTCCTTGGCCAGGTATTCTCGGTACATCAACCCTTCGGCACGCTTCTTCATCGTGTTGGCGATCTCGGCTTGGATGATCACGCCCCCGGGAAGCTGAATAGGAATAAGACCGTCATCGGCTTGGATGCAGGAAGGAAGCGCCGTCAGCAGCGCTACTGCAAAGACGATGAGCCATCGGATGTGCACGTGGCGATCCTATCGGCGGACACTTCACGAGTCAAGGCAAACGGGCGGCTGTTGAAAAGAACCGTGGTCACCCAGGTGTTCTCGCCTCGCGCAAGCCCTCAACGTACGAGCTAACTGAAGGCAAAGTAAATATCTGCTCGCGTTTGATCGAAGCGAGCTGTTCAAGCGAAGCTTGGTATGTATCTGCTCGGCCGACGGTCTTCTCGAACAGCCTTGACTGCCCCACTTGCCTTGCAATCCCGCCACGACCTGTGCGATTCTCAACGGCAACCACTGGAGGCCGCATGAAGGAAGTCAGGAAAGTGCACTATGTGAAAGGTGTGTTCGTCTGCCCCAAATGCCGCCAGTCTTATGTTCAGGAAAAGTGGATCGAATCCTGGCGCGTCCGGTGCCATCGATGCGACTATCGCGGCGCCTTGACCGATGTCTCTGTCGAGGAGCGCATGGAAGAGGAAACGTTTCGTCGGTGATCCGGGGCAACTGGCACCAGTTCTTCTCTCGCCTCGTTTTCTGCCTGATTGTATCCCACGTTGCACTCGACTCCAATCTCGTTTCTGCGGCTGAATCGGCTCCGACCGCCGTCAAGGTGCTGGTCGCATATCATTCGCAGTCTGGCAATACGGAACGCATGGCGGAGGCCGTCGTCGAGGGCGCTAAGAGTTTAGCCGGCACGATTGTCGTGCTCAAGCGGGTGGGACAGGTGACGGCGGACGATTTGTTTTCCTCCGACGCGATTGTCATCGGCTCGCCGGTGTATTGGTCCAACATGTCCGGCGAGGTGAAAACCTTCTTTGATAACTGGCAGTTCAAATTCGGTGTTTTTCCGGAATTCAAAATGAAGAATAAGATTGGGGCCGCCTTTGCTACCGGAGGACAGATCTCCAGCGGCAAGGAAGTGACGATGCTGACGATTCTTGCGGCCATGCTTGGCAACCAGATGATTGTCGTCAGCGGGGGCGGTGCATTCGGCGCTTCCGCCACGACGGAGGGCGACAGCCCCGGTATCGACAAGAAAGAATTGGCCGATGCTCAGGCGCTCGGACGACGAGTGGCCGAAGTCGCTGCCATGCTGAGACCCACCCCCTCCAACTAGTCCGTTCTGGTTCAATCTAGAATCCTGTTGAGAAGATCACACCGAAGGCATTGAGCCTCGAAAGATGACGAGCGCTGCGCGTTGTGTCGGGAAGGGCGAGTACTTCAGGTGCTGACGGGGTTAAGTAGACGATGTTCGTTCTTGGCAAGTTCCACGAAGTGCTGAATGTTTTTGGAGCATCGGCCGCAACAGCCGGAGTCTTTCAAGCCGAACTTGGCTTTGATCTGGCATGGCATCACGATGCCCGCACGTGCCGCGTCGCGGATATCCGAGTCGGTGATTCCCTTGCACAAGCACAGATACATAATGCCTCCCTCGGCAAGAACGATTATGAGAAGCATTCTCAGTATGCCACGACTGGAGGGATCTGTCAACAGGTTGCAATGTTTTAGCGGGAGAGCCAGTTTTCCCTTGGTTTCCCACCAATTTAGAGGGTGGCTTCGAGCTGGTCGATCATGTCCTTGATTGTCGTGAATCCCGATTGCCAAAAGCTCTTCGAGGTCATATCGACGTTCACGGTAGCGAGAATGCGCTCAGGCGACATCGAGCCGCCGGTGGCGAGCAGATCGAGATACTTCGGCACGAAGGTGGGTCCTTCCTGCTGATAGGTACGGTACAGGGCCAACACGAGCAGATTACCGAAACTGTATGCATAGCAATAAAAGGGACTCGCATAGATATGCGGGATCGTCAGCCATTCCCACTTGAACTCTTCCGGCACTTTCACCGCCTTCCCGAACTGCTGGCGTAACTCGCTCAAGTAGGTCTGCGCAAGTTGGTCCCCCGTCGCTCCCTCGGCGATCATCTGGTGGGCGATGCGCTCAAATCGCACAAAGTAGGCCTGGCGCAGAACGGTCGCGTAGATGTCGTCGAGCTGGCTGAGCAATAAGCCCTGCCGGATTTTCTTGTTCGATTCCTGCTGCATGAGCGCATCCGACAAGATCCGCTCGCCGAAGACCGAAGCCGTCTCAGCCAGCGGCAAGGTTGAATGGAATGTAAAGACCGAATGGTGCGCCGCCAGCATGCCGTGCACCGCGTGGCCGAGTTCGTGCGCCATCGTGGCGATGTCGCGGGCATCGCCCGTATAGTTCAACAGGACGTAGGGCGTAAGTTCCGGGACGACGCTGTAGCAAAAGGCGCCGCCGAGTTTTCCTGGTCTGGTGGGAGCGTCGATGTGGCGATCGCTAAAGACCTGGCGGGCAAGGTCGGCCAGCTGGGGAGAAAAGCCCCGATAGGCCTCCAAGACCATGTGGACCGCGTCCGGGTACCGGTATTTTTTCAGGTCGGTGCGGTGCGGGGCATAGAGATGGTAGCGGCTCATTGACCTGATGCCGCAGATGCGGGCCTTGAGTTTGAAATATTGTTGGAACAGATCGGCGTTCTCTGCGCAGACGGATAACAGCACGTCAACGGCTGTATCGGGCACATCGTTGCCTAGATTCCGAGCGGCAATCGGGGATGTGAAGCGTCGCAGACCCAGGTTCTCTGATTTCCAGTCGTTGACCAGCGTCTTGTACATTTCGCCGAGCACATCGCGCTGGGCCGAGAAGACTCGATAGAGCTCCTGGTAGGCGGCTTGACGCACTGAAGCCTTCGGACTGCGCACATGCGTCATCAACCCCTCGCGGTTGAGGACCTGCTTTTTCCTCCCGACCTTCATCGTGAATGTCAAGCCGTTCGTCACTACGTCGTAGAGCGTGTTAACGGCGCTTCGGCCAGTCACATTCTTGACATTGATGATCTTTTCCTCGGGCTCGGTCAGCGTATGCGGTGTATAACGGCGGATGGTTTCCAGGTGATATCGCACATCACCTGATCCGTCCAACAAGCGGGCCGCATTCTTCTCTTCGATGCCCTGCCACCACAACTCGAAGAACAGCAAACGGTTTTGCAAGACGGTCAGGCGCTCTTCCACCTTGGTTTTGAAGGAGCGCGCCTTGCTGTCCCCGGTGTTTTCGGAAAACCAAAGGTACGCATAGGCTCCGAGACGGGAAGCGCTCTGGGCCACGGATTCACTGAGGGTCAGGATCGAGGCAAAGTCATTGCCCGACAAGGCAGGGCTGAGGGTCGCGCGTGCCGATTCGATCTGAGTGACTTGCACCTCGATGGCCGAGAGATGCGCCTCGAGTTGGCGAAGCGGGTCTTTAACCAGGTCGGTCAAATCCCATCGATCGGGGATCACCGTGCGTCGGGATTTTCGATCACTGTGGGTGGCGGCCATGCATGGCTCCTTATGGGCAAAGATGAATATCAAATCGATCTTACCATCCGTCATATGCCGGCGCGCAAAAAAATCTGCGCCATTGCAGGACGCCCAGCGACGGATCCGTTTGACAGCTCTGTGAGGGGATGTGAAAATCTGCTGGAGAGTCTTGTGATGAACGATCAGGAAATCAATCGTGCGGTCCAGTATGTCACGGCCAGCACCTCCTATGGCCGCGAAACGGTGGCCGATATCCTCAAGACCGGACTCGGAGAGCTGAGCGAGCTGGCGGTGCAGTCCACACGCCAACTCGATCGTGACGCTTTATTGGAGTACGTGTCCCAATGGACGATCAAACGGACGGGCCAACCGGAACCGCTTGTTCGCGAAGTGCTGGGGTGTGCCGGCCGCTGGCTCGATGAAGTGTACGAGGAAGTGTCCAAACGGCATCCGGAATCGCTGGGTCTGCCTCCCCCTGATGATGAGGAAGACGCCGAGCCGGTGTAAATCGTCACCATTACCAACCTCTCGAGTGTAGCAATGCCGCGCTTTCGTCCTCGAAGGACATTCCGCCTCGTAACTCATCTGCATGACGGGCATCGCGAGCCTATCCCGGCGTGGAAGCGGGAGGAGTTCGGTCTTTCGCCGGATCTAGAGGATCGGTGGACGACGCTCCGCCAGCACTGCGCGGATCAATCGAGTCAGCTGCGGCTTGCCCGTCTCTTGCGGCGCATCACTCACTATGACTATGGCGTGCGCGAGTCCGCACTCGCCGAACTTGAACTGGCCGTGCAGCTGATTCGAGTCGGCGCCAGAGTCACCTTCCTGCCTGAATCTCAGGCGCGGACGGCAGATCTCGAGTGCCGTCTGGGCCGCGAACGTTTCCTCGTCGAGATCACCGCCATGGTCGGGTCCGCCGAGCGTCAGCGGCTTCCGTTGCGCGGCCTACTGCCCGATGAGGAAGGAGTCGATGAAACAGACCGCGGGGTAATTTTGATGCATCGCATCCTCGCTCGCATTCAACAAAAGGCCAAACAACTGGCCGATTATTCCTCTCCCGTGGTCCTGTGTATCTCGATCCCGCGGGCCGACCTGCGGGGTGAACGCACTTCACGATCGGAAGGCATTTGGCTCGACCTCAAGTCCCTGGCGGGAGCCGTGACGGTCCTGCTCACGAAACTGCGCGCGGTAAGTGCCGTCCTGATTTCGTTCTGGGATGTGGTGCCGATGCCTGCGAAGGCCGGTACGAGATTAGCCAATGTGGAGATGGTCGAACGAAGCACGCGCCAGCGGGGGCATCCGCGTGTGCGGATGTTAATCAAGAATCCCGCCGCCAGTGCTCATCTGAGTGAACGCCAGCAGGACGCCTTCTGTCACCTGCTCTAGAGAGTGCCTTTCAGCACTTCGAGATTTTTCGTCACCATGGCATCGCCGTTCTTGGTTGAGACGTCGATCCCCGCGGCACAGACGACCCGACATTCGTCGAGGCGGTTTAATGTTTTGAGCGATTGCGCCAACGCGTAATAGGCGGCTGAGTACGCGGGTTTCACCGTAATGCATTGACGCAGCGCAGTGGCGGCTTCCTCAAAGTTTGCGTCTTCCATGTAGGCTTTGCCTAATCCGAACCATGCCACTTCGTCGTTCGGATCGATCGCCAGGACTTTCTTGAGCGGTTCGATTCTCGGGTTCGGCATAGAACTCCTCCGACGCTAGACGATAGCAGCGCCGAACGCGCGTTGTCTACGCCGATTCCTGCGTGCTACGATCCCACGGATGGGCACGACAGGCCTCGTCTATCATCCCGCGTATCTCGACCACGACATGGGAGCCGGGCATCCGGAGTCCCCGAATCGACTCAGGGCCATCCTGCAGCAGCTGGAGCGGAGCGGGACAGCCGGACGGCTCAGAAAGATTGAGCCGCGTAAAGCCGAAGACGAATGGATCACCCAGATCCACAGCCCCTCCTACGTGGCCGCCTTGAACACACACCAGCCTGCGAGTGGAAGGGTCGCTCTCGACGCTGATACCTCGATGTCTCCGGGTTCGCTGCCCGCCGCCTATCTGGCCGCGGGCGGGGCGTTGGCGGCCGTTGATGCGATCATGCGTGGCGACGTTGTGCATGCGTTTTGCGCGGTGCGGCCACCCGGTCACCATGCGGAAACCGCCAGGGCGATGGGCTTCTGCCTTTTCAACAACGTGGCCATTGCGGCTCGCTACGTTCAAAAAAAATACGGTCTGAGCCGCGTGCTCATCGTCGACTGGGATGTGCATCACGGAAACGGCACGCAACATAGCTTCGAACAGGATCCGTCGATTCTCTTCTTCAGTACCCACCAGTATCCGCATTATCCCGGCACGGGTCAGGCGACGGAGCGGGGCACCGGTGCCGGCGAAGGATTTACGATCAATGTGCCCATGGAGGCCGGGGACGGCGATGACGAATACCATGCAATTTTCTTGAACGTGCTGCTGCCCGCCGCCAAGGCGTTCAAGCCGGAATTCGTGATCATCTCCGCCGGCTTTGACGCCCACCGTGACGACCCATTGGCCAGCATGGGATTGACGGAAGCCGGATACAGCGACTTGACCGGCATCGTGGTAGGGATCGCGAAGCGTCACGCGCAGGGGCGTCTGCTGTCCGCTCTGGAAGGGGGCTACAACTTGACCGCTCTAGGCGCGTCGGTGGACGCGCATCTGAAAGTACTACTTGCCGCATGACGCGCTGGCGCACCATTGCGGTGGCTTTCTTGGCGCTGGTGGGCGCCGTCTACCTCTATTACACCGAAATCAAGCCGGTCGTGATCTTCGGCCTTCGCTCGGATTATGCGCATGCCATTCCATTCCAGAAGATTCCTGAGGGTCTGACGAGCCTCAAGGCCGAGTCTTGCGGTCAGTGCCACCGGGAAATCTATGAAGAATGGAAGTCCAGTATTCATGCCCGCGCCTATGAGGATCCGTATTTCCAAGCGTACTGGAACAAAGACAAGCGTATCTGGGTCTGTTTGAACTGCCATACGCCGCTGGAAAACCAACAACCGACGGTCATCAAGGACATTCCGCGCGGCCGCGTCGAGAAAGCGGTGCAGGCGCCGAATCCAAACTACGATCCCGAGTATCAAAAGGAATCGGTTACCTGCGTCGCGTGCCACGTCCGAGACGGGATCATCTACGGCCCATTCGAAGATTCCGCCGCGCCGCATCCCACGAAATTCGACCCAAATTTCCGGACGACGCAGGTTTGCTACCGTTGCCACAATGTCGTCTCCGGGCCGGCGCAGTTCTATCGCGTAGGTCCCTGCGGCACGTATGCCGAGTATGAAGGGAAGTTTTTCATGCAGCAGCGGGGCTTTATTTGTCAGAGCTGCCATATGCCGGAAATCGACCGGCCCGTCGCCACGAACAGTCCGATCCGGCGGGGTCGGCAGCACCTTTGGCGGGGCGGGCACGATCCGGAGATGGTCAAGCGGGCGGTGGCCATACAGGTCAAGGCGGATACGACGTCGCCGAAGCCGGGGGATCGTGTGTCCTTCACGCTGACCCTGGTCAATGCCGGCGCCGGACACAAGATTCCGACCGGCGACCCCGACCGTTTCTTCACCGTCGAGTTTGTGGTGGAGGATTCACAGGGACGGGTTCTGGCGGAGCAGAAGTCGACCATGGGACGTTGGATCATGTGGCAGCCGGCCATTCTGGAGTTGTATGATAATCGCCTTCTGCCCTTGGCCAGCCGGGAACATGAGTTCACCTATCGGTTGCCCGAGAAGGCTGAGGGCTTGAAAGTCAAGACGCGCGTGCAGTACCACATTGTGACCGATAAGCAGCACGAGATACTGCAACACAAGTACGGCCTGATGGGCAATGACCCGTACCGGTTCCTCGTATACGAGCGGGAGTTCCCGCTGTCGGAGCAGTTGAAAACGGCGTTGGCGGACAGCGATCAGTTTCCTGTTACGGCGTCGCCCCAAGAGGGGGGGAACTGTCCGGTGGAATCACAGAGTCCGAAAGTCAGGCCTGGTTGAAGGAGATTCATGAACCATCCGTCACTCATTGACACCGACACGTTGCAGAAGCAATTGGGGAAGCCTGGACTCGTCGTCATCGACGTGCGCGGGGATGCCGCCTATGAATACGGCGGACACATTCCCGGCGCCGTGCACACGACCTGGCACCAATATAGCGATCCCAAGGCGGTGGCCAAGGGGTTGTTGGACCCCGACATGAACCGCATGGAGCAGAAAATGCGGGCGCTCGGCCTCAATCAGGACAGCGAGGTCGTCATCTATTCCAATCCCTTCGATAATTGGGGAGACGAAGGGCGGATGTACTGGATGCTCGAATATTTCGGCCACACGAAGATGCGCGTTCTTGACGGCGGCTGGGTCAAATGGATCGCGGAGCAGCGGCCGTTTGAGTATGGACGTGTGACGCCAAAACCAGGAAATTTCATGATCAGGCCGGCCGGCCACACCATCATCGCGAAGGACGAGCTGCGTGCGCTGCTCAAGCATGCTCAGGCCGGCACGAAGGTTCTCGACGCCAGAAGTCTTGAAGAGTACCTGGGAAAGGAAGTCTCGGGCATTCCGCGACCGGGACATATTCCCTCCGCGATTCATGTATCGTGGAACGGATTTTTGAACACGGACGCGACCGTTAAGGATCTTGCCGCGATCAGGTCCGCCCTGGAAGAAAAAGGATTGGAGCCGGATCACGATATCGTATGCTACTGTACGGGAGGCGTCCGGTCGTCATGGCTGTATTTTGTGTTGAAGCTTGCGGGATATCAGAAGGTCCGAAACTATCCGGGCTCCTGGTGGGAATGGAGCCGTGATTTTGCTTGCCCTGTTGAAAAAGATTTTCAAGGCCTGCAAAAGGTGTTGGGCATCGAGGCGCCGGCTCGGCCTTCTTGACACTCAAAAAACGGCTGTGTAAGGTGATTCGTCTAGTTACGATTTCTATTCCATTTGTCCGACGTGCACTCAAACCCATGAGGAGGATCCCATGACGATGACCATCCGACGTGGAGCAGCGGCATTGGCGGCGGTCGCACTGCTGGCGCTGCCGGTAGTCGCCCAGGCTGACAACAAACACGTGAGTGAAGCTGTTGAACATGCCAAGGGCGCGGTGAATCACGGCAAGCAGGGCCATGCCGATGCGGTGGCGCAGCATGCGGAAGAGGCGCTGAAACATGCGCAGGCTGCCGGCGTGAAGAATCCTCATCTGGATGAGGGCATCAAGGAATTGAAGGAAGCCGTTACCCACGGCAAGGCCGGTCATGCCGACGTGGCCACGCAACATGCGGAAGCCGCCGTCATGCACCTTTCCGAAGTCAAGTAAGGTTTCACGGCGAAGGGCAAGGGGTGAGGGGCTGTTCTGAGCCCGTGCCTCTTGCCCTTTGTGTTTGGTGCGAGAGCCTCTCACCTCACACTGCGACCCTGGTCTTTATGCGAGTCGGGTACTACCAAAACAATCCGGAGTTTGGGAAAGTGGTCGAGAATCTCGACCGCGTTGCGGCCGCGCTCGAAACGGCCGAAGCCGATCTTCTGGTTCTGCCTGAACTCTGCGCATCGGGATATCAATTCGTGTCGACCGACGAAGTACGCGGCTTAGCCGAGCCGGTTCCCTCCGGGCGCACGACGAAGCGGTTGCTCGATCTCGCCAAGCACAGACAGATGGTGATCGTCGCCGGTCTGCCGGAGCAGGCGGGGACCGCCTACTACAACTCCGCCGTGGCTGTCGGTCCGCAAGGCTTCATCGGGTGTTATCGGAAGACGCATCTCTTTTTCGAGGAAACGCTGTTTTTCACTCCCGGCGACACCGGATTTCAAGTGTGGGACATCGGACCTGCCAAGATCGGGGTCATGATCTGTTTCGACTGGTATTATCCAGAGGCGGCCAGAACCCTGGCGCTGAAAGGCGCTGACATCATTTGTCATCCCTCGAATCTTGTGCTGCCGAACTGTCCCGATTCCATGCCGGTGCGCTGTCTCGAAAATCGGGTTTTTGCTGTGACCTGTAATCGGACGGGCAGCGAGGCGCGCCACGGGAAGGACCGGCTCACGTACATCGGCAGCAGCGAAATCGTCAGCCCCCATGGCGCCATCCTTCAGCGGGCGCCGCGCGATGTGGAAGCGCTGTGTGTGGTGGAAATCGATCCTGCCGAGGCACGCAACAAGTCTGTCACTCCCTATAATGATCTGCTGAGAGACCGCCGCGAATCCTTGTATACGTGACAAGCCGCCGCGTCGTGGTTGTTTTCCTGTCTTGCGTGTGGAGCACCGGCAGGATAGGATAATTCCATGCAGATTCCCTTGAAGGCTCAGCTCGGGAAAGGCATCTTCCTCGTCGCCGCCCCCAATCTGCGAGATCCCAATTTCAGACAGACTGTCGTGTTACTCTGTGAACATGGCGCGGAAGGCGCGCTCGGCGTGGTGGTCAATCGCCCGACGGCGATGTCTGTGTCTGAAGCGCTGCCGCAGGTGCCGGTCTTGGAGGGTCAGCGCCATGTGTTGTTCACGGGTGGGCCGGTACAGCCGAATCAAGTGATGCTGCTCTATCGGTTGGATCAGTTGCCGGACAACTCCCACCACGTCTTCGACGGCGTGTGCTTAGGTGGAGACATGGAACTGGTCGATAAAATTCTGACGACCAGCCAAGGAAAAGAGGCCTTTCGCGCCTATGTCGGCTACTCGGGCTGGGGGCCAGGTCAATTGGAATCGGAAATGAGGATCGGATCGTGGATCACGGTCCCTGCCGATCCGGCGATGGTGTTTGAAATGGACCCGACACGCGTGTGGTCCGAGATTGTCAGTGCGTTAGGCGAAGAATTCCGCTTGTATGCAGATATGCCATTCGATCCCTCCCTCAACTAACTCCTCGACCCCTCGTGCATTGCTTGCGACTCCGGCGCTTGGGTGTTACCCTCCACGCGATGATCGAGCCATCCGATGAGTTCTCGTTTGGTTGTGCGTTCTCCCCCCTCACTGTTGCTCTTCTCATTCTCATTCCTGCGCTGTTCACCGGCTGCGGCGTTGCCTATACGATCATCAAGTCTGAGTCGAAGTTCGACAAGCTTGCCGTGCCGATGACCAAAGCAGAGGTCGTTGAGGAGATCGGCGGGCCAGATCGAGTCCTCCGGGATGACGGCCGCATATTGGTGTGGGAATATTCTCTGACGGCGCGCAGACAATGGCTCTACGAACTAGGACTCTGTCCAATCTCCGTCTGGGTCGGCGGGTGCATCATCTATCCCTTCACCAACGTGGCCATGGAGCATCAGCGCGAGTATCCGCATCATGTGGTGCTCATCAATGACGAGCTGTGTGCGTGGGGTACTCCGGCCGCGATCCTGCAACGGCGCAGAGCCTGCGAAACGGTCGGCTATCAGCCCGGCCGCATGTCGGGGACCACGGGACGCCCCGAACCGGTGGTGACTGGACTGGGACCGATCAACCGGGACAGCATCGACCGCTACAAGACGATGGCGGTGATGTTATTGGAAGATGCGCCCGGCGCGCCCGGTTCCGGCTCACGTGTGGCCGGGATCGTGACCACGCTGTTGCTGGACCTCGACATCAATATGGTGGAGCGTGCCAAGCTCGACGAAGTTCTCAAAGAACAGGTCATTCAATTGACGCATGCAGACGACGCGAACGTGCTCAAAGTGGGAAAACTCGTCGGCGCACAGGCCATCATTGTCGGCGATGTGCAGCAATGGGAGCGTCAAGAGCAGAGCCGCAGCAACAAGGTGTCCCTGTCCTTGCGGATGATCGACGTCGAAACCGGACAGTTGCTCTTCAACGGTGAGGGCCACCTGGCCGACTTTACCACCGATGATCCCGAGGGCTCGGCGCATCTGATCGTGCATCGCATCCTTGCCCGCTTCGGGTCGCAGACCGGTCTGCTGGGGTCCGGACGTATCGGGGTCAACTGGGATTTGCTGGAAGAGCAGGGGACACGGTTCTACATGGTCCGCGAGCTTCGCAGCGGGCTTCCCGCCGAGAAGGCCGGACTCAAAGTCGGCGACCGCATTCTGGCCTGCAACGGCGTCTCGTTGGACGCGGCAAGGACGGACCGAGATGCCAAGCGGCTTTGCCGGGTGGAAGCAGGAGAAACGCTGCAGCTTCAAGTCCGGCGTGCCAACAGCCCGATGGAGTTGTTCGTGACAGCGGAGAGGCGGCCGGGCTTGTAGTCAACGATGGAAGGATAGAGCGCATGAGTCAGAATCCGCGGCAGTCGGGAGCCGATGCCTTGATCAAGAACCTGCATGATCGTCCGCACGTGCCGCTCGCCGATTGGCTTCGGGCGCCCGCCCACGTGCATTACAAAGCCTTCCGCATGGCGGACCCGCCGGCGCAGCGCAGGTTGAGCCGGGAAGAGTTTCAATCCTGCCTGACGGCGCTCAGCGTGCCGCAGGACAGCATTATGCTGCGTGAAACTTTCGGCTACGGGGTTAAGGAAACCGACAACGGCGAGCGACTGCTCCTCATCTGGCAGGCACATACAGAATACTATAATTACCAGATCTGGTATTTGCCCAATTCCGCGGTTGCGTTCGGCCCGTTGACCTTTCCGAACTACAAGTTCCCTCTTCAGCCGCTTGGGACGGAAGTGTGCCGGCTGGATATCCTGCTTTCGTCCGAACCACTGCCGACTCGCGAGCAGATGCAGTCCATGCTCCCGGGCCCCGTGCTCTACGGCAGCCGCATTCTCGATGAGCAGACGAGCCTGGTGACCAGCTTTACCCCAGACGAGTTCGACCGCGAGCGATACTGGGTTGCCCTTGGTCCCACGCATGTGCAGGCGTCGCGTTTGAAGGAAATTGTCGATGCCATCGTGCGGATCGAGACCTACTATCATCTCCTCCTGATGCAGAAACCGTTGTTCTCGACGGCGATCGATCAGGTCCACAAATTCGAGCAGGTACACCTCAAACAGCGCGAGATCATCAGCGGGCACATCGCCCATGCCGATTCGCAGACACTGCAGCGCTGGCTCAACAGTCTCACGCAGGATCTGTTGAGAACCAACCGGATCGCGGGGAAACTGCATTTTGAACTGTCGGCCTCCGTCCCGTATGACAAGATCGTGCACACGACCCTGGGCTCCTTGAACGAGAAGCCGCTCGACGCCTACCGGCCGGTCTCCGATTACGTGCTCAGCGGGGTTACGGGTGTCGCGGAGGGCTATCAACAACTGTTAAGGCGCATCGATACTCTTCGGGCCGGCTTCGAGGGCATCATTTCGATCATTCGTGCGAGGGTCGATTTGATCTTGGAGGGACAAAATCTTGCGCTTCTGCAGAGCGTCGACAAGACCACCAAGAGCCAGGTGCTCCTGCAACATACCGTCGAAGGACTGTCCGTGATCGTGATCGCCTACTACGTGGCAGGTTTAGGCGGCTATCTCTTCAAGGGCTTTCAGGAAATAGGGTGGCTGAGTAACGCCAATCTCGTGTCGGCGATTTTTGTGCCGATTGCCATCGGGCTTGCCTTCGCCATTACCACCTTCAGCAAGAAATACCTGCACAAGAAACTGTCGGGAGAACGTCCGTCCAGACAGTCTAGGCCAACTGAGAGCTAGCTAGTGGACGCCTGTCTCGGTCAGGAGGCGCGCTAAACACCGGCCTGTCACGGACGCAGGGTTCTTCATCACTTGTTCCGGACGGCCCTCGGCGACGAGGTGGCCTCCGGCATCTCCTCCTTCCGGTCCTAAATCGATCACCCAGTCGGCCGACTTGATCACGTCGAGATTGTGCTCTACGACAACGAGGGTGTTGCCCGCGTTCACCAGTTTGTGCAGCACGGCCAGCAATTTGTTCACGTCATCCATGTGCAACCCGGTCGTCGGCTCATCCATGATGTATAGAAGATCCTTCGCGCTCGAGTCCTTGAGCTCTGCCGCGATCTTGAGCCGTTGGGCTTCGCCGCCGGACAATGTCGTTGCGGATTGCCCGAGGCGCAAATAGCCAAGACCGATAGAGGACAGCAAATGCAGCCGCTCTTGGAGCCTCGGCGTCCCAGAAAAAAAGGCACGTGCGTCATCGACCGTCATGTTCAGCACCTCAGCGATCGTCTTGCCGCGGTGGCGAATCGCGAGGATCTCCGGCTTAAACCGTTGGCCTTCGCAGCGCTCGCAGGGTGCATACATATCTTCAAAAAAGTACATCTCAAGTTTTTCGACGCCGGCCCCTTCACAACGCTCACATCGGCCGCCTTCGGCGTTGAACGAAAAATAGCTCGGCGTGAATCCTTGCCGCAAGGCTTCCCGCTCTGCGGCAAACAGCTGTCTGATCTCGTCAAAGACTTTGAGGTATGTGACCGGATTGGATCGGGGTGTCCGCCCGATGGGTTGCTGATCAATCAAGCGGACGCCCTTCACATGTTCGATTCCCTTGATGGCGGTAAAGCGGCCCATGGGCAGGGTCTCGACGCGAAATGCCCGGGCGAGCGCGGCGTACAGCGTGTCTTCCACAAGCGTGCTCTTGCCGGATCCGGACACGCCCGTGACGCAAATCAGCATGCCCAGAGGAAACCGCACGACCAAGTCCTTCAAGTTGTGCTCCGTGGCGCCGGCGATCACGAGGAATTTTCCCGAGCCCGAGCGCCGGGAGCGAGGCACCGGAATCTGCTCTTCCTCTCTCAAGTAGCGTGCGGTAATCGCACGGCGGTCTTGCACGAAGTCTGCAGCTGGCGCAGCGCACACGACCTCCCCGCCTTTTTCTCCGGATTGCGGTCCGAGTTCGACGATATAGTCGGCTGACTCAATCATATGGCGATCGTGTTCGACCACGACGACGGTGTTTCCTGCGGCCGCCAGGTCTTTCAAGATCCCAGCCAAGAGTTCGGTGTCCCTGGGATGAAGGCCTATTGTCGGTTCGTCCAACACATACAGCGTTCCGACCAGTCGAGCGCCCAACTGATTCGCCAAGGACACGCGCTGCGCTTCCCCGCCCGACAGCGTCTTGGTCTGACGGCCGAGCGTGAGATAGCCGAGGCCAACCCGTAGAAGAAAGCCGAGCTTGGCCTTGAGCTGTACCAACAGGTCCGCCCCAACCGCATATTCGTAGGGGCTCAAGGCCAGAGACGTGAGCCACGCCATCGCGCCTTCGATCGTCATCGCCGTCACCTGCTGGATATCGGCGCCGGCGACCTTCACAAAACCGGCATCGGGCTTCAGCCGGCTGCCCCGGCAGCTTGGGCACTCGAACGGCGTACGGTAGCGGCTGAGGAGGACGCGGACATGGAGCTTGTAGCGCTTACCTTCGAGATATTCAAAAAAATCATTGATCCCGTCGAACGTCTTGTCGCCCTCCCACAGCAGTCGCTGCGTGCTCTTCTCAAGAAGTCTGTAGGGAACGGTCAGGTCCACGCCTTTCCGCTTCATGGCGAGGAGCATCTGTTTCTGCCACCAGTCCGTGCCCGGCTTGCTCCATGGCTCGATGGCGCCCTGGACGAGCGACTTATTCTGGTCGGGAATCACGAGCGCCGGGTCATAGCGCAGAACGTTGCCGAAGCCTTTGCATTCCGGGCAGGCGCCCAGCGGATGGTTGAACGAAAACAGTACGGGACGAAGCGGTTCGAATGTGCGTCCACAGCGTTGGCAGCGAAAACCTGAATGATAGGTCTGCAATCCCTGGCCGATCACGTCCACCGCGCAGCGGCCGTCGCCTTCGCGGAACGCCGTCTCGATCGCTTCGCAGAGACGCGACCGATTGTCTTCCCGAATGACTAGGCGGTCGAGGACAACATAGAAGGAAGGCTGACGATGGAGTGCAGGAACTGTGGCCTCGTGGAGATCGACGGTCTCCTCCCCGAGTCTGACTTTGGTGAACCCTCTGGTCAGGAGCGACTGGACAAGGGCCGGCTCGCCCTTAGCCGGTGGAGAGGGCACGGGAAACAGGAGCATGGCTCTGGCGTCGGAATAGCGTTCGAGCAAGTCGGAGGCGACGGTATCGGGGTGAAATGCCCGGGCCTCTTCATGACAGTCGGGGCAGATCGGTCTGCCAAGTTTGGCGAATAGCAGCCGCAGCAAGTCGGCGATTTCTGTCGCGGTGCCCACGGTCGAACGCGCCGTCCTGACCTGGTTCTTTTGCTCGATGGCAATGGCCGGCCGGACGTTGAGAATCCGATCTACGTCCGGCCGCGCGACCTTGTCGAGAAACATGCGGGCGTAGGTCGAGAGGGACTCGACGTACCGCCATTGACCCTCGGCAAAGAGCGTATCGAAGGCGAAGGAGGATTTCCCCGATCCCGACAGGCCGGTGACCGCCGTAACTTTGTTATGCGGGATGCCCAGAGAGATATTTTTCAGATTGTTTTGCCTAGCCCCCTCCACGAGGAGGGTGTCTGAGGGCGGTGGCGTTACAGTAGGGTGGGGCACGTCGACTCGTTCCTTCGGAGGATGACCTGTCATCCTAGCAGGCTGTGCGGGCTACTGCCAGCACTGGAATTCGCGTTGGCGGCGGGAATCGTGGTTTGTCTTGGGGAATCTGAGGGGGAATGAGAGGATGGGAAGGCTCAGGTCGCGATCCAGCGACGTCAATCCGCCACCAGACAAAGGAACCATGTTTCTATGACGCAGCCGGCTGTGCCGACAGATTATCTGGGAATCGGACGTCAGCTAGCCAGGCTGCTGGGCTCCAGCCTGGAAGGACCCTCGGGAGAAGCGCTCAAAGAGTTGGCGCGCGCCTATGATCCCTCCGCCAACGAGGCGCGCATCAGCGCGGAAGTCTTTCTTTTCCACAAGTATCTGATCGTGCAAACTTGCGTTGGCATGTTTCCCGGCCAGGAGGTGGAGCGCGTGATCGGTGGTCTGTTTGCCGCGTTGAATGAACGGGCCACGGGGCTTGAGTTCAGCCGGGAGCGGCAGGATGCGATGGAACAGATGTGGCAGATGCGGGCCAAGCAGTTCGACCGGCCCTTTACCGAGGATCGCGAGCATTTCCTGGACGAAGGCAGCGACGGCGTGTTTTGGAAGCGATCCATCACACAGTTTTGCCAAAACGTGCGTGAGATCGAGCGCCCGCCGGATATCTGGGCCGGCGGCAAGGGACCGTCGCACAAGGCCAGCACCTGCGTCACCGAGACCGTCGATCAGCTGGTGTCGGCGATGATCGAAATGAGCCGGCTCCATTTCGGCCGGGCCGCCTGATGACGCCGCGGCCGGGATTCTGCGCCTAGTTATAGGAAAAGGGCGAGAGGGCGTACACTGGCGCGGGCTCTTCGTGCGGAAAGTGCTTGGTCAGATACTCGCTGAGCCTGGCGGCCGACTCCGGGCTGATGTCCGTCACTTCCACGCCGAATTCCAGACCGTCTGTCCACCGAACTACGGCTTCCGCTATTGTGATCCGCTGAGGGGGATTGGAGCACAAGATCTCCACCGTCATCGCCGTGTCCTTGGCGACCGGATGCCTCCCTTGGGCGCACCATCCCCGTTGTGACATGTCGACGAGCATACCTTCATACCGGATCTTGTTCAGGATATATTCGATCGGACATCTCACCGTATGCCGTTTCCCGTGACGGGGTTCGTGCCATGCCCCTGGTGACGGCCGTCCGGAGGACTCTTCGATGGGAAGGCTCACTCGCTCGTTTGCGCGCTGTCCCCTCGACCGCCGTAAAAGCTGAAGCCCTTGGGAGGCTCCGGCAGCCGTCAGACTGGCCACGCCGCAGATTGACACGAACTCCATCAAGCTAATCATGGCTGCCTCCCCTGAGGTAGTTCTTATGGGTGCATGCCTTGACTGTAGCGCTCACCTGGTTCTTCCGGTAGGTATTCAAACAAGGTAGTTCCTAAGAAGGGGTGACGGCAAAGCACCGCCAGAAAAGCGCACTTCCGTGATCACACCCTGCCGGTAGAGTCCCCTACAGGAGTGGCATGGTTCAGCGCAACGCCAGTTTAACCAACCAGACGCAGCCCATGTAGAGCGCCAGAGAAAGTGCCATGGCCGGCCAGAAGCCCGCCCGGGGCACAATAAAGATCATGGCCATGACGTAGACGATCCAGGGGGGCACGAACCAGAACAGCTTCTCCGCGTAGGCGACAATTGCGTCGCTGCCGCCGTTCAAGTACAGCAGGACGAATGTGGCGCCTGTGATGGCGGGAAAGGTACTCGCAAATGCGGCCAAATACGGCCTGCCCTGGGCGCCCAGATAGGTAGAGAGGCTGACGATCGTGCCTCCCAACAGAAAATAAACCGCATACTTTCCCAGGTCGTTCACGTCACCTCAATGTTCTTGAAAGGCTTCCAGCGCCTCTCGCTCGATCACTTCGCCCTGTCCCATATATCGTGGGGAGAAATGAAACACGATGAGATCTCGCACCTCAGCTTTCCGTGCCATGATGCCGGCCTGTCTGGCCGTTAGGTGATAGCGATCGAGGGCCTTTTCCGCATCGATATCGAGATAGGGCGATTCGCAGTAGAAGAGGTCTGCGTGCTTGGCGAGCGCCACGATTCTGGCTTCGTTATCCTGGTCGTAGCGAGTATCGACGACATACGCCAGCTTTTGCCCTCGCGTGATCGTCAAGAACTGACGTGCAAAGTCACCCAGCACAAACTCTCGTTCCATACGACGATGTTCATCGAACAGGACGGCGGTGAAATGAAACTCCTCCGGCTTCCCTTCCCAGAGATACTGCTTCACATCCTTCAACCAGCCGCCGACCGGAAGTCCGGAATCGTGCAGCTTCTGCTTGTTGACGTTGATGTGGAACCGTTCCTCCAACGCATAGGCGAAGGAGGGAATGCGATGGTTCAAGGCCACCGCTTGCACGGTAAACATCGGATCTTCCAGGACGGTAAAGATCCCGGTCCACGGATCTATATGAAGCGGATGAACCGTGAGATCCGATTGCAGAAAACCGTTGGAGGCTTGGAATGTCGCGTGCCGGACTTCCTGACGGCCGAATTCACGGACCTCAATAATCAATGGAGAGCCGTCAACCAGATTCCAGGTGTACCCGCGGAGCTTACCACTCACATTTTCGATCAGTCCAGGCGGACCATAGAGGCGAAGCGTTTGTCCACGTCCCAAAGCCACTCGCACGACGGCGTCGAAGCCGATGAAGTGGTCCATGTGCGTATGGGACACGAAGAGGTCGCTGGCCCGAAGCAGACGCGTGGAGCCCAGCGTAGCGTTCTCCCCGAGGTCGAAAAGCAGCGCCCGCTTCGACCCGCGCACTTCCACATAGACGCCCGGATCGCCGAAGCAGTCGTTCACCAGGTAGCTGGAGAAGGAAGGGGTCATCGTCTTACATCAACGCCGCCCGCACCGCACTATACACGAGGATGACTTCCACCGCATGGGCGACGATCGTCGCATAGAGATTCCTCGTGAACAGCCAGAGAAGTCCCCAGACAAGACCATCCCATAGCGCAATCCCATGGAGGTGTTGGAAGGTGGTGACCATGAACGGGTCGAAGGCGAAGACCAGGGCGCTGGTCAATAGGGCCAGCGGAGACAGACGTCGGAGCATGGGCTGGCGCCACATGCTCGATTCCAGCGCCGCGAGCCTTCCCAACAAGAACCCGCGAAAATTGAGCTCGACCAACAGGGCGATCACACAAATGAACCACGGGACCATGATCAGCACCGGCACCTGTGCATGCGGCGTTTCTTTCAGGAAGGTGATATCCCACCCCAACCAGGGAATCAGACGCAGAATGACCAACGTATTCACGCAGCCGAGTAGGACTCCGGTGAGGATGCCCAGCTTCGCTCCTCGGCTCCAGTGCGACATCTGCAACCCGATGCGGGTCCCGATTGAGCGGTTGTGAGCGGCCCATAAGGCAAACCCAAGGTAGCCGATGAGTTGAGGAGCGAATTGCACGAGCGGCTGGCTCTGCAGCCAATCAGGCAGAGCGTAGTAGTCCAGGGTCGCAGCAACTGGAAGCAGCGCCAGCGCCGCTCCCCGTTCTTCTGCCTGAGCCGGAATGGGATGGGGGTTCGGCTCAGGCTCCGCCATCGGATCAGTGAAGCTCTAGGCTGTATCGATCGAGCGTCGTGGCCTTGTGCCGCTCTAAATTCGAGAGCGACTTGTTGTAATCAACGATGGCACGCAGCTCGTTCCCCTGTGCAGTCGCCAGATCGCGTTGGAATTCCAGCACGAAGCGGGTGGTACTCAAGCCGACCTTCAGGCGTTCCTGTTCTGCCTGTAATTGCTTTTCCGCCATGATGCGCGCCGACTTGGTCGTCTCGATTCGCTTGAAGTCGGTCTGAACACGGCGCACTGCTTCACGCACGCCGACGATAATCTGCTGTCGGACGCTGACCAGCGAAACCTGGGCATTCCTCCCTTCCATCTGCCGCTTGTTATAGGTACTCCAGGCTGAGCGGTTGCCGAGCGGGTAACTCAACACGAGACCGGCACCGTAGTTGTAGAAATCACCGCTAAAGTTGCTGTTGACGGAACTCCCAAGGTTACCGCCAAGGCCTGCCAATCCCAGGGTGCCTTGGAACGAAAGGGTCGGCAGCAATTGGTTCTTGGCGAAATTGGTATTAAGTTCGCTGCTATCCACATTCTTCTTGGCCTGAACAATCTCGGGGCGGCGCTCGATGGCAATATCGATCGCCTCTTGCAAGCTGATCGGCTGTAAGGCCACGGCCGGCGGATCTTGAGGCGTCAACCGCAGGTCTTCCCTCAACTCATTTTCGCCGGGATTCAGCAGCCGACGTAACTGGTCCTCCTGATCGCGAATGGATTTCTCGGCTATCAGGATTTGCTCCACGCGTGAGGCGACAGCCGCTTCAGCCTGTAGGACGTCCACGATCGACATGACACCAGCCTTGGATTTGGCCCTGTTTTCGGCCAGAAGGTTCTGAGCGGCCTTCAAGGCGGCTTCGGCGACCTTTAAATTTTCATTGGCGAACACGAGTTCCCAGTACGTTTGTTCCACCGTGGCCAGTACCGTTAGCACTCTGTCGCGGAAGACGTGCTCCTCGACCGCAGCATTATTCTGTGCGATCCGGATGAAGGTCTTGTTCACATCAATGCCGGCATTGCGTAGGAGCGGCTGAGTCAAGGTCATCGCCAGACCTCCGGTCCAGGCAGGGTTGAACAAGAAACCTTGAGCGACGCTCGGATTCACATTCGTATAGGCCGGACTGTAGTTCAAGTCCAGATTACCACCGGTCAGAAGGTTCGTTTGTGCATCCACAGTGACTGATGAGTTGCGTTGGTCGAAGATCGTAATCTCGGTCAAGGTGTTGCCGGTGCCACCGAAGACCGGCCGGTTTAACGGGTTGACGGTCCGGAGATATTGTCCGTTGACGCTCATGGTCGGATCGAACTTGGCCTGCTCGACTACGATATCGCTCAGGCGGCTTTCCTTGGTCTGACGGCTGATGGTGATGTCAAGATTGCTCTTTAGCGCCCGGATCGCTGCGTCAGCCAGAGCAATGGTTTCACGGCGTTCCCCCTGCTGGTTCTTCGTGTCCTCAGCCGCTCGGGTGAAGCCTGCCGCGCAGATCAGATTGATGCCGAAAGCGAGAAGTAGGGCGCGCGCGATCGGTCCAGCGATTCGGTCCATAATCCCCCCTTTCTGGTCGACATGAGAATGCCCCCATACTATAATGACTTCATGCAAGTCTGTCATGAACTTCCCGGGATGAGACTCGGGTGCCACCTGATCGGCGCAATGGTTCTCTGTTCCTTGTGGATCTGGTCCGACGCACCAGCGAGTGCGCAGCAGACCATTTCAAGCGTCCGCTCATTCGACGGGAGTGTGGCTCCGCTTTTCAATCTGACCGGGCCGGCTAGTTTGTATGTGGACAGGCAGGGGACGCAGGGATTTATGTACACGCCCGGGCTCAATTTCGAATCCTACAACTTCCGTAATCCCACCACCGGGCAGGCCTGGAGCGGGGCCGTTACGACGCTCGGTCCACAACTTTCGATCGGACTCATCCAGGGAGCCAACCAACCGGGAAATGCTATCGTGCTGCCCGGTCCTCCGCGAACGACTCCTCCGTTAGTGGATATTCAGTCCACGATCCTCGACGACATTCCCTAGCCAGAATCGGTCCACGTTTCTGCCTCTCTCACATCTGCGAGAACGGCGTTTCGTGACTTATGGCTGATTGGCCAGCTGCCATGTGAGCGTCAGCACATAGCGGGCGACGGACTGCAGAATCTCCGGATTGACCGTGTCCGCCGTATCGCTCGGCTGATGAAAATGCGGATGCGCGCCGCTGCTCACGACCGTCACGGTCGGGACACCCGCTTCTTTGAACGGTACGTGATCGCCTCCTGGGAAATAGCCGAACAGGTCGAGCTTGTCTGCTAGACCGGCCAGATCGCCGATGCGCTGCGCAGTGCTCCGCTCGAACCCGGTCACCCCCACTGTTAACCGTCCATTGCCCGCGCCGGCGTGATCGACGTTGATCATGCCGATCGTTTTCGCCAGAGGCACGATCGGCTGTGACACATAGAGCTTTGACCCCAACAGTCCCTGCTCCTCTCCGCTAAACGAAAGGAAGAGGACCGAACGTTTCGGCGCCGCCGGGGCGAGCGCGAGTACTCGCGCGACTTCCAGCAGGACCGCGGTGCCCGACGCGTTGTCGTCGGCCCCGGCAAACAAGTGTCCGGCCTGTTGTCCGAAGTGATCCCGGTGCGCGCCGATGAGCACCGCCTCATCATTGTTCGGCCCGTAGCCACGGATCACGGAGATAACGTTGAACAGCGTACCTGTCTCGACCTGGCTGGTCCATTTCATCTGCACAGTGGCCTCTGTCCGCATCGACCGTGAGCCCCCGGGACGGTTCAGTGTCTCTTGAATGTTGCGGAGCGTCGCAACTTCGGTGGTAGCTTGGGCCACAATCCATTCGGCGGCTTCGGTGCTGATCCAGGCTCCGGGCAACTGGTCGTCGGTCACGGTGGAGGAGTAATACGCGCTCGGCACTCCTGTAACACCTCGGCGCTGTTCGTAGGCACTTAAAATCGGTCCTGTGGCTGTGAGATAGCCGACGGCGCCACGCTGTTTGGCGAGGCGTTCTTTCTCGGCGTGGCTGACGAGTGTGGCATACGTCTCAGGTTTCCCGCGGAGAAAGAGGACGATCGCGTTGCGAACATCCAGATTGGCATAGTCGTCGATACCGGAGGACGGATCGACGATGCCATAGCCGACGAATACCACGGGGCCTCGGATGTCGGCAGAGGGGGAATCGAGGATCGGCAGGAACTGAGAGCCGCTCTGGAGCGCGTGCCGCTGTTGCGGCGTGACGAATTCCACGAGAGACGGCTCGGTGATCGTTCGCGTGGGCACGGACGCCGTCTGTTTCCATTCTCGCTGTGGCAATGGATTCGTTCGATTTTCCGGGGGAAGGGCGGGGGAGCGGTGGAGCCGCAGTTCGCTGAACCGATTGGCGATGAACGTCGCTGAGGCTTCGTCTTGGGCGCTGCCGGTGAGCCGGCCTCCGTATGCCGGTCCGCTCAAGGTCCGGATGTCGGCCAGCATGCCCTCGATGGAGATCTGCTCCAGCGCTGACGAAAGCCAGCCTGCGCTGGAAAGGGTTGATTCAAGCGAGGAGGCGGCGAACAGAGGAAATGCCAGGCAGACGAAGCACCAGCAGGCGAAACAGGTCGTCACACAGCGTTTCATAGGATTCGATTGGCGACTATAGCATGGACTGTGAGATTCATTGCAGGGTCGCCGGCCGCAGGGTACGATGACCAGCGCCGAACGGAAGGACGATCTGTGGATCTTTCATCGACCGACCGCGTTCCCAACCGTCTGATTACCGAATCCAGCTCCTATCTCAGACAACATGCCGACAATCCCGTGGAGTGGTATCCGTGGGGCCCGGAAGCGTTGTCACGCGCCCAATCGGAGGACAAGCCCATCTTGCTGTCCATCGGCTACTCCGCCTGCCATTGGTGTCATGTGATGGCGCACGAGTCATTTGATAACCCCGAGATCGCGGCACTGATGAACCAGCATTTCATCAATGTGAAGGTTGATCGGGAAGAGCGTCCCGATCTCGACGACATCTATCAGAAATCCGCGCAGGTGTTTACCGGGCGCGGCGGGGGCTGGCCGCTGACGATGTTTCTGACGCCCAATCAGGAACCATTCTATGGAGGAACCTACTTCCCGCCCGTACCGCGCCATTCCCTGCCGGCCTTTCCCGATGTCCTGCGAGGCGTCATCGAAGCGTATCGCAACCATCCAGACGAGGTGCGCAAGAACATCGAGCAGGTCAAAACCGGCTTGCAGAGGGTCTCGACGCCGAAGAGTTCGGCAGAGCCCCTCACCGACCGGCTCCTGGATCAGGCCGGCGCCGAGCTGGCGCGGTGGTTCGATCCGGTGCATGGAGGATTCGGCGATAGTCAGAAATTTCCGACGGTCCCGCCATTGAACGTGATGTTGCGGCAGTCGGTCAGGAAGGCCGATCCCTCCTTTCGCGAGAAGGTATTGCAACAGCTGCGGACCATGGCGGCGGGCGGTATCTACGATCACGTCGGAGGGGGATTTCACCGCTATGCCGTCGACGCCGAATGGAAGATCCCACATTTCGAAAAAATGCTTTATGACAATGCCCAACTTGTGCGTCTGTATCTCGACGGATGGCGTCTCACCAAGGAAGAACGCTTTCGCGAGGTGGTGGAAGAGACCCTCGAGTATGTGAGGCGGGAAATGACGCATCCGGACGGAGCGTTTTATGCCGCGCAGGACGCCGATAGTGAAGGACAGGAGGGCGCGTTTTTTGTATGGACGCCGGAGGAAATCGAGGCGGTGCTGGGACGCGACCTCGGCGGCGAGTTCTGTCGACTCTATGGTGCAACGCCGGAAGGAAATTTTGAAAGCAAGAACGTGCTGCACCGTCTCGGCGGCGGGCAGCGGGCCGAAGGCCTGGACACGGAGGAATCAGTCTTCAAAGCCGCCCGAATGAAGCTGCTGGCGACTCGCGACAAGCGCGCCAAGCCACAGCGTGACGAAAATATTCTGACCAGTTGGAACGCCATGATGATCTCCGCACTCTTCGATGCGGCGGCGACCTTCGGTGTCCCAGCCTATCGCGCGGCGGCGGAGAAGGCACTCACATTTCTCTTGGATTATGCGGTTGCCCATGGGCGGGTCTGTCGCACTGTGGCGGGGGGGCAGGGGCGCCTCAACGGATATCTTGATGATGCGGCATGGCTGGCGACGGCGCTGCTTGATGCGTTCGAAGCCACCGCGCATCGCTGGTACCTCGATCAGGCCCATGCGGTTGTGGAAAGTCTGTTGTCACACTTTTGGGACGAAGCCGAAGGCGGGTGCTTTTTTACCAGTCACGATCACGAGCGGCTGATCCAGCGAATGAAGACCGGGACCGACGGGGCGATTCCGTCCGGCAATGCGGTTGCGGCGTCGGTCCTGTTAAGGCTCTTCTCTTTTACGGGCGAGGAGCGGTATTATGAGCGGGCCGGCCAGATCCTCAAGGTCTTGCAGACCGTGATGGCGCAGAATCCGTACAGTGCGTCGGCACTGCTCTGTACGTTGGATTGGTGGCTGACCGGACCAAAGGAAATCGTCATTCTCGGTCCGCGCGAACATTCCGTGACGCAAGCGATGCTGACGATGGTGCACCAACGCTACATCCCCAATCGGGTCGTGCTGACAGTTGAGGAGGCGGCATCCTGCGGTACAAGCGATCTGTCGCTGACGAAAGGCAAAGTGCGCCTCGATGGCCGTCCCACCGCATACGTGTGCCAGCACCGCACCTGCTCCCCTCCCGTGATAGACGCGCAACAACTCGAGGGGATGCTTTAAGGAAGCACGATGGCGATAGGCGACAGTTCCCGCGGCATTTATGATCACCTCTACCGGCGGTTCTTCGCGAACCGTGACCGGCATGAGGGCTATGATTTCCAGAATGCCCCAAGCGGGAGCGCTCAATTGCCGGCCGTGACGTTTCAGGAAAAGCTCCGCTGGTGGTCATTGGATCGCTGGCGACGTCGGAAAAAGATCTTGACCGAGCGGGATCGGCTCCAGCGCGAGATCATCGACATGAAGAAGGCATGAGCCGAATCACACCACTGCGACTGTTCGCCGTGCTCGCACTCGTGCTCACCCAGAGCCCGCTGTCGCCGGTGCCTGTGTCCGCGGTCCAGATGGAAACCTCCTCGGAGAAACAAGCGAACTTCAAGCAGCAAGCCTTGGGTGAGTTGTTTCACCGCTGGACCTTTGATCAGCAGACTCCTGAGGACGCTCTTTCCGGGTTTTCCCAGTTTGTGGTCGGCGGAGACGCTGCCCCCATCTGGACCATCGCACCAGAAAAAGAAGCCCCTTCTCCGCCCAATATCCTCAAGGCGCAGTCCTCGTGCCAAACGGGTTCCTGCTATCAACTGCTGGTCGCGGATAAACTCCAATACGAATACCCGGACGTGACCGTGCGGCTGCGTTATCCCGAGGAGGGAGGCGTGGGACAGGGGGGAATCGTTATCGGCCTGCAGGACGAACAGCATTTTTATGCTGCGATCGTCGATCTGGTGGCCAAGAAACTGGAGGTCGTGCGTGTGCTTGGGGACCAAGTGACGGTGCTGGGCGAGACGGCCATTACTCCCAAGCCGGTCGATTGGCATTCGTTGCGAATGAATCGCGACACCATCATCAGCAAGGATGTCATCGAGGTATTTTTTGACGGACGGCTTCTGTTGTCCGTGCAGGATCAAACGCTTGGATTGGGCCAAGTAGGTCTCATCGTGCGTGGAAAATCTCCCTTGCATTTCGACAGCTTGCATGCCGTCCCGCTATTCTCGCAGCGTCCCGTGTCAAACCCCGCCGCGTATTAAATACGTGGTTGGCTTGCATTTGTTCCGGTCATGCGCTACATTGCACGGGTGTATCACCGCGAAAGGCCTGGTGGTGATGCAGTAGAGAGTGACAAGGCTTGATACTGTGTTGTTTTGGTTCTGCCCGGGGATCTGATCGGAAGCCAGACCTGAGTCGCCATCGTGTTTTGCGTCTTCGGCCCATTCCTTCCTCACCTCTTCTCGAGTCCAAGACAACACCAATTTCTCAAAGGAGGAACCCGATGGGTTCGAAGATTTACGTTGGGGGTTTGCCGTATTCCACAACTGAGCAGCAACTGAGCGATCTGTTCGCTGCGCATGGGGCGGTGGCGTCAGCCCGAATCATCACTGATAAATTCACCGGTCAGTCCCGAGGCTTTGGCTTCGTGGAGATGTCCGGGGATTCGGAGGCTCAGGCGGCGATTGCCGCGTTGAACGGTACCCAACTGGGCGGCCGCACGTTGACTGTAAACGAAGCGCGTCCGCAGGAACCACGCGCCGGCGGCGGAGGCCGCGGCGGGTTCGGTGGCGGCCGGCATTAAGCGCGAGCCGTAGTTTTTCACATCGGGGCTGCCATGCCGGCGGCCCCGCTAATATCCTTCCTAGAATTGCCCATCTATCCGATGCGTTTTCCGGCCGGATGAACGGCCGTCTTGCAGTCCAAGGAAGTTGATCCACACAAGGAGTGTTAATGTCTATGTTTGCTCAGATGAGTTTGCCCCCGTTTCTTGCCCAGCGATTGCTACAAGCTGGGATCACGTCCCCTTCGCCGATTCAGGAGGCGGCTATTCCGCCTGCTCTTGCCGGGCGGGACGTCATGGCGCAGGCCAAAACGGGGAGCGGAAAAACGCTGGCCTTTCTGCTGCCGATGATCGAGCGGGCTTTGCGGTCGGTCTCAAGCGAAGGCACGCCGCCTCTCACATCAGGCGGCTCAGGAAAACGAGGGCCCCAGTTTTTGATTCTCGCTCCGACGAGAGAACTGGCCCTTCAGATCGATACGGAACTACGAAAATATGCGCCGCCGGCGGTCACATCACTGGCTGTCTACGGCGGGACGCCGATCGAGCGGCATTACCGCGCGCTTCGGCACGCGCCTAAGGTTGTCGTCGGAACGCCGGGTAGGCTGCTGGACCTTGCAGGGTCCGGCCACTTGTACCTTGGCGCCGTGACGTGGCTTGTAATGGACGAGGCGGATCAGATGTTGGATCGCGGCTTTCTCCGTGATATTCAGCGCATCCTTGGCCTACTGCCGCCCGAGCGGCAGACGTTACTGTTCTCCGCCACCTTTTCCGCTGAGATCCAGCAGCTCGCTGGGACCATGCAACGGAATCCGGCCAAGATTTCCGTCGATCCGGGGATCAGCAGTCCGACGACCATCACCCATGCCTACTATGTGGTGCCGGCCGAGCACTCGCGTACGCAGCTCGTGCACACGCTGTTGCAGGCTGTAAAGGCCGGCGAGCGGTCGATGATTTTCTGCGATCAAAAACATAAAGTCCGGCGATTGGCCTCCAAGCTGGGCGGAGAATCCGCCTCAGTGGGTGCGATCACCGGCAATCACAGCCAAGCGCAGCGGGAACGGACGCTCGGCGCCTTTCGGGCGGGACGGCTGACGTCCCTGGTCGCCACCGACGTGGCGGCCCGGGGACTCGATATTCCGGATGTCGCGCAGGTCATTCACTATGAGTTGCCGGTCAATCCGAACTCATACGTGCATCGCGCCGGCCGGACAGGTCGTGCCGAAAAGGAGGGGTCCACCTTTCTGATTTTATCTCAGGCGGAAGAACGGGAATATCTTCGGATGGTTCGGCAGCTGAGGATCCAATCGACGAAACTGTCGCTTCCGGCCTTGGCGCCGCTGCCCCCGGCAGCCGTGGTCACGGAAGAGCGGCCGGTACGTCGTCCCGCTCAGCGTCATCACAGCCATCACGCGTCGCCCGCGCTTCATGAGACTCGCAACGGGATCGGGAGAGATTTCCGACCCTCATTTCGTTCGGATACGCCGCGACGATTTGGGCGCTGAAGCCTTCAGACCACCTGTCATCCGGCATCACGATCGACCAGCCGTCGATCGTGATGCACTCTCCAAGATTCGTTCCCCTCATGGTACAGTAACAGCCTGTAGGATGCCTCATGCCACCGTTTCAACTCGAAGCTCCATACAAGCCCACCGGGGACCAAGGACCGGCTATTGATGCCTTGACCGCCGGCCTCGAAGAAGGTCGCAAACATCAGGCCCTTCTCGGCGCGACGGGGTCCGGCAAGACCTTTACGATGGCCAACGTGATCGCGCGGGTGCAAAAGCCCACGCTGGTCTTGGTGCACAACAAGACCCTCGCCGGTCAGCTCTACCAGGAGTTCAAGCAGTTCTTCCCGCATAATGCAGTGGAATATTTCATCAGCTATTACGACTACTACCAGCCGGAAGCCTACATCCCCCAGACCGACACTTATATTGCGAAAGATTCGTCGATCAACGACGCGATCGATCAGATGCGCCATGCGGCGACGACGTCGTTGCTCCAGCGCAATGACGTTCTGATCGTCTCCTCGGTGTCCTGCATCTATGGCCTCGGCTCTCCCGAGGTGTATCACGGCATGGTGGTGTATCTCGAAGAGGGGATGGAAATCCGGCGCGAGCAGATTCTCGCCAAACTCGTCGACATCCAGTACGCGCGCAATGATGTCGATTTCCATCGCGGAACGTTCCGTGCCCGCGGCGATGTCATCGAAATTTTTCCCGCCTCGAACGAGGCCCTCTCCGTCCGCATCGAGCTGTTCGGCGACATGGTCGACGCCATCCATGAAATCGATCCCTTGACGGGAAAACCGATCCGAAAACTCCCGAAAATCGCCGTCTACCCGAACACTCACTATCTGATCGCCCCCGACCGCTATGAACGGGCAATCACCGGTATCGAGGAGGAATTGGACGAGCGCATCGCATATTTTAAGAAGCACAATCAGCTGCTGGAGGCCCAACGTCTCGCCCAGCGGACGAAGTTCGATTTGGAGATGATCCGTGCGATGGGGTACTGCCACGGCATCGAAAACTACTCACGCCACCTCAGTGGACGCGCGCTGGGCGAACCCCCGCCGACGCTCATCGATTACTTTCCTAAGGACTACCTCCTCATCGTCGATGAATCGCATGCGACGATTCCGCAGGTGGGCGGAATGTACGAAGGCGACTACTCCCGCAAACGGACATTGGTGGATTACGGGTTCCGCCTTCCCTCTGCGGTCGATAACCGCCCCCTCAAGTTTCACGAGTTTGAGCGCTGCTTGAACCAAGTGGTCTATGTCTCCGCCACACCGGGTCCCTATGAATTGGAGCATACCGGTGGAGTCGTGGTGGAACAGATCATTCGTCCGACCGGTTTGCTGGATCCGATCATCGAAGTGAGGCCTGCCAAAGGACAGGTCGATCATCTGCTCGGGGAGGTCCGGGAAGAAATCGCTCAGGGCGGGCGTGTGTTGGTGACGACGCTCACCAAACGCATGGCCGAGGATTTGAGCGAGTACTATCATGAGTTGGGCGTGAAGGTACGCTATCTCCACGCCGACATTAAGACGCTGGAACGGGCGGAAATCATCCGCGATCTTCGGCTCGGCCGATTCGACGTCTTGATCGGCATCAATCTTCTACGCGAGGGCCTCGATTTACCGGAAGTCACTCTGGTCGCCATTCTGGATGCAGACAAGGAAGGCTACCTGCGCTCGCATCGCTCGCTGATTCAAACGGCTGGACGCGCCGCCAGGAACGTCCGTGGTCGCGTGCTGTTCTATGGAGACGCGGTCACCGACTCCATGCAACAGGCTATCAACGAGACGGCGCGCCGACGGGGGATACAGGCGGCCTTCAACGAGGCGCACGGCATCGTGCCCGTGAGCATTCACAAAGCCGTGTTAAAGCTCGACTATGCTGAGGCTTATGCAGAGCCCGAACAGTTGACGCTCGCCGCGGAGTCCTCCGCCGAGTATCCGGAAGCCGATGAGGCCTTGGAACAACAGATCCAGCGGCTCGAATTGGAGATGAAAGCCGCGGCGAAAGAACTGGAGTTCGAGCGGGCGGCGGTGATCCGCAACCGGATCCGCACATTGAGGCTGCGCGAGCTTGAACTGAAATCCGGCGGCTAGGGGAATCCCTTTTCGATAGCGGCTATCGCAGTTAGACGTTCTTGTAGAGGTAGATGCCCAAGAGCATGCCGAGGATGCTCAACAAGCTGATCTTGAAGCTGAATCCCAGCGTGAGCTTGAGAAGTATGAGGTCGATCGTCAGAGGAGGGCTGATGCCGGGTGTAAAGTTTGTGGCAAACACATTTTGAATGGTGCCCTGAGGGGCCATGACCCGGAGGATCTCTCCCAGGATACCGCCGAGTAACCCGCCGATCAGCAGGAATATTAGCAGCAACCAGGGCGATTTTCTCACGTCAACGGCCTCTTAAACTGTTGATCGGGCTCACTGATTCTTCGAGGACGACGATATCGAAAGGGGTCCCACCTGTCAACCAGAATGGCGCTCTCTGCGCCTTGACTTCTTAGGGGGGCTCCATTAAACTGCCCGGTGCTCTTTTGCTAGATTTTTCGAGGCGATCGAAGATCTATTGATGAAGCTTCGATTGCCTTTTTCTTTGGTGCCGAATGCTGGATCAGCTCAGCGAGAAATTCGAAAAAATCCTGAAAAAACTTCGGGGGACCGGTGTCCTCACCGAAGCGAACATCGCGGAAGCGTTGAAGGAAGTTCGTCTTGCGCTCTTAGAAGCCGACGTGAACTTTAAGCTCGTCAAAGACTTCGTGGAGCGGGTCCGTGAAAAGGCAATCGGGCAAGAGGTTCTGCAGAGCCTGACGCCTGGCCATCAGGTTGTCAAGGTCGTCTGGGACGAGCTGCGCGCAATGATGGGCCAGGAGCGGGCAGGGCTCCCCCTGGCGTCGATGCCTCCCACTGTCGTCATGATGGTCGGGCTCCAAGGATCGGGAAAGACGACGTCGTGCGGGAAACTCGCCAAGTACTTCAAACAGCAAGGTAAGCGCGTATTGCTCGTCGCCGCCGACCCCCGCCGTGCCGCCGCCGCAGACCAGCTTTCTAGTATCGGACGCAGTTTAGACATCGATGTGCACCGGCAAGATCAACCGGGAACGACGGCGCAGGATGTGGTCCGTGTCTGTCGGGACGGGGTTGAGCGCGGCCGGTCGCAGGGTTTTGATCTCGTCGTGCTCGATACGGGCGGGCGTCTGCACGTCGATGACGAACTCATGAACGAACTGGCCACCGTTAAGTCGGCGGTGATGCCGAACGAGGTCTTGCTCGTTGCCGACGCCATGACCGGCCAGGACGCGGTCACGATGGCCGGTCAGTTCGATCAGCGTGTCGGCCTCACGGGCATCATCCTGACGAAAGTGGAGGGCGATGCACGCGGCGGGGCGCTGCTCTCGATCAGGGCTGTCACGGGAAAACCCGTCAAGTTTCTCGGCGTCGGAGAAAAACTCGACGCATTGGAGCTGTTTCATCCCGACCGGATGGCTTCACGCATTCTCGGCATGGGAGATGTGCTGTCGCTCATCGAAAAGGCTCAGGAGACCTTCACACGCGAGCAGGCGGAGGAGGCACAGAAGCGCCTCAGCACGAACACGTTTACGCTCGAAGATTTCCGTGCTCAGCTCGGACAAGTCAACAAGCTGGGGTCGCTGGATCAGATCTTGGGCATGCTGCCTGGCGGCCAGAAGCTGAAAGGCGCTATGGAAGGGCAGGTGCCCGAGCGCGAACTTAAACGGGTCATGGCGATGATCGATTCGATGACCATG
The DNA here is from genome assembly GCA_963730935.1 of uncultured Nitrospiraceae bacterium. GTDB lineage: Bacteria > Nitrospirota > Nitrospiria > Nitrospirales > Nitrospiraceae > Nitrospira_C. Next base: position 1,338,032 of record CAVSTP010000004.1, on the reverse strand, counting down.
CGGGAGCGTCGCGACCACACCGTCATCAACGGCAGCCGCAAAAAACGCATCGCGCGCGGAAGCGGAACGAACGTGATGGAGGTCAACCGGCTCATCAAGCAGTTTCTCTCCGCTCGGAAAATTGCGAAGGTCATGAGCGGAACGGCCGGACGCCACCAACTGGCGCAGCTGCTCCGTTCGATGTGAGGTCGGGCATCCCGCCGACAGCGTACCTCTCAGCGAGGCCGAACGAACAGTGAATTCACACTGCCGACAGCAGACCACTGGAGGCGGATTATGAAGGAGGAAAGACAGTGGCCGTTCATTTGAGATTGACGAGGACCGGACGACATAAGCGGCCGATATATCGCGTGGTCGCGGCGGATTCGCGGATGCCGCGCGATGGGCGCTTTTTGGAAATTTTGGGGATTTTTGATCCGTTGAAAGAAGCAGGACTCCCTGAGCTCAAGCAGGAACGAGTGCTGACCTGGCTGCACCAAGGTGCACAGCCGACGGTGACGGTCAAGACGCTGCTTCGACGCTCGGGAGTGTGGAAGCAGTTCGAGACGGAAAAGGCCGCCAAAAAGAAGGCCTGAGCATGACGACCTCGCCCGAGATGGTGATCATCGGCAAGATCGGCCGGCCGTTCGGTGTGCACGGAGCGGTCAAGGTGCGATCGCTGAGCGACCGACCGGGGCGATTCGAGCAGTTGGGAGCGGTTCGCGTTGCCGGTGAGGGAGGTCAGGCGGTTGATCGAACGGTCAGACATGTGCGCCGTGCCGGGCCTTCGTACATCGTTGAGTTCGAGGGGGTCACCACCCCCGAGGAAGCGGGGATGTTGCGCGGAGCCTTTCTGCAGGTGCCTCGCGTAGTCACGTCGGCGGAGAATCTCAACGCCTGGTACGAATGCGACCTCATCGGCATGGCCGTGGCGGACGAGACGGGCCATGAACTTGGGTGTATCGACATGATTTGGGATCTGCCAGCCCATCCCGTCTTTGTGGTGAAGCAGGGCGGCCGCGAAGTGCTGATTCCGGCGGTCAAGGAGTTTGTCCGGTCCGTGGATGTCGCTCAGGGGCGGATGATCGTGCGCACAATTGAAGGATTAGTCGAGGCCTGACATGCTGCGCTGTGATGTGATCACGCTCTTTCCGGAGATGGTGACGCCCGTCTTGGATAGCAGCATGCTCAAGCGTGCGCAGGAAAAGGGCTTGCTGGAAGTCAACGTGCACAACCTGCGCGACTATACGATGGACAAGCACAAGGTTGCGGATGACGTCCCGTATGGAGGCGGAGCCGGCATGGTCATGAAGGCCGAGCCGATTCTGCGCGCGGTGGAAGAAATCCGTCGACCCTATGAACAGCGCGGGGAAGGCCTTCGGATACTGTTTCCTTCGCCGCAGGGCCGTCCGTTCACGCAGGCCTACGCGCATGAGTTGGCGGAAGATTCGCGCCGGCTTGTCATTCTGTGCGGGCATTATGAAGGCATCGACGAGCGTGTGCGGCTGTCGCTCAGGCCTGAGGAAATCTCGGTCGGTGACTATGTGCTGACGGGCGGCGAACTGCCGGCACTGATCTTGATTGATGCGGCGTCCCGGCTGGTCCCCGGTGTACTCGGCGATCCGTCTTCGATCATCGAAGAATCGTTCGCCGAGCCCTTGTTGGAGTACCCCCACTATACGCGGCCGGCTGAGGTTCGGGGGGTGACGGTTCCTGAGGTGTTGCTCTCAGGACACCACGAAGCGATCCGTCGGTGGCGCAGAAAGGAAGCGCTGCGGGCGACGTATGAAAAGCGACCCGATCTGCTGAAAGATCGGGAGTTGACGGTGGAAGATCGACAATTGTTGGATGACATAATTCGTGAAGGCGTGCCCGGTGCGCCGGTGCCATGCGGGGAGGAGGGGTGAAGTCATGAATCAGCTAGAGCGGGTCCAGCGGTCGTTGCAGAAAAAATCCGTCCCGCGCTTTGAAATCGGGGACACCGTGCGGGTTCACGTCAAGGTCGTTGAAGGGGAAAAGGAGCGCATCCAAGTCTATGAAGGCGCGGTCATTGCCCGGAAGGGCAGCCTCAATACTGAGATGTTTACCGTGCGCAAAGTCTCCTACGGTGTCGGCGTCGAGCGCATTTTCCCCGTCCATTCACCGATCGTGACGAAGATCGACGTGGTGCGCCAAGGAAAAGTGCGGCGCGCCAAGCTCTATTACCTGCGCGAGAAGAAAGGGAAGTTCTCGCGGGTCGAAGACCGTGAGTTCGTGGGAGAGAGCAAGGTACAGGGTGGTGCCTCGCGTGCAGCCGAAGCGGCCGAAGAGCCGGTCGAGGCAGGCGCGGCAAAATCCTAGCGACTATCGCGCATACTACCGGCCACGAGGGAGCGGGTGACCGCACGTAAAGTCCACTTCGTGGGTCCCACAGACGAATTTGAACTGGAAGCCCGCCGGCGCGGGTATCATTGGATCGCCGGCTTGGATGAAGCGGGTCGAGGTCCACTGGCCGGTCCGGTGGTCGCGTCGGCCGTCGTCCTGCCAAGACGGTGCCGGCTGATCGGATGCGACGATTCCAAGCTCCTGACTGAATCCGAGCGGGAACAGCTCTACGTCGCGATCACCGAACGCGCGATCGGCATCGGGATTGGTTCGGCGAGCCACGAAGAAGTCGACCAGCTCAACATTCTTGAAGCGACCCGCCTGGCTATGCGTCGTGCGCTGGCCGGTCTCAGACCTCAGCCGGATTGCCTGCTCATTGACGCGGTTGCTCTGCCCGATTGCCCCATCCCGCTCCGCTCCATCATCAAGGGTGATGCGCTCTGCCTGTCCGTCGCAGCGGCCTCGATCGTGGCCAAAGTGACGAGGGATCGCCTGATGGCCGAGTTTCATCGGCAGTATCCCCACTACAACTTTCTGTCCCATAAAGGGTATGGCACCGAAGAGCACCTCCAGCAACTGGCGATGCATGGCCCGTGTCTCATCCATCGCCGGACCTACGCGCCCGTGGCTGAAGTGATTGCACAAGCACGTCGACCGCGACAGGCAGGCGCCGCGCGGCGGGCATGCAATGGACAAGAGTGTGACAATTCTTGACCCCAGGCGTCTCTTTGGGCAAGAAGGAGAGGCGGAGGCCGAGCGTTATTTGCGCCGGAAGGGCTACCGGATCGTCGCCAAAAACCTCCGTTCGTCGCTCGGCGAGTTGGATCTCGTGGCGGAGGACGGCCGCGTGCTGGTTTTCATTGAGGTCAAGGCGCGACGGACCGCACGGTTCGGAGGTGCGATGCATGCGGTGCATCGGAAGAAACAGCAAAAACTCATCAGACTGGCTGCCCAATTTCTCGCTCAGCGACATTGGATGGACCGGTCCTGCCGGTTCGACGTCGTCCTGCTCGAGCCCACGTCGACAGCGGCGCTCCGGGTCGAGCACATCCAGAATGCTTTCGAGGCCTCCCGCGACGACTTGCACTGATAGACCATGATTCAGCTCGTTCATGTCACCAAGCAATACGACCGACGTTCGGCGCTGTCAGACGTCAGCCTGGAGGTTCAGAAGGGCGAATTCGTCTTATTGATGGGGCCAAGCGGTGCCGGCAAATCGACGCTCCTGCGAATGTTGATCGGTGCCGAACGGCCTGACTACGGGCAGGTCGTCGTGAATGGCAAAAATGTCGGCACCCTGAAGCCCTCTGAAATTCCCTATCTCCGGCGGAAGGTCGGGACGGTTTTTCAGGATTTCCAGCTGCTCGTCAAGAAATCCGTATTTGACAATGTGGCCCTGCCGTTGCTCGTCCAAGGCGTGTCCCAGGCGGACATCAAGCGAAAAGTGACGGAAGCGTTACGGGCGGTCGGCGTAGAACACAAGCGGGACCAATTGCCGATGAGTCTGTCTACCGGCGAGCAGCAGCGGGTCTGTATTGCGCGGGCCATCGTCAACGGACCTGTCGTGCTATTGGCGGACGAACCGACGGGGAATCTGGATCCGGCCCTGACCGGAGAGATCATCGAGCTGTTCAAGCTGATCAACGCCCGCGGTACGACGGTGATGGTTGCCACGCATGACCCCTCGGTGATGGCGCAGGTGAATCGCCGCGTTGTCACTCTCGTGCAGGGATCGCTCATGCCGGAACCACGGATCACTCTATTATGAGGACGCTGTTCTATCTCCTCCGCGAGGCCTGGGCCAATATCTGGATCAATCGCACGACCACCGTGGTGGCGATCTTTACGACGGCGTTTACCCTCGCCTGTGTCGGCATCTTCTTACTGTTGTACGTGAACCTGCGTGCCGCCGCGGGCTGGCTCCAGGAAGACATCAAGATCATGGTCTATCTGGATGATCGGGCCGTTGCTTCCACGGTTTCCGAGCTCGAACTTCAGCTGCGTGCCGATCGTGCCGTCGCCGCGTTGCATTTTATTTCTAAGGAGCAAGCGCTCGGAGAATTCAGGGCTCAGTTCCCCTCGGATTCGCACCTTCTGGAAGGGATTGGTCAGAATCCACTGCCGGCCTCCTTCGTCGTGACATTGAGTCCGCCCTACCGGTCACCGGAAGCCGTCAAACGCTGGGCCGAACGCATCGGTGTACTCGCGGGGGTCGAGAAGGTGGATTATAATCAGGACTGGATCGATGCTCTGTCCACGATCATCCGGTCCATTGAGCTGGTTGCCATTGGGATCGGCCTTATTCTCTCGGCAGCCGCCGTGACGATCATCGCCAATACGATCAGGCTGACGTTGTTTGCTCGCCGGGACGAAATCGCCATTCTGCGGTTGATCGGCGCCACGAAGACCTTTATTCGCGTTCCCTATTTATTGGAAGGAGCGGTGCTCGGAGGCCTGGGGAGCGCCTGCTCGTTGTTCATGTTGAACGCGCTGTATGAACTGTTTCGGCATCAAATGCGGACGACGGGACGGTTGCGCGGCCTCGAACAGCTCACCATGTTTTTCCCGCTTTCCATCTGCCTGTTGCTCGTAGGCGTCGGTATCGTCCTCGGCTGCGCCGGCAGCTTCGTTTCCTTGCGGCGGTTCGATGAGGCCAAAGTATGAGACGGTGCCGGCCCTACTCGATTGGAACGGTGCTGGTGATCGCGTTGTGCGCACCGGCCGGTGTTTCCGCCGATTCCATCAATGAGAAAATCGACAAGGAACGCAGGACGCTGGAACAGCTCAAAGACCAGATCGAAGAAAAGCGGCGGCAGGCGGACGAAGCGGGGAAAAAGCGCGAGTCCATCCTGCAGGGCATACAAACACTGGACGAACGGCATGTGCGCTACCGGCAGTCCCATCAGGAGATCAGCCGCAAACTGCGCAAGAAAGATCAGGAAATCGAGGCGATTAATGCGCAGATCACGCGGTTGAGGGATGGCGTGCAGGTCCGCCAGGAGGCGATTCTCGCGCGGCTGCGTGTTCAGTATATAGAAGGGCGATTCGGGCATTGGAAACCGCTACTCGCGTCGGATTCTTATGGAGATTTCCAGCGCCGTCTCCGCTATCTATCGGCTGTCTCCGCGCGTGACTACGGCCTCATCGAGACCTTCAAAACCGACATGGCTAATATGCAGGACGCGGAGCGGCAGCGGGAAACCGCGCGGGTGGGAATGCTGGCGTACAAACGCACCACCGAAAAGCATCTCGATGAGATCAAGGCGGTCAAGAAAGAGAAGAAGATGTATTTGGCCAAACTGACGCAGGAGAAGGAATCGTACGAGCGAGCACTGCAGGAATTAGAGCGATCGGCCGTACGCATCGACAGTTTGCTGCGGGAGTTGGAGCATCGCCGTCGCGCGGCAGCGGCCAAGCCGCCGTCCGGTTCCTTGCCGAAGGGGGTTAAGGGCGGCCTCCCATGGCCGGCGGAGGGCAGCGTACTGACCTACTTCGGCCGGCAAAAGCATCCGACCTTCAACACCTACGTTCAACGGAAGGGGATCGAGATCCGGACATTGGAAGGAAGCGCCATCCATGCGGTCATGACTGGGACGGTCGTCTATGCGGACTGGTTGAAAGGCTACGGACTCGTTATAATCCTCGATCATGCCAACGGCTTCTTTTCGCTCTATGCCCATGCCTCAAAAATCCTCACGTCGGTGGGGGCGGTCGTCGCATCTGGGCAGGCGATCGGTGAAACGGGTGACACGGGCATGACGGGGGAAAATACTTTATACTTTGAATTGCGCGAAGGGACCGAACCGGTTGATCCTCTCCAGTGGCTGGCGAGACGCTAGAGAAACAAAGACAACAGAGCAATACAAGCTTGTGCGGGCGAAAGGACGCATATGATGGAACAGAACCAACGGCGGCGATTCTGGATGCTGGGGCCAATGGTCGTGGTGGCCTTGCTGTCCGGCGTATTAATCGGCAAGGGATGGGAACGGACCGGCCATGCCACCGAGACATACGAGGAATTGAGAACGTTTTCGGAGGTCTTGACGCAGGTCCAGAAAAACTATGTCGACGACACGAAGGTCAAGGATCTCGTCCAGGGAGCCATTCGCGGCATGCTCTCGACGCTCGATCCGCACTCGGCCTACATGACCCCCGAGATGTACAAGGAAATGCAGGTCGAGACCAAGGGAGAGTTCGGGGGCGTCGGGATTCAGATCGGCGTCAAAGAAAATCGTTTGGCGGTGATCGCGCCGATCGATGGGACGCCGGCACAGCGCGCGGGTATCAAGGCTGGCGACTACATTACGAAGGTCAATGAAGAGTCCACGAAGGATCTGTCGCTCATGGATGCCGTACAAAAGATGCGTGGGCCGAAGGGCACCAAGGTCAATCTCACCATCCAACGGGACGGCACCGTCGATCCGCTTCAATTTACCCTTGTGCGGGATACCATCAAGATTGAGAGCGTGAAATCGAAGGTCTTGGATAACATCGGCTACGTCAAACTCACCCAGTTTCAAGAGGCCACGGGTCGGGATTTGGGCAGGGTCTTGAAGCAATTCAAGGACCAAAAAGTGCAGTCCACGATCCTCGACCTGCGCAACAATCCCGGAGGTTTGTTGACGGCGGCTGTGGAGGTGTCCGAGCAGTTCCTGCCGAACGGCAAGCTCGTGGTGTATACCAAGGGCCGTGAGAGCAAGAAGGATGAGTGGTTCGCCAAGGGGAGGGATCAGATGGACGATTCGCCGATGATCATCCTCGTCAATGAAGGATCGGCTAGTGCATCGGAAATTGTGGCCGGTGCCTTACAGGATTACGGGCGTGCCGTGATCGTGGGAACGACGTCATTTGGAAAGGGATCGGTACAGACGATTCTTCCACTGGGCGATGGATCGGGGCTCCGGCTCACGACCGCCAAATACTACACCCCGAAAGGCCGCTCTATTCAATCGACCGGGATCACTCCCGACATCGTGATCAAGCCGCAACCGGCGACCACGGTGGCCAAGGCCGAGGGCAAGCCGGGAGATAAAGAGGCCGATGGCAAGGCGTCCAAACCGCCCGTCACCGGCCCTGGAAAAGAGCAGTCCGCTGCGACGCCCAAAGGCGCCGAAGACGGCGTGCAAAGGAACGGCGCGGCCCCGGCCGCTGCTTCGCCCGATCTTTCGGGTGAGCCCTCGTTGGAGCAGGATGTACAGCTGCAAAAGGCCGTCGAACTGCTCAAGACGTGGAAGATATTCAAGGAGCTTCGGCCGTCCTGATCAGGCTGAGCGTCGACGCAGCTCCTCAATAGCTTGGAGCAAGGTCTCCTCGGATCCCGAGAAGCCCGGCATCGTTCGGAGCATGTGAGAACGTACGAGCTTCTCGAGGTCCGCCAAGCTGGCGATGTTCAGGCGACTGTACAGATAGGCGACCAGCGATTCCGAAAGGCCCGGTAATTGCGCCCAGCCCTTCACTTGCTCGGGCAAGGGCATCCGGAGCGTTTCCAGCGTCAGGATCTTGCCGGTTTTGAGAAACTCTTCGGTCTTCTGGGACAAATCGCTGCCGATGCCGTCGATTTCTTCGAGCGCATGTCGTTGCGCTACGTCCGCCACATCTTCATCCAAGGCCAAGAGGGCATCGGCTCCCCGGCGGTAGGCGCGAACCCGATAGGGATTCGCCCGCTGAGCGGCGAGAAGCTCCGCGATCGATCGGAACAGTGCGGCAAGCTGCTGATTGCGCTCCGGAACGGCCATCGTGGTGTCCTGCCGTATTCTGCCCGGTCTGATCGATACAGGCAAGGAGCTCGACGATTGATTGACAACCGGAATTGCGCTTCCCTAGGATGATAGACCATGGCTGAAGCCATGCAAATCCAGGTCAACGGCCTGCCGCGCGATTGCCGGTCAGGCTTGACCGTCGGCGATCTGCTGCGGGAGCTGGACATCAAGACCGAGCGTGTCGCCGTGGAATTAAACCTGGAAATCCTCGATCGGAAGGATTTCGAGCTCCGAAGTCTCAAGGCAGGCGATCGGGTGGAAATTTTGAGCTTCATCGGCGGCGGGGGGCTCGTCTCCCGCGAGCGGATGGAAAGGGGACGGACCGATGTATGACGATCGCTTGGTGATTGCCGGCCGGGAATTTAGGTCCCGCCTCTGGGTGGGAACCGGCAAGTACAAGGATTTTGCCGAAACTCGAAAGGCGATCGAAGTGTCCGGGGCCGACGTCGTGACGGTCGCCGTGCGCCGGGTGAACATTACGGACCGGTCGAAGGAAAACCTGCTCGACTACATCGATCCCAAGAAATATACGATTCTGCCGAATACGGCCGGCTGCTACACGGTTGAGGATGCGGTGCGGTATGCACGGCTGGCTCGAGCGGCCGGAATCTCAGACCTCGTGAAGCTGGAAGTGCTGGGGGACGAGAAAACGCTGTTCCCTGATACGGCGGGCCTCATTGAGGCAGCCAGGATTTTGATCAAGGAAGGGTTCATTGTCCTTCCCTATACGAACGATGATCCTATCGTCGCGAAGAAGCTCGTTGATATCGGTTGTCCCGCCGTCATGCCGCTGGCTGCACCGATCGGCTCGGGTCTGGGCATCCGCAATCCCTACAACTTGAAAATCATCATGGAGACCGTCAAGGTGCCGATCATTGTGGATGCGGGCGTCGGGACCGCCTCGGATGCGGCTCTCGCCATGGAATATGGCGCCGATGCCGTACTCATGAACACGGCCATCGCGGGCGCCAAGGATCCCATCGCGATGGCCGAGGCCATGAAATATGCGGTCCATGCCGGCCGGCTGGCGCACAAGGCGGGTCGGATCCCGCGCAAGCTGTATGCGACGGCAAGCAGCCCCATCGAAGGCATGTTGTAAGCAGTGACCCTGCGTTCTCTGCCGGTCCTTCATGCCGTCGCTTGAGTCCCGTCTTCTCCTCGTTACGGATCGTCAACAGACGAAGGGCAGGCCGTTGCTATTCGTCCTGGCGCAGGCGTTGAAGGCGGGGAGCCCTGCCATTCACCTACGTGAACGCGACCTCTGTGCGAAGGAACTACTTGCGTTGGCGGATGAGATTCGGCAGCTCGCAGGGCCTCGTGGCAGCCAACTCCTGATCAATGACCGCCTCGACGTGGCGCTGTCGGTCGCGGGAGCCGGCCTGCATCTGCGCAGCGACAGCCTGCCCTTGCCGGTGGCGCGCCGGCTGATCGGTGCTCATCGGCTGCTCGGGGTCTCGGTCCATTCCGTCAGCGAGGCGGTGCAGGCCGAAGCTGGAGGAGCCGATTACATCGTCTTCGGTCCGGTTTATGAGACGCCGTCGAAGCACATGTACGGCCCTCCACTCGGTCTCTCAAAATTGGAAGACGCGGCACAAGCCGTTCGGGTGCCGATTGTCGGCATCGGTGGCGTGACCGCCGCGCGCGCACGCGACATGCGCTCTGCGGGCGCGTTCGGAGTCGCCGTCATCACCACCATCCTCGGCGCGGAGGATGTGGAAGCGGCGACGCGAGCGCTGCTCGACGCCCTGATGTCAACATCATGATCGACTCAAATGCCTGATTCCACGCGCGAGAATCTGCCGTCTAGTTGACCGTGAAAATAACGAGTGTTAGAATCCGCTCAAGACTTGGACTTTGCGATTCATCAGGAGTCTGTCGCTTGTCCCAGGTGCTTCGATGGCCGATTCGAAAGGAAGTCCAAGCCGGCTCCGGTCCCTCCGAGATTCCGTTAAGCACATTACGAAGCGGTTGTCCGAGGGAGACCAAAACGTGATTCATCGGAACGACGAACAAAATCGGGAGATCGAAAAGCTTCGCGTCCAGATTCAGTCGATGGAAGAAGAAATCCGTCGGCTGTACCAATCCCGCTACCAACTCGACCAGGCCAATAAGCAGAACGAAAAGCTCGTCACGACCCTTCAGGAAGCCAAAGCGCAAATCGAAGCGCTGCGCGCCGAAGTCGAAAAACTGACCGCGCCTCCTTCCACCTACGCCATCTTCTCGAGCCTCAACCAGGACGGCACCGGCAACGTGTATGTGTCCGGACGCAAGATGAAGGTGAGCTTGCACCCGACGGTTGCGAGCAAAGGCTTGCGGAAGGGGCAGGAAGTGATCCTGAACGAAGCCTTGAACGTGATCGAAGCCCGTGGATTCGACGTCCAGGGTGAAGTCGTCCGCTTAAAGGATCTGTTGGAGGGGAACCGCGCGCTCGTCACGCTCCACTTCGACGAAGAGAAGGTTGCCGAACTCGGCGAGCCCCTGCTGGCCGAGCGTCTCAGCGTGGGCGATCACCTATTGTTCGATCCGCGTTCCGGCTGCGTCATTGAAAAACTGCCGAAATCGGAAGCAGAGGAATTGGTGCTGGAGGAAGTGCCTGATGTGGACTATGCCCATATCGGCGGACTTCAGCATGAGTTGGAGCAGGTGCGGGATGCGGTCGAGCTGCCGTTCCTCCACCCTCACTTGTTCGCGGAATACCAGCTCAGCGCCCCGAAAGGGGTTCTGTTGTATGGCCCACCGGGCTGCGGGAAAACGCTCATTGCCAAAGCCGTGGCGAACTCCATCGCGAAGAAGTTGGGACACTTGACCGGCAAGGAAGTGAGGAGCTACTTCCTACATGTCAAAGGGCCGGAGCTACTCAACAAATATGTGGGAGAATCGGAGCGCCAGGTGCGGGAAGTCTTCAAGAAGGCCAAGGAACGGGCGGCGGACGGCAATCCGGTCATCGTCTTCTTCGACGAAATGGACGCCCTCTTCCGTACCCGCGGCACCGGTATCTCGTCGGACATCGAATCCACGATTGTGCCGCAATTCCTCTCCGAGATCGACGGCGTCGAGCGGTTGCGGAACGTGATCGTCATCGGCGCGAGCAACCGGCAGGATCTCATCGATCCCGCCGTGCTGCGGGCCGGCCGGTTGGACGTCAAGGTGAAGGTGGGCCGTCCCGATGCAGTGGCCGCGAAGGATATTTTCTCGAAGTACGTGGGAACCACTCTGCCGTTCGACGAGGAAGAGTTGAAGCGCCACGGCGGAGACGTCAAGACCTTCGTCGAACATCTGACTGACCTGACGGTCGGCACCATGTACGCGACCTCCGAGGAGAACCGGTTCATCGAAGTGACCTACGCGAACGGCGAGAAAGAAATTCTCTACTTCAAGGATTTCGCCAGCGGGGCCTTGATCGAAGGCATCGTCTCGCGCGCCAAGAAGTACGCCGTCAAGCGCGCTATTGCCCAGGAAGGCCGGGGCCTCAGGTCCGAGGACCTGATCCGCGCGATCCGGGAGGAGTTTAAGGAACACGAGGATCTGCCCAACACGACCAACCCCGACGACTGGGCCAAGGTCGCGGGCAAGAAGGGCGAGAAAATCGTGCATATCCGGACTATCAGCGGGGGGCCGGGCGAGTCGCGCCAGATCGAAACCATCACCACCGGCCACTACCTCTGACCCCCATGCGGGACTCCACACCCCCGACGGCTCCTCGCGTACTCGGAACGGAGACGGAATTCGGCATTGCATCAAGAGATGCGTCGGCTACCGATCCTATTTCGAATTCGCTCGCGGTCATCGGGCACTATCCCGGCATCTCTGTGCCTCATGCCGTCTGGGACTATGAGAACGAAAATCCTCTGCTCGATGCCCGGGGGTTCGAGGTCGAGGGAGAGCGGGAACGGCCGAACCCCGATTACAACCGCCAGCTGAACAAAGTCCTGTCCAACGGCGGCCGTCTCTATGTGGACGGCGCTCATCCGGAGTATTCCACCCCCGAATGCACGAATCCTCGCGAAGTCGTGGCCTTTGAGCGCATCAGCGAGCGGATCCTCGCCCAATGCCTCGACAACATGACGCGGTTGCGAGGCCGCGACCAGTTCGTCCTCTACAAGAACAACTCCGACGGCAAGGGCAACAGCTACGGCTACCACGAAAACTACATGCTATCCCGGGCGGTGCCGTTTGAACGGATTGTGAAAATGCTGGCGCCGTTCTTCGTCACCAGACTGATCTATGCCGGGGCAGGGAAAGTCGGCGCAGAAAATCAAACTAGTTTCACGGAATTCCAGATTTCCCAGCGGGCGGACTTCTTCGAGTGTCTGGTCGATCTCAACACGATGGTGAAGCGTCCGATCGTAAACTCGCGCGACGAACCGCACGCCGACTACGGCAAATACCGACGACTTCACGTCATCGTCGGTGATGCGAACATGGCGGAACTCTCGACCTATCTCAAGGTGGGGACTCTCGGAATCGTGTTGGACCTCCTCGAGGCCGGCATCGATGTGCCGCAGATCGAGCTCGACGATCCCGTCCTCGGCATCAAGCAGGTGTCCCGCGATTTGACCATGAAGGGCACGTTGAAGCTGGCGGACGGCCGAGCGACCACCGCCGTGGAGATCCAACGGACGTATCTCAAAGCGGCCATGGACTTCTACGCCTGTCATGAACTGGACCAGGTCACGAAAGACATTCTCGTGCGCTGGGAAGACGTCCTCGACAAGCTGGAGAGGGATCCCCGCTCGCTGGCGCAGGAGCTGGACTGGGCGGCCAAGCGCCACATGATCGAGTCGTACATGGATCGCAAGGGCTGCGGATGGAATGATCCCCGCGTGCGGCTGATGGACCTGCAGTATCACGACATTCGGCCTGACAAGGGACTGTACTATACACTCGAGCGCAGCCATCTCATCGAGCGCATCGTGCAGGATGTGGAAGTGGCCAGGGCGGAGTTCACGCCGCCGTCCGGCACGCGCGCCTACTTCCGCGGACGGTGCATCGGAAAATTCTCCAAATCCATCTACGGAGCCAGCTGGACCTCGGTGCTCTTCGATATCGGCAACACCACCATCAAGAAAGTGCCGTTGATGGACCCGCTGCGCGGCACCGAATCACTGACGGCGGAATTGCTCGACCAATCGGAGACCGCAGAGGCCTTGCTCGCAAAGCTGAAAGCCTAAATGAAGCTTCCCTTCCTCCCCAATCACGACGACGCGAGTTTCTTCAGTTTCCTGACCAGGCAGCATCCCGAGTTGACGCCGGGTGGGCGGCGGTTGCCTGACGTGCCGTCCATGCAGCACGAGCCCGCGCGACCGGTGCAACCTATGGCCGTCCCGCATGCAACCACCGTGTTGGCTGTCAAGTACCAGGAAGGCGTCGTCATTGCCGGCGACCGCCGCGCAACAGAGGGATTTCAGATCGCCGAGCGCCGCATCGAAAAAGTTTTCAAGATCGACGACTACTCGGCTATGGCGATCGCCGGTGCGGCCGGGCCCTGCATTGAAATGGCGAGGCTGTTCCAAACCGAGCTGGAGCACTACGAGAAACTGGAAGGCATGCAACTGTCTTGTGAAGGAAAGGCGAACAAGCTCGGACAAATGGTCAAGGCCAACCTGCCGATGGTGTTCCAGGGACTGGTCGTGATGCCGCTCTACGTCGGCTATGATCTCAAACGAAGTGAAGGGCGGATTTTCAAATACGATTTGGCCGGCGGACGCTACGAGGAGTCCGATTATCATGCGATCGGCTCCGGTGGAAAGGATGCCCGCAACACCATGCGCGAACATTTCACGAAGGCCATGGCCGAGCCCGACGCGCTGAAACTGGCCCTCCTAGCGCTCTACAACGCCGCCGACGATGATGTCGGCACCGGAGGTCCCGATCTGGTGCGCGGGATCTATCCCACGGCGAAGATCGTCAATGGAACCGGCATTATCGACGTGGCGGAATCACGGATCCGCGCCATCTACGATGAGATGCTCGCCAGCCGCGGTGCAAAGGAGCGCTAACCATGCCGATGCCCTACTACGTCTCGCCCGAGCAGATGATGCAGGACAAGGCGGAGTATGCCAAAAAAGGCATCGCCAAGGGCCGGTCGATCATTGCGATGGAATATGTGAACGGCATCCTGTTGGCCGCGGAGAATCCGAGCGCCAGTCTTCACAAAATTTCTGAGATTTATGACAACATCGCTTTCGCGGGCGCGGGGAAATACAGCGAGTTCGAAAATTTGCGCAAAGCGGGCATCCGTCATGCGGATCTCAAGGGCTTCATGTACAGCCGTGAGGATGTGACCGCCCGGTCGCTTGCCAACGGGTATTCCCAAAGCCTGGGAACGATCTTCAGTCAGGAAATGAAGCCGCTCGAAGTGGAGATCCTTGTCGTCCAGATCGGCCACAACGGGCACACGAACGAAATGTACCGCATCTCCTTCGACGGGAGCATCATCGATGAGAAGCAGTTTGCCGTGATCGGCGGCAAGTCCGAAGCCGTTCAGGCCGCCCTCAAGGAGAAGGTGCCGGCCAGGCCGCCGGATCTCAAGACGGCGCTGAATCTCTGTATCGTCGCGCTCGAGCAGACGGGCAACCAAAAGCTCTCGCTCGAAGGTCTTGAAGTGGCGGTGCTGGACCGCACCAGAGACAATCGGAAATTCCGCCGGTACAGCTCCGCCGAAACCAAGCAGTTCCTCGCATAAGCCGTTCCGCTGACGAATCCTTCCGCTTCTGTTGAACATGAGCGGGAGGCCGTGTATTCTCCTTCTATGCCATCACCAGGTCCTATGAAGCAGCGCATTTTCGGTCTCGAGAACGAGTACGGTCTCATTTTCTCTCCGAACGGCCGGATTTACCTGCCGATGGAAAAGGTACTGGGCTACATCTTTGAGGGACTGATTCCCAACAGCTGGCCGTCCAATGCGTTCTTGGTTAATGGCGCGCGGTTTTATCAGGACACCGGCTGCCATCCCGAGTATTCGACGCCTGAGTGCGACAACATTCTGGACCTCGTCGTTCATGACAAGGCCGGCGAGCGCCTGCTGGAGGCCTGTCTGCCGGCGGCGGAAGAACGACTGCGCGAAGAGGGACTGTCGGGGGAAATCTATATTTTCAAGAACAACACCGATTCTCTGGGCAACACCTATGGGTGTCACGAAAACTTTCTCATGCGCCGTGACGTGGATTTCTGGAAGGTGACCGAGCAGCTCATTCCCTTCTTCGTCACTCGGCAGGTCTACAGTGGGGCGGGCAAGGTGCTCAAGGTCTCGGGGAAGCCCCAGTTTTTCATCTCCCAGCGGGCCCAGCACATCCATGAAAAAACTTCCTCTTCGACTACGTCGTCCCGCAGCATCATCAATACGCGCGACGAGCCGCACGCCGATGCCGAACGCTATCGGCGGTTGCACATCATCGTCGGGGATTCCAACATGTCGGAACTGGTCACGTACCTCAAGGTCGGGACCGCCACGCTCGTCCTTTCGATGATCGAAGAAGGATTTTCCGTGCATGGGATGGAACTGGAAGACCCCGTCAAGGCGATCCGCGAGATCTCCCGCGATCCGACGGTGAAGCGAAAAATCAAACTCGACGACGGGCGGCAGCTGACGGCGGTCGAAATTCAACGGGTGTATCTCGAGCGGGCGCAGGAGTACTTGGCCCAGCAGGACCATGATCCCATCCTGGATGATGTCTGGAAGCGTTGGGCGGCCATCCTGGACAAGCTCGAAGATGACCCGATGCAGCTGGTGCGTGAAATCGACTGGATCACCAAGCGGCATCTTATCCAATCCTATGTGGACAGGAAGGGCTGCAACTGGGACGATCCCCGTGTATTCCTGCTGGATCTTCAATTCCATGATGTGAAACGCACGAGGGGCCTGTACTACCTCATGGAATCCCGCGGGTTGGTCGAGCGGGTAGTGGAAGAGGACGCGGTGCAGCGGGCTATGTCGACGCCGCCGCAGACGACTCGTGCGAAAGTTCGCGGCGACTTCATCAGATTTGCCCGAGCGAAGAACCGCTCCTACACCGTCGATTGGACCTATTTGAAGCTGAACGGCTATTGGGAAGAAACAATCCTCTGCATGGATCCGTTCAGCGCCGTCAATCGACGCGTGGATGAGCTGGTCTCGCAAGTGTCCGGCCTACGGTTTTACCGGTGATGAAGCTGTCACCAAAGCCAGTCTGTCTCACCCGCCCGCCGCGGCACGCCGCGAAGCGTCTTGGTGCTTCTGGTGGGCGGTGGAGACAAAGCACCTTTAGCTTCTAGGTTCGTCGATAGGTTCGAGGTATCCGATGCTCAGTTCCGCGTTGAAACAGGTGGGTCAACGGGTGTCCCGGTTGGACCGCACGCTGATCATGCTGGTCGTGCTCCTGACCAGCGTCTTTCCAGTCGAGCTGTTCCCGAATGCCCCTCCTGCGCCCAAGGGCATCGACGGGCAATACAGCGGCCGGCAAGGACAAGTGGTACTGGTGAAGGTCCCGGTCGCCGAAGAGGCGACCGAAGTCAAAGGCACCTTCCTGGACCGGACGATTCCGTTCTTCCGGGAGATCCGGGCAGGAGAACCGTCCGGGTATCTGGGCTTGGTCGGCATCGACATGCAGGATGCGCCCGGCACCTATGAACTCGCAGTGACTATCAAGAACGGCGAACAACAGGTCAGGCAGCTCAGCTATCATGTACTGGTCGCGAAGGAAAAATTCGCCGTCGAGCATTTGAAGCTGCCCAAGGACAAAGTCGATCTGGACGACAAGACGCTGGCCCGTTGGAAGATGGAACAGGAGCAGGTACGGCAGGCGCTGTCGGATAATTCCGCGCTTCGGTTATGGCACAGCGGCTTCATCGAGCCGGTGAGCGGCAAGCGCACCGGCATCTTCGGCAGCGTTCGCATCATGAACGGTCAGGCGCGCAATCCGCACAACGGTGAAGATATCGGCGCACCGCTGGGCACAGATGTCGCTGCCACCAACGACGGCGTCGTGCGGCTCACCGTCAATCATGTGTTTTCCGGCAAGGGTGTGTTCGTGGATCACGGGTTAGGTTTCTACAGCATGTACTTCCATCTGTCCGAAGTCCTCGTCAAGGACGGCGATCTCGTGAAAGCCGGGCAAATCCTTGGGAAGGTGGGGGCCACCGGCCGTGCGACCGGCCCGCATCTGCACTGGGGCGTAAAACTCAACGGCGCCCGCGTGAACCCCTACGCGCTGCTCGACCTGCCGTTCAAGAACGGGTCAGGGTCGGTCCCCGCCCTCTCTGGTTCCGACTCCCAGCCCAGTCCAGAAGCGCTTCACATCAAGCAGTAACATCAGCCCAGCCCTCCCTCTCCCTACGACGACGCCACATGAATTTGGCATTTCGCTTGGGTTTACGGGACCCGGTGCTATGCTGCTCACTGCGGTATTGTCGATCGAGGGACTTATGGCAGAAAGCACGCTCTACCTGTTTGGCATCCTGGCGCTGCTGGGCTTGTGGCTCTTCCACCAACTGCAGGTCCGGTCTGGACGCATTCAAGCCATCGATCTGTTTGATCGTTCGGTTGTGCGGTTGTATCTCTACGTCCTGCCGGATGATCGGACGTCTTGCCCTGTCTGCGTCCAGGCGCACGGACGGGTCTTCCTGCCCACAGTAGTGGGGAAGGTCGAGTTCTCTCCACTTGACGGCTCCTGCAGCGGCGCTGTCCCATGCCAGGGCCTGTTGGTCGGGCTCTACGGCGGATGGGCGGAAGCCAGACAACTCGTGAGCCGGTTGCAGCAGTCGTCGAAAAAACATCCTGTCCGGCTGTCGACCGAAGAGCTCTGCGCGTTGGTCAAGGGAGCCTGGCGGAAGAGCATTAGTGCCGATACAGACCGCATCAGCATGCATCTGCTCGAAGGATGGTGCTTTGGGAACACTGATCGGGCCGCGGCGGTCGAAGGACTGCGGTATGTCGTGGAGCGTACGAAGGAGGCGCGGCATGTTTCCCACATTGTTCCGGCCTCCCTCCGGTTGATGGATTTGCTCCTGCAAGCGGGACGGGACGATGAGGCACGCCTGGCTATCGAGCAATTCGAAGGACGCTTTCCGCTCGAACGTCATCACCTCGACGGGCCGTCTGTGACCCAACTGAAGAAGCTTCAAGATTTGAAGTCGCTCTTGTGGGAGACGCGCTCGTTGAAGGTGTCGACCTAGTAATTCGACTCGATGCTCGACGGCGTCTTGTTGAGCACCGTGGCCGCGGCGCGGGACAGCACCGCATCGTGCTGGTGATCCAGCGAGTAGATGCGGAATTGGACCAGTCGGGTCGGCAGCAGGTCAAGAAATTCTTCCAACGGTTCAGTGGACACCGTCCTCGTCCCCGGGTCATACACATAGAGGGGTATGCCCCGCTGATCCTTGGGGTCCGGACGGGGATCCAGCGGTGCCATGTCCACACGGAACTCGACCTGCTGCAGACTTCGCGGCATTTCTTTTCGAATCTGTTTTTCGAAATGGTGGTGGCTTGGGAAGTCCATCCCCCGCTCTTGGCCCTTCTCCTTGAGCACCGTGCTGTAGGCCATCTTCCACTTCACGTCCCGGCCCAGAATCCTTCCCCATTCCTCTCCCAGCCGCCGTTCGACGGCGTGACGAGACGTCTTCCAGCCGCGCACCGCTTCGAGCAGCGACCAATCGGTAAACGTCAGATACTCGTCCATCCGTTTTCGCGGATCGTGGGGAAACAACAGCTTCATCGTGTCGCCGAAAATGTCGCGCAGATGAATATCGATCGCACGAGTCGTCCGGTGGAAGTAAACATTCGAATACAGATACATTCTCGTATTGAGGAACATCTGCAGCGCCGGAAGGCCGGTCTTGTGAATGGTAAAGCCTTTGTCCGTGATAATCGTGTAATGGATCAGACGAGTCAAATCGACGGGCCCTACGGCGACGCCGCACATGTAGGAATCGCGCAGCACATAGTCCAGGTTGTCGGCCGTATAGCTGCCCGAGATCACCGGCTGCAGCATGTTGAGCCAGCGCGGCAGCCGTGAGTTGTCCTTACTCTTTTCCTTCAGGATCACATGGGCGATCTGGTCAGGATTGAGCTCTTCGCCTTTTGCAAACGCCCCTGATGGACTGCGGCGGATTTTTTTAATGATGGGGCCGAGGTGGTCCCGAATGATGAGCTGGCCGAGCTTCTCGTGGCTTGCCTGCAGGGCATGCAGGTAGTTGTCATCGAAGAAATGGCAAAACGGTCCATGGCCGATGTCATGCACCAGGGCGGTCACCCGCAGGAATTCTTCGACATAATTGGCCGAGGGAACGTCCGGAACCGCCTTGACTAGGAACGGGTAGAGATGTCGCGCGAAGCGACCAGCCACGTGCATCGTTCCGATTGAATGGACGAAGCGCGTGTGCTCGGCGGAGGGGTAGACCCAACGGGCGCTTTGAAGCTGATAGATCTGCCGGAGGCGCTGTACCCAGGGAGAGTCGATCAGATCCTTTTCCGTCCGCTCGTGCGGATCCGCCTGGCTCGAAGGCACGGTGAAGGACACATACTTATGAATGGGATCAGCGATGAGGGCCGAGCCCTCATAGGGAGCATCGGGTGGGTGAGTGGACGGATGCCGTGCCATGGGGCCGAAACATCTTAACGTAGCGGCTTGGGAGGCGGCAATGGCTCCGCATGCCTGGCGACCGACTGCCGATGCTTCGTGATGACATAGAGCGCCAGCGGATAGGACAGGATCCCCGCGATCAGGCTGAGTACGACCCCACCGAGTGCAAAAGGCACGGCATACGGGATGACCTGCTCGTAAATCGCGCTGAAACCGAGTTCACCCCAGTCGAACGAAGGACTTTCCGATCGCCCGAGCAGGACGGCGCCAGTCCAGTAGGTGGCGCCCAGGACCGGCACGAGGGTCCACGGGTTGTTGATGAGGGCGCCGGCGAGCAACGCCACAAAATTGAGCTTGAACGCCCATGTGCAGAGTCCCACCAGGACCATGTGAAAGCCGTACAGAGGGCAGAAGGCTATCCCACAGCCGATCGCAAATGCCAGCGCCGTGCGGTGCGGCGATTCCTGAAGATGGAGTACCTGCTTGAGAAGAGCTTGGAATGAGGCCATGGGTTGCAGCTATCTTGACGGCCTTGAGCGGAAATGTTCGTAACTGGAGCAGGGCAGCGGGCGCTGGCGTCCGTCCGGCAGCGTCATGCGAAGCCCCTCCTTCGCAGCCGTCATTCTTCCCACCCTGGTCATTCGGAGATGCTGTTGCGCCGACGCCCGTTCGAACCGAGTCCGGTGCCGTGCAGACACCGTGAACAGGAGTTCATAGTCTTCTCCTCCGGCCAAGGCGAGGGCTTTGGGATCCTGCCTTAGGGAAAAGGCGTACTGACGGCAGGCAGAGGAAACCGGCAGCGCAGCCAGCTCTATCAGGGCCCCGACTCCACTTTCCGCACAGAGATGGCGGAGGTCGCCGGCGAGTCCGTCCGACAGATCAATGGCCGAAGTCGCCCAGCGGGATTTCGAGAGCCAGCGTCCTTCCCGAATGCGCGCGGTTGGCCGCAAGTGCCGTTGGATCAAGAGCCGCCGATGTGCGGCCGGCAGGGATCGCGCGGGGGCCATTCCTCGCGGCCGCTGCAGCACGTGAAGCCCCGCTCGGGAATCCCCAAGTGTGCCCGTGACATAGAGGTCGTCGCCCACCTTCGCTCCGCTTCTGAACATCATTCGGCCTCGTAGTGCTGATCCGACGAGCATAATATTGACGA
Organism: uncultured Nitrospiraceae bacterium; assembly: GCA_963730935.1. Lineage (GTDB taxonomy): Bacteria > Nitrospirota > Nitrospiria > Nitrospirales > Nitrospiraceae > Nitrospira_C. The sequence goes on along the minus strand of CAVSTP010000004.1, from coordinate 1,317,222 downwards.
ACCAGTCCCCCCTCGACGCGGACGTGTCGCCACCGATCAGTCTGACCCGATGAGGGCGGCAGGCGGCCATCATGCCGTCATACAACTGCTGCACCTGCCGCGCTGTTGCGTCACGAGGAATGGCCAGGGCAACCAGGAGATACTCTGGAGTTCCCCCCATGGCGGCGATGTCGCTGAGATTGGCGGTTGCGGCCCGAAACCCGATGTCGGTGAAGGCGGCGGTGCGGCGGTCGAAATGGATGCCCTCGACAAGGAGATCGGTCGTCAACAAGTACCGTTTGCGGCCGGAGGCGATCACCGCGGCGTCGTCGCCGATGCCGCGGACAATCTGGGCACTCGTCGTTCCGTACCGTTTCTTGAGTGTCCGGATCAGGTCGAATTCACGGATCGTTGAACTGGTCTGAGAGCGGACCGACAAGGTCATGCTAATGCGGCCGGTGGGAGGTCAGCGGAGGTGCAGCTGATCGTGCATGTGCGGTTTGCTCGGCTCGCCTCGATTTTTCGATGCGGGGCACCGGCTTCGGCGATTCCTGCGGGGACTGCGGCCGGCTCGCCTTCTTCATCGGGGTTCTTCGCCGCAAGGCCACTTTCATCACATCGTCCATCGTATCGGCAAACACGAGCTGGATGCCTTTGAGAATGTGCTTCGGGATCTCGTCGAGATCCTTCTTGTTGCGCTTCGGCAGAATCACAGCGGTCAATCTCGCGCGTTTGGCCGCAAGGATTTTTTCCTTCAAGCCCCCGATCGGCAGCACGCGCCCCCGCAATGTGATTTCACCGGTCATCGCCAGATCCCGGCGCGTCGGCACCTGCGCCATGGCCGATGCGATGGCGGTCGCCATGGTGATGCCGGCGGAGGGACCGTCTTTGGGAATGGCGCCGGCCGGCACATGGATGTGCAGGTCCTGCTTGGTGAACATATCTGGGTTGATGCCGAGAGTTTTTTCGCGCGAGCGGACGTAGCTCAAGGCGGCCTGCGCCGATTCCTTCATGACGTCGCCGAGATGACCCGTCAAGGTCAGAGCGCCCTTGCCCTTCATGACCGTCGCTTCAATATAGAGCACGTCGCCGCCGGCCTCGGTCCAGGCCAGACCGGTCGCCACGCCGATTTCGTCTTTCTCGAGCTCCGATTCAGGCACGAACTTCGGAACGCCGAGATATTTGTGCAGATTGCCGGCGTTCACGGGGAATCCCAGCCCTTTGCCCTCAGCGACCTTTTTGGCTACCTTGCGCATCACATTGGCGATTTCCCGTTCGAGATTTCGGACCCCGGCTTCGCGCGTGTAATGGATGATGATCTGGCGGATCGCCGCTTCGACGATTTTGACGTGCTTCTCCGTGATGCCGTGCTCATTGAGCTGTCGCGGGATGAGGTAACGCTGGGCGATACCGAGCTTCTCCTCTTCGGTGTAGCCGGGGATCTCGATGATCTCCATGCGGTCGCGAAGGGCAGGAAGAATCGGATCGATGAGGTTCGCCGTGGTGATGAACATCACTTCCGAGAGATCGAACGGCACGCCCAGATAATGGTCGGTAAAGGTGTTGTTTTGCTCGGGATCGAGCACCTCGAGCAGGGCGGCCGAGGGGTCGCCACGAAAATCCATGCCGACCTTATCGATTTCGTCCAGCATGAAGACCGGGTTGCTGGTACCGGCCTGTTTCATGCCTTGAATCATGCGGCCGGGCAGGGCGCCGACATAGGTCCGTCGATGGCCGCGGATCTCGGCTTCATCGCGCACGCCGCCCAGACTGATGCGCACGAACTCGCGGCCAAGTGCGCGGGCGATCGACTTGCCCAGCGATGTTTTGCCGACTCCGGGCGGGCCCACGAAACAGAGGATCGGGCCTTTCATCTTTTCTTTCAGCTTTCTGACGGCCAGGTACTCGAGAATGCGTTCCTTCACCTTTTCCAGGTCGTAGTGATCTTCATTGAGGACCTTGTTCGCGGCCCGTAGATCCAGGTTGTCTTTCGATTTTTTGGACCAGGGCAGCTCGACCATCCACTCAAGATAGGTGCGAACCGTCGCCGATTCCGCGGTGTCCGGGTGCATCTTCTCCAGACGCTTGAGCTGCTTTTCAGTTTCCTTCAGCACCTTCTCGGGCATCTTGGCGTCTTTGACGCGCTTGCGGAACTCCGCGACTTCCTCGGCCCGTTCGTCCAGCTCGCCGAGCTCCTTTTGAATCGCCTTGAGCTGCTCTCGCAGAAAATATTCACGCTGGGTCTTGTCCATCTCACCCTTGGCCTGGGCCTGAATTTTCTGTTGCATCGAGAGGACTTCGATTTCCTTCGCCAGGATTTCGCTGATTTGCCGCAGACGCTTGAGCGGCTCCGTGATCTCCAGTACCGACTGGGTCACTTCGACTTTGAGACCCAGATTGGAGGCGATCATGTCGGCCAAGCGGCCCGGATCCTCCAAATTTTCGATGACGACCATCACGTCCGGAATCAGCACCTTCCCAAGGCTGACAATCCGTTCGATTTGCTCCTTGACGGTTCGCATCACCGCTTCGCTCTCGAGGGTGGAGCTCGCGGCCTTGGTCTCGTTGATTTTTTCGATGCGCACGGAATAATACGGATCGGTTTGGATATAGCCGGAAATCTTGGCCTTTGAGAGGCCTTGAACGAGAATTTTGATCCGCTCGTCGGGCAGCTTCAGCATCCGCATAATGATGCCGACCGTGCCGATCACATGGATGTCGTCAGGGGTGGGGTTCTCGACGTCGAGGGCCTTTTGCGTCGCCAAGAAGATCATCCGGTTGCCCGCCAGCGCGGCCTCGATGGCCTTGATCGACATCTCGCGGCCGACGAACAGCGGCAGCACCATGTACGGAAACACGACGATGTCGCGCACCGGCAGCAGCGGCAGCTGGTCGGGAATTTCCACGTTTTGAGGCGGCGTCAGGTCTTGTTCGATCGATTCGCTCATCGGCGTGCGCTCACGATCTCGGTTGAATCGTTCTTCGACACGGAACGGATACGATGGCTAGGCTCTGCCGGTGCGGCGATGCTCCCCGGCCGACTCGGTGCGGCTCCGAAGGTAGTCTGCGAAGTCTGCGCCCAACGACGGGTTTTTCAGCGCAAATTCGACGGTCGCGATGAGGAAACCCAGCTTGTCGCCGGCGTCGTAGCGGTTTCCTTTGACTTCGAGCGCAAACATCGGGGAATGCTTGGCCAATTCCCTCAGTGCGTCGGTGAGCTGAATCTCTCCGTTCTTCCCCGGCTTCGTCTTGCGCAAAATCGGAAAAATTTCCGGAGGCAGCACGTAACGGCCGATGACGGCCAAATTCGAGGGAGCGTCCGAGGGCGCCGGCTTCTCGACGAGATCCGCCACCTTATAGAGACCGTCCGACAGCCGCTCCGGCGAGATGATGCCGTACCGGTTGACTTCCTGATGGGGCACTTCCTGAATGCCCAGAACCGCGCCGTGATGCTTCTTGTAGGTATGCACCAGTTGTGCAAGAGCTGGCACGGAGGCATCGATGATTTCATCGCCCAGCATGACGGCAAACGGTTCATCGCCGATCAAATGTTGCGCGCAGAGCACGGCATGCCCAAGGCCCAAGGCTTCGGACTGCCGCACGTAACAGAAATTGGCCAGGTTCGAAATATGCCGGATCTGACTGAGCAGCTGGCCCTTCCCGTTGCCCTTGAGGTTTTCTTCCAACTCAACGGAGCGATCGAAATGGTCTTCGATGGCGCGCTTGCCTCGGCCGGTGATGACGATAATGTCTTCGATGCCGGAGGCGACCGCCTCTTCCACCGCATATTGAATGAGCGGCTTGTCAACCAGGGGAAGCATTTCCTTGGGAGACGCCTTGGTCGCTGGAAGAAACCGCGTCCCGAGACCCGCGGCGGGAAGAATGGCTTTACGAACCTCAGTGCGCGGCATACGGCGATAGTATGTGATGGGGTAGGTGATGTCAAGGAATCGCCCATGTCTCCGACGCGTTCAGTTGCTGGCGCCGATCCGGCCCAGTTCGGCTTTACATTGAAGCACTTGCCCCATATAATCCGGGAGTTTTTTACTCAGGTTCGTGGCTGATGCTGCAACGCTGCATGCGTAGGCATCTCACGTCAGTTGACCTTCATTGCCGCTGTCATCCATGGCTCCCGGTCCGGCTCAACTGCGGGGCTCAGGTGAAGGGCGTTCTTCCTCCCCTAATCGAGGCCTTTGGATGGGGTTGTTATACTCGGTGGACCGTTCGGGAGCCTGGTGCTAGTGACGGAGGTGTTTTCCGTACAACGCCTGCACTGGTTGCTGGTGATGCTGATCCTGGTTTTCGTCGCGGCCGGCCCTGTGCGTGAGGCGCTGGCGCAGACCCCGACGGCCAAGGTGGCCTCCATCGAGATTCGCGGCAACAAGAAAATCGAGCTTCCCGCCATTCAAGGACGATTGACCTTGAAGCCGGGCGACCCGTATACCCCTGAAAACGTTCGGGGGCAAATCAAGATTCTCTATGAAACCGGCTACTTTGAAGACGTGCAGCTGGAAACAGAGGCGACACCAGAAGGGATCGCCCTGACGTTCGTCGTGCAAGAGAAACCGTTCATCACCGAAATCGTCTTCGACGGCAACGAGGAATTAAGCGACGACAAGCTCAAGGAAAAAATCACGATTAAAAGCCAGGCGTTTCTGGACCAGCAGCAGGCCAAGGAAAGCGCGGAAAAAATCCGTCTGGCTTATCAAGAGGACGGCTATTTCAGCGCCCAGGTCTTTCCCATCGTCCAGACGCTGGACGAAGACCGGAAGCGGCTCACGTTTTTCGTCAAGGAAGGGGAAAAGGCCAAGATCAAATCTGTCAATTTCGAGGGCATGCGGTCGGCCTCCAAGAGCGAGATGTTCAAGGTCACTGCCACCCGCGAGTGGGTGCCGTGGTACGGACTCTTCACCCAATTGAAGCTGCCGTCGTTTCTCTCCGACGCGGGCGTCCTCAAACGCGAGGAGATGAACAATGACGTCGAGCGGATTAGGGAAGTGCTGCTCAACAAAGGGTATCTCAACGCTCAGGTCGGTCTGCCGACCGTCGAGCTCAGTGAAGATAAGAAGTGGTTTAACGTCACGTACGCCGTGAACGAGGGGGAGCCGTTCACCGTCGCCGAGGTTGGTTTCCGCGGCAACACGGTCTTCGAAGAGCCCGAGTTGCGCGACAAGATGAAGATCAAGCCGGGAGAAATCTTCCAGCGTCAAAAGATCCGGGACGAGATTAGCCGTCTGACCGATCTGTACGGCAGCAAGGGATATGCATTCGCGGACGTCGTGCCGAATGTGAATCCGAACGCCGAGGAGCGCACGGCCACCATCATTCTCAACATCAAGGAAGGCGAGATGATGCGCGTCCGGCAGATCAACATCCACGGCAACGAGAAGACGAAAGACAACGTCATCCGCCGCGAGTTGCGCGTCGATGAGCAGGACGTCATCGATACCCCCTCGCTCAAGCGGAGCTTTCAGCGCCTCAATAACCTGAATTTCTTCGAGACCGTGGAAATTCTCCCGCAGCAGGTCGACGCGGACAAGGTCGACCTCAACGTCCGGGTCAAGGAAAAGCCGACAGGGCAGTTCAGCATCGGCGGCGGCTTCAGCACGCTCGATAAACTGGTGGCCATCGCCGACATCACCGAGGGTAATCTCGGCGGCAACGGGTGGATGGGCCGCATTCGTGGGCAGCTGGGCCAACAGCGGACCCTCGGCCTGATCACGTTTCGGAATCCCTATCTGAACGACTCATTGACCTCGATGCAAATAGACGTCTACCGTAGCATGACGAACTACATTACCTACTTCGAAAAGAAGGCGGGTGCCAGTTTGACGTTCGGCCGATGGCTGTCCGAATACGTGACCGGGAGCGTCAGCTTCGTGGCGGAGCAATTGGATTTCAGCGATCCGACCGTCGATGCGCCGGAACTCGTGCTTGCGCAATTGGGTACCCAATCCACGACGGGCTTCCGGACGACCCTGGCCCGCGATACACGGGACTACTTCCTCGACCCGCGAAGCGGCCTGCGGACGAGCGTGGGGTTCGACTTCGGGACGCCGTATCTGGGGGGGACGAACAATTTCTACAAGTACTATCTCGATGCGATCAAATACACTCCCCTTCCGTTTGATACGAGATTCTCGATCCATGCACGCTACGGTTCGGCAGAAGGACTGCGCGGAAAACCCATTCCATTGACGGAGCGGTTCTTCGTCGGCGGCATCAATACGATGCGCGGATTCGTCTTTGGTCGGGCGGGACCCGTCACAGCGAGCGGCTCCTTGCTCGGTGCCGCCAAGGAATTGATCTTCAACAACGATTTCATCTTCACGATCTCGTCCGAGGCGAAATTGAACGGTGTGATCTTTTTCGATTGGGGAAATGGGTTTAACGACAATGAACCGGTGTCGTTCAGCGACTTGAGGAAGTCGGCGGGATTTGAAGGACGCTGGATCTCCCCCTTCGGTCCGCTTCGGGCGGCCTATGGGATCAATCTCGATCCACGCCCGGGAGAACGGAAGGGCGTGTTCGAGTTCACAATCGGGTCGTTGTTCTAGGACGGTGACCATGTACACGGTTGTATCGGGTCGAGGTCTGTGGGTGGTGGCATTGGCGGCGTGGATAGCTGCTATGGCGGGATGCGCCACGGGGACCAAGATCGAAGGCAAGATCGGCCTCATGGATCCGGCCCGTGTACTCAACGACTCCAACGCCGGGAAAAAGGCGAAGGACTCGCTGACCGCGTTCTCCAAGAATCGTCAGGCGTTGATCGAGATGGAAGAGAAGGAGCTGCGCCGCATGGAGGAGGATTTCATCAAGCAGGCCAGCGTCCTCAGCCCGGCGGCGAAAAGCGAACGCGAACAAGTGTTCAGGCGCCGTATGGCGGAATACCAACAGAAGGCGGGAGAGCTGAATCGAGAGGTGCAAGAAAAACAAAAGGATGTCCTCGAAGCGTTCCGTGATAAAGTGGAGGCCGTTGTCGCCAAGGTCGCCAAGCGAAATGGATTGCAAGTGGTCATCGACAAAGGTAAGGGCGGCCCCGCGATTTACGGTGATGAAGAGCTCGATATCACGAGTCAGGTCATCGAAGAATTCAACAAAGAGTATCCGTGAGCGCCGGATTAGCCGGTGGCAGAGGAGGAATCATGGGGAGGCACACAATAATAGCGCTGGCGATGGTGGGCCCGCTCTGGTGGGCCATGTCGTCGATGACGCTGGGGGCGGAACCGGTGAAAGTTGGCGTCATGGACCAGCAGCTCGTCATTGAGCGGTCCAAGGCGGGAAAACGGGCGCTGGAGGACCTGAAGGCCTATCAGGCGACCAGACAGAAAATCATTAGCTCAGATGATCAGGAGCTGAAGGACCTGGAGCAGACGGTTCAGGATGCCAAACTCAGCGAGGCAGCCAAACAGGAAAAGCAGACTCAGTTCCAGGCGAAACTGGAGGCGTATCAGCGCCGTCTAGCGGACTTCAATCGGGAGATCCAGCAGAAGCAGCGCGAAATGGTGGCCGAATACACAAAAAAAGTCCAGGAGGCGGCTCAGGTCGTTGCGCAAAGGGAAGGGTACATTGCGGTCATCGATCGCGGGAACGAAGCCCTCATCCGGATCGTGATCTATTACCAGCGTGGGTTGGACGTGACGGATCAGGTGGTGAAGGAATTCGATAAGGTGAATAAGTAAGAATGCGGAAATGGCACTTATCTCACTCGCCCAACCCTGACGCGCCGAGGCGCGCGTTGGCCCAGGCTGAGTTCTCGCATCGCTTATGCGCTTGCTGCGGCCTCGCCGAACAGCCATTTTGAGCACTCTTTAGAGTCGAAAAGGGGAGTCGACGATGGCCGTGATGGAACAAGCCGAGATCCAGGCGCTCCTGCCGCATCGCTATCCATTCTTGCTCGTTGATCGCGTGCTGGAACTCGAGCCGGACCGGCGAATCGTCGGCATCAAGAACGTGACGGTGAATGAACCGTTTTTCCAAGGTCATTTCCCCGGACGGCCCGTCATGCCGGGAGTCCTGATCTTGGAGGCGATGGCGCAGGTCGGCGGGCTGCTCGCCTTCAAGTCCTTGGGGCCAGCCAACAAGCCGGTGGTGTATCTGACCGGGGTGGACGGGGCCAAGTTCCGGAAGCCTGTCGTGCCTGGGGATCGGCTCCGTTTCGAAATCGACGTACTGAAAAAACGGTCGCCCTTCTGGAAGATGGCCGGCAAGGCGTATGTCGAAGCAGAACTGGTGTGCGAAGCGGAGGTCACCGCCATGGTGACTGAAGAGAAAGCGTGACAGAGATCACGAGCACCGATCATTACCGGAGGTCTACGTGCAGATTCATCCCAATGCCATTGTCCACCCCAAGGCAAAGTTAGCCGACGACGTCGTCGTCGGACCGTTCTGCGTGGTGGGAGAGCATGTGACGCTCGGCAAAGGGACGCGTCTGCTGTCGCAGGTGACCGTGGAGGGATGGACCGAGATCGGTGAACGGTGCGAGCTTCATCCCTTCGTCTCGATCGGTGGACCGCCGCAGCATCTGGGGTACAAAGGCGAGCCCACGAAAGTCGTCGTCGGAAATGACAACGTCTTCCGCGAGTATGTGACCGTCAATCGGGCGACAGTGCAGGGCGGTGGGGTGACCTCCATCGGCCACAAGAATTTTCTCATGGCCTATACCCACGTGGCGCACGATTGCCGGTTGGGCAACTCATTGATCATGGCGAACGCGGCGAGCCTGGCGGGCCATATTACGATCGGTGACCACGCGATCATCGGCGGCTTGTCCGGCATCCATCAATACGTCCGCATCGGCGCCTATGCGATGGTCGGCGGCTGCTGCGCGCTGGGACAGGACCTTCCGCCCTTCATGCGGGCGGCCGGGGGCTATCGGGCACGGATGTACGGACTCAATTCCGTCGGTCTACGCCGCCACGGCTTCTCTTCCGACCGAGTGGCGGTTCTCAAGCGGGCCTATGACATTCTGTTTCGATCAGGCCATCGCATGGCCGAAGCCGCACGCTTGGCGAAAGCGGAGTTCGGCGATCAGCCGGACGTGATGACCGTCCTGGCGTTTCTTGAAGGGACCAAACGGGGCATCTGCCGGTCGGTGGGCAAGGACGAAGAAGACGAGGAATAGGCGTTCATGACGCAAGCGCCTCATGTGGAAAGCGGCGAACGGCTGGGACTGATTGCCGGCAACGGCCGGTTTCCGATCATCTTCGCGGATAATGCCCGAATGCTCGGCTATCACGTGTCTGCCGTCGCCCATGAGGGGGAAACCGATCCGGAGTTGGCAAATCATGTGGACCGCATCCATTGGATCAAGATCGGCCAGCTCAATAAGCTGATCAAGGCGTTCAAGGACGACCAGGTGCATCAGGCGGTTATGCTGGGCGGAATCAAAAAGACGCACGTCTTCACCACCGTTCGTCCGGATTTCCGCACGTTGGCGCTGGCCGCAAGGCTCGCGCTCTGGAAGGATGACGACATCCTCCGTGAGATCGCCAAGGAACTGGAAAAGGAAGGCATCGCGATCTGCGAATCGACCTTCGGCCTCGAGGGAATCCTGGCCGACGAAGGTCCATTGACGGCTCGTGTGCCCAGCGAGAAGGAATGGGAAGACATCCGGTACGGCTGGGAAGTGGCTCACGATATCGGACGGCTCGACATCGGACAATGCGTCGTCGTCAAGGACCGCGTGGTCGTGGCAGTGGAAGCGGTCGAAGGCACGGACGAAGCGATCAAGCGGGGCGGCCAGCTGGCGAAAGACGGCGCTGTCGTGGTGAAACGGTGTAAGCCTCAACAAGATTTGCGATTCGATCTGCCGGCCGTCGGCCCTCGGACCATCGAGGTCATGGCGTCCGTGAACGCGTCGGTTCTGGCCGTCGAGGCGGGCCGTACGATCATCCTTGACCGCGACCTGACATTGAAACACGCGAAGTCGGCCCGTATCGCCGTGGTCGGCATCGTGAAACCACCTCCTCAGAACGGAGGATCATAGCCCGTGACACCCTTGCGGGCGGGTGTGATCGGGGTCGGCCATCTTGGACAGCATCACACCCGGCTCTACGCATCGCTTCCCGGTTCCAGCCTGGTCGGCGTCGTCGACCAATCGGCGGAACGCGCACGGATGATTGCCGAGCGGCATGGGGTCAAAGTCTTTCGTTCACTGGAAGAGCTGTTGCCGCAGGTCGACGTCGTCAGCGTCGCGGTGCCGACGTCCTCACATTACCAGGTCGCAAAAGCCTGTTTGCAGGCCGGCAAACACGTTCTCGTCGAAAAGCCCATTGCTGTGACTTCCGGCGAGGCGAGCGAGTTGGTCCAGCTTGCGGCGCAGCGCCGATGCCGGCTTCAAGTCGGACACAGTGAGCGCTTCAATCCGATCATGCAGGTCATGCGTCCGCACATCGGTCGCCCGGTTTTTATCGAATGTCACCGTCTGAGCAGCTTCAGCGAGCGGGGCACCGACGTAGACGTGATTCTCGATCTCATGATCCATGATCTCGATATGGTGCTGTCCTTCAATCCAGGCGAAGTTGAGGACGTCCAGGCCGCCGGCGTGCCGGTCCTGTCATCGACCGTCGATATCGCCAATGCACGAATCCAATTCACGAGCGGATGCGTGGCCAATCTCACGGCAAGCCGTGTCTCCACGAACAAGATGCGGCGCCTCCGGTTGTTTCAGCGGGACAACTATCTGTCGATCGACTTCCATGCCAGGCAAGGCATGATCTGCCGTCGCGAGGCCGGCACCGGTGTGCGGCCGTCGATCGTCATGGAGCAGCTGCGAGGCAGCGAAGAGGAGCCGTTGAAGCTTCAGCTCGAGTCGTTTCTCACCGCCGTTGCCGCAGGACACAGGCCGGTCGTCTCCGGTGAGGACGGTGCCGCAGCATTGCACCTCGCGCATCGGGTATTGGAGGCCATCGAGCAGTTTGTCAGACGGAATCAAGGAGCACCTTCTCAGTCCGCCTCAACGTCACCCTGAGCGTGGTCGTCCATGCCGCGAATCCTAATGATCGCCGGTGAAGCGTCGGGAGATCTCCACGGAGCTCATCTGGCCAAAGCAATTGCTGCCCTCGACCCGAGCGTTCAGCTGGTTGGTATCGGCGGCGCCGGGATGAGAGCAGCCGGGGTGACCATGATCCCCGGGATTCCGCAACTCGACGTGGTGGGACTCATCGGGCTGTCCGCTGTCCGATCCCTCGTCCAGCGTGTGTTCGCGATTCGGCGGGTCTTGAAGGCTGAACCGTGGGATCTCGTCGTGTTGATCGACAATCCCGGGCTCAATTTTCATTTCGCCCGCGTCGCCAGGGCCGCCGGGCTCCGCGTGCTGTATTACATCGCACCTCAAGTGTGGGCCTGGCGCCCGGGCCGGATGAAATGGATTCAGCGAAACGTAGATCATATCGTCGTCATTCTGCCCTTTGAGGCGGAGCTCTACCGGCGGGCGGGCGTCCGGTGTACGTTCGTCGGCCATCCGTTGCTGGATTCGGTGGCGTCGCAGTATGACCGGACGGCGCTGCGGGCGAGGTATAATCTCGACGCCTCGGCGCCGGTGGTAGGGTTGCTGCCGGGCAGTCGTGTGGCGGAGGTCACCATGCTGCTGCCGATGCTTCTGGAGACGGCGCGGCGCCTGGTGGCGAGCGATCCGAAAACGCAATTTGTCCTGGCCCAGGCCTCATCGATTGACGACAATCTGCTCCACACTCTGCTGCGGCACAGCCCGGTGCCGGTCACCGTGGCGAAGGATCAGGCGAGTGAAGTCATGGCGGCCTCGGATGTGCTCCTGGTCGCATCAGGAACTGCTACGCTCCAGGCGGCGGTCGTCGGTACGCCGATGATCCTCGTCTACAAAACGACGCTGCCCACATACTGGGTCGCGCGTTGGTTGGTTCGAGTGAAGTGGATCGGGCTGGTGAACCTTGTGGCGGGCCGGGCCATTGTCCCCGAGTTGATTCAGGACGAGGCGACCGCCGAACGGCTGTGGCAGGAAGTGCGGCGTCTCTTGACCGATCGGAAGGCCTATCAGGACATGAAAGACGGATTGCGCCAGGTTCGGGAAGCGCTCGGTGAACCGGGCGCCTCACATCGTGCCGCTGAGGTGATGCTCGAAGCATGTCGAGCCTAGACCGGTTCATACGACTGGTTCGATATCTCAAACCCTACCGGGTTCGATTGGGTCTGGCCTTCGTGTGTTCGGCGCTGGTTGCCGCGCTGTCCGGAGCCTACGCCTGGCTGGTGAAGCCGGTCCTCGATGAAATTTTTATCAACAAAAATGAAACGTTGCTGCTCGTCCTCCCGCTGGCCCTCTTTGCGGTGTCCGTGCTGAAGAGTGCGTTCAGCTACGGTCAAAACTACCTGATGAATTATGTGGGCAACCAGGTGATCACCGACATCCGGCAGGAACTGTTCGGGAAAATGGTGCGGTTGCCGGTGCAGTATCATGATGCCAATACGTCCGGCCGATTGGTATCCCGCGTGATCAACGATGTCACCTTAATGGCCAACGCGATTGCCGGTGTCCTGAAGGACATCTTTCAACAGGGTCTGACGTTCCTGGCGATGTTGGGCGTAATTTTCTATCAGAACTGGAAGCTGGGCGGCATGTCGATCATCGTGATTCCGCTTGCCGTCGTGACCATGATGCGGATGGGCAAACGTCTGCGCGCCCTCGGGAAAAGCGGTCAGGAGCAGATGGGAGACATGGCCTCGACGTTACAGGAGACCCTCTCCGGCATCCGCATGGTGAAGGCGTACGGTCGCGAAGAGGCCGAAGCCGAGCGCTTCAAGGAGAGCAACAAGGCCTTCCTCAGCACCACGATGAAGGCGATCCAGGTGTCCTCGCTTGGTTCCTCCCACATCGAGGTGATCGGGGTGGTCGGTGTGGCGGTGATCATCTGGTACGGCGGCTCCCTCGTGATCAACGGAGACATGACGCCGGGAGCGTTTTTTTCGTTCCTCGCGGCGATGTTTATGGTGTTTACGCCGCTCCGCCGGCTCTCCGGTTCGAACAATACCATTCAACAGGCGTTGGCGGCGGCCGAGCGGGTCTTCGGCGTGATCGATCTCGAAACCGAGCAGGACACTGATCGCGGGCAGGTGGTGATGCCGCCGATTGCGCGGTCAGTCGTCTATCAGGACGTGACGTTTCTGTACGAAGGTCAGACGGTCCCTGCCTTGTCCGACGTCGATCTCGTGATTCAAGCCGGCCAAATGGTGGCGGTCGTTGGAAGCAGCGGAAGCGGAAAGACGACGCTGGCGAATCTGCTCCCGCGATTCTATACGCCGACGGCGGGATCCGTGCTGATCGACGGAGTCGATATTCAATCCGTCACGCTGGCCTCGTTGCGGGCTCAAATCGGCATCGTGTCTCAGGAGGTGGTCCTGTTCGACGACTCCGTGTTCAACAACATCGCCTTCGGACGGCAGCATGCGACGGAGGCGGACGTCGTGCAAGCGGCCAAACTGGCCTATGCGCACGAGTTCATCGAGCGACTGCCTCAGGGCTATACCAGCATGGTCGGCGAAAAGGGCATCAAGTTGTCGGGCGGAGAGCGGCAACGGCTGGCGATCGCAAGGGCGATTCTGCGTGATCCGCCCTTGCTCATTCTGGATGAAGCGACCTCGGCGCTTGATACCGAGTCCGAACGCGTCGTGCAGCTGGCGTTGAGCAATCTCATGGCCCACCGGACGACGCTGGTGATTGCACATCGCTTGTCCACGGTTCAACGGGCCGACCGGATCGTCGTATTAGATCGCGGCACGATTGTCGAAACGGGAACCCATGACGAGCTCTTGCTGAAGGGCGGTCAATACAAGCGACTCCACGCCCTCCAGTTCCAGGATATGCCGGATGACTAACCAGCTCTTAAAACCGCTGGAACGCTGGATGAAACTCGCCGTGATCCCGCCGGCCGGCGCCGGCGGTGATCCGGCTGGGCCGCTCCGGAGTGGGTCTGGTCGTGACACCGGATGGGCCAAACGGACCGCGGCAGGTCGCCAAAATGGACATGATTCGGCTCGCGCGAGCTTCCAGGCTACCAATCATCCCGCTGGCATTCAGCTGCTCAAAAAAACTCTTTGCGAGTTGGGACCGTTTCATGGTGCCATACCCCTGGTCGCGGGGTCTTTTCCTGTGGGGACCGCCCTTGTGGGTCTCGCCGGACGGCGATGCGGCGGACTTGGAAGCCACGCCTGGAGCTGGAAGCGCTCTTGAATAGCCTGACTGCCCAGGCTGACGAGGCCGTGTCCCACACTCCGTCGCTCGGTTGATCAGTCGATTATTCTTCCGTTCGATCGTCACGTCGATGTGGAACGTCTTCTACAATGGGCTGTTGCTGATCGCGTCGCCGGTGATCCTTGTCTTGCTCTTGGCCAAACCGCGTTGCCGGCGAGGATTACCGCAACGGTTCGGATTCACCGCGCCCCGCATCTCGCCGGATCATAGACCGCTCATTTGGATGCATGCCGTCTCGCTAGGGGAAGTGGTGGCGATTACGCCATTGGTCCGTGAACTCCACCGGCGGCATCCGGACCATCGCTTTGCGGTCTCCACGGCCACCGAGACCGGACGTGACGCCGTCGAGCAACGATTGGCGGGCCTTGCGGAACATCTGTATGCACCGCTAGATTTTCCCTGGGCGGTCTCGCGCACCATCGACCGGCTGCGGCCGGCGCTGTACGTATTCATCGAAACCGAGCTGTGGCCCAATCTTCTTGGGCAATTGTCCCGTCGGGGCGTTCCGGCCGTTATGGTCAATGGACGACTGTCGACGAAGTCCTATGCCCGTCAACGACGGGCGCCGGTCCGGTGGCTGTATGAGATCATGCTGCGCTCGCTGCGCTTGTGCCTGATGCAGTCCGATCGCGACGCGGAACGGATCATTGCACTCGGAGCGGATCCGCGGTCGGTGCATCGCACAGGCAACATCAAATTTGATCAACCCCTGCCGGCTGCTTCCGAGCGGAAGGTGTCGAGGATGGAGTTGGGGCTGGCGCCGGAGGCTCCGCTGCTGGTCGCCGGTAGCACGCATGCGATCGAAGAAGAGATGCTGGTGGATGCGTATCACTCACTGCTGGCGCGGCACCCGTCTGCGCAGTTGCTGGTTGCTCCACGTCACATCGAGCGAGCGGATGCGGTGGAAGCGATGGTGCGCGGCCGCGGCTTGACGGTACGTCGGCGAAGCCGAATCCCTCAACCGGATGGGACTGGAGGGTCCAGGCCACAGGTCGTCATTCTCGATTCGCGCGGAGAGCTGGCATCGGTGTATCGAGAAGCGACCGTCGCTTTCGTCGGGGGCACCCTCGTTCCCATCGGCGGTCACAATCTATTGGAGCCGGCCTTTTGGGCCAAACCGGTCATCTTCGGCCCCTATACCGATCATTGTGTGGAGATCGCCAATCTCCTGGTGCAGGCAGACGGCGGACGTCGGGTGAGCACAGCCGAGGAACTGACTGTGCAACTCGCACGGCTGTTTGACCATCATGAAGAATGTGTCCGTATGGGGCAAGCGGCTCAGTCGATGGTGCAGCAGAACCAGGGAGCGCTTCAGGCGACGATCGACGCCATCGATCGTCAATTGGCCTCCGTGGACGCCAACCGCTCTGCGTCATGTTCGCCCGGTTCATTTCCGCTCATGGCGGGACGATAACGACACGGTGCTCACTCCCGGACAGAGACCGATGTGGTGGCTTTCCTGGGCGGCAGCGCCCTATGAAATGGCAACACGGCTACGCGCCTATGGGTATGAGCGCGGGTGGTTTGCGCGAAGACATCTTCCGGTCCCCGTGATCAGCATCGGCAATCTCACCGTCGGAGGAACGGGAAAGACGCCGTTGGTGATTCAGATCACCGAGTGGTTGTTGGAGGCAGGGAGACGGGTGGCCGTACTCAGCCGCGGTTATCGGCGAACCAGCCGCGAGCCACTGCTGCTTGTGTCGGACGGCGCGAGGATTGTCGCAACAGCGGAGGAAGCCGGGGACGAGCCCTTCCTGATCGCGCAGCGTTGCCCTCGGGCCGTCGTGGCGGTCGGGGTGGATCGATACCGGCTCGGTCGGCATGTCCTCGAGACATGTGGCGTCGACTGCATCGTCCTGGATGATGGCTTCCAGCACCTCGGTGTCCATCGGGACGTGAATCTCTTACTGGTCGATGCCACGGATGCCCAAGGGTTGAAGCGGCTGTTGCCGGCCGGGCGATTGCGGGAGCCGATCACTGCCGCGGAACGTGCGACGGGAGTGATCGTCACGAGGGCCGAAAATCAGAATCATGTCGATGATATCCTAAGACAGTTGCGGTCCACCGTTGATCCGTTGCCGATGACGGCGCAGGTGGTGTTCCGCGCGGCGCAGTTGGTTTCGGTGGCGACAGGCGGTCATCGGTCCAGCGAGTGGTGCAAGGGAAAGAGAGCGCTCCTGGTGAGCGGCGTGGGACATGCCGCATCGTTTCGGAGCACGGCCGAGGAATTGGGTGTCAGCGTGATCGATGAGGTGGCGTATCCGGACCATTACGCCTACAGTATGGACGACGTCGGAACGCTGCGGGAACGCGCTATCGAGCGCAAGGCGGAAGTCGTGCTGACCACGGAAAAAGACGCGGCGAAGATACGACCATATCTGGCGCCCGACGACGGCACCTGGTGGGCCGCGAGACTTCGCGTGGAGTGGCGGGCGGGGGAATCCGCGATGCGCAAGATGATCCTGGACGCGCGACCAGCAACAGGTAGGTGAGTCGTGGCTAAGGGACGAGTGCAGCAGATTCTGGTACGTGGACCGAACTGGCTCGGTGACGCGGTGATGTGCGAGCCGGCGCTGCGAGGTTTGCGGCGACTGTTTCCGCAGGCCTCGATCACGTTGTTGGTGAAGCCCTCGGTCGCGGGATTGTTTGAATCACACCCGGCCGTCGACCGGATCTTCCTCTATGACGAAAAGGGTCGCCATGCAGGACTGGCGGGGAAATGGCGATTGGCTGGCGAGCTGCGGCAACAGGACTTCGATTTGGCGGTGCTGTTCCAGAATGCGTTCGAAGCCGCGTTGCTGACCGCGCTCGCGGGCATCCGACGTCGGTATGGATATGCCACGGACGGCAGGAGTCTTCTATTGTCGGAACCGGTGGCGACGCACGATCGTCGTACACCAATCCATCAGATCGAGTATTACTGGGACATGCTCAAGCCGCTGGGACTCACGGGACGTCCAGGCCAGCCAGAATTGTTCGTCTCGCCCGACGAGGAGCAGTCGATGGCGGAACGGCTGAATCGCACGGGCATTACGACAGCCGATGTCGTGATCGGTATCAATCCGGGCTCGACCTACGGTGGGGCCAAGCGATGGCTGCCCGACCGCTTCGCCGACTCAACCGAACGGGTGTGCCACACGCTCAGTGACGCGGGGCGGAGACCGGCGGTGGTGGTGATCGGCGCCAAAGGGGAGGAGCCGTTGGGACGGGAGATCGCCTCGCATCTGACCGCGCCTTCTGCGGTGCTCTCTGGCGCGACCACGATCCGCGAGTTGATGGCGGTGATTAAACGTTGTGCCGTACTCATCACCAATGACACGGGGCCGATGCACATTGCCTCGGCCCTAGGGGTACCGGTTGTGGGGATTTTCGGCCCGACGGACTGGCGAACGACGTCACCGTCCGGTGCCGAGCATGCGCTCCTCCGGCATCCTGTCGACTGTGCGCCCTGCATGCTAAGGGAATGTCCGATCGACCACCGCTGCATGACGGGCGTGACCGTAGATCAGGTATATCAGGCAGGGCTGTCAATTCTGTCTCGTCGCTCGGCGCTCTCCTGTGACCACAGACATGACACGGCGCAGAGAGCGACGGTGGATCGCACGCGCGTGCTTGACGGGTACACGATTTTCTTGGACCGTGACGGGACCCTCAACGAAGATCCCGGATACCTGAGGTCCGCCTCCGAGTTGAAATTGCTACCCGGGGTCACCACGGCCCTGGCGCGCCTCAAGTCTGCCGGCGCCCGGTTGGTGGTGGTCACGAACCAATCCGGCGTCGGCAGAGGCTTCCTCACCCTCAAGGATCTGGAAGCCATCCACGCCCGGTTGGAGGGCCTGTTGGAACAGAGTGATGCTGCGCTGGATGCGATCTATTTTTGCCCACACCATCCCGACGACGGCTGTCGTTGCCGCAAACCGGCGACCGGCATGGTGGATCGTGCCGTGTCAGAATTGCAGGTGGATCTACGGAAAGCCTATGTGGTTGGTGATCATGTCCGTGATATCCAACTGGCCAAGGCGGCGGGGGTGAAGTCGATTCTGGTCACGAGCGGTCAGGTAGATCAACAGGCGTTGACGATGTTACGGGCTGCCGGGGCCATTCCCGACATGGTCGCCCCGTCGATGGCAGAGGCAGCCGATCGGATTCTCGCGGATGCCGCTGCACAAGCAGCACGGCCCAAGTCAGTCTCGACGATCGAACGCTAACCAACTGGTCAGGAAGCGCATTGTCGGTCCCTTTTGGTAGGCCATGAATGTCCTCTTAGTCAGGCCCGATGGCATCGGCGATGAGATTTTGTGCCTGCCTGTCGCGACGGCGTTGCGTCAAGTGAAGCCGCAGGCTCGAGTGACATTCTTGTCCAGCCAGTACGCGGCCCCCGTACTCGAACATCATCAGGACGTAGATGAAATTTGGACCCTGTCGGGACGTGAGTCGCTACGAGACTTGGTTGGACTTTTTCAGCGAGGAGTGGATGCGGCCATTTTTCTCAAGCCGTTTCGCCGCCTGATGTTGGCTGCATGGCTGGCCCGAGTCCCTATCCGGGTCGCTACCGGCTATCGATGGTACAGTGTTCTGGCGAATCGCCGGATCTACGAGCACCGAAGCGATTTTTCAAAGCACGAGACTGCCTACAACGTCGGGATGTTGAAAGGCCTGGGGCTGGATCCACCTGCGCCCGTCCCTCCCAAGCTGGTGATCACCGAAGAGGAACGGCGGATTGCTGGCAAGCACTTGCGGGCGGTGCCTGCGCCGCGCGTGGTGCTCCATCCTGGCGGCTTCGCAGCCAGGCGATGGCGAACCGAGCAGTATTGGAAGCTCGCCGAAGCCCTACGAGGCTGCGGGTACGGTATCGTGTTCACCGGTAGCGCTCCGGAGGAAGTGCATTTCTTTCATTCTCTGTCAGTCAAGTCTCCGCTTCCGGAGGGAATCGTCAGCCTCATGGGCGCTACATTGCGGGAAACAATGGCGATCATTGCGGAAAGCAATGCGGTGGTGTCCGGCGCCACAGGACCCGCACACATCGCCGCAGCGTGTGGTGTGCCGAATATCAGCCTCTTTGATCCTCGTCGCAACAACCTTCCGGCGCGATGGCAACCGTTAGGAACAGGTGTCGTCTTGCGTCCAGAAGTGCCGACTTGTGAAAAGTGTATCTATGAAGCCTGTCCTTATTGGGATTGCCTGGACCGGATCACTGTCGATACCGTCGTTCAGCACGTGAGAGAGGTGACATCGCGATCGTTCCCGCTGAGGGTCGTGCATGTGTAGAAGCCTCTTTCCTTCCCACCGGCGAAAACAACGACCTGAGAGCCAGACCGTCCGCCGATCCGATCTCGATCTGAACGCACCTCCCGTTGTCCTCGATGCGGGGAATCCTGCGATCGTGCATCGATACCGCCGCCTGCTTTCGCTGTATGTGGCTTCCAATACCGTGCTTAATCAAAACAAGATCTGGTCGTGGAAGGAATTCGGGTTCAAGGTGTGACCGGCCGCTCGCTCCCCATATCCGTGTACGTGATCGCCTATAACGACGAGCCGAACATGCGCGCCTGCCTGGCCTCGATCGCGGGGTGGGGCGCGGAACTGATCGTCGTGGACTCGCACAGCACCGACCGGACAGCGGCCATCGCGGCCGAGTTTACCGCCAAGGTGTATCAGGTGGATTTCGCGGGTTTCGGCGCGCTCCGTAACCAAGCCTTGACCTATTGCTCGCAGGAATGGATCTTTAGCCTCGATTCGGACGAACGGATGACCCCGGCCCTGCAGGAAGAAATCCGCCACGTGCTCGAACAGCCGACTGCGGCCGACGCCTATTTCGTCCCGCGCAAGAATTTTTTTCTGGGGCGCTGGATCAAGCATTGCGGCTGGTATCCCGATTACCGTCAGCCGCAGCTCTTTCGAAAGGGAAGGTTGCGCTATCGTCAGGAACTCGTGCATGAAAGTTTTGATTGTGACGGGCCAATCGGATACCTCTCGCAACCGGCACTGCAGTACCCCTTCCGGGACATCGACCACTACATTGCCAAACAGGACAGATACTCCGACCTGATGGCCAGGCGCATGGTCGAGGAGGCGCGCCGGTTCAGGGGCCATCAATTGGTGACGCACCCCATAGGGGCGTTTCTCAAGATGTACGGCTTGCGGCGCGGGTTTCTCGACGGGATGCCGGGGTTGATTCTTTCCGGTCTCTATGGCTATTACACCTTTATGAAGTACGCCAAATTCTGGGAACTGACGAAATCATGACGCCTGGATGTGAGTGGTCCATGACCATGAAGAGAGGTGAGGGCGGATGACCGTCAGCGGGTTCACTTTCTGCCGCAACGCAGTGAAATACGATTATCCCCTGGTGGAGTCGATCAAGTCTGCGCTGCCCTTGTGCGACGAATTCATCGTGAACGTCGGCCGGTGCGAGGACGGGACACTCGAGCTCATTCAGTCGATCGGGGATGCCAGGATCAAGATCGTGGAATCGGTATGGGATGAATCGCTGCGCAGAGACGGGTTGATTTATTCACAGCAGACCAATATCGCGCTTAGTCACTGTACGGGCGACTGGGCGTTCTACATTCAGGCCGATGAAATCTTGCACGAAGACGATCTGCCGGTGCTCAGGCGGTCCATGGCCGAGCATGCCAGCAATCCGATGGTGAAAGGTCTCCTCTTCCGCTATCTGCATTTCATCGCCGATTACTGGTCGACGAATCCTTGGTTCTATCACAAGGCGGTCCGCATCATTCGAAACAACGGAGAAATGGAGTCATGCGGCGACGCGGTGGGATTTCATTTCAAGGCTACCAAACAATATTTGCAAAGCGGTCCAAAGGAGTGGCTCGCCTATTCCGGGGCTAGGATGTTTCATTACGGCTGGGTAAAGGATCCCAAGACCATGCTCGAGAAAAAACGGGAACAGGCGTCCGTGTATCATGGTGCGAATCTCCCACCTGCGGCGGCCAAAGAGTTGACGGGTGACGCCTTTCGATTCGAGGACTATGCGATCTTGAAGACATTTAAGGGGCGCCATCCTGCCGTGATGCACGCGCGCGTCGTCAAGGCCCGCCGGTGGGGCACGAGGCGAAGCCGCTGGCTCAATTGGCGGTTTTATCGTGAAATCGCCCGCAGGGGGTTTCGCGGGTAACGACCATTCGACCCTCATGAAACGCTTGCCCTGGTGGAGAAGGCCCTATTTCGCGCGTCGCGTCTTGGAGATTGGTCCAGGACACAACCCCTTTGCCGGCGTGACGCACCTCTTGGAGCGGGATATTGCGGACGGACGCGAACGAGGCGGCAATGCCCTGCTGGTGCCGACCGCTGCCAAACTGATTGTCGGCGAAGCGACGGTCCTCCCCTTCGCCGCAGCCTCGTTCGATTTCGTCTATGCGTCGCACGTGCTCGAGCATGTGGAAAACCCGACGGCGGCTTGCCGGGAACTCATGCGCGTCGGGAGGGCAGGCTATATTGAGACCCCTTCTCCTTTTCTTGAGCAGGGCCTCGCGCTCCAGGATGAGAGCTCACCGGAGCATTGGTTCCACCGGTGGTTCGTGTTTTCACCGTCTCCGGGGCTGCTCGTATTTGAGCCGAAGTCGGTGGAAGAGGTGAGACGGTTTTGCTCTTGTCCGGACGGCCAGTTTCTCCATGAATTTTACGAATCGCTGGATTTCAGCCAAGCCCAGCATTTTTTTCGACGGTCGTCGAAAACCACCGTGTTCTATTGGAAGACGTCGTTTCAAGTCGAGGCGCGCGATCACCAAGTGGACTGCCGGAAGGAGGGGAGGCCATGCCGCTTCGTCGGGATGCGGCGCGCGCTCATTGCCAATTGCAACGATCTGCTGCGCGCGGGTAGAGTTCGGCGTCTTCCTCAGCAGTTTCCCAAGTCCCGGGATGTCTTTCGTAAATACGGACAATCCTCGTTGTTTGTCCGGTAGCAACCGCGCATGATCGTCGCCCTGCGCAGGCTTACAGATGGAGCCTTTTGATGGGATTCGCCAACGCCATCCGCCGTTGGAAGGTTCGCGTGAGGCGGAGGTTCAGTGAGCCGTCAGGACGACGCGTCCTGGACGTCGGGTCCGGTCATCGTCCGCATGACGACGCGACGCACTTGGTTGACCTCCTTCCCGAAGACGATGCCGAGCGAGGGAAACCGATCCAACACCTAGGGCTACCGTTGCTACTCGCGACGGTCGAAGCCCTCCCGTTCAAGGACAAATCGTTTGACTACGTGTATGCCTCCCATGTGCTCGAGCATACGCAAGACCCGGCATCCGCTTGCAAGGAACTGATGCGCATCGCACGGGCCGGATATATCGAGACGCCCAGTCCGTTCTACGAGCAGGGGTACAACTACCCCCACCAGGAGCGTGGTTGGTCGTTCCACCGCTGGTTTGTCTATCTCGGAGAGGCCGATACGTTGACGTTCGAGCCCAAGACGAGCCGTTCCATCGATGACTTCTGTGAATGCCGTCACGGACAGTTCATCAAACGCATTTACGGCACCATGAAGGATCTGAATCAGCTGCAGGGGGTACTGCCCCGGGAATGCAGCTACACCGTCCTCCATTGGAAGGATGAATTCAAATTTGCCGTCAAGCAAGAGGGGGAGCACTCGCGATGCTGAGCGTGATCGTCGCCGTGCACAATCAAATCGGCCACAATCAGCTCTTTTTGCAGGGCATCCGCAAGTACACGACCGGTCCCTATGAAGTTGTGGTCATCGATAATCATTCCACGGACGGCTCCGCGGAGTTTTTCGAGTCGCAGGGGTGCCGTGTCGTTCGGAATGCCGCGAATTTGTGTTATCCCGAGTCCATGAATCTCGGGACCCGCAATTCGACGGGAGACTACGTCTGTCATATCAACAACGATCTTTATGTCGGGCCGAACTGGAACGGGCGGCTGATCGAGGCAGTGGAACGTTTCCGTCTGGATGCCATTACCCCGTTGGGGCTGGAAATGATGCCGACCCCGGCCTTGACGGATTGGATCCAAGCGCGCTGGGCCACGATCGGGCAGGGTCGACTCTCGTCGGGCAAAACCGCTGCGCAACTTCACGACAAGATTCGGGCGATGTATGGCGACTGGGAAGCCTTCTGCAGTCATGTCTATCAAAACTTCTCAGAGATCCTCTTCGACGGGCTCAACGGTTCCTGCGTCATGATCAGGCGATCTACATTGGAGAAAATCGGATTTCTCGACGAACGTGTTCAAGCGGCCGATTGGGACCTCTACTACACGCTTCGGAAGCGTGAGGACGAACTCGGAGATGTCACACGCTGCAAGATTTTCGGAGGCAGCTTTGTGCATCACTTTATTCGAGCGACCGTCAAAGGCAAGCGGGAGCCATTTGCCTGTACACACCCCCGGCTCTCGATCCACGACAAATGGTCGCAAGAAGAGCAAGAACGGTTATGGTACAAGTCCAACTACTTCCGGCCGGTATCGGGAAGGCGTTCGTTTGCGGAGCTCATGCAGCGTCACGTCGGCAAACCGCTGGAAAAGTTGATGCGGGAATTCGAGCGCGCGCTGTCCTGGCGGTGGCTGTACGTGCGCCCAGAAAAGATCGTCGAACTGCACCGCCGTCAATTCCAGACCCTGGGAGCGGGCGCGTGGCAGACAGGCGGGTCCCCGTCGTGAGCGCACGGGTGGAAACTTCTCTCGCCTGCGTGATGATCACGAAAAACGAGGAGGCTAACATTCGGGACTGCCTCGCGTCGATCGCCTGGGCCCCCGAGCGGATCGTCGTGGATGCTGAGAGCAGCGATCGGACCGCCGACCTGGCACGTGCGGCCGGCGCGAAGGTCATCGTTCGGCCCTGGCCAGGCTTCGGCGCCCAAAAAAACTACGCCATGGACCAGGTCGCAGGCGAATGGGTCCTCATCGTGGATGCCGACGAGCGCATCCCTGCAGCTCTTCAGACCGAAATCCTGTCTCGAATCGCTGCATGGAAGACGGGAGATCCGGTGGCCTATGAAATTCCCCGCAGGAACTATTTCTATGGGGCGTGGGTCCGTCACGCCGGAGTGTACCCCGACTACCAAATCCGTCTCGTCCGGCGCGGCCACGCCAGATACAACGATGTGCCGGTGCATGAAAACCTGATCGTCCAGGGTGCGATCGGGAAGCTCGCCAATCCGATGGACCATTTCACCGAGCCCAAGATTCGAGATCATTTCAAGAAGTTCGGCCTCTACACGACGCTGGCGGCACAAGACAAAGGCCGGACGGTTCGAGCCGTTTACGCCGGTGACCTCGTCGTCCGGCCGCTCATCGTGTTCGTGAAGAGCTATGTGCTGAAGCAGGGATTCCGCGATGGCGTCAGGGGACTCATCGTGTCGGTGTTTGCCGGCATGTATACCTTCGTCAAGTATGCCAAATTGTGGGACATGACATCAGCGTCCCGCGTCGTTCAGGATTCCAGCTAGTGGCGAGACGGATTCTGTATATCCACGGCATCGGCGGAATCGGCGGGGCCGAGCGCGATTTGTTGGCGATGCTCCGTGCGCTCGATCGGGATGAGTGGGAACCCCACGTCGCCTGCCCTCCTGAAACGCCGCTGTCCGGCAGCCTGGCCAAACAAGGCACGGCGGTGCATCCCCTCGTCCTGGGGCCTTGGCGGAAATGGTATTCACCATTTATTCGCTGGCGGGACGTCCGGAACGTGCGCGCGCTGGTCACGCAGCTTGCGCCGGCGCTCATCCATGTCAACGATATCTGGTGGGTGCCTCATACGATCGGCGCCGTGGACGCGACTTCCGGATCGAGAAGGCCGGTCGTGGCGCACGTGCGCCAGGAGATCGAGCCTGAGAAGGTGAAACGATACTGTCTCGAGTCAGCCGATGGGGTGATCGCCATTTCCAGGCAAGTTGAGCAGGCTCTGATCGCCGGAGGCGTGGCGCAGAAGTCCGTCCGGACCATCTATAGCGGCCTTCAGTTATCGAAAGACGTGCCGGCAGTCGACCGGACGGCGGTGTGTCGTGCATTGGGCCTGCCTGTCGATGCGGTGCTGTTAGGGACAGTCGCTCATGTGTTTCCCCGCAAGGGGTACGACGTGATGCTCCGGGCGCTGCCCAGGATCATTCAAGAAGTTGCCGCGGTGCACTATGTGATTGTCGGTACCGGCGAAGATGCCTATGAGCAACAGCTGAAAAGCTTGGCCGTGAGGCTTGGGATCGCGGACCACGTCCATTTCGTCGGCTTTCAGGATGACGTCACGCCGTTCC
This sequence comes from uncultured Nitrospiraceae bacterium, assembly GCA_963730935.1. Lineage (GTDB taxonomy): Bacteria > Nitrospirota > Nitrospiria > Nitrospirales > Nitrospiraceae > Nitrospira_C. The sequence continues at coordinate 1,291,803 of CAVSTP010000004.1, read as the reverse complement.
TGTCGGCGTTGTCGCTGTATGTTCATCCTGCGAGGATGGAAGGGTTCGGCATTGCGGTCGTGGAAGCGCTCGCCGCCGGAAAGGCGGTTGTCGCGACCAGGGTTGGCGGATTGCCTGAAGTGGTCGACGATGGAAGCACCGGATTGCTCGTACCCGCCGATCATCCCGAGGAGCTAAGCGCTGCGATCCTATTGTTGCTGCACGATGACGTCCGGAGGAAAGCCTTGGGGGAACGCGGTGCCCAAGTGGCTCGTGAGCGGTTCAATGTAACGGCGTCAGTCTCGGCCGTGCAGCACCTGTATGCTCAGGTGCTGAATGCCGGTCGGGAGCGTGAATGAAGATCGGCCTTGATGCCAGTCCGTTGGTGGGTGATCGCGGCGGAATCGGCTGGCATACCTACTATTTATTGCGCGGAATGTTAGCGGCTCACCCCAGCGTCGATTTTGTCGCGTACATCAGACCAGGTTCGAATCCGCCTGAGGAAACCCGGCGGTGGTCGGGAACGGATCGTCTCAGATGGGTAACCGCCTCGAAGTGGTCCATGAGAAGCCGTGGGAGCACCGATCAGCTGGACCTGTATCATGGGACAAATTTCCGCATGCATACGGTCGGAAGGTATGGCGGCATCGTCACGATCCACGACCTCTGGCTCGAACGATATCCGGAATACTCCCCAAAATTGCTGGGGCAGAAACTGTCATCGTACAAGACGCAGCGGACCGCCCGGCGCGCACGAAAGGTCGTGACCGTCTCGAAGTTCTCTGCCCGCGAGCTGATCGAACTATTCGGCTTATCCGCCGAGCAGATTGTGGTGATTCCGAACGGTGTGTCCGAGGACTTTTCCCGCCGGGACGATGCCGGCGCGTTCATGGCGTTGAAGCAGCGGATCGGCCTCGCGTCCGACCGGTTCCTCCTGTTTGTCGGTGGCGCTGATCCCCGAAAAAACCACCGTCTCGTGCTCGAAGCGGCGTCTCTCATACGGCCGCATCTCGAAGGCAGAACGCTCATCCTGGCAGGGTCACCCACGCATTCGTTTGGCTCCTACGAGGCGACGGCGAAGTCGTACGGGCTGATCGACCGGGTGCTGTGCCCCGGCCGTTTGTCGCAGAACGATTTGCAATTGCTCTACTCCTACGCCGATCTGTTCCTGTTCCCGTCCCTCTACGAAGGATTCGGCATGCCGGTGTTGGAAGCGATGGCGTGCGGCGCGCCGGTCATCACCTCGAAGACGACCGCGCTGGGAGAAGTGGCCGGGGACGCGGCATTGCTCGTCGACCCGCACAATGCCAGTGAACTCGCAGACCGCATGATCGAAGTGTTCGAGAGCGAATCCTTGCGCGCCTCGCTCAAGGCGAAAGGGTTTGCCCGGGTCAGAGAGTACACCTGGGCTCACTCGGCCTTGCAAACCTATGACCTGTATGCCTCACTCTTACGGTAAACCGCAGGCATGATCCCTCGGAATATTCTCGCCATCAAGTTGCGTTATTTAGGGGATGTGCTCCTGGCGACACCGACGCTCCATGCGCTCAAATCGGCTTATCCAGAGGCGCACCTGACCGTCCTTGTGAACCGAGGCACGGAAGATATCTTGCGAGGAAACCCGCACGTGGACGAGATTCTTCCGTTGGACCGCGGCTCGATCTTGCAGCAGAGCCGCTTCATCTTGGACATTCGACGCCGGCGGTTTGACACCGTCATAGATTTGACCGACGGCGATCGGGCGGCATTTCTCACATGGATCAGTGGCGCAGGCGTTCGCATCGGCTTTAATGCCGAGCAGCGGTGGACCGGGCGCTGTTACACCACCGTCGTCACGGGCGGCGCCGGGGCACATCGTATCGAGCGGGACCTGGCGGCTCTTGCCCCATTGGGCATTGAGGCCCGAGACCGCATTCCGCGGATCTGGTTGGGGCCGGAGGACGACGCACGTGTTGATCAACTGGCCGCCCAGCTGGGCATCGCAAGGGACCGCTCGTGGGTGGTGATCCAACCGGGCGCCCGATATTGGTTCAAGGCCTGGCCGCCGGAGCGTTTTGCGGAGGTCGCTGACCGCTTGAACGATCGCTTCGGCTGCCAGGTCCTCGTGGCGGGAAGCCGTCAGGAAGTGGTGTTGACGCAGGCGGTCGTCGATCACGCAAAGAGCCGGCTGCTGAACATCGCCGGCCGTTCGGATGTGAGAACGCTGGCGGCGCTGTTCAAACGCTCCTCGCTCTTTGTTGGTAACGACACCGGCGCCATGCATATCGCCGCCGCGGTGGAAACGCCGGTGGTCGGTCTGTTTGGCCCATCAAATCCGGTGGAATGGGGACCGCGCAGCGGCCGGGCCGAAACGATTTACAAAGGTCTTGATTGCCGGGTCTGTTTTCATCCAACCTGCCGGCGAGGCGAGGATAACTGCATGAAGCTGATCACGGTCGAGGAAGTCGTGAATGCCGCGATGCGCCAAATTCGGCAAGTGCACAAGATTTGACATTGAAGCGAGGTGAATCCAATAATCCAATCAATATCAATATCATCGGCTCCCTACTTTGAGCACACGATCGGCAATATAGTTTGCAATTGCTCGATGACCATACTTGCCGATATGCGTATCATCTCGCCACCACAAGAGTTTACCTTCTGTGTCGTAAAGTCGCCTGGCTTCCGAAACCAGATAGGCCTTCGTGTCGTGACACATGATGCTCGCCGTCTGGCAAACTTCAAGGACGGCCTGGGCAAACCCAGAAGCATGAGAATCCTCGGGCAGAGGATTCCTGGCTTCCAATAACCATCGATAGACTTCGCCCTTCGTTGGAAATACAAGGACGGTTAGGTCGACTTGGCGTTCTGTCGTGAGCTCCCGCATAGCGGTAAGCGTCCGTTTCAGCTTTTCGAAGTTTGGGTGCTGCTCCACCTCCGGTCGCGACCGGTTGCCCCATAGCTCTTGGGGCTTAAAAAACAAAACGGATTGTCCGTCGGGCGAGAGTCGAACAATCACATCAGACGATTTCCCCTTGAATCTTATGCGCAGGGCTTCCATCCATTGATTAAGCGGGGAGCGATTCCGATAGGTTTTGAACTTGACTCGCCAGGCAGCAATCCCGTGCTGCCATGGCAGATGTGAAATATCCCAAATTTCACCTCCTGCATCGTCCATATCATTGCCCGTAAAAAAGGTCCAAATCATGTGCGGTCGAGGTGTAACCTTCAACCTCGGCCATTCAATGGCAAAAGTAATAAACTGATCATAGGGTCCACCGGGATAGGATAGATTATAGGCGCGAAAGCCGTAATTGCTCTCCAACACACGTGGAAATGTGTCCTCATCGGTCGTCCCGGTACCTGCGGAGAATGAGTCCCCCAGAATCAGCACGTTCGCCGGTTCTGACCGAGGGATGTTGCGAAAGCCAAATTCGTCCGTCCGGAACACGATGCGCCGGCGTTCTTGTAGCGCAGGGTCGCCGATCATAGCAGCCAGATCACCAAAGCTTTCCATCTCGAGAATCTGGTCGTAATCCCATCGGGCTACAATAGGCAGTTCTGGATATCGGTGAGGTGAGAAATTTGTAGGGGTATAATGCAAGTGATGACCTAAGATCGGGCGTAGGATGAGATCAAAAATTGTGAGCGATAAGCTGATGGCCGTAATAGATATGATGACGTTCGGCAAGTAGCGAGCTAATGAACCCTGCGCCACCAAAGAGAGACCGATCGGTATTACAAGGGCCGCTTCAATCCATCCTGTTTTGATGACCCCTTCGGCGTAGAGCGAACCTGTCGCAACCAATGCGAGGACTGCTAATCCGAAACGTAGCCGAGGATTCATGTCAGACAAATGCCCCTTGCCTTACATAACTGGGGCTGCGTAAGATTTTTTCTTGCGTGGGCAAGCCGCGTAAACGCGTTTGGAATTTGTGCTCGCCTATTAATATCCGAAGCTACTTGAATCACGGCTAAGCGCGTCATTCTGCCCCGTGTAACCTTTTCTAGGTTCTCCCCGACTATGGAATAGAAGGAAAGACTGATCATGCGCAGATCCGTAAAATAAAGCTGGTAATGCGGCAATCCGTGAACGGAAACAGGTGAACCTAGAATCGAGTTAGTCTTCTGCGATCTCTGCCACTCAAACCAATCTGACGTGATGGTGAAACAGGGCGATCTGCTGCTGGAAGTCAGTAGAGACCAGTTTACCATTGTGAAATGCCGCAACTGCGGTCTGGTCTATTTAAATCCGCGTCCCTCGAACGATCTTCTGGGGTCGTATTATCCGACTGACTATTACCCTCCGGTACAAGCCAAGTCTAGGCCAAAATTTTTGAAGCGATTGTCTTCGCGGCTCAAGCAATGGGTGTTGGAGGACTATTACGACTATCCTTCGTCGGGTGGGGCCGCCTGGTGGCGGCCGGTGAGAAAAGCTCTGTTATGGCCGGACAAGACATGGCGGGAGCTGAAAGGGCGCTACCCCTTGCCCTGGAGAGGCCAGGGGAAGATGTTGGATGTCGGATGCGGGGCCGGCGGGAACTTGAAGACCCTGCAAGATCAGGGATGGGAACCTCACGGTATCGAGATCAGCGAGATTGCCGCCGCTCATGCCCGAGGGCTGACTAAGGGACAGATCCACACTGGTATCGTCGAGTCGGCGCCGTTTCCTCCCGGCGCATTTGATCTCGTGCTCATGAGCCATTCACTTGAACATTTTCCCAGCCCCGTTGAAACCTTGCGGCGGATCCGCCGGCTTCTCAAGGAGGACGGTCTACTGGTGATCCATGTACCCAACGTCCACAGTCTCGAGTTCAAACTGTTCGGCCGCTGGTGGTTTCAGCTTGATCCTCCGAGACATTTCTACCATTTTGACCGCGCAAGCCTGACGGGTGCTCTCGCCAAAGCTGGGTTTTCGGCACAGGTCGTTCGCACGGCGGTCAGTTCAGTGTTTTTGATGGCGAGCCTGGATCGGGTATGGAAGCACCGTTTCGGGAGAGAGTTGCCTTTTCGGAAGCTCATCGAGGGGTTGATTGCCGGCCCGTTATCCTTTGTCGCCGGCCGGCTTGGTTACGGGACGGAACTGACCATCCATGCGGTCAAACGGGAGTCAGGCATCGAGAAGACCGCTGCGCAACCGCACGTGCGTTGATCACCTGATCCCTGTGCCTCCAATTATCGCCCCGTCTCAAACCCACTTGACAGGTTTTAGCTTTTTTGTTCATATTGTGAACGCTTCGCCAGTTTGCCCGCGTATTTCATGGATTTACAAGGCCAACGTGATCTCTTACTGCTAAGCGAGCTCGATCGCAACGGCGGGGCTACGCAACGCACGCTCGCGACCAAGCTCGGGGTCGCCCTTGGTTTGACCAACCTGTATCTCAAGCGCCTGGCTCGCAAAGGGTACATTAAGATTACGACCATTCAACGCAATCGGATCCGCTATCTCCTCACGCCACAGGGATTTGCCGAGAAATCCCGCCTCACGTATCAGTACATGCAATATTCGCTGTCCTACTACCGCGACATGCGGGGGCGCCTCAAAGACATGTTGTCCTCACTCGAATGGACCAAAGGGCAGCGTGTCGCGATTTGCGGCACGGGAGAGCTTGCAGAATTGGCGTATTTGGCGCTGCGGGAGATGAACATCGATTGCATTGGATTCGTCGACGGGAACACGCGTGACACATTTCTTTCGCATCCGGTCTCTTCACCGGACCAGATCACGGCGTGGCAATTGGATCGAGTCCTGATTGCCGATTTTGACCATGCGGCGGCTTACGAAGAACAGCTGGTGCAGTCCGGCATTCCTCGCGAGAAACTGCTGAGACTGGGTTTGCGACAGTAGAGTCGGGGAGTGACGGAACTCCCTCAAGGATCGGGAACCGGTAAGGCACTGTAAGTGAGAGGGCGAAGCTGTGTCTACAGAGTCGAGACCAGACCAGATCACCGGTCTTCATTGGTATGCGCTGCGGACCCGGTCGCGGCATGAAAAGATGGTGCGCGACCAGCTGGTGCAGCAAGGGATCGAGCCGCTGCTGCCGACCGTCAAGCGTCTCAATCAATGGAAAGATCGGAAGAAAGAGGTCGAGGTGCCACTGTTTTCTGGCTACTGCTTCGTCCGCTTCACTTCAGATCAGAAGCTGCCGGTCCTCAAGACCGTCGGTGTCGTGGATATTGTAGGCGGCGGGCAGCGTCCGGAACCAATTCCTGATGAGGAAATCACGGCGATCCAGACCCTGATCGCGAGCGTCCTCCCGTACGATCCGCATCCCTATCTTCAGGAAGGCATGAAGGTCGAAGTCATTAGAGGGCCGCTCCAAGGGCTTCACGGGATTCTGCTTCGTAAAGAGAAGCGGCATCGTTTGATCCTCGGTGTGCGTCTGATCCAGCAGGCGGCCGCGGTGGAAATCGATACGGCTGACGTGGCGCCGATTCAGTAGCCGGACATGGCCTCGCTCGCGCGAGGTCCTGGGGTTACACACATGCAACGAGACCAGCTTCGTAAGCATGAAATTTCAGAACGATTTGACCGGTTGTCGCTTGAGCGGACACGCTGGCAGGAACGAGCACGCTATTACTATGAAGATCAGCTGCACTATCTCCGGTTTTTAGTGCCGGAAGGACTGAATATTCTAGAGGTGGGTTGTGGATTGGGGGACCAGCTCGCCGGGTTGAAGCCAAAACGCGGCTTGGGGATTGATCTCAGCGCCGCAATGATCAAACAGGCGGTGGCGCGACATCCAGACATCGAATTCCGAGCCATTGATGTGGATGAACTGAATGGCAGCGAAACCTTCGACGTCATTTTGCTCCTCGATGTGATCGGTCATCTGCTCGATGTCGAATCCACGTTGAAAACACTTCGCCGCTTCTGCGAGCCGCATACGCGAGTGATCATTGTCTATTACAACTTTCTGTGGGAGCCCCTGTTGCGTGTCGCCGAACGACTGGGGCTAAAGATGCCGCAACAACAGCAGAACTGGCTTTCACCGGCCGATATTCGGAACCTCTTGCGTCTCGCCGATTATGAAGTCGTGAAGGTCGAGAATCGGTTCCTGTTGCCGAAACACATCCCGCTCATCGCCCCGTTATTGAACCGATTTGCCGTCATTCTTCCAGGCATCAACCGGCTTTCTCTGGCACAGTATGTGGTCGCGAGGGTGCGCGGGTTGCAAGCCGGTCAGGCGTACTCTGTCAGCATCGTCATCCCTTGCCGTAATGAAATGGGAAACATTGAAGCGGCTGTTGTTCGGATTCCCGCGTTCGGAGCTCATCAGGAAATCATCTTTGTCGATGGGCACTCCACCGATGGCACCGTCGAGGAAATCCAACGCATCATCAAAAAGTATCCCGACAAGGGCATCAAGCTGTTCGTCCAGGAGGGCAAAGGAAAAGGGGATGCGGTTCGAAAAGGATTTGCCGCGGCCACTGGAGACATCCTGATGATTCTTGATGCTGACCTCACGATGCCGCCGGAAGACCTTCCCAAGTTTTATGATGCGATCGCACATGGCAAAGGAGAGTTCATCAACGGCAGTCGCCTGGTGTACCCGATGGAGCAGAGGGCGATGCGGCTGCTGAATTTGCTCGGAAACAAGTTTTTCAGCATGGCATTCAGCTGGCTTTTGGGTGAGCGGATCAAAGATACGCTGTGCGGAACCAAGGTCCTATTCCGCAAAGATTACGAGCGGATTGCCGCCAACCGGGAGTATTTCGGTGATTTCGATCCGTTCGGCGACTTTGATTTGCTGTTCGGCGCCTCGAAGCTCAATTTGAAAATCATCGAGGTGCCGATCCGATATCAGGAGCGTACGTATGGAACGACGAACATCAATCGGTTTCAGCACGGCTGGTTGCTGCTCAAGATGACCGTGTATGGCTTCTTTCGCCTGAAAGCCGTCTGATGTCTGAAGACGTGTTGCGCCGCCATCACACCGTCTGGACACAAAAGCCTGTGCTGAGACGACTGTATGCTTCGTGGTACCAGGAGATTTGCCGGTGGCTTACGCCCGGACTGACGGTTGAAGTTGGAGGAGGCACAGGGAACTTGAAGGAATTTTCTCCCCATGTGCTGTGCACAGACGTCGTGAGAATGCCTTGGCTTGATGCGCTTGTCGATGCCCAGCATCTGCCGTTTCGCAGCAAGAGCGTCTCAAACATCGTGCTGTTCGATGTACTACATCATCTGGAAAACGTGCGGTACTTTTTTGACGAGGCCCTTCGCGTCCTCGTGCCAAGCGGTCGGATCGTGATCATGGACCCGTATGTGTCCGCGCTTTCCTGGCCCATCTATCGGTTCCTGCACCCGGAGCCCATGGATTTCAGGCGCGACCCGCTCGCGATCGTCTCCCCGTTGTCGCAGCGACACCCGTTCGATGCCAATCAGGCCGTTGCGAGCATCCTGTTTGAGCGTTCCTATGAGCAGTTCCGCCACCTGTACCCGAATCTGGCAAAGCTCGCCCACGAACGTCTGGCGTTCTTCGCCTATCCGCTCAGCGGCGGATTCGATCGTCCGTCGCTTCTTCCGGAGTGGTCCATCCACGCGCTCCTCCAGTTCGAGCCATGGTGCCGTCGTTTGGGCCGCCTGCTCGCGTTCCGGTTGCTCGTGGAAAAAGCGTGACCTGAGCATGCCGCCCAGTCCAGGGATTATGACCGATAAGGTCTGTGATTTCCTCGTTGTCGGCGCAGGCATCATCGGCGTGTCGATCGCACGAGAGTTACGCCGCCGTCACCATGCTCGGGTCATGGTAATTGAAAAAGAGCCGTTACCAGGCCAGCATGCGAGCGGAAGGAACAGCGGAGTGCTTCATGCGGGCGTCTACTACAAGGCTGGAACTCTCAAAGCACGGCTGTGTGTTGAAGGCAACCGGCTGATGCGTGAATATTGTGTGACGAAGCAAATCCCTCTCAACGACAACGGAAAGGTCATCGTCGCTAGAAGCGAGAAAGAATTGTCGGCACTACGAGAATTGTTTGCGCGATCGCAAGCTAATGGTGTGCGGTCAGAATTGGTTGATAGCCAAACGCTCAAGGAGATCGAACCTTGCGCGAAGACCATTGATCAGGCGCTGTACGTCAAGGATACTGCCGTCGTAGATCCACAGCGCGTTATGGATGCCTTGGTCGATGATGCTCGTCGGGAAGGCGTCAATTTGCAGATGGGATGTATGTGGAGGCGTCGTGAGGGAAAGGACTTGGCGCACACCTCTCAAGGCAGGATCGCCTATGGTCACTTGGTTAACTGTGCCGGCCTGTTCGCAGACCGAATTGCCTGGGCTCATGAGGCAGGGCGCGAGTATCGAATCCTTCCGTTTCGTGGACAGTTCTATCAGCTGAGGCCTCAGTCCAAGGTCACAGTGCGTGGAAACATCTATCCCGTGCCCGATCTCAGGAATCCATTCTTGGGTGTCCACTTCACTCGTCGTCCTGAAGGAAATATCACAATAGGGCCATCGGCGCTTCCGTTGCTGGGGCGAGAACAATATCGGGGGCTCAGAGGAATCACAATGAAGGACGGATTGGCGATGGCGACATATTTGTTCAGGTTATTCACTCGAAATCAGGATCATTTCCGATCTATCGCTTGGCGTGAGATATTGAAGGTATCTACATCTGGATTCTTTCGGGAGGCACGGGGACTGGCCGTGGGGTTCGAGGCGGCGGATCTCCTGCCCGGCAAAGAGCCAGGAATTAGGGCTCAACTCGTTCAGACAAAGACCGCGGAATTGGTAAATGATTTCGTGATCGAGTCCGGTGTTAAGTCTACCCATATTTTGAATGCTGTCTCTCCAGCGTTTACGTCCTCATTACCCTTTGCTGAACATGTAGTTAGCAAAATCAAGCTTGAATAAGCAAAGCGTTTTTACCTGTGATTGATTATCGTTCGATCCAACCAAGGAGTGCTCATGCTGTTCACAAATCCCAATCTGAAGGCGTGACCCAGGTTGCGGTGGTCGGCGCAGGGTACTGGAGGAAAAATCTTGTGCGGAACCAAGGTCCTATTCCGCAAAGATTACGAGCGGATTGCCGCCAACCGGGAGTATTTCGGTGATTTCGATCCGTTCGGCGACTTTGATTTGCTGTTCGGCGCCTCGAAGCTCAATTTGAAAATCATCGAGGTGCCGATCCGATATCAGGAGCGTACGTATGGAACGACGAACATCAATCGGTTTCAGCACGGCTGGTTGCTGCTCAAGATGACCGTGTATGGCTTCTTTCGCCTGAAAGCCGTCTGATGTCTGAAGACGTGTTGCGCCGCCATCACACCGTCTGGACACAAAAGCCTGTGCTGAGACGACTGTATGCTTCGTGGTACCAGGAGATTTGCCGGTGGCTTACGCCCGGACTGACGGTTGAAGTTGGAGGAGGCACAGGGAACTTGAAGGAATTTTCTCCCCATGTGCTGTGCACAGACGTCGTGAGAATGCCTTGGCTTGATGCGCTTGTCGATGCCCAGCATCTGCCGTTTCGCAGCAAGAGCGTCTCAAACATCGTGCTGTTCGATGTACTACATCATCTGGAAAACGTGCGGTACTTTTTTGACGAGGCCCTTCGCGTCCTCGTGCCAAGCGGTCGGATCGTGATCATGGACCCGTATGTGTCCGCGCTTTCCTGGCCCATCTATCGGTTCCTGCACCCGGAGCCCATGGATTTCAGGCGCGACCCGCTCGCGATCGTCTCCCCGTTGTCGCAGCGACACCCGTTCGATGCCAATCAGGCCGTTGCGAGCATCCTGTTTGAGCGTTCCTATGAGCAGTTCCGCCACCTGTACCCGAATCTGGCAAAGCTCGCCCACGAACGTCTGGCGTTCTTCGCCTATCCGCTCAGCGGCGGATTCGATCGTCCGTCTTTAGTGCCATTATGGCTGTTGGATACGCTTTTACAATGTGAAAGATGGCTGAAATGTTGCAGCCGCTTTCTTGCTTTTCGACTGCTCGTGGTGCTGCAAAAAACTGCCTCCGGCCACTAGCCCTTTCGCCGTATGTAGTCCTATTTAACTCATGAGGATCGGCCATGATTAAGTTTGTTGTTGTCGCAGGAGCCCGACCTAACTTTGTGAAGGTTGCTCCGTTGATGGAGGCCTTTAAGAAGGCCAGGGATGTCCAAGCTATCCTCGTGCATACGGGACAGCATTACGACTATCTCATGTCAGCAGCATTTTTCGAGGATTTGGAAATGCCCTCGCCTGATATCTATTTGAAGGCCGGATCGGGAACTCATGCCGAGCAAACGGCCAAGGTCCTCCTCGCCTTCGAAGACTACATCACCAATCATTCCGTGGATTGTGTCATTGTCGTAGGCGATGTGAATTCGACTCTCGCTTGTGCGCTTGCTGCGGCAAAATGCCGAATTCCGGTGGCGCATGTCGAGGCCGGGCTGAGAAGTTTCGATCGAACGATGCCGGAAGAAGTGAATCGAGTTCTGACCGATGCACTGTCGGATTATCTTTTTACTCCCTCGAAGGATGGTGACGAGAATCTCAGGCGCGAAGGTACACCCAGTGATCGAGTGTTTCAGGTTGGCAATATCATGATTGATACCCTGCGTAGGTATGAACACGCGGCCCGAGCCCGTTCGCTCGCGGCTCGTCACGGCCTACAGACAAAGGAATATACGCTCTGTACCTTACATCGCCCCAGCAATGTGGACAATGAAGAGACATTCAGAAACATTGTTGCGGTCATTCGACGATTGTCGCAAAAACAACCTGTGGTGTTTCCTGTTCACCCCCGCACTCGTGCCCGAATAAGTGCGTTTGGTTTAGAGAGTCAAGTAGATGATAAGCGATTGGTGTTGCTCGATCCGCTGGGATACCTTGATTTCTTGAGCTTACTCGCTGACGCGGCATTGGTGATCACGGACTCTGGAGGCATTCAGGAGGAGACGACCGTCCTCGGCATTCCGTGCTTGACACTGCGAGAAGGCACGGAGCGTCCTGTCACCGTGACTGTCGGAACTAATCGTGTTGTCGGTACTGATACAAAACGGATTCTGGAGGAAGCGGACAGGGCTTTGGCCGGTGACTGGGTGAAAGGCGGTATACCGGATGGCTGGGACGGTCATACCGCTGGAAGAATAGTGAATATCCTCGTCAACAGAAAACTCAGCCTAGCCGAGCGCAGCTCTGGGTCTGAGCTGAGGATACCTGTTTTCTGACCGTTACTTTCAAGAGTTACATCAATATGCCTAGCCATGCCCGAGAAGGCTTCGGAGATCGTTTTCATGCCAGACCGTGGATATTGCAACTTCAGGTGTACGGGCTCGCCGGAATCACACTGTTGACTTTCTTTCCAAGACTCTTTCGTCTGCAAGAACGTGTTTTCTTTCTGTTGTTCGTCGTGGCGATAGGTTTTGCTTGGGTAGAAAAAATCAAGCCGCATGTTCGAACCCGGTTGGATATACCGCTTATCGCATTCATGAGCTGGGTGTTGCTGACGATCCCCTATGCGATCGATCCCGCATACAGTTTTTCGGAGTGGCGAAAGTTTGTTGCCTCCATGCTCGTCTTTTATTGGGCAATGTTCGTGTTGCGCGTTCGCGCCGATGAAGCACCGACCCGTAAAATCTTGTTTGTGGTGGTGTTGGGCAGCTTAGCCTTGTCAATGTTCGCTCTTGAGGATTTTTTCTTGCGTGGAGGTAGTTGGAGAGATCGTCTGGTCCGGGCAGCCGCACCATCTTCAGATTACAATTGGTTAACGACCTATTTCGTGCTTGTCATTCCGATTCTTATTGGATGGCTATTGACCCAGTCGTCTCGTGCAACGCGAGCGCTGGGACTCTTCAGTCTCGCGACGTCGATGCTCGCACAAGTCGCCGCCTACACTCGAGCCGGGTGGGTTGCCCATTTCACGCAGGCACTAGGATTGCTGTTCATTGTTCGGCGGCAACAATTGATTGTATGGATCCTCATTGGCGCCGTGCTGGCAGGAAGTGTGTTGATTACCCTATCGTTAATTGGGTTTCAGCAGGAGACCACCGATCCTTGGACATTCAGCGCACGTGTGAAAACATGGCGGCTTGGATTGCAGCAAGTAATTGAACACCCAATCGTAGGCGCCGGTTTCGGCAATGATACGTTTTCGAAAGTCTACGCGACCGAGATTGAAGCAGACAAGAACAAGGGGCCAGTAGAAAAAGTACTCCCAGCCTTACACAACACCTTTGCGATGGTGCTCATGGGAAGCGGGATCCCTGCTTTTCTTTTGTTCGCCTGGATCATAGTGTGCGCACTTCAGGAGCTGCTTTCCGGCATACGAGTATCTGATCTTCGACCGAGCGGACCCATGGTGTTCCGTATGGCCATTGCCTTGGCAGTCATCGGCTTTGTGGTCAGAAACCTTTTTGACTATATGTTTGCCGGGAGTCTCGCCACCTTGTTTTGGATTTTGGTGGCCATTGGACTGTCCTTTAAGGCAGAACAATCGTTGGGGAGGAGCGGAATTGAAGCAAGTACTCATTAAGCAAGGGCAGGTGGTCATCGAAGAGGTGCCCGCTCCAAGTGTCGAGCCCGGTACCGTGCTTGTACAAGTGCGTAATTCGTGCATTTCTATCGGGACAGAGCTCAGTGGCCTCAAGGCCAGCGGGGAGCCGTTATGGAGAAAAGCGTTCCGTTACCCGGCAAAGGTGAAAAAAGCCATTGCGATGGTGTCGGAGCGAGGCCTCGCTCAGACGATAAGCCATGCACAGGGGGCGCTCACCTCTGGGCAGCCTACCGGTTATTCAGCAGCAGGAGTCGTCATCGGTGTTGGTGCTGATGTCCATGACATCGCCATCGGAGACCAGGTCGCCTGTGCAGGAGCACAATGTGCCCACCATGCCGCGGTCATCAATGTTCCACGAAATTTGACGGTTCCCATTCCGGATGGACTCGATTTCGAGGCAGCCAGTACCGTGACGTTGGGGGCAATCGCATTACAAGGTCTCCGCCGGGCCGCTCCGACTCTAGGCGAAACTTTTGTCGTACTTGGATTAGGGATTCTTGGTCAATTGACCTGCCAGATGCTGCGGTCGAACGGGTGTCGGATCATCGGGACTGATTTATCCCATGATCGCATCGATCTCGGAAAGCGGTTGGGAATGGATGTGGGTGTCTATCCGGAGGAGGGAGCCAGTATAGAGCAGGTCATCCGCCTCACGGACGGGATTGGCGCGGACGGCGTGATCATCACGGCAGCAAGTCCCTCGGATGCGATTGTCTCGACGGCGTTTCAAATGTGCCGGAAAAAGGGACGCGTCGTACTCGTCGGCGATGTCGGGCTTCAGTTGAACCGAGCAGACTTCTATCAAAAGGAGCTGGACTTCTTGATATCGAGTTCCTATGGTCCAGGCCGATACGACCGCCGGTATGAAGAGGAGGGTCTTGATTACCCTGTTGCCTTTGTGCGCTGGACGGAAAACCGCAACATGTCCGAGTACCTACGCATGTTGAACGAACGGAAGGTCACTGTCGCTCCATTGATTGAGGCAACCTACCCGATCAATGAGGCTCCCGTGGCATATGAGCGGTTGAAGACCGATCAAAAAAAGCCTCTCATGGTCCTCCTCACCTATCCTCATGAAATAAGGGAACCTGCACAGTCCCGGGTCATCATGAACCCGATTGCCCAACCAGCAGGGGGGGCTCGAATCCGCATGGCTATCATAGGAGCAGGCGGATTTGCGAAGGCCATGCACTTGCCGAACCTAAAGGCGTTGTCGCACCTTTACAGCATACATGCCATTATGAGTCGTTCCGGCCATAATGCGGTCGCCACGGCGAAGCAGTTCGGTGCGCAATACTCCACCACAGACTATGAAGCAGTGCTCAAGGACACCGAAGTTCAAGCCGTACTGATCTCGACGCGTCACGATCTTCATAGCGGGATGGTTCTTCAAGCCCTTCACGCCGGCAAGCATGTGTTGGTGGAAAAGCCACTCGCGTTGTCCAGGGCAGAATTGGCCTCAATTCAGGATCTTTACGCGAAGGGGAATGGGATGGGACTTCCCTTGCTCCTGACCGGGTTTAATCGCCGATTTTCCCCTGCGGTCTCGCGCATTCGTGAGCTCATCGCCAATCGAAGCAATCCAATGATCCTCAATTACCGCATGAATGCGGGCCATCTCGGGATGGATCATTGGGTGCATGGAAAAGAGGGCGGAGGACGAAACATCGGCGAGGCGTGCCACATCTATGATCTCTTCACGGCCCTCACGGACAGTCGTGTTGAGAAAGTCCACAGTGACGCCATTCGCCCCGCGACAGGCCACTACCGCCGACATGACAACTTTATCACGACCATCACATTTCAGGACGGCTCAATCGCGACGTTAACCTACACGGCGCTGGGAACCTCCGATTACCCTAAAGAACGCTTCGAGATATTCGTCGACGGAAAGGTGCTGTTCTTGGACGATTACAAACGACTCACGATTGCCGGTGCCATGGCAAAGGGAGTCGACTCGGCGATCGCGGATAAAGGGCAGAAGCATGAACTCGAATCGTTCGGCCGAGTGATCCGAGATGGAGGAGAATGGCCGATCCCTCTTTGGCAACAACTGCAAGCGACCGAAATCAGTTTTCAGGTGGAAGACCAGATCAATCCGGGCTGGGAATAACGAAAAGTCCTCACCGCTCCGTTCCTGCCACGATGATAATCCTACGACGCACTCGGGTTCAGATTGCGGTTGCCGCAATTGTCCTTGCCGCGATGGCATTGGCTGTGGAAGGGGGTGCGCGACTGTTTTTCGCCATCAAAGAACAACTCCGAGATGAGGTAGTCAGCGTAGATCCGAACGTCTTGGACGACTACGAGGTAGCCGATGTGGCGCATCCATGGAATTGGAAGCCCAAAGCTGGCTATTCGGCCACTATCGGTCAGATCATCCAAGCTAAAAAGGAGAGTGGCAGGGTCTTCGCGGAGGAACTGCTCAAGCAGAGGGCTGCAGCGCTCAAAATTGAACCTAATGCTGTCGTGATGCGAATTAATGCAGATGGATTCAAAGGACCCGAGATTGATAAGACGCACTCACGCGTTAGGATTTTGACGATAGGCGACTCCTGCACGTTTGGGACGATGTTCGATGAATACTCGTATCCTCGAGCGCTCGAACGGGAGCTCGGCCGCTTGGGGGAGTCGGTCGAGGTCATTAATGCCGGCGTCGAGGGATATGGTCCAGACAATGTCCTCGGGCGCATTGAAGAATTCAAGGCGCTTCGTCCAGAGATAACTACCATCTATATTGGATGGAACGCGTTGTACGCGGAGCCGGAGAGTTATGGAGTCGAATACCATCTCAAGAGCGTGCGGCTCTTTAGAAAGGCCTATGGAAAGGTACGCGAACGGATTTTCGGCCGTACAGAGATGGCGTTAGAGGCTTACAGCAAACCAAAACATGTACAGCGTGACGCTCCAGAGGTGGAGGCATTAGATGGCTATGCGCCGACCTTCATGGCCGAGCTTGAAACGATTGTGAAAGAAATGCGGGCTGCAGGAAGTGAGGTTGTCCTGATCACACTGCCGGGTCTTTTTGTAATGGAAGAGGAGCCCTCTCCGCGAGCACTGATAGTCGGCCACCTCCCCACTTTCACTGACAATCCCTATGTCCTAGCAAAAATTAGTGAAGAATATAACAAGGGGCTTCGCCGATTAGCCAAAAGTCAGAATCTATTGCTGGTGGATTTGGAGGAGTGGATCCGTGAATCGTTGAAGCCGCGTGATCGCTTTTTCTTCGACTCTGTCCATCTATATGAGGAGGGACAGAGCCGTATTGGGGAGTATCTCGCAGAGCAACTGCTTCCCTTATTGAAGACATATAGGAATAGACTTGTTCGTATGTGAAGCGGGATGCGACCTCCGGAGACACTTGAATGTGCGGCATAGTCGGCGCGTTGGTTTTTGACCAGTCTTCCTTTCGGGTCACCGAGCCCTACGTCTCCAGAATGCGAGATGTGATGACTCATCGTGGACCCGACGGGGCAGGTGTGTGGATTGCCACTGACAGGCGGATTGGCTTGGGCCATCGCCGCCTCTCGATCATCGATCTGTCGGAAGCGGCCACACAGCCGATGTGCAACGAAGACGGAACTGTCTGGGTGTCATTTAACGGCGAAATCTATAATCATGCTGAGATCCGCAGGGAATTGGAGAGCATAGGGGGCCATCGATGGAAGACCGATCACTCCGATACCGAAGTTATTCTTCATGCATTCGAGGAATGGGGAATCGAGTGCCTTCAAAAGTTCCGTGGCATGTTCGCTATAGCGCTGTGGGACACCAGATCCCGCGAACTTTGGCTCGTCAGGGACCGAATTGGCATTAAGCCGCTCTATTACAGCATCCATCACGGACGGATTACCTTCGCGTCAGAAATTAAGGCGCTGTTACAAGATCCAGATCAGCCGCGGTCGGTGCATGAGGAGGCGTTTTTTCATTACTTATCTTTTCTAACAACACCGGCACCTCAGACCCTCTTCGACGGCATTCGAAAACTGCCGGGCGGCACGTGGCTCCGCGTCAAAGATGACGGCACAATCACAGAACATCGCTACTGGGACGTGTGGGATCACACCAATCCTCTCGTCGGCGTATCGGAAGATGACATTGCCGGCCGATTGCTGGATGAACTGCGGACCGCGGTGAAGTACAGGAAGGTCAGCGATGTACCCGTTGGAGTGTTCCTTTCTGGAGGCATCGACTCCAGCACCAACGCGGCGCTGTTTTCGGAAGGGGAGACCAGGCCGGTCAAGACCTTTTCCATCGGGTACCAAGGTGAGTACCAGAGTTATCAGAATGAATTGCACTATGCTAGGAGGATGGCCCAAGAAGTAGGCGCCGACCATCATGAGCGCTTACTTACCATGGACGATCTCCTCGATTTCCTTCCGCTCATGATCAAGTTGCAAGACGAGCCGATTGCAGACCCGGTGTGTGTGCCGGTCTATTACGTGTCTAAACTTGCTCGGGACAATGGGGTGATCGTGTGCCAGGTCGGCGAAGGATCGGACGAACTGTTCTGGGGATATTCCGCCTGGAAGCAAATGCTTCAGCTGCAGTCCTGGGACGATGTGCCGGTTCCGCGTTGGATCAAGAAGGTTGGCCTCTCATGCCTCACTGCGGTTGGAAAAAATCATGGGCGGAAGTATGAATACCTTCGTCGCGGATCATTGGGTCTGCCGGTCTTCTGGGGAGGTGCAGAGGCCTTCACAGAGGCGCAGAAATCACGGCTTCTCTCGCCCAGGTTGGCGCGGCAATTACAAGGAGCGAGCTCCTGGGATGCGATTGAACCTATCAGACGACGATTTGATGACAAAGCCTGGGAAAAAAGCCATCTGAATTGGATGAGCTACATCGATCTCAATCTTCGATTACCTGAACTGCTACTCATGCGGGTCGACAAGATGAGTATGGGTGTGAGTTTGGAGGGGAGAGTGCCATTTTTGGACCATAAGTTTGTAGAGTTCGCCATGAGTATTCCTGAGCGGGTGAAAACGAAACACGGGACGCTGAAACATATTTTGAAGAAATCGGTACGAGGCGTCATTCCAGACGAGCTCATCGATCGACCCAAACAAGGCTTCGGGGTACCGGTGTACGAATGGTTTTTTGACCGGCTTGGCGACCACGCAAAATCCGAACTGCACATGTTCTGCAAGAAGACAGACTTTTTCAACCCTGCCGAAGTGTCTCGGTTGCTGGACGAGAGGCGCGGCCCTGAGGTGTGGTACCTCCTGAATTTTGCGCTTTGGTGGAAGGAATACATCGCGTGAGACAGAAAGCCGAGTCGGTGGAACACGCGATGGTGTTCTCTTTTTGGCGGAGCTGCTCCCAGTATGTTCGTCGCGTGACAGCATCGGGGTTTTTTCGCAACGTTGCAGTAACGTTTACCAACAGAATCCTGCTGCTCGGGATCGGGTTTGTCGCCAGCGTGATCGTCGCACGCGTCCTCGGCCCTGAGGGGCGTGGGGCCTATGCGGTCGCAGTCGCAATCGGCGCGATCGGCGTCCAGTTCTGTAATCTCGGTCTGCACGCATCAAATACGTACACCGTGGCCAAGAAACCGGAATTGCTTTCCACATTGGTGGTGAATTCTGCTGTAGTGGGAATCGGGCTTGGCGGAGCGGTGGCAGCAGCAGTGGGTCTTGTGTTTTCCCTCCATCCGACGTTGGCGCCGCTTCATGGACTACTGCTCTGGCTGAGTCTCTGCTGGCTTCCTTTCGGTCTGTGCTACCTCTTGTTCCAAAATCTGTTGTTAGGCATTGGCGAGATCCGAGCGTACAACCAAGTCGAATTGGCAAGCAAGATACTATCAGTGATCCTTATCGGCGCGGTGATCTTGTCCGGGTTCGTGACTGCGGAAACGGTCTTCGCCATGGGATTGCTTGCCTTGGGCTGGAGCCTAGTGTGGACATTCACGATTCTGAACAGGCACGCTGTCCATCTCGCACGTCCGTCGTTCGACCTGTTTCGGGAAGGTTTGGGTTATAGCCTGCGCGGGTATGTGGCTGCGTTGTTTGCATTTGTTGCGCTCCGGCTTGATTTGCTGCTCATCCAGTATCTACTTGGCGTGGAACAGGCCGGATATTACTCGGTGGCCGTCACGCTAACCGACGCCTTGTACATGCTACCGATGACGGTGGGTACCATCCTGTTTCCCGCTCTCTCCGGCATGTGTGATGATGCTGAGCGGTGGAGGTTTTCCAAAAGGATTGCGGGTGTTATTGGCCTCATCATGATGGCGATCGCGGTGATAGCCTCGTTCGGGTCTGGGCCCCTTATTCGCACGCTTTATGGTCCGGCATTTCAACCAGCGACCGCCGCCTTCGTCTGGCTCCTGCCCGGCATCGTGCTGTTGTCGGTGAGTTCATTATTGATGAACTACTTGGCGTCGATCGGGATGCCTCCCGTAGTGATGTACTCATCGGGGATCGCTGCTATAGCAAATGTAGCCTTAAACCTGAATTTGATTCCTTCGCTCGGCATTCAGGGCGCCTCAATAAGCATGACGGTGTCGGCCGGCATCATGCTGACTATTGTCCTATCGTATATCTACAGACATCGGCTTCCGGCACCCGTTGGGCCTTAGAAAGAGCAATAAGTCAGGATCGGCGGCAATTTGAACCCTTGTACGTATCAAGAGTTTGTCCGTGCGTACCAGGAATCGGTCCAGCAGGTGCTCGGGTACTGGACACGAGAGATGCAAGTGGAGTTGGCCGCGCACTGTTACGGTTGGCATCCTGACCGGTTCGATTTTGGTCGGTACCTGCAGGCGTCCTCGCCCCGCTACTACCGGGCCTATGCGTCACTTTGCAAGTTGACTGAGGGACGAACGGTCTGCGATGTGGGAGGCTTCTGGGGTGTCTTACCATTGACGTTTCAACGATTGGGATGTGAAGTGACGATGACCGAATCGTTGAAATTCTATAGCGATTCCTTCCACAAGCTGTTTGATTTTGTGCGAACCAAAGGGGTTACCATCGTCGACATGGATCCATTTGAACCGGCCGCATCTCTCGTCGGCACATTCGATCTTGTGACCATCATGGCAGTGCTGGAACATTACCCCCATTCGCCAAAGCCGCTTTTAGACAATGTGGTGGCGATGCTCAAACGCGATGGAGCCATCTATCTGGAGGTTCCGAACATCGCCTATTGGCCCAAGCGTATGGCATTGTTGCGCGGGGAGACTCCCCTCGTTCCCATCCAAGATATCGTACGTTCAGACATTCCCTTCATCGGTCACCACCATGAATATACGATCGCCGAATTGAGGGCCTTGGTCGACCACATGGATCTTCGGATCGTCAAAGAAGAGTTTTACAATTATTCCCAAGCAGGTTCCCCATTGGAACAGTTCTTTCACTATCCTCTTCAGACGCTTGCCTTTTGGGCATGGCCCGACACCAGAGAATGCCTCGCCGTTGCCTGCACGTTTCGTTAAGCGACGCTGGTCCCATCACTCGACATGGCAAGTTAGTGGATCACGAAGCGGAGGCACAATCAGAATCACGTCTGTGCAAGGGCAACGTGTCGACGCGAGATTTGAGTTCTCATGAAGGAGAAAGATGACTCCATACGATGGGAAGGAAGCGGCTAAACAGGTTTGGGGCGCCTCACCGGCAGGGTGGGTTTACGGTGAGGGCGCTGCCCTAGGGACAAAGGAATATTTTGAGAATGTCATAAGGAAACGCTCTACTTATGAATTGCCTTGGTTGTCTGAAGTCTTTCCCTTTGACAAGACGAGAGGGAGAAGAGTTTTGGAGGTAGGGTGTGGAGCAGGCTATGACGCCTACGAATTTTGCCGAAATGGTGCGAACTATACCGGGATCGATATCACACCCGAAAACATTGAGCGAACCAAGAAGCACCTTCGTCTAGTTGGCTTCGATGCGGACACTCGTCTCGGTGACGCCGAAAACTTAGAGTTTTCAAATGAATCCTTCGATCTAACATTTTCGAATGGTGTACTACACCACATCCCCAATATCCGCAAGGGCTTCGACGAGATCCATAGAATACTGAAACCTCGAGGCGAATTTTGGTTGACGCTTTATCATAAAAATTCCGTGTTCTATAGGCTCAGTATTTGTCTATGGGCCCACATCCTGAAAGGGGGATTTCGGAAGCTGTCTCTTGAAGAGCGCCGGTCTCTAATCGAATACACGGCTAGCGATGCGATGCCGATTGTGAATGTCTATTCCAAAGCGGAGGTCCAAGAACTTGTTCAACAAGCACGATTCTCTATCGAGTTCATTGGATGTCGGAAACTCGTCCATGAGGATTTCCCCGGGACGATTGCTCGTCTCATACGCCCTGTGCCGCAGAAATTGCTCGACCGGTTGGGACACGTTTTTGGATGGTATGTCGTTGTACGTGCCCGCAAGTTATGACTGCTCGTCAGCATTCCACAAACTCCCTGCCTAGGCCACCGCTGATCCCAGAGAATGTCTACGGGCATTCAAAACGTTTAGAGTGGATCGTCGGCTACCTACAAAAAGACATGACCATCATTGAGTTAGGATGTGGAACCGGTTCCATGATCACCATTCCGTTGGCAGTGCAGGGTTATCAAGTGGTTGGCGTTGATATGGATCATCAAAGCATTGAGTTTGGGCGCGAATTGTTGCGCGCACACGGTCTTTCTGCGTCGATATTACGACGACAGAACATGCGGGATGTGAGCTTCAAACCCGACGTCTTGATTGCTTCGGAAGTCCTAGAGCACCTTCTTGATGAGGAACTTGAAAAGATGTTGTTTGAGATCAAGAACAAGCTGGCACATGACGGTGTACTTTTGGTGACAGTGCCCAACGGCTACGGCTGGTTTGAGATGGAAAGTTTTCTTTGGTTTAAGACTGGACTGGGATGGATTCTCGAACGGACGCGTATGGCCAGTGCCGTCAGATGGATCAAGTCTGCGTTATTTTCCTGCAGCCGAGGAGAACCCTATCCACCCTCGACGCTAGCCGACTCGCCCCACGTTCAGCGTTTTACCTATGGATCCATTCAGCGGCTTTTGATCAGCCACGGCTTTGAAATCGTTTCCACAACCGGCTCAGTCCTGTTTGCCGGCCCTTTCAGCAACCTCTTTTATACCGGTCTTGGACCTGTGATGAAAATTAACTGTTTGCTTGGCAGATGGATGCCGAGATTGTCCGCCGGCTTTTACGTCGCGTGCCGTCCAGTTCATCGTTCTCACACTTAGCTAGGGGGTATGGATACGTCTGAAATTACCGTGGTGCGTGATTTAGGAGTGAAAGTGCCTGCCTCCCTCTCAGGCAACGTTCTTCCCTTAGAGAAGTTGCGTGAGCAAATCGTTTCTGGAAAGGGAGTAAAGCATCTGTTCGCCTATAAGCGGGCCAGGCTGTACACGCATAGAGTTGATTTGATGAACAAACCACTGGGTACCGCCATTTTATTACGTCTACTAAGCCGCGGGCCCTGCACGTTTCAGGATGAAACGGGTCAGGAAGAACGTATAGGAGCCAAACTACTGGCCAAGCTTCTTTTTGGTTTTGTGTTAGATACATTTGCAAGATCCCGGCTGCTTCGAGAAGTTACTGCCGAGGTGGAGTCATTGAGAAACATCCAGCCTCCGCTAAAGGAAAAACTCAACCTGACACCATCGCCGCTGTACCTGCGCACAGACCTCACGTACGGTTTGCAATCCGGTGGATCGGTCGGCCATATCGCCGGCGTGCTCAACCACCTGAGCCGCTATTCGGGCCAACCCGTGTTTATCACGACTGATCACGTTCCCACAGTAGACCAATCGGTTGAAACTCACGTGCTGCGCCCGCTTGGACGGTTTAGGGATTTTAGAGACTTGCCAAGCATCGAATTTAATCAGTCCCTCGATGGAAGAGTTTCACAAGTCCTTGGCTCACGACGGCCTGCTTTCATCTATCAAAGGTATAGCCTAAATAACTATACGGGGCTGAAGCTTGCACAGCGCTACCATGTCCCTTTTGTCCTTGAATTTAATGGTTCTGAAATTTGGGTAGCCCGAAACTGGGGGAAGGCATTGAAGTATGAGCCACTCTCGGTGCGCATCGAGTCGCTGAATCTGGCAGCCGCCGATCTTGTCGTCGTCGTCAGCAATGCGATCAAAGAGGAACTTATCGGTCAAGGTATTGATTCAGCGAAGATTCTCGTCAATCCCAATGGGGTAAACCCCGATCGATACACGCCGGCTGTGGATGGAACCGCTGTGAGACGGCGATACGGTCTTGAAGACAAGATTGTCCTCGGGTTTATCGGGACGTTTGGACGTTGGCATGGGGCGGAAGTCCTTGCGGAAGCCTTCGGTCAACTGCTGCACGCTCATCCGCAGCATCGGGATACGGTGCGCCTGTTCATGATCGGAGACGGCGTCATGATGCCAGAAGTCAAGCGGCGATTGGCTAAATCAGGAGCTGAAGCCGCTACGATTTTTACGGGACTTATTGCGCAAGAGCAAGGACCAGAGCATCTGGCCGCCTGCGATATCCTGGTTTCGCCGCATGTTCCGAATCCAGACGGGACCCCCTTTTTTGGATCTCCGACGAAGCTGTTCGAGTATATGGCAATGGGGAAGGGCATCGTTGCATCGGATCTCGATCAGATCGGAGAAGTACTGCGCCACGATATGACAGCTCTATTGGTGAAGCCCGCGGACGTCAAGTCCTTGTGCGAAGGAATAATTGTGCTCGTCGAGGACAAATCGCGGAGAGAGCGCCTCGGCGCAAATGCCAGAAAGGATGTGGTTTCCCGTTTCACCTGGGAGGCGCACACCGGACGGATCATCGACAAGTTGGCGGAGCTCTGTCGGTGAGGCGGTTAATTAATCAAGCACATCGAGTCTTGTCGCTGCCGCCTCATGTGATCGTGCAGAAGGTCATCGGCCGCGTCAGACGCCATTGCAGTGAGCGTGCACGCAGACAAGGGGATTTGCGACACCCCACATATTTGAAAGAAGAGGCTTTCCCTTCCCGACAGCTGCTTCGCTACCTCGACGGACTCTCCGGCACTCCCTGGTCCTTCCCAACCTCTCATCTCGCTTCGCTTCTCGAGAACTATTGCCGTCATCGTTTTGATTTATTGGGTTCCGGTTGGATGGACGTCCGACACGGCATCGAATGCAAAGGAATGGAAGGCCATCGATACCATGCAGGTTCAGCGGTGGACCCTGATGCCCAAGGAAATTGGCTTAATGCCTATATCAATCCGGCGAACCTGAAAGAATCACGTCGTATTTGGAGCTTGATTCAGCCAGGGTACGCGCCAATTGACTGGCAACTGGATTTCAAATCCGGATTCCGTTGGTCGGAAGCGGACTGGTACAAGCAGATCCCGTTTGTGCATACCGGGCATAAGGCGGGGGTCGACATCAAAGTGCCGTGGGAACTCGCGCGCATGCAGCACCTGCCTATGCTGGCCTACGGCTTTACCGTGGCGTCACGGCGAACACATGGGTTTGAGAGACCGGAAGTATACGTGAACGAGTTTCGTCATCAGATTCTGGATTTTGTTGCGACAAATCCCCCGCGTTTTGGAGTGAACTGGGCTTGCACGATGGACGTCGCTATTCGTGTGGCGAACTGGTTGGTCAGCTATGATCTTTTCCATGCCTTCGGCGCACGTTTCGACGCGGAGTTCGAACGCGAGCTCATGCGAAGTGTGTACCAGCATGGCTCGCATATCATTGCCAATTTGGAATGGAACAACGAAGCCGTCGGGAATCACTATCTAGCAGACATCGTTGGCTTGCTATTCGTCGCGGCGTACTTGCCTCGGTCTGCCGAAACCGACCTCTGGTTGGCATTTTCCGTTCAAGAGCTCGTGAGAGAGGTCGGACATCAGTTTACGCCGGATGGCGCGAATTTCGAGGCGTCTACGAGCTATCATCGATTATGCGCAGAAATGGTTGTGTATGCGACAGCTCTAGTGTTGGGTCTGAATTCGGAAAAACGCAGCGCACTCATGTCGTACGATCATAGGATGCACCGTACACAACCGGCATTAGGCCCTCCGCCACTGATCCTTCATTACAGAGCGGGACAGCATGAAGCCTCTCCCTTCCCGGATTGGTACTTCGAGAGGATTGGTCTCATGGCCGAGTTCACTCGGGATATCACGAGACCCGACGGACATGTTGTGCAGATCGGCGACTGCGACAACGGGCGTTTCTTGAAGTTACATCCCTCCTACACGACGGATGATCCAAGATGTGAAGAGGACCAATTGGATCATGGCCATCTCATATCTGCCATCGGCGCCTTATTGGATGCGCCCAACCCGCAAATCGGTGACAAACGCGAGCATGTTGACTCGTACGTTGTCCGTCGTCTAGCCAAAGGGTCTCGGGATCGCTCTGATCCGGAACCAGTGCCGTGTTCCACCAGGACCCCCTCAGAAGAAAACACCGCGGGAGAGGCATCGGCGTTATCAGGAGATCTTCGGAAAGGGTTGCGGGTAGCTGCCTATCCGGATTTCGGCCTATTCGTCTACAAATCGCCCCGAGTGTACCTTGCCATACGATGTGGGCGAGGTGACGTCAATCAAATCGGAAACCACGCACATAATGACATTTTGTCCTTTGAGCTGGCTTTTGATGGGAATGTGCTTGTTACAGACCCTGGCACCTATGTGTACACCCCCTTGCCCAATATGAGGAATCGGTTTAGGTCCACCTCGATGCACAACAGTCTGGTGATTGATGGCAGGGAACAGAACGACTGGAAGGAAGGGCGAGAAGGATTGTTTTTGCTCCGAGACAGGTCGAGTCCGAAAGTCATTGCCTGTCAGCCGACTCACTTTCTAGGAGAACACTCAGGCTTTGGCTCCAGCCACCGGCGCGAGATGCGCATCACGCAAAATGGCATCCATGCATGCGACCAATATGCGGTTGAAGGTGCCAAACAAGTCTTGTTTCATGTCCCGCCATCTCTCAGGGTAACCCTTTCATCGGATCCCACCCGTGTAGATCTTATCTGTAATTCGCATACGTACAGGCTATCCAGTGCTGGTGGCGAATGGTCAATTGCTGATTCGTACCATTCGAATGGATACGGCTTACTTGCTCGAACACATGTCATTTCTCTGAAAACAGAATCACGGTGTATTGAGTGGACTATCAAGGTATGAGTACTGAAGTCCATCCCAGAGATTGTGGATGGTTTATTGCCCTAAAAGCCGTCAAATAGGTTGAGATCGAGTAGTATTCGTTGGCCTCTGAGATCCAGTCAATGGCGATGCGAAAAAAGGTCGTTGTGGCTGCCGCCAACCATTGGAATTCTCCTTTTCAGGTGGGAAGCCACCATCTAGCTCGTGGTTTTGTCAATGCAGGTTGGGACGTCGCGTTCGTCTCTGATCCCATTTCACCGTGGCATGTAGGAGGCGGCGAGTTTCAGCAGCTACGGGAGCGATATCGCCTGTATGCTGGTGGTGGCGAATGGGACCTCAAGGGACATTTATGGGCGTATGTTCCGGGGGCGTTCGTGACGCCTCATAATAAGCCCATCTTAAGGAATCGTTGGGTATCCCGCCAATGGGCCAAGCTAGCGTGGCCCCCAATTGGTCGTGTGATGCGCGGGGCCGGATTTGCAGAGGCCGACCTCCTGTACTGCGACAGCGCCGTGCCATTCAGTTGGTTACGGGATGTCCCGCATCGCAAGGCGGTTTATCGGATCGCTGACCACTATTCGTCATTCGACAAATTCTCACCTGCACTCGCTGAATCGGAGCTTGATTTGGCACAGTGGGTCGACGTTGTCGTCTATGCCGCTCAAACGTTGGAAGAACATGTAAAGGCAATGCATCCGCGAAATATGGCACATCTGCCCAACGGAGTGAATTTCGATCATTTCTTTCGCAAGCGAGATGAACAGCCATGCGAATACGACGCCATTCCGAAACCGATTGCGATATATATCGGCGCGATGGATGTGTGGTTTGATTGGGAGCTGATGAATTTCTCGGTGGCGCATCTGCCAGAAGTCTCATTTGTTCTCGTCGGTCCGGACCACCGAGCACGGACGATGTTGAAACCTGCCAAGAATCTTTTCGTCCTGGGGTCGAGGCCCTACGACGAACTCCCGGGCTATCTGCAGCATGCAAACGTAGGGTTAATTCCCTTCGATGTCGTCAATCACCGGGATCTCGTGCGCAGCATTCATCCGCTCAAGTTGTATGAATATCTGGCCAGCGGATTGCCTGTCGTCGCGGTAGAGTGGGAAGAGCTACAGAATCTTAAAAGTCCCGCGGCATTAACCAACGACCGGGAACACTTTCTTGCAGGGATTCTAGAGGCCATCTCGCGGCCGCCAGAACAGAGCACGCTTCAGAACTACGCTGCCGGCAAGGATTGGAACCGAATCGTCCGTCGCATGATAGATCTGGTCGGTCTTTCTTAGAGCGCTCAAAAAACAGTTCCGTTTGGTGTGTCTTTCATCCTTCATCGATGTTGAACATCGTTGTCGTCAGCGATTTTGCTCACGTTGAAGGCGGCAACAGCGTCGTTGCGCTATCAGGTGCCATTGGACTTGCAGATGCCGGACACCGGGTTACCCTCCTGTCGGCCGTTCCTCCAATCGATCCGGCTGTTCAAAAGAGCGTGTTTCGTGTGGTCTGCACGGGCCAACATGCTATTGCCGACGATCCGCAGCGAATGGGCGCGCTTGTGCAAGGTCTCTGGAACAGGAAGGCGGCTCGGGCCATGGAGGACGTTCTCAGCAACCTGGACCCTCATCAGACGGTGGTTCATGTCCACGGGTGGACCAAAGCGCTTTCTTCAAGCGTGATCAGAGCCGCCTTGTCGCGCAAGTTCAAAGTTATTTGCACACTTCACGATTACTTCTCGGCCTGCCCCAACGGAAGCTTTTTCAATTACACCACGAATACCATTTGCGAGCTCCGGCCGCTTTCCGGTTCGTGCATCGCCAGCCAGTGTGACCGGCGACACTACGGTCAGAAGTTATGGCGGGTGGTACGCCAAGTCGTGCAAAACCGCTTCGGTGGCCTCCCGAGAGAGATCCGCCATTTCATTGTCGTGTCACCATTTAGCGAACGCATTCTCAAGCCGTTTTTACCTCCGGACTCACAGATTTATCACGTGCAAAATCCTGTTCAGGCGTCTTATCAAGATCCTGTAGACGTCGAAGCAAATTCTGCATTTGTGATGGTCGGAAGAATCGCGCAAGAGAAAGGTCCTCAGCTGTTCGCCGAGGCCGCAAGTCAGGTAGGCTGTGAAGCTGTATTTATAGGTGACGGAGACCAGCGTGCGGATGTGCTGCGCCGCTGCCCTACGGCTAAGATGTTGGGTTGGCTTTCGCGGCAGGAGGTCACCGCACAGCTGAAACATGCAAGGGCTTTGGTATTTCCTTCCCTTTTGTATGAAACTGAAGGACTCGCTGTCTCTGAGGCTGCAGCGCTTGGCATTCCATCGATCGTGTCCGACGCCTCGGCAGCCCGCGCCTCTGTGATTGATGGTGTCACTGGATCATGGTTCAAAGCCGGCGACAGCCGAGATCTGGCGAGGAAGATGGTGGCCATCCGCGAACCTCAACGTGCGTCGGCCATGGGTCGTGCAGCCCATGACCAGTATTGGAAGCATCCCAGAACCCTTGACCGTCATATCAAAGAGCTTGAACGCATCTATGAAAAGGTGCTTGCGTGCTGATCGCTGACCAGATGGTCAGCATTCTCATCCCGACGTACAATGCTGGGCCTTCGTTTGGGACGTTACTCGAGATATTGAACCGCCAACAGCTCAGTCTCTTCGAGGTCATTGTGGTCGACTCCTCTTCGACAGACGATACATTATCCATTGCGAAGTCTCATGGAGCGAGGACGCTGGTCATTCCGAAGCGGGACTTCGACCACGGCCGGACTCGTACCAATATGGGCAAGTTGGCGAAAGGTGACGTCCTAGTGTATGTGACCCAAGACGCGCTTCCTTTGAATGAAGGAACAGTGTCCGCGCTCGTGTCGAAACTACTTGAAGACGACCGGATAGGCGCGGCATTTGGTCGCCAGGTTCCTCATCGAGACGCCACCCCCTTTGCGCAGCATCTCAGAGCGTTCAATTATCCAGCTGTCTCGCATACTCGAGCAATCGAGGATTGTGACCAATACGGTATGAAAACATTTTTCTGCTCCAATTCTTTTGCCGCGTACAAGCGAAAGGCTCTAGAAAACGTCGGGTGGTTTAAGGCAGGGCTGTTGATGGGGGAGGACATGCACGCATGTGCGAAGATGCTGGTAAACGGATTCCGCATTGCGTACGTGGCCGATGCGGTCGTCTATCACTCGCACAACTATTCGATGCAGCAGGAATTCAAGCGGTATTTCGATCTCGGTGCTTTTTTTAACAGGGAACAGTGGATACTTGAAAGATATGGGAGTGCAAGTTCTGAGGGTTTGCGATTCGTACGATCGGAGGTAGCCTTCCTCCGTAACAACGGCTTTACGCGCTTTGTTCCCGTAAGCCTCCTCCGCAACGCTGCCAAATGGGGAGGGTACCAGTTAGGACATTTGTATCCGTATTTGCCAAACTGGATCGTTCGATGGGCGAGCATGCATTCGAAATAGCGCCTTTCGGTGCAGGCGCGTCTTACGGCCGGTAAGCGAACTATCCTCATGCTCAAACGACACTCACAATTCTTGCAGAGTCTTCTTTTTCTCTTTGACCTCGCTGTGATCTGCGGGTGCTGGCTCCTCGCGTACTATCTTCGATTTCTGGAGGGGCTTGCGCCGATTGATAAGGGCATTCCGCCTTTTGAGATCTACCTGTGGCTGCTGATTCCGATTCTCGCGGTATGGGGAATATCGTTTCGAGCCTTCAACTTGTACCGTCCCCGGCGCATGGGATCACACCTAGCGGAATTTTTGGACATTGCTAAGGCCAATACGCTATCCGTTCTTGTCCTTGTCGCCTTCACCGCGTTTCACCGTCAATTTGAATACTCCCGGCTTGTGTTTCTTTATTTCTGGCTGCTCAATCTCGTTGCGCTTGGTTTCTCCCGCATGGCCTTCCGAGAGGGCCTGCGGTTCATGCGCAAGCAAGGGTTTAACCAGCGCCACTCTCTCGTGATCGGAGCAGGAAAACTGGGACAACGAGTGGCACGGCTGATCGCGATGCATAGCGAATTTGGAATCAATATACAGGGCTTTCTGACGCGCCATCCGAATAAGTTAGGGCAAACATATGAAGGAATAAGGGTCAGTGGTCTCTATTCAGACATAGAGAAATATGCGCCAGCGCTTGACATTGTGTTTGTTTGTTTGCCTCCTGATGAAGAGCAGGGGGCGGAGAAGATCTTGCAGTTTTTGGCCACAACGACGCTGGAGGTGAAGGTCATTCCTTCCATCTACGAATTCATCACCTTGCGTGCCGAGGCCGAGATGTTCGAGGGCCTGCCTGTCATCACCTTACAGGGCTCGCCTCTCTATGGATGGAACGTCGTCGTGAAGGCCATAACGGATTTCATCGGTGCGGCGGTGGCACTGACATTGACAGCCCCATTGATGTTCGTCATTGCGCTGGCCGTGAAGCTGACATCGCCAGGGCCTGTTTTTTATCGACAGGAACGAATGGGCGTGGACGGGAAGCCCTTTATGATGCTCAAATTTCGAACCATGCTGGTCGACCAACCCGGTGACACCGTCTTGCTCACTCCGAAGAATGATCCTCGGGTGACGAGCATTGGCCGCTTTCTCCGCAAGACCAGCTTGGACGAGTTGCCTCAGTTCTTCAACGTCATCAAGGGAGAGATGAGCATCGTAGGGCCGCGCCCTGAACGTTCGTGGGTCGTGGAGGCAGTCAGGAAACAGATTCCACTCTACATGCTCAAACACAAGATGAAGGCAGGCATTACAGGATGGGCCCAGGTGAATGGGTGGAGGGGGGATACGTCACTCGATAAACGGATTGAGCATGACTTATATTACATCGAACACTGGTCAGTGTGGTTTGACCTCAAAATCATGTGTCTCACTCTGTGGAGAGGATTCATTCATAAGCACGCGTATTAATGGCGACTAATGTCGCCGGCTCGTCACCTTTTGTGAATTAGGGTTCTGCATGACACGCAAAGGCATCATCCTCGCTGGAGGTTCAGGAACCAGACTGTATCCGGTTACCCAAGCATTATCGAAGCAGTTGTTGCCGGTATTTGATAAGCCAATGATCTATTATCCGCTCAGCACGCTGATGCTGGCTGGCATCCGAGAAATCCTAATCATTTCTACGCCGCATGACACTCCCCGGTTTCGGCAACTACTTGGCACCGGAGAACAGTGGGGGCTCAATCTGCAATACGCTGTACAACCATCGCCTGATGGTCTGGCACAAGCCTTCATTATTGGTGCATCCTTTGTTAAGAACTCTTCGTCAGCCCTTGTGTTAGGCGACAATATTTTCTACGGCCATGATTTTCATCATTTACTGAGGAATGCGATGGCACGCACGGAGGGCGCCACCATTTTTGCTTACCATGTTCAGGATCCGGAGCGGTATGGGGTCATCGAGTTTGACCAAGGCGGCAGGGTAGTATCGCTCGAAGAAAAGCCCTGTAAGCCGAAATCCAGCTATGCTGTCACTGGTCTATACTTCTATGACGAACAAGTCGCCGATGTGGCCAAGGGTCTTAAGCCTTCAGCCCGCGGAGAACTAGAAATCACAGACCTGAATCGTTCTTATCTGGAAGTGGGAAAGCTCAATGTGGAACTCATGGGTCGCGGCTACGCATGGCTCGATACTGGGACACACGAGTCCCTGCTCGATGCAAGCCAGTTCATCGCCACACTGGAACACCGACAAGGACTCAAAGTGGCGTGTCCGGAAGAAATTGCATACAGGCAAAAATGGATCGATGCCGAGCAATTAGAGAGTCTTGCGGAACCATTGGCCAAGAATGGATACGGACAGTATTTGCTACGAGTCCTACAAGAAACGGTGTATTGATTCCACGATTTCCACCTTCTTGTCATGCAACATTTTCCCAGCTCACCTAAAGAGATTTTCGCCAGTCTCTGGCGCAATCGTTCCCTAATTGTCCAGATGACAAAAAGGGATGTGCTCGGAAGGTATCGCGGGTCCATTATGGGATTGGGATGGTCGCTGTTTCACCCGCTTGTGATGTTGGCGATTTACACCTTTGTCTTCTCGGTCGTCTTTCGAGCGAGATGGCCAGGCATGGCGGAAGGCAGTACGGCCGATTTTGCTCTTCTGTTATTCGTCGGGATGATTCTTCATGCGCTGTTTGCCGAATGCGTGAATCGCGCGCCGAGTTTGATTCTTTCAAATCCCAACTACGTGAAGAAAGTCGTTTTTCCATTGGAGATTCTGCCTTGTGTGGCGATGGGCTCAGCCACCTTTCATGGCGGCATCAGTTTGGCAGTCATGCTCCTGGCACTGCTGTTGACGCACGGGACCATTCCCTGGACCATTGTGCTGATTCCGTTCGTGCTGATGCCCTTGCTATGCGCGACACTTGGAATTGCCTGGTTCCTTTCGGCCCTTGGTGTGTACATCCGCGATATTGTCCAGGTCACCGGCATCGTCACTACGATCTTCTTATTTATTTCTCCGGTGTTTTTCCCTCTCTCCGCGGTGCCTCAAGAATTTCAAAACTTGCTCAAGCTAAACCCCCTAACCTTCGTAATTGAGGCGGGACGCAACGTCTTGATTTTTGGACGGACCTTCGACTGGATCGGGTGGACCTGGTATGCAGTCAGCAGTTTCGCCATCGCTTGGGCTGGATTCTGGTGGTTTCAGAAGACTCGAAGAGGTTTCGCCGATGTCGTCTGAAAGCCAGGTGCTACTGAAAGAAGACCGCGCAGGGGAAGAACTCGTCGACTCGCACAGCGACCTTGCCATTCAAGCCACGAATGTGAGCAAATGTTACCATCTCTATGACAAGGCACAGGATCGACTCAAACAGGCGATCTTCCCGCATCTTCACCGTCTCTTAGGGATGTCGGTCACATCCTACGCTCGTGAATTTTGGGCCTTGAAGGATGTCTGCTTTGAAGTCAAGAGAGGAGAAACCGTTGGCATTGTTGGCCGGAATGGCTCAGGGAAATCGACGCTTTTGCAAATCATCGCAGGGACGCTGGATGTGACCCGGGGTGAAGTTCAAGTGCATGGCCGTGTGGCAGCATTATTGGAACTAGGCAGCGGGTTCAATCCAGAATTCACTGGACGCGAAAACGTCTATATAAATGCGGCGATTCAAGGCCTGAGCAAGAAAGAGATTGATGCAAAGTTCGATGACATTGCGGCGTTCGCAGACATCGGTGAGTTCCTTGAGCAGCCGATAAAAACCTACAGTTCAGGCATGCTAATGCGTTTGGCTTTTGCCGTAAACACTTGTATCGAGCCGGAAATTTTGGTCGTAGATGAAGCGCTTGGTGTAGGGGACGTACCGTTCCAATCGAAGTGCTATAAGCGGCTTCGCCGTTTGGTCGACGACGGGAAAAGTGTGTTGTTCGTCTCGCACGATATCTCCACAGTCCGGTCCATTTGCAGCCGCGCACTATGGTTGAAGAACGGACGTGCGGAGTTGTGGGGTGATGCGAAAACAGTGTCCAAAGAATACGAGCGGTTCTGCTGGGCGGAGCAAGGAATCATTCTAAGCCGTTCGGATATGTCGGACTCGGTCCAGCCGCTCGGTCCACCGGAAATCGGGCCAGTATCTTACGGTACCAAGATCGGGAAACTTTCTGTTCCTCCGCAGCTGTTTGAGCCGAATCCCACCTTTGAAGCAAACAGGGAACGGTCACGTATTGGAACAGGCGATGTGATTGTGAAGAACTTGGTCTTGCTCAACGAGTCAGGTAGTCGAGTCACCTCTTGTGAATACAACGAGCAGATATCCTTGCATTACCTGTTAGAAGTGTGTCGGCCAGTGAACTCGGAATTCATTCTAGGAATTAGACTGCGTGATTTGAAAGGTAGTTTTGTACTTTCCGCGAATGACATAAATTCAGTCCATCGTATTGTTGGTAACGCCGGCGACCGATTTCTAGTCTCTACGAGTTGCCGTGTTCCACTTGCGCATCAGGATTATGTATTGCTCACCGGTATTTTTGGATTCAGGGACGGTCTGGCATTTGGCAGCGAAGCATACGACTATTCGAAGTCCGTCATTTGGGACGTGATTGAAGATGCAGCGTTCATTAAGGTAGAACCTTGTAAGATCATGCCGCTCGCTGGTCCTGTCCATACTTCCATCGAATTAAGAGTGCTAAAAATTACCTGATGATGACCAACATCGCCGTGACGAGAATTCCAGGACGTCCTGATATCGAACTGCCGGCTTTCTACGAGAGCTTTGCATGGTATTACCCGAAGTGTGAACTCGAGACCAAAGCATGGTTCGTCAAAAACGCACGCCCCGACTGGGTGTATATCGATTGCGGTGCAAATATCGGTTATTACAGCATTCTGTTTTCTCAGTTGTCGCCCGACGGGAAAGTGCACGCTGTTGAGCCCACGGCAACCGCCGACATGCTTGAGGTGAACATTAAGCACAACAAGTGTCAGAATATTGTGGTGCATCGATTAGCGATGGGCCAATACTCCGGCCGACGGGTCGATAAAATCTTTCGGTTATGGGGACAGGCTGCAGAAGAATGCGAGTATGACTTTTCGACGCTCGATCATTTCGTCGAGGAGGCAAAGCTCGAAAAACTGGATTGTATAAAGATTGACGTCGACTCATTTGACTTCGAAGTATTAATGGGGGCTGAGAAGACGCTTGAGCGATTCGACCCCTGGCTTGTAGTGGAACTGAATCATGCGCTTGGCGTCCGCGGTTACTCGAACATAGCGGCCTTATCATGGCTGCTCGACAGGGGATACCACCAAGCTCTTGTATTGGATGATGACAATTTTGTTCTGCGAAGGTCGGCAGGGTCAGGGTTCTTGAGAACACAGCGGTCTTTTCAATTACATTTCCCAACATGATTGGGAGGAACGCGCTTGTTAATATCATCTAGTGTAGAAGGTTTGCCGCTGTCTGAGATTGGCAGCCTCTATTTCGTAAATCACATCACACCTCCACCTGCGTCATCCACGCCATTGCATCGATGGAAAATGGAGGAAGACGACGCTCCCATTTTGCAATATCTCTATCGTGCCCATCAGCCGCGCAGGCATCTTGAATTCGGTACTTGGCAAGGGTGGGGGACCGTGCTGTGTCTCGAGGCCTGTGAGGCGACCGTATGGACCATCAATCTTCCAACAGGAGAAATGCGACCTGATGGAACATGGGCATATGGGCAACGCGTTGTTGATGGGACCGACGCTCCTTATGGAATTATCACTGCGACTTATGGGCAAGATGAGTCAGGTCCGTGTACCTATCACCGTACTGACGCGGCGGGTTATATCGGGCGCTTGTATCGCGAAAAAGGTCTGAGTCATCGAGTCTGTCAGGTCTTTTGTGATAGCCGCAAATGGGATACGTCAAATTATCCCGCTGGATTTTTTGACAGTGTATTGGTTGACGGAGGACATCAACCGGATGTTGTAATGAACGACACCCGGAAGGCACTCCCTTTGTTGCGCTCCGGCGGGCTGATGATTTGGCACGATTTCTGTCCATTGTCGGAAATTCGCTCTCAATTTGAATCGGTCAAGGGCGTGACTGAGGGACTGGAGCCGATCTTTCCGGAGTTGCGGACTGAATTGCAACGCTTATGTTGGATCAATCCTAGCTGGATATTATTGGGGATTAAAAAGTGAGTTCGCATAGGGATTCTGTTTCATTCATGCGACTGGCATCCTGCGCTCCAGAACTTCGTGTCGGAGATGTCGAGTTCAACGTGACCCAAATACAACGGGCCATGCACGTGGCGGCCGAGAGGGGTGCATCTCTTATTCTCTTTCCTGAGTTATCCGTGACGGCCTATAGCTGTGCTGATCTTTTTGCGCAGTCCCTCCTCGTCGAGAAGGCTCGGCAAGCACTTCACAGCTTGGCGTCAGAAACAGGACGATTGCACCTGCATGCGATTGTGGGGTTGCCGCTTGCCATTCAAGGACGTCTCTACAACTGTGCGGCGATGATCGGCGAGGGTGTTGTCCTTGGCATTGTCCCCAAAGTGTTTCTTCCCACTAGCGGAGAATTTTATGAGGAACGATGGTTTACATCCGGCAAGAACATTGAGTCTTCGCAAATCGACATGGGCAGCTATGCTGTTCCATTTACCACCGACCTGCTATTCCCCGTGACCTCGGTTCCCGGCTGCACGATCGGCATCGAAATCTGTGAGGACTTATGGGCAGTCGAACCACCGAGCGGTAGTCAAGCACTGGCTGGAGCGACGCTCCTTTGTAATATTTCTGCCAGCAATGAATTGCTGGGTAAGAACGCCTATCGAAGAGATCTTGTGAAATCGCAGTCCGCCCGCTGTCTCGCCGCGTATGGCTACGCCTCTGCGGGTCCTGGTGAGTCTTCCACCGACTTGGTCTTTTCCGGTCACTGCATGGTCGCGGAGAACGGCATCGTGCTCGCCGAGTCGGATCGCTTTCGATTCGATACGCAGATCATCTACGCGGACGTGGACTTTGATCGCATTCAGCACGAACGTCTATGCAACAGTTCATTTTCGAGAGATTCGTCGAAAAAGATATTCCATGTGGTGCCGGTGACATTCAAGGTTACCGAGCCGGGACATGAGCCGTGTGGCAAACTGCGGCCCAATCCGCCGATGCCCTTTGTGCCGAGTGATCCTCATGTTCGCGCCTCGACCTGTCGAGAGATTTTTGCCATTCAATCCACTGGTTTGGCCAAGAGATTGAAACACACCGGTTCCCGACGGGTCGTAATCGGCATCTCAGGAGGACTCGATTCCACATTGGCGCTGCTTGTGGTCGTCCATGCTTTTGATGTGCTGGGTCTCGACCGGAAGGGGATTCTCGCCGTCACGATGCCAGGGCTGGGAACGAGCCGGCGAACCAAAGCGAATGCCGAAACGCTCGTTGGGCTTATCGGGGCGGAACTGCGGGTTATTCCGATACGAGACGCCGTCGTTCAACACTTCAAGGATATCGAACACAGCGAAGAGATGTTGGACGTCACCTATGAAAATGCGCAGGCTCGCGAACGCACGCAGATTCTCATGGACCTTGCCAACAAAATGGGCGGCTTCGTGGTAGGAACTGGCGATCTCTCAGAAGCTGCCTTGGGGTGGTGCACGTTCAACGGCGACCACATGTCGATGTATCACGTCAATATCGGGGTGCCCAAAACACTGGTGCGCTATATCATCGAATGGTGCGCAGAAGAGGAATTCTCGGCCGGCATCTCAGCTGTCCTCCGGGATATCAGTGCCATGCCGATCTCACCAGAATTATTGCCTGTGAACGCACAAGGGGAAGTGCAACACATCACTGAGGAAATTGTCGGTCCGTATGAGTTGCACGACTATTTTCTCTATCACATGATTCGATACGGAGAACGCCCGGCAAAGATCCTACGTATGGCGGAACTTGCCTTCAACACCATCTATGACCAGGCAACGATCCTACGGTGGCTGGAGGTTTTTGTGGCACGGTTTTTCAGTCAACAATTCAAACGATCGGCCATGCCGGATGGTCCCAAGGTGGGATCTGTGGCATTGTCGCCGCGCGGGGACTGGCGAATGCCAAGCGACGCATCGGCGGCTATGTGGCTGGCGGAAATCAGGCAGCTCAAGAATCAACGCACGTAACCGTGTAGAAACGAGGGACAGGTGAAGAACGATCTGATCGTAGTCTGTGGAGCAGGCGGGTTCATCGGAGGCCATCTCGTGGCCGACTTATTGAAACAAGGACACACACGCATTCGGGCGGTGGACATCAAGCCGTTGGATCGGTGGTATCAGCGATTTGATGGAGTTGAGAATTTTGGTTCGGCCGATCTCAAAGAATTGTCGTCATGCCGCCGTGCTGCGAAAGGTGCTTATTGGATCTACAATCTTGCGGCCGATATGGGTGGCATGGGATTTATCGAAAACAATAAAGCGCTCTGCATGCTCAGCGTGCTGATCAACACTCACCTATTACAAGCCGCCCGCGAAGCTGATGTCAGCCGTTTTTTCTATGCGTCATCAGCATGCGTCTACAACCATGACAAACAAAGGGACCCGAACGTGACCGGACTCAAGGAGGAAGATGCCTATCCCGGGATGCCGGAGGACGGATACGGATGGGAAAAGTTGTTCAGCGAGCGTATGTGCCGGCACTTCACGGAAGATTTCAAGGTCGTGACGAGGGTCGTGCGGTATCACAATGTGTATGGTCCACTTGGAACGTACGATGGAGGCCGGGAAAAAGCCCCTGCCGCTATCTGTCGAAAAGTTGTCGAAGCAAAGCTCAGCGGCAACCACAATATTGAAATCTGGGGCAGCGGCGAGCAAACACGGAGCTTCATGTACATCGATGATTGTCTCAAGGGTACTCAGGACATCATGCGAAGCGAGACAATCACCTTCCCGATCAATTTGGGAAGCGCTGAAAAGGTCTCCATCAATCAGCTCGTCGATATCGTCGAAGACATTGCCGGGATTCAACTAAAACGCCGGTACAATCTAAATGCGCCCAAGGGCGTCAATGGGCGGAATAGTGACAATGCGCTCATCAATAAAATGTTGGGATGGGAACCGTCCATTCCCCTACGGACCGGCATGGAACGGACCTACGCATGGATCTACGACCAGATGAAGAGCGGGCAGTCGAGAGATGCAGTTGTAAATCTCGATTAAGCCAGAGCATTCGTTCATGGAAAACACTCTAAGGTTTACAAAAATGGCTCGCTCTCTGGTAGAGCGGGGCATTTTTGCGTCGCATCCGTTCACTTTATTGGACGTTGGATGTAGCGGAGGTATCTCTCCGTTCTGGCGGGTCTTCGAGCCATCACTTATCGCGCGAGGGATTGATCCCGTTGTGCCGGAGTGTGAACGCCTTAACAGGAAAGAATTAAACCCAAACGTACGATATCTTCCGCGTTTTGTTGGCTTACCCGAGGATCATCCGTTTGTACAAAGACGGGGGAGCAGAGAACCTTGGGGTGGCAATCCATGGAATAGATTGAGCTCGAGGACGGCTTTCGAGTTTCTTCAATCCACAACCAAAAAAGAACAGAAACTTGCGATTCTCAACGATTGGCAGACGTCCGGACTCACGGATCTTAAGACGAAGCTGCAAGTGGATGACCTGGTAAAGGAAGAGAAACTATTTGAATTGGATTTCATAAAGGTTGATGTGGACGGATACGATCTTGATGTGATTCTTTCTGCAGAAGAGTCCAGTCGCTCTTCTCCCGTCCTTGGCTATACGTTAGAAGTAAATTTTTTTGGGACGGCCATTGATACGGATCACACCTTTCACAATACTGACAAGCTCATGCGTCAATGGGGATTCGATTTGTTTGACCTGTCACTGAGACGCTATTCGACGGGGGCGCTTCCAGCACCATTTGAATACGACGGGCCCGCGCAAACAATGTTTGGGAGGCCATATCAGGGTGATGCGATCTACCTTCGTGATCCAATGACCACAGGCGGCCCACACTGCCCGAGTTTATCACCATATAAGATGCTCAAGCTTGCGTGCCTATTCGAATGCTTTGGGCTGCCGGATCATGCTGCCGAGTTGGTTCGTGCCAATGCTGGGCATCTGTCTGGTATTTGCAATCCTGATGAACTCTTGGATACCCTTGCTCACGAGGTTGATCCGCGATTTAAAAGTTATGCCGAGTACATCACAAAATTCTCAAACGACCCAACGTCGTTTTATCGTTCCAGAAGGGCAGCGAACAGTGTTGGAGTGCTGAATGAAGATAAGTTCTCGTCTGCACTCAGGTCCCTGTTTCGGCGCCGCCTGTCCGGGATAAAAATGCAAACCGGCAAATTACTGAAACACATGAAGCAGGCAATTACGGCAAATCGATGAATATATCGCAATCACCAGACATTCAAACGGTCCAGGCGTACTGGAATGCTCGGCCATGCAACATCCGGCACTCAACTAAGCCGATCGGAACAAGAGAGTATTTTGACGACGTGGAAAAAAGAAAATATTTCGTCGAGCCTCACATTCCATCATTTGCCCAGTTCGACAAATGGAAGGGCAAGAAGGTTCTCGAGGTGGGCTGTGGAATCGGAACGGATACGATTAATTTCGCCAGAGCGGGTGCTTCTGTAACGGCAGTTGATTTGTCGGATGAGTCTCTATCGTTGGCGCGTCAGAGAGCGAAGGTCTTCGGACTTGATCATCAGATCAAGTTTTACCAAGGGAATGCAGAGGAACTCGGAACCGTCGTTCCAGCCGGATGCTTCGACCTGGTGTATTCTTTTGGGGTGATACACCATACCCCGAACCCTCCCAACGCCATCGCTCAGTTACGTAAATATATGGCAGCTTCGTCAGAGCTTCGGCTGATGTTGTACGCGAAGAATTCTTGGAAGAACATCATGATTGAGATGGGACTGGATCAACCAGAGGCTCAGAGCGGATGTCCCGTGGCATTTACGTACACGGAGGATGAGGTGAAAGAGTTGCTCCAAGGCTTTACCGTTCTGGAACTCAAGCAGGATCATATTTTCCCGTTTGTTGTCGAAAAGTACGTAAAGTACGAATACGAAATCGTGCCGTGGTTTGCTTCCATGCCAAAGACCATGTTTGCTGCGTTAGAGAGGAAGCTGGGATGGCACATGCTGGTGACCGCACGCCTTTCTTAATTGGTCCTACGGGTTGATAGCGCTGCTTTCTCTCATTGTCTCCAATCATCATTGTGCTCATATCCGGCAGTGACATCATGTGCTGCGCTTGTCGGAAGCGCGTTGTGAGGTCTCGTGAGAATTAAGAGCTTATTGCAAAACACTCTGTTGGTATTGATTTCTGTGCTGCTTATTTTGGCCCTGTGCGAGTACGGGATTAGGATTTATGGCGATTTTCCCGGGAATGCTATCCTATCTCCTGCCGGATTTTCTGATGATGTACGAATCGCAGACCATCGCTTGGATTCCATCATTTTACCTAAAGGGGTTGACCGCACATGGTTTCGCCAAGATCCTCCACCAATTGCGCGAAATCCACACGAGGTGTCTCCAGTTGCTGCCGAACTGTATGAGACATACCATCAGCGCGGAGTGTATCCATCTCAATCTTTCTATGTGTGGAACAAAGTCTTTGTAGAAAAACGCATCTGCGTCAAAAATGACTATGTTTTTGGCCGCTATGGTGATTTGACCAATAATCTGAAGGTTTTCATGCCCCATGATGGGGAACCCTTTCCGCGGTACAGAAATCCCGCAAATACCCTCACGGCAAGCGGTCTACGCACCAATCGCTATGGGTTTCGGGGTCCTGAGCTGGCGCTTCAAAAAGGTTCTAACATCGTTAGAATTGCTTTCCTTGGCGCCTCGACCACTATTGCAATGCATTCTTTTCCATTCTCGTATCCCGAGCATTTCGGCCATTGGTTAAACCTGTGGCTTAAAGCAAACAATTATCCGCTGCAAGTGGAAGTGATTAACGCTGGAAGAGAAGGGATCGGCTCATCAGATATCGCCGCCATTGTTAAACAGGAGGTTCTGCCCCTTGCACCCGACTACGTGATTTATTACGAGGGCGCCAATGACCTACAAGCTGGCTCTGACCTGCTTGATTCCTTCGGGCGATTTGCAAGGCATCCTTCCCAGGAATTGCTTCCGAGGAAATGGGTTCAGTTCTCTTCTGTCGCTAAAGTGATAGATGATTTCTACCGAGTTAGGATCGTCCCAATTTTGGCGGAATGGCGGCGTCCTCCATCGAAACTTATCTTTCCTGATGCAGTAAATGAAGCTGATCCAGACATTGACCAAAATGACCTCCCTGGCAACTTATCGAGTATTCTTGATAATCTTCGTCATATGTCAGCGAGCAGCAAGGAGTCCAACGCCCGGTTTCTTATGTCCTCTTTTGTATGGTTGGATGGCGGTGAACCAGAGATCATGAGTGATACAACGCGCTACATCGGAATACTTTCACAAGTGAACCAAGCATTCTGGCCTCTCTCGCAACCGGATATACGACGGCTCGTCGATTTTCAGAATCGTGTGTTTCATCGATTTGCTGCTTCAAAGAAACTTGACTTCATGGATATCGCCGGAACGTTTCCTCGTGACCCCAACCTCTTTACCGATGCAATCCATTTCACCCCTGAAGGAGTTCGCGTGCAGGCTTGGGTGGCATTGGCGCAATTCCTTCCGTATTTTGCGCGCGATCTTGAGCGAGGGTTCGTGCCAAAAACACAGTTACCGACCATGAAGTCGGATGCGGCGGTTCCCTCAACCACAGGGGAGTCATATAGCGCAAACTGTTCTGCGAACCAGGTTTAGTTTGCACTTCTTTTCCAATTCGACAATAGGGTTCAGTTTGGATAGTTATGCAACCGTATATTAGTATCGTCGCCGCTTCACGTAACGATGATCATGGCGGCGATCCACTCATTCGTACACAGATTTTCATCAACAATTTGGCGCGCCAGTGCGAAATACATCAACTGCCTGCAGAACTCATTGTTGTTGATTGGAACCCGGTTCCGGAGAGGCCTGGCCTGGCAGCCGTGCTGCACTTACCTTCCGAATCGACGTTCATTCAGGCACGTACGGTCACAGTCCCTACGATCCTTCATCAACGTCTGAAATACGCAGAGCGGTTGCCGTTCTTCCAGATGATCGCAAAGAACGTTGGTATTCGCCGCGCAAAGGGCCACTTCGTGCTAGCCACGAATATCGATATTCTATTCTCTGACGAGCTCATAGGATTTATCGCCCGACAACGGCTAGACCCCAATAAGCAGTATCGGGTCGACCGGTACGACATAGAAAGTGGTCTGACACAACAAGCTACATTGAAGGAGACATTGGATTATGCTTGGAGTCACCCCATCCGTGCCCATCGGCGATATCAGCCAGATGGATTGGTGCGGCACCTCTATGGACGAGAAATTTTCAAAAAGACATGCGGTCCTGCGCAGGGATTTCAAAGGAAGGACGAGAATGTCACAATGGTAGAAGAAGACGGGATGTGGCAGATACGGCCGAAACGTTCGGTTGCTATGAACTATCTCCATACGAATGCCTGTGGAGATTTTACGTTGATGTCCCGGGAAGCCTGGTTTGCAATCCGAGGGTATCCCGAGTTTGAAGCCTTCTCATTTAATATTGATAGCATCGGGATCGTCGCCGCTCATTATGCGGGATATGAAGAAGTGGCGCTGCTCCCTCCCTGCGTGTGTTTCCATATCGAGCATGGAGTCGGCTCTGGCTGGACTCCGGAAGGTGAAAAACATCTGTTTAATCGGTTGGAAAAGGCCGAGATTCTGAACCCTGAATGGCCCGTGCTCATGCCGCTCGTTGACGAGATGAGGAAAAAGGCAAAAGCCTTGGAGTTCAATAATGGCAACTGGGGACTGGCTAATATAGAACTCCCTGAACGAACGCTCGGCGATAACGAGCCTGTTCCGAGTTCTATTTTGGAATCCCCGGGGAGACAGATCGATACGTGCTCGGTCTCGTCGATCCAGCCAGCGTATGACCTGGATCGACTGACGCTGATGTTTGAGCGTCGCTGTGGGTCGGTCATGTTCGGGACGAATGCGAACCGGGCAGTCCTCTATATTCCGCAAGCAGATGGAAGCTATTCAGAAAAATCTCGTCTTTCAGATGAACTCGGGCTCCAGGACAAGGCGATCGAATTCAAGCTGGATAAATTCCCTCATCAGTTCCCCTTGCGCTTTGATCCAGGGGAAAGCCCAGGTCTGGTAACGATTCATACCATGACTATCATGGACAAGAATAAAAAGGTGGTCTGGGAACTTACCAGACGCAACGCTGGCAAGGTCGTCGTTCGTGGCACAGCCTTCGCTGTGAGGGGAGGACATTGGAAGCAAAGACTTCGTGAGGCACTAGAGACAAGCCATAAGCCGTTTCGCATCATTAGCACGGGATCAGATCCTCAATTGATTCTTCCTCGACTGCCTCAAAATATTGAATACCCGATCAGTCTCTCCATAGAAATGAAGTGTTCCCCGTCGAGATAATGGTCCCACCAATATAATTCTTAAGCATTCGTTATCTTCGTGCTCTGTCGTGAACTATTTCTGATTGTCGATCTTGGCTGAAGGGGATTTGTAGTAATAAACGATTAGTTCAAAGCGAAGAGGATGGTGACCATGATTACTGATATCGCGGTGATTGGTTTGGGGAAGCTCGGCGCCACGATGACCGCTTGTTTGGCCAGCCGAGGTTTTAATGTGATCGGTGTGGATGTATCACAGAAAGCTGTGAGTGCGATGAACGCAGGGCGAGCGCCGGTCCAAGAAACCGGGTTGGATGAACTCATTGCGAAACACAAGGATCGTATTCGGGCCACCTTGAACCATGAGGATGCGATTCTCAATAGTGATCTCAGTTTCGTCATTGTTCCGACGCCGAGCGATGAGCGAGGTGCGTTTTCGCTTCAATATGCGGCCTATGCATTTGAGGGGATTGGTAATGCCCTTGCCAAACGTGAACGCTATCATACCATCGTCTTGACGAGCACGGTGCTG
The DNA here is from genome assembly GCA_963730935.1 of uncultured Nitrospiraceae bacterium. GTDB lineage: Bacteria > Nitrospirota > Nitrospiria > Nitrospirales > Nitrospiraceae > Nitrospira_C. Next base: position 1,246,805 of record CAVSTP010000004.1, on the reverse strand, counting down.
CCTGGATCGACCCGATACGGACTACTGCCGATTTTGGAAAAGCACTCGGGGAAGCGATGCGGAAAAGATTTCGGGCTGTGTTACAGTCCCGAGTTTATCGCTCTCGGAACCGTCATCCGGGACTATTTGAATCCGGATTTCTATTTGGTCGGCGAGTTTGATGAGCGTTCCGGCGCGGCCTTAGAATCAGTGAATGACCGTGTCGCGCTGAACAAGGCTCCGTCAAAGAGAATGAGCCTTGAAAACGCCGAACTGGCGAAGATCTCGGTCAATAGCTTTGTCACCTTAAAGATCAGCTATGCGAACATGTTGGCCGATCTCTGCGAACGAATCCCTGGAGGAGACGTCGACGTGGTAAGCGACGCCATTGGGATGGACAAGCGTATCGGGCGGAAGTACTTGACCGGCGGGTTCGGGTATGGCGGCCCCTGCTTTCCACGTGACAATGTGGCCCTCAACTTCATTGGCCAGCATCTCGGCGCATCCACGCAACTATTGGAGGTCAATGACACGTTCAATAGAACAATTTCGCCACGGTTCGTGGATAAACTCAAAGCGTATCTTCACAAAGGCTCCACTGTCGCTGTGCTCGGCCTTGCCTACAAGCCGTTGTCCCATGTCATCGAGGAATCGGCTGGTATGTATCTGTGCCTCTCACTGGCCAGCAGCGGTTTCCGGGTTATCGGGTACGATCCGCTCGCGGCGGCTGAAGCACAGGCCGCGTTGCGCATGCATGCGTTGGTAGCGGATTCGCTTGCGGCCTGCCTCCAGGACGCCGAATGCGTCCTTGTGACTACTCCGGACGAAGCATTTAAGGCACTCAAGCCTGCCGACTTTCTTGGCGGAAAACAGTTGGTCACCGTCATCGATTTTTGGCGCTGCTTGCCTGAAGCCGTACGGACGCATCCTCAAATTCAATATGTCCCCATGGGACGATGCCTCGACGACGCGATGGCCATTCGGAAACTGGAAGGGTTATGGCGAAATGACGAGGTCTGATCGATCTGAACGCGCATGAATATTCTGTTCGTCCTATACGGGAATTTCACCAGCAATAGTGCCAATCCTTTGACGCTTTACGCGCGTGAGCTTCGTTCAGCAGGACACCATTGCGCGATTGCGGTACCAAGCGGTCTCGACACGGCTAGTCTCTACGCGAACCCCACGTTCCGACCAGCTCTGTACGAGGACGTACTGGCCGAGCCGACGGCCGTCTTTCCGGATGGCCGCGTCGCCGATGTCATTCATGCCTGCACCCCTCGAGAAGTCGTGCGACGATTCGTGACGTCCTACCTGGCCAAATTTCCCACACCCTTAGTCGTATATCTGGAAGACAATGAACGCTGGATCGCTCTCCATGAGTTGGGGCTGCAGGAGAAGACGCTGGGAGGGGAGACCGATCTCACCATTGCCCAGGTACTGCCAGACGGCTTGTCTCATCCTTTCCGCTATCCCAGCTTCATAGGCCTTGCCGATGCGGTGGCGGTGATTCAAGAGAAGTTAAAAAATGAGGTGCCGCCATGGGTCCACTGTCAGACCGTCATGATCGGCGTAGACCTTCAATTGTTCTCTCCGCAGCAGCCGGATGCACGTTTGAGAAAGAAATACGGCGTTGGCGAGACGGAGCGGGTCATCGTGTATCATGGCGGCGTCGATCAATTCAAAAAGTCTGCTATCGAGAAGCTTTGCAAAGCAATCGCCATCATCAATCATCGTGGATATCCGTGCAGATTGTTGCGCACCGGCATTCGCCCGCTGGACTTTCTTGACACACTCACCGCGGAAAGCCGATCCAAGATCAGCGATCTTGGTTTGGTGCCGAAAGCTGAACTGCCCGGCATTTTGTCTCTCGCCGATGTGTTCGTGCAGCCTGGCGAAATTGATCCGTTTGAGGATCTTCGTCTGCCGGGAAAGATTCCTGAATTTTTAGGAATGGCTCGCCCTGTCGTCATTCCGGACGTCAACATTGCCCACTTGTTCGCTGATGGAATCAACGCGGTCCTGTTGCGCACTGGAAGTGCGGAAGAAATTGCAGACAAGTGTATAGAGTTGTTCTCCGACCCTGAGAAAGCTGACGCGATCGGACGGGCGGGCCGCCTCTTGGCCGAGCAGTATTTTGACGTCAAATCGCAAGCGAGGGGATTGGAACAGCTTTACAAGGTTGCGTGTGCCAGCTTCGATCCTGGGTTATCGTCTGCCATTTGGCAGAGAGAAAATCTCAATGAGCCTGTGCCCTTACGGCTTGCGCGCAAGTTGCGATTGTTGGCTGATTTGGGAAAGCGCCGATCCGAATGTTCGACCGGAGATCTATTCATCGAGCATGCACGCTACATCGAGTTTATGCATCAGCGTGTCAAAGGATTGGAGCAAGGAATCGATGGTGCGACGGTCACCCTGAGACGGGCCATCGCTGAACGCGACAAAGAGATCCAATCCCTGCTTGCTTCAACGTCTTGGCGCCTTACTCAACCCCTGAGAACGGCTCGCGCGTTCCTGGCGTCGACTCGCGCAAGTCGAACTGTATCATCCCTGAAGAGAGTGGTGAGGGCGGGCAGGACCGCTAATCAAACCATCACGGCGGTGTTTCGCCGTAGCGGCGGGGTCAAACTGGTTCTTGCTAAGACGGTGCGGCTTCTCAAGCGTGAGGGATTGAAGGGGCTCATACAAAAATGGGCTTCCATTCGGATTGAACACAAGCAGTATAACGACTGGATGCGCTGCTACGATGCGATCACCGACGACGTTCGATCCGGCATACGCAGGCGTGTTGAAGGATTAGCACGCAGGCCGCTCCTCTCGGTGCTTATGCCTGTCTATAACACGAATACCCAATGGCTCGTTGAAGCCATCGAATCCGTCCGAGGGCAATTATATCCCTATTGGGAACTTTGTATTGCAGACGATGCGTCGACCGATCCTCGCGTACGTTCCACGCTAGAGCGATATGCATCCGAAGATTCAAGGATTAAAGTGATCTTCCGACCAACCAATGGGCATATTTCTGCCGCGTCGAACACAGCGTTGGAGGCGGTAACCGGTGAATATTTCGCCCTACTGGACCATGACGACGTCCTTGCTGAACATGCACTGTTTTGGGTCGCCGATGCGATCGCGAACAATCCGGACGCGGAATTGATTTATTCGGATGAAGATAAAATTGACTTGGAAGGGAAACGGTCCACTCCATATTTCAAATGCGACTGGAATCCCGAGCTCTTTTTTTCCCACAACATGATCTGTCATCTCGGCGTCTATCGGACAGCCATGGTCAGAGAGCTGGGCGGTTTTCGGCGGGGATTCGAAGGAGCTCAAGACTACGATCTGGCTCTCCGAAGTATCGAGCGGATTACGCCCAAACAGATCATCCACATTCCGCGCGTGCTGTATCACTGGCGTATGCATCGGGGAAGTACGGCGGCAGGATTGGCTGCAAAACCTTACGCCTTTAAGGCCGGGAAGAAAGCGATTAACGAACATTTAGAGCGGAGAGGCATCGCTGGTTGGGTAGAGCCATTGAATGATTTCATGATGCATCGGATTCGTTATAAATTGCCTGAACACCTTCCATTAGTCAGTGTGATTATTCCTACGAGAAACGGCTTCGACTTACTACGACGATGCATCACGAGCGTGCTTAAGAAAACGACCTATTACAATTACGAGATCATCATCGTGGATAATGGATCAGACCAAAGCGAGACACTCAACTACCTCACATCGCTGGAGTGCCAGTCAAACATACGGGTCCTTCGAGACGATCGTCCCTTTAACTTTTCGGCGCTCAATAATGCCGCATCCAGACTGGCACACGGCACCCTCTTGGCGCTTCTGAATAACGACATTGAAGTCATTTCGCCGGACTGGCTCTCCGAAATGGTGAGCCATGCACTTCAGCCGGATGTCGGAGCCGTCGGGGCCAGACTGCTATATCCCGATGGGACGCTTCAACACGGAGGTGTGATACTTGGTATTAATGGGGTATCGGGGCATGCGCACAAACGGCTCCCGCGCAACCTGAGCGGGTATTTTCATCGTGCGAAACTGACTCAATCGGTTTCGGCTGTGACTGCTGCATGTCTCGTAATTAGAAAGGAAGTGTACGACAAGGTAGGCGGATTCAACGAATCCCTTCAAGTGGCTTTGAACGACATTGATTTCTGTCTACGAGTCCGCGAAGCCGGTTATCGCAATGTGTGGACTCCTTATGCGGAGCTGTATCACCACGAATCAGCAACGAGAGGATATGAGAACACTCCGGAAAAGGAGTTACGATTTCAGAAGGAAGCGCAATATTTGAACGAACGTTGGGGTGATGTGCTCCTTCGAGACCCGGCCTACAGCCCAAACTTAACCCTCAAGTTAGAGGATTTCAGCTTGGCATGGCCGCCACGTGTGGACCTCCGCTACTAGTTAAACGCGATCTGCCTCTAAAAATGTCCCTCTCAGTTGAATCGTCCAATTCAAATAAATTGCGCCGGCTAAAGGAGGTTCTCAACATCTCGGTACGCCGTAGTGGAGGAGTGAAACCGGCTCTCTGGAAAGTGGTGGCTATCTTAAAGCGGGAGAGATGGAAGGGACTTAAGAGACTGAGAAAGATATTTAAGGGGGAACAAGAACCTTTGCACGAAAGACGTGAAAAGGCCTTGGTCATGATCAATCGAAACGGCTTAGGACTGGAGGTCGGTCCAAGCTACAGTCCCATCGCGTCAAAGAAAGAGGGATTTAATGTCCATATTTTGGATCATGCCAGCGCCGAGGAACTCCGCGTAAAATATATGGGGCATGGTGTCAACCTTGCAAACATTGAGGAGGTGGATTTTGTCTGGCGCGGTGAGCCAGTGGCTCAATTAATAGGCCGTAAAGGCTGTTATGACTGGATTATTGCCAGTCATGTCATTGAGCATAGGCCAGATTTGATTTCCTTCCTTGGAGAGTGCGAAGAATTGCTTAAAGATGACGGAGTACTATCATTAATTGTTCCTGATAAACAATATTGTTTCGACTATCTCCATGGGCCTACCTCTACCGGTGAACTCTTGGATGCCTACGATCAAAAGAGAAGGCGTCCATCACCGGGTAAGGTCTTTGACCATTTTGCAGGAGCAACGAAGCGAAATGGACAAATCGCTTGGGATGCCGATACTCGAGGGACAATCGAGTTTGTTCATGATTTTTCCGACGCGATAAAAAACTGGCAACAAGCACGAACTACGGATGGATACTTTGATATTCATAATTGGCGATTCACCCCAGCAAGTTTCCGAGCAATAGTTTACGACCTTCGAGCGCTCGGATTGATTCGCTTTGATATAAAAGCTGAATTCGAAACAGTTGGTTGTGAGTTTTTTGTGACCTTGCAAAAAACTCAATCGTGTCAAACGTCAAAGAGGCTGTTTCCGGTGGATAGTACTTAGTGAGCTGATTCGGGTATTTGTCCGTGGAGTTAATGATAAAAAGGGTGCCCTATCTACCGCGATAGCGCTAATCACCTGGAACATCTAAATCCATGTATAAGAACGAACCGCCCAGCCAATCCATATATCGTCGATAGTTGCTGGAGGTTGGTAGACGGGAAGCGCCGGGCTCTTTAGTTTTTGAAATGCTCTGGGAGCACATGTTTTCGCCTGGATAACGTGCGGCTTTTTAAGGTTGAATATCTAGAAACTAATAAGCAACAATATAAGTTGTGTTCTCAAACGCCAATCTTGTTCACATGCAAAATCCGATCGAAGCCTTGGAGTTACGCGGGGAAAGGAAGAAGATCCTTATCCTGTTAGCTGCTTACAATGGGGAAAAGTATTTATCTGAACAAATCCAGAGCATTCAAGGACAAACAATTTCGAATTGGACTTTGCTGGTCAGAGATGATGGATCGGATGATCATTCAAAAGATATTATCGAAGACTTTGCTGCGAGGGACACCCGTATACGGCTTCTCCATGATGAACGCGAGGGCAGGGGAACGACTAAGAACTTCGCCGCGTTAATGCAGGTGGCATTAGCGGAAGGCGCTGATGCAATTTTCTTCTCCGATCAGGATGATATTTGGCGACCTCATAAGATTGCACGCCAGCTTCGGTCTCTACAGGAAATGGAGAGACAATATGCACCTGGTACGCCTTTGTTATGTTACTCAGATTTGGAAGTAGTCGATGAAGAGCTCCATCAAATACATCCGTCCTTCATGCGTTATGAAAAACTAAGGCATGAGTCTCAGAATCCCATACACGTTCTCTTGACTCAGAACCTCGTCACCGGTTGTGCTGTCGTCATCAATCGCGATCTTTTGGAATTCGTCACTCCTATTCCTGATGAGGTCGTTCTGCACGATTGGTGGTTGGCAATCTGCGCCGCTGCGTGTGGTCGAATTGGTTACATAGATGAACCACTTGTTCAATACCGCCAACATTCAACAAATCAGATTGGAGCTCTGACGGTGGACAGGCTAGTGAATCTCTCCGCCGTTCGAAAGCGTCTATCAAAAATCCAGGATTACATGTTGGGACCAATTGGCCAAGCAAAGGTTCTCAGTGAACGTATTAGAGGGAAAAAAGTAAATTGCTCAAGTGAGAGTTTGGAACTGCTTGACGGTTTTGTTTCTTGTTCAGGACAGGGTACCGTGCGCCGCTTATGGACGATTCATCGATTGCCTCTTCGCCGGCAAGGCCTCTTGAGGAAGCTCTTATTGTTTTTGAGGCTGCTCCTTATGCGAAATGAGCCTAACGCGAAACCCACGCAGTATCAGGATCCGCTGGATGCTGGCGTTCTTTTGCGGATGAAGCCTAAGACCTCAGAAACGTTGTCCGAGACCAACCAAGTGTGGCCACGTTTAGCAGCCCGAAATAGAAGAAGACAAGTCGTGAATGCTCGAACCGACGAAAAAGGGATGTGACGGTTACGAGCTCCTTGATGATAGAAACCCCTACCTCGTAAGGCGACTTTTCCTTTCCTTGTGCTGTGTAAAGCGGAAACATGGGACTCGAAGGAAAGCCTCGCGTTGACGGTCGGTGCGATTCTCGATTAACAATCAGTGACAGGGCACTCAGAACGACTAGGCTCGAATGAGTTGCTTCGATCCTAGTAGGTGTTGCTCAGAAGCGACTATTATGGTGCGGCTAAGCCCAGGACGATCCACCCCAATGACAAAGCGGTCAATAAGTTGCACTGAGACGCACTCATGAACATTCTGGTAACGGGAGGAGCGGGATTCATCGGCTCGCATCTCGTTCGGCGGTTGGTGATCCAAGACGGCCACCAGGTCGTAAATCTCGACGCGCTCAAGTATTCCGGCAATCCCGCAAATACGCAGGATCTCAACGGGCATGCTCGATACCGATTTGTCCATGGCGACATCGCCGATCAAGCGCTCGTCAAACGATTGTTGGAAGAGCATCAGATCGAAGGCGTAATCAATGCTGCCGCTGAGACGCACGTCGACCGGTCCATTCTGGACCCGGGCAGTTTTGCGAACACTGATGTCGTAGGAACCGGGGTCTTGCTCGAAGAAGCGCGCACGGCCGGCGTAAAACGATTTGTCCAGGTGAGCACCGATGAGGTGTACGGATCGGTTGAAACGGGGACGTCCACCGAAGAGGACCGACTCGTCCCGAGGAGCCCGTACTCGGCCAGCAAAGCGGGAGGTGATCTGCTGACCTTGAGCTTCTGGACCACCTATCGGTTTCCCGTCATGGTGACGCGAGGAAGCAACACCTATGGGCCCAACCAGTATCCGGAAAAATTCATCCCGCTGTTCGTAACGAACGCAATAGACGATCAGCCCTTGCCCCTATACGGCGATGGTCGCCAACGGCGCGACTGGTTGGCGGTTGAGGATCACTGTGCCGCCATTGAGCGAGTCCTAAGCGACGGTGAGCCTGGACAGATCTATAACATCGGCGGAGGCAATGAACGGGAAAACCTCGACGTGGCTGAACAGCTCTTGTCGCTATTGGGAAAACCCAAGTCTCTGATCCGATTTGTCGAAGACCGGCCCGGCCATGACCGGCGCTACGCCGTAGATTCACGGAAGTTGACGAAGATAGGGTGGCAGCCCACGGTTCCGCTCAACGATGGGCTCAAGGCCACCGTGGAGTGGTATCGAAAGAACGAGTCCTGGTGGCGGTCGATCAAATCGGGAGAGTTCCGTGCTTATTACGAAGCGATGTATGGGAAACGTCTGAGGGAAGGTTCTTCGGCATAGCCGTCATGCGGATCCTAATCACCGGATCACAGGGACAGTTGGGGAGCGCGTTAAAGCGGATTCTGGCAGGGCAGGACCTCGTCCTGAAAGACCTGCCTGAGTTCGATCTCACAAACCCCGCGTGCGAAGACGAGATTAGACGGGCAAACCCCGACATCATCCTGCATGTCGGAGCCTATACCAGCGTGGATCAGGCTGAGCGTGATCCGGAGCAGGCTCACGCCGTCAATGCGCAAGGGACGAGGCGGGTGGCGCAGGCGGCAAAAGCGCTCAACGCTCGTCTCATCTACCTGTCCACCGACTATGTCTTTGATGGGATGAAGACAAGCCCGTACCATGAGCAGGACCAGCCTCACCCGCTCAACCAGTATGGCCTCTCAAAATACGAAGGTGAGCATGCGGTGTTGACGCTCTGTCCGGATGGTCTCGTGGTGCGGACCGCCTGGCTGTTTGGTCATGACGGCAACAATTTTGTCAAGACGATCATGCGTCTGACAGAGGAGCGGCCGGAGCTCGAGATTGTGGCCGACCAGCGAGGCTGTCCGACCTATGCCGAAGATTTGGCTCATGCGCTCAAGCGGCTCGCCACGAGTGATCTTCGGGGGATCTGTCACGTGACCAACAGCGGCGACTGCTCTTGGTATGAATTCGCCCAAGCGATTGTCAGTCAGACAGCGATAAAGACCGCGGTTCGGCCGATCACGACGGCTCAAGCCGGAAGGCCGGCGAAACGGCCCGCCTATTCGGTGCTCTCTCACGACCGGTTTGCGACGCAGTACTCCGCACTGCCCGATTGGCAGGATGCCCTGTTCAGATTCATGAAGAGCATCTCCCATCCCCTCTCGCCCGCCTGATCCACGCCTACCCCCCCCTTAATTTTTTGTTTTGAACTGTGCTCCTGAGCCAGTAAGATGGCCCTAGAGCAGACCCAACAGAGGGATCAAGGACCTATGACTACGAGAAAGCGCCCGGGAAAGGCCTTGGCATCGACTCTGAAACGAATCCGTCTTTTCGCCACCGATGTGGACGGTGTGTTGACGGATGCCGGCATGTACTATTCGGAGTCCGGGGAGGAACTGAAGAAATTCAATACCCGGGACGGTATGGGCATCAAGCTCCTGCAGCGGGCGGGCATTATCACCGCCATCGTGACACAGGAGCGCACGAAGCTGGTGGCGCGGAGAGGGGAAAAGCTCATGATTCCGGAGGTGCACCAGGGCATCATGGACAAGCTGACCTTGGTTCGTGAGATGGTGGAACGACTCGGGCTTGCCATGGAAGAAGTGGCCTACATTGGAGACGACGTGAACGATGTCGCCACCTTGAAGGCGGTCGGGTTCTCCGCCACGCCTGCGGATGGTATGCCTCAAGCGGTAGCGGTAGTGGACTATGTCTGTGCAAAGAAAGGCGGCGAGGGGGCCGTGCGTGAAATCATCGAAATGATTCTTGGGGCTCAGCACAAATCGGTCAATGCCATCGGGGGCAAAATCCGATGAACATGCCAACCGTGTATCCGGTGATTATGGCCGGGGGCAGCGGCACGAGGTTTTGGCCGCTGAGCCGGCAGCTGTTTCCGAAACAATTGCTGAGGATCATCGGCGACGAAACGCTGATCCAACAGACTATGCGACGGGTCGTGACCGGGGCCCCGCCGGAGCGAGTCATTATTTCCACGAATCCGCCTCAGGCCGAATCCATCCGGGTGCAGCTGAGTGGATGGAAGGATGCGTTGAAAGATAATTTTGTGCTCGAGCCGGAAGGGCGGAATACGGCGCCGGCCATTGCGCTGGTGGCTCTGGAACTGGTGCGGCGGGACCCCGACGCGGTCATGTTGGTGGTGCCGGCCGACCATATTGTCAAAGGGCAGAAGGAGTTCGACGCCGCAGTGGCCTTGGCAGCCGAACTGGCTGAACAGGGCCTGTTGGTCACGTTCGGGATCAAGCCGATCAGGCCAGAAACCGGCTATGGCTACATCAAGCCGGACCGCAAGAAGGTCCTGGGTAAACGAGGAACGCTCAAGGGCTATCGCGTAGGCCGCTTCGTCGAAAAGCCCGATGCTGTCAAGGCGGCGCAATATCTCAAGGCGGGCGATTATTACTGGAACAGCGGGATGTTCGTCTGGCGCGCTGCGACGATTCTTGAGGAGATCCGCCGTCATCAGCCCGCGCTTGGGCGTGGGATTGATCACATCGGCCGCTTGATGGAGCAGAAGGCCTCAAAAAGCGCCATCGATGACGAGTATCGCCGGTTGCCGTCCATCTCGATAGACAACGGCGTCATGGAAAAGTCCGACAAGGCGGCCATGGTGCCTGTGGGGTTCAAGTGGTCCGACGTCGGGAGTTGGGGCAGCTTGGACGAAGTGGCTGCGAAGGACAAGGCCGGCAACGTCGTCGTCGGCCGGGTCGTCGATATTGGGAGTCAGCGGTCTGTGGTGTATGGAGACCGGCGGGTCGTAGCGACGATCGGTTTGACCGACATGGTCGTGGTAGATACTCCGGATGCCACGCTGGTCTGTCCGAAGTCCCGTGCGCAGGACGTAAAACGGATCGTCGACATTCTTAAGCAGCAGCGGGCTCCGGAGCATTTGGAGCATCTGACCGTGCATCGGCCCTGGGGCTCCTACACGGTTCTCGAAGAAGGACCGGGCTACAAGGTGAAGCGGGTCACGGTCCACGCCGGCGGCCGGCTCTCCTTACAGCTCCACCACAAGCGCAGCGAACATTGGGTCGTGATCGCCGGCACCGCTCGGGTGACCCGAGGTGAGGAAGTCTTTAACTTGCAGATCGGCGAAAGCACAGCCATCCCGGTCGAGACAAAGCACCGGTTGGAAAATCCTGGTCAGGACACCCTGCACATCATCGAAGTTCAGGATGGCCCGTATCTCGGAGAAGACGACATCGTCCGTTTCAAAGATGATTACGGGCGCACAGCAGGAACATAAACTGAGGCACTGCATGGGACTCTTTCGCGAATATGACCTCCGCGGCATCGTCGGCAAGGAATTGACGGAATCGATTGCAGAACAGGTCGGGCGGGCCTACTGCACCTATGTCAAAGATCGAGGTGTACAGACCATTTCCGTCGGGCGAGATGGCAGACTCAGCTCGCCGGGCTTGTTCGATGCCCTGGTCAAGGGACTGTTGGCGGGCGGGATGAACGTGATCGATGTCGGGATCTGTCCGTCCCCTCTGGTCTATTTCTCCCTTTTTCAATTGCCGGTCGACGGCGGCATCATGATCACGGGCAGTCACAACGCGTCGGAATACAACGGATTCAAGATCTGCATCGGCAAAGAGGCCATCCACGGAGAGGCCATTCAGGAGCTTGCGCCGCGTCCTAGAGTCCGGTGTCTTCACGTCCGGTCACGGGACACAATCGGAACATCCCATCATTCCCGACTATCTGGCCTACATTAAAAAGAGCTTCAGTAGTGTGGATGCGAAGCACCTGCATGTCGTCATTGATTGCGGCAACGGCGCCGCGTCCCTGGTGGCGAAGGATGCGTTAGAACTCCTGGGCTGCCGCGTGACCGGCTTGTACTGCGAGCTGGATGGCCGGTTTCCGAACCATCATCCCGATCCAACGGTGCTCGAGAATCTCGACGACCTCGTCAAAGCCGTCACACATCACAAGGCGGACGTTGGCATCGGCTACGACGGCGATGGTGACCGTATCGGCGCCATCGATGAGCAGGGCCAGGTCTTGTGGGGCGACCGTCTGATGGTCGTGTATTCCCGCGATATTCTCTTAACGAACCCGGGCAGTACTATCATCTCCGAGGTGAAGGCTTCTCAGTGTCTCTATGACGATATTGCGAAACAGGGTGGTCGGCCGATCATGTGGAAGACCGGTCACTCCCTGATCAAAGCCAAGATGAAGAGCGAGCACGCGGTGCTGGCCGGAGAAATGTCCGGGCACATGTTTTTTGCCGACAGGTATTTCGGCTATGACGATGCAATTTATGCCTCTTGCCGTCTGGTTGAAATTCTCGCCAAAACCGGAAAGCCGCTCTCTTCGCTGGTCGCCGATCTGCCTGCCACGGCGGTGACCCCTGAGATTCGCGTGGATACTCCGGATACGATCAAATTCGAATTGGTCAAGCAGGTCCAGGAGCGCTTGGCCGGCTATGCCCGCTCCCGCCAGCCCATCGGGCCAGGCAAGGACATTGTCCGTGAAGTCGTGACGATCGACGGGGTGCGAGCCATCTTTCAGGACGGCTGGGGTTTAATCAGGGCTTCCAACACCCAACCGGCATTGGTCCTGCGCTTCGAAGCCGCATCGGCTGACCGCCTCACGGCCATCAGGGCCGCTGTGGAGGGAGAATTGGCCGCGGTCAAACGGCACGATGCCCTCTTAGCCTTCTCTGCGAACACATACACCTGTCATCATGATTCGCCTGTGGTATTGGTACGCGTTGATCTGTCTTCTCTTGGGAGGGACCTCTGGCTCCCTAGCAGACGCGACTGACGCGTCAGCCCAAGCGGTCCAAACCGGAGAGCGGCTGACCTACGACATATCCTGGTTGAACATCCTCGCGGGAACGGCCGTCATGGAAGTCCAGCCCGACGGCACTGCGGACAGGTCACGGGCTAAGCTGGTGACGACAGCGCAATCCCGACCTGCGATCAGTAAGTTTTTCCCGGTGGACAATCGGGTGGAGTCGGAGTTCGATCTCCGCACCCAGCTGCCGCAGCATATGGTCTTCCATCGTCGAGAAGGGAAGAACAAGGAAGACATCGAGTACACCTTTCACCATGCCGAGGGAACGGTCACCGCGGTGCGGCAGGGCACGACAGAAACCGTTCCCATTCCTGCGGGAACTCAGGATTTGATTTCCTGCCTCTATTATGTCCGTAACCAGCTACCGATGACCCCCGGGGCCTCGCTCATGCTCAACGTCTATCACGATAAAAAGAACCGACAAGTGGAGGTGCGGGTCGAAAATATTGAGATGTTGGAGGGGGCGTGGGGAAGGGCGGAAACCGCGCAAGTGGTTGTGATCATGCCGTTTAAAGGCCTGTTTATCAACAAGGGCAACATACGAGTCTGGTTCACGACCGACGAACGGCGTATCCCTGTTCGAATGAAGGCCAAGGTCATCATTGGCGCCATCGTTGCCGATTTAGTCGATGGCTTCCCGCCCGCCAAAGGGCCCTCTTAACGAGACTGGAGATTCGTTGCCCGCCCACTCGAGACGGGCTATAATCGCTCACAATCATACTCATGTTCGGGACTCGCCCCTCGCGTAGCCGCGACGGCGAGGCTCTTTGGCTTTATACAGGTCTTGCCCCTCCATGTCGCAGCGGCCGCTCACCGTCGAACAATTTCTCATGGCCAATCCTCCCGCTTCGCTCGGCGGGGCCGGATCCTTGACCGCGCTGCTCTCCGCCATTGGGCTGGTCGGAAAGACCCTCGCCCGCGACCTGCGGATTGCCGGACTGCTCAATATGCTGGGGATCACCGGCGAGACGAACGTCCAGGGTGAATCCGTCAAAAAGCTGGATCAGATTGCTAATGATACGTTTATTGAGGTCTTGCAGCGGGACGGCGTGGCCGGCGCCTTGGCCTCGGAAGAAATGGAAAAGCCGGTCTTTGTCGACTCGCCGGGCAGACCCGCACCCTACATGGTGCTCTTTGATCCATTGGACGGCTCGTCGAACACCGACGTCAACATGCCGCTGGGATCGATCTTTTCGATCATCGAGCACCAGCATCAGGATCAGCCGCCGGGAGACAACGATTTGCTCAGGAAAGGCACCCATCAGCTGGCGGCCGGCTATTTTCTGTTCGGGCCGAGCACGATGCTCGTCTTTACGACCGGCAAGGGCGTTTACGGGTTTACGCTCGATCCCAACGTCGGGGAGTATCAATTGTCTCATCCCGGCATCAAGATGCCTTCGCGTGGAAAAGTATACGCCGTGAATGAAGGCAATTACGAAAAATGGCCGGACGGAACCAAGCGATACGTTGATTCGCTCAAGAAGCCCGACAAGGCGGCAGGCCGTCCCTACACCAGCCGCTATTCGGGTTGTCTCGTGGCCGACGTGCACCGGCTCCTTCTCGGCGGGGGGATCTATTTGTATCCAGGCGAGATCAACAAACCGGAAGGAAAATTGCGATTGCTGTACGAGGCCAATCCCATGGCGATGGTCGTCGAGCAGGCAGGCGGCAGAGCGAGCACCGGCGTGACCCGCATCCTCGACATCGAGCCGAAAAAGCTGCATCAACGGGTCCCGCTCATCATCGGCAGCGCCGACGATGTGAGGGACGCCGAATCGTACATACAGGGGACAACGGTACTCTCATAACGGGTGTGATCGACGAACCGGAGAGTCGAGATGGGTGATCAAGTACAAGAAATTTTGAGTTACTATACGAGCGACAACGCAGGAACAAAAACGAACATTGCGCGGTTGCTGCGAAGCGGAAAATTGGCCGGTACCGGAAAGTTGGTCATCCTGCCGGTCGATCAAGGTTTCGAGCACGGCCCAGCGAGGAGCTTTGCACCCAACCCGCCCGGCTACAACCCGCTGTATCATTTTCAATTGGCCATTGACGCCGGTTGCAATGCCTATGCGGCGCCGCTGGGATTTTTGGAGGCCGGTGCAAGCCAGTTCGCCGGGCAGATTCCCCTGATTTTGAAGCTGAACAACCACGACGTCCTGCATGACGACAAGGATCCGCTGCCCTCGGTTACCGGCAGCGTCAAGGACGCACTCCGTCTCGGTTGCGTGGCCGTCGGCTTCACGATCTACCCCGGATCGGCTCATTGCAACGTGATGTACGAGCAGTTGCGCGCGATCGCGGAAGAAGCGAAGGAAGGCGGGCTTGCCGTTGTGGTGTGGTCCTATCCCCGTGGGTCGGCCATCAGCAAAGAAGGGGAGACCGCGATGGATGTGGTGGCTTATGCGGCCCAAATTGCGGCCCAATTGGGTGCGCATATCATCAAGGTCAAGCTTCCGTCGGCCCATCTCGAGCAGGCTGCAGCCAAGAAAGTATATGAATCCACCCAGGTTCCCATTAAGACGCTCGCTGAGCGCGTCAAGCATGTGGTTCAGAGCTCGTTCGACGGCCGACGCATCGTCATTTTCTCTGGCGGGGCGAAGAGCGAGGACAAGAATGTCTTCGAGGAGGCTCGGGCCATCCGAGAGGGCGGCGGATTCGGCAGCATCATCGGGCGGAACTCGTTTCAGCGTCCGAAGGCGGAAGCGGTGAAGTTTTTACAGACGGTCATGGGGATTTATGCGGGTGAAATTCAATAAGGATTCATGATGACACTCGGCCGTTCACGGGCGCTTCCGTATCTGCTCCTCGCATTGGGCGCCGTCATCGGCGTCGTTGCAGCGTCTGATCTCGGCTGGCTGCCGCGTGGGACGGCGGGACACGATTCGCCGACGGAAGGAGTGGTCCGCCCTGTGGCCACGGTTCCTCAGCAACCCGTGACTGGCGGCACTGCCAAGAGCTTTGTCGAGATCGCCAAAACCGTCAAGCCCGCCGTGGTCAACATCGCCGCGAGCCGGTCCGGAAAGTCGGGTGACGGGCCGCAAAGCTCCCCCTTCGATGACCCCTTTTTTCGCAAATTCTTCGGTGATGAATTCTTCAAGCGCGAGCAGCCGCATCGTGAGCGAAAAGAGCGGGGGCAGGGCTCAGGCGTGATCGTCGACTCGAGCGGCCTGATCATCACCAACAACCATGTCGTCAACAAGGCCGACGATATCCGGGTGATTCTCTCGGACAAGCGTGAGTTCAAGGGCAAATTGATCGGCACCGACACCAAGACCGACGTGGCGATTGTGAGAATCGAGGCGACGGGATTGTCGACCATTCCGTTTGCCGATTCGGATCAGCTTGAGGTGGGTGAATTCGTCCTCGCAGTCGGCAGCCCCTTCGGGCTGACGCAGAGCGTGACGATGGGCATCGTCAGCGCCGTGGGGCGGGCCAGCATGGGCATCGCGGAGTACGAAGACTTCATTCAAACCGATGCCGCAATCAATCCCGGCAATTCCGGGGGCGCGTTGGTGAACGTGCGCGGCGAACTGGTCGGCATCAATACGGCGATCTTCAGCCAGAGCGGCGGCAACATGGGAATCGGTTTTGCCGTGCCCAGTAATCTGGCCCGCTCGATCATGGACCAGCTGGTCAAGACCGGAAAAGTTGTGCGCGGCTGGCTCGGCGTCGCGATTCAAGAACTAACCCCAGAACTTGCTTCCCAGTTCGGACTGACGGACACAAAGGGAGTGTTGGTGAGCGACGTGATGGACGACAGTCCCGCCAAAAAGGCGGGGTTTGAGCGCGCCGACGTGATCACGGAATACGACGGCAAACCCATGGATTCACCGACGCATCTTCGGAACGCGGTGGCGCAGACGCCGATCGGACGCAAGGTGCCGATCAAGGTGATCAGGGAAAAGAAGATCAAGACCATCGAGGTGACGATCGTGGAGCAGCCGAAGTCCCTCGGTCAGGCGGGCCCCGAGGACAACGGCGAGTCCACCGCCCCGACCGGTGTGCTGTCCGATATCGATGTCCGTGAGTTGAACGAGGAACTGGCTGCTCGGTACGGCATCAAGCCCAGCGAACGGGGCGTGGTCATCGTGCGGGTCAAGCCCGGGAGTACGGCAGAGGAAATGAGCGTCAGAGAAGGCGATATTGTGCTCGAGGTGAACCGCAAACCTGTCAATTCGATCAAGTCCTATGAGCGGGCGGTGTCCGGTCTGGCCAAAGATCAGGCGGTCCTGCTACTGTTGAAACGGAAAGGCCAGACGATTTATTTAACGTTACGTCCTTAGCGAGAGGAGGTGAAGGTATGGTATCGCGAGCCATATTTGTCCTTCTCAGTGCATTGGCGGGAATGGCGCTCTTTATCAAAGCGGATGGAGCCAGCGCCTCGTATTGGATGTACGGGTTCGGGATCGGAGCGGTGACCGGCGGATTGATCGTCGCCGGAGAATATGCCCTACACAACCTCTCATTCGGCATCATTGTCGGAGGCGCGGCAGGATTGGCGGCGGGCCTGGTGTTGACGGGGCTCGTCGAATGGGTGGGCGGCGAGATTTTTGACGTCCAGACCTTCCTCTTCCATATCGGCGGCCTCGTCTTTCTTCTCGGATTCCCTTATCTCGGCCTCGTGCTGGGCGCCAGGTTCGGCAAGGAGAAGCTGCCAAGCCCCGAGCAGAAACTCTTTGAGCTGGATGGCAACACCGTCTGTCCCAAGGTCCTCGACACGAGCGTCATCATTGACGGACGGGTTGCCGATCTCTGTGAAACGAGATTTCTCGAAGGGACCTTCCTCGTGCCCCATTTCATCCTGGACGAGCTGCAACACATTGCCGACTCCTCGGACTCGTTAAAGCGCGCGCGGGGACGACGCGGCCTTGATATCCTGAACAAGATCCAGAAAATGGGTGATGTGGACGTCCGGATCATCGACGAAGATTTTCCACACGTCAAAGAAGTGGATGCCAAACTGATTGTGCTGGCCAAGAAGATGAACGCGAAGATTGTCACGAACGATTTGAACCTTAACAAGGTCGCCGAGTTGCAGGGCATTCGCGTGCTCAACATCAACGAACTGTGCAACGCATTGCGGCCGGTCGTTCTGCCGGGGGAGGCCATTCGGGTGTTCGTGCTTAAAGAAGGCAAGGAAGCGGGGCAGGGTGTCGCCTATCTCGACGACGGCACCATGATCGTGGTCGACAATGCCCGCCGCTACATCGGAAAGAATGTGGACGTCGTCGTCACCAGCGTGCTGCAGACGACTGCCGGACGCATGATCTTCACCCGGCTGAAGGAAGAGACCGAGCGAGAGGAGATGCAGGTCGCGCGTGGATAGCTGCCGCTTCGGGTTCGTCATGCGGCCGTGCCCATAGCCATGGCGCGGAGGCCCCCCATGGCACCGGAGCCTCGTCGTACCGTTGCACTCATCCCGGCCGCGGGCTTGGGCCTCCGGCTGGGAGGGGCCGTCCGCAAGCAGTTTCGCCCGCTCGGAGGGCTGCCACTCCTCGTCTATTCCCTTCGTGTCTTTCAATCTTCTCCGATCATCGAGGCGGTGATTCTTGCGGTTCCCGAAGCGGATCTGCACTATTGTCGAACGGAAATCGTCGAAGCACACGGTTTTACCAAGGTCACACAGGTGGTGGCGGGCGGAAAAGAACGGCAGGATTCAGTTCGCCGGGCGTTGGCCGTTGTAGGGGAGGGAGTCCACCTCGTCGTGATCCATGATGCCGTTCGGCCCTGTGTGACAGAAACGATGGTGAGACAGGTCGTCGAAGCCGCAGCGGTCGACGGCGCGGCCATTATTGCCTTGCCCATGCGGGATACCGTCAAGCAAGTTGGCGCGGATCGCGTCATCGAACGCACGATCGACCGCAACCCGTTATGGCTCGCCCAGACGCCGCAAGCCTTCCGTCGAGACTGGCTCGAGGAGGCGCATCGGAAAGCGCAGGCCGAAGGGCTGGCCGCGACGGACGATGCGTTTCTTATGGAATGGATGGGCCATCCGGTCAGGGTGGTCGAAGGCAGCGGAGAGAACATCAAAGTGACAAGGCCGGAAGATCTCGTCATCGGCGAAGCCATCTTGGCTTCGCGGGCGGGCCGCAAGCCGTAACGCGGCCAGCAGAATACAAGGGGCATCTCATGCGCATTGGCTATGGCTATGACGTGCATCCGCTGGCGCCGGGGCGCAAGCTCATTCTGGGCGGCGTCGACATTCCGCACAGCAAGGGCCTGCTCGGACACTCAGACTCCGATGTGCTCGTCCACGCGGTCTGCGATGCCTTGCTTGGAGCAATGGGAGAGGGCGATCTCGGACGGCACTATCCGAGCTCGGATTCGCGATATAAAGGGATCTCAAGCCTCAAGCTGCTGGAAGACGTGATGAGCAAGCTCAAGGCGAAGGGCTACCGCGTCGGCAATATCGATACCGTCATTGTTGCGCAGGCCCCGCGACTCGCGCCGCATCTTGCCGCGATGCAGAAAAAAATGGCCGAGGCTGCGGGCATCGACCCCGACAGGGTCAACGTGAAGGTGAAGAGCGGAGAGGGACTGGATGCGGTGGGCAGGGAAGAAGGGATGATCGCCCACGCCGTTTGTTTGATTGAACCGGTCTGAGCATCGTACAATCACCGACATGCTGAACGCGATTCGACAAGACTTCAAAGCCGTGTTTGACCGGGATCCTGCAGCCACCAGCAAGCTGGAAGTCATTCTGACCTATGCCGGCTTTCATGCATTGATGGCCTATCGCGTCGCCCATTGGCTGAAGTTCTACGGCATTCCCTTCGTACCCCGCGCCATTTCCCAGGTTGCTCGCTGGCTGACCGGGATCGAGATCCATCCCTCAGCCCGCATCGGCACCGGGTTCTTCATCGATCACGGCATGGGGGTTGTCGTTGGGGAAACCGCTGAAATCGGGGATTACGTGACGCTCTTCCAAGGGGTGACGCTCGGTGGAACGGGAAAGGAGCGCGGGAAGCGCCATCCGACGCTGGGCAATCATGTGGTGGTCGGCGCGGGGGCCAAGATCCTCGGAGGGATCACGATCGGTGACAACGTGAAGATCGGAGCGAATTCCGTCGTCCTCAAGAACGTCGCCGCGAACTCGACCGTCATCGGCGTGCCCGCCAGGGTCATTAAGACGCAGGGCGAGCGGCTCCCCGATGCGACCATGGACCATAGCAATCTTCCGGACCCGATCAGCGACCGTTTCCTGGCCCTCGAGCAAGAACTCATCGAACTTCGCAAGAAGCTCGAGAACCGCGACGAGCCTTCCTCCCCCTGACCTTCCGTTCCTCGTCTTTCTTTTCTCACCCTCGCCCCGCTCACACTATTGAACAAGTGAAGTGTTGCTCCTCTGTGCCTCCTCGCCGTCGTAGTCGACGTGGAGGAGGAACAGACCGTGCGGTGGCGCGGTTCTGCCGGCAGCCGTACGATCCCTCGCGGACAGGATCGTCGCGAGGGCCTCCGGCGCCCGTTTACCATGGCCCACCTCAACGAGCGTCCCGACGATCGCACGGACCATATGTTTCAAGAAACGATCTGCGTAGGCGTGAATCGTCATCATGTCCCCGTGTCGATCGAGAGACAGTTGCCGCAGGTCGCAGATCGGGTCTTCGTTGTCGGTGAGGGTGCCTTCGAACGAGGAGAAGTCGTGTGTGCCGACGAGATGAGTGGCGGCTCGCTTCATGGCGGTTTCGTCCAAGGGCTTATGGATGTGCCAGAGATAGGTGCGATCGATGGCGGGCCGTTCCCCGCGATTCATAATGCGGTACTCGTACAGCTTCCCACGGGCGGCATATCGAGCGTGAAAGTCGTCGGACGCTATCGCCGCCGATCGCACGGCAATATCTTCGGGAAGCCTGGCGTTCAACCCTCGCAGCCACTCGTGGGACGTCCATTTCCGCTCAATGCGGAAGCTTGCCACCTGACCGAGTGCGTGCACGCCCGCGTCGGTACGTCCCGCGCCGATCACCGACACGGTTTCTTGGGTCAGCTGAAACAGGGCGGTTTCGATGGCCTCTTGGATGGTGGGCTGATCGGGTTGGCGCTGCCAGCCGGCATAACGGGAACCATCGTATTCGAGGACCAGTCTCACGGTCGGCATAGCGGCGCGGTGAGCAGGGCGTGGCGCATTATCGCGCCGGCTGTTTTGAAGCGGCCAAAAAGGCGGCTACTCCCTCATGAAGGGATTCAGCGACGCGTGTGACAAAGGTACCGGTCCTCAAAAGCTCCTCCTCGGCGGCATTCGAAATGTAGGCGATTTCTGCCAGGATGCTCGGCATGCTGGTAAAGCGGAGAACGTAGAACGGCGCGGTCTTGACGCCATGATCGACGAGCGCATACTGCCCGTTCAGGTGGGTAATCATGGCCTCCTTGGTGGTCCAGGCCAGCTCCAATGACGCTTCGATCTTCTTGGTCGTCAAGAGATCGGCAACCAAATATTCCCATCCCATGCCGGTGCTGCTCAGCGGAGTGCCGTTTTCTCGGGCCGCCAGCTCCAGGGCCCGCTGATCCTTGGCCTCCCCGAAATGGTAGATTTCAATCCCTCGCACGGACCGTTGAGGGTGCGAGTTGACGTGGATCGAGACAAAGAGGTCGGCTTCATTGCCGTTGGCGAACCGTGCACGGTCTTCGAGTTCGACGAACACGTCCCGTTCCCGCGTCATCAGGACGCGCACGCCCGGATCCTTTTTCAGGAGCTCCCGCAGCTTCAATCCCACCTTCAGGGTAATGTCCTTCTCCTCGGTGCCGCGGTACCCATGGGCGCCAGGATCTCTCCCGCCGTGTCCGGGGTCGATCACGATGGTTGTGAAGGCCTTGGCCCGCGGCGGTAGCGGTTGCGGCGGAGGAGTTGGTGCTGCCGCAGGCTCAATCATATCCAGCGTCGGTGCGGAAGGCTGGACGCCTGAAGGGACCACGTCAACGACGAGTCGCGGAGGATTCGTCAGTGAAAACAAGGCATACCTCTGGAACGATCCGTTCGGCAGGGTGACCGTCACGGAGTCGTCGGGCGTTTGCCTGACGATGAACCGGCCGTCGAGCGATCCCTGCGCGATTTTCGTTTGCGCAGACTTGCTTAACGCCGCGTGAGGGATTTCGACGACCAAGCCGTCTTCCCGAGATGGGAGGTGCTTCTTGACCCGTGTCTTGCGGTCGAGATCAAGGACCAACCGAAATGACTCTGGCGAGAAGGCAGTCCTCAGATTCTGGATCATCGCAGGTGGAAGTGTAAGGAGGCTGACCTTCGAGCGGCGGGATCGTTTGGATGACGGCGACTCATCCCGCTGGTCTTGCGACGCGGCCTTAACAGGCTGAAGCCACAACAGTCCATCGAGACTGAACAGTCCCAGCAGCACGACTAGAGAGATTACACGCCAGCGAGCAGGGGGCATGGGTTTCCACGGGGACGGCAGAAGATATATCTATCTCTCAGATGTCCCGAGGGTTGTCAAGGGGAGCGGAGTTTTGAACGGTGCCTGTGGGTCGGTTGACAGCACCTATCGCCTCGCGTAGGGTTTCTCATCGTCATGCACGTGATTATTGACGGCTACAACCTGTTGGCCCTAATGAGCTGGTCCGGTGCAAATCCGTTCTCCGAAATGGCGCGGGAATCCGTGCTGCGACTGCTGGCGGGCTATCGACATCGGAAGGGTCATGCGCTGACCGTTGTCTTTGACGGATGGCAACGGGGACAGTCGCTCGAAGGACGTGAGCACCGCGCCGGTGTCCAGGTGATCTATTCAAAGCGGGGCGAGAAGGCCGACCAGGTGATCGAGCGGCTGGCGCAGGAATATGGAGCGGCGTGCGCGGTCGTGACGTCCGATCACGAAGTGATCCGCGCGGCGCAGGCACAAGGAGCGTTGATCATGAGGGCGCCGGAGTTTGCCCAGAAACTCCAAGTGAAGTCCTTCTCGCAAGGTCCGATGCCCCACAAGGAATTGGCCGTGGATGAAGATTTGGCACCCCGGCGCGGGCCGGAGAAGAAAGGCAATCCTCGAAAACTTCCCAAGGCGCTTCGCCGCCGCGGCCGACAGCTTAAGCGATTCTAGGCACGCGCGAGCCCGTGCCGACTAGGCAGTACGCTCACGCATCTTGCTGAATAGGCGGTGGGCATTGTCTGTCGTGGCTTGTTCGATCTGTGCCAACGAAAGGTCAGAATGGATGTCGGCGAGCTGTTTGGCGACGTGCGAGACGAAGGCCGGCTCGTTGCGTTTGCCACGGTGGGGAACCGGTGTGAGGTAAGGGCAGTCGGTCTCAATAAGCACGCGATCCAGCGGCGTCTGTTTGGCGATCTCCCGCAGCATCGTCGCGTTGTTGAACGTCAGAATTCCGGAAAAGGAAAGGTAGAATCCCAAATCCAATGCATCCTTCGCCAGCCAGGTGTCTCCCGAAAAGCAGTGGAAGACTCCGCCGACTTCTGACGCCTTTTCTTCCTTGAGGATGTTGATCGTATCTTCCTGCGCCTCTCTCGTGTGAATGATGACGGGAAGGCGGAGTTCGCGTGCCAGCTGAACTTGTTCGCGAAACCGCTCGCGCTGCTCCTTGGGCGCCGAGTGATTATAGTGATAATCGAGTCCGATCTCGCCGTATGCCACCACCTTCTCATGTTGGGCGAGGCGGCGTAGTTCGTCGTACCACCCATCGCTGATGTGTTTCACCTCATGCGGGTGAACGCCGATCGAGGCGTAGATGTCAGGATGGCGATCGGCGAGCGTGACGGCGGACCGGCTGGTGGCGAGATCGCACCCGATCGTCACGAATGCACCCACCCCTGCCTGGCGTGCCCGCTCGATCGTCGCTTCGCGGTCCGCATCGTAGCGAGTGTCGTCCAGATGGGTATGGGTATCGATGAGCATGCAGATCGCTTGAGGCCGGCCTCGGACGAGACCGTGAAACCGGTCAGGCAGGTCGGGTGACGATGCTCTCAGCCAATTCGTTCAAGAGGGCTGCGGTATCATTCCAGCCGAGGCAGCCGTCGGTGATCGAGACACCATGGACAAGTGCCACGCCCTGTTTCCAGGTCTGTTTGCCGGAGTTGAGATTGCTCTCAAGCATCAGGCCCATGATCGATTGACGGCCTTCGCGGAATTGCCGGAGCACCTCGCGCGCGACCGTGCCTTGGCGCGTATGATCCTTGTTGGAGTTGTCGTGAGAGCAATCGATCATGATCGGTCGTGCGATCCCTTCTCCTGAGACGGCCGCTTCGGCTTTGGCGACGTGCTCCGCCTCGTAGTTGGTCTTGCCCCCGCCTCCTCGCAACACGATGTGCCGGTCCGGATTCCCCATGGTTTTGATGATCGAGGTTTGCCCATCGGCATTGATGCCGACGAAATGATGGGGAGTTCGGGCGGATGTCATGGCGTTCACGGCCACGTGCAAACTCCCTTCCGTGCCGTTTTTGAAGCCGACCGGCATCGACACACCGCTTGCCATCTCCCTGTGGGTCTGACTTTCCGTTGTTCTGGCTCCAATAGCGGTCCAGCTGATGAGATCGGCAATGTACTGCGGGCTGATCGGATCCAACAGTTCGGTGGCGCAGGGCATGCCGGATTGATTGATCTTTAAGAGAATGGTCCTGGCCAATTCCATGCCGGTGGCAATGTCGCAAGTGCCGTCGAGATGGGGATCGTTGATGAGCCCTTTCCATCCCACCGTGGTCCTGGGCTTCTCGAAATAGGTGCGCATGACGATCAGCAACCGGTCACGGACCGCAACGGCCAATGGCTTGAGTCTTGACGCATACTCGTACGCGGCCTCGGGATCATGGATCGAACAGGGACCGACAATGACCAGTAGCCGTTCCCGGTCCTGCCCGTGGAGGATTCGGCGGATCGCTTCTCGTGTTTCCACGACAAGCGCTGCGGCTTCATCGGGAATGGGAAGCTTGGTCTTGATTGCACGCGGGGACGGCAATGCCTTGATTTCTATGACGTGTTGATTGTCGATCGGTCGATTCATGTCCTGCCTTTTAAGCTTTGAACCACGTAGCATAACGAAATCCTCAATAAAAATCTACATGGGCGTGCATAACATATGGGAATATCAGGGAAGATGCACGTTTATTCGCTGATTTTGACAGGCTTTGGAGCCTTGTGATAGTCAATGGCCGCACCATGAGTCATTCTTTCGTCACGCGCGGGCTTTCTGTAGGCCTCATCCTGCTTCTGCTGGCACTGGCTCCTTTTGCAGTAGCCCAGGATGTCCATCATGAGCTGGCTGCGGCTGATACGGATGGACACGAACACTCCGATACCGACCTCTGCCAATGGGTGCAACACCATACGTCCGGCTCGCTTGATGTTGGTGGCCCCCCCTGTTCCACGTTCGAGCTCGTCGGTTCCCATGAAGCTCCTGCACCCGCGCAACTCTTTTCGATCGAATTCCCCTCAATCGGTCCTTCTCGCGCACCTCCTCATGCCTGACAGCGTCAGGTTTCGCCTTACTCATTGATCGGACCCGTGTTGGTCCGACGATGACTTTGTTCATCCGGCTGACGTCCGCCGGTGAGTTTTCGGAGGCGGAGAATGCGGCGGGCAGCGTTATCGCGTTCATTCGGTATCTTCTTGTTAGTGGGAAGCATCTACGTCCCTCAGGGGCCGGCCTCGTTCACCTACGCGGCGGACAGTGACCTCACCCAGACGATTATCGGGACGGTCCAGGATCAGGATCTTCGGCGTGTGGATCAGGCCATCGTGCAGGTGCGCGATCAAGAAGGCACCATGGTAGCTCAGGGGGTCACGAATCAGGCCGGCGAGTTCCGCGTTAGGGTCCCGGAGTCTGGCACCTATTCGATCAGTGCCGTTCGGGACACCTTCCGGAGCGAATACGTCGTGGTGAAGATCGGGATAATGCCGCTTTCGCCCGTCTCGCTCACCCTTGCGGTGACGCGGGAGATCGCTTTAGAGATCGTGTCGCCGCTTCCGGCGATCCAATACAAGGCCTCGAGCGAAACCTATCAATTAAGCCGAAAGGATGTTGAGGTTCTTCCACGGGGCAACAATAACACGGTGGCCGACGTGCTCCTGACGGTTCCCAGTGTGGCCTATGGTGCCTTGGGACAGACCCACATCCGACAGGACCATGCGAACCAGCAGTTCCGGATCGACGGGGTGCCGATTCCCCAAGGGGTCAGCTCAACCTTCACCGATGTCATGTCGCCCCGCATGTGGGAGCGGGCTGATATCATCCTCGGCGGCATGGAGGCACAGTACGGCAACAAGACCGCACTTCTGGTCGATATTACCAGCAAGAGCGGAACCCGTCCTGGGTTCGGCTCGGCCCAAATTTTTGGCGGCTCCAACGAGACAGTGAACCCCTCGTTCGAGTACGGAGGCACGATCGGAGAGAAGGTTCGATTTTATGTCCTGAACAGCTATACCACGACGAATCGAGGCATCGAACCGCCCACGCTCGGCCATTCGGTATTTCACGATCAGCACGAGCGTAATCAGACCTATCTGCGGGGTGACTACCAGCATGACAACCGCAACAGCTTCAGTTGGGTGTTTTTGAATGCAGTGGCGAAGTATCAGATTCCGACTAGCCCGGGGTTAGAAGTGAACGGAGACACGCTGCCGCTCCTTCAAGCGCAGGACCCCACGTTCTCACCAGTGGCTTCTCAGGCCGTTAACCAGAACCAGAAGGAGAATTCTCAATACACCCACCTCGTCTGGCGCCATGACGTGAATGCTGAGAACTTCTTTCAGCTGTCCGGCTATCTTCGGAATTCCTATGCGAACTTCACTACCGATCCGTTCAACGCGCTGGCTTATGACACGCAGACAGCAAGTCAGGAGCGGAAGGCATACGCACTCGGCACAAGGCTCGATCATACGTGGGTTCCCAACAGACAACATCTCGTAAAGACCGGGTTTCAGTTCGAGTACACGCACGCGCAGAATCAATTCCAGTTGTTTGACTTCGCTGTCGACTCAGGGACCGGCCTCCCCGTGGGACCGGTGCTCTCGCAAACCGGTGCCAATACCAACGTACAGACGCGCGAGGAATTCTGGATCCAGGACCAGTGGAGCCCGACTGATGCATTGACTGTGAACCTCGGCCTGCGGGGGGACATCATTCAAGGCTTCTACAATGAAGGGCAGGTGAGCCCACGCCTCGGCGTTACCTATAAGTTGAATCGGGCGAACGTGTTTCATGCCTACTATGGCCGACTGTTCACGCCGCCGAATGTTGAGCAGATCGCGTTTACCAAAGTGAATCTCGAGGGAACGACGGCGCAACCGGAGGATCCAACCGGATTTAATCCCCGGGCGGAGCGCTCTCACTATTTTGAGGTGGGCAGTTACCACGCGCTCAGCAAATGGGCCACCCTGGAATTGGCGGCCTATTACAAGCGAACCCATTTCCAGTCCGATGCGGGCCAATTCGGCTCGACGCCAATGTTGAATTTTTTCGCGTTCCAGTGGGGCTATCAAATGGGCATCGACGGGGCCCTCAAAGTACAGATTACTGACGAGCTCAGCGCGCGCGGCAACGTGGCGTGGGGCCGGTGCAAGGGGAGCGGATTGCAGTCGGGGAATTACCTGCTGGATACGAAGGAGATTACGGATATCAATACCGCGGGAGGCGTGTTCTGCGACCACTCGCAAACGATGACGAGTTCGGCCGTTGTGGCGTACCGGTTTCCATTCAACACAACGGTGTCCGGCCAAATGCTCTATGGGTCGGGCTTACGGACTTCGGACAGCGAGGATGCGTTCACAAACTCCTCGCACTTCGAGTCATGGACCATTTACAACGCCTCAATTACGCACGTGTTCAATCTGCCGTGGGATCAGCAAAAGCTGTTAGTAGGATTCGACGTCATCAACTTGCTCGATCATCAGTACTTCTACAATACGGGGGAAGGTAGCATCGGCCTCGGGGTCGCGCATGCGGGGATGCCACGGTCGTTCTTCTTTCGGGCTCAATGGTTTTTCTAGTATGATGCTGAAATAGGCCTCGACGTACGACCGCTGTACGGCTCGGGGCCTCTTTTCCTTGAGGCCTTATGGATTGTTCCCTTTGACCATTCTATCCGTGAGAGTGACTAGGATATGCCCTTTGTCATGAGAGTACTTTCTGTCCTTCTTCTTGTTCAGTCTTGGAACGCGTTTGCGATCGTCGGGGACGAAGCGACCCATGAAAGCGACCACCAGGAAGATATCATTGAGCTCCCGGAAGTCCATGTTCACGGTCTACCGCTTAACAAGGACCAGCAAGGTGGACCGGTTCCAAAATCCACTCCTTGGCCAGGCATCCCGCCAGCGCTCGACGGCACCGTGATCGATGACTGGATGAAGGCGCGCATGCTGGTCTCGAAAGATGCCAAGGTCACCGTCGTGATCCTCGAGCCTTGTCGGCATCGTGAACTCACCGCCTCAGGTATCGCGGCGCTCAAAAAATGGACCTTCGATCCGCAAATGCAAGGCGACGTGCCTGTCGATGGTGAGCTGACCGTCCGCATCCATTTCCATACGAAGTGAACTCAGGGATCGACCGGATCGGAATTCCGAGCGCCGGTTGACGAACCGTGGACGACCCTATATGGTCAGCGCCATGGGCGTGGATGCGTTTCTGACGCGGTCGATCAACGAATTGGCCGGGCAATCGTCCTGGATGGATTGGTGGTTTCTCCATTTGTCGGATCCCGACGTATTGTGGCTTCCGGGTATTCTGCTGGGCATCTATTGGCTGTGGCTCTCTCCGCGGGAGGCCGTTATCGGCGGGCTCAGCTTGGGGGCCTCCATCGGACTCTTTGATTTTCTGGGGGCGCAAATCAAACATCTGGTGGCCCGTCCGCGGCCTTGTGTGAGCATGTCGGACCTGCATCAGCTGCAGGCCTGCGGCAAGACGTTTAGCTTCCCCTCTAACCATGCCATCAATACGGCCACAGCCGCGGCTTTTTTACAGGTGTTGTATCCCCGATCGGGATGGATCAGTTGGCCCATCGTCGGGCTCGTCGGCTGGGCCCGCGTCTATATTGGAGCGCATTACGTGACGGACGTGCTGGGCGGATGGATGATCGGGGGACTTTGCGGCGCCGGCATCGCCTGGCTCCTGCTGCAATGGCCTCAGTTCCGTCAGCGCGGGCTATCGCCGATGGCATCGACGCAAGCCGACAGCTCTGCCCCGTAATGATCCACGTCGTACCCTCTGCCGATCAGGACAATGGCTTTCTCGGGTTCGTCCAGTAACATCACAGGTGTGACCGTAGCCTCTGCGGGCGGCGCATACTGAAATTCGTGCAGCTCCGGCTCCTTTACAAAACGAACGAAGCCTTTTGCGCGTTCCACTTCCTTGGGTAAGGTCTGGATCCACAAAAGGAAGCGCTTGCGGTTCAACGGTCCTGCCAAGCGGACGGTCGTGGCAATTGGATGATAGAGGGCACGGGCAGTGGAACGTGGCGCACCAAACTCGACGTTGGTCGTCGCCGCATGCCGCTCTCCGGCCTCGGACTGTAGAAGTGCGGCGGGGTCAACGCGTACGTGGGTGGTCTCCCAGAGGCGCGCGTGCGGGTTGCGTGCGAGGATTGAGGCTTTGAATTGTTCCCAGTGGCCGGACACATAGAGGTCCCGCTTGTTCAGGATCAACTCGTCGGCGCAGCGGATGGCCTGTTCCGTGACAAAGACGCTCGAAGGGCTTTCTGTCCCGGCGATAGGGTGAAGGAGCGCGATGACCCGTTCCAGTTGAGCGAGTCTGGCCGTGTAGAGATCTGTCACGCCGTCGATGACCTCGGCCGGGTCCGCCAACCCTGAGCACTCGAGGACGATCAGGTCAGACCCATAATCGCGGACAAGCTCTGCGATTCCCCAGGACAGATCTTCTTTGGTGTCGCAGCAGACGCATCCACCGGCGAGATTCATCACTTGCTCGGCAATGGTGCCGACCCGAGGCCCGTCAATACTGATTTCGCCGGCCTCGTTCATGAGGACGCCCGCGCGTAGTCCGCGTTGTTTCCAGTGTTCCAGCAACCGCATGAGGAGCGTCGTTTTTCCCGCCCCGAGCGATCCGCAGAGCATGTAGAAGGGAACGGGAGCGTGAGCCATGGGCGTGCTAGTGATGGGCGTGAAGATGATCGGATCGGTGTTGGCCCGCCAAGGTCGTCAGGTCGCAATGCACCGCATCTTTATGGGCGCAATGCGTCTCGAGCTGGATCGTGATGTGGGTAATCCCGAAATCCTCGGCGATTCGCCCGCGGATGTTCTTGAGCAGTTCGCTCGTAACGGCGCCATGATTCTCGTCGACCAGAACGTGACAGGTCAGCATCACCAACCGCGGCTCGATGGCCCACACATGCAGATCATGAACGTTGTCCACGCCAGGAATCGCTTCAATGGCGCCTGCGATGTTCGAGGCACTGACGCCCGGCGGTGTGGATTCAAGCAGGATTTCCAGAGATTCGCGGAAGATCGGCCAGGCGCCGCGTAGAATAGCCGCGACAAGCAGAAAACTGACGAGGGGATCGAGAATGGTCCAGCCGGTCAATAAGATCGCGCCTCCGCTCAAGATCACGCCCAGCGAGACCCAGGCGTCCGCCAGCATGTGCCAGAAGGCGCTCCTGATATTGAGGTCATCCTTCGCCCCGTGCTGCAACAACAGCGCGATGCCGAGATTGGCCGCAAAGCTGAGAGCGGCGATCGCCATGACCCAAGCACCATCGACCGGGACCGGATACATCAGGCGTTTCACGCCGATCATTGTGATGCCCAGAGCGGTGAACAGCAACACGAACGAGCTGAGCAACGCGGTGATGATGCCGGCTCGATGATAGCCGAACGTCCGCGCTTCAGTGGCAGGGCGCGCCGTCAAGATGTGGGCGTAGAGGGCGGCGAACAAGGCGCCTTGATCGATGAGGTTGTGGCCGGCGTCCCCGATCAATCCGACGCTATTGAGTACGAGGCCTCCGATGAATTCGGCGGCGATGACGATTGCGTTCAATCCGAGGGCAAGGTGTAAGCGTGATCGGAGATGGGTATATGTAGCGTCCCCTGTCATACGTCTAGTGTCGCATGAGCGGGTTGCTGCGGCAAGTTTTGCGGAACGGGGGACATTAGAGAGCGACGGAACTTACAGTCGCCGGACTCGAAGGTTACCCCGTTCATTCCAGTGAAGCGCAGACTGGGCTCGTCCCCTGACAGCGGCTCACTATGCGCTGCCGATTGTCGGCTGATCGTCATGATTCGTATTTCCCTGGACCATCGGAACGCTCTTGTTAGAATGCCAGGTACGCGATCTCACAAGATCGTTCACATCAACGTCATCTCCTCACGCGACATGACTTGGCTTGTTGCGCTCCTGCCGACCGACGGCGATCATCTACGACGGTCACTCGTGATAGTCGCTTTGCTGAGTGTGCTCAGCAAACTGGCGCTCGGGATGCTGCTTTTCAGCTCCAATCCTCAGGGAATCTTTGAGAGCTCCGATTCACATGAATACCACCAGCTCGCACTGAATATTCTTGAGCACGGGAGCTTTTCGCAATCAGTGACTCCTCCGCTCGAACCGGAGACGATCAGGACTCCAGCCTATCCTTTCCTTCTCTCCGGGTTGTACCACGTCGCAGGCATCCGTCCCCACGCCGTGGTTGCGATCCAGATCGCATTAAGTCTGGTGACCATGCTCGCTGGGTGTCGTATCGCCTCGTTGCTCTTCGGTTCCAGGGCCGGCCTTCTTGCGGCAATGTTCCTGGCGCTCGATCCCGTCTCGCTCTATTACTCTCAGGTCATGCTGACCGAAACTTTATTCGGCACCGCCCTTACGCTGTGCCTCCTGGGCATGGCGTACGCGTTACAACATCCCTCCCTTCGGTACCCGTGTTGGGCGGGAATTTGCCTGGCGC
This sequence comes from uncultured Nitrospiraceae bacterium, assembly GCA_963730935.1. Classification (GTDB taxonomy): domain Bacteria; phylum Nitrospirota; class Nitrospiria; order Nitrospirales; family Nitrospiraceae; genus Nitrospira_C. The sequence goes on along the minus strand of CAVSTP010000004.1, from coordinate 1,215,267 downwards.
TGGCGACCTATACGCGTCCGACCGCCTACTATCTCGGGATGCTGCTCCCGGTGATGCTGTTCCTGGTGATTCGACGGTCGAAGGGGTGGCGGCCGGCCTTCGCGTCGGCTGCGATCATGTGGCTCCTGTTCGCGGCGACCGTTGGGGGGTGGCAGGTCCGCAATTACGTCTCCACCGGTTCGGCGCAATTCAGCCAGGCCAAGAACCAGTATCTCTTCATTGCAAAAGCCGCAGCCATCATTGCCATGCGAGATGGCATCTCTCTCCAGGAGGCTCAGCGGCGGCTGGCGCAGGACCACGCGGCTTTGCTCCCGCCGGAGTTGCCTCGACTCTCACAGACCCAGCTACTGGAGAGCCAGGGCAGATTCGCGCAAGTGGTCGTCGCCGAGCATCCGGTCCTTCTCGTCCGGACGACGTTACAGGGTACGGCGGCGAATCTCTTGGGACCATCGAATTTGGCGCACTTGTTCGGGTCGGATAACGTGGCGCTCCGCGAAGCCTTCCTCCGACTGGACTTCGCACGATTCCCATTGCGAGATTGGATGACAGCACTATCTTCATGGACGTCTGGTCTGGTGTTTCTCGGCGTCCTGTATACCGGTGTTTGTATCCTGCTCAAGCACAATGGACTTGGGAGCGGGGCCATCGCGGTCCTGATCCTGACGGCTGCCTATGTGATTCTGGTCAGCAGCGGACCGGAAGCGTACAGCCGTTTTCGGATGCCGGTCATGCCGATCTTCTGCGTCCTGGCCGCAGGCGGTTATCTGTGTCGCGTGGAAAGCAAGTTTAGCGAGCATGAAAGTGGCGGGGAGATCGCACTCCGAGACCGGCCAGACGTCGGACTCGCCGCACAGCGAATCTTGTAAAATCGGCTTCTATCGTGAAGGTAGGATTCGGAGTAGGTCGGTCCCTGTCCGTGCCGTCGACGGGTTCGAGGTCTTTAGAATATACGGTGGGAGCGCTCCCTGACCCATGGAATGCTCGTAGCGAAGGCCGGGATCGGCAGGGTTAAATGAAAGGGAAAGTGCCGCCCGGACGTCGGCCTCCAGACGGTCGCGCAGGTCGACAAGTTGCTCGCTCGTCAGGTGATCGGTATAGACGAATGCCGTATAGTTTCCAGGAGCGCCTTTGTAGTATTCGGCGACATGGCGGTAGTCAACTTCGACACTGTGCAGCGTGTCCTCTGAGTTCCGACATGTATAGGTCCAGATGCCAGGAGAGGTTTCAACCGCTTCGTCGAAATAGGGCGTGCCCGGATAGGTCGTAATAACCGTCGCATCGAAATCGTCCGGCCGTACATCGAGAAGCCAGTCACGCGTCGCTCGTATCGTGTCCTCGGATTCGCCGGGATGTCCCAATGACATCAGGGCCTTCACTTTCAAATTGTGCTTCCGGGCGATCTCTATGCAGCGCGAGTTATCGTCTCGGCTCGCCTTCTTTTGGATATTTTCCAAGATCTGCGGCTCTCCAGATTCGAATCCCACGAGGATCCATCGAAAGCCGGCCTCGTACATGGCCTCTGCCTGTTCATCAGTAAAGAGCTCCGCCTTGATAAAGCCGCGAAGTCGAAATTCGACACCGAGTTGCTGCTGAGTGTTCGCAATCAGGCTCATCAACGATGTGATCTTGGGGTTCACATTGAGTTCATCGTCGTAAAGCATGAAGCCCTTTACTCCGTACGTATGATAAAGGTGCACCATTTCCCGGACGATATTTTCGGAAGAACGCGTGCGGACACGACGAAGAAACGGACTCATTCTCCCTCCGCAAAACCCGCAACCGAAGGGGCACCCCAGCTGAGCGATCATGGAAAGCGATCTGGTTCCGTCAATGCTGTAGTGATAGGTGGAGACGTCAACCAGATGGCGCGCGGGAAACGGCAATTGCTCGAGTGAAGCATTGCTCAAGAAGTATTGCGACCGGGAGTCGTCGCCATCCACAATGCGCGGAGGGGATGGCTGCAAGGCTTCGAAGATGGCGATTTCGCCGTCGCCCGTCACGAGGACATCGAACATGGCGGTGAGTTGTTTGACCGCCCTCGAGGCGCGACCCAGCACACTCCGTTTTCGTTCATGTTTCGCAGCGGCGTAGACGAGTGTGACATGCGGGCCGCCTAAGACAATTCGTGCCGATGGTCGGAGGCGCCGGATTGTTGCGTGAATGTTCGTTGCGGCCGGCATTTGCGGGGTGGTGGCCGTAATGCCGAAGCATTCAACTCGACTCTGTTGGATGTGGGCTGCGAGTGCCTCTTCGTAATTCGTGACACCGGACAGATCCAACAGTTCGACCGTAACTCCTTCCTGCTCTAGCACCGCCGCCACTTTCAAAATCCCCAGCGACATGAACACCCGTTCGTCCAGCAGGAAAAGTGACGGTGGGATGATGAGGCAAATTTTCTGAATCATCGGTGCTCCGACCGATCAGGCGACCATGGTACGGTCGATCACGGTTTGCGACGCGGGAAGAGGAAGGAGGCGCCACTTCACGATGGTCCACAGCATTACGAGGCCGTGACGCCAGGTGATTTTTTTCCCCTGCGCGTAGGTACGCGGATGGTATTGGATGGGCACTTCGGAGATCCGGACGCCTCTTCGCATCACCTTGCAGATCAACTCGTTGTCGAACTCAAACCCAGTCGCCTCAACCGGCGTGTCGAGCAGGACGGAACGGCGAAATGCCTTGTAGCAGCCTTCATAGTCGGTAAATCGCTTCCCATACAGAACATTTGTGACCCAGATGATGAGAAGATTACCGATGTAGTGGTTGAGATAAGGCGATTTTCGCGACCCCAGAAAGACTGGCCGCTCACGGAGAAACCGTGATCCCATGACGGCGTCGTATGAGCCATCAAGGATAGGCTGAATGATGGCCGGGTAATCCTCCGGTGCATACTCAAGATCAGCGTCTTGAAAGATCACAATGTCACCCGTAGCGGCCTTGATTCCCGAGGAAAGAGCCGATCCCTTGCCGGAATTGACCAGATGGCGGATGACCTGAACGCCGGACAGACGCCGGAGAATCTGGGGAGTGTCGTCGCACGACGCGTCATCGACGACGATGATTTCTTTACAAATTTCTCCAAGGTCGACGGCCATAATGCGTCGGATCACTGCTTCAATGGTGTCCGCTTCATTGAATGCCGGAATGATGATCGATAGCTTCATGGCGGCGCACGCGGGTGGCGGTTCGTGTCAGCATCTCGTGACGTGTGGGCAATGTCAAACAAATCAGCTATTTGCCAGAGATGCGTCGGATTGGAGATGCTGAGAGAGGAACGGTAGGAATTGAAGTGCGGATACTTAGTGCCGTGATGTGGGTTTTAATCGTTCGGTGAGGACCGGATACGTAGCGGTTCCCACGCCGGAATTTCCCATGGAGAGATCCGTGGCAACCATGCGGAGCGTGATGCCGTCCGGAGCTTCATCAGGCTTCGGCACGAAGAATGGCGCATCGAACGTACCTGTTTCGTTGGAATAGAACATTTGCAGACGATCGATAATGCGGTCGCCGATGAGTACCTCTCCATAGATGCGAATCTTTCTTGAATCCCAATCGCCGTGTGGCCGGACCAAAGTGCCGGACAAGGTTCTCACGGACGCTCGCAGCGTGACGTCGTCTTTGGCGATGAGCGATTGGCCGGGTTTGGGATGCTCGATCTGCACGATGTATCCGTAGAGATGGAGCACGATGCCGTCGTTGGTCAGATCATGTCCGGGAATAAGCAGCACGGTCTGAGATGTCTGTTGCATGGAGGCCGGATGCGCGAGGGGCCCTTGCGCCGTGATCTCCACGAGCGTCGGTTTGCGGAGTTCCAAGGTCGTCGTGAATGCGGCCGCCGGCCGGGCGCTGTAGACGGGCTCTTCCATCAGGTGCGGCGTCCGCATGATCTGGTTCTGGTCGCCGGCCTCGCCTCGCTGAATGCCGGTAGCGAGAACCTGTTTGGTCTCGAGGTCCGTGATCGTGACGCGGGCGCCGCCGACTTCGCGCCCGAGCACCATCGCGCCATGAGCTACCACACGGACAAGGATCCTGGTTGGCTTCGGGTCGTTGAGGTGTGGATCGGGCGGCGGTTCGCCCTCAGCCGGGATGGCCGAGCAGAGCAGAGGAAGAACGAGGGCGAGAAGCGATGAAAGGGCTATGGAGGCAACCCACCTCATTTGACTTTCGTGCCGGGCTCCACGTCTTCGAGAAAGGTCGCCAACCCTCGCACCTCGCTGTCGCCGGCGGCCAGTACCATGCCCTGTGACTCGATGCCCATCAGTTTGGCGGGCTTCAGGTTAGCGACGATGACGATGGTCTTGCCGATCAGCGATTCAGGCTCGTACCGTTTGCCGATTCCCGCTACGATTTGGCGTTGCTCTTCGCCGAGCGAGACCTGAAGCTTCAAGAGCTTTTCGGACTTCGGCACTCGTTCCGCGCTCAGCACTGTGGCCGTCTTGAGCTGAATTTTTTGGAACTCATCGATTGTGATTTGCTGAGGTGCTGCCGTCGCAGGCGTTAGGGTGGTTTGAGCTGCGGTCGGCGCAGTGGACGTCGCGGATGGTGAGGGAGTTGGCGTGTCGCTCACGGGTTTGGCTCCTGGTGAAATTGAAAGTGTTGCTTCATTTCCAGTCATTGAATATGTGCCGGGTTTGCTCTCTATCCGTGGGAACAATGCAGCAGCTTTTTGAATTCTCGTGCCAGAGCGAAGATTGTTCCACTGTCTCTCTTGGATTGTAATGGGAACTTTGAAGTCTAAGTTGATTCCCAGCTGTTGGCTTATTGCTTCTGCCGTACTTGGCATGAATGGGTATATCGCAATTGCTAACAGACGAAGAGAATCCGCTGCTCTATACAACACCCGTTCCAAGAGTACCTTCTTGCTTGGATCTTTCGCCAACGTCCATGGAGCATGAAATTCTAGGTATTGATCGGCAGCTCGCACCAATTGCCAGATCTGTTCAAGAGCTCGACTGAATGCCAATTCCTCAATGTCTGAACTTCCGCGAGAGAAGGCCTCCACACCAGCAGTGGTCAGTCTTTCTTCTATATCCGAACTGAGTGGCGCGGGAACATTTGGAATCATTCCGCCAGTCGATCGTTCTATAAGAGTTAATGTTCTGCTCAAGAGGTTCCCAAGCCCATTCGCGAGGTCGCTATTGATGCGTGCCACTAGTGCTGCTTCCGAAAAATCACCGTCTTGTCCGAAGGGCACTTCGCGCAGAAGAAAATATCGAAAGGCATACACCTTATAATTATCTGCATAATAATCTATCTGCGAGTAGGGATCGACAACGTTGCCGCGGCTCTTGGACATCTTTTCACCGTCGACTGTCCACCATCCGTGCGCAAAAATTGTGTCGGGCAATGGAAGGTTCAAGGCCATAAGCATGGTTGACCAATAAACGGCGTGCGTCGTGAGAATATCTTTCCCGACAAGGTGAACTGAGGCTGGCCAGTATCGGTCGAGCGATGGTTGATTGAGCTTGTACTCCAAGGCCGACAGATAATTCACCAATGCATCGAACCAGACATAGGTCACATAATCCTTGTCGAACGGAAGCTCGATACCCCAGGAGAGTCTGGACTTTGGACGCGAAATTGAGAGATCGCCTAGCTTCTTTGTCTGCAGAAATCCCAACACTTCGTTGCGACGGGATTCCGGGCGGATAAAATTTTCGTGGGTCTTGATGTGGTCGATCAGGCGGTCCTGATACTGGCCCATCTTAAAGAAGTAATTGTGCTCGCTCAGCCGTTCGACAGGGCGTTTGCAGTCAGGACACAGGCCATCGGCGACGTCCTTTTCAGTCCAAAATCGCTCATCGAACGTGCAGTACCATCCTGTGTATGAGTCCTTGTAAATCAACCCTTTGTCAGAGAGCTCTTGAAGATACCGTTGAACGATCTTTTTGTGCTTAGGTTCGGTCGTTCTGATAAAGGCATCATTGCTGATATTCAGACGTTTCCAGAGCGTTTCGAATTGAGGAGCCAGTTTGTCGCAGTAGGCTTGTGGCTCGACTCCCGCCTTAGCCGCGGCCTGTTGGACCTTCTGCCCGTGCTCGTCGAGTCCCGTCAAAAAAAAGACATCACGTCCACGGAGCCGCCAATAGCGCGCGAGCACGTCTGCGGCAATCGTGGTGTACGCATGTCCGATGTGCGGCACGTCGTTCACGTAGTAAATCGGGGTGGTGATATAGAAGGCTTGCTGATCTCGCATAAGACCCTAGGCCGGCTGAGGCGCGGAGGTGAGGAGTGCGTCGCGAAGCCGCAACAGAATGTTTTCAAGCGCCATATGAAGGTTGAGATGCCTCGTCGCCTGTTGCTGGGTGCCCTCGATGTCGCGCAGGAGGTCCAGCAGGGCGTCGCTCTGTGCCTGTCGTGCATCGCGTTCCAAGACCGGCACCTGATCCACGTTCAGCAATTGATCGCGATCACCGCCGACCTGAATGATCACAAGGTCTCTGACCCAACGAGCGATCCACGAAAGCGTTTCGGCGGCACGGTCAGCCTTCGCGAGTGATTCTGCAGCGGTCAGCACATTCGTGACCGACCGCAAAAAGTTGGGACTGACCAGTTCGTTCAATTCCTGTTGCTGTGCTCGAACTGCCTTGAGGTCGGTTGACAAGGCTTCTCCGAGACGGCCTTCGCTGAGCATCGCAAGAAACCGGGCATCGGTCGGGCGCATCTCTCGTTTGAGGATCAACGCTGCTTCGACATCGGTGCGTGCGGGTGTCGCGAAGCGAAGCGACTGGCATCGTGATCTGATGGTCGCGGGGAGCGAGGCAGGCCGGCTTGAGATCAGGAGAAACAGGCTGTGATCGGGCGGTTCTTCCAGCGTTTTGAGGAGCGCGTTGGCGGCGCCGATGGTCATTCTCTCGGCGTCGTCGATTATGCAGATTTTGCGGTCTCCAACCAATGGCCGATAGATGATCTGCTGTTCGATCTGCCGAATCTGTTCGATCTTGATCTGGGGTGTCGCGAGTTCACGATCCGGTTCAATCACGAAGTAATCGGGATGCGTGCGCGTGTCGATCTGATGGCAGGAGCGGCAGGTTCCGCAAGCGTCGAGGCCGTCCTCGGATGGACCGCGCTCGCAGAGAAGCGCCTGTGCGAAGCAGAGAGCGGTCGTTCGCTTCCCGATGGCATCTTCGCCGTGAAAGAGATAGGCGTGTGCCAGACGTTGCCGGGCTGCCGCAGTCTGGAGCGAGGCGATGGTCGAGCGGTGGCCAATGATCGTGTGGAACGGCATATTATCGTGCGTGGGTCCGGCGCCCTCTCGTACGCAACCAACCTAACACAAGAGCCTCGATCTCCGCTCGAACGACCTCGACCGGCCGATTGGCATCGACCACCTGGATGCGCCGCGGGGCTCGTGACGCGAGTGTCAGAAATCCTTGGCGGACCCGTTGGTGGAAGGCTGCGGATTCCCGATCCAACCGGTTCTGATTGCCGCGCGCGCGCCGACGCCTGGCCAATCCAACGGATGCAGGGACATCGAGCAGCAATGTACGGTGCGGCATGAGGCCTCCGGTGGCTGCTCGATTGGCGTTTTCCAGCCATGACAGTGAAAGACCACGACCGAACCCTTGATACGCGAAAGTGGAGTCAGCGAAGCGGTCACAGAGCACGATCGCTCCTCGTCCGAGCGCCGGCCGAATTAAATGAGCGACATGCTGGCTGCGTGCTGCAAGCACGAGCAGGGCCTCGGTATGAGGTGTGACCGGCTCGTTGGACGTGGCTGAGAGCAGAGTTTCCCTGATGGCTTCAGCCACCTTGGTCCCGCCTGGCTCCCGGGTGAAGATTACGGAGTGTCCCGCTTTCCGAAGCGCGGCACCGAGGAGAAGCATCTGTGTACTTTTTCCACTACCTTCGGGACCTTCCAGGGTGAGGAATAGTCCCCGCCGATCCCTCATCTTCCGTGGCTGTCTCATACGTTCTCCCGCGCACCCGCAAAACGCGCGGGATAGTAGTCCAAGTTATTGAAAATAGCAATAAAACCCTTGCGAGCGTCCTATCAACCTCTGTATGATGAACAGCGGTCCGCTCGGGTGCGATTTATGTTGAAAGCCTCGCTAAAACGCTACTTTCTGACAGGCTTGCTCGTCATTACCCCCATTTGGGGCACGATCCTCATTTTGAAGACGCTTTTCCTCACCGTCGACGGGATCCTCGGAGATCTCCTGGCGCAGCTGGTCCCCGATCATTATGTGCCCGGCCTGGGAATTGTCACATTGATTCTCCTGGTCTTTATCACCGGCCTGCTTGCGGCCAATTTCATCGGCAAGCAGATCGTGAAGTTATGGGAAGCATGGCTCAACCGAGTGCCATTGGTCAGAGGGATCTACTCAACATTGAAATCCATGATGGACATCCTGTCCTTCTCCGAGCGCGGCTCGTACCACCGCGTCGTCCTGATCCAGTTTCCGAAAAACGGGCACTACTGCTTTGCCTTCGTGACGGGCGTCACGAAGGGAGATATGCAGGATTTAGCTCAGGAACCGCTTGTGCATGTGTACGTGCCGACGTCGCCGAATCCGACTTCCGGCTATTTTCTTCTCGTTCCCGAGCGCGAGGTGACAGCGATCAATATCAGCGTGGAAGAAGCCATGAAACTGATCGTGTCGGGCGGACTCTACTCGCCTTCACCGTCCCTCGGAGCGACTGACCCGGAGGCCAGGTGGGGAGGGACCGTCAAGCAACCGGAAGCAGGAGTGCCGATCGGATGAATCGGGCATCTGTGAAGGAGACAGAGATGAAGCAGGCTGCACGGGAGAGCGCCGCCCGTCCCGTGCCAGGAGTCGCAGTTGTCGTCATGGCGGCCGGGTTGGGAAAACGGATGCAGTCCAAGCATGCAAAGGTGCTGCATCCGGTCGCCGGACGGGCGATGGTTCTGTACTCGGTGGATCTGGCGTTGCGCGTCGCCGGTCATCAGATTGCCGTCATCGTCGGCCACCAGGCCGACCGCGTCAGCCAGGTCATCAAGGACGCTACAGGGCACAGGAACGGGCATGTGCCCATTTCCATCGTCGAACAGCAGGAGTTGTTGGGGACCGGGCATGCGGTGCTGCAGACGCGGCCGGTGTTCGTGGAGTCGGGTCGCTCCATGCCGGGGCAGTTCATGATTCTCAATGGCGATACTCCGCTGCTTCGGGAAGCGACGCTCCGTGAACTTCTGGAGGTGCACCGACGGCAGGAAGCCGCCGTCACGATCCTGACTGCGGTGCTGGACGATGCGAGCGGCTACGGCCGGGTCGTGAGATCGTCATCGGATGAATGTGTGTCACGTATTGTGGAAGATCGTGACGCCGATGCCGTGGTCAAAGTGATCCATGAGATCAATGTCGGTACCTACGTCGTTGAAGGCGATTTTTTGTTTTCCGCCCTCGAGCGGTTGCAGCCGAGCAATGCGCAGGGAGAATTTTACCTGACGGACATCGTGCAGATGGCGGTCGAGCAGGGACGCCGAGTGGCGGCGGTTCGGCTCGAGGATCCGCACGAAGGCATCGGCGTCAACACACGGCGCCAATTGGCCGAGGCCGAACAGATCGTGCGGCGGCAGATACGTCATCGCTGGCTCGATGCTGGGGTACGGATGATCGATCCTGCCTCCACATGGATCGATGCCGGGGTCACCATCGGAAGAGATTCGGTGCTGTATCCGAACGTGATGCTGGAAGGGACGACGGTGATCGGAGAAGACACCATCGTGCGTTCCGGGACCAGGATTACCGACTGCATGATCGGCAACCGAGTTGAGATTCTCGATCATTGCGTGTTTCGCGATTCGCACGTCGAAGACGATGCCACGCTGGGCCCCTTCGCCCATCTTCGCCCCCACGTGCTCGTGCGGAAGGGCGCCAAGATCGGCAATTTTGTCGAAGCCAAAAAAACCGAACTTGGTGAAGGTTCGAAAGCCAATCATCTGAGCTATCTGGGGGACGCAAAGATCGGGAAAGGCGTGAACATCGGCGCAGGCACCATCACGTGCAATTATGACGGCGTGCGGAAATCAGAGACCATCATCGAGGACGGGGTGTTTATCGGCAGCGACACGCAGTTGGTGGCTCCTGTGACAGTCGGCGCCGGCTCTGTGATCGCGGCAGGAACGACGGTAACCCAGAACGTTCCGCCGGATTCACTTGTCATTTCCCGCGTCATGCAGGTCACACGGCCCGGATGGGCGGCAAAGCGGCGCGCCCTTGTTGAGCAGGGCGGCACCCCTACGTCGAAACCCAGTCCTTCCAGCGGAAAGACACGCAAGACGGCCTCACGGCGACGGAGCGCGAAGCCGTCAAACAAACGATCACGATGACAGAACTGACAGCCGGGAGTTGAAGCGATGTGCGGTATCGTCGGATATATCGGCAACCAGGAAGCGGTCCCCATTCTGCTCGCCGGGCTGGCCAAACTCGAATACCGCGGCTACGACTCGGCCGGCGTGGCGGTGATGCAGGGTGAAAAAATCGAGGTCCGCCGGAGCGTCGGGAAGCTCGCGAATCTGCAAAAGTCGTTGGCGGAAAAGGCCATTAACGGCTTGATCGGCATTGGCCATACCCGTTGGGCGACTCACGGCAAACCGTCGGAGCAGAATGCGCATCCTCATCGGTCCAACGGATGCGTGCTCGTTCATAACGGAATTATCGAGAACTACCAGCCGCTCAAACAGCAACTGCAAAAAGAGGGTTACGCGTTTCAATCCGAGACGGATACCGAGGTTGTCGCTCATCTCATCGACAAGCATCTGCAACGCGGGCTGGACCTCGCCGACGCTGTGCGTGCCGCCGCGAGGGAAGTCCGCGGCAGCTATGCCCTCGCGGTGATCTGTGAAAAAGAGCCGGAGCGTCTGATCGCGGCGCGATCGGGGTGTCCGCTGGTTGTCGGGCGAACGAAGCAGGCATCCTACGTCGCGTCGGACGTCATGGCCATGCTCGCGCATACCAGGGACGTCATGTATCTCGAAGAGGGCGATGTGGCGGTCGTGACACAACACGACGTCCAGGTCACCGACGCGGACGGACGGGAAGTATCGCGAAAGACGACGCGAGTCACTTGGGACGCCTCGGCTGCGGAAAAAAGCGGCTATCCCCATTTCATGCTGAAGGAGATCAACGAGCAGCCCCAGACCATTCTCGATACGATGCGGGGCCGCTACTCCTACGACACCGGAGAAGCCGATCTAGCCGACATCGGCCTCACGCCGACCGACCTGCTGGCTGTCGACCGGATCTGGATCGTGGCCTGCGGCACCTCCTGGCATGCGGGCCTGGTCGGAAAATATCTGCTGGAGGAAATGGTCCGCACGCCAGTTCAGGTGGATATTGGCAGCGAGTTCCGCTATCGCGATCCTTTGGTCGGAAAGAACGATCTCTTCATCACGATTTCACAGTCCGGCGAAACAGCCGATACCCTCGCCGCCGCGCGCGAAGCCAAAGAAAAAGGGGCGCGCGTCCTGTCGATCGTGAATGTCGTGGGCAGCTCGCTGGCCCGGGAATCTGATGGCGTGCTCTACACGCATTGCGGTCCGGAGATCGGCGTCGCGTCAACCAAGGCGTTTACGGCCCAGCTGACCGCTCTGTATTTGTTGGCGCTGCATCTGGCCCGCGTCCGCAATGTGATGAACGCGGCCGACGGCAAAGCCTGGTTGGACCGTCTCGTGAGACTGCCGACGCTGGTGAAGGGAGTGTTGGGTCGTGAAGCGGAAATCGTGGCCATCGCGAAGCGCTATTACAAGAAACGTAACTTCCTGTTTCTCGGTCGCGGCATCAACTATCCCATCGCGCTCGAGGGCGCGTTAAAGCTCAAGGAGGTTTCCTATATCCATGCGGAGGGCTATGCCGCAGGTGAAATGAAACATGGGCCGATTGCACTGATCGACCGTGATATGCCCGTTGTCGTGCTGGCGCCGCGGGACCGCCTCTATGAAAAGACGGTGAGCAACCTGATGGAGGTGAAGGCGCGGCGGGCCCCTGTGATTGCGCTCGTCGCCGAAGGGGAGCGAGAATTGGGGAGAACCGCGGATGCCGTGTTTACCGTCCCGGATACCCATCCGCTGATGTCGCCGATCCTGTTCACGATTCCGCTCCAGCTGCTTGCCTACTACATCGCAGTGCTTCGTGGTGCGGACGTCGATCAGCCGAGGAATCTAGCGAAGAGCGTGACGGTGGAATAGGCGAATGTTGAAAATGGCTTCCAGCTTCGTTCTCAGTCGTCCGTCTTTCTGCGACGTACCTCGATCGCCGGACTCCCTGTGGCCTTGCTGGAAGACCATTTTGAACATTCGCCGAGAGAAGCGACAGCCATGAAAATTACGTTGCAGGACGTTGAACAGGCGGCGAAGTTGGCCCGACTGGAAGTCTCGCCGGCTGAAAAGGAAGCGTTTGCCAAGCAGCTCAGCCAGATTCTGACGCACGTGGAAACGCTCAAACAGTACGATGCCGCGGGCGTGGAGCCGACCGCGACGGTGCTCGGGCAGGTCAACGTATTTCGGGAGGACATCGTCCAGCCGTCGTTGCCTGTCGAGAAGGCGCTGGCGAATGCGCCTGAACGTGAAGCGGACGGATTTGCAGTGCCGAAAATCATTGAGGAGCGGTAGGACCACGGTATCGTCGAGAGTGGAGTCACAATGTTTCGACAAATGCTGCGATCGAAAATTCATCGGGCGACCGTCACCGGTGCCCATCTGGAATACGAAGGCAGTTTGACGATCGACGAGGACTTGATGGAGGCGGCGGCCATTCTGCCGTACGAGGCCATCATTTGCTCGAATCTGAACAACGGCGAGCGGTTTATGACGTATGCGATTGGCGGGCGCCGAGGAAGCGGGGAGATCGTGTTGAACGGCCCTACGGCGCGCAAGGCCGCTGTCGGTGATCAGATCATCATTTTCTGCTACGAGTATTACGGCGAGGAAGAAATCAAAAGACATGCGCCGAGGATCGTGCGGGTCAACGACAAGAATCGGATCGTCGAGTCGAAATAGATCATCATGGCGCTGCACAAGCTGTCGTTGTGCGAATTGCAGAAAAAATTCACGGCCGGAGAAGTGACGGCCGTGGAAATCGTGCGCGCCTATGCGCTCCGAATCGGCCAGGTCGAGTCCAAGGTCAAGGCCTATGTGACGCAGATCAAGGACGCAGCCCTTCAACACGCCGCTGAACTCGACACGCGGCTGAAGGGATGGCGCAAAACCAGACCATTGACGGGTATGCCGCTGGCCATCAAGGACAACCTTTGCACCGAAGCGGTGGCGACCACCTGCGCCTCACGCATGCTGCAACATTTCATCCCGCCGTACGATGCGACGGTCATCGCCAAGTTGAGGGAACAGGACTACATTCTTCTGGGCAAGACGAATCTCGATGAATTCGCCATGGGATCGTCAACCGAACACTCGGCCTTCGGTCCCAGCCGCAATCCCTGGAACCTCCATTGTGTGCCGGGCGGTTCAAGCGGAGGATCGGCCGCTGCCGTGGCTGCAGATGAATGCGTGGCGGCACTCGGGTCTGATACCGGAGGCTCCATTCGTCAGCCGGCGGCCTTCTGCGGCGTTGTAGGCCTCAAGCCGACCTATGGCAGGGTGTCGCGGTATGGGCTGGTCGCGTTTGCCTCGTCATTGGATCAAGTCGGGCCCATCACTAAAGACGTACCCGACGCGGCGATGTTGCTCGGCGCCATTGCCGGGCATGATCCGATGGATTCCACCTCGGCGGACTTGCCCGTACCGGATTACACGAAAGCGCTGAGGAAGAAGGATCTCAAGAAATTGACCGTCGGCGTGCCCGCGGAGTTCTTCACCGAGGGGCTGGATCCAGAAGTCGAGCAGGCGGTCCGCGCCGCGATCGATGAACTGAAGAATCTCGGCGGCACGATCAAAGAGATCCATCTGCCCAGAACCGACGCGGCGGTCGCCGTGTATTACGTGATCGCCACGGCCGAGGCCAGTTCCAATTTGGCGCGATATGACGGCGTGAAGTTCGGGCTGCGCGCCAAGGAAACCAAGGATCTGCTCGACCTCTATATGAAAACGCGACAAGAAGGATTCGGACCGGAGGTCAAGCGCCGTATCATGCTCGGCACCTATGCGCTCAGTTCTGGCTATTACGACGCCTACTACGGGAAGGCGCAGGCGGTCAGAACGCTGATCTGTCAGGATTTCCGCGCGGCATTCAACGAGGTGGATCTCATCGTGACGCCGGTGACTCCGACGCCCGCATTCCGGCTAGGAGAGAAAAGTGAAGATCCGCTGCAAATGTATCTCTCCGATATCTACACCATCTCGATCAACCTGGCCGGCCTGCCGGCCATTTCCGTTCCATGTGGGTTCAGTAAGGCCGGTCTGCCCATCGGCATGCAATTGATCGGACGGGCCTTCGAGGAAGAGACGTTGCTTCGGGCCGCCCATGCCTACGAGCAATCGACTCAGTGGCACGTCAAGAAGCCGATCGTGCGATGACATGCTCAACCGGCCACCGCTTTTAGCCCGGAGGTGTCTATGACCCTTATGGAACTCGCCGCCTGTCTTGGTGCCGTGGCCTTTGCGGTCCTCGTTGGCTTTCTCGTTCCAGTGCTGATCCGGCTCCGTCACACGGCAGCTGAGTCTGGGCAGTTGTTGGCCAAGATGAATGCCGATTTGCCGGCACTGGTGTCGGATCTCCGTTCGATGAGTCACAATCTCAATGCCCTGGCCGACCAGGCGCGTGACGGGGTGGAGCATGCTTCGGTGTTGCTTCATGCCGTCGGAGAAGTGGGAGAGTCTGTTCAGCAGGTCCATGATGTCGTGCGGGGATCCAGCGGCACATTACTGACCAATGTGGCCAGTCTCGTGGCCGGCGTGAGGGCTGCTACACGCGTCATGCGTGAACGGTATCGGGAGGAAGGAGAACCACACAATGGAGCATGAACGGGGATTTGGGGCAACCGGCGTAGTGGCGTTCCTTGGTGGAGCGGCGTTGGGTGCGATTGCTGCGCTCTTGCTTGCGCCGCAGTCGGGACGCAAAACACGCGAGCAGCTGAAAGGCTATGCGCGTAAAGCGGAGGATACGTTGCGTGAGGCTGCGAGCGAAGCCGGGCAACGGTTCGAAGAGGCGGTGAGTGAAGGTAAAGAATACGTTGAGGCGAGGAAATCGGTCCTGCGCGAGGCGTTCGATGCCGGTCGCGAGGCGATGAAGAAGGAACGGGAGCGAACGTAGAGCGATCACTGACAGGCGATGATGTACGAAGTCGTTATCGGCGTCGAAGTCCATGCCCAGTTGCGAACGAAATCCAAGATGTTCTGCGGCTGCAGCACGGCCTTCGGGCGCTCGCCCAACAGCCAAACGTGCCCGGTGTGCCTGGGGCTTCCCGGCAGCCTGCCGGTGATCAACAAAGCCGCAGTCGAGATGGCCGTTCGCGCCGGTCTCGCCTTGAACTGTACGATCGGTCCGCAGAACCGGTTCGCCCGTAAAAACTACTTCTATCCCGATCTGCCAAAGGGCTATCAGATTTCTCAGTACGAAGCCCCCGTGTGCGAGCATGGTTGGATCGAAATTGCCGTGAGCGGGACGACGAAGCGCGTGCGGATCCGCCGCGCCCATTTGGAAGAAGATGCCGGGAAAAACCTTCACGGCGCCAGCTCGGGCAGGAGCCTTGTCGACTTGAATCGTGCCGGCACACCGTTGTTGGAAATCGTCACCGAGCCCGACATGCGGTCGGCCGACGAAGCCGTTGCCTATTTAAAGAATCTGCGTGACGTCCTCATGTATCTCGAAGTGTGTGACGGCAATATGGAGGAGGGGAGTTTTCGCTGCGAGCCCAATCTCTCGTTGCGACCTGCCGGGCAGCAGGAACTCGGCGTCAAGGTCGAACTGAAAAACATCAATTCGTTCAAGTTTGTCAAGGATGCCATCGAATATGAAATCAAGCGCCAGACGAAGGTGCTGACTGAGGGTGGATCCGTTAAACAGGAAACCCGCCTCTGGAACCTGGATCGAGGCGAGACGGCCGTGATGCGAAGCAAGGAAGAGGCGCACGACTATCGGTATTTTCCCGACCCGGATCTCGTACCGTTGAAGCTGGAGAGAGAGTGGGTCGATGCCTTTCGTGCGGACTTGCCGGAACTGCCGGCTGCCCGGACTCGGCGATTTCTCGAGGAATACGGTTTGCCCGATTATGATGCCGGCGTGCTCACGGCCGCCAGAGATGTGGCGGAGTATTTCGAAGCGTCCGTCAAACTGTTCCCACAGCCCAAAACGGTCAGCAACTGGGTGATGGGAGAGCTGACGCGAGAGTTGAACAATACCGGAACGGTCATCGGGGCCTCTCCTGTTTCTCCCGAGCGGCTCGCCACGCTGCTGCGCATGGTTGAGCAGGGAACCGTGAGTTTGAAAGTCGCCAGAGACATCTTTCCGGAAATGTATAGAACAGGCAAGGCGCCGGAGCAGATCGTGCAGGAGAAAGGCCTCACCCAGATGTCCGATGATGGAGCTCTGAGCCAAATCATTGACGAGGTGCTTGCAGGTCATCCTGCTCAAGTTGCCCAGTTCAAGCAGGGGAAGCAGCAGGTCTTGGGCTTCCTGGTCGGGCAGGTGATGAAAGGAAGCGGGGGGAAGGCGAATCCCAGCAAAGTGAATGAGCTGTTAAAACAAAGGTTGGCATGAACTGGAGCGAAGAGACATGAGCGCAATCAGAGACATCAAGGGCAGGCAGGTCATTGATTCACGCGGAAATCCCACAGTCGAAGCGGAGGTGACGCTGGAAAGCGGCGCCAAAGGCCGTGCCGCAGTCCCGTCCGGGGCCTCAACCGGTGAGAAGGAAGCGATCGAACTACGTGACGGTGATAAGAAGCGCTGGATGGGCAAGGGTGTGTCGAAAGCGGTTGCCAATATCGGCAAGGCCATCGCGCCTGAGTTGCTGGGTAAAGACGCGTTCGACCAGGTGGGCATCGACCAGGCGATGATCGAGTTGGACGGAACGAAAACCAAGGGCAAGCTCGGCGCCAATGCGATCCTCGGGGTCTCGCTCGCGGTGGCCAAGGCGGCCGCCAATGAGACCGGCCAGCCGCTGTATCGGTACCTGGGGGGAACCAATGCGCGGGTCCTGCCAGTTCCACTCATGAACATCATCAACGGCGGCGCCCATGCAGACAATCGGCTGGACCTTCAGGAATTCATGATCGTGCCGATCGGCGCCAGTCACTTCGGCGAGGCGGTGCGAATGGCGACCGAAGTGTTCCATGCCTTGAAAGCGCTGTTGAAGAAGAAGGGGCTCAGCACGGCTGTCGGCGACGAGGGGGGGTTCGCCCCTGATCTGCAATCCAATGAGGAAGCGCTGACCTTGATCATGCAAGCGGTCGAAGAGGCCGGCTATCAGCCGGGGCGGGACATTGCGCTGGCCTTGGACTGTGCGGCCAGCGAGCTCTACGACAAGAATCGATACGTGCTTGAAGCCGAGAAACAACGAGAGCGCTCTTCGGAGGACATGATTGCGTACTATGCGAAGTTGCTCGATAGCTACCCAATTCTATCGATCGAAGACGGATTGAGCGAAGTCGATTGGAAAGGCTGGAAGATGCTGACTGAAAAGCTCGGCAAGCGAGTGCAGCTTGTCGGCGATGACATTTTTGTGACTAACGTCGAGATCTTTGCCAAAGGCATCGATGAAGGCATCGGCAACTCGATTCTGATCAAGCTGAATCAGATCGGCACGTTGACCGAAACGCTGGAAGCGATCGAGTTGGCCAAACGGTCCGGATACACAGCGATTATCTCTCACCGTTCAGGGGAAACCGAAGATACAACGATTGCCGACGTGGCGGTCGCAACCAACAGCGGCCTCATCAAAACGGGGTCATTGTCCAGGACCGATCGTGTGGCCAAGTACAATCAGTTGCTCCGGATCGAGGAAGAGTTGGGAAGTGCCGCCGTGTATCGGGGCCGAGAAGCGATGCCTGGTCGAGGCTAATGAGGATCGCGGAGTGGGGTGTTCCGGGGAATCGATTGCGAAGTAAGCGGTGGGGTGGGCGGGTGAGACTAACGCCTTTTTGAACAGCATCCAGTCGTATCAGGTACTGATTTGAATGATCGTTAAACGTAATCGCGGGCGGGAGTGGCTGGATTGGCAGCGGCGCTGGGTGACCGGTGCACAGTATATCGGCGCCGGCATGTGCCTGCTGCTGCTGTTGGCCCTCTTCTTTGGCGAAATGGGACTTCCACGCTATTTTTTCATGCGCGACCATGCCCAACAGCTTGGACGGGACATTCAGGACCTGCTACGGGCCACGACCGTCTTGCGTGGAGAAATCGATCGACTGGAGCATGATCCTGCACGGATCGAACAGTTGGCGCGGGAACGGCTCGGCTATGTACGGAAGGGTGAAACGGTGTACCAGGTGGTGCCCGACCGCTCCGAGGAGCGAGTCCGGCCATGAAGTTTGGCACAGTAGCGATCATCGGACGGTCGAATGTGGGGAAGTCCACATTGCTGAATCGCCTGCTGAACGAGAAAATTGCCATCGTCTCGGAAAAGCCGCAGACGACCCGAACCAGGATTCTCGGGGTGGTGCACGCCCCGGACGCGCAGATCGCCCTGCTGGATACGCCGGGCCTGCACAAGCCGCAGCATCTCCTGAATCGTCGGATGGTCCGCACGGCTGTAGAAACGCTGGAAGAGGCCGATCTTCTGTTCGTGCTCATGGACGCCACTAGTTTGCCGGGACCAGGCGATCTTCTTGTCTTGGACCATGTGAAGGCGGCCCTGAAGAAACAGCCGCGCCCGGTCATCCTCGTCCTGAACAAGGTCGATCTTGTGAACAAGATGAAGCTGCTTCCCGTGATCGAGACGTACGCCAGGATGTTTGCCTGGACCGAGGTCGTGCCGGTGTCGGCCCAGACGGGAGATAACGTGCAACGTCTTGTGGCCGTCACGGTCTCGCATCTTCCCGAAGGCGATGGAGCCTACGATGATGAGACAGTGACCGACCAAACGATGCGAACGTTGGCTGCCGAAATGATTCGAGAAAAACTGTTGCGCCAGACCCATGAAGAGATACCCTATTCGTTGGCCGTTGAGATCGACGAGTTTGTCGAAGAAGGCAAACTGGCCCGCATCAGTGCGTCCGTGCTGGTCGAACGAGAGGCGCACAAAGCCATCGTCATTGGGAAACATGGGGAGCGACTGAAAACAGTCGGCACCGAGGCCCGACTCGAGATGGAACGACTGTTTGGCATGAAGGTATTTTTGCAGTTATGGGTGAAAGTGCGGGAAGCGTGGCGCGAAGACGAGCACGTGCTCATCGAACTGGGGTATTAGCAGGTCAGTGATGCAGCCGATGGAAAAACTGCCTGAAGTCCGATCCCTCGAGCCGAAACCCCGCGCCGGGGATAAAGATGTTTTGCGCGACGCATTGAAGGATCAAGGCGAGCGAGGGCAGACCAAGTCCGACATCGTGCTCTTGTCCGTGCAACGCCTGTTGCGACGAGGTGCGATCACCAACCTGGCAAAAATGCTGGGCCGGATGCATCCTGCCGATATTGCCAAGGTCATCGTCCATCTCTCCTCTCCGAAAGAGAAGCGCGAAGTCTTTGAATTGGTCCGCGGCGAATCCAAGCGCGGCCAGGTTCTGTCCGAACTCGATACGGACAGCATCACCCAAGTCCTGTCAGATCTCCTCCAGTCCGATATCGCCTGGCTGATCAAAGACCTGGCTCCCGACGACGTCGCTTACATCCTCGGTGTGTTGCCGGAAGAGCGCGCGAAGGAAATTCTGTCGTTGATGCGCACCGAGGACTCGACAGAAGTCGCCGACATTTTGAAGTATCCAAAAGATACGGCCGGCGGCATCATGACCACGGAATTTTTTGCGCTGTCCGAAGACGCGACGGCGCAGGATGCGATCCGGCGCCTACAGCAGGCGACGGACGCTGAAATGGTGTTCTACATCTATGTCACCGACAAGGACGATCATCTGGTGGGAGTCCTGTCGCTGCGCCAGCTCTTGACGGTGCCGCCCGCGACCCCGCTCAAGAATATTGCCACCCGCGAGGTCATCAGCGTCACGGTGGACATGGACCAAGAGGAAGTGGCGCGTCAGGTCGCCAGTTACAATCTCCTCGCCATTCCCGTTGTGGACAAAGACGGCGTGCTGGTCGGCATCATTACAGTCGACGACGTCGTGGACGTGATCCGGGAAGAAGCCACCGAAGACATGCTGAAGATGGCGGGCGCCGTGGAAGAGGAGGCGGTCTCGAAGGCCTCCAGCGTTGCGGCGGCCAAAGTACGACTACCTTGGCTGTTCACCAACCTCGTCGGCAGCTTGCTTTCCGGTGCCATTCTCTGGGAGTTTCGCTATACGATCCAAGAAGTCGTCGCCATCGTAAGCTTCATTCCCGTGATCGCCGCCATGGGCGGCAACGTCGGACTTCAGTCGTCCACGCTCATCATCCGTGGACTCGCGACCGGGTTGGTCGAAGTGACCGACGTCTGGAACGTCTTTTTCCGCGAGGTGAAGATCGGACTATTGATGGGCGTGGCCTGCGGGGTAATATTGTCGCTGGTCGGTTGGATCTGGCATCAAGGCTTCCTCGGCGTGGTCGTGGGAGTCTCGCTCATCACTGCGTTCCTCGTTTCTACCAGCATGGCCACATTCATGCCGATTCTCTTGAAACGGGTGGGCGTCGATCCTGCCATTGCGGCCGGGCCGTTCGTGACGACGGCGAACGACATCACGGGCATCACCATCTACCTCACGCTTGCCACCATCTTTATGGAATATCTCCGATAGTGGCGAGCTTCGGATTGCGTCTTCTTGTATCGCTCTCGTTCGCTGGGTGACTGTATGCCGCTGGTGAAGACTCAGGCTATTACCTTGAAAAGCCTCAAGTGGGGCGAGGCCGACCGCATCGTCACCTTCTACGCAAAACATTTGGGAAAAATTCGCGCGGTCGCAAGGGGGGCCAGGCGACCCAAAAGTCGTATGGGTGCTGCGCTCGAACCGTTGACCCTGTGTGACTTGAACCTTTTCGAGAAATCCGGGGATACGCTGTATCGGGTCTCCCAGGTCGATCTGATCGAGCCGTTTGTGAGATTCCGAGAGGATTTGACGATGATGGCGGCGGCCGCTCGAATGGCCAATGTCGTGGGCGCTGTCACACCGGATGGCGATCCCGACCCAAATCTCTTCGATACATTGGAGCACGGGCTTCGCTCATTGGTCACGAGCGACGATCCGGCGCTCACCGCGTTACTCTTTCAGATTCGACTCTTGGGCTTGACCGGTTTTCGCCCTCAGACCGACCATTGCGCGGCCTGCGGTAGGACCAAAGAGATTCAGGAGCCGCAGTTTTCTCCTGCATCCGGCGGCCTCGTGTGTGTGACCTGCGCGGCCCGACAACGGGTTCCATGCCTGCCCTTATCACGCGGCAGCCTGGCGTTTCTTCAACAAGCCTTGCGGCTGGCGCCGGCGATGGTCACGCGGTTGAAGGCTGCCGGCCAGGTCCGAGGCGAAGTGGAGGAGGCCATTGAGAGCTATGTTACGGTGGTGGCCGGAAGGCGCCTCCCCCCTGTGGATTTTTTGGCGGCGTCGGTGTGATCTCTGCTCGAGTGAAATCAGTGCACATGGCAGACACTCAACTTGAACCTAAAGATTTATCCTGGTTGGACAAGGGTGTGCTCGGTATCGAGTGGAGCGACGGGCACCGCGGTGTCTATCCGGTTCGCCACCTTCGACTTCACTGTCCCTGCGCGGCCTGCGTCGACGAATGGACAGGCGTGAGGAGGCTGAACAGCGACGACGTACCGCTGCTGATCATGCTGCAGGACATCGAGCCGGTCGGCCGATATGCGCTGCAGTTTAAATGGAGCGACGGTCACGATACCGGTATCTATTCGTATACGTTGCTGCGCGGCCTATGCCAGTGTGACCTGTGTCAGCCTGTGAAACCGGCTGAACCTAAAAGCCGGAGGCTTTTGTGAGGTGTCGGTATGGCCACTTGGCGGCCGTGCTGATCGCGGTGGCCGGGCTCGCGATGTTGGCTGCATGCATCGGAATGCCGCCGCTCGCCGAGCAGGAGCGCAAGATCAGAAACAATGAGCTCACGCTTCGAAAACTTGAACCACGCGCGTTCGTCCGCGCGTGGGGGATGCCGACGTATCAACACATGGAGTTCATGCCGTTTTTTGGAATGAAGGATGGGTCGATGGTGCCTCGCTCGCGGCTTGCCGTCGGCACCTCGCCTCCAGGGTGGGAAGCATCCGTTGATGCGGGAGACGCCTTGTTCCTCGCGTATCCCGACCATGGCTGGCTCGTGGTATTTTTGGATGAGGTCTTCGTCTATCGGGAGGAACTTTCAGCCGACAAGTTGCACGAAATGGGCCATGCGTGGGCACATGAAGATAAGTTTCGTACGAAAATCGAGCTCGAACCACGTCCCTGACCCGCCGCTTAGACCTGTGGTGAGGAAGCCCCATCCACTCAAGCTCCTGGTCGCCGCTTCTGAAGCGATACCTTACGCAAAGACGGGCGGCCTTGCAGATGTGGCCGGGGCGTTGCCGCGCGAATTCGTGAAGCTCGGACACGAGGTCATTCTTCTTCTCCCACGATATCGTGAATTGGAGCAATCAGGGCGCAGGTTCCGCCCTCTCGTCACGCTGCCGATTCACACCCCGCAAGGCGTGGTTCCTGCGGTCATTGAAGAAGACATCGTTCCGGTCGATGACCGTCCGGAGGGCCTGCGCGTATGGGCCATTGCGCACGATCCCTATTTTGATCGCCCTGGTCTGTACCAGGAATCAGGGCTCGATTATCCAGACAATTTGGACAGATTTGTCTTTTTTTCACGGGCGATCATCGAAGCCATGGCCTATTTGCGCCGTGAACGGGAATGGCGAACGGATCTTCTGCATTTGCACGACTGGCAGACTGCACTGTGCTCCGTCTATTTGAAGACAAACGATGCGGCACGAGGGGAGGTGAGCGGTGTCAAGACAGTCCTCACCATCCACAATGCCGGGTATCAGGGAATGTTCCCTGGAACACAATTCGCCAAAACCGGATTGGCGCCCTCATGGTTTACACCCAGCGGCTTGGAATTCTACGGTTCTGTGAACTTGCTCAAAGGAGGAATCATTTTCAGCGATTACCTGACCACAGTGAGTCCGACGTACGCCAAGGAAATCGTGACTCCCGAGGGCGGTTTTGGTCTGGATGGGGTCCTGCGCAATCGACAAGGCGAGTTCGAAGGGATCTTAAACGGAATCGACGTCGATCTCTGGAACCCGGAAACCGATCCGCACTTGCCGGCGCCGTATACCGCCACAAACTGGCAGAACAAGCGTGTCTGTAAGGACGCCTTGCGACGAGAATTCCACCTTCCGGACACGGATGAGCCGGTCATAGCGCTCATAGGTCGCATGACCTCGCAAAAGGGGTTCGATCTGATGGAAGAAGCGATCCCGAAATTGATGATGCTTGGTTTGCAGCTTGTCATTCTGGGGACCGGCGAGCCGGCCCTAGAGGAGCGCTTCAAAGCACTCCATGACCGTTACCCGGCCAAGATTGGACTTCGTATTGGCTTTGATGAAGGCCTTGCCCATCGAATTGAAGGGGGGGCCGACATGTTTATTCTGCCTTCGCAATACGAGCCATGCGGACTGAGTCAGCTCTATAGCCTGCGATATGGTACGATCCCGATCGTCCGCAAGACGGGAGGATTGGCGGACACGGTCGTGCCGTTTTCACCCCGGAACCTTAATACCGCCCGCGCTACTGGATTTCACATCAAGCAGCATACGGCCAAGTCCTTGATTTCTACGGTTGAGGAGGCCCTTCCCGTCTTTCAGGGTATGGACACGTGGAAGAGGCTCATGGAAAATGCCATGCACACCGATGTATCCTGGGCGCAGTCGGCGAACGCCTATGATCGAGTGTTTCAATCCTTAATGTCTCAAAGCATCTAGCGGGGAGGATACAGCGTGCATATTCTCGGCATCTCTGCCTTCTACCATGACAGCGCCGCCTGCCTCGTGCGCGACGGCGAGATCATCGCGGCGGCACAGGAAGAACGATTCACACGAAAGAAGCATGATCCAGGATTTCCTCATCGTGCGGTTGAGTATTGTATGAACGAAGGACGGATCGGGATCAAAGATCTTCAATACATTGTGTTTTATGACAAGCCGCTGGTCAAATTCGAGCGGCTTCTTGAAACCTACGTCGGATTTGCGCCGCGAGGCCTCCAGTCCTTTCTTGCAGCCATGCCCGTGTGGTTAAAAGAGAAACTGTTACTGCGAAACCTTCTTCGCAAAGAGATTTTGGCTTGCGATCATGCTCTGAACAAAACGGACGTGCCGCAGTTCCTGTTCGGCGAACACCATGAATCTCACGCGGCATCTGCTTTTTTCCCCTCCCCCTACCAGAAGGCCGCAGTCTTGTGTATGGATGGCGTTGGAGAATGGGCGACGACGTCCGCTTGGCTCGGCGAAGGCAACAATCTGACCCCTCTTTGGGACATTCCATTTCCTCATTCGATCGGACTCTTGTACTCTGCCTTCACGTACTACACGGGATTCAAGGTCAATTCAGGTGAATACAAGGTCATGGGTC
Source organism: uncultured Nitrospiraceae bacterium (assembly GCA_963730935.1). Classification (GTDB taxonomy): domain Bacteria; phylum Nitrospirota; class Nitrospiria; order Nitrospirales; family Nitrospiraceae; genus Nitrospira_C. The sequence continues at coordinate 1,190,714 of CAVSTP010000004.1, read as the reverse complement.
TTGCTCCCTATGGACAGCCGAAATATGTGAAGGGCATCTATGATCATCTCTTGGATTTGAAGCCCGACGGGACGTTCAGGATGAACATGGAGTTTTTCAACTACTGTACCGGGTTGACGATGACGAGCTCGAGATTCGATGACCTTTTCGGGGGCCCTCCCCGCAAGCCGGAATCGAAATTAGGGCAGCGAGAAATGGATTTGGCTCGGTCGATTCAGGAAGTGACCGAAGAGGTCATGCTGCGGTTGTCTCGAACCATGCATCGTGAGACCGGAGCGGAATATTTATGTTTGGCCGGCGGCGTGGCACTCAATTGTGTGGGGAACGGACGAATCCTTCGCGAGGGACCATTCAAAGGCATCTGGATCCAGCCGGCGGCCGGAGATGCTGGAGGAGCCGTGGGCGCGGCCCTCAGCGCCTGGTATCAATATGAAAACCAGCCACGGACGGCGGACAATGTCCACGATAAGATGAATGGCAGCTATCTCGGTCCCCGACATTCGAATGACGATGTCGAATCCAGACTGAGAAAACTCGGTGCGGTGTATCACCAGTTAGATGATGAAAAGCTCATTGATTCCACCGCCGAGTACTTGGCGGAAGGAAAAGTGATTGGATGGCTCCAAGGCAGAATGGAGTTTGGTCCCCGCTCGCTTGGAGGCCGCAGCATTTTGGGAGACGCACGGAATACGAAAATGCAGTCGGTCATGAATCTCAAAATAAAGTATCGGGAGTCGTTTCGACCATTTGCACCGTCCGTGCTCCGTGAGAAGGTTTCAGAATACTTTCAAATGAACTGCAACAGCCCCTATATGTTGCTGGTTGCTCCTGTGGTTGAGAAGCGGCGGCTGCCATTCGACCCCAAACATGAAGCGTTATGGGGGATTGACCTACTCAACATTCCTCGATCCGATGTTCCGGCAATCACGCATATTGATTACTCTGCAAGAGTACAAACGGTCCATGAAGACACCAATCCTCGATATCATAATCTGCTCTCGGCGTTTGAGAGGAAGACGGGCTGCGCGGTTCTTGTGAACACGTCGTTTAACGTCCGCGGTGAGCCGATCGTGTGTACGCCGGAGGATGCCTATCGTTGTTTCATGCGGACGGAGATGGATGTGTTAGTCCTCGAGAACTTTGTTCTATTCAAGGAAGAGCAAAAGCCTCTGGAGAACGATTCTGACTGGAAGAGCGAATTCGCTCTTGATTAATAGGGGGAGGAAAAGTGGATCAGAGATCTCAAACCAAGGAGTTGCGTCATTTCGGTCTACTGGTGGGGGGAGTGTTCAGCGTCATCGGTCTTTGGCCAATGTTGCTGCGAGGAGAACCACTTCGTTTTTGGGCCCTGATTACTGGAGGTCTGCTCATCCTATTGGGAAGTTTCGTCCCAACCTGGCTGGCTCCGATTCACCGAGGCTGGATGTGGGTCGGACACGTGCTCGGTTGGATCAATACCAGAATCATTCTTGGCGTGATCTTTTACGGACTCATCACCCCCATTGGCATCGTCTTCCGGATGTTGGGCAAAGACACGATGCGGCAAACGTTTTCGGATACCAGTTCAACATATCGTGTAGATCGACAGCCTCGACCGCGCTCCCACATGAAATTTCAGTTTTAGATCGGTTTTTCACATCGGAGGTGACTATGGGCGAGTTTGTCATGGAATTGTGGGCCTTCATGAAGGAACGGAAAAAATTTTGGCTGTTGCCTATTATACTCGTGCTGCTCATGCTGGGGACGCTTATCGTATTGACGCAAGGATCCGCCGTTGCGCCATTCGTATACACGTTGTTCTAATTGGGATGACCTGGAGCAGGGGAGGAACTGATCAGCGAAGGTTCAGGGACGAAACCTGAAGCTTCTCAGACTCTATCTCTGACAAGAGGGCCTTGGCTTGAGTGGTGTAAAAGGCGTAATCTGCCTGGGGGTAGTACTCAAGTATTCCGTGCAGAAGTTCTCTTGCTACCTCAAACCGACGAGCTTCCACCGCAGCTTGTCCGGCACGTAAGGAACATGCTGCCGACATGGCCTTCACATCAACGGCAAGTCGGGCAGATGGTGTCGTGACTAGTCGCTCGAGTTTTCCAGGCAGTGGAAGCACGAAACCATTACCTGAGACCGTCCGCTTCGCCGATGTGCTGAGCACGCCGGCATCATGCTTTAATTCCTCAAAATCCTTGGCGTTTTGGCAGTGCGAATAAACCGACCAAAGCCCCATAAAGCTGCCATTGTCGGCGGCGGCCTGTTTGACCGGCTGTCCGGACTGGCAACCGATCGATAGCAACGCCAGGCTTACGAGTAATAGTTGGTTCGTTCTCATTCTGCCTTTCAGAACTGCAATCAGTGGGCCATCAGATTTAAGCATAAGTTGTTGAAAAATAAAGATAACAATGACAGACCATTGTGTGGCAAATACCGCACTATTGCATTTTTCAGACTATGGTGTGGGAAATGGTGTGTGAAATGGACTAGGAATTAAAAATTTGAACCAGGATACCTGTCCTGGTAGTTGCGTTGGTCTTCCGCATGATGTGTTTAATGTGTTCTTTGACCGTCTGCTCGGTGATTTGAAGCGCATTAGCAATTTCCTTGTTTGTCCAGCCCTTAGCCAGGTGCTCGACTACCGATTGTTCACGGTTGGTGAGCGAAAACTTTTCCTTGGCTTGGTCGGTATTCAGCTGCTGCCGGCGACCTAGTTCTTCGAGGGTCACCACCAACCTGGCAAATTGCACGCCCCCCCGGTCCGGCAAGCCAAATCCCCTAAGGAGGACGGGTTGTTCGGGATTACCGGCAACACGCTTGATCTCAAATTGTTCCCAATCCTTCGCTTCGGTACGGATATGCAGTGCTTTGACGATCTCCCCGCAAAGCTCGGTCAGGGCCGTTGGAAGCACGCCGTGGGCCGCTCGGGAGCTGCCGCCCCCATGCTCGGCCACATTGATTTGTTTAGACAGCTCCGAGGCCTGACGATTCATGTGAAGCAATTGCATGGAAGCCGAAAGAACGACGATTCCTGGTCCCGCCCGTTGGTCGGCAAGCGTTTCGGCTGGGTCAGGAACAGGTAATGGATCGCTCATGCTCGGTGGGAAGTCTTAAATGTAACGCGTTACGGAGAGAACACTAAACTGGCTTCAATGTTTAGACAGACTGGAGGATTCTATCTAACACTTTAGAGGGAGTCAACACCCTCCTTTTGTGATGCAGACCTACGTCATCGGTATTGTCGGGTCTTTCAAGGCATCCCTATACTGGCCCGTGTAGGACATCACCCTTCAAGTCCAAACGACCTTGGTTGTGAAGAGCTGATCAGGAAGAGGGGCTTGGTCACCGGGTGACAGCGCATTGAACAGGACTAACAGGGGGGAAGTTGTGACACAGACCGAGTGGGAATGGCCGATCTCGACCCATCTTCAAAACCACCGAGAACGCGTGCCTTTATTGAGACCGGTACCGTTCGAGATGACGACCCAAGTAGACGATCCCTCGAATGCGGCGAACAGCGGGAAGGCGTTGTCTCTCAACATCAGCAGTGGGGGGATGTTAGTGCTCATGGACCATGCTCCAGAAGTTGAGCAGGTGCTCAAAGTTCTCGTGCCAACGCCGACAAACTCGGCCGGCACTCCGACGCTTGCGGAGGTCCGGTGGACACGCAAGCTTCCGTTCGGAAGTTCGAGGAATGATGGTGCGTATTTCGTCGGATTGAAATTCCTATTTTGACATCTAGGAAGCAGAGTTGGCTGGTCGGTGTTTTGTACCAAACCCCATATTGACATCAAAGGAACCAACCATGAAGGCTGTGATTCTTGCGGGAGGCATGGGGACGCGTCTTTCAGAGGAGACTCATCTTCGCCCAAAACCGATGGTCGAGATCGGCGGAAAGCCGATCTTGTGGCACATTATGAAAATTTATGCCGCCCATGGCATTAAGGAGTTCATCATCGCACTTGGTTACAAGGGAGAAATGATCAAAGAGTACTTTCTGAATTTCTATGCCTTCAACAAGGATATATCCGTCGATCTCGGCACCGGCAAAACGACGATTCACAACGGAAAGAAGCATGAGGATTGGACGGTGCACCTTGTGGATACCGGTCTGCACACACAGACTGGCGGTCGCTTGAGGCGGCTGAAAAAATGGCTGGAGCATGATGAAACGTTCTTGTTCACGTATGGTGACGGCGTAGCCGACGTTGATATCGAAGCCACTATTAAGTTTCATAAGGCGCACGGGAAGTTAGCCACGGTAACGTCGGTTTTGCCACCGGCAAGATTCGGACGGTTGGTGTTCGATGCCGAGCACATCGTGGATTTCAAGGAAAAGCCGCATGGCGAAGAAGGGTGGATCAATGGTGGCTTTTATGTCCTGCAGAATGAAACGATTGATTACGTTGAAGATGACGACATAGCGTGGGAAAAGGGACCAATAGAGCGTCTGACACTCGAGCGTCAGTTGATCGGGTACCGACATGAGCGTTTTTGGTCTTGTATGGATACCTTGAAAGAGAAAGCATACTTGGAGGACCTATGGCAGTCTGGTAAGGCACCATGGAAGGTTTGGTAGAGGCCCCTCCTTTGGTCGGACTGATTCCTGCCGGAGGGCAGGCAACCAGGATCATGCCGATTCCATGTAGCAAAGAACTCCTGCCGGTCGGATTTTTCCAGCAGAGTCTTGACGGTCAGTTAAGGCCGAAAACGGCGTGCCATTATGTGCTCGAGAGAATGCGGTGGGCAGGAATTGAAAATGCGTACATCGTGATCCGCAGAGACAAATGGGATATTCCATCCTATTTTGGAAATGGTTCCCTTCTCGATATGCATCTTGGTTATCTCGTCGTGGAAAGAACTCCAAATGTGCCCTATACCCTTGATCAAGCCTATCCCTTTGTCAGGGGCGCGCGAATTGCCCTGGGTTTCGGAGACATCCTCTTTGATGCTCGAGATGCTTTTGTGCATGTTCTGAATCGACAGGTCGCCACATCTGCGGATGTGGTTCTCGGACTGTTCCCTGCCGACAAGCCAGAAAAAGTAGACATGGTGGAAGTGGATAAGATGGGACGAGTGAAGTCATTAACTATCAAGCCACGCCATACACACTTGCAGTACACATGGGGAGTTGCGGTCTGGAATTCAACGTTCAGTGATTTTTTGCATGCCACCGCTGCACTCTCTGGATCTTCCTCGGCAGGGCAAAAGGAAATATTTATAGGAGATGTTATCCAGAGTGCTATAAACAAAGGACTTCACGTCGATTCAGTACGAGTATCCGATCATCCTTATATTGACATCGGAACGGTTGAGGATCTTGCTCGAGCAGTGCGATTATTCGGACGGCACGAAGTTTAGGCGGATCGATTATCGTCGGAGGAAGTTGTGCATATGAATACCGGTACATCCTTATATTCGGTGGCGCAAGATTGGTTGGATGAAGATTGGGGGCGGATAACGGAGACGCTTGGTGAGCGTGTAGAGGCGTTCCGCGGGAAGCGAATACTGATTACTGGTGCGGCTGGTTTCTTAGGTTTTGGTTTCCTTCATTTTTTCTCCTATCTCGATCGTAGATTCTCCAGCCGAGGCTGCGTATCCATTGTGGCCGCTGACAACTATATTCGAGGGTGTCCTCGATGGCTGACGGAACTGACGAATGCTAATCCGCATGTGAAGTTGGTAAGGCAAGACATCACCAAGCCATGGCAACATAACAGCGAAGGCTCTTTTGATTTCATCATCCATGCTGCCTCGATAGCCAGCCCGAAAGTATATCGGCGGTATCCCCTCGAGACACTTGATACGAATGTCTCAGGGTTGCGCCACATGCTGGATCTTGCCAGATCCCACAGAAGCGAGAGCATACTCTATTTCAGTTCTAGCGAGATCTACGGTGATCCGCCCGCAGAGGAAATTCCCACTCGTGAACAGTTTAGAGGAAACGTGGCTTGTATCGGTCCTCGGGCCTGCTATGACGAATCCAAGCGCTTGGGTGAGACGCTTTGTTACCTGTATGCCAAACAGCATGAAGTGCCTGCCAAAATTGTCAGACCTTTTAACAATTACGGCCCTGGCCTTCGGCTCGCCGATGGTCGAGTGCTTCCGGATTTTTGCCGAGACATACTCGCTGATCGCGACATTATTCTGCGTTCGGACGGGAGCCCCACCCGCACTTTCTGCTACATCTCCGACGCCCTGACAGGCTATCTGCTCGTGTTGTTGTCTCCATATCATGCAGAGCCGTTCAATATTGGATCGGAATCGCCTGAGGTCTCCATGCGAGAGCTTGCCGGGATGTTGCTCAGGACTGCAGGCAGTCGCGGACAGGTCATTCACAAACCAAGCGATGAAGTGGATTATCTAACGGACAATCCGAACCGACGTTGTCCGAATCTCGAAAAGGCCCGGACTTTACTGGGATACGCCCCGCAGGTAGAGTTAGAGTCTGGGCTCAAGCGCTTGCTCGAGTGGTATAAAAGATTCGTGGAGTTGGAAGAATTGTTAACGGAAGAAGTCGTTGAACAGTCCTCATGAGGTGAAAGTGAAAATTTCGGTCATCGGAACAGGATATGTCGGTCTTGTCTCTGGAGCGTGCCTCGCCGAACGAGGTTACAGCGTTACCTGTGTAGACGTCCGGCCGGAAGTGGTCCATGAAATCAATGCAGGTCGACCACCAATCCACGAGCGTGGTCTAGATGATTTGCTGAGGACTGTTCGGCAAAACGGAAAGCTGATTGCGACCACAGACACGCACAGCGCCATTCATGGATCGGAAGTGACCTTGATATGCGTGGGCACACCGACTGTGAACGGACAAACGGATCTTTCACAAATCATTGCAGCTGCAGAGGCAATTGGGGACGCATTGGCCAGTAAACGGGAGTACCATGTGGTTGCGGTGAAGAGCACTGTCCTTCCGGGAACCACGGAAGGCCCCGTGAAGGAAGCGATCGAACGGAGATCGAGCAAGAAGGTGGGTGACGGGTGGGGCCTCTGTATGAATCCGGAGTTCTTGAGAGAAGGGAAAGCTGTGGAGGATTTTCGATCTCCAGATCGTGTTGTGATCGGTGCGACGGACAAGAAAGCCGCAGACGTATTTCTACAGATATATTCGAGTTTTAACTGCCCGAGAGTCGTTACGTCCCCACGAACCGCGGAGATGATCAAGTACGTGTCAAATTCCCTGCTTGCCACCATGATTTCATTTTCCAATGAAATAGGTAATTTATGTTCGGGAATACCTGGCGTGGACGCACGTGAAGTCTGGAGGGGGGTGCATCTTGACAGGCGATTAACACCGATAGACGGTCGGTCAGGTGGACCCGCCGGGGTCACCGAGTATCTTTGGCATGGGTTGGGATTCGGCGGAAGTTGTTTTCCCAAAGACGTGGCGGCGTTGCGTGGGTTTGGTCGTTCGCTCAAAGAATCGACGCGTATGTTGGATGCCGTCTTGCAAATCAATGAAGAACAGCCACTTCGGATGATCTCGCTTCTCGAGAAAGAAATGAGTATTTCAGGGAAGCGCGTCGCCGTTCTTGGTTTGGCATTCAAGCCCGGCACCGATGACCTGCGAGAGTCACCGGCACTCCCGCTGATAGCAGCTCTCTTGCAAAAAGGTGCCGCGGTGGTTGCCCACGATCCTATCGCCATGCCTCTGGCAATGAGGCGTCCAGATTTTTCGCGTGTGTCGCTGGTGGACGGTTGGATGGAGGCACTTCAGGACAGTGATGCATGTTGCATTGTCACCGCATGGCCTGAGTATCGGTCCATTCATCCCGGAGAATTTACCAAACGGATGCGTCGCCCTCTCCTCGTTGATGGTCGAGGCATTTTTGACCCGGCGACAATGGCAGCCTCAGGAGTCGAATGGCGGGGGGTCGGGTATACTCCAGTGTTTCTCAATGGACAGTCTATTTAAGGGAGAATGATATGGACAGTGGGGGCTGCCGATTTTGTGGAAGGGTCTTGCAGCATGTTTTCATCGATCTCGGCATGTCGCCAATGGCCAATTCCTACCTAAAATCTTACCAGCTTAGTCAAATGGAGCCGTTCTATCCGCTTCGAGCACATGTTTGCGACCAATGTTTCCTGGTTCAACTCGACCAATTTGAGAGTCCTGACCAAATCTTTTCAGACTACGCATACTTTTCTTCCTACTCGGAAATGTTCCTGCGACACGCAAAAACATATGTGGACATGGTTGTCGACCGATTTAAGTTAGGGACTCAGAGTTATGTCGTCGAGATTGCGAGTAATGATGGGTATCTGTTGAAGAATTTTGTCGCACGAGGAATACCGGTGATGGGTATTGAGCCGGCAAAAAACGTGGCGGAGGTAGCTATCAAGAATGGCGTCGCCACACTCGTGAAGTTTTTCGGTTCCCAAACAGCACAGGAATTAGTGGGGCATGGCAGACAGCCTGATCTCATAATTGGCAATAACGTATTGGCGCACGTGCCTGATCTCAATGATTTCGTCCAAGGACTTAAGATCCTGCTTGGTCCTCGAAGCGTCGTCACAATGGAATTTCCTCATCTTATGCGGCTCATGGCAGATAATCAGTTCGACACCATCTATCATGAGCACTTCTCCTATTTTTCGCTCAGCACAGTCGAAAAAGTTTTTGCGAGACACGGACTTGCTGTATTCGATGTTGAAGAAATTTCGACACACGGAGGTTCGTTGAGGATCTACGCTTGCCATAGGGAAGACCAGTCCAAGGCCCCAAGCGCACGTCTAGCCGACCTCAAGAGGAGAGAAGAGGAGCATGGTTTTCTTAGGATTGAGACGTATCTCTCCTTTTCCGAAGGAGTTGCGGAGACAAAGCGGGCGTTGTTGTCCTTCCTGATTGAAGCGAAACGAAGTCGAAAATCAGTCGTGGCATATGGGGCGGCTGCGAAGGCCAGCACCTTGTTAAATTATTGTGGGGTAAGGACGGATTTTGTCGATTACATCGTAGATCGAAGTCCACATAAACAAGGTCATTTCATCCCCGGTGTTCATATCCCTATACACGATCCCGAGCACATTCGTCTGACCCGTCCAGACTATGTGCTGATTATGCCTTGGAATCTTCGAGACGAGATCATGCAACAAATGGCTTTTGTTCGCGATTGGGGTGGGAAGTTTGTTCTCCCAATACCTGCAGTAAGAGTGTACCCATGATGTTTAGGCCGCGTGCATGCTGACGGTCGCACGAAATGCCAATACCAATGCATTACGATCATCCAAATAGTAAAGTTGAATTCGATGTCTTTGGTAGAGCGATGCATGATTTCATGCGGGAGCTCTATCCAATCTACCGTAGTATCACCGGTGAAGGGGTAAGAGAGACACTCCGAACAATCCAAAAGCGCATTCCCCTCAATGTGCACGAGGTTCCAAGCGGAACGAAAGTATTCGATTGGACGGTTCCGCTGGAGTGGAACGTGTCAGACGCCCATATCACGGACCGCGCGGGGACTCGAGTTGTCGATTTCAAAACTCACAATTTGCACGTGGTGAGTTACAGCATCCCTATTCGAAAGAAAATGCACCTTGACGATCTCAAGCCTCATCTATTTACTCTGCCAGACCATCCGGACTGGATCCCGTATCGCACGTCGTATTACAAAGAGAACTGGGGCTTTTGCCTCAGACACGCGGACCTAGAAAAATTGTCTGTCGGGGAATATGACGTTGTCATTGATTCAAGCCTTCGACCCGGCTCATTGACCTACGGCGAATCTTATCTGCCCGGGGAGATTCCTGATGAAATTCTCATCTCATGCCATGTGTGCCATCCGTCTCTGTGCAACGATAACCTTTCGGGTATCGCGGTGGCGGTCATGCTGGCGGAGACACTGGCATCTCGACCCAGGCGATATTCCTATCGGTTTCTCTTCATTCCGGCCACTATTGGCTCCATCACATGGTTGGCGAGAAATGAACACATGGTTTCTCGTATCAAGCACGGCCTCGTCCTTACGGGAGTTGGGGATGGGGGGAACATCACGTACAAGCGAAGCCGACACGGTCAAGCTGAAATCGACCGCGCCATGCTTCATGTCCTAGAGCATGTAGGGGCACTATATTCAGTTAGGGATTTCTCACCGTATGGATATGACGAAAGACAGTACTGCTCTCCAGGCTTCAATCTTCCGGTTGGATGCTTGATGCGAACTCCCCATGGAGAGTATCCGGAATATCACTCGTCCGCAGATGATCTCGACTTTGTCAAACCGGCGTCATTGGGCGAATCTTATCAAGTGTGCCTTTCGGCGATTGAAGTACTGGAACATAATCGCAGGTATCTGAATCAGAATCCGAAGGGGGAGCCCCAGTTGGGTCGACGAGGCCTATATAGAACGATTGCAGGCCAGCAGGAGAAGCAGAACAAAGAACTGGCCCTATTATGGGTGCTAAATTTGTCAGATGGACGACATTCGTTATTGGATATCGCAACCCGCGCCGGCGTGTCTTTTGACGACGTTGAAAGCGCGGCAAGAAGCTTACTGGATTGTGGATTACTTTCAGAAGCTCGACAAGGTACATAGCGAAGCGAAGCCTTGTCTCGATCTGAAAAATACAAGAGGAGATATTCCGTGGCAAAACTGCAGCGTCCATCTTGTGCGTATATGAATGGCAAGCTCGTTTCCTGGGAAGAGGCTACACTCCATATTGGATGTGAAGCTGTGACTAGAGGGCTAAACGTCTTTGAAGGGCTCAAGGGATACTGGCAAACTGACGGGCAGTTCAAGATCGTCATGATCCGGCAACACTATGAGCGTCTTAAGCGGTCGGCTCGACTGTTGCACATTCCCTTTCAGCACAGTTTTGACGAGTATCTCAGCGCCGTAGATCAACTGGTCGGGGCACTCGCGAGCCCAGACCGAGACATGTGGGTGCGCTCGACATTGTTTGTGACTGAGGGCCATTGGGGAGAAAACACTATCTCAGATATGGTTTTAACTGCCTTTCATCAAGAAAAGAAAATGCCTGAACCGATCAAGATTGGAGTCAGTACCTGGCGCCGAAGCAGTGATGTTGCACTCCCTGCGCGTATTAAAACCGGCAGCAATTACCAGGTGTCCCGTCTTGCGAGAATCGAGGGCAGACCATTGGGCTACGAAGATATGGTCCTCTTGAATCAGTCGGGTCGCGTTGCGGAGGCAACGGCTTCGTGTCTCCTTATGGTTAGGGATGAAACGGTGGTGACACCTCCGGCTACGGAAGGTGCACTCGAAAGCATCTCCGTCAATATTGTGGAGTTGCTGGCTCAATCCATGGGTATCAGATTTCTGCGCCGCCCCATAGACCGAACTGAGTTGTTGGTGGCTGATGAAATAGGTCTCTGCGGAACCCTTCACGAGGTGACGTTGGTATCAACGATTGAGGGTTTGGCATTGTCGGAAAAATCACCCATCCTCAGTACGCTGCAACGTCGCTATTTTGATGTGGTCCGAGGTATGCAGCCCCATCCCTCGGTACATCTTACTCCCCTTCCGTCAGTGAGAGCTCAACGGTAGGATAGCTCCACTCGAGAAGATCAAATGGACAAGTATCTCTTAGACGCTCTGCACTGTCCCTTTTGCCTCAAAAGACTGATTGTTACCAAGGGTGACGCCCATTTGCACCATTGGGAATATGCCGTATTGAGTTGCTACTGCGAGCGTTATCCGGTGGTTGCCGGCATTCCCATTATCCGCAAGGGTGTCGTTGGGAGCAGAGGTGAAACTGCACGCGCCGTGAGCTACCTCATCGAAGCGGGGAGGAACGAAGACGCTTTACTGGCAATGGCTGTGCCGAAAGATCCAGCAACTGCAAATTTGGCACCGAAATGGCTACAACGGCTTCCACAGCTCAGAGGAATGGGCAGAATCAGAAGTGTAGCAGGAAGGTTTGCAATCCCTCGTTGGAGAAAGCATGCAGAGGACTTCCTTACAGCAGGTCCGCAGGGGAGAACAGCAAAAGATTACTTCGATTTTCATTTTCTACACTCCGAGTTAAAGCAAACAGAATACAGTTATTTCGTCAATCGTTTTGGTCAGCCGCGCCACCTCGTCGCCTTGTCGTTGATGACATTAATCGACTCTCCTCGCAAGCCAGTGCTGGATTTCGGATGCGGGTTTGGTCATCTGACGCGACATCTACCGCTCAGAGTCGGCCACCAACCGATAATCGGAGCTGACCGAGAATTTATAAGGCTCTACGTGGCCAAAAACTTTTTGGCGCCTGATGCTCTCTATATTTGCACTGACGGCGATGCTCCGTTGCCTTTTTCTAATGAATTTTTCTCTGTAGCGTACACATCTGACACGCTTTTTATGGTGACCAGCAAGGCCCTTTGTACGAAGGAACTTAAGCGCGTAGTGGACAGCGATGGATTGCTTATAGTCGCAGGGATACGAAATGGATTGGTCGACCCTGACAAATATCCCAATAAACATGGCGTTACCACATTATTGCTATACACGATTCTTCGATGATGTGCCTCATCGTATTCTTTCCAGCGGTGATGTGCTGGACCAATACGTGAAGAAGTGCGGGCCGGCCATATCGCGCTCAAGCGCGAAGCACGTTCTTGACAACGATCCATGGGTTTCGATTGTCGCAACCAAGCGCGAGGAACTGCTAGTTGATCGTGGCCCCCTTGCCGATTGGCCGCATGCGGAAGGTCGGCTTGAGCTCAATCCATTATATAAGCCTGATGAGGATCACAGGAACGGGACAGGGCAGACCTTGTACCGGCACACCTTCCCGTCGAGTTGGTATGAGCAAGAAGATGGCGACTGTAGGAAGTATGAACCGGATAAGGTTTCTATATCTTCTCAGGTCCTAAATGACTTGTCTGTTGGAAAGCGCACGGCAGACATGGAGGATTTGATTGCTCGATGTGTCATTGTGGGGATTCCAGACCGCTTTCATTAGGAGGCGACGTCGATAGGTCCCCAAAGTCTTCAATTGCATCTCTACCCAACATGGCAGCGCGCGCGCTCTCTCTCCCAAAGGCAGGAGTCAGCAGCGCAAATTGCAGTTCTCGCTCAGGGTAACGGCTGAGAAGGAGGTTGGGTGACTCAGGTCGTTTCCGTGCTAACTGAAAGATCTGCGAGGCCATATCGGTGCGCTAGTATAAGCAATTTCTGGAGATGGTGACGAACAGTGATGTCGCTGATGGAAAGGCGATTGGCGAATTCCTTATTTTTCAATCCATGTCCGATGAGCCTTGTGATCTCGCACTCACCGCCGTGTTCAGCCAGTCGTGCTCAAGCCCGAAACGACTCAGCTGGAGTATGCCTGGGCTAGCGCGGTCTGGAATCCGGAATTTACTCGCTTTCTGCATGAATTCATGAGATCCGATAAGAATAATTTCTGCGCAGACCTCCGAATTGACGCACAAGGAGATGTGCCGGTTGGCGCAGTGTTCCGAGCGGCTGTAGAGAGCAGAATGCCGGTCGAATTCGTGCCGTTTCCCGATGGCAGTCATATCGACATCGGCACTCTCGCAGACTTGTCCGTGCGACAAAGAGTGATCGATAGAATCTGAGTGAAATAGATTATTAAGGGGCAGGAAACTGTGGCCCAACTACAACGGCCTGAGATGGCATACACGAACGGAAAGCTTGTGCCGTAGGACCAGGCCGCCCTGCATCGGATTGAAGATCTCGAATCTTCCTGGCCATGTCAGAAATTTTCAAGGTTCCTCCTATAGTTAGGCGAAGGGCAGTTGCGGGAAACACACGGAACGATTTCTGCCACGAACTTGCACAGTTCCTGCCCATATCATAGAATTGGGAAAAGGGTCCCAAACAAACCAGGTAGAACTGACCTCCCTTCCCTCGATGAAGGGTAAATAGTAATCCAGGGTTATCCGGAGGCGATCACCATGAACAAGTTTCTCTTAGATGCACTGTCTTGCCCGTTTTGCTCTGGAGAATTTACCGTCAGCTCAGTCGAGGGAAAGCCGGATGATTGCCAGTATGCGGTGTTGAGCTGCTATTGTGAGAAATACCCTGTTGTGGCGGGAATCCCCATTATTCGAAAGGGGATCATCGGCAACAGCGGTGAGACCACCCGAACTGTCAGCGAGCTCATCATATCGGGAAGGCATCAGGATGCACTGCTTGCAGTGACTATGCCTCCTGCACCCGCTCTTGAGGAATTGGCGCCGGCATGGTCACAGCATTTTCCTAAGATCAAGGGAATGGGCAGAATCAGGAATCTCTTCGGGAAGGTCGCAATGTCTACTTGGGCCAAGTCTCGACGAGAGTTCCTCGCGGCGGGACCAGAAAGAAAAACAGCCGCGGAATATTTAAATATGTGCTTTGGGATGAGGGACCAGAGCAAAGATTACCATGCCATGATGCATCGTTTCGGTCAGCCTCGCCAGTTAGTGTCTTTGTCTTTGATGACCGTCATCGAGTCTCCTCGAGGACCGGTGTTGGATTTCGGCTGTGGATTCGGTCATCTCACTTGTCATTTAGTCCGAAGAGTAGGGCCTCAACCTATCATCGGCGTTGATCTGGATTTCGTGCGTGTGTATATCGCCAAGAATTTTCTGGCGCCAGATGCGTTATACGTGTGCTGCGACGGTAATACTTCGTTGCCGTTCAGGAGTGGGTTCTTTTCAACTGTCTACTCATCTGACACGCTTTTTATGGTGCCTAACAAGGTGGTGTGCACCAGGGAACTCCGACGAGTCGTCGACAGGGAGGGACTCATTGTCATCCCAGGCATTCGCAATGGATTGGTCGAACCAGAGAAGTATCCGATAGCCATGATCGTGCCCTATCACGCGTATGGGAAGCTATTTGATCCCTTGCCACATCGATTGATCAACAATACTGAAGTAATCGACCGGTACATCAAGAAGTGCGGGCCTGCGCTCGCACGGTCAAGCGAAAGGCAGAGCATTGAGCAGGCGCCCTGGTTTTCGATCGTCGCAACAAATCGCGAGGAGCTCCTGGTTGATCGAGGGCCGTTCGCAGACTGGCCACATGCTCAAGGGATGCTTGGGATCAATCCCTTGTACAAGCCTTCGACTAATGACCGAAATGGCTCCGGCGACACCGTCTACCGCCACACCTTCCCCTCCAGCTGGTATCAGCAAGAAGATGGCGACTGTAGGAAGTATGAACCGGAAAGCGTATCCATTTCTTCTCGGATTCTGAAGGACTTGTCGTCTCGAAAACGCACAACAGAGATGGAGGATCTGATTGCTCAATGCGTCATCGTTGGTTTGCCGGACCGATTCCATTAGGCCGACGAGTGTGCGGATACCGGTTACCCTCACAGATAACGGTATCATCCCCAAGACACATAAGTGATCGAATTACTACTCGGTGCAGGTCGCTCGGTAAGGGAAATACATCTTCATTGATCTCTCGGGTAGATTCTCGCCTCAATTCTCAAGCCCATCGATTGAAGGCCGAACAGATCGCCGTCGATATTGAAAACTTCCTGTTAGCACGGCGATAAGCGGACGAGTCGGCTTGCGCGAACAATTCTGGAGCAAGGCTGCGCACAACTATCGCTTAGAGGTTCATGAGTCAGTAAGCGAGCCGAGCACTTCCATGCTCTTCTAAGAGTGAGAAGGCGGCATGAAGAAACAGGCGTTACAAGCGGTTCAGGCAGGTTCGGAGCCCACTGAAAGATCCGCAAGTCCATAACGGTGGGCGAGAATGAGCAATTTCTGGCGATTCTCAACCTCAAGCTTACAGAAGATACTCGTGAGATGGTGACGAACAGTGATGTCGCTGATAGAAAGCCGATTCGCAATATCCTTATTCTTTAATCCCAGCCCGATCAGCCAGATGATCTCTCGCTCGCGGGCAGTCAAGCTATTTACCTTGTTCAGGTCTTTTGTGTCGTCGGAGAGCTGGAGCATTTTACGGTCTTTTGCAATGTGCAGATCCTTCGTTGCACCAATCCTTGGTGTTGAATCATCGCGATGCGTCGGACACAGTTCCCGGATTGCTGCCATCAGCACGGCTGGTGGTTGCATCTTGAGCACAATCCCGGACGCACCAAGCCTCAGCGCTTTGCGAGCCAGCTCATGTTCAGTGAGATCACTCAGTACTAATATGGCTGCGCCATCTGTCGCTTCGAGTAATTTGCCGATGAGGCCCAGGACATCGGCACCTTGAGGATCAAGGTCGACAAGAACGACATCAGGATGGTGGCGAAGAACGGTCTCTGCACTGGCTCGCCTAACGCTGACTTCACCGAGAACACGAATAGCCGTCTGAGTTTCAAGAATTCTTCGCAGGCCAGACCGTGTAATATGGCTGTCACCGACGATGAAGATATTTACCATGAAGGTTCCTCATACATATCCTGTCCCACACGCCCGCTCAATTGTGTACTCATAGCAGACTTCATAGGCATATTTGAGCTAATTGGGCAAGGGGTACCGAATAACGTGTTTACCCGTGTAGATACTTCGGCTAATACCCTATATCATCTGACGAGAAATGAGGAGTCAAAAAAAGATAGTGGACCGCTCGACCAAGTAAAATAACTTAGCACTAATGTGCCTTACCTTGAAATGTCCCGATTTGAGCAGAATGTCAGTCGACGGAAGATTCAAACAGGTGGGATCGAGTAGAATATGCCCTTTTGCTTATGAAATACCCTGTTATGATGCTACGGTCAAAACGGTATCAGTTCGACAAACCAGCCGACAGACACGTGAGTACCTCCTTTGAGGGGCAGAAACCATACAATGGTAGCCAAACACAATCATCCGATGCAGTGACCGGAAAATTTCTTTATGTTTCTAATCCTCTAAGTGAGCAAGGTGTTCCATGATCCCTAACTAAACTTGGGAAAGTCCTGATGGGACTGAGAGGGCGAAGCTATGGTTGTGGTCCCGTATAGCGATGACTCTGACCGTTCCTCCTGGTTTGCGGTTCGGACTCTCTCTCGGCATGAAAAACTCGTTCGTGACCAGTTGGCAAGACGAAATATTGAGCACTTCCTCCCTACGACAAAGCGACTCAACCAATGGTCGGATAGGAAAAAGGAGGTGGAGGTTCCGCTCTTTCCAGGATACTGCTTTGCAAGATTGCGTTGGGCGGATCGGCTCACGGTGCTTCAATCTCAAGGTGTGGTGTGCTTTGTCGGATCTGCAGCGCGAGCTGAGCCAATCCCGGATGAAGAAATCGATTCGTTGAGGAAAGTCCTAAATAATTCGTCAGAATTCGCGTATCATCCGTATCTCAAGGAAGGCATGCTCGTTGAAGTCGTGCATGGCCCACTACAAGGTGTAAAAGGTCGTCTAGTGCGCGAGGCAAGACATGCCCGTCTGGTTCTGAGCATCACTCTTATTCAGCGTGCCGTCGCGATTGAAATTAATGCAGACAGTGTCGCTCCAGCGTCCATTGATCTGGATCTTTGTCTGGCGCGATGAGCAGGTGCACCCGACTTCTGGCCGAGTGAGATACGCAGCATTCTCAAATTATCGGTTGCTGCAAAGAGAGGAGGGCTATACTTTTATGGAACGCATGTTATTCGCTTTGATGGTCTTGCTTTCGGTGTTGTGGGCTCCGCGTCTTGGAATCTCCGAGTCTGGTCCTATCATGGCAGTCGGCCAGGCTAAAACGCCGGCTGATGGTCCATCTTCTGCCCCCAACGAAAAAACCGCTCAGGTAAACAAGGATGGCAATCTTTCCCCGCAAGTGATGGAAAAACTCTCAAACGCCGTCAGCAGCGAGTACATCATCGGAGCAGAAGACATGCTGGAGATCACGGTCTGGAGAAATCCAGACCTGTCTAAGATCGTCCAAGTTCGTCCGGATGGGCGAGTATCCCTGCCAATCATTCGTGACATCGTCGCTGTTGGAAAGACGCCCACTCAATTAGCTGAAGAAATGACCAATAAGCTGAAGGAGTATGTGCAAAATCCTGTCGTCGCTGTAAGCTTAAATCAGGTAAATAGCTCGAATTTTTTTGTGCTTGGGGAAGTCAAGAACTCTGGCAAATTTCCCCTCAAGAGCAAAACGACATTGCTACAGAGTATTACGGTAGCTGGAGGATTCAGCCCGACCGCTGCCAGAAATCAAATCGTCATCTTCCGGTTCACGGAGAATGCGCCTGGCATGAAAAGACTGACGGCGAGTTATGATGAAATTGTGCTTCGCAGCGGAATCAATGAAAACTTTGAGCTGAAGTCAGGTGACACTATTGTCGTCCCGAGCGAAGCAATGGTGGTGTTTCCAGGCCGGTAAAATGCAGCAACAATCCTACCCACTTATCATAGGGACTCCCATGCGCAATGAAATGAGACTCCTAAGCGGCATCTTGATATGGGCGATGTTACTTCTGGGCGGTTGCCTGGGGCCCGACCTCGCGCCAAAGGCATATGAGGCTCCCACCGGTTTTTTGCTTGGTCCTGAAGATGAGTTAGAGATCACCGTATGGGGGAACAAAGATTTGACGCGAGTCACTGCTGTCCGACCTGATGGACTCATTTCAATGCCGATTGTCGGAGACGTGCAAGCGGCGGGTCTCACGGCAGATGCGCTCGCGCAACGTATTGCCGATCGCCTGAAGCAGTACATTGCGAACCCAGCGGTGTCTGTCAGCGTAAAGGAACTGAACAGTTACTCTGTATACGTCTTGGGGGAAGTCTCAAAACCCGGAAAGTTCCAGCTCAAATCCTACGTCACAGTGCTTCAAGCCATCTCTATGGCTGGAGGGTTTACCGAGTGGGCCAAGAAAAACAAATTGCAGGTCGTACGGGCCACTCAGAATGGAGACCACAAGCGGCAAGAGGTGCATATTCCCATTCGGTATGATGATCTCGTGTCCGGACGAGGCGAGCCTGGCAACATCGTGCTGCATCCGGGTGATACCGTGGTAGTGCCCTAGGCACCCTTTTCAAAAGGTAAACCTGGCTGAATATGATTCTGAGCCCTGAACGACCATCCGTGACGAGAAGCGGGAGTCTGTTACATCCTGTGAGGCTGATCGGGCTGTCGGACCGCTACTGTTCTGATAGTCACCAGATTACGGCCGTGTTTCACCTGTATTCTGGTGACGCTGTTGCTGCATTGTAAATGTGGAGGGAGCAGTCAACGGGTCAATTTCGCAATCATAGCTCTGATTGCGTGGACAGCGCTTTTGGGGACAGTTTCCCTTCAGCCACTCATTGCTCGCGCACAGGTAACCACTATTCCCGGTCCCACCCCTCCCGGAACAAGCATCATCCCGGCATTATCGGTCTCTGAACGCTACGACTCGAACGTATGGTATGCTCCGGCACAATTCCTACCGCCGGGCACTCAACTCTGGGATTTTGTGACCACCTTGCAGGGAAGTGTCAGAGCGTTGCATAAAGATAAAGATGTCGAAGCGAGTCTCGTTGGAGGAGTCGACGGCAACGTATATGCGCACAATAAGGGCCTCAATTATATCTCGACACGTGTGGACGCCTACGCCAATCTCAATGGTTGGGCGGAACATTTCGCTAAAGGAGCGCAACTCCGAATTTACGACTACTTTCGTTATACCCCAACGTCTCCCGGTTTCTTGAATGGTGGTGCGGCAAACACCCAGGATCCATTTCTACGCGGCATCCAGTCGTTTCGTGCCAATACATTTTCAAACACGTTGAACACTGATGGGTTCTTACCAATTTTTAGGGATATAGGTATACAGGGAGGGTATGCTTTCTCTGTGTACAGAGTTGGCTCTCCGATCAATACAACTCAGTCAGGAGCCATTCAATTCTTTGATACGAACGTCCACACCTGGTCCGTAGGACCAAGGCTAGAAATGACGAAGCTAGATAGCGTCGCGCTGGTGTACCAACAGAGTCTCATAAATCAGTCTCAGGCTCAGACCCAGGACCGGCGCGCCGGCCGGAGGGACGGCGATTAATACAAATACACAATCGGTTACCGCTAACTATTATAGAACGACTCCTAGCTGGACATTCGCTGTGGGCGGAGGCGTCACGTTGATTGAACCTGCGAGCAAGGCATTCCCGACTGGAAACATTACCATCTCGAATAATCCTGAACGGTCGACGACCGTCCAGCTGACATTATCACGACAAGCGTCCCCATCGTTCTACATCACATCTGGAGCGATGATCAGCAATCTTGCACAGTTACAGGTCATACACCGATACACAAAGGCATTGACTTTAAGAGGAAGCGTAAACTACGGCTATAGTGAAACGGTTCCTCTCGAGACAGGCACCACCTTTAGGAGTTTTTCCATTCTCACAGGACTGAATTATCGATTGACGAAGCAGATGAGCGTAGATCTCAATTACGAGCACAATGATTTCCAGACTCAGACACCAGGTTTCGGCTATACGATGTTGCGCAATGCGGTGGCAATATTCCTGACGGCTGAATGGAAGTAGGGGGAAAGGGCATGCAATTGGATGCAGGGTCGTTAGTAAAGTCGTCTGTAAGTGGCGAAAGCTCCCAGTCGAGCAATGCCTTCTTCAAAAAAGAAGCTGATCATCGAGAAGAGAATCGGACTGTTCGATGTGGGTTGGTCTGAACTCTGGGAATATCGGGAATTGTTGTACGCGTTAGTTGGGCGAGAGCTCAAACTACGTTATAAACAAACGGCTATCGGTATGAGCTGGGTGTTGCTGCAGCCGCTCGTGACGATGCTGATTTTTACTGTGATTTTTGGGGGGCTTGCCAAAATGCCCTCCGACGGTGTGTGGTACCCCGTCTTCGCGTTAACTGCTCTACTGCCATGGACCTATTTTAGCCAAGCGGTCACCCGTGCAGGAGGGGCTCTGGTCAGCAATGCCAATCTGGTCAATAAGATTTACTTTCCACGGATGTTGCTCCCCCTCTCAACGGTCCTTGCACCATTGGTAGATTTTGGATTGTCTCTGATTCTGTTATTTGGCATGCTCATTTATGCTGGCATCCCACTCACTTGGAAGCTAGCGACTCTGCCTATCTTCATACTCATCGCCATGATTTCAGCCATGGGAGTGAGCCTTGTGGTCTCGGCCACGAATGTGAAGTACCGCGATGTTGGTCATGCCATTCCCTTTCTGATGCAGATTTGGATGTTTGTGTCGCCGATTGTGTATCCTGTCAGCCTCGTTCCAGAAAAGTGGAGGTTTCTCTATGGTCTCAATCCGATGGCAGGAGTGATTGAGGGCTTCCGCTGGGCACTGCTTGGACAAACGGCTCCTGATCCGACGGTCATGGCAGCGAGTTTCCTTGTGTTTGTCGTCTTTTTGCTCGTCAGCTTGGTCTACTTCAGGCAGATGGAGCGTCAATTTGCTGATGTGATTTGAGCAGGACGTTCGCCCAGATGGTGAGAGCGCAACTCGGGTCTTGTGTAAGACGCATTGAATAAAGCGGGAAAGTAATAGATATGAGTCAGATAGCTGTCCGGGTCGATGGGATTTCGAAACAATACAAAATCGGTGGTCGTCAAAAGACCTATGGCACTCTCCGTGACGACCTCGTCTCCCGCCTGAAGTCTATGTTCCGCTTAAATGGGTCTAGAAAACCGGATTCCGCGGAGCCGGATAGTTTTTGGGCACTCAAGGATGTCTCGTTTCAAGTGAACGAAGGTGAAGTGCTCGGGATTATCGGGCGTAACGGCGCCGGCAAGAGTACGTTGCTCAAGATGCTCTCCCGCATCACAGAACCGACCTGCGGACGGATCGAAATCAATGGTCGAGTGTCGTCATTACTCGAAGTGGGAACAGGATTTCACGGTGAACTCACTGGACGAGAGAACGTATATCTGAATGGCACGATTTTGGGAATGAAACGGGCCGAGATCGCCAGAAAGTTTGATGAAATCGTGGACTTTGCCGACGTGGAGCAATTCATCGACACTCCAGTCAAGCATTATTCCAGCGGGATGTATCTGCGATTGGCATTTTCTGTGGCAGCCCATTTGGAACCCGACATCCTCATCGTTGATGAGGTATTGGCAGTAGGAGACGTCGCGTTTCAAAAGAAATGCTTGGGCAAAATGGAGGGCGTGGCAAAGCAAGGGCGCACGATCTTCTTTGTGAGCCATAACATGCCGGCCGTCACACGGCTGTGCAACCGAGTGATGTTTTTGGAAGAGGGTAAATTATGTCGGGATGGGATCTCCCATGATGTGGTCAAGGCGTATCTGAATGCAGACCTTGGTAAGATGTCCTCTCGCGAATGGCTGTCCCCCAGCAAGGCACCTGGGGGGGAGGTCGCTCGGCTTCGGGCCGCACGAGTCCGCAACGAAGAGGGGCAGTCCAGCGAGAGGATGGATATCCGAAAGCCGGTCGGTATTGAGATGGAATATGAGGTGCTCAAACCTGGTTACAAACTGATGCCGGCTGTCGTATTGCACGACGAGGAAGGGGTGCGCCTGTTTGTTTCTATTGAGCACGATCCTGCCTGGCGAGGGCGTGTCCGGCCGGCCGGGCGTTACCGAAGCACGGCCTGGATTCCTGGTAATTATCTTGCCGAGGGGACCATATTCGTTGATGTGGAAATGTGGACCATAGAGCCGCCAAGCGAACAGTTCTGTGAACGCCACACCATAGCGTTTATGGTTACTGACTCTTGTGAAGGCGACTCGGCACGCGGCGAATGGGCTGGACCCTTTCCCGGCGCAGTAAGACCGCTCTTGAATTGGGAAACCGTGCTTGACCCCTGAAGGCACATCGATGAGAGGAAGTCGGTGTTACAAATGAATCCTGATCAGCAGCAACCATTGGTCAGCGTGCTCACGCCAGTGTATAACGGAGAGAAATACTTGGCGGAGTGTATCGACAGTGTATTGGCGCAAACCTATCAGAATTGGGAGTATTGCATCGTCAACAATTGCAGCACGGATCGAACGCTTGAAATCGCGCAGAGCTATGCAGAAAGAGACAAACGGATTCGCATCCACAATAACGTGGAATTCGTTGGATGTGACCCGAATGGAAATATTGCTTTTCGGCAGATCTCCCCGGAGAGTAAGTATTGTAAGGTCGTGCATGCTGATGATTGGATCTTCCCTGAATGCATTATGAAGATGGTCGAGTTGGCAGAAGCGAATCCTAGGGTGGCAATCGTTGGCTCCTACGGATTGCGCAATGTTCGCGTCTGTTGGGACGGGTTACCGTATGGGGCTAGTGTCTTCTCTGGCCGAGAAATTTGCAGGACCACTCTTTTAGGCGGTCCCTACGTGTTCGGATCGCCAACGTCGATGCTGATTCGCTCGAATGAGGTGAGAAAACGCCCTGCTTTTTACAACGAAGCTAACCCTCATTGCGATATCGAGGTCTGCCTCGATATTCTGAGAGACCGCGACTATGGTTTCGTGCATCAAGTATTGACATTCACACGTGATCATTCCCAGTCAGAGACCGCCTTTTGCAGCCGCTTCGGGACCGACTACCTTGCGAACTTAGAGCATTTAAGCAAGTACGGACGAAGCTACTTGGCGGATGACGAATACAACCAGTCAGTCCAACGATGCTGGGAGACTTATTACAAGTTTTTAGGTACCAAAGTCTTTGGCAAAAGGGACAAGGGATTTTGGAAGTTCCATAAAGACGAGCTAGGTAGACTTGGTTATTCCTTGAACTGGGGAAAAGTTGCTAAGGCAACGTTAGCTGAGATGCTCGAGTTGGCGGTGAATCCGCTAAGCACCTCGGCAAAGGTGTATAAGAAAATAGCGAATTATACCCAAAAAAAGCTAGTATGATTCGCACCGAGATCGCTGTTCCGAATCAGGAAAACGTTATGTCGCAGCATCAAGGGTTTCACAGCTACGTCGCATCAATGCTACGCGACACGTGGATTCATCATCTATTGAATAAACTTCGGAATCTTAAAAGACATTTGTTGCGTCGATTCGAGGGCGAACGATTGCTGCTACAACAGTATATCAGCGGAACTGGAAAGCCGCTCAATATGAACATTCCTGAGACGTTCAGCGAGAAGCTGTATTGCAGAATGATCTCATGGAACCGGGGGCACGCCCCGATCTTTACGCAACTCGCCGACAAGTATACGGCGCGAGATCACGTGGCGAAGAAGATCGGGCAGGAGCATTTAGTAAGGCTTTTTTGGCACGGCACAGATCCGGACGCTATACCCTTTGATGCGTTGCCTGCTGAGTATGTCGTAAAGACCAATCATGGCAGCGCACGAGTTATCGTCGTGAAGGGAAAGGCTGACAGGAAGGGGATCATTGAAAAACTAAGCGAGTGGTTGAAAAGCAACTACTATTGGGCAGGACGAGAGCATCAATACTATGACATCAAGCCTCGAATCATGATCGAGGAGTACCTGAAAAACGAGGATGGCAGCGGTCCACTGGATTATCGATTCTGGTGTTTTGAGGGGGTGCCGGAGGTTATTCAAGTGGACAATCGCGCTCATGATATCAATCCTTTTTTTGACACAAAATGGAATCTTCTCGATCTTCATTATAGGCCGGGTGTAGCAAGGCCTGCTGTTCCGAAGCCGGCAAATTTGGACCAAATGCTGTCGATGGCGTCGAAATTATCTATGGGCTTTGGGTTCGTCCGCGTTGATCTGTACAGCGTCAAAGAGAAAACATACTTTGGCGAGTATACGTTTACTCCTGCCGGTTCATTAACGATGAGTCCTAAAATTTGGGACTTGAGGTTAGGGGAGAAATGGCTGACGTCTCCGGAATTGGGATAGTACACACCTTCAAAAACCTCTGCTGAACACAGATCCAATATTCTCCTGCGGTCTAGGCTTTTAGGTCCGCGACGTTTGACGCTCTACTGATGACGTTTCCAGTTGTGTGATCAACTGCACGGTCCCCTCAACCATCCTAGATCATACAGGGGTAAGAATAAATGCAACTTAAAGCGGTTGCCGTTCCATCGCTGCCGAAACTCGCCTGGGTTGCGGAAGTACACCGAAAAAACGGCGTAGTATTCCTTCAACACGGCTCGTCAGTCGAGATCCAAGAAGACTTTTTTATCGAGGGGGTATGGAACGGGCCGTTCGAAAGCGGCAACTTCGGCGAGACGGACTGTGTGTTTGGAACCGGCGCAATTCTTGGCGATACATCGATACGATTCGTAACGAGCGCATCAACCGTCGATTGCTTGTACTATGCTGAAAGCGCAATCGGCATAACGGTATCCAATTCCTTGGCACTGATCCTCGCATACCGTGATGATGCGCTTGATCCCCGGTGCCAGGAGTTTCCGAGCATCTGCGATTCATTCCTGGACGGGATTGATGGGTACCGGCGCGACATACCGACGGTGAAGGGCAGAATACGACGTCAGATGTACCGGAACCTGGATGTTTTTGGAGATCGCATCAGTGAATCTGACAAACGTATGCCGCCGAGGTTCCAGTCTTTCGAGGACTACAGGAACTATCGACGTGACAATTATGCGCTCATAGCTGCGAATGCAAGGGATACGTCTCGGACCCATCAGCTTGAAATCTGGTCTACTCAATCGAAGGGGTATGATACGACTTCTATCAATGCGATGGCCAGCATCCATGGACTCGACAAGGTCTTCACTGTCACGACGGCAAAGAGCAAAATTCATTTGGTACATAACGATGAAGGCAAATCACCAGACGATGACGGCACCGAGATCTGCAACGCGCTTGGACTCAAGTGCATTCCCATGAATAGACGCGCGTTCACGGAATCATTCGACGAAGAGTACCTGTATTACTGCGCTCGTCACCACAATCAGGACGTCAATCTAAAAGAAATCAATAGACACATCACGAACCCGGGAGTCCTTCTGACGGGAGTGCACGGAGAAATTCTTTGTGCAAACGATCCCTTTGTCGATCCGCCGCTCATGGCGGACTCCACAATAAAAAGGCTTGATGTAGCTGGGCACGGTCTGGCCGAGCTCCGTCTTGTCGTCGGCTTTATCCACCTGCCAGTGCCATTCATTGGAGCAAGGAGAAAAGCAGATATCGTCAAAATTACGGAGTCAGCAGAGATGGATCCCTGGCGCTTAAGAAACGATTATGACCGACCTATCGCCAGACGGATTGCTGAAGAGGCCGGTATACCTCGGCACATGTTTGGCCAGTCCAAAATGGGTTCAGTGGTCATCTTTCATCTTCCGTCTATACCGTATGGCAAGACACTAAGGCGTGAGTTCTTTCAGTACTTGCTGGACGAAAAGATCATGGGAAGATATAGCGCAATGATGTGGCCGATCGTTCGCTGGGTGAACTCAATTCTGATGCTGAAATCGGAGCAGCGCTTTGTTCTTGTTCATTATGCTGAGCGAGTTATTTCCAAAGTCCGAAGACGGAAGTTCCAATTCAAATTGCTATGGTCGCATCTGGAAGGCGCTCTTTTTTGTTTTTGTGTGAATCAAACGGCTGAAAAGTATAGATGGGAAGTGAGCGAATTCCCTCTGTCAGAGAGAACCAGGAACATCACTTCATCCCATGTTCACAAGGCTAGGCGCCGCGATGCAATTGCGATCCATTAGCGGCGTAACCTTGCCACAACTTGCGTGGGTCGCCGAGGTTGACCGCAAGCATGAAATCGTCACGCTAGTGCATGGCCCCAAGGTTGAAGTCCGCGAGAACTTTTTCATTGAGGGAGTGTGGAACGGTCCTTTTGAGAGTGGTAATTTTGGCGAAACCGACTGCGTGTTCGGATCCGGTGGCATAGTGAGCGATGAATCGATTCGATTCGTGACAAGCACAGCAACAACAGACTACTTGTACTATGCCGAAGATGGAGAGCAGGTCACGGTATCTAATTCCTTACCGCTGCTGTTAGCCTGTACCGGTGACGCTCTTGATCCCGGCTGTCAGAAGTATCCCGAAATCTGCGAGTCGATCTTAGATGGTATTAACGACTATTTGCGGGACATTCCTACGAAGAAGGGCAAGGTACGTCGTCAGATGTATTGGAACCTTGACGTCTCAAAAGAAAAACTCTGTGATGCGGACAAGAGCATGCCGCCACGATTTTCATGCTTCGAAGAGTACTATGGCTACCTTCGGAATAACTACGCATTCATCGCGGTCAATGCGCGAGATGAGGCTCGGACTCACCCGCTCGAGATATGTTCAACCCAATCCAAGGGCTACGATACCACGGCGATAAATGCAATTGCTCGTGAACAAGGAATAGATAAAGTTTTTACTATCACCAAAGCCAAAAGCATATTTCATCAAGCCCCGTATGACGATGTAAAGTTACCCGATGACGACGGTAGTGAGATTTGTGAGGTTTTCGCGTTGAATTGTATTCCGCTCAATCGGCGTGCCTACACCGAAGAATTTGATCAAGAGTACCTCTATTACTGTGCACTCCACCACAACCAGGATGCCAACCTAAAAGACATCAGGAAGTTCATGGGAAAAGTAAGCCTCCTGCTGACGGGGATAAACGGTGACGTCGTATGGTCGAGAGATAATGTGGCCCTGCGGACTTTTCTTGATTCTTCCCTAAGGCGAGGGGATCTCGGGGGACACGGAATGGGCGAACTACGTCTCGTTGTTGGTTTTGTCCAGTTGCCGTTACCCTTCATGGGGGCCAGACAAAAAGCAGATATCGTCCGTATTACAGAGTCATCTGAGATGGATCCGTGGCGGTTGGGGAACGCATATGATCGGCCTATCCCCAGGCGGATTGCCGAAGAAGCGGGGGTTCCCAGGCATCTCTTTGGGCAGTCCAAGATGGCTTCCGCGCTGATTTTCCCTCCACCAGCGATCCCGCATGGGAAGGCACTTCGGCAGGAATTTTTTGACTGGTTAGTAGATGAAAAAATCATGGCTAAAGTCACGCTTTCGCTGTGGCCATTGGTTCGATGGCTAAATTCTATTCTGATGCTGAAATCGGAGCGACGGTACGCTCTCGTTTATTATGCGGAACGAGTGATTTCTAAAGTGTTTAGGTGTCAATTCCATTTCAAGCTGATGTGGTCGCATCTTGATGGCGCATTGTTTTGTTTTTGCGTAAATAACACGGCAGCCAAATACGCGAGGGCCGTTTCCGGTCTAAAGGGTAATCTGTAAGGGCGGCTCAATAACGCGACTGCATGATTCTTTGGCAAGAATGATCCTCCTATGTGAACTAAGCTTCAGTGGCCGCGCCCACGTACCATTTAACGCCGGTCTTCTAGCAACGATACATGCGGCTTACCCGAAGGAGCAGCTCTGCTTCTCCGGAGGGAGCACGCACCTTGAAGAGCTGAAAAATGAGGTCGGTCCGGCGCTAGCCGATTCGATCAAGTGGCAAGAAATTGCACCGCCGGGTTACGATGCATCCTATTGGGAACGTTTCCGCCGCGAGTTGACAATTCTTCGAGAACTGGTTGGCATTCTGGGGACAGACGCTCATTCACGCCTCATACTGACGTCCGCGTACCCCTCGACTATTTTAGCGTTAAAAATTGCTCGGGCATTCAGACCCAAACACCATTGTGTACAGATCATACTCCACGGAGTGAGCGGAGTAGTCGGTAGGCGGTCTAAGCGTCCGCTTCTCAGGTTACAAGATACGAAGACAGCACTCACGTTGTTCGGAAACAGGGGGATTCACTATTTAGTCCTCGAGCAGTTCATACGCGATACCCTGGTGAACAGTTGTCCTTTGCTATCGGGCAAAGTTGACGCCCTTGAGCACCCGATTTCTCCCGCTCAAGTCGAACTCCCCGCAGCCGAGTTGGTTGAGCCGATCCGCTTTGGATTTTTAGGGCTAGCCGATAAAGCCAAAGGGTTTCCTGTGTTCGTGGAGCTAGCTGATCGGACCACCGACCGATACGGAGAACGTGTGGAATTCCATGCCATCGGACACATGCCGAAGAAAAGTATTGTGATGAGCACGAGTGCTCTTGTCGCGAAACCCCAAGGTACGCTGATGAGCAGGGCAGCCTTTTTAAATGGTGTGGCGCCGCTTCACTTTATTGTCCTTCCTCATGAAGCGGGGCCCTACACATTGACCGCCAGTGGGGTGCTGCTGGATGCCATTGCCTGGGGAAAACCAGTGATTTGCCGCAGAATACCGATCTTTGAATCCATGTTCAGGAAGCACGGGGATATCGGTTATCTCTTCGACGACGATGAGGACCTGGTAGGCGTGGTCGAAAAAGTTGTGGAAAAGGCCGACCACGCAAGGTATCGGCGTCAGATTGACAACCTTCGCAATGCAAAAAACACAAGGCACCCGGAGGCCTTAGCAGAGCCATATAGAGGTATATGTTTAAGGGGAAGCAACCAATAGAAAAGTCGTTTATCGTGACCTATACTCCCGGTCCTGCGCTTACGATAATTGAGTCTTTTGGACCACGGCTCTGAACTGTCTCTCCGCTATCGCTAACCCGGGCATCTCTAGGATCATCAGTAGCCAGCAGCCTGCTCGACTTGTCTCAAGGAAATGTCTCCATTGCAGCAGCTGAACCACGTCATTATGGTGGCACACGATTTCCCTCCGGAGGGAAACGCTGGAGCGTATCGTCCTCTGAGGTTCGCCCGCTATTTAATGAGCTATAGCTGGACGCCGACGGTCGTTTCTGCGATACCCAACCAATATGAGAGGTATGACCCTGCACTCCTGAAAAGTGTCCCTATAGAAGTGGAGGTCATCAGGCTTCGATATTCTGACTGGTGGCAGGCAGTTCAGGCCTGGAGATCCAGGAGAAACGCCGTCACTGAAAGTCGAGGCGAGGAGAAACTACCGACCCCGATACCAGTTTCTCATGGAGGAATACGATCGCGGCTCAGAAGTCTCGTCCGCACGATGGAAGCCTGGTGGTATCACCCCGATCCTGCTTCCCCTTGGCAAGAGGCTGCCGTACGAGCAACGATCGAAGCCTGCACGAGAAAAAAGGCATCGGTGATCTGGGCGACGGCCGGACCAGTGACCGCTTTTTACGTGGCATCGCTCGCCTCAAAAAGGACCGACATCCCCTACGTGTTGGATTTCAGAGATGCATGGACCATCACATACAATGAATTTGAATCGAGACGTCCATTGTGGGCTATACGGAGGGATCGGAGGAAGATGTTCCAACTGCTCGCCGGTGCCCAAGCCGTCGTTTTCAGATACCACTCCGAGGCCGAATGTTTTTGGCAGGCCTATGCCGGAGCATTGGATGGTTCGAGGATTCACATTATCCCCAACGGATATGAATCACCGATCGAAGTTTCGACGCCGCCGCGCGGAAACAGATGCACGATTTTGTATGCGGGTACTCTGTCGGATTACCGTTACGACACCCTTCTCGAAGCCCTACGAGTGTTGAAAGACAGAAGTCCGAGCGGGGCAGATAGCCTGCGGTTCCTCTTTGTCGGCGAAGGAATAGATGCGATAGCCAAAGAGGCGGAAAAGTTTCATCTCACCGATGTCATTGAGACGGCAGGACGGAAGTCACATGCTGAGATCAGATTCCTTGAACGGCAGGCACATGCGCTATTGGTGCTGGGGCGACCCTCCACAATGAAAGGATATGAATTGTTCGCTGGCGCCAAACTGTTTGGATACTTGAAGGCGGGACGGCCGATCATCGGCATATTGCCTGAAGATGAGACGGGAAACATTCTTCGTCGACTCGGCGTCAGTACCATTGCTGATGTAGATTCCGTCCCTCAGATCGAGGCTGTGTTGCGGTCTGTTCTCGAGAGTTGGTCTAAGGACTCTCTTTCAGCGCTCGTTCCGGACCCGAAGGCCTGTGAGGCGTATTCATCTGATCATCAGACCGCAGCATTAGTGCGGGCGCTGCAGGGTCTGCCGCCAGAGATCGCATTCATTCCAGGTGCGCAACCTGTCCCTCCAAGTCTGCGCGACGAGATCGATGGTTTTAGAAGGTTCGAATTAGCAAATCACCGCTAAGTTTCCCTTCGCTCACTCCACCAAGGAGATAGTCGTGTATTTTTGTATTCGTGACGACGACACAAGTTTTTTTACGTCCCCGGACGAGTTGGAGTCAGCCTACGGGGAAATCATGAAGCATGGTCCTGTGTCGCTGGCGATCATTCCATTCTGCAAAGCAGGAACAAGCAAAGGCTTGCCAGAGCAGTACCGCAGGCAGTGGTCTGTCAATCCGTTGCACAAGAACGGTGCACTCGTCCAATGGCTGCGCAATCGGATCGCCGCAGGTTCAATTGAGCCCATGCTTCACGGATACCACCACGACGAAGAAGATCGTCTGTTCGAGTTTGTTGGTGGAGACCGGCTGGCGGAGCGAGTGAGGGAGGGAAGAAGATATCTCGAAGACCTGTTGGGGAGTGCGATTCGCGTATTTGTAGCGCCACGCAACGGGATTGGAAGGGAGGGCTTGAAGGCTATTGCGAACGAAGGGTTGCATCTCGGTGGGGTAGCCGGCTTTCGGACCGGATGGCGTCCATGGTCTGGAGAGACGTGGGCGACCTGGTGGCGGGTTCGTCAATGGAAGTCGAAAGGAGGACAAGGGATTCCCTGGGTTCTCAATCTGGGCGATCACAACGAAATTGCGGGAAATGCGGTCACTCCTACTTCCAATCTGTTTGAGAATGAGGCTCGCTACGAATCAGCGAGGCGGTTGGGAGGAGTGTTTTGTGCGGCCACGCACTACTGGGAACTCAGTGTACCGTGCCTTCCTCCAAATGCGGGTACAGTAGGCGAGCAACTACAGTGCTTGGTTGATCGTGCAAAGTCTGATCCCCAAGTCGTGTGGCGTTCCGTCGGAGATATTATTTCGGCGAAGATCTGAGGGATAAACACATGTGCGGATTCGTTGCTTTTCTACAGGACCAGCCAACAATCGACCTCGACACAGCACAGCGGGCACTTGGGCGAATTGCGCACAGAGGTCCCGATGCTGCAGGCGAGTGGCGTGAGAGGGAGGTGATCTTGCTGCACCGTCGCCTCTCGATCATCGATCTTCATACTGGTCAGCAGCCCATGCAAAGCCACGACGGGCGGTATGTTGTCGTATTCAACGGTGAAATCTACAATTTCCCGGAGTTGCGTCAGCAACTGGAACAAGAAGGTTGTCGATTCCAGACTCATTCAGACACCGAAGTGATTCTCGAAGGCTATCGCTGCTGGGGAAAGCGTGTGGTTGACCAATTGAACGGGATGTTCGCGTTTGTCATTTGGGATCGCAAGCAACAGCTGGCTTTTGGCGCACGCGACCGGCTAGGGATCAAGCCACTGTGCTGGGCAATGCAGCGAGGTGCGCTCATTGTCTCATCAACGCTCGAGCCCTTTAGTGACATCCGAGGCTTTGACCGTGTTGATCCGGTTGCCGTGCGCGATCTTCTGACATTCGATAACATTCTCTCGCCCCGTACGGTCATTCATGGCGTCAACAAGCTCGAACCAGGTTGCAACTTTGTGTGGCGATTCGGAGACCAAGGGCCGAGTATTGAGCGCTATTGGCGGCCGCCCTTATCGGATGCAGATCTGCCGGTTCCAAGCGAAGCGGAATTGGAGGAATTGCTTGATGGCGCCGTCAAACGCCAGATGATCAGCGACGTCTCGATTGGAGTATTTCTGTCCGGAGGCATCGATTCGTCTCTGATCGCAGCTTTGATGGCCAGGCACAGCGCAAAGCCCGTTCGTACGTTTTCTATTGCCTTCGACGACGCGGCGATGAACGAATCACCGATCGCACAGTTGGTGGCGAAGCAGTATGGAACAGATCATACGGTGTTGAGAGCAGAGGAAGTGGGTCCTGAAGAACTGCTTGAACTCATTGGCCGCTTAGATGAGCCCTTTGCCGATGCGGCTGTAGTACCAACGTATGCGCTATCAAAAATGACTGCCAGGCACGTCAAGGTGGCCTTGTCGGGCGATGGCGGCGATGAAGTGTTTGGGGGGTATCCAAAGTATTTTCTGGGACAGTTGAATGGTCACGGGCTTCCGCTGCGCTGGTTGTTTCATCAATCGTTGCGGGCTTTTCCATGGAAGCCGCGCGGCATGTCACATCTCTATCGGCGGACGCTGTCTTCCCAAGAACGAGTTCGGTGGTCATTCACGACATACGGAGACTTCCCTATATTCAGAAAAGATCTGCGACAAGTGTTGATGCCTGCAACTATCAAGCGACACAGCTCAGACAATTTTTCGAGCCGTGGGAGCGCCGTGCCGAACGATATGGAGAGCGGTTTGATACCGACCTCTTGATGAGAACTGATCTGGAAACCTATTTAAATGAGAATTGCCTAGTCAAAACCGACCGGGCAAGTATGTTGGCTTCGCTCGAGGTGCGAGTGCCCTTTCTCGACAATCAGGTATTGGACCGTATTGTTCCCCTTCCCGCAGAGAAGAAAATCGTCAATGGCAGACTAAAAGCTCTCCTATTGCCATTGGTGAAAAGGATTCTTCCAAGAGAAGTGTGGGATCGACCAAAGCACGGATTCAACATGCCAATTGACACGTGGCTTGCCGGCAACTGGCGGCCTGCAGTTGAGAGAGCGCTGGATTGGGGAGAGGCCAATACGGATCTTTTTAATTTCAAATATCTTCGGCGCGTTCACCGGATGAACATGAAGACAGGGGGAATCGGCCGGGAACTATGGAATCCCTTTGTATTCTTGGCCTGGGCCATGGTGCATAAGGTAAAGCTATGAAAATCGCGTTTCTGAACAATGTTGCCTATGAATATGCCCGGGGCAAAACCAATGCGATTGGGGGCAGTGAACGGAATATCTGGTTTCACTCTCGTGCCTTGGCCGCGGCGGGATGGTCGGTAAAAATCGGTGTACGTGGAGCTTTGCCGGCCAATGAACGGGAGATCATCGAAGGAGTCGAATACGTTGGCTTGACCCGAGAACAACCGCTGATTTCATGGTATCGATTTTTATCCTCGGAGCGGCCAGACTGGTTGTACTGGGGCGGAGCCAATCATCTGTGGGGTCCGGTCGTTGAGATTGCCAAACTCTCAGGCGTGCGAACAGTCTTTCATACGGCGTTCGATGCCGATGTTCAACCCAGCCGCGCTGTGTTTCGCCGCTCACGCTGGTGGCCGCTCTATGCTTGGGGATTGTGGAGAGCCGACAAGATCTTTGTCCAACATCACGGCCAGTTGTCTATGCTTCACCCGCGATTGCAACACAAGGCCCGTATTCTTCCCAAGGTGTGCCCACTCACCCCATCTGTAAAACCTCACGCCGAACGCCAGCCTTACGTGGCATGGGTTGCGACCATGCGCTATCATAAGCGCCCTGATCTCCTTGTTGAGATCGAAAACTTACACCTCACGTACGCTTTGTCGTGGGCGGTGAACCAACTGACTATCAGTCGCCGCCCGGTTATGGGATGCGGATGGTTGCCGCATTGACTCAATTGCCAAACGTAAAATATTTGGGCCGTGTTCCTCCCAATGAAGCCATGCAGGTCATTGCCGATGCGGCGTTATTGCTTTGCACTTCGGATGAGGAGGGTTTCCCCAATACGTTTACCCAGGCATGGGCAAGCGGCACTCCGATCGTAACTTTGAAGGTGGACCCCGACAACATCATCGAAAAAATGGGTTTGGGCGCCGTCTCCAAGAGCGTCGAGGTTGCCGCTAACGACATTCAGTCGTTGGTGGCCTCACCCGAGAGGCGTGAAGGTATTGCTGGTCGTGCACGGCAATATGTTTCTGAAAGACATAACGAGGCGGTAGTGGTTGAAATATTCAACAATACGCTTGGTGGGACGAGGTCGCATTCAAGATCATGTGACGTGAGTTTTGTGTCCATGGATAAGTGATCGACAAGTAATGCGAATCCTAGTATTGCATTCAGAGTTGGGTGTCTTGCGGGGAGGTGGCGAAAACTTCACGCGGAACCTATTTGCTGCTTTTCACAGACGAGGCCATCACGTTAGGGCAGCCTTCGTGGCGGATAGAAACGGCAGATATCCCTTTACGATGCCTCCTGGGATTGAACAGGTTCCCATCAGTGGCTGGTGGACAAGCGAACTAGGTCAATCGACGCTTTCCTCAATTGGCTCTTGGATTGCTCGCATAGGATGGTTGAAACCCAAATGGGACCATCTTCAACATGCGTGTCATTGGCGGACTCACAGGTGGCACACCCAAAGATTTCGGAGGCGCATCGAGCGAGATTTTGCATACCAGTGGAGCCAATTCGACGCCGTCTATGTGCATCACGACTGTCGACTGGCGGCCGCAGTTGCAGAATATCGGCCAACAGTTCTCCGACTCGCTGGACCGCTGTCGCCGAAGCTCGAGCCGCTCTTAAGAAAAAGTGCAGGTGGTTTGCGCCAATGGCGATGCGCTTGTACAAATGAAAAAGGTCCTCGGCGATGCAGCCATCGATCTTCCTGTCGGTGTCGATACAACAGTTTTTTCTCCAGGGACGACGTCAATTCGCCAGACGCTCGGTTGGACCGAAGAACATTTTGTAATTGGCTATGTAGGAAGACTCTTGCGTCTGAAAGGAGTGGATATTCTTGCGGCAGCATTTCGTGAAATTTCGAGGGCAGTTCCTAAAGCGAGGCTTCTCATAGTGGGTAGTGGGGAAAAACTACAGCTAATTCAGGCCATTCTAAGAAAAGAAATAAGGCGAGGGCTGGTTCATCTAGAACTCGATGTCCCTCATCAGCGGCTTGCCGAATGGTACCGTGCGATGGATCTGTTCGTCATGCCGAGCCGATATGAAAACTTTTCGAATGCCATTCTTGAAGCTCTGGCATGCGGTGTGCCATTCCTTGCTTCCGACGTGGGTGGAAATAGGATCCTCGCGAAAGCTGCGGGGGGATTTCTTTTTCTTGAAAGTTCTGTGCATTCCCTTGCAATGGCCATGCAGCAAGTTACCGAGAACTCTGCTGAACTGAAGACCCAGGGGCATTCCCGCGCCGAATACGTAGGGGAATTACGATTGGGCGGTGAGTGCCGAATGCTTGGAGCGCATCATAGGATCACGCTTGGTGCAGGGATGATTCCCCAAGTCCCACCATACACAGAGCATCTTGTTCCGGCGGAGACCTTACGGGTAGCGACTCCATCGGCCTTGGTCGAGTATGGCCTCTACATTTTCATGGCTTACACGATGTTAGGAGGAGCCTACGGGTTGTTCGTCAACAATCTTGCCTCTAGCTTCCTGATACTGTCCTTTCTATTGTGCTTATATGAGGTTGGTGTGCAAGCCTTAAGGGTAACGAAGATCATCGCTTATCCTCTGGCTTGTGGTGTTAGCTATACATTCATCCAACTTGTCTTTTTTGACGAGTCGCTGACCGATGCGATTGTGCCCATCCTATTTTGGATGATGTTAATCTTTCTTGTTCAAATGCTGGCATTGCGTGAGAAGTTTCTACATCGTTTTGCAATGAGCATGTTCCTAATCGGGTTGGCAGCTCTACCGTACCTGTCGTTCTATGACGCAGCGTATGTAACCGGAAAGATGCAGCGTGCAGGAATGAGCAGATCGATTGGATTTGGCTCAACTAATGCAATGGGTGAATGGTACGGGTTCTGCTCTGTTTATTTTATCGTGCTCGGAATCATCACCGCGAAGCACTCGCTTCGAATCCTATCGTGGATAGTCGCAACAGGCTGTTTCTATGTCATGACACTCAGCGTTAGTCGAGGCGCATTATTGGCAGTTGTGGTTGCGGTCCTCGTGGCGAGCCGCCGAATGCTAAAAGACGGGTTTGTTCCACTATTGATCTTAGCGCTCGGAGGATGGATTGTCGTAGAGCTGGGAATCTTTGATAAGACAGCTCAGTTCTATGCTACGCGAGGAACAGAGGAAACCGGACGTCTGGCTATCTGGCCGTTGATCATCGAAAACTTTCTGAACTCACCATTGATAGGTGTGGGCCATACACATGTCGGCGGCACCACAGCTACAGGGTCCTTTGTCACTCCCCACAATGGATTTCTCTATGTTGCCCAATCATCGGGTATCGTTCCCCTCGTATTCTTCATAGCGTATTGGTTTGTTTCCGGTCGGGCTGCGCTTCGCGCATATAGAGGGAGTGAGCCGAACTCTACATTCTTCCTCCCTTTTTGGATCTTTAGCTTTTTATCAGTGAATGCAGGCAATCTTACTTTTATGCAGTTCTCGGTGATTGCGTCACTGGCGTTCCCTCTCGCACCGGCTTTATATCAAAAAGCTTCCAGAATCTCGCTCTACCCAACAGCTGAAAGTTTTCGCATGAGCCATCAAATAGGATCCTTTAGAAACCCTATATTAGAATTGGAATTTTATCGATGCCGCTACAGATGAATGCAGTCTATTGAGTAAAGCCCCTGCCGCGGGATATGCTGTCGTTCCTGGACTGCACCTTCCAGAGGTGCAAAAGGGCACAGAAATCACAACAAGTCTCGTCGTCCTGCGGTCGCTTTTCATGCAAGCGGGTCTCGATAAGGAAAATCAGGTCAGCACTTTGGAACCCTCTGACACGATCATTGGTTCAAACGATAAAGTCGTGCTCAAGCCAAATTGGGTGCACCATCGCAATGGATCCGGTGATGGATTAGATTGTCTCGTTACCCATCCAAGCGTTATTGAAGCGGTCTTACTCTATGTAGTGAAAACCCGCCCGCAGTCAGTCATCGTCTGCGACGCCCGATACAAAGCTGTGA
Source organism: uncultured Nitrospiraceae bacterium (assembly GCA_963730935.1). GTDB lineage: Bacteria > Nitrospirota > Nitrospiria > Nitrospirales > Nitrospiraceae > Nitrospira_C. The sequence continues at coordinate 1,153,261 of CAVSTP010000004.1, read as the reverse complement.
CTTCGAATCGCTGATGAAAGCCCAAGGTCTCCCTGAGTTGTGCATCGGATCGCCAAGATAATAATTTCGAAGTGGTCATCAAAGATTTACACAGACGATCCGTCGCGGAGAGTCGCTTAGGGGGAAAGTCAGCGAAAAGTGTCAGGCCATGGAAAATTATGTATTGTTTGACTTACGTATTGATAGCTTTATAGAGCCATCTCAAATGAGCAGAGCGAGTTTCGAGTGACCATGTATAACCCAGACTTGCTCAAAGGACGCATTCCCGAGGGACGCATCAATCTTTGGTTGCTCGGGATGTCATCGACGCTGATGTCGTCATCAACTTACCAAAACTAAAAACCATAAAAAAGCCGGTTTAACCGGCGCCCTGAAGACATGGTTGGGATTAATGGCCATAAAGAATACTTGCCGCATCATCGAAAAGGGGGAGCTGGCAACGGTGGTGATTGCTATGCCGGACGATCGTTCGTGAAGTGGTTGATAGAAGAGGCATTGGATGCGACGAATCGGGCGCAAGGCTTGGTTTCACGATATGCACTGGCTGCAACTGTGAAGCTAGCATGGCTCTGGGGAAGCTAGTAGGAGTAGACAATAACTATGATGGATCATGGGGCGGCAATGATAATATCTGGCAATCTGCCTAGACCTTGAGCGGGTGCTGCACTATGGCCGGCTTGATGGCACTCTAAGCGATTATGTACAGCGCAAAGTGCTTACCATTACGGACGCAATAATTGCTGAAAAAGAAACGGTCCTCTTTCACCCATTCCGTTGATTTCGGCACAATGACGTTCGGTATGAACTGCGCTGCTATTGATTGGGTACATGCAATACTGATTGGATTGACGCCGGAGAAAATAGCCCTCACACGCGAGGCCTTCAGTCATTATCGTTATCCGTTAACGGACTTTACACCAAAGGATATTGCCGTTTATTTGGACAGGTTAGCTATGCAACCGAGCGAAGTCTTCGATCACTGTGGTCGGAAATTCAAGTTGCCTCACGGATGGGGTCAGGGTTTCGCCACTGATGTTTCCGACAGTGTAGGAGTACCAGCATGATGAAGGGCCTAGCCATCCACGATCGTAAGAACAGCTACTCTGATCGTTGGATCGCCTATTGCGATCAGCATGCGATTCCTTACAGGCTAGTCAACTGCTTTAAGCCGGATATTATCGATCAACTGGCATCATCCAAAGCGTTGCTGTGGAACTGGAATCACACGGATCCGCGTGAACAGCTTATGGCCCGCAATCTCATCATGGCTGCAGAAACCATGGGCCTTACTGTATTTCCCAGTACAGCCACTTGTTGGCATTTTGACGACAAAATCGCTCAAAAGTATCTGTTGGAGGCCATCGGCGCTCCGCTGGTTCCCACATATGTTTTCTATAGCCTCGATGACGCGTTGCATTGGATTGATGAAACGTCCTATCCCAAGGTTTTCAAGCTACGCAAGGGAGCAGGCTCTAGTAATGTGAGGCTCGTACGGAGTGCAAAGGAAGCGTCTGCACTGACGAGACGAGCCTTTTCCACCGGCTTCTCTCCGGTTCCCCATTATGGCCAAGATGCCGTAAGGCGCTATCGTGCAGCCAGCAAGCGAGGCGATCTTTTAAAGGTTGTGAAAAGAATCCCCGAAGTCTTAGCCAGGATTTGAGACATGAAGCGTTTGATGGGATCGGAAAATGGCTATGTATATTTTCAAGAATTCATTCCTAATAACAATTTTGATACCCGTGTGACTGTCATCGGCGATCGTGCATTTGCTTTTACTCGAAACGTTCGTCCAGGCGACTTTCGAGCGTCAGGCAGCGGGGATATCGTGTATGATTCAGGGCGAATTCATCAGGTGTGTGTTGAGATAGCCTTCGATGTGGCGCAGAAGGCGAAATCACAAAGTATGGCCTTTGATTTTGTCTTGACCGAAAGTCGGCGACCGCTCATCGTTGAAGTGAGCTATTGTTACAATGCGCAAGCTGTCTATTCGTGTCCCGGATATTGGGATGCCAGCATGACTTGGCATGAAGGTCACATCTGGCCTCAGGACGAATCCTGATAGATCTTCTTAATCGAGTTTATCAATCTGACCGCTATAGCGTTCAAACCCAGCCACTGGTCTCGTAGCAGCAACAAAATCTGCCTCAGTTTTAGGAGCCTTGCTAGGTTCTAGTCTCACGAATTCTTGTACGGTAACGGTGGAATCTCATCTAAGAGCGTACCTGTTCTTACCTTCATAAGGTTTCGCCATCGTGATTAATAGTCGCATGGGAATAAGTTTTATACCGGTCAATTAGGTCTAGGTGGCGCTGAGAGGCAGCTCTTTTTACTTGCTAGAGGATTGCTTGAGAAAGGCTGGGAGGTCTCTGTGATTACATAAGTCATCGAAAAGGAGAGTATTGGGAGAAAGCACTCCTCGAAGTCGGCGTACCGGTCTATCAGACAAGAATGAATGTGCCTCGTGTGTTTCGATTGCTTGAAATTCGGAAGATTTTGAAGGCTGCACGAGTGAATCTAGTGCATTCCTGGACAATGCATACGAATTTCTATGCCGCAATGGGTGGCCGCCTCGCCGGCATACCGATACGTGTGGGCTCTGAGCGTTGTAATCAACATGCCTCTCAGAAAGCGTTAGGTACATGGTATAACTTGTCTTTGTGGGGCCAGGATGCGCTGATAACCAATAGCAGGCCAGCCGCTCAATTCCTCCGAAGTCATCGTCCTCATCTCACCGTGAATGTAGTGCCTAATGGCGGAGAAATCCCCCGACACGCGATGAGCTGGCAAGGTAAACAACAACTGCGCACGCGCCTCGGCATATCGAGTTCATCGCCGATAATCGGTGCGGTAGGCTCTATGGTGCCAGAAAAAACTTCTCTTTATTGATTCAGGCGCTTAAAGTGATTGCCAACAGACGAGTGCCATTTACACTTGTCATGCTCGGTGACGGTCCCATACTGCCGGATCTTAAGCAACAAGCGGCTTCATGTTTGCCTAAGGACAGTTTCTACTTCCTAGGTGCTATTCCTAACGCAATGACATACTACTCTGCCTTTGATGTGCATTGCATGCCCTCCATCAATCAGGAAGGTATGCCTAATGTGGTCATGGAAGCTTCGGCCGCAGGGCTTCCCGTAGTTGCTTCAGATGTAGCAGGAGTCCCAGAACTGATCGACGACGGTGCTACAGGATTTCTTGTAAAGCCCAATGATGTAAATTGTTTGGCGGAGCATCTCCAGAAACTCCTGCTTGACCCTGGCTTGCGCCAACGCATGGGTAAAGCTGGGATGGAAAAAATGATCTGTGAATTCAGTGTCGAATCGATGGTGGCACGGATGGTTACAATTTACGAGAATGCGTATGTGGCGAGAGGAATGGCATGAGAAACAAAATCTCGTACGAGGTTTTGACGTTTGCATAGTGGGCTGAATCTTAGGTGATAAGTTCAATAAACCCTGCCGAGTCTCTTTGCTCACTAACTGTCAAATGATTCTAGAAAACGCACAAAAAGTTGATCGTCGACGACAATTCAAGATCGTGAACCGTCATTAAGCCTTGGCAAACGATGGGAGCTGTGCTGTGTGTGGAATTGCCGGAATATTGAATCTTATGCCGTGCCCTTCAGAGAGCCGCTTGTTGTGACACGGATGGCCTCAGCCCTCGTCCATCGAGGGCCTGATGAAGAAGGCTCTCTGATTGATGGCCCCATGGCGTTTGGATTTCGCCGCCTTCGGGTTATTGATTTAGAGACAGGACATCAACCGGTTTGCAATGAGAACAAGAAAATCTGGGCTATGTTCAATGGAGAAATCTATAACTTTGTCGAATTACGAGTGGAGCTGCAGAAATTAGGTCATCAATTTCGTACTCAGTCGGATACGGAAGTCATTGTCCACGCTTATGAAGCCTATGGCATAGACTTTGTGCAGCGTTTCCGCGGCATGTTTGCCATTGCCCTGTGGGACAGTCCCAACCGGCGACTGATCTTGGTTCGAGATCGCATTGGGGAAAAGCCTTTGTTTTGGGCGGTACGTGACAATCAGCTGGCTTTTGGATCTGAGATAAAAGCGCTATTGCAGTGGCCGAAGTTGGTCCGTGAGGTCGATCCGGAAGCGGTTCATCACTATTTAACTTTTCTCTACGTGCCTGCTCCTAAGTCCATCTTGAGGAGCGTCAGCAAACTGCCACCCGCCCATATGCTGGTCGCCAATACCGGTTCCGGCTCCATACAGGTGAGTCGGTACTGGCAGGTACGGCCACAACCTGATCGCACGAAGCCGCGATCCTATTTCGTCGAAGGGCTGCGGGATAGGATGAGAGAGTCAGTTCGTATGTGCCTGCGAAGTGACGTACCTTTAGGAGCATTCCTTAGTGGCGGTGTGGACTCTTCAGCCGTGGTAGGGCTAATGAGTCAAGAAGCACTCATTGGTTCAGTGAAAACATTCAGCATGGGCTTTGAGGATAGTCGATTCGATGAAACTCACTATGCCCGGATTGTCTCGCGAGCTTTTGGCACAGATCATACTGAAGAAGTTGTGCGGCCGATAGGGGCTGAGTTACTACAGCGCTTGGTTTGGTATCTCGACGAGCCGTTTGCTGATTCTTCCGCCATGGCCACTTTCCAGGTGTCAAAGCTGGCTCGCAAGCACGTCACTGTTGCGCTTTCGGGGGATGGAGGGGATGAATTGTTTGCCGGGTATCCGCGCTATCAGTACGTACGTTGGCTGGGGTGGTTGGGCCGTGTGCCTTGGCCAGTCGCTGCGGGTACGGGTTGGGTATGCCGAGAGAGCCTCGCGCTGCTCTCTTCTCGATGGGCTGGGGCCCGCGAAAAGCTTCGGCGCCTGGAGAAGGCGCTCTCTTTAAGCCGAGCCTCAGAACCCGAGCGCATTCTGCGCTTGTTAAGTTACTTTGCCAAGGGATTAGCCTGCCTTATACGAGCTGATTTCGCCGTATCACGAATGGTGTTTCTAGCCTGGATATTGTGGGCGACCGATTAGCAAAGTTTACTGATCAGAATATCTTGTGGCAGCGTTCATGGCTCTATATCTGGAAACCAACTGGCCGACGATGCCCTAGTGAAAGTGATAGGATGTCGATGGCCTGCTCTCTCGAAGTGCGTTGCCCATTCTTGGATCATAAACTTGTAGAATTTTCGGCAACGATCCCAACGGAAATGAAGCTCACATGGACACAGAAGAAAGCTATATTCAAAGAAGCCATGGCTGATGTACTTCCGCGCGAAATAACCACCCGGGGCAAGTCTGGCTTTGAGGTCCCCTTCGGGGCTTGGTTCAAGGGCGGTGAGCTAAGAACATTACTGGATGATTGCCTTTCAGCAGAATCAGTGAAACGTAGAGGCATGTTCAATCTGAAAGCTGTCGAGCGCTTACGCGGGGCGATTTTGTCTGAAAAGGCTGGAAATGCATTGGATATCAGCACCTATCAACTGCGGCACCGCGTTTGGATCCTGCTTATGTTTGAGTTATGGGCTAGGCAATATGTTGACATAGCTTGACGATTGTGAGCCGTCTCCACCGTTCGTGAACTGAGCAATGTGCAGCATCGGCGGAGATGGTTGGCATCTTCCGGAGGAGAACCACTCTATCCCTTCTGAACGTGACTACATTGATAGCAAAGGTCTACCATGAGTCAGGAGAATCCCGCGGAATGTCAGTTGTTAAGGCTCGAACCATCACAGATCTAGTGCCAGACGACCTCTCTGCACTACTGATAACAAAGTTTCCCACTGTAGGACCGACGGTTCAGGTGTGCGCTGTTGGGGATATCGGTCTTTCTGGTTGTGCTCACAGCGAATTTGCGCTCCACAGAGGCATCGGATGAACTCTTTGCTGAGAGATTGTCCCGCTCTTTCATAACGCTGATATTACCTTTGGTAATTTAGAGTCACCTCTTAGCGGGGAGATTTGCTCCCAACCAGCTGTTCTCAGCTCCTGCGACTGGTGCAGCACTCCTCAAGAGAAGTGGATTCGACTTGATAAGTTTGGCCAATAATCACGTCTACGATTACGGCAGTGCCGGGCTTGTTGCAACGCTCGATGCAGTAATGAAAGCAGATTTGGTTCCGCTCGGGGTTGGCGACAATCCTGCTTCAGCTCAGGCGTTAGTCAGGACGGATATAAACGGGCTTCGCATTGGCTGGCTGGGCTGCGGACGAACGCTGATTGCTCAAGGTGCTTTAGGACCGCACTACTGGGAATTCTCCGAAGACGAGTTGCTTGACGCGACCAAGCGTAATCGGGCCGACGTAGACCTGTTGATTGTGTCTATTCACATCGGATTGATGTACATGGACTATCCTCGTCCAGAGCACAAGGCGATGGCTGAATTCCTTATGGCCGAAGGTGCCGACCTCATTTTGATGCACCATGCACATATCCTCCAAGGAGTACAGGTAACCCCTGAGAGGCGTGGGTGGTGCTGTTATAACCTAGGCAACTTCATATTTGATTGGACAGAAGGCAACGTAAAAACGCCAGTGATGGTGCGGGAGCAGAACGAAAGTGCGGTTTTTTTATGTGTCATGGACCGGCATGGTGTGGCAGAGTTGACCGCACTTCCTATTTGGATTGGTGATGATTGCAAGGTCCACTGGGCCAACGGTGTGCGAGGCATAAATATTCTTACTCGGCTCGCGCGGATCAGTGATGAACTGAAAAGGAACTTTCTTGAAGCTTTTAAACAGCAGCGGGCCGAACGAAACACCATAGGCATCGTCAAGGTCATTTGGTTTCATATTCTTCACGGCAATTGGTCATTTGTCTTAGAGTCTCTAAAAAAGGCTCGTCTAGAGCATGCGGGAATGATCTTACGTTGGTTGGCTGGTGGACTAAAACGGTTTTCGAAGCGATAGACTCATCCCACCCGACCAGCACCGCTCGCATACTAGAAATCCGTCGACTCAGCTCTCGGATAAGCAACAAAAACAAGTAGACCCAATCAAATGCAGGATTCTGAGATTCGTCATCGGCCTCCAGTGCTCCTAGTCGGAAATTTTCTATCAGCGGCGGCGGGAACTCGCGGTGTATGCGAAGACCTTGCGGCTAGGCTCAAGACTGATGGTTGGTCAGTGCTCACAACGTCTGATAGGCGTAATCGCTTCACCCGCCTATTGGATTTTCTTTGGACTGTATGGCGGCACAGACACCGATATGCGGTTGCGCAGGTCGATGTTTATAGCGGCCTTGCATTCGTCTGGGCAGAGCTCGTCGCTTGGGCTTTACGATTCATGAAGAAGCCGTACGTCTTGATACTTCGTGGTGGGAATCTTCCAGCGTTTGCTCAGGACACTGGTAAAAGGGTTCCGCACTTACTGCAAAGTGCCTCCATTGTCATCGCACCTTCACCCTACCTCTTCAAGCAGATGCGTCCCTACCGCCAGGACCTGTTTCTCTTGCCCAATCCATTGAATCTGGCCGTGTATTCATTTAAGCATCGTATGAATCCAGCTCCTAGATTGGTATGGCTTAGGGCTTTTCATGATGTCTACAATCCTTCGCTCGCCGTGCGTGTCCTTGCGTGTCTGGTAGAAGACTTCCCAAGTGCTCAGTTGCTCATGATGGGTCCTGATAAAGAGGATGGGAGTCTTCAAGCGGTGAACAATTTAGCGGTAAAGCTTGGTGTTGTAGACAGAATTCAATGGCGGGTCCTGTCCGTAAAGAGGACATTCCACAGCGACTTCATGAAGGGGATATCTTTCTGAATACGGCTCGAGTGGACAATACACCAGTGAGCGTTCTCGAGGCTATGGCCTCTGGTCTATGCATTATCAGCACAAATGTCGGTGCATCCCTGTATATGCTGGAAAATGAGCATGATGCACTTCTTGTTCCCAGCGATGACGATACGTGCATGGCCAAAGCAGCGCGGCGCCTTTTAACCGAAGATGGATTAGCCCAGCGGCTATCTTATACGCACGTTGAAAAGTGGAGGAGTTTGATTGGTCAAACATCCTGCCAAGATGGGAGCGTCTATTGATCGACGTCGCCGGCAAACATAACCGATGAAGGACACTCTGCTCACAATCTACCATTGCCTTCCAGCGCCGCTGCGTTGGTAGCCGCTAGTCTTAGGGGATTTTATCTTCATTCCTGGCGTTACGGGGCCGAGACTGATCGCCTAGTCGAAGAAGCGCTTGATCGAGAGTACTGGTCTGCGTCTAAGTGGAAATTCTGGCATGAGGAGCGCCTTGGATATGTGCTGCATCGTGCGGCGACCAAAGTCCCGTACTATCGGGAACTGTGGACTGCTCGCCGCATGAAAGGCGACAAGACTTCGTGGCAGTACTTGGAAAATTGGCCGATCCTTGAGAAGGACTCTATCAGAAATAACGCGCGCGCCTTTGTCGCCGATGACTGTGATGTGCGGAAAATGTTCAGAGAGCACACCAGCGGAACCAGTGGCAAGCCATTGGATCTATGGTGGACTCTGAAAACGGTTCGAGAATGGTATGCAATTGCGGAGGCTCGATGGCGGCGGTGGCACGGCCTTTCTCGACATGACCGTTGGGCAATGTTGGGAGGTCAACTCGTCACTCCAGTCAGCCAACGGCAGCCGCCTTTCTGGGTATGGAACAAAGGGCTGAACCAACTCTATATGTCGTCGTACCATTTAGCGCCTGATCTCGTGGGACACTATCTCAATGCGATTGCTCGTTATGAAATTACTTACCTCTATGGGTACTCCTCCTCCCTCTATGCCTTGGCACAGGCTGCTTTGGAAGCCAAAAAGCAAGATTTGGATGTCACTCAGCAATCACAAATGCTGAACCCCTCTATGACTACCAACGCGACACCATCGCTCAAGCGTTTAAATGTCCGGTACGAGAAACCTACGGGATGGCAGAAATTGTCGCAGCAGCCAGCGAATGTCCGCAGAACGGCTTGCACATGTGGCCAGAAGTCGGCTGGACTGAGGTCATGGAAGACGGCCGCGCTGTGCCACATGGCGTTTCCGGCGATTTGATATGTACGGGCATACTGAACGCCGATATGCCGTTAATCCGTTACAGAACAGGGGATCGAGGAGTGTCGGCCGACGATTCTGCTGCCTGCCAATGCGGACGGACTCTACCCATAGTGAAATCAATCGATGGGAGAGCTGATGATGTACTTCATACGATCGATGGTAGGAGGATAGGGAGACTCGATCCTTTGTTTAAAGGCGATCTCCCCATACATGAAGCTCAAATCATTCAAGAAGCGCTCAACCGTGTGAGAGTGCGATATGTGCCTACTCCAGACTTTAAGCCAAAGCACGAAATGCTGATTGCCCAAAGACTCCGGGAGCGGATGGGAATTGTGGATGTAGTGATGGAATCAATCTCGCAGGTGCCTCGAGGAGTAAATGGGAAATTCAGGGCTGTAATCTCTAAACTTCCTCCTCAAGACGAGAAGGTTTGACTCAAAGACCTATTAATGCACTCTCAAATTCCGTGGTGAACCTAGTGCGGACGACCCTCCTCCTCCAGAGCCTTCATAGGCGCCGACATCATATGAGGTGCCTTGCGGTCGTGCAAGTAGCCTTATATCCGTGGTGACCTCATTCAGGATATCCCCTGCATCTATCGCAGGGCTGCTCGATTGGAGGCCGAAATCAAAAGTGCCTGCACTCATGAAGCGTGGGTCAGTAGTGATGTTTTTTGAAAGAATAGTCCCGGTTCCACTGTCCGAAATCTGCGCGCTGGCGTTACCATAGGAGATATTGTTGACAACGGCGGCTCCGACGACGGAACGTTGGATTTGAATGCCGGTCTGCGACCCACCATATACCGTATTGTTGTAGACTTGGGCCCTGGTTGCCGATGCCGAAATTTGGATGCCATGACCGGTGTTTGAATACAGCAGGTTATTGTAAACCCTGATGTTGTCACCCTTACTCAAGAGAATGCCGGACATACTCGGATCAAGTAGCGCTGTATGATGGACGCGCAGGCGGCGATAGACATTGTTACTAGTGCTTATGAACCCGGTGTAGTTGTGAATCCCGTAATTGTTTGTATTGTAGATCTCCGTGTCCTCTATAAGGCAATCTGAGGTTTCGACGTAGAAACCATAATTCTTGTAGGCGGGGCTTGGGTAGAGCGAGACGTTGCCGATATGGTGGACAGAGCCTCCAGAAAAGCTCATATGGTGCCCCGGATAGTGAAAAGTCACGCCGTGATGTCCCCCGTTTTTGACCTCTACTTTTATGAATCGAATGTGATGGGCGCCTGAGGAACCAACACTGATCGTCTCGTTGCTTGTATTCTGTCCATCCAACACCAGGTTCTCAAAACTCACATATTGGATATAGGCATGCGGTAAGTTGATAATTTGAGCCGATCCTGGCGCAAGTATTACTCTTTCTCCTGGGTGGCCAGAGATGATAGGTGCATCGCTCCATGAAGTGCCAGTCGGAATGGTTAACGCATTACTGTCGATATGTTCCCCATAAGTTCCGCTACGAATGTAGAGTCTGTCACCGGCTCTCAGGACCTTCACACCTCTAACAATGGTTCGAAACGGCTGATTCGCCGTACCCGGATTAGAGTCGTTTCCTGTAGTTGCTACATAGTAAGTTGCGGCATCGACCGTCACTGTTCCAATGAGAATGGACAGAGTCACGCATAGGACCCTTAGAACTTTGTGATAAAAAGCAGACTTCAACATCAATCACCTCTACCTCTAATGGAGAATAAAGTGTACTTCCGATTCCTGCAAGGTTAAACCGTGTGAAGCATAACGCGTGCCACTCAAAACCGACTCCAAGATACTGATTTATAAAGTTAGAAGTCAACACTTTACGTAAGCTGTTGGGCAATTTGTATGGAAGGTAGGTCAGGTCAGATGAGGATTGGGGAGAATTTTTTCTCCAAGCTAAGGGTTCATACCTTCACAAGCAGCCCGGTTGCACAAGTTCAAGGCTGAAATAATGGTGCATCAAATTAAAACTGATCTCGAATCAGAAGAAGCACGTATAAAGTGTGTGTATGCGCTTCGACGAGGAATACCTCTCTATTCATGGTTCAGCCCGGGGTATCTTTTTTATATTCAGCAATTGGAAAGACGAATTCTGACATTACTCCGATCCGAAGGGTTAAATGAACTAGGTAATAAAGCCATCCTTGAAATTGGCTGTGGTAATGGAAATTGGCTCCGCGAGTTCATCAAATGGGGCGCATCCCCGGATAAGGTGAAGGGAATCGATCTTCTTCCTGACCGTGTTGAAAGAGCTCGGCAGCTATGTCCTCAAGGTGTAGATCTACGGTGCGCTAACGCTAGCAAGATGCCGTTCGATGACAGTAGTTTTGATGTCGTCGCTCAATTCACAGTTTTTTCCTCCATACTTGATGTCGATATGAAGCAGACGCTGGCTAGTGAAATGCTTCGTGTCCTCAAGGATGAAGGTAGGATCCTGTGGTACGACTTCTACGTGAATAATCCCAGGAATCGCGACACGCGCGGGATAATGAAACCAGAGATCGCACGCCTTTTCCCGGACTGCCGCATTGAGTTTAAGAAAGTCAGTCTGCTTCCCCCCTTGAGCCGCGTGCTGGCTCCTTGGACATGGCTTGGCTGTTATGGTCTTGAGCGCCTACGAATACTCAACACTCATTATCTGGGCACCATTCGGAAAATCAGTCGATGACAGAGACTGAAGCAGATCCATGGACAACAGTTCATGAATAACACCGGAATGCCGCGCTTACTCTTGTTGACTCAATATTTTCCTCCTGAGATGGGCGCTCCTCAGACACGCCTGTTTGAACTTGGTCAAGAACTGTCAGGCTTGGGGTGGGATGTCGAGGTTCTCACGGCCTTGCCCAATTATCCTACAGGCCGTGTCTACCAAGGATACGATCCAGGCAAGCCCACACGAGAATCTCTTGGGCGGCTTTCCGTTGTCCGAGTTCCGTTGAGGCCGGCCCAAAGCGGGTTCGTGAACCGCCTAGTTTGCTTTTACTCATTCGTCTTCTCTGCGATCCGTTGGGGAAAGAAACTGTGCAAGAAGCCGGACGTCTTGTTTGTCGAGTCGCCCCCGCTCTTTATTGGGCTCGCGGCCGCCGCCCTGTCCAAGCATTGGCGTATTCCCTATGTCTTCAATGTATCGGATCTCTGGCCGGAATCGGCTAAGCGCATGGGAGTTGTGAAAAACCAGCTGTTGCTGAACTTGGCGGAGAAACTCGAGCTCTCTTACTACCGGCGTGCCGCTTTAGTCACTGGGCAGTCGGATGAAATCGTGGCATCCGTCCGACAGCGATCTTCAACTCCGGCTGAGGTCATTACCAACGGTGTCGATATCGACAGGTTCGGCCCCCAACATGCCGATGCTGACGCCCGATCACTACTGGGTGCGAATGGCCGCATCACCTTTATTTACGCAGGGCTTATGGGAGTGGCGCAGGGTCTGGAACGGATCCTTGATGTGGCCGCAAGAGTCCGTGATTTGAGCCATGTGCAGTTTGTGCTCGTTGGCGAGGGCCCTGAGCGTCAATTGCTCACACGTCGAGTTGAAGCTGAAAAGCTAGACAATGTCAAGATCTTGCGCCCTCAGCCCAAGGAAAAGATTCCTTCCTTGCTTGCGGCTGCAGACGGGGTCTTTACCGTGTTGAAGTTTGCAATTCCGGGCGCTGTCCCTAGCAAAATCTACGAGGCGATGGCCAGCGGGTTGCCGATCCTATTTGGTGGAGTAGGCGAGCCCGCTCGGCGCATTGTGGAGGCCAAAGCCGGTCTAGCGGTTCCCTACGACGATCTCAATGGTCTTGAACAAGCCGTCCGCCAATTAGCGTCCTCTTTAGCGTTACGTAAGCAATTCGGGCAAGCGGGCCGACTCGCTGCCGAGAAATTCTACAGCAGGAAAGAAATTGCAAAGCGGCTACATGGTTTGCTGCTTGGTACCATGAACAGCGCCATCCACCGGGGGCAATGACATAGAATGAGTATTTCAAGATCAGCACATCAGCCATATTTGCTTGATCTGGTTGTTGGTGCTCGTCCGAACCTGGTCAAGGTCGCACCCTTGACCAGAGCACTGCAACATGAGGATCAGTTGAAATTCCGCCTCGTCCACACGGGCCAACACTACGACGCTCGGATGTCTCAGGAGTTTTTCGATGTTCTTGAGATTCCGCATGAACATGTGAATCTCGAGGTGGGATCTTCCTCTCATGCCAAGCAGACCGCCTGCATTATGGAACGCTACGAAGACTGTGTCCTTTCGAAGCGACCTTCCATGGTGGTGGTGTTTGGCGATGTGAACTCCACAATGGCTTGCGCCCTCGTCAGCGCCAAGCTGGGGATTCCAATTGCCCACGTCGAGGCCGGTTTGCGCAGCTTTGACAGAACGATGCCAGAGGAGATCAACCGCATTGTCACAGACAGCCTCAGCGACCTTCTTCTCGTGTCGGAGCCGTCCGGTGTGGCAAATCTCAAGAACGAGGGGCACTCTGAAGAAGCCATTCGCCTGGTTGGCAACATCATGATCGATTCGCTTCTCCGTTCTATGCCGGCAGCTTCATCGCGAAATACCTTCTCTGGATATGGCCTGACTCCAGGCAAATATGCCTTATTGACGTTGCATCGACCGTCCAACGTGGACAATCCTGACACGTTGCGGTCGCTTTGGGCGTGCTTTAATGAAATGTCGAGAAAGATTCCGATGATCTTTCCCGCACATCCGCGTACTTCGCAAAAACTAAAGGAACTCGACCTGCTAGCAGAAAAAGCTCCAGATTTTCATGTGACTGATCCGGTGGATTACCTGGACGTATTGTCTTTGCAGAAGAATGCCCTCTTTGTCATGACCGATTCCGGCGGCATCCAGGAAGAAACCTCCGTACTGGGTATTCCTTGTTTGACGCTTCGAGAAAATACTGAACGCCCCATTACCGTTTCAGCAGGAACTTCCACGCTCGTAGGTAAATCGACTCTGGAAATCACGAAGTGCGCTGACGAGATTATGGCGGGGGGATATAAGAAGGGCGCGCAGATCCCATTATGGGATGGAAAGACAGCTCAGAGGGTCGTCTCGTCGATAAAAGAATATTTTGGCGTGCCCGTCGGCCCTAGCTAACCCTAGGGAACCTGCCTCGCGGCCTTGTACCTCTGCTGCCCCAGCGTCGTTAGATGAGGGCTCAAAGATGACCCCCAGCATTGAATGGCCTGAAGGAAAGGATTTTGCCTTCACGATTTTCGATGACCCTGATTGGGATTCCGTGGAAAATGCGTCTGCTATCTACTCATTCATAACAGATTTGGGATTGCGAACGACAAAGGCCGTCTGGCCAATCGCCGGAAATGGAAAGCCCAAAATTGGAGGAGCAACATGCGGGGATCCGCAATACCTTGACCTGATGCTCCAATTGAAAGCGCAGGGATTCGAAATAGCACTACACAACGTTGCACATCACACGTCTTCCCGAGAACAGACTGCTAGGGGGATGGAGACCTTCCTCCACCAATTTGGCCACTATCCCTATTCGATGGCCAATCATTCAGGTTGTGAGGAGAGCATCTATTGGCAAAGCGCACGCGTCTCAGGTGCACAACGGGTCCTCTACAATATTCTTAACTTGAAGGGTTTCCAGAAAAACAAAGAGTCTCAGGGGCACCTTGAGTCCAGCCCGCTGTTTTGGGGTGACTTGTGCAAGGAGAAAATCAAGTACGTAAGAAATTTCGTGTTCGGGGACATTAACATTCTCAAGGCTTGTCCGGCGATGCCTTATCATGATCCCGCTCGGCCTTATGTGAACTACTGGTTTGCCTCTTCTGAGGGGGCAAACGTGGATTCCTTTAATGCCATGATTAGCGAGAGTAACCAGGACAAACTCAAACACGAACGAGGTGCTTGCATCATGTACACGCATCTCGCCAAGGGATTTCTGATCAACGGAAAGATCCACGATCGTTTCAAGATCCTCTTGCAACGCCTGAGCAGAATGAACGGATGGTTTGTCCCGGTCCGAACGCTTCTTGATTTCATTCTTCATGTACGAGGGAATCGCGTTATCACTCCTGCCGAACGAAATATCCTCGAAAGGAAGTGGCTGTGGCATAAAATTGTTCGTATTCGTGGCCGTTCCTAGGTCAGCGCTGTTTCAACTCACCAAGAAGAGGCGTGTAGTCTGATCTGACATAAGAGAGTTTGCGAAATCGCGTTCGAATTGGAAGATATTGCATGCTATCCCTGCCTTCAATACGTCCAACGCACACTTCTGCATTTTGATAGATGGAGGTATTGATGTCAGATATCTCATGGCCGGCGTGGCACTGCCCCCAACATAAAAAATTGCTTAGCGAGCAGGACGATAGACTTTGCTGTACTGAAGGACATGCGTTTTTGCGCATAAACCACATTCCGAGGTTTGTCAGCGGCTCACTATATGCAGATGCATTCGGAGAGCAATGGAAGCGATACCGCCTGACGCAGTTGGATTCCTACACAAGCACGACGATAAGCAAAGACAGACTTTATCGATGCCTCGGCGAACCATTGCGGACATCTCTTAAGGACAGGCATGTGCTGGAGTGCGGATGCGGCGCGGGCCGCTTTACTGAACTCCTTCTGGAGCTGGGAGCGAGCGTTACCTCTGTTGATTTGAGCGATGCTGTCGAGGCGAACCTAAAGAATTGTCCTCTTAGCTCAAAACATAGAATTGCGCAAGCCGATATCGCTGCTCTCCCTTTTGCCGCGCAAAAATTTGATCTGGTGCTATGTTTAGGGGTAGTCCAACACACCCCTAGCCCAGAGAAGACTCTAACTTGTTTATACGACCAAGTTAAACCTGGTGGCGCCTTGGTGATCGATCACTATACGTGGAACCTGTCATGGTGCACCAAAGCCTCCCCTCTCATTAGACCATTTGTGAAAAGAATGCGGCCCGAGAATGGAATAAGGTTCACGGAGATGATTGTCAAAGTATTTTATCCCCTCCACTTGGCGACACGTCGTTTCCGTCTTGGTCAGATGCTTCTGAGCAGAATTTCTCCCGTCCAATTCTACGGCCATGCTTTTCCTGAACTCTCAGAGTCATTGTTGAAAGAGTGGGCATTGTTGGACACCCATGATTCACTAACGGATTGGTACAAGCATTTCAGAACGAAATCACAAATCCTGAGGGCGCTTACCTCATTGGGCTTGGAGCGTATCTGGTGTGAATACGGTGGAAACGGCATTGAAGCTCGAGGATATAGACCGGCACGCGTATAACCTGGCCAGATTCTAGAAGTTGTCTCGAGCAGCGGTTGGGCCGCATCGGCCGCAAGGTGTGGGGAATCACACTATCTGTCCAACGGAGAGAAATGGTCTTGAGAGACGATGGCTTTCACGCGGGATTGTAACGTCAGAGGAGGGAAGCGTATGTACTCGAGGAGAACAGTTTTGAGGGGACTCTTGGTCGCCATCTCATTACTGGTTACCCCAACCACGCTGCTGAATATCCGCAAGGCTTCTTACAACAAGAGAAATGGAAAATTCATTAAGCAAGGGTGGGTACTCCAGGAAGGGGATGTTTAATGCTCATCGATTTCAATCAAGCAGGCGTGAACAGCCTTCCTAAGAACGTGGACTTTTGTGTAGTGGGATCAGGGCCTGCCGGGATGACTCTGGCGCTAGAACTTGACCGATATGGTCGGTCGGTTATTCTCCTAGAGGGTGGCGGCGTTGATATGAGCCTTGATTCCCAGGAACTGTACAAGGGTGAGGTGATCGGTGATCATTATGTCCCCCTCGATGCTGCCCGGTTACGATATCTCGGCGGTACTAGCGGCCATTGGGGCGGTTGGTGCATGCCACTTACGGAGCTTGCTTTCCAAAACAAACCGGGATTTGAGGACGCCCACTGGCCGATAGAAAAGAAGGATCTCGATCCATTTCTTGAGAGGGCATCGTCCGTTTTGGATGTTCGGCCGCCCAACAGCGATGTTGTTTTAGACGGTGAATTCGGCATCACGGAATTCAACATTTCACTGTCAAAAGTCAGGTTCGGGCAAAGGTACAGGGAGAACCTGAAGTCCTCAAGAAGCATCACCTGCGTCACTAATGCCAATCTGACCGGATTGAAAACGAACGGCCATCATATTCTAAGCGCAACCGCCACGAATTTCGCCGGGCAATCTGCCACCGTGAAGGCCAAGCATTTCATCCTCGCGATGGGAGGAATAGAAAATAGCCGCATGCTGATGTGGTGTAATCATCAGGCGAATGGGAAGCTCGTTGATTCGAAGGCACCGCTAGGTCGGTATTGGATGGAACACCCAACTTACCTACTTGGTCACGCGTTAGTGGATTTCAAGATTCCCAAAAGTGACTATTATATTCCGCAGCTTCTCCTTCGTTTTACAGATGCTGTAATACGAAAACTCTCCATTTTGGAGTGCTGCATCGTGTTGGAACAAATTCCAACTGAGGGGACGAAGGGTTTGCTGAGAGATCTTGCCTGTGTCGCACCAAAAATCGGTGAATGGGCGGCTTCGCTTGCAGGGAAAAATATCGTCTGCGGCGCCAGACTCCTGGCAGGGTGGGAACAAGAGCCAATGTGGAGCAATCATGTGAAACTGTCGGAAACCAAGCGTGACCGATTTGGAATTCCCATGGTGGAGCTTCACTGGAAAAAAACGGAGCGCGATCGTGCCACTCTGCAGAAAGCCCTCACGCACTTTAATGATTATTTGATGGCGAGGAATCGCGGTCGGATCAAGGCTGAGGATTGGGTGTTTGCCAAAGATGGCTATCCCGTCCGTGGCGACGATGGTGTGAGCTACCATCACATGGGTGGCACTCGAATGGCCCACTCGGCTGAAAAGGGTGTCGTCGATGCCAATTGTCGTGTGCATGGACAGGATAACCTATATGTTGCTGGTTCATCGGTGTTCCCCAGTGGCGGAGACGCGAACCCAACCTTGACGATCGTCCAACTTTCGTTACGACTGGCCGAACATTTGCGTCATGCATAAGACCTCACCTCGTATCGTCCTTGAGACTCCTCTCGCACGAGTTCAGCAGAAAAACGCCGCAATGGTTTCGAACTTGTCTCCGCAGAAAAGTGACTTACTCCTTCTGGCCTCCCTCTTCCTACTCGAATTGTCCATCGCTGTGGTGCCGATGGCGATCTACATGAAGGGGGATAGACCTTTTACTGTATTCCTCCCCAGCTCGCCGGGCATAGTGTTTCTCATAGCTGTAGTTGCCATTGTCGTAGCAGGGGCAGTCATTGTTCATCAATTTCTGGCACACAAACGGTCACCATCGGGCCATTTTCCCATGATCGTGACAATGAATCTCGTCACCGTGGTACTGATTGTCGTTACCGGTGAGATCGCCCTTAGAGCAGTCTCTCGTAGTTCAGTGGAGGGCGAGACAGTTGGCGGCGTAGTCTTGAAGCCGAAAAGCTGGGAAACGTTCGCCCAACACTACCGCCAGCTGAACAATCGAGCCGGTGGGGATTTTTCCTATCTGGTCTACGACGATCTCATGGGCTGGACGGTAGGACCAAATAGACGGAGCGCCAATGGGCTTTATCGCTCAAGCGTGGAGGGAATACGCGCGTCTGAGGAAGGGGTTTCGTTCGCACGGTCCGAAGGAGGAACCAGGATCGCTCTGACAGGTGATTCATACACCTTCGGCGAAGATGTGAAGTATGAGGAGACCTGGGGGTATTTTTTAGAAAAGGAGTTAGGTTCCGAGTTTCAGGTCTTGAACTTCGGGGTCTCGGGGTATGGTCTGGACCAAATGTTCCTTCGGTATGAAAAGGATATCCGCCGATGGAAGCCCAGAATCGTGATCTTTGGCTTCATCTCTCATGATACTGAGCGTACGATGTTCGTGTATCCCTTTATCTCCTTTCCTGAGTGGGACATGCCGTTTTCAAAATCTCGTTTCATCTTGCGAGATGGAGAACTCGCGAACATCAATGCACCAGCCCCTGCTCCAGAAGCCATCTTTTCCCGAGCATCGATTGTCAACCTGTCCGCTCTTGAGTATCACAGAGGCTACACGCAGAGCGATTGGGAGAGACGCTTTTATCATCTCTCCTATCTCGCTCGGCTGTTCGTGTCCTGGGTGCCTCGCTGGACAATCGAACACTCCGATGTGTCTGAAAAAGCGCTTGTGACCGTCAATGCATCCATTTTAAAGGCATTTGCACGGGCAACAGTGGATGCGGGCGCGATTCCTCTCATCATTTATTTCCCCAACAAGGAGGAACTTGAGAAAGGGAACTCGCCTGTGAGTAACGGCAAAAGAGCATTGCAAGAGGCGGGCATTGCCTACACTGATCTCACCTCTTGTCTCTTGCCGCTAAACGCCGCTGATCTCTACGTCCCGGCACATCGTCACTACTCGCCACAAGGCAACGCAGTGGTTGCGAACTGTCTCCATAAGGTGGTGAATGAGGCGCTCGCGCAATCGTCGTGAGTTATTCCCAACCTTCCGCTCGCTGCGCATCCTTCAAGCCGTTCTCTTGTTTGCCGATCGGGTCAATCCCACGCTCGCGCGCACTATGGAACTGTGAAGGATAGGTACAGAAATGACTAAGATGTCGAACCAAAACGCCAAGCGAATACTCGTCGGTCTAACGCCATTGTTTTTCGTTCTGGGATGCTCGCTGCTTGTTGAGGCGGGCCTCACTAATATTCGGAACCTTTTCAGCTTTCTTGTCGCGTCCTATCTCATCCTCTGGGGAGGATACGCATTGATCTCTCGTGCTCCAAAGGATGAGAACCAGATTCGGGTCGTCCTGATGACTATATCCGTCGGTGTGGCGCTATTCTTGGCCGAGGTTCCTATAAAGTTGATCGATTATCGAAAGACATTTTTCGACAGGTACTTACCTGTGGGAACAGCCTGGGTATCTTCCTGATGTTGAGCTGCTCGCAAAGCCAGAACCTCATCATTCTGCCCAAATACTCCTTAATCGGGGAAATCTCGGTGATTCTTTCTGCCTTCCGACGCATCAGGCCGAACCGATTGAATTGAAATATGACAAAAACGGTTTCCGAAATAACGAAGATCTCACGGGTGCCGAAATTGCCGTTGTCGGCGATTCCTACGTCGAGTCGACAATGATGCCCAGCTCGATGCTGGCAACGACTCGGTTGGCGGGGGCTAACGCTCATTGCGGTCATCAGTCACTAGGATCTGCAGCAGAATCCGACTTCTCAGGATCAGTCCATCACCGTCATTGAAGTCAGCGGTCGTTCGAAATCCTAGCACCCTGGGACATGACAACAGACGAACGCTTGCCGGGTTTCCGGCCTGAAATAGAAGGCATGCGAGGAGTTGCCATCCTCATCGTCGTCCTTTTTCATTGCAGTGTGCCTGGATTCTCCGGTGGTTTTGTCGGTGTTGATGTCTTCTTTGTCCTATCCGGTTTCCTCATCACCGGGCTATTGGTCGCTGAGATTCAGAAGACTTCAGAATTGAGTCTAGTGCGGTTTTATGCTCGTCGCATACGTCGTTTGCTCCCGGCATCCGCCCTAACGTTGGCGATTACCCTTCTTATCGGTGCGATGATTTTAGCTCCGCATGAATTGGACCTAGCCGGTCACGCAAGCCGAGCGGCCGCATTGAACATCAGTAATATTTTCTTTGACATTCATGCAGGGGATTACTTTGCTCCCAATGTGAAATCCAACCCAATCTTGCATACCTGGTCCCTCGCGGTAGAAGAGCAATTTTATTTGTTCTGGCCGTTACTTCTGTTGCTCACCTTAGGATGGTGTAGGTCGATTAAAGTCCTTGTCATAGGCATCTCCGCATTAACTCTCGTCTCGTTGGTTATCAGTGTATGGTTCAGCGCTAATGGAGGTACGTTTGCGTTTTATGAGTTGCCTGCAAGAGCATGGGAGTTTGGGATAGGGGGACTGGCTGTCTTGCTGCCGCGCGGAATAGTGAATGTTTCTTCTGGCTGGTGGCGTTCTTTGGGCTGGCTGGGCATCTTCGCCATTCTGGGCTCTGCACACCTTATTGTGGGCGCTAACGGCTTCCCCGGCTGGGTCGCTCTGATCCCTGTCATCGGAACTGCTGTGGTTTTGGTTGCTGAAACCGAACATCCAAATCGTGGAATTGGCGTTGTGCTCAATTCTCCTCCGCTTCAGATGTTCGGAAGGCTCTCGTATTCGTGGTATCTCTGGCATTGGCCCTTTCTTGTATTTTCAGCCGCATTGGTACCGAACATTACAGTTGCCGGCAAGATTGCTGCGGCACTTGCATCCTTGGCAGTTGCTGGAATCAGTTACCACTTTGTGGAAAACCCGATTCGATTTCATCCCTATCTTCTAAAGCGCCCGCTAACGTCACTCTATTTCGGGGGAGCTGTCACGGTGTGCTCGCTAGGCGCCGCTCTTTTCGCCATGTGGTTCGCGACTCAGCTAGAGAAGGAGCCAAGAATGCAGGCAATTGCTGCTGCAATCGGTGACATCACCAGGCTTCCAAAAGATCGATGTATCAGCAAGTTACAATCACCTGAGGTCACGCTGTGCGAGTTTGGTGATGCGTCCTCCAATATCAATATCGTTCTGTTTGGAGACTCACACGCTATCCAGTGGTTCAATCCACTGCAGCGAATTGCTGAGTCAAACGGATGGAAGCTGACGACCGTAGTCAAGTCGGCCTGCCCCTCGTTTGATATCGAACCACTTGGTCAAAGTTCTGGATATCTCGCCGCTTGCGCCAGCTGGCGGGCAGAGGCTCTTCAGCGAATCATCGCGCTCCGTCCCACGATTGTGTTCATTGCGAATTCGACAAGCTACCTTGGGAATACAATGACCTACGCGAAAGATGGGAGTACTCCTCCGATGACGGTTGCCCTTGGCAACTTGCAGGATGGCACCAGACGTACGTTGCAAGCTCTCACCGGCATGCGAGTGGTCTTAATGCGTGACCCGCCCTATTTCTCATACGATGTCCCAACGTGTCTTGCAAGATCGGTTCGTCATGCCTGGTATCCAGGCGGTTCCTGTGAGGCGGAACGCTCGATCGTCCTCAATGCTGCCGTATTCGAGTCCGAGCAAGCGGGAGCGCGTGGGCTGTCAAATGTGCACTTTATCGACGTTACCGACCGTATCTGCGAGCTAGACATTTGTAGACCGATCCAAAGCAATGGAATCCTCTACCGGGACCACCACCATTTAACGGGAACGTTTGCTGAAAGCCTAACGGCGCTACTGAAGGCACAACTGCTTCCAATTGTAAATGCTCCCATTGACGTTGTCCGTGTCCATGGACAATAGGCCAGTAGCTCGTAAAGATAGGTGGAAATCGCACCCCTTAGAGCGCATCTTCGTCTCAAGAGAAGCCGTCACTCAGTGCCTTCAGTTTGAAGCATAGCTCATTTTATGCACGCAACCACCCGTGTACATGGTTCGATAGTCGCCAAGCTTCTGCTCTGCGGCTTGATTTCATTGTTTGCGCTCGAACTTATCTCGAAGGGCGTTGTGTATTACATGTTGGGAATTGAAGGCGGTAGTTATGCCGATTATTACATCAATGATCCGAAGCTCAGGATGATCACATGGACAGAGGATTATTCTCCACATCCGTATTTTGGGTATGAGTCGCCTACGACGAGAGCATCAGAACAACTTCCTTCTGAAGTGGGGAGGATGATTTCGTGATCGGCGTTTTGGGGGGCTCCGTTGCAGGGAGTTTCGCGGAGTATTCGATCCGCAACCCAAGACACTTCGAGCCCTTGAGGAAGGTGCTACCGACATTTGGAGAAAAAACTCTTCGCATCGTGAATCTCGCGAATGGCGGTTACAAGCAACCCCAGCAGTTCTTCATTGCTGCCTTCTTTATGGATAAACTGGATCTGGTCATCAACATCGACGGGTTCAATGATGCGACTCCGGGGCACTTACTGCCGGTTTATCCCTTAGAGTTCCCGACCCTATCTGCACAATTTTATGGACGCGCGAGCCAAGGAGGAATCTATCCCGTGCTTGGGCGTTCAGCTCGGTGGATCTACAAGAAGATCAACAACGCCCCGTTGTCGTGGAAATTTCCGGGCCTTTCACACAGCAATTCATATTTCCTATGCTGGTATTACCTGCACGATCTTCTCTATCGCGTCGTAAAAGTGAGTGAGTCCTCTTACTATGCCAAAGAGTTTGTGGCTCACCAATCGGAAACCTTACGGAGGATGTCGCCAAGAGAGATTACGGAGAAACTCATTGCGATCTGGAAAAAGTACACCATCTTGGAAAATGAGCTGCTACGAGAGCGAGCGGGCAAGCCGGTCTATTTTTTCTTGCAACCCAATCAATATCTGAAGGATTCGAAGCCGCTTTCCGAACAAGAGCGACGGCTGGCCATTGATCCTCTTCGTGTTGAAGGCACCCATGAAATGATGACGTTGCTGAAAGCCGCGGTTCAAGATCTGCACCATTCCGGCGTCCCCGGCGCTGATCTCACCGGTATCTTTGCGAGCACAACTGAGACGGTCTACAAAGATGACTGTTGCCACCTGAATGCCCTTGGCAATCAGATCATGGCAGATACCATCGTCTCAAACGTGATGACACGTCAGTCGGCAGGTGCCCGCCAGTCACCGAGTCGATCTGAGTGATTGCGATCCTACAACTCTATCTGATTTTTACGCTGACGACTGTACCGATTGCGACGCGCGGGCAGGGGTGCTCCGCCAACGAGCCACAACTGCTCTAAAGAGAGGGGATTGCATGCGGCATGTACAATCATCGGAAGGCGGGCGAGGTTGATGGGGTCGCTGTGACCCTCTGTGTTAACTCCAGATTTCTCAATCTGTTCGCTGGAGCCAGATCTCTGTTCCGATCTTTCGCCCTTCGGTTTTAGTCTGCGAACGCCCCCTAAGTCCTAACTACACGTTCCACGCTCTGTGAGGTATCAGATGACGACGCGGGATCAACTCATTCGTGCCCGACTTGGAATTCTTGCGATGGCGGCCGAACTGAGGAACACCGCCAAGGCATGCAAGCTTGCCGGCGTAAGCCGATCGCAGTTCTATGCGATGAAGAAGGCCTACGAGCTCTACGGCAGGGAAGGCTTGGCGCCACGGGTTCGTCGAAAGCCTGAGATGCCCAATCGCACACCGGCTCAGTTGGAAGAACAAATTCTCTTACAAACGCGGAAGTGCCCGTTCATTAGTTACGTCAGGCTTGCTGGAGAGATGAGATCTGAGGGAGGCAACGTCACGCCCACTATGGTGCGCTACGTCTGGCAACGGCATGGTTTGTCCACTCAGTCAGCGCGTCTGGCTTGGACAAAATTAATGGAGGGTCAATCCAAACTCAAGGGTTCGGAGGCTGATCTGACCGTGGAGTCGGAACAACCACTCGAAGGCGACGCATCTCATCACTCCACAACCGCCGTGGGAGACCGACCGAGCCTCGAGAGTGGATAAGAGTAGAGGGCAGAAACCTGATGCGTTGTTCCCCGTCACGACAGGTGAAAGCGTACGTTAAGGTTCTAGCCCCTGGTCCGTTGAGTTATTGTCGGCTGTCCGACTTCACCAAAGTCCTTCAGGTCCCCTCCGTCACCCCTGTGTCCGTTATCCTCTGACCGCTCAAATACCCGCCAGACCTCGCCTTTCGCCCAATTTCTAGCCAAAAGATCCAACTCGGGTTCATTCTAGTCGGCCTTTGTGGGGGCTCCGCCCCCTCCAAAGGTGGGTTGTGCTTTGTGCGATTTTGACGGATTCTAATGCAATCAAAACAACACGTCTATCAACAGTTACGGGCATTTTGATGGATCAAAAAATGCTTCCCTTCCACGTACCTGACATAGGGGATGAAGAAATCACCGAAGTCCTTGATGTTCTGCGGTCTGGGTGGTTGACGACCGGACCCAAGGCGAGGGATTTTGAACTGGAATTTGCCGCTGTGGTGGGGGCTAAGCATGCAATCGCGGTGAACTCTTGCACGGCTGCCCTCCATCTTGCGCTTGAAGCTGCAGGGGTCCGTGAAGGAGATGAGGTCCTTGTTCCGACCATGACCTTTGCGGCAACCGCAGAGGTTGTGACCTACTTTAAGGCCAAGCCAGTGCTCGTTGATTGTGCCGACGACACACTGAATCTGGACACCAGCCGGTTAGAGCAGGCTATCACCGATAGAACCAAGGCGATCATTCCTGTCCATTTTGCGGGGCATCCTTGCGATATGGATCAAATTTTATCAATCGCCCATGCTCATGATTTGCGGGTCATAGAAGATGCCGCCCACGCACTTCCAGCTCGATATAACGGAAAGACCGTCGGAAGCATCGGCGAGAGCACGTGCTTCTCATTCTATGCAACGAAAAACATCACCACAGGCGAAGGCGGCATGATTACGACTGATAACCCAGAGTATGCGGCGCGAGTGCGTATGATGAGCCTACATGGCCTGAGTCGCGATGCCTGGAACCGCTATTCTGCGGAAGGATCTTGGTACTATGAGATTCTCTCTCCGGGGTTTAAATACAACCTCACCGATATCGCTGCCGCGCTTGGGCTTGCACAACTGAAAAAGTGTGACCGTTTCTGGAAGACGCGAGAACGGTATGCCGCCCTCTATCAGGAGGGATTTTGTGATTTGCCCGAAATTGTTTGCCCGCATGCCTCCTCTAATGTGCAACATGCCTGGCATCTTTATGTGATTCAGTTGGATCTGGATCGTTTGCGCATTACCCGCAATGAGTTCATACGTCGACTTCAGCAGGCCGGTATCGGGTGCAGTGTCCATTTCATTCCTCTTCACCTTCATCCCTACTATCGTGACACGTGTGGTTATCGGCCAGATGACTTTCCTGTAGCGAGTAAATTGTTTCAACGCGTACTTTCATTGCCGTTGTACTCCAAGATGGCGGAAGCTGATGTTGCACGGGTGATTGAGATCGTGAGAAACCTTGTCAAGGAGAGCAGAAGATGATGAAGCGGGCGTTTGATGTCACCGTGGCTTCACTTGGATTACTGATCACTTTGCCACTCCTTGTATTCATCTCACTCCTGATCAAGCTGGATTCACATGGACCTGTGATCTTTCGACAAGTGCGAGTGGGCAGGGGCATGAGTCCGTTCAAAATGTACAAGTTTCGAACCATGCTGCACAAAGTTTCTACCCAAGGTTCGCTGCTGACGATTGGACGTGACGCTCGTGTGACGAGAGTTGGAAAAATCTTGCGCAAGCTCAAGCTTGACGAACTCCCCCAGCTGGTGAACGTGCTAATCGGCGATATGAGTCTCGTGGGACCAAGGCCAGAAGTGCCGCGGTATGTGGAGCCCTTGCGCTCTGAATTTGCCGACGTTCTCGTGGTTCGGCCCGGACTTACTGATTTTGCGTCCGTAAAGTACATCAACGAGTCGGCCGTCCTTGCACGTTTTTCGAACCCGGAAGAGGCCTATCAAACGAAGATTCTTCCGGAAAAGCTCCGGTTGGCAAAACTCTACGTTGAGCACATGTCCTTCCGACTGGATTTCGCCATTCTCGTTCAAACACTGCTTCGCATGGTGAACTCGTCGTATGTCGCTTGTGAGATCCCGGATCTGCGGGTTGCACCGAAGTCGCCATCGAAGTCGCCATCGGCCTTTCCCTGGGCCCGCATCTCGTCATTCATCCTCAAGTGGCGACGGCCGATGATCGTATTGCTTGATGTGGCCCTTATTGGCGCGGCCAATTACCTGGCTTTTGTTTTGAGATTCGATGGGAAATTATCGTCGCAGGAAATCGAACAGCTCCAAGCAACGATCCTCCCACTGATTGGGATCCGCGCGGTCGCATTTAGTATTTTCGGTCTGCATGCCGGGCTTTGGAGATATACCAGTATTTGGGACCTGCAGAACATCGTGAGCGGGGTCTTAACAAGCACAGTGGTATTCTATGGCTGGGTCAACTGGGGAATGGAGATCGGGGGTTACCCGCGCTCTATTTTCGTGATTGACAGTCTTTTGTTGATCGGATTTCTTACGGGAGTGAGATTACCTTCCCGGATCTTCCGTGAACAAATGATCTATCGCAAGAGAAAAAAGGTGCTCGTGGTGGGCGCCGGCGATACTGGTGAACGTGTCGTGCGAGAGATGAAGACTCGCCCAGAATACAATTGCCAACCTATCGGATTTGTGGATGACCAGGTTTCCCTCGTGAACAAGCGTATTCATGGTGTGAGGGTATTGGGAACCCTGGGTGACCTTCCCAGACTCGTAGAGGAATACAAGCCCGAGGAAGTGGTGGTTGCTGTTCCCAAAGCGACACCTGCTTTCTTGAGAGATCTTATCACACAGCTGGAGCCCTATGAGGTCTCTATAAAGACGTTGCCAGGAGCGGAGGACTTGCTGGTAGGCCAGAGCACGCTGAGCCAGATTCGAAACATCTCTCTTCCCGATCTGCTTCCGCGCGTACCAGTGAATCTCGCCTTTGATGCTACACGGGACATGGTTCGCGGTAAATGTGTCTTGATTACGGGAGCCGGTGGCTCGATCGGTTCTGAGCTGGCACGTCAAATCAGTTCGTTGGAGCCTCGTGCGCTTTTGCTCTATGAGCGTCACGAAAACAGTTTGTACACCATTCACAAGGAGCTGGAAGATAAGGGATTTCGATTCCCGCTTATTCCCATCATTGGTGATGTCACGGATGTGCTCCGGCTCTCGATGGTGATGGATGAGCATCGTCCGCAGATCCTGTTTCACGCCGCGGCTCATAAACACGTGCCGCTTGTCGAGCAGAATCCAGCGGAAGCGCTAAAGAACAACTGCATCGGTACGCGCATTACTGCGGAGACTGCCAACAAATATGGGGTTGAACAGTTTGTCCAAATCTCCACTGACAAGGCGGTCAATCCTTCAAGCGTGATGGGCGCAACCAAGCGGGTTGCCGAACTCATTGTCCAAGATATCGCAAGACACAGTCGAACCCGGTTTCTCACCGTGCGCTTCGGCAATGTGCTGGGCAGCAGTGGAAGCGTGCTCTTACGTTTCCAAGAGCAAATCAAGGCAGGGGGGCCGGTCACCGTCACCCATCCCGAGATCCAAAGATATTTCATGTTGATTCCTGAGGCAGTTCAGTTGGTTCTCCAAGCCGCGACGATCGGCGAACAAGGCGGAATCTATATTTTGGACATGGGCGAGCAGATCAAGGTTCTCGACCTGGCTAGAAACCTGATCAGATTGTCTGGGTTCGTGGCCGGAAAG
Source organism: uncultured Nitrospiraceae bacterium (assembly GCA_963730935.1). GTDB lineage: Bacteria > Nitrospirota > Nitrospiria > Nitrospirales > Nitrospiraceae > Nitrospira_C. Next base: position 1,125,129 of record CAVSTP010000004.1, on the reverse strand, counting down.
GACATTCCTATTCGGTTTGTCGGATTACGTGGAGGGGAGAAACTTCAAGAAGAGCTCGTCGGTGAAGGAGAGCTTGCCGTGGCCTCGTCTCTGGAAAAAATCTTGCAGATTCGCTCTACATGTCTGCCTGGATTCGAATGGTTCAAGAAACAGTTGATTGCGTTGGAAGCAGCAGCTTACCTTGACAAGCCAGGTACGGTCGTTGCCCGCCTCAAGGACATTGTGCCGAGTTTCAGCCCAATGGGGCATTCCGAGACTGCGATGTTGCCGAGCGGGCTAGACGCAATTGACGAGGGAGTCGTTCGTTAGGTCAGTATTCGTAGCTATGGGAAGTCTGGTTTATGATAATGTCGACCAATAGGTATCAGTCCTGCAACACATTCGGAGGAAATGAATGAATCCCATCATGCCGGCCCCGCGAGCGGAACAGTCGGGCACAGCCATTATGCACGAGTACCTTGGAATCGCACAGCGAAGCAAATGGCTTATTTTGGGCTGCATTGCCGTCTGCGCAGCGCTGGCATGGAGTTATTGTCTTATCGCTACCAAGTATTACCGGTCGGAAGCATTGCTCGTGGTCGAGGAGCCGAAGCTATTTGAGAGCGTGGTTCAAAAAACGGTAGAGGATAAGTTTGAGCAGCAATTGTTTTTGGTTCAGCGGCAGATTATGAGTCTGAACTTCTTGAATTCTATCGCAAAGGAATTCAATTTATACCCCGAACTACGAGAAGAAGGAGATGAGAACGCCGCCGTTTTAACACTGGCTGGGTCTACCCTCGTTGAGAGGGTCAAGATGGACCCTTCGGCCGGCCTCACCGGCGTCGAGGCCTTTACGGTGTCTTTCATACATCCCGATCCCATGACAGCGATGAAAGTGACTGCTCGCATCGCCGACAAATTCATTCAGGAAAACAGCAGGGAACGTGAAAAGGATGTCGAGGGTACCGTGGACTTCCTCGATGATGAGTTGCAGAGATTGAAGCTCGAATTGGAGAAGAAAGAAGAGCAAATTAGCCAGTTCAAAACCGTCCACATCGGAGAACTTCCACAGCAAACGGATGCGAACCTTCGTGCGCTGGACCGTTTGGACATCGAAATCAATACCGTCAATGAGAATATCCAGCGGCAAACTGACAAATTGACTATCCTCGATAACGCTGTGCACGACTACCGAGTATACGGCCGCCAAATTCCTTCGCTGAAAACCACCTCGATCGAGGCCGACCCGCTTTTCCGCCGGCACAAAGAGCTCAGAGAAAAGTTACTTAAGCTCAAGGCAGAATTCTATGACGAGTATCCTGAGGTTCTGGTGACGAAGGAGGAATTGCGCCAAGTCGAAGCCGAATTGATCGAATTGAGTGGTCCCGATGCCATCAGGCCCGATAAGTCGGTCAACGATCCCTATATTCAAGATTTGACGAAACTTCAGACTGAGAGCAAGAACGAGGTGAATCTCTTGAAGCGTCGGCAGCAGATGCTTTACGCCGAAAAGAAATCTCATGAAAAACGTATTGAGAGATCTCCTGGAGTGGAACAGGAATTGCTGACGTTGGAACGCGACTACATGAACATGAAGGGCAATTACGCCATGCTGTTGGACAAACGGCTCCATGCGCGTGTGACGGGGAATTTGGGAAAACAGCAAAAGAGCGGAAAATACCGCATCCTAGATGTACCTGGACTTTCGCGGAACCCTGTCAAACCGAATAAACCGAGGGTGTTGGTATTAGGTCTGCTGTTCGGATGTGTGCTCGGTGTGGGACTGTCGGTTTTGCGAGAACGGCTTACGCCTCAGTTCCGCCGGGCAGAGGATGTGGAAGTCGCCATTGGGCCACAGTTACTCGCAGCCATTCCGGATTTTGCGTTTCTCTGGAATCCGGTAAAGGCCAGACGCAATTTCTCCAGTGCATACCTACCGAGGCGACTGGGAAGTCTCGCGGATGAGATGGATGCTGCAACGGAGGATAGCGCAATCGGTAATCGCCTTCAGAACTATGCGGCTCATTCTTATGGAAACGATCGGCGGTTTGTCGCGAAGTTGTTCCCTCGTTCCATGGCTGCTGAGCAGTATCGCGTTGCCGCCGCGCGTCTACAGTTGAGCAGTGGGGGGGCCGGTGTGGCGGTGGTGACCAGTGCGATTAAAGGTGAGGGAAAAACAACAACAGTCATCAATCTAGGGTACACGCTCGCTCGCGATTTCGGGAAGCGAGTGCTTGTGGTCGATTGCGATTTTGTCTATCCAGAGCTGAAGTGCTTTCTTGAAAGACCGACACAATATGGCTTGATTGATTATCTGCGAGGGGATTGCAATCTTGAAGCTGCTACAGCCTCCTTCGCGGAAATCCCATGCTGGATTATGCCGGCGGGGATGGCTGAGGCCGATCCCACTGAGCTGTTAAAGAACACCGATCGGCTCGAGTGGGTGTTTGCGCAGATGCGGGAAAAATTCGATTACGTCCTTCTGAACGCTCCACCGATTCTTCCTGTTGCCACCATGAATGTGTTGGAACGGCATGTGGACTTGTTACTTCTGGTGGTCAGAGCAAATCAAACGTCACAACAAGTCGTGAGACGCGCTTTAGGTTCACTCAGAGGATCCAAACCGATTCAAGTGATTCTTAATGCTGTGGCGAATCAGTCTTTACCCTATTATATGAACGATTACACGATGATAGAGAGTCGGCAACGCGTCTGACTTGGAGGAGTGCTATTCGACTGCATTTTTCTGGTGTGCTAAGAGCTCATGCACCTCGAAGCTGATACACGCTGATGCAATGAGAGAAGAGTGCTGCCAAGAGTTGAACAACGACCGAGGTTCTAACCAATAGTGCGCGGTGAGGTGTGACGGACATCGCAACTGCATTCGGCCTCCTGAGAATGGGCAGGAAAAGGCCGAAGGCAATGTGACTCGAGCAGCCGCATCCCTCGGCGTGAGCCGGCCGACACTCTGCCAAATGTTGGCTCGTTGCGGTTTGAAAAAAACCAAGTCGGACCATCCTCAAGAGAAGGCCTAATATCTCCCGCCAATAAAGGTGAGCGTCTGATCAAAAGACGCTCTTGCTGACCTCGTTTGACGGCAAGCTCTCATTGCCTGCGGAATCAACCGCCGTGATTCGGAAATAGTAGGTAGTTCCCATGGTTAAGCCTGTCACTGTGTAGGTGAAACCCGCAGCCGGCACGGTGGCGATCGCCGTTCCATATACGCCTGGGGTCGTGGACTGATAGACCCTGTACGAAGCCAGATCCAGATCGGTATTTGGGTCCCACGTGAGGTTAGCTGACGAGGTCGATGTCGGATTGAGGGTCAACGTGACGCCGACCGTCCTTGTCGTGCCTCCACCTGTAAGGGTAATAGTCGCGCTGTTTGTCCCTACCGATGCCGTTGCTGTGTTCACGCTGACCGTAAGGGTGCTGTTGTTTGAGGCCGTGAGAGGATTGACCGTCAGCCAACTGGCGTTTTCACTGACGCTCCAACTGGTATTCGAAGTAATAGCGAGCGCTTGGGTGGCTGGATTGGCGGCGCCTTGAGTTGCAGTGAAGGTCAGACTGCTCGGGCTGACGTTGAGCGTCGTAGGCGCTGCGGCCAGCGTGAGCGTGACGTTGACGGTGCGGGTCAGTCCGCCACCGGTCACGGTGATCGCGCCGGTGTTGCTGCCGACTGCGGCCGTGGCCGTATCTACGGCGACGGTGAGGGTGCCGTTATTCGAGCCGCTGGCGGGGCTCACTGTAAGCCAGCTGACCGCCTCCGTGACGGTCCACGACGCGTTCGATGTGATCGACAGCGATTGGGCGGCTGGGTTAGTTGCACCCTGCGTACCGGTGAAGGTCAAACTCGAAGAGCCGATCGTCAACGTTGGTGCAGCGGCATTGAGCGTGAGCGTGACGTTGACGGTGCGGGTCAGTCCGCCACCGGTCACGGTGATCGCGCCGGTGTTGCTGCCGACTGCGGCCGTGGCCGTATCTACGGCGACGGTGAGGGTGCCGTTATTCGAGCCGCTGGCGGGGCTCACTGTAAGCCAGCTGACCGCCTCCGTGACGGTCCACGACGCGTTCGATGTGATCGACAGCGATTGGGCGGCTGGGTTAGTTGCACCCTGCGTACCGGTGAAGGTCAAACTCGAAGAGCCGATCGTCAACGTTGGTGCAGCGGCATTGAGCGTGAGCGTGACGTTGACGGTGCGGGTCAGTCCGCCACCGGTCACGGTGATCGCGCCGGTGTTGCTGCCGACTGCGGCCGTGGCCGTATCTACGGCGACGGTGAGGGTGCCGTTATTCGAGCCGCTGGCGGGGCTCACTGTAAGCCAGCTGACCGCCTCCGTGACGGTCCACGACGCGTTCGATGTGATCGACAGCGATTGGGCGGCTGGGTTAGTTGCACCCTGCGTACCGGTGAAGGTCAAACTCGAAGAGCCGATCGTCAACGTTGGTGCGGGGGCTGCGACGGTCAATGAGACAGGGATCGACTGTGGTGAATTGGTTGCACCGGTTCCTGTGACTGTGATTGAGGCTGTGTATGTTCCGGCTGAAAGTCCCGTCACGTTGGCGGTTGCAGCGAGCGAACCTGGACCGGTGCCAGACGCTGGAGAAACCGAGAGCCAAGAGGCAGTGCTCGTGGCGTTCCAACTTAGGGTTCCGGTGCCTGAGTTGTTAATGCTCACAGTTTGAGCCGAGGGACTGGTGCCGCCCTGAGTCGTCGAAAAGCTCAGGCTGGTTGGTGCAAGACCGATAGTCGGAATCAATGGTGCGGTGAGTGTGAGAGTCACCGCGACGGTTTGTGGCGTGTTTGTCGCGCCCGTCGCCGCAACCGTCAAAGGTGTTGTGTAGGTTCCTGCCGACATTCCCGCTATGTTGACAGTCAACGTCACAGAACCAGCGCCGGTTCCACTCAGAACGCTGGGGGTCAACCAAGCCGCATTTTCTATAACCGACCAGTTCAGAGTGCCAGCGCCTGTATTGCTGATCGTGAACGTTTGAGTGCTTGGATTGTTGCCGCCTTGTATGGCCGTGAAAGATAAACTCGTCGCGCTCAAACCAACCGTAGGGGTAGGGACCGCGGTGACCGAGAGTGTGACGGCGATGGCTTGAGGGGTATTAGTTGCCCCTGTGGCCGCAATCGTCACTGTGCCTGCATAGTTCCCGACGGAAAGCCCGCTCATATTGACGCCGACGGCAAATGATCCACTATTGGTTCCTGACGCAGCGCTACCCCCGTTTATCGTCAGCCAAGGCACTGAAGAGGCGGCTGTCCAGTTCATCGTTCCAGAACCGCTGTTGGTAACGGTGACCGTTTGGCTCGATGGATTGGCGCCGTTCTGAACGGCCGAGAACGAGATGGATGCCGGATTCCGTGCGATCGCCGGCGTCACAGGTGCAGAAGTCGACACGGTCGACGTCGTCGGCGTTAATAGCTGGGTCAACCCCGGCATCGCTGCGGATAACTTTTTCATCCCTCGTCCGTTGGTGGAGTTTACTCCCGCGTTGGATGAGCCTGGAACAGCTACGGCTGACAGAGACGACGCGCCGGACAACGTCGAGGAGGCCGGACTGGACAGAGCACCGGCGAGTGAAAGGGATGTCGTGGGTGTCGTTGTGGTGATAGATGAGTTTGCTGGGGCGACGGTCCTGGAGGTTGCTGAACTCAGGGCTGTCGTACCCTTGCTCTGAATCTGAGTCGCTGTCGTTTCGCTGGTGGTAGGCGTCGGCGCCTTAAGAGCCGTGGAGTTTGTTGGGGACGTTGTTATGGCATTGAGCTGCACAGAAGCAACTGGCGCTGATTTTCTAATGAGCTTGTGCGACTTACGAACCGGCGCCTGTTCCTTCGACGTTGAGACAGTTTTCGTAGTCGTTCGATCAGAGACCTGAGCCCTTTCCTGACCCAAGGCCACCAATTGCTCGGCGAAGGAGGACACCGTTGGAGACACGCATAAAAGCATTGTCACTGCGCCAAATGTGGCTAGCGAAAACATATGATCCGCCGATCGTCCTCGCGATAGCATATGCTGCATGGATCCTCCTCGCGTGACAGCTGCTTCAGGCAAACACGTGGGTGGAGCAAGACCAGTGCCGTTTTGCCGCCGTTCAGCCCAAGGGACCGAAACCAATGATTCTCAATGAGGAATCCGGATACGGTGACAATTCTTGGCGCGAGGACCGGCCGACTGCAGCGAGAGACACTTGATAGTGTTCATGTACACATAAAGTAGTTCTTTAGCTTTAGTCTGTGAAGAAAATGGTATCGCTGGATGCTATAGATTCCTCTGCTTGCCCATGCGGCACGGGGCATTGAACAATGCTGCGCCTTTATTGACGTGAGCGGCACCTTCTGCCATCCTGTGAAAACTTCAAGAACTATTAGCAGGGAGAGAGAAAGATGAAAGAACGAACCGTGGCAGTCGTCGGACTCGGCTATGTTGGCCTTCCTATCGCGGTTGCCTTCGGTAAGCATCGCCGCACAATCGGCTTTGACATTAACAAAGCCAAAATCGAAGAATTGCAGAAAGGTTTCGATCGAACAGGTGAAGTGTCAGCCGCTGATTTGAATGCGTCCCAAGTTCAGTACACCGCACAGCCCGACGATCTCAAAGCTGCTGATTTCATCATTGTCGCCGTTCCCACGCCAATTGATGAAGCTCTTCAGCCGGATCTGAAAGCGCTTCGCGTCTCTTCCGAGCTCATTGGCAAACATTTATCGCCTGGCACGATCGTGGTGTACGAGTCGACGGTCTATCCGGGTGTGACGGAAGAGGTGTGCCTTCCGATACTCGAGAAAACATCAGGTCTCAAGGCAGGGACCGATTTCAAGGTCGGATACTCGCCGGAGCGCATCAATCCAGGCGATAAAGAGCATACGCTCGAAAAAATCGTCAAAGTTGTGTCAGCCCAAGATGAAGAGTCTCTCGAGATCGTCGCTGCCACGTACGGGAAGGTGGTCAAGGCCGGCGTGCATCGAGCATCCAGCATCAAGGTCGCAGAGGCAGCCAAGGTCATCGAGAATACCCAGCGTGACCTTAATATTGCCCTAATGAATGAATTGGCGCTGATCTTCCATCGTCTCGGCATTGATACGAAAGGCGTTTTGGAAGCGGCCGGTACAAAGTGGAACTTCTTGAAGTTTTCTCCTGGATTGGTAGGAGGCCACTGTATCGGCGTGGATCCCTATTATCTGACCCATAAAGCGGAATCTGTCGGATACCATCCGCAGGTCATTCTCGCCGGCCGCCGTATCAACAATGGCATGGGAAAGTTTGTGGCGGAACAGACGATGAAACGATTAGGACAGCTCGGCCGGCCGGTCAATCAACTGAAAGTGATCGTCCTGGGATTGACGTTCAAAGAGAACGTGCCGGACCTGCGCAACAGCAAGGTTCCCGACATTATCAAAGAACTGCAGGAATACGGGGTGCAGGTTTTGGTCCATGATCCACTTGCCGAGTCGGAGGAAGCCGTTGCCGAATACGGCCTTCATCTCAGTGATTGGTCCAATCTCAAAGATGCTGACGGCATTGTGTTGGCCGTGGCCCACCGCGCCTATGTCGAGATGGGCCAGCAGAAAATCGTTGGTCTCCTCCGGAGTGGACAGCAAGGGGTGGTGATTGACGTTAAAAGCATTGTGGACCAGGCCACTCTGCCCAAGACCATTGCCTATTGGCGTCTGTAGGCCGCCGATAGGTTCTCCGCTTCACAGGGTCCAAATCTGCTTCCTCTCTCCGTCCAGACACGCGCGCTTCATTCACCACTACCAGGACCGAGATTCCTAGCCATTCTTGGCGGTGGCGAGATTTCGCTTTTTTTTATTGACTGCATTGCCTCTGGTGTAGACTCGCTTTGGCACTGGATGCCTTTTTTGCGCCGATGGTACTTGCGCAATTCACATTAGGAGCATGCACGTGATGCGACTGGGAGATCTTTTTGGAGGCGGAACTTCCGTCTTTCTGTTCGTCTGCCTGAGTTGTCTCCCGGGTTGCGCATACTTCGAATCCAACGACATCAGGCGCGGAGACCAGCATTTAGCCGCCGGCAAATGGGAAGAAGCCACCATAGCGTATCGTCAAGCCCTCAAGGAGACGCCGTTTGACGTGACTTTGCAGGAGAAATTCAACCTGGCACGGGAACGGGCTGCCGCACAGTACCAGGAACGCGGCCGCAATGCCTTGAAAGAGCATCACATCGACCTCGCGGTCGAACACTTTAAGCGTGCCTTGTCCATTGAGCCATCCAATCCGGAGCATCAAGCAACACTTGCGCAAGCGCTCCGTTTGAAGGAAGCACGCGAGCATTTTCGGGAAGCCGACCGCTTGGCGCAGCTGGGTCGTGTCGATGAGGCGATGGAAGGGTATGCCAGGTCGGCAGAACTCGATCCCTCCTTCTCCGAACCGCTTGAAGGTATTTCCAAGTTGACGGAGGATCAGCAGGCTCGAAACCGGGAAGACCAGCGAAAGCAGCCGGTTACGCTGCGGTTCCGGAATGCGGGTCTGAAGGAAGTGCTCGAAGGGATTGGGAAGGCGGGCGGGATGAATCTGATCTTTGATCGGGATGTCCGCAATGATCCGGTGACGATCGCGATCGAGGACACGCCGTTCGATGATGCGCTCAATCTCATCTTGAACAGCAACAATTTGTTTTCCAGGGTGGTCTCTCCCGGCACCATGATCGTCAGCCCGAACACTCATCAGAAGCAAGAACAGTATCAAGACTTGATGATTCGAACTTTTTATCTGTCCAACGCCAAGGCGAAGGACATGCTCGTCCTGCTGAAGGGCATGCTCGATTCAAAGCGGATGAATGCCAACGAGCAACTCAACACGATCGTCATCCGGGATCGGCCGGAGAAACTTGAAATGGCCGAGAAAATCATCCTGGCCAATGATCGTCTTGACTCGGAGGTCCTTTTCGAGGTCGAAGTCTTGGAAGTCGATCGAACCGTCGATCAAACCTACGGCCTCACGTATCCGAAACAAGTGGCCGCGGCCCTGGTGCCGCCAGGTTTTGCGGGAACCATCGCCGGCGATGTGGCCCAGCAATTTACCCTCCAACAATTATCGAGCCTCGGAAAAGGCAATTATCTGTTCAAGCTTCCGACCAATGTGCAGCTGGATTTCTTCAAGCAGATTACGGATGCGAAGACCTTGGCGGCTCCCAAGGTGCGGGTCGTTAACAACAAGAAAGCAGAAATCAACATCGGCGACAAGCAGCCCATTCTGTTGTCCACGACCAATGTGCTTCCCGGCCAGGCGGCGACGGGCGCCGTTCCGACGACTTCGACGGTAACCTCCATTGAGTTCCGGGATACCGGCGTCAAATTGACCGTCGAGCCGGCCATTCACCTGGGCAATGAGCTGTCGCTCAAAATGAAGATTGAAGTGATCCGCCTTGGTGAGCAGGTGACGCTTCAGGCCAATCCGCCGATCACGCAATTCAAGTTCGGCAACCGCTCGGCCGAAACGATGTTGAACGTCAAGGACGGTGAGACAATCGTGCTCGGCGGACTGCTTCAGGAAGAAGACCGTCGGACCCGCGTGACGATCCCCTGGTTGGGGGATCTTCCGTTCATCGGGAACCTGATCAGCTCCTTTAAGACCCAGCGCGTGACGACGGAAGTCATCTTGACCCTGACGCCGCATATCGTACAGGCGATGACGCCGCCCAGCTTGAGTCGGCAGGCGTTCTGGTCTGGGACTGACTCGACCTATTCCAATACGACCCTGTTCACGCCTCATCCCAAGACCGCATTGACCAAAGTAAATGGCACCAATGGGTCTTCGGCGCAACTCTCAACGCAGGCCCAGCGAGGCGCTACCGGGAAGACGCCTTCCGCCTCACTAGCCAGGATGTTGACCGTTGGTCCAGCGGCTTCGGTGTCGCCGAACGATTCGGTGGTCGAAGTCGGAAAGGTATTCAAGATCGCCATTCAGGACGAGCGACTACGGTCTGACAAAGCGGCATTGTTTCATTTGCAATATGATCCCAATGTGCTGGATCTGAAGGACTTGATCGATGCAGAAATCATTCAAATGGATCCTGCGGAACTGCCGGAGTCGTCGTTTGCCGAGGCCATTGTGGCATTCCGGGTCGGACCGTCCGCGCCGCGTGCGGCCACGGGTGGCAGAAAGGTCACGGCAAAATTCATGGCCAAAGCACCGGGGGTCTCTCCCATTCGCGTCGCACTCATGAATGCAAATGGAGAGGGCGCAGCCGGAGCGCCGCCCGACGGGAGGGGGATCGTGAGGGTACGGTGAGAGAATCAGGAGTGACCCTGCTCGAACTCCTCGTCACCTTGACCATCGTCATGGTGCTGGCGTCGGTCGCACTTCCGTTGAGCCGGGTCTCTGCAAAGAGATCCCATGAAATAGAATTTCGTCAGCATCTGAGGAACATGCGGGCGGCCATCGACACCTTCAAAATGGAGTGGAACCGGGACGGCGACGTGCTTCTGGGCCCATTGTGCGTAAAAAACAAGCTGTCATGTAAAGACGTCTCTAGTATCTACGGGTATCCGAAATCGCTCGAGATGCTGTTGGGAGTCAAATTGACCAGCGAAGAAGCCACAGTCCGGGGAACGACGATCAGGCGGTACCTTCGAAACCTGCCGCTCGATCCCCTGACAGGAAAAGCGGATTGGCAGTTCCGGTGCTACAAAGATGCCCCGAATGCTTCAAGCTGGTGTGGGGATGATGTCTACGATGTCATGACGGCGAGTCAGGAAATGGCGTTGGATGGAACCAAATATCGCGATTGGTAAGTTCCATCTGGCAGAAGCCAAGGGCTTTACGCTGATCGAACTCTTGATCGTCGTGTCGATCATTGGCATCTTGGCAACCCTGGCGGCGCCGAGCTATCAGGCCTCAGTGATCAAGGCGAGGGAGGCGGCATTGCGGCAGGACTTATTTACGCTGCGTGACGTGCTCGATCAGCATCGGGCGGATCAGGGAAAGTATCCGCCTTCGCTCCAGGCCTTGGTCAGCGGGGGATATCTACGCGCGATTCCCAAGGACCCTTTCACGAATTCGGAGACGTCGTGGCAGGAAATCGCCGAGGTGACGGAAGGCGGTATTTTCGATGTGTTCTCGGGCTCTGAATTTGTCGGTACCAACGGGACACCCTACAATCGATGGTGATAATCGATCCGCATATCTGTAATCGGCATGGCGCCCGCGTCATTGGGCGGAGAGCTGTTCTTTACCGAGCGATGACACTCTGTGCCGTTGGTGTTCTCGCGCTTGCATTCACCGGTTGCGGCGAGTTGGAGCCGATCGTCGAACCGGAGATTGTCGATCTCCAATTGACGATGGATACGCTCAGAACTCAAGTGCGCGAGACCCAGCGTAATCTGGCGGAAGTGCGCGCCGAGCTGGAATCGCGTCGGCAGGAATTGGCCGATGCACAGGTGGCCCGTGCCCAGCTCGAAGGCCGTGTCCGGGAAGCTGAGCGCCGCGTGAGCGAAGCCCGGCACGTCATCGAAGTGCAGCGCGAAGAATTGCTGGCGGCACGGGCGGAGCGGGAGCGCGTGTACCGGAGCAGCGGCCAATTGCCCAATCAGATGAGGCAGTTCCAGAAGCGAGCGGGAAAGGCGGAGACGCCGGGCATGCAACCGGAGGTCGGCCCTGCGGCGACCGGAGCCTCACTCCCCTGGTGGTTCACGGCGCCCTCATCGGCTGCAACCCCGGCGGTCAATGCCTTCCCGGCGAAACGGCCATCTACTGCCGCGACGCTAAGGCAGAATCCTCCAATCAGAGAAATTATCGTGAAGCTGGGTGATACGTTATGGAGCCTTGCGCGCACGCATCGGATGGGTCTCAATCGGCTTCGCTCGATCAACCACCTGACTGACAATCAGATCGAAGTAGGTCAGGTACTACTCGTCTTGGACCATCGCGCGCTGACGAGTCCATCGATAGAAACCATCCCCTAACGCGGCAGCAATATTCCATCTCCGATGCCATAGTCGACGGTATTCATGGCTGTCTTCGCATACAGGGTCGCGCGTCCTGACGGATCAACGCTTGAAGGCCAGATTGAAGGCGACGAGGAACCGGTCGTTCGCGCGAAGCTCGAAGGTCAGGGGTTCCTGATCTTCCAGTTGAAGCGTCGTGGGCTGGCCCAGAGCCGACCGGTCTTTGAACTCAGCGCCTTGCGCGGACTTCCTCTCGGCGAGTTTCTGATCTTCAACCAAGAATTGCTGGCTTTGATTAAAGCGGGTCTTCCGGTGCTCCGTGTCTGGGATCTTCTGATTGAGCGCGCCCGGCATGAAGGCTTTCAACAGGCGCTACGCATGGTCCGTCAGGACATCCGGGGAGGGGCGTCGGCGTCCGAAGCGCTGAGTCGCCATCCGGGATATTTCTCGGAGCTCTATGTCGCCACGGTGCGGGCGGGGGAACAGTCTGGGAGTTTGGCCGAGGTGTTGAAGCGATTCATCGCTTATTTGAAGCTGATGATTGGACTGCGGCACAAGATTGCCAAGGCGCTTGCTTATCCGGGATTTCTCGTTTTGACGGGTGTCGGCGTCATTGGCTTCCTGCTGAGTTATGTGATGCCGACTTTCATCTCGGTCTATGCCGAGACCGCCAAATCGTTGCCAGTTGCCACCCAGCTGCTGATTGATGCTGCCTCTGCCGCGAAAGTGTATGTGCTGCCGGCCTTCGCGTTGCTGGCCGGGCTCATGCTCGTCGGCCGCGCCTACTATGCGACACCGAATGGCCGTTTCAGCGTTGACCGGCTGCTGTTGCGGGCACCGCTTCTCGGAATTATCTTCATCAAACATCACACCATTCAACTGGCCCGAACGCTAGGAACTATCCTGGCCGGCGGGACGCCTCTCGTCGAGGCGTTGCACATCACCAAAAGCGCAGTATCGAACCGGTATATCGCAGCGGGATTGACTGATGCCGTGAACGAAATCCGCGAGGGGACTACTCTTGCAGCTGCGCTCGATCGTCCGAAGGTCTTTCCCAAGCTCGCCATCGAGATGTTGTCGGTCGGCGAGGAAACCGGATCGCTGGAGCTGATGTTGCATGATGTCGCCGAATTTTACGAAACCGATCTCGACCTCCGGCTGACCCAGTTGACCACCTGGATTGAGCCCGTGCTCCTGCTGATCATGGGGATCCTCGTGGGAGGGATCGTGGTGATCATGTATCTTCCCGTCTTCCAGATGGCAGGGAATGTCTAAACGGAGTAATTCGAAACGTTTGGCGGCGTGGCTGAGAGTGTGAAAGGAATCCACGGATGGCATCTCGAAGCGTGACTAGACCGACACTGGCCGACGTGCTTGTGGGGCAGGGGATGGTCACTAAATCGACTGTGGATCAAACCTTGAACCGGTTGGGCGGCGTGCCGGCTGATCTAGGGGCCACCTTGTTGGGTGAAGGCGCTCTTTCTGAAGAACAGCTCGCGCGAGCGCTGGCCATTCAATGTGGGCTGCCATTCGATCCTCTAATCGACTTCCGCGTGGAGCCGTCGTTTTACGAGCGGATGTCGGTGAAGCTGATGCAGCGGCACCCCTTCGTGCCCATCGCCGAGGTGCAGGCTCGTTTGCGAGTCGCGGTTCCGGATCCTCAGGACCTACTCGGCCTCGATGAGCTGGAATTACTCCTGGGCCGAGAGCTCGATCTGGTTGTAAGCCCAAAATCAGCGATTTTGACGGCGTTGGAACGCAGTGAAGGCTCGAGCCAGGCGTTGCGCGAACTGGAGGCCGAGTACCGGTCCGTGCTGGTCAAGGAGGATGAACGGGGCGAGGAAATTCTCACGCTCGATCATGCGAACGAAGACCAGAGCCCTGCCGTCAAGCTCCTGGATTCCATTTTGTTGAGCGCCATGCAGCGGCGCGCGAGCGACATCCATATTGAGGCGGCAGACCGCTCGACGCGGGTCAAGTTTCGGGTCGACGGTATCCTCGTGCCGGCGATGGAGCCGCTGGACATCAGGTTGCACGCTCCACTGGTGTCCCGCTTGAAAGTGATGTCGGACCTCGACATCGCGGAACGGCGGGTTCCTCAGGACGGGAGCTTTCGGATGCGGCTTGAACGGAAGACGGTCGATTTCCGGGTGTCGATTCTGCCGAGCGTGTTCGGAGAGTCGGTCGTCATCCGTATTTTGGACCGGGAAGCGATCAGCACTGGCGTGTCGACGTTGCGCCTGGATCGCCTCGGGTTCAATGAAGAGGACCTCAAGCGGTTTCGGCGAGCTGTTACGAGGCCCTATGGGATGGTGCTTGTCACTGGTCCGACAGGCAGCGGTAAAACCACGACGCTCTATGCCGCCATCACCGAGATGAATATCAAAGAGGACAAACTCATCACGATCGAAGATCCTGTCGAGTATCAGTTCCCCGGGGTTGTCCAGATCCCGGTCAATGAGAAGAAGGGACTCACGTTCGCGCGAGGCCTTCGCTCGATCCTGCGTCATGATCCGGACAAGATCATGGTCGGCGAAATACGCGATCCCGAAACGGCTCAGATCGCAATCCAGTCGGCACTGACGGGACATCTTGTGTTGACGACCGTCCATGCCAACAACGTCTTCGATGTGATCGGTCGGTTTGCCTCCATGGGCATCGACTCCTACAACTTCCTGGCCGCCTTGAACTGTGTGCTCGCACAGCGGCTGGTTCGGATGTTGTGTCAGTCGTGTCGCGTTCCGGTTCCTCTCGACAAGGCGCTCGCCGAAGAGTCTGGACTCGATTACGAAGAATATAAGGATGTGCGTTTTCATCAGGGTAGAGGTTGTCAAGAATGTCATGGCACGGGATACCGCGGCCGGAAATGCATTACGGAATTCTTGGATCTCACGGACGAGATCAAAGAGATGATCTTGTCGGAGCGGCCGCTCTCTGAAATTCGGTATCGTGCGGTTACGGGCGGCATGATCACGTTGAGGCAATCGGCGTTGCGGAAGGTGCTCGACGGAGGGACGACCCTGCGCGAGATCAACCGTGTCACGTTTAGCGAGGAAGCGTAGCATGTGGCCATTGAGCGGCAGCCGTCCGACCCAATGCCTGAAGATCGGCGGCCACGCGTTGACATGGAGTGAGAGCTCAAAGACCTGGCGGGGACGGCACCGCTATCGGTGTGCCTTGTCGCCCATCCCTTCCGGTGTGATGAAGCTTTCGCCGATCGATGGCAATGTGGTCGATCGGGAGGTGTTGGAAGAACGGATTCGTTCGCTCGCCGGACCTCCCGGACGGCTGCGGTTCCTTGGACGTACGTTGCTATCTGGCCTGCCACGGTCGGTGACATTGGTCTTGCCGGACCTTGCGGTCCGTTCGACCGTTCTGCAACTCGAGCAGGTCCCTGGTCGCCGAGAGGAACAGGAGGCGCTCATTCGGTGGCGATTGGGACAGGAACAGCGTCTGCCTTTGACGGGTGTCAAACTTAATTGGCAGATCTTCCCTCCTCGGCATCCCAAGGGCGTTCATATGGTGCTGGTGGTTGCCGTACAGGAATCAATCCTTGCTGAGTATGAGACCGCCTGCGAGGCGGCAGGACTGCTTCCACGAGAAGTGACCGTGGTCAGTTTTCGCCTGTTCGATCTCTGGCTCAAGGCCGCGGGGGGAACCCGATGCCTGAGTCGCGACCTGGCCTTGGTGACCGTCGCTGACGGCGGCCTGACGTGCCTGATCATTCATGACGCCCGCCCGGTCTTCGTCCGGACCAAATTTCTTGCCGGTGATCCACTGACCAGTGAGGATATGGGAACTCAGGAACACGTGACAAGGATCGTCCGTGAAACTGAACTCTCGATCCTGGCCTGCCAAGAGCACGTTCCCGACCTGCATCTCACCCGTTTGGTGCTCATGGCGGAGAGCGATCTCCCGGGATTGGAAGATCAATTGGGCCATGAACTCGGCGTCTCGACCGACCAATTACAGTGGGAGCATGTCGAGGCTGTGGGCTGGGCTCACGACGGAGGCAGTACCTCGTTCGCGATGTTACCGGTCGTGGCCGGGCTGATGTAGAGATGCGAAAGAAGATTTCTTTCATGACGCGCATTGCCGACAGGATCGGCAGTTTTCGGTGGCAGACCGGGGGAACGACGTATTTCCACATCGAGTTGGCAAGCCGCCATCGCGCCTATGTGGCTCCAGCCAGATTTGTGCTGCAGCTCGCGGCTCTCGCGCTCAGCCTATGGGTATCATGGAGTGCGGCTCAGACATGGATCGGGCTTCAGGATCTTCAGGAAATCCAGGCCCGGATCGATCAGGCCCGTGCGCAGGACCAACAACTCATCAAGGAAGCGCAGGCGGAAGGCCTCGATCTCTCCGAGGCGGCCTTGCGGCGGTTACCTGCGGAGGTGTCGCTGGCCAACCAACTGCTAGCCAAGCGCAATTTCTCTTGGACGCACTTCTTGTCCGGTCTGGAAGAGGCGATTCCTCCGCGCGTCTCGATCAAAGGTGTGCGCCTGGATCCGGCCAGCGCCGTGATCCACATGACCGGCGCTGCGGCAACGGTTGAAGACGTCACCGCCCTCACGCTCAAGTTGCAGTCGCACCCTGTGTTTCACGATCCGGTTCTCGGCCAGCATCATCTCGGAGACGACGGCCTCGTGGAATTCGATCTGAAGCTCAAGTATCGGCCGCAGGAGCGTGACACATGACAAAGCTTCTGCTTGAACACTTGCGGAAGCCTTACGGCCAGCTCATTCCTCAGGCAGCGCTCGTGTGCCTGTTGTTGATCATGCTGTCGACGGTCACGTCGTTCGGGCTGGAATCGGCGGAACAGACCCGCGCACAACTCGCCGCCCAATGGGCGCAGATCCGCAAACAGCACCAGCAGCATCAGGTCGCCGTGCGGGCCAAGCAGGATCTAGCTCAAGTGTGGGCCGCGCTGCCCGAAGAACGCGATTTTGCCCCCCTGGCCCTAGGGATCACTGAGGAAGCCAAGCGAAATCATGTCACGCTGCCCGCGCTCTCCTATAAAACCGAATCCACGCCGGTTGCCAATACGAGCAAGGGCCTGTTGCAGGGGACGATGAGCGGTCGCTACGAAGATCTCCGACACTTTTTGTACGACATCGAAACAGCAGATGAACTCGTCTACATTGAGGACGTGGATCTAGTAAAGTCGGCGACCCAACGTGATCACCTCACCTTCAACATTAAGATTGTCACGTACCTTCGCGTTGAAGCAGAGAAATCTGTCTCGCAATAATGGGTTGATCACTATGAACGGTTGATAGGCGATGAATGCCGGACGGAAAAAAGTTCTCGCTCTGGTCGCACTCGTGTCGGTGTGGCTAGGTTTGTTGCTATGGCAGTGGGTCGCCTGGGACGGACCGGTTCGCCTGCCCTTGACGAATGTGTCGGGACCCGTGGCGGCATCTGCTAATGCGGGCATCATAGACAACCTCCATGTTCAACTGGACCTCCTCGCGGCCGCCCGCACACAACGCGAAATGGTGTTTGCCACTCCGAGGAATATCTTCGCCCTGCCGTTCGCCGTCACGGTCAATGCTTCGAGACCGGTAGACCTGCCAGACGATGCACTGCGTCAACAAACGGTCGCTACCGATCTGGCGCAGTTCCACTATCTGGGGTTTGTCCGGACAGGAGATGAGTGGCAGAAAAAGCAGGATATGGCCGTGTTGACGAAGAATGACGATTTGCACGTGGTGAAAGCAGGGGAGACCATCGAGAGACATGTCGTGGTGAAAACGATCACACAGGAGAGTGTCACCTTATTCGATCGGGATTCGCAGCTTGAATATACGGTGCTCTTATCCGAGGAGCCGGAGACGCCAGCGCCCTGATTCCACACCCATGGTCTACTGGTTTCACAATGAACGAGGCGTTACCTATCTCTTCCTGATGTTCGCCATTGTAGTGATCGGCCTCTCGACAACGGCCGCGGCAAAGCAATGGAAAACCATGGTCCAGCGGGAGCTCGAAGCCGATCTCTTATCCAAAGGGATCGAAATTCAAAATGCGTTGGCCCTCTACTCCGCCACCATGAAGGCGGGCCGAGTGACGCCTGCGGAAGTCTATCCTCAATCGCTAGCTGAGTTGACACGCTTGCCCAAGCCCTTTTTGCGGAAGGCGTACGCCGATCCGATGTCCCATGGCGACTGGGAATACGTCCGGAGCCCGACCGGCGGGATTATGGGTGTTCGAAGCAAGAGCCGCGGAACGCCCTTCAAGAAGCACGACTTTCCTCAAGCCGTCAGACATCTCGAGGGCCGCGCCTCCTATTATCAGTGGGTCTTTCAGCATCCCAATCCATCCACTGCAGGCTTGCTCCCATCCGGCCCAGCCCCAACTTCTCCGGTGACGGCTCCGATTCTTCCTCCTCCAATGCCGGCCCCAGATCTTCCTCCTCAAATGCCGCCGCCAGTCATACCGCCCGCCTAAGGCGCCGAAGCCTCAGCGCGCGACCAAGAAGAACAGATTGGGATTTCGTGGGCAGACCTGGTAGAGTCTGGTGCGGATCAGTAGTGAGGTAAGTCGATCCTATGCGCATCGTGATTACCGGCGGAGCCGGATTTCTAGGAAGCCATCTCTGCGAGTCACTCATCCAAGCCGGACATACCGTCATCTGCATGGACAATCTTCTGACGGGCCGGATGGAAAACATTTCACATCTATTGGGCAATGAACGGTTCACCTTCCTCAAATACAATGTCTGCGATTACCTCCATGTCGACGGCCCGCTGGACGCGGTCATGCATTTTGCTTCGCCGGCGAGCCCGCAGGACTATCTCGAGTTACCCATCGCCACACTCAAGGTCGGCGCGCTCGGCACGCACAAGGTCCTGGGATTAGCCCGTGCCAAGGGCGCTCGGCTTCTCCTGGCCAGCACGTCGGAAGTCTACGGCGATCCGTTGGTCAACCCACAACCGGAAGCCTATTGGGGCAACGTCAATCCCATCAGCCCGCGCGGCGTCTATGACGAGGCGAAACGGTTTGCCGAGGCCATGACCATGGCCTATCACCGCTATCACGGACTCGATACGAGGATCGTGCGCATCTTCAATACGTTCGGTCCGCGGATGCGGGCAAATGATGGACGGGTGGTGTCAAACTTCATCGTCCAGGCGCTGAAAGGGAAACCGTTGAGCGTGTTCGGCGAAGGCCAACAGACCCGGAGTTTCTGTTACGTCGACGACCTCGTTCGAGGCATCGTCGGTTTGCTGCTCATCGAGTCCGACAAGACGGTCGAGGAACGGAAGGACAAAAAATACTTGTTTGCCCGGGACGAAAATCTCAACGAACCGAATGTTCACGATCCCGTCAACATCGGGAACCCCAGAGAGTTGACGGTCCTTGAGATTGCCCGATTGGTCCTGAAGCTGACCGCTTCATCCAGTGACATCAGCTTTCATCCGCTCCCACTCGACGATCCTAAGGTGCGCCGGCCCGATATCAGCCGGGCGAAGGCGCTGCTGAAATGGGAGCCGCAAGTCGCGCTCGAAGATGCGCTGGCGCGGACAATTTCGTATTTTAGGACAGTGCTCGCACATGAATCGGTCTAGTAAGGGGCGACCTCACGCCTTGACCCTCCGGAAAACACCGCTGTATCCTGTAACACCCCAACGCCTCCGCAGAGGAGTATAGGATGTCCGAGCAGAGCAACCGTGCCGGTTTTTCGCCGGAGGGCGCTTCATCCGAAGACACGACGGAAGCGCCATCACAGCCGATTCCCGAATATGTTGAAGCGCTGGTGACGCGTGCGAGACAAGCGGCCAATCGCTTGGCGACGCTGTCCACCTCGCTCAAGAATCAAGCCCTTTTCGCCATGGCCGATGCGTTGGAAAGCCAGACGGACACGTTGCTTGCCGCCAACACAGAGGATATTGAGGCATTTGGCGCTGCTCCAGAGAAAAAGGCCATGGCCGATCGGCTGCGGCTTACTGAAGCCCGGATCGCCGAAATGGCCGACGGCATTCGAGAGGTGGCCAAGCTGCCCGATCCGCTCGGTGAGATGCCGAAGATGTGGACACGTCCAAACGGGATGCAGGTGGGACGGGTGCGCGTGCCCATCGGAGTCATTGGCATCATCTATGAGTCCCGTCCTAACGTGACGGCGGACTCGGCGGCCTTGTGCCTCAAGTCCGGCAACGCTTGTGTCCTGCGGGGCGGCAGCGAAGCCATTCGCTCCAACCGGGCCATCGCCCAAGTGCTCTCCGAGGCGGCGGAGAAATGCGGGATACCGGCCGGTGTGGTCACGTTTGTAGACAGGCCTGACCGCGAACTGGTGCCGGTGCTCCTTAAACAGGACAGGTGGATCGATCTTATTATCCCGCGCGGCGGTGAGTCGTTGATGCGTCTGGTTTCAGAGCATGCAACGATTCCGGTGATCAAGCACGATGCCGGCGTTTGCCATGTCTATGTGGATGACGACGCGAACCCGGCCATGGCGGAGCAGATCTGTTTGAACGCGAAGATCCAGCGGCCGTCCACCTGTAATGCCATGGAGACGCTGTTGGTGCATCAAAGTATCGCAAGAACCTGGCTGGCCGGACTCATCGACAAGTTGGTCGCGGCCAAGGTCGAAGTGCGCGGATGTCAGAAAACCTGCGCCTTATCGTCCACCGCGAAGCCTGCCAGCGAAGGCGACTATGGCAAAGAGTTTCTGGATTTGGTGCTCGCGGTCAAGGTCGTGAAGAACATCGACGAAGCGATGGAGCACATCGGTCGCTACGGTTCCCGACACACGGAAGCGATCGTGACGGCGGATTACAAGAAAGCGATGCGCTTCCTTCGCGAGGTGGATGCGAGCGCCGTTCTGGTCAATGCCTCGACCAGACTCAATGACGGTTACCAGTTCGGGTTGGGCGCCGAAATCGGCATCAGCACCTCCCGCATTCATGCGCGCGGGCCGATGGGATTGGAAGAACTCACCTGCTCGAAATTCATCGTATTGGGAAGCGGTCAACTCCGCGAATAGCGAGATGCCGAAACTGCCGGCCGGTTCACTTCGACCACCGTCGTCCGCCGCAGGTCCTCGGTTGATAGACGCCGTCCGTCAAGACTCTGCCTTCGTAGTACCATGTCCGTAATGCCAGCCGATCCTGTCGTCACGGCGCTCTCGACGCCCGGACACTTGACGTTTCCTGAAAATCTCCTCTTCAAAACACGCCTGGAAGCCGGAGACGGGCGAATGGTCCGCCATGCCACGGGGCATCTGGCGTTTTATCGGCCTGACGGGCGACGCATTCTGGCAACGGATCCTTCTGGGAATGCGCTGCACGAGTGTGAATGGGGTGTAGATCACAAGGGGGAGACGGTACTCGTCCGTGCCAGGATCAAGTTGGATTGGGGGGCGTGGGTTGGTCTCAAGCCCTCCGGACTCGTTAACGAAACGACTCTGAAGCTTGCGACGAAGCCCGGTTGGCAACGGCTCACGGCCGACGATCTTCGGGCGATGGCCGCTCAGGCCTTGCGAGTGCCGCTGGATGAAGTCCGCTGGTTCTATCGCGATGAGGATTTGTCCATCAGCCGGACGGGAATGGCCACGATCCGTCATCGCAAAGATGCTTGGTATGTGCTCGAGGACGGAAATTTCGACCGAGCCCGTTTCATGTCATGCATGGGGGCGATGCACTGGGCCTCCGTGGATTTCCTGCCGGTGGTCGAACTCTTCAAATCCTTGCTCCCGGGGACGGGGTCTGCCGCATTTGAATTGATCCGCGGGCTGTATGACGACCAGAATGAGGGCCGGCGCGATCCATTGCCGCTGCGGTACCGGGGCATTCCTGCCTATCCCTCCGAGGCCGCTTTTCGCCTCTTCAAGAGTTTTTTTGTCCCCCAGGCACCGCCGGGGAAGGACGCTCTGTCTTTGTTCATGGATCCCGCCAAGGCCTGTCAGGTGCAGTGGCTTCCATCACCGACTCCGCCCACTCGTTATTTCGACCGTTCCAAAGGCATCTCGCTGACGATTCAAGGTCATGAACTCCAAAAGGTAACGGTTGCCGAAGACGCTGCGGGGTTGTCTTTCATGAATCCAAAGGGCCGAGAGTTCGTTCCATGCGACCGAGCCGCTCAAGCCGTTAACGGGCGAATTCTCCTCAAAGATCGCGAGACGGAAACGATGCTCACGACATCCTTGCCGCCGGCGGTCAACGACGATCCCACGCCCTTGGCGTCTCTGCCGGTCAGTCCCGTTGACTGGCGATCGGTATTTGCCGAAGGGATGCCGCCCATCACATCCGACCAAGCGTATGGAGCGGTCTTGCTCTATCCGGAGGACGAGACACCGATCGGCGAATTGGCCGCTCAACCATTCGTGGCCGATTATTTGGAAGATTTGGCCGAGCACGATCGCATGATTGGTCGTCTCGTGGCGCAGGCAAACCAGGTGTTGATCTACAATGGGGATGCCGTCATCTCAACCTGCATCGCGTTTGATCGACCTCGTGACTATACCATCGCCGTTCGAGAACCGTCGTTTGCGCAAAAGCAGGCGCAGCAGCTCTGGACGACCTCTGCACAACTACGACGTTGGGATTGGCTGAAGCGGATTCGGTTCCTGCCGATCGATGGCACCCGAATATCCGAGGTTTCCCCACAGACCTTTGATGTAGCCTATCAATGGGTGCCGCTTGGCCCGCAAGACCATCAGGTTGCCGCCATCACGGGGTTGCGGCGCGCGCTCCGACTAGGGGGCAGCGCGTTCGCGACCGGTTCGGCAACGCTCCGCGAGCACTGGAAGGGGGTCGGCTTTCAGCTGGTGTGGGAGGAACGTGTCGAGCAATTGCCGACGTTCCGGATGCACCGGGCCATATTGCCGAAGGCCCGCCTCCAAGATGAACTCACGTTGTATTTCGTCCAAGGTGTTTGAACCAGGGGGGATTTCGGTCCATCTTGTGCCCGATCGCTTGACAGCTTTGAGCCGGCTTCAGTAAGATAGTCCAACCTTTAACGCTCATCCTGAGAGGTGGGCAAGGAGCATAACGTGGCTCGTCGCTTAGCGACAACCTACTACCTTCTCATCGAGTGCCGGTGAGGAGGTTTTTTTATGTCTGAATCCCCGATGAGACCGTCAACACCCGCTGGCCGCCAGCAAGAGCGGCTTGTGATGGAGTCCGGCGACATGGCACGGGCCATGACCAGGATTGCTCACGAAATCCTCGAGCGTAACAAGGGCGTGAAGGATCTGGCGTTGGTCGGGATCCGCACGGGTGGCGTGCATTTGGCCCACCGGCTTGCACGACGTATTCAAGATATCGAGGGGGCTGCGGTTCCCATCGGAGAGTTGGACATCACGTTGTATCGCGACGATTTGGCGCTCCGAAAAGAACAGCCGATTTTGCGCAGGACGTCCGTTCCGTTCGATATCTCCGGGAAAATCATTGTGCTCGTCGACGACGTCCTCTTCACGGGACGGACGATCCGGGCGGCCATGGACGGCCTGATCGACCTCGGCCGGCCGGCGGAAATCCAACTGGCCGTCTTGGTCGATCGCGGGCACCGGCAATTGCCGATCAAGGCGACATATATCGGGAAAAACATTCCGACCTCACGCGAAGAAAACATTCAAGTACTGCTGGAAGAGGCGGGAGACGACGATCGGGTCGTCATTCTCAAAGCGTGAAGGAGATGGCGCGATGAGTCTGAAACGAAAAGATCTTCTAAGCTTGGCCCCGTTGTCGGCGGAGGAGATCACGTTGATTCTTCAAACGGCCGATTCGTTCAAGGAAGTCACCGGCCGTGAGATCAAGAAGGTGCCCGCGTTGCGAGGTCGCACCGTCGTGAACCTCTTCTTCGAGCCGAGCACCAGAACTCGAACGTCGTTTGAACTGGCGGCCAAGCGGTTGAGCGCCGACGTGATCAATTTCTCGCCTTCCTCGAGCAGTGTCGTCAAAGGCGAAACGCTGCTCGATACGGCGCGTAATATCGAGGCGATGCAGGCCGATATCATTGTTCTCAGGCATCCGTCGGCCGGCGCAGCTGAGACGCTGGCGCGCGGGGTGAAAAGCTCGGTGATCAACGCCGGCGACGGATGGCATGAGCATCCCACCCAGGCGTTGCTCGACCTGTACACGATCCGGGAACGAGGGTTGCCGTTTAAAGGGCTTCGCGTCGCCATCGTCGGCGACGTGGCGCACAGCCGCGTCGCCCGTTCCAATATTCATGCGCTTTCGAAACTAGGCGCCGAGGTCCGCGTTGTGGGCCCCCCTACGATGATTCCGAAGGGCATCGAGAAATTGGGCGCGACGGTCTTCTATAACCTCGATGAAGCCTTGCGCGGCGTTCAGGTCATTATGATGCTGCGGTTGCAGTTGGAACGGCAGGGGCGCGCCCTCTTCCCGACCATACGGGAATATGCGCGTCTGTATGGGCTGACGGGGGATCGTGTCAAACTAGCCGAAGCCGGCGCGATCGTGATGCATCCGGGACCCATCAACCGAGGCGTGGAGATTGCCCCAGAAGTTGCGGATAGCCTCTCCTCCGTAATTTTGGACCAGGTGGCGAACGGGGTCGCCGTGCGAATGGGAATCCTGTATCTGATGTCCGGTGCAAACTAGAGAGATGTTCGAGTCCGGAGGACGGTAACGCATGCCAATCGTGATTCAAGGCGGGCACATTCTCGACCCGGGACGGTTCAATGCCGTCGGCGATCTGGTGATCGATCAGGGGAAAATTATTGCGATCGGTGAGGGAGTCAAGGCCCCTGCCGGCGCCACGATTTACCCGGCCACGGGTCGACTGGTGGTTCCTGGATTCGTGGACCTTCACGTGCATTTCCGTGAACCGGGCTTCGAGTACAAGGAGACGATCCAGAGCGGCGCCGCGTCGGCGGTCGCGGGTGGGTTCACGACGGTCTGCTGCATGCCCAATACGAATCCCGTGAACGACAATCAGGCGATCACCGAGTTCATGCTGGAGCGGGCGCGCGTCGCTGGTCTGGCGAACGTGTTGCCGATCGGCGCAATTACCAAAGGCTCCGAAGGAAAAGAGTTGGCCGAAATTGGCGATCTGCGCCGAGCTGGCTGTGTCGCGATTTCCGACGACGGGAAACCCGTGATGAACAGCCTCGTCATGCGCAGAGCGATGGAGTACGCTCTCGCGTTCGACATCCCAGTTGTCGATCATTGCGAAGACCTCCATCTGGCGGAGGGCGGGTGCATGAATGAGGGTTTGATTTCCACTGAACTCGGCCTGCCAGGCATTCCGGCGGCGGCGGAAGATGTGATGGTCGCGCGCAACGTGTCATTGGCCGAGTTGACGGGAGCCCGGTTGCATTTGGCGCACATCAGTACGGTCGGTTCCGTGCGCATGGTTCGTGAAGCCAAGGCACGCGGGATCAAGGTGACGGCAGAGGCCTGTCCGCATCATTTTACGTTGACGGACGAGGTGGTCCGCGGTTTCAACACGCTGGCGAAAATGAATCCGCCACTCCGAACCTGGCAGGACGTTCAAGCCATCAAGGAGGGCTTGCGTGACGGTACGATCGATGCCATTGCCACGGACCATGCGCCACATGCTACCCAGGAGAAGCAACAAGGATTTACCGAAGCGCCCTTTGGCATCGTCGGATTGGAAACAGCGCTGTCTCTCACGCTGGCGCTGGTGGAGGAAGGGATTCTGTCACTGGAGTCGGCGATCGAGAAGTTGAGCGCTGCCCCGGCAAGGGCATTTGGACTGGCCAAAGGAACGCTGACCGTGGGAGCAGACGCAGACGTGGCGATTATCGATCCACAGGCTCACTGGGAGGTCGATCCCGGGAAATTCCGCTCGAAGAGCCGCAACACCCCCTTTGCCGGTTGGAAAGTGAAAGGTCTTGTGGTGAGGACGATTGTAGGCGGACGGGTGGTCTTTGAGGCTCCGGTGCAGGCGTGAAGCGTGCCGGATGGGGAACGGTCTGCTTGTTGAGTCTTGAGTTCTCGGCGCTCGGCGTGTGGGTCGGAGGCTTGATTGTATTGGTGGGCGCCGTCATCCCAGCGGTCTTCAATACATGGGGAGGGCAGGAATCCGGCGGCTTTTTTCTGACGAGGGCGTTTGAAGGATATAACCGTCTTGTTGTCGTCGCACTGATCGTACTCCTAGGTGCCATGGGGTGCCGGGAATGGCGAGGGGAAGCCGCCCCCAGGGTGAGCCGCACTGAATGGATCCTGGTGAGCGCCATGGGAGGCCTTGCCGGCTTGATCATTCTGGTGCTGCATCCGCAGGCCGCAGCCTTGCAGGCTGAAGCGTTTGGCCTCAAGGACGAGCAGGCGAAGAAAGCCGCTTTCGAGGCTTTTTTTCGGCTTCATAAGCCCATACGGTCATTGTATGTTGTGAACATGCTGCTGGGGATCTGGTTACTGGTGCTCAAAACGAAGCGATCTTTACAACAGGAAGGGATGCCGGCGTGAAAAAGGCGTTGTTAGCCTTGGCGGACGGAACAGTCTTCGAAGGGCGCCCTCTTGGATTTGAAGGGGAAGCCGTCGGCGAGGTGGTCTTCAATACGGCCATGACGGGCTACCAGGAGGTCCTGACCGATCCTTCCTATAAAGGACAGATCATCACCATGACCTCTCCGCACATCGGCAACTATGGGGTTACGCCGGAGGACGTCGAGTCGACCCGTATTTGGGCTGAAGGCTTTGTGGTTAAGGAGGCGAGTGAACGGGACAGCAATTGGCGAAGCAAGCAGGGCCTGCATGGTTACTTGAAGGCGGCGAAGATTGTCGGCATCGAAGGCCTGGATACCCGAGCGCTCACCCGCCATCTACGTGAATATGGCTCGCAGCAGGGCGTCATCTCGCATCTAGAAGCTCACCCGCAGCGAGCGGTGGACAAGGCCCGTCAGGCGCCCAGCATGATCGGAAGGGATCTGGCGGCAGAGGTGACTTGCCAGACGAGCTATGATTGGAGCAATGGCTCAGGTGAATGGATACCAGAGTTGGAAGCCGGAGTCACGCGTCACACGCGCCGGTGGAAGGTCGTCGCCTACGACTTCGGTGTCAAGCAGAACATCTTACGTCGTCTCATCGACGTCGGCTGTGAGGTGCATGTGGTGCCAGCCTCCACTACCGCGTCGCAAGTGGAAGCGCTCAAGCCCGACGGGATTTTTCTCTCGAATGGGCCTGGTGATCCCGAGGCGGTGGCCTACGCGGTCGAGGCGATGCGCCGGTTGATCGGCCGTCGACCGATATTCGGCATCTGCCTTGGTCATCAGATTCTTGGCCTCGCGCTTGGACTGAAGACCTACAAGTTGAAGTTCGGCCATCATGGTGCCAATCACCCCGTGATGAACCTCCGGACGAGGAAGGTCGAAATCACGTCGCAGAACCACAACTTTGCCGTGCAGGTTCCCGGGTCCGGCGAGGCGGTTCCCGAGCATCCTCCCGTCATTGAGACGGCATTCGGCAAAGCGGCCGTGACCCATATGAGTTTAAACGACCGGTCGATCGAGGGCTTGGCCTGTATGGATCAGCCGGTGTTTTCGGTACAATATCACCCCGAAGCCTCGCCGGGACCACACGATTCGGCGTATCTGTTTACCGAATTCGTACAGCTGATGGAGAAATCGAATGGCTAAGATGCAGCGGATGCTTGTGCTTGCGGTGCTGATGCCGATACTGCTTTTACCGGGGTGCATAACGGTGAATCTCCTCGAGCCGCCCGGACCCGTGCAGGAAGTGCAGTTGGCAGGGTCGGGCGACAGCAAGGTCCTGCTCATGGACCTATCCGGCGTCATCAGTTCGCAAGAAAAGGAGGGGTTGCTGCCGCAGCCCAATCTGCTCGCGACGTTCAAGGAGGAGTTGACCAAGGCGTCGAAGGACGACAAAGTGAAGGCGGTGGTCCTGCGCATTAACAGCCCAGGGGGGACCGTCAACGCGTCGGATATTCTGTATCACGAACTCAAGACCTTCAAAGCCAACAAGAAAATTCCCGTCATTGCGTCGATGATGGATGTGGCGGCTTCCGGCGGCTACTACCTCGCCATGGCGACTGACGCGATTTTGGTGCATCCGTCGACCGTGACCGGGAGCATCGGCGTGATCATGCTGACGGTGAACGCCAGAGGGCTCTTGGAAAAGGTCGGCCTGGAAGCCAATGCCATCACCTCCGGACCGCGCAAGGACATGGGTTCGCCGTTCCGCACGATGACGACGGAGGAGAAAGCGATTTTTCAAAGTGTCATCGATTCGTTCTATCAACGATTTTTAGCGGTCGTCCAGGCTGGACGTCCCCAGCTTTCATCCGATCAAATCAAAAAGCTCGCCGATGGACGCATCTATTCCGGTGAGCAGGCGAAAGAGGCGGGTCTGGTTGACGACATCGGATACCTGGATGAGGCAATTGAGAAGGCTAAGAAAAATGCCGGGCTCACCGAAGCCCGCATCGTGACGTATCGAAGGCACGGCGAATATCAGAACAATATCTATTCACGGGTGCTGAGCGGCGGCTCGGGACTGAGCAGCTTGGCCAATATGGATCTCCTGTCGATCGTGCGCGGCGGGAGTCCGCAGTTCATGTACCTCTGGATGCCCTAGGACAGTCATGACGCAATGGACAGACGATAAGGCGATCTCGCGGATGCTGGACAGTCCCGTCGGGCGCCGGGCGATCCTGGCCTGGGGCGCTCACGCCGCAGTCGGGATGTACGCTGTCCTCGGCGCGGGTGCGGTCGCTGGCCTTCTCGGTACGCTCTCGGGATGCTACCGTGCTCCGGGAACAGCACGCGATCAATTGATCTTTTTTTCCGAGGAAAAGGAGTTGCAATTCGGTCTGAGCGCCTATCGCGAAGTCTTGCGTGAAGCACGCCTGAGCGAAAACCCTGAGATCAATGAGCAGATCCAGCGCGTAGGACGAAAAATCGCGAGCGTGGCCAACAAGCCTGAATATCAGTGGGAATTCGCCGTCATCGAAGACGAGAGGATGGTCAACGCCTTTTGTCTCCCCGGCGGGAAAGTCGCCGTGTTCACGGGCATCCTGAAGCACACCAAGACGGATGCCGGCCTGGCGACGGTGATGGGACACGAAATCGCACATGCGTTGCAGCGCCATGGCGTCGAGCGCATGAGCCGGAGCATCATCGATCAGATTGCGCAACTTGGCGCGATCGGAGCTGCGGCCTCAGGTCACTCGAGCGGAGGGGCCATTCAAGGACTGTTGGGCGCCTATGGGGTCAACGTGTCGCTGCCCTTCAATCGGAAACAAGAGTCCGAGGCCGACTACATCGGCCTGCGGTTGATGTCGCAAGCCGGCTATGATCCCCGGGAGGCGGTGCCCTTTTGGGAGCGCATGAGCGGCTGTCCCAGACAGATGATCGATAAACTGTGTTTCCGGTCGCAACACGCGATCCCCGAGTTTCTGTCGACGCATCCCTCCGACGTGACGCGTATCAATCAGCTCGAGACCTGGCTGCCTGAGGCGATGCGCTATTATCAGGCCGCCGGAGGGACGCCGCCGCCGGCTCCCGCACCATACAAACCGGCCATTGGGCCGTTGCCTCAGGCCAGTTAACGCTTCATGCCCAAACGCACCGACATCCACAACATCTTGCTGATTGGGTCGGGACCGATCGTGATCGGTCAGGCCTGCGAATTCGATTATTCCGGAACGCAGGCCTGCAAGGCCCTCAAAGAAGAGGGCTATCGGGTCGTGCTGATCAACAGCAACCCGGCCACGATCATGACGGACCCTGAACTGGCGGATCGGACCTATGTGGAACCGATTACGCTCGATGTTGTGGAAAAGGTCATCGAACGCGAGCGGCCCGACGCCTTGCTGCCGACGATGGGAGGGCAAACGGCGCTCAATGCCACGATGGGCCTGGTCAAGCGGGGGACGCTGGAGAAATACGGCGTGACCTTGATCGGTGCATCTGCGGACGCCATCCATAAAGCGGAGGATCGCGACGCTTTCAAGCAGGCGATGCAACGGATTGGGTTGCGAGTGCCCGAGAGCGGGACGGCGCACAGTCGAGACGAAGCTATTCGTGTGCTGGACCGTGTAGGCTTTCCGGCCATCATCAGGCCTTCGTTCACTATGGGTGGCACGGGCGGCAACATCGCCTACAATCGTGAAGAATTCGAAAAATTGATCGAGTGGGCCTTGGCGATGAGTCCCGTCAGCCAGGTGCTGATCGAAGAGTCGTTGATCGGATGGAAGGAGTACGAGCTTGAGGTCATGCGGGACCTGAAGGACAACGTCGTCATCGTGTGTCCGATCGAAAACCTTGATCCGATGGGCGTGCATACCGGAGACAGCATTACGGTTGCGCCGGCCATGACCTTGACGGACAAGGAATATCAACGCATGCGCGATGCCGCCCTACGCATCATCCGCGAGATCGGAGTCGAGACGGGCGGGTCGAACATCCAGTTCGGTATCGATCCCGATAACGGCGAAATGGTCGTCATTGAAATGAATCCCCGCGTGTCGCGCAGTTCGGCATTGGCGTCCAAAGCGACGGGATTCCCTATCGCGAAGATCGCTGCGAAACTGGCGGTGGGATACACCCTAGACGAAATCACAAACGACATTACGGGCGTGACGAAAGCGTCGTTTGAGCCGACGATCGATTATGTGGTGGTAAAAATTCCTCGCTTTGCGTTTCAGAAATTCAAAGGCGCCGATCCCACGCTCACGACGCAAATGAAATCGGTCGGCGAAGTCATGGCCATCGGACGGACGTTCAAAGAGTCGTTGCAGAAAGCCATCCGTTCACTGGAGCTCGATTTAAATGGCCTCGTGTCCCGCCTTGGCATTGATCGGGGCGTGCCCGAAGGGTTTGACCGTCAGGGGGCGCTGGAGCGGGTTCGTCAGCAATTGCGCAGTCCGATTGCCGAGCGAATTTGGTACCTGGCTGACGGTATGCGGCTGGGGATGTCAAATGAAGACCTCTTCGCGCTTACGAAAATCGACAATTGGTTCCTAGAACAGTTACGGGGCATCGTGAAGTTCGAGCAGCGATTGGTCGAGCAGGCGGCCAAGCCCTCGCCGGCACTCGACAGCGCGATACTCGGGGAGGCCAAAGAGCAAGGATTCTCTGACAATCGTATTGCATTTCTCACCGAGTGGTCGATTGCGGCGATTCATGCAGCGCGATCGGCGAAGAATGCACGGTCGGTCACGTATAAACGCGTGGATACCTGCGCCGCGGAATTCGAAGCGCACACTCCCTATCTGTATTCGACCTATGGAAGAGAATGCGAGGCGCGCCCGACCGGTCGGAAGAAGGTGATTATCCTGGGCGGAGGCCCCAACCGGATTGGACAGGGCATCGAATTCGACTATTGCTGCGTGCACGCAGCCATGGCGCTGCGGGACGAAGGCATTGAGACCATCATGGTGAATTGCAACCCTGAAACTGTGAGCACGGATTACGACACCTCCGACCGGCTGTACTTTGAGCCGTTGACGGAAGAAGACGTCCTGAACATCGTCCACCGAGAGCAGCCGATGGGCGTCGTCCTTCAGTTCGGCGGTCAAACGCCCCTCAAACTCGCCATTCCGCTTTCGAAAGCCGGCGTCCCCATCCTAGGCACCAGTCCCGATGCCATCGATCGCGCGGAGGATCGTGAACGCTTCCGCGAACTGCTCAACATCTTGGGGCTGAAACAGGCGCAGAGCGGCGTTGCGCGGTCGGTTGGCGAGGCGGTGAGGATCGCTGCGGAAATCACCTACCCCGTCATGGTGCGGCCGTCCTATGTGCTGGGGGGACGCTCGATGCAGATTGTCTACGATGAGGCAGGCTTGCTGGGATACATGGGGTCGGCAGTGAAGGCGTCGGACAAGCACCCGGTGCTGATCGACAAATATCTCTCCGACGCCATTGAGGTCGATGCGGATGCAATCTGCGACGGCCGTCGAGTGGTGGTCGCCGGTATCATGGAACATATCGAGGAGGCCGGTGTGCACTCAGGCGACTCCGCCTGTTCGCTGCCGCCTTATTCACTCGACGAGACGGTCGTCGAAAAGATCCGCCGTCAAATGACGGCACTGGCGTTGGAGCTGGGTGTGGTCGGCCTCATGAATGCGCAATTTGCCGTGAAGGACAGTGAAGTCTATGTGTTGGAGGTCAATCCGCGAGGATCCCGGACGGTTCCGTTCGTCAGCAAGGCGATCGGTGTACCCCTGGCGAAACTGGCCATGAAAACGATGGTGGGACGGACGTTAGACGACCTAGGATTCATGGCCGCCCCTCAACCGGCCCATCTCTCCGTCAAGGAAGCCGTGTTCCCGTTCAACAAATTTCCCGGCGTCGACGTGCTGCTCGGCCCCGAGATGAAATCCACCGGGGAAGTCATGGGTATTGATGTGGATTTCGGGTGGGCCTTCGCCAAATCGCAGGCTGGCGCTGGAGCAATACTTCCGAGTTCGGGCACGGCGTTTATCAGCGTCAAGGAGAACGACCGCTCCGCCGCTCTCGAGGTGGCGAAACATCTACGCAGGCTGGGGTTCAATGTGCAGGCGACGAACGGGACCGCGGCGTATCTGCGCGATAACGGCGTGGAGGCCAAAACGGTACTCAAAGTGACTGAAGGACGGCCTCATATCGTCGACCATATCAAGAACGGAGACGTGGCGCTGGTCGTCAACACCGTGGGCACGGCGGCTTCGCATGCCGACTCGCTGTCCATCCGCCGGGAAGCCTTAAATCGAGGGTTGGCCTACTTTACAACCATGCGGGGAGCACGCGCCGCTGTCATGGGTATCGAAGCGATCCTCAAAAAAGAATTGACGATCCGCTCATTGCAAGAATACCACTGCGGGTCATAGCAGCAGTGGAACCATCTGTCCCTTTCAACGTTCTGCGAGAGGAATAACCGCCCTATGCCGACACCGATTACTAAGAAGGGCTACGATGCACTGAAGACGGAACTCGATCGCCTCCGGAAAGTGGAGCGGCCGCAAGTGATCGAATCCATCGCCGAAGCCCGTGCCCATGGGGATCTCAGCGAAAACGCGGAGTATGACGCGGCCAAAGAACGGCAAGGCTTCATCGAGGCGCGCATCGCTGAAATTGAATCCAAGCTGGCGGATGCCCGTATCGTCGAAATCGCAGGACGGAGTTCCGACACCATCGTATTCGGCGCGACTGTATTGGTGATCGAACAGGAATCCCAGGCGAAACGGCAGTACACGCTGGTCGGCCAGGATGAGGCCGACATGAAGTTTAACCGGATCTCGATTCAATCGCCGGTCGGCCGGGCGTTGATCGGAAAACGCGTCGGCGACTTTATCGAAGTGCAGACGCCCGTCAAGACCGTCGAGTATGAAGTCATCGAGATCAAATTTGAGGAATTGTAGGTTCAGTCGTCCGCGACCGTAGAAGGCGGTTCTCATGCCGCATCCCGCCTCGATCATCACTCTCCTGACTGAT
The DNA here is from genome assembly GCA_963730935.1 of uncultured Nitrospiraceae bacterium. Taxonomy (GTDB): domain Bacteria; phylum Nitrospirota; class Nitrospiria; order Nitrospirales; family Nitrospiraceae; genus Nitrospira_C. Next base: position 1,091,881 of record CAVSTP010000004.1, on the reverse strand, counting down.
TTTGGGGACCGAGATTGGTTCGTGGCCAGCATGAAGGGGGTCATTCTCTCGATCAATCCCCAGGCCACGATCGTCGATCTCACCCATCATATCGGCTCCCATGATATCCAGGACGGCGCCTATGCGTGGAAATCTTGCTACAAGTATTTTCCAGACGGCACCATCCATGTGGCGGTCGTTGATCCTGGAGTCGGCAGTGACCGGCGTCCTCTGATCGCGAAGAGCTCTCGATACTTTTTTTGCGCTCCAGACAACGGATTGCTGACACATGTCTTCGAGCATGAAGGCGACGTCGAGGTCCGGGAGATCGAGAACAAGCAATATCGGCTTGATACTGAAGGGCATACCTTCGACGGTCGGGACGTCTTCGCGCCTGCTGCCGCCTGGCTCACCAAACAACAACCGTTCGTGTCCTACGGCCGCGTCGTCTCGGATGCCCACCGCTTTCCGGTCACTCAGCCGCAGTGGGAAGAGGCGGCGCTTGTGGGCGAGGTGGTCTACGTCGATGTGTTCGGCAATCTCATCACGAATGTGTCCTTGCGCCATGTGAAGGAGGTGCGAGAGATCACCAAACGGCCGAATCCGCTGATCCGAATTGGCGGCCATTCCATCGATGGCCTCGTACGCTGCTATGCAGAAGGAGACCATGGTGCGCGGGCGTTGATCAACAGTGACGGCCAGTTGGAAATTTTTTGTAAGGAATCGAGCGCAAGCGCGCTGCTCAACGTGACCCGCCATGAGCCCGTCAAACTGTCGTAGGTGGCTTCCGGGGTCGACGAATCGGAGGGAGCGGGTTCGACGGCGCTTGGCGGATCGCTTTGTGCAGGGACTAATCGTGCTGCGTGGCGACGGTGATCGAGTGGGAGAGAATGTTGACCATGCGGGTCAGCGTGCGGACATTGACGGACAAGGGCGGCATCAGGACGATGATGTGGCCGAGCGGTCGCAGGAGAAGCCCTCGCTTCCGAGCCTCCTGAGCAACGCGATGACCCACTCGTGCTTCGAGCGGATACGCCTCTCGCGTTGTACGGTTACGCACGAGTTCGATGCCCGCCATGAAGCCTTGCTGGCGGATGTCGCCGACGTGCGGCAGTCGAAGGAGGAGCTTGAGCAGCCGAGAGAGACGGCTAATTTTTGGCTTGAGCTTCGCCAGCGTGTGCTCGGTCCGGAAAATTTCGAGGTTGGCCAGAGCCACGGCGCACCCGAGTGGATTGCCGGTGTAGCTATGTCCATGGAAGAATGTTTTGCACTCCTCATACTTACCCAAAAAGGCGCGATAAATTTCCTCGGTCGTCAACGTCGCGGCAAGCGGCAGATACCCGCCCGTGAGTCCCTTACTGAGCGCCATCAGGTCAGGCGTCACACCTTCACGTTCACACGCAAACATCTTTCCCGTCCGACCGAATCCTGTGGCCACTTCATCCGCGATCAGCAGGACCTCGTACTTCGTGCAGAGTTCCCTCACCCGTTTCAGGTAACCCTGAGGCTGGGTGATCATGCCTGCGGCCGCCTGGATCAGCGGTTCAATGATAAACCCTGCGAGTTCGTGTCCGTGTTCCCGCAAGATCCGTTCGATGGGGTCGAGGCAGGCAAGGCGGCAGGCGGGATAGGTCAACGCCAGCGGACAGCGATAACAATACGGAGGATCAGCCGCTTGCGTCGGAAACAGCAAGGGCCGGAATCGCGTATGAAACAGCTCGATGTTGCCGACGCTGACCGCTCCGATCGTGTCGCCATGATAGGCCAGGTTCAAATGTAGAAATTGGTTCTTGGGTCCCGCCTCCGGTCGCCTCTGCTGCCAGTACTGCACCGCCATTTTGAGCGCCACTTCAACGGCCGTCGACCCGTCGTCCGAGTAAAAGACTCGCGTGAGTCCTTTCGGAGCGACGGCAATCAGCTGCCGCGCGAGACGGATTGCTGGCGGATTCGAGAGGCCGAGCAGCGTGGAGTGGGCGATCCGTTTGCTTTGGGCCTTGAGCGCACGGTCGAGCGCGGGGTGTCGGTGCCCATGGAGATTCACCCAAATGGATGACGTGCCGTCCAAATACGTTCTCCCCTCGGTGTCAATCAAGTACGCACCTTTTCCGCGCTCGATGATGATGGGCTCCTCCTGTTCCCACTCCTGCATCTGGGTAAAGGGATGCCACACATATTGCCGGTCCCAGTCACCCAACGAGGGCGCCTTTTTTGTGTTGGTCATGGGAGTCGTGGTGCCGTGATGCCGTTCCCGAGGGCGATGCCAGGAAAACGCAATGCTGGAGCGGTTGCGGCGCGGATTATACGGGGGGCTGTTTACTTTGACAACCCAGGGGGCAGTTACTATAATGAACCGATTTTATTGAAAAAATGAGCTAGGATTTGCAAAGCCTCATACGCAATTTCTCTATTATCGCCCATATCGATCACGGCAAATCAACCCTCGCTGATAGGTTCCTTGAAGCCACTGGTGCTGTGACGGCCCGTGAGGCCAAGGACCAGATTCTCGATGCAATGGATCTGGAGCGTGAGCGGGGGATTACCATCAAGGCCCATGCGGTGGCGATCCGATACAAGGCCAGTGACGGGAACACCTACGCCCTGCACCTGATCGACACGCCGGGGCACGTCGACTTTACCTACGAGGTCTCGCGGAGCCTTGCGGCCTGCGAGGGTTCGCTGTTGCTGGTCGATGCGACTCAGGGCGTCCAGGCCCAAACCATCGCCAATGTGAATCTCGCGATGGCGAACAAACACGTGATTATTCCGGTCATCAATAAGATCGATCTGGCCAGCGCCGACGTGGAGAACACCAAGCATTCCATCTCCGAAGTGCTGATGCTGGATGCGAGCGATGCGATTCCCATCAGCGCCAAGGAGGGGCGTGGGGTTCCCGAGGTGCTCGAGGCCATCATCGAGCGGATTCCTCCGCCGTCAGGCGACCCCCATGCGCCGTTCAAGGCGTTGATTTTCGATTCATGGTTCGACAACTACCAGGGTGTGATCGTCTTGACCCGCATCGTCGATGGCGCCGTTCGCCCGGGCATGAAAATCAAAGTGATGTCGAACGGCCGGACCTTCGAGGTCATGGAAGTCGGTCATTTCACGCCGAAACGGGTGAAGAAAACGGAACTGTTGACCGGAGAGGTGGGCTATTTGTGCGCCAACATGAAAGAGGTCGCCGATGTGAAAATCGGAGACACCATTACTGATGCCGTGCAGCCGACGGCTGAGGCGTTTCCGGGCTACAAGGAAGTGAAGCCCCTCGTCTTTTGCGGACTGTATTCAACCGATACGTCAAAATACGAAGACTTGCGGGATGCCCTCGTTAAACTGCGCCTCAACGATTCGTCGTTTGTCTATGAGCCGGAAACGTCCCTGGCGCTCGGATTTGGGTTCCGCTGCGGGTTCCTGGGGTTGTTGCACATGGAAATCATTCAGGAGCGCCTCGAGCGCGAATACGGTCTGACGCTGATTACGACCGCTCCGACCGTCGTCTATCGCGTGACCACGACCAAGGGCGAGGTGGTGGAAATCGACAATCCGGCGGAGTTGCCTCCGCCCAGTAGCATCGAACGATTTGAAGAGCCGTTCATTCTCGCCACGGTCATCACGCCCGAGCGCTACATGGGAGCGATTCTCCAGTTGTGCCAGGAACGCCGGGGAACCCAGCGCAGCATTCACTTCCTCGATCCGACGCGCGTGATGATCAGCTATGAAATGCCGCTCAATGAGGTCATCCTCGATTTCTACGACAAGTTGAAGTCGCGGACGCAGGGATACGCATCGCTGGATTACGAGGTGCTCGGTTATCGGGAGTCAGATCTCGTCAAGCTGGACATTCTATTGAACGGAGAAGCGGTGGACGCCCTGTCATTTATTACGCACAAAGAACGGTCCTACCCGCGAGGCCGGCAGTTGGCCGAGAAAATGAAAGAGCTGATTCCGCGGCAGATGTTCGAGATCGCCATCCAAGCGGCGATCGGCAACAAAGTGATCGCCCGCGAGACCATCGGAGCGATGAAGAAGAATGTTACCGCAAAATGCTACGGCGGCGACATTACCCGCAAGCGCAAACTTCTCGAAAAACAAAAAGAAGGAAAGAAACGGATGAAAGCCGTCGGCAGCGTGGAAGTGCCTCAGGAAGCTTTCTTGGCCATCCTGAAAGTCGGTGACGAATGAGCATCGATCCCAACCTCCAGAGTACAGACGAGATTGCATCCCGAGCGCCGGAGGCGGCCACAGGAGAGGGCATGTCCAGCACCGTGCAGCCAGCCCGGAAGTCCGTGTTCCGGGAATATGCAGAAGCCATCGTTGTGGCGATGCTGCTGGCCTTTGCCATCCGCGTGTTCGTTGTCCAGGCATTCAAGATCCCTTCCGGTTCGATGATTCCCACCCTATTGATCGGCGACCACATCCTGGTGAGCAAGCTCGCCTACGGCATTCAATGGCCGAGCGACTGCAAATTCCAGGTCACGTTCCCGCCGGTGAATTGCTACGCCTCCCATGCGGTGATCGAGTTTGGAAAACCGCAGCGAGGGGACATCATCGTGTTCAGGTTTCCGGAGGACGAGGAGAAGGATTTCATCAAGCGGATCGTCGGCGTCCCAGGGGACACGGTTCAGATCAAGAACAAAGTAGTCTTGGTCAACGGGTCACCGCTGGACGACAAGGCGTTTACGCAGCGTATTGACTCGGGGGTGATCGACGGGACGATCAACCCCCGGGATAACTTCGGTCCCGTCACGGTACCTTCCGAGTCCTATTTCGTCATGGGAGATAATCGCGACCAAAGTTTGGACAGCCGCTTTTGGGGATTCGTGCGCGAGGAAAAAATCCGGGGAAAAGCCTTCCGTATTTATTGGTCATGGAGCGGCCAAGGGCAATGGAAGGAGTGGGTTCGATGGGGGCGGTTCGGCAAGGCGATTCAGTGAGCAGACCGGCTCGTGACTCGACGACAGCGGGCTCATCCAGCCGCCAAGAGAAGCCGTCAGCCAGCAGCCTTCGGCGCCATATCCAGCGATTCCCTCAAGCCTCGGTGCTCGTCATCGGTGATTTAATTCTTGACCATTATATTTGGGGACGGGTGAGCCGGATTTCACCGGAAGCGCCAGTGCCCGTCGTGCACGTTGAGTCGGAATCCATGCGGCTCGGCGGAGCCGCCAACGTCTTCAACAATATCCTCGCGCTCGGAGGAAAAGCCGACATTTGCGGCATGATCGGCTCGGATGAGGCTGGGCGTCTGCTGCTTAAGGAGTTGGGTACTAAACGGGCAGGCCACGGCGGCATCGTCACTGATACCGACCGGCCGACGATCAAGAAATCGAGGGTCATCGCACACAATCAGCAGGTGGTGCGCTATGACGTCGAGCGCAAAGGCGAGATCAAGCCACAGTTGCAAAAACGGATCTTGCGGTATGTTGAATCGCGCCTCCGCGAACTCACCTGTGTGGTGGTGTCGGATTACGCCAAAGGGGTGGTGACGGCAGGAATCATGTCAGATCTGGTCCGTCTTGCGGCGCTGCGCAAGGTACCGGTCATCGTCGATCCCAAAGTCGAGCATTTTGGCTTCTACAAGGGGGTTACGGTCATTACGCCCAATCATTTGGAAGCGACACAGGCAGCGGGACTCCATGGGGAAGGAGATCAGACAATCCAGGAAGCCGGAGAAACGATCCGTCAACGGCTGGGCTGCCAGTCGGTGCTGATCACGCGAGGGGAGAAGGGGATGAGCCTCTTTGAAGGCCACAACGAGGCCTGGCACATTCCCGCGCAGGCGCGGCAAGTCTACGATGTCACCGGCGCCGGCGATACCGTCGTCGGCACGCTGGCCCTGGCGCTTTCAGCCGGCGCTTCGATGCGTGAGGCGGCGACGTTGGCCAATCATGCGGCGGGTATCGTTGTGGGAATGGTCGGCACGGCCACGGTGACCACCAAGCAGCTTTCTGAAGAGCTGGGAGACTAAGGTAGGATGGTGAAGCAGAGACCGGATGTGACGGTCGTGATTCCGGCGCGGTACGGGTCGTCACGATTTCCCGGCAAGCCCATCGCCATGCTCGATCGAAAGCCGATCATTCAACACGTGTACGAGCAGGCGGTGGCCTGCCGTGTCGTGTCCGAAGTGGTGGTTGCCACAGATGACGAACGGATCCGGCGGACCGTGGAGGAGTTCGGAGGGCAGGCAGTGTTGACCACCGGGGATTTTCGAAGCGGCACCGATCGGGTTGCCAGTGTGGCCCGATCGCGGCCCGGCCGGTTTTTCTTGAATTTGCAGGGAGATGAAATTCCGGCAGATCCTGAGCTGCTGAGAGATCTGATCGAGCCCTTCGTCGAATCCGGCGCCGAGATGGGGACCCTGAAGCGCGCCCTGCACACCGCCGAAGAACTGCAGAACCCGGCGGTCGTCAAGGTGGTTACCGACCGGCAGGGCCGGGCCTTATACTTTTCACGCGCGCCCATCCCGCTGGTCCGGGATGATCATGGTCGACTGGCCATGAAGGGGTTGCACTATATCCATCTGGGCGTCTACATCTATACGAGGGAAACGCTGCTCAGGCTGTCGTCGTTGGCGACGAGTGGTCTAGAGGAAGCGGAAAAGCTGGAGCAATTGCGCGCCCTGGACAACGGGATTGGCATTCAGGTGTGGGAAACACAGCATGCGTCCTTGCGCATTGATACCCCGGCCGACGTCCTCTCGGCCATTGAGAGCTTGCGGCGCCTGGCGCTGAACAAGCCGCTTGAAACGTCGACCCATTTATGACTGAATGCGGATCACCTTCACCCGATCCGGGGGGATGGACACCATGATGGGCAAATACATCTTTGTCACCGGTGGGGTCGTGTCCTCATTGGGCAAGGGACTGGCGTCGGCGTCGATCGGCAATCTGCTCGAGAGCCGGGGACTCAAGATCACCTTCCTCAAGCTCGATCCGTACATCAATGTCGATCCGGGCACCATGAATCCATACCAGCACGGCGAAGTGTACGTGACCGACGACGGTGCGGAGACCGACCTGGATCTCGGCCATTATGAGCGCTATACCTCGCTGACGTTGACCAAGCAGAACAACTACACGACCGGCCGCATCTACAACTCCGTCATCACCAAGGAGCGACGGGGAGACTATCTCGGCGGGACCGTGCAGGTCGTGCCGCACATTACCGACGAGATCAAACAATGCATCATGCGGGTCTCACAGGGCATGGACGTCACGATCGTCGAAATCGGCGGGACCGTCGGCGATATCGAAAGCCTGCCGTTTCTCGAGGCGATTCGACAGATGCCGTACGACGTCGGGCGAGAAAACGTGCTCTACGTCCACCTGACGCTGGTTCCCTACATCAGCGCAGCGGGAGAATTGAAGACCAAGCCGACCCAGCATTCCGTGAACAAGTTGCGGGAGATCGGTATTCAGCCGAACATCTTATTGTGCCGCACTGATCGCTACATTCCGCCCGAAATGAAGGGTAAAATCGCGATGTTCTGCAACGTCGAGAAGGACGCGGTCATTACGGCGAAGGACGTGGAGACGATCTATGAAGTACCGATCGTGTTCCGCAAGGAAGGCCTGGATGAACTGATCGTCCGGCAGTTGAGAATGGAAACCGGTCCGCCGAACCTGCGCGAATGGGATGCGATGGTGCAGAAAATCAAGCACCCCAAACACGAGATCGCGGTGGCGCTGGTGGGCAAGTATGCCGGATTGAAAGAATGCTACAAGAGTTTGGCTGAAGCGCTCGTCCATGGCGGCATCGACCATGAGACGCGTGTGAACATCCACTGGATCGAATCGGAAGATATCGAGCGGCAGGGAACGGAGCGGATCCTCCGGGAGGCAGACGGCATTCTCATCCCGGGCGGCTTCGGTGCGCGTGGAATTGAAGGGAAGATCACCACGATCCGGTTTGCGCGTGAGCGGCAGGTGCCGTTCCTCGGCCTGTGCCTCGGCATGCAGTGCGCCACGATCGAATTCGCACGCAACGTCGCCGGCTTGGCTGGCGCCAACAGCGCCGAATTCGATGAACGGTCGCCGCATCCAGTCATTCACTTGATGCACGACCAACAGGCCGTGAGCGACAAGGGCGGGACGATGCGCCTCGGAAGCTACCTCTGCCGCCTCGGAGAAGGGACGCTTGCCCACAAGATGTATGGCGTGAACGAAGTTCGTGAACGGCACCGACACCGGTTTGAATTCAACAACGCCTACCGTGACCAACTCACGGCAAAGGGCTTGGTGCTGAGCGGGCTGTCGCCGGACGGCCGGCTGGTCGAAATCGTCGAGCTCAAGGACCATCCCTGGTTCCTGGCCACACAGTTCCATCCTGAATATTGTTCGCGTCCGCACCGTCCCCATCCGTTGTTCAGCGGATTTATTGGGGCGGCGCTCCGAAAGAAACTCGGACATTAACGAGCGGCGGCCCGGCGGTGAAAAAAACGCTGGTACTTTTGTCTCCTCTTCCTTAACCTGGTCCCTGGGTTAACCCATGGCACACCTCGTGGATATCGGCGCATTCACCGTCGGCCAGGGACAGCGGCCGTTCCTGATTGCCGGTCCCTGCGTCATCGAAAGCGAGCAGCTGGTGCTGGAAACGGCGGGCCGCATTGCCGAAATCACGCGCTCGCTGGGGATGCCCTATGTGTTCAAGTCTTCATTCGACAAGGCGAACCGGACGTCCATCAGCTCGTTCCGGGGGCCGGGCCTGACGCAGGGCCTGGAGGTGCTGGCGAAGGTCAAGCGGGAGGTCGGCGTGCCGGTCCTGACCGACGTGCATACCGAGGAACAAGCGACTGAAGCCGGCCGCGTGGTCGATGTGCTGCAGATTCCGGCCTTTCTCTGCCGGCAGACCGATTTGCTGATCGCCGCCGCCAAGACGGGGAAAGTCGTAAACGTGAAGAAGGGCCAGTTCCTGTCCCCGCAGGAAATGTCCAACGCTGTCAAAAAGGTCGAAGAGTGCGGCAACCAGCGAATTGTCCTGACCGAGCGCGGATCGTCATTCGGGTACAACAATCTCGTCGTGGACATGCGGTCGTTCCCGATTCTGCGAAGCTTCGGGTATCCGGTCGTCTTTGATGCAACGCACAGCGTCCAGCTGCCAGGCGGAGGGGGCACGAAATCCTCTGGGCAGCGTGAATTCGTCGAACCGCTGGCCTCCGCAGCGGCCGGCGCCGGAGTCGACGGATTCTTTATGGAAGTACATCCGAATCCTGACGAGGCGCTGTCCGACGGGCCCAACATGGTTCCCCTCCATCAGCTGAAACCCCTCCTTGAACGGGTGATGCGGATATGCGACGCGGCAAATCCACGAAAATAAACTCCAAGGCCGTATCCCGCCCGTCCGACCGAGCCAACGGCGGCAGTCTTGCCGAAGGCCGGCGTGTGCTGAAGATTGAGGCGCGGGCAGTGCAAGCACTCGTCGAACGATTGGATGCCCAGTTCGCCAAGGCCGTCGACCTACTGATGCGTTGCAAGGGCAAGGTCGTGGTATCCGGCATGGGCAAATCCGGCCTGGTTGGACAGAAAATCGCAGCGACGATGGCCAGCACGGGCACCCCGGCATTTTTTCTCCATCCGGCCGAAGGCATTCATGGAGACCTCGGCATGTTGGGCCGAGCCGACGTCCTGATCGCCATCTCCAACAGCGGGGAGACGCAGGAAATCTTACAGTTGCTGCCTTACGTCGAACGGATGGGTATTCCAGTCGTGTCGATGACGGGGCGCATGACTTCGACGCTGGCCAAGAACAGTGATGTGGCGCTCGATGTGTCCGTCTCGGAGGAAGCCTGCCCGATGGGGCTGGCGCCCACGGCGAGCACCACCGCGACCCTGGCTATGGGAGATGCGTTGGCCGTCGCTCTCCTTCAGAAGCGCGGCTTCAAGCAGGAAGACTTTGCGCAATTCCATCCTGGAGGGACACTCGGGAGGCGCCTCCTCGTGAGGGTCAAAGACCTGATGCATGGCGGGGCCGAGATGCCCACGGTCTCCGAAGCGGTGCCGGCCACGGCGGCCATTCTGGAGATCACGGCCAAAAAGCTGGGCATGACGACCGTGGCCGACGACAACGGAAGGCTCGCCGGCATCATCACCGACGGTGACTTGCGGCGGTTTATCCAACAGGGCGGAGATTTTGCCAAGGTGACGGCCGGCCAACTGGCCTCACGCAGTCCAAAGACCATTGCGCCAGAGGATCTGGCTGCAAAAGCCGTCGAACAGATGGAACGGTTCTCGATTACTACCCTCGTCGTTACAGAAGGTGAGCGCAAGGTTGTGGGCGTCATTCACCTGCATGACCTCTTGAAGAACGGCATTGTCTAAGCGCACCATGACTGTAATCGATGTGTGAGCAAAGGATACGGAAGATATGAATCGCGTGCTGGAAGCCTGGAAAGCGGTCGGTCAGGAGTCGCTGAACCTCCCCAACGTCATCACGTTGGTCCGCATTTTCTTGATCCCGGTCTTTGTGATGCTGTTTTTTACGCCGACGCCGGACCGCTCCTTGAGCGCGGCGGTCGTGTTCGTGGTCGCCGCCATCACCGATCTCCTGGACGGCTACATCGCCCGCCGGACCGGCCAGATCACGAAACTGGGGAAGCTGCTCGATCCGATCGCCGACAAGCTGCTTGTGCTGTCGGCACTGATCCTCCTGGTGAATGTCGATCGTGTCAGCGCATTGGTGGCGATTCTCGTGATCGCTCGGGAAGTCGCCGTGACCGGGATCCGTGCCATCGCGGCGGGCGAAGGGATGATCATCGTAGCTGAGACCACGGGCAAGTACAAAATGGCCTTGCAGGTCGTGGCGATCACGATGTTGATCCTCGAGGGTACGGCGCTTTCGGACCTGGGCAATCTGCATTTGGCCGGCAGCGTGACGCTGTACCTGTCGCTCGTGCTGGGATATCTATCCGGCGGCCTCTACGTGTGGAGCTTCTGGAAACAAGTGATCGCCAAGGGCCTGTAGAAGATGCGAACCGCGCGGCCTCCCCGTAGGTCTCTCCGTCACTCTTTCACACGATTTTCCTGATGATGGAAGAAGAACTCTTCTGTCTGCTGCTGGTGACGCTCGGCTATGGACTTGGCGCCATTCCGTTTGGAATCGTCGTCTCGAAAGCGCTCAATCTTCCCGATCCCCGCGCCGTGGGAAGCAAGAATGTGGGGTTTACCAACGTGCTGCGGGTTTCCGGTGCAAAGGCCGGGGTGCTGACGCTGCTGGGCGATATGGGAAAAGGATGGCTAATCGGCTGGGCGGCGATGCAATGGCTTCACACGGAGTCGTTCATCATGCTTGCGGCGCTGTCGCCGATCATCGGCCATATCTTTTCCCCCTTCCTGGCCTTCAAAGGAGGCAAAGGTGTCGCGACCGCGCTGGGTTCTGTTCTGGGATTGTCGCCGTCGATCGGCGCTCTCCTCCTGCTGATTTGGCTGGGGGCGGTCGCCATTTGGCGCTATTCTTCCGGGGGCGCGCTGGCCGCCTTCGGGTTGTTTCCTGTCGTCGCCATCGTCAATGAGCAACGGCAGGAGTTTCTGATTTTCGCGATCGTCGTCAGCACGCTGATCTGGATCAAACACAAGGACAATATCGTACGATTGTGGAAGGGGACAGAGGGAAAGATCGGCCAAAAGACCTTGGCTACATAGAGTCCGTTGCCCCCACCAAGTTCCACTCTCGATTTCCCTCGTATCTCAAAACAACTAACACCGTTAACGTCGAAAGTCAGACAGCGGTAATGGCCTCCTTATTTTCCCTGACCAATGCCTGATCGCCGTTTCACTCAGCGTCGATGGTGCGTCCGCCTCACGGCCGTCATCGTGCTCTTTTTCGGATCAGTGGCGGCCTGCGGTTCTCAAGCGGATAACCCAGATAACCCAAGTCCCGCCGCTCCCCAGAGATCCAAGGTCACCGTCAAGATCATGCCGCTGGGGGATTCCATCACGGAATCGACCAGGCGGCTCAACAGCTACCGCTACTATCTCTGGCACGTGTTGCTCGACCAGGGGTATCACATTGATTTCGTCGGTTCCCAATATGGCGTCGGGAACGGCCCGCCGGCGAACCCTGATTTCGACATGGACCACGAAGGGCATGCCGGGTGGAGGGCCGATGAAATTCTCAATCACATACAGACCTGGGCCACGGCTGCGTCACCGGACTTCGTCTTAATCCATATCGGAACCAACGATCTCTCCCGAGGGCAAAGTGTTGCCAGCACGGTGAACGACATCAGGGGCATCATCGACGCCTTAAGGAAAGTCAACCCGCGTATACAAATCTTGTTGGCGCAACTAATCGCCAAGACCGGTGTCCCTTCCATTGCGGTGTTGAACGGGAATTTGCCCGCACTGGTTGCCGATAAAAATCGTGCTGAGTCGCCGATCGTCCTCGTCAATCAATACAGTGGACTTGATCCGTCCACGATGACCTACGATGGCACGCATCCCAATGCCATCGGCGATTCGCACATGGCGGACCGCTGGTTCGAAAAACTGGCGCCGATGCTCGATGCGTTCCTCACCCAACGCGGTCCAGAGGCCGGTCAAGGACGGCCGTAAAATTGACTCCTCTACGGCCGCTTCTTATAATGCCCCAACCTCCGTTTCGCTTGTCCGATCAGTTGTATGCGCCCCTTGTCCAAGGACCATCTCACCAACCGACTACGCCAGTTGAGTAACGGCGTCAGGCATGCCTTTGCGACGGAGCCGGCCACCTCGGTGCTCCGCACTGATGATGTGGAGTTCCTGGAGCGCATCGCCGATGCGCTGGTGAAGCGTGGGATGGGGGTTCCGGCCGCGATGTTTCTCGAGTCCATGGGCCCTATGAACTTCCTGGGAAGCCAGGCGCTCCATGTACTGACCCCCATCATCGAATGCGCCTTCGACGGCAAGGACATGGAGCGGGTCGCCCGCCTGCTCGAACGCCGGGATATCGTCTCCCGGCTGATCGCCCTCATTGAAACCAAAACGTCGATGCAGAGGGCATCGGGTCGATGACGGCTGCCGCCTCCGTCCCACCTAAGAGCGATCGTCCATTGAACGTAATCGTTGCGACCGATTGCGGGAGCACGACGACCAAGGCCATTTTGATCGAAAAGGTCGGCGACGAATACCGCCAGACGTACCGGGGGGAGGCGCCGACGACAGTGGAGGCGCCGTTTGAGGACGTGACCCGCGGGGTATTGAACGCGATCGCGGAAATCGAGGAGCGCTCCAAGCGTAGAATTCTCGACGGTGATCAAATCATCACGCCTTGTCGGGATGCGCAGACCGGTGTCGATATCTATATCTCCACCAGCAGCGCCGGCGGCGGGCTGCAGATGATGGTGACCGGCGTCGTGCAGAACATGACTGGAGAAAGTGCGCAGCGGGCGGCGCTGGGCGCCGGCGCGATCGTGATCGACGTGCTGGCTTCCAATGATGGCCGGTTGCCTCACGAGAAAATCGAGCGGATTCGCTCGATGCGTCCGGACATGATTCTGATGTCGGGCGGCACCGATGGCGGCGCCGTCACGCACGTCGTCGAGATGGCGGAGTACATCGCCGCTGCGGAACCGCGTCCACGGTTTGGCATAACCTACAAACTGCCGCTGATTTATGCCGGCAACAAGGACGCCCAATCACAGGTCAAGAAAATCCTGGGCGACAAAACGGCCTTGGAGGTCACGGACAATATCCGTCCCGTGCTGGAGAAGGAACACCTGGCTCCCGCCCGGAACAAGATCCATGATCTCTTTCTCGAGCACGTGATGCAGCAGGCCCCAGGCTACAAGAAGCTGATCGACATGGCGGGCGCCCCCATCATGCCGACTCCTGCCGCGGTCGGCCTCATCATGGAAACCATTGCGAGGCGTGAGCACCTCAACTTGATCGGCGTCGACATCGGGGGTGCAACGACGGACGTGTTTTCGGTCTTTGATGGGGTCTTTAACCGGACCGTCAGCGCGAATCTCGGCATGTCCTACAGTATTTCCAACGTCCTGGCCGAGGCCAAACTGGACAACATCATGCGTTGGGTGCCCTTTACGATCGACGAGCAGACGCTTCGAAACCGCATCAAGAATAAAATGATCCGGCCCACGACGATTCCGCAGACGCTTGACGAGTTGCAGATCGAGCACGCCATTGCCCGCGAGGCCTTGCGGTTGGCGCTCATTCATCATAAATCGCTGGCCACCGGCTTAAAGGGCGTTCAGCAGGAGCGTACGATCTCCGATGTCTTCGAGCAACAGACGTCCGGCCGTACGCTGATCGATATGCGGAAATTGAATTTGATCGTCGGCAGCGGCGGCATTCTCTCGCATGCCCCCCGTCGCATCCAGTCCATGCTGATGATGGTCGATGCCTATGAGCCGTTGGGTTTTACAATGTTGTCCGTCGATAGCATTTTCATGATGCCGCATCTCGGAGTGCTTTCGACCATCAACGAGAAAGCCGCGACGGATGTCTTCGTGCGTGACTGCATGATCTACCTGGGCACCTGCGTGGCGCCGATCGGCCAGGGGAAAGACGGCGAGACCTGTGCAGAGTATGCCATTGCGTTTGCCGACGGCCGAACCGTGAAGGGCCGGCTGCTCTTCGGAGCTCTCAAGCATTATCAGCTGAAGGCCGGGGCAAAGGCGGCGATCACGCTGCATCCGGCCAAGTCTGTCGATGCGGGGGCTGGACCCGGTGCACCGGTCACGCGAGACGTGCTGGGCGGAGTGGTCGGCTTGCTGCTGGATGGGCGTGGCCGTCCGCTTCAACTGCCGGCTGAGTCGTCTGTGCGGGTCGCAGCATTGAACCAGTGGTTCGATGCAGTGGATTTATATCCGAAGGGAAAGGCCTGAACTGCTCGCTGAGATGTGTTCAAGTTGCTCAAAAAGCTCTTAAGCGAGGCCGCAAGGAGTGAAGGACCCGAGGAGGGACATACCAAGCTTTGCTTGAACCGCTCGCTTCGATCACATGCGAGCGGATAAGTGCTTTGCCTCCAGTAAAACCGAGGCATCGAGTGTTCTAGGCGACTGAGAACGAAGCTAGGGCTTTTTTCAGCAACTTGCTATGGCGCATTCCTATACTCCAGGACTGACGGTTGCCGATCGCACGATGGTGAGACGCCGGCGGCTCTTGCCGTTGCCCGGAACAGTGCTCGTCAAGGCAGGCGATCGGGTGCGGTCCGACCAGGCCGTAGCCCGCGCCGAACTACCTGGGAAAGTCTATCCGATCAATCTGGCGAATCAACTCAGCATTGCACCGGACGAGATCAAGGACTATCTGGTCAAAAAAGAGGGCGATCCCGTCCAGAAGGATGAAATCCTCGCGGAAAATAAGCCGCTGATCAAGTGGTTCAAAACGGAGATCCGCTCTCCGGTCGCGGGAACGATCGAATCGCTGTCTGAAGTGACCGGACAGGTGTTGCTGCGGGAACCACCGCGTGTGCTCAATTTGTTGGCGTATATCGATGGTACAGTTGTCGAGACGATCCCTCGTCAAGGCGTCGTGGTGGAAGCCGCCTGCAGCTTAGTGCAGGGCATCTTCGGCATCGGCGGGGAGGCCTGGGGCGAGTTGGTGGTCGCGGTCGCCTCACCCGACGAACCGCTGGGACCGGGACACCTGAGACCGGACATGAAGGGAAAAATCGTAGTCGGGGGCTCCTTTCTTCCGGCAGAAACGATGGCCAAGGCCAAACAACTCGGCATCGCGGGCTTGGTTGTCGGCGGGATTCATGATAAGGATCTGCGCGCGCTCCTGGGGTATGACCTTGGGGTGGCGATCACCGGCACCGAGCAGGTGGGCTTTACGTTGATTCTCACTGAGGGATTTGGAACGATCCCAATGGCCTCCAAGACCTTTCGGCTGCTGTCCGCCCACACAAGACAGAAGGCTTCGATCTCCGGCGCGACACAGATCAGGGCCGGGGTGATTCGTCCTGAGATCATCATTCCCCGCACGGCGACAGCAGCCGGTGTGCCAGCGGATGTCCAGCGAACAGGCATCCGGCTGGGGGATTCGGTCAGGATCATCCGGGATCCGCTCTTTGGGAAGATCGGGGAGGTGTCCGCCCTGCCGTCCGATCTGGCCAGTATTCCCACCGAGAGCGAGGTGCGCGTGCTGGAGGTCAGATTTGCCGACGGAGCGAGAGCCGTGATTCCAAGGACCAACATCGAGGTGATCGAGGGCGCGTGAGGATGTTGAAAAAGGTTTCCAGCTTCGTTCTCACATCGCTCATACCTTCAACGGTCCGGTTTCACTGGAGGCAAAGTACTTATCCGCTCGCATGTGATCGAAGCGAGCGGTTCAAGCGAAACTTGGTATGTACCTCTTTGGCCTTTCGCTGGCTGCGGCCTTGGCCGCGGAACGGCGCGTTTCGGCGCGCCGGGGATGGGTGGGTGAGAAAAAGCGCCTTTTTGAACATCCTTATTGTGAATGGGTTCCCTGCTTTCCTCTGTCTTGCTGGTATCCTCTCTTACTCCTTGGCTCACGCTACGCTTCCCGCTCCTGCCGGTCTTCACATCATCGATACGCCGAATGACGGCGGCGGGAGCCTGACCGTCGTCTGGGCTCCCAGTCCCTCCGACAGTGCCGACGGGCAGTATCAGGTCCTCATCGGTGAGCCCGGCGCCAACGATCCGGCTTCGCTCAAGGTCATCGCCGAGTTTCCGGCGAACACCCGCTATGTCAAAGATGCCAAGGGCGCCTGGTGGACAAGAGCTGCCGATCCGACATGGCATCAGTATGTGATCAGGAACGGCAAGGGCGTCGAGCTCAAGGATGGCACCGCCTATCCGGTCACAGTCGCCATGCGCAAAGGCGAGGAGCGGGCCGTCGGACCCCAGATCCAGGGAACTCCTCACGCCAATTGGTTCAATTGGAACCAGCTCAACAACTTGATTCTTGCCCTCGGTTTCGGCGCGCTCGTCTTCTACGCGATCAGCCATGCGAAACGGAACAACATCTTTTTGCGTCGCATTCCCGGCCTGGATGCCGTCGATGAGGCCATTGGACGCGCGACAGAGTTGGGCAAACCCATCCTCTATCTGACGGGCGCCCATGACATGAGCGATCCGTCGACGATCGCAGCGGCCGTCATCCTCGGACGGGTGGCCAAGCGAACGGCTTCCTATGAGACGGAGCTGATGGTTCCTCACCGTGATCCTATTACGATGGCGGTCTGCCAGGAAATTACCAAACAGGCCTATCTGGAGGCGGGCAAGCCCGACCTGTTCAAAGAGGACTCGAACTTCTTCATCACGGCCGACCAATTCAGCTACACCGCGGCCGTGGACGGCATCATGTTGCGTAAGAAGCCCGCCGCGAACTTTTTCATGGGGTCGTATTTTGCCGAATCGCTGCTCTTGACCGAAACCGGCGCCAGCACGGGAGCGATCCAAATCGCCGGCACCGACTCCGATCACCAACTGCCGTTCTTCGTGACGACGTGTGACTACACGCTGATCGGCGAGGAACTGTATGCGGCCAGCGCTTACCTGTCCAAGGAACCGATCCAAATTGGCACGCTCCGCGGCCAGGACATCGGTAAAGCGGTCGTCCTCAGTGTGATTTTGATCGGGACCCTGCTCGCGACGGTCGGGGTGGCTACCGGAGGCGCGTGGCCGCAGCTGTTTCTGGACCTCTTTAAGGACCTCAAATGATCTTTCTCCGCCGCCGGCTGCCGCTGCTGATCACGATGATCACCGGGCTTCTGTTTGCCGGGCAATACTATGTCCCTCATCCCTCGTCCGAACTTCTGCTGACCTCGGCCACGAAGTGGCTGCAAATCATCGGCGGCTTTGCCCTGGTGCTCGGCGTTTCGAGTTTATTCCATCAGCACGCCGTCAAGATTCGCCGGCAGGAAGCCGGATGGGGGTACAGCCTCGTGCTGTATGGCGGCATGCTCGTGACGGTCATCGCCGGCGTCGTGGGGAATTTTAAAGAGAGTCTCGACGGCACCATGACGGGGTTCGGTTGGGTCTATAGCTTCATGATGGTGCCTTTGCAGGGCACGATGTTCGCCATCCTGGCATTCTTCATTGCCTCTGCGGCCTACCGCTCGTTCCGGGCAAGAAGCCGCGAGGCCGCTGTGCTGCTGGTGGCAGCGGTGATCGTCATGATGGGCCGCGTACCGCTCGGTGAGTATCTGCTTCCGTTGAGCGGCGATGTCTCCCAATGGATTCTCAACGTGCTCAACGCCTCCGTCCGCCGGGCCATTCTCATCGGCGTCAGCCTGGGCACCATCGCGCTCTCGTTCAAAATTATTTTCGGCGTCGAACGCTCCTATCTGGGCGGAGGAAAAGAGTGAAACTTGCGGTCCTGTCTCCGGGCAGTCCAGTCGTGCTCGCCCCCCCGCCCGGTGTAGGGACCCCCGCTGCGCGCGCTTGGTGCAAGCCGCGTCACGAGGAATCAATTGCGAAGCAATTGGTGGGTTGGGTGGGTGGAAGAAGTGCGGCGGGGTGGATGGGTAAACCGTCCCCCCGCGCGGCGCCACCCGCAATGCATGGACGGCAGGAAGCGGAAAGAGGACTGACATGACGTTCTCCGAACGCATGTTAAAAATCGACCGGCGGATCATCTTCCTGGTGATCGGCCTCTGTACGCTGCTGCCGCTGTTGTATCCCGTCGGGCTGGCGATCAAGATTTCACCGGAGGTGCGCAGCATTTACGATTATATGGAGGCGTTGCCCGAGCGCTCGGTGTTTCTGCTGTCCATCGATTTTGATCCCGCATCCAAGCCGGAATTGCATCCCCAGGCCATCGCCTTGTTGCGTCATGCGTTCAGGAAAAATCTTCGGGTTGTTGCGATGACGCTGTGGGTATCGGGCACCGGCATGGCCGATCAGCTGTTGACTCAGGTCGCCCAAGAGATGGGCAAAGAGAATGGAAAGGACTATGTGTTTCTCGGCTGGAGTCCCGGAGGCACGGCCGTCATCATCAACATGGGTCAGGATTTGTACACGGCGTTTCCAAGCGATTATGGCGGGAAGGCAACGAAGGGTATTCCGGTGTTGGAGGGTGTCCAGAGTCTGAAGGATGTCGCATATGCGATCAGCCTCGGAGCCGGCAATCCCGGCATTGAGGCCTGGTACGTCTTCGGCAAGGATAAATACAAGTTCGAGCTGGGCGGTGGCTGCACAGGCGTGATCGCGCCGGGCCTCTACCCGCTGCTACGGAGTGGGCAGATCAACGGTTTGATCGGCGGGTTACGCGGCGCAGCGGAATATGAGAGCCTGATTGGACAAAAGGGCCGTGCGGTGGCCGGCATGGATGCGCAGTCAGCGACCCATTTTGCCATCATCGTCCTCGTCGCGATCTGCAATCTATTCTACTTTTCGCTTCGGCACCAGCAAGGCCAGAGACAATCGTGAAGCGGGGACTGTGAGATGGATGCAACTACTCTAGGCGCGTGGATGGCGACAGGGTTAACGTTATTTATCTTCTCCTTCTTGTACAAAGATAATCCGCTGTTCAAACTGGCCGAGCATCTCTATGTGGGGGTGTCGGTCGGGTACACGATTGTCAAGACGTGGGATTCCGTGATCGTGCATTTAATCTTTAAGCCGATCGCCGAGCAGGGGGAAATCTCGCTGCTGATTCCGGTGGCCATCGGCTTGCTGATGCTGACGCGCTACGTGCCGAAAGCGGCTTGGATGTCGCGGTACGCCTTCGCGTTCATCGTCGGCCTCGGATCCGGCCTGGCCATTCCACGAACCATTTCATCGTTCATCCTGAAGCAGATCGAAGATACCGTCAGGCCGCTGCTCTCCATGGGCGGCGGCGACGGCCTGACCTTTTCGATGAACCTGCTCAATCCGGCGAGCAATCTCAACGCCATTATTATCCTGATCGGCGTCAGTTCCGTCCTGTTCTATTTCTTCTTCTCGATCGAGCACAGCGGTCCAGGTAAAGTGGTGGCCAGGACCGGCATCGTCTTTCTGATGATCGCCTTCGGCGCAGCCTTCGGATACACCGTCATGGCCCGCATGTCGCTCTTGATCGGCCGATTGACGGACCTTATCGAGTTCTCCGATGCCTCCTACGGCCATCCGACCTGGTGGCTGCTCATTCTGACCGTCGTAGCGCTGATTCTCTTGGGACGAAGGTCGTCGAGCGCCCCGTCACAGCCGGAATAGCCTACCCCGCATGTGATCCAATCACACACGCACCTGGACAGTTGCAGGGTAGGAAACCGGTTCGTTAGAATGCCGTCTTTGCTTCGACCAGCGCCATGAGTACAGGCACGGCCAAAGATCCCAAACAGTACCCTGTCTTGAGGAATCTCCAGTTTTCCCCCGTCAAGGAGGGCGAGGAGCAGTACGTGGTCCTCTGGGATCCCAGCGGTCTGAGCAAGGAGAAGCTCGTCCTCCCGCTCAACTATTTTTTTATCATCCAACATTTCGACGGCGACCATTCGCTCCAACAGATTGGGGCGCTTTATCTCAAGCGCTTCGGCGAATTTCTGCTGCCGGCCAAAGTGGAGCAATTGGTCCTGGACCTTGAAGCCAAACTGTTCCTCGAGGGCGATCTCACCGAAGAGGCCAAGCAACAGGCCCGTGCCGTCTACCGGCAGGCCCCCGTGCGTCCTGCCGTCTTTGCCGGCAAGGGCTACGAAGCGGACAGCGCTCAGCTCAAAAAGCAGATCGATGGATTTTTTTCGTCGAAGGAAGGGCCGGATTTCAAGCCGTCGGCCAATAAGGGTAGGCCGATCAAAGGGTTGGTGGCCCCGACCTACGATCTCAAGCAGGCGGGGCCGATCTATGCCTGGGCGTATAAGGAGTTGCAGGAAGCTCAACAACCGGATGTGCTCATCATCATCGGCACGGCCCATGCCGGACTTGAGCAGCCCTTTGCATTAACGGACAAGGATTTTGAGACGCCGCTGGGTGTCGTGCCGGCGGACCGTGCCGTCGTAGACCGGCTCAAGGCGCTCGTGCCGGAATATTTTTCAGAAGATTTGGCCCATCTGTCCGAGCACGCGATCGAGTTTCAGCTGCCGTTTGTGCAAACCAATACGGGGGCAGCGAGCGCAGCTACGATCGTGCCGGTCCTTTCATCGTTTTCCGCGATGAGCCTGAATGATCCGTCCGTGCGGGCGTCGGTCGACCGGTTCTTGGCGGCCTTGCGTGAGGCGATCTCGGCATCGGGCAAAACCGCCTGCGTGATTGCGGCCGGAGAGTTGGCCCACCTGGGCATGCGCTACGGAGATAAAGCGCCGCCGACTGATTTTTCCTTTCACCGGACCATGCAGTACGACCTTGAAATGCTGAAGTACGTGGAGGATCTCAAACCGGAAGAGTTTATGGGCTACATCCAAAAAGAAAAGGACCAGAGGCGCATTTCCGGCTTCTCGCCCATCTATTGCCTGCTTCGGCTGATCCAGGCCGAAAAGGGGCAGGTGCTGCGTTATGACCGGGGCATCACCGATCAGTACAACTCCACGGTGACCTACGCCTCGATGTCATTTTTCTAGCTTAGGCTGCTGAAACAGGTCCCCAACTTCGTTCTCGGTCGTTTGTCCAACTCAACGTACTGAACAACGTACGCCTCGTTGTCCAATCTCCCTGCGGCCTCGTTGGATGACCTGTTTGAGCAGCCTGGTGGAAAAGTGGGTGGGATTTTGCCCTACTCTTTGACGGTGATTGTTATCGGGATCGGTTCGAGAGGATTGTTGTACTCGTCGCGGGCAACCGAGGCGATCTTGTCGACCACCTCCATCCCCCGGAAGACTTCTCCGAACACGCTGTACCTTCGATCCAGCCCGCTGTTGTCCGCCAGACAAATGAAGAACTGCGAGCCATTGTCGTTGAAATCACGCGTGCTCGAGCCATCGCGTGGTGTTTTCGCCATCGAGATGGCCCCGCGCTTGTGCGGGCGATCGCTTAGTTCAGGATTCAGCCAGTAGCCGGGACCTCCCGAGCCGTGCCTGAGCCGATCCGGTTCTTTGCTCAGCGGATCGCCGCCCTGAATGATGAACCCCGGGACGATGCGGTGAAAGGTCGTGCCATCGTAAAACTGCATCTTAATGAGGTTGATGAAGTTTTCAATGTGACGCGGCGCGTCCTCAGGGTAAAAGCGAATCTTGATCTCGCCGAACTTCGTCGTAATCGTCACGCGGGGATCGATTTTTTTGAATTCCATCGTCATCGGACGAATCTACCAAGGGCGTGCGCCGGGAGGCAATGGCCGTGAATTAACCGTCCAACGCTTTTGCGGGATCAATCTTAAGCCAGAGGAGCGCGCCGACAAGGGCAACCGCCCCGGCGACGGCGAGCGCGATCGGCCAACCCCATTGGGCGGCCATCCAAGGAGTCAGGCTCGGAGAAAGGGCTCCACCAAGATTGGCTCCCGTATTCATCAGCCCAGATAAGACGCCGGCATGGGTTTTGGACAAATCGCTGGTAGAAGCCCAATAGGCTCCAACGGCGAAGTACAGACAACCGGCCCCCACCGATAGACTTGCAATCGCCACGAGTGAGGAGTCGGCAAACGCTCCAGCTGCAATAGCACAGCCTGCGCCTGCCATTCCCGACATCCCTGCCAGGAGCCGTCCGCGAGTCACACCTTGCGTAGCGGCCCACCGGTCTGTGGCCCAGCCGCCCAAAGGGCAGCCGATCAAGATGGCCCAGAAGGGGGCCGAAGCATAGAGTCCGCCCCGGAGTTCGTCGAACCCTCTGACGTTCACGAGGTACAGATAGAACCAGGAGAGGTACACGTAAGCGACATAACCCAGGCAACTATAGCTACATACTAACCACCAGATATTCGGGTTTTTGAGGAGCGACATCCAGAAACGCTTGGACCGCCCGCGGTCGGACTGTTCACTGTCGTATGTGAGAGCAGCGGACTCACACGCCCAGGGGTGCTGATCGGGCCGGTCGCGGGCGAGCATCCACCACAGCAGCCCCATCACCAGGCCCAGTGCCGCCGAGAGGTAAAATACGGTTTGCCATCCCCAATTCACCATGACCCATGCCGCAATGGGCGGCGTCAGTGCCGAACCCAAGCCGATTCCGCCGATCGCGATGCCGATGCCTAGGCCACGGGAGTTCGGCGGCATCCAATTGGCGACGGCCCGATTGAACGAGGGCAGCGCCACCGCTTCGCCCAGCCCCAAGGCGAATCGTACGAGCACCAGTGCGCCAACGATACCGATCATTTCGGCCAATGGCGAGGCCGCGACAAACGCCGTCAGGGCCGTACACACCGACCACCAGATCAAGGCACCCGTGAGCACGACTCTGGCGCCCAAGCGGTCCGCAAGCCATCCTCCGGGAATTTGAAACAAGGCGTAGCCTGTGACGAAGGCGGAGAAGACCCAGCCCATCTGCTGCTGCGTCAGGCCAAAGGCCGGCATCATCTGACGCGCGGTGACGGAAATGTTCACTCGATCGATGTAGGTGACGACGCTCGTGCCGAACAGCAGGGCGAGGATCAGCCAGTGGAGTGAACGCGTACGGTCCGACTTAGTCACGATGAGAGTGCAGATACAGAGAAGCCGCGGCGATTATAGCGGGTCTTCGGCGTGCTCACCAGGAGAATTCGAAAGTACAAACGTCAAAATCACCTGTCGGTTCGCGGGCTTTCTAGCTTTCACGAGACTGATTCGGTAAGATGAGGTTCGGGCTGTTAAACAATCTGCTCACCGATTCACCTCTCATGCGGGACGCGTTCCCTCAGGCGTTCGTCCCGATGCGGTCCGAATATTGTCAACAGGCGATGCCTGTCGGTGGCTCACAGCGGAGATGTTGAGGTGTCCCTAACACGAGTGGTCGTCACCCTTATTGCGCTGCTGGTGATCGGCGGTGTCGCCTTCCTGTGGTTTTCTCCGTACCTGACCGGTGAAGACTATCTCAAAGACTTTTTTCTTCACCAGCTCGAGCAGAACCTTGGCCACAAGATCGATGTCCATCGCGTCAAGCTCGTGCTGTTTCCCACGATCCGCCTAGAGATGACGCAGATCGTCATCCATGACCGCGACCAGGAAGGGGTGCTGCTGTCGGCGAAGAAACTGGATCTCGTGCTGCGCCTTGTGCCGTTATTGCGGAAACAGGTGGTCGGAAAACGACTCCGCATTGAAGAGCCGATGCTGACGCTGCGCCGGAATCGTTCAGGGCATTGGAACCTGCTGGAGCGAGACGGGCCCAATCCAGCGAGCGACGAGGAAGCGCTGCAGATGCTGACTCGAATCTTCCGCATTCGAGAGGCGACCCTGGTGAACGGCACGGTCGTCATCATCGATGAAGCCCGGCCGGACGGTCCGCGGACGCTGAAATTGCAGTCCGTTGAAGCCGCGTTGGAGATTTTTCTCGAGCGTGGGCAGGCGGATTTGCATTTTTCCGCGTCGCACCACAGCGCCCAGGGACTTTCCGCGCTGTCCTTATCGGGCACCATTCGGAAAGCCGAGCAGCAGACGCTGGCCAACGAGGTGGCCAAGCGACTTGTGTTTCCGATTCAATTTGATGGGCTGGTGGAGACGGCCAATTTGAGTCTCCGCGAGGCAGCAGATTTCTTCGGTCCGCGGCCGGTCCCGGACTCATTGCAGGGGCGTGTGAACGCCCGCAGCTCCGTCAAGATCTTTCCCGGCGTCGCCGGGTACGACGTGCTGCTCTCGGATCTGACCGGCAACATGGACCAACTTGTCGTGACCGGCAAGGCCAGCCTTTCCGGTCTGCTCGCGCCTCAGCCGACCTTTGCCGTGACGTTTTCGGCTTCTCCGATCCAGATCGACGACTTAGTCTCAAAGATTCCACCGGTTTGGATCCATCCGCAGCTCCCCTCAATCATGGAAGAACGCCGGATCAAGGGCGTCGTCGAAGTGATATCAGCCACCGTGACCGGCTCCTCCGTAGGTGGTCCCCAACTGGCGGTTACGGGAGAGTTCCACTTGCAAAAGGGAGAGGCCCTGCTCGGCCAAAGCCGCGTGCCCGCGAAGGATTTGGACGCGCAGATCATTGTGGAAGCGGGAAGAATTCGCATGTCCAAGCTGAGCGGGCTGTACGGGACGATTCACATGATGGACAGCAAGGGCCAGCTCTCATTTCTCGAGCAAGGGCCCTGGGTGGAGATGGAAATCAGCGGCACGATGGCGGCGGCCGATCTCTTGCAGTTTCTTGCCACGACGGTCAAGTCCGAGCTGTTGTCCCGCGTGCTGGCCTCCTCGCGAGACGTCGAAGGCATGGCCATGCCGGTCTTTCGCCTGGTCGGCCCGCCGACCGCGGTGACCTTCGCCGGCGGCGAAATTAAGGCGCAGCACGTCAACCTGACGAGTGCGTTTTTGCCCGAGCGATTGACGGCGCTGCAAGGCCGCTTTGTCTTGGCCGAAGGGGAGACCCAGTTCGATCAGGTGACGGCGCATCTCGGCGATCTGACCGTCCAGGTGCAAGGCGGCATCACCGGCGGCAGCGGGAGCGTCTTCCGTGACCTGGCGGTTCGCGTCAGCGGAGACGCCGTGCATATGACGCAGCTCTTGCCGACCAAAGCTCTGCCTGACGGAGCGATAGAAGGATTGGCCAGCGCCATCGTCGTGGTCACAGGCGCCACCGGCAAGCCGCATTTGCGCGGGGAAGTCGGATTGACGGAATCCAGGGTCACCATTCCCAATGTCCTTGAGAAACCGACCGGCGCCCCGGTGACGATCGCGTTCGAAGGCGATATTCTTCAGCCCAAGACGGTCACGTTGAGCCGGGTGGAACTCTCTGTGCCGCCGCTCCGCTTGCCCATCAAAGGGAAAATCCAACTCGGCGATAAGTTCCTCATCGACGCCGCGTTTGCCACCGGCACGGTCTCGTTGTCGACGGTCCCGGAGTGGATTGCCAAAGGGGGCTTTGAAGCAGGCAATCTTGAACTCTCGCTGGACATCAAGGGAAAAGATCGAGATTGGCGGACGTGGAAAACCACCGGCTGGCTGGCGCTGAACAACGGATTAATGACGGTGAAGGGGACCGACGGACCAATTCAGGATCTGTACGTACGGTTGCTATTGGCGCGCGACACGGCCGAGCTCAAGCGTCTCTCGTTCCGCCTCATGGATAGTGACCTCACGCTCGAAGGGACCATGCGTAATTGGACGACCAAACCCGCCATCACGGCGAAAATGGAGTCCAACCAGATGGACATTGATCTCCTGATTCCCAAAGGGCAGCGTGCGCCCATCCGGGATCTGCTCGAATGGCTGGCGGCGACCAGTAAGGTCCAGGCGACTGCTTCCATCGCGCGAGGCCGTTACAAGCATCTGAAGTTCGGCGCCCTTTCCGCGCGACTGACCATCCAGGACGGCGTCCTCGATCTGGACCGGTTGTCGGGACAGTCCACCAACGGAGACATCGCTGGCCGAATGGTCGTCCAGTTGCCGCGCGGAGAGCCCGCCGACGCTGAAATTTCGTTGCGTGCGACCGGGCTGCTGGTTGAGGACATCTACCGGTTGGCCGGCTCGAAACAAGGAGGCGTCACCGGCGAAGCTCGTGTGACCGGAACCGTGCGCGGGCACGGACGCAACCCCCATGGCATTTATCCGACCCTCAACGGCAAGACCGATCTTCTGCTTGAGAACGGCCGGATCTTCAAGTCAGAGGAACGAGCCATCTGGAAGATCATTAGCATCTTGAACCTGCCGGCCGTGCTGCAAGGCAAGGTGGATCTGGAGAAGGAAGGACTGCCCTATAACAGGATCACGGCGACCGTCACGATCCGCAATGGCCTGTTTGAAACCGAGAATCTCATCATCGACAGCCCGATCGTAAAAATCACCGCGGCGGGCAACTACGATCTCCCCACCGATCAGGTGGATATGGTCTGGGCCGTGAGTCCTTTCGGATCGTACTCGCAGTTTTTGAAGACGATCCCGTTGTTTGGGCGTCTGTTCGCGGGCGAACGCAAGGGGGTTGCGACGGCGATGTTTGCGGTCAAGGGGGCCATCGAAGATCCCGAAGTCACCTACCTGCCGATGAAGTCCTTTGCCACCGGCGTCAGCGGCCTCGCCCAGTTGGCGGTCGATTTGCTGAAGAACACGGTCATGCTCCCGATTGACTTGGTGACGCCGGACGATAACAAGACGGTGTCGAAGGACTCCATTCCTCCTGCGGAAGCTACTCCGGCGGTTCCTTGACCCTCCGCGGACCCCATGCTACATTCCGCGACAAGGCTCACAACGGCACTCGTGTGGATGCCAATGAGTAAGTCACGGTCTCATGTCTCGATCGCCGTCACAAGCGCATAAAGCCACGGTTTTCATCGCAGCCAGCGAGCTGGATTCAAACCTCTACCACGCCACCAAGTTCATCGCGCCGGACCCCTTCATTTATTTGGAGATCAAGGGCGAGCGCCTGATGATCATGAACGATCTGGAAATGGATCGGGCCAAGAGCCAGGCCGCGGTCGATCGCGTGTTGTCATATTCGGAGATCGAGCGCCGAGCGAGGGACCATGGCGTGGCCACGCCGGGCAGCGTCGACATTGTGCACGTGGTGCTGCGGGACGCCAAGATCAAGCAAGTGTTGGTTCCCGCGAACTTTCCGTATAGCCACGCGGCGCGGCTCCAGGAACTCGGCTATCAGGTGCATGCCAAACCGGACCCGTTCTACGAACAGCGCGTTGTCAAAACCGCGGAAGAAGTGCGTCACATCGAAGAGGCGCAGCGGGCGACCGAGGACGCCGTCTCCGCCGCTCATGAGTTGCTGCGGCGGGCGACGATCCAGCATGGGCAGTTGTCGCTGGAGGACGGCGTGCTGACTTCGGAACGGATTAAGAAGGTCATCAACGTGAAGCTGATGGAGCGCGACTGCGTCGCGCAACATACCATCGTGGCGGGTGGGGAACAGGCCTGTGATCCGCATAATGAAGGGAGCGGTCCCTTGCCGGCACATCGCAGCATCATCTTCGACGTCTTCCCGCGGTCGGCGTCCTCACGCTACTTCGCCGATATGTCGCGGACTGTGATCCGTGGCACCTCGAGTCCGGAACTGAGGAAACTCTACCAGACCGTGCTGGACGCACAGGAAGAAGCCATCACGAAAATCCGTGACGGCGCCGACGGTATGAAGATTCACCGGGGGATTTGCGACCGGTTCGAAAAGGCCGGCTACAAGACTGGCTTGGTGAACGGGCGCATGCAGGGCTATTTCCACGGCACAGGTCATGGTGTCGGACTGGATATCCATGAAGCCCCCCGCATCAGCCGTACGGGCTCCTTGCTGCTGGAAGGCCACGTCGTTACCGTCGAGCCCGGCCTCTACTATCCGGGCCTGGGCGCCGTTCGGATCGAAGACATGGTCTTGGTGACCGCCGACGGCTGCCGGAACCTCACGAATTATCCCAAGACGTTCGAGCTCGATTAACCGCCTGCTCCACCGGACTGTCATCAACGGTCCCTCGTCGTTCAGGTCCTGAACGCACCACACATGCATGTCGGACGGGACTCCCGTACCGTTTCTCTGGCAGGTCCCCCATGTCGTACGATTTCCGGTTTCTTGAAGATGTTGCTCTGGCCGACATCGCGTTCGAAGCTGAAGGCGACTCGATTGAGGACCTGTTTCAAGGGGCCACGAGTGCCCTTCTCGAGACGATGGCCGATCCGCAGACCGTGGGCGCCTCTTGGAAGCGACGGATCGTCAAGATAGATGCCGCACTGGATGATCTCCTCATTGAGTGGTTGTCGGAAATCGTGTATTGGAAGGATGCGGCCGGGGTCGTGTTCCACGAGGCGCCGCTAAGCCTGAGTCACGAAAAGGGGCAGTGGACGATCGAGGCCTCTCTCATTGGCGCCCCGGTTGATCATACCCTGCAAACCTTGCGCAATGATGTGAAAGGTATTACGAGACATCTCTACAGGGTGGTGCAGGAGGGCTCGCTCTGGAAAGCCACAGTGGTCGTCGACGTATAGCGGGCGCGTCTCGGGAAATCGATTGCGAAGCAATCAGTGGGTAAGGGTGGGCGAATGCAGTTGAATACAGGCATGAAGGTGAACCGGATCACCGACGAAGTCTGGGAAATTCCCACGTCGGAAAAACCCGGAATGCTCGTGCCCGCACGTATTTATGGGACGCCGGGCATTCTGCAGTCGATGGATCAGGGCGTCTTTGACCAGGTGACCAACGTCGCCTGCCTGCCAGGCATTCAACGCTATGCCCTCTGCATGCCGGATGGCCATTGGGGGTACGGATTTCCCATCGGCGGTGTGGCAGCGTTCGATCTGCGTGAAGGAGTCATCTCCCCGGGAGGGGTCGGGTACGATGTCAATTGTGGCATGCGGCTGATCCGCACGGATCTCACGTTGGCGGACGTGGCGCCTCGCTTGGAACGCTTGATGGATGAGCTCTTCCGCCGTGTACCGGCGGGCGTCGGTGCGGGCGGATCCGTCAAACTCTCACGCGGCGATCTCAACGCCGTCATGGTGCAAGGCGCGCGCTGGTGCGTGGAACAGGGATACGGCTGGCACGGGGATCTAGATCGCATCGAAGAAGGCGGCTGCATCAGAGAGGCCGACCCCTCGACCGTGTCCAACCAGGCGATCAGCCGCGGGATCAGTCAGCTCGGTACGTTGGGATCGGGCAACCACTACCTTGAAGTGCAGGTCGCGTCGAATGACAAGATCTTCGATCCGGCAACGGCGGCCACGCTGGGGATCACGGGCCAGGATCAGATCGTCGTCATGGTCCATTGCGGGTCCCGCGGGTTTGGGCATCAAGTGGCAAGCGATTACCTGACCGTGTTCGCAAAGGCGATGCGGCGCTATGGGATTTCGGTAAAAGATCAGCAGCTAGCCTGTGCACCGTTCCGGTCGCAGGAGGGCCAGGACTATTTCGCTGCGATGAATTGCGCGGCGAATATGGCCTTTGCCAACCGGCAGGTGATCACCCATCATGTGCGGGAAGCTTTTACTACCGTGTTCGGTCCGTCGGCGGAGGAGTTGGGCATGGAACTCGTCTATGACGTCGCCCATAACATTGCGAAAGTCGAGCGATACTCTGAAGGCGAATTACTCATTCATCGCAAAGGAGCCACGCGAGCGTTCGGCCCCGGCAGCATAGAGCTGACACCGGAGTTTCGGCAGACCGGCCAGCCGGTCATCTGCGGCGGTTCAATGGAGACAGGATCGTATCTGTTGGTCGGAACGGATCGCGCCGTGGATGAGACGTTCGGCTCGACAATGCATGGCTCGGGGCGGACCATGTCGCGGGCCCAGGCGAAGAAACAGGTGCGCGGCGAGCAGCTGCAACAACAGATGAAACAACGCGGCATCCTGGTCAAGGCGGTGTCCATGTCGGGGCTGGCCGAGGAAGCGGGATTTGCGTACAAGAACATCTCCGACGTTGTGGAGACCGTGGAAGGCGCTGGCATCACGAAGAAGGTCGCGGAACTGCGCCCGATCGGAAATATCAAAGGGTAGGTGGATTTTGCAAAAACAGTGGCGAATTGGGCTGGGCTTGGCACAATACGACCATCATTCATCAACTGAGGTGGCTGGCATGGAGCAACGGAAGAATCCACGGTTCCCGGTCCGGTTCCGTAGTTCCTTTACCTCGCTGAACGTCGTCGGAGGAGACGGCAATATTACGGATTTGTCGCTTCGGGGTTGCCGCGTGGAGAGTCAGACGGAAGTCAAACCCGGAACAGCCTTGGAACTTCGCATCCATCCCTCAGAGGACGAGCCTCCGCTGAAGATTCAGGAAGCCGTTGTCCGCTGGAGTCGTGCTCAACAGTTCGGAGTAGAATTTGTGACGTTGGAACCGGAGGAATGGGCGCGTCTGCAACACACGGTCACTCAGCTTGAACTGCAACCCTACCAAAAAGTTTCCACGGAAGACCCCGTCCAACAGGCTTAGGGATGGCTCAGACCATGGGTGAGGGCGTATCGCGCCAGCTCGACAGTTGATTGAAGCTGCAGCTGCCGCATCATCCGCCCCTTGTGGAATTCCACGGTCTTGGACGTGATATGCAACATCCGGCCGATTTCCTTGGCGGTATAGCCTGCCGCCACCAATCGAAGAATTTGTCGCTGCCGTTCCGTCAACGAGCGCATCGAGCCATCCGGCGGCGGGGTCGGTTGGATGGCTGGTTGTTGGAGCGTCGCCGACAGTTCCGGAGACACATATTGCTTGCCCGCCAGAACGGCTTCGATGGCGCGAGACAGTTCTTCCCACCCCGAGCGTTTCAGTACATAGCCGGATGCGCCGATCCGCAGGGCCTCTTCGACGTAGGGCGTATCGGCGTACATTGAAACATAGAGCAGCTTGACGTTTGGCAGCTGTTCGCGTAGTCGCTGGCCGGCCTGGAGCCCATTGAGGACTGGCATGGCGACGTCCATGAGGACCAGGTCGGGCTGCAACCGCCGCGCGGTGTTGAGGACCGAGTGGCCGTCCTGAACGGTTCCGACCAGGTCGTAATGGCGTTCCAAAAGATGACGCAGGCCATCGAGGATCAACATGTGGTCATCAGCGAGTAAGATGCGAGGTTTGCTCATTCGATATTCCTGTGAATGGAATTGATATTGATATCCGCGTGCCCCTGCCGGGATCGCTCGTGAGCATCAGCGTACCTTCCAGCAGACGCACCCGCTCACCCATGCTGACCAGGCCCAAGCCCCGTTGAACAGTCTGCCGGTCTTCCGGCGTAAAGCCCCGCCCATCATCTTCGATCTGAAGTAGCACGTGATCTTCATGGTAGGTAAGTTCCAGAAAGACGTGCTTGGCGCCGGCATGTTTGGCAACGTTTCGCAGCGCTTCCTGCGTCACTCGGAAGAGGCATTCTGCCAGATGACGGCTCACCGGTCTTTCCGATTCTTCGAGTGTCAGGCGAACGGGGATCTGTTCACGTTGTTCGAAATCGTGAGCGCATACGCGCAGCGCGCTGGTAATGCCGAGATCGTCGAGAACGGACGGATGGAGCCGATGAGCCAGGTCGCGCAAATGGTCGGAGAGCTCAGCCACTTCGCTTTTGATGAGCTGAAGAGTCGCGCGGGCGGCCGGCGAGAGGTCGTGGACCTGCTGCATCTGATCGTCGATATTGAACGCCAGACTGATGACGCGCTGGTTCAACTCATCGTGTAATTCCCGGGCGATGCGGCGCCGCTCGTCGTCTTGTGCCGAAAGCAATTGAGCGGTCAGTTGACGCAGTTGGGCCTGACTCACTTCCAATGACCGCCGACTGGCCTCCATGGTCTGCTCGAGGTGCATTTTTTCGGTGATGTCTTCTCCGATCCAGGCATACAGCCTGTTGCCGCGCGGGCTGTATCCGATAAACGAGATCGCGGATGTCATAATCCGCTCAGACAACGCATCCCGCGTTGACGGAATCTCGTATTTCACATGCACGGTTTTTCCCGTCCGACGGGCGGCTTCCAGATGCGGCATCCAGAACTCCGGTGCGCCCGGCGCCAGTCGTAACGCCGGCGGGAGCGCCTCAGCGTCTCTCTCGGAGACCGCGCCCGCGGCCGCGCGGTTCGTGATCACCATCAGAGGGCGGGTTTCGACGATCTCGAGCACGCCCATCATCAAGTCCGTGGAATTGAAAAAACTCTGGAGTGTGCTCTCACTTTGCCAGAGCGCCGCCGTCCGAGCGGCGACGAGGGTTTCCAATTCCTGCCGGGCGTGTTTTTGCGTGGTATGCCAGATAATGGTGGCCGCAATCCAGCCGGCGAGGATCACCAGGGAGCGGTTGAAAAGACCGAGTTGAAGCGGGACAACCGGGGATGTCCAATTTGTCCAGATGCCCGCGAGTGTCAGCCCGGTCGCGCAAGCGGCTATGAGAAACGGCGCCATTGGGCGTCGGACCCTGGTGGTCAGGATGATCGGAATGACATACAGGGCGGGAATCACGAAACCGAGAGGAAAAAAACTGTCGAGGACAAAGACGGCGATGGTGATGCCGGCGATCGCCGCGATCAACCATCCCTGAGACCGTGTTGTGGATTCGCCGGACGGGCGCATAGCCTTGTGAACGACTGTTCCACCGATGGAATTGCCTGATTATATTTGGTTTATCGGTCAAATGAGAATGGGCAATGTGCCCACTGGATGCACCTAGCAATTGCACTAGAACTGATAGTGTGAAAAGCGGAAATAACTGGAGATTCGGAACCGGTTTGCTACCCTGACCGCGGAGGATTCGCGAGCAGACAAACGCTTACAGGTCTTTCTTGAGGGCAGTCAGCGTCTGCGCCGACATCGGCGGAGCGCAAGACAGACTGCGTGGAACACCCACGCTCGTTCCCCACCGTGGGTGGGGCAATGGCGCGAGGGACGAGGACATAACTTCCGTGGAGAAAATGGAAAAAACGGCAACGGTGCTCGTCGCAGACGACGACGAATTGGTCAGAACATTTATACGTTCGGCGCTTGAGCAGGTCGGACTCCAAGTGTGTGAAGCCTCGAACGGACAGCAGGCGCTCGAACAATTTGTTCTACGCCGCCCCGACATCATCGTGTTGGACGTCATGATGCCGGTCATGGATGGGTATACCGCCTGTTCCAGGTTGCGCGGGTCGGTCGGAGGCAGCCGCGTGCCCATCCTGATGATGACCGGCACGGACGACGCAGAGGCAATCGCGGGTGCCTATGAGCATGGCGCGACGGATTTTATTACGAAGCCGCTGAATCACACCATTCTGAGTCACCGCGTGCGGTATATGCTGCGCGGGAGCCGGACCTTGGATGCGCTGCTGCGCAGCGAGTCCCGGCTTGGTCTGGCGCAGCGGATCGCCAAAATCGGTAATTGGGAATGGCAGCCTCAGACGGGGCAATTCTCCGCGTCAGCCGAGCTGTGCCGGCTGATGGGGTTACGGCCGCAAGATTTCGGCGGCACCCTCGATGCATTTCTGCAAGCGGTCGACGCGGGAGATCGAGAGCGCGTAGACCAGGCGTTGAAGCGCATTCTCACCAACCGAACTCCCTGCGACATCGATCACCGGATCATGCTGCCGAATGGGAGCGATTTCATTGTGAACTTGCAGGCGGAGGCCGTCTTCGACGACCAGTTGAAGTCGCTGACCATTGTGGGCACTGCTCAGGATATCAGTGAGCGGAAGCGCTCCGAGCGGGAAATCCACCGGCTGGCCTATTACGACAGTCTGACCGGTCTTCCCAACCGGGTCTTGTTCAAAGATCGCGTGACGCAGGCGATCGCGCATGCTCACCGGTATCAATATCACCTGGCGCTGTTGTTTCTCGACCTGGACCGCTTCAAGGTCATCAATGATACGTTGGGACACAACATCGGCGATTTGCTGCTGAAGCATGTGGCGGACCGGCTGGCGGAATCGGTCCGGCACAGTGATTCGATCGGCAGGACGGCGGACGGCGTCCAGACTCATGAGCTGGCCCGCCTCGGGGGCGACGAGTTTACGGTGTTGTTGACCAATCTGCGAGACGTGCAGGATGCAAGCAAAGTCGCCAGACGCATTCTCGAAGCGCTCGCACGGCCATTTTCCGTGAGCGGACACGAAATTTTTGTCACGGTCAGTGTCGGCATCGCCATTTTTCCCGCCGACGGCGAATCCGTGGACGTGCTGCTCAAGAATTCTGACACGGCAATGTATCACGCGAAGGAACAGGGGAGGAACAACATCCAATATTATTCGACTGCCATGAACCTGGCGGCCAATGAGCGGTTGCGGCTCGAGGGTGAAGTGCGCCACGCGACGGAGCGCGAGGAATTCGTCGTGTATTACCAGCCGCAGATCGATCTCCGCAGCGGACGGATCATCGGAGCGGAAGCGTTGGTGCGATGGCAGCACCCGCAACGGGGGCTGTTGGCTCCGCCCGAGTTCCTCCAGGCCGCTTCAGATACGGGAATGATCCGCACGATCGACGAATGGATGCTGCGAACGGCCTGCCGTCAGAACCGGACGTGGCAGCAACGGGGGCTTGCCGTTCCCCGGGTGTCCATCAACGTCTCGAATTCGTTGTTTCACGGCAGCACGTTGTTGAAGGCGGTCGAAGACACGTTCGCCGAGACGGGTCTTGCACCCGATCGCCTCGAACTGGAGCTGACGGAGTCCATCGCCATGCGCAATGTCGACACGTCAATTACGGTGCTTCAACAACTGAGGACCATGGGCGTGCAGCTGGCGATCGACGACTTCGGGACAGGATATTCCTCATTGAGCTATCTTCAGCGGCTGCCCGTCAACCGGGTCAAAATCGACCAATCGTTCGTGCGGGAACTGTTGAGTCTCGTGCAACCGGTGCCGATCGTCCGCGCCATCATTGCCATGGCCCACAGCCTGCAGCTGGAGGTGCTGGCGGAAGGCGTCGAGGACGAGAGGCAGCGCTCGATCCTGATGGCCGAAGGCTGCGATCAGGCGCAGGGCTATCTCTTCGGTCGTCCAATGCCGGCGGCGGAATTTGAGAGGCTGCTGCTGCGGAGGGTCTTGCCGAAAGCCGGCTGATCGACTATCAGGATTGGGCGCGATAGCCGTAGAGCAGCGTGATGTTGATGCGGCGACTGAGGTAGTCGTCCCTAAATCTAACGTCATCGGTTTCATGAAACAGATCTGAATTGAAGACGACTGCTCGATTGGCTCGGTAGGGGATTGTGATGGCCTGGGCTCCAGCCTCCTTCAGCCAGTTCAAAATTTTTGGTTTGTTCCGGTCGCTGTTGTACTCCTTGAAATTCCAACTCCGCGGCGCCTCCTTGTCGTACACCACCAGCCCCCCGGTCGCCTGATTCAGGTTGGCCTCGTCCTCCGTGATCCAAAAGTTGACGTTGACGGCCGCTGCATCCGCGTGGATGTTCAATCCGCGCCGGGCACTGTCATGCTTGAACGCCCAAGCCTGGGTGAGACGATGGTGCTTGAAGATGCGAGGGAATCTCGCTCGGAGCTCGTCGGCGATCTGAAACAGCAACGGAGAAGCGAATCCGTCTCCTAAAAACGCGCCGCAGTACCCGTTCTCGTAGTCCTTCTTCCAGATCGTCGCTTCTCGGCAAAAGCGGCGTAGCGCCTCGAGCGCCGCGTCGTTTAACAGACCGTCAATATAGGTCACCTCGGGACGTTTGGCGTGGTACTGGCGCTCGACGGCTTCGGCATCGAGCGACGGATTGATGGCGCCTTGCTCGAGCCTTGCGGGAGGCTCGAGCAAGAGGATGCGGTTGAAGGAGGGCGCCATGTCGGTGAGCGTTTGCGGATCAATCGGACGGCGGTTTCCCGGAGACGCGTCGTGGTCCAGACGCTCATGCAGACGTCGGAGCGCATCCAGGTAGGGCCGCTGTGTCTCGTCCAATTTCTGCCGGTCGAACAACAATTGGACTTGTTCGGCATCATGCTTCACGCGCGACCGGTAGACGGCGGGTTCGGCGACGGGCATTCCGTGATCGTGTCTGGCACGTGCGACCTGGTTAAGGCACTGACAGGCCTTGGCGTCATCCCCGGCCCACGACCAGGCCATGCCCAGGTTGTATCGGGCCGTCTGGTAGCCCGGCGCGAGGGACAGCGCCTGCTGGAAGGCGGCGATGGCGTCATGCAGCGTGCCGATCTCCATCAGCGCGAGACCGAGATTGTTATAGGCTTCCGCGTGCGTGGGCTTCAGTTCGAGAGCTTTCCGGTAGCAAGCGATGGCGTCTTGCGGATGACCCTGCTCCTTTCTGGCGACGCCGAGATTATTGTGTGTGTCCGCCTGGGCCGGATTGAGCGCCAAGGCCTGCCGATAGGCATCCACGGCTTCTGACAAGTCACCCCTATCGCGGAGCACGTTCCCGAGATTTCCGTAGGCTTCGGAGTAGCGCGGATTTAGCGCGATGGCTTTTCGATAGGCGGTCACTGCTCCCGGCGAGCGGCCGGCTTTCTGCGAGACGACGCCGAGATTGAACCAGTAGACGGGGGAGGAAGCCTGACGGTCGACGGCAGCGTGAAGATATTCCAAGGCCTCGGGGAGGCGTTGCTGGCGGTACGTCACCAGGCCGAGGAGATGCAGGGTTTCTGCATGCTGGGGGGAGAGCTCGAGCGCCTGCCGGTAGGCTGCTTCTGCCTCTGTCAGGCGATTGGCCTGTTGATGAAGGCGTCCCTGCTCGAGCCAGGCTTCGACCGTCGCCGTCCCGCGCTGGTGTGGTATTCCTCGTTCGGCTGCTTGACGGCGTCGCTCGGCTCGATTCATGATGCCTCAGCTACGGCCGGATCTGAGGGTAGCTGAAAACCGTCCGACTGGTCAAAGGCAAGGGGAATAGGACATCATACTTGACGACACGACAGGAGAAATGGAGCAGACATGAAGGTGGTAAAGTTGGCAGATTATCAAACGTTTAGCGTAGAGAAAATGAAGAAAAACAATATCTTTCAAACTCCTCGTTTTTTCTGCGATGTCTATTGCTTTGAGCCCGGTCAGGAACAGAAGGGACATATCCACGGCGAACAGGACAAAGTCTATCTGGTCCTTGAGGGGCAGGGCACATTTCAAGTGGGGGCGGAGAAGCAGATCCTGGGACCCGGACAGGGGACAATGGCTCCGGCCGGCGAAGAGCACGGCGTCAAGAACGACAGCGGACAGCGGCTGAAAGTGTTGGTCTTCGTCGCCCCCAACCCGTAGCAGGCTGTTGAAAACGCCTTTTTTCTCACCCACCCACCCCGGCGGGAGTTTTTTTACCCGCCCGACCCACCGATTGCTTTGCAATCGATTTCCCTGGAAGCGCCCTTCACCGAGCGTTGTTTTCGCGCGCGCTCAAAGGCTCAACATACCGGCGTCGGGAAAGAGCTGCTCTGGCAACTCGGGGCTGGTGGGGTGAGAGGTTCTGCCTCGCCTTTTCACTTGCTGCGGCCGGTCGCGGACCGACGTGTCTCGGCGCGTCGGGGTGGGTGGGTGTAATTGCTGACGTTTTGAACAACCGGCGCCAGGCTAGTCGTCCTTTTTGATCTTTTTTAAGCGGCGATCCAGTGCAAACCTGGTCAAGCCGAGCTGCTTGGCTGCGAGGCTCTTATTGTAATCGGCGAGCCGCAGGGTCTCTTCGATGATACTGTCTTCGATTTCGCCGAGTGTGTGCTTGCCCACCTGCATCTCGACTCGGATCACTTGACCGTCTCCATGTGTCACGGACATGGCCGTTTGCTTGACCTGATCCCGCAACTCACGCGGCAGCGAGCTGGCGGTGAGCGTCCGTCCCGAGCAAAAAATCGTCGCGCGCTCGATAATGTTCTGCAACTCGCGAATGTTACCGGGGAAGTGATAGCGCTCTAATAACCCGCGGGCCTCGGCGTCGATCTCGGTCAGGTCCTTGCCGAACTCCTTCCCGTAATGCAGCAACGCCTGCATGCTCAGGGGGAAAATGTCCTCGCTTCGCTGTCTCAGCGGCGGCAGCTCCAGTGCGACGACGTTCAACCGGAAGAAGAGGTCTTCCCGAAAGGCGCCCGAGGCGATGTCCTTTTTGAGATCGCGGTTCGTCGCGGCAATCAAACGGAAATCTGCGGCGATGTCGGTGGTCCCGCCGAGGCGCCGGAACGTCCGTTCCTGGATGACCCGTAAGAGCTTCGCTTGCATGCTCAAATCCAGATCGCCGATTTCGTCCAGGAACAACGTCCCGCCTTCGGCCCGGTCGAGCAAGCCGAGTTTCCGCTGGTGCGCGCCGGTGAAGGCGCCCCGCTCGTAGCCGAAGAGCTCACTCTCGAAAAGATCGCGCGGGATGGCCGTGCAATTCACGCCGATGAAGGGACTGGACGCCCGGCTGCCGTTATGGTGCAACACGCGGGCGACGAATTCCTTGCCTGTGCCGGTTTCTCCCAGCATGAGGACGGAGCTTTTTGGATTGAGGGCCACTTCGCGGATCTGGGCCAACAGGCTCTTCATCACCGGACTGTCGGCGATCAGATGATCGATCCCATACTCGTCCATTTCCTGCTCGGTCTGAAACGTCATTCGTCGCCGGAGCGCCAGCAATTCCAGGGCTCGATCCAGCACTTGCTCCATCCCGTCGAGATCTACGGTCTTGATCACGAAGTCGTAGGCGCCGAGCTTCATCGCCTCGACGGCGTCCTGCACTGTTCCGTAAGCCGTAAGCATGATCACGAGGGCGAACGGCGCCTTGACGCGGCAGGCCTTCAAGGCTTCGAGGCCCGAGAGCCCCGGCATTTTCACATCGAGGAGCATTAAATCCGGCACCTCATGGTCCAATGCCTGCAACAGAGCTTCACCAGATTCGAAGGCGACCACTCGATGGTGTCGGCGGGAGAGGCGTTTCACGAGGGCGGACCGAATGGCCGGCTCATCGTCGGTCACGAAGATCGTGGCGTTCATGTCGTCATTTCTGCCAGCTCCGGTGTCGGTCGGAGCGGCAACCAGAGCCGGGCTTTGGTGCCTCGGCCCGGTTCGCTGGTTATTGTAATGTCGCCTCCATGCGCTTCGGCGATATTGCGGCAAATGGCCAATCCCAATCCGGTTCCATGTTTCTTTCCGGTCGTAAAGAACGGTTGAAAGACCTGGGCCAGGTCCTTCTTCGCAATGCCGGAGCCGGTGTCGGACACTTCGATGAAGACACCACTGTTTGCGGTGTGGATCGAGTGTCCAGCGCTGATCCCCAGTTCGCCTCCGGATGCCATGGCATCCAGGGAGTTGTGACACAAGTTCAGCAGAACCTGCTTGATCTGGTCACGATCCGCATGAACAACCAGGCCCGGCTTGCAAGGTCGAACGATTGTGATCCGCTGATTTTCCAGCCGTGTGTCCAACAACTTCAATACTTCGTCGACGATCCCGTCCACCGGCCACGTGGTCGGGACCAGATCGCGAGGACGTGCATAGTCGATGATCTGATTGACGATGCGGTCCAGCCGGCGGGTCTCGTTCAAAATGATGTCGAGGTCTGCACGCTTTTCATCCAAAGCGTCGATCTCGTCTCGAAGAAGCGCAGCGGTGGATCCAATACCGACGAGGGGATTGCGAATTTCGTGGGCGATGCCGGCGGCAACTTGCCCTAAGGTCGCCAAGCGCTCGGCCCGGCTCAGCTGCTGTTGCATGGCGTCGAGCGCGGTAATGTCGATATTGAAGCCTTGGTACATCGTGGTCTGGCCCTCTTTGTTCCGGATGGGAATACGACGGCTCAGCACTTTCCGGACCGATCCGTCGCCATGAACAAACCGAAGCACCGTCTCATAGGGGCGGTCCTCGGCGATGGCTTGCGCATATTCCTTTAGGACTCGGTCCCGGTCATCCGGATGGATCCACTGCCGGAACGCATCCGGCTCGCTGCTGTCGTCGGGATTCAAACCGGCAAGGAGCCGGTTATAGCGATTGCTGAACGTCACGGTCATGCCCGAGGTGGAAAAAATTCCAAAGGGTGCATGGTCGACGATACTGCGATATTTTTCCTCCGAGGCCGCGAGGTCCTCGTTCAATGCACACAGCTCCGCCTGGTTCGCCTGCACGCTCGCGAGATGTTCCCGCACCTGCTGGCTCATCGCGCCCATCACTCGCGTAAGTTCTCCCAGTTCGTCCTGTCGCGACAGGACCGGTACATCCGCTGGGACGAGGCCGTCTGAGGAACGAACGGACTTGGCCAGACCGATCAACGGGCCGGTGATCGAGCGGGCAATGAGTTGTAAGGCCAGTACCATGAGGACGAACACGATCGCCATGCCCCACAGAACTCTGGTGACCATCGATGTGCGCGAACGTGCCATGTTGGCAAGCGCCTCGTTGAGCGCCTCCTGCTCCAGCCGGTCGAAACGTGCCATATGATCGCGGACTTTTTGCATGAGGTCTCTTCCGCGGCCCTGTTCAAGATACTGTAGTGCTTCGGATGTCTGTCCTTTTTTCACTGATCGAATAAGGGCTTCTTTCTCGTCCATCAGTCGCTTCACCAGATGCTGTACGGTTTGAATGGTCTCGTACTGCGGACGATGAGGGCGAATGAGGCCCAAGAGGATCTGCTCGACCGAGGGAAGATGTTGATGGGCGTTTCGCGAAGGAATCAGATAATCATCTTGACGGGTCATGACATATCCGCGGAATCCGGTTTCGTAATCCACGACCAACCGCATATACTCGGCGGCCGCCCGCTGAGCGACATACACCCGATCCAGTTGCTCTTCGTGCTCTGTGAGGGTTTCGAGGCTGCGGTAGGTCTCAATGCCGAGCACTATAAAGGCCGCCAAGGGAATGAGCGCGGTGAGCAGTAACTTCCGCGCAATGGGCAGGTTGTTGAAAAACCGAACTAATGGGCCCTTCATCAGACCGTCTTGCTCCTTCCGCCTCATCGTAAGTAGACGAGAGAAGCCATGTCAAATCAGTGGAGGAGAGCGGCCTCATCGAACGCCGCCAGTCGTTCCTCTCCGGTCCCTGCGGTCAAACGGATCGCGCTGCGACGCTGGAGGTCCAGCCTCGGGCCCCAGATTCTGTGAGCCTGGCCCGATAGCAGGCGAGAGGGGAAAATATGAAGACCCTAGATCCGGGCTCCGTCGAGGGATGTACGATTCGGGTTCAACAGGACGCTCCAGGCGACGCGGCCCTCCAAACAGCTCCTCGTTCGGTTCCGAATGGGTCGAAAGGCGGTCATGCCTTTGCGCACCATCGTCTATGAGGCGGTCTGTTTGGACGCTGTGATGGCGTTAGTCGGCGAAGTGGCTGAAAGCTTCAGGAGGCGGCGCACAAAAGCCTCCTGAGGTCATCGTGGTTGCAGGACCGAGGCCGAGTCAAACTGGTACCGGAAAGTTCCGCTCACGGAAGGGCGACGGGCTTGGTCAGATCGTTGTGTATCGCGTTATTGTCGGCGTTGACGTCGATCCCCTTGAGAGGGGCCGGTTTGTTGAGATTGACGTATTGGAAGGTCCCGAACGGCTGGATCTGCTCGTCCCTGGGCAATTGATTCCGGTTCCAACCCCCGCCGAGCGCACGGATGAGCCCGACTGAGCTTTGCAGCAATTCGGCCTTGATCTGCACCGATTCGATGCGCGCAGTCAGGGTGGCGACCTGGGCATAAATGAGCTCAAGGCTGGATGCCAATCCGCCCTGATAGAGTTCGGTCGTCAGGTTTTGCGCCTTGAACGTTGCCCCGACGGCGGCGTCCTGCCGATTCGCGGCGAGCGTCAATTGGCCGGTCAGACTCAGGTTGTTTTCAACCTCGCGAAAAGCATTGAGCACGGTCGAACGGTATCGATCCTCCGTCTCGCGGTAGGCCGACCAGGACTGTTGCAATTGCGCGCGGCGAAGACCGCCTTGAAACACCGGCAGCGACACAGTGGCACCGTAGGACCAGAAACTATTGGCGAGCGACATCAGGTTAAAGCCGACATCTTCGAATCCTCCGCCGGCGCGAAACGTCACATTGGGGAAAAAAGCAGCGCGGGCAATGCCGATGGCCCGGCTTGCCTGTGCCATCTGCCGTTCCATCCTGGCGATGTCTGGTCGCCGTTCAAGCAACGTCGACGGGACGGCTCGCGGAAGCGTGAACGTCGCCACGCGAAGATCGTCTGCCGATTTGGGTCTGATGGTAAAACTGGCCGGCGCCATATTGACAAGGATGGCGATCGCTTGCTCCGTGATCTGTCGTTGTGCGTGCACCCTCGCCAACTGCGTTTCCGTAGTGAACAACAGCGATTCGACGCGGGCCACATCGAGTGCCGAAGCGATCGCGCCAGCAAACTGGGCCTTCACGATGTCGAGCGATCGTTTATAGAGGTCGATGGATTGGGTGTAGATTGTGATCTGCGCGTCATAGCCGCGCAGCAGAAAATAGTTCGTCCCGATTTCCGCCTGGAGGCTAAGGCGTGCGAGCCCATAGTCGGCCGCGCGTTCTTCGGCGCGGTACGTTTCAATGCGGGTGGCATTGCGCAGGGCCGACCAGAAGTCGGGCTCCCAGGAGGCCAGCCCGCCAAGGTGCACGGTCGAGGCCTGTTGCGAAATATCACGTGGAAAGAACAGCGCATTGTTCGAGGCGCGGTTATCCGAGGCGCCGAATCCAAGGCCCAGCCGAGGAAGGTACTGAGAACGCGCCTTCATCATCATGTCGCGCGCCTGGACAAACCGCTCAGCTGTGGCTTCCAAATCCGGATTGGCCACCATGGCTTGTTCGATCAGGGTGGTCAGGGCCGGATCGTCATACAGCTGCCACCAATCCGGCCGCAATTCGGTGTCCGAGGGAGTGGCCTCGACAAAGGGACTCGACCCATGCCATGAGGCCGGCACCACATATTCGGGCGGCTGATAGGATGGTGAAAGATCGACAGTCGGAAACAGATCGCTGCACGCCGTGAGAGTCAGCGCGAGCAGCACCCAGCAGACGAGCCATGCCCTGCGCGTCATGTCCGGTCTCGTGTGCATGGCGAACCTGCTCATCGTGACGTTGACATGGCCGATTGTTTTTTCTGCGGGTGGTCCTTGTGGTCGTCCGGCAAAGCGGGTTCGGCATTGTCGAGATCATAACCGGGTGCCGGCGTCACGATGCGGACCGTGTCGCCTTCCAACAATGCGGCACCTGGATTGTTCACAATCCGGTCGCTGGCGGCAATCCCTTCTGACACTTCGACAGCGCTGTCGAGAAGTCTGCTTACGGTGATGGGTTGGAAGTGCACTCGGTCGTCCTCTGTCACCACCGCCACTTGCGTGCCGTGCTCCTGAAACACCAGCGCCGTCGACGGAATCATGAACACTTTCCTATCAACTGGCGCGGTGATCACCACTTTGCCGTAGGAGCCGGGCCACAAGGCTCGGTCTTCGTTGTCGATCGTAAAAACGGTGACGGCCGTGCGAGTGCTCACGTCGAAGCCCTTGGCGACGGTCAGGAATTTTCCGGTGAAATGACGGTCGGGCAATTGCGGTACTGTCACGTCGGCCGTCAGGCCTGGGTGGAGGAACGGACCAAACGACTCCGGGACATTGACAAAAAGACGCATCATGCTGACGTCGGCGACGGTGAAGAGATTGCTGATCGAGCCGGGCGTGCTGATCGTGCCTTCTTTGTTCACATAGTCGC
The DNA here is from genome assembly GCA_963730935.1 of uncultured Nitrospiraceae bacterium. Lineage (GTDB taxonomy): Bacteria > Nitrospirota > Nitrospiria > Nitrospirales > Nitrospiraceae > Nitrospira_C. Next base: position 1,048,064 of record CAVSTP010000004.1, on the reverse strand, counting down.
CGACGTTGATATTTCGAACGGTCACCACGCCGTCATACGGCGCGACGATCGTTTTAAACCGGATCAGGGCCTCGTAGTTCCGGACATTCTGCTCGGACGCCTTGACCTTCGCCGCTTCGGCTTTCGCTTCCGCGACTTTCACTGAAATGGATTGTTCGGACACCGCTTGATTGGGACGGAGCGCGACCCAGCGTTTGGCGGTAATATCCGCGAGCGCATACTTGGCACGCTCCGAATCCAGATCCGCCTTGGCCTGCGCATATTGGGCATCGAGCGCGGGTGCGTTGATCTCTGCGAGGATATCGCCCTTCTTCACCTGTGCGCCGTAATCCTTGTACCACATCTTCACATAGCCGGAGACTTGCGCGTAGATCGGCGCTTCGAACCAGGCGGTAATATTCCCGGGAAGTGTGATCGTCTCGCTCGCATCCCCTGGCTTTGGATGGATAATGGCCACCGTAGGCACGGCGTCTTCCAGCGTTTTCGCCTGCAACGCGGCTGCGTCGCTTTTGGTCTCGTAGAGGCGATAGCCGACGTAAGAGAGAAAGAGGACAAGGGCGGACAGTGCAACGACTTTTCCGCTCAGACGTTGCATCATGTGGCCTCCTTCTGGTGGGGCATTCGCCTGTTGTAAATCATGGCATACACGCAGGGCACGAAGAGCAGCGTGAAGAGCGTGGCGACGAACAAACCGCCGATGACCGCACGCCCCAGCGGCGCATTCGTGGAAGAGCCTGTTGCCATCGGCACCATCCCGATGATCATGGCCAAGGCAGTCATGAGCACTGGTCGAAGCCGCGTTTTCCCGGCTTCGATTGCGGCCAAGAGTGCATTGCCGTGCTCTTGAAGCCGTTCCCGCGCATAGGACACCACGAGAATCGAATTCGCCGTTGCCGTTCCCATCGTCATGATGGCACCCGTCAATGCCGGCTCAGACAGACGCGTATGGGTCAGGAACAACGCCCACGCGATGCCGGCCAATGCTCCGGGTAACGCCGTAATGATAATAAAGGGATCGAGCCAGGATTGAAAGTTGACGACAATCAACAGGTAGACCAGCACGATCGCGGCGAGCAACCCAAAGATCAGCTCGAAATAGGCGTCGTGCATCAGCGAGGCCTGACCATGGATTTCGACCTCGGCGCTGCGGGGCTTCTCGTGCTCCATGGTCTTGGCGATCTTCTGGACGTCCGTCAGTACGCCGCCGAGGTCGCGCCCTTCCGCTGAGACATACACATTAATCAAGGGCATGATGTTTCCATGCGTAATCACGCCAGGGGTTCCCTCCGCTGAGAGGTCGGCCAGGTTGCCAAGCAACTGTATATCGTCTTTCACAGCCTTGTCGGAGGAATCAATGGGGATGGTCTTGAGGCTATTGAGGCTGTTGATCTGTGCTTGAGGCGTATAGACATTGATCAGGTACGACATGCCGGTCGTAGGATCGAGCCAGTAGATCTGGTCGACCTGTTGGCTGCCGGCAGTCGTCATCAGCAAATTGTCGGCCATGTCCTTCAGGGTTCTGTTGACACCCAATCCGAACGTGCGGTTGCCTTCGACCATGAGGGTGGGCGTGCGCATCGTCTGCTGGATGACGACGTCCACGGCGCCCGGGATCTCGCGAAACTTCCCGACCAATTTGCGGGCATACTCGTAGTTGGCATAGATGTCCGGTCCGTTGACCTGCACGTCGATCGGCGCCGGCGCGCCGAAGTTGAGAATTTTGGCAGTCAAATCGGATGGCTGAAACGTGAATTCGGTTCCCGGATAACGCTCCCTCAAGCCCTTGCGCAGAGTGCGACGATAGTCCCATACCGGCGACTTTTCATTCTCCAAAAGGATCGTCAAATCACAATCCTGGGAACCGATCGTCGGCGTGGGAATGAAGGCGAGGTTGTGCGGGCCGACCGGTAGGCCGCAATTGCTAACAATGTTTTCCACCTGCCCCGGAAGCAGCTCCTCGATGCTGTTGGAGACCAGTGTGGCCAGGCGTCCCGACACTTCGATGCGTGTCCCGAGTGGCGCCCGCATATGCATCTGAATGACCCCCGACGGGATCTCAGGGAAGTAATCGCGTCCGAGGAAGAAAAAGAGACCGAGGGAGGCCAGGGCGACCGCCAGCGAGATCTTCACGAAGGTGCTGCGTCGGTCGATCACGTGTTCGAGCAGCCGACCGTAGCCCTCGCGGAACTGATCGAAGCGACGCTCAAACTCCTTCTGAAAGCGGACAAAGGGATTCCGCGAAGGGGCTGCTCCGGACGGCTCGTGAGGGTCAAGCGGCTTGGACATGGTGACTCTTCATCATATATTTCGCCATCGTCGGCACCAGCGTGCGTGACAGAATGAAGGAGGCGATCATCGCAATGATGACCGCCTCCGCCATGGGCTTGAACAGGTAGCCAGCTACGCCGCCCAGCTCGAAGAGCGGAATCCAGACAATTGCGATACAAAGTGTCGCGACGAGCGTCGGGACGACGATCTGGTTGGCGGCGTCGATAATGGCCTGCTCGAGCGGCTTGCCCATTTCGATGTGGCGATCGATATTCTCGATCATCACCGTGGCATCGTCCACAAGAATGCCGACCGCCAGCGCTAACCCGCCCAGAGTCATGACATTGATCGTCTCGCTCAGCCAATGCAGCCCGATGATCGCGGTGAGGATCGAGAGCGGGATCGAGGTCCAGACGATCACCGTGGCCCTCCAAGAGCCGATGAGCAACAGCACGATGAGGCCGACCAGGGCTCCAGCGAGCGCCATTTCATGTACGACGTCAAAAATGGAATCCTTGACGAAGGTGGAGGCGTCATCGAGAAGCCTAATCTGAACGCCCGGCGGAGAGACCTGCTCGGCGCGAGGGATCATCTTCTTGATGCCATCGACCACATCGAGGGTCGAGGCCTCCGTGCTCTTCATGGCGACGATGATCACGGTCTGTTTGCCCTTGACGAGTACGGCATTCTGCTGCACGCGGCCCATGAGCTGCACCGTGGCAACGTCGCGTAAATAGATGAACGCATTGCCTTCCCGCTTGACCGGGATGTCCCCAAAATCTGCAATTTTCATTGGCGATGCGTTCGTCAAGACGATCCAGTCGGTCGACTTGATCTTGATGTCCCCGGACGGGAGCACAAGGTACTGTTTCATGAGGACATTGTGAATATCGGTCGGCGTGAGGTGACGGGCGAGCAGTTTCTGCTGATCGAGGTTGACCATGACCTGCATGTCCTGGCCGCCGTAGGGGTGCGGCAGGACGATTCCCGGGACCGTCACGAGCAGAGGTCGGATCCGCATGTAGGCCAGATTATAGAGCTCAGCAGGCGTCAGGTTGTCGCTACTGACTTGAAGCATGGCGACCGGTATCGACGATGGCGCAAGACGCATCACCATTGGAGGGGAAATGTCCGGCGGCAGCGCCTTAACGACGTTTTGCGCAATGCCCACGATGTCCGCTTCGGCTCTGGCCACGTCGACTCCGTCCTGGAGAAAAATATTGGTGATACTGCTGCCGTAGTAAGAATGACTATGGATATATTTGATGCCTTCGACCGTTGACGTGAGGAAGCGTTCGAACAAGTAGGTAATGCGTCCTTCCACCTGCTGCGGCAGCAGGCCGGTGTAGATCCAGACCACGGACGTGACGGGAATCGTGATATTCGGGAAGACGTCGGTCGGCATCTGGAGTATCGTTTTGGTGCCCATCAGGATAATCAAGATGGACATGACGACGAAGGTATAGGGCCTGCGGAGGGCAATGAGGACGATCTGGTTCATAGGCGGCGCAAACTCGGGTCAAGGAATCTCTAGTGTAGAGCAACGTGCTCGAGGGTAGCAATTAGCCGTAGCAAACAGCTTACCTGTCGCGCGTGACCAACCTTCCGTCGGGTCTCAACCGTCAGAATAAACTCCATTTATCCTAGGGATATCGACAGGGACCTCCAAGTTTTTCTCGAACGGCTAGGCGATAGTGACTAGGGATATAGCGTTTTCGCACAGTGCAGACTGTGCGGAATCTCACAGGTTCGAAGAGCTGATCATCGAAGGATCCTGAGAAAAGCAACGGGTGGAGGCATTTCTCCAGTCATAGGGCCGAGAGAGCACGTGGTATTGAATTTGCGTGGAAGCATCGTGCTTGCGCTTATCACGGCCTATTTTCTGACGAAGGGAGCAGTAGCGTGCGAATGCAAATTTGGAAACTCAGCATGACAATGGTGCTCGTCTGTGGAGTCGCCGGCCTGGGAATGGGAGCCCCTGCTCGGGGCGAGACGTTGACGGTGGCAGCCGCTCAGAGCCTCAGGGCGCCGTTCCAAGAAATCTTGCGGATGTTTGAGCAGGAATACGGCGTGCCAGTGGAGGTGCGGTACGGCCCTTCGCATACGCTTCGGCGGCAGATCGAACAAGGGGCTCCAATCGATGTGTTTCTTTCCGAATCGTTGCAGGAAGTGGAGACGCTCCATCAGAAGGGGCTAACGCTGCTCGGCGGGCCGCGTCAGTATGCACAGACCTCCATGGTCGTGGTCATGTCCTCCGCCTCGGCTGCCACTTCGGTCTCATTTGGAGATGCCTCGCTCCCTGGGGCCCGGCGGGTGGCCCTCGTCGATCCCAAAGCGTCGAGTGTCGGGGTGATTTCTGTGAGGGCGCTCAAACAGATTGATCTCTTGGCGCATCATCATGCGCACTTGGTTCCGGCACCCCATACCGACGAAGTTGTCCGTCTGGTCAGCGGGGGCGACGCCGATTTGGGCATCGTGTATCGCGCCGACGCCATCAACAGCGGACAAGTCCGCATCATCGATGAAGCGCCGGCCGGACGCTCCATTCCCGTCCTATTCGGACAAGCGGTAGTCGCAACCTGCCGGCAGGGCTCGCTGCAGGCCGCTGAGCAGTTCGCAAATTTTATGATGAGTCCCCGCATCCAAAAGCTACTGCTCAAGTACGGCTTCGATGCGATTCCTACCAAGGCCACAACGGGGTAACCGCCCGTACAGTCATTACGACCAGTCGAACCCTCGGTTGGCCAGTGCTGTCCGTCTTGATCCTGGGGTTCTGGGCAGGTTGCACCGCGCCGGAGCAAGAGATCGGCCTCTTTCAACGCTACGATCGATCAGGGCCTCATCGCCCGCTACTATTAAGAAGAAGCCTTCCGCTACCGACAACAGGCCGACGAGTTGGACGCCCGCGGTGGTCTATACGAGCGGATGTTCGGCCCCGACTCGGATTGGGTGTCAGGCGCCCGGCTCTTGGCGCATTCCAACCGCCGTACCGCCGACGATCGCGTACGATTGGCAAAAGAACACCTTGATGCGGGGCGGAACGTCCAGTCGTCCGCTTCAGCACTGCGACCACAGGCGTCGTCAGAAAGGACACCATGAACGGTTATGGCTGTTTCCTAGTTGCGTGCCTACTCCTTGTGCTTCAATCCGGTTGCGGGACTACCGTCCAGCCAGGCCAGCGAGGGTTACGTTGGTAGCCATTCACCGAAGGGGCTCACGACCAACACGTTGAAAAGCGGATTCTACTGGCGGGCGCCGTGGAACGACGTGTTCACCTACGACTTCCGTTGGCAAGGCTATGTGGAAAGTGTCGATGCGCTCAGCTCCGACGATTTGCTCGTCAAGCTGCGGGCGCCATCATGCGGCCGCTTCCCGATGAAGTGTACTTCCTTGCCCAGGAAATCGGCCCGGATTTTTATTCTCGAGTCGTCAAGCCCGAGCTGCTCGCCGCCGTGCGTAGCGTCGTGTTGGGCCGTTAAATGGTCAGCGATCGTAACAGAGGACGCACGGATGCATCCGAAAACCTTACGGAGAAGCCGGACTCTTGAGGGCAGTGCAATTGGCGGCGGGACACTGGTGGCTCGCTTGTGACGCGCTGCACTGACGCGGTAACTAACCCTCACCTCTTCTAAGAGGCACGACCCCTAGGCGACGAGGATCACGGATCGCTCGAGTGGCAGCAGGCGCTCCTATTCCTAGTGGAAGTCCGAGGCGGCGGCCTGTCTGACCTAGGGTACCACTATAGCGACTATGGATCGGCCTATGTGACCAAAGAGCGGCTGGCCGATATCGTGGAGAATAAGGAGAGTTCCTTCTGCTCCTGTAGATAGTGGGCTAGCGGGAGGCATCGTTGCCACCTTTGAGAGGTTGGTGGCGTTTCCGGAAGAGAAGGGAGGACTGTCATGGCTTTTCTGCCGTTCCGTGATCGAGCCAAAATCGTGCTCTTCCGCTGGCCGGCGGTCGTCGCCGGTTTGTCAGTAGCGCTGGGAATTCATATCGTGCTTACCGCGTTCGGTCTTGGCGTCGTCTTCCTAAAGCAGGAGTCGACAGACACCGGCGGCAGTATGGCCGCGGCGGGGCTGCTGTTATGGAGCGGGTTCGCTTGGATCACCGCCTCGTTCATCGGCGGCTATGTCACTGCCTGGGTGGCCGATGCGTCTCGCTACGTGGAAAGCATCTTTCATGGGCTGGTACTTTGGGGCGCCTTGACCTTCATCTTGATGTTCCTGCCGCCCAGTACGATGGGAATCAGCACAGATAGCGAATCGCTGCCGGCTCTGAGTCTTATCTCATCCGTTGCCTGGTTCGTCGCGATCGGCGGCCTTCTTTCGCTCGGCACCACGGTCTGGGGCGCTGTCATCGGTTCGCGGGTCGTGGCCGAGGTCGAAACCAAAGAGGCGGGCACCTACCGTGCGGCATAAGGAGAGTTATGGAGGGTGAAGGAAACAGCAACGAACAGAAGGCCGCGGCTATCAGAAAGTGGATCGATCCGGAGGAGCGGATCACCGTCCAATTCGACGATCAGCGCGATCTCAGCGCCGAGGTCACTGCCTGCACCGATCAAGTCGTGTCTCTTTCGCTGGACACGGCCGTCCCGCATATGCGCCAGGAGATCACACTTCCCTTGAGCGCTCTCGAAGTCTCGGAGGATTTTTCCCACTACACACGCGATCCAGAGCGTCCGCTCAAGCGAGAGCGGATGATGCTGATCGTTCAAGGGAAACGCCCGGCGGTCGTGTATTGATCCTACCGTTCGGGCACGAGACGCGCCCCGCCGGGTCCGGCGCCTGCGGTGATGCAGGACTGCATCACCGCTGCTCGGCAACGACCCTGCAGGGCAGCCACTCCGTTCACGAAGCCGGCAAGCTCTTCTCCTGTGCGATGCAGACCATCGTGATCGACCAGGAGATGATCGGGAATCGTCTCCGCCTCCACCCTTGTGACTCCCTCGAGGCGCTCCAGCCTCTCGATGATGGCCTGGTGCGACAGACGGCAGTCCGGGCCGGACAGCGCGAGGGCGGCACGTTCCAGTGCGAAGGCCTCGTTGCTCGAGAGAACGACCCAGAGTGAGATCATCCAAGCAGCGAGGCCGGAACGCAGCATAGGGGTAGCTGTTGTCGATGTCCGCCGTCTAATGGCCGGGCACCGGTGTGATTTCAGTCTGTGGAACAGAGACCTTCCAAGGCACCATCGGCATGAGTGCCTGTGATTTGGCATCGGGGGATGCGACGAGCACGGCAATCGCGCCGCGCAGCGCAGCGGTCAACGAATGGGTGACCAACGGATAGGCGCCGGCTGATTCGACGACGACATCGAACGTTGCCGCGCTTCCCGGTCCCACCACGTAGGTTTGGACGCCCGTGAGCTTGTTGGCCGGATTGCCGCTTTCATAGACGTTGTCCCAGATCTCGCCGATGGGATGGAATGCCGAAAACTCGTTCGGCCCTGCATTGACGAAATAAATCCGTACACGTTCGCCCGGTTTTGCGTCCAATTTTCCACCGCCTGACACAAAGGGGTGATACTTGAAAATCCCGCCGTTGAACATGACGCCGTCGAATTTTCGATCGAACATGCTCTGGAGGTCGTCAGGATTTTTGAAATATTCCGATTGCACCAGCACATATTCCCGATCGGCCTTTGGCCATGCCTTGGGGTTCTTGGGATCGACGATGATGGCGCCGAACATGCCTCGGGCGACGTGCTGGATCATGGGTGGGGCGCCGCAGTGATAGAAGAACACTCCCGGCTTCTTCGCGACGAAGGTGTAGCTGATCGTTTCTCCGGTATTGACCGCCCGATAATTCTTGAGAAAATCGATTTCCGCCGCATGAAAATCCATGGCGTGTGGATTTTTATTGGTTGCAGGATTCGTCAACGTGAACTTGATCGTGTCCCCCTCCGTCACCCTCACGACGGGTCCGGGCATTTGGCCGTCGAAGGTCCACGCGGCATATTTGTCACCGCTCCCCTCGATGACAATATCGGATTCGACTGCGGTCATGGACACTTCATGGGTCTTGGCAAAGGCCACAGTGGAAGTGATCGTTGCCAGTCCTGTGGCAAGCACAAGATTGCGAAATGCGTGGGCCGTGAACATATGGATTGTCTCCTCTTGAAATTGAAAGCAGCGATCGCGTGAACCATCCCATCCCAAAGTTCGCATTACGAGGGATCTGGCGGAGGATACTCGCAGGTGCAAGCATAAAAACATGACGAATGTCATGTTTTAGGAAAAACCTGAAGAAAAGGCTCCAGGAGGCTAGCCGGAGGCGAAGGCTTTGAGTTGTTGGAGGTTCAAGATCACGAGACGATTAGCGGTGCCGGAGACCAGACGTGCACGTTTGAACCGGCTCATGATGCGGATCACGGTTTCCGTGGTGGCACCGATCATATTCGCCATATCTTGTCTGGTTAATCGCATGGGCAGCCTGACGCCCTGAGTTTCCTTGACGCCGTTTCTTGCCCCGAGATCGGCTAAGAGCGCCGCCAACCGTTGATCGGCACGGTCCAGTGCAAGAATTTTGGCTTTTTCCTGCGCTTCGTTGAGCCGATTTCCCAGGTACTTAATCACTTCCATGGCCGCGTCGGGGTTGCGCTTCAGCATGTCAAAATAAGCCTTGCGATGCATGCGGAGAATGCTCACGTTTCCCATGGGCTGTGCCGTGCCTGGATGGCAGCCGCCGTCGAAGGCCGCTGCATCGCAGCAGAACAGATCACCGGGCATCAGCATTTTCAGCGTGCACTCCTTGCCATTCGCCGTGGATTTCACGCATTTGACCGTGCCTTCTTTGACGATGTGAAAATATTCGGTCGGATCGCCTTCACGAAAGATGAAGTCGTCCTTCCCGTAACGGGTTTCCGACAGTTCTGGGAGAATGCGTTGACGATCTTGCGGGCTCAGAATATTGAGCAAGGGTACGTGGTCAAGCAAACTGTCGGTCGAAACGTCGGGCCGTTTACTTGATGATGTGTTGAGTCGCTTCGACAATGGATCGCGCTCCAATGCCATAATGGTCGATGAGCTCGTCCGGTTTGCCGCTGTGCGGAATGGCCCGCACGGCGAGCTTATGGACTCGAACGCCTTCGGACCCGACGGCGTCGAGCACGGCATCGCCCAACCCACCGTGCGCATAATGATCTTCGACCGTCAGCAGTCGTCCATGCGTCGCCGACGCGCTTTCGAGCAGGGTCGTGCGGTCGATCGGGACGATGCTGTACAGATCGATGATTCGGACCAAGATGCCGGTCGTCTTGAGTTTGTCGTAGGCTTTGAGTGCTTCGAAAAGCGTCACGCCCGCCGCAACGATCGTAAGCGCGTCGCTTGCGCTCTGGCGCAGCACCTTGGATCCGCCAATCGGGAATTGTTCCTCCGGTCCATAGAGGATCGGCGATTTCGGTCGGCCTGCGCGTAGATAGACCATGCCTTTGTGATTGGCCGCTGCCTCGACTAGGCGATACGTGCAGGTCCCGTCCGACGGGTAGAGCACGGTGATGTCTGGTTGCGTGGCCATCATCGCGATATCTTCGAGGCCCATTTGGGATGGGCCGTCTTCGCCGATGCTGACCCCCACATGCGTCCCTACCAGCTTGATGTTGGACTGGCTGATCGCGGCCATGCGGATGAAGTCGTACGCCCGAGTAAAGAACGCGGCGAATGTCGCTGCGAACGGGATTTTCCCGCAAGCGGCTAAGCCGGCTGCTGCGCCGAGCATGTTTTGTTCGGCGATGAAGTTTTCGAAAAACCGGTTGGTGAATTTCTTGCCGAACTTTTCCGTGTAGGTAGAATTCTTGACGTCCGCGTCCAACGCAACGACCAGCGGATTGACCTCGCCCAGCGCTTCCAGGGCGACGCCGAACGCTTCGCGCGTCGCGACCGAGTCACCCACCTTGTACGTGGGGGCCGGCAACGGCTTAATCACTGGCTTTTCAGCCTGAGGGGCGGAGGGACGCCGAATGATAGGTGCTGTGCCATTCGGCTGGAGTTGGTGCGTCAGCTCGTCTATGGCCTTTTGCATCTCGGCGCCTTGCGGAATCGGCTTTCCGTGCCAGTTGGGCTGATCTTCTATGGACGAGATGCCTTTGCCCTTTAATGTCCTGGCGAGAAGGACCGTCGGCTTGTGCTTCGTCCGAGCGGCTTCCTCAAATGCGTCGAGCAGGGCAGGCAGATCGTGTCCGTCTACGACCAAAGCATGCCAGCCAAATGCCGACCAGCGACCCCGGTAGGCCTCCATGTCGTGCTGTAACATCGTGGGATCGCTTTGACCCAGGCGGTTGATGTCCACGATGGCGCAGAGATTATCCAACTGCTGCTGTCGTGCGGCCTCAATTGCCTCCCAATTCGACCCCTCGACGGATTCTCCGTCGCCCATCAACACGAAGGTGCGATGATCCACCTTGTCCACGTACTTCGCGCTCAACGCGATACCCACGCCGACGGGCAGGCCCTGTCCCAGCGAACCGGTGGCCATGTCCACAAATGGAAGGCGGGGCGTGGGATGTCCCTCCAGATCGGAGTGGAGTGTCCGCAATTTCAGCAAGTCCTCTTTCGGAAAGAGCCCGGCCTCGGCCCAGGCTGCGTAGAGCAGTGGAGCGGCATGCCCTTTCGAGAGAACGAACCGATCACTGTTTGGAGCTTTCGGATTCTTCGGGTCGTAGCGCATCACGGAGAAGAACAGGGCGGCAACGATGTCGGCGGCGGAGCAACAGCTCGAAGGGTGGCCGCTGCCGGCGGCACTAGTCGATCGTACGCTCTCCATGCGCAAGTGGGTTGCGGCGTTCCGAATTGCGGCAAGTTGTTCGTTGGATGATTTGGATCCAGACATGGTGCTCCTTGTATGGGAACGGAAATCGCAAAAAGCGGTCCTCCTCGGGAGGGACGGAGCTTGAAGCGTGTAGAATTCGAAGCTAGCAAACCGAGGGCGAAAGAGTCAATGAAGTTGAAGGAGGGTCCTGGCGCGGACACCCGCCCGCTACGCGGCGTCGGTCACGCGCGTTAATTCGATCGAGCAGGTACTCTGGAGCCCATTGTACGAACTCACTGCGAAGTAATAGGTCATGTTCGCCGCCAGGCCGTCCACGGTGGCTGTGGGCGTGGATGAAAAAACAGACTCGGCGTATGCACAAGATCCTGGGGGAACCCGGCGATTGCGTCCCGTAATGAATGAGTGGGCTCAGCCAGGGCCGGACGAGCACAGAGCCCCTCGATGAGTCACCCCTGATGAGATCCTGCTGCAAAATCAGCGAGGGTGTAGTGGTCCAAGATGCCTGAAATTGCGTCCCGGACCGTTCCCATGACGTGCTGAACCGGACATTGAGGATTGTCGGAATAGGGGCAATCCCGACATTTTTGATAGGCAGTCTTACTGACGCACCCGATGGGTGCAAGCGGACCGTCGAGGATCCGGATAACCTGGCCGAGCGTGATCTGATTCGGAGATTTGATCAGCCCATAGCCGCCTTTCATTCCGCGCCGGCTCGACAGCAAGCCCGCGCGTTTCAAGGCCAGCAGGATCTGCTCCAAAAATTCTACGGGGATATGCTGACGAGCGGCAATCTCATGACGCTGCAATGTCGTCTTGCCATGCGCCATCGTTAATTCCAACAAGGCACGTAGCGCGTACTCACTTTTCTTGGACAACTTCATCGGCGGGAACTCTATTACCGACTGTGTTAATCAAGAATACGAACATTAGATGAGCCATCACCATGCCGTCAAGCGCATTTCCATGGCTCCGCTGCAACTCCTTGATCTCCGGCGGTTTCTTGACAGTCTAGAGCGGTTCCTGCTAGCTTCTGACTCCATTTTTTCAAGTCGAACTGCCCGAACGACGGCTGGATTGTTCGTGACCTTCCAGGAACTCATCCTCACGTTACATCGGTTCTGGGCCGACCAGGGTTGTGTGGTCCATCAACCCTACGATGTCGAAATGGGGGCCGGCACCTTTCACCCTGCGACGTTTCTTCGGTCGCTCGGGCCGGAACCCTGGCGCTCGGCCTATGTGCAGCCCTGCCGTCGGCCGACTGACGGCCGGTACGGCGAAAATCCCAACCGCATGCAGCACTACTACCAATATCAGGTGGTGCTCAAGCCCGCGCCCGACGATATTCAGGAGCTTTACCTGGAAAGTCTCACGCGCTTGGGCATCAATCCGAAGCAGCATGACATTAGGTTCATCCAAGACGATTGGGAGTCGCCCACGCTGGGAGCCTGGGGATTAGGGTGGGAGGTCCGACTGGACGGAATGGAAATCACCCAATTCACCTACTTCCAGGAAATCGGCGGCATCGAGCTGAGCCCGATCACCGGAGAAATTACGTACGGCACCGAACGCATCGCAATGTACCTGCAGCAGGTCAACAACGTCTTCGACCTCGCTTGGACGGACAAGATCACCTACGGCGACATCCATCACGAAACCGAAGTGCAGTTCTCCCGCTATAACTTTGAACAGGCTGACGTGGCGATGCTGATGAATGCCTTCCAATCCCACGAAGCCGAATGCAAGCGCCTATTAGCGCGCACCGATCAACGCTTGACGCTCCCGGCGTACGACTACTGCATCAAGGCATCCCATGTGTTCAATCTGCTCGATGCGAGGGGAGCCATCAGTGTCGCCGAGCGCACCGGCTACATCGCCCGCGTGCGCGCATTAGCAAGACAATGCGCTGAGCGGTACATCGAAGAGCGCGCGGCAATGGGGCATCCGCTCCTTGGACGAGAGGAGAGTCCTGTACGAACCCGCGCTCGCGACGTTGTCAAAAGGGCCTCTCGATGAAGCGTACCGGCCGACGAGTGAGCCGATCGGAAACCCGGACCCGAGGCGCGGAATTGCTGCTGGAAATCGGTGTCGAGGAGCTGCCTTATCAATTCATCGCTCCCACCCTCGTCTCATTGCGAGTTGCGGCCGCGCGCCTTTTTGAAGAGGCCAGACTCTCCTCAGGAACGATTGCAACCTATGGCACGCCTCGAAGGCTCGTCCTGGTCGTGGAAAATCTCGCTCTCCATCAAACGGGGATCAAAAAGGAGGTCATGGGCCCCTCAAGGTCGGTGGGGTTCGATCCACAGGGACGGCCGACAAAGGCAGCGATCGGATTTGCCGCAGGTCAAGGGCTGTCCGTGGAAAACCTGCAGGTGCGTCAGACTCCGAAAGGGGAGTACCTGTTCGCCGTCAAGGAGGACGCCGGCAGAGCGGCCAAAACCGTCTTGTTGGAGCTCCTTCACCTGCTTATCGGGCAACTCTCCTTCCCCAAAGCGATGAAATGGAATGAGGCGGCTGTCCGGTTTGCGCGGCCGGTGCGCTGGCTCCTGGCCCTGTTCGATGGAGCCGTTGTACCGATGGAAGCGGCGGGCATCAAGGCGGGAAATCGAACCCACGGCCATAGGGTCATGGGAAGAGGCGGGCCGATTTCCGTGCGGAATTATGAGTCCTATCGAGAAGCGCTGGAACGGGCCGGCGTCATGGTGGATCCGATGCAGCGGAGGCGGGTGATCCAGGATCAGGTCAATCGGATCTGTGCCAAGAATGGAGTCAGTCTCAATCCCGACGAATCACTGCTCGACCAGGCGGTATTTACCACCGAATGGCCTTTCGCGCTGCTCGGCAATTTCAAGACCGAATACCTTACGGTTCCGGCGGACATTTTGATGACGTCGATGAAGGAGCACCAGGGATTCTTCTCCGTGCGGGACGGGAAGACCGGAGAACTGGCTCCCCATTTTGTGGCCGTGGCGAACAATCAATTGAAAGACATGTCGCTGATTCAAGCCGGCAACGAGCGCGTACTAGCTGCCAGGCTGGCCGACGCCAAGTTTTTCTTCGATGAAGACCGAAAAACGCGGCTTGAAGAGCGGGTCAAGAAGCTGGGCGGCGTCACCTTCCATCAAAAACTGGGCACGATGGGCCAAAAAGCAGAGCGTCTCGTCAAACTGGTCTCCTTGCTCGCACCGGCGCTTTACCCTCAACCCTCGAGTCCTGACTTTCTGAATGAATGCCGTAGTGCTGCGCATCTCAGTAAGGCCGATCTCCTGACAGGCATCGTCGGCGAATTCCCTGAACTGCAGGGTATCATGGGCGGCGAGTATGCCAAGCATGACGGAGAGTCGGAGGCCGTGAGCCAGGCCATCCGCGAACAGTACCTGCCGAAGGCGCTCGAGGGTGAATTGCCACGCTCTCCGACCGGAACGGTCTTGTCGCTGGCTGACCGCTTGGATACCATCGCGGCGTTTTTTCATGTCGGGATGATTCCGAGCGGATCCGAGGATCCCTTTGCCCTGCGACGTCATGCGACCGCCGTTGTGCGCATTATGTTGGAGAAAGACCTTCGCGTGAACGTCGGTGAGTTCGTCGATCACGCCATAAATCTGCTTGTCGACAGCGGCATCAAGGGGATGGCTGATTCCCCGCAGCAGGGCCGTCAGCGCATTGTGGACTTTCTGTTTGAGCGCGTACGTCACTACGGCCGGACCGTGCACGCCTTCCGGGATGACGTGATGGATGCCGTGTTGAGAGCCGCCTCGGCCGGCGTAATCGATCTGGTCGATCTATTGCTGAAGATGAAGGCGATGCAGGCGGTGACGGCCAAGCCGGACTTCGATCCGCTGATCGTCGGGTTCAAGCGGGCCTCCCGGATCGTCGAGAAGGAACAGTGGGAATCCGGGCCCGTCGATCCAGATCGGTTTCAGGATCCTTCTGAAAGCGACTTGCACCGCCGGGTCGGCGTCTGCCGGGCGGATGTCCACCGGGAAATGGCTGAAGGACGGTACGACAAGGCGCTGGAGGCGTTGGTTGGGCTCAAGCCAGCCATTGACGCTTTTTTTACCAACGTCATGGTGAATGTGGAGGATGCAGCGCTGCGGGGCAACCGATTGTCCTTATTAAAGGACGTCAAGGAGTGTTTTACGTCGTTCGCGGACTTTTCTCGGATTGTGGTACAAGGGACGTAGGGGATAGCCGCCCCATCGGAATCGACGGGAGTGAGATGGGACTGCCGGACCCTCCGCATCCAGAATCCGACGAGAAGCGTGCGGCGAAGGTCCGGCGCTTTTCCAGGATGGTCACGGCGGCGCTGATCGTGTTGTGCAATGTCGTCTTGCTCTTCGGCGTCTGGGTCACCGGTATCAATCTGGATGAACTGGTCACTACGCCGGAATTGTTCAATGCCAAAGAGGATGTGTGTCTCCGATTGACCTGGGAGCGAGTGACGGGAGCACCGGATCCCGTGCGGTTGTGCTCCGAGTGGATCAAGCTGGCCGATCCATCGGGGAAGCCGCACCATTTGGCGAAGGACATTGCCGTTCGCCGCGGCGCCGACGGCCACTACTATATCGATCCGGGGGTGCGCTCGGATTTTCGGTTGCTCGCGCTGGCCCTGTTCGTGGGAGTGGTCTTGCTGTTCGGCATGTGGGCGAGACGCTATCTGGTAAGTCGCTATCGGCTGCAGCTTGAACCGGCGGCATCCCGGAACGCATCCGGTTTCCGCTGAGAGTGGTACGGAAAGAGAGGGACGCGTGGCTAAGAAATACGTCTACTACTTCGGTGACGGAAAAGCCGAGGGCACCTCGAACATGAAAGAGTTGCTCGGCGGTAAGGGCGCCGGATTGGCAGAGATGACCAATCTGGGGATCTCCGTCCCTCCCGGATTCACTATTTCCACGGAAGCCTGCGTCGAATACTACAAACTCGGCAAGAAGAATCCACCCGGCATGTGGGAGGCGTCCCTGCAGTCTCTCAAGCGCGTGGAGCGGTCGATGGGTATGGGCTTCGGCGATCCTGAACGGCCACTGCTCGTGTCGGTACGCTCGGGCGCCCGGGCCTCGATGCCCGGCATGATGGATACGGTGCTCAACGTTGGATTGACGACGAAGACGGTCGAAGGCCTCGCTGCGAAAACACGCAACGACCGCTTTGCGCAGGACAGCTATCGGCGGTTCGTCTCGATGTTCGGCAGTATCGTCATGGGTGTCCCGCGCGAGCACTTTGAAGCCATCCTCAAGCATAAGAAAACGGAAGTGGGGGTGGCGCATGAGACGCATCTCGACGCCCGCCATCTTCGCGAATTGGTCGCCAGTTTCAAGGCGCTGGTCAAGGAAGAGACGAAGAAGGACTTTCCGGACGAACCGCTCGATCAACTCCGCATGGCGATCAACGCGGTGTTTTCCTCCTGGTTCGGTGCGCGCGCCATTACCTATCGCAGGCTCTACGGGATCCCGGATTCGTGGGGAACGGCGGTCAATGTCGTCGCCATGGTGTTCGGCAACATGGGAGAAACCAGCGGGACGGGCGTGGCCTTCACCCGCAGTCCCAGTTCGGGAGACAAGGCGTTTTTCGGCGAATGCCTCATGAATGCGCAGGGTGAAGACGTCGTGGCCGGAATCCGGACGCCTCTGCCCGTGAGCGCCCTCGCGAAGAACGTGCCCGAAGCCTATAAGGATCTGGAGCAGACATACAAGAAACTCGAAAAGCATTACCGCGACATGCTCGACCTGGAATTCACGATCCAGGAAGGCAAGCTCTATATGTTGCAGACCCGCGTCGGCAAGCGGACGGGCATTGCCGCCGTCAAGATCGCCGTCGACATGGTAAAAGAGGGCGCGATCTCAAAGGAAGAGGCGGTTCTGCGCATCGGACCGGACCAGCTGGCGCAATATCTCTACCCGATCTTCGATACGAAAGAAGAATCCAAGGTCAATCCCCTTGGCAAAGGACTGCCAGCCGGGCCAGGTGCCGCCGCCGGCAAAATTGCGCTCACTGCGGACCGCGCCGTCAGTATGAAGGCCTCAGGCAGCCGCGTGGTTCTGGTCCGTCAGGAAACGAGTCCCGACGACATTCATGGAATGAACGCCGCCGACGGGTTTTTGACCGCCAGGGGCGGCATGACGTCCCACGCGGCCGTCGTCGCCCGTCAGATGGGAAAGGTGTGCGTAGCCGGCTGTGAATCCGTGGAAGTGCTCGACAGTCAAACCGTGAAAATCGGCGCCAAGACCTTCCGTGAGGGCGACTATCTATCGATCAACGGTTCCACCGGCAATGTCTACGAAGGCGATATTCCAGTCGTCGAATCGGAAATCATTCAAGTGATCCAAGGGAAGCTGGATCAGAAAAAATCCGACAAGTACCAGCGCTTCGCGACCATCCTGTCGTGGGCGGACAGCGTGCGGAAGCTGCGGGTCCGGGCCAACGCCGACGTGCCGGAGCAGGCCAAGATCGCGCGCGGGTTCGGTGCGGAAGGGATCGGGCTCTGCCGAACGGAACACATGTTCTTTGCCGAGGACCGGATTCCCATCATGCAGAAGATGATTCTGGCGCGTACGAAAGAAGAGCGTGAAAAATATCTGGATCAGCTGCTGCCGCTTCAGAAGGAGGATTTCATCGGGCTATACCGGCAGATGGAGGGCTTCCCGGTGACGATCCGGCTGCTCGATCCGCCGTTGCATGAATTCCTGCCCAAGCGCGAAGAGTTGATGGTCGAAATCGCCCGATTGGAACTGACGGGCGGCGACAGCGCCGTGCTGGAAGAAAAACGCCGGCTGCTCGCACGCGTCGAGGAGTTGCATGAGTTCAATCCGATGTTGGGCCTGCGGGGGTGCCGATTAGGGATCACCATGCCGGAAATTACGCGCATGCAGGCGCGGGCGGTCGTGGAGGCGGCCTGCGAACTCGCCAAGGAAGGCAAGAAAATCGTGCCCGAGATCATGATTCCCTTGGTCGGAATGGTCTCGGAGATGAAGTCGCAAAAGGATCTCGTGCGCGAGGTCGCCCAAGAGACGATGAAGCGTCACAATGTCAAGCTCTCGTACCTGATCGGGACGATGATCGAATTGCCACGGGCGGCCGTCACGGCGGACCGCATCGCCGGAGAGGCCGAATTCTTTTCCTTCGGCACCAACGACCTGACCCAGACGACCTTCGGATTCTCCCGTGACGATGCCGCCAAGTTCATCGACCATTATAAAACCGCCAATCTCATGGACGCCGATCCGTTCGCCGTTCTCGATCGGGAGGGGGTCGGTGCGTTGATGAGACAGGCCATTGCAGGCGGACAGAAAACGCGGCCCGGCATCAAGCTCGGCATCTGCGGTGAACATGGAGGCGACCCGAGTTCAGTGGAATTCTGCCATCAGCTCGGACTCGATTACGTCAGCTGCTCGCCTTACCGCGTCGCGATCGCTCGGCTGGCTGCAGCGCACGCGGCGCTGGCCGAAGCGGAAGCCAAGAAGGGAGCGAAGGCGGCGGCATCGGCACGGTCCGTCCGCCGCCGCTCTCCCAAATCACGCAGGAAGCGGTGACCATCCGCAGCGGGTGACAGCCCGCCGGATCCGAGAAACGCCGGCGCCATTGCGAAACGTTACGGCACGACGTTTCTCGTTTCCTCGTCTGCGCCCCTCTCAGGAACGCTCCCCCTGCGTGGCGACCCCTTGATGATGCGGGTACACGGCGCTCAAGATCTTCGTTACATGAAGTCGGCCCTGCGCCTGGCGGCGAAAGGTCGTGGAACGACGAGTCCCAATCCGATGGTCGGCGCCATCGTGGTGAATCGAGGACGGGTCGTAGGACAGGGGTATCATCTCCGGCCCGGTCTTCCACACGCCGAGGTGCTTGCGCTCGAGCGGGCTGGGGCACAGTCCCGCGGCGGCACCCTCTACGTCACGCTCGAGCCTTGTTGCCACCTGAAAAAGCGGACGGCACCCTGTGTGCCGGCCATTGTCCGCTCAGGGGTGAGGCGGGTGGTTATCGCCCAACGCGATCCAAATCCTTTGGTCAATGGCCGGGGTGCAGCCGCGCTTCGGCGAGCCGGAAGGGCTGTCACGACCGGCATTGCGCGCCGGGAGGCGGAAGCGTTGAACCACACGTATAGGCACTGGGTACGGACGAAGCGTCCGTATGTCATCCTCAAGGCGGGCATGACGCTTGACGGTCAGATCGCGACGGCGTCTGGAGAGGCGAAGTGGATCACGAGCAAGGCGTCCCGGCGCGAGGTCCATCAGCTCCGTTCCGAGGTCGATGCCGTCCTAGTCGGCGTGGGGACGGTGCGGTCTGACGATCCGTCGCTGACGGCGCGGATCGGTCCACAACTCAAGCGATTGGCAAAAAAGCAGCCTCTGCGAATCGTCGTCGATAGCCGCCTGCGGACGCCACTCAACGCGAAAATTCTCCGCCGAGTGAATGGCGCCGGAACCGTAATTGCCACCACGGAGGCGGCTTCGGCTGCGCGACGGCGTGCACTCCAGCGACGAGGTATCGAGGTGGTCGTGCTGCCTCTGGTCCGTGGGCGAGTCTCTCTCTCCGCGCTCATGCGCGAACTTGGAAAGCGGGGGATTACGTCTCTGTTAGTGGAAGGCGGCGCTGAAATCAATGCAGCGATGCTTAAGGCCAAGCTTGTGCAACGCGTTCGCCTCTATGTCGCGCCGTCGCTTTTGGGCGGCAGGGATGCCACCGGCATGATCGGCGGCCGAAGCCCCGGGCGCCTGGCGGCGGCGCTCACGTTGAAGCACGTGCGCACCCGAGTGCTCGGACGCGACCTCGTGGTGGAAGGTCACCTGTGAATCGCTGGCTCGTGGCGCTAGTCCTTCCGACCGTCGTCTGGTGGAGTCTCGGCTTTGGCCAGGCTGAGCTGGAGACTGGCTCGAAGCAGCTGCCCGCACTGGTCTTCCGGTACCTCGATTCGCCGGACAGCGACGAGGCCGAACGGCTGCTGCAGGCCGTTCAGCATCATCCGGATGCGTCGATTGAGCGGGTTATTCGAATTATCGAAACCGAGCGGAGCTATGACAGTCGGCCGATCGGGACGCTGTCCGACGAACGGATTCGGGTGCAGGGGCAAAGCTATGGACTCGCGCTTTCGGTTCCACTCACGTATCAACCCTCAAGAGGATATGCGCTGATCGTCTGCCTGCACGGCGCGGGATTTACAGGCGACGTGTACCTCGAACGCTGGCAGGCGCGCCTTGGGGAGGACTACATCCTGGCGTGTCCGACCTATCCGGCAGGAGCCTGGTTCACGCGCCGGGCCGAGGACCTGGTGCTTGCGACAATCAGACACGTACGGCAGCGCTACCACCTCGATCCGGACCGCATCTTTCTCACAGGCATGTCGAACGGCGGCATCGGCGCCTGGCTGATCGGCATGCACCATGCGCCGCTATTTGCGGGCCTCGCTCCCATGGCGAGCGGGCTCGATGACGTGTTGATGCCCTTTCTGGCAAATCTTCGAAACACGCCCGTCTACATCATTCACGGCGCCAAAGATCAGGTTATGCCTGTGGCGCTCAGCCGTTCCATCGCACGGGAGTTGACCGCGCTGGGCTATCCGCATGTCTATCGCGAGCATCAGGGTGAACATCCGATGGCCGGTGGACATTACTTTCCCCGGGAAGAATTGCCGGCGCTGATGACATGGCTCAGCAGCCAACGGCGGGATCCTCTGCCGGCGAAGCTGACCGTGGTGCGTGAAGCCAGTCACTTTCAACCGTTCGGCTGGGTGCGACTCGATGTCACCGATCCCATCGCTGCGTTTTCCGACGACCTGATCGACAAGCGGGACCAGCGAATCACACAACGCGAATATGCCAGGCTTGAAGCGACCATTGTCTCGGCGAACCGGATCGAAGTGAACACGGAACGCATTCAGCGCTATAGCCTGTTTCTGAACGATCGCCTGATCGATCCGGCTAAGCCGGTCACGATCGTGACTAACGGCCAGCTCTCGTTCGAGGGTACCGTGACGGCATCATTGGAGACCCTATTGCGGCAGGCACGGCTTCGGCAGGATCCTCGACAATTGTTCCCGTTTCATGTCGCCGTCGAGGTTCCAAAATCAGTCTCATGAAGGCGAAGGACCGGCTGTTGGCGCGCGGGCGCTCGAGCGTCGTTGTTGGAACGATGGCGCTTGCGTTAGCCGGATCTCTGGACGAGGCCTGGGCAGACTCGTGCAGATTGGAGACTGTACACGGTGGGATTGCGTTTCCCGTTCAACACATCCCCGAAGATTGGGCCTGCCGGCTCAAGTTTGTCATCGATCACTACACGACTGCCAACGCGCTCGGACCGTTGAATACCGCGATGGATGCGTCGATGTATTTTCATCTGCTGGATCATCCGCCGTTGGCGGCGGCTTTGATTAACCGTCTTGACCTGGCGGACTACAAGGCGGAAATGCGCGGTCCCGGCCGGTGGTGGGCCAATGACGGCGAGGGCACGGAGGGGATGGTGCAACTGGTGTACCAAGAGCGTGCGATCCGAGTCTATTATCTTGAAGGCACGCATCGCAGCCGGTTGCTGCCCAATGTGAGCGGGAAAGCGGTCGTATTCCTCCGCATGGGCACTGTCAAGGAGCCAAGCGGCCACGAAGCGATGGAGAACACCTTGGTGGCCTATACAATGTTGGACAACCGCGTGCTTTCAGGACTGGCCTCACTGTTGCGACCGCTCGTCGGTGCCACGGTCATCAGAAAGCTCAGGAAGGGCATCGCCGTCGTGAACCGATTGGGGCTCGAAATCCGCCAACGGCCAGAGCGCGTACTATTTGAGGCCACCGATCCTCCTCCTTTACCCGACGAAGATGTGGCGTTCTTGAAAGAAGCCTTGGGTGGCAAGGGGCTACCCTCTATGAGCGGGCATTCCGGACGTTCTACACCATGACGACCTCGCGCAGCTTTGCCTTTCTGTGCACGATCGGCGTCTTCTGCTTCATCAGCTACAACATGGTTCGGATGCCGGTCTTGGCTCTCTTTGCCGAATCACTTGGTGCGAGTCCTGAGCGGATCGGGGTGATTGTGTCCGTCTCAACACTGACGGGGGTTTTTCTCAAACTTCCGTCCGGCGCGCTCTCGGATATCTACGGCCGCCGCATGCTCCTTCGGGTCGGCGTCATCGCCTTCGGGGTCCCGCCGTTTTTCTATCCCTTTATCTCAGATCTGAACGTGCTGACGTTGCTTCGTCTCTTTCATGGATTGGCGACAGCGATCTTCGCGCCGAGCGCGCTCGCGACGGTTGCGGAATTGTATCGGGAGCGCCGCGGCGCCGCATTGGGCACGTATACGGCCTGCACGCAATCAGGCGCCTTGCTGGGCCCGTTCATCGGGGGATACCTTGCTTTTGCCTACGGCTTTTCGTCGGCGTTCCTGACCGCGGGACTGTTCGGCTGCGCGGCGATCGTGATGTTCTACAGTCTGCATCTTTCGCCGCCTCCACCGCGCCTGCATGACAAGGGCCTGGCCTCTGTCTGGTCGGAAATGTGGAAAGGCTTCAGCATTGTCGCCAGGAACCGTAGGGTCCTGGTCACCAGTTCGACCGATGCCGCCAAGATGATTGCCAACGGCGCCTTGATGGCATTTCTGCCTCTGTACGGCATCTCGGTCGGTCTCAACGCTGGAGAAGTGGGGCTCTTGTTCACCATCCAATCCCTGACGTCGTTCATCTCGAAGCCGATTATGGGACGCGTCTCTGACCGCATGGGCCGACAGCCCTTGATCATGTTGGGGCTCCTGATCTGTGCGGCGACGTTTGTGTCTATTCCGCATGTGTCCGAGCTGGCCCCGCTGCTAGTGCTCTCGGCGGGATTTGGCTTCGGCGAGGCGGTTGTCTCCTCGTCCTCTTCGGCGTTTGTCGCGGATAGTTCAGAGTTCAAGACGTTGGGAGCTGGCATGGGCATGCAAGGCACGATTGGAGATATCGGACATGCGAGCGGACCTCTGCTTGCGGGTGTGCTGATCGCCAACATGAGCTATGCCGGGGCGTTCGGGATCATTGCCGGTCTCCAGGTGGCTGCCGCCGGGTTCTTCTGGCTCGCCATGAGGAAATAAAGAGCCCGATGATATAATGGGCCGCCATGCAGGAGATGGCGACTGAGAACATCGTAATCGCGGTGCTGGCCTCGCTCGGAGTGGTCGTCTTGATCGTCGTCTTTGTCTATGTGTTGAAGCAGGTCATCTTCAGGAAAGACTGATGTTCACCGGTATCGTGGAAGAAATGGGCGCCGTGACCTCGCTGGAACAGACCCTCGGCGGCACTCGCCTGACGATCCTCGCTTCGACGGTGTTGGCCGAGCTCAAGGTCGGGGACAGTATCAGCATCAACGGCACTTGTCTCACCGTGGTCGCGAAAGCTGAACAAACCTTCGTTGTCGAAGCGTCGCCGGAAACCTTGTCGGTCACGACCCTCGGACGGCTGACGGGTGGGGCTCCGGTCAATCTCGAGCGCGCGATGAAACTCAATGAACGGATCGGCGGGCATCTGGTTGCCGGTCACGTCGACGGGGTGGGCACGATCCGCAGCCGCCGTCAGGAGGGCAATGCGATCGTGTTTGTCATCGAAGCGCCCTCGGACGTCCTGCGATACTGTGTGCACAAAGGCTCGGTTACGGTCGATGGGATCAGCTTGACGATCAATGACGCCACCGATCACTCCTTCAGCGTCTCCATCATTCCGCATACCGCTGCCGTTACGACGCTGGGACTCAAACAGGTTGATGATCAAGTCAACCTGGAATCCGACCTCATTGGAAAGTTTGTCGAACGGCTTCTCCAACAGCGAAGCCAGCTGCCGAAGCCGACGCCCGTCATCGATAAGGACTATCTGAAAAAGCACGGCCTCATGTAGCTGCCAGCCCGCACGCTAAAAAGCCTAACGTCCTGTAAGGAAGTGCGAACATCGTGGGTGTGAAGACACTCGTCAGGGCTGATTGCGCGCCGAGGATCTGTAGGTGAAAAACAGGCCCAGACCGGCGAGCACCGAGATCACGACTACCAACCCCATCTGCACGCCGAAACTGATCTGTCCCACATAGATCTTGTATAGCTGTAACGCAATGATGGGCAAAATAACCGCCATGGCCAGAGCGACCATGTGCCGTCTCAGATAGATTGGCTCACCCGGTTTTCTCATGTGAAGTGTTTGGCACGATCGGCATCAGCCTTCGTAGCTCAGCGCTGAGGGCCGTCGGTTACTTGATCAGGAACGGCTTGGAAGCCGTGCCTGATGCCGTGGTCACGGTCACGATCGCCAGTCCTTTGCGTCCGCCTTGCGGCACGGTGGCGGTAATCGTGGTTTCGTTTTTCATCTTGAAGGTCGCCGCATGGCCGGGTCCGAAAGACACGCCTCGTAGACAATCAGCCGAGCCGAACTTCGTGCCTGTAATGGTGACGGCATCCCCGACTTTGCCCTCATCCGGGGTCAGTTTGACGATCTGCGGCGCTTCGCCGAAACAGGCGTTGGCCTTACCTGCTTTTTCGGCCGTTTGAAACGTCGGCTTGTCCGCCTTCGCTTTGGGAGCCTTGGCTTCGGGAGATGCTTTGGGTTTTTTCGCCGGTTTCGCTTGGTCGGCGGCAAAAGCATTTCCTGTCTGACCAGTGATGAGGATGAGGGAGATAAGACCAATTCCCATCACCATCGTGCGGCCCGTTCGCGTTGCCATGCCCGTCTCCCTTCGCAGCAGAACCCAGCGCTGCATCAGATGTGAGGTGCTCACTCTTCGATCGTCGAGATGTCTCCGGGGTCCTGTCCCAGCTCCTTGGCCTTGAGCACCCGACGCATAATTTTGCCGGATCGCGTCTTGGGCAAAGAGGTCACGATGTCGACTTCCGAGGGGACCGCGATTTTCCCCAATTCGTGTAGAACCTGGTCCTTGATCGATTGAATCAAGTCGGGACTTGCGGCTTCTCCCTGTTTGAGGATGATGAACGCCTTGATCGTTTCTCCAACGGTCTTATGCGGTTTTCCGATGACGGCGGCTTCGGCCACGGACTGATGGCTGACCAGTGCGCTCTCTACTTCAGCCGTGCCGAGTCGATTGCCAGCGACTTTGATGACGTCGTCTGCACGGCCCATGAACCACATGTACCCGTCGGCATCCTTGTGGCATACGTCGCCTGCCGTGTAACAGTTCGGAATCGTGTTCCAGTAGGTCTTGTAACGATCGGGATCTTTGTAAATGGTCCGCATCATGGACGGCCAAGGCTTCTTGATCACCGCGAAACCGCCTTGATTGGTCGGAAGGGGATTGCCCTGTCGGTCGACCACATCGGCTTCGATGCCCAGGAACGGTCTCGTGGCGGAGCCCGGTTTCAACGGTACGCTGGGCAATGGCGTAATCAGGATGGCGCCGGTCTCCGTTTGCCACCACGTGTCCATAATGGGTTTGTCGCCACCTGCGGCGCGGTGGAACCATTCCCAGGCTTCTGGATTGATCGGTTCTCCGACGCTGCCCAGAATGCGCAAGCTCGACAAGTCGTATTTTTTCGGCCACTCTTCGCCATGGCGCATCAACAGGCGGATCGCCGTAGGTGTCGTATAAAAAATGGAGACTCCATAGCGTTCGATCAAATCCCACCAACGGCCCGGGTTCGGATAGTCCGGCTTGCCTTCGGCGGTAAGAATGGTCGCGCCGTTGAGCAGCGGACCATAGACAATATAGCTGTGGCCGGTCACCCAGCCCGGGTCGGCGACGCAGAAATAGACGTCCTCGTCCTTGAGATCGAACACATACTTGGTCGTGGTGTAGGTGCCGACCATGTAGCCGCCGTGCACGTGCACGACGCCTTTGGGTTTGCCGGTAGTGCCCGACGTATAGAGGATAAATAGTGGGGTTTCTGAATCGAGGGGTTCCGCAGCACAGGCAGCCTTCTCGTTTCTCACCCACTCCGTCCAGTCGATGTCTTTCGGCGGCACCGGCGGCGGACTTGATGCCTGCCGCCTGACCACCACCACATGCTCCACGGTCGGGCACTGCTTCAGCGCTTCGTCGACGATCGGCTTCAGACTGATGATCTTGCTGCGGTCGAATCCCACATCGGCGGTAATGACCAGTCTGGATTCGGCGTCATTGATGCGGCTGGCCAAGGCTGGAGCACTGAAGCCGGAATACACGACGCTGTGAATCACGCCGATGCGAGCACAGGCCAGCATGGCGATGACCTGTTCGGGAATTTTGGGCAGGTAGATCGTCACGCGGTCGCCCGCGTTGAGGCCAAGCTTCTTCAGTGCGTTGGCGCAGCGATTGACCTGGCGGTAGAGCTCCGCATATGTGAAGACCCGCTCCTGATCGTTTTCACCCACCCAAATGAGCGCCGCTTTATTCTTGCGCGGGGAGGCGACGTGCCGGTCGAGACAATTGTAAGCAATATTGCAGGTCGCGCCGACGAACCATTTCGCCCAGGGGTAATTCCATTCCAGGACTTTGTTCCACGGAGAAAACCAATGCAATTCGTTCGCCATCCCGCTCCAAAACCCTTCGGGATCGGCGATCGATTTCTTGTATTCGGTTTCGTAGTTCTTGATGTAGGCATCGGCCATCGTCTGCGCCGAGGGCCGATAGAGACGGCTTTCTTTCAGGAGGGTTTCGATATTCTCCGTCATGTCACATCGGGCTCCAAGAGCGAATCTTTCACATCCCGGTATGAGGTGAGTGACTGCAGCGGCTCAACCATACAATGGTACGGCCGCCGATGCAATTCCCTAAGGCGCGTGGTTGACAGCTGTTCTGGGCCAGAGTAGGCTGAATTGACAGAGTGCCCAAGCCATCGTCCAACATGAACCTTCCGTCCTCACGTGCGTCGCTCCGATCACGCCTGCTCGCGATCCTCATCAGCATTGGTTTCGGGTTCACGCCGGCCCAGGCCCAGCTTGGAAAGCCGGAGGGGCTGTATTACAAATCGTGGGGCGTGGTCATTGGGATCGAAAATTATCTGCTTGCGCCGAAAATCCCAGGCGCCATTGAAGACGCGAAGGCCGTGGCCCAGGTCCTACACAAGTTGGGATTCGAAGAAGTCCTCGAACTCTACGATAAAGAGGCCAGCTTCCGGCGATTGCAACAAACGCTCGTCGATTTTCTGCCGCGCAAGGTCGGCCGACAGGACCGTCTGGTGATCTATTTCGTCGGGCACGCCGGCATCACGCAAACCGTCTCAGGTAAAGACCTTGGGTACCTCGTTCCATGGGATGCCCAACCTGGGAACGTGTCGAAAGCGGTGACGTTCGAGCAGCTCAAAGAGTTCAGTCACCGGAGCGCGTCCAAACACACTTTGTTTTTGTTCGACTCGGCGGTGCGCGGCTGGGAAATCAGCTCAACGCAAGCGCTCTCGCTCGAAGGCCGAAGTGCGCCGGAAGAGGATACGGAAAAGCGCGCCGTGCAGGTCTTGACCGCGGCCGACAAGGGCGAAAGCGCGGTGCGAGTCCAAGACCGCAGCCTGTTTGTTCAGGCATTGGTCAAAGCCCTCTCCGGCGAGGCCGACCTCGACAAGAACGGCTGGCTGATGGCGTCCGAGTTGGGACGATACGTGAACCTGCAGGTGGCGGACCAAACCAAGAACGCCCAGCATCCGGTGTTCACGCAGCTCGAAGGCGACGGCGATACGATCATGATCGAAGGACGAAAAGCCGCCTTCCGCCTTGGAGGCGAACCGCAGTCACCGGCCGAGCGCCAAGCGGCTGCGAGAATGCAGTACGAACAGGCATTTGCGATGCTGCAAAGCGGAAAATCGCAGGACGAAGCATTGGAGCGTCTGAACAAGGCGCTGGAATACGACCCGACATTCGGCGATGCCTATGTCTTGAAGAGCTATGTGCGGCTTGAAGTGTTGCCGAACATCGACGAGGCGCTGGCCGCGGGGAAATTGGCAGTGCAATATGCCCCGAACAATCCTGATTCGCACTACACGCTTGGATTGATTTACGAAAAACGCGGGCAGTATGCCGAGGCCGAAAAGGCGCTGCGTGCGGCGTTAGTGGCCAATCCGAATTACGTCGATGTGTATTTTACGCTTGGCGTGCTCTATGCCGATGGTCTGAAGGACCAGAAGAAAGCCGTCGAGGCCTTCGAGCGGTATCTAGAACTTGGCGGGACCCATAGCCGTGCCCATGAAGCTGTGGCCCAGTCGCGCGCCGACCAAACACCCCGCCCCCCGACGACTCCTTAGTTCTTTTTAATCTTTTGCTCCCCCCTTCAGGTAGCCCAGGCCGATCTTGAGCGCGCGCCTCGTGATCTCCGCCCAGCGGATTTGGGGGTATTCCGCGAGCACTGCGGCGGCTTTTGGATCCTGGACCTCGAGATTGACGATCTTGATGATGCCGTCGTCGATTTGAACGTCACCCACGAAATTTCCTCCTCCTCATGCAGATGAACACCTTTCTCCGAGCGCCGATTGCGTTGACTGGATGAGGGGTGCATGTTAGCATAATTTCGCTGCAATTCTCGATCATCTCAGGTAAGTCTGGTAAGTATTCATGACCACTTTCAAGGAGGACGTCGCATGAATCAGCCACAAGGGAATTTCTCAAAGGTGACCTGTGGTGGGATAGCCCTCGTTCTGTTGCTGGCGCTCGCTGCATGCGGTGGCCCTCCGAAATGGGTGAAGCAAGGATCCGGCGCATACAACGACAAAGACACCAAAGCGTTCTACGGCGTCGGCTCCGTGACCGGCGTCAGGAATGAGCCGCTCGCGTGGGACACAGCAGAGAACAGGGCCCGGGCCGAAATTGCCAAGACCTTCGAAACCTACACCGGCTATCTCATGCGAGATTACGCCGCCTCCACCACGGCGGGTGATTTCACCCGCAATACCGAGGAACAAAACGTCGAACGCGCGATCAAGACGGTCACGACGACGACGCTCAGCGGCGTCAGGCCGATTGAACGGTATAAAGACGAAAAGACCGGGACCTACTACGTCTTGACGAAGTTGAATCTCGAGGAAATGAAGAACAACCTTGAGCAGGCCAAAGAACTCAACGCCCAGGTGCGGGATTACGTCCGCAAAAACGCCGACAAACTCTTCGAACGGCTCGAAAAAGAAGAAGACAAGCGCGCCAACCGGTAACCGGGATTGACGCATGTAAGGAGCCGGTGATGAATCTTCAGATAACACACGGCCGAGTCGCTGCGCTGGTCCTACTGCTCGCCGGACTTGCAGGGTGTGGTGCAGAAACCAAGGTGACTCGTGTGGACGCGGGTGTCGTCACCGACTTGAGCGGCCGCTGGAACGACACCGACTCCCGCATGGTGGCAGAATCCATGGTCAAGGAAGCGCTGGAATATCCCTGGTTGAGCAACTTCAGCCAAACGAACCGCCGCCAGCCCGTTGTGGTGGTCGGCACGGTGCTGAACAACAGTCACGAGCACATCAACGTCCAAACGTTTGTGACGGATCTGGAGCGCGAGCTCACGAACTCTCAAAAGATCACCTTCGTGGCAGGCAAGAGTGAGCGGGAAGAAGTGCGTGTCGAACGCAAGGAACAAGCGATGTACTCCAGGGAGGACACGCAGAAGGCTCCGGGCAAGGAGATCGGTGCCGATTATATGATGAAGGGCACCATTGCCACGATTCTCGACGAGGCCGACGGGACGAAGGCCATGTTCTATCAGGTCGACCTGCAGATGGTCGATCTCGAAAGCAACGCTAAGGTGTGGTTCGGTCAAAAAAAGATCAAGAAAGTCATCGAAAAGAAACGCACCATTTTCTAAGCTCCACCACATTCCGGTGAAGCCTCTTGCTCTACGCCCCACTGCTCATGCTTCGGCACGGTGGGGCGTTTGTGTTTCTGCTTATCGTCTCGCCACGGCCCTCCTCATTCTGACCCTGACCGGCTGCGGATCCTCAGGCACCCGCTACGTCATGGTCGATAAGAGCCTCCTCGAGAACGATTACCGGCAGGCGGATGCCATCATCCAGGGGGCCGAAGACGAGTATGGGACCAAGAGCCGCGTGTTGTATGGGATGGATCGCGGCATGACGCTCCAGCTCGCGGGCGAGTACGAGCAGAGCAACGTCGTGCTCGAACAGGCGGAAGACGAAGTGGACCGTCTGTACACCCGAAGCGTGCGCACGGAATCGTTGGCCTTCGTGACCAACGACAATAGTCTGCCCTATGAAGGGGAGCCGTACGAGCAAGTCATGATTAACGTCCTCAAAGCCTTGAACTATGCTTCGTTGAACCGTTGGCAGGATGCGCTGGTCGAGGCGCGGCGTATCGACCACCGTCTGAACGTCCTAGCGGATCGCACGAAGGAAAAGGCAGCCTACCGTGACGACGGATTCGCGCGCTATCTGAGCGGCATCCTCTATGAAAGTGCCGGTGACCTGAACGATGCCTTTATTGCCTATCGCAAAGCGTATGAAACCTTCGATGCATCGCGTGCCTGGTCGCGAACCGGAGTGCCGTCGCAGCTACATGCCGATCTCTTACGGACGGCGGATGCCCTGCACCTGAGCCAAGAATTCACCGAGTATCAGCATCTGTTCCCGGACACGGTGTGGAAAAGCATTGAGGAGCAGCAACGGCTCGCTCAAGTGCTTGTGATCAGCTATAATGGGCGCGCTCCGCGCAAGGAGGATCAGTTTCTTGACCTGCCGATCAGCGGGGATGCGCTCGCACTGGTGCTCGTCAACCGCGGGTTTAGTTCAGGAAATCGCGAACAACATCGAGCGACCGACAGTGTGTTGTATGGTCTGAACGGCCGGGTGGTGCGTGTGGCCCTCCCGAAAATCGTTCCGCAAAAGACGCAGGTCCCGGTCGACACGATTAGCCTTACGCCGGAACAGGGTGCTCCGGTCGTCGTGCGGACCGAGCTGGCGCAGAACGTCACAGCCCTTGCGGACAAGGCCCTGTCCGACCGAATCGCAGGCATCGCCGTGAAGGCAGTGGCTAGGGCAGCGTTCAAATACAGCCTTGCCGAAGGCGCGTCGCGCGGCAGTCAACAAGCGGTCGGAGGAGATCTAGGTCCGTTGGTGGGGCTTGCGGTCGGTCTTCTGACCAAAGGGTTTGCGGTGGCTTCCGAGGAATCTGATAAGCGCAGCTGGCGGACATTGCCCGATGAAATCCACGTCGCCCGCACGTGGGTGTCTCCCGGCGACTATCGGGTGGGCACAGTGGCGAGTGGGACAGGCGTCTCGACGAAAACGCTTTCATTGCGTGCTGGGGAAACGTCGATCGTCATCCAACGGGTGATGCAATGAAACACAGGTGTATCAAAGGCTACGGCTGGATGGCGGTCCTCCTGGGCTCGGTACTACTTGTCGGATGTGCATTCGGTCCGTCGAAGCCGGGCTGGATCGACGGCGTCAGTCCCGACTATCCCTCCGCACAATATCTCACGGGCGTCGGGCAGGCCGACAATCGTGCTGCAGCCGAAGACCGGGCCTATGCGGCCCTCGCGCGCATTTTCAAGGCGGAGGTATCGGCCCAATCCAAGGATTGGGAGTCCTACCTGGTCGTGGAACAGCGGGGCGCGAGCCACGATGAACGGCGGCTGGCACTCGATCAGCTGACGCGAGTGTCCACTGACAAGGTGCTGGAAAACGCCAAGATCGTCGACCGCTGGTACGATGCGAAAAGAAATCTCTATTACGCCCTGGGAGGCATGCATCGTGCGCAAGCGGAATCGGCCTTGATGGAACGTTTAGCCGATCTGGATCATACCATTCAGACAGATGTCGCAGAGGCTCATCAGACGGCGGACAAGCTCGCGAAGGTTCGAGCACTCAGACGGGCCACCCACAACCTGGTCCTGCGCGAAACCTATAATGCGGATCTCCGCGTGATCCGCGTCAGCGGGCAAGGGACCGGTGCATCCTATCGTGTCCAGGATCTGACCCGTGAATTGGAGGAGTACCTCTCGTCCAATCTGGTGCTGGCGGTCAGCGTCACGGGCGACCATGTGGAACCGGCGCAGCGGGCCTTGACAGAAGGGTTGATCAAGGAGGGCCTCCGAGTCGCAACCATGTCGGCAGGAACTGAGCCGGGCGCCGCCGACCCGCATACCAATCCGGAATTGCTGATCCGAGGGATGGTGCGAGTCTGGCCGATCGATGTGCGCGATCCCCAGTTCACGTACGTGCGATGGTGCAGCGATTTCGAGGTGGTGAATCTGGCCGAACAGCAGATCGTGGGGGCGATCTCCAAAGGCGGCAAGGAAGGGCACTTGTCCGAGCGGGAAGCGACCGCGAAAGTCATCAGAGTGATGCAGCAGGATTTGTCGACGGATGTCGCCAGGGCGATCGCCGCTCACGTCTATGGAGAATCGGAACTGCCGGCCGAGGCGATCCGTCCGGCGGGGTGCCCGCGCGAAGGGGTGAAAGGGAAACCAGCGGCGGTAATTCATTAACCATTAACCATCCAAGGAGGGGAGAGCACTCGCATGAGCAGACTGAAACAGGGGGGGCGTGCGCCACGGAGCCGCGGCAGGGGATTGACTGCAACGCAACAACGAGTCCCGAGTCGGCTTGCCAAGCGGCGGCTGAACGAGCGGTTGAAAAACGATACGGCCGGCTTTAATACCGGCAATTTGGCGGACAAGCTGCGGCGGGAGGGCTATGAGGAAGTGCCGTTGGATGAGCTACAAGACAGGCTCTCGAAAATGCCGGGGCCGCTGGCCGCGGTGATCCTCAAAGGGAGGGCCTGATCCATGCCCTATTACTATTTCGATTCGACGGCGCTAGTCAAGCGCTACAGCATGGAGCGCGGCACCAGGATCGTGAACAAGTTGATGGTGAAGCGCGGCAAGGTGGCCATTCTTCCGACCTGGACCGTCACCGAATTATATTCCGCGTTTTCGAATCGAGCACAGCAAGGCGAACTGACCAGAGATGATTGCTACTCGGTCATTCACAAGTTCGAGCGGGAATCGGCGGAAGGATTGTTTCAATTCATCGTGCCGACGATGGAGACTTATCTTTCGACGAAAGAGCTGATGATGGAATATCCGGGACTGCGGACACAGCAAGTGCTGCACTTGGCCCTGGCCCTTGAGCTGAAGCCGCTTCGCCTCACCGTGGTAAGTGCCGATACCCAGCTGTTGACCGCGAGCAAAACGGCAGGCCTGCACATTATCAATCCCGAGGAGGATTAGCCGTCACGGACATTGGTAGTCGGCGATCATGGCCGCCACGACCGTGATCCAGTCGTCCGCGGTCTCGCGCCAGTGCTTCGCCCGCTCCATCAATGCCTCCGGCGGAGAGTCCCCGGCGGGCCAGATCGGAGAGGGCATGTTGGACGCTGCCTTGAGCCAATGCCAGGCTGCCGCAGACCCCTGAGGATGCCGGCAGTTGCCCGCCCGCCCGCCTGAATAGGGCCATGGCCCGATAGCCGTGTTCCTGGGAACGAAACAGCGATTCGGCGCCTTGGTAGAGGCGCGCCGAGGTGCCGTCGTTTCGATTCACCAGGCTCAGCCGTTTGGCCATCATCGCCGCACGGCCCATCGCCATGGCTGCGCCCTCAGGATCGTCGCTGGCCATGGCGTCTTTCGCCTTCACCCGCAGCCGCTCGAGCTCCGCTTCGTCCCCGATGGTTTGCGTCCAGCCGGGCCCTGCGCACCAGGTAATTGCCGAAATCGTACATCCGATGAGGCACACGATCGGTTTCAGCATGACTGCTCGGTGAACGATCGGGCTCACAGATGTCCTACTGCAGATACTCCCACGTGTCGATCTGCTTAATGGACCAGTTGACGGCTTCCTTCAATTTGACCAGTTTGGGATCGGCGTCGTTGTCGCGGACCTGATGCAGCGACTTCTGCAACGTATAGAGAGGTTCGTAGGCCTTTCGATCGGGCAATTTGCCGAGGGCCCAGGCGACCTCGGTTTTCAACGCGACGTCGTCCGTCTTCAATGTTTCGAGCAGGGGATCCACGATCGTAAAATCGCCATGCAGCGCTCCCAACACGCCCAACGCTTTGGCAGCCGACGGCCGCAACTCAGGTTTCCCGTTCTTCATCGTGTCGATGAGGATGGGAACCGTGTCTTTCTGCCCGATGTTGCCGAGTGCCAGCGCCGACGCCTTCGCCATTTCGATGTCGCTGCCTTTGAGCGCAGTAACCAGACGGGGGACGGCTTTGGGCTCGAAGAGGTAGCCGAATAATCCAATCAGTCGCACTTTCCTCGCGGGCGGAGTGGCGGGAGAGTCGTATACTTTGAACAGGCGCTCTTCTTGCCCCCACTCGGCCGTGATCAGAGCGGGAAAGTCATAGTCCTCCAGCCGTTCCTTCAACTTGCTCATCGCGTAATCAGACGGATCTCCGGCATGGGTGGCTTCGGCTGCCTTCTGCGCGTCCACGAAATCGGTCCGGACCTCTTTTCGCCACGGCATCTTCTTGCCGTCCAAGACATAGGAAAGCTGGCAGGCTGGGCCCTTCCAGAGCCGCGAGGGGGAATCGGGAAGGTCCGCATCACTGCCCATTTTGGTCGTGCCTTCCCAGATCTTGTGCTGTTCGCACTTGACGTTGAACGTCACATCGTGGGGTTGAGCCGGATCGGTCACGACCGTATAGCCGAATTCCTGCAGGCGTTTCGTGATCACCTCTCTAAAGGGACCGGCATCCGTCGTTCCCTTGTCGGACAGGGCGATGACTTCGATCAGCACCTTGTCAATCTTTTCAAGCTTCTGCTTTTCCTCGGGTGTAAGCGATTCCTGGCGGGCCCAACTGGGTGAGACGAGCACTGCGATGAGCGCGAGACTCGAGAGCGCCAACTGCTTCATGACTGCCTCCCATCATCGAGCGATGATCAATATGATTTGATAGTGATAAATGCTCAGAATCGATGGATATCACTCTACCGAAGAGCCATTGATATGGGCAAGTTCCACGTTGAAGCGCTTAGGAGGCCGACAGTATAATGCGCCCCGCATGCTGTCGGACTGCACGATAGGCTTTATCGGCGCGGGGAACATGGCTCAAGCGCTGATCGCAGGCCTCCTGCATGCGGAGTGGCTACTCCCGGCCCAGCTGCTCGCGTCAGATATCGACGAGTCGCGGCTGAAGTGGCTTCGCCACACCTATAACATCCAAACATTTGCCAGCAATCCGGCCGTAGCACAGAAGGCTGACCTCCTAGTTCTTGCGGTGGAACCGCAGATTCTTGACGATGTCCTGGCCGAAATCGCCGGAGCGGTGGATCCTGACACCTTGATCGTTTCGGTCGCAGCAGGCTACCCGATCGCTCGTATTGCCTGTCATCTGCCCGGGGTCCACAGGATTGTTCGTTCAATGCCGAATACGCCGTCTCTGGTCAGGCAGGGTCTGACTGCCGTGGCCTATGAAGAACGGTTGCCCCCGCGCGATTCCACTGTTGCTCGGACATTATTTGAATCGATCGGACAGGTGGTCAAAGTGGAAGAGCGATGGATGGATGCGGTGACCGGGTTGAGCGGAAGCGGACCCGCTTATGTCTTTGTCCTGATCGAGGCACTGGCGGACGGTGGCGTGAAAATGGGATTACCCCGTGAGACGGCCCAACTCTTGGCCGCGCAAACGGTCTCAGGGGCGGCACGCCTTGTGTTGAATTCTCATGAGCACCCCGGCGTCCTCAAAGACCGCGTGGCCTCACCGGGCGGTACGTCGATCGCCGGTCTGCATGAGTTGGAGCGCGGCGGTTTGCGGGCCGCATTGCTGTCGGCAGTCGAGGCCGCCGCGCAGCGATCACACGAGCTGGGGGCAGGTCTCTAACAAGGAGAAGGACAACGTGCAATATTGGGTGAAGATCGTGTTCGTCGATAACCAAGAACTGGTCGTGAAGGATGCGATCAGGCATACCATCAGCGACGATATGGAAGTTCTCGAGGTGGATTCGGCGAAAGAAGTGATCATCGTGCCCATGAAGCAGATCAAGTATCTGGCCTGTGACGCGACCGTCTTTGCTTCGAAGGGGGGTCCACAAAAAGGTTAGCCGGCTCTCTTTTGAGAGCTGGACGTGTTCAGCTTGCCAAACCCATTTCAGCTGAGAAGCTATGCCTCAGCAGCCGCAGCATTGCGTCGTTCCAACCTGCGGGTCCGATGCCCCGGGTGCGCACGAGCCGAGGGAGAAGGACATCCGTATCAAAGGAACCGTCGGGTCTCTGCACGAGAATGGGATGGTCGACAGCCGCCAGCAGCGGAACATCAGTGATGCTGTCCCCGATCCCGACACTTTCCACCGGGCGCGGCTGAAATCTCAGCCGCTGTTCGCGCTGATAGCAGCGCATCAGAATTTCAGCGGCCTCTCCCTTGTCATTATCTCCGGTCAAATGAAAGAGCCCCCCGGCCTTCGTCCACCGCAACCCTCGTGTGACGATCTGCCGGCAGACTTCTTCCACCAGCGTCTGCGGCCCTTGGAGTAGGAACGGTTCGTCATACTCCCGCATCGTGGCCAACGTCGCATCGGCACGGCAGAGACCGGTGACCTGCATGATGTCATCGACAGACAGGTCGCCGAAACCATGGAGCGGCGTCTCGACGGCGTCTTCGATCTGTTTGAGCACATCGCGCAACATGTGATAGGGCATCCCCAGCTCGATCACGTCGTACGAGGCTTTCGTACGCACACGTTCTAGGGGAAACGTGAACAAACCCTGCGGCACAAAGACGGCGGCGCCGTTCTCCGCAATGAAAGGGTCCTGATGCTGCAGCCGTCGTCGAAGCGGCTCAAGCTCGGCTCTGGTCTTGCTGGACACCAGAATCAGCGGAATGCCGTAGCTGCGTAACGCCTGCAGCGCCGGCGCTGCGGCTTCCCATGTGGCGGTGCCTGTATCCAACAGCGTACCGTCCAGGTCGACAAACACGACGTAATGCGGCATAGAAGGCTCCGTGAGCCACTCCGTGACCGCGTATCCCGTGACTAGTTTCTGCATCATCACCAAAGGCGAAGATCGTCCACCTCGCTCAAGCCGAGCCGATGGAGGATCCGACACTCGTCGAGCGTCCGGGTTCTCCCGATTGGAAATCTTGGGAGTGCACATGGCGTGCCACTAAGTACTTACTCGAAACTGTACGTCCAGCCCTTGATGGGCGGCTAGCTCGAGGCCGGAAAGTGATGGGAAAAGCCTTCACCCCTACATGGGCGGTTTGGGTAAAGGCAGGGTTACGGGCGGTCGGTGGAAAGGCGTTTGGCCAGGCGATGAGCCAGACGGATCATGCCCGGCGAGCGGTCAGCCGGATCTAGCAGCACGTTCAGGACGTAGATCTGACCGGAATCGGCCAAGGCTTTCGCCAACGTCTGCTCAAACTGCTGCTGCGTTCGGATCACGACGCCGATGCCTCCGCCGATCAAATCGCAGATCCGTTCGTAGTGCCAGTCGTGAAGGTCGTTGAAGGGTCCTTCGAGAATTTCACGTTCGGTCGAATATCCGCGATTGTTCAGCACAATCACGATCGGTGACTGCTTATAGCGCACCGCAGTCGAGAGCTCCGATCCCGTCATCTGAAACGCGCCATCGCCGACCAACACGATGGGACGAAGCGTCGGATCAGCGAAGGAGGCGCCGATTGATGCAGGCACGGCGAAACCCATCGACGTGTAATAGGCCGGCGAGAGAAATTCAAACCGCCGGTGCACGTGGAGGTCTGCGGCGGCAAACAACGACTCTCCGACGTCCGCAATGACGAGCGTCGTCTGGCCCAGCTGTTGGTCCAAGTGCCTGAACAGTCCTCTCAACGTCACCCGCGCGTCCGGGGCGGGAGCAGATCCATCGATGGCCAGCGGGGGAGGCAGCGGCCGTGACGACTGGGCGGAGAGACCATGCGTTCCCAAGGCCTGAACAAAGTCCTGAAACCGGATGGTGTCGTATCGATGGTGTCGAATACTGACATGATCGGCGGTTGCGTGGATGGTACGGCCCTCGGAACGTAAGGGAGAGTCGGCATCGAGGTCATCGAGGTCGGATAAGATCGATCCCAGGATTAACAGACAATCCGAATCGTTGATGAACTGCTGAACCTCATCACGCGCGATGAGTCCCCCGTAGACTCCGACATAGAGGGGGTGATCTTCGCGGATGACGGATTTGCCGAGCAGGGTGGAGGCGATCGGGATTTTCAAGCGCTCGACGAGCCGCGTCAAATCATCCTGAAGCCCGAAGCGTCCGATTTCAGCGCCGGCCAGCACGGCTGGCCGTTTGGCGGAGGCCAGCATGGCCCGCACCTCTCCCATTGCTTCTTCCAGGGCGGCGGGATCACTTGGTTCGTCGTTGAGGCACAGTGGCCGAAGTGGATGGTGCAGAGTCGTGTGGACGAGATCGCGAGGGATTTCGATGTAAATCGGGCGTCGGTACCGCAGGAGAGCGGCAAATGCACGGTCCATCTCACGCTCGGCGGTCGTTGGATCGTCGAGCGACACCGAGGCCACCGTCATGCGCTCAAAGACCTCCCGTTGCGTCGAAAAGTCCCGCACCATGTGGTGCATGTACGGCATGCGTACGCGTTCCGAAAGCCCGGGGGAACCGGTCAGAAGGACGACCGGAGAACGTTCGGCGTACGCACAGGCGATCGCATTGACGCAGTTCAGCCCGCCGACACAGTAGGTGACGCAGGCGGCGCCGATGCCATTGATCCGTGCGTAGGCATCGGCAGCGAATCCGGCGCAATCCTCACGAGTCGTCCCGATGTGGCGGATGGGAGAGCGTTCAATGAGCTGGTACAGGCTGAGGACGTAGTCGCCGGGAATGCCGAAAATGTGGCGCACGCCCAGCTGATACAGCCGATCGATCACGGCAGACCCGATTGTCGCGTTGTTCTCCATTGTCACGCTGCCCGCCCGACACGGACACCTGCCGATCGATGTCTGGCCCCAGCAAAGCACAGCGGGCGCGACCCGTCAAGCATAGACAGAACGGAGTACATTCACGCGGTCACGGGCTTGACCTTCGGCCATCTCCATCGGATAACTACCGCATGACTACCGAGCAGGATACTCCGACAGGCGTTGTCACATTGGCGCGCGCCAACGAAATTGCAGGCACCGGTCACCTGTGGATTTATGCCGGCTTTATCCATGCCGTCCGCGGGCAGCCGGTTACCGGAGACCTCGTCGATGTCGTGATGCCGAACGGTCGCTTCTATGCGCGCGGGCTCTACAATCCCGCCTCGAAAATTCGTGTCCGCATTCTTACATTCCAAGAAGAATCGATCACCCCGGCCTTCTGGAGGGAGCGGATTGCCCAGGCGGTGCGGCTACGGACGCGAATTGCGTCCGACACGACCGCCTATCGTCTGACCTATGGCGAAGCGGACCTGTTACCTGGGCTGATCGTCGATCGATACGATGATGTGCTGGTGATGCAAACGCTCTCGAGCGGGATGGATCGCCGCAAAGAGATGTTGGCCGATCTCCTGTGCAAGGCAACGACGAGCGCCCGGGTCTACCTTCGAAACGATGCCAAGAGCCGCTTGTTGGAAGGGTTGTCGCCGGTGACTGGGTTCTTGCGGGGGGACGGAGGCACCACGATCGAGGTACGGGAGGGGGCGGCGCGGTTTCTCGTTGATATTGCCCGTGGCCAAAAGACCGGGTGGTTCTGCGATCAACGCGAAAATCGCCTTGCCGCTGCGCGCTTGACGGCAGGCAAGCAGGTGCTGGAGGTGTTCTGTCACACGGGTGCATTCGGCATCCAAGCAGCACTCGCTGGGGCGAGCCATGTGGAAGGATTGGATGTCAGCGAGGAGGCACTGATCCTCGCGCGGGAGCACGCTCGCCTTAACGGCGTTCAAGAACGGTGTTCGTATCGTGCTGCGGATGCCTTTGAAGAACTGCGTCGGTTGGAACAAACCGGCAGGCAATTTGATGTGGTACTTCTCGACCCGCCCGCGTTTGCTCGCAGCAAACAGGCTGTCCCGCGAGCGTTGGCCGGATACAAGGACATCAATTTGCTGGGGATTCGTTTAACGAAACCGGAGGGGATCGTCGTCACCAGCTCCTGTTCACATCACGTCTCGGATGCGGACCTGTGGAAGGTGCTTGGACGGGCAGCGCAGGATGCCAAGCGGTCGGTTCGGTTACTGGAGCAGCGGGGGCAGGCTTCGGACCATCCCATTCTCGCAACGATGCCAGAAACGCGGTATCTCAAGTGTTTCATTCTGCAAGTTCTCTAACCTCTCCTCATAATTCAGAAGCGCGCAACCACCGGAAAGACGCAGGCGTACGAACTTTGATTCGCCGGTCGGCGTGAGATTCATCAGTCGCTGGGTGGTTCAAAGTGGCCGGAGGGGCGGTTCTGCCATGGAACCGTGGACTGCTTGGATTGCTTGACCAGACTCTTGAGGCTCATTTCCGCGGCACGCAGCAATTTGGGTTCGCCGCTCTGGATCAGTGCCGTGAGCATGACATAGAGCGAGCGGTCCATCCTCGAGCCGGCGAGGATCCGTTCCGTGACCGGGTCCGGACCATTCGGTGTCTCGTCTTTCTCCTCAGACTCATGAAAGAGCAGATCGAAGGTGTCGGGATGAGCAAACAGCCAGGCGACGGGAATCTTCATGGCGGTTGCCAGCCGTTCCAGCGTGCCGGTCGAGGGATCCAGTGATTCGGCCTCGATCTCGTCAAGTGCTTGCAATGAAATGCCGGCTTCAGCGGCGAGATACTCCGGTGAAAAACCCCGGGACAGGCGCCAGGCTTGGATCTGCGAACCGATGGCCATGCGCGATGATATCCGAAGCGAGGAATTCATGGCAACCGTCGCCTGGAGATGCTTCGCCAATTTTATGCTTGTAATCAATACCTTACGATTGAATTCTCCCTGTGGAAGGTGAGCAATGAAATCGGGTACAATAGCGCACAATTCATTCTTGGAGCGTAAGGAGGCGGATCATGTTGGGGACAGATATTCGCGGGATCATGGCGGAGGAGGAAGAGGTACAGCGACGGAGACAGGCCCTGAAGTCGCTCCTTTCTATGCGGAACAAACAGTTGCGCGAATCATTGGAGCAACGGATCAAGCGAGCCAACACCAGCGGGGATTGGGTGCAGCTCTCCCGTGAAGAATGTGCAACCTTGCACAAGCAGGAGAAGGCCCACCTCAAATCTCAACTCGAGCAGTTGCAGCATGAGGACGATCGGACTCGCGGCAAGCTGACCCTGCTCAAGCGTGCGAAAGCAAGGGCACAGCGGATTCGTGCGGCGGAAGCGGCATCCGGCAGGAAGCGTCGGTAATCGCAGACGGCTCGATTGTCCGCACCTGCCAACTTATTGACGCGCGCGCAATCGGCGCGCATTCGAGAACTCCTCCGAGATAAGCGGGCTCGAAACGCTCAAGGCGCCTTCATCATCGAGGGCGCCAAGCCCGTTTGTGATGTGCTCCTGCATCATCCGGCCAGTGTCCAGAGTTTGGTACTCGCTGCCGATTACGAACGGCGGGAAAGCCACCAGCAACGTCTCCTTCGGGAATCTCTGAATATTCCCTCATTCCGCTCTTCGAGCCGCATCTTCTCCGCCTTCTCGAATCTCGAAAGCCCCCAAGGCATTCTTGCTGTCGTGAAACAGCCGCGTTGGAATCAGGAAATGCTTTTTGGGCAATCCAGGCTTTTCGGGTTGTATGGGGAGCAGTTGCAAGATCCCGCCAATGTGGGGGCGATCATCCGTACGGCGGCAGCGTTGAATATTGATGCCCTGTGGCTGACCCCCGAGTCAGCGGATATTTACAATCCAAAAGTGGTGCGGGCATCGGCCGGCGCTGTGCTTTCCCTGCCGATTTTCGTTGTTGAGGATGTGGCGAGCCTGACTAGAAAGGGCTTGGTGCTGTTTGCCGCCGAAGCCGCGGAGGGCCAAGCAGTCAGCATGGAGACGATCCGAACCATTCCGAAGCGTATGATCGTCGCTGTTGGAAATGAAAGCCGCGGACTTTCCCTTCACACGATCAAGCAGGCTGCATGCCGCTTCACCATTCCGCTGAGCCGACACATTGAGTCGCTCAATGTCGCGGCCACTGCGGCCATTGCGCTCCACTATTTGCGAAGGATCGACGCCGAAGACTGAGAAGGGGGCAGATGCCGGCGCCGGTGACAGGGAGCAGCGGGGCAGGCGGACCCCCGGGTGCCTTTCCATTTCAATTCGCCCAAGCTGTTCGGATCCGCTCACCGGGGGATGGCCCCGCCTTCCGATGTCGACCTTTTGCCAAAAAAGGACCCGACGAAAAAGGCCCAACAGACTTGCTAGGTTAGGCAGGCCCAATACTCACCCGCAACAGTTCGACTCTTGGCGGGTATACCTCATGATTTTAATAATCCTCTGCTAGGCTTGTTGACGTGACCGCGAAGCCCATCCTATTTCACGATATCGACGGTGTGTTGTTCGGCGATTACGAAGGCGCATTCCAGTTGCGCCCTGGAGTGAACGCTTGGTTGGAATGGGCATTTGAGCAGTTTGAAGTGATTTGGTTGACTTCATGGGATCAAGAGAAGGTTAAGGCATTCCTGACGGTAACCTATAACGCCAATCTGATAAGCCAATTTCGTTACGCAGAGTGGACTAACTATGCCAACAAGACCGTGTGGATCGCGGAAGCCGTGAAACTCCTAGTTGAACAAGAAGTGTTTTGGATTGACGACGAAGCGGTGCCGGTGGAAGGGGTTCAGGCTATCCGTGTCAATCCAAAGGGCGAACACGAACTGATTGCAGTTCAGGCGCAGCTTGATCAACTCCTGGCGCTCTATCACGAAAACTGAGAAAAATGTGGGCCTTAGTGTCAGCAAAGGTTTTGGGATAATCTCGACAGAGCGGCGACCAGTACCAGCCATGATGGTCTCAGCATCCCCCCGCATCCGCAAAGGCTGGCAAAGTGACCTGGCGGGTTCCTAAGCCATCTATATACCGCGCTATCGCACCGTAAAGGGAGAAAAGAGTTACAGAATGAGGTGCCTGGTGGCACCTTCTTACTTCGCTGCCCACTGCTTTAAGGTATGGCCGCTCGCTCCTACCCGAAAGGTCTCGCTAATGGAGCTACTTGTACGTTTCTGCTGACAGGGACTTTGCCAGCCAGTTCCGGTGGAAGGAGCGACGCCCCTGTGTGCAACGGTCAATCCAAATCTCGGTCAACCTAGATTGGACTTTTCAAAGATGCCCTCTTGACTGCTCTAGACTGAAAGCCTACGCTCGATGCGAGTTAATTCTTGCGATTCGCAGTTCACCTTTCACAGCAGTATCGCTTTCGAAGGCGTAAGGCTTTGCTTACGGAGATAGGGGACCTCAGGAGGTGGCACCATGTCAATTTCACGGATACTCAAAGCCTATCTTGATCACGAACGGGTACATTATGACGTACTGCCCCACCCGGAGGCGTTTCATGCTGTGGCCATCGCTCAGATGCTCCATACTCCGGAAAAGGAGATGGCCAAAGTTGTAATCGTGAAAGTGGATCAGCGGTTCATTATGATGGTGTTGCCGGCAAGCTGGTGTGTGGATTTCCACCGCTTGAGGATTGTGTTCGCCACTCACCAAGTGCGGCTCGCGACCGAGGAGGAGTTCAAGAACATGTTTCCGGACTGTGAGTTGGGTGCAATGCCGCCCTTTGGGCATCTCTACGGGCTCCCTGTATATGTTGATCAATCACTCGTGGAGGACGAGGAGATCGTCTTCCAAGCCGGGACTCATTCGGAAGCGATCCGCATGCGCTACTGGGACTTTGCGTCCCTGACGTTCCCAGTGGTGGAGCAATTTCACCGTTCACCCTCTGTCCATCATATGTAAGGTTGTAAACAACCACTCCCTGTG
The DNA here is from genome assembly GCA_963730935.1 of uncultured Nitrospiraceae bacterium. Classification (GTDB taxonomy): domain Bacteria; phylum Nitrospirota; class Nitrospiria; order Nitrospirales; family Nitrospiraceae; genus Nitrospira_C. The sequence goes on along the minus strand of CAVSTP010000004.1, from coordinate 1,004,362 downwards.
TTACGGTTGAGTCTATCGTCGTACGGGCCTCGCGACGAAGCTGGTTCAATGAGGAAGGCCCGCAACATCGATGTTGCCTTGTCCGGGAATCTCGTCGGAAGTCAGACCCAAGTCGCCGCATGTCTCGCGTCTTCGGCCCGCTCCTTCCCCCGTTCCTCGTGTTCAAGACAATGTCATATTCAAAGGAGGAACCCCACATGGGTTCGAAACTTTACGTCGGTGGGTTGCCCTATTCGGCGACCGAGCAGCAGTTGAACGATTTGTTTGGGGCGCATGGCACGGTGGCTTCTGCGAGGATCATCGCAGACAAGTTCACGGGACAGTCCCGCGGATTTGGCTTCGTGGAGATGTCCTCGGATTCTGAGGCGAAAGCCGCGATCACGGCGCTTAATGGCTCGGACATGGGTGGCCGCACGTTAACGGTCAATGAAGCGAAACCGATGGAGCAGCGTTCCGGTGGCGGCGGCGGTGGATTCGGTGGCGGCGGTGGCCGTGGTCCCGGTGGAAAGCGCGATCGCTGGTAAGCGGCTCACGCTAATCGAGCAGGCGAAAGGGTGCCATGAAAGCATGGCACCCTTTTTTTGTCTGTTTTTCGCGGTCTATGCCGCGGGATTCGCGTCTACGAGATGCGGTTTCACGGCTGGTATTTACCGAGCAGAAATTACGAGAGGAAATTAGTCCCAAAGAGCAAAAAACGCGTTCCAGGTGGCACTAGAAGTGTCATCGATCTACGTCGAACTAGTTCAGGATCGCGTAGGGAGTGGAAAGATGGTGCCGAGGGACAGAATCGAACTGTCGACACCAGCCTTTTTAGGGCACGAGAAAGCCTTAATAAATCAATCAGTTCAACGAAAAAACAGTGAAAAAAGTGACATTTCGCAGCAAACAAATTCAAGGAGTTACAGAAGAGGGTGCCATTGGTGGCACCTGAGAAAGGTGGTCCTTTCATGCGGAGTCATCTGACGTCCGTCGGTAAAACGTTGGCGACTGAGTGCCATTGGTTATGTGGATGCGAAGACGGCGAACGACACAGGCGGTCTGAGGGTCACTCTAGGCCGGTCACTCTCCTCCCTCCTTCTGATTCAGTAGATTCGCCGCTTCGGTATCGAGAAGCTGTAGCTGCTCCCTCAATAGGTGCAGGTCGCCCTTGGAAAGGGTCGTTCCCTCCTTAGAACGCAGGCGCTTGCATAGCTCTTTGCCTTTCAGCAGGAATTCAGTCACAAGTTGCATGAGGGACATATTCCGGCCAGAGATACACTGGGTCGCTGAGAGGTCACACTGGGTGGGTGTCTAGAGCCGAACGCCTCGACAAGAAGATCAGCGGTTCAAGCGTGTGCGAACGAAAGGAGGCAGTTTAGGCACAGACCTTGGGCTTTTTACCCAGCCCAGATGCCACAGCGGCCTCAGCTTTCTGGATCGCTTTGTCGAGTGCGTCAGCCGACGTGTGCTGCTTAATTAGATAGGCTTGGGCACCATTCTCCAGCGCCACCGTTTCCAGTGTGGGATTCTGTAGACGACTCAGAATGAGTACGGCGATCTCTGGCCGGTTACGGTTGGGGACTAGCTCAAACAAGAATTGGAAACCTGATGAGGTCGACAGATCCAGATCCAAGACAACGCAGTCGACTTTCTGGTACTTGAGCAGGTCGAGGCCTTCTTCACCGCTTGCCGCTTCCAACACCGAATAATGGGATGAGCAGTTTCTAAGTGCACTGGCCCAATACGCCAATTGCTCTGAATCATCCTCGATCAAGAGAACAGTGCACTCAGATTTTCCCGATGTAGTCGTTGGTGATGAACTCTGCATGCGCGACCGCCTTCCTCACGTTTGTCCGGCGGTCGTGGCCTTCCAGGGAGGGCCGCAGGCAGGTTGTGGTGATTGGTCATGAGGTTGGAAGACTTTAGCCTCCGTTATGAGCCTCCGTCAAGTCGGCCCCAGGTCATCGCTTTGACAGCAATCCCTATACATGATTCGAACGAGTTCAATCACCGGAACTGGAGCCGGCGACCCGGATTGAACGGGCGACCTGCGGTTTACGAATTTCCGAAAGTCCAACCTCAGACAACGTATCTCCACGAGAAACCACAAAGCAGACAGCTCCGGTTATGGGTATAGATGGGGCTGGTTTGTCCTGTCCTGGTAGCAGATAATCATTCGGTTTCAACGGGTCGCTTCCATCATTCCTTTCCAGTCCCACTCATTCATCGAGTCGTCGTCCTTTACGCAGCCGAGCGAACGAGGACCAGGGCGGTGGAATGGACTGAAAGCAGGACTGGAACCGTTGCACGGTGAGGCCGTTGGGTATATATACCGCGACGCGATCTAGCCCTCAAACGGAAATCCCGGTTAATATCCAATACCCTCACAGAATTGTGGTCAAGGAAAGCAAGCGATGTCGAAACCCTCACAACCTAGTGCCGTTCTTGTGGCGATCCACACTCCTCGTGTGACCGGGGAAGAGTTAGAAAGTTCCCTTCACGAGCTCACACGTCTTGTGAAAACCCTCGGGTACAATGTCGTCGGCCAAGTCAGACAAAAACGTAGTTCCGATAAATTCGCAACGGTCCTGGGTAAGGGAAAACTCGCCGAATTGGCGCTGTGGACCGGTGGTACTGGAAAAGTAGCGGCTTCGGTTGACAGAAAGACGAACAAAGCGGCGTTGAAGCGCGAGGCGGCTGCATCGGACGCTGCGGATGAATCAGAGGAAGGCGAATCGGCTGAAACGATCGAGGTCTCACCCACTCCTGTCAAACAGGCGCAGACAGTCATCGTGGACTGTGATCTTTCGCCGTCACAATTGAAAAATCTTGAAAGTGCCGCCGGAGTTCCTGTGCTCGATCGTACCGGTGTCATCATTGAGATTTTTAGTCGACACGCTCGTACACGAGCGGCCCGACTCCAGGTGGAGATCGCTAGACTCAATTATCTTGCGCCACGTTTGCGTGAAACCGGTGGCGGCAGAGAGCGGCAAAGCGGGGGAAGCAGAGGCAAAGGGGCAGGCGAGACGAGTCTTGAGCTCGATAAGCGCAGAATTCGCGATCGCATGAAAGAGCTCAGGTCGGAATTGGCGTCCATTGGGGACGAACATCAAACGCGCCGCGCAAGACGGGAAAACGAATTGACGGTCGCTCTCGTCGGTTATACCAATGCCGGCAAATCATCGCTGATGCGTGCCATGACTGGAATCGAGGTACTCGTGGCCGACAAGCTGTTTGCCACACTCGATACCACCATCCGGCCACTGTATCCTGAAACGCGGCCGAAGGTGCTCATGACCGATACGGTTGGATTTATCAAAAAGCTCCCGCATGACCTGGTGGCTTCGTTTAAGTCGACGCTTGATGAAGCGGCCAGTGCCTCGCTGTTGCTATTTGTCGTCGATGTCTCAGACCCGTCCTTTCGATCCCAACTCGAAGTCACGCGGAAGGTGTTAGCCGAAGTTGGAGCCACGGATGTTCCCAGTCTCTTGGTGTTGAATAAACGAGATCGTCTCGGACCGGAAGAGCTCGCGTCACTGAAGGCGAAATATCCCGACGCCGTTTTGCTTTCCACGAGAAGCAAGGAAGACGTGAAAGCGTTACGTGAGCGCATTATGACGTACTTTGAGAGCGATATGATCGACGAGGAGTTCTCTATCCCGTTTACTGCTCAAGAGGTCATTGGAGAGATCAGAGCTCGGATGCGTATCTTGTCCGAAGAATATACTGCCGAGGGACTAAAGATACGTGTGCGATCTACCCCCGAGAACCTGTCTTTTATCAAAAAGAAGCTAACGCAATGAGCGCGGAGCCCCTGGCACCGTCAAGGCGCAGGGCGAGGGTCTTTCGGTATACACAGTGCCTGGGCACAGGCTTGTCTTGGCAACGTCAACGGGTCGGGGGAGAGCCTCACCGACTCCACTACCACACCGAGGCCGCTACCAAGGTGGCGCGGGTCGGACACCCTGACCTCGAGCCCTTGTCTCTCCCGTTTTGACTTGCTTGGCTGGCGGTGGCACAATTCCGTGTACTATCGCCATGGTCGATCTCGATATGTCTGACGAATCCTCCCCTCCGGTCCGCCTCAGAGGCCATACGCTCTTGTGCATGCAAGGGTTTCGTGGAGAGGGGTACAACGCCGAGTTTGTCAAGAACATGGCCGTGATCCATCGAACTCTCACCGATCATCCCGAGTCCCGGGTTGAGGTCCTCGCATCTCCCGATACTGTCTGTGCAGCTTGTCCACACCAGCATCCGTCCGGGTGCGTGTTGAACGGGGCGCGGTCGGAGGAGGAGATGATCGACCAGGATCAAGTGGTGCTTCAACGGCTCGGGCTGAAGGTGGGGTGTCGCATCCCCTGGCAACAAATACTTGAGCGTATTCGGAGCTCAGTATGCGGCGACGATCTGCCTTCCATCTGTGGCAGGTGCCGGTGGTTGCCTCTTGGCTATTGCCGTGGGGGAATCGACCAGTTGCGCGATCCCACCCACAGTACATGCGCGTCGATCAACCATGATATAAATCACGAGGCGTCTCTCTAGACGATGCCAATCTCCCGGTCTCTGACATTGAGTCCGGCACAGTTCATTCATCATCACCATTAGTGTCTCGTACCCCATAGAAACCGAGCAGCCTCCCGTCACCCATCAGGAAGCATGGCAGTATGAACATGCCACGAAGCACTCCATTGTGGTTCCTCTGAAATAAGACGCCGCTCTGCTACCACGCTGCTACCAGGACAGGACAAACCAGCCCCACCTGCACCCACTTCGTGAGTAACCTGTTCAGTGATTTCTTGTGGGCTTAAGTCTGGCTGGGGTAGGATTCGGGGAAATTCCTAAACCGCGGGTCGCCAACCACCCGGCGGCTAGGCTCTTCAGGATTAGGCATGGAGTTGGAAGGAATTCAGAATGGGAATTAAAGTCATTATTACCGGGGTAACGGGAATGGTCGGAGAAGGCGTGTTGCTTGAATGTTTGGAGAACAATCAAGTGGATTCGGTCCTTGCCGTGTGCAGAAAGCCATTGGGCGTCAGTCATCCAAGATTAAAATCGTTCATCGCGCCCGCTTTTCAAAAAATTGATGCAACCGCCGAACAACTCAAAGGGTATGACGCTTGTTTTTACTGTGCCGGCGTCAGTTCCAACGGTGTTAGCGAAGAAAACGGCTCAGCGTTTCAAGGCATGAGCGGCGATCCATTCCTTCGCTTCATAAGCGAGGTTGCGTAGTGTCTCGAGGTCATTGAGACCAAACGAGGTCCCGTTGCGCCATTTGCCCGACTGATCCTTGTACGATCTGCTAAAGGTCGTCGAGAAGAACGGTCCGTTCTCACTCATATTTTCCCAAATTGTTGCCGTGACGATTCCTCGTCGCAGCGTCGTTGCGGGTATATTGTTGGTTGCCATCTTGTTTCCTCCTTTGGTTTGAAATGAAGTTGGCTCTCTCACAGGAGGAGGAGAGCCAACGCACATTTCAAGGAGGAAACAACAAAGAAGCCGCCGCCGGCGTGCCGGAGAGGCTCAAGCAACAGGAGTGACAGTCAGGGTGGCACGAGGGTGCGTCCCGCAGGTGTTAGCCGGTCGGCGACAGCGAGGCTACTACGAGAAACTCAGAGGACCCAGTGAGAGCGTTGGTGTCCCCAACGGGAACCGTCAAACCACGGAGCGGCCGTTAACCTTCAATATTGACCTGTTGGTAGAGGCGGCATGAGCACTCGCCTCGCCACCCGGCTCGTCGTCATCACATCACGCAGAAAGTGGAGATAGCAGATGAATGAAGGGGCAAGCATTTCCGGCAATGTAAGACCTACCGGCAACCGAGTGAGAGTTCGACGATACCGTACCCTTCACCGAAGGATTGACTATGTACCGAGCTACGATGTGTTAAGTATCATCCAACATCACCTCAATATTGGGACGGACCCCTGTTTAGCAGGCGTGATCGACTACCTCGTCCGCTCAGGGCATCACGCCATTACCGGAAATGGGGTTAAGTGATGGGACGACAAAGAGGCTTCCTTCCTCCTCCTCAGTGTCAGGAATGCGGAAAGGCACCCTATCTAGGTGGGTGCCTTTGGCCAGGTGACAAATGGCGGTGTTACGCCTGCTTGGAGAAAACTTTGCCAGGGAGGGACCCCACTTCCAAATCCATGAATCAGATGCTCGAGTATGCCAGCGAGATGCGAAAGGCATTCGAGCTTGAAGCGGACGGCTCGAAGGCGGATGGGCCTCGCAACAAGGCCGAATGGACGAGAATTGTAGCGGCCGAGGTCCGAAAACAAGGGATGGCGAAGAGTAAGGAAGTGACTCCGGCGAATGGGGAAACGGTCCCGCCACAGGCGGACAAATTCTTTTATGACACCTTAACCATCCCAGACCTTGCTGCTGTTGAAGCCTCCTTTGATCGAAGCCGGCTTTTGACCGAGCAAGGCGCAGATGTGGCTGCCATGGCCTTGGACGTCGCTAACACGATTCAGGCTGGAAACAGCTCAGAAAAAATGTTGGCGCACCAGTTAGCGGCGATGCACAAGGTTGCCATGGAGATGATCGGATCGGTGGTTCCACATAGCCGTGATGCGGCCATTCAAAATAGACGGCTAAACGCTGCCGTTCGATGTATGACAGCCTATCAACAGGGGTTACTGACTTTACGCAAGCTAAGACTGGGCGGACATCAGCGCATTTCTGTCCAGCATATTCAGGTGAGCGAGGGTGGTCAGGCAATCGTGGGAGATGTTGTGAACAACTGAGCGCGAAAAAACAGGTTTACTTGGCTAGTATTCGATCGTGGAATCGTCGTCCTTGAGGTGACGAAAGCAGGTCAGAAGGCGGACTTGCAGCGGCTGACGAGCCCGATTGACGGAGTGGTGCAGCAACTGGCGGTGCACACTGTCGGTGGGGTGGTGACGCCGGCTCAGCAGTTATTGATTGTCGTGCCTCAAGATCATCCGGTCGGTCGAAGTCGAAGCCCAAGTGGAGAATAAAGATGTCGGGTTTGTCAGAGAGGGACTGCCGGTCGAAATCAAAGTGGAGACGTTCTTGTTTACGCTATACGTCACCATTCCGGGCAAGGTGTTGTCCGTTTCTGATGATGCCGCAGCGATCGAGAAAGTCGGCTCTATCCATCCAGGATCAGCATGGACCGCTTGACCATCCAAGTCGACGGCAAGGAAGTGAATCTTTCGCCTGGGATGGCCGTGATGGTTGAAATCAAAACGGGGAAGCGCCGCCTGAGCGAATACCTGCTGAGTCCTTTGCTCAAATCCGTCAAAGAAAGACTGCGGGAACGCTAGCAGTCTTTTCAGACCACAAGCCTTTTTGCCCATCGACCGAAAGTAAGTACTTGTCATGAAGCAAAGTTGGCGTTGCCCGACTGTTACAGTGTGTTCCGTCAAAAAGCCTAGCAAGCAGCTGGCGAACAATGGTTCCTGACATCTTCTTCTCCACTTGGAAGTGCAGATTTGTAGAAGGCAATTGCGAGAAAGAAAAGCCGTAGTGTGTCTCGTTCAGTCATTAACCCGCAACTCAAGCAACTTGCTGGCTGTTTGCGGCGTGGGTGACGACGAATCCTGCACCGTGAAGGTCAAGTCGTATCTTCCTTGTGTTCCCCGCGCTGGGGTGCCGGTAATCCTACCGGTGTCGGGATTCAGGGTCAGGCCGTTCGGCAGAGGCGGTGTGACCGACCACGTAAAGGGCGCGACACCTCCCGAGAGTTGTAACAATCTATTGTAGGAGTCATCCTCTTTCGCATCTGGCAACGAATTTGTCGTAATCGTCAGGGCTGCGCTGATGGCGATCGAGAGAGACTGCGTGTCGGACTGATTCAATGTGTCTCTGACCCTCGCTGTAAAAACCGAGGTTTTTGCATTGGTCGGCGTGCCGGAGATCACACCCCCCGGACTCAGGGAAAGCATCGCTGGGAGTGATCCACCGGAGAGACTCCACGTGAGTGCCCCGAACCCGCCCGTCGCTTGGAGCGTTTGATTATATGGTTGACCGACAGTTCCTCCTGGGAGCGTGGTCGTCGTGATGCGAGGCGGGGTAGGTGCGTTGATGAGGATCGAGAGCGCTTGCGTGTCGCTTTGGCCGCCTGCATCCGCCACTCGGACGGTAAATGACGACGTGTCTGCGGCAGTCGGCGTTCCTGAAATCACACCGGTCGTTTGATTCAAGTTCAGGCCCTGAGGGAGTGTTCCTGCGGAGATGCTCCAGGTCCGCGTTCCGATTCCCCCCGTCGCCTCCACGGTCTGGCCATAGGGTTGACCCACGGTCCCCCCCGGTAGCGAAGTGGTCGTGATACTCGGAGGGTTCGGTGGCGGCGGGGTTGGGTTGATTGTGATCGACAGCGCTTGTGTGTCCGATTGTCCGCGGGCGTCTGCCGCTCGGACGGTAAACGACGATGTACCTACCGTAGTGGGCGTTCCTGAAATCGCGCCGGTCGTCGAATCCAAACTGAGCCCTAACGGGAGTGTGCCTGTCCCCGCGACGATGCTCCAAGTCAGTGGTGGGGTTCCCCCGGCCGCCTGCACAGAGCGGTTATAGGGTTGATTGACAGTCCCATTCGGGAGCGAAGTGGTGGTAATCGTCAGCACGGCCGGGGGCGGAAGGATGGCTACGTTGAGTGATTGTTCGACAATTTGGGACGGGGCCGAGGTGTCACGCAGCGTAAACGTGTGCGAAGTGGTGCCCGGCGTCGTCGGCGTGCCGGTGATCGCGCCGGTTGCCGGATCCAACGAGAGATTGGCAGGAAGTGCCGGCGAGACGGACCACGTGTAAGGGAGCGCGCCTCCTGAACCGCTGACTGAAGCCGAATAAGGTTGGTTGACGATCCCCTCGGGAAGTTCGACGGTGGTGATCGCCAAGCTTCCCGGGGTAGGGCCACTGTCGCCACCACAGCCAGTCAACCCGAGGACGCACATGCTAGAAAAGACAACGGCAGAAACAATATGACCGATGACGTTTCCGCGCTTCATGAAGATCGTTTCCTGCTATGACCCGTATCCAGATCAGTAGAAAACACAATTGTAAGAGAACAGGAAGTGGGAGGTCTCTACCACAAAGGTAAGGGATAAGGAGGCCTACGTATTGAAACGTACTGGCAGTCGGCAAACGATCAGAGGAGTATCAGCGGGTGAGCAGAAGGAACCTTCTTTCGCGGCCATGTCGAAGATGGTCAGGCAAAACGGAAATCAGCGCATCACGGTGCAGTACGAGAAACGCTCTCGACTGACGACCCGAAAGTGGAGCAGACGATGGCCAAGACCCTGGTCCGGCATCCACTCGTCCTATTGGATCAGCAACTCAAGAACCTGGCCAAGGAGGATGACGTGCCCTACAAAGACAATCGCGCCGAGGCCCACGTTGAAGGACCAAAGGTTCCGATGCGATGCTGGAAATGTGACGGCACCCTCACGCGAGAAGAAGCTGTCGATCGAAACGGGTCCTCCATTCTTCAGTACGTGTGCGTCAACTGTTTCCGTCGATGGCACGCAAAGGAAGTCCGTGACCCCTTGCCCACACAGGGTGTAGGGGTCACGGACGGGTAGCATCCGGTCTACGGTCTAGTACACCAAGGGAATCTCTCGAGCCATTTCATACTTGATCAGCGATCGGACCTTGGTTTCGATCTGAATGTAGCGGGCGACCTTGTTGGCCGGCAGGACCTTCTCAAGCTGTTCGGCATAGGTATGCTTCAGCTTGATTTCCTGGTCTTCGACCGAGAGGGCCTCGCCGAGGAGTTTCTTAGCCTTATCGTTCGGGATCGTCCCCTTATTGAACGTTTCCGCGTACTCTCTAATGGTCGTGCCGAGCTGCTTGTTCACGCCCGCAAGGTCCTTCTGATAGGACTCATAGATAGGCCAGAACTGCTTGGCTTCGGCGTCTGACAGTTCCATATTGTTGGCCACCAGGAGTTTCTTATCCGCCTTGAGCTTCTGCTTCAAGATCTCCATGTTGGTGTCCGCCGCTGTGGGATCTGCCGCCGTCTGGTCCGCAAAAGCCGACCCGGCCAGGAGCATGGCTCCGGTGAGAAAACACGCAATCAGTTTATACATGGACACGTCCTTTCTGATGTGGGTGAAGTTAGTGACGCATGACACAAGGCATGCAGCCGTTCAGAGAACCTCTGGCATCGGAGCGACGGAGACTGAGGAATCGATCACGCGGGGAAAGGATCAGGAAGCGCGAGAGATAGGACAGTCAGCGGAGCCTCATACCGATCTGTCATCTTGGGCGCAATAAGTCTGCGAGTCAAGTAGTATAAAAGCCTCATCATACGGTCCCGGCTTGAGGCTAACTGACGAATGGTTTGTAAGTCAGCGAAAGGAGGCCACAAAGGATTGACCCGCGATTTGTTAGTTCGCTGCTACCTTAGGCCTCCCTGAGTTGCAAACAGTTAAAATGCCCAACTACCCGACTGCTACCATTTGAAGGCTTTTGGGAAGCCTCCGGAGGACCGAGGCTTTCCATTGAAGCGGCTCAGCGCTTCAAGACATGAGTGGCGATCCACTCCTTAGCTTCACCGGCAACGGTTAGAAGTGCCTCAAGGTCGTTAAGACCGAATGAGGTTCCATTGCGCCAGGCGCCTGATTGATCCTTGATCGGCCGGGAGAAGGTCGTTGCGAAGAACGGACCTTTCTCACTGACATTCTGCCAGATCGTGGCTTTGATGTTGCGGCATCGCAGCATGTGTGAAGGTTTTTTGTTGGTAGCTATCTTTTTCCTCCTTTGTTGAAATGAAGTTGGCTCTCTCACAAGCGGAGGAAAGCCAATGAATATTTCAAGGAGGAAACAGGAGAAGGCCGTCGCCGGCGTGCCGAGAGGATGAAGCAGCGGGAGTGACAGTCTTCACTGGCGCGAGCGGTGCGCCTCGCAGGTGTTAGCCGGTCGGCCGACGACGGCAATCACACCAAAAACATTTTTTTGAAATGCGATGGGAAGGAAGGGAACACCAGCATTTTCAGGGCTGACCGAAAATAAGTTTTTTCATTAGCTTGTGATTAGGGAGGGTCAAACAACGACAAAGAGCATCATGCAAGATCAATGGCTTACAAGGTCCGCGGGAGGGGTTACTCTCACATATGGACGTGTGTATGAGTCCCGCAGATCTGTAGAAATAGATCGTTGTCCTTCGGATTGGAAAATGCTGACTTAGGGTAGCCACACATGAGGGAGAATTCTTGTTCTTTGGCTAAATCATTCCACAATTCTTCCAGTCGAATTGCAGCTCGCACCTTGCCTTGCGCCCACAGAATAGCGACCATCTCGCCGAATACACGGACCGGACCAGTAAGAGCAGCTTGTTGCAAGATGAGACCAACCGATTTTGTAAACAAAGTTTTATTTGGCCAATCATCCCGCATAAACGTGGCTAAGATAGCTTCCGCATCATAGAAGATTACCCGATCCTTACGTATCGGAGATTTAAAATTGAATAAGAGTTGCAACGCTTCTCGATGGTGCTCCGCCGCGACTATGATGACCATCGCTCCCTCATATAAGCTTTTCTCGACAAATGAGGAGACAGCCTCGATTAGAAAAACATCGTCAGGGTAAAACTGGACTTCGTGCCGAAAGGCGCGGGACGCTGTTCCTCGTTCGCGGTGCTCTTGGTGATTGGTGACTTGCTGGATCATGCTTGCCAGCTTTGAGACATCTAAAGGCTTCTTGAATGTGAACCGAGCACCGAGGAGTTCCGCCACGTCTTTCACAAACTCGATCTTATGACCACCGGTGACGACAATAATGATTGCATGGGTGGATGCTTTCTTGAGCTGTCGTATCACTTCAAAGCCGCTTATATCTGGCAAGTCAATATCCGTGAGCACTATATCGAACGCTCCGACAGGGTGGAGCCTAATCCCTGTGCGGCCATCGGGCGCCTCACAAACTTCATGGCCATGATCTTCTAGGTTGGTGCGAAGCATTGAACGAAACTCACTTTCGTCATCTACAATAAGAATTTTCGCCATGTAGTTCTCTCTTTCCGACAAAGAACGGATTGTACGCACATCGAGTGTTGGGAGGTGTCAGGGAAGAAACAGAAGAGCGGTGTATAAAAGAGGAAATACCCGCCATCTCTCACATGCAGGCGGTCGGACCTTCCAGTGAGGCCGCAGGCAGGTATACTTGTCTGGAGTATGAGCCCGTCGGCTCGACGCGTCAAGGTGTGTTAGCAAGCACTTTGAAGGCCCGCCTGCCCGAAAAGCCGTTTGGGAAGCCTCCGGTCACCGACCGAAGGTGTAAAGAATCAGCATCGACTACAGCCGCGTGCGAGCGCTGGAAGGTGAGTGTCGCCTGACCTGGGGCTTACGACTTTGCTCTTATCCATGCCTCTCATGCAGAGATAATCGTGGTTACGCCCGGGCCGATAGGCAAAGTAAGGGTCGCCGTGGTTCCCTGCTTCGGCGCCGAGGCGAAATCAAAGCGACCGTTCAAGGCTTTCATTCGTTCCCGGATCGTGAGGAGGCCGATCTTCAAAGAGAGGACGCTTCCCATGCCGGCAGGCTGTGGCCCTTGCGTGGCCGCGAGATCGAAGCCGCTCTCATCACGCACCACTATCTGAAGCAGGCCCTGGTCGCAGGTTAGGCGGACGGTCGCCTGTTTCACGGCCGCATGCTTCGCCGTGTTGATTAGCAGTTCCCGCACCGATCGAAAAAGCAGGACGGCGCAACTGAGAGAAATGGCGCCCTCATCTATCTGATCCAGCTCCACTCGTACCTCCAGATCGTGACGCTTCATCTGTGTAGCGAGCGCTCGAATCCCAGCGACCAGTCCTTGTTCATGCAGGATAGGTGGACTCAACTCGGCCATCAACGTCTGGCAATACTGTAAGGCGTGAGTCAACACGTCCTCGACCTCTTGGACCATCACATCGCCCGCTGAAGGCAGAGGGAGTCGTTGCAGCTGTCCGAGTTTCATACGGCCGAGCACGAGCAACTGCGCCAGATAGTCGTGCAACTCTGTGGCTAGGCGCGTGCGCTCACGCTGCTCCGCAGCATCGAGCGCTGTCGCCAGGGACCGGAGATCCACGAGCGAACGGCCTAACTCCTGAGTGCGCTCGGTGAGTTGCCGTTCTAGTAAGTGGCTCCGCTGTTGCAGCGTGGTATCTTCCGCTCGCTCCGCCCTGCCCACGATGTCCTGAGAGCCGACGTCTGCCCTCAAGTTTCCATTATTCTGTGAAGGGTTCATATGCGGCTCCCTTCTTGCCTCAGTTATTGAGATAGAAAGCAAAGTTAATAAGGACTGAAAATGAAGCACTAGTGAGAACCCTCGTTATCATGCGGGCATGTTAGAAGGTAGGCGGGAGCCAAACTGTATAAAACTGACCATCGGCAAAACGATTCTGCCATCGCCAAACAAACAGATGAAGGGAGCCACTCGACGAGAGTTCGACGTCGTGATGGTATGGGCCGTTGACCGCCTGGGTCGGTCACTCAGTCACCTAGTGAACTTCTTGGATGAGATTCACGCCAAGAAGGTCGACCTCTTTATCCACCAGCAAGGTATTGATACGACTACGCCTGCCGGCCATGCACTTTTTTCCATCCTAGGCGTATTCTCGCAATTTGAACGGTCGATGATTCAAGAACGTGTTAAAGCTGGTATCAAGCGAGTCCGGGCCAAGGGACAACGCTGGGGAAGAAAGACTATCCAAGAAACCGATCCGGCTGCCTGCGCACAGATGCTTGAGTTGCGCCGGCAAGGCCTCGGGAGGGGCAAGATAGGCAAACAGGTAGGACTGAGCTCAAGAACAGTGTGGCGATACCTGCGCGATGTCCCCAAAACCCCCACTCTCTGATTGAAAGTCTGACTTGCGGTTTACGAAATTCCACAAACCCAATCTCAGACAACCTAACCCCACAAGAAACCACAAAGCAGGATGCTCTTGAAATGGGGCTAGATGGGAATGAGTCGTCCTGTCCTGGTAGCAGCGTGGTAGCAGATGAGGACGACGGTCCTACGGGGGACTGATTAAGACGGCGCAATAGCACATTGAGAACGATTAACTTTAAGGGCAGAAGGACTGTTAGAAATCCCCACCTAACTTGGATGATGGTGGGCGATTGATTGAAGGTACAGTCTCTAGCTCCGGCGTCCTGACCCCTTGCTCTTCTTCGGCGGAAACAAGCTCAAACAGTGCCAGATCCGATTCCCAGCAATTGAGGCTGTATTCCGTCATCTGACGTGGAAATTTCCGCGGAATCGGTGTATACGGTCGCCACCGGACAGTAAACCACCATGCGCCATCTTCTGTTCCTGTCGACTCAACCACGGCCCACGTACCAGCTGGAACGTTGGAATAGTCAGTGACCACTTTTACAAGCAGTTCCTTGTGCACGTGATCACGCTGCATGGTTAACGAAGGGAGAGATTTATGAAGACCAAGCTCGTTTCCACGATTGTTTTGATAGCAGTCCTGTTTCTCCCTCTCTTCTCGATTGTACTCCCCCCGGATGTAAATGCTGCCCCCCAAAAGGAAGCGGCGGACGCTGATCTGCTCGACATCAACACGGCAACCATCGACCAGCTCAAGGCTCTTCCTGGCATTGGCGATGCCTACTCAGAGAAAATCATCAAGGGAAGACCATACGCTCGAAAGGATGAGTTGGTTCAGAAACAGATCCTGCTACGCGCCACATACGAGCAGATCAAGTACAAGATTGTGGCGAAGCAGAAGTAGACTACATTTTCACAGCGGAATGACGCTCCGCCATGAACCTTATGCGTATTGGAGTGTTGCTTGGAATACTGGTGACTTTGGGGTGTGCAAGTCATTTCCCACAGTCTTCCTTAACGGGAAAAGTATTCCAAGTGAAGATTGGTGAGTCTCTCTCACCCCAGGTGGTGACCGTGCAACGAGGCGACGAAGTACGGTGGATCAATACGAGAAGCGGTCCTGTAGGTATCTCGTTTGAGTCTCTGGAGGGTGTCGTCTCTTGTCGAAAGGGGTTTGTTTCTACCGGATGGGGGTATCTGTTCGGAGCGCCGGGACCCGAATTCCTCGCGACCGCGACGGTGCATAATAACGACTCTGCGAGTCTTTGTTTTTCCACTTCAGGCACATACCCCTACACGGTCCGAATGGATACAGCATTGAGGATAGATGGAATTGTCAAGATTGACTAGTCTTGCCCTGTGCTGGGACGGGTACAAACTACGAGCAGATCGAGTACAGTCCTTGGAGTTGAGCCGTAAAACTAGACCACCTATCAACATCCTTCTCTTTGACGTCGACTAATCTGTGCATCATGCTGGCACCTGTCACGCCCTGCGCGAATCGCTTTGCCATGACGCAGTCAAACTCGATTGGGTAAGAAGGGGGAGACCCCGTAGCTTGGGGCCTCCCGTCGATTACTGCTCAGACGTTAATTTCAATCCGTCGGGGCTTTGCTTCCTCTCGTTTGGGGAAAGAGATCGTCAAGACGCCGTCCTTGAAGCTTGCGGAAGCTTGTTCTTGCTGTACGAAATTGGGCAGCCGGTACTGCATTGCAAACTGCCCGTGGACGATTTCCCATTGATACACTTTTCGAGTTGCCTCATGTTCTGACTGGTGAGCACCAGTTACTGTCATAGCCTGTTTCTCGACTTGGATGGACACGTCTTTCGTGTTCCAGCCAGGCAATGCCAACTGAACATGGAATCCCTTTTCGTCTTCCCAGACATTGCTTGCGGGTGTCCATGCGGACTCCCGACCCAAACCACGCAGCGCTTCATCCAATAGTTGATCGATTTTCCCATTGAATACCGTAGGTAGATAACCAGTCATAACGATCCTCCTCCCTCCTCATAAGAGGTAGTTAAAAAGGTTAAGCTGTTAAATGGAGTGGTGACCGACAAGAAGAATAGACCTTCTCAGGTCGTTTACCTTCTTATGATCACTGCTTTCCCAGGTAATTACTTCGTGCGCGAAGTCAAGGGGCAGTACCGAGTAGAGAGGGTATTCATCCCGTCGCCAAGGGGTCGGCGACCCGGATTGAACGGGCGACCTGCGGTTTACGAATGGAGGAAGAAGCCGTGAAGAGGGCTTGACGCAACGTTGTCCGTGGGGTAGGGTGCTGCTTTCCACGATCAACACATATGCCGACGGCCTAACGGCAGGCCATTCCGCCGACATGTGAGAAAGGCGGTGGCATAAGTCTTGGCAGCCAGTTCCCCACTACTCATTGACGCTCGAACCGCACCGGTGTTATTTGCGCCTCCCTACTCATTTCGGCACGAAAGCTTTCTGTCCATCCTCCCATTTTTTGCAGTTAGGACATACACGAGCAGCAAAGAACTTGCGCACGTTAGACGCAAAGCCACTGGCAAACCTACGCCCACGACTAGTTGCTGATCGATAGGATGACTCTATGGTAATGGCGCGGCCAATTCGCGTTCTCTTAGTGGACGATCATACGACCTTACGCCAAGCCTTGCGTATTGAGTTAGAGGCGTTTGACAACATTCGCGTCGTCGGCGAGGCGACCAATGGGGAGGACGCTGTTGTGAGTGCGGAAAAGCTACAACCAACAGTCGTCGTCATGGACATTAACATGCCGAAAATGGATGGAATCACAGCAACCCGACTAATCAAGGCACAGAATCCTGAAATTATCGTCGTAGGATGGTCTGTTGATTCCAAAGACTATCAGTTGTACGCCATGCAAAAAGCAGGGGCGTTGAAAATTATGAGTAAGGACACACCAGTTACTGAGTTATACGGGGCTTTACAAGAAGCCGTGGCAGCTGTTCGAGCGATTCTCGTCCTAGAAGCTGCCGAAGGTGCAGAACGACTGGACGACCGCGACCTATCGGTCATGTCGAAGGAGGCTGAATATCAGCGGCCGGCAACACTCGGTGATGTCCTCTATGCGAATGCCAAGGCGCCGGTACCCGAGCAGGATTGGGCGACTCTTGTCCAATCGATTGCTGAGGGCGACCAGCTCGCGCTGCATGCGCTCTACGACAGGGCTCATCGTCCCGTCTTCACGTTGATTATGCGAATCACGGCAAACCGGGAAACCGCAGAAGAGCTCACCATCGATGTCTTCCACGACGTCTGGCGGCGCGCATCACATTACGACGACGCGAACGGCACGGTGCTCGGTTGGATTATGAACCAGACACGGTCGTGGGCCATTGGCCGGCTCCGCTTCGAAAACCGAAAGAAGCGCAGCCAGGGCTTAAATCTGGAACCGCTCGGGGAGGTCACTGCCGATCCTCATGATGAACTGGAGCTGCCTGAAGAGCGCGAGCCGCTGCACGTTGCCTTGGCGACTCTCGATGTGCCGCGTCCGATTACCTCGCTACAGACGCGCCTTGCGCTGCGTATCGCGGAGGAGACCGGCCAGTCACCAGTGCTGCCGTCGGAGCAACGGTGGTCCGAGCCCGAATGGGAACAGGTAGCCCCTGGGATTGAATGCAAGCTGCTCGCGACCGACACGCCACGGCACCGCGTCAGCATGCTGGTACGACTCGCGCCCGGCGCGAGTTACCCAGGGCATACGCATGCCGGCATCGAAGAATTGCACCTCCTCGAGGGGGAGCTGTGGATCGATCAGCGGAAGCTCTTCCCAGGCGACTACAACTACGCTGCGCCTGGCACGGGCGACGACTTCGTCTGGAGCGAAACCGGGTGCACCTGCGTGCTTATTACCAGTATCAGTGACGTCCTGCGCTGACGTAGTTCCCTCCTCTGACCTGCGGTTTATTAGTTCGCTCGTCTTTTGAAAGTCCCTTACGTAAGCAAGTAGTTAGAGAGCTCGCCTACCCGACTGCTACCAATGTGAAAGGGTAAAGTTGTTCGGATACTACGGCGATGAATTAAACAAGTAGGGAGTAAGAACGACGCGGTAGAAAACGATAGCCTCATTTCCGAAAAACACTAAGCGCAATTCCGACTTGGAAACAGAATATGTTCCTTGTATTACTTTGTCGTCTTCAAAGGCGAAATAGATGTGGTCGTGGATGACACTTACAGTCGCCGAAGACCCAGTGAGCACCCTCTCAGAGCGACTAACAAGGCTTATTAAATCTGACCCACTGAAGCCCTCTCGGAGGGTTTCGTGTTGGCTCAGACGCGGGGAGGCCGGTGGCTTCCTCGCCGGGGAGCCGAGCAGCATGCACATGACCGCTGAATCACAATTACGGGTGATAGCCTGCCCGCACCCGTTATCCATCACCCGCGATCGCATTGATTGAATCGTGCCGGCCGGCGCTACGACCTGTGAGCCGGTCAGCGACTAAGACGAATCCAAGGCGCTGCGTACATTTCAGGTTCATGCTGAAACTCCCTCTAGGTTAAGTGTAGGTAGTCCAAACACCTACGGCTACAAGGCCCTACTCAATATCTCAAATTCTGATGTACCTTCGCGCTGCATACGACTATCTATGCGCGAAGAACAAAAGTGCGTTCAGCAAAATCTGAAGGCCATACGAGAGTATTTGTTGAAGGCATTCCCAGGATTCAACTTGACCGAGGACACAGCCGAGCCCAGCGTCTGCCACCGATTCACGATGACGAATGCAAAAACTTTCGAACAGATCAAACTGAAGGTGGGATGGACTCGTCTTTCTGACCTATCAAGTGACGGGGAGATGATGCGGCGATTATTGGTGAACTCCGACCTGGCTGGCAAGATGCGGGATGAGAAGAACGGCCAGTACTACTATTGGTGAACGACGAGGGCGTTCAACCTATCCTTTCTCGAACGCTGAAACGATATGGACAAGCGTCGACACCTTCGTTATGCCGTCGAATATCCGGGGTCATTTTTGGGAAACGGGATCAACAGCCAGGGTATGATTCTTAATTTATCGGCCTCAGGTTGCCGAGGCTCGAGCGAGGGGGTGATTCGGCGGGACGCTTTACTACGCGTACTGATTGACGTCCCCCGCTTGTTGGCTCCTATTCAAGTCGACCGGGCTATCATTCGTTGGTCAAGCGGCAACGAATTCGGCCTGGAGTTTGTTGGAATATCATTCGATGATCAGCAGCGGCTGCAAGGGGTGCTTTTGGCCATTAAAGCGGCTCAGCCCTCTGGCCCTGTTTCGAAGAGACAAGCGTGAATGTAGCTCCGTAGAGCAAGGGTCAACTGATGGACTATTCAGGTCTCGAGTGAAGTGACATTCGAAGGGGAATCTCCACTTGTTGAACCCGAGACTGAGTATGTTTCCACCGCTCTCCGCATGATGCGATATAGATCAAGCGCCTCTTCCTTTGGCAGGACTTCAGTTTGCCAGAACGCGATCGATCTCCTCAACCGTGATCGCAATCCCGACTGGCCTCCCCTAAAATTTGTTGTGGTTCTGTGGTTCCATCGGACTTCTCCTTTGCACGCCGCAGGATCTTCTCCTCTATGACCCTATACCTTCAAAAATGAGCTCGCATGGCAGGACTTCTCCAATTGTGACCATCCCCTGAGAAAGCGACCGTTTTGCCATGATGGCGGAGGCGATTGGCACGAACCACGGAGTCCTCAATGCACCCACAATTTACGCATTGTGTTGCCAAGCATAGGCGCCCTAGCTCATCTCTCAGTTCTCCGAAAGTTTCGCGGATCAGCAGTCCTCTGCAGCGTTGACAAAGCATAGATCCTTCTTCTTCTTCACACGTTCGCGCACCGCCCGCGGGCTGTCTCTCATGCAGAGAGAATTGACGTGGTGCGTGGACCGAGCGGCAAAGTAAGGGTCGCCGTGGTGCCCTGTTTCGGCGCCGAAATGAAATCAAAGCGACCGTTCAAGACTTTCATTCGTTCCCGGATCGTGAGGAGGCCGATCTTCGAAGAGAAGACGCTTCCCGTGCCGGCAGGCTGTGGCCCTTGCGAGGCCGCGAGATCGAAGCCGCTCTCATCACGCACCACGATCTGAAGGAGGCCCTGGTCGCAGGTCAGGCGGACCGTCGCCTGTTTCACGGCCGCATGCTTCGCCGTGTTGATCAGCAGTTCCCGCACCGAACGAAAGAGCAGGACGGCGCAACTGAGAGGAATGGCGCACTCATCGATCTGATCCAGGTCCACTCGTACCTCCAGATCATGACGCTTCATCTGTGTAGCGAGTGCTCGAATCCCAGCGACCAGTCCTTGTTCGTGCAGGATAGGTGGACTCAACTCGGCCATCAACGTCTGGCAATACTGTAAGGCTTGGGTCAACACGTCCTCGACTTCTTGGACCATCTCATCGCCCGCTAAAGGCAGAGGGAGTCGCTGCAGCAGTCCGATTTTCATGCGGCCGAGCACGAGTAACTGCGCCAGATAGTCGTGCAACTCGGTCGCCAGGCGCGTGCGTTCACGCTGCTCCGCAGCATCGAGCGCTGTCGCCAAGGACCGGAGATCCACCAGGGAACGGCCTAACTCCTGAGTGCGCGCGGCGAGTTTCCGCTCCAGCAATCGGTTCCACTGTTGTAGCTGGGAGTAGGCCGCTCGCTCGGCGCTGACCCTGGTGTGCTGAGAGTCGCGTAACGTTTCTTTCGTTGAATGGACGTCTGCCGTCATCTTTCCATTATTCTTTGAAGGGTCCATATGCGGCTCCTTTGGGCTCACCCATTGCGATAGAAAAAGGTAAGTGAGAACCCTCGTTTTATGGGGGCATGTTAGAGCGGCGGATAGAAGCCGTGCTGTCTAAAACTGACCATTCCGCTGGCCGGGATAAATTAATTTCAGATGCTGCCTCTCAATAGGTTTCCCTTGTCAGATTCCCCGGGCGGCTGGAGAGTCCCGTAGAGAAATCCTGCAGTTACGCTCTTTTCTATGACGGCAGGGTGGTCAAGAGAAATCCTGTTAAGGCTGCAAAACCGGTATCTCTCTCTAATGTGAGCGTTGATCAGTCGGGATCGGGCATTCGGCTTATTGCCCACTCCGCAAGGCGAAAAACGAGAGCGGGTCGCGGAACCCTGGGATTGTGGCGAATTCTCCGTATGAACTCGGCTGCTATTGGAAGAATGCTGTTGGCTGGGATTCAGGTACCGCTACGACAAGACAAACTAATTGAAGCGCATTCCGAGTGGCTAATCCAGCGCGCCGATGGTTGGTGGATGATGCCGTCAGCCGGGAGCCGCTTAAAACGTGTGCCGAAATCGGTGCCAGTAAATCGGCTGGGATTAATCATGCTACACGGTGAACAGAATCGTATTGGCGGACGATTCTTCGAACAATGGAAAAAAGGAAATTCATTTAAGCATCGATGGATCGGTGCATGCGAATGAGCTGGCATTCATGATTTGCACTACCATGATCTGAGACATACAGCACTGAGTTGGCTGCTTGAGGCGGGTGTTGATTATGCGGTTGTACAGAGGCTTGCTGGACATAAAATTCCGGGAATGACCGAAAGCTACCTGCATCTTTGGGAATCCCGACTACGTGAGGCGGTAATGATTCTAGAGCGTGTGACAATCGAAAAGCTGCAGGCTGCCACGAATGATGAGCGTTGCATTATGCAACAGGCAAAAGAGCGGCACTCTGGTCAGCGATGGGCAGGGCAGTTCGTGGGCAGTTGCGAAAATGATCGAAGCTTGTAAGTCCGCGGAAGATTGGTGCCGAGGGACAGAATCGAACTGTCGACACCAGCCTTTTCAGGGCTGTGCTCTACCAACTGAGCTACCTCGGCACATCGAAAAACAAGAAGCGGCACTTTTGCAGAAATGACTGACGAAAATCAAGCTCGAGCAGCCTTCTCAACCTCGAGCTTTACGATGGCGGAGAGTGGAACTTCCCCCACCCTCAGAGTCTAGTTTGATCCTGAAACTGGAGGGTTTTATCCAGTAGCCAAGATCAATCGTAAGGGCTCCGATCTGTCGGCGTCGGCTTAATCGCCGATTCGCGATTGAGATCCTAGTGTCAATGTTTTTGGCGGAGAGGGAGGGATTTGAACCCTCGGTAGAGGTTTTAGCCCCTACAACGGTTTAGCAAACCGCCGCCTTCGGCCACTCGGCCACCTCTCCACAACATCAAGACTGCATCCTGTCCGGGTTTTCCTGTCGTCGATGTAGCTAGGCGATGACGATCAGATGACCGACTAGCAGGGTGTTCCCCACAGCTCGTTTTGCCCTTCGCACTCGGGCCAGCCCATCAACAATCCCTCCGCGGAAGACATTGCTTGGTGCTGGAGACAGACAATGGCGAAGAGAGGACGTTCTGTTCGGGGTTTCCTCTTCAATCACCATCAGAGTGAGGCGTGATCATACCTGACGGCTTCATGAGGTACAAGAGTTCCGAACGTGACGTCCGGAGCCCTCGTGCTGCGCTTATTGCTCGATCTGAAGACGGGATGGTTTGACCGTGAGGACGAACTGCCGAAGCTTTGACCACTCGTAGCCGGAGCTCTGATGTGCGACCGAAGTCACAGGCATGGATGGCATGCTCACGCGCTTGGTTTCTTGACGGTAGAGCGCGTCGACGTGCGACGATGGTTCGAAGTAGCGGGGTTCAATGTGGCCGAGCCGGATCACGCCGCTAGCGGAAAGCATGTGCAAGACGGTCCGCACTTGCCTGCGCCTCGCGCGCTTTTTCCTCACATACAGAAGCGGTGAAGTGAAAATCCCCATGGGTGGCCCTCAACAATAGCGCCGATGGTTCACATCCAGAGAATGCGTCCGAGGTCTTCGTCGATCTCCCGGGGCCGATGACATTGAGTGCAGCGGGCGAAGAGCTTTCCCACGTGGGACTGCTTTACGCTTCGAATGACGAGCTGATAGCTCCGGCTGCCACAGCAGGAGCAAGCTTTCCCGCGCACATTTCTACGAATGGCTCCGATTTTTCCCTCTTGCTTGAACATGGACTACCCTCCAGAAGACAGGTCACGCTCGTGGTGTATTCCATCTTGTGAGAGTACCGGGCGTTTGAAAATACCGAAGAGGTAGGCTGAACCCGTCCTAAAAGGGGGGGCGTTCTGGCGCGGGCAGAATGGGAGGCGGAGGCAGGTCTCCCAGGAGGGAGCAGAGACCTCTTGTCGCTCCAGGGTGGGCATACCGGAAACGACACCTCCGCCCACCTCCACTACACCAAAGACTGCGGAAGGATTCAAGGAGGTAAAACTCTAGTCTGCTCAAGAGGTTTTAGGTCCAAAGGAGAAAGCGGTTCCGCCAGGGCTTCCTAGTGGTGGTGTACAAACTTCTTTCTTCCCCCCTCCTACGTAGGTTTTGAGTAGGTTTCTACCTTGGTGCGGCTGCTTGTTGGGACGGACGACGGCATGAGCTACACACTGAGCGGTGTGTGATCCGGCAGGAAGAATTACTTTGCAGTGAGTGCTTATATCGGACGGGAAGAGAGCGGACTATCTGCAGAAGGCACCACCGCCGAGTTCTCAGGCTGCGGCGATCCGATTCATGAACTGTGTAAAGCAGGCCGGACAATAGGTATGAGTCAGCCGATAGGCTGAATGATCAATCCCATGGGTTTGTCGAAACACTTGTTTCGTGACCCAGGATTCTGTCTCTGATCCCGTCTCTTCCCTGATCAGCCCGCACACACAGCAAATTGGGAGGATCATCGTCCGAGTCATGGTTGCCATGCAAGTACTCCGGCTCGGTTCCAGGTTAAATCTCGTACAGCATACTGCACGGCGGCCCTGGTACTACCTAGTAATATCCCCAGTTTCTCTCCAAGAAGACCCAAGGATGGTCCAGAGGGGAGACAGGAACCTAGTGACTGGTCGTCGAGCGTCCGTTAATCGCCGCCTGAATTTCCACGTACAGTTGTTCTACGGCCATGTATTTGGAGATGAGTGCTGTGGCGCCGGCGGCGGTCATCGCCCGCCGATGTGCATCACTCGCACTGACCGAAAGGCCAACAATCACCACATGTGGGTAGGACGTCTTAATCCTGATTGTGGCATCAATGCCGTTGAGCTTCGGCATGTTGATGTCCATCACGACGACTGAAGGGGATAATTCTTTGACCAAGCTGACAGCCTCTTCGCCATTAGACGCTTCACCGACCAGAATCAGATTCGGATAGCTCTCCAACAGGTCGCGCAAAGCCGCCCGCACGCGTGCATGATCATCCACGAGCAGCACGCGAATAGCAGGCCTCATGGTCGAGCGGTCGTACGACTTGTCGTACATAGTCAGCGGGGCCTTTCTGTCTAGATCGTTCTGAACATCAATCTCGGAGCATATATAGGAATTCATGACTCCCACCACTGGGGTTCGCCCCGGCTTTGCCCACTGGCGCGTGTTAAAGAAGCCAGGTCTGAGAGGCGATGAACCTGTCCCAGTGGCAGCCACCGTGCTATGACACAGGATGAGAGAAAAGTGTCTCCTCAAAATCGTACAGATCTGTAAGCCAATGCCGATTGACAGTTCCGGTCGAGCCACATAGTGTGTCGTATGCACATGGCTGGTGAAGTAAGGAACTACTTAGGTGCGTGTGAGCGGCTCATCTCTTTGATGATGAACAGGCAGCTGACCGATGAGGAAGCAAGGATGATCGAGTTTTACTGCAAAGAACTTCTCGCCAAAGTGACGCCTCTCTTGCTCAAATCCTGATGCCGACTGTCCCTGCATTTCTAAGCTGTCACCTGGCTATAAGGCGGATAGCGCTGGGGTGACAGCAGGATTCTCCTAAGCATTGTCGTGAATTGTGCGAGATCGGGCGGACTGGCCAACGAAGGCCGGTTCACGGCCGGGGAATGCTATCGTGCGGCCGCTATAGAAGCGATTGCCTTTTGGATGGACGTATCCAACTCATTCACTGAGGTATGCTGTTTGACTAAACAGTCGCGAGCACCATGCATCGCCATCTCGTGCAGGTTTTTATAAGGCAGCCGAGTAAGAATCAACCACAGCAATCGAAGGACGCCGGCGATCAGGGGATGAATGATATCATGACTTCGAAGCCTGATCCTTCTGGCATGTCAAAGTCCAAGACAACACAGTCCACTTTTTGCGAGCGGTAGAGGACGAGACCAGCTTGAATGTCTGTGGCCGTTTGCGTTGAATAGGCAGGGAACATTGACTGAGGCCCTGTCACCAGAACTCCAGGGCCGCTGGATCGTCATCGATGAAAAGTACAGTCGTATGGAGCGAAGCGGCATCAGGAGGGGTCGAAGGGGTCATTTAGGATCGCCTTTCACCACAGAACAGTACCAGTCCTGCCGTATACACCCAAAGGATGCAAGAAAAGATGGCGGAGGGGGCGAGATTTGAAAACGCTTCAGGCAGAGAGACTATAGGTGCGGATCGGCCTCCATCGCCATCTTCTCAATCAGTTATAGCAGATGCACGGATACCCGACAGAACATGATCGAGCACGATAGTTCTGCCACAGTTTAGCCACAACCACACGGAAAAGGGTTGGGGGTCAAAAACCGGTTAACACCAGCATACGTTACTTGCTGCCAGTGTTCTTCTCGAGTGTCTCCATTACCTGGTCGATGGTGAAACTCGCCGCCTTCTGGCGTGGCGGGTATTCTTTGAATGTCATTAGGAATTGGCCGACATAGTTCTGCGCCGATACCAACAGGTAGACGTGATCTATGTACCAGTCCCAGTAGGTATTGGAAGTAATAGTGGCCCTCTCATAGGGATCCGTGCGCAGGTTATAGAGCCACGGAATCCGCGTCTTCACGAACGGCTCGCCCCAGAGCCCCAGTGTCCCAGGATCTCGCTGCTGGGCAAAGACAAGCTTCCAATTGTCGTATCGCAACCCCAAGAGATCGCCATCGTCGGAAAAGTAGAAATAGGACTCACGTGCACTCTTCTTGTCCTGCCCCGTGAGGTAGGGTAACTGGTTGAACCCGTCGAGATGTACCTTGTACGTCATCTTTCCGACTTGATGGCCTTTCAGTAACTTCTCCTTGATGTCGGGTGCTCCGGCTGCCGCGAGCAGAGTCGGCATCCAGTCGAGGTGTGACATGATGTCGTTGGACACGGTGCCGGGCTTGATGTGACCGGGCCAGCGCACCATCGCGGGCACACGGAACGCGCCTTCCCAGTTGGAGTTCTTCTCACTGCGGAACGGTGTCATACCGCCGTCCGGCCAGGTGTTCATGTGCGGACCGTTGTCGGTGCTGTACATCACGATCGTGTTGTCAGCGATGCCGAGCTCGTCGAGCTTGTTGAGCACAGTACCGACGTTCTTGTCGTGGTCGATCATCGTGTCATGGTAGGGGCTCTGCCACCGTCCGGCTTGACCCACGCTCTGCGGTTTGGGATGGGTGCGTAAGTGCATGTGCGTGAAATTGACCCAGACGAACATCGGCTTGCCGGCCTTGGCCTGCTTCTCTATGAACTCCACCGCGCGCGTGGCGATGTCGTCGTCGATCGTTTCCATGCGCTTCTTGGTCAGCGGGCCGGTGTCCTCAATCTTCTGGGTCCCGTCCGGCATGGCAAAACTGTGGATTACGCCGCGCGGACCGAATCTTTTCCGAAAGTTGGGGAAGTCGGACTCCTTCGGATAATCCGGCAGCTCCGGTTCCTCTTCGGCATTCAGGTGATAGAGGTTGCCGTAGAACTCGTCGAAGCCGTGGTTCGTCGGCAGCATCTCGTCCTTGTCACCCAGGTGATTCTTACCGAACTGACCGGTAGCGTAGCCCTGCGCCTTCAGCAGCCCGGCGATGGTCGGATCTTCCTTCCTCATGCCGAGATCGGCCCCCGGCAGCCCAACTTTGCTCAAGCCGGTACGGAAGACGCTCTGCCCCGTGATGAAAGCCGCGCGGCCTGCGGTGCAGCTCTGTTCCGCGTAGTAGTCAGTGAAGAGAACACCCTCATTGGCGACCCGATCGATGTTGGGCGTCCGATATCCCATCATGCCCTTCGTATAAGAGCTAATGTTGCTTTGCCCGATATCATCGCCCCAGATGATGACGATATGTGGCTTGCTGTCCGCTGCTTGGGCCGGAGGAAGAAGAAGTAGGCAGAGGACGCCTGCGATCATTGCAAAACCCGCGACCCACCTTATTTTCCATTCCATCGTTACCTCCGTGACAGGTCGGATGTCAGCGCATGCATCCCTACCACCTAATTGACGATATGCATACTGTAAAAAGTGACAGGCAAATTATTTGGGCCTTGACGCGTCATCAGTCGAACCTGCTAGGCGATCTATGAGGAACGCCCATCGATAGGGCAACCGCTACCACCCACCTCTAGTCCACCCTACGACTAGGACTTCGTCTAGCTATGACCGGATAGCCGAGTGTGTCGTAATGAAGCGTTGTCATCACTAGCGTCCGAATAGGAGGAAGCATGAGTATATTTGGGCCGTCTAATCCAGTATTCGCAATGCTGAAAAAAGACCACGCGAAGGTCAAGGAGTTGTTTGAACAATTTGAAGCAGCGAAAGACTCTCGCACAAAAGAGCGGATTGTACGAGAAACCTTACTCGAACTGGACGTGCATGCAACGTTAGAAGAAACGCTCATCTATCCGGCAATCAAAAGAGAGGTTGATGCAGATGATGTGATGGACGAGGCCCTGGAAGAACATCACGTGGCTCATGTGCTGATTGATGAACTGAAACGCATGTCCACGGGGGATGATCGTTACGAGGCGAAGTTTACGGTATTGGGAGAAAATATCAAGCATCACATCAAGGAAGAAGAAGGCAGCATGTTCTCCGAGGCCGAAAAAGCTGATGTGGACTGGGAGGGATTGGAAGAGAAAGTGATCGAACGGAAAGAAGCCCTCATGGCAAAGCACGCCAATGGTAAACAGCAGTCCATGAAGGTAGGGGGAGGAAAGGTAAAAGCAGGATCAGGAAGAAGGCAGGTCCATCGGCAGTCTCGTCGAGCAGCCTGATAGGTCAGCAGGTGAGCGGCGGACTCGGCTTGGTTCTGCTTGTTCTGGTGATATTGCTGCTAACAGGACGACTTTCTACAACGTAGGCTGGAGGGGTGAATTGTGAAATATCATATAGGTGAGGAAGTATGCGACTGGACTAACGGATGCGAGCGCTTACTTTCGACAGAGTTAGTGTTGACTGCGGACGAGCGCACCTTACTTGAATATTACCTGAATGAGGTTACCCGAAAATTCCTTTCGCGAACGGCCTCCAACCAACACCCAATGCCCCTCCTAATCGAAACCAGCAGCACTCAAATCACCGCGTAAACTCTGGTCTCAATTCTCCGAGAATTGGGGCTAGCGGTCTTCGTTTAGGCCAGTCAGGTAAAGCGGCATACACGGCAGCTTCAAAATAGTTCCTGGCTGAGCGCGAATACGTGAAATTGGAGGGCGCTTATGGCTCGGAAAAAAGCAAGTTGCGGGACGCTGCACCGGTTGTGGTGTTACTGGCGCAACAGCCGAAAGATGGGCAATCCGAAACGGTCGCTAGTATGGGGTAGGCAGGCTTTCTAGGCTCTATCCTAGTCCTGATCTGGGAATGTTACTAATGGGATGTGACATATGCTTGCTGTATTACAGATGAGTAAATGGCTAGCGTCATGCATAAATGTCGCGTGCTGCTTGTTGATGATCACGTGCCGATCCGTATCACTCTACGCCGTATGCTCACTGGTTATGATGACCTTCATATTGTAGGAGAAGCGTGCGATGGCAAGCAGGCAATAGAGCTCGTCCCACTCTATCAGCCTCATGTTGTTGTGATGGACTTCTATATGCCGAGGATGAACGGCGTGGAGGCTGCCCGCCTCATGAAGGAGCACTGGCAAGAAATATCAATTATTGGACTTTGTGTGGCACTGGATACGTCAATTACGGACGCGTTCATGAAGGCCGGTGCCTTAGCAGTCGTATCAAAAGACCAAGTCGATAGTCTTTATTCTACGATTCAACGAGCTTGTCCCAACAGATTGGGAGGTGGAGTGCCTAGAACCCAGTAGACTGACCAGAACAGATCTTTAAGCCTTCGGCTCTTTTGCCGACTCTCTATTGGCGGGTTCAGATTCAGTTCCCCTCCGCAGACTCCTCAGACAGTCTAAGGAGGAGCGGAGAGCCCTAGTCGCTCACCAATAGTAGTACTGCCCGTTCTTCTCATCTCACATCTTGCCAGCCAGGTCGCAGTTCACCAATAATCGTTGCATCATCTCGCCTTCACTGGATAGGTCAGAAAGACGAACCCATCCTACCTTCAATTTGAACTGCTCAAAAGTCTTCGCATTCGTCAACGTGAATCGATGGCAGACGCTTGGTTCGGGTGTGTCCTCGATCAAGTTGAATCCTGGGAATGCCTTCAGCAAATACTCTCGTATGACCTTCAGATTTTGCTGAACGCACTTTTGTTCTTCGCGCATAGGTAGTCGTATGCAGCGCGAGGTACATCAGAATTAGATATGGACTAGGGCCTTGTAGCCGTAGGTTTTTGGACTACCTATACTCAACCTAGAGGTAATCTTCAGTCGCAACCCTTGGATTCGTGCTGGTCTCTGACCGTTCGGTTCTTCTCAGGCCGGTCTATCCACCGCTCGCTGTATCGCTCCGGGCAACTCTGCCGCTAGTTTTTCCTTCGTTATTATCTCTCGCGCTCCAGCTGTGCGCATTGCGTGGAGTTGAAAGTCTTTTTGCTCAATGGTCAGACCGATCACGGCTATCTGCGGGTAGTGTGCCTTGATGAGTCTCGTCGCGGTCACTCCGTCCATTCTTCCCATGTTTATGTCCATCACCACGACTTGCGGGGAAAGATGTTCTACGCAAGCAAGCGCCTCTTCACCATCAGTCGCTTGCCCAACTACTTTGATGTTGGGATAAGGTCGCAATGCGCTACGCAAGGTTTGCAGTATGGTGGTGTGGTCATCTACAAGCAACACCCGAATGTCGTCGCTAGTGGTATTGGCCATAAACTTACTCAACCATATATCGAAGCTGAATCGGAATTGAAGTAAAAAGGCTTCGCGATGGGCTTGTCGTCTGTACGAAGGTGCCTACATGACGAGCGCAAACCACACAATTCCTAGAGCCTTATGGACCCTATCGCGAGGCTGTCAGAGAGAAAGCCGATTCGCGCAGCAGAGAACACAAACCGGCTGTTGCCGCTTCCGTTTCAGGAAGACGACAGACGCCCTTGCGCCCCAGCGCCACAGCCAAACCACGCATTCTTCGCATAGCCTTTCGTTTCAATCAGCAATCCTCCACAGCGTTACGCGGTCTTCCATTGCCATGCGGCCAGACCCCTCTTTATGGCTAAATTACTTCAACTAATGATTATAACCATATTGACCACCCTTAATGGCTCTCCTACGATATAGCCATCCATCATGGAGGCTTGCTCTCATGACGGATACCAAGTCGATTCTTCTCATCGACAGTCACGCCGCAGATCGTCAGTACTATGCCTCCCGCCTGCGCTTTGGCTTTCCCGGCTATGAGATTCTCGAAGCCACGACTGGTCAGGCCGCTCTTGACATATGTGTGTCTCAATCCATTGATTGCGTGATCCTCGAACTGTCGTTGCCTGATATGTTCGGGTTAGAGGTCTTGATCGAACTCGTCCCGAACGCACGGCAACCTCAAATACCCGTTGTGGTTCTGACATCCTTCGAGCAAGAAACATTACTAGAGGTTGCGAGAGTCAGTGGAGCCTTCGCCGCTTTGCGAAAGAATTTCGCGTCTGGTGACGACCTTGAGCAAGTTGTGCTTAGCGCTATCGCTGCCATTCCTGTGGACCGTAAGCAAACAGCCTGATCTGCCCAGAATCCACTCTCTGAACGTTACACGCGTGGGAGTAGGAGTTTCATAGTTCTTCTCACGTGTTCATGCCGACTGTTTCAAATGGTCATGGTTCATCGGTCACATCCAATCCGCACGAAGGCCGTCTGGAATTTCTCGTGCCGCCCCCGATATTTTCGTCACGGCGTTGAGGGACTGGGTGCCATCGAGGTTATGAAGCGTTTTCCTGGGTTGGATGTAGACGGTGAACGGCACTGAGGTTCTTCTCTTCGCACAGATGGTCAATGTCGAATACGACTGAGCGCCGACAGTGGTTTTCCTGTCGTTGACACTTTGCGCAACCTGTACAGTGGCAGGAATCGGCAGTTGTCATCTATCTTTCGCCGTCTGAGAAGGAATTCGTTTGAGTGAATCGACGATGGCTGGATACAGCGCGCTCAACACGTCGCTCTTATTGATGACCACGGCCGCACCAGCGATGGTCATAGCTTTTTCGTCTTCGTGGGGATCGCCCGCAGTCAACCCAATGATGGCGGTAAACGGATTGTTCATCTTGATCAATGTTGTGGCTGGTACGCCATTCAATACGGGCAGGTGAACATCCATGACCACCGCGGCAGGCTTGAGTTTCGCCGCAAGCAGCACCGCTTCCTCGCCATTGACGGCTTCCCCGACGATTCTGAGGTCGTCATACGTCTCGATCATCTCGCGCAAGAGTCTTCGAACGTGGGGATGGTCATCGACGAGGAGGATCTCGATGGGGCTAGAATGCGACGGTTCGCTGTCCTCATTGGGCATATAGTCGCTCCGACAGGCGTGTAGTTAACGCCTTTTTCACAGTGTGCGTAAACGATTCAAAGGAATTACGATCAACTACGTATCAACTAACAAGTCTGTTTCGAACTACCACTGTCGAAATGGCCTTGCGGATGGAGTGTTCGAGAAGGTCTCCGCTTCCCACCCCCTTTTGAAATGCGGCTTGTGCGCCGTTCTTTATCGCGAGCTCTAACAAGAATTGATTGGGAAACCTTGTCAGGACGATGACGGCGATCTCGGGACGATAGGGGCGCCGAACCAACTGTGCTAACACCTCGAACCCGGAGATGTCAGGAAGATCGATTTCAAGCACCACACAATCAATTGGCTGCCTCGCGCAGATGTCTACCCCAGATCGGCCAGTTGCCGCATGGACCACATCGTAATTTACTGGCGAGGCATGGAGGCGCTGTGCGTTGTAATCACGGAAGCGGGGATCGTCGTCGATAAGCAGAACAGTAGTGGCGTCAGACATGGCCAACCGCCTATTCTACGTCGGCGGTCGGGCCCTCCAGAGGCCGTCGGCATCTAAGTGAGCACCATCAAGCCTATGCGCCCAAGAAGCATGTGTCAATCGGCTGAGAAGTGGCTTCCAGAGACACTTTGGAGGGTACAGTGACAGGAATCAGCGGTAGTCATAAGACAATGCACACTACCATTACTGGTGAGAACCTGAAAAGCAGGAAGGCTGACTGGGCTACGGTGCCTGACGGAGTTTGTGGCCTTAATAGTTGGATGAGCAGTCGTGACTTTCTTAATACCGGATAGAGTTGCTCCAACGCCATCGATTTAACCTTCATGACCATTGAGACTTGCGGAAAGTGGTCAGGATAATTCTCATTGCAACCTGTCTTGGGACACCCAGCAAGAGCAATCATCAGTAAAAGGTGAGGATTCGTGATGGCGAACCTCATCATGACTCATGGTGGATCAGGGTGTTTTGGCACCACCTTGGCACCAAGGGAACACTGAGTGCGCTGAAAGGATAGAAAGCTAGTGAAATAGTGGGTAATACCTTTTAAAGCGTTGTGTCCTTCGAACCCACAGGTCGCAGGTTCAATTCCTGCTGGGTGCATTCGTAAATGTCCCTATCCTTGATCAGCTTCTTGATAGTCTCCATAGTCTATATGCCGGCCGTATGGGTCCTCACCGGTCAGGATGGCAATGCGCGACGTCGTGGCCGCTCTTCCCCCAATTCCAAATTCATCAAGGGCGACGCTCACATACGCCTGCTTGACCAATTCATGAAAGGATTTGGCCGCCATCCCATTCCGAAGAAGGATGCGGACCAGCGGAGGTAGCATTTTTCCGACTGCAGCGCGCAGTCCCTTGCTACTCATCCGTGGGACTGTATTCCCACAATGTAGGGGTGTCCAGGACTTGAGGCTGGCTGATGCGCAATCGTACAATTGGGAAAAATGTCCCACTTCATCATGAAGACATTTTTTCTTCCGGCCTCGGCGAGAACGAACCTATGAGTAGGCGCATATCGAGTATTGAAGGTTTTCGAGTGTTGGCCATCTTGGGCGTAATTCTCTGGCATACCGACCTATTGCTAAGGCTGCGTCAGCTCGGAGGAGGACGTTGGCCGGTCGACGTTACTATAGACATGGTCTGGTGGGTGAGTTTGCCCTACTTTTTTATCGTGGCTGGTTATTTCTACGGGAAATCAGTAGAGGCGGAAGGAGAACCCATCCGTCATCTTTGCCGCTATGCCTCGTCTCTGTTCGGGATACTCGTCGCCTGGGTATGTATCTATACAGTAGTACCGGAGAACTGGCTCGTGGCGGTTCGCGATCACGGTTGGTGGCAACCGTTTCAATCAGAAGCACTGAAGAACGTGAATTTGCTTGAAACTCAACACATCAGACTTTTCTTGGGGGTGACCGCTGGGGGGAACGCGCCAGTTTGGCATCTATGGTTCCTTCCAGCGCTCATGTTCGGTCTTGCCAATGTCGCCCTGATTGTGGTCTTCCGGCTGCAGAGATACATGATCCCTTTCATGGTCGGCCTCTATGGGGTCGCTCTCGCCGAGGAAGTCGCCGGAAGACATTTCCATAGCTTCAGCTTTCATTTCGGATATTGGTCTATCGCAACTCTGTTCACGGTCCTTGGATCGTGGTTGGCAGGACGTCGGCAACCAGCTATACGAACCGCAATCATTTTCATTGTGGCCGGTTACGCGATCGCGTTTATTGAGTGGGTCGTGTTGAAAGAAGTCCTGCATGCTCCTACCGATAGTCACCGATACCAATACTTGGGAGGCATTCTGTTATCGTTAGGCGTCTTTTTGTTGGCCCTCGCGAAACCCGATTTGTGGCGCTCAACACCGCTCCCTGCCTTGGCGAAGTTCACTTTGGGAGTGTATGTTGGCCATCTTCTAATGATATATACACTGACTGGAGTTCGGTGGAGGCTGGAAAACCTATTTCCTTTCCTCGCACCATTGTGGCCATTTCTTTTCCCTTTCGCCGTTTACCTTGCTGGGGTGCTCTTTACCTTTATTCTGTGGAAAATGCCGATCATCAAATATCTCGTTCTCAGATCGCCGCATTCGCCTGCTCCCGAAACGCCGCGACCTGCCATTGTGCCAAGCGCAATCCGTTGATCAAGATAATAGAGTGAAATTGCATGCTTCTTTCCCGTTTGCTTAACCGGTTTAAGGGCGTAGCGAGCCTGTTCCTAAGTCATGTTGATCCGAACAGGAAGGCACGTATGAAAGAACCATTGATATTGATGGCTCTTCTGCTGCCTTTTCTCGGAGGCTGCGAATCATATACGTGGTTGGTTTACGAGTTGATATAGGGGGATTGCCTACGCAGGGCAGGGTGGAGGCCATCTTTGTGAAGGGGTGTCTGCTGCCACGCCATAGGCCAGTCAGGTAAAGCCGCGTCCACGGCAGCCTCGATACAAATACCGGCCTGCCACTTAGCCACGTCAAGTCCCGGTCGCCTCCGCAGCGCACCCTTCCGGTAGGCGAACACCTCCGCCCTACTGTGACAACCCGCTCTCCTGGACATGCCCTCGTTTCTCTTTACATGCCTTAGTTGCCCGAGGAGGATGCCGGGGAAGGTGGTGATGTGAAGATTACCCGGTGTCCCGTATTGACTGCGTACCACTGACGACCACAGGTGATGCATTCATATGGCTGGACGGTGACTCCGTTACCCACGTGGATCACGCTTCTGGGGGAGAGGGTGCTTTCACAATTCAGGCAGTGTGGCGAATCTCTGGTTTCGCGATTCATAGCGATAAAACTTAGGATAGGGCCAGTGGAAACGAATCCGCCACTATCGAAATCCCCAATGCAGGAGGTGATTGATCATGGCCTGCGGGGAGAGTGGAAGATTACCCTGCCCCACTCCAGGATAAATCCTAGTAGTAACTTCTTGGTCACGCTGAGACCCTATAAGTAGCTAACTAAGGAGGCCTACATGAATACCATTCTGCTTGTAGTCTTGATCCTGCTACTGGTTGGAGCGTTACCCACATGGCCTTATAGCGCCAACTGGGGCTACTATCCGAGCGGCGGACTCGGATTGGTTCTGCTTATTCTGGTGATATTGCTGCTAACAGGACGACTTTCTACAACGTAGGCTGGCACACCTAGCAGCTTTGCTTACCAAATTTTCAGTGCTTTCGCCGTTAGTTTTCGCGACTGAACAACAAGAACAGTGATGTGAAAGGGGGGTGAATTATGAAATATCACATAGGTGAAGAAGTATGCGACTGGACCAACGGATGCGAGCGCTTACTTTCGACAGAGTTAGTGTTGACTGAGGATGAGCGCAGCTTACTTGAATATTACCTAAATGAGGTTTCCCGAAAATTCCTTTCGCGAACGGCCTCCAACCAACACCCAATGCCTCCCCTAACCGAAACCAGCAGCACTCAAATCACCGCCTAAAACTCGGATAGCCGGAGAGCCCTAGTCGTTCACCAGTAGTAGTACTGGTCTTTCTCCTCATTCCGCATCTTGCCAGCCAAGTCGCTGTTCACGAGTAATCGCCGCATCATCTCGCCGTCACTGGATAGGTCTGAAAGCCGAACCCATCCTACCTTCAATTTGAACTGCTCAAAAGTCTTCGCATTCGTCAACGTGAACCGATGGCAGACGCTTGGTTCGGATGTGTCCTCGATTAAGTTGAATCCTGGGAATGCCTTCAGCAAATACTCTCGTATGACCTTCAGATTTTGTGGAACGCACTTTTGTTCTTCGCGCATAGGTAGTCGTATACAGCGCTAGGGTACATCAGATTTTGAAATATGGACTAGGGCCTAGTAGCCGTAGGGGTTTGGGCTACCTACACTTAACCTAGAGGGAATCTTCAACTCGGGTACCGAGGATCGGAGGAATGAGAACCGTGGGACAAGCGAGCCGCTTGTTCGTGACACTCTTCGCACAGATGGTCAACGTCAAATACGACTGAGCGCCGACAGTGGTTGTCCTGTCGTTGACACTTTGCGCAACCTGTACAGTGGCAGGAATCGGCAGTTGTCATTTATCTTTCGCCGTCTGAGAAGGAATTCGTTTGAGTGAATCGACGATGGCCGGATACAGCGCGCTCAACACGTCGCTCTTATTGATGACCACGGCCGCACCAGGTCATAGCTTTTTCGCTCGCAAGAGCCGCCGAACGTGGGGATAGTCATCGACGACGATGACCCTCGTAGTTGCTCCAACAGTCAACTAGCGAGTCTATGCAGCATTTGCACCCTCGAATGGCCCTGAGGATGGATGGCCGTGCTTGATTGCGAGGTCTAAGAGGAAGGGATGGGGAGCCTTGTCAGGATGATCACGGCGATCTCGGGATGATAGAAACGGGGAACGAGCTTTGCCAATACCTCCAAACCGGACATGTCCAGCAGGTCAAGCTCAAGAACCACACAATCAATCGGTTGTCTTGCGCAAATATCTAGCCCAGATCGGCCTGTTGTCGCTTCGACCACATCGTAATTTGATGACGATGCTAAGGATGCTGATACCTATGTCGTGCAAGCCATTGAATAATGGCGGAGGGGGCGAGATTTGAACTCGCGGACCCCTTACGAGGTCTCCGGTTTTCAAGACCGGCACGTTCGGCCACTCCGTCACCCCTCCAATATGCAATTTCTCACATGACTTCTTACGCTTGCGATCGGTGCTAGTCCTAACACATTTTCCGTAGGTTGCAACTGGGCTGCAGATTCGGACAGAAAAGAGGTGGTTTCGGGATCGTCCAAGCGCTGAACGTGGTGCCGATGTTCTCCATGAAAGAGGTGCGAGTATACATCGAGTCTAATGCTGATGCTACCGTGTCCGAGCTGCTCCTGAATCTACTTTGGATTGGCCTGTTGATGAATGCAGACTGGCAAACGTATGGCGCAACTCATGGAAGCGAATACGCCCAAGGCCGGCCGCATCAAGACAGGCCTCAAACCTTTTGCACAGGAATTCTATGATCATCCGGCCGCAGGATGCGGCAATACGTATTCTTCGCTACCCGCTCTATGCGCCACCCACGCACCATCGTTTTTACTGTCCCACCCTCAAACCCGCTTAACTGGGGTCGGTTGGAACGTGCCAAAACACAACGGATTTGAGCCTGGCGCTCGGTGGCGCGTATTTTCCAGCCATTATCTGTGAACCTGCCAATACCTCGTGCTGCTCTAATAGCCGCTCTCCTGGACGGCTTCATTCTTGCTCATTGGCTCATCCGATCCAACCCCATTTAACGACCATGGGAGGAGGGCTATATGTCAGAAAAAATGTCCGGATTGGGGTTTTATGAGCGTGGGCTGCTTCTGAAGAAGGTCCAGGTTTTCGACATGGCTCTCACGGCGTTTCAACAAGCTACAACCGACCAGCAGCAGGCAGGCAAAGCATTTGCGCAGGTGGGGGTGTGCCTCCGAACAT
Organism: uncultured Nitrospiraceae bacterium; assembly: GCA_963730935.1. GTDB lineage: Bacteria > Nitrospirota > Nitrospiria > Nitrospirales > Nitrospiraceae > Nitrospira_C. Next base: position 967,130 of record CAVSTP010000004.1, on the reverse strand, counting down.
TGGGACGCGAGGACGAAGCGGTCACGGCCTTCCGTCAGGCGCTAGACACCGGGCCCTTCTCCACCCTCGAACGCGTGCACATCCAGTATTTGCTGGCCCAGACGCTGGAATCGCTCGACCAGGAGTTTGAAGCCCTAGTGGTCTATCGGCGGATTAGACGAGAGCACCCGAATTTCCAGGACGTGGACGTTCGGATTCAAGACCTAAGTTCAGGCAGACTCAGGTCTCGTCGTCGTCTCTGGACCGCACATCAGAAGGAAGACGTCTTCAAGCTCTGGGAACAACTCAAGCCACAGGTGGCTTCATTGCTGAGCCAGACCTGGCAACGACTTGTTCGGTATGGGGACATGCTAGAGACCGTTCGCCCAGTCCTGCACATCTCTTCGAGTGTTCGAGAGAGAGACCATCTGGAGACCCCAGCCAAGCACTGGAGTTCGTCATGGCCAATGGATCCATCGGTGCCGGCTCAAAAGGCGGTAGAGCGACGCCGCCAGGGTCGGATAGCCGTCCAGATGTTGAGCCAATTTTCCTCGAAGACACCCATTGTGACCGGTGAGGGTGAGATACGAGATCTCTCCGCTTCGGGCTGCCGGATTACGTGTCCCGTGCGAGTCCCTCTGGGAACCACGGTCGAGTGTTGGATCTATCCGCAGAATGGCCATCTGTTTGCCGTGGAGGAAGCCACCGTTCGATGGAATGGTCATCGGGAGTTCGGCCTCGGCTTTACCAAAGTGCGACCAAGCGTGCAGCGCCAGATCACAGACATGTGCAGAAAACTGGCTCCGCTGTGAGAGGTGAGAGTCGGCTGCAATTTATGCTGTAACACGTGACAGACCGTCGCCGTCGGAGCATATTTTGAGGTATCGATGGCCAATTAATAACTATCCCCGCCATAGGTGAAATATGGCCATATACGAGAAGGCACGGACGGATCGATGCGTGCCCCGCATACCCCTCCAGGCTTCGATCAACTATCTCACTCCTGAGAGAATGGCCAAGGGACGGGCAATCGATGTCTCGCGAGAAGGGCTTCGAATCGAAAGCCAGGATCCGGTTCAAGTCGGAATGCGACTGGCGCTAGTCTTCTATCTCTCTAACGACCAAGAACCGGTCATTATCGAGGATGCCACCGTACAGTGGGCTATCGGAACACACTTCGGCGTCAAGTTTGTCAAATGGAGCACGAATGCCGAAGCCAGACTTAACAACTTTTTTTGGACAGGGATTCAGGAGAAATGCCAATCCCTATTGCATCTCATGACTGAGGCGGCCAAGACATCATCTCGCCACGATCGTATCGATCCCCCAACCCCAAGCCTTGTAGCTACTCAGCGCGACCTGATCCTTCGGATGCTCGAAGAATGCCGATGGGTCATCGGTGGCGTATCCGGTGCCGCGACCAAGCTAGGCATGAAGCGCACATCTCTTCAGTACAAGATGAAGAAGTTAGGCATTACTCGAACTAGGACTCGATCGACACCCGGAGCTCCTGATAAATACTGCTAGCGGTGAGGCGAGGACGTGCAGCGTAGGCGTGGGAGATCTCATTAGGCCACCCCGCATAGACACCTTGTGTGTTCTACGTCTTGGTGATTCGTTCCAGGCCTCCCATATACTGCCGTAGGACAGGAGGAATACCCACCGTGCCGTCCGGCTGTTGATAGTTTTCCAGGATCGCGACGAGGGTGCGTCCGACAGCAAGTCCGGAACCATTTAATGTGTGAACGAGGTCCGTCTTGGATTCTTTTTTTCCGCCGGCGCCTTTGAAGCGAATGCCGGCGCGCCTGGCCTGAAATGCTTCGAAGTTGCTGCAGGAGGAAATTTCCCTGAAGTGATTCTGAGACGGGAGCCAGACTTCGAGGTCGTAGGTTTTGGCTGCGGCAAATCCCATGTCGCCGGTGCAAAGCGTCATCACCCGGTGATGAAGTCCAAGCCGCTGCAGCACGGCCTCTGCATGGCCGGTCAGCCGCTCCAGTTCCTCATACGATTGCTCCGGTGAAGTGAACGCCACCAATTCCACCTTGTTGAATTGGTGGAGGCGAATCAATCCTCTCGTGTCCTTCCCGTAAGAACCGGCTTCTCGACGAAAGCAGGGGGTATAGGCGGTATACCGAATGGGCAATGAGGACTGGCTGAGGATCTCGTCCCGATGGAGATTCGTCAGGGGGACTTCCGCTGTGGGAATCAGAAAGTAATCTTCATCCCGCAGCCGAAACAGATCTTCTTCAAATTTGGGAAGCTGCCCTGTGCCGGTCATGGCCGTGCGATTGACCATGAAGGGAGGCAGGACTTCCCGATACCCGTGTTCTGAAGTATGCATGTCCAACATGAAGTTGATGAGCGCCCGCTCGAGCCTGGCGCCTGCCCCCGTAAGGACGGCGAACCGCGCCCCGGTAATCTTCGCTGCACGGTCGAAGTCCAGAATGCCCAGCTGCTCGCCGATGTCCCAATGACTCTTCGGCGGCGCCGCCAATGCCGGGAGCTGGCCCCAGCGACGGACTTCGAGATTCCCATCGGCACTTTGCCCCATCGGCACTGAGGAATGGGCCAGGTTGGGGATGCGCAGCGCGATGTTGTTGACCTTCTCTTCGGTCGTCCGGAGCACCGCTTCGCATTCTGCAATGCGTTCACCGACTCGCTTCATGGCCGCAACGGCTTCGTCGGCCGGCTGCTTCTGCCGTTTCAACCGAGCGACTTCTTCTGAGCCTTTGTTGAGGTCCGCCCGAAGCTCCTCCACTTGCATGGAGAGGGCGCGCCGTTCGTCCAGGAGTTTCCGTAACTCATCCCATTGGACGTCGCGTCCCCGAGTACCGAGCTGCCCGCGGATATGATCGAAATTCTCGCGGAGATGGCGCAAATCGTACATTGACAGGCGTTCCCGATGAGCGGCTGGAATCTAACATCGAGGTTTGGTGGAGTCAATGAACGGAACGCCTCGGCGGGTTGACAGTCTTGGTGGAGGGGAGAGACCATGAGCGCATGCGGCCGATTTCCAATCCACCGAATCCCTACGAGTCGAGACACCGTGATCTCCTCGAACCGGCGTCTGCCACCCGGCTCGAAATGTACGACGATTCGAGCCGGGAGATTCTCAGCAGGAACGACAGCCCTGACCTGTCCTTCCGCTGGAGCGTGAACCCCTACCGTGGCTGCTTCCATGCCTGCGCATATTGTTATGCCAGACCCACCCACGAGTACTGGGGCTTCGGCGCGGGGACTGACTTCGAATCGAAGATTGTGGTCAAACGCGATGCCGCCACGCTGTTGCGTCAGGCGTTCGAAAGACCTTCCTGGAAGGGCGAGTTGATCGTCTTCTCCGGCAACACCGATTGTTACCAGCCGATGGAAGCCTCGTTGGAATTGACGCGCGCCTGCCTCGAAGTCTGCGCTGAGTATCGCAATCCCGTCGCGATCATCACGAAGGGTGTCCTGGTGCAGCGGGATCTCGATGTGCTCAAGCGTTTACACCAGGAGGCCTGGGTCAGAGTCTACTTTAGCATTCCGTTTGCCGACGAGGAGGTTGCCCGCAGGGTAGAACCTCAGGCCCCGACAAGCCGTAAGCGCTTCGACGCCATGGCCCGCTTGTCGGAAGCCGGCATCTCGACCGGCATTTCGATTTCACCCATTATCCCGGGGCTCAACGATGAGGACATCCCGGAATTACTGCAGCGTGCTCGGCAAGCAGGCGCCAGCGAGGCGATGTCGACGCTGCTGCGGCTGGCTAAATCCGTTGAAGCCGTGTTTGTCGAGCGCATGTCGGAAGCGTTTCCGGAGCGATTCGCCAAAATGGCGCACCGGATTCAGGAAGTCCGCGGGGGCGCCATGACGGATAGCGCATTCTTCTCGAGGCATCACGGCGCTGGGCCGTATTGGACGATGATTGAACAGCTGTTTCGTGTGGCGAAGCGGAAGGCAGGATTTGCCGATTTCGACGACGGGCCCGTGCCCGATACCTTCCGCCGTCCCGGACGCGAGCAGACGCGATTGTTCTGACGAGAGGGGATCGACGATGAAGCATAATCCGGGGTTTGTGAACTTAGTGAACGCCGCACGGGCTCGGGTGAAGGAGTGCTCGATCGCCGACGCGAAAGCCAGGCTGGATCGGGGCGAGGTCGCACACTTTCTCGATGTGCGCGAAGATCATGAGTTCGCGAAGGATCATGCTAAGGGCGCACGGCACCTCGGCAAGGGCGTCATTGAACGGGATATCGAGACGCTGGTGCCCGACAAGCAGGCCTCGATTCTTTTGTACTGCGGGGGAGGCTACCGGTCGGCGCTGGCTGCAGATGCCCTTACTCAGATGGGCTATACGAACGTGACTTCGATGGACGGCGGCATCAAAGCCTGGAGAGAAGCGGGATACCCGATGGAATCGTGACGGAACTTCGCCGGCGAAGTTCCGTCATCTGAAGACTGAATTACTTGTTGTTGACCCGGTCGAATTCCTTGATCACCTGCTCTGTCAGGTCGATGGTGTCTTTGCTGTAGATGACGATCTTGATGGTTTGCTCGCTGCCTTTATCGACGACGATGGAAAAGCCTCCCTTCTCAGCGACGGTCTGAGTCGCCGAGGCGATCCGCTTCATATAGTCGTCGACGAGCTCCTTTTGCTTGCCCTGGAGCTCCTGATTGAACTCCTGCGCCCGCTTTTGGTACTCCTGTATCTTGGTTCGGAATTGCGCTTCCTTCTCTTTCTTTTCCCCCTCGCTCAGCTTCGAGGCGGCTTCCTTCAGGGTTTTCTCCGTATTGCGCAAATCCTCCTCGTCCCGGGAGAGCAGCTTCTGTCTGGTCGAAACGTATTCCTTGAGACCGTCCAGGGCTTTCTTTCCGGCTTTCGATTTTTCCAGGACCGTCTGTGGATCGATGACGCCCATCTTAAAGGCATCCGCCGCGCGAGCGCCTGATACCGGACTGATGAGCCATACTCCAATGATCGCCAGTGCAACAATAATCTGACCCCAAGGGGTCTTCGCCATAGGCATAGTGTCCGCTCCTTAGTGGATGAGAGGCCGCGCTGTATTGAATAGGGGAGAATAACGGCAGAGGGTAGCACTGTCAAGGGAGCCGGAGAGCCGTGTCATGAGCGGCCCCGCGCCGTCGGCCGTCAGACGAAGTATCGGCTGGTGTCGAATTTGTGCTCGGTGTTGTCGATGAGTCGAATGATGTAGTTGCGGTATTCCCCGTTCTCGTCCTTTTCACGAAGATCGATTTCACGGCCGTTGTCAACCGGAGCTCCCTGCGTATCCGTGATGACTTTCACATAGGGATACTCCGCCTCGGCCGGATCCGCCGTCGGCTTGAGCACGACGGCCAACTCATTGCTGTCGAGCAGGACGAGGCTGCCGATGGGAATGATGCCGACGCATGTCATGAACAGTTTCATCAGCGTGGCGTCGAAGGATTTTCCCGCTTTACCGAACATGAAGCCCAAGACTTTCGACGGCGACATCGGTTCACGCCGATACACCCGCGAGGAGGTCATGGCATCATAACAGTCGGCGATCATGAGGATCCGTCCTGTCATGGACAGTTTCCAGGAAACGTTTAATTTCGGATAGCCTGAAAAGTCGAGATTCATATGGTGTTCGAATGAGGCCGATGCCATCCGACCGGGGAGGTTGGTAATGCCTCGCATCTTGGCCAAGCTGAGCGCGCCTTCCGTGGGATGATTGCGCATCATGGCCCATTCCTCTTCGGTGAATTCGCCGGGCTTGTTCAGTACTTCCATTGGAATCGTGGCCTTGCCCAGATCGTGAAACAGCGCCGCGAGCCCTAAATCCGCAAGCTCGACCTTAGGATAGCCGGCGCGGTTGCCGAGCGCCATGGACAGCAGGGCGACGTTGACCGAATGGTTATGCGTATACTGATCATGGCAGCGAAGCGTCGTCAGGCCCAAGAGTGATGCCTCGTCGTTCATCATCAGATCGACGATGCTTTGGATGGCGCGTTTGGCTTGCTTGAAGCCGATCGTGCCTTTCTCGCGGCTGTCTTGCACCAGCGTGCCCACCGCGGTGGCCGCATTGGCATACCGGCTCTTGGCCGAGGACTTGCCGCGCAGTACACGCCGCTCCTCGAGTTCGATCCCTTTGACAGATTGCTGGTCAAGGGAAGTGCGCAGCGTCGAGATTGAGCTGTTCGCCGCATCGAACATGCCCAATTGAAAGATCAACTCACGAAAGTCCCGCGACTCCACGTCCTTGGAGAAGGACACGCCTCCGATGCGCCACTGATTTAGCGTGTCGATGACGGTGGAAAAGACCGGCATTTGGGCGGCCGTGATTTTTAGATGCCGCTGGCCGAGGAAGAGAAAGTCATTCTGCAGGCGCACGGAAATCGGTTCATCCTGGGCGAGCGTCTTGATGACGGTGAGGGCGCTTTCCACGGGACTGTCCAGCGCCGTGTTGGTGCGCCCGTGCAGTTTGGACATCTTGATCAGAATGCTGATCTGCGTGACCAACTGGGTTCCCAGCATCAAGATTTGCTGGTCATAAATGTCGCCGGCCTCCGAACCTTTGGCGACCTTTTTGGTCAGCGACTTCTCGTGCGTCAGGATCGGTTGAGCCGCTGCGATGTCGGGCACGCGGAGTGGATCAGCCATGAAGGGACATCCTTGAATGTCTTCCGATGTTATGCAGTCCGCTGATGTTTCGTGGCGCTAGCCATCGCCGTTGCGCACGCTTGCTTGACCGCTGCGGTGCCTTTCTTGGCACCGGTGTCCAACGCGGCCAGCGCGGCGGCAGTCCCAAGTTTGCCCAAGGCGTCGACGGCCAACAGCGCGAGGTCTTCGCGCTTTTTCCTGTTAGTCCATCCCCATTCGGTCAGCAGAGTGGTCCAATACGGGACCGCGTCGTCTCCGGCCGTCACCCGTATCGCGTGGAAGATATTCCGTTTCTCGGCCGGATCGCGATCGTTGAAGTTCTCTGCGTTAACGATCGGATCCCAGAGGGAGAACGTCGCCGTGTAATGGCCGTTCAACAGGGGCTTGAGCGTCGCCAAGCGCACGCCTTCGTCCGCGTCGTTCAGCAGCGGAATGAGTTTCGCCGCGCTACCGCTCGGCTTGAGGCCGGCCAGCGTTCTGATGGCTTCCCGTCTGATCAGCGCATCTGGATAGCGCAGGATTTTTTCCACGCCTTCGGCCAATTTCGGATTGTTCCAGCGGGTGATGATTCCAAGAAGGTTGCGGACAAACGTCGGCCGGCGATCGGTCAGATGCTTGAGTAGGACCTCGGGAGTGTCCTTGGCCAGCTCGACCAGTGCATTGGCGATCAGCCCCTGATGGGCCGGTTGCTGCAGATCGCCGAGCAGCGCGCATAGGGCAGGCATGGCCGACGGTTTCATCATGAGCAACACCGTGTCGAGCCCTTCCGTGCGGGGCTTGTCGGCCGTGTTGAGATATTGTTGAATCAGCGTGACCAGCTCCTGACTGCCGAGCTGGTCGAACATGCCCCGCAGTTTCTGTTTGTGCGCCTCAGTCAAGTCCTGTCGAATCCCCTCTGCCTCCGAAAGCAGCCCCAACACATGCTCGACCGTGTTCCAGTGACCGCCTTGGAAGAGTGAGCGGAGAATGCCTTCGAAAATGTCGAACAGCTTGTTCAAGAGTTCCGGAGACCGTTCGGAGGACAGGACTGCGGTGAGGATGTCGAGAAGATACAGAATGCTGTCTCGGTTGGATTCTTCTGTAATGTCGCGCGCCAACGCGGCCATTTCTTCCGCGGTCACTTCATAGCCCATGACGCTGGTCGACAGCCTGGATTTCCGCTGCGGGTCTCCTTTACCCTCCTTGACGTTCTTGGCGTTTGCCTCGTCCAGAATTTCTCTCAACGAGCCCTCCGCCATGGGCTTGACCTGCGGAGCCAGCACATCTTCCACTTCCGACAGCTTCATGACCTCGTCGGCGGTGACGATCGTAACAGCCGGCAGGTTTTTCGACCACAGCCGGGTGACGATGTCGTCGTCTTCATTGCCCGCCGTGCCACTCGTGTTCCAGAGGGCGTCGAAGAAGAACATGACGTCGTCCTGTTCAATGCCCTGTTGAAACGTCAGTTCTCTGATGCCGTCGCTGTAGAGCTTGAAGGCAAAGTTTTCGCTCGATTCTCCCGCCTGCGAGTTGTACACGGACGTGTCCTTGAAGAACAGGCCTTCGCGTTGGACGATGAAGGTCAGGGCGTTGTAGCGTTCCACATGGTTGGTCAATTCAGTGTAAAACTGATCAAAAAACTTCTTGGCAACGGTGTTCTGATGGCCGAAAGTGCGGACATTTTTCGATGCGCGATCCAGCGACTTCAGCAGTTGGGTGACGGAGCCCAGTTCTGGGTCAACAGTGGACTTTGCGGCCACGGCGGCCGCCATCATGTCCTGGGCAGCTTTGAGGTCAGACATTACTGTCTGTCGTACCGGTAAGCCGAGATTTGGTCAAGGAATTCACAAGTTTTGGATTCCACGTCATCTCAGAGAATCCAATAAGAACTGCGTAGTTGTCCTACATGGAGCCGAGTCAGTAGAATCGACGGCCTCGGTCGTAGCGCCCTAGGCCTGGGCGTCGGAGGACCATCGTGACCATCATTTGTTTCGGCGACAGTTTAACGGCCGGTTTTCAATCACCCACGCCGGAGTATCCGGGGGGACAAGAGACGCCCTACGGCCACTTCCTGCAGGAATGGCTCGGGCCGTCCGTTGAAATTCGAGTCAGTGGGATCTGCGGCGAGTTGACCAGTGAAATGGCCATGCGGTTCCGGCAAGACGTGTTGCAGCATCGGCCAGAGTATGCTGTGGTCCTCGGGGGAACCAACGATCTCGGTTGGAATGCCCCCCCTGAGGACATCATGAGGAACCTCATGAAAATGTATGAACTGGCCCGAGCGTCGGAAATCATTCCGGTTCCCGTGACAGTCCCGTCGGTACGTGTGGAACTCAGTGGGGCAGGTCCTGAAGCCGAGGCGTGGCTCGAGCAGCATTTGGAGCGACGGCAGGTACTGAATGGTTTGATTCGGGACTATGCCGTGTCGAAACACTTGGCATGGGTCGATCTCTTCACCGCGACCGTCGATCCCGAAACGCGCCAGTTGGCGGCGCCCTACTCCAACGACGGGCTACATTTGACGACGGCCGGCTATCGCCTGCTGGCCCGCTTGTTGTACGACCGGGTGTTCTCGAAGCCAGCGGCAAGCAATTAGGGAGGAAGGACGTCATGATCTCCGACGTCTCGGATCGGGATTTCGACAGGGTCGTCGGGCGTTCGCAAGTGCCGGTGCTGGTGGAGTTCTGGAAACCGGGCTGCGGCGGATGCCGGGCGTTGACTCGGCAGCTGGAGCGGCTTGTCGGGGAGGTGGGCGGAGCGCTCCTGGTGCTCAAAATGAACGTCGAGGAGAATTTTCAAATTCCGTCCGAGCTGGAAATTACTTCCTTGCCCGCACTGGCACTCTACCGCGGAGGACAGTTCGAGCGGTTCATCGGCGGTCTCGGCACGAAAGAGGAGATTCTCAGACAACTTGAGCCGCTGCAACGGCCAATTACAGAGGTCTCCAAGTCCGGCCGTCCTGCTGGATAAGTCGATCCGCTTCGACGGGTCCGGGAGTGCCGGCGGGATATTCCGGCAGCCATCGGGTCCCCTGCTGCTGCCACGCTTCTAGGATTCTCGTGATCCACGCCCAGGACGCCTCGACCGCATCTCTCCGCATGAATCGCGATGCATCGCCGGCCATCACATCCAGTAACAGCCGTTCATAGGCTTCAGGCGAAGGCCGGCCGAACACTTCGGCATACTTAAAAGCCATCTCCACCGGATGGGTTTGCTCTCTGGTGCCCGGGACTCGGGAGACGATGCGCAACGATAAGCCTTCTTCCGGTTGGATGCGCAGGGCCAGGACGTTGGCGGGCTGCGGGTGCTGAGGGTTGGCGTTGAACAAGATCTGCGGAATGTCCTTGAATTGGACCGCCACCTCGCTGGCCCGATGCGGGAGGGTCTTCCCGGTTCGCAAATAAAACGGCACGCCGGACCAGCGCCAGTTCTCCACGAAACACTTGAGGGCGACATAGGTTTCCGTGGTTGAGTCGGGCTTCACTCCCGGCTCGCGGCGGTAGCCAGGTACCGGGTTCCCCCCCACGACGCCCGCAGCATATTGTGCACGGACTGTAAACGTCTCCACGTCCTTGCCCGTGATCGGCCGTAAACAACGCAGAACCTCCATTTTGGCATTCCTGACGACGTCCGGATCGAGCGAGTAGGGTGGCTCCATGGCGACAAGGCAGAGCAGTTGGAGCATATGGTTTTGAACCATGTCGCGCAGCGCGCCGGCTTCCTCGTAATAGGTGGCCCTGGTGCCGACGCCTTCCGCTTCGCTGACCGTGATCTGGACGTGGTCGATGTACTTGTGATTCCAAATCGGCTCGAAGATGCTGTTGGCGAATCGAACCACCATGAGGTTCTGGACGGTTTCTTTGCCCAGATAGTGGTCGATCCGGAAGATCTGCGACTCGTCGAAGACGCGTCCGGTCACGGCATTGATCTGTTGCGCGGAGGAGAGATCGCGGCCCACGGGTTTTTCGACGATGATCCTGGCATACGGCCGGTCCCTATGAACGGCGAGTTCCGAATGCTCGAGCCCTTCGCAGACGGCGGTAAACGAGCTGGGCGGGATGCTCAAGTAGAAAATGTGGTTGCCCGGCAATCCAAACTGGCGTTCGATGTCTTCGATGCGGGCTTTCAGCGCGGTATAGGTCTGCCGATCTTCGTTTCCACCGGCGAGGTAGAACAGCCGTTCGGCGAACACACTCCAGCGGTCTTCCTTCAAGGGCTGACGCGAATGCGTCAGCACGCCTTCGCGCAGCGTTGTCCGAAAGTCCTCGTCGGTCATGGATTTTCGGCCGAGCCCGAGTACGGCGAAGTTTGCCGGGAGCAGTCCGTCGAGCATCAAATTATAGAGCGCGGGAATCAAGCGGCGGCGCGCCAGATCGCCGGATCCGCCGAAGATGACGAGCGTGCACGGCTCGACCGGCGCGAGGGCTTCTTGAGCGGGAGTGATATCGATCCGGGGCGGGGGCGGCATGGGCGTGATCCTATCGCTTGACAGCGTGGCCGCCGAACGCATTGCGCAGGGCCGCCAGCATTTTCTCGGCGAACGTTTCGGTCTGCCGCGAGCGGAATCGCGTGAAGAGTGCGGCAGTCAACGTCGGCACGGGTACATCCTTGTCGATGGCGTCCGCCACCATCCAACGGCCTTCGCCGGAGTCCTGCACGTAGCCTTTGAGTCGCTCGAGCCTGGAATCTTCCTTGAGCGCGCTGGCGGCGAGTTCCAACAACCAGGACCGCACGACGCTGCCTTGCAACCAGAGGTCGGCGATGCGGGAAAGATCGAGACGGTATTCACTTTTCGACATCAGCTCGAAGCCTTCCGCATACCCCTGCATCAGGCTGTATTCGATCCCGTTATGCACCATCTTGACATAGTGGCCGGCCCCGGCTGCACCGACATGCGCCCAGCCGTTCGGTGGCGCGAGGGTCTCGAAAATGGGCGCCAGCCGGTCGACCACCTCCTTGTTGCCGCCGACCATGAGGCAGTAGCCGTTTTTCAGACCCCAAATTCCCCCGCTCGTGCCGGCATCGATGTACTGCAGCTTCTTGGTAGCCAACTCTTTCGACCGACGGACATCGTCGTGAAATCGCGTATTGCCGCCGTCGATGATGACGTCACCGGGTGCGAGCAGCGCGGCGACCGCTTGCACCGTTTCTTCGGTCGGCGGGCCGGAGGGGACCATGATCCAGACAGCACGAGGAGCCTTGAGTCGCTGCACCAGATCCGCGAGTGAGGCCGCACCGGTGCAGCCCGCAGCGGTGGCGTTCGCGAGCGCATCCGCGGATCGGTCATAGGCGGTCACCTGATGTCCGGCGCGCTGCAACCGCGTCACCATGTTCAAGCCCATTTTTCCGAGGCCGACGAATCCAATGTCCATAAGAGTTTCTCCCCCGCCCGGAGGTTCAGTAAGCGGCGTTCAATCGATGCGCGCAGGATTCGGCACATCTTTGAACAACACATTCACCATGTCTCGACCGCAGTTCAGCCGTTCGGGCAGCGTCGTCGCGACAAGGAAGTGCCCTGCGAGCTCACCCAGCGCCGCGTCGCGCGACGCGATGAAGCGAGGCGCGTCGATCGGCGCGGTCAGCCACAACCCGCGCAGGCGGAAGAACGCGTTGACGAACTCCTCGAAAAAATTCATCAACAGATACTGAGCCGTCGCCGGCTTGTCCGCCACGTCCTGTGCCTTGCCGAGCCAATGAAAACACTCGGCCTTGAGGCGGATCTGCTCGTTCATGTTGGCGGGCGAAGGCCCCTGACGAAAACGGTGGCTGGCGCGTTCAATGAGCTTCGCGCCAATTGCGTCGTGGTCGTGAAGGATGCGTGCCTTGCGCAGGAGAGAGGGCAGTCGCGCCGAATAGGACAGTTCTTCTTCCACTTCTTTATGACCCCAATAACGGATGTCGGCCGTGCGATCGGCCACGCGGACGATTTCATGAGCATCGGCCTGGCCTTTCACCAGCACCACCAGATCAACATCACTGTGGGTTGTCACCGCCCGCCGCGCACCCGAGCCCACCAACAACACGCTCACGAGGTCGCCACCCCGGCGTCCTTTTGCATGGCGCAGGGCGAGATTGACGATCTCTTCGTACGCCGGTTCGTTCGGGGGTTCCGGCGGCTCGAGCGGTTCCGGGACGGGAGCCAGCTCGGATTGCAATTCTTCCTTCGTCGGGAGGGTATGGGTTCCGTCGCCATCCATGCTCACGTTCCTTGGGCCGATTGAATTTGCAGCGGGAGCGATCCCAACCATTCTTCGAACGGGCGGTCGGCATCGACGATGATCTCCAATTTCCCGTTGGGGAGTCGTCGGACCCGGCCGGGCCGCTCAGGAGACAGCGGAATTTCGACCCACTCGCGGTTGAGACCGAGCGAGTCGGTCAGTTCCAGAATGCGGCTGATCTGCGCGAACGAAACAACATCCATCGGCTTGCCCGTCATCATGCCCGCATTCTAGCAGGATGATTGAAAAGTCCGCTAGCGCGGAAATACGAAATGGATGGGAGGCGAGTCAGCGCAGGACACGGGCAAACGCCTCCACCGCGACGTCGATCTGCTTGGTCGACACATCGAGGTGTGTGACGGCCCGGAAGCTGGTGACGCCGATCGCATTGATCAACACGCCTTCCTGCTTCAATGCGCCGACGATGGCAGATGCGGAGAGCCGGTTGCCGACCACATCGAAGATCACGATGTTTGTGTCGACGTGCTGTGGGTTAATCGTGATCGCAGGAATCTGCTGCAGCTTACGGGCGAGACGCTTGGCGTTCTCGTGGTCGTCTTTCAGGCGTCCCACATGATGTTCCAGCGCATAGATGCCGGCGGCGGCGAGGACGCCCGCCTGCCGCATCGCACCGCCATACATTCGCCGGAACCGTCTAGCGCGGTCCATCATCGCCGGATCGTTGGTCAGCAGCAGCGAACCCGCCGGCGCTCCGAGACCCTTTGAGAGGCAGACGGACACCGTTTCGAAATGCTGCGCATAGGCGGCGGGCGGCAGGGTGGTGGCGGCCACCGCGTTGAAGAGTCTGGCGCCGTCGAGATGCATCGGCACACCATGCGCCGAAGCCACGGTGCGGATTCGTTCGATGGTGGACAGGGGGTAGATGGTGCCGCCTCCGGCATTATGCGTGTTCTCGAGACAGATGAGTGCAGTTTGGATGCTGTGCGGATCTTTTGGCCGGATGGCCGCTTCCACCTGCTCCGGCTGCATGATGCCGCGGTCCCCAGCCACCCAGTGGAGTTGTACGCCGGCGAGAGCCCCGGCGGCCCCCTGCTCATAGCGAACGATGTGCGCCTTGCTTTCGGCGATGACTTCCTGGCCCGGCTGTGCGTGACTGCGGATGGCCAGCTGATTGGCCATCGTTCCGGATGGGACAAACAAGGCGGCCTTTTTGCCGAGGAGCCCGGCCACCATCTCTTGGAGCCGATTGACGGTGGGGTCTTCGCCGTATACGTCGTCGCCCACCTCAGCGCGCGCCATCGCCTCGCGCATGGCCTCGGTCGGCTTCGTCACGGTATCGCTGCGCAGATCGATGATTCGCATACCTGGTTCCATACCATAACGAGGTGGACTGAAAAAGTCCAAAGCCGGTCGCAAGTTTTTGCTTGCGAAGGCCGAGAAGGCCGGTCAGGATGCCGCGCCATGACCGGCCATCGCACGATAATTCAGTCGCTCACCGGCGCGGACCTTGAAGAAGTCCGGCCGCTCTGCTGGGCCTTTCTGTATTTTTTTTGCCTGCTGTGCGGGTACTACATCCTTCGTCCCGTGCGCGATGAAATGGCGATCGAGGGAGGGGTACAGCATCTCCCATGGATGATGACGGCGACGTTCGTGACGATGCTGGTGGCGACGCCGCTCTTCGGGTACGTGTCGGCGCGCGTCTCGCGTGAGCGGTTGCTGCTCACGGTGTATGTGTTTTTCGCAAGTCATCTCGTCGGATTTTTTCTGCTGATGTCCAGCCATGTCGCTCCGCAGTGGATCGCGCGCGTGTTCTTCGTCTGGCTGTCGGTGTTCAACTTATTCGTCGTCTCCGTCTTTTGGAGTTTTATGGCCGATATTTTCCGGCCCGAGCAGGGAACGAGGCTCTTCAGCATCATTGCCGCCGGCGGCAGCACAGGCGCGATGGTGGGACCGCTGGTGACCACCGGCTTGACATATCTCGTGCCGATTCCGTCGTTGATGCTGGTGTCAGCTGCGCTGCTCGGCATGTGCTGGTTATGCATCCGGGCTCTCGACCGGTGGTCGAAACAGCAGCCCGGACATGCGCCAGAGCATGTGATGGAACGACGAGGGGAGGCCATCGGCGGCAGTATGTGGGCCGGCATGCGGCTGGCGCTGTCCTCTCCCTATCTGTTGGGCATCTGTGCGTACCTTTTCTTTCTGACGACGACGGCGACCTTCCTCTACCTGGAGCAGACCAGGCTTGTGGGCGAACAAGTTGCCTCTGCCCAGGGTCGCACCAGACTGTTCGCCGTGATGGATCTTGCCGTGAACGTGTTGACGTTCCTGGCGCAGTTGTTCATGACGGGACCCATGATCAGCCGGTTCGGGTTGGCATCGGCGCTGGTCCTCCTGCCCACCGCGAGTGTCGTGGGATTTGCGGTCATTGGAGCGATGCCGATCTTATCGTCGTTCATTCTCTTTACGATCGTGCGGCGCGTGGGCGAGTATGCAATCGCGAAGCCCGCTCGAGAGGTACTCTTTACCGTCCTCAGCCGCGAAGAAAAGTACAAGGCCAAAAACTTCATCGACACAGCGGTCTCGCGCGGAGGTGATGCCGTCACGGGATGGGTCGTCAACACGGTGAAGGCGGTTGGGATCGCCGCGACGCAGATGGCCTGGGCGTTGATTCCGGTGGCGTTCGTGTGGAGCTGGCTCGGATGGTGGCTGGCGAGGCAGGAGGAACGAAAACGACTGGAACAGATCCAGCAGTGAGGCAGTTTACTGTCCGAAAAATGTCGTGGTATAGTCCGACTCTCATTCGTCGCAAAAAATTGAGGTGAGAATGCCTGAAGTACCGGTTAAGCTCTATCTCGATAAGATATTGAAAACATGCAGAGGTCACGTATCCCGTCTTGGGCTGATTGCTGGACCCGTCAAGGACCGAGCCCTGCACGCGATGGCGGATCGGCTCAGCCGAGACGAAGAGGCGATCCTCGCGGCCAATGAAAAGGATGTCGACGCATTGGGAAAATCGTTCGGAACAGAACTCAACAAGGACAGGCTCAAAGCCGCCGTCGCCCGCGTGCGTATGGTGGCGGAAGACGTCAAGGAAATGGCCGAGCGGCTCAGGGTCATCGCCGACCGGCCGGACCCGGTGGGCGCGGTCACGGGACGATGGGAACGGCCGGACGGCCTCGTCGTCTCCCGTGTGCGGGTGCCGATCGGCATTATCGGGATCATTTCCGAGTTGAAGCCGCTGGTCACTGTGGAGTCAATCGCCCTCTGCCTCAAATCCGGCAACCTGAGCGTTTTCCGCGGGGCACCCGATTGGGCACTGACGCACGATGTCATTGGAAAGGGGCTACGGGAGGCGGCGCAAGAGCAGGGGATTCCCGACGGCGCTTGGGTGTTGGTCGACCGTCCAGAGAAAGACGTCGCGCTCGAGCTGATCCGAGCGGGTAAGGCGCTCGACGCGATCATCCCACGAGGCGGTGCAGGCTTGCGCAAGGCCGTGCTCGACGGAGCCAGAATGCCCGTCCTCTGTCACGAGGGCGGGCTCACGCATCTGTATGTGGATGCGGACGTCGATTTGCCGCTGGTGCAGAATGTCGTCATCAATTCAAAAGTGCAGCTGCCGTCGGCGACAAACGCCCTGGACACGCTCCTCGTGCAGCAAGGTGTGGCCAGGCACTTTCTGGCCGCCTTGATCAACCGATTGCTCGTCGAATACAAAGTCGACGTGCGCGGCTGTCCAAAGACGTTGGCGCTCATGGGGCAAATGCCCATCAGCGGACATACCTCTATCGTTCCCGCGACCGACGACGACTGGAACCGGCAATTCCAGACGCCCACCTTGGCCGTGAAAATGGTGGTCGATCTGAACGAAGCCTTGGCGCACATCGCGGAACACGGACCCTGCATGACCGCCGTGATCGCCACGTCGAACTACTCGTCTGCCTTGCGGTTCACGCGCGAAGCGGACGCCGGCGCCGTGTTGGTCAACGCCTCTTCCCGCCTTCACGATGCGGAGGGATTCGGATTCGGCAGCGACATCGGATTGAGCAGTGCGCGGCTCCATGCCAAGGGTCCGATCGGATTGGAGCAGCTCACCTGTGAAAAATACGTCGTGTTTGGGAACGGGCAGTTGCGGCTGCCGCACCCGGTACCCGAAACCTATTTTGATGCCATTATGCTCAAGCGCCCGTAGCCGCCGCTGAAGACGCTCTTCCACTTCGTCTCTCAGTTGCTCAAATCACCTTCACGCGCCAGAGCAGCCACGTGTGCCGGCGCCTGATACAGGGGATGCTCCGGGATTGTTTGCCCACACGGCCGACTGCGGCCGGAAGACGAGATCATTATGGGCCAGCTATTTGGGGATCTTGAAGCCCATCTCCACGAGTGGGGGCTTCGGCGGTTCACCAGCGACGAGACATATTTTCAGTGGCAGCGCCAAGGCTTGTCTGCAGACGACATCGCGGCGTTGCATGTGCATGTCGAAAAAAAGCGGCAGGGAACCTCTGAGAACGAAACCGCATTCTACGATCTTTCTGCTGCCCCACGGATTCTGCCGGTCCTCTACAGCCAGCGATACGACTACTATGCGGCCATCGGACCGCTCGTCGCAGAGCGGCTTCGCCACGCCACGACGATTCTTGATTTCGGCTGCGGCCCGGGGATTCTCACGACGTTTTACGCCCGCCGCTATCCCCACGCGCGGGTGCTCGGTATCGACCGTTCGCGCGCGTCCATTGCCGCGGCCCAGCGAAAAGCCGAGACTTTCCATCTCGAGAATGTGCGGTTTGAGTACGGGGATGTGGACGCAGGTTCCCCGAGCGGGACGTATGACTGTATCGTCGCCACGCATGCGTTGGTTCAATCCGAACAGGATCCCGGCCTTCCGAGCTCGAGTTGGAGGAGCTTTGAGAGGGCGCACGACGCGACGGCACAATCGGCATTTGAGCGGCGCACGGGCCTGGGGCCCCGTCTCGACCGCTTGTTGGACGCCATGAGTGCCTCCGGGAGCATGATGGTATTCGAAAAGACCCGGCAGCTCGGGCGGCGCATTCCGCTGCAACGCGCATTTGCGGCGCGCGGTCTGCAGCTGTTCGAGCAGCCGCAGCTGGTCCGCTATGCCTTGGTCGAAGAGGTGTCTGACGACGGTCCGCTCTTTGTGCTGAGACGGGGGAAGGGAAATGACATCGCCTGGAATGAGGAACCAGAACCCGACGAGGGGCGTCCCTTCGACAGGACACCCGTGCGGACCGCAACGTCGGCAACGGACAGCCCGCTCTACGAGAACCATTGGCCGTCCGCTCAGGGGGTGTGGGAGCAGCTCAATGACAAGACCGTGATCCGACAGGACACCGGGGAAGAATCCGACGGCCGACAATTGCACGTCGAACTGGGAACGGCTGAAGGGTTGCGCTATCTCTATTGCGCCAATACCTTCGATCAACGGCAACTCGTGCTCGTGGAACCGGCGCGCGCCGGCATGTTGCACACGTACTACCAGGAAATCATCCAAGGCAGCGCGTAAGGAAGCTCGATTTCTAGGAAAAACGATGCCCACATCGATTGAGGCCCTATTCATTATCTTTTCTGCGCTCATCATCCTCAGTATCTTTACGATCAAGCTGTCCGTCCGTTTCGGGATTCCATCCCTGGTGCTGTTTCTTGTAATCGGAATGCTGGCCGGCTCCGATGGGCCGGGCGGTTTGTACTTCGACAATCCCCAACTCGTGCAAACGCTGGGAGTGATTGCGCTGGTGTTGATCCTGTTTTCCGGCGGCTTGGACACGGAATGGAACAGCGTGCGGCTAGTGCTGTGGAATGGCTTGTCGCTGTCGACCATCGGGGTGTTGCTCACGGCTCTCTTGGTGGGATGGTTCGTCTCGGTGGTCCAAGGGTGGTCGTTTCTCGAGGGGCTCTTGCTGGGGGCAATCGTCTCCTCGACGGATGCCGCCGCGGTGTTCATGGTGCTACGGGCCAGAAACGCGAAGCTTCCCCCGACCTTGGCCAATCTGCTCGAGCTGGAATCCGGCAGCAATGACCCCATGGGGGTGGTGTTGACTCTCGCCATCATCCAATTGCTGACCAATCCTGCCACCTCGTTGTGGGAGCTGCTGGGATTTTTTGTCATTCAAATGACGGTCGGCGCGGTGCTCGGCGTGGCCATGGGCGAACTCATGCGGTGGACGCTCAATACGTTGAAGCTCGAACTGAGGGGAATCTATCCGGTGCTGTCGGTCGCTTTCGCGCTCCTGACCTACGGCTTGACGGCCGAATTGCAGGGCAGCGGGTTTCTCGCGGTGTACCTCGCCGGACTCTTCGTGCGTCGACGGCCGGTCGCCCATCAGCGGAGCCTCGTGCACTTTCACGATGGGTTGGCCTGGCTGATGCAGATTACGATGTTCTTGATTCTCGGCCTACAAGTATTTCCGGCAAGGCTGCTGCCCATCGCAGGCATCGGCCTGCTGGTGTCGCTCTTTCTGATCCTCGTCGCACGTCCGTTTAGCGTGCACGTCGCGCTGGCGTTCTCCCGCTTATCATTTCGCGAACAAACACTGATCGCGTGGGTCGGACTTCGCGGAGCCGTGCCGGTGGTGCTCGCGACCTTTCCGGTATTGGCCGGCATTCAACAGGCGGATACGATCTTCCATCTCGTGTTTTTCATCGCGCTCTCCTCGGTGCTACTCCAAGGGCCGCCGATTCCGTGGATCATTCGGCTACTGCGGCTCGACCGTCCACCTACTGCGGCGGTGGAACGGCTCAGGAAGACTCCGACTGCTTCCCCATGTGCTTGAAGAACGGCGCGATGGTATCGATGGGAATGGGGAAAATCGTCGTCGAATTTTTTTCGGCGGCGATCTCGACGAGCGTCTGTAAGTAGCGGAGCTGCAGGGCTGCAGGATTCCGGCTGATAACGTCCGCAGCATCGGCGAGCCGCTGCGAGGCCTCGAATTCACCTTGGGCGTGGATGACCTTCGCCCGCCGTTCGCGTTCCGCTTCCGCCTGCCGTGCGATCGCCCGCTGCATTTCCTGCGGCAGATCCACGTTCTTGACCTCGACGGCGGTGACCTTCACGCCCCAGGGCTCCGTCTGTTGGTCGATGATCCGCTGCAACTCGGCGTTGATCTGTTCGCGCTTCGACAACAAGTCGTCCAGCTGGCTCTGCCCAAGCACGCTGCGCAGCGTCGTCTGCGACATCATCGAGGTGGCGTAGAGATAGTCTTCGACTTGGATGATCGCCCGTTCTTGATCGACCACGCGGAAATAGATCACCGCATTGACCTTCACCGTGACGTTGTCCCTGGTGATCACGTCCTGTGGGGGGACGTCCATGGCGACGGTGCGCAAGCTGACGCGCACGAGCTTGTCGATGAACGGAATAATGATGACGACGCCCGGTCCGTTGCCGCCGACGAGGCCGCGGGCTAGCCGTCCCCAGCGGAAGATGACGGCCCGCTCGTATTCCCGCAGGACATTGAAGCCCATGAGGATCAGCACCAGTCCCAGGAAGAGTAGGGCAAATGGACTCGCGAGATTCATGCTCTGACCTCTTTCTTCTTGAAATAAGGTTTGACGCGTAATCGCAAGCCATCCACCGCGGTGACTTCGACTTCATCGCCTGCGGAGACGGGTTGGTCGCTGACCGCTTCCCACAACTCACCGCGCACTGCGAGTTGGCCGTCCGGTGCAAGCGCCGTTCTGGCGACGCCCACCAGGCCGATCATTTCCTCGCGGCCGGTGGCCGGCCGGCGCCGCAGGGCATTAATGCCTGTGCCGATCACCAGGAGCGTGAATGCCGAGGCAAGCGTGACGACCGGTAGAATCACCGCCCAGGAAATCTGAAAAAACTCGGCATCGCTCTTGATGAGCATCACCGAGCCGATGAGCATCGAAATCACGCCTCCGATGGCCAACAAGCCGTAGCTCGTCACGCTGGCTTCCAGCACGAAAAACACAATCCCCAACAAGAAGAGCAGCATGCCGGCGTAATTCACCGGCAACGACTGGAAGGCATAGAACGCGAGAATCAGACTGATCGCGCCGACGATGCCCGGGAGGATCGCTCCGGGACTATAGAGCTCCGCGATGATGCCGATGGTCCCAATCGTCATCAGCAAATAGGCGATGTTCGGATCGCTGATGGCCTTCAGCCACTCCAGGCGAACTCCCATGGGGAATTCCCGCAGGCCTGCCCCGGCGGTCTTCAACACCGTGGGGCCGGAGGGGAGGTGAATTTTGCGCCCGTCCAATTGCTTCAGCAGCGACTGAACATCTTCCGCGACCACATCGATCACGTTCAGCTTCAGTGCCTCGCGCTCCGTGATCGAAACGCTCTTGCGCACCGCGTCCTCCGCCCATGCAGCATTCCGCCCGTGTTGCTGTGCAATGGACTTGATGTAGGCCACGGAATCGTTTTCGACTTTCTCCTTCATGGTCTTGTCCATCTCGCCACCGCCCATGTTGACCGGATGGGCCGCACCAATGTTCGTTCCGGGAGCCATCGCCGCGACATGAGCAGCCATCGTGATAAAGACGCCTGCGGATGCGGCCCGCCCGCTGGATGGCCACACATAGACGGCCACTGGAATGGTCGACCCCGTGATGTCCTTGATGATCAGCCGCATCGAGCTGTCCAAGCCACCCGGCGTATTGAGAGCGATCACTAAGGCCTGCGCCTTGTCCGCTTCAGCGGATGCCAAGGCATCGTGCAGGTACTCGGCGGCGACAGGATTGATGACGCCGTCGTAGGTGGCGACCGTCACAAATGGTTCGGCTGAAGACGCGGGCGGTCCGGAACAGATCACGATGAGGAGGAGGCCAATGCAGAGCAGGAACGAACGGGGGTCCCACGAATACGGACGTCGACCAGACGACGACATGAGCGGCCCTCCCGCCTGGCAACGAGCCATGGAGACGGAACAGGTGAGATGGAGCATACGGGCCGTCTCCCACGCTGTCAAGGAAGGGAGGAGTGATTGGAGCGTTCGCGGATGTTCAGCGACTTTTGACGGCGACTCGGCTCTGGGATGATGTCTGGACCGGGGAGGTGCGGCGCGCCGCCCGTAACTGGCTCCGGAAGCGGGCCGGTGGGAGGCCAAACTGCCTTTTGAAGGCGCGATTGAAGGAGGGTTCCGATTCGTAGCCGACCTCGGCGGCAATTTCCGCCACGCTGCGGCTCGTGGATTTGAGCAGCTGCGCGCCCAGCCGTAGACGCCATTGTGCAAGATAGGCCATAGGACTCTCGGACAGATACCTCCGGAACCGTTCGGCGAGGACCGAACGTGAGATGCCGATCTCGCTGCCGAGTGATGCGATGGTCCAGGGATGCGCCGGTTTCTGGTGCAGGAGCGCCAGGGCCTTCCCGATCTCGGGATCTCGTACGCCGGCCAACCAGCCGGTCTGCTCCCGCGGCAAGAGTTCTATATACCGTCGGAGGGTTTCCACGAACAACACTTCGGAGAGTTTGGCGAGGACGGCTTCTGCACCGGGACTCGACGGATCCGCATTGTCCACCGAATAGCGAAGCGAATGCTCCAGCCATTGCCCCGACGGGCCGTTGCGGATGTTCACTTTCATCAGCGGCGGTAGCCCGCCAAGAAACACGCTGCTGAGCTGCGGTTCGCAGGTCATGTAGCCGCAGATGAATTTGGTGAGCTCACCGCCTCCGCCCATGCGCGAGAGCTTCAACCCGAGCGAGAGCACACGCTCCAATTCACGTGAGTTGTCCACCGGAGTCACCGGTGGGCCGTTCCCCAGAATATGTGGGTCGCCGTGCGGGAAGATGACAATGTCTCCGGCATCGAGTGCAACCGGCCGGCCGTCGCCCTCGACATGCGCATACCCGCGGCCTTCAGTCAGCAAGTGAAAGATGATGACGTGGCGGCGTCCATCGGAGAGATAGGGAGACAGCATGCTCGAGCGGGGAGAGCGGAAGCACCAGGGCGAGGAAAACTCCGCATTGTAGAACATCGCGCCGTCGAGTCTGACGGTCTCAAGTACTTCGGACAAGACATCCATGGGAACGTCCCTACGCCCCGCCGGTTGGCAAACAAAGCCGGACGGCCAATCAAGTGACGGGGAGCGTACCACGCCTGCGTCAAGAGAACCAGACTCCCGGCTAAGCTGCTCCGAACAGAATGGTCTTATAGTCCCATCACATGCTGTTCACGGGACATTCACAAAGGAGGAAGACCATGACTACCAGCGCAATCACAACGGACGTGGAGCGGTTGAAGGCGCGTCTCAAAATGATCTGGATGGCCGGCGACTACGATATTTTCTCACGGTATTTGGAGGATAGCGCGCGGGAGTTCTACGAGCGGTTGCCCGTCTCGCCAGGTGGCACACTCCTCGATGTCGCATGCGGCTCCGGCCAGCTGGCTTTGATGGCTGCGAAGGATGGGCTGGAAGTGACAGGTGTGGACATCGCTATCAACCTGGTAGAGCGGGCACGTGCCCGCGCAAAAGCGGCGGGGCTCCGGGCTCGATTCGAGGAAGCCGATGCCGAGGCTCTTCCGTTTGCCGATGCGCAGTTCGACGTGGTGACGAGCCTGATCGGCGCCATGTTCGCGCCGCGACCGGATCTCGTCGCGGCGGAGCTGCTACGCGTCTGCAAGCCCGGTGGAATCATTGCGATGGCGAATTGGACCGCGCAGGGATTCGTCGGACAGTTGTTCAAAGCCGTGTCGAAGTTCATCGCGCCATCCGGCATGCCCTCGCCGGTCTTGTGGGGCGATGAAGCCACGGTTCGTGAACGGTTGGGGCAGGGACTCTCGGAACTCCGTCTGACCAGGCGTCACTATACATTCTCGTATTCGTTTCCGCCGGCCGCCGTGGTGGAGCTCTTTCGGCTCTACTATGGACCTATTCACCAAGCGTTTGCGGCCCTTGACGCCGATGGGCGGAACACACTTCGCGGGGAGCTCGAAGTGCTCTGGGCAGCGCACAACCGCGCAGGAATAGACAACACCACCGTGTATGCGGAATATCTGGAAGTTATCGGCGTTCGAGCATAGCCGTTGCGGGGATGCAACGCGATGCAGGGTAATCGGTCAAGATTGTTCTTCGCAAAAAAAGGAGGCCGTCATGTACGACATGAAGAATCTCGAGAAGTTCAAGCTGCTGGAAGCCCACGCACCGGAGGCGATGAAGGCGTTTCTGGTCTTCGACAAGGCGGCATGGAGCGACGGAGCCATTCCGAAGAAGTATAAGGAGCTCATCGCCGTGGCGGTGGCCATGACCACCCAGTGTCCCTATTGCATCGAACTGCATGTGGAGCGCGCGAGAAAGCTCGATGCCTCTGATGCGGAGATCGCTGAAACCGTCCTGGCTGCCGCGGCGTTACGCGCAGGCAGCGCTGTGACCCACGGCACGCATGCGATGAAATGAGACCGGTGAGCAGGCCGGCGTTCCGAATGCGCTGGGACGCACGGACCGCCGGACTTAGGTGTCTCCCTAGTATGTGGCCATCGGACCGGCCCCTATGATTTTAAGAGGTGGTGGTGCCTCTATTTATCACAATCCAAGGGGAGGGCTGGCCATGAAGACTGCGACGTTCGGTGCATTCGTGATCGCTGCCGCGAGCCTGTTTGCGACAGGCATTGCGTTGGCTGAATCGGGCTCCGGAGGAGGTTCGGCCGGAACGGGGTCCGCTGGTTCTGGCACAAGCGGGATGACGTCTCAAGGCCTGGGTTCCGAGCCTGCCGGAATCGGTGAACGAGGGACCGGGCAAACACAGAGTACCCTGGAGCGGTCCGGTGCAGCCGGACAGAAGGGTATGACTTCTGAACCGACCGGCATCGGAGAGAAAGGCACTGGGCAGACCCAGAATACGATGGAACGGTCTGGCCTAGGACAGACCGGAAGTGCGCAGAGTGGATCGCCTCTGCCATCGGGAGTCGGAGAGAAAGGCACTGGGCAGACCCAGGGCACGATGGACCGTTCAGGCGGTCAGGGCAATACCCAAAGCCAGTCGCAAAGCGCGATGGACCGTCCAGAGAAGTAGTAGTCGTCGAGTCAGACGGGGCGCCGGATTCATTCCGACGCCCCGTTCGCCTTCGGCTCACTTCTCGACGTATTTCTTCAGCCCGTCCAGCATCATCTTCCAGTTCTTCTCTGAATGCATCCGTGCGGCTTCCGTGGCGTTGTGATCTTGAGCGAGCATGACCTCGGTCCGTATTCCGTTGCCTGTCAGATCAATGGTGACCGTATGGTAATGTTCGGGCGTGTCGGGAAGACCTGAGAGAGGGCTATAATGACTGTACTGAAGTCTATGCTCGGGTCTCACTTGAAGAATGTTCCCTTTGTCTTCATAGGATTTGCCCTGCCATTCTCCTCTCCACGAAATCGGGCTACCTTCACGCCAGTCTGAATCGACGCGGGCACCGAACATATATTCTTTGATCGCGTCTGGGCTCATAAGCGCCTGCCAAACGGCCTGGCGAGAGGCATTGATGGCAATCGACGCTTTCGCGATGAAATTCTCACTCATGTTGCCTCCTTTCTGGTCCCGAAGATCCTCGTCTTTGTTCATCTGAACCAATTCCAATCGTGTAAGAAAATGGCATGGGTTATGCTGGATTACGTCAAGCACGGACCGGGGAAATTCCTCAGTTGACACTCCGATCCAAGAAGCGTAGTGGTGGAATGGTTCGCTGACTCCCTCCCAAACTCTCCGAACCAGGAGGAGGTCGCCATGACAGACCTGATTCCACCGGACCACGAAGACCCGCGGAGGCGCGGGCGGACATCCCTTCAATCACGCTAGCCGTCTCCACACAGTCACGGTCGTTCCCCAAGGGAACTTCTCTCCACGAAAGGAGTAAGTGCGTAGAAGCAGGCCGGCGTGATGAACACAAGCACTTGGGGGAGACACGACTCTCCCGCTTGATGAATTCTCAGACCGCCCGCACTCACACGGGTTCGAGCCAGCACAACGACATAGACTACTCGGCGTCACAAGCGCCACACACGGGCGGCCTCCACGTATGTGAAGGGTCGCCCGTGTCGTTTGATCCGATCTAAGGAGGCGGCCATGCGTGTCCATGACGTGATGTCCACCGGAATTGTGACGGCAGTGAAATCGGATACAGTCAGATCCGTAGTGGTGAAGATGATGAATCGCAACTGCGGAGCCATTCCTGTCGTCGAAGGCGACAGTCGCCTCATCGGCATGGTGACGCTACGCGATGTCTTGCTGCCGCTGTATCCCAACTACGGCGACTACATCCACGACAACGTGCATAGTCGGGATTTTGTAGAAATGGAAGCTGGCTATCCGGAGGTGCTCGGAAAGAAAGTGGAGGAGATCATGACGTCGAATCCCCTCACGGTCGCTCCCGGTGCCCCGATCCTCGAAGCCGCTTCCTACATGGGTCTGAAGAACTTTCGCCGCATTCCAGTTGTCGATAGACAGAAGCTCGTCGGCATGCTCAGCATCGGCGACATCAACCGGGGACTCTTCTTCGAGTCGGGCATGAAAGGCTAGAAATGGCGACACGCCGGGAGGTGTGCCTCGGCACATCTTACATCTCACCCGCCCGCCCTGAGAATAGGTGAACATGAGTGCGTAGGCCGTCGCTTGCGTCCCTATTACTCTTTATAAAGGGGGTCGGGCCCGAGGGCTTCCTAGGAAGAACCCCAAATCTCCAACCTGTCTTGCCTTCGCCCGATCGCAGGGGTGGAAGCCGTTCAGGGCTCGTGCGCCGCGGTGAAGAGATCGCCGGCGGTGGACGATCTGCCGGATTATTTCTGAGAGGCGTTATTGCGGCGCTTCCAACCGTCATAGGCCGTGCGGATGAGCGCTAGGTGGCTCTCGAGGAACATCTGTTCCACCATCTCGAGCCTTGGATTTTCGTGGAGCAGTTCGATCAAAGCGCGTGTGCTCTCCCCAAACGTGCCGAGAATATCGTTTGATTTCGCCATCGATCCCATCTCGCATCACAAGGTCCGCTACCGGTTCCGCGGAGCAAGGCAAAACTAAATACCTAAAATAGTTCATGTAGGAATAATCAGAAACACAGCTGTGTACGCTTCTGATACAGGCAGGTAGTACAAAAGTCGTGCCTCTTCGGTGCATTACGTAAATAGTTATAATTCCGAAGAACCGCTTTCGCGCGTCGGTTGACGGCCAGGACAGACTGTCTGTTGACGTTGACGGAATGGAGGCCTCAGCCGCTAGGAGAGACCCTGACTGCCACGGTATCGCCGGGTTTTCAGGTTATACCTTCGCTGCGATGACAAATTTCCAGCAGATTTCCACTAGGATCCTCGAAGAACACGGCATAATATCCCGGCCCTTCGTCATAGCCCGGTCCTTCGATGTGGCGGGCGCCTGCACGGCGTGCGATCTCAGCCAACCGATCGACGTCTGCCGTGCTCTCAGCCCAAAACGCGATACGGCAGCCGTTTGCCTGGTGTAGCGGCGCTTCAGTGACTCCAAAAAAGTCCGCAGGCCCCGACCGCTGGATGGCTTCGAATTGCAGCCATCCCTCGATGGTCACACGGCGAGTGAAGCCCAGTGCGGGCAAGACCGCTTCATAGAACGGTCGTACTTCGTCGAGACTGTGCACGCGGAGATCAATATGATCGTATCGTCGTGTCATAGCGTGAGCCAGCGGAGGGAATATGTGTGCCGAACAGCCCTGAGTGGGGCTCCTTCCCAGTCGCTATCAACCGGTGGCTGCAGGAAGTCGGTGCCCCGATCGCCCGCCAGTGGACCGACCATCTGAGGCCCTGTCCTGTAATGATCGGCTACCGTGCTGCAACGGTTCTCAGCTGGGCGTCACGGAGCAGCTTCTCTTGAATCTGGTGGACCGCCTCAGTGAGCGCGCGGTTGAGGCGTTCGCCGGGGCCGATCTCGCCCGTCGGATTGAAGTTTTCGTCGAAGGACGATGACCCGCGGTACGTGCCGATCAGCTTGCCGTCCCTTGTCAGCAGAAACAGCGTGAGATCGGCTTCGCCATTGGTGGCATGGGTTTTCCAGTCCAGGATGTCGGCTGCGATCTTGCCGGCATACGGCAAAGGAAATCTCGTCCACATCCGCGGGCGGTAATGCTCATACAGCGAATTGATCCTCCCTGTGAGAATCAAGTCGGGGTTCCGATCGAAGGATGTGATTTTCGTAAACACGCCGGCCTGCTCGAAGGCGTCCATCAGTTCGTCCCGGACCCGATGGGCCAGCTCCCTTGGCGGCACATGTTTCGTGTCTGGACCCGTCAGGCCGAAGCCTTCCTTCCCGGAAATCAGCGCAGGAGCCGGATACATATCGTGAAACTCTGCAGTCGCATCGATGATGGGGCGGGCTTCCGGTAGTGAGATGTCCGGAACGAATTCCGCTTTCGTGCAACCAGCTGCCGCCGCGAGCAAAAGCCCCGACGTCAGCAGACATTGCATGCAGTAGCGCGCGGTCATACCGTCAGTCGACGACACGTTGGATCGTCGAGGCGTAGCCGTCTTCAGAGACATAGGCCTTGACCTGATCGCCGACGGCCATCTGGTCCATTTTCGTATGCTCGTCGACTCGGACACGTCTTGACTCTCCGTCGTCGCTCCTGATCGACACATATTTGTTGCCGATGTCATTGACCCGGCCTTTGACCGATTCCTTCGAGAGTCTCTCGCTCATGGTCGGGGACGCGGCTCGACGCTCGGACGCATTTTTCGCGCATCCTGCTGCTGTCAGCTGCAGGGCCATCACCGTGGCCAGCAACACGACTGTTGAAGTCCGCATGAGACACCTCCTTCTTCTCTATTGACTCTACCGTTAATACCCGTCCCTCAGCCCTCGGAACGTCCCCAAGGAGGAAGAAAAGGATTACTTGATCGTCTGGACGCCCTGGTAACTTGGCTATGTGGTGTTTTCCCACTTCGGATCGAAGGCTGGGGCAGCTAGGCAAACCTCTAGTGTGACGGAAACATTCGGCAGGCCAATAGGTTGCGCGTGGAGGAGAGTGGCATGCCGCGTGCACTTTCCCTCAAACAGCTAGCCTTCTCGGTTGAAACGTTGACCCATTGCCAATTTGAAAGGACGGTCCACATGAAAATCGCACAAATCGCACCTCTCTGGGAAAGCGTGCCGCCGCGGCTCTATGGGGGCACTGAGCGGGTGGTGTCCTATCTCACAGAAGAGCTCGTCCGCCAGGGCCATGATGTGACGCTCTTTGCCAGCGGAGATTCGCAAACCGAAGCCTGCTTGAAGCCCGCCTGCCCTCACGCGCTTCGGCTGAACAAGGGCTTGGTGAATCGGGATGCGCCGCTTATTCTCATGCAGGAGCAGGCTCTGGGTGCCGAGGCCGATCAATTCGACATTATCCACTCTCATCTCGATTTTTTGAGTTTTCCCATGAGCCGGCGCTGCCCCACGCCGGTATTGACGACGTTGCATGGGCGATTGGACCTGCCCGAGCTCGTCCCTATCTTCCGCGAATATGCCGACATGCAGCTCGTCTCGATTTCGAACGCCCAACGTCTGCCGCTGCCCAATGCCAACTGGCAGGCGACCGTCTACCATGGATTGCCGGATCTGTATGAATTTCACCCTACTCCGGGAAAATACCTGGCCTATCTTGGACGGATTTGCCCTGAAAAGCGGCCGGATCATGCGATCGAGATCGCGAAGCGCGTTGGTATTCCGCTGCGGATTGCTGCGAAAGTCGATCCCGCCGATCAGGAGTACTTTGACACGCAGATCGCGCCATTGCTGGATCATCCGCTGATCGAGTATTTGGGCGAGATCAACGATGTGGAGAAGTGCGATTTTCTCGGTAACGCCGCCGCCGTGCTGTGCACGTATGACTGGCCGGAGCCGTTCGGCATCGTCTTGATCGAAGCGCTGGCCTGCGGCACCCCGGTATTCGCTTACCGCCGCGGCTCAATTCCAGAGATCATCGAAGACAGTGTGACGGGATTCGTTTGTGACAGCCTGTCCGAAATGGTCGCGAAGATCGATGAGCTGCCGCTCATTCACCGGCTGGCCTGCCGCGAGGCATTCCAACGCCGCTTCACGGTGGAGCGGATGGTCAGGGACTATCTCGAGGTCTATGAGCGGATGGCGACGATGCCGGCCCGCGCACATGCGCTGGCGAACAGCCGATCGCTGCGCGCGGTGGGACGGGCGCACCTCACGACCAGTGAATTGGTGACGCCTCACGGGACGGCCTGAGAAACGTCAGATCAGTGAGAACCTCTTACCAGCCGAGGCCTTACAGCCGCTGGAAGAGGTTCTCTCCGATCCTGGCAAGCCCAGGTCGATATCATGACCAGCAACATCGTTGACCGCATATAGCACGCAGGTTCTGCCCGATAGCTTCTTGCTCCCTCTGGGAACCTTCGCCTACCATAGGTCGGTGTTCCATCCTTCCGTAGGATAGCAGTGTTCTCGTTCATTCTCGTAGCATGGGCTATGGGAACCTCTGTGCAACGCCTGCCGTCTGTCTTCGCAACGGCCGCCGCTGCGGTGTTGAGCCTTTCGCTGGAGACCGGCTGCCGGCCTCCGACGCCGACTCCTGTTGCGGCCGATCCTTTTCCGCTTGAACTCATGACCACGGACATGCCGGTGCCCCAGCACGTGCGGCGCTTGGCCGTCTGGTAT
The DNA here is from genome assembly GCA_963730935.1 of uncultured Nitrospiraceae bacterium. Classification (GTDB taxonomy): domain Bacteria; phylum Nitrospirota; class Nitrospiria; order Nitrospirales; family Nitrospiraceae; genus Nitrospira_C. Next base: position 936,793 of record CAVSTP010000004.1, on the reverse strand, counting down.
CCCCGAGCAGGGGAGCAGGAACTTGCGTACGGGTACACCAGACTCGAGGAAGCCACCTTTCAACTCAAGCGACAGCGGTCTTGGATCAAGATCGTTGATCGGCGCAATGTGGATCAGGCCACGGAGGAACAGCGCTTTCAGCTCTCCGGCAGAGTGGCGGACGACAGCGCGGTTCGGGTAGGAAAATGGATCGGTGCCGACAGTATGGTCCTCTTTCGCATAGAAGGGCCGACGTGGAGGGAACGGCTACTGGCCCGCATGTATGGGAAGATGCCGCCCTTCGTTGTCTCGAGCAAGATCATTTCATTGGAAAGCGGCGAGGTGCTCTACCACGATGTCGTGACTGCGACGCCGGTGCCGGTCTCCGGCGAATGGAGCGAGTATGCGAGCGATTACGAATTGCGTCCTGCCATGCAGGCGGCGCTCGATCAGGCCCTCTCGACCGCCATTCTGCATCTCCACCGCTCATTTCGCTGAAGCACGACTCTCAGTTCCCCTCTAGGGCGCACTCGGCGCTTCCCTCCGGCCATTCACAGAGAGTTTACCTTGGCGTTTCCGGCTTCCGGCTATTTCCGGCTTTGAAAGACTGGGAAATGAACCAGGCATAACACAAGACGAGCAACACATAATTGGGAACGAGGATGGCGGGGTTCATCCATTGCCAGCCGTCGAACTTCCAACTGAAAAGCGGCCAGAAGACCGGAGTAGGAAAGAAGCTGGAGGAATGTGTCGGCACATCAACCAGCACATGCAGACCCCAGGCTCCGAGTTCCCACACCAGCCGTTTTCGGACGGCCCAGACGACGAGAAACACGGCAAGGAAGATCATCAAGCTATGCGTGACATCGTAGAGATGATGCACGTACTGAGGAATGGAAGACTCCGCCGGTGTTCCATGGCTGAAGTCAGGTCTCTCCGCCATGCCGAGCGCGACGGCGAGATACAAGACACCGAAGGACAGAAGATCCGGCGCCAAGCCGAGTACAAAGGCCAGCCAGAAGCTTGGCCGGCTTCTGCGCCCGAAGGTAATCGCACCCCACAATCCGTGTGAAAGGATATCCACTTCTCCCCCCTTGCCCGAATGCGTGCCCGTCCCTACGATACCAGATGATCGACGTAGGACCGACACCCATGACTCGGCGTAGGACTCAATTGCGAAAGCGGCCATCAAGGGTCATACTGATCGATCAAGCGATCTGACCAGATTCCCCATTGATTGTGAATGTCTTCCTCGGAATGGCGCTTCTCGTCGGATTACCGCTCCTCGGCGTTGTTCTTACCGGTCAGCCCATTGAGCCCTATCTCAAATTTCCACCACAGCCCCGATTTGTCCATCCTACGCCGTTCTCCTGGCCGATTTTTCTTGGACTGGCACTGCTGATTGCGTTGCCGGTCGGATCGGTGGTCGTGCACATAGGGAGGTCACGCGTCTCGTGGCCTGAGCCGGTGAAGCGCGCCTTTGTGTTCCCCTGGTGGGGCTGGCTTGGGGCAGTCCTGACGATGTGTTCATGGGTGCTGGCCTGGAATCGTTTTCCCTGGTTCGCGGCCCTCCAACCCCACACCTTCACGCCTCTATGGCTCGGCTACATCCTCTTGGTCAACAGCTGGACGCTCCGCCGCACCGGACAGTGCCTGATGCTGAATCGGCCGCGCCTGGTGCTCGCCCTCTTTCCAGCCAGCGCGGCATTCTGGTGGAGCTTTGAATATCTCAATCGCTTCGTGCAGAACTGGTATTACGTCGGCCCGCAGATCTTGACTCCCTGGCAATATGTTCTTCATGCCACCGTGCCGTTCTCGACAGTCCTGCCTGCTGTGCTCAGCACGATGGAACTCTTGGCCTCGATGCCGGGCGTCACGGCAGGAATGGACCGGCTGCCGAGTCTCCGCTGGTCGATGCCGCAATGGGCGGGTTGGGCGCTGGTCATGTTGGCATGCGCCGGGCTGATTGGAATCGGCACTTGGCCACAGGCCCTATTTCCAATCGTATGGGTAGCGCCGCTGCTGCTGATCACCGCCCTGCAGATTCTCAGCGGGAAAGAGACAATCTTCTCGCGGCTCACAGAGGGGGACGCGACCTCATTGTGGCTCGCGGCTGTCGCGGCGCTGGTCTGCGGCTGGTGGTGGGAGATGTGGAACTCCAAGAGCCTGGCTCATTGGGAGTATGCCATCCCTTCCGTGCATCGTTTCCAACTCTTCGAGATGCCATTACTCGGGTATGCCGGCTATCTGCCGTTCGGCCTCGAATGTCTCGCTGTGACCCAATGGCTGTTCCCGAGCCACTATCGAGACATGATGCGGTCTCTTTCGAGGAACGGGTTTTGGGCTCGAGGAGACGAACGTCGTTCTGAAGGGCAACCGATCGAGCAACAGAGAATCCGAGCGAGCGGGGCTGGTTACTTCAAGGTGTGAGTCTTCTCGGCCATTTCCAGCGCCACACGGCGCATGTCATCCGATAAGACCTGATGGGTCTGATCGTCCACCCGGACCGCATACTGGCCGCGCCCGACTTCCTTGCCGTCTGGAGATTCGAACAGCTGAGCCACGATCTGCGTCACGAGATAATGTTTCGAAAACCAACTCGAATTGCCGTGAGAGACGGTGGCCGGCGCCCACAGCACATAGACATAATCCACGCCGAGGTGCTGCTGCAGTTCCTTCACGCGTGACAAGTCCGTTTTGGCGTAATCCACGTCGATTTCGAAGTAGGCCGACTTGTAAGGTCCCTTGACCAACTGCGGATAATTGGGAATGGCTTGAGCGACCTGCTTTTGCGACAGTACTTGAAACATGCTCGTTTTTCCCAGCTCGTCGCCAAAGCTCTGGGCTATGCTCAGCGAGCTGTCGTTGGTCATTCCCGCGATGACGGCCAGTTTCTTGCCTTTCGGCTGAAAGGGTTCCTGGGTCAGATGGAAGGTTGAACAGCCGCTCAGAGCGACGATGAGTCCAATGAGGGGCCCCAAACGCATCACGGATGAACGCCACACAAACGCCTCCCTTGCTATTTCCCCTTGCCGGTGTTGGTGACCTTGATGAACTCGTCCACAATATCTTCTGCGGACTTCTTGAGCAGTTCGTCGACGTAGTAGCCCTTGGACCTGAACAGAGCCAGTACGCTATCGCTGTTTCGCCGATTAAAGGCGGTGTGGGACACGATCTGGCCGCTCGGGTATTCGAGCATGTTCCCATAGACGTCGGCGGAATAGGTATTCGAACATCCGCCGCGGCTCGAGCAGTAGGAGGTTTGCTTGAGGCGTTTACTCCAGACCACGAACACATAGTTCGTGTTCAGTTTCGACTGGATCTTTTGGAGGCGTGGTTTCTCGGACGGATCTACCCATTCTACCTCGCCGTTTTTCTCTTCCACCGTCTTGACCGCAATCGGATAACTCGCGACCGCTTTGCTGACTTCCTCCTGAGCGATGACTTTAAGCTGGGTCCGATCTCTAAGTTCCTGGGTGAGATACTCCGCGAGTTTCATGTCTGACTCTTCGGATCTGCCGGTGATGACCGTGACCGATGTCGGTTTCACCGCATAGGTGGGATCTTTTAGGGCAAAGACCGTTCCTCCGCCTCCGCATCCGCCGAGAATAAGAACAAGTCCAATAACGGCATACGCATATCGTGGACTGTCCATGGCGTCCTCCGGGTCGATGAATCAAAGCTACCGCTCATTCAAGCTTAGCAAGCGGCTGAGAGTCGTCAACCAGCGCAGCGATGCCCTGGTACGGACAGCAGGACGGCAATTTGGCGCCTCCTACACCCGTACATCCAAGAAGCATTACGCGAAATCCCTGGAAGAAGGACGTCAGAGCGGGGTGATCATTTGGACGAGGGGGAGAATCGAGAAACGGAGGATGGAAGAATTACTTCGATTCCGATCGATCCTGACACTGAAGTTCATCGCAGAGTTTTTTGACAGTCACCTTGAGCTCTTGTCCGAGGGTGCTGCCCATCCGGGAGATTTCTGGCTCAATCTTTCTACTCAGCTGCTGGATCTTGTCGAGCAGCTCGGGGATCGGTTTGGGCAGATCTTGGACCCGCAATGATCCCTTGCTGGGTTGCGGCGAAGGGTCTTCCTCCGCCCAGACCGGCGAGACAAGCGTCAGGACTATTGCGGCTCCGATCATGAACGGTTTCATCGGCAAGTTCCTTTTCTATTATTTATAATGGGCCGCCGGCTAATGTACCGCCAGGTACGGTACCACCAGGGACCGTCCCGCCTGGAAGGGCTCCTCCAGGAACTGTTCCCCCAGGAAGGGTTCCGCCCGGCAACGTACCGCCTGGCAGGGTGCCTCCGGGTACCGTGCCGCCAGGAAGCGTTCCTCCCCGAAGTGTGCCGCCCGGCAAGGTACCACCGGGAAGCGTGCCTCCCTTTGGCGTGTTATCAAGGCCCGTCAATGGTTTGAATTCTTCCAGTTGACGCGGCTGATTTGTATCCGGATTGGGCGGAGAGGGCTCCGCAGCCACGCTCTGGCTGGACCACATCAGAAGAGTGGAAACCCCCATACCAATGAGGGCCATGCGTAGTATGAGCATAACACCTCCTTCGTACACATTCAGCCGTTCACATTCAGCATACGGCTCGTGACCGCTATCTGCCACAAGGGAACCCCCGAGTGATGGTCCTCGATGCCAGCGTTCCGTTACAATGAGTTGCGGGTTGATCGCATCCTGACCACCAACAATCGTTTGAGCCGAAGATTCGGCATCTGCCGAGATGACGTCATTGTCTCGGTCGGCACTTGCACGGCTAGGATGATGATCCCGTCCATCCAGAGCAATTCTCCAGGTTTGTCAGGCTCTTGCTAAATCGTCACGGTGTGATGAAGCTGGAATAGTCTATGCGTAGGCCTCTCGTAGAGACGCAGCAGCACGGAACAGCGTCAACTCACAGTGTCTCAACGCGAGAGGAGGAGTGTCATGGCTTCACTCAAAGGAAAGGTTGCGGTCGTGACGGGCGCATCGCGCGGAATCGGAAGAGGCATTGCCGAGCGACTGGCCAAGGATGGGGCCGCCATTGTGGTCAATTACACGAAGAGCGCGGACGAGGCGGAGAAAGTCGTGGCCGGCATTAAGGCCCATGGCGGGACTGCCAGGGCCGTTCAGGCAGACGTGAGCAAGGTCGATGACATCCGACGGCTCTTTCAGGAAACGAAAAAGGCCTTCGGGCGCCTGGATATTCTCATCAACAACGCCGGGATCTTCTGGGCGAAGCCGATCGTCGACACCACCGAAGAAGAGTACGATCGGATGTTTGCCGTCAATGCGAAGGGACAGTTCTTTGCGCTTCAGGAGGCGGCAAAACATATGGCGGATGGAGGACGCATCGTGAATATCTCCACCGGTGGGACGAAGTTGGCGTTCCCGGGCATCAGCATTTATGGAGCCAGCAAGTCGGCCCTTGAGTTTTTTACCAAAGTGGCGGCGAAGGAGCTTGGCGCCAAGAACATCACGGTGAACACGGTCTCTCCCGGCTATACTGAGACGGACATGCTGAGCGACCCTCAGCTCAAAACGATCGGCGTGCAGGCGTCTCCGCTCGGACGACTCGGTACACCGGCAGATATTGCTCAGGTTGTGTCGTTTGTCGTGAGCGAAGAGGCGGGGTGGATCACCGGCGATACCATCCAGGCCGGAGGTGGCGTCGCGATGTGAACGTTATCTAGATGGCTACGGCCCCGGCCGGAAGAACGGAGGTCACATGGCAGTCACGTTGATCAACGTGTTTTCGGTGCCCCACGGCAAGGAACACGAGTTCGTGAAGTGGTGGCAGGATGTCAAAACAAATATCACGTCGCAACAGGGGTTTATCAGTGGAAAGTTCCATCGGAGCATCAAGCCGGAGAGCCGGTACAACTTCATCAATGTCGCGTTATGGGAAAACGAAGAGGTGTATTGGAAGGCCTATGAGAAGAGCGTCACGCCGATGAAAGCGAAGTTGGAACAGTTGGGGATCGAGATGGTTCCGGCCCTCTATCATGTCGCATTTGAATATTGAGCCGCCTCTTGATCTTTGCATGAAAAGGGTCTTACCCTTTCACCCTCTCATGTCCAGTTAATGGGGTCAGGGGATGTCTTTCAGGGGCAGGTCCTAGATGACGTACGATGTCCGAGTAATTCCCATCCGGGAATTCATGAAAACCGACATCACGGGTGAGATAGATCTGAAGACCAGCCGTGGCATGTTGGGTGAGTTGATGGCGGCCTGCAAGCGCGAAAATATGACCCGTATCCTGATCGACTCTCGTGAAGCGAGCTCGCATTCCACGATGCTAGACGTCTGGACGCTGGCGAGAGATCTTGGCTCCATCGGTGTCACCCCTGAGAACCGGGTGGCAGTGTTGAACCGTCCAAAAGACAACTTTGATCGGGCGGCATTTCTCGAACTCTGCGCAACCAATCGCGGCTACCAACTCAGAGCCTTCCGTGAATTCGAGGAGGCCTTCGCCTGGCTGACGTCCGAACAACCCTCCAGCGAAGCCGCCGCAGAACCCTGAGGCGTCCTAGAAATATTGTGTGATGCCGACCTGAATCAGCGAATTGGGACTCGGCGAAAACAGGTGTGCGAAATCCACCCGCAGGAGGGTATTGGCGAGGAAGGTCGGAATGATCCGAAATCCGGCTCCCCCGTTGACGGCCCCCTGCCAGTCGCGCAAGGTCCCCTGGTCCGTGAACGTTTGAAACGCACCAAAGTCTGAGAACAACACCCCCTGCACCGCCCAGCGCGGCGCTACCTGAATGACGTGCCGGAGCTCCAGATTCGTGTACCCCTGCGCACGGTTGCGGTAGAGGTTGTCGGAGAGTCCCCGCACGCCGGCGATACTGCCGATGAGTACACTGTGATTGGGATTTCCGCTGTTGTTGACCGCTTCCACCACGCTGTTGATCATGAACACCGTACTTGGTCCCAGCGGGATACCCTGCAGATACCGGAGGCGGCCTTCATGGCGCTGCTGATTCGCACCGAAAAAGAATCCAGGACGTAATTCGAGCGCCAGCCGGTATCCGCTCGGCACAAGATCGTGCCAGTGATACTTGTCCCAGGTCAGTTCCGGAATCAGGCCGACGTAATATCCGTCCGGCGGACGTTGAACGCCCTTGTCGTCTTCGACCAGCTCACGATACATCTTCAAGACGACTTCATAGCGTAACGGCGATCCATATCGGTAGGGGCCCTTCAGTTCCAATTCTCCACCGAAGCGGTCGCGATTCCAGCTCGACGTCGAATCGGCAAACCGGATGCCGTTGACGTTGTACGATCCCTTGATTTCCTTCGCCCAACGTCCTGGCTCGAAGGCGTGCTGCGACAGCCAGATATCCACATTGGGGCCGCGTTGGCTGTAATTGAACTGGCCGCCCAATTGTGTGGCGGTGCCGAAGAGGTTGTATTCAACGAGGCCGACGGTGGCGTTTAAATCCTTGAGGCTGCTGCCGCTCGTGAAGTTAAGGATCGGCGCCAGCGTGATCTTTTCCCGAACCGCGACGTTCAGGGTGTCCTCTACACGCGCCACCAGAACGTGGTCGAACAGGCTGAGGTTCCGGACACGCCGTTCAAATTCCTCTATCTCGACTCTCGTAAATTCAGCGGGCAGGGATCGAGGCAGGAGCCGGGTGATGGTGTCCTGTTTCGTATGGATTAGTCCATCGACATATATCTGCTCAATCCGCATGGGATCGCTGTCCGCAAGGCCGGTTGCCGCTCGGAGAGTTCCGACGGAGAGGAACAGGCTCAGCGTAAGGATGACACTTGCCGTCAGACACAGTTGAAAGAAGACGAACAGATCACGGGCAATAATGAATCGACATCGCATTACAGGCCTCCGTCATGAAAAAATGACATGCCTGGCCGCTACTGCGTGCGGCGCAGGACAGAGAGACGTTGTAATGGTTCAGATGCGGAGCGGGACGGAGAATGAAACGGGGCTGTTTCGTGGAGGATGATCAACGGAAGAGGCGGCTATTCGAGTCGAAACGCTAACGATGCTAGAGGAAGAATCGGGATCGGCGGAGAGGACTACAGTGACGTCGGTTGAACTGTCGGCCCGTGCGGAAGGCATGAGCACGTGTTCGGCGGCATTGTCGGGTTCCTCGGTGGCTATAGCGCCCAAGGTTGCCTCCGGCGCTTCAAACACAAGGTCGATCACGCTGTCTGCCGTGGTCCACAAGGAGAGCAGCAGTGCAAACCGGCCAATCAGAAGCATATGAGGGCCAATCAGAGTACGCATCGCGCCCAGTATAGCAGGAAGAGAAATGCGCAGCAGAGGCCATTGGTTAGATGCGCCGGCTGCCCGAGGGACAAGCGCTGAGGCGTGAGCCTTACAACCATCTCCGGACAGAACGCCGATAATCCCTGAAGAGTCCGCCGAATTTCGCCGAGAGCGCCCGCTCCTCCGGTTCAATCTGAAAGCGGTTTATGTACAGTATGAAGAAGGGCAGCAGCGCAAATGCCAAGAGGTGCGAAAGCCACACGCACCATCCGATGAGCGCGAGCAGTAAGCCCACGTACATGGGGTTACGGCTGTACCGATAGATGCCTGAAGTGACCATGGCAGCCGCCGCTGCAGGAGTGAGTGGATTGACCGTGGTCTTTGCCCGGAGAAATTCGAACAGCGCGGCCAGCGCGATCGCAATCCCTGCGCTCCAAAGTATGAGCGCCACGGGAATCCGCCACGGCAACGCCAATGCCAGCGACGGCACAGACACTGAGAGCAGCCACATGGTGACGGCAAAGAGCAGCATGAGCGCCGGCGGTGGAACTTTGAGTTCTAAAGCTTGCATGAAAGACGCTCCCTACGTTCCTTATTACAACACAGACCGAGAGAAGAATGGAGAGCCGCAGCTACACGCTGCTCGGGCTGTCGCAGTTTATGGCTCGGCGGCGTTTCTCGGCGTATGGGTGGTCCTGCCGTCGTTGATCGGCCTCGGGGTACGATTCGTGGTACCAGAACCGAGGCTTGCGGGCGTGATGCCGTACATCACGCTCAGCAACTCCATCATCTTACTCACGTTGATTACTCGAATGCGTCGGTCTCGCTTCCCAAGGCCATCGCGGAGCACGACCTCGATTTTCTGGCGTTCATGTTGAGCATCACGACCGGCCTTTACGTGGCCGCGTTTTCAGCGGCCTATTGGTTGAGCTGTACCTAGACGAGGCAGAGCGGGTGTCGCTCATGTACGGGCTGGGCATGAACAACAACGGCACGGGTCTGGTGCTGGCTTCGCTTGCCCTTCGCCTCGTTTCCTCGCATCATGGTTCCCATCATCTTCTACAACATCATCCAGCATCTCGTTGCCGGCGCGGTACACCATATCACCGGCAGAGAAGCGAAGGCAGGGCAGGCGGTACTGGGAAGCACGTAGGCCGGTCATCGTAACGGGTATCCCCAATCGTGGGTTTTCCTCTCAACTTCGCGGCCTTACGTTGTAGGTCTGGCCCGCTCTGGTACACTTTAAGAGGATGACGCCACTTTTTTTGAAGGACAGAGGAAGGAGGCAGAACATGACACAGCGCATGACGTGTCTCTGGGTCGTTGGTGGTCTGATTGGACTCCTGCTTTCCTGGTCGATAGCCGATGCGAAGTCGTCTTCGCCTTCGAGCGGGAAGGCCGCGAAACCGGCAGCGTGCGATTATCGCGCGCATCCGACGATCACGATGGTGATGCCGAACCCTGTCAAACCGGGTCAGAGAATCACGATCAACGGTAAAAATTTCGGGACCAAGCATTGCTTCCACAGCGTGTCGTTCGGTCCCAAGAGTACGGACGCCTGGACCTATGTGAGCCCGACCACTGTCGAAGCCACGGTGCCGAATCTCCTGCCGGGCGCCATTCCGGTCACCGTCTCCACCGAAGCAGGCACGTCGCAATATCCGCTCGACGTCCAAGCCAAGTAACCGTCTTCAACGAGGAGCGGAGGCCGTCGACTCCGCTCCTCTTTCTTCGCAGTCGGGTGCTCCAACCTGTTAGGATGCGCCCGCCATGACCGACACGTCGACTGTCCCCCCGCCTCGACGGGCTGCGATCCTCTTCATTCTCGTTACGGTCCTGCTCGACATGCTGTCGTTTGGCATTGTGATTCCGGTGCTGCCAAAGCTGGTCGAGGAGTTTCTTTCCGGCGACACGGCCAAGGCAGCCGTGATCTACGGCCTGATGGGCACGGCCTGGGCGCTGATGCAGTTCATCTGCGCGCCGATCCAGGGCGCGCTGTCGGACCGCTTCGGGCGGCGGCCAGTCGTGTTGCTGTCGAATCTCGGATTGGGCCTCGACTATCTCGTGATGGCGTTGGCGCCGAACGTCGTCTGGCTCATCATCGGCCGGACGATGTCCGGCATCGCGTCGTCCAGTTTCAGTACCGCCGGCGCCTACATCGCCGACGTGACGCCGGTGGAGGAGCGGGCGGCTGCCTACGGCAAGATCGGCATGGTCTTCGGCTTGGGCTTCGTGTTCGGACCAGCGCTGGGCGGATGGCTAGGCACATTTGATCCGCGTTTACCGTTTTGGGGCGCGGCGGCTCTCAGCCTGTTGAATGCGGGCTATGGATTGTTCGTGCTTCCCGAGTCGTTGCCGCTCCAGAGCCGGATGGCCTTCGGTTGGCGACGGGCGAACCCGGTCGGCTCGCTGGTGCTGCTGCGTTCGCACCATGAACTGTTCGGCCTTGCGGCCGTGGCATTCCTTGGCTACCTCGCCCATGCGGTGCTCCCCAGCACAGCGGTCCTCTACATGGGCTATCGCTATGGCTGGGGCACGGCATCAGTCGGACTGATGTTGGCCGGTGTCGGCGTCGCAGCGATGATTGTCCAAGGCGGGCTGATCCGTCCGATCACGGCACGATTCGGCGAACGAGCGACGCTGCTCGCAGGCTCGCTCAGCGGTGCGGCCGGATTTCTTGTGTATGGCGTGGCGCCGGCGGGTTGGATCTTCTGCCTGGGCATTCCGGTCATGGCCTTCTGGGGACTGGCCGGCCCCGCCACGCAGGCGCTGATGAGCCGGCGGGTAAGCCTATCCGAGCAGGGTCAATTTCAAGGCGCGATTGCGAGCATCAACGGCGTCGCGGGGTTGCTCGGCCCGATGCTCTTTACGGAAGTGTTTGCCTACTTCATTGGTTCAGACGCAGTAGGACATCTACCCGGTGCGCCATTTCTCTTGGCCTCGCTCCTGCTCGTGAGCGCAGCGACAATCGCTTGGCGCACGACTGATCCGAGCCGCCATCAGCCGACCTCGTTACCGTAACTCAGTACAACGACGTCGGTGTTATTCCCACAAGATCTGGCGTTTTCTACCTTGATGTCCGCCGAGGATTTCTTTCAAAATACAAAATGCCACAGATTCGTATGCATGGCTGACTGGTGACCGATGCGAGCTAGACCACTTCAGACCTTTTTTGCCGGTTTTCTCATAGCAGGTCTTGTATGTTCTCCCATGTCGCCGGCACAGGACCGAGCGTCCGATGACAGTCTTTCTGTTCCGGTGCTCGATCCTCCCTCCATGGGGAAGCCTCCGGTGGCCGACGGCGTCGTTGATCGTTATCTGTTGAATCCTCGCGGGGACGTCAATGGGTTACTGCTGCGCGATGGATCCCAAATGCACGTCACCCTCCGTGCAGCGCAAGACCTTACGAAGGCAGTCCAGCCCGGCGATCACATACGTGTGCATGGACGCCGTGCGTCTGATTCGCCTCTCGTGAAACCCGACGTGATCATCAACGTGACTGATGGTAGGTCATACACTGTGCCCTATCGGCTGGATCTTCCCATGCCGCCAAGGGAAGAACGACCGACGGTCACCGAGATGACCGCCGCAGGAACCATCCAAGTGTTGCTCTATGACCATTTGAAAGACGTCGTCAATGGTGCGCTCCTGTCCGACGGCACGCAGGTCCGCTTGCCTCCTGATGTGGGCGAGCACTTTCACTCGTCCTTGCAACAGAATATGGACGTGGAAGTCAGGGGATATGGGACGACAACCCCTTATGGGAGCGCAATCGAGGCGATCGCAATCGGACGGAGGGGCCAACCGCTGACGCATCTCGATGCGTCCACCCAGCACCTCCGCTGACATGATGGTTCCTGATCCCTCCCACGGCTTCGTTGTTGATGATCGTCAAGGCCGGTGATGTCCACACACACGACGACGTCATTGACCGTGCGGGTGTCGGACTCGGTGGGCGATGTCGAGGCGTTGCTGCTCCGTCCGGACGATGCCAACTGGCTGTTGGTGTTTGCGCACGGCGCAGGGGCGGGGATGCATCACCCCTTCATGGAACGTCTGGCCGCCCAACTTGCCGGCTGCGGCGTGGCGACGCTGCGGTATCACTTTCCCTATATGCAGCAGCAACGAAAAAGACCCGATCCTCCGGCGGTGCTCACTGCGACAGTACGGGCGGCCGTCGCGGCGGCATCCGAAACGGCGCCCGGCTTGCCGCTCTTGGCGGGAGGCAAGTCGCTCGGCGGGCGCATGACTTCGCTGGCGGTTGCCGACGAGCGATCTGCCCCGAGTCCGGGGATTGCTTCCGTGCGCGGGCTCGTGTTCTTTGGGTTCCCCTTGCATCCGGCAGGCCGTCCCGGGACGCAGCGTGCCGAGCATTTGGCTCGAGTGCGGATCCCGATGCTTTTTCTCCAGGGCACGCGTGATACGCTAGCCGATCTCGTCCTCTTGCGTCCGCTCTGCGACACACTCGTGCCTCTTTCCACCTTGCATGTGGTCGACGGCGGGGACCACTCCTTCCATGTGCTGAAGCGGTTTGGAAAAACCGACGTCGATGTCCTTGCTGAAGTAGCGCGCACGGTGGCTACGTGGGCGGATGCTCTTAGTTAGGATCCACAGCCACGCAGGTCACGTCCTCGTTTCACACATCTCGACATCCGCAATCTTGACCTTGTACACCGCTTCGATCAACGCCTGAAGGGCACGTGGCCGTGAGAAGCCTTTGCGCCACGCCAGGCCGACCGTCCGCTCGGGGACTGGTTCGGCAAATCGGAGCGACACCAGCCGTTTGTTTTGATGCTTCGGCGTCAGGGCACTGCAGGGTAATACCGTGATCCCGAGACCGCTCGCGACCATCTGCCTGAGAGTTTCGAGTGAATTACCTTGGGTTCCCTCGCGTTCCGCCCGGCTGACTTCAGGGCATGACTCGAGGACCTGTCGCCGGAAGCAGTGGCCCGCGGCCGGCAGGAGGACGTTCTCGCTTCTGAGTTGGCAGGCTTCCAGAGGTGTCTTCCTCTTCGCCCACGCATGAGTGACCGGAACAACAACTTTGAACGGTTCGCGGTAGAGTGCCTTGGTGACCACGCCTGGCTCCTCGAACGGCAAAGCCAAAATCACGGCATCCAACTGCCCATTTTTCAGCATGAGGCTGAGTGGTGCTGTGAGGTTCTCTTCGATTTCCAGCGGCATTTCCGGCGCGCGTTTGTGGAGAAGCGGAATGAGTGAAGGCAACAGGTAGGGTCCGACCGTCGCAATGACGCCCAGCCGCAGCAAACCCCGCAGTTGATTCTCGCCCTGTGACGCGATCGCCTTGATCTGCGCGGCGCCTTCCAGTACATGCTGTGCCTGCTGCACAATCTGCTCTCCGAGCGGCGTCAGGGTGATGTGAGGACTTCTCCGTTCGAAGATCGCCATCCCCAACTCCTGTTCCAATTTCTTGACGGCCAGGCTCAGCGCCGGCTGCGTGACAAACACGCGATCGGCCGCCCGTTTGAAGTGCCGTTCCTGGGCCAAGGCGACAATGTATTGCAGTTCGGTCAGGGTCATGGGTATCCGATAAGATATGTTTATTGATCTATCATACATTATCAATTGGATTTATTACGATGGGAGTCAGTATCTTGCCTTTCAAACAGCAGGATCTCATGACGAAAGGAGGAACCCGAGATGAACAAGAGGAAACAATCGAAGCCTGTGACCCTTGCCGTTGTGCCGGTCACGGTATTGGTGCTGGGCATCTTGAGCCAGGCCGCCTTGGGCGGCAAGTCTGAAGCGACAACCGGCATGCAACCGTACCGGCTTCCGGAGCTTCTAGGGCTGGAGGATGCGAACGCCTATGTGCCGGCGAACAATCCCCTCACGGCAAAAAAAGTGGAACTGGGACGCCAGTTGTTTTTCGATAAGCGGCTCTCGAAAAAGAACACGGTGGCCTGCGCGAGTTGTCACCTGCCCGACAAAGGCTTTGCGGACGGAAAGGCGGTCTCAATCGGCGTCGACAAGCTGAAAGGTACGCGAAGCGCACCCATTTCGGTGAACCGGGTGTATGGACAGTCGCACTTTTGGGACGGCCGCGCCGCGACGCTCGAAGACCAATCAATCGGGCCGTTCGTGAGCCCAGTCGAGCACGGGTTCCTCAACCATGAGGAGATGGTGACGAAGATGCGAAAGATTGCCGGCTACCGCGCGATGTTCAACGACGTGTTTGGACGAGACATCGTGGTCGAAGATGTGGGGAAGGCGATTGCCAGCTTCCAGCGGACGATTCTTTCCGGGAACAGTCCGGCCGACCGTTTTGACTACGGCGGCGACGAAAAGGCCTTGTCCGAGGAGGCGAAACGAGGACTCGAGTTGTTCCGCGGCAAGGCGCGCTGCACGCGATGCCATTCCAATTTCAACTTCTCCGATGAGAAGTTTCATAATCTCGGCATCGGGTGGGATACGAATACCGTGGACCTGGGCCGCTATATGGTGACCAAGAATCCGGAAGATGTCGGTGCCTTCAAGACGCCGACGCTGCGGGAGATTGCACGAACCCCCCCTTATATGCATGATGGCCGGTTCAAAACGCTGGCGGAGGTTGTGGACTTCTACAATGGAGGCGGGATCAAGAATCCCTATCTGGATAACACGATCATTCCGTTGGAGCTCACCGAACAGGAGGAAGGGGACCTGGTGGCATTCCTTCGCTCGTTGAACGGCGAAGGCTGGCAACAGGCCAAGGCGCCAAAAGCGTTTCCGCAGTGAACAACACAAGCCGCAGCTCTGACCCTTCGGGCTGCGGCTTCATTTCACAAGCATAAAACTGGACCTTCGTCTGGGTGAGATGAAGGCTCGGCGAAGCGCGCGTTTATCTCAGGTCCCGGACTGGTCCGCCCCACAGGCCTTCCGGCACTTGCTCCAACGGGACGAGCTGATTAAACCACCGGACGACGAATTTTCCGCCGATCTCGGTGGCCTTGGGCTGCATCTGGATGACTTCGAGCAATACCTTGAAGTGCACGTGCGAGGACAGGTTGTCGTAGCGGAACCAGTAGAATCCGGCCTGATCTGGGGGAGGAGTCGCGAGAGTCATTGACGCACCTTACGACAGTGAATCATTATCGTAAGCCGTCTTGGAGATTCGCGAAGCTGGGGAGTTCCCTCGGTTTAAGAATCCTACGTAGCCTCGTTCGACATCGCTTCAGGCTGGAGCACCCCAAACTCCTGATCGACGACATCGACCTGAACCTCACCGTCACCGAACGGGAGGCTCAACTGTGCGGCAGTCATACGATGCGTACGCCGCCGCCGCCAAGGTGTCGTGCAGTTCGGTACCGTCGGTGAACCCGGCGATCTGGACTGTATGCGCGGACGTCTCGGCCTTCGCAGTCTTGGATTCTGTTTCAGCCTAAGGTCTTTAATTTGGTTCAATAAGACCTTCTCATGGTCGATACAAATTCCGTGAGAGGTGATTTCGATGTCGTAGAGGCCGATCTCACCGATCAGCGTCTCCTTCCCTTCAGTCTCACACCAGGCACAAACGACTTTCATAACGAGAGTGAACGAGCAAAGTTAATGCCGGAAGTCATCACGGAATACATGCGAGAACCATGAGTGACCACACTGCTGGACCCATTCGACTCACGGACATTGTAGCAGCGAGAGTGCATAGAGGGAACGTGTTTCGCAGAAACTGCTGAATTCAGCAGACATAAATGGATCGAAGCGAAATGCATACAGAGATGGACTTCATTGAACACATTAATGGTGAAAACATTCTCGGCGGAGAATAATCGATTCAAACGAGCTTGGGAATCCGGAGGACTGCGTAGGAGGAATGACGGACGTTCTTGTAGGGTCCCATGGGCTCCAATGTGGCTTTTATCGGCCAATGGTTTAGTTTACGTCGATGCTGCCTGGAACGGACGGCACATAATTCGGATCGACATTCTCCCAGATGCCTGCATGATCGCCGCTCGCTCCCCAACCTCGCATGTAGATGAGCGTGAGCACTGGCTCAGTCTGGTATCGCTGTGCACCTGTGACCCGACCGACGACTGTCGCACGCGCCCAGTTTCGAAATTTTGGCGGGACCTGCTTCTTCGACACCATGACCCAGTACGACCCGGCTTCAGGACTGCCCGAGTCGGCGGGACGGTGAGGCTTGTAATCCTGGTCCAGGGGACGATTCTTCAGACGGAGCATCAGGACTGTATCGTGTTCTTCCTCTTCCAGGATCGTGCCTCCCAAGAGCACGACCTTTCCTACATACGGTTGCGGATTCGTGCTCAGCATGGTGAGCGTGACTCCAGGCTCAGCCATCCAAGTATACCGCCGCGGCACAGCGGCACATCCCCAGAGTGCAACCATCATCGTGGCGACCAATGTCAGACACACGGCCCATCGCGGCACCCTGCCATAATCCGTCATAACCTGTCCTTGGTGTCAGGTGAAAAGCGGGTGGGCGCATTCTACGTGTTTGGCCCTTCCCGGTCTATGGCATCTCGATTTGATCAGTCGTACCGCGTATGCTCTTCTCGCTGCAGGACTTCAGGTCCGAATCCGGCGAGTGTTCGGCCATCGCATCTTTTACAGTAGAGAGTATCGTCGATGAGAAACCGATGACCAGTCACGAGACCTGTTATCAAGCTGTGTTGGCAAGAGATCCCCGCTTTGACGGCAGGTTCTTCGTTGCCGTAAAAACGACGGGTGTGTACTGTCGTCCAATCTGCCCCGCTCGTCCCAAGCGTGAGAATGTCGAGTTCTTCAAGACGGCGCAGGCAGCGGAGAAGGCCGGGTATCGACCGTGCTTGCGGTGCCGTCCGGAGGCTGCCCCCGGATCTCCTGCCTGGAACGGCAAGCACGCCTCTATCGAGCGGGCACTCAAACTCATTGCACAGAGAGCCCTTGAACAGCAAACCGAGGACGCGTTCGCCGAGCGGCTGGGAATGACGGCACGACATTTACGACGGTTGTTCGAACAAGAATTTGGACAGACGCCAAAGCAGCTTCATGACAACGCCAGGCTCAATTTTGCCAGGAAGCTGATCATGGAAACGCATCTTCCCATGACGGAGATCGCCTTTTCTGCGGGGTTCCGTTCGCTCCGTCGATTCAACGACGCAGTTAAAAGACGGTTCGATCGTCCGCCGTCAGCGCTCCGATCGTTGCACAAAGCCGCTCAGGCTACACAGATGATTCAAGTGTCTCTGCCGTATCGACCTCCAATCGCTTGGGATGGGGTACTTGATTACTATCGGCGGCACCACATTGCCGGCGTCGAAACGATCGAGACCGATACCTACTCCCGAGTGTTCACGCTGGGAGGCACCGACACGACAGGCTTTTTTCGGGCAAGGGCCCATGCCCACAAGCCTGAGCTGTTCCTCGAGATGAACATCTCCGATACCAGGCACCTCTTGCGCGCCGTACAGCGCATCAGGCACATGTTCGATTTGGACTCAGACCCCCTCCTCATCGCACAGGCGTTCGCTCGGTCGCCATTCCTCAGCTCGCTTCAAGGGAAATATCCTGGGGCCAGACTGGCTCGAGGATTTGATCCGTTTGAAACCGCGATTGGCACGATCATCGGCCAAGTGATTTCCGTGACGCATGCCTCACGCCTTATGGGGCAACTCGTGGCGACGTATGGTGAGCACATCGTGCATCCCGTATCCGGCGAGCCTGTGCGCGTTTTTCCCACTCCACGCACCCTGGCAGAGTCAAATCTACAGGGGCTGGAGGTCACGCGCCAGAAACGAGCGGCGATTCGCGAGTTCTCTTCGCGTGTGGCTGAAGGGTCCATTCAGCTTGAACCTGCTCAGGATCTGGATGACTTCAAACGCGCTGTTCAAACCGTGAAGGGCATTGGGGCATGGAGCGCCGAATACATGGCGCTTAGAGCCTTGGGCGACACGGACGCGTTCCCAGCGACGGATCTGGTCTTGCAACGTTTCGTCGAAGCCAAGCCGGATTTCGATCCGGACGCGGCCAGACCATGGCGTGGCTATCTGGCAATGTATCTGTGGAATGAGTACAGGCACGACTCACATCAAGAAAGGAAGACTCGGCATGCTGGCCTACAAACACATGGCCTCCCCAATTGGCAGACTCAAGCTGGTGGCAGACGGACGGGGGCTCATCGCGGTGCTCTGGCCGAACGACCGGCCGCTTCGTATCAAGCTTGACGAGATGCATGAAGATCTCCCTCATCCCGTCCTCGCTGAGGCGGAACGTCAACTAGCGGAGTATTTCAAGGGCGAGAGGACGACGTTTGACCTGCCGCTTCGGTTCCAAGGAACGGCCTTTCAGAAAAGAGTCTGGCAACAGCTTCTGCGTATTCCATATGGCCAGACTCGAAGTTACGGTCAACTAGCACTCGCGATAGGCAATAGCTCGGCGTCACGAGCGGTGGGCCTGGCCAATAGCAAGAACCCTTTGTCCATCATTGTTCCGTGCCATCGCGTGATCGGCGCGTCAGGAAAGCTGACGGGGTTTGCCGGAGGACTGGAGATCAAAGCGAGATTACTCGATCTAGAAGGCGCGCGAGGGGAGGTGACGATGGCTAGGCCCCTACCTGTGAGCAGGAAAGTCATGAGTCACACAGGCGATGACTATTGTCTCTAGTCCGGTTCACGCCACATCCACTTCCCAAGGCGGCTGCTCCACTTCTGGCATTGAAGGCTGCGAACCCTTCCTGTAATCTCTCTGTATCAGGCAAGAGCCGTAGGGGCTTGCACTTCGCATCAAGCGGACGTGGGGAGGTTCAGTGTGGGTATTCGAACGTCGAGGCTCGTCACCGCCACTCTCGTGGGATTGCTCGGCCTCCTCGGGACATGGGAGCCGGTACAGGCTGAGTTTTTGACCGTGGGGGCGCCTCCCAGTTTACGGCCGGCGTTCAGCGAAATCCTGCCCATGTTCGAACGGGAATATGATGCGCCGGTCAATATCGTCTACACCCCGTCGAAAACACTTCTTCGGCAAATCGAAAAGAAAGCTCCGATCGATATGTTTCTCTCGGCAGGGATCGAAGAAGTCGAGTATCTGCACAAGAAGGGACTGACGCTCAACGGGCATCCTCGCATCTTCGCGCAGACGTCCCTGGTGCTCGTGATGTCGTCGGACTCGCCGGCAGCGTTGATGTCTCTTCATGATGCGTTGGCGAACCGGTCCATACGCATTGCCCTTGGGGATCCTCAGACGTCTTCACTGGGAGACGTCACAGCACGGGTGCTCGCAAAACTCTCCCCGGCCTATAAAAGCCGTCCCAACATTCTGTACGCGTCCCACAGTGACGACATTATGAATCTCATTCGCACAGGTAAAGCCGATGTGGGTCTGGTCTATCGCGTGGACTCGATCAACACCGGGCATGTGCGCATCAGCGACGAAGACCCCATCGGAACGTTCGTGCCGATTCAGTTTGGACAAGCCGTGTCCTCCACGTGCCGAGCCTCATTGCGCCTGGTCGCGGAAAAATTTTCCGATTTTCTGATGACGCCTCGCATACAGAAGCTGTTGGCGAAATACGGATTTGACTCCACCCCGTTGCCGGTGGATCCAACCCCCACGGAAAGGAAAGAGAGGGTATCATGACCAGGAAAGCTGTGACCTGGATCGCCGGCATTGCCACCATCGCCGTGCTGGTTGCCCCGAACATATTCGCCATCGACAAGAAATCCGGCTCTTCTGTGGGAGTTCCGGCTGAGACTGTTGCCGACTATTTGCGTGCCGTCATCATGGCTCATCGGCATTTTTACACCATCCACATTGCCAACCGACTTCGGCAAGAGCGCATTGTCGATGTGTCGGAAAACTGGAAGACCGATCATTCCTTGCCGCTGCCGGTACAGCTCGTGCAGGAAACAAGCGAAATCGCGGAACTGACGGGTCCAAACGTCCGCTATCGGTTGATCAGTCAGTGGCCGATCAACAAGGCCAATGCAGCGACCACTGAATTCGAGCGGCGCGGGCTGAAGGAAGTTCAGGCGCGGCCCACCAGACCCTATTCCAGCACCGTCGAAGGCAGCGCAGAACAGATATTCGAAGCGGTCTATGCCGATGTTGCCGTCACAGCGGCGTGCGTCGAATGCCACAACGCCCATCCGAGCAGCCCGAAGAAGGATTTCAAGGTCGGCGACGTCATGGGAGGGCTGGTGATCAGCTTTCCCGTAAAAAAACCGTAAGGGGTCAGTTCTGCCAACTTAGAGGCTGTCTCCCTAGTGAGATCGACACGCGGGTTGGAAGGAGATTTCAGCCAGCTAGCGGTTCGGTGTCGGAGCCGTCTGCCCAGTGGTGCACATCAAATTCGACGGAATTTCGAGTTGACCTGACGGCCGGAAGCCCCAGGCTGTGGCAAAGGCCTGGCAGGTAAGACTCCGGGTCGTTGTGTCGCTGAGATCGACGCAATGTGGGTAATGGGCGCTGCCTCGAAGTGCGGTGTTTCCACTCTCCACCGATAGGCCTTGCAGCTTGACATTCACATGGTAGAGAGCCCCGCAGTGGGGCTCGATCAGTGCCCCATCCTTTGTTGCTTCCCGTTCAAGAAAGAGCACGACCTCCGCTTTCATCTCCTGTGCGACAGCGAGCGCCGCTTTGCGGGTTGAGAAATCGTGAGAGATCTGAGGCGCCCGCACCGGAGCCTTCTCGGGTAGTTGGATATTCGCGTAGTGATGAGTCCGCAGCCATTCGACCGCCATCTCCGTCAGGGGAGGATCTGCCCAGATCAGGATGTGATGTTCGGTGGTTGGCAGGATGGTATGGGAACCGTTCGTGATAGGAAAGCGGCCGCCTGGAGGCGGTTTGGCAGGACAGCCTTGCAGAAAGAGCAGAGCGGAGAAGAGGCAGAGCAACCGGGCAGCTACATGGACGGGTCTCACGTTCTTTTGATTCTCAGCGCTGGGCTTGCGAGTAATAGCGATACATCCCTTCCACATTTTCAGGGAACCAGTCGGCATACCGTGCCCACTTCTCATACTTGGGAAGCTGAACCGCTTTTTTGGCCTCCTCCAGACCGGCGCCTTTCTTGATTTGGTCGACGACGGCCGCCCTGAGATCTTCGAGATAGCCCCGGAATAGACGCACGTGTTCTTTCCTGCCGATCTTTCCGTGGCCGGGAACCAGTGTGTCGAACTCCAATTGCTCGACCCGTTTGAGGGACTCGATCCAGTCGTCGGGATAGTCGCTTCGCATCGTGCGATAGGCCACCGTTTCGACGGGAATGAAATCGACGGCAAACAGGAGTTTGTGCTGCGGAAGGAGAAGGACCAAGCTGTTGTCCGAATGGTTTTTGCCGGTATAAATCAGTTCAACGTGTTTGCCCCCGAGATCGATCAACATCCGGTCAGTGAAGGTGAGACTCGGGACCGGGGTTGAAGGATCTGCGGCGTCCACAATAGGCGGCCGAGCCGCCGAATGGCTCACGAACGTCGCCTGATCGGCAAACACGCTTCCACCGGTGATGTGGTCGCTGTGATGGTGGCTGTATACCACATAGCGCACAGGCTGATCCGTGAGTTTCTTGATCTCGGCCTTCAGCCAGGCCGCCGCGTCGGCGCTAATGGGGTCCGTGACGATCACTCCCTCTGGGGTCATGATGAAAATGGCCTGATGAAATTGGTGCCGGAAGAGATAGACGTCATCGGCCAGCTTCGTAATTTCGTTGTCGGGACGGGATGGTTGGGCAGAAACTGCTGGACCGAGGGCCAACAGCAGCCATATCGCCATCGAAGCACCAGCGAACCATTTTGAAACGAACATGCGATCCTCCCTGGCAAATAGGTCGCTGCTCTGACACTGATCCGGCCGCAGTGTTCGCTTGGATAATCTACAGAGAGAGGACAGGCTAAGCAAGGAGGGCCCAGGAGAGCGGGTGTTGTGCGGATGAGAGTAAGTTGTTATTCTCGGCCGGCGTCCTGAACGACAGTCCGGTGAGGAAAAGAGAGGATAAGATGCGAATTCGCCGAGTGATATCGATATGCGTCATGATCCTCACGCCTATGGGCATCAGTGGGCTCGAAATCCTGGCGCAGGCACCCTTGCCTCCAACTTCTACCACTCCTTCCCTCCAAAGTTCCGGTGCGACGCAATCGTTAGTCACTCAACTGCAAGCTCTCGCCGCACAGATCTCATCACTGAATCAAGACCTCACATCGTTGATGCAGCAACTCGAGCAACTGCGAGCCTCCAAACCTCACCCGGTCCCCAATGACGCCACTCCGGCAACCAAAGCCGCCTATGCCAATGCGATGCAGACATGGAACAACCAGATGCAGGCGACTGAACAAAAGATACAGGCGCTTCAAGCCCGAATCAGCGCACTGGAGAAAGAGCTGGCTCGCCTCGCATCTCAAGTTCCGACGACGCAACAGGCCGAAATTGCAAGACAGCAGCAGGCGCTCACAGAGGCCAAGAAAAAAATAAGTCAAGCGATGGCCATGGCGGCGAGCTTGAATCCGAGTCCAGCAAAGTCGGGTGCTAGGAGGGGCACAGGATCACTACCGGCATCCGGGCTTCCGTAGTGATGTGAGTCTAAAACAACGGTATCCCCCTATGCGGTTGCATAGTTCACCTGAAATTATGCCCTAGCCCCGCTCTACCTTCTGGACAACGGGACCCCACGGTTAGATACTACTCCACCCGCTGAAACCTCCCTTGGGAAGGAGCACACATCATGGCCAAGACCTGGAACGCCAAGGCATACGCCGCTGCCAGCCCAACATCATCGCTTGCCTCCACCACGATCCCCCGGCGCGAGACAACCGAACGCGATGTCCACATCGACATCCTCTTTTGCGGGATCTGCCACTCCGATCTTCATACGGTGCGCAATGAATGGAAGAGCGTCATGCCAACGGTCTATCCTTGCGTCCCGGGCCATGAAATCGTCGGCCGCGTGACAAGGGTTGGCTCGGCCGTCGCGAAGTTCAAGGCCGGTGACCTCGCCGCCGTCGGCTGCATGGTCGATTCCGATCGCACTTGCAGCGAGTGCCAGGCCGGTCTTGAGCAGTTCTGTCCGAGTGTGAAACTCACCTACAACTCTCCCGACAAGCATCTTGGCCGCGTCACCTACGGCGGCTACTCGGAAGGCATCGTGGTGGATGAGCGGTTTGTCCTGCGTGTTCCTGCCAAACTCGATCTCGCCGGGGTCGCGCCACTCCTCTGTGCCGGGATTACGACGTACTCGCCCATGCGCCACTGGGGCGTCACTAAAGGCAAGAAGGTTGGCGTGGTCGGTCTCGGAGGGCTCGGCCATCTGGCGGTGAAGCTGGCTCATGCGCTTGGTGCATACGTGGTAGTTTTCACCACATCGCCTAATAAGAAGGACGACGCGCTTCGTTTGGGTGCCGACGAGGTGGTGATCTCACGCCACAGCGACGAAATGAAGAAGCAGACCGGCAGCTTCGATTACATCCTTGATGCGGTCTCAGCCGATCACGACATCAACGCGTACATCGATCTCCTGCGTCGCGATGGCACGCTCACGCTCGTGGGCGCGCCCGAGAAGCCCCTCGAAGTCGCCGCTTTCAGCCTGATCTTGGGGCGCCGGAGCCTCTCAGGCTCACCCATCGGCGGGATTCCCGAGACCCAGGAGATGCTCGACTTTTGCGGAACACACAACATCACGGCCGATATCGAAGTGATCCCCATCCAAAAGGTCAACGAGGCCTATGACCGACTGCTGAAATCGGATGTGAAATACCGCTTCTCCATCGACATGGCTTCGTTGAAGTCTGAAGAACCGAAGTAGAGTCTTTTGGCGACACGTGGGAATCACTGGATCGCCACTGTTTCAACGCAGCGTGTCTGGTCACAAGTTAGGCACGCCCAATCGCCGGCAGGCCGTTTCTCTTGAACCAAGATTCAGCCCGCAGCGGCCTCAAGGGGCCACCCGAGCCGCTAAACGACTTCTTGACCAATATTAAGGTCTCTGACAAACTGCGCCCCATCCACGGCGCGACTCTCCGACGAGACATAGATACGCTGCTCATGAGTTGGACGACCGAACGGCCGAAGTTAGTGGGCGTGTACTGGCATCGAGCCACCTCAAGATCTCTGTCCCATCCAGTCAAAATCTACAGCGTCGGTAGCCTGTTCTACGTCTGGCCGATAGAAGACGATGGACGGGCGGATATCACCGTGCGGCTCGACGATTGCTCCGGCGAATGGGCAGGTCCGCTGCTTCCTCCCTACCAGTAGACTCTCCGCCAGTCGAGCAATCTCCTCCCTGGCTCCGCCAATTATTCCGCTATTGAGCCTGGGCTCGACGCGAGAGCGACACAATGTAAGCCGCCGACCGTGCGCCGATCATCGGATCGGCCGCCTCGATGCCCGGAACCAACGCGCCCGGGACAAACAGGAGCTTCTTTTCAGCTGCCTGGCTGTCGGCCACTGCCTTGGTGATCGTGATCGTGCCCAATTTGACCTTCTTCCGGGTATCCGGCCACACGATCGTAGGATTATCGATCGTGTCACCCTGCTCGGCCACCTGTGCAAGCAGGTCGAATTTCACCGGACCCCGACGAACGCGTTCACGTATTTCATCGGTCAAATAATCCGGCCCCATCGCTGCGACCTGCTCTTTGGATAAGTATTTGTCGCCTGCGACCGGTTGGAGTTGATAACGCACGTGGGTGGCGGTTCCCTTGGCGTTAGTGAACTTGAACGCGTTGATCCCAAAGTAGGGCAGCGTGCCGTAACTCACCGGTGGCGGCTTCGGCGTCTCTACGAAGGCTTTCGCGGCCGGGTGGGCCCCCAAGAATTTTTCCAACTCCGTGGGTTTTGGAGCGTCGGGGCCGCTTGCGGCGACCGCGAGCAAGAAGTCCCTGAACTCTTCGGCATTGGCCACCGGAAAGCCGTTGAAGGACAGGACGACGAGATCCGTCTTCGTTCCGTCCGGCAGCGCAAATTTCACAGCCATGCCGCGCGGCATATCGTTCGTATCCGGGACCGTCGGAAGCCCCGAGCCGGCAGAGAAACGGACCGTCACTGGAATCGGAGCCTTCCGCTTTTGAAGGTGAGCGGCTTTGGTCAAGGATGCCGCCGAAGGACTCGGCGTAAACGTGCCTTCAAGGACGACGCCCTTTGGATGATTGGCGCGCATACCAGGGTGGACACCAAACACGGCGTTGAACGCATCGACAAGCTGTTCTGCCAGCGATTTCTCACTGGCTGGCGCTTCCTCAGCCGCGAGTTGAACGGGATGTGTTATGGCGATGGTGAGCACTGCAACCGCCGCGAGATCTTTCCACATCGTGTATCCTCCATCTAGTGAATGGTGTGAGGCGCAGGAGCCTGGGGCAACGTCGAGGCATTGGCAGAGACAGAGGTCCATCGGTACCAGAAGATCAAACTGAATGAACCCCAGACACTATCCGACCAGGAATAGAGATCCGTGAGGTGGGTGGCCCCTAATTCCTGGCTCTTCTTGGTGACCATGTGCACGACGCGCTCGACGTCGGGCTCGTGACGGAAAAAGCGGATGCTGTCCGCTTGCTCGGAATCTCCGGTCACAAGAGGAAGATAGTAGAACAGATAAATCCCGCCAACTCTTGCGCTGAGGTGGGCCACCGGTTGGTCCGTCGAGGTGAATCGCTGATCATGGAGTTCTTTGACGACGGTGAGGCTCGAACACCCGAGGGTAAAGGTCAGTGCAATCGCAGGGAATCCGGTGAGGATAATCCATTTCATACCTACCTCCGCCTCTGTGAGACATCTCTGAGTTCTACGCAGCCGAGACCAAGCCATTTCCCGCCGAAAAGTATAGGTACAGAGAGGTGGGGAGAACACTGTCAGAATTGACAGGCGGGCCGGGGGTCCACTACGCAAACTTCTGGGGTGCACCGCCAGGTGCCTCAAGTCCTTTGCCGCATAGACGTTCCCCTGTTGTTTGAGGCATGCTGAAGCCACGATGACACGGCCTCAGCGCGCAACAGAGACTGCTCACGGGTACGTTCCTTCGCGCCAGCACAGAAGTCCCCTGCATCCCCGAACGTTCTGGGCGTTGTTCCGCAAGGCCATTTGCAAGTGGAACGACGATCCCACCTTACGATTTGGCGCGGGGTTAGCCTACTACACGGCCTTTGCCGTCGTGCCACTGATGTTCATCGTTGTGGAGCTTGCGACGGTTCTCCTCGGGGAGGGTGCTGCGGAACAGCTGCTGTTGGAGCAAGTCGAGCGGGTTATCGGTGAGCAGGGCTCGCAAGCCATCGCGCAGCTTCTTGACAGCTGGCAGAAAAATGGCTCGGGAGCGTTGGCCACGATGGTGGAGGTGGCCGTACTGTTCTTCGCACTGGCGGGCGCCTTTGATGTGCTGCAGGACGCGTTGAACTCGATTTGGGGGGTGAAACCGAAACGGGGGGGAGGAACCCTGAGTCACTTCCGACGCCGGTTCCTGTCGATCTTGGGGGTGCTCGGAACGGCCTTTCTTCTCCTCGTATCGCTCGTTCTCGTGGCCGGTGTCGAAGCGTTCGCCTCGCACCTTCCCGGCACCGCTCTAAGGAACAATGTCATCGTCGGCGTGATCTCGTTCGCGGGCGTCATGGTCCTGTTTGCCCTGATCTTCAAGCTGCTGCCTCAAGCCAAGGTCGCCTGGGCCGATGTGTGGATCGGTGCAGCGGTTACTGCCGCCTTATTTTCCGTGGGCAGATGGCTCATAATCTTGTATCTCGGCAAGACGATCATTGTGTCGTTGTACGGGACCGCCGGTCCGCTGGTAGTCATTCTATTGTGGGCCTTCTACTCCGCTCAAATCCTCTTGTTGGGCGCAGAGTTCACGGCGGTCTATGCCAGCGAGTGCGGCTCCCGGTTGGTCGCTGCCGACGATGCCGTTGCAGTCGGAGAGCCGGCCAAAAGCAATGAGGCGGAACAGCACTCCATCCAGCGAAGCGGACAGCGATAACACGTCAATGCCGGTCGCAGAGCAAACGGGGTCAGGCTCTGATCGATTGATTCAGTGGACCCCCTTCGCAATCGCCCTGGGCCTTGTCTTCTCGATGATGTCGGACAGAGAGGAGTGGCTGTACGTAGCGGCGGTTATGGGAGGACTCGCGTCGATCGCGGTGGGCCGGACGTTAGGACGATCGGACCGGTTCTCGTTACAGGGGCGCGTGAAGAAATTCGTCAAATGGTGGGTCGTCGTCGTTGCCCTGGCCGCTCTCAGTTTTCTTCATGGGAAATGGCAGCCGATGGTCTTCTTCGCCGTTGTCGGCGTCATCTCATCAACCTTCTTCTGGTTTGGTTGCAAGTCGAACAAGTGATAGATGGGGGAGCGCCGGGTTAACTCCGCGCTCACTCGTATTGTCGGAGTTTCCGGAACACCACATTGAGGCGTGGAGAGAAGAAGCTTGGTGGGACACGGAGAATTCTCGCCATGAGCTTGGCGAATCGTCCGCATCCCGACTGATAACCGAATTCCTCCGATACGTCTGCCACATCAATCATGAGGGATTTCGGGAGCAATTCATAATAGCTGGAATTCCTCCACCCGGTACCAGCGCGAACAAATAATGGGAAGTTCACATCCTTCATCTTGCTATGTTTGAACAGCCTCGCATATGCATAGGCGATTTGAGGCGGAAGCAGCGAGATCAATGGCAGGCCAACGGAATGTGACTCGAAAGGAAAGTATCGATTAGGGGTATCCCAAAAACCAACCACTCCTCCAACACGAAGCACTCGATAGTACTCATCCACGTACATGTGCCTGGATTCAAACGGCAAGTGTTCGACGACGGCAGCGGCAATCACCATATCAAAGAAGTCATTCTCGTAGGGCAACGATCGCGTCTGTTGCACCGTGTAATGATCCACACGCTTGACCTTGCAGAGGTTCAGTTCTTGCTGTTTGAGACGTGCAACGTCGACCATGGCTCGATCCACGTCAAACGAGTAGATTTCTCCTGTGGAGGGTTGCTCACTCAAGAATTCCGTTAGGTGCCCCGCCGAGCAGCCGACCTCCAAAATCCGCAACTGACGGTGTTCCTGATTGAGCCTCTCAAAAAGCGGCTTCAGGAACCAGCAGCGTGCGTCGTGATGCACAAGAAATTGGGACGCTCGCTCGGGTCCCTTGCGTGTAATGAGGAGTTCAATGATTTGTCTGGAGTAATTGGTCCTGAACTGGCGGTTCCCAATGCACAGGACTCTCGAAGAACCGTCGTCCTCTATCGCCCAGGATGGGTTCGGTGACATGGGAATCTTTCTTTTGGTGCTTGTTCACCACTCAGCGTGCGAATTCGAGCGTAGCAACAAAGCCATGGTCTGGCAATGAATTGCTGTCTGTGAGATGACCGAGCCAAACATAGGGGGAGGCCAGTGGTATGGCCATTGACAATTGATTGCACAACTACAAGAATCCCGCGCCATGGATGCAAACTTTTGGCACCAACGGTGGGAGAAAAACGAAACTGCGTTCCACGAAGGGAAGCCCAATGCACTCCTGGTGCAATATCTCAACGAGCTGTCTTTGGCAAAAGGCCGTCGGATATTTCTTCCGTTATGCGGAAAAACCCGTGATATCTCGTGGCTCTTGTCGAATGGCTATCGTGTTGCCGGAGCGGAATTGAGTCAATTGGCGATCGAGCAATTGTTCATGGATCTCGGCCTGCAGCCGGACATATCGGGAGCCGGCGAAGTCCATCAGTGGAGCGCACGGCATCTCGACATCTTCGTGGGCGATATCTTTGCGTTGTCGCGAACACTGCTTGGTCCGGTCGATGCCGTGTATGACCGGGCAGCGCTGGTGGCGATGCCAGAAACCATGCGGCCTCAATATACGGCGCACCTTACAGAGCTGACCAACAAGGCTCCGCAGTTGCTTATCTGCTATCAGTACGATCAACGCGTGATGGACGGGCCTCCCTTCTCAATCAGCCACGAGGAAGTCAATCGCCATTACAGAGGCATGTATGATCTCAGGCTCCTTGCGAGCGCTGACGTCCCCGGCGGATTAAAGGGCAAATGTCCTGCCAAAGAACATGTGTGGTTGCTACGATCCCGGTGAAGGCTCCTAATTATTGCCCTCATGTAAGATCACGTCTCCTCATCCCGGCTAATTCAGGTAACCCTCCGACCGACCATCGCTTGCCGTGATGGGCTCCTGACGACCACGGACTGCAGTGACAGTCCTTCCACTAGGGGCATCCCTAGTTATTGGAGGGGGACATAGACCTGATGATAGGGGCGAAACAGGCTGCCTTCAGCATAACGGTGAGGAGGGAGTTATGCATCGACTTCCAACCGTGCCCTTAGACAGGCCAACGCCAGCTTCTGATGAACTGGAAGAAATCGAGCTCTCGAACGACGATGCGGCACTGAGTCATTTGAAACTGGGAGCCGCGTGGCTATGCACGAGCCTGGCCGGTGTCGCAGGTTTGGCATACTCTTCGATCTCACAGACTTCACCGCCGATAACCATGCTGGTGCTTGCAGTCCTCCTCGTGGCTTACGGAGGCTACGGATTTTCGCTTCCGAAAAAGAACACCATCCAGTTTGCAGATTCGTTCTACTATATGGGGTTCCTTTGGGCGATCTTTGCGCTGATCTCAGCGTTTGTCCTGTGGCCAGCCCCCAGATTGACCACGGAGGCGTTGCTGACGACCTTCGGGTACGCGTTGGCCACGACATTTTGCGGAATGCTGTTTCGGCTGGTGATCATCCAATTTCAGGACACGCATCCCGATCGGCTCGTCCATGGCCAAGAAGTGATCGACCACCGCATGGCGGCTCTCGTCCAACAGATCAACGAGGCCACGATGGAAATCACTTCCTTCAGAGAACGCGCAGCCAGTGATCTTGGTGGCACCCTCCATGATCTTGTGCGATCATTGGCAGATGTGCGCGAAAAGATCGCCGAGCAACACCGGACCATGGCCCACGCAATGAGCGAAGGCCTTGAATCTTCTCTTCACGAAATCCTGGGGCGGCTCTCGGCCATACGAATCCCCCAGGAAATGCTCACGGCAGAGGTGACGAAGTTCGTTGCCGCAGTAGGAAAACAGGGACAAGGGTTCGAACAGGCGGCGCACCGCCTGGAAACGAGCTTGATGCATGCAGCCGAAACAGCGACTACATTCGGTGAGTCGCTCTGCGGGTCAGAAGCCGCGAGGCGGGTGGGCGTCGCGATCAATGATCTCTCCCACAAGATCAAGGACAGAACGGAACAATTTATCGACATGACCGTGGTGTTGGAAAAGAGCCGTTCAGAATTGGATGGCCAGCTCACTAGCTTGCAGTCGCTGCGATCAGCCGTGTCGACGGTCTCCGCCCAATTGTCAGCATTCGAAACGGAGCTGAAGGAGTTGTCGTCGGCCTCCATGGCGGCTGAGGTCAGAACTGGCCTCACGAACGTGCAGCAATCCATCAGTTCAAGCCTCGAAGCGAGCCAAGCGATCGAGTCCACGATGCGGGGCATGTTGTTCTTCATGAAAGAGCGAGTCACCGAGGAGCATTCCGGTGCGAGACGCTGAATCGCGTTCAAACTGGGTGTTTGGCTTGTCGCTTGTTCAAGTGATCCTCTTGCTGTTCTTTGGGGCGATGATCGTCTATGTGACGGAGAACGTGGAGGGCAGGGGGCACGAGCCGCTCCAAGGCGTCGAGGAGACAAAAAAACAAGAGGCGAGTCTTCACGCGAGGCTTGATACGACAGCGGAGAAAAATACCGAGTTAGAGAGACAGCTTGGCGATATGACCGTGTTCGTTGATGAGTTGAAGCTCCTGGTCGGCGCCAAGGTGGCTTCTAAGGAAGGGTTTCAGGAAGCCGTGGAAAACCTGAAGCGAGGGTATGCCCTGTGTCAGAAGGACAATAATACGTTGCTCGAGGCCAGCGTTGAGAACGGTGCGGAAACCGTCCAAGTGATCGGAGACATTCCTGGCGATCTGATTGCGGGTTTGGTGAAGGGCGACCAGACGTCAGATCTCGAGCAAATTGTGTCGTTCATTCAAGACGTGTACGAATACGAAAAAGACCATAAGTGTCGATTCAATTATCGACTCAAGTACGTCACCGACAACGACTACAGGAAAGCGAGAGAGGTGTACGAGAAGTACTTCTATCCCGAAAAAATCATCAGAACCGGATGACTCTTAATCTTCTACGATGCCGTGGTTCGAGCTGAGGCGGCAGAGGGTTCGACGGCACGGCGCTTTTTCCGCTCAGGAATGCCACGAACTTCGAGGAAGAGCGGTACTGGACTCCCCGGCAGGGTAAGTGGACGGCGAAGCAACCACTTGCCGTCGGGTGGCGCCGTATGGCTGGAGAGCGGAAGCAGTTCCCCCGTGTCAGCATTGAGCAGCATGGGAGTGGTGGCTTTTTTCCATCGCCGAAAGTTCCATAACCGTCGCCATAGTGCCATGGTTCGCTCCTCTCCAGGCGTTGAGTGATTGATCTGTCTGTCCGGCACCCTCCGCATCTGTAACTACACAACTGCAACTAGAATACCACCGAAGGCTGACGACGCTGTAATCAAAACACGATTATTCTACATATGATTTACTACGCAGCCGTCTGCGATTCCTTCCCGCACTGATCGAATCGCTGTAGGTCTTAAGCAGCAGTGAGTGGACACCTTTGGACAACTGCGCCTTGTCGCCTTCCGAATTTCATTCGAGCACGCACTCTCAACGCGGGCGTCGTATGCCCCGAGCAGTGCCAAGCAAAGACGAAACACCCAAATCCCTTTCAAACGCCTTTGTGGGACGAAAGCAAACAATGAAGGCGTAAAAACAATGTAAAGTATTTGCACAATTCGGCGTGCTGCGGGGAGCTCGGGATTGAACGCGGGGGTAGTCCGAGGCGTTGTCAGTAATGGTTCTGCGCGATCATGGCAGATCAATGGCAGAAGAGGATTAAGGGTGCCACTCGGCCAATTCCACCGTAATGTCCTCTGGGCCGGAGAGAAACACCAGCTTCCTGGCGTGGAAATCCAGGACCTCGGTTCGTAGGGTCACGCCCTGGCTGGTCAACCGTCTCACCTCCGCATCCAAGTCGGTCACCGCAAAACAAATGTGGTTGTAGCCCGGCTTCGCCAGGTTTTCCACATTGGCCTCGGCGAGGTGCTGCGGCCAAATGTATCGGAGAAGCTGAATTTCAAAGCGAGGGGGGGCCTGTTTCGACACCAGCGTGACATGCTCGGCTTCGATCCCTTCTACGGCCATATATCGGGCGAATGTCGGCCCAGAGATGATCACCGACTTCTCCTCGACGAATCCGAGGAGTGAAAAGAAGGCTTTCGCCTTGGCGACGTCCCGCACCACAACGGTCACATGGTCGATATGCAAAATCATGGAGGTGGCATTCTACGGTTTAGACGAAGAAAGTTCTACGGTGAGAAGTGAGGCCTAGGCCACAGAGTGGTGCACTAGAGGCATACGTCGGGTGGTGCCTAGTGATTGTCGATTTTGCCGCCCTTAAGCGACTAGCTAATGGGCGTCTACATGAAACACACGCAAAGGAGGGGAAGATGGCAGATATCAATCACAGAGTTGGGATCAAGGCACCAGTTTCCAAGGTTTACGCAGCGCTATCGACGATCGAGGGCGTCGCCGGTTGGTGGACAAAGCATACTTCTGGTTCATCCAGGGTTGGTGGAACGATTGAGGTTCGTTTCCATTCAACGGATGGGAAAGAAATCGGGTGCATGAAGATGGAGGTCATGGCCTTAGATCCAAACAAGACAGTGCATTGGCGCGTTCAAGCGGGTCCAGAGGAATGGGTGGGAACAGATGTTGAGTTTACCCTTCACCAGGACGGGGATTACGCCATCGTCCTCTTCGCCCATAACCACTGGCGCGAGGTAAACGAGTTCACTTCTCATTGCAGCATGAAATGGGCAACGTTCATGTTGAGTCTCAGAGAACTCGCTGAGAGCGGGAAAGGTAAACCTTCTCCCGATGATGTCAAAATCGATAATTGGAATTAGAATTTCTGGAGACAGGCTGTCGTTTGGGAATGGTCATGGTTGGGGGGCCGAAGGTCTATGTTGAGGTCGAGCAGGAGTGGACGTACGAGATAAAGCGTGATTCTCTTGTAGCGTCGAGCGAGAGGAGAGAAACACATCGAGCGAAACGCGATCGTCGTCTCCAAGCTTGAGAAACTCAACGCCGACGTTGTTGTCCTTCATCCACTTGACGGCGGCAAGACGCACTTCCACGGGCGGTTCGTCCCAGGGAAGATTCAGTATTAGAGCGAGTTTCTGGCCCGGCTCAAATAAACGATTGATACGGAGCCGAGCCCCTTGACGAGAAAGATCAAGCAAGGTGCCGTCGTCGGAGTCCTCCGTCAACAGCAGCCTGACAGAAGCCTCTCCAGTAACGTCGGTGCGCCTGGTGAATCGACTGTAGCGCATTGGCCTGCCTCCCCTTGGAGGCCCTTCCTTGGAGGCCCCAATTGTAGCTCTAGTTGTAGACGGGCAGCAAGAGCCTACCTAGATGAAATAATGTAGTGTTTAAGCAGATTTGCGAGGCAACTTCTAGACAAGTTCTCGAGAGCCGCTGTAGGACAACTTCAGACTGGGTCGAAAGAGATGCTTAGGGAGATACCTAGTATATTGAGGCGAAGCGGGTGATTAAACTCCTAGACTCTAGCTCGTACGGAAACTTCTGCGAACTGATAGAAAGGGAGTAAGCATGCTACGACGAAGACAAAAGCCCATCCACCGTATGGTGCCCGCTGACATCCAACCGCCGCCTAGGGCCAAACGACCAGAGTCATTGACGTCGAGGGAGCAGGAAATTCTCGAACTAATTTGGGCCGGTTTCAAGAATAAAGAGGTTGGGCAACGGCTGAAGATCAGCGTCAAGACCGTGGAGGCTCACCGCGCGAATATGATGAAAAAAATGCGAGTCTCAAACACGGCGCAGCTACTTAAGACGGCGATCACGGGTGGGTTGATCCGCGTTCGGGTAGCGTAATCCGCCTCACTGATTCTTCATATCTTCTGGCCGGCTCATAGATAGTCTTCCGCCGGCTGCTTGGACACTATCCGCGCCCTGAGTCCTGGTGAATTCTTCGATCTCGCGGCGGAGGGTAGGGCAGGCCGCGATCAGCTTCGTTGGGTCCGCCAGTTCGAGATCGGGTGATTCGAGCCCCGGCCACTCGGTGGTGCCAAGCAATGCGAATCCCGTCGGTGCGCTGATGTTCCGCAAGCGCGACGTGTGAAACGTTCCGCCGGGAATCAGCAATTGCGGGCGCATGCCGGCAGCCAAATCAGGACCGATGATTGTGATCTCACCTGTCCCGTCCGGGACAGGTGAAGGACTTCCAGCGGCTCACCCATATAATGGTGATACATCTGGTCAGACCGTATGCGGTGTAGACGGATCTGCGCGTCGGCGCTCACCATGAATAGAGTACCGATGCAAACGGCCGGCTCCCGGCATACGCAGTGGGCAAGGCTTCGTCGGGGACGCGTTCCTGCGCTCGGTAGGTTTCCGCGACGAAGCCGCATGTTGGATGCGGCTTCAAGCCGAGCAGTTCAATGATCCGTTTTGCCGTGAGCTGTTCTGACATGAGAGTTGGAAGCTTACTACAAGAGAGTCAGGAAATCCGCCCGCCCGGCGCCGCGAAGTCGTTGTACGTTATTTGCTGAAGCTTATCACGTGAAAGCTTGTAAGGTGCGGTCTATCAGCGATCGCCTACAAGGTGGGAATTTTCGGAAGTACCGCGGGTCTGTGCCTGCGGACGGCTAGTTCCTCGGCGTGTGCTTAAATTCAACCCCAAGAAGCCGACCGTGATTCCACCGGACCGTGGCGGCAATGGTCATTTCAGGGCGGCCATCGTTAGGCAACGTGAGTGTCAATTCATCACCAGCCGTCAGTGGGAGGTTGCTGATCACACTGGCGCCAATGCTCGAAAAGTCTCTCACCCATCCGGAGCCGGATTCATCGTTTCGGGACAGATGGCAATGAATTGGGACAATCATCTGGTGTCGGGGAATCCATCGTTTCTCACATAGATCAGCAGTAAGAGGTCTCATTGGTCACCTTCTTGGAAAGAGGCCAAGTCACCTGCCTGCTAACGACGAGCAAAGTGCATACCGAAGCCAGCGATTTTTCTATCGACCATTGTTCCTTGGTTTACGTGACTGGCCACCCGAAGCCGCGCAGCCAATTCCGAACAATTCCGCTCACGGCCAGGGCTAAACCATACAAATTGAATCGAGCACAGAAGTGTTTGCCTACAGAAAAGTCCTACAAATTCGGGGATGCGAGACGTGCGGGCGACCCGCAGGCCAGCCTAAAAATTAGTCCCTTCCTTTGTCTTACAGATGTGGGGAGGGCTGCGTACTGATGGAGCGGTCCTTTGGCGGAACGCCACCGCCAGTGTCTTGTCTATCCAGCATGACGCAACCTGGCTGCGCCGGATAGACAAGAGCGACGAGGGAGTAGTTAACTGATGTTCACTACCTTCAAGTCGAAGTACAGTGTCTTGCCGGCAAGGGGATGGTTGAAATCCAAAAGGACGGTGTCGTCCTTGATGGCTGACACAATTGGTCGGATCTCGCGGCCGCTGGCGTCTTTCCCATGGAGTTGAGTGCCCACTTGAATTTCTTGAGGAAGGTTCTCTTTTGGCACTTCGTGGAACGCGCCAGGGTCTGGATCTCCGTAGCCTTCCGTAGGAGGCACGACGGCCTGTTTGGCTTGTCCGACTTCCATCCCCTCAACCGCTGACTCGACGCCGCGGATAATCTGATTGTTGCCTTGAGTATAGGTCAGGGGATTTCCACCGACATTTGTGTCCACGACTTCGCCGTCTTCCAGCTTGAGCGTGTACTCCAAGGAAATGACTTTTCCATTTGAGACGGTCTTGTTCATCGCCAGCGTTCCTTTCCATGGTTGCGGTGGAGTGGATCAGTATGGAAGCTTCCGCGCACATGCTCCAGAAGGATCCTTGAGCCCACTGTAACAGTCGTTGCCGCCGTGCACAAGAAAGTGATATTCGCTCCAGGGATCTTCCCAGTCCGGTGCATCGAGAAAATCCAGCCCGTCTCTTGCTCCACTGCGCTTGTGAATTTTTCGTGTGCTTAACCCTTGATCGGCGTATTCATGA
This sequence comes from uncultured Nitrospiraceae bacterium, assembly GCA_963730935.1. Lineage (GTDB taxonomy): Bacteria > Nitrospirota > Nitrospiria > Nitrospirales > Nitrospiraceae > Nitrospira_C. The sequence continues at coordinate 900,571 of CAVSTP010000004.1, read as the reverse complement.
GTGATGAAATTCCGCTTGCAAGAGACATCCCGATTCAGTTTTCGCAAGCAGTCGTGTCGACCTGTCGAGCCTCGTTACGCCCTGTGGCAGAAACAGCTTTCCGATTTCCTGATGACGCCCCGCATCTTAAGACTCCTGGAGAAATACGGATTTGACGCTCCTCCGCTGCCTATGCGACGAATCACCAGGTTGATCCCGTCGATGCCATCAAAAGCGCCGTGAAAGTAGCCGTTCAGCCATTCACTCTGATTCGCCTCCCCCGCCCGAGGCTCTAATTAATATTCAGGGCGTGTCGCATGATAGCGCTGTCGAAGTACGTCGACAGGCGCTTGGACATGGGCCCAAAAGTTCCACTCGGGCGAAAATAAGTCGACCGTCATCTGGGAGCCCCGAACCCACGCGATCCAAAACGCTTCAGGGTTCAGGGCACCCTGGAACGAACCGGCTAGCTTGTTGATTTCAATCCCCAAATGCCAGCTGAAGATCACCGGCAGAATGTGCCCTTCCATCGGCAGCTTCGGATGCATACCCGCCGTAAAAGTGGAAACAAGAATCTCTCCATGAGGCGTCGTGTCGTATCCACTGATGACGTGAGTCGAATCGTGCGGACGTGCGAAGGCGGCGTTGACACCCCTTGAATCTCCGGGGAAAGCATACCCATTTGATTTATAGATTTCCCAATAGCCGCGGCCGAGCGTACCCTTCGGCAATGAACCCAGGGCTTCGTGCTTGGCAGCCAGGGCGGAATCGGCCTGATCGCCGGAGTAGGGAAGAAAGAGCGCCATGACATCTTCGTCCTCACGCCACGGCTGATCCCAAAGACTCTTGATGTTTTGCCGCGTCATGTCAGCAAGCGCCCATGTGAGATTGCCGTTCGCTGCTTCGGACAATTGCCTGAGATACGCCTCGCGAACATCGAGCACTTTCGCATATTCCAGAACACGCGCAGTCTTTTCCCTGTCGAGGACCCCATCCGCGAGCGCCATCACAGCCAAGAACCGAACCGCCCACATGGCTTGAAGCTCATTGGATAGGACGGTTGCCAGATCGCGAGGAATGAGTGTCGGGCAGTACTCTACTGGGAAGTCTGATTCGTGGAACACCACGTGAGATGCGGAAGCGATGGCACGGTGGGCTCTGTCGGTAAGAGAGGTCTTGTTGCCAGCCGTCGCGACCCGACGCATGGCGCCGAGTATCTCCCGCCCTTGTTCACCATTCACGTGGACAAGCATGGATGCGCTCGATGAACGAGAAAGAGTCGCATTCTACGTGTTCGAAGTTGGCGGGTCTATGAGGTTGCTGCACCTCGAGATGCCAAGGGATAAAACGGCGGCGCTCACTTGTTCATGGACACTTGCGGACACCGCTGCTCTGAATAGTTCGCGATGAGCTCTTTGATGGTGTTACGGAGGATATCGCGATCCTTGAACACTCCTTCGAGGTATTTGACTTTTTCTGACTCAGGCAAGTCCTTTACGTAACCCGCTTTTTGTTGAAGATACACATCAGGCAGGGATGAAATAGAAGTAAAATTGACTGGGAGGGTCACCGTCTGTTGGAAGGCTTTCGCGGTGCTGATCTCGATACCTCCTGATGGAACCGCAACACCAAACACAACAAACTTTCCTTGTCCTGTGAATGTCCCTTGAAGCGTCAAGGTAAGATCTTTAATCATGACAGGGACAAGTGGGTTTGGCCTCCGGTAGAAACACTGCGCCTGAAGAATGGCCCTCTTGAACTCGTCCTCCTGGATGGCATCTCGGCTGAGCACATCATGTAAGCTCACAGCGGACGCAGCCTTCATATCGTCCTCTACTCCTCGTAGCGCCACATCTAGGCCCACGGGCTTAGCGATCTCGCTCGCACATCCGGTCAGTGCCCCACCCAGGAAAACAATCGCGATCAGCAACTGGCTACTCTTCATGAAGACCTCACAATATGATGCAGTCTGGGCGGGGAATGTACAGTCTGCCTGAGACTGTGACATCTCGTGAGACCCCTAGTGAATGAATGATCAACGGCACTTCTTGATCACTCGCGGCGTAAAGCGGGGTCCTAACTTTACCTGTTCCGTGTGAGATTGGCGGCTCGCAGGGCGAACGGATAGGCAATCATCCGAAGAAAAAGGTGTGAGTGGTGGTAATGCCAGGGAGTAATTGGAAAATAGCCTGTCGTCATTTGGTCAGCTGACGTCCTCCTCCCAAAGCAGGAGGGCGACAAGGTCTCCTACTCTTCCCTAGCCGTACAGCGATAGCTCTGCGCGGCAGACTAAACTCCGATTATTGCTTCAGTGTGGTGCCGGTTTCCTGCTCCGGAGATACGCACTGTTTCTGGTTTGGGAGTGGCCGAATTCTGAATGCTACGGGGGAGTCTGTTCCGACTGCTGGCGGGTGCGGTCCGCTGCCCCTTTGAGGAGATCTTCCGTTTGCCGAGCATCCTCCATCGGCGTCTGCATCTTCTGAATCATCGTGTCTGCATCCGAGCGCGATGGGGGAGCGGGAGTTTCTTCCACATGTTTGTTGGTGGCAGCGCCGATCGGTTTGGGTGGTGGACCTTGCCGCTCGCAGGCCCCAAGCGTGAGCATAAGCACAATCCCCATTGTCAGACTCATTCTGAAATGTGTCATATGTGCTGCCTCACAATCTTGCCTCTCCTGGTATTCCGAATAGCCTGGCGGTTTGCTACCGCCTTTCAGGCTCGGCAACGCCTTGTTGCAGTGTTCGCAGGTCGGTCCCAGTTCCAGCATGGAGGGTCCTCGTCTGCCAAGGAACCGACGCATTCTACGTGTTTGAGACGCACGGGTCTATGCCAGGACGTTCCCACTTTGGCGTTCTCCAGAGTGATCGATTGAGGGAGTTTCTGACGAGACGGGAGCCTGAAAGGCTCAGAGGAGATGAGAGGATAACGGAGGAAGAATATGCTGCCTTGCTAGGATTGTCCGGTCTTAATCTGCTTGAGCGGCAAGATCAGACGGAAAGTTGTACCTACGCCGACAGTGCTCTCGACGTTGATGTGGCCTTTATGGGCATCGACCACATCTTTCACGATTTTGGTCCCGAGTCCTGTACCGCCGGATTTTCTGCTGATGGCACGAGCGGTGAAGAGGCTGTCACGAATTTCTGGAGGCATGCCACGCCCTGTATCGGTCACGGCTATGTCGAGCACATGAGCCGTCTTCGCGACCTTTCCGAGAATCGTGACAGAGCCGCCTGATGGTACCTCGGATATGGCATTGTTGACCAAGTTGTAGAAGCCGTTATACAGCCGTTGCTCGTCTGCCTCCAAGGCAGGCAAGCCATCCAGGCCTACGCTTCTGAGTGAGACTCCTTTTTTTTTGGCCATCAGATCCAGCGTTTTGAAAACCGCCTCGATCACGCCGGCAAGCTGACACGACGCAAATCTAGGCGGTGAGGTCATCCCTTTCACGCAGTCCGCGAGTTCTCGAACCCGATCCGAGATTCTTCGGACATCCTCTTCAACCATCGTGAGGACCTCGTGGCACATGGCGCGGCTCTTCTCCGACTCAGGTGTTTTCCGAATGGACCACTTCCCGTACAACTCATCGAGTTCCTCCTTGAGTAACTCAGCACCGCACAGGACCGGCATGAGCAAATTCTTGATATCATGGCTCATGTCACCGGCCATCTGTGCGACCTCGGCAAGTTTTTTGGCTTCAAATAACCTCGCCTCCTCGATCGCGGGAGTGGCGAGGGAAGAAATCATGGTCAGGACAGCGACGTCATCTTCATCGATGGCACGATCGCGCTTATTGAGAATTTCAATGACCCCGATCGGCTCGCCTTGCCACCGCTTCAGCGGCACAATAACCAAATTCCTGATCACGGACCCTGTGGACTTATCAATCCTCTCTGGCAGAGAGGGATCTTTCTCGGCATCCACGATGATGGCATGCTGGGCCGATTTGAACACAGCACCGGCAATCCCGTAATTCCACGGAACCGCCGATCCAGGCGGGACTGGCTTCTCACCGACGGAGCGATAATTGATAAGTTGTTGAGATGACGCATCCGCGATGAGAATAGACCCACCTTCAGCGTTCACCGACTTCAACGCGGTGTCCAGTATCTGCACAATCAGTTCTTCGAGCGTGTTGTGTCGTGAAAGCGCTTGAGAAATGAGGAGAGTCGTCTCTAATTCTCGACTCCCGTTAGTGACACGAAGATCCACCGTTCGTCGCGGAGCGCGACGCTTGTCTTGAAGCACAGCGTGCTCCGAAGGCAGTTTCTCCTTAGGACGCATCCTTGCATCCTTTTGGCGGCCTTTGTGAAAATCTGCGGAAATTATGCGTGGAATTTGTCCTTGAACAGCACGTGCTGCTTAACCGTGTCTTCAACGACAGCAATCAGCTTTTCCTTCTCGATCGGTTTTACCAGATAGTCCTTGACGCCCTGCTTCATGAGCTTGGTGGCGGCATTGACATCCGGATGACCTGTCATGACGACGACAGGGACCGAAGGAAATTGCTGGAGAAAATAGGAGATGGCCCCCACGCCGTCTATCTTGGGCATCTGCATATCACAGAGAATCATGTCGACCATGAGTGCGTTATCGTCTGACTTGATCGCCTGGATTCCCTTTTCACCATCTTCTGCCTCGACGACGTCATATCCAGCTTTGGTCAGTGCCATTCTGACGGTCGTTCTGATATGCGCCTCATCATCTACTACGAGAACTCTACCCATTCCCATAACGCCCTCCTTTAAGGTTGCAAATGAAGTGAACAGAACGTAGTCTCCGCCATCCTGCGATAGGGCTTTCTGTTTAGCAAGAAATAGTCGAAATATGACTGCGGACTAGTGCGTTAGGGCGAGACTTGGACGGATCCTTGCTTGGATGAACTAGCCCTGAGCGAGACTGAATAAGCTGGAGTAGAGTGGCCCTGCTGGTGTCTTGCATCGCAAGCGGGCATAGGCGCATCATCCTCCATCTATAGGCTTTGAAATCTCCGGTGAGTAGCCGGCCATCGCACTGTCGGCTGGCTGGATTAGATTGAAAGGGTTTCCGTGCCGTCTTGGCCTCTTCCCAAACATGACCCCTGGTCGACCCCGTTCGCCGAATCGTTGCTCACGCATCTGGACCTCTTCTCTGGAGCGACAATTTTGGATGTGGCTTCAGGGCATGGGATTCCTGCCTTCCATCTTGCCGAGCAGGTAGGTCCGGCCGGACAGGTACTGGGTATCGATCTCAGTGCGCATCAGGTGGGGAGCGCCCGGATCATTCAAGGGCAGCAACTCCCTTGGTTACGGTTCGAGTGTCTTGATATGCGCGCACTGCCGTCGAACCTGCCGAGTTTTGATCGAATCACTGGGAATTTGTCGGTCATGTTCTTCCGACCCGATCGGCTCGCAGCGATACAGGGTTTGTCGGCACATCTGAAGCCAGGTGGACAAATCGTTCTGACGTTTCCATCGCTTGGCACTTTCGATTCTCTGTGGCGGAGAGTCGATCAAGAAATGGCGGTCCGGCGATTGCACAATGAACGACGCCGGCTCGAAGCCTATGTCGCTGAACGGCCGTCTGCTGAGGAAGGCCGTGGGTGGCTTCACACACTCGGCTTCGAACGCATCGGTGTTCACGAATATCCCTTGGAAGTCGCCGCCGGTTACGGACGCGCATTTTTGCATGACCCATTGTTGCGAGGCGGGTTTCTCGACGACGTGTACGAGTGTTTTGAGGACCCTCAACTTGCCGATGAAATCATGACGGCCGTGTCCGAGGACGTCCCGAGCTTCGCGCCGTTAGTAGCTCATCGGTGCGTACTATCCGGATGGAAACCGACGCCGCTCCTTTAGTACTGATCTGCAGTCATGTCACCGCGTACACACCAGAAATGAAAGGTAATGGTCTTCACGGCGAAGGTCGCCTTGGCGGTGTCAAAGAACACGAGCCAGGCGTTTTTGGGATTGTCTGTCACCGATGTCGCTGACCAATACACGTCCGTCAACACGTTGGTAAAAGGATGATCCAGGGGAAGCGCAGGCCCTGATCGTATGGCGGGATCCACCAGACTCGCCAGTTCCGAAATCGATGGCAGCCTCCAGCCTTTCCGTCCGCCGACGTCCCTATCGGCGCAGGCAGCACGAGCCTCGGTCCAGGACATCTCGGCCGTTTCCAGAGTCTTTTCCCATACCAGCCCTGTTTCATTGTCACGCACGGCCGCATCTCCGAAGGCGCTCAAGATGGTAAACCGCGTAGCGCTCGGCAGCTTCCTGTCCCAATTTTTGTCGGAGAAATGCGTGGCTGAACTTGAATCGGATGGGGAAACCGCACCGGCAGGACTCCCTGCCAGCGTGAACCCTACTAGGGCGGTCAGTCCGAGTATCAGTGTGCAAGTATGCTGCTGCATCATGCGTGTCATGCGATCCCTCCTAGGTATGGGCACTGTCGGCGACTTGGTGCAATCATCGGTTCGCGTCAAAGTCAGCACTTCCCGTGCTTCTTCCTCGCGCAGCAGCCTACTGGAAACAAACGGGGACATTGTACTTTTTCAGAGGGGCCGGGTCTATGTGGTTTGAAAGCCGGAGGAATAACGAACGGCATGACCGGTGGGGAAAACCGTCGCGCCGGGCCGGCTCCAGGGTAGAGGTGTTCAAGTTCTCCGCGGCAGGCCCGCCACGCGCGGCCAGATGGTCCCTGACAGCGGTTCTGTTTCGCAGAGGCTACCCCATCGATGGGGAGACTACACCCGTTGCGGAAGAAGCTTCGGGCGAGAGGTCATCCGTGGGGACATCACGAATCTGAATCGAGTCGACACGTTGCTGAGCCAGCACGTCCGAGATGATCACGACCTTGTCCCCAACCTGAAACTGTTCTCGCTCCTTCAAGATCCGGAACGCCGTTTGCAGCGTCTTTTCAGGGTCCGAACTGAAATCAATCTTGAACGGAAAGACACCACGGTTGAGCATCATGGTCCGTCGCGGTTGGCTCATGTTGGTAAAGGCATAGATGTTGGTCGAGAACGGACGGCAGTTTGCGACAAGATCGGCCATGAGTCCCCGTCTGGTGATCACGACGATGCCCTTGGCGTTGACCCCCTCGGCGAGCTGAACGGCCGCCGCCGCCAATTGTTGTTTATTGCCCGTATCGCGCAATTGTTTCGCAAACCGCAATCCGGGAATCGTCTCGGATTTCAGCGCGATCTTGCGCAGGTATTCGACACATTTCACCGGATACTTCCCAACCGTGGTTTCTCCGGACAGCATGACGGCATCGGCTTCTTCATAGATCGCGTTGGCGACGTCCGTGACTTCGGCGCGGGTAGGGTGCGGATTGTGGATCATGGATTCGAGGAGATGGGTGGCAACGATCACACGTTTCCCGTGCTCGGCACAACGCTGTACGATCGTGCGCTGGACATTCGGCAAATCCTCGATGTTGATCTCCACCCCCAGATCGCCACGCGCGACCATAATGCCATCCGATTCCCTGATGATCTCCTCCAGGTTTCGCACGCCTTCCTGGTCCTCGATCTTTGCGACAATCTTCACCCTTCCGACCTTTTCACCCATGAGTCCCTTGAGCTGCTGAATATCCGCGGCTTCACGGACGAACGAAAGCGCGATGAAGTCCACATCCCGTTCCAGGCCGAACAGAATATCCTTGGTGTCCTTTTGCGTGATCGCCGGCAGATTGACACGGATACCCGGGAGATTGACGTGGCGCTTACTCTTCAAGAGCCCACCGTCCAAGACACGGCACCGCATATGGCGCTCTTCCTTCTCCAGCACCTCCAAATTGATCAATCCGTTATCCACAGTGATCTTGTCCCCGACGTTGACCTGCTCAAGCAAGTCCTCATAGTCAATGTGGATGGAGCTCTCTTCAACGTCCATCGGCCCGCGCGTGGTGACGGAGACGATGGCGCCCTGCCGCAGATCGAGCTCGTTGGAAAGGTTCCCGGTGCGGATCGACGGGCCCTGCGTATCCAGGAGGATAGGGATGGGAAACTTGACCTTCTTGTTGAGCGTCTTAATGTGTTGGATGACCTTGGCGTGCGAGTCGTGGTCGCCGTGGGACATGTTCAGTCGCGCGATACTCATCCCGGCCTCGTACATCTTCTGCAACATCTCGTATGATTCCGTAGCCGGGCCGATCGTGCAGATAATGCGTGTCTTTTGCATATGTACTCCCCCGTGCGCTGGCCCTATGTTCCCTAGCCGAAGTGAAGCCCACAGAGTGATGACGACCTAACGCGGTAGGTTGCAAGAAGAACCGGTGCTATTGTACTTTTTATCGTTGGCTAGGTCCATCGGTGCATCGCCCCAGACCCCTTTACTTCGACCATTGCGCGTTGCGAAATTGCGGCGTACGTACTAAGATCGCTCCTCTTAGACTATGCCTCTTTCTCCAAAACAGATGTCGGATGCCGTAGACCGCTACTTCGCTGCCTGGTGCAGTCTCGATCCCTCTGCGTATGTGGCCTGTTTTGATGAGAAGGCGGTTGTACATGATCCATACGGGAGTACGCCGCGTGAGGGTGCAAGCGCGTTGCGGGAGTTCTTTGGGGGCATTGCACACGCGGTTCAAGACGTCAGCATTCAAGCGGACTCGGTGCATCCGGCGAGCAATCGCGCAGCGGTCGTGTTCCGGGGCAAGGCCATCGGGAAGAATCTGAAGCCTGTGGAGGTGGCCGGCATCGACGTATTCGAATTCAATGAGGCGGGCCGGATCACGTCGTTATGGGCCTACTGGGACCCTGCTGCGGTTCTAGCCAAGCTGCGCCAGTAGCGTCTCTCAATTTACTTCACCGTCGTGGGCCCGATGATCGTGCCGTCCATCAGGACAGCAACGAAATAGCCAGGGACGAGCAGGGGAATCGTATCCATGATAGGTGCGAAGTGAACTGTGTAATACCAGCGGTCTTTTGGCGCGGGGCACCCGTACGCCGTCACATTGATACTCCGAACCTGAACACCGTCAAACCGCTTGTATTCCTTTTTTGCCCACTCCGTCGCGAGTTGTACGGCCTTTGATAAGGCGAGTGGTGGCTCGCCTGCTTCCGGTGTCCAGGGTGGCGAACTGGATATTTGTGCGAAGGAAATGAAGAGACCTAACTTCGAGCCGTCTGCTTTGGTCATGGTCATCATGGCTTGCGAGCCACAGGACTGTTCTTGAGCAAAAACCTGGCTCGCGCTCAACAAGCTGATCGCGATAAACAGAACATGCATCATGGTGACTCCTCCGTGGGTGTCGGCCGTTTCTCTGTGGCAACCGTATCACAGTAGATAGGTCACAAACTATCGCTGCCGCACTGACCTGTCCTAATGTTCTTGTCTCTTTTAGGTTCCTGAGACCTTGTCACACACATCATTTTTGGTAGGAAGCCGGGGGCGTTCGGTAGCACTGACTGGAGAGACAAATGACTCTGGAAAGAATGTCTGATGAGGAAATCCTCCATGTCGCCAATCCGATCATGGACAATCTCATGGATGCATCGACTGCAATCGATCATGGGCGGCACATTCGAGACTTCAGCGAAAGAATGAAGACGCTCGTGACAAAGGAGTACCTTCAGAAGGTCTGTGAGAAGTACCAGCGGGAGAAGGGTTATTTCTCGCGGCGGGAGCCTGTCGCCGTGTTCAAACGCCCTGGCGCAGTGGCGATTATCTGGAAGCAGTGGTTCACGAAGGCGCCTGGTGAATTCGTCGCCGAAATGCTCCTTGTCGAAAAGGATGACACATTTCTGGTCGATCACGTGATGGTGTTCTAAGACCGTGGAGTGCTACCTGATGGGTGCTGCGGACGGTGAAGGACGATCAACCGATATGCAGTCGAGGAGCGCACCGATGAACGATGACGTGAAATCCCTGGTGCAACAGTACATTGAGATAAGGAAAAAGCAGAGAAACGATCTCATGCAGGAGTTGGGACTCTCTGAGCAGGAGGCGGACCAGGCCGTCTCGACGCTTGAGTTGTATTACCACATCGAGGCATCTGAGGATCAGTGGACACAGGCGTGGAAGGCGGCTAAGCGCGATTTTCTGGCTGACGGGGAGCGCACTGGAATACGGTTGGCTGACCTAGTCGTGAAATATGCCGACATCGCACGCCTGGGTGGAGGTCCAGAGAGTCGATGGACATAGGTCACAACACTGAAGACGCAATTATGGCTGAACTCTGACTCGAATTGATACCATTTGTCGATACAGATATAGTGCAAAGATAGGGGATGGAGTCCCCCGGATAACCGCCACTGCAGTGGCTGATGACTCCTACGCGACAGAGGAAGCTGTCTGCGTAGGTGTTTGCCACTCCACACAGGCGGCATGTTCATAAATTCCTTCGGAGGACTCTACATGGAACATCCCTTCACGATCGCCGCTTGTTGGCTGTTCCTCGCTGTCTTATCCGCGCTCCTCGCGTCGGCACTTCGTCTTTCAATAGCCCTGGTTGAGATCTGCGTTGGTGTAGCCGCCGCCTCGGTGTTAGCTGCTTTCGACGGCACGCATCTTCTTGCCGCCAATTCGGAATGGCTCCGCTTTTTGGCCGCCGTGGGCGCCGTCTTGTTGACCTTTCTTGCGGGAGCCGAACTGGATCCTCACGTCATGCGGAAAAAAATAGCGGAAGTGAACATCGTCGGCCTCGTTGGATTTTTCGCGCCTTTCTTTGGATGTGCTGCATTGGCGCACTACGGACTTGGTTGGAACACCGATGCCAGTTGGTTGGCGGGCATTGCGCTTTCTACGACATCCATGGCGGTTGTCTATACCGTGATGTTGGAAAGCGGTTTGAATCAAACAGAATTTGGCAAGGGGATACTCGGCGCATGCTTCATTAACGACCTCGGAACAGTTGTTGCGCTCGGGCTCCTGTTCTCTCCGTTCACCTATAAAACCGTTGTGTTCATCGCCGCTACAGCCATTGTTCTAGGGGTGCTTCCCGGCAGTATTAATTGGCTGACCGATCGTTACGGTCACCGTACGGCGGCAATCCGTACGAAGTGGGTCATGTTGATGCTATTCGGGCTTGGCGCGCTCGCGCTTTGGTCGGGCAGTGAAGCAGTCTTACCAGCGTATCTCGCCGGAATGGTCTTGGCCGGAGGAGCGGCCAAGGATGTTCATTGGATGCGCCGTCTTCGTACGCTGACCGTGGGATTTTTAACGCCTTTTTATTTTCTCCGGGCGGGCACGTTGGTCTCGCTTCCAGCCTTGCTGACTGCCCCGTTCGTTTTCTTCTCGCTATTGGCTGGAAAGTTGGCAGCTAAGATTTTGGGACTGTATCCCCTGATTAGCGTGTTTCGTCAGCATCCCAAGGAACGATGGTTCTACACTCTGTTAATGTCCACGGGGTTGACCTTTGGGACGATTTCAGCCCTTTTTGGCTTGTCTCACGGGTTGGTAACTGAAGAGCAGTACTCCTTTCTGGTCGCAGCGGTCATTGCCAGTGCCGTGGTACCCACAATCATCGCAGCCAAATCCTTTTTACCAATCCACCTAGTCAGTCCTGGAACGCAAGTCCCAAGAAAAACCGCTTTGCCTTCCGATCTCAGTGAGGAAGGCTAGTGTCGGGTGGAACTGAAACCCGCGTTGCTTGAGCTAAGCCACTTCGCGCATCGGTTTGCGCTCTTCGCCGAGAAATTTCACTAATTCGGCAGTGACTTCCTCAGCGTGTGTCCAGGTAATGCAGTGTGGGCCTCCCTTCACCACCACCAGCCGAGCTCCTTTGATGAGTTTGGCCGTCCGTTGGCCCGCCGCCGTAATTGGCACTATCCGGTCATTGTCACCATGGATCACCAGCGTCGGCACGTCCACGTGGGCCAGATCTTGCCTAAAGTCTTCATGCCAAGTTGGAACACACGCCAAACTCGCTGTCGGAGATGCCCCGGCTGCAACGTTCCAACTGGCGCGCACCACTTCATCGCTCACGTGTTTCCCGAGAAGCAGATCGGTATTGTAGAAATTCTTGAAGAACTCGGTGAAGAAGGCGTAGCGGTCCGCGGCCACGGCTTTTTGAATGCCCTCGAACACGGTCCCGTCCACGCCTTCGGGGTTGTCGTCGGTTTTGAGTAAGAAAGGAGGTACGCCACCGATGATGACAGCCTTGCTTGCTCCGTGGGACCGGTACTTCCCGAAGTAACGCGCGATTTCCCCGCCGCCCATCGAGAATCCCACCAGCGTGAAGTCTTGCAGCTTGAGGTGGGTGATCAGCGTGTGAAGGTCTTCTGCAAACGTGTCATAGTTGTAGCCCCCGGTCGGTTGGCTGGATTTGCCAAAGCCTCGTCGATCATAGGTGATGACTCGGTAACCAGCATTCAGCAGCGCCGGAAGCTGCTTTTCCCACGATGCGCCGCTCAATGGGTATCCATGGATCAACACGACCGGCTTACCGGTACCGTGATCTTCATAGTACAACTCGATGTTGGCGGAGCGTTCTTTCCCGACTGTCACGTATGGCATAAGGCGTCTCCTTTCATCCAACCCATCTTCACCGATAAGACGCCGGAAAGTGGCTTAGATTGTCGTCGATTGGATCGCTGTATCGGTCATCGATCCTCTGTTTCGGAGCAGTGGGCACCTCCGAAGCCTTGACGACAATTGGTAATCCGGTCGTTCAGATCAATTTCGATGGTGACTTGATCGCCTTTGGCGATTGGTTGCCGATTCAAGAGGTTGGGATCAGTCACTGGCAATGTCCAGGTCTCTCCTTCTTTTGTCTTAAACGTGATCGTGCGCTGGTCCTGATCGATGGCCATGATTCTGCTTCCGCCGAAGATGGTCGTCGCATCACTGGTCGTGACAGTCGCACTGACGGAGAAGAGAAGACATAGCGTGAGGATGAGAATCATGCGTATGTTCATCATTGCACCCCTTATAAAGAATAAGTACGCGCTTCTACAGAATGCAGGAAAACGTCGAAGGGAGAACTATACTCCGCCTCGGAACGTAAGGAGGAGACCAAACGACGGGCGGCCACTTGGCTTGCGCCGTTTGAAGACTTTTACGCTGCGATCGCCGGTCGTGGCCGCTCACCGCTAAACCACCGGCGGCCGCAGCCGAGACACACGAACTGTCGAATGGACAGGCCACTGTTCAGATCGACGACTGTCTCATCCTTGAGCGGGGCGTGACATTTCCAACAGCGCATGCCGAGCGGTTCTGAATGTACCGATTGCATCATGGCTAACCATGTACGCCCAACGAACGGAAGAGTCGACGGGTGAAATCCACGGTTCAATGGGCCGTCAGGTGGACAGCTCCGAGGGGATCCTTCTGACGCGCGAGAGAGATTGGGAGCGGATTCTCCCAAGCTGATGTAGGCCCTCGCGAGAGGGTCGGCCCTAGGGGGAATCCCAGAATTAACTCTGAGGAGCATAGGTCCCGAAGTGACTAACAAACGCAGATTGAGGCGATAAGACGGGTCCGTCACGCGGCGCGAACGACGTCTGATACCGTTCGACTGCACAGCTCGAGGCACACGAGTTTGCAGAATTGACGGCTACGGTCAGGGAGGAGTAGCGTAATAAAGAGCAAAGCTGACCGGCGGAGGGCTCCTACGGGCGCAAAGCCGGTGGGAGTTTCTTGTTTTGGGACAAACGTGGAGGCATGAGTCATGAATGCCACAACCGCGTTCCTATGCGTAATGACGTTGAGCCTCGTCAGCATCACGATATCAATAGAGTCCCAGAGCATCGCGGCCTCAGAACCAGACGGGGATTTGGCTTCTAGTGGAAGTCAGCCGGGGGTGCTACGAAAGGCGGCTCCCAATGCGACGGTACGGACGCCATCAGCGGGCAAGCCGAAACAGCTACCGGTGCCGCCCGATCGGACTCAGACAGTTGAAGAGCGGCTGAGGTCTGGACAGATGGAAAAACCGATTGCACAGGGTGATATTAGCGAGCGATTGAACCAATTCTACAGCGGGTCGAATCGCGTAACCGGCGACACAGCTGCCGAGCATTCGAGTCGGTGAACGTCTACAGACCGATGAGGGGCATGGAAATCCCGGTCTCTATCCGCGTGAAAGGCGGGTCTGCAAGTGATCGTCAAGGATATGGGACAAACGCTCCCTATCGTCGGGAGTGATTGAAAGAATCTTCGCGCCAAAGTGCTGAGGGCGTACGTTGCTTACCTGTATCTCGCAGTCCAGTTGTCGGCCGGCATCGAGTTCAATCGAAAGCTGGAGCACATCGCCGTTCTTGACGAACAAGCGGCTTTGTAACCTCACTCCAGTCTCGCTGACATTCATCACTTGGCAGGGTGCTGAAAGAGACCCACGATGCAATCGGCCTGGCTTGCCCACCTCGATCCGGGATGACTTCCGTTTGAAACCCATCGACTTGTCTCCTGCCACGTGAACGATAGCAGCTCGCTACTCGACGGCAAAGCAGATTCACAATGTTCACCGATCGTTGAAAAGTCTAGTGGAATGGTTACTGACGCGATCGACGGTGCCGAAGTAGCGAACCTACGATCCGCTGATCGAGAGTTGCAATTGAGGCGGCAAGGACGACTCTAAGTGAGAAAAGTAGCGGGTCCGTTTCTTGCTCTGCTGGGCCACGCTCACAGAGTGGAACGGTTGAAACGAATACCTTTGCCATGGTCACCACGTATAATTTTCTTGCGGGACCAGTGACTCCGTTCATTGACGCGAACCTCGGCGGTACATACGTCCACACAGATATTGCTGACGGCCCTCCGGTCACTGGCTGCCCCCCCATTTCTTATTCTGAAAAGAGGTCTTAGTATGGTCGGTAATCTGATAGACCAGATAAGCGAGAGTTATGAAACGGTGGTACTCATATCTGATAATGTTCCTGCTTGTATTGGGCGTATTGGAGTATTACTTGCTTCCCAAAATGACGGGCCCATTACACTTAGACATGATCTGGAAAACACACAACAAGCAGAGCGGTGCATCGGTGCCTAAGGGCCAAGACGTCCCGGAAGAGATACTTGCACTCCGGGAAAGACATCATCTGAGACCTTTGACGGCAATGGAGAACGGCGCACGCGCACGGGAGGTGGTAAATGGAACATACGGTTTCGCAACATGCGATGCTCAGACCGTAAGCGCCGCTCGCACGAACAGTCCGACCTTGGAAATTCATAAGCATTTGGATGGGATCGTGTATTATGTGGGATACGCCTCGGCGGACCACATAGAAAAGTATTTGACCCGCCAGAAGAACTTTCACATCCTCATATCGCTCGAGCCGAGAGCAAAGGCATCACTAATCCTCGAAATTCCGGTCGATTTTGTATCAAAGTGTACATTGAGTTCTGCAGGTGATGGTTCGGTGTTTGATCTCTTCGTGATGGCCATTCCGGAATTGCTGTCTTTCTTGCGGGCATCGGATCTCAATTCTCTGAATTGAGAGTCAGCCCCAGTTCGGGGCTCGTGCGGACGCAGTGATGTGAGTGCATGAGCCGGCGCCCATGGGAACGCATGAACTGCCTCGGGGACGAAGGAGCTGAAACGGGGATGAAGAAGAGCGGGTCGCAGAAAAGCAAGTCTCCTTCTCAGCTGATAGACGCGAGAATCAAGGAGCTAGGCGACTGGCGGGGCAAGATGCTCAGCAGGCTCCGTGGCTTAGTCAAGAATGCCGATCCCGACGTTGTCGAGGAGTGGAAGTGGAGAGGGGTTCCGGTGTGGTCGCACAACGGATTGATCTGCACAGGCGAGACGTACAAGACCGTGGTGAAGATGACCTTCGCCAAAGGGGCGGCTCTGAAGGATCCGTCGCGCCTTTTCAACTCCAGTCTTGACGGGAACACCAGGCGTGCCATCGACTTCCACGAGGGCGAGACGATAGACGAAGAGGCGTTGAAGACTCTCGTTCGCGCCGCCGTGACGCTGAACAAGTCCAAAGCCAAAAGTTAATCCACGGAATTAGCATTTTCGTATAACAACGTGTTGCAATTAGGCAGTGCCAGCTGGCACCCTGGCATGGATCTGCAAAAAGTCTTGGTGCACTGGAATCTGGTAACCGCCGTCGGAAGACGCGAAGTTCGTCTGGAGATAGGCTTCCACTTGCTGCCTGGTAGGCGCATCTTTAACGTCCAACAGATTGAGCATGAATTCCGCCACCGCATAGGTTTTGGGCAGGTCGGGGGTCACCACGTTTGCGGGATCGAGCGTCGTCACGACGTCGTACCGATCCCCGTGTTTCATGCGAAACAAGTCGGCGGTTCGGCGCAGTTCGAAACGGTGTCCGAGAAAATGATGGACCATGTTCATGCATCCGCTTTCGCGGTGTTGGAGGACGACGATGGTGACACCGGTCGGCGACATCCACGAGACGAGGCGCTCAAGGTGTGGGAGCCAGTCCTCGGCCGGAATGTAATAGAACGTATGGGAGCAAAGGACCAGATCGCCCCGCACGGCCGGTTGGGCCGTCATGATCGGTTGGCCGATGGCCTCGGCGGCCGGAACTGCCTGTTGCAACTGCTTCAGTAAGTAGACATTCGGCTCAATCGCAATGGTGCGCTCAAACGCATCAGCGAAGGTGCGAGTGACCTCGCCGTTACCTGCGCCGGCGTCGATAAAGACTTTGCGCGCCGGTAAACGGTCCACGACCTGCTGGAGCCAGCGCCTGGCATTCCGCTTCTGGTCTGTATGGTCGAGGAAGATTTGAAAGGCCTGTTTGTACGCCTCGCCTTGAGAGTCGAAGACGCGCACGCGCTCCTGGTCCGACATCATGGATCTCCCCAATGGTGGCAACAGTGAATCCGATTAGCATGTCGGGACAATTGGCTGAAGCCGAGGGATTTCAATTTTTTAGACCTGCAGGTCCATTGAAAATCGAGAGGTGGCGACGGAGATGCAACGGATTAGCCGGCCCGCCTTGCGACAATCTCAGAAGGCCCCGAAGGTCCCCGTTCTCGTCCCACTTTTCTTTTCCGCACGCGCCGAGAAGTTCCGAATGTCCCCGTGATTTGTTCTCCCAAACATTCGGTTGAGTTCATTCAGGTGCGTGGTTTTCTCTTCTTCACTCACCCAGGCGCCGTCAAAGGAATTGCGTGCCAATTGGTAGAGGTCTTCGCCGGTGACTGGAAGGTGCTCAAGGAGTGCGCGGTAATTGTCGTTCACGTACCCGCCGAAATAGGCAGGATCATCTGAGTTGATGGTCGCCTTCAGACCCCGTTGAAGCATTGTCAGTATCGGGTGCTGATCCAGGTGCGTTACCACACGGAGCTTGAGATTGGACAGTGGGCAGACCGTGAGAGTTTTGCCTTCATCAGTCAGACGTTGCACCAGCGCAGGATCGTCCAACGAGTGGTTACCGTGATCGATGCGATCCACCTGCAGCAGATCCAGCGCCTGAGAGACATAGTCCGGCGGGCCTTCCTCACCGGCATGGGCGGTGATCTTAAAACCCAGTTCCCTGCACCTGGCGAACACTCGGGCAAACTTCTCGGGTGGGTGGCCGAGTTCCGAGGAATCCAGCCCGAAGCCATCCAGTTGATGCAGAAAGGGTTGGGCGAGCTTCAGGGTTTCAAAGGCGTGCGCTTCCGACAGATGACGCAGGAATGACAAAATGAGCTTGGAGCTGATGCCCAGCTGCTCCTTACCATCCTGCAGCGCACGGCGAATACCGCCGACCTGAACGTTAAGCGGAATGCCACGCTCCAGATGCATCTGCGCATCAAAGAACATTTCCACATGGACCACGTTGTCCTGATGCACCCGCTTCAGGTACGCCCATGTGAGTTCGTAAAAATCCTCCTCCTTCCGCAGGACTGACATGCCGGTGTAATAGATGTCCAGAAACTCCTGGAGATTGTTGAAGGCGTAAGCGGCACGCAGCGAGTCCACGTCGGGATAATTCAGTCGTATGCCATTGCGCTCGGCAAGACGGAACACCATCTCCGGTTCCAGACTGCCTTCGATATGCAAATGCAGCTCGGCCTTGGGCATCTGCTGTGCTAGCTGCAGCAATTGCGCGTTCATGAAGGTACCTCGATGGAAAATGAAAGCGACTGGGAGGAGTCTAGCACGAGTCAGATGGTGAACCTAGAAAATGTGAGTTGCAGAAATGAATGGTGATGAGATGCAGTGCTAACCGACGCAATGGGGGAGGGAAGCGCCGGTCTACCGTGCGCGTGGGAAACGGTTCCCGATAACAATTTTGGACTACGGCAAAGCTGGGGTTTCTTGAATGGTGAAAACCCCCACGCCCCTCGTAATTTTTACCAGGCCGTGGCGATTCAAGCGGGACACTTCAAGATAGAGCTCATTCCAGGAGAATTCCGGGTAACGAGTCACCAAGGCCTCGAAGTCACATTTAGGCACATCTCGGAGAAATTTAAGGATTTGCTCGGTAATGGGTTTCTGCTGAGACATTGGGTTTCTCCTCCCGAATATACACCGAGTCCTAGATCAGGCGACAGTTCATATCTCCCTTTTCATGTTCCCTTCCGCGATGCCGTCTGCTTGGATGTCTCCTTCCCGTCATGCTCGGCGTCGGTCGATTCCCCTTCCGACAACAGATCCTCGACCTGATTTTCATCACAGGTAAGGTCTTCGGCGGGACGCGTTGGTTTAGGCGTGCTTCCAGTTTTCTGAACCCGTCCAGTTACCGCCATTGCACACCTCCCTCAACCATCGATCAGAATGAACACCGTGCAGCGCCTTCTTCGTGTGCTCATGCCCACGTACGATGCACCTCACTGACTTGCTCCTGCCCATCCACCGATCGGATCTCCCAACGGACATCGTCGGGAATCGCCACCACTTTCAACTCAGCACAAAATCCATTGGCATCCACACCGAGCTCCTCTACCACTTGGGCCAACATCTGGTCATCCCTCGGGATCAGTTTCCCACACTGATTGAATTTCGGTTCTTGGGGTGTTGACGCAGCAGGCCAGTAGGCCCCGAGATCGGTTTCTTGCAGCGCTTCCCGCTGCCCAAGTTCTCGTAAACGCAGGAACGCCTTATGACTGACGCAAAATTGTTCATAGCTCTTGTTAATGACGATCTTTCGCATAGTACTATCTCCCTCTGTTGGCTCAACCTATTGACATGCCCAACGAATACCTGGAATAACCTGCCCTCTGCATGGATAGTAGGTTATACGGCTGGCTTGAGATCTGGATACCCAATATAGTTTCCGCTCCAGTGGACATAACGCCGCTTGGCCGAGATTCAAGGCAACCTCGCAACGTTCCCACAGTGCTGGAAACGCGTACTCTGGCGTAAAAGCGGCGAAGACCAGGGGAATCAAACGCGCAGGAAAAATGAGGACGCGCGCTAGATTAGGACAGTCGGCGTGGCTTAATACGTCGTAAATTCACCCTACATGGCTAAGGGAGTGGAGTCAATGGTCCTCTACGCAGAGTCCCTCTTTCGAGTGTCGAGCGGTCTACGTCAGTCACGCGACCGCTGGGTGGTGCTGTCTCCCTTTTTAATGACTCAGTCTGTCATAATGATCGCTGACATGTCGGTATGTGGCATTGGAGACACGTAGGACCATGACTCTGTCGCACATCAAGATCATGCTCGGCGTGATTGGTCCGGTGAGTTTGTCCGTCGCGCTCAGCGGGTGCGGAACAGCTCCCGCTACCACGGTAGAATCTAAGCGGGAACCCGCGGTCGATATGTCGGGCAAGGTGCAAGCTCTCCAGAGACAAATTCAAGAGCGAGATAAGCGTATTGAGGAGTTAGAGGCCCAACTGGACGCCTTAAAGGTCATTGACCAAGACCACGAGAAGCAGAGAAAGCCTCTCCGGCCGCCCACGACCATCGAGCCTATTCAGTGACCGCTCGTCCCAGCCCGCCGTGCGCCGCGAAATGGTGCTGGTGAATCGAATTGCACATAACATTCTCTGAGCGGCGACCTCGAAGATACCCAATGTGATCATGGCGTGATCAAGACGTTACAGACAATTTACTGTACAAAGTAGCTACCCTTCTGTAGGGTAAACACAGTGACGGTTTTGATCGTGCCTCCTGCTCCTTCTCCGCAGGTATCGAGCACCGGTAGTCGGTAGCACCATCTCACGCGCCGCCGGTTCAACGAACGATCTAAAAAAGAGTCTGCTTATCCCGTATCGGCTCTGACTCACGAGAGGGACAACCGAGGAGCGTCCGAGACACTGACTGATGTAACTTCCCGAGACTCAAACGAAAGGTTAACCCGTTTTGAAAGACCATATCGCAAAAGATGGCACGCTGTTACACCATCTAACCTCCATGGGCTCCCATCTGGTCGTTATCGTTGTAAGTGCCGGGATCGCCTTCTCGCTTCCATGGGCAGCCCGGCATTTCTTGGCATTCTGGTCACATGTGGAGCATGAAAAGATGCTGTTGATGTACGTGGAACTGGCCGTTGCCACGTTCATGATCCTCTTTGTCAATTTGCTCCGTCGCAGTATAAAAGACCGGCGAGTCGCCAAAACCGCTGCCGAGGCAGGCTTGGTATCGTGCTTCCATACACAAGGGAATGGGGTTCGCCATCAAATCGCAGCCAACAAGACTCAGCAAGGACTCGGTCGCCCACTTCGAGTGATCGGCTTCACAGGATTCTCAACGTTCGCTGATCCGAAGAGTGATTTATATCCCATTGTCCAGAATTGTCTGGAGGCAAAAATCCTGCTCGCCAATCCCTTCAGTGATGCGGTACGTCGTCGCATCGAGCAACAACCAGATCCTGCAGCCGCATGGAGCCGTGTCCACCATGAAGTCGTGGCCAGTATTAGACTCCTGAAGTCTCTCAAGGCGGCTGGAAAACCAGTCAAACTGAAACTGTATTCTGATCTCCCGCTTGTCAGACTCGCTATTCTCGGGGAACACGTTTGGCTCCAGTGCTACCATACGGACCTAGAGGTCGGAACACGACCCGAATACGTCTTTCAACACGATCGTCAGGAGCACGGGCTATATGCGCTTTGGTATCAATATTTTCTGAAGCGCTGGACGAGTCCAGCGTTACCCGAATTCGATTTCGATCGCGACGAGCTGGTGTACCGTGAAGATGGTGATGGCGAGGTCAGACGGGAAGCGTTCGATGCTGCTTTTGCACCGACAGCTTCCCAGATAGAACTTTCCATTGTGAGTTCAACGTCTTAAACCGAGAAACGTCAGCCCAATTCCTGCCCTCTTTCCTAAGCCGCGGGTCTTGAACGCGCGCCGGCCCGCCGCGCGCCGCGAATGGTTCCCGACACCTTTGGTATGCCTTAGGCCAGCCGTAGTTGCGCTAAGGATGCGACGGCATTGCCACCGCTGATGTCCGGAATGATGTGCAACTCGAGCATCGTGACCGCCGGGAGCTCCACACGATGATCTTCCATCTCGTTCGTAGTGCTAGGGGGACTGAAGTTCCATTGCTGCCGGACAATTTCGCGGAAGGACTGTCCGCTGTCCGGCGACCAACGCAGGACGTACTCCTGAGTGCGTGCAGTTTCGGGTTCCACAAAATTCATCCAGATCCGTTGGAGCCGCTGCGGATTGTTGAAAAGTAGCCGGATCGTCTGTGCTCCAGCCTCTGCGGCCCGCCATCCCGACGTTTCGCCTGGTCGTAATGCTGATTCGATGGGATGCGTGGCGTCCTCTGAGGTGATCTCCACCTCGACAAGTCCTTCCACGTTCAACCAACCCTGCTCAGACGATGCGGACCTTTCCTGCTTTTGGCCGATGATTCGCTTGTGCATGGATGTACCTCCTGATGAATTCTCCTCCACCTCAGTCTACTGCAAAGTCTGAGACGTATCCATCACTCCAGAGGCGATGGAAGAGCGGTTGGAAGATGGACGGTAAGGCGCCGGTCTGCCGCGGAATACTTCTGGTGAATCGAATTACATCCACACAGCATCGGTTTGTGTGTCTTCAAGGTCGCCCACTCAGAGAACCGGTTCAACGAGGAAGCAATGAAATCCGGTGAATAACTGCCATTTTCTGGTCTAATTCTTTTAGCCGCAGCTGATCGTCATCTGGCACAGGCGTTGCTCTATGCAGTGGCAGCACGCGTGATTCGCCGAGAGAGTCCAAAACAACTGTGATAAAAAAGGAGCATGCCATGATTGAGGAGAAATACAAATCAGATCTATTGTTTGGGGCGTTAACGGGGAACGGACGCATACTCGTGATCGATGATGAACCCTCTGTGAGGACGGTGGTCAGATTGACACTGGAAAAGGCGGGGTATGACGTCCTCGAAGCAGAAAACGGGGAGCAAGCCATCGACGTGATCAATACAGGAGAGAACCGGTTAGTTCTGGATGCCGTGATCTGTGACATCCGCATGCCTAAAATCAATGGTGTCGAGGCCATCGACTATTTCCAGAGAGAGTACCCCCATGTTCCACTTGTGGTCCTCACGGGCTACCCGGAGACCGAAATGGCCGTTTCCTTTCTCCTGAAGGGTGTGGCTGATTACTTGGTCAAGCCAGTCGAGGCGGAGAGGCTGAGGGATGCAGTGGCGAAAGCGATGGAACAACGACAGGTTGCTTGGGCGTAATGCGACAAAATCCGCTGGACAGTTGCTGCTGAGTGTAGGCATATCGATTCCTCTTCAGGCGACGGAAATGGGGCGGCAAGCAGCCGCCCCACCTTCAAAAGACGCAGGCAATTGTGTTTGAGGCGGCCTGCCAGTGCCGCGAAATGAGAGCCGGGTTTTATGGCCGGATACAGCGCCCATCTGTCACATTGTTCTCTTCGCCTGTGGTTTCGTTGATTTGGTCCGTCGAATCGACCGTGATCGTAAAATCGCAATCTGGATCAAAACAGGCCGCGGGAATGGGAATTGGAGCGAGCATCGTACGCTCGCCCGATTCCAGAGGCGGTGTCGAAATATCCATCACTCCACCGGGGGAAAATCTTACTCGGGTAATCGAGGCCAGGGCATTCCCTTGGCCTTGATTTTGGATGACGATTCGCAGCTGGGCCGCCCTGGTCATATCACAGTAAGCATCAGATCCTCCAAAGCTCCCGTCCGGAATGGCTATGAGGTCGGGGCTATCAGAAGATACTTCCGGTGTGATGCATCCTCCGGCCATGAGGACCACCAAGAGGCTGCAGAACACTGCAGGAGCCGTTCTCCAAGAGTATGCGAGGGCTCTTGCCAGCGAGTGGCTGCATAATGGTAAGTGTTGCAAATCTGCCTTTTCCTATCCATTCACACGTCGATGGACTGCTAATAGGTGTCCCGGGCTCGACAGGGATCTCCAGCGCCGTGCTGACTTGCGTCTCTGCGATCAGTAGACAGGGTTCGCCTGCCGCAAAAGCTGTGCAGGACACCAGAATACGTCAAAGAGTGCAAGGGTGAATGTGATCGGGCGCATCTTGCCTCCTCAGGTTGGCCGGACATGGCACGGCATATGATATGTGCTTAGATGAAGCATGGCAATCATAAGAAGCGACACCGAGAAGGCGAGGGCGCTCATGACATCCTAGAGCGGATGAACGATCCGGCGTGCGCAATCGCCTGGCGCCCGGCTGTGAGCTGCTGATGAAACAGCGGCCATGCGTGGATCATGTCGGGCCATATTTCCAATGTTACCGCCACGTCAGCGGCCCCAGCGGCATTGGCGAGACGAACTGCATCGTCGAGGAGTGTCTCCGCCGAGCCCACTTGAATCAGAAGTGGCGCCAAACCCTTGAGATTTGCATACAGTGGCGCGGCCAGCGCCGAGCGGGGATCAGCGCCATTGAGATAGGTTCCAGCCACCTCCTTCAAATAAGATTTCTGGATCAACGGGTCAACCTCGGCTTTGCTGTTCATGCTTTCGCCAAGACATTCCAAATCCACCCACGGCGAGAGACACCAACCGCAGGCCGGCTTCGGCAGCCCGGCATCGCGGGCGGAAACCATCAGTGCTACGGTCAGTCCGCCTCCGGCACTGTCGCCCGCCACCGCGATCTGGCGCGGGTTGATGCCGCACGAGAGCAGGAAGCGATAGCCGGCTAGTGCGTCTTCGAGTGCCGCCGGGAACGGATGCTCGGGCGCCAGCCGGTATTCCAGGGCGAGCGTACGAGCGCTGCACACTCGACCGATCTCCGTGGCCAATGGCCGATGACTATCGAGCGACCCAGACACGTAACCACCACCATGCAAAAATAGGATCGCACCTGCAGCGTCGGCATGTGGGGTCGAGGACCACTCCGCTCTGATGCCGTTCGCCTCCACCGACTCGATCAGCACGTCAGGGGCGATCTTATACTGGGTTCCTAGGTCGTCTAGGCGCTTGCGTCGTTCGCTGAGCTCATTCGGTCGTGGTTTGGCCAGCAACAGTGCACGAATGGCATCGATTTCGTGGTCGGCCATGACGAAGGAGTATGAGCGAATCATCCATCCATTGAAAGATGCCACGCCGCCGCCGCGAAATGGTTCCTGACGCTTTTCTTCAGTCTCGAAGGCCCAGAAAAGTAGTCTGTCCCTTCGTACACGGCGCCCCTGAACAGAGAAGGCTGAGCCTATGGCAGGTCTAGGCCTTTGATAATTTTGCCGTTTCCGCATCCACACGGATGCGCCGCACCGCCCAACGTCAGTGCGCACAATGCAATCAGCAGGCGCCAGAATGCGCGCATGCGTCCTCCACTCTGCACAGCCCCAGACTTCGTCAGCCGGTTAATTATATTACACCGGCTTGTCTGGTTGTTGTTGGCACCAGCTTGGCGAGTATAGTAATCAATACCTTGGAGCTTCGGCTGGAATGAAAAAAGTATCGGCCATTCTCCTAGGCTTCTTAACTTTCGTGGGTTGTTCACCACATCCCATCACCGATGCAGTCTGTGTTTCTCAGTGCCTCGAAACGCGGGAGGACGCTCGCGTGCTCATTTGGACTAACGAAACAAAGCTCGAGCCACTCCTGGTTGACTGGGTACGGAAACACGGTGGACAAGTGATCGATTCTGATATCGTTGGAGATGCGATCAGCCGGGACTCCCTCATGGAACAGCCAGCCAGGGAAATAGAACTGTCGCTTCGACAACTTGGCCGCATGGCCGGAGCAAATAGAGTCTTAGCCGCAACAGTCGAGCGTCACTCATACCCCCTGTACAACCTGTATTCGGGGTATAAAGAAGGGCATCCGCGTGTCACGACGCTCTTTGATCCGACTGTCACGATACGCAGCCTTAGCGTGGTAGATGCGACGACTCAATGGAGTGTGACGGCGAGGGGAGGCTCGACCAGCTTCGTGTACGATCCCGCAGTCACTGAGCTGGCAGAGACGGCGCTCGAACGGGCGGCCTGCGAAGCCAATCCCAACGCGCGATGGACGGATGAACGCGGGTGCATCGAAAAGTCCCAGGCGTAAGAAGCGACTGCGTTCGTGTGGCCGCTTGCGTATCCCATGATCTTCCCCTAGGATCGCGGGCGGAAAGTACTGACATATGCTCCCTGAGAAATCACCTGGCCAAGGAAGCCTGATAGTTGCCGGCTTGATCGTGCTGGGGATCGTGTTTGCCGGGCATTGGATTGTTAGCTACGTTCAAAGCACCAATCCGTGGGCGATCATTCCCTGGTATGGCGTTGCCGCAGTGCTAATCATCGTGTTCGGTAACCTGCGCCGCGGAGGCGGCTAGGGCGAATTGCCCCCTTCCACCCCCCGTTTACTTCCTGCATACCGAACCGTCAAACGCGAAGGATCATCGCTCGAGATGATTGTGAGATAGCACTCCCGCCTCTTACTCTCTAAGCGCCGTAAGAAACGGTTACAGGATCCACTCGGCGAGGGTCCTGTCACATTTACTCACAAGGGCAGTCGTGTTCTTGTCTTTAGGTAGAGCGGGCGGCTATTGTGCGAGCCACCGACGAGGAGGTGGCCGATGCGCCTGAGGGTGCTCATTCTGTTGGGCCTGACCTTGTGTTGGCCGACCGTTGGCTTCAGCTTTACGGCTGACAAGCGAGACACACTACGAGGACTCAAAGAGATTTCGGTGCTCGTTGAGTATCTTCCGGACGATGTGGAACGGGAAGGGTTGAACCGCGAACACCTCCAACGCGACATCGAAGTGCGACTTCGACAGGCAGGCCTGCGCGTCTTGACCATCTCAGAGGTAGCGAACTCACCCGGAGCACCGTATCTCTACGTTGCCGTGTATCCGATCACAGGTCCCTCAGTCACTGTCAACACGTACGCTGTCGCGCTCACATTGAAACAACTTGTTCAACTATCACGGAATCCAAGCACAGAACTCTTTGCGACCACGTGGGAAGGCCCCATACATTTTGGTTCACTCAGCGACTCGAGAGTTCTCGATATTCGCAGCAGAATATTTGAGTCGGTCGGACGGTTTATCGTTGACTACCGGGACGTGAATTCGAAGTGAGGAGTGTCGACAGGCGACGCGACGGCTTCACCGCCCGCTAAATTTGCCTCGCATTTCTTTGATCATATCCTCGAGATCGGCCTCGGCTCGGCTTCGTTCACTGATAAGGCGATCCAGATTGTATGGCCGAGAGGACGCGGAGAGCGGCGAGGATGGGGAAGCGACCGTGGGGGCGGCAGGCAGATTCTCAGACTTCGTCGTGTGCTCCTCGGATAGAGGGGTAGAACGACTTGCCGATTTGTCCGGCGTTGACCTGTCCGATGCCGGCATCTCCTGAAACGACACACCTTGATCACGCAACCAGCGCTTGGCTACATTGGATTTCAACGAGAAGCTAATACTCGTGATCGGCAGTCCATCCGATGAGAGGCGGGCGATTGCCGTATTGATCCCGACCATGCGGCCGTACGTGTCGAGCAGCGGTCCACCGGAGTTGCCGCGGTTGAGCCCCGTTTCCGTCTGAAACACCGACTTGCCCTTCGTAGCATTAAAGTTCTCAAACTGCGCGCTGATGGTACCGGTTGTCAGGGTCCAAAGCCCGCCCTGCTCGGGATGCCCGATCGCCACCACGCGGTCACCGATCTCGATCCGGTCGGAATCATCCAGTTCGAGGACGGGAAAGGGTCCAGGCGGCCCATCGAGCTTGAGCAAAGCCAGGTCCAATGGTTGTGAGAAGGCGACGACACGACCCTTGGCGCTCCGCGACAAATCGGCCTTGGGGTCACCGCTCACGCGTTCGGGCTTCAGATAAATGGTCAAGCGGGGATAGGGTTTGCCTGTTTGGTCCTCAATGACGACGTGAGCGTTCGTCAATACGAGTCCATCTTGTTGAATAATGGAGCCGGTGCCGCCGTTACCTCGCTGGCCGCTGTTGGAATATCCGATGATCATCACAACAGCTGGCGAGTCGAGCTCGTAGATCTCGCGAGGCGTCAGATCGTGGTCTGCCGCTAGGCCAAGACCCGGCCACAACCCCAGAACTATCACTGATCTGAGCAACAATTGTTTTGCCAAAATTCCATCCTCTCAGCAGGCTGCGGTCCGGCTCACTTGCCGACGGTAAACAGCATACCTCTCGCTACCGATTCCTTCAAGAGTTACCCCATTGCAGTCGGTTTGACGCTAGATGTGGCGCGAAGCTTTGCCGCCACGCGCCGGTAAATACAGAATGTCCCATTCGTGCAGTAGCTGTTGCTACTTCGCTTTTCTGACACAGACTCCATTTCGCTTCCAAGTCGCGCCATGTTCGTGCTGGGGATTGGTGTGGGTGAGATTCAGAAGCGGTTCCATGACTGTCCCGTCCTGGATGAGGAGTTTATAGACATCCCCAGGTCCTCCCCCACCAGCCTCCTGACTTCGAAAGAATACGATGGCTTTTCCACTCCGAAAATACTCCGGCTTCTGGTCATATTCATGTTCATTTGGGGTAGTAATTGGGGCGAGATGGTCTCCATTGCCGTCTCCATTCGCGTCGACAGCGTCCATTTCAAAGAGAGCCGCACGACTGCCATCCTCGGAATGCCGTGCAAAAATAATACGGCCGGATGGCGACCACGAGGGATCAGTATCATTCACACTGTTATTCGTCAGTCGAATATCCTGCCCAGAGCTCATCACGTGAACATAAATCTCTCGTGACGCATTGCCCACGTGACGCGTGAAGGCGATTTTGGACCCATCAGGAGACCATGAAGGGGACAAATCCTGGTAGTTTCCGCTCGTAATGGGGGTCACGGTGTCGTCGCTCAGATGGAGTTGATAAATGTTGTAGGAATTCTGGTTGACTCTGTTGGACGAAAACGCAAGCCATGCGCAATCAGGTGACCATGCTGGAAATGAATGGTCCGCAGGAGCGGTAGTCCTTCGTTGAATCTCCTGAGCAGAATATGTGTCGTTGCCGTTGCTGATAATCCGCGCGGTGTAGAGCTCAATGTGGCCATCTCGGACGGATTCAAACGCAATGGAGTTGCCATCAGGCGACCACGTCAGGGAGCTATTCCCGTCCGCACCTAAATCAAGCTGCGACTGGCCGGATCCATCGCCGTTCATGATCCAAAGAGAATCCGTCCCGCCAAGTTGAGGTGCCCGAGTAAAACCAATTTTCTCGTTTGTCCAATTGATCGTGGGCGATGATACACATCCATAGATGGACATCAGAACAGCGAGGATCACACCATGGGTCAACCAACAGATCATTGACGCTCTCCTTTGCTGAATGTACTGCACGTCATGGCCATGGCTTCGGCCTTATGAGTGAAACCGCAAGCCCATTCTACTTTCAAGAGCCCAACGGGTCTATGGCGATCGGAGAGAAGGTCGAGGGACGGGGAGAGAGCTCCGATGACTTGAATCGAGCGCCGCCTTCCCAGTAGTGTCGTGTGCGAGTCACCGTAACAGCTCTTGCTGGCTCCCACCTCGGAGAAGCGTATGCCGGTTGTGCAGATCAACGGGATTGGAATGCATTATCGAGAGTCTGGAGACCAGGACACTCCGACGATCGTGTTCGCCCATCCGCTGATGTGGGGACCAGACGCATTCGCCGAGGTGTTGACAGAAATCGCGAGAGATGCCCGCCTTATGACGGTCGATCTCCATGGCCATGGTCTGAGCGGATATCGGGAAGCCATGACACTCGAAGCGATGGCGGAAGATTATTATGGGTTGTTGCAAGCGCTGGGGCTAGGAAAGGTCGCATGGTTCGGAAATGGGATCGGCGGAATGATCGGTATGCGCGTGGCGCTTGCACATCCCGACGCCTTTGATTCGCTCGTGCTCATGGCAACGAGCGCACGACCCGATCCCTCAACAATGAAAGCATCGACCCTCCACCTCTGGAAAATGTTTCGGGACGGACATCGCCAGGACATTGTCGACCCAGCAATGAAACTGTTGTTTGCGCCCTCGACGTATCAATCCAGACCTGACCTCATCGCAAAATTTAGAAACCAGCTCGTGAGCATACCAGACGGCAACGGCATGTTTAACGCGGCGCTTGCCGCCTTCAATCGATCAGATGTGAGCAGTGAGCTTCATAGGATTAGGACTCGGACGCTAGTCCTTGCCGGGCGGCAGGATCCTGCCGTCACGCCGGCGCAAGCAGATTTTATCGCCGCACAAATTCCCGGCGCAGAGTTCAAAATTCTTGACGAGGCCAGTCAACTCGCGGCGATTGAAAAGCCGTTCGAGGTCGCCCGATTGGTACGCGACTTTCTGAGCAGGACAGCTTCTATATACTAGGCTTCCAGACCGAGAATGGGCGTATTGAGGGCCTTCGCTGCGCGCGTAGGATCAAAATACTCTCGCAGGGAAATAATCTTGCCACCGGTCGCACGCAAGAACAGCACATATTCCTGCTGATACATTCGGCCAGTGGACTGAATAGTCCCCTCCGCCATGACTTGACCTACGGCTCCTTCAGGATCAGCCAAGGGAAACACCTTAAGATCAAAGAAGCGAAAATCCTTCACCGCTCCCAAGAACCAGGTGACGTGACGGACGACTTCTTCCCGCCCCGAGAGCCTCGTTGGGTGGCCTATGGCCGCCGCGTAAGCGAGTTCCCATACAATATTATCGTCGATGAGCATCTGCCATCGCAGGTTGTCATTCACGAGTGTCTGGAAATGCCGCTGCAAGAGATCGGAGGCGATCGTCTTATCGCCGTTCATAGAACGATTCTCCATTGGTTCAAGCCGAGGTGCGTCATCTTAACACAGAAGCACACACACATCCTTCATCTGAACGCGCTGATTGCATATCAGCGGGTAGACTAGCCAGTCCCGCATCACGAAATTCGTCGGGAACGGGTAATGCTGATCACCCACAGCCCCAACAATGCATCAAGGCTTCCACAAAAGCTTGGTCACCAGGTCGGGACGCCAGGGTTCTGAATGATCACGTCATGCACAAGATCAGATAGACCATGTGTAAGAATGCCAATCCCTACCAGCGTGGGTGAAAAGACTGCTCCGATAATAGCTGCTGTTGAAAATGCGACGGCGATAACCAGCTCCCAGACCAAGGCGTGACCTGACCCGCCTAGAACTGCGGATAGCAGGTAGTATGATGCGATGATCACCAGAACAGTGGGGTAGAAGCTGCGATCTTCATCGAAGCGTGTGAACTTGGCAAGTGCTGCGATTCCAGCAGCAAGGAGAACGCCAACAACAACGGGTATCAGGTAACGCCTCGCGGTGTCGAACGAGGAGTCGAGCCATTTTACGTTTCTTATGCGGGCAGGTCTAAGGCAAGCATGGATAAGCAGTGTGAATGGGGAGGTCGATGCGGAAGGCCGGCCCGCCGCGCGTGGTGAAGTGCTCAATCTGCTGCACCTGAGTGGAACCGGTGATCAGGCAACCATCGCCTCCACGATGCTCACCGCTCTGTGGGCACGGCCTTGGTCATCTGAAGTCCGGCTTTGATGAGCAGCGTGCGATATTCGGGCTCAGTCCGCTCCTGCCCACAACTCTAAAGCGATGATTGGCCATTATGCGGCTCGGGAATGCCCCAGTGTCATCTTTTGAACAGACAGGGCGGTCTTAGAGGCAGAGAATCAATGCAGGTGGAATGTGGCCTTTGAACAGTTGAACACGATGTCGGTAACCTTCCCAGCTGAATCACTGAGTATTCTGGAGGTCGATGATTTTGTTCCGTTTCGTGAGACTCTACGGGAATTCTTTGACGATTTCGTCTTATCGAAGTGGTAGGTGAGGCTGGAGATGGAAATTCAGCCATCCAGATGGCGGCCTTACCGGCAAGGATGTCGCTCAGCAGACTCCTTGCTTGAGGTCACGCTATGGTTGAAGACGTCTCAGCAGATCGACACTGTGGATCGGGACGGTCGGATCATCTGAAAGGAGACATTTTGATGTCACCCTACACCGCCATTACCAAGCGAGTCATCAAACAGTTACGCCGCTCTCCTGAATGTGAGCTTGAAGAGTTGGTGTTCAGCTGCAGCGAATTTACCTGGCACGATACCCTCATCGAACTCGTTCGCTTGAATCAAGCGGGGCGAGTCGAGATGAGCAAGGGGACCCACAATCTCAGGCTATGCTTCCCACGTCAGCACGATCTGAGCAGGCCGAGGACGAAAGGCAGGCGAAGGGGCTAGCATCGGCCTCACCATAGGTATCTCGTTAGCGTGTCTCTTCGCCGCGGCGTGATCTCTCGCCGGGTATCATGGTGGATTGAAGATACGCCGCCGCTGTTCACCGCACACCTATCCGCGTCGCGCAAAGAGGCTAAGAATATCAGCAAGGATCACGTGTCAAGGATCTATCACCTCGTACCATGAAGGAGATTGGATCATGAGAACACTTCCACTTGCTGCAGGCATCGCGATACTTTCAATCTTGGGATTCGTCGGTGCGGGTCACGCAGGCGACACCTCCGTCGCGATGGAGAAAATGAAAGGACAAACGAAGTCTCTCGTCGAGAAAGGGAAAGGACAGACGAAAGACGCAGTCGAGGACGTGAAGGGCAACAAGACGAGCGCCGAGTAGAACCCGCAAAAGGCACGGCGAAGGCTGAAACCGAACGCGCTCAGGGGAAAGCCGTCTTACTTGGCCTTCTCCTTCATCTCAATGGCAGCTAGGAAGTTCAAAGACTTTGTAAGGGATGATTTGCGTTCCCGCGGGCAGGGAGACGCTATTGGTTGGGCGGGCTACCGAACTGCGTTATGCTTCGGGCAGGTTGCAAGGGGAGCCTTGTCCCGCCCCGCGCCGCGAACAGATTGATGGCGCAGTTTTTGATTTCCGCACCGGCTTGTTCTATTGTGATTGCCAAATGAAGAAAGCCTCATGGTTTTTCTGGGCATTCGTCGGGCTTGTCTGGCTCGTCATCAGCCTGCCATTTTCTGGCGATTCCTTGAAGGCCCTCCTCGATATTCCGGATACCCCTCCAAGCTCGCAAGATGAGCTGGGGAAGCTGCTGCAAAACATCGCGTACGCCGCGAATTTCTCCATTCTATCGATCCTTGTGCTGTTCGGATTGAATAGGGGCTGGCACGAGACTGACGGGTATCCCAAGTGGTTACAGCGGTTACATTTGCAGGCGCGATTCACGAACCTGTTTCAAAGCAAACTCGTCCTTGCTGCCACGAATACAGTGCTTGCACTGCTTGCTTTGGTCTTCTCCATCTTTCTCTTCTTGCATGGTCGAATGTTGGTTCGCGCCTAGGCTACCGATAAACGGCCCCCGCTACGCTAGCTACTCCACCGTCGCTTCCAACAGCTTGCCAACCGAATCGAGTTTCGAGGTGAGGTCCGTCGGCACACCGTGTCGCTCGTGCAGGAGCTCGGGCGAGTTATACGTGAGCCACACTTTGCCATCCTCGTCTTCCCATGCCAAGGCTTTCATGGGGAGGTCAATCGCAGCTGTAGGCTTGGCCACCATGAGAGCGGTCCCGCCCTTTGGGTTGCCAAAGATGAGCAACTCGGTTGGTCTCATGGCCAACCCCGCTTTCTTCGCCTCTCCGCCGTGATCAATCCGAGCAAAGATCTGCATCCCCTTCGCCGTGACCGCTCTCTCAATCCGGCCGATTGTTTCGGAGACAGAATAGTTGCTGGGTTTTGTCACCACAGTCCCACCACCGGCTAGGGCTGTCCCCCCGGATATGGCCGTGACCGTTAGGCTTGCGTATAGGAGACTGTTGAGGAGTTCATGAAGAAGTCTCATGGTCACTCCTTTTTGCTGAATGAATGAGGGGATTGATCAGTCTAGCCACTCCGCCGGATCGTGTCCACATTGAACCTGTTACTTCTCCCAGTTTCTGGCTGGCCGGTAGGTGGATAAAATACACTAAGCGTTGTGGGATATCAGTCACGAGGCCATCTTCGCCAGAAGGGAATGGATCGAAGTCAATGAAGGAGCATGAAATTATGGGAGGTCTTAGAAACCAGGCCTGTTTTCTCGTTGCCGTGGCTC
Organism: uncultured Nitrospiraceae bacterium; assembly: GCA_963730935.1. Classification (GTDB taxonomy): domain Bacteria; phylum Nitrospirota; class Nitrospiria; order Nitrospirales; family Nitrospiraceae; genus Nitrospira_C. The sequence continues at coordinate 867,415 of CAVSTP010000004.1, read as the reverse complement.
TGTTTCTGGTGATGACAGACACGCTGATGACGCAGGCCCAAGATTACTCAGCTGAGGAGCTTGCCCGCCGTACCCTCAAGCGCAGGGCCGTCGAAGCCGTCATGTGGGGCATGCCAGCGGTCAACTTCGACCTGATGTATCAGGCATTCGTTGCCGTCAAGGGAGGGCCTAACCAGATCGTCTATTGGTCGAGGCCAGTGGACTGGAAGAACCAGACCCTCACGCCCAACCCCGACACCATATACTTCATGCCGTTCTACAACACGAAGGATGGCCCTGTCGTGCTCGAGATTCCGCCGTCCGACGAGGGCTCAATCACCGGTAGCATCGATGATGGATGGCAAAACGCGCTGGAAGATGTCGGCCCTGCCGGTGTGGATAAGGGTAAGGGCGGTAAGTATTTAATCCTGCCGCCGGAACATAAGGGGAAGGTTCCCACCGGTTACATCCCACTTCGTTCCGATACCTACCAAGGGTATGCGCTCCTTCGGTCAAACCTGAAAAGCGGCAGCGAGGCCGATATCGCAAAAGCCGTCGCGTACGGCAAGCGCGTAAAGTTCTATCCGCTGGCGGCGGGTGGGGGAAAAAGCGGTCAGCAAACCAAATTCGTTGACGCGGTTGGCCGCATCTTCGATGCGACTATTCCGTATGACGCGCGCTTTTTCGAGTCACTCAACCGCTTTGTGCAAACCGAGCCGTGGCTGACCCGCGACAAGGCGATGATCGACATGCTGAAGTCGGTTGGCATCGAGAAGGGCAAGCCGTTTCATCCTGACACAACCACCAAGGTGATGCTAGAAACGTCTGCGCATGAAGCCCGCGCCTTGATAGAGATGCAATATGAAAAGACCTTCGTTCCGCCATTCAATGCAGGCAATCACTGGGCATTGCCTGCATCGCCGGAAGTCGTCGAAGGCATGCCAAACTTTTTTGCGAACCGAAACAGTTACCCTATAGATGGGCGTGCGGTAACGTATGCCATGGCGTACTTCAGTGCGAAGCACCTTGGTGCGGGACAGTTCTATCTTATGACCATCAAGGACAAGTCTGGCCGTCGCCTGGAGGGGGCCAGAGCCTATCGCCTCACCGTGCCTCCCGACGTCCCTGTAAGCCTCTACTGGTCAGCCACCGCGTACGACGGCGCCACGCACACGCTCATCCGCAATTCACGTTGGTTCAGCCGCTCATCGAGTACACCCGGACTCCAGAAGAACGCGGACGGCTCGGTCGATCTTTTTTTCGGCTCAACACCGCCAGATGGGAAGGAATCAAACTGGGTGCCGACGAACGCCGACGGAGGCTTCGAAGTTCTCTTCCGGTTCTATGGTCCGGAAAAGCCACTTTTCCAGAAGGCGTGGGTGTTGCCGGACATCGAGAGAATGGAATAAAAAAGCCCAAGTAGGCGATGACGAAACAGGATTGTGATTCCGCTCATTCGTTATCAGCGGCTATGTCCCGTCCGTCCGCAAGGAAGACGTTCAACGGGTACAGCCGATTAAGGCGGGCCCGCCACGCGCCGCAATAGGGTTTCGGACACCTTTTCTCTTCCCCAGGTCACTTTGTGTCAAACCAATAGGTAAGTTCAAAGAGATGCATATCGACGCCGCGGGCGTCACTCCCGTACATTCCGGCGTCGGAGAAATGTTGAAAATGGTAGCCTGCTCCGAACGGTCCGGCGAAACGACTGGTCGCGCCGAACGTCCACACAAACTGAAACGGCCCGCCGAAGCTCTGATTCTGGAACTTATACTGGGTGACCAAGGCACCGCCCCCACCTATATCAATGGAAATCAGTCCGTCCTTTCGACCGCACATCACATAGAACGGTATCAGCGTGAAGATCCCAGGCGTTTCGTGAGCCCCGATGAGCACGCCGGCAGAGCCCAGAATGCGCGTCCCGAGAACCCAGTCGGCCCCGAGTTCCTTTTGCCAGGGAAGCCGCGCGGCTAACGCAACATCGGCTTGGTTAAAATAGTCTGGTTGATATTGTCCAATCACATATCCGGTAAAGCCTCCTCTCAGGGCCAAATATTCGAGTCTCAACTCTTCAGCGCCAGCGGACGGATTCATAAGTCCGAGGAGAGCCGTGGCCACGGCTAAGATCACAGCGGACAAATGCGTACATGGCCCAGATCGACTCAAGTGAATGAAGTGCCTCTTGTTAGAACTCCGACCAGCGGGCAAAGCTTCTATCACGTGTCGCGCGAGTGATCAAGGCAGAAGGCATGGGTTTCGCCGGACATCGAGAGAATGGAATAAAAAATCCCCAGTATGCGATAGCGCGGCATGATTGTGATCCTGCTGATTCGTAATCAGCAGTCTATGTCCCATCCGTCCGCTAGGATGGGGGACGATTAATAACCTTTTCCTTCAGCTTGGTAGCGGGGTTTGCCCGATCTGCTATCCTTATTTGTAGGTTAGCTGGTTTGAAGGGAGGGCCACTTATCATGACACGTTTCATCGGGTGCATTGTGGCGCTGACGCTGTTCAATGTTGCCGAGGTACAAGCTCAAGGATATATCGATGGTCTTATGAATCGAGCCACCGAAAGCGCCAAGCGCAAAGCGCAAGACCGAGTAAATCAGAACATCGACCAATCCATTGACAAGGCTATCAAGAAGACCGAAGAGACGGTCAAATGTGTCGCGACGGACCGAGAGTGCCTCAGGCGAGCAAAAGAGGAGGGGAGACAGGTCGAGATGGTTGAAAAGCCAGCCACTAATGACACCATGAAATGTCTCATTACCGATGCTGGCTGTATGAAGCAGGCGAAGGCACAACGCAAGAAGGTCGAGATTGTCGAAGAACATCAACTTGACACGCTGCGTTGTTCAACGACTGATACCGATTGCCTCACACGTGCAAAGGCACAGGGGAAGAAGGTCGATATCATCGACTAAACAGGACTGTACGGCTCCACTAAATATTTGGACAGTCGGTTAAGCATTGTAATCCCGCCACGCACCGCACAGTGGTTCCTGACACCGTTTCCTTTCGCCTTACCCGATTGGAATTAACGCCCCGTTGATTTGGCTGGCGGCGTCCGAAGCGAGGAAAGTCAACGTTTGTGCGATGGAGTCTGGCCGAGCCCATTTTGATGGATCGGCAGCGGGCATCGCCCTTCTATTGGCAGGCGTATCGATCGTGCTCGGCAAGACAGCGTTCACCGTGACACCTGAACCTGCCAGTTCTATAGACAGCGTGCGGATCAATCCGATAAGGCCTGCCTTCGATACGATGTACGCTGCTGCCCCTGAAAATGGTTCAAGTGCGGCTCGGGCGGCAACGTGCACGATGCGTCCCTGACCGCGTTGCAGCATGGAAGGCAACACTGCCTGCGAGAGCAGAAAAGCCGAGGTCAGATTCAAGATTAACATCCGCTGCCATACCGACACGTCGGTTTCCACTACACGACCCGTGGCGAAGCCACCGACCAGATTGATCAGCGCATCGAGCTGGCCTGACGTTCGGATCACTTCATCCACGAGGGTTCGGACTTGTGTCTGGTCGGTGAAGTCGGCCTTGAGCGCAGTGACTCCAGGCACTTGCACTGGATTGAGATCTCCTAAGATGACGGAGGCACCCGCGGAAACGAACGCCGGAACGACACTCTGTCCTAGTGCGCCAGCTCCGCCGGTAATCAGGACGACTTTCCCCTTCATTTCCATGTGTGCCTTGTTCCAGGCCGACAAACCCGTGGCGGTTACGTTGTGTTCCTCCGCGTTGAGTCTTAAGGGAAAGTATATGTCCGGGATGGAGAGAGGAATACTGTCAGAATTGACAGGCGAACCTATTAGATGTGCTGACTATGGGTCAGCGAATTTCTCCCACCGTTGCGCATGGAGACGTTCAACCGAGATGTAGGCGACAAGACTGGACCGCCATGCGCCGCGATTCAGGAGACCCCCGTTTTCTCTCCTTCGTCCCGCCTTGCCGTTCGGATGGCACGGTCGTTTTGCCCCACCTTGTGTCTTCCCGGCCCGTAGGCTTATGTTTTCGGCTTTTCCCATAGCGAGAGGACGTGCCCCTAGGGAGCGGCAAAGTCAGCCATAACACCCCACTCACCGATGGAATGTTTCGGCGTCATCATGGCAAGAATCGCTCATCCTTCTCGGGAAGTTCGTCGAAGCAGACATTCCCAGACTAATTCGGGGTCGGCTAGGGTTGACATCAGAATCGGTAGCCGACCTCGATGAGGTATAAGTCAATGCCGAGGGAATCCGAACCATACATGCCTGCGTCTGAAAAGTGCTGAAATCGAAAGCCCGCAAACGCATGAGAGATCGGGTGGATTTGAAGCGCCATCGTGAGTCCAAATTGGACAGGCCCTCCGAAGTCCTGCGAGCCGTATTGTTCTCGCCCCAAGAATGCTAGACCTACTCCCACATCAATCGAAACAAAATTGTTCCAGCCGGTCAAGGCCACATCCGGGTGGACAGCTGCAATGAACCCGGTTTTCCCAGCAGCGGAGAGAGCTCCCGCGCTGGTGATCAGTCTTGTCTCGATACTCCACGGACTCTGCCCCAGTGGCCATGACCAAGGCAGTCTGAAGGTGGCAGCTAGGTCGACAAGGTTAAAAGATTCTGTTTGTCGCTTCCCTAAAAGAGGTTCATTCCGGCTGAACCCGTAGCGTGGGCCGATGTCCAAAAGAGTGATATCACCTGCGATGCTGTGTTCTGAGACGAGGATCGATAGACCCAGAAAAGCAAATGTGAAAAAGCAGGCGTGAATGGCGAATTGTGCTCGGTAGCAGTCGTGTGATGAGCGCCTGGCTTTTTTCACTCAATCGAGGTTACACGTAAACGATCTGAGGCGGTATCTTTTTTCGACTCGGACTTCCATCGAGTGAGCAGCCATTCTTGAGAATCGATCGCCTGATCGCCATCCAGCGGATGAAGACGTTCGTACCTGCCATCAGGCAGCAATCGTCTTGCCTGAACATTATCCCGAATTCCCACCGCGAGAATGTCATTGATGATCGTGTCTCGCCATTGCGGATGAAGCACGGGAAAGAGAATTTCCACCCTGCGATCGAGATTTCGCGGCATAAGATCCGCGCTGCCTAAGAGCACTTCGTGTTGTCCCGCATTGTGAAAGTAGTAGATCCTGGCATGTTCCAGAAACCGACCGACGACCGAGCGCACCGTGATGGTTTCACTCACTCTTGGCACGCCGGGCCGCAAGCAGCAGATGCCTCGTACCTGTAAATCGATTTTCACGCCGGCTTGCGACGCACGATAGAGCGCTTGGATGCATGGCTTGTCGACGAGCGCATTCATCTTGAAAGAAAGGTGCCCTCCGCCATGTTCGCGGTGATGGTGGATCTCACGATCAATTCGTTCGATCATTTCCCGCCTCAATGTCGTTGGGGCGACCAGCAATCTCGCGTAGGCTATCTTGCGGGAGTATCCGGTCAGAGCATTGAAGAGGTCTGACACATCAGTGCCGATGACGGGATCACAAGTGAAATAGCTCAGGTCGGTGTAGATGCGACTCGACACGACGTTATAGTTTCCAGTGCCGAGATGGACATAGCGCCGGATTCCATCGGCATCCCGTCTGATGACCAAACAGACCTTCGTATGGGTCTTGAGCCCGCGCACTCCATAGACGACGTGCACGCCTTCGTCTTCAAGCTTCCGAGCCCATTCGATATTGTTTTCTTCATCAAATCGGGCCTTCAGCTCGACAAGGACGGCCACCTGCTTCCCGTTGACGCGGGCCTCCATCAACGCGTCAACAATGGGCGATCGTGGGTTGACACGATAGAGTGTCTGTTTGATCGCGAGGACATTGGGATCATTGGCCGCCTCGCGGACGAAGTCCACAACTGGCATGAAACTGTCATAGGGATGATAGAGCAGCAAGTCCTGGTGCCGAATGGCGTTCAGGATGCCGCCAGGCTTGCTTAAGAGCGCAGGAATGGATGGCTGGAAAGGAGCATCTTTCAGGTCGGGACGTTCGAGCGAGGTCAGTTCCATGATCTCCGGCCATGCCGATCGGATCCTCTCCGGTGTAGACCAAATACGATGGTAACTGGAGGTTCTTGGTGAGGATTTCGGCAATATGCTTCGGAGTGGTGGCATCCAGCTCCAACCGCACCGTGGAACCAAACTCCTGTAACTCGAGCTGTTCCTCGACCGCCGTGATCAGGTCGGGAGCTTCGTCATCTTTGATCGTCACTTCGACGTCCCGTGTCACGCGGAAGGGATAAGAGGCGACGATTTCGAGACCGGGAAACAGCAGATCCAGATTGTCTGCCACAATCTCTTCCAGCCAGACGAATCGTTGGCTCTTCTGACTTGTCTCCAGTTCTGTTTTCTTCGGAGCGTCCGCATCGTGCCCGGGAACGGACACGAGGCGCCGAAACACGTCCGGTAACTTGACGCGGGCGAAGCATTCACCGCGATCAGGATCTTTGACGACGACTGCGAGATTGAAACTGAGATTCGAGATATGTGGAAAGGGGTGGGTCGGGTCAATGGCCAGAGGAGTGAGCGTCGGAAAGATTTCTCGTGAAAAGTATTGGCGCAGGCTGTCCCGCTCGCGCTGATTCAATTCATTCATGTGGAGGACATGAATGCCTGCTTCACGGAGCCTGGGCAAGAGATCTTTCTTCCAGCAGTCTTGATGCCGCTCAAGATGTACTGTCAGCTCACGGCATATGGCCAACATTTGATCAGAAGGCGTCATGGCGTCGGGCGGGATCTCGCCGGCTCCTCCCGCAATTTGACGGCGGAGACCCGATACTCTCACCATGAAGAACTCGTCGAGATTCGTCGCGAAGATTGCCAGAAACTTGACCCGTTCCAGCAATGGATGTCTCGTATTTTCGGCTTCCTCTAAGACTCGCAGGTTGAATTGGAGCCAGCTGAGTTCTCGGTTGAAAAACAAGCTTGGACTGCCGAGGTCGACGGATGTGTCGGGAGTCTGAGGCTGGCGATCTGGTGGCAAATTCGTCATCGCTATTGTGATCCTAGTCATATCGGTTGTCTAAAATGCAAGTCTGAGATACGATTCGACACGCGACCAGCCGACTTAGGTTCCCGCCACGGGCCCGAAATTCAGAATGTCCCCGTGGTTTTTTCTCGTCAAGAAAAGACTCCGGACCCCTATGAATGAGCTACTCAGGGCGGTTCGATACAATCTGGCTGGCCAGGTGAGGCATCCCTTTCCAAGACAACCTAACGCCGCAAGAAACCACAAACCAGGATGGCTTCGGGTTTAGGAGCGAAGCTCCTTTCGAGTCGGGGCAACACTCGCAAGCGCCTTGTGAATTGTACGGTCTAGGTCATCACAAGAGCTATGAGATTTAACCAAGTACGCTTGTGCGCCATTGTTTAATGCAAGGTGCCTCATGGATGAAAGAGTGAGTCGGGTAAGGAAGATAAACGCTATCTCTGGATGGCGGGGTGTGGATACCAACTGCAAGAGTACTTCAAAACCTGAGATGTCAGGGAGCGTCAATTCCGAGATAACGCACTCAACCCGCTGCGACCGGCAAATCACGAGCCCTGCCTTTCCAGTGGAAGCTTCGAGGACCACATAATCGGGCAAGGAAATTCTCAACCGCTGTGCCCAATACTGGCGCTCGTCGTCATGGTTATCGATGAAGAGGATGGGTGCGAAGGTCTGCATCTGAGGCCTCGTATTGCACCAGCCAGACCACTTTACTCGACCAGCATGACCGACAGGGTTTGGCCTCGGTCAGAAATCTTAGCCTCAATTCGGTCCCCAGGATTGGCTCTCGTTGGGACCTTTGTGTCACGAGAGAGCTTCAACTCGATCTTTCGGCCCGTTGGAGTGGTGATGACATAGGATTTGTCGACCATTTTGAGAATGTCTTCACCTCGTGCATTCTTCGCCATATGGAATTCTCCCTCCACCGCAGAGACTTCTCCCATGACAGTTTTCGAAGCCGTCGCTCCTAATTGAGATTGGGTCTCTGCAGCGAACAGTGTAGTCACAAGACTCAGACTGATCACTGTCATTACGGCACCGGTAGATTTAACAACCGTCATAGTCACCTCCCGACTTGAGGCTACCTATCCCCCTGCTCAGTGCAGCTTGAATGCCAGGTACTATGTAGGTGGTCTTAATAGAAAAAGGATTCAGGTGTGATTAGAACATCGCACTATTGGTGTGGTATTTCACATCCAAAGTGTAGGCGGTAGAGGCTAGTGAACACTCTGGGTGTCGTTTGACTCTAGGCGTGAATAAGACAGCGATTAAGGCAACCCTGTTCATCAAGGTCCATGAGAATGAACTCGAGGCCGCACTCATGCCCGCTCACCCATCGAACCGACGTGAGCGATATTGTCAATGGAGTAATCCCGAAAGGCACATAGATAAGGAGCTTGCCGAGTTCACCTGGTGTGACGATCTTCTTGCTCTTGACTCTGCACCCTTTCACCGATAAATCTGCGATCATTGCAAAACCAGAGGGACCGTGGTCAGTGGACACCCTCACAGGATATTCGACGGGACAGCGATGAAACTGGCGCTGCTCCTTCTGTGTATGCTGGAGTGTCTCCTTGCATGAGAGCTTCACAGGTCGGAGTTTCCGCCAAGCCGCAAGAACCAGTGACTTGATAAGTAGCTGCATCGGAGGAATCATCATGTGTCGCTCCAGCGCAACGAGGCGGGAGGTGGGAAAGTGTGTATTTTCCAATTTCGCTGCTTTCTTTTCTGCTCAAAAGGAGACAGATGGCGAACCGTCGCGGATCACCATGATTCCTTAGGCCAGTAGTCTCGACGAAAGTCCTTTAGGACTCCATCTTGCGTGAAGCTCAGCGTCTTTTTCCAACCCTGCGCTCCTCCATACCCGGAGAATTCCCACGTCCACACCTCTCAACCATCATCTGATTTCACGCGTTTCGCCGGTTTTCCCCATTCGCTGAGATAGTAGTCTTTCGTCTTCACGCCAATCTCCTGTCGTCGCTCCATATCGAACCGCTCCCACCGCTGTTCCAACGTCAAACACCTTGGCAACGAGATCAGCGCTAGGAGGGTCACGCTGAGCAGAGCATTTGCGATTTCAAAGCGCGACGCCATGAGAAAATCCTTCTTCACCTCATGGATATCATATCTGGCGGTGCAGTAGGGATGGCAGCGCCATCTACATCATCGAGAAGTTGCGGGCACGCTACGCGCCACGAAACGGTTCGTATGGGAACAGCTGGAGAGGGGTAGGGGAGAGTGGATCAGCCACCGGCGAAGACGGGACGGAAGCCTGCGTTGGTCAAGATACGTGCGACAGTATCACGGTGATCACCTTGAATCTCGATTCGTCCTTCCTTCACGGTGCCTCCCGCACCACAAGCCTTTTGCATTTCTTTCGCCAGCCGCTCTTTCTCTGGCTGACCGATGCCGACAAATCCTGTGACAACTGTCACTGTCTTCCCACCCCGGTGCGCGGTTGAACGAATGATATCCACCCGCCCACGATTGCTGTTTGGTTTGGGTGGTGTCCTATCAGCTAAATCGACAGCATGTGACTGAGCTGGTGTCGATGGCAGTGTGACATCTTTCAGCGGAGCGAACGGACTCTTCCATGCGAACGGCTCATCGCTCGTGGGAATGTGTTTCTTCTCTTTCATGTGCCGTGTACTCAGAGTCGGAGGCTATCTCAAACCAGGATATCCTACAAGCCGTTTTGGAACCAGCCAGCCACGCGCCGCGCAATGCAGAATGTCCCCGTTTTCTTTTCTAAGATAAGAGTGCGGCATTTCATGAGTAAGATTATGGCGGCATTCGCTTTTTGAATAGTACTTACGTCATGATTAGTCGCCGACATGTTTTGTGCGCAATACGGACGACGGCGGTCCTCTTTCCACGAGGTCTAATGAAAGGATCTGAATGAGCGACACGATGCTGAATATCAGTTTGTCCGATCTTACAGCGATCAAGATCACTTGTCCGGAGTGCCATGCGTCCGCGGAATTTCCTGTAGCGCGTCTGCAAGGCGATCCACCCGAGCGGTGCTTTTACTGCCGCGGAGAGTGGTTTGCTGCCAGGAGCCCTCGAACAACGGCACTTGAACACCTGTTCCGCGCGCTGGGCGAGCTCCGTGCCAATTCGGAGTCCGGATGTAGAGTGCAGTTGGTGATGAAGGAGGATCCCCGCTCTCCGCATACCCGCGTGCCAACCTAGTTTCGGCTTCCCGACGTGTATGGCTGATCGTGATGAACGATGTACAAAGGAAGGATCACATCCCGCCACGCGCCGCGAAATGGTTTCTGGCACTTTTACTTCCCGCGCGGGATTGGTGGCTGGTGCGCGGTGGATGGCTTGGCTTTGGTTTCCTCCTGCTGGGCGCCGTCGCTGGACCCGCCCAGGACGCGGCGGCCCAGCTCGATGTCCAGGTCAACCTCCCCTACGCAGTGCAGTTCGGGTTCGGGTCCTACGATGTCGGGGGGCTTTCGGTCGATGTCTTCCGTGTCCCGGTGCAGCATACCTTTGCGCTAGGGCCAGAGGAGGATGCGTGGCGACTGGTGCTCACCGGCTACCTGGGCTACGGGCACTTCTCCTTCGAGACCAGTGTGTTCGGGCCCAAGGTCACCGCGTCGGAGGACTTTGTGTTTGTGCTGCCCCAGGCAGAGCTCCAGATTCCCATACGGCGCTGGTGGACGGTCAAACCCTATGTAGCAGCGGGTCTCGGTAGGACTTTCAACGGGTCTGCGGCCATCGAAGGCTCGGCAGGGGAAGTTCACGTAGAAGAAGGTTGGGTCTTCCTCTACGCGGCTGGGATCAGTAATCTGTTCGAATTCCGGCTGCAGGACTTCTTGCTGAGTGTCGGCTCCAAGCTGGCGGCGGCGGGGGATGCCGGACAGCAGTCCAAGAGCACGAACTATGGGACGCTCCAGAACGGCCTGGAAGTCCGGCACCCGCTCGGTTTGGAGGTGAAGGGCTTTGAGCCCGACGTCGGCGTCTCCTTTATTTACTATTACTTCTTCCCGTCGGCCAAGTTCTCGCTGCCCGGTGAGAGTCCGCTCGAGGTCTCCAATCAGTTCGAGTTCGGGATCAACATCGGCTCCGCCAAGCCAACCAAGCTGTGGATCTTCGACAACCCGCGGATCGGCGTCAGCTACCGCTTCGGGGACGGCCTGACAGGAGTGAGGGCGCAATTTGGCTTTCCGTTCTGATACGCGCACACAAGCGGCCAGATCTCCTAGGGAATACCGGTAAGGAAAATCTTCGAACCGGGGGATAACCAGCTCAACTAGGGTCCCCCCTAGTGCCGGACGCCTTCGCTGCGCTTCTCATGAATACAACTCAAATGTGCGCCGATTGATGCTTCCTCGATGGGTGATGCTGAAAACGCGCAAAATTGCGGTCGTCTCTTGGACAGAGCAGATTGGTTTAACACTTGCTATTCAAATGCATCACACAGACATCACCGCTGTACATCAGCCTTGTGTATCTATGGAGGATCCCATGCTGCCAAATTTGCTAGATCAGGAAGATGCGGCTACCAGCTGTCCATCTTGTCCGAGCATCGGCTCCACGCCTATGGCGGAGGTCAACGCCTGCCTCATCGCTCGCATTGGATGGTGTCACCGACAGGCAATGGACGCGCGCACAACTCTTGAAGTCGAAGCGTGGTATTCGGAGCAAAAGGGTCTTATAGACGCCCTTCTTGAACGAGATTGCACGCCTGAGTACGAAGGTACGCCCGCTCTTCGGGAGCGATACAGGAGGGGGCTGCAAGATGGAAGAGTGCTAATTCAGGTGGCAAAGATAAGACCCTCTTGTCATCATACCTACACCCATAATTAGCAACGCTGCTGACCGGTGCGAATACCTACGAAGTACGCGATTGACAGTGACAGCGGCTGTATCCATCCCTGGTAAGGTTCGCGGTGAGGGGAGGGAAGACGAGGCGTGCGCCAACCCGCCCCGCGCCGCGAAATCGATTGAGTGCCCCCGCGTCATTGTTTGTGCAGATCCTCCATGAGCCGCTGAAACTCCGTATCGCGGAGAATGAGGTCGGACGCGTTACGGACCAGTCGGTCGATCTGGTCATCCGTCAGATAGAGCGATGTCGGAATCTTCATGAGCGCGAGACGTTCGTCCGGATCGAGGACTTCACCGAGGCTGGCATTAATGAAATAGATTTTGGCATCCGGTGCAAACGGACTCTCCGCATCCCTGGGCCTGTCACGTAGCTCCTTCTGCCACTCCTTGAGAGCAAGCCGCATCAGCATTACGGTATCAAATGAGTAGCGATTAATCGGAGCGTCGATCATCGACTTCATGGCTTGGGACATGATCGGAACCTGGTCGCTCCGATATTCAAGGACGTCGGGAGTGGTCTCGGCATTTACCGCCAGGACCACTAATTTGCGGATGTTCTTCACCCCGGACAATTTCAATAACTGCTCGTACCCTCCAACGAGGCCAACCGCTTCGATAATCCCACGGAGCGCCATATTATCTGCCAGCCCGCCATCGACGAGATGGACGTACGGCCGTTTCTCCACATCCAAATAGGACAGCGCTTCGTTGGCGACCTGAGCTCCGATTCCACCCTCCCTCTTGGCGCGTTCGAGCAATTCGACATGCTGGTGGTCACACTGTCCCGCATAGTTCTTGAGCGTAATCGGACTGAGAACCAGTGGTACCGCAGCAGAGGACGCAGAGGCCCATGCGATGGGCAATTGGCCAAGGTCTGAGCAGAGCAGATCGAATGTGCCTTGCGTAAATTCGAAGCGGGATAAGGTGGTCATATCGGTTGCATGAAGCGCAAGGAGCGGGCGTTGGCGGCGGGCCGTCAGGTCGCTATACGTCTTCTTGTCGAACAGGGCCTCATCCAACAGTTCAGCCAAAATATGGGCACGCCCAAAGTAGGGCGACCAGAGCCGAAACCAATTGCTGGGAGACCAGAAGATACGGGCGCGAAGTTCGCTGTCCCAATCTTTTCGTAAAAAGCGATCTTCGAAGTCCTGAAACAGGCGGTCGCCATACAGGGCATAATACGCAGCAGGAAACGAGCCACCCGATAAAGCAAAGATGACATCGAGTTCATCCACTAGCCGCTTCTGTTTCCCTTGCCAGCTGATCTCATGGCGCGCCAATTCTCGTAATACGCCATAGGCAAGCGTCGAGGCACGAACTCCTCCGCCGGAAAATGCGGCGACCAGAAAAAGACTGTCAGAATTGTCACCGTCGGATGGCGCGAGATTGACGAGGCGATACCCTCCGGCTGGTTCCCAGCGTTTCAATGGAACATTGAGAGTGGGTCGGACGTATTCGCAACTGCTCAACGCGAGGCAGAGGCACACTATTGCAGAAAGATACACACACGCTCTGATCATCATGCTGGTCCTGTCGGGGACTGGAATAGGGGAACATTTTACGTTTGTTGGGGGGTCGGGTCTATGCCGAGGGGAGAGTGGCAGGGGGTAAGATGCCGGGCCGCCACGCGCCACGAAATGCAGAATGTCTCCGTTTCTTTTTCCTGCTGGCGTCTCATTCTCACTGCCTATCTTTACCTGTTACATGCTGAAGGGCGGCCATCGGACCGAATCTCCGCAGCGTGGCGAGTTGCTGTCTATCCTTCACGAGGAACATTCCTGCAAACCCCAAGGCATCGACCGAGATGCCCTGGAAGCATTCGTGCAACCGTGGCACGGCCAACATCCATCTTCGAGTCATGAGAAGGTTGTACGGAGCGGTCAGTCCATGACTGCCCGAGGTGGCGTCAACAGATAGACCGGCCGCGTGCAGGACCTTGCGGTAGCAAGCATGCAAGGAAGCCCCACTGTCCTTTCCCGGATTGGTCCAGTCGTGATCCATTGCGGCATAGGCGTGGTGGAACGGCAGGCGAGGTACGATCATGCGGTCCGTCTGAGCGAAGCGCAGGAGTGGCTCGATGGGCAGTGGAGCGATTGCCGCGTCGAGCGGCATCAATTGCAGATGTTTGTGCGTTTGGCTGGCTCCGGCCTCGTGTCCCGCGTTGTAGAAGCCGAGCGCGTCGATCTCCGTGAGGCCTATGAGGAGGGCCTCGCAGTCTTTTTGTGTGAGTTGGCATCGCTGATCCTCGAACGATCTCGTAGCGATCAACAGATGGTGTTCCACCGCACTGAATTTGTTGATCAAGGCGATGTGGGTTGCCGAAATTGGTGTGACGAAGAGATCGGGATCGTGCGGAAACGGATTGACATTCGATCGAGCGGCTTTGTCGATCTCTTCTACGGCCGAAGATTCTAGAACACGCACCTGGAAGGGGATGCCGTCCTGCTCGATCACTTCTGTAGTGGTCGGCAGGAATGCTAGCGCTCCGCACCGGCGCGCGCTGGCCGTACGTTCCAATAGGGAGGCTTGCAACGTGCCGGGTGTCAGCTGTGAGTTCTGATCTGCCATAAGGAGATCGTACGCGAAGGGGAAGGGGCAAGGAAGACATACCGAAATATAGAATGTCCCCATTCTCTTTTTCGTACAAACCCCTCTAACGTTTCCCCTAGTTTTTTAAGATTAGACCCTTAAAAGCGGTATCAAGCGAGTATCCGTTCTTTACTTTCAAATCAAAGCCCATAACAATTGATAGCAAGGATATTGAAAAAATGGGTTTGCAGCAGGAGATCCATTTTGAATCAGGTCTTCTCACTATCGATGCAAGGGGGGAGTTCTCGCTGGAAGAGGCAAAACGGGCCTTCCTAGAAATGCTTGCTGCGGTTGCCCAATACCAGGCCGAGAAAGTACTCTTCGATGGTCGGAACCTGAAGGGACAACCCGAACATATCGAGCGATTCTACTATGGCTATTTCGCGGCCACAGAAACTATGAAGCTTATGGCGAGATACCCAATGTACCGTGCTCCACGGTTTGCATATCTTATCAATGAACCTCTTCGTGACCCGCGAAGGTACGGGGAAACCGTAGCAGTGAATCTTGGGATGACTATCAAGACCTTTGAGACTCCAGAAGAGGCTTTCAACTGGCTTGAACTCACTCCTCCCAACAAGCCGGATGCAGACGACATTCGAAAGAGCGGACTTGATCGCTAGGCTCAGCAAAGTAGCCTGTCCCCTTTTCGTGCTCTCAGCCTAGCCAAAGACTTGACCGCGATCGAAGGCCGATATGGTGAATAGGAGCACATCAAGGAGTGGGATCCATCTCACACGCCTCCATTGAGGAGATTCTATCCACCAAGGAAAGCTGCAAAGACGATTATGAGGAGGATCCATCCAACAAGAATAAGCGTCCGCACATGGTTTGGCTGAGACAAATTCAGTGATTTGCTGCTCTTAGAGAGAATATTGTCTGACATGACGGCGGACAATGTACTGAAGGTCCGGTAGGTTTCTATCGATCAGGAATGGTATGGGAGCTAGATCTCGAGAAAACGAGCCGGGCCGCCACGCGCCTCGAAATGGTTCCTGAAAGCTGTTCCTGCTCACCGACGTTCAGTTCAGACCGCCAATAATGTTCCGATAGTCGTCTTCCGAATAGGCTTTGAGCGTCGTGGTCCGGACATTTCCCAATGAGCCAAGCTTCAACACGAAGGCGGCCACTTTCTCATCATTGGGCATCTCAGCGACGAAGACAAGATCGAAACTCCCTTGCGTCATAAAGACAGTCTTGATCTCCCCTCCGAAGTCTTTGGCCAGCTTCTTCGCTGCATCCATCCTCTTCGGCGACTCCTTAATATTTCTCATCCCCTGATCCGTCCAATTGAGGAGCATCAGATATGTAGCCATGGCGCCCTCCTTGAATAATCCGTTGAGAGGCAGAAAGCGTGTGTATTCTACTTCTTCTGATAGGTTTGATCTATGCAGGTGAGAGGGAATGAAGTGGAGAGGTAAAAGGGAGCCCGTCACGCGCTCCGAAATGGCTCGCGCATACCTTGCTCCGCTTGAGGCGAGCCTTGAAACTAACCTATTCCTTTGGCATCGCTGTAAAGATTAGCTGTTTTATCTATCCTTCTGGCCGCACGGTGGTACGCTTATTAGTGGTGACGCCTGACCGATGCCCCATCCCGCGGAGAAAGCTGTGGGTATCAGAGGAGATGTGATGAAGCAACCAGTGAAGTCCAAGAGAACAAGGATAGGCTCAGCCCGCTTCGAGGTTCAGATGGATGTGCAGTTCTTAGGGCTGACTCCTGAAGGAATAGAAATCGAAGGCATGGGAGTCGTCAGGAATTTGTCGATGCGCGGTGCACTAATTGAGACCGTTGCTCTCGTGAAGACGGATGACCACCTGACATTATTTTTGACGATCCCCAATCAGGCTGAGCTGTTGGAGATACCCGCCGTCGCCATTCGGTGGGTAGTACGACGCCATCAATTGGGTGTTGAGTTTCTCAAGCTGGATAGACATACGTCCCGGAAACTCATGAAGTATCTGACCGGTATATACAATGCGGCTCGGGTGCAACGTAAGGCTGGGTAGCCTGCGCAGCGATACCTGTTGATGCGTGCCGAATGCGCAGCGCACCGAGCTGAAAGTGGCGGTCAACCACGCGTTATTAGGCTGGCTGATGGGTTATCAAGTGAGAGGCGCGCTATGACACCGGCCCGCCACGCGCCGCGAGATGGTTGTCACTGGCACTGAAATAGTTCCTTGCACCTGGCGGTGCACTTGCTTGACCGCTCTTCACAATGGACTAAGCAGGCGCTATCGCTCAAACACTGACTCCGGCACCTCAGGCTGTCGGCCTCGCATTTCCCGTGGCACTGACGGCACCGCATATCCTCAGCCACCATCATGCCGTTGATATCCGGTTTTTCGGTGACGTCATTCCGCACCTTCCCGTACTTTACCTCCGGTTGGCTATCATGATCCCAGGGTTTCGCGAATGTGCCGCACCAGGCAGATATTTGACTACGGGATGCGATCATATCGCTGGCCACGAAATTTTCGGAAGGCGATGTATCATTCGTCTGCGCCCAGATCGTTTCTGAATTCAGCATGACCAGAAGTGCGAGAAAAACACCATAAAGTCTGGCCTGCGACGTATTCATCATTTCGTAACTGCTAAAGCATTGCACGGGATGAGAGAAACGAAGAAAATCTGCCCGCCATGCGCTGCGAAATGGTTTCTGGCACCATTTCTTCTTCCCCTCTGATCGGGAAAAGATTGTCGACCCCCTCTATTTCTCCGCCTTCGTATGCTACAGCCTCGCTGCTGCTTCTTTCAGAAGCGCGATGACTTTATCCTTGGTTTGAAGAGAGTCGCCTCGATGGAATATCAGCGACAGATGGATGGCTTTTGCTTTGAAGTATGCCTTTACCGTAGCATTTGACGAACGAGCTTCGAAGGTGAACAGCGCTGCGTCGCCAACGCCCGAAATCTGCGATGCGTTCGGCCCACCAGCTTTTGCCTTGGCAAGGAGTCCATCCTGGATCACATCGGGGCTACGACCCTGCCAGGCTTTCAATGCGTCGATAACGGTGATTGTGAGAGCGGATTGCCCCCATTCGTTAGTTCTGGGTCCCCACGTGTATGTACAGCCGACACCAATAGGAAGCATGCCGGTATCCGGAACTCCACTGCCAATGTTGTTGTTCGGATCCAGGGCTGTCTGAATCGCGGCGGGCTTGAGCAGCGCGCAGGGATCCTTAGGCAGCGTTGCTGCGATCACGTCGTTGTTTGCGGGACCAGCAAATCGAAGGACGGCAATAGCCAACCCAACCACGAGAGGCCTCATCCGGAATTTCTTGTATAGACTCATATTGCCTCCTTGTTGTCTGCGAGCAGCGCGCGGTGAGATGAGGCCCTGCTACAAACGGGAGTGAAACGAGCCATTGGGTTCTTCTAAGTCCAAGAGACGTGGCATTCTACGGTTTCGAAGCAGAAAGTTCTACGGCGAGAAGTGGACGTGATGAGAAAGATGGAGAACCCGGCCCGCCACGCGCCGCGAAATGCTTCCGTAACAAGGATTCCCGGCGCCTGATTGGTGTCTGAGCGAAGGGGCTACCTACAAGCTGCTGCGCGCGTTGTGATAGAGTACCCTCGTTGACCGTGAACCGTTAGCACAGGATGACATGACGCATCTTCAATATTCTCCATCACATGTTCGCAGACGGCCCTTTCTCCTGACATATGCGATTGTGTTCTTCAGTCTTACCGGATTGAGTTGCCAGACAGCCTACTATGAAACGATGGAAAAGTTTGGCTATCACAAGCGCGACCTAATGGTCCGCGATGTAGAAAAAGCCCGTGACGCTCAGCAGGAAGCCAAAGAGCAATTCAAATCGGCTCTCGACCGCTTCTCCAAAACCTTGGATATCCAAGGCGGGGAGTTACAGGAGAAATACGAGGCCCTGAATACCGAATACGAGCGGAGCGAAGCCAAAGCGAAAGCGGTTCGAAATCGAATTGCGTCTGTGGAAGAGGTGTCTGAAGCTTTATTTACGGAATGGAATGCCGAACTCAAGCAGTATTCTAGTTCCGCGTTGCGCAAGAAGAGCCAAGAGCAACTGACACAGACGCGCTCTCACTATGCGCAATTGATCAAAGCCATGAAGCGGGCGGAGTCTAAAATGGATCCGGTATTGGCAAAGTTCAAAGACCAGGTTCTTTTTCTCAAGCATAACCTGAACGCTCAAGCAATCGCGTCATTAAAAGGCGAACTGGTCTCGGTGGAAGGGAACATCAATTCACTCATTAAGGATCTAAACGCGTCCATTCAAGAAGCCGATTCCTTCATTGCCGCCATGCCGAAAGACAATGGCTAGGCGTTAACGGTTCAAATCACCAAACTAACTCTGGTAACTAGTCAGTACCCTCTGAAAAACAAACCCCTCCTCCCCGCCGATTAAGAGTCAGAGGCTTTGTTCTGCCCCGTTACTATTTATTGTCAATAAGTCATAGAATAGCTATACACCTCAAGCCGGCCGGCGAAAATGAAGCTGATGGAGGAATAAACATGGACAATCAGAACGTCAGGCATTCAGGACCAGTCCTATTCATCACCTTTCTCGGAGGAGTCGTGGTCGGTGCCATTGCCGGAATTCTTTTGACCGATAAGTCAGGGCAAGAAACCCGATGGGAATTGGAAGACTACGCGAAGAAGAAGCTGCAAGACTTGATCAAGGCAGGTAAAGAAGTGCGTGTTGCACTCGACGACGTCATTGAACGCAGCAAGACCTTCGTGACGAACAGGCAGGCCGATGTCGAAGCTGCCATGACGGCGGGCAAAGAAGCTATCCGAGAAACAAGGGAGAACCGCTCTTCGTGAAAGGATACCTCGTTCGCGCGGACGGAACGGCAAAGATATCTCATGACTGAGTCGTGTGGAGGGAGGACGGATGGTAATCAAATCCTATAACGATGTCTCGCCAAGCAGGTATCAGGGATTGTCTGACGGTGTACAGGTTCGCGAGATGATCACGGCGCAGGACGGTGCCCCAACCTTCGCCATGCGAGTCTTCGACGTGACGGCAGGCGCCGCCACGCCCTACCACACGCATGCCTGGGAGCACGAAGTCTATATTATTTCAGGAACGGGACGGGTGCGAGCAGAAGGAAAAGAAACACTGTTCAAGCCTGGGGATTCAGTCTACATCGCTCCGAACGAGCAGCACTGCTTTATGGCGGATCCCAGCGCCCCGGTCCAGATGATCTGCTGCATTCCTTCGAAGGATCAGTGCCGGCTGTAATCCTCGATCCATTTTTCATCCCATTGACCCTCGAAAAACAGGGCCCCGTCACGCCTTATGACACGTGACGGGGCGTGTGTTTTCTAAACTCAGAAGCAGGTAAGTGCTTTGGCGTGGGTCACTGTTTCTTTTGACTAACGTGCTTGCCTTTGTGCAAATCGATGACCGTTCCTGCCTCGTTCAACTCAACAGTGACTTCTGTTCCTTCGGCAAGGCCTCCGGTTTTCGTCTCCTGCAGGAGGAGCGGAAAGGTTTGGTCGCCCTCCGCCGTTTGCAGCTTGATCTCTTTCTTCATTTTGCCAACGTGTACGAGCTTTCCCGTCACAAACTTATGCTCGGCCTTTTCTCCTTCCAGGTGCACGTCCACGATGGCGTTGTTCTCGTTGACCGACACCTCGACCTTGTCGCCGACTTTGAACGCGCGACCTTGGCGACGTGCCTCATTTTCACTGAGCTGGTAAGTGGTCCCTTCTTGTGTTTTAATGGCCAGTGCGCCGCCCTTTTCGATGACTTCGCCCTTGAAGTGTTTGTGCGCTTCCTGTCCCTTCCCTTTTTCATCCGCTACAGCTAAGCTGGCCGTTCCCAGCAAGACGGCTCCGCTGACTACGGCCGCGACCACGAACCCAGCGACTTTCTGCATGCTTCGCATGTGCATCCTCCTAGCTATCGAATGGATGGCCCTCATCAATGAGCAGCCTTGGGAAGCATCATAGTATCTTGAGATGATCGGAAGCAATGCGAGATTCCATTGCGCTGAGGTAGAGAGGCACCTCTCTAAAGGCTATGGAATGAACGGGGAGGGCAAGCGAAGAATGTGCCGGCCCGCCTCGCACCGGGAAATTTTCGGACCTAGAGTGTCAACATCTGATCGCAACACTCCGGGGTTACGGCTAGAGCCTTGGTAGCAGTATGTTGGCGATCTTTCGTAGCGAGGCTTTCAGGCGATCCGGCGGAAACTTGTGCCCTCCTGCTGTCACGGCGTAGTACCTGGCCCCTTTAAGGACAGTTAAGGTGATGCCTTCTTCATCGGTAAGCAGAAATGCACGATCCCCGATACCACTCTCTTCCGTGACTTGGATTTGTACATCCTTCAATTCCTTTTGAAGGTTTTCCAAGGTCACAAAGTTTCTCGCCGCACTAGTAGAGGCAAACTCTGCCACGCTCACAACCAGGACACCCTTGGCCAAACCGTAGGTACACGTCCACGCCTGTGAACCGCTGGCTTGATCCTCATCTGGGCCGTCGAGCTTTGCGGAGGAAATTGCCTCGCCAATGGCAGCGGCCATCTCTGATCGAGAAACCAGCGAGCAGACATCGAGTGCGTAGACAGGGGAGGCCGCGATGAGGTTTGCAACAGTCAACACGAGCATAGACATGCAGCGCATGGATTGATCCCTTTGGGTATGAGGAACAGGCAATGGCCCGGCTTGCGCCTGCGTGGTCCAATCTACCGCAAAGTCAGAGCAATATTCTTCATCCCAATGCGATTGTGGGGAAAAGTTGAGCAGGAAAGCGTTACGCGCCGCGGAATGCACTTAGTAAAGTAGGCTGTCCCCGCCTGTCCTCTTGAACAACATGAGACTGGTCGGTGTGGCAAGGATCCTATCGCTGTTGTAAGCTGGTTCCAGGAGGTAACCGAAAGTGCTTCCGAAGATGTTTAATAATCGATTTCAGCAAATGATGAGATCAAAGCTTGTCGAACTGAGGAAAGAGTCGTCCATTGAATTCTCAAAAGCCGATGCTGACGCTGTTCGACGCGGGGAAGTATCCACCTCTTCTACAGCAGGGCTTCGGAGTCAAGTCGACATTCACCTTGTGAAGAAAATCATAACGGCTGCGGTGGTGTTACAGACCGAATTGATTTCGGAGCTTCAGATTCCTTTCAGTGACACCTTAGCCGGGGAGTTGAAGGACCAAGTGAAGGCGTATGTGTCTAACGAACGGTGTGAGGACCTGCACAAGATGAATATAGGCGGTATATCGGAGCAACATGCCGCTCGTTTGAAAGAAGAGTTATATGTCAACAGGAGCTTTTTTCTTAAAAGGGCTGACGCTCAGATTGATTTTTTTGTAGATTCACTGCGTAGAATGTAAAGCGGCCGTTCAGGCCAGTCACAGATTCCATCCAAGGAAGTAACTTAGAAATGCCCGCCACGCGTCGCGAATGGTTCTACAAACCAACGACCCCTTCTATTCGGTCTGGCTCCACAAGTGTGGTCTGTGCTGAAGTCAGAGAAAAGCTGACTAGGCTTGGCGTGCCTCAAGCAAAAAACCAACAGTTGTGCACACGGTCTGCAGCATATCCACGACAGACAATGGTTTAACGCGCGAGAAACTGGTTCATTTACCCTATGTAGCGGCTGGCTTAAGTTTTGCGAGTCCTGATGTAAAATCAGACCTATTAGGCCTCAGCATGCCTGCCAAGGAACATCATCGCTATATGTCGAGCCCTTCTCAGACCGATCCTCCAACTGACTCCTTGTAGTGAAGTTTCCCCGCTGCCGTCTATCTTGTCATCACGTGCTTAGCAAGCAAGACGAGCGGCTTCCAATCTGCTGACTACATGGAGGTTCATCATGAGCCGTTTACTCGCTCCGATGAATGCCGAAGAGCTGGTGCCAGCTCCGGTTCATGCTTTTAATGACTCTCGTAATCCCATCAACGTGGATCACGCGACACGGACCAGCAACTCGATTGTGGCGCGCATTCACTGGTGTCAAAAGCAACAAGTGACAGCGCGTACGGAGCTTGAACTGGAAGAATGGTGTGCAGAAGAGGATGGTCTTAGGGACGCTCTATTCCGTAGAGATAGAACGTTCCTGTATCAGTGTAGTCCGTCCGTTGTATTACAGCGTTATGTCATGGGACTCGAAGACGGAGGAGTACTGAACCGCATTGCACGGGTAGAAAGTGTTTGGCAACCAACTATATAGCTCGTAGGCTCCCCTTCTTCTCTCATATTGACAAAGGTGCCATTTGGCATTATTATTAGGCCATATGACAATGAAGGGGAGCCATGCCTCAAGCTGAAGAGCTATTCAAAACGTTGGGCGGAGCCAGCGTTTTTAAGCGACAGGTTCAATCGACTGAAGATGTTCGTGCGATCATTCATAAAGGCTTCCCATATCGATCGCTCGAATTTGTTCTCTCCAAATTTCATCTAGATTTACCTCGAATGAGCAAGATTCTTAGCGTGCCACAACGTACAATGGCCCGGCGGAAGGCAGAGCAACGGCTGACCGCACAGGAATCCGATCGCTTAGCACGCTTAGCCAGAATCTTGACATACGCCAGTAATGTTTTTGGTACTGAAGAAAAGGCTTCCACCTGGCTCACCAGACCTCATAGGGTCCTACAGGGGACTGCTCCAATAGAACTCCTCGATACTGACCTTGGCACTCAAGTAGTTGAGACGATGCTGGGAAGGATCGAGCACGGCGTCATTGGCTAGTGATTGTTTGGCGACTTACGCTCAAGCAGCATACTGCCCCGGACGGAGAGGGGGCGCGACGTTATGGAGGACGGTGGAATAAACCTGGAACGCCAGTAGTTTACACCTCGGGTACGCTATCTCTTGCTGCTCTAGAATATCTCGTTCATGTTGATTCTGACCTACTCCCCGATGCATTGGTCAGTGTAAGAGCGACAATTCCAGATAGTCTTAAGATGGAAACCATCCATACCGCTAACTTGCCAGTCGATTGGAAAGATAAAATTATACCCGTAGGTTTACAGCAACTGGGTTCTGATTGGGCCAACCACGCTAAAAGTCCCGTCTTAAGGGTTCCATCAGTAGTAATCGAGCATGAATGGAACTATGTTCTTAACCCTCTTCATCCGGACTTTTCAAAGATCTCGTGGGACGCCGGTATAGGATTCTCTTTTGATCCGCGTCTTTTAAGCTAAGAGTCGGCCCGCCATGCGCCGCGAAATGGCTTATTCAATCTTGAGTGAGGCGATCTTATCGTTCGCGAGCATAAAGAGGTAGTCGAGTTCTATCGGACTGCCTAGGAAGCTGCCGGTTATTTTGGCCCGGAGGCGGACGGTGTCTCCGGCAACTGAGGCATCCAGGGCATCCATCGTATAGTTGTACTTGCCCTGTGTCTCTTCACTCCAGGCCTTGATCGCATCTCGCCCGCGATAGGTCCCGCCTTCGTCGTGCACGACGGCGTTTTCTGCGAAACACCCTGCTAGTATGTTCGAATTCTTATCCTCAACCGCAGCGAGATATTCGGCGATCGGTTTGGGCAGGTTCAGCGCCATCGCCGCATTCTACGTCTCCACGCAGCCTTGTTCCATCGAGAAGTAGGGGGAGGGGGTGACGTCACACGCCGCGAAACGGTTATCAGGTGGTCTTAACCTGACCGCCGTCGATGACGAATTCGGCTCCGGTAATGTTGGCAGCACGCGACGAAGCAAGGTAGGCCACAAGGCCGGCAACCTCATCCGCCTCAGTGACGCGGCCTGTAGAGATTCCCATATTGCGCGGTACGGTTTCGTCGAGAGCGGTTTTGGCGCTGACGCCAGAGCCAGAGGCGACGACATCGGCAAACCCGCCTGGATCCGTCCAGAAGGGGGTGCGTACTGGGCCGGGGGCGACCACATTCACCCGTACGCCGCGCGGCGCGAATTCCTCAGAAAGTGCCTTGCTCAGGTTGGAGAGAGCAGCTTTTGCCGCCGAGTAGTCCACCACCATCGGAAACGGCAATCGAGCGTTGATCGAACCGACGTTGATGATCGCGCCTCGACTGGCGACAAGATGGGGCAGTGCCGCACGAGTCGCACGCACTGCGCTGAAGAAAGTGAGGTTAAACACTCGCTGCCATTCATCATCACTGATGTCAAGAAAACCTGAGCGTGGACTCGCGATGCCGACATTGTTTATTAACACGTCGATCTTCCCGTGCCGTTTCGCTGCCGCGTCAATCAGTGAGGTGGGACCGTTGGCCGTCGCGAGGTCCACCGTAATCACTGTGAGATCGTGCATATCACGTAGACTGGTGAGTTCTGAAGTCGTGGTCCGGCTGCCCGCGACGATGCGAGCACCCTCTCGGGCCAACACTTTGACCACAGCCAGGCCGATGCCTTTGCTGGCACCCGTCACAACGATCACTTTATCTTTAAGATCTAGCTCCATGGGAATGCCTTTCAAATGCCTTTCAATCGGGCCTGTTGGTAAGAAGAGAAGCAGGGGAGATCATTGCGATAGTGAACGTGGCCGTTGCTGCGAGTGATTTCCACAAAGAGGGTCCCCCCACAGGCGGTAGGCGGGATATTCGACCGTCGATACTCTACGCCGTCACGTTCTCCGCGTCCATACCCCGGCAACGCAAACAGTGCACAGTTCGTTGGTCCGTTACGCGCCGCGAAATGGTTCCTGACACCTTTTCTAATTCTTAAAACTGCCGTCTTTGTTTCGTTGCTATTCTGCAGCGTTTATTTCTGTGAGACGTATTGTGGGAAAGCAACGTCCATCAAAATAATCCAGGCCGATACCATAACGTTGGCGGAAGATCCAAGGCGGACTGGCTTCAGAGTCTTTCCATAGACCGAGCTTCGCCTCCCGGGCCTCAAGTTCGAGTTGGCGGAGACCTTCATCGTGAGAGTGCTTACAGTACCACCAAGCGAGTCCTAGTCTCACCATTTCCTGATTGAGCAGCGTGTCATCCGGCAAATAGACGTCTCCAATCGTTCGGCCATGCGCATCCAACCCATGCGTCTCTATTCTGACGACCTTCCCAAATACTTGGCGGAAGACCGCAACCATGGCAATGCGTCCGTAAGGTTGGCTGATCTCCGGCGCGTCAACGCCATGCAGTCGAATGGTCAATGCACGATTATCATGTGAGACCTCAAGGCTGTCGCCATCGATCACGCGAGTCACGGTGGCCTTGAACTCGGCTGCAAGCAGATTCCTTCCATGTAAGAAGATGCATAAGGCCGTGATAGCGACAACAGTCTGGATCATTGTGCCTCAGGACTTCATGATGTGAGCCTTCTGTCGGAGTACTATGAGCAAGCAGAATGCCGCTCATGCGGAGCGGGAATTGGAAGATAAACGCAAGAAATCTGATGAGGGAGTCGCAATGAGGAAATACGTGCTGAATCAGAAAGCGTACTCTTCCTGGTATCGAAATGATTCACAGTTTGTGAGAGAGCTGTCTCGATTTCTGACACCGGTAGGGATTAAGCTGTATTTTGCCGCCCTGTCTTGCCAGGAGGCGATAAAAGAGGGGACATTGTGAGGGGAAAGACTTTAGCCAAGCTGGCCCTCCACGCGACGCACGTATTGTATGAACGGCTTCTCACACCTAATGGCCTCCTTCATATCGCGCTCGGACTGCTCTTGGTGGGATGCAGTTCTGTCTCTCCTTCAACGGGCAAAAGCACAATACGCAACGTTGATGTGGCACATGAGGTGGAACCTCGCCAAGTCCTTGTTGGGCTGGGAGATGAGGTGCAATGGCGTAACACATTGACTGAGCCGATTGTCATCAGTTTCCCATCATCAGTTGCGAACCGAATTTCATGTAACACAGGGTTCAAGACAGAAGAGCACATTGCCCTTTCTGCTCTTATCGAACCGAACTCTTCTGCCAGCCTCTGTTTCGCGAATCAGGGAAAATACAACTATCAAGTGCGCCTGAGCCAAAACCTTGCAAGCGCACTCAGGGACAAAAGGGCGATTGTATGGGTGGGACGGGGGGAGAGAACTCCAGACCCGTATGAGGAATACACAAATATTACGCCTTAGGACGGCCGGCCCGCCACGCGCCGCGAAACGGTTTCTGGCATCGTTGCTTTTCGCAGGAGGACACAGTCTAACGCGGTGGTTTGGCGCCTGCGGCTAGCAAGAGGTCAACCATTTCGGAAAAGCCGCCTTCGGAAGCATAATCTATAGGGCGTCTGCCCGTTTTATCCTCCACGTCGAGGCTTGCACCGCCGGAGAGCAGCACCTTCACGACCATCGTATATTCCCATCCGTAGAGCAACTTCGTGAGACTGTTAGCGGACGTGCGAGATGCTTTGATTTTCTGTGCGCCTCCTTGTGCGACTAGATGCAGGGGCCGCAGGCCGTGAAGATCGACTGCATCTGACTTTGCACCGGAGTCGAGGAGCGTCTGGACGGTGCCCGCGCCTGCAGACCGAGCAGCCAGGTGTATAGGTTGCATGCCATCGTTGTTTGCCACATCCACTCTTGCTCCTGCGTGAAGCAGATCCTTCACAATTTGTCCGTTTGTTGGGTTGGCCACAGCGATGTGAAGGGGTTCATTGCCGTCCTGATCGGCAACATCGACTCGTGCCCCGGCATCGAGTACCGCTTTCACGATGTCGGTCTTCCCGGATGCGGCGGCTATGTGCAAAGCAGTCTTTCGATTGCCGGTTCCCGCATTTACATTGGCCCCAGCCGTCAGCAACAACTTCACCACGTCTGTTTGATCGAATGCGATAGCCACATCAAGGGCGGTCCTGCCGTGTTGGTCGGTCGTCTCTATATTTGCCCCTTCGGCTAACAAACGTTTCACGGCATCCACCTTTCCAATTTGTGCAGCGGCCATCAACACTTGATCTGATATCTCATTGGCATGGACGATTCCCGATGTGAACGTCAGGAGTCCCACGATCGCGAGGTTGAGCCAGGAAACCATTCTCCATCGTCGATCATTCATCATTGGTTTTCACCTCTGCTGGACGTGCCGGATCAGTTCAGGCGTATGCTTCAGAAAAGCATAGCAAAAGAATTGGAACTTGCTACTTTTTGAGAGAATTGAACGGGGGAGGGATTACGCGAGGAGGCGAGGGTACGCGCGACCAAGCCGGTCAGGCACGCGCCGCAGGACGGTTCCTGACACAACTCCGGCCATCATCCGCACGATGATTTATCACTAGATTTCGCAGGCGTGTCTCTCACGAGCCAGGCATTTTGGTGCTGTCAGGTCTACTTTCGTACAGCGTCCACACTCCAGATGCCTGAGCCTTGAGTAGAGATATACAAGAATACGAAGCAGTACAGTGCAGCTAACTCGCCCATATTCTGAATGGGTAGAGGGGCGTTTGTGCCGTGGGCCATCCAATACGCGAACGCCATGAGCCCGCTGCAGAGAAACGCCGCCCATCCTGTAAACAGCCCGAGCATTACCAACGTGCCGCCGATGAGTTCAATCGGACCTGCAATCGCAATGACGAACGATGGGATTTGAGGCGGCGGAGGTGTGGGGATACTCAATAGTTTTTGGGTCCCGTGCCAGAGAAAAAGAAAGCCGGTCACGATTCGCAGGAGCGCGTACGACTGAGCGGCATAGGGACGCATGAACGTGGCCATCGAAGCCTCCTTTGGAAGAGGTAGAATGCCGATGAAGCGCGTCTGTGGATCCAGGCTAGGGAAGGCTACTGAGTTTACTCGACCCTGTCAATGCAACAGTCAGCAGTTGTCTCGTTGGGATGTGGTGCATATTAGGTGTTGTATCCATCGGGTTGGCGTGAGCGGAGTGGGGGAGGCGAGGAGTCGCTAGCCCGCCACGCGCCGCGAGATTCAGAATGCTGCCTGTCTCCTTTTCTTATCCCCACAAGTCCAAAAAAGAAGAGAGCGACTTAGGGCGATGGTGCTTTACACTCGATTAGTAGCCTTCTTTCAGGCGTGCCGCCAATTCCACCTCTCGCCGTCGTGTCACCTGCTCCAGACGCAGCGGGAACGATGTTGTGTCCACTTGGGCAAAATTCCCGCGCCTCTGTCGCGCAATCATCCATTGTCTGACATGAGATGGCATAGACCATTTTGCCGTTCGGTCCCATGAATTCTGTCCGGGGGGCATCGATGCATGACGTCAGGGTGAACAGGGCAAAAAGCACTGCGATAGTTTTCACGAGTGAAAAAGACGCCATACTCCTACTCATCCTAGCTACTCTAGCCAAAGTTTTGAAATCCCGCAAACCCCGGCTGGGATAGGCCGAGTGCATCTGAGTACCACGCGCCGCGAAATGCAGATGGCCCCGTCTTTCTGTTCACTGGGAACATCATGTTGGTCAGCTTCGGTTGACCCCAATTTCGGTGGGGCGTAACATAAAATCGTGCCGTTTCGATCATATCCGCGTGAGAGGAGGCTCTCGTGGAGAATCGAGTCAGGGATCAGCCGGTCCTCAATTATATTCAGCGCCTTGTCGCAGAGGAACAGCGATTGTACCAGCAAGGGAAACTTCCCAAAGCCGATCTTAAGCGGCTCGCGCAAGTCCAAGTCGAACTGGATCAGTGCTGGGACCTCTTGCGCCAGCGACGTGCCCTTCGCGATGTCGGGCTCGACCCTGACGACGCACAAGTTCGCCCGCCGCAGGTCGTCGAGAATTATGAGCAATAGTTTTTAAAGGGGACAGGCTACTTTTTCTTGCACCGAAAATGCTGGTTCGCGTACTGTGCGCGGCCATGCCCCGGATCCCGCGAGGACATGTCGGTGGACACGCCTACCACGTTCTAAATCGAGGAAACGGGGCCCGGCACGCGCCGGAACGGTTCCTGACACCTTTTCTTATTCCTTCAACATGGCCGAAGCGCATGTGCAGTCCGCATGTGGATCGATTTCCACAGCCACCAGCCTGTGAGAAGTGCTACGCCGGCGACGGCCAAAATATACGACCAGGTCGCCAGGTAGAGGTCGAGGAGAACAGCGGGCGCATTATCCTGAGCCACAGCGACCTGCGCGAGGACTAGGAAGCCAGCGGCACCGAAGAGCAAGACAACGGGGATGCTCGCACTCCATTTAATCCACTTGCACGTCACGCAGTCCAGCATGGTGCCCTCCGTGAATGATCCGTTGCGAGGCAGAAAGGGAGTGTATTCTACTTCTTCTCAGAGGTTTGATCTATGCAGGTGAGAGGAATGAAGAGGAGAGGAAAGGAGCCCGCCACGCGCCGCCTAGTCGACATCCCCACCCTCTAGGTCTTTACTCTGATTTGCAGTGGTGCTGCGTACGCGACAATGGCTGTGTCGTCGGGCAACGACGATTCGAGGTCTTGGAGCGCCTGTACAGCCTCCGCCTTCAGGAACGCAGGTTGAAGGTAGCGGCACAACTGCGCGCGAAGCGGGATGCGAGCATCCTTACAGGTCTGATACACAATGGAATGACAGCGATGAATGCTGTCGAATTGTCCCAGTGATGCGGACAGTGGACCTTGTGGCACCATCAAGGAGGAATAGTCAAGGTGCGTGCACTTTGAAAGCACGCGAAGAAACGGATAGCGTTCGAATAGTTCGTTCATGAGGGGATGGCCCTGCAAAAAAACGCCAGGCCATTCTACATTTTCACGTCGGCGGGGTCTACCGCGGTGTGAGGTGCGATGAGCGGTGAGGGCAGGGAGGCGAGGAACAAGCCGGTCCGCACGCGCCGCAAGATGGTTGTTAAGCGGTGTATCTTTCGCTCGTGATCAATGAGCTGAGAGCTGTGTAACGCGCGCGATCGAAATCAACCCCAAGCATGCGCAATCCCTACAGATGATGGGTGGGATGTTGCTGGAGCTCCCTCGGTTCCTGGGCGGCAGTGAAAAGAAAGCTCAAGAGTATTTCGAACGGGCTATTGCGGCCGACGGGAATTACGCTAACGCAAGGATCCTTCTTGCCAAGCTCTACAGGAAGCAGGGGAGAATCGAGGATGCAAGAAAGCAAGTGGAAGCTGTGGTTCATGCCGAGTATCCCCATTACCGATATACGTGGGAGCGAAAATATAAACCGGAAGCGGAGCGGATCTTCAAGGAGCTAACGACAAGCTGAGGGAGGAGAATGTCCTCTTTCCTTTCCTCAAGACTGCAATGGTTGCTCTGGGATTGCGTTGAGCGTAGACTTCCGGTCGTTGCCTCGACGAAGAGGGAAGCTTGTCATGAAGCCCCTAGCGTCCGTCGTTGGATTGATAGTGCTGTCAGTCACACTGCTCAGCGTCTTAGATTCGGGAGCTGAAGTGAAGAGCCCTCGTAAAGAGGAAAGCTCATTCTCTGCTGCGCATTGCCACGGTTCCACCGCCAAGACGGAATGGACGCTTGCTGATGGTAACTCCCCAACCCCTGCTTGCGTGGTACGCAATGATGTGAGGAAAGGGGTACTTAGCTTCGATGCCGACGAGGTTCAAAGCGCGATTGTTCCGTTCACATTGCCTGGACAATTTAGGGGGAAGCTCAATGTCACGATCATGTGGCAAGCGGCGTCCACGATCGGTTCAGTAGGATGGTGTGTAGAACTCGTTACTGCGACTGATCTCAAGCGTGAGGGTGGCGCTTCTCTCAGGCGAACTGCCCATCACTGCGCCTCAGATCAGGCGAAGAAATCGACCAAGCACCTCAATACTGCGCTCGTCATCAACGTGACCGAGCCAGCGCCTGCAGCGAACAATGACGTATGGCATATCAGAGTCAGTCGTGACGCGAATAGCAGCGTAGTGCTTGATGACATGCCCGGAGATGCTCGCTTGATCGGCGTTGTGATCGAAACTCAGGAAGCCTCTCGGCAAGCACTTTGACTGCATTGCGGAAGGCAAGGAGCCGGCCCGCTGCCGCGAGATGGTTGTTTGATGAGTATGTTTCTAAAAATTAGAATGTCCACTTTTCTACTACGGACATGCGCTACCGCATTTCGAGCCTCACGCCCTAATCTTCACGCTTCAGCTTCTCGCGGCGCGCCAGCTCGGCGGTGGAGGGCTCGAACGCGCCGCCGACGGTGGCTGTCTTCACCTCGCTATCGCGCACGTAAGTTGCGGCGATGAGCCCGTTCGGCGAGACGGCGCTGTGCGTCAGTTTGAACGCGCGCGGCTGGCTATCACCGCTGAACAGCCGTTTGCCCTTGCCTAGCAACAGGGGGAAGGTGAACATGCGGATTTCGTCAACGAGGCCGGCGGCGTGCAAAGCATGCACCAGCTTCGTGCTGCCTTGCGTGAGGAGGATGGGGCCGTCTTCCTGTTTCAGCTTCGCGACATCCTTGGTTGCGTCGCGCAGCGCCACTGAGCCTTTCCAGGTCAGGTCCACGCCTTTGCGCGTTGCAACGTA
This sequence comes from uncultured Nitrospiraceae bacterium, assembly GCA_963730935.1. Classification (GTDB taxonomy): domain Bacteria; phylum Nitrospirota; class Nitrospiria; order Nitrospirales; family Nitrospiraceae; genus Nitrospira_C. Next base: position 835,789 of record CAVSTP010000004.1, on the reverse strand, counting down.
CTTGGTGATCCGGTTGAAGGTCTTGGCGATGTCGTCGGACGGCCCGCCTTCGGCATAGGGCCAGTACGCGGCGAAGATATCGTAGGTGCGCCGCCCGAGCAGCAGGTCGAACGGCCCGCCGAACAACTTGTCGAGTTCTTCACCGAAAACCGGGTCGTCCCCCAGTGAAGCGGTCCAGCCGCCGAACTTGAAACCGTCGGTGGGATCTTCTTCCGGTCCGCCGGGGGCCTGCATCACGCCGTCCATTGAAACCATCGCGCTGACAATCACTTTTCTCATGACCAATTTCTCCTTTCTATAAAGTAGAATCAGGACTCTTCAGAAGGATGAACGCTTATGAAACGCTGCTCCTTACTTATAGTCGTCCGCAATGACCAAAATCGACATCGCAGCAGAGGGGGAGACCCCGTGGAGGATCGGGTATTCAGGAAGAGGAATCGTCAGCGAAAGTGGAAGATTCGTGATAGTACAGATCATCCTGGGTCATGGTGTGTCTTCCTGTTTTGGCACCGGCTTGGCACCAAGACAGTATGAGGGATCTGCGGTTTACGAATTTCCGCAAGTCCAGCCTCAGACAACCTACCCATCAGAAACCACAACGAAGATGCTTCCAAAGTGGGTGCAGATGGGGCTGATTTGTCCTGTCCTGGTAGCAGCGTGGTAGCAGACGAGGACGCGTGAAGTAAGGAATTCAAGGAGCTGCCTAAAATGGGGGAGGCCAAATGCACTATTCACAGCTCCCTTACGCCGCCGCTGAGAAGTCATCAGGAGCGTTGTCTTTCGACCGCCGTATAAAACTCAGAAGGTTAATGACATACTTTCAATAACTTCCAGATACCAGATCGGACAGAATACTCTCATACTAATTCAATTCAGCATGAATGTGGCGAGACCCCAGATGATCACGGCCACAGAACGGAAACCTCAGAGTCTCGTCGAAGTGTCTGGAAGAGCGGCAAAGCCAAATCGGCGAATCCCATACTGGCGAGAACAAAACGAGACAGTCCTGCTAAGTGGCAGCAATTCGATTCATGAACAAGGTATAACACGCAGGGCAGTACGTGTGAGTGAGGCGGTAAGCGGCTGAATCTAGACCATGAGTTTGTCGAAAGATTTGCATTGTCACCCAGCGCTCATCGGGGAGCGAATCCATCTCATCTCTGATGAGACCACAGACACAGCAAACAGAAAGGATCTGATCGTCAGTAGCAACCCGAGAGCTCTGTTTGTGCATCGCTCTCGCTCTCTCCCCACTAGTCAAACGAAGCCCAGCAACGGCGTCATGAGTCCGGCTTGGGATCAATAGGAGGTCCACCTCGAAAGAGTTTGCTGCATAGATGGACCAAATGCTTTCGACTAAACGGCTTGGGTAAGTATCCATTGGCGCCGCTGCGCATAGCCTCGTCGTACATCTTCCTGTCGTGATTGGCCGAGACCATCAAGATGGGAAGATCCGGATACTGCTTTCGGAGCCGCCGAAGCACCTCGATGCCGTGAACGATCGGCATTTCCATGTCCAAAATCGCACCCGTGATGGGGCCTCGCTGGGCTTCCAAAGCAATGAGCCCAATAGCTGCTTGACCATCGTGGGCGACAAGCACGTCATACCCGTCGGCCTGCAGGGAGTCCTGTAAGGCTTCGCAGATATGCGGTTCGTCATCAACAATGAGGATCCGAGACATTAGCCGCGCCCCAAGGCACCGTCGTTTTCAGCCAATAGCCCAGCCGGTCCTGGGCGGGTCATGGGGTGCCCTTCTCATCGTTCTTATGCGTCGAGGAGGGGTCGATGACTAGCAGAGAGCCTCGCATGATGGGGTGCAGCTCGCAGTGATAGGCATAGCGACCGGGAGGCAAGGGGGCGACGACGAAGTTACTATCGGGAGGGATGGCGATAGATTGAAACGGGCATGGCTCCTCGTCGATACATGCGTCGTGTCGAACACTATGGGGAGATGCCGTGGCATTGACCCAGCGAATCGGCGTGTCCATTGGCACGACAGCCACAGGTGGCTCGTAGTACGGCGCGCTCGATTGAAACGCGATGTCGATGACAGGGTCCAAGGCCACGGCCCCTGGTGACGGCGCTGTTCCGGATACGAGAAAGATGGCCCAAATGGAGAGCATGCGCGGGATTAGATTTGTCACAGGTCGGACCCCAGTGGTCTCCTTACAGAGCTTGCGTCGCTCTTGACGAGACTACACGCTACACTCTCGTGACATAAGGACTCGATACGGAGATGGAGGGGCGCTCATAAAGAAGGCGTAAAGATTCGGAAGGACAGGATGCTTGGACTCAATCGTCCGTGTCTGAGCAGAAGCGGTATCCGACGCCGGGGTCGGTGAGGATGAACCGCGGTCGGCCAGGATGTTTTTCGATTTTTTTTCTAAGCTGGCCGACGAACACACGCAGGTATTGAGCCTGATCGATGTAGGCTTGGCCCCAGACTTCCTGAAGCAGCATTCGGTGCGTGAGCACTTTCCCGGCATGTTCAATCATGTATTTCAATAAGTCATATTCGGTGGGCGTCAATTTGATCGGTTGGCCATCGAGCCTCACTTCCCGTCGGTCGAAGTCCACCGACAGGTCGCCTGCGACGAAGACCGGAGCGGCGCTCGTGGCGCCAGCGGCCCGCCGCAACAACGATCGTATGCGCGCGAAAAGCTCCTCCATCCCGAAGGGCTTCGTCATGTAATCGTCGGCGCCGAGCTCAAGCGCCTGAACCTTCTGTGCTTCTTCTCCAATGGCTGATAACACGATGATAGGGATGGTTGAAACGCTACGGAGCTTTCGTACCACGTCGATGCCACCCATGCCTGGCATCAGCAGATCGAGGATGAGAAGGTCTGGCCGCCGGTTTTCTAATGCCTTGATCCCCTGTTCACCTGTCTCTGCCGTATCGACCGTATATCCTCGAGTTTCAAGATTCACTTTGAGCCACCTGCGAATTGGTGCTTCGTCATCGATGACGAGAATGCGCGCGCCGGTGGTCATGACGCCCCCTCCAGCGGTAGCAGGGAAATGCTGTGTTGGCTCATCGGACTCGTGAAAGGTAGCCGGAACAGAAAGATCGTCTCGCCACCGATTGATCGAGCGCTGATCCGACCGCCATGAGCTTCGATAATGCCTTTGCAAATAGCCAGTCCAAGGCCGGTTCCTGGCGGCCTCGAAGACTGTCTCGGCACTAATCGATAGAAGCGCTCAAAGATTTTCTCGAGTTCATCGGGAGGAATCCCCTCGCCGGTATTTGTCACCGACACTTCCAGCTCTCGGTCCCTGACTGATGCGGCCAGCCGGATAGATGAGCCGGGAGGGGAAAATTTCACAGCATTCTCCAGCAGGTTGACCAGCACCTGCTGGACTTGCACCGCGTCCACTGAAATGGGTGGAAGATCCGGCGCAAGCTGTACGTCGATGGGCCGGTCTTTGATAAAGACGCCGAGGCGACGGATCGCTCCTTCGACCAAGTCCTCCAAGATGTTCCATTCACGATGCGGTTGTAACGTGCCGGAGTCCAGACGAGACATGTCCAACAGGTTGCCCACAAGTCGGTTTAAATAATCGACTTGCTCCTCGATGCTGGCTACGATATCTGCACTCACTCGACTCAGCGGCCCATCATGGTGCAAGCTAAACAGCATCGATTTGATCGACGTCAGCGGCGTCCGGAGCTCATGGGAGACCGAGGACAACAATGATGATTTGACCGCATCGCTTTGCCGCAGGGCCTCCAGTGTTTTCGCTTGGCTGACCTTCAGCGCCTGTTCGGTTTTGAGGAAGCGCCAAGTCCCTAAACTGGCGAGAGTCACGACCAGGAGGACCACCACGACCTCCCACCGGATCAGCTGTTGAAGGCGCGCTTCAGACTGCTGCGTCAAAAGCGCCACGGCGTCATTGGCCGTGGTGAGCAAGGCGATATTGTCCTCGAGGAGTTCGTTGCGGATGCTCTCGCGCGTCGCGATCGGTTGCGCGAGAAAGGCTTCGGCAAGGTTCGTGAATTTCGCCAAGAGGCGTTCTTGGTCAAGCAGTTTCGAACGGATTTCTGCCGTCGGAGCTGCGGGAAGTGACACGATGCCGGGCGGTCCAAACTGAGTACTGGTAGAACCTCCGTCCACCAGGACACGAAGACGTTGCTCGAGCAGAGCCCGCGTGTCCTGATGGTGCGTCGCGACACCTTGGCCGGCCAACAGCAACTCCTTCATGTACCGTTCCAGCAACATGCGCTGACGCCCGGCCATATCGATGACCAGCGCATCAGATTCTCGATTATGGAGGACAGTTAGTGTGAGAGGAATACTGGCGAGAGCGGCGATGATGAGTAGGCCAAGAACACCCGCGATCGACCAGTTGTGATTTCGAGTCTTGATCGACAGAAGAGCCTCGTCTCCATACATGGCGACCTCGGCGGAAGGCATCTGGTTCAAGAACGTTCAATCGCATACCAATCATCATGGATGGTTCTGATCCATGGCAATAGGTAATCCCTAATCTGAGAGATAGGGTTACGGGAAAGGATTCGGTACCTTTCTCATAATCAAGACGAATTGTTTTAACCACAAAAGCTAAGCGCTCCAGTAACTTTTCACACCTGTACGAGTCCTGCCTTCGGAAACCAGGGCATTCTACGTTTTTCACGTGGGCGGGGTCTATCGCGGTGTGAGGTGTGACGAAGGTGAGAGAGCGGGGAAGCACGAAACGAGCCTGTCCGTCACGCCTCGCAACATCATCCCTCTGGGGGCAGCGGGCCAGGAATGTTGAAGAGCGTCCAGATCCAGCCGACGAATGTGGCAATGAAGAAGGGATACGCGAAAAAGGGCAAGGGGGACGAGACGGGTGTGAGATGCTCGCCGGAGAAGATTTGTAGCGCTGTCGATGCGAACATGCTCGCCGCGATCAGCCCCAGTGTTCGTACGAGAAAAGGAAAGACAGGCGGAAGACTGATGAGCGCAAGGGCCATCGCCCAGAGAACGCTTCCGGCTCCAAATGACGGAATGCTGGTCTCGAGATCCATCGCGGCGCCCGACAGAATGATGCCTTCTCCAATGGCGAAGACCAGAAAACCTGCTGCCACGAGGTCCTGTCCCGTTCTGTAGAACACGACGGTCAGAATCGCGCCGGCCATCACGAGAGCAGCACCGTCGATTCCCCACGCGAGACCGCGGAGAGCCGCAGACGGGGCGAACGTCCCCGCCATGCCGAGGACGCCTCCCACAGCCAGACCGATCGAAGCGAGCACTTTTAAGCGTCGATTAATCATGATTTCTCACGTGCAGCTGTATTTGGTGTAACCATTAGGCAATGTTGACGCAGTGTAGCGGAAATGGAAAAGCGTATCCATTACGTCAGGGATGAGCCCCGCAATGGGTCCTGCCACCTTTCTCTCCTCTATCAGAAAAGTAGCCTGTCCCTTTTTCTTGTTTCCACGTAAGCGGGGTCTATCGCGGTGTGAGGTGTGATGGGCGGTGAGGGGGGCGAGCGACAAGCCGGCCCCCCCACTCCTCCATTAGCGAGGCGGGCCGGATCAAGCTTTGATAGAGAGCTTGAGGGAAAGGTTACTTCTCGTCTCGGATTGCTGCCTTTACTTTAGCCTTGAGCTCCGGGGTGACCTCTCGAATTCCATGCTGCTTTGCGTGTTCCGCGGCTTTCTTGAGTACTTCCTCTTCGGTGGTGCCCCTGATTACATGTGTGCATCCGGACGATGGATCAACCTTGGCGCACTCAACGATTTTCCCCATGGTAGTTCCTCCTTGTTGAGCCAGGACCTGCCAATCTCCGATAACTGCTGTGAAAACCTTGTTAAATGAATGATGAAGCGAAAGGCAAATTCTGATGAAGTTAGAGGAGAGAGTCAATGGCTCTACGCCCTAGTTTCATTCGGGCGGGATCTATTGCAGTGTGAGGTGCGATGAGCGCTGAGGAGGCGGGGTGAGGAACGAGCCGGCTCCGCCACGCGCCGAGCAATGGCTGTTTAATATGTTAGAAAAGTAGCCTGTCCCCTTTTCTTGTTCCGGGAGAACCGATAGGGCGTCGCGCTTTAGTACTCTAGCGGTGTCCTCTTCGTTCCAAGCAAAATTAAGAATTTCGATCCATCGTTCAGTTTTCCTTCTCCCGCCCACGAGTCGCCCTTACCATTCGCGGTAAAATTCCCTTTCCGCTTGTCGCTACATTGGATTGTGCCTTCAGTAGTGGTTTCGGTGACCGGAACAAACATCTTCCCGGCGCAGGACAGACCTTCGATATTGTTCACGGAAATAACCGCATCCCTCCCTACCTTCCCGCTCGCAGATCCTCGCAGGATTTGATTTCTTTCGATCTTCATAGTCGCAGGAACTGTTGCAGAACACGCTGTGAGAACAATACTCGTCAGAATGATAGCTCTTTTCATGTATTGCCGAAGAGACTCACTACAATTGGGGAATGTAGTAACAGAGTTAATTGTCTGAAGCAATTTCTGTTGAGAAAGAGCGTGCCAGGGTAATTGTTATAACGGCTTGATCTGCAGCTGGTTTAGTTGCCCGATTTCTATTGGTTCCACTGATTCCACCCCTCGCGGTGTAACGTGCGATGAACCGTGAGAGGAGGGAGCGGGAAGGCGAGCAACGATCCGGCCCGCGAAATGGTTTCTGCCACGATTTCTTTTCTTGCTAGGCACCCTGCTACAATCGATCCTCATCTTCAACCTGACTCAAAGGAGGTCACACATGCCTACTTATATAATCCAGTCACAGTGGACAGATCAGGGTATTCGTAGCGTGAAAGAATCAGCAAAACGCCTCGACCTTGGAAGGAAGAAGCTGAAGGAAATGGGCGGAGAAATCAAAGCATTTTATCTCACTACGGGATCATATGACATGTTGGCCATTGTCGACGTGCCCAATGATGCAACTCTTGCAAAACATCTACTTTGGCTTGGCTCGCAAGGCAATCTCCGAACGCAGACGGTGAAGGCTTTTACCGAGGACGAGTTTCGTGGGATTGTCGGTGAGCTGACGTAAATGTCATGCCTTCGGTCGAAGAATCTAGGACATGTTTCGTGGGGCGGGGTCTATTACGGTGTGAGGTGCGATGAGCGAGCAGGGCGGGGAGGCGAGGAACGAGCCGTCCCCCACGCGCCGCGAAATGACGAACGTCCTCCTCATGACAGCCTCCATGCACATCAGAGTTCGGTGCGATGAGAACAAGAAAGGTGCGGCAGCGGAGGATATTCTACTTCGCTGGATCGCCTCAGTCCATCGCAGAGGGGAAGACCGTGAGATTGGCCGCCACGCGCCTCCTAATGGTTCCTGATGACTTCTTATTAGTGATCGTTAAGATCGACGACCGCCGAACTTATCCGCGTGAAGCGACACGAATTCCCGGATGCTCATTGCTGGCAGGCCAGTCACCAGCTGCACGCCGTCAGCCATCCGGTCATACCGACCGGCTCGGTGCAACTCGGCCATCGTCATCAGGTGCAGGGCGAGATGCTCCGGCACTTGCTGGTTTTGTAGATGCCGATCCCAATCCTCTGGTGGGATGTCACTGTATGTGACGTCTCGGTTCAGTGCATCTGAGAATTCCCGAGCGACCCCGTGCATGTCCTGCGACCGAGGCCCCGTGAGTTCGTATATCTGGCCGATGTGCGGCCCAGGGTGAGAGAGGACGGCAGCGACGACGCGGGCCACATCAGCCGCAGCAACCGGAGAAGTCTTGCCCCGTCCGAATGGCAGCTCGATGCGGCTACGGTCGCGAATCGTGGGACCTGCGAGGGGGAGAAAGCTCTCCAGGAACATGGTTGGCCGGATGGTGACGATTGGCACGCCGGACCACATGAACGCCTGTTCGCTAAGCCAGTGCTGGCGCTGCTGATGACTCGGGGTTGTGTTCTGGATGCTCATCTGCGAGACAGTCATCTGAGACATGTTGACCAGGGTGTTGACCCGGACTTCCCGGGCGACTGCCGCCATGATGAGTGCCGCCTCTAAATACCCTGGAGACACAGACATACTGAAATAGACGCGCTGGCAGCCTTTCACGACTCGATAGACGTCGGCCGGTTCGAGCAGGTTTCCAACCACCACCTCGGCGCCTGCGGCTCGCAAAGCAGCGGCCCGCTCGTCCTCGCGGCGGACCATGGCGCGAACCGGAATACCTCTATCGAGGAGAAGGCTAGTCACGGTTCTGCCAACCGCCCCGAGTTGACCCGCTGCGCCGGTTACAAGTATCGGGCCGATATCAACCATCCAACATCCCGCCTTTGCGCCAGACGTTGCGCTAGAGTTTCCACGACCTTCAGTGAGGATGCGCTCCCTCAGGAATGGTGAACGTCACTGTCTTTGACTGCTCGGGGACGCCTTGATGGATGGCATTCACCAATTCGATTCTGATCTTGTGCGGGCCGGGCGGCAACAAGGCCACGTCGATCGGGGCAGTACTCATGTGCGCCCACAACCATGGCAGGTCGTCAACGTGTATGTGCAGATGTCCAACCCGTGGAGATGCGTTGAGGGCGTCTTTGCCGGACTCCGGTCCGATGTTTACGTTCTCCGCTCGCCACGTGATCCAGACGATGCCCTGAGCCAGAAGGTCAGGAACTGGAGGGTCCACGATCAGTTTGGCGGGAGGCGTGTCGGTCGGTGTAGACGTTTCGGCGCTGGCAGCGACAGCGCCTGATACCATCGCAACTGAAAACAGCAATACAACAAGTCGTCTCATGAGAGTGTCTCCTCTCTTAATGTGTGTCGCTCAACTCGGACACGAACATCTCAGAGCAACATATAAACTGATGCGTACGAAGTGTAAGGACTGAGTGGGTCGAAGGAAACTGTCAGAATTGACAGTAAGTACGTTTCCCCTGTCAATGCATAAGGAAAGATAAAACCGGCATGATGATTGTATGTCAGCGAGTGAAAAGGACAGGTTCAACGGAGAGCAGGCAATAAGACCGGTCCGGCACGCGTCAGAAACCAGAACATGTTACGTTTTCATGGGGGCGGGGTCTATCGCGGTGTGAGGTGCGATGGGCGGTGAAGGTGGCGGAGAGGCGAGCAACGAGCCGGTCCGCCATGCTCTCGCTATAATTGATATATGAAGCCGATCAACCGATTTACGCTGGAGAAGCACGACGGCGAATATGAGACTTGGCCACTCCGTTCCCGCCTGTTTTTGGATGGCAAGCGTACCAAGCTTTCGTTGCCCGGGTACGTATTGTTAAGCCAGTTCGAGACATCGGACGGCTACATTCTCATCACCGATTACGATTGCCCGTTCGAAGAGATCACGAATTTCGCCTTCATCAGCAAAGAGCCCTTGCGGCTGATATCGTGTCGGTGGCTCGGCTGGATGTACGAAACATTCTTGCTTCAGGACATCAAATGGATTGACGAACGCACATTCATTGCAGTCATTGGCGGCAGCGATCATTGTTGGCGGCTCTCTATTCGGTCATGGGGCATCCCGTACATCCGGCCCCGATTGAAACTTCAGTGGTGGGTGAATGGCCCGTAGGGACTACACACGCGATTGAGCACGGTGAATAAAGAGCGACCTCTCTGGTTCGGACGTAAAACCTCATCGGTCCCACAAATTTAACCCAGCCCGCCACGCATCACATGTATATCTGCAGGATTTGACAGGGAACTGCCATAGGTTCCCAACTCCAAAGACCTCCAGAAACCAAAAATGTAGCTCATGCCGTGTAACCTTTTCGAGTCTTGGCGCGACTGTGTACTAAGATGCCACCCGCCTTGTTCTCCAAGGAAGGAGACCTCGATGAGACAGTGCTGCAATTCTATGAGCTCGCTCCTTAGCTGGTTTGTCGCTTGTCTAGTGCTGACCGTCTGCACGGGAATACCAAGCTTGCTCGGTGCCGCCTTGGTCACGCCGGAGGAAGTGAACAGCGTGAGGGTCTATAAGCAGATGGCGAAATCCACCGTCTTGGTGGCCTCAGCCTACGTCAGCTCCCATCACATCGCTCACGCATCGGACAAAGGTCTCGGTTCCGGGATTCTGATCGATGAAAGAGGCGCAATTGTCACCAATGCACACGTCGTGGAAGGAGCAGCTGGAATCACCGTGACATTACATGATGGGACTCGTCTGCCGGCAGAGCTGATCGGAAGCGATCCGCAAACCGATGTCGCCTTGCTCCAGGTCACCCTCCCGAAAGGGCAATATGCTCCTGCTCATCTTGGGGATTCCGACAAACTCGAAATCGGCCAAAAAGTCCTCGCTATTGGACATCCGTTTGGGCTTGGCTATGCCTTTTCAACAGGCATTGTAAGTGGATTCGGCAAACTCTTTGAGACCAAACAGGAAGTGTTCCAAGACCGGGTCATTCAAACGACGGCCCCTTTTAATCCCGGGAACAGCGGCGGTCCGCTCGTCGATTCGGAGGACCGCGTGGTCGGCATCAACTCCGCCATTTTGCTGGGAGCGCAGAACATCGGGTTTGCCATTCCGATCAATACCGTGAAAGCTGTTCTGCCAGAACTGCGGGCCCATGGCCGCGTGATCCGACCTTGGCTAGGCATTAAAGGAAAATTTGTGACCGACGAATTGCGCAATCTCATTGCGTTGCCTCTTGTAGGGGGCTTGCTCATCATCGATGTAGAAGAAGGAAGTCCCGCCCGAAGGGTCGGACTCCGCGCCGGTGAATTGGATGTGACCATTGAGGGAGAACCATGGGTCTTGGGCGGGGATATTATCGTGAGCATCAATGGGCAGGACGTTAAGACTAGCGGGCAGTATGCCAAGGTCTTCAAGCAACTGAAAGCGGAGCAGTCCGTTACGCTCAAGGTCCATCGAGATGGTGAGGCACACACACTTGATGTCACGCTCGGGGAACGGCCATCGCCGCCTGGTCCTCCTCAACGTCCCAAAATAGAGGTGCCTCCCGTTGTTCCGCAGAACTTCGAGTTTATGCCATTCTAGGGATGGCGAGTGGAAAGTATTAGAGGATCTGGATGATGGCGAGTCATGAAACTGATGTAGCCATCGTTGATTATTGCTGACGCGATGGAAAGATCGGTCAGGAGAGGGTAGTGATTCAAAGCCGGTCCGTCATGCGCCGGGAAATGGTTGTTAATGGGTCTTTCTGGAAAAGTAGAATGTCCCTTTTCTCTTTTCAAGGAGCAAAACGACCGCGGACAATCGTTAGGTCCTGAATTCCGCCCACATAATGCGATGATCCGAAAGATAGTATCGGACATAAGCGAAAAATTGTTGCTTCTGATTCGGGTTGGGATTTGTGCCATATAATGTCGAAAACACTGCAGTATCAAAGTCGAAGATGCCGGTATTGCCGGTGTACTCCTGGCTTGTCTGACCAGGGAAAAAGGCAATTTGGTCATAATGATTGTCAGAGGCGATGCTCGATCCAACTTCTGACGTATGCTCAGGGAGGTGAAGGCCGCGACTTGTGAGAGCATCGAAGATCGGATCGTTTGGCTTGGTTTTTGGAAGATTGAAATCCCCCAGCGCGATGATGTCTTGGCAGTAGCAGTTGGGACTCTTTCTGCGATTGTCCGCCCACCGAGCCACGGCAAAAGTTTCTAAACTTCGACGGTTCATCGATACTGCTGAATCGCTCCCATAGTAAAGATGGACATTGATGAGCAGGAATTGGAAATTCCCTGCCTGAAACGCAGCCATGTAAGGATTGCGATCAAACCCATCAAACTTCTGGTTAATGCCCGGCAGTGTGATGTACCGACTCTCACTGGGAGGAATGGCGATCTCTCCAACCTTTTCTCGCAGGGTGACTTTTGTGGAGTCATAGATAAATGCCATTCGCTCGTTGTTACCCGCCTCGTCGGAAAATAGCGTGCGCATCATCGTAGGCAGATGTTGTTGAATTCCTCTAAGGCCGATGAGATTGTCATTCACTTCTTGAATAGCCACGATATCAAACCAACTGATCATTTCGGCGATCAGTTGATAATCCTGGCTGCGCCGCTCCTGCACCCCAAGATTGGCAATATTCCAGGTCGCAAGGAGCAGACGATTTGTGGTCTTGGTGGGAATCAACCGGTCTGGTTTTGCCTTGTGACGGCGAAGCGCTGTGATCTCAGTCTGTACTTGGTAAGAAAAACTAAATGATGGCTTTGGAAATGGAGGCATCGTCGTTCCGTTCCTTCAATCCATGCGTTTGTCTCGCGGGAACAAGCCGCCCGCCAGGCGCCGAGAAATGGGTCCTGACACCTTTTCTCATGCAGAAAAGTAGACTGTCCCCTTTTCTTGCTCCTTAACCCGCTGGGATCCGAAATAGATGGATGCTTTGATCCTTGTCTGAGCAGCGATCGGGCTGTTGTTTCTTCGTTCGGTCGGAGACGGCTACCAGGGTGTCCGGAGCGAGCCAGGCAATTCCCTCGACGTTGCCGTAGCGCTTGCTAGGGAAGCGGTAGACGGCCTGCGACCCCGGTACCACCGCACGGGCCTTTTCATCGATCTCAGCAACCCACACTCGGGCGGAAGCCTGGGAGACCACGGCGAGCTTCCGGGCGCGATACGACATTGCAGCATAGTCCTCGAACTCGGCCTTTTGGGGCAATTGGATACGGTGCGAGGCCTTCCATTCGCTGTTCCGGGCGCGAACGAAGACCTCGATGCGCCCCTTGCCCAGCTTGGGAGTTGCCTCACAGAGGGCGTACAGATACTCCCGGCTGCCCCGCCACACGTGCTCGAGACCTTCGAAGCCCTTGTTGGCCTTTGCCAGGCGGGCAGGAAGTCGAGAACAGCGGATGAACCGGCCGCCTTGATCGTACTCGGCGACAAATCCGCGGAGGAGTCCGTCGCAGTCCTCCACCGACTCGATGAGACAGAATACCCGGCGGTGCCGGTGATCGATGCCGATGTCCTCGAATCCCGATCCCAGGCTTGGCGCGGGTAGAAGCGCGTTGCTTGTATGGCGTTTGAGCGAAAGATCGATGCGCGCCACGTGATTGAGATTGTCGAATACCACCAGTGCTGTGTTGTCGTCGATCAGCGCGACCCCGCTGGCCTCCAGTCGGCTGTGCTTCGTCCTGCCCGGCAGCAGGCGGAAGAGCTTTTCCTCACGAATCAGTTCGAGTTTTCGGCTCACGATTGCATGATCTCTGAGGGTTGCATTCTCAACGAGTCTGACTTCGGTCGAAGGAAGCAGGACATTCTACGTTTTCACGTGGGCGGGGTCTATCGCGGTGTGAGGTGCGATCAGCGGTGGGGATGGGCGAGGTGAGGAACGCGCCGGCCCGCCCCGCGAAATGGTCCTGACGCCTTTTTCTTGCGCATACGGCAGCATGGGCAAGGCCACGGCTATTTCAGGCGATCATTCCATCCGATCAATTTCCTCTACGTAAGGGTGTGCAATTGCAGCTCTGGCTTCCAGCTGGGCAGGAGCCAGGACAAAAAGGTGAGAGTAATTGGCATTCGGTTTGGTTGTGGCACGAGCACTGGGTGAAGGTCCAAGGCACTTGATATCCACAGAGATTCGGTGGCAACGGAGGCAGGGTACCTCGTGCCATCGGCACGAATTCGCAATGCTGGCTGCCCGGCGGGCAGGGATTGGGAAACAGCGCCGAAAGCGGTTGGCACTCCGCCTGATTGAAACACTTGCACTGCGTCATCATCCGAGTCTCGGTGTGGCAGAGCTGTGGGGGAGGAGTTCCTCCTGGCTGAGGCTGAAGTTTCTGCTGAAGCATTTTGTCCTTCAAATTCCCAACGTCGCCCTTTGTGACGCCTCGCTCCTGCACGTCACCACCTTCTAGAGGCGGTGTGTCTTTTGGAGGCGGAGGAACTGGCGTTTCCTCTGCAGATCCGATAGCCGCTCCGCATAGCAGGACAGCGAGACAGAAGCCCAGTCTCGTCCAGCCGTGAGTATGTCCATTGCGAGATTGTTGATTCATCAGATCACCCTTTGTCCCTCGGTTCTTGACTGGTTCTGTATTCCCTAGCATAGACCCCATAGGTGGCGGACGGCAGTGTTTAGAGACAAGTCCGCCACGCGTAGCGAAATGGTTGTTCAGTCCCGTCTATCGGTTTCGTCCGAGGTGCAAGGTCAAGAACTGCCCCTGATTTGTACTCAGGTTTTCTGGGCCACTATACGCAAACAGTGACGCGCAAGAAGGACGCAGGAATAGAAGTGGCATCCTTGCGTGGGCTTGTGTTTTGACTATTGAACAGAACTTCCAGCTCCTTCTGTAAATTACCGGCCCGACCATTCTTTTCTGCCGCTTCAAACGCATTCATGGTTGGCCCATAGTATCTTCTGAATACACCAAGCAGATCGGATGGTGTGCCGGAATAGTTGAAGGTAAACGTGTCTTTCACAAAAGAGATCTTCTCTTTTGGAATCCCCGCGCCTGCAAATCGCTCGATCACGGTGTTTTCGATTCCCCACGTCATAGGACTGACGAAGCCTTCCGGCGGTGGGGGCGAGTACGAGGAACTGATTTTCAAGATTTGTGCGACCAATGTCGGATCGTTGGGAATCCAGTTCCCCATAATGATCTGACCTCCGGGCCGGGTCACGCGTACCATCTCCTTGGCCACATCAAACGGCCTTGGGGCGAACATGGCTCCAAAAATGCTCACGACAAGATCAAACGTATCATCTTTCAATTCGTGCAAAGTGGACGCATCGCCTTCCTGAAACTTGCAGTTCGTGAGGCCCTGCTCCTGTGCACGTTTGTTCCCAGCCGCAACCAGGTTGCTCGCGATATCAACACCCAACACGTCTGCTCCGAGTCTCGCCTCAGGTAATGCCGTTGTTCCATCGCCGCATCCGAGGTCCAAGACTTTGATCCCTTGTGTGATGCCGAGTCCCCTGGCGAGTGCCTCTCCGCTCTCTCTCATAGTCTCCGCAATGCGAGTAAAGTCGCCTTTTTCCCAAAGTGCTTTGTTTGGATTCATGGGAACATATCCTTTCCTTCGAGCACGAACACGATGACATGCCGCACGTCTGCTCTAGCGACGTGCGAATCATATATCACGAGAGCGAGAGATGCTACGTCCAGGTCGGGCCCTGGCTATCGCTGTGTGAAGAAGCTGAGCGGTGAGAATGGGCATGCGAGGGGGGAAGGCGAGGACGGGACCGGCCCGCTATGCGCCGCGAAAAAGTAGAATTTCCGTTTCTCTTCTCCCAGGCTGTTGAGCCGCAGAAGCACAATCTCTTATCCGAAAGGCTTAGGAAACCGCTGTGCGCTCCCACCGCGCTGCAGGCATTTGCCTGTCTTGTGCTGTTTTCGTAAGCTGGAGTACCTGTCTTAGGAAAGGAGGGTGCCATGACAAAGACACTGAGCATTCTAAACTCTTGTTTCATCCTTGTAATCGCGGTGGGACTTTCACAAGCTCAAGAGTCGCCTCCTGCCTCCCCAGCTGCACCGGAAACTGCCGCGAAAGCGACTCCCGCGGACGGGCATGTCATCCACGTCACGGCCCCGCACTTGATCGATGGTAAGGTACGAGGGCCATTCCATCACTATTGCAAGATCGTCTCTCCTGAGCCGTTCATTGAGTGTCTTCTCTACGAGACGGATGACAACGACGCGAAACTCATCGGAGTGGAGTACATTGTCGCCAAGACTGTGACTCGCGACGAGAAGGTCCTTCCCAAAAAGGTTTGGAAAAAGGTTTGGCATGATCATTCCGTGGAGGGCGTCATAGGGAACATCAAGATACTGGATATGTCCCCCGATAAGGCCAAGGAGTTTGCGGACACGGTTGCCAAGACCGACGGAATCATCTTTTCACTATGGCCCGAGGGCGCCAAATTGCCGACCGGCAAAACTAGCATTGGCATGATGGTTGGGCATGCCATACACCAATGACATGGCCAAGAAGACACCTTGGCTCCATCCGCTGTAGCAAGATCGGCTGAACCGCGCAATTTGCAGAGGGGTACGCTGAAAATCGGTTGAAGAAATCCAATCATTTTACGTTTTCACGTGGGCGGGGGTCTATCGCGGTGTGAGGTGCGATGAGCGGTGAGGGGGCGGGGAGGCGACGAACGAGCCGGCCTGTCACGCGCCGACAGATGCTTCCTGAACATTATTTAAACACTTAGAAAAGTAGCCTGTCCCCTTTTTCTTTCCCAGTTTCATGGAGTAGACTCCAGTAATCATCCTAGCGCAATCGATTCGTGGAGCTGATGTCCGACTGCGATTTACTCCGTCGTCGGGCGGCTCATCACATGGAGAAGTGATATGAAGCCAGCAAAGAACACGATTTGCCTTTGGTACGATGGCGAGGCCGAGGAGGCGGCACAGTTTTATGCCAAGACGTTTCCCGATTCATCCGTTGGCGCGGTGTACACAGCACCGGGAGACTTTCCGTCCGGCAAGAAAGGCGATGTGTTGACAGTCGAGTTTATCGTATTGGGAATTCCCTGCCTTGGGCTCAATGGTGGACCGGCATTCAAGCACAATGAAGCGTTTTCGTTTCAAGTCGCAACCGCCGACCAGGAAGAAACAGATCGTTACTGGAACGCGATCGTCGGCAACGGCGGCGAAGAGAGTGCGTGCGGCTGGTGCAAGGACAAATGGGGCTTGTCCTGGCAGATTACGCCGGTGGCGCTGACGGAAGCGATAACTGATCCGGATCCCGCCGCCGCCAAACGCGCCTTCGATGCGATGATGGAGATGACAAAAATCGACATCGCCGCAATCGAGGTGGCACGCCGCGGATAAGGTAGATCTTCCAAGCGTACATTCCCAGGAAGCCCGGTGGGAGCATCACCGGGTGCCGGCGGGACTGTCGATTCGTAAAAAGAAAGCGCGTTTTACACAAAGACGCCGGGATGGCGGGGGCTATCGCGGTGTGAGGTGCGATGAGCGGTGAGGGGGCGGGGAGCCGAGCATCGGGCCGACCCGCGACGTCCCGAGGATGGCTCCGGGCCCATATTGAGCACTTAGCAAAGTAGCCTGTCCCCTTTATCTTGCCCCCGTGTCGGTTGCTGGTGACGCGATTCTGTATTGAAGGATCTTGTTCAGCCGAGGAACGACCTGTGTCATCGAGCAGACATCAGTCACGTTCTCTATCCTCTTCCCGAGCCTTCGCTTTGCAGCTCCTAGGAGCGGGTATTCTCGCAGCCGTCATGGGATGCGCCTCTACGCAAGATCGTGAGCGCCGGGCGTTGTCCGAGGAGTTTGACAAATGGCTCGGGCAATATAAAGACACTCGGATCATAGAGAGAGGCCCGCCAGACCGCTGCATCGCGCAGGGCGGAGGGAGCGAGATCTGTGAGTGGCGGATCGATGGAAATATGGTGCGGTATCTGTACGACGCGAACGGCATCGCGCGACGGTGGAAATATGCGGATCCTCAATTGGGAGAAATGAGGGGAGCCCAGGATTCACCAACCGCTACAGATCAGATCCATGAATCAGAAGCGGCCGTGTGGAAGACCATCAATGACACCTTTGACGATATGAAGTTCACTCCCATTGGTAGTCAATGAGGGTTGTGTCAAGAAAAGACTCCCGCCCCCTTGTTTTCGCGTGGGCGGGGTCTATCTCGGTGTGAGGCGCGATGAGCGGGGAGGGACGCGGAGGCGAGGAACGGGCCGGCCCGCCCGCGCCGTCCCTGGCACCATTTGCTTTCGTATTCGGCGCTATGCCCTAAACAACTTCTTCGGGTCTTACGACTTTCATCAGTTCAACTGACCTCACCCGCGAAGATTCATCCTTCCGTCGGTGTTCCCGCCCTGGTAAGCTCCCGTCTCTCACGTAGGGCAACGCACCATGCGTCTAGTCGAAAAACTCGGTCTCGTTCTGTTGGTCACGCTCATTGTGCTCGGAAGCCTTCTCGTCTATTTGCAGACGCCACACAGCTTCCGTCACGTTATTGTCCCTCTTGCTGCAAAATTCACCGGAGCCACGTTCGAGGTCCGCGACGGCATGCTCACGCTTGGTGGGTTGCTCCACATCGAGGGCTTCCGATACGAGGATCCCATGTTGGGAGTCACGATCGATGCAGAACGGCTCACACTCCGCGCCGCGTGGTGGTCATTCATGACAGGAGCTATACCGCGGATCGACGACTTCGAACTGCAGCGGGCCCAGATCTGGATCAACATGACGTTGATGGCGTCTGGCACACGTGAAGCGGAGAATGGGCAGACGCGGGCGCGCCCGGCCCTGGTGGCCATCGAAAGGGCTCGTTTGGAGGACCTGACAGTGATCGTCGAGCAGGCCGACCATCGGATCACGGGGCGGGTCTCCGCAATGTTGAACCGGCTCGGACCGGGACAGTCCGGGAACGTGTCGATCCGAACCGGTTTTCTGAGAGAACGCGAGGGCATACCAGACCTGTTGGGCACACTCGACCTCAATCTGCCCGTCGAAATCGCGGCCGACGGCACCTCAATAACGTGGAACGGATTGAACCACGTCCTCCTCAGAACCAGCGCTGGCAACCTCGATCCAGCCGATCCTGAAGTCGTCCAGGTTGAGCAGGCGCTCGCCGGCAATTATCAACCTGCATCGCAGAGTCTGAAGGCTGCTTCCCACCTCGCGATCAGCGGCGCCGGAACG
Organism: uncultured Nitrospiraceae bacterium; assembly: GCA_963730935.1. Classification (GTDB taxonomy): domain Bacteria; phylum Nitrospirota; class Nitrospiria; order Nitrospirales; family Nitrospiraceae; genus Nitrospira_C. The sequence continues at coordinate 817,303 of CAVSTP010000004.1, read as the reverse complement.
AAACTAGGAACGATTGATTTGACTGGTGAGACGAACGGGGCAACTCGCCCGACCGTGACCGATGCCTCCCTAATATGGACAGACGTCAGAGGCGACATCCTCGATCTCTGGTTGCGCGAGGCCCCCGGTCCGCATGTGCAGTCGGGCCGGTTCAATGCCCAAGTCCACGTGCACAACGAGGGGAGCCGGACGTCCGTGAAAGTGAACGCGACCGGCTCTGATGTACGATTCCGATCCGGCGAAAGCGAGGCGAGTCCGCCGGTCGAGCTCTCGATAGAACACGCTGGATCGTTTGATTCCAGCACGATGGTCGTGACCATGGAGATTCTGACCATCAACGTTATCGATAGGGGAAGGACGCTTCTATCGGGAGCGCTCGATCGTCCTGTTGTGCTCGATCTCGATCGGCCTGAGAAAGAAACGGGACGGGGAGAGACGGATCCCCAGCCGGCTGTCTTGTCTCTGCGCCTGGCTCCATCAGACATCCGGGATCTCCGTCCATGGCTCGCATTGCTGGGCCGCCACACGTTGCGGGAAGTGGCGGCCGGCCGGTTGGAAGGCGGGCTCGTCATCTCGACGTACGACCATGGGGCGACCGTGGACGTGGCAGGCCGTGTCGAGGGCACCGGAATCCAGATGAGCAGTGAGCGGAGCGGACGGACCGGCACAGGACCATTACAGTTCGTCACTGAATGGAAGTCGAGATTGACCGATATGCAGCAGCTGAAACTTGACCCAGCGACGACGACGGTCAGCCTGAAAGACAAACAGGTCGCGGTGCTGCATGCGACCGGCCAATGGCGGCTCGGCGATCCGGCGGGGCTCACCGCGCTGAGCGGCAACATGACGCTTACGGGCTTGCCCGGCGAGAATCTGAATCTGCTGCTTGCACTGTGGAGTGAGACCACCATCGCACGGGGGCAGATCGATGGCCATGCCGAACTCGCGGTAGACGAACGCGAGGTACAGTGGAAAGTCGATCTGCGTAACCGCGGTCTTCAGCTGCACATGCCGGCGACGGCGTCCGATGCGCCACCGTTGAATCTCGAGATCGAGCAGACCGGCAAGCTGGCCCGAACAGAGCGGCTCCTCCGGCTGGATCGGATGCGCATCCAGGCGGTCGAGGGACAGCGGCCCGTCGTCACGGTCGCGCTTGATCGGCCACTCGTGCTGAGCCTCGTGCGGGGAAAGAAAAATGATGACTCCAACTCGGGTGTAGCGGCGGAAGAAATCACCCTGAACCTTCGTGTCAACCGTTTGGGAATGCATCAGGTCCGTCCATGGATCACCATGACCGGCAGTCAAGTGTTGGCTGGGGTCCGTGGTGGAGTGCTTGACACTGACGTAAAGGTCCGCCTCAAAGGCATCGATGACATCGCCGTCGCCGGCCGCGTGGATGTGGACCGAGTCACATTCCAGCGCGGGACAAAGCATTCAAGCGTTCCCGTCACGTTGGAAACCGAAATTCGTGCGTCCATTGCCGGCGGCTCGCGCATGTCCGTCGACTCCTGGGCGATCAGAGCGCTGGACCGCAACCGACAGCTCGCGCAGGTGCGCCTGACCGGATCGGCCGATGTTGGAGGTGCGACGGACCTCGCGCTCGATGTCAACACCACCGACGTGAGCGACTTCGTGGCCCGGCTGGGTCTATTAACGGAACGGCAACATAGAATGATTTCAGGAGGCAACCTCACCGGGGATGTTCGAGTCGTTGGGGCAGGCCCGGACCAGCCGCTGACCCTCCAGGCTGACTTGCGAGCCGTGAAGCTGCGCATACGATTGGATAAGACTCACAAGATCACAAAGACATTCGGTGTACTGGCCGAGATGGAATTAGACAGCGCCTGGGCAACGGCCAACCTCCAGCGCATCGAGGTCAGCATGGAATCTGCCGGTACCAATACGGGTACCCTGCTGATCAGCGGCCGATGGCCGCTGATTGCCGAAGCCACCACGACGTCGGTCGCATCCGTGAACGTGACGGTGAAGGAGTGGGATAGCCAGCCCTTCGTCGACTTCCTCGATATCCTTCCCGGCCGCGCGCCGGGTCCCTTAGTGGTGGCTGGAGCGCTGAATGTCGCACAGCGAGCCGGTGGAATGGTCGTCTTCCAGGGAAGCGAAACTGTTGGACCGATCACGGTCGCGGTGAAAGGTCGGGCCGGCTCTGAGCCGGCCACAATTCATGTCGAGCACCTCGTGACACGCAGTGAAGACGAGATTCAGATCGCGAAACTCTCCATGAACGCCGAGCGGCCGATGGGACGGGCGGACAGGGTGATGATGAAAGGGACGGTCCGCTTGGGTCTCAGGTCCCACCTGCAACTCCGTGGGAGCGTGGAGGTGCTCGACACAGATTGGTACGCCGCGTTACTGGCGCCACCTACAAACGACACCCCAATCCAACAGACCACCCCTGGGGAACCGCCTCAATTAAAAAAGGAAACAAAGGCTGATTTCGCATTGCCGCTGGATATCGATGTTGATCTTGCGATCGGGACCCTGACTTATCGGAACCTCCCAATCGGAGCGGGAAGATTGCTCGCGAAAGGAGACGGGCACAGTATGCAGGCGACGCTGGAGCCGACTGGATTGGCGGGAGGATCGGTGCAGGGGACATTCGCGATTGCGCAGAAGGACAGGCAGCAAGACATCACCTGGGACGCAAAAGGAAATGCGTTAGATCTCGGTCTTATCACGGAAGCGCTCTTTACCGAACCAGGAGGTCGAATAACCGGTCTCGGCAGGTTCACAACCTCTGGAACGGGTCGGGGCCAGGGCGAGGCGTTGCGTAATAGTCTGAATGGCATAGCAGTGTTCGACGTCGAAAACGGCCGGTTCGCCAAGTCGCCCGTGATGGAGCTCCTCGCAAAGCACACCCGCATCGACGAGTTCCAGGGTGCAGAATTCAAGACGTTTCATGTCGAGCTTCACATCAAGGATGGATGGATGCATCTGAACCAAACTCGCGCCATTGGCTCTATGTATGCGATCGAGGCCGAAGGGAAGATCGGACTGGACGGCCAGCTCGACGCTCAATTTTCACCGAAAGTCGGGCCTACCTTCTCCAGCCACGTCAAGATTCCATGCCTCGATCAATTCGCGAAGGCTTCGGACGGTTTCACCATGTTGCCCGTCACCGTCACAGTGAAAGGGACAGCGGGAAATCCCGAGTACGGAACGAAAGGGGGAACCGCTGGTACCGTCAAACGCCAGAAACTTGTTGGGGCGATTGCAAATCTATTCACCGGCTGCAAAAGCGGCGACTCGGCGGAAAGCTCGACTCAGGAAGCAGGAAATTAGCACCTCGCAGGCCGCACGTTCCAGCGCCATGACACCACCCGCTAGTCCTCAAGGAATTGAACGCACGTCATCATGGGCGGGGTCTATCGCGGTGTGAAGTGCGATGAGCGGTGAGGAGCGGGAAGGGGGGGGTGGCGAGGGCCACTAGCTGGCAATCGACCATTCGGGCGACTCAGTCATTTCAATCCACGCCAGATAGCTTGTGTCTGACGGGCCGGATTTGGACTTTCGTGACTTAAGGGAGCGTAGTCCCGTGGACTTTTTCGCTTTGAGCTGTTTGTTGGGACGGCGAGTGGGCCGTTTGACTCTTGCCTTCGACCCTGCGGGTTTCGTAGCCCGCTTCACTCGCTTTGTCTTAGTTGTCCGTCGCTTGATCATAAGCACCTAATAAGCGAAAGCGATTCTTCAGTCTCAAGACTCTAAGCTAGACGAGAGCAAGCCATAAAACAATCGAAAAGGAGAAATGCTCCAAGGCTGCACGCTGATTAAAAGGGGACAGGCTACTTTTTCTTGCACACCGAAGAGGGGGCTATCGCGGTGTGAGGTGCGGTGAGCGATGAGGGATCAGGCAGAGGACGGGGAGGCCCGGAACGAGCCGGCCCGCCCCCCCCCGCGAAACTGGCCTGACAGCATTTCTAGTCTGACTTCGGTCGAGATCCAGACGTTCTACACGTGGGCGGGGGCTATCGCGGTGTGATGTGCGATGAGTTGTGAAGAGGTGAAGAGGGAGGGCAGGAAGGCGAGGAACAGGCCGGCCCGCCACGCGCCGCGAAATGGTTCCTGACACCGTTTCCTATTCCCCAAGAAAAGACTCCCGACCCTTTTCTTGTTTTCCCACGTTCTCTCGCTAGGGACAGAGATTCTTGACCATCACGAGCGCAGACCCTGCACCAAATCGCACTATGAGGACGAGCAGGTAATCGAGGAGGCTTCTCATGGCGTTGTTTCCTTGCCCCATGCTGAAGGACATATGAGCAACTGCTGGACCAATCTTGGACACGAAGTGCCTTCAATGCTGTAGCAGCGATATCAACGCCTTAAAATGGTAAGGGTCGATTAGAGACAGACGAAGCTTAACAATCGTTGCTAAAGAAGGCATGGAATCTGGGAATCGAAATAGATTCCCAGGATCGAAATAGATACACCGAAGACAGGTCGTTTCAGTGTTGGAGCAATCGCGGGAGCGTCAGACGGGCGACGCCTCAATCTGTTAGGTCTTTGAGCGATTGGGTGAGTGAGTGCATGCAGGCTGTCGCCGCAATCGAGGCGGCACGCCGCGGATAAGAAAGCCCAGCCGGGTGCCGGCGGGACTGTCGATTCGTAAAAAGAAAGCGTGGTTTACACAAAGACGGCGGGATGGCGGGGTCTATCGCGGTGTGAGGTGCGATGAGTGGTGAGGGGCCAGGAGGGAGAGGGAAGACGAGGAACGAGCCGGCCTGCCCCGCGCCGCGAAATCTAGAATGTCTCCCCGGTTACTTCTCCCTTTGCCGTTTTACCATCTGTATAGTCCATAAGGATTTGGCCAATAGGCAGGCGAATTACGCATCGAGCCTATCGGCGCATCGTAGTCAAGCCAATCCTGCATGCCGTAGAGCCCTCCCTCTGTCAGACGGTTCCGGAAGGAACCGACTGATCCGGCATAGTCGAACCAGTCAGACGGGAACGGGCGTGATCCGTAGAGCGTCGCGTTGCTAGATTGAATGGCGGCGCCTCGATGGGGCGCGATCGTCAGCTCGGGAAGGCTCATCTCCTCACAACCCGGTCGCTTCTGGTTGGTGTACAGGGTGGTACCCGCAGGACCCGGACATTGATACACGCTGGAATCGAGCTGATCGGATGAAGACGAGAGCGAGGGGACGAAAATCGCGATGACGCCGAGGAACACGATGTGCCTGATCATACTGACCTCCGATCGTGAGATGGCTGTATCTTCTAGTCGATCGATGAGGTGAGCTGGTTACATGACACTTTGGAGGGGAGAGAAGCGGAGCATGGGTTCAATCGCGGTGTGATGTGCGAGGAGCGGTGAGGCGAGCAACGAGCCGGGCCGCCCCGCGCCGCGATCATAACCATCGGCGGACAGAAGATCTGTACGCTGTGAATGAATGCGAGAACTTGGCACCCAAGACTCTTTCCTCAGGTATGATTTGAAATCGATTCATGTACCACACGAACAGAGGAAGAAATATGAAGTCCACTAGGTTGGAGAGGTAAATCGCCCACCCAGCAAGAACAAACAGGAAGCCCAGGTACATCGGGTGACGAGTGAAACGGTAGATGCCCGAGGTGACCATGGTTGTCGTCGCTTCCGGTGTGAGCGGATTGACGGTGGTCTCCGCCCGGCGAAAGCTCAAGACGCCGGCCCCCGCGATCGCGAGTCCCACAATGCCAATACAAATGGCCAACGTCGAGTGCCAAGGCAGTGCGATGGTGAACGGAGAATAAGCAGAGGCAAGCCACATCAGGGCGCCGAACAGGAATACGAGCGCAACTGGGGGGACTTTGAGTTCTAACGCATTGAGCATGACGGTCGGGAACGGTTAAGGGTAAGGATAATCACCCAGATTCCCAACAAGACATCAATGCTGGCACAAAAGCTTGGCCACCAAGTCGGGACACCAGAATTCTCAATGAAAACATCATGCACAAGATCAAAGAGACCGTGTGCAACGATGCCCGCCCCAACGAGCGTGGGAAGAAAGAGTGCGCCGATGATCGCTGCTGTCGAAAACGCGACGGCGAGGATCAGTTCCCACACCAAGGCATGACCCGAACCGTCTAAAATCGCGAACAATACATAATATGACGCGATGATGATGAGAACAGTGGAATAAAAGCTGCGGTCTTCATCGAAGTGTGTGAACTTAGCCAGTGTTGCGACCCCAACAGCAAGGAGAGCGCCCACAATAACAGGAATCAAGAAACGCCTCGTAGTGGAAATGCGGAGCCGACCCATTCTACGTTTTTGATATAGGCGGGGTCTATCGCGGTGTGAGGTGCGATGAGTGGTGGGGATGGGCGGGGAGGCGGGGAAACAGCCGGCCCACCCCGCGCCACGAAATGGGTCAGTCAGAAAAGACTCCCGACCCGGTGCTCACTTGGCTGTATTTTGCTATCGGCTGACCGGAATGCTCAACAACAGGCCTCCCATGACGTCTCCCACCCCGAAATCTTTTTTGGGGCTTTGAGGGTGCGCATTATGACAGCGGACGCAACTCTGGGAGACCGCTATGTCAGGATAAAGTGCTTCAAAGTACTCAATGCCATGTTCCGTCTTCGTCCCCTTATACGGACGCTCAGGAGACACGGCAATTTGCAACAGTCCAGTTTTCTCAAAGTCAGTCCTCGGCATATTTTCTTTGTTGATGGCCCAACTGCTGATCAGCCTGAATCGAATGCCATTCGGGTTGTCTGCCATAAGCCGGCTCGCTTCGATCAAGAACTGAACCGGCAAAGGAAGTTTTCCTGTGTCTCTCCAATTCTCGGAAGCAGTCACAATCCCTTGGGTCTTCATTCGTTCAACAACTTCGGTCGTGTAGACACTCCGATCCGCTTGGATCACGCTGTGCACATACTCAGCTACCCGTTCGGCAGGGATCAGACTGGGTGAAGATGAGCCTTTATTTGCCGCAGACAGCACAAAAGGGGATAGGAAAAGAGCAAAAGCCGCTCCAAGTGTGAATCCGTACCCAAAGCTATGAGTATTCATGACGTTCTCCATACAGCTTTATGTCCAGTCGACTCCTGACGTGCTCCTTCGGGGCGGATAAGCGAATTCCATCGCTAAATTATGGCGCTTTGTTACAGCTAATTTAAAGGGGACACTATTTAAAGAGGACAGGCTACTTTTCCTTTGCATCGAAAATGCTGGTTCGCGTACCGTCCGCGCCCATGCCTCGGATTCCGCGCGGACAAGTAGCCGGGTATGCCTACCATGTACTCAATCGCGGCAATGGAGGCATGACTGTCTTCCACAAAGACGGTGACTATTCAGTCTTCTTGGACCTTCTCGCCAAAGCAAGAACCAAATTCTCGGTCAGAGTGCTGGCCGTCTGTCTCATGCCAAATCATTTTCATCTGGTTGTACAGCCAGCTGTCGACGGCGCAGTGAGTGCCTTCATGCAGTGGTGGATGACGAGCCATGTCCGACGATATCACGAGCATTACCGGAGCCATGGACATCTCTGGGAGGGCCGGTTCAAGAGTTTTCCCATTCAGCAGGACGATCATCTCTTGATCGTGATCCGATACATTCTCCGCAATCCGGTTCGGGCAGGACTAGCGAACCAAGTGTTGGACTGGCCATGGACACGTCTGCGCTTTTCTCACGTGAGTGATCCTATTCCTGTCGAGACGCCCAGCGACTGGTTGCACTGGCTCGATGAGCCGCTGTTTGATCATGAATTGAGGGCGATGCGCACGTGTGTGAATCGACAACAGCCGTTTGGGACGGACTCGTGGCGATCGATCACCGCTGTGGCACTGAGGTTAGAATCGACCTTAAGGAAGCGTGGAAGACCATTCAAGCACTTAGTAAAGTAGCCTGTCCCCTTTTCTTATCCTGGTATGACTCTTTCTCCTTTTAGTGCATTGCGAGATGCCGAAGAGCAGCGGTGTATCCGCCATCTACAGCCAGATTTGTACCGTTAATGAAGTCGGCAACCGGACTTGCGACAAAGGCGACAAGGGTTGCGACGTCTTCGGCTCGCCCGAGGCGATCGGTAGGACCATATAATACTTCGTCACAGAGACGTTCTTCGATTTCCTTCCAGTCACCAGTCCATCCATGCTTTTCAGCCACTTTGCGCCAAAACTGCTCCGAATCGTTCGTCACAATGACCCCCGGCGTTATCGTATTCACCGTAATACCGGTTCGTGCGAGCTCATGAGCGAGACTTATTGTCACATTGATGTTTGCAGCGTCGGTAACGGAGTGATCTGCTATATCATTGGTTTGCCGCTGCCTTCCTCCTGGCACTAAAATTACCCGGCCCCATCCCCGTTGCCGCATATGTGGCTCCAACATGCGTACTAGGCGCACAAGAGATACAACATTCTGATTGTACAAGTCGTTCCAATATTCAGGAGGCTGATGTAACCATCCGTGTTCGGGCAGCACTTTACTGTTATGAATAAGAATGTCGATTCCACCGCATTCCACCATGGCTCGATCTATGACGTGCGCAACTCCCTCGTCTGTACCCAAGTCCCCAGTAGTCCAACTGGCCCTCCCGCCGTTCGCAATAATTTCTCTAACAATACGACTCACTTCCTCTTTATCCCCATGCAATGCGACAGCAACGCCTTCATGGACTAACGCTTGGGCAATGCTCGCTCCGATAGGCCCAGTGACATTCGTGATTAATGCTCTTCTGCCTTCAAGTCTTAGATTCATGATCTTGTCAGTCCTATCATGTAAGAATTCTCGACGCGTCGGGAAGTGATCTCACCTAACCGGATCAAGTCTCACTTCGGTCAAAGAAACCAAGACATTCTACGTTTTTCACGTGGGCGGGGTCTATCGCGGTGTGAGGTGCGAGGAGCGGTGAGGGGTGAAGTCCGGGCAAGGAGGCGAGGCACGAGCCGGCCGCCACGCGGCGTGAAATGATTCCTCTCAACCATTCTTTGGCAACTGTGAAATGCCGATTATTTTGAGATCTGGGATCAAAGGGCTACACGTGAAGACTATAGGCGCATTAGTGGATGGCGATGAACGATCCTGGCGCCGGACGGTCGAACAGATTCCAGGCGTTCCCACCTCGAAGGAAGAGCTCTACCCAGCGCACGTTGCTTCCATCACGTAGCGTCCAACCGCTGCTGCCCGGTGCGAATGCCAGTTCGCCGTGAGGCACGGCGAACGCCCCATCGCTGACCGTGGCCTCATGCTGACGCTCGTTGATCCGCACGGTGATCCGCTTGCCGGGTCGAACTCGATTCGGGTCGTAGGCAATGGTCGTCTTGAGGTTGCCGTAGCCGTCTACATATGCCACCGCCGAGACGGGAGGCGAAGGAATGCTTTCGGGATCGAGGTCGTTACCCAAAGCGGCGGGCAGGCCCAGCGCAATGGCTGCCGCCGCTTGAGGAAACACATCTCGTGATCGAAACTGGCTTCCTTCGGCCGAAGAGGCTGCCCAGCGGAGCTTCTCGGCCACATCCTTTATAAAGGAAAGGGCGTGTCCTGCGTTTACCCCGATCACGCGGACGCCGGTTGGCAGACGTGCGTAAGCGAGGCGCTCGCCGGCGTTCTGTGCACGGGCGGCGGGATCGTCTTCCCGCGGGGCCACGTTGTGATAGATGAGCGTACCTGGAGGCGAAGGATGCAGGCCGATCTGTGCGATGCAAAAGCCGGCCGCGATTGTGGAGAAAGCCGGGACAGGCGTCAATACTGGTTCCATGTCGGGCAAATGCACCTTGATCCGTTGGACGACCTCGGCGAACGCGAGGTCTCCCATTCCGTAATCGGCGATGATGTGCACCAACACAGTGGTCTCTCTGAGCTAGATGGCCGGCGTCGCGTGAATCAACTTATGTCGCGATTGTCCAAAATTCCTGATGCCATAGTGCCGAGCATGAGAAAGAAACTATGACATTCTACTTTTTCACGTGGGCGGGGTCTATCGCGGTGTGAGGGGTGCGATGAGCGGTGAGGGAGAGGGGAGGGGCAGGGAGGCGAGGAACGATCCGGCCCGCCCCGCGCCGCGAAATGGTTCCTTATGGATTAGAAAAAGCAGAATGTCCCGTTTCTCTTCTCTTTATTTGGCCGGGGGATAGTCTTTGAATGCCTTAGCGACTCCCTTGTCGACCGATTCAAAGTTCTTCTCCAAGCTCTCTCCCACCGTTTCGGTAATCACGGCCTGCCACACCCGCTTCTTTTTCGACGATTCAGCCAGATTCACTACCAAGGTGGCTTCCTGATATTTATCGGCATCCATCATGCCGAACAATAAATCTACGAGCAGGTCTGGGCGGTCTTCCAAGCCGACTTGCCGAAGTTCCTTGGCGACGAGTTGCTTGTTGACGATTTCCTTGATCCTCGTCCTCAAGGGCGATTTGTTGTCAGTGGCCGCGATCTTTCGTCCTCTGTCCGTCATCCCCGAATGGGCAAAGGTATGAAACGAAGAAAAGTCGATGGACTCGTCGAAATTCGTGCGTACCTTGATCTCGTACCTCCTATCCTCGTACATCTCCTTCACCTTCGAACAGCCTCCGGCGGTGACCAGCCCTAGCGCTAGCCACAGGATAAGGTATCTGATGTTCATCGTAAGTCTCCCCTGAGATGAAGTCGTGTTCTGAAACCGCAGGCGCAGAACATATACCAAGTCAGTTGTGGAAACCAGTGACCATGTGTGCTGTGTGGGGTTAAAAGGGGACAGGCTACTTTGTTTTGCAGTGAAAATGCTGGCGTAGCGTGCGCGGCTCCGGTAGGAGGAGCGAGGCGGAGAATCGCGGAAACGTGCGTCCCGCCACGCGCCGCGAAATGGTTCATTCATCCGCAGATACGAATTGCAGCTGGGACGAAGATCGTCTCGCAGATGTGATTCATTAGTGGATGGTTCCCTCACGGCAGCGTTTTCGAAACATTGTTGTTTGTCTCATCGGATTCCTTGATGTCGTCAAAACGGTCCACAATGGCATGATAGCCGACCGCCGACGTCTTCAGATGATTGCCGCCATAGTGAAAGCTCGTGGTTGCCCCTGCTTCAAGATCGTCGATCCGCTTTTCTGCCGGCGGCACGGTGATATAGCCCGCCGGTCCGCTCGATTCACGGGCAAACACGATGAACGGTCTGCCCGCTGCTCGGTTTCCCTTGTTGGTCACCTTGATTTTCGCACGATAGTGAAGCGTGTCCGTCTCCTCCTTCTCGATGTGGACGATCAGGTCGGGACAGGGTGGAACTTGTGAATTCACCTCCGTGTTGTTGGCTTCGTTCGTCTCCGCCACGGTCTGCTGTGTATCTGCAATTGCACGGAGTTGTGCAATTGCGCAGCCACCCGGATTGGCCAATGAGGACTCCACGCGTTGTTGACTGAGCGGAGGCAGACCGTTGTGTTTGACTGTATCGCGCCGCTGACCGTTGTAGAGTAGATCGACGACAAAGGGAGGGGCGACGGCTTGGGTACTCAGGTTGAGGACGAAGTAGCGGACCTTCCCTTCCGGGGTGAAACTGAGCCCCCGGATGACGAGATCCGGCTGGGTAGAAGCGAGAACCAACCCCTGCAAGCCGATCTTCGGAATCGGTTCCACCGGTCCGACAGTCGTAACATCGAAATGGTCCTGTGGGAGAGGAATATTGGGACCGCTTTCCGTCTTTCGACCGGGTACAGGCAGGATATCTGCCACGGGGATTCCTGACGGGAATTGTCTCTTGTGAAAATCCAGGTCAAATCCGGAACCGACGAGTGGTTGCTGAGGCTGAGTGAGCGCGCGTTCTGATCCGAGAAGGAAAAGGCCGATTGCTGCCCCGAACGTCACGCCTGCAAGCTTATTCAGCTTCATGGTGCACCTCCCCTGACCGGTTCATTCCATAGGTCGTCTCAACAACCTCCTAGGTTCGATAGGCAAGTGTCTCCCGGATACAGAGCGATCGGAACGCTGGGTCGGAGCTCAACGAAGATACTCCCTAAGCAGGTTTAGCCGTGCAGGATAAGGCAAATTTATCTTCGAATCCAGACCGGCATGCAGAGCGCGGTAGAAACGACGTCAACGAGGGGAGTCCGCAAGATGTCCTGCTGGGAGGGGCGGTGAGTAAGCCGGCCCGTTACGCGCCATGAAATGGTTGGTGGCACCACTTCGAAACTCTTCAAGCACTTAGAAAGGTAGCCTGTCCCTTTTCTTATCCCCGATGAGCCCTGTTTGATCATGAATTGAGGGCGGTGCGCACGTGTGTGAATCGACAACAGCCGTTTGGGACGAACTCGTGGCGATCGATCACCGCTGTGGCACTGAGGTTAGAATCGACCTTAAGGAAGCGTGGAAGACCATTCAAGCACTTAGTAAAGTAGCCTGTCCCCTTTCTTATTCTCCAGACTTGCCGCCGGTAATTGAAGTAGGTGATTTGGGATGCAGTTGCTTTGGCGGCTTCTATGTCTCCTGCGATCGTCTGCCTCTCAGCGAGATCTTTCAAAGCGTCATCTGTTTTGTTGGATTGCAAGACCTAACCGCCTTTCGAGTCTGACTTCTATGGAAGAAGCGAGGATATTCTACGGTTTCACGTGGGCGGGGTCTATCGCGGTGTGAGGTGCGATGAGCGATCGGATGGAACGGGGCGGGGAAGCGAGGAACGCGCCGGCTTGCCACGCGCCGCGAAATAGTTGATGACACCTTCTCTCCCTCCGTGTCCCCTTCTTCTTGTCGCTCCTTCTGCGGCTTAATAATTAGGCGATCATTGCCTCCACGACGCTTACGGCAGAATTCGTGGGCACGACCTTGGTCAACCGAAGCCCAGCCTTGCTGAGAAGCGTGCGATACTCTGGCTCGGTCCGTTCCTGGCCTCCGGGACCGACGAGCATCATCATGTCGAGCATCTTGCCGGGATGTGGCGCATTGCCGGACGGCAGGACCATTTCGATGATCAGGACGCGGCTGGACGGTGCCATGGCGCTCCGGCAGTGGCCCAGTATTGTCAGGCACTGCGCCTCAGACCAATCGTGAATGATGTGCGACAACAGATACGCGTCGCCACCCCTTGGCACACGGTCGAAGAAACTGCCGGACGTGATTGTTGCACGATCAGTCACTCCACGAGCCTCCAGCAGGGCCGGAGCATCACGAACAACGTGCGGAAGATCGTACAGGATGCCGCGCAAGCCAGGATATCGAGCGAGAATCGCAGCCAAGAGATTCCCCGTTGCCCCGCCAATGTCTATGACCGTCTTCATCGTGGAGAAATCGTAGGCCGCGGCCACTGCCGCCGGTTCGGCTCCATGAAAACTCACCATGGTCTCGCTGAACAGCGAGGCTTCTTCAGGATGCTTTGCTAGCCAGTCGAAAATGGGCATGCCGAGGGTCTGGTCCAATCCCGGCTTTCCGGTTTGGACCGACTCGAGTAAGTGTGTCCATCCGTTCGTGATCCAAGGGCTTGCCAGCGTCAGGATTGCTGCCCGCGCCGAACCGGGCGCGCCGGTCTTCAGCGCCTCACCAAGCGGCGTCAACGTGAAGCGGTCTTCTCCGTCTTCGGTCACGAGCCCAAGATGCCCGAGCGTCCGGAGGAAGCGTCCGAGCGAAGCGGAGTGAGTCTTCGTTACAGCGGCCAGGTCATCAACTCGTGTCCGCCCCTTGGCCATATGATCGACCAGGCTCAATTTCGCAGCGACGTAAAGAACATGCGACATCCAATGCGCCGTGCCCATCTGCACCAGTTGGGCATGAGGCGGGACCGACGCGGCGGGGGGTTCTGTCATGCTAGGCCTCAGATTGAGAATGCAGACTGATGGAGGCAGTCTAGCGCAAAGCCGAGGAGGGATGCATCACGAAGAGCAAGCTTGGATACGGTACACGTGGGCGGGGTCTATCGCGGTGTGAGGTGCGATGAGCGGTGAGGGGATGAGCGAGGACCGCGCCGGCCCGCCACACTGCGCGAAATTGAGAATGTTCCCACTTCCTCTGTGCTTTCTAACTCTCGGGCATTCGCTAGTCCCTTGCCTCGTGTCGCTGGCCCATACTATTAAAGAAGCAAGAAGGTTCAAGGAGGAGTGGCAATGTCAACTCACGTCTACAAAAGCATGGTGGAGGCGGTGGAAGGGTTGCGGCAGCGCGGATTCACCACCGAGTTTACGGTTGCCAAAGAGGACGGGCAGCTTACTGCAGGTGACCGGACTTTCAAAAGCGATGACCTTACAATTGTCGAGCATCACCGCTTCGAAGGAATGTCTGACCCGGACGATTCATCGGTTGTGTATGCGCTCGAAGAGTCGAGTGGACTCAAGGGAATTCTCGTGGATGCCTATGGCGCGTACGCCAATTGGAAGACCGGCGCACTATTGAAACACACGAAATACAGCCATGCCGGGGTTGATGACGCGGCAGCGTAATATCACACGGCCCGCCACGCGCCGCAAAATGGTTCCTGCACCGGTTCCCAAATCTTCAAGCACTTAGCAAAGTAGCCTCTCCCCTTTTCTTGTTAGTTGGCTTTCATATCTGGATTCTTCCTTTCGATTCCCCTTACAGAGTGGAGTACGTGCGGAGGATGCGCGTAATCCTGTATTGGAGTCGGGCGATGCATGTATTGCCCCGAATTTCTTCCGGGCCGGGATATAGCTGACCTGGGAATAAAGCGAACTGGAAGTCCTGGGTTGTGGCCGGCAGCGGCACCTTGGAAAACGTTGGTAAGCCTCCATATTCGACCCCCAGATGGGGATCATGTTCCTTCCAGAGAATGGCCGGTAAATGGAGGTTCATGGAGGCAACGGCGCTCGCGCTCAATTCTGTGCGCGACCAGGCGAACTGGTTGATCGACACAGGCCTGCCTTTCACGGTGTTGAAGGACAAGTTGTACCAGCCATCAGAAATGGCTGGATCCGCCCAATGAAATCGGATTTCACTATTGCCGAGCGGGGTTCCCACAAGAGGAACAGTGTCGCAATCGGACACCAATGTAAACATCAACGGGCTGACCGTGATGTCGTACAACGGATCAAGATCCGCCTGCCAGGTCATGGAGTAGCTATAGTGCCCGCCATCCGGCTTGGGCTCGGTCAGCCAGATATCCATGCGCAGGTGCCGCAGTTTGCCTTCACCTTCGGGATCGTTGTAGACAAAACGATTCCCGAATTTATTTTGATAGGGTTGCGTGAGGCGCGTATTGGTCCCCCACGGCGAAATAAAGAGGATGCTAATCTCGACCGGTTGCGTGAGTTGCAGGCCCGGTGCGGTGGTGATCACGGTTGTAAGACTCTTGTGTTTGTGCGTGAGCGTATTGATAACCTTCGTCAGATTCTCTGTGGGCCCCACAAGCTTGAGAGGTGCGGTGGCCGTGGGCGGAACGCCGAGCAGCGGCTTGACTGGAACGCCTCGATCTTCGATCCGGCCCTCGTCCGGTGCCGCCGTTTCCCGTTCCGGCGTCGTCGTTGGACGAGACTCTGCTGGCTGTTCAGTGATCGCGGGCTGGTCGTCTTGCGCAGGACTTCTAACAGGGGGTGCAACTGGCGCGGATTGAGCACCCGCCAATCCGACACCAAGCAGAAGTGCGCCCGCGATCACGATGACTGCGCGAGTACTTGGTCTCATGGCTCTCTCCTTTCATACGGCGCAGACTCAGGGATTAGTATGTTTAGTCTGCATCTCTTTCAGCGCATGACGAATAGAATCCACGTGGCGATTCCTCCTTCTTTGAGCGTCTCTGAAACTCACGGTCTCTGCCCAGTGAGTCAGGAGAGGCCAGCGAAAGGTTCATGTGGAAGCGCCCACCAAGGCTATATGACTTCTTGAGATGATACGACCTGCTTATGAAGAGTCAGCGGGTCAATTCAACTCAGGCCGTACTTCTGGTTTCAAGCCATGCACTTTCGGGTGGCGCCAACCGGGGTCAAAGAAACCAGGACATTCTACGTTTTCACGTGGGCGGGGTCTATCGCGGTATGAGGTGCGATGAGCGGTGAGAGGGGCGGACGGGGAGGCGAGGAACGCGCCGGCTGCCGGGATCGATTCACATCTTATTCCGCAGTCTCTTGCCAAGAACGTGTTTCTTCACTTGCTTCAAAAACATTTTACCAAGCGTAGTCCCTGCTCGTATTTCTTTTCGAGCTACGACTCCGTACATAAACAGTCGCCGGATCACTTTCGATCCAGACATCCATCGTGCCCGATTACAGATTCCACAGCATGGGAGGTAGTTATCAATTAAAGAGGTGCCTCCTATTGCATGCGGTCTTACATGATCAGCGTGCCAGTTTCTACCGAGTGGTCCACCACACACATGACATCGTCCACCCGTTTTCCCGCGAATCAGTCGGCGATTGGCAAGAGAAGGACTTCTTGGTCTTGCTTTAGCCATTGTTGGTGCATTCTACTTTTTACGGATGCGCAGGTCCATCGCGGTGTGAGGTGCGATCAGCGGTGAGGGGACGGCGGAGGCGAGGAACGAGCCGGCCCGCTACGCCACGAAGTCTGAGTTAGCGGGTATTGCGCCAGGCCCGTCGCACTTCATTTGTGATGTCCCTAACATCTGTATGTTGGAAAAGCTTATCGTTTGCATGGAGTATCCACGCATTAACATTTTTCCTATATCGCGCGGAGGTCGTGACAAGAGTTGCCGGTACAACACATGCACGGCAAATCGAGAAGTCATTCTCGAAGAGCACAACAGCCAGGAATTGGAAATGTTCCCCTTCTATATCACGAATAGCACTAAGCTGGCGGGAGTTGTTCCAGGGAGTCAGGCGACGGCCTTTGATCTCGTACCGCCGGCCTCGGCGATCTTTCGCATCAAATCCCTTGGTGGACGGCGGCTCACGCTCAAGCTTTAGGGCACGGCAAACAAGCAGCTCTGCAAAGTCAGAGATTGGGCTATTACTACTGCGTAGTATATCTCTACGTCTTAGCTCATCCAGAATCTTTCCGAACGACTCAAAGAGAGCGGAAGCTCGTTTCTTTTTCAAAGGAAGCATGATTCCTGTTCTAAGAACCTCCGCCACATGCCGCGAAATTCATAATATCCCGTTTTCTTTCCCCCATTATTATCCAAAGAAGGCTGCCAAATTCTGAATCCGTCTGCTTGTGCCTTATGCCAGGACTCCCGGATATGCTTGTCCAAGCGGGGGGCGTCCCATTCGGCGAAGTCTCTCTTTATCTTTGTCCCATTAGGAAAGGACTGGAGATTACCTTGGATTAGGAGTTGGTTACGCTGGATAAGCTTGTCGAGGAATGGCTTCTCAGGAGGAAGGTAAAACCATTTGTTGCGGTTGCACCTGTCGCAGCTCAATACAAGGTTCCATGCCCTGTCTTCTAGGATGTAGCTCCAAGGTATGACGTGATCAGCGTGGGGTCTTGTAGCCACTTGAGCAGCACAATACAAGATATTTCCTGTTTAATGGCCCAGAAACCTTCTGTAAAGTTGCCCTTCGTTCGTATTCACCTTAGATTTTCTGAAGCTACTTAGGAGCAAGTGAACTGCTCCGTGACCCGAGCCAGCGAACGATTGCGAGCTGAGTAATAACTTGCGAATGACTCTTTAGGAACTCAAATGTGCGGTCTTCAATCCTGATTCTGTCTCCGTCCTGCTCGTACAGCTTAGGTTTCTGTTCGCCCCCTCTAACAGTATGTAGACGAGGGATAACATCATCGAAAGCTTCACGGGCCACTTGCTTCACCAATTTCTTGTAGTCGTCGGTCGCCTCGAACTCTTGCAACGCTGTCTTTTCTGGAATCAGGTGCAAATTTCGTATCAGCCGCATCACTCGAGGATCCTTGTCCGGATTCGTCCCTTGGCGTACGTGATATTTCAGGGTGAGATCCCAGTAAAAGGCAATGAAACACTCTGCAAGGCGATCCCTTGATATGGTCCTTGGGTTCGTCGTTTCTCTCGAAGCTATATGGGCAAGGGTCCTTAGGAGGGCAAATTTATAGGAATTGGAGTTTTGTCCAGTGCGAATGATGCGACTGACCGTCTCAAGTAATGGCTCAATCATTTAATAGTAGCCTTTGCCGGGAATGACATGACGAATTCCCCCTCGAGGGTTAGGCACATCACCGGTGTAGCGAGGGATGACGTGAAGGTGGGCGTGGGCGATTGTTTGGCCGGCAGATTCTCCGCAATTGGTTCCGATATTAAAGCCGTCAGGCTTGTACTTGTTGAGAAGAAGGTTTCTCATAACACTCGCCAGGTCGAAGCAGGCCGCATATGCCTCGTTGGACAGATCAAATAAGGTCGGAACATGTGTCTTCGGGATCACGAGGCTGTGACCTGGCGAGACTGGGAAACTGTCCTCTATTGCAAAGGCGTGGAGGTTTTCAGCTATGAGACTTCTTTTACCTGCACACAAGGGGCACGTCCATATGAGGGTTCCCAAGCGTGACATTCTACGTTGGCGAGTCGTTTACGTCTATCGCAGTGTGAAGGAGGGGAAAGAGGACCAGAGAGCGCTAAACCAGTCCGCCACGCGCCGCGAAATGGTTCCTGGCACCGTTTCTCTTCCCCAAAGCAGTTAGAAAAGTAGCCTCTCCCCTTTTCTTGGCTCGTTGCTGATGGGAAAGAAATCTCTGCACTTATCTCTGACGATTAAAGCTTTTTCCCATGTGCCTTTCCTCTCTTCGTCACTGTTTTTTGCTTTTTAGTGCCCCGAACTCTAACGCCTTCCTTCAAACGTAACCTGTCTGGGCTCAATGGGTCATTATCGAATAAATATGTAAAGTCCAATCGATGCGGACAAAGACCTTTTGGGCGCTCGACGTCCGGAGAAAAATATTCGGATGGGATTGTGTAGTCCGTGTGATAGTAGCCCTTGTACTCACAAAAATTCTTGTCTTCCACGAGTTTTGGAAGTTTTGTTGGACATTTTGCAACTGGCAGTTCTTGAAGAGTAGCCAGAAGTGGTAACAACTCCGTTACGCGACCGGATATGGCATCGGAGGCGTTATCAATCATTAACTTTGCATAAGCTAGGGCTGTCTTCTCGGAGAATCGATTCGGGTGGGCTTTAATCCTTGTTCGGGTGCACCCATCAGTTTGGCCAAATCGGAAATGTGTTTTGCCATAATGCCTGATTTGACCATATGCCCAATAGAATTGATCGAGAATGCCATACCGCCTGGGAACCGATGGTCCTGCCACCACCTCTTGTCTCCGTGACTTGAAAAGTAATTTACGCCCGTATCCCATTTCCAAGTGGTTTTAAGAGGGCCAGGCATTTCCAAAAGTAAGTCATCCAAAAAGACTTTATCCGGGAGGACATCGTCGAGCAGGTATAAACTACAGAGACGCAATGCGAGAGTCTTTACTGAGTTATCAGGAACTGAATGAGCAAGTCTGTCAGAGACGATGGAAATCACAAACCCGCTCTTCTTGCCTAAAAGACCTTCCTGCTTCCATTCAGTACGAGCTGATTGGATCTTTTCCAACAAGGTTTGTTGTGGCGCACGAAGGTCTCTCTCTGTAAGCATGCAATGCTTAAGTAGACCGACTCTTGCTCTATTCCAAAACGGTATTCCTTATTGGGTATCCAGTCTGTTGATTATGGGATGGAAAAGGAATATGTTGGTGCTTGAAATAATGCCCTATGTGGACGCTTCTACAGTCCGGAGAGAAACCAACTTGTCTGCGCCATTTATCGTCAATTAGGTCGTCAAGTAATGCCCCAAGTTCAACACTCATTGATTAACATCGCTCCGCGTAAAAAATGTCTTAGAGTTACCTGACGCTAGCAGGCCGTGTTTGCTTGATGCGAGCAACTCCTGTTGGCCATATTACGACAACTTCCTTGTCGCGTTGGCGCGCATATCGGACAATGTCAGCTGTCCCGCCTTTTCCTCTAGATTTAAGGCCATCCCACACCGCAATCACCAACTGAGAAATGTCAACTACGTGACGGCCCGCATCTAAGAACGCCGAGATAAATGGCCTTTGTACTTGAGTACGTCAACCTTTCCTGCATCTCTCAATAATTTCCGATACTGGTTAAGCGTCCGTTCATTACTGAATGTTGACTCGTACTTATCACAGGGAACGATAACGTGGAGTTCTGCCCCCAGTCCCAACGCGATTTTCGAAAAGAACTAATCCGCACTGACGCAAGAGAAGAAACAGCGGTAATCTTTCCAATTACTTTGGAGAGCAATATGGCAATTCTATCCTTCACGAACTTTGTAGCGGCGGGTGGAATGTCTTGATGTCCGGTAACTCCAACGACCATTTAAAGTAAATCCTGCTTGGCCATTCTCCAGTAGAGCTGTCCGAGTCGAGTGAGTCGGCATCCCGTTGACTTCATGGCGGCAAAATACATGTGTTCCGCATCCACCGGTTCAACCAATTTAGCCGCTCGGCATTGCTGTAAAAGGCCGAAAATAGCCTCATGCTCGGGATGTTTTGGTTCTGCTTCTGGCTCATATGATGGATCAAGTGGGTATATATGTTCTTCCGCAGCGAAAAATTCCGGCAACCGACGAAGTACTGTCATGGGAACCCATGGCGTGCACCGTCGTAAATCATGCAGTCGCTCTAGATTCGCCTTGAATGTCGGACGTTGATCCCAAGGGCCAAAGGATTCAGAAAGATACGCATATAAACCTGCGAGAGTCACTTTTCCTAAAACATCAGCAGCTCCACCTTCAAGCCCACCGCAGAGGTATGTTGAAAACAGACCACGTCCAGCAGAGGTTTCAACAGCTGTTTGATTCGCCTGGCTGGCGGAAAGAATAGCAACTCCCTGACGCAGTGTTGCGGCATTAATGCCAAGCTGTGGCACGCCACCAGCAGCGCCAGAAAAACAGCAGTCAAGGATGATTACCACTTCACGGATTGGTGACTGTTGCACTTTCGCAAGGATAGTAGAAAGCGGCACGCCGTCATCAGGATTTTGAGCATCTTGGGTAGCAAGGACGACGTCGTGCGGAGCATTGTATCCATGCCCAGCGAAGTACAACAAGGCGACATCAGCCCCCGGGGAGAGGAGAGTGTCGATTGATTCCAATACAGTTCGTCGCTCTGCCCTGGAATCGTTGGTTGTGCATTCCCGGCAATTGAAATTCAGTGAGGCATCATCATGTCGTGAAAGTAACGGCATCAATGCTCTGACGTCCCTTACACAACCGTCAAGGTTGTCTAAATGGTCATAAGTGTCGATTCCAACGAGAAGCGCACTTTCATGGGATTCATAGGCCGTTAATGAAGCTAGCTTTTCCATCCCAAGTCCTTATGGGATAATTGGGTGCCGTCCAGCGCGGGTGGACGTGTTCTGTCGTCTCCATATGCCCATAGTCCTATGATCTTTTTCTTTTCCTCCCTAGCGCAATCAATCTCCCATTTTTCACCACTGGAGCTAAGACTATTCTTGCTCACAAGCGCGATAACTCCATCCGACCGCCTAATTCGGGTGCGGACCCGTTCCTTCCAACCGCTGTCGTATGGCTCCTTGACAGACATGTCGACGAACTCAAAGGGAGTATCAGTATGGAGAGACTGGCCTTTCAACAAATCGCGCTGTCTCTGATCTTCGATGGCAAATGCGATGAAAACGACTTTCTTGTCTGCCATGTCCTTCTCCGTTTTAAGGTGAGTTTAAACCGCATAAATAGCTAAGTAAATTGGCCGGCTATAGGCTACGATTCGGCTCGGGATGTGTCAACCCAAGTCTTCAGCAAAAAGCAGTATTTAAGTGGAACTAAGAGGATTGCAAACGTGACTTCTTTACAGGACGGCCCGCAGTGGTCTCCAAGGGCGCGGTCGATGAGCCTCATTTCTCATTCGCTCTCCCTTCCCTGTACTTGAGGGGAGGGGCCGGGTTGCCTGCGCGGCCCATTTGGCCTTGTGTTTCTGCTGTGTGGCTCGCTGATGCGTCCTGCTCTGGCAGGTGGCGTCGATGTCCGAAGTTCCATTCAAGGTTCCCTTGGAATGGAACAAGTTTCGATGCCAAGCGCCAGCGAGACTTCACAGCAGCCAACAAGGCCACGGGCAAGCGACGGGAACCAGGCCGCCCCGCTTGCATCTCCTTCCCCACCCCCCGTACAATGCACAATTCCTAACCCCTTGGCTTTCTTTCTTATTCTTGTCTTTTTCACAGGCCGCAAGGGGGGAGATTTCTACCGGTATGCGCATTGAGTATTCGAAGGGCGACCGGGCCTCCAAAGAGCTGATCCAGCTCCATCGCCAGACCTCCTTCCAGGCGAGCGGCCGGAAGATGAAGGTTCTGCTCATCTTCCCGCCCGATTGGTTCCCTTCCGAACCCTATTTGAGCCTTCCCTCCCTCACCTCCGTCCTCCGCAAAGCCGGCCATACCGTTATCC
Organism: uncultured Nitrospiraceae bacterium; assembly: GCA_963730935.1. Classification (GTDB taxonomy): domain Bacteria; phylum Nitrospirota; class Nitrospiria; order Nitrospirales; family Nitrospiraceae; genus Nitrospira_C. The sequence goes on along the minus strand of CAVSTP010000004.1, from coordinate 795,066 downwards.
AGAAAGACGTCAATCTCGAGATGTGGGACTGGTACTTCAGCGAGGACTTCCTGAAGAAAGTCCTCCGCAAAGTCCCCCAGCAGCTCGACCGCCTGCGCAAGCTCGCGAACAAGCGCGAGCTGACCGACTGGGAGATGGACGTGCAGCTGGCGCTGTGCGACGTGACGCGCCAACGCATCGACGAGCTGATCAAGAAGGCGGAGAAGGCGAAAGCCATTGTCCGTGGGGAAGTCTTCTACGATATCGACCAGTTAGAGTGGGCGATTCAAGTCTTCCGCGAAGTCACGCAGACCATTTCGCTCGTCTATTCGCCGGCCCGCATCTGCATGCCGCCGATGGAGACCGATCTGTCCTACAAGGTCTATGCGTCGAACGAAGTGATCGAGGCGGTGAACGATCGAACAAGTGAATGTCTACCGGGACGTCTTCGAGCAGCTGGTCAAGCCGGTGATTGAAACTGAGAAACCAGATGTCGTTGGGATTTCAATTGTCCTCCAGCAGCAGATCTTCTCCACCATGACCTTCTGCGCGCTGATCAAGCAGCAGTTTCCCGAACATCCACGTCACGATCGGTGGCAACACGGTGACGAGACTGCGCGACGTGCTGCCCCAGTCGCCGCTCTTTCAATTCTTCGACAGCGCGGTGGTCTATGAAGGGGAGACGGCTTTCTTGCAATTGGTCGAGGCGGTGGGCGCCAAGCGCGATTTGGCCAGCGTGCCCAACACCATTTATAAGGACGACAAGGGCGTCCACGAGTCGCCCCTGAGCTATGCCGAGGACATGGCGGAGCTGCCGCCGCCGGATTTCGACGGCTTGCCGCTCCAGAAGTATTTCGTGCCGACCAGGACGCTGCCGTATCTCGCGACGCGCGGCTGCTACTGGGGCCGCTGCGAGTTCTGCGACCACGGCGAGGGCTATACCGCCGGCTACCGGTCGAAGAAGATCCAGGATGTGCTCGCCGACATCCAGTACCTCAAAGACAAGTACGGCGCCCGGCATTTTCACTTTACCGACGAATCCTATCCGCCGGCACTCTTTCGCAAGCTGGCCAGGGGATTGGTCGAAGAGAAGATGGACATCTTCTGGACGACCCACATGCGGTTCGAGAAGAGCCTCTTGGACGACGGCGTGTGGGAGGATGCGAAGCAGTCCGGCTGCCGCTATCTCCATTTCGGCTACGAATCGGGCGTCGAGCGGGTGCTGAAGCTGATGGACAAGGCGACGACGACCGACATCATGACAAAGCATCTGAAGCTCACGGCGGAGGCCGGCATTTGGAACCACTGCATGGGCTTCTTCGGCTTCCCGGGCGAAACGCGGGAGGAAGCCTGGCAATCGGTCGAGTTCCTCGAACAGAACAAGAACTATGTCCATTCGCTCGGGTTCGGCACGTTCGATCTCGGCCGGCATAATCCCGTGGCGAAGCATCCGGAGCGGTGGGGCGTGACGGCCTACAAGAATGCGGAGTGGGACCTGGCGCTCGACTACTACTTCACCGTGAAAAACGGCATGAGCATCGAAGAGGCGGAGCGGGTGTTCCAGGAATTCGAACGGAACCACAATCCGGGCTGGGATTTACGCCTGTACATCCGCGAATATATTTTCCTGTACATCTGCAGGTTCGGGCTGAAAAAACTGCCCGACTTGCAATATAGCGCAGCAAAGATGTCGGGAGCGTCACCCACATTAGCAGGTAAAATGTGACGCGCCGGATTTGAAAAGGCCTACAGCGGCGTTCTCGCATCGCTCAAGGGCTCAACGTACCGAAAAACGTACGCTTCGCCCTCTCGCTCGCTGCGGCCTTGCTGGAAGACCTTTTTGAACATCCTGAGGGTAAGACTCGGAGAATCATGAGCGATAGCGGACTTCTACAGATCGACGGTCTGACTCCGCTGAAGAACGGCGCGCGCAAGACCTCCAAGGTCATGCTGCTGTTTCCGCCCGAATGGGTGCCGACGGCGCCCTATCTGGCGCTGCCGTCGCTGACCGCCGTGCTGCGCGAAGCCGGCCATACGGTGATCCAGCGGGACGTGAACATCGAGATGTACGACCACTTCTTCACGACCGAGTTCCTGGTTTGGATCAGGGCGAGACAGACGATGCAGCTGAGGTCGCTGCAGATGAAGGAGAAGCGGGGAGAACTGACGGAGCAGGAAGCCGGTCAATTGGCCTGTGCTGGAGCAGGTCATGACCATCGATGTCTTCGACCTCGCGGCGCGCGCCGAGGAAGCCAAGCGCGTTGTCCGTGGCGAACGGTTCTACGAGGCGGACAAGCTGGAATGTCGCGCTCAATACCTTCCGCGAGGCGATGCAGTTCATCTCCGCCGCCTACTATCCGGCCTCGCTCGTGTTCTATCCGATGGAGAGCAACCTCGGCTACCGGCCCGGTGTCTCCAAGGAACTGCTGGCCTGTCTCGACGACGAGCAGGTGAACATCTACCGCGATATCTGCAATCAGCTCGTGCTGCCGTCGGTCGCCAAGGAACGGCCCGACGTGGTCGGCATTTCGATCGGCACGCAGATGCAGTTGATTGCGGGGATGACGTTCTGCAAGATGATCAAGGAGACGTTCCCGAATGTGCACGTGGTGGTCGGCGGTAACGTGGTCACGCGGTTGCAAGAAGAGCTGCCGAAGCAGGAACGGTTCTTCACGGACGTTTTCGATACGGCGATCCTCTACGAGGGAGAGCATGCGCTCTTGTGGCTGATCGAGGCGTTGAACGGCCAGCGCGAGATGGCCTCCGTCCCGAACCTCATCTACCGCGATGCGACCGGCCTGCACCAGAACAAGGACATCCATACCGAGAAGATGACCGAGCTGCCGCTGCCGGACTTCGACGGTTTCCCGCTCGATCACTACTTCGTGCCGGAGCGGATCATTCCCTATCTGGCGACCCGCGGCTGCTATTGGGGCCGCTGCACGTTCTGCGATCACGGTCAGGGCTATTTCGACCAATACCGCGGGATGACCGCACAGCACGTCGTCGATCAAGTGAAGGCGTTGCGCGACAAGTACCAGTGCCGGCACTTCCTGTTCTCGGACGAGTCCTATCCGCCGGCGTTATTCAAAAAGGTTTCGCAGCTTCTAGTCGATCAAGACGTCGGCATCAAGTGGACGACGCTGATCCGCTTCGAGGAGACCTTACAAGATCAGGCCATCTGGGATCTCGCCGCCAAGGCCGGCTGCTGCACGCTCTACTATGGAATGGAATCGGCCAACGAGCGGGTGCTGAATCTCATGGACAAGCACGCGAAGAAGAGCGTGATCCAGAATAATTTACACTCGGCGGCGAAGGCGGGGATCTGGAACCACGTGATGGCCTTCTACGGCTTCCCCGGCGAGACGCGGGACGAGGCGCTCGAGACGCGCCAGTTCGTCATCGACAACCAGCCGGTGATCCATTCGGTGGAGCTGTTCTACTTCGTGGCCTACCGGCATACGCCGATGGTGCGCAATCCGGAGAAGTTCGGCATCACGATACACAAGCAGGAAGAGTACGACCTGCCGCTGGACTACTATTACACGCTGAACGAGCCGGTGGGGATTTCCTGCCTCGATGCGATGCAGCTCTGCGAGGAGTTCTATCAGAACGATTTTCAGCCCTGGGCCGTCCGCGTGAACGCCCGAGAGCACGTGTTCCTCTATATCTCCAAGTTCGGCACGAACAAGCTACCGCAGATCTATGCGCAGCGGCAGACGGTTGGCTCGTCCGATAGCGTATCTGGATTAGTCACCTGGCCGGTGGCGATGAACGAAGGCGAGGACGGCAAAGAGGGGATGAGTCGGGTCGTCTCGCACGGGGTCGGGTAAATTAAACAAGAATTTGGCCACTCGGAGGGTTGTTGGGAGAAGAGGCGATCCAGGAAGAGAGAAGCGCATAGGCGTCTTCAATTTTATTCGTCATTTCCTCAGCTTCCTTGTAAGACTGCATGTATTTCTTGGGGTTATTCGTCAGGTTCGCATAGCGGGAGGGATCCCAGATATGGAGCAGTTCCTTGCGTTTGATCTCCAGCTGCTCCTGGGAGACCGGCAGATCGAGGCCGAGCACTTGGAGGGCGTCGGCGACCGGTTGGGTAACTTCAGCCATATAGAAAGTCTGACAAAGCGTTTGTAAGCCTGTCAATCTAGTAACTGCCCTCATGCCGACCGCACTACCCATCCTCCAGCCCGTTCCCATCTTCAAGAACAAGGACTACCGCGAGGTGCTCGTCCGCGAGATGGAAGGCGGGAAGATTCCGATCAGCCTCGGCAAGACCTGTCCGGTGAAGTGCGAGTTCTGCTACGAGATCGACCATTCCTATCGCGAAACACTCGATCCGCCCAAGACGACGGATGAAGATTGGAAGTTCATCCTCGACTACATCAGCAGGAAGCCCACGGATCCGATGCAGTTCTGGTGTCTGGGCGGCAACGAATACATGGAATGGACCGATCTGTTCCTCCACCCGAAGGCGATGGAATGGGTCGAGGATTTCCTGACCTCCACGGATAAGAACATCACGTTCTTCACGGTCGGCTACGTGCAGGTACCCAAGATTCACGAGCTGGCGGCCCGCTTTCCCGGCCGGATCAACTTCGAGCTGTCGGTGATCACGCTGAGCGACTACCGCCAGCGGCTCATGCCCCATGCCCCCTCGATCAAACATTTGATGAAGGTCTTGGATGGTCCGGCCGTGTCTTCGGCAAACTTCTATGCCTTCGACGTGCACACGATGTCGAAGGATGCGGAGACGATCTCCAAGATCAATCAAAAGACCGTGCTGTGGATGGGCTGTCTGACGCCGGTGCGCGGCATCAAAGATCCGACGGCGGAGCTGATGCGCGGAGGAAGGAAATATCTGCCGGAGGAGGCGGTGCGACTCTACGAGAAGGGGCTGCCGAACATCCAGACGATCCAGACCGAAGCGCCGATCACAGCCTTCATGAACCGCAGGCGGATCGTGAGCGCCTTCGATTCACTCGAACTGGAGAAGCGCGACACGGTCGTGATGGCGAAGAGCGTGTATAAGGTGCTGAACATGTACCGAAAGAACCGCGCCAAGTATCTGATGGTGCCGAACGCGACGCTCGGCGGGGATTCGGACTGCTCGGTGCTGTTGACGTTCGACGACATTGCGCGCTGTGTCAACGGCCACAAGCGCGTTCACATTCCGAAATGCATGATGCAGTCGGGCCGCGGCCTGTACACCGACATCGGCGGGGTGACGCTGGAGCAGTTCATGAGGAAGACTGGTGTGAAGGCCACGGTGCTGCACAAGATCGATACGAAGTTTGCGAACAAGCTACTGTGGCGGAACTGCCTGCTGAAGAACTACGTGGAAGACTATGTGCGGAATCCGCTGGTCCAGTCGTTCGAATCCTTACCCCTGCCTGCCTAACGTTTACTTCGGAAGAATCGGATCCAGGTTGAAGGCGATGCTGATGCGGGGCGCCTTGCCGATGTACGGAGCCACGGCATGGTACTGCCAGCCGGGGAACATCACGCATTGGCCTGATGTGGGAGTGAACGAGATCGTGTTGCCGGCGTCGTGCAGTTCGGGAATCGCGTAGCGCAGGTAAGGCGCCAGCATGCGCGGGAGACAGCCGCGCGGATCGAAGAGCTGCAGTTCCCCGCCGTTCTTTTCCGTCTCCGAGATATCGCCCGCATCCACATAATAGACGCCGGACCAGAAGGAGCCGGGGTGGGCGTGGGAGCCGTTGCTGCCGCCGGACCGCTGCACATTCGCCCAGATTTCGACCACCTGCCAGGCCGGACGTTGTGATGCCTTGCCGGTGCGTTCTGAGTACTCCGTTGCCTGGGTCGCTACCTGGATCACGTACTCGAACAGGGTCTTTAGCGGGCCGCTCGCCCATTCCATCATGGACATATCGTGAGGAGAGGACCAGCCGATGACTTCGCGGTCGTGATAGGTGGGCTCGGAGGCTTCTCGCGCCAGCACCGCCCGTTTGAGATCGGCATTAATCCGCTCGGCCTCGGGAATGGAAAACACCAGCAGGGGAGTCGAAAAGATGGGGCGGACATTGAGTTCAAGCTCGCGGGCCATGACGCTCCTTGCTAAAAGGCGTTTGAGAATAGGCGGCGTGCGGCGGCCAAGTCAAGGTGAGTGAGGGACGATAAGCCCTTCCTGCTCCGCGCTTCGGCTCGACCGCGCTAAGCTGTCCGATGATAGGCCTTACTCAGCTCCAGCGAGAGGTGAAACCGCAGGGTTCGTCGCCGCTCGGCTCCGCAACTTGTTCCATTCATGACTTCGTCAAAATGGAACTTCGAACAGTGCTCGCCGTCGCCTTGCGACCGCATCAACTCGCCTGCGACCTCTCGCAAGTCGCGAGCAAGGCCTACCATCTTTTGGTGAAGAAGATACATGTCCGGGCAAGCACGGGGCCCTCGCCACCGTGCATGTCGCATAGGAGGCCTTTCGTTCGGACGGAGTCCGGGACGGAACAAGTTGCGGAGCCAAGCAGCGAGAGGGCCATGCGGCTTTACCCATCGCGGCAGCAAAGGCGACCATCCACCTCCAGCCTACATTCTGGTGTGCGCGTTGGGCGAGCAAAGCAGATCAACCAGCCCGTACGCCCGTCGGCCTCAGGCTCTTGCGTCGGTTTCCTGCCCGGCGGCTCTATACACTTCTCCCGCGGCGTCTGCGTTCATTGCAGCGATGCCGAGACCGACGATGACATCAGGCCAGACCGACTGCGTCGCGCTGGTCGCCAGGCCGGCCAGAATGATGGCTGCGTTCGCCAGCACGTCGTTGCGGGCCGAGAGAAAAACGGCGAGACCGAGACTTCCGCCGTGATGCTGGAAGCGGACCAGTAGCACGGCACAGGTGAGATTGACGAGCAGTGCTCCGGCGCCGGTCGCCGAGAGCGGCAGCGGCGCCGGAGGGACGGGCAGGGCGAACTTCTCCCAGGTCATCCAGAGCGTGGCGAGACCAGGAATCAGGATGATGACCGCAAGCACCTTGGCGACGGCGCTTCGATAGGGCGCGGTCCATCTCATCGCGAGGAGGATCAGGGCATTGAGGGCCGCATCCTCCAGAAAGTCGATTGAGTCGGCGAAGAGCGAGACTGAGCCTATGACGATCGCGGCGGCGAACTCGACGCCGAAATAGGCGAGGTTGAGGGCGGCAACGATGAATAGCGTCCTGCGAAATTCGGTCGGCATGCCGCGCCATTCTACGCGTTCCGAGGTCTGTCCGACAGTCTTACAGTCCACAAACTGTTGGTTTGACACGGGCTTGTTTCTTGACCTAGAGTGCCCGCTATTATGGCGGCCGAGCGTCGCTCGCTGAAATTCTATCAAGCGGATGTATTCACGGCTCAGCCCTTCGGCGGCAACCCGGTTGCGGTGTTTACCGAAGCTCAAGGTCTCACCGACGATCAGCTTCAGCAGATCGCCCGCGAGATGAATCTTTCCGAGAGCGTTTTCGTGTTTCCACCGACGGATCCGGCTGCTGTCGTCCGCCTTCGCATTTTTACCCCGACCCAGGAAATTCCCTTTGCGGGTCATCCAGTCGTGGGCACCATGCATGTACTCGCGCAGCTGGGTCTGATTGCCACTCGAGAACCTGTGACTCGTGTCGTGCAGGAATGCAACATCGGGCTGTTTCCAGTCGACCTTCTAATGCGGGATGGCCAGGTCATGCGCGTCGTCATGACCCAGCCGGAACCGCAATTTCTCGAGCGCATCGAAGACACCGAAGACTTATACAAAGTGGCGGCGGCCTTGGGGATTCCAAAACTCACGATCACAGATACGAAATGGCCGGTCGAAGTGGTGTCGACCGGCTTGCCCGTGTTGATCGTGCCGATACGCACCTTGACGGCCGTACGCTCCATCAATCCCGATCCCTCCGCCATCGTCGATTTGTGCGGCCGGTTCGGGGCGAACGGCATCACCGCTTTTACGACTATGACCGTGGAACCCTTCTCGAACGTGCATTCGAGAATGTTTGCGCCGGCCATCGGCATTCCGGAAGATCCGGCGACGGGAAGCGCCAGCGGCGCGTTGGGCGCCTATCTCGTGCAGAACGGCATCGTGGAGAAGAGCCCTAAGATCGAGATCGTGATTGAGCAGGGGTACGAAGTCGAGCGGCCATCCAGAATCCTCGTGCAAATCGAATCCGACGGACAGGCGATTCACTCAGTAAAAGTCGGCGGACAGTGCGTTATGGTGATTGAGGGGACTTTGACGTTTTGATTTCGTTTTGAGTGAACAACTGTACGGAATTCTTTGGTAAGATGACAGCGAATCGATGGAATAGAATGAAGGACGACGTTCTTTCCTATCGAGATCACACTCTTTGAAAGGAGGGAACCATGTCAGCAGTCGCCAGCATCATGACTAAGCAACCCAAATCGGTGGGCCCGACGACGTCGGTGGTGAGCGCCGCGAAAACGATGAAGTCGGCGCGTGTCGGCTCGCTGTTCGTAAAGAAAGGGAAGCAGTTGGTCGGCATCGTGACCGACACCGATATCGTCCGGAGGGCGGTGTCCTCGGGCAAGCCGCTCGGCAAGTTGACGGTGGAGAAGATCATGACGGCGCCGATCCGCACGATCGAGGCGAGTCGTCCGGTCGACGATGCGCAGGACATGATGGGCGATTACAGCATCCGTCATCTTGGCGTGACACGAAACGGAGAGATTATCGGGGTCGTCTCGGTGCGAGACCTATTGCTCCACTACAAACGATACGCTCAGTCGAAGATTCCGCCGGCGATGGGGTACGACGAACCTAAGATCGGGCAAGACTAAAGGGTTGTCGATCGGGGCATTCTCTGCTCGGCCAACGCACTTTAAAAATGCTCCTTCCGAGCTTGCTGATGTCTCTGGGGGCAGGGCTGAGCGACCTCCAAGTGCGGACTTCTCACCTGCCCAGCCCCCGCGCACGCCAAGACGCGCGCTTTACCCAATGACGAGCACTGAAAATGATCCCCGTCCAAGCTTGCTCATATCTCTTTAGGGCGGGGCTGGATTGATCTCTTACTGCGGCCATTCTCACCCTCCCATCCCGCGCACGCCAAGACGTGCGCTTTGCCCAGGCGAGCACCGCCTTAAAGAGTTCTGCAAGCTCGCCCGCTTTCCTATGGAGGTAGATGGTTGCTCCTGCGACTTGCGATGGGTGCAAGGCCTGTCGCTGCGGTCGCCATTCTCACCTGCCCAACCCTGTGCGCGGCGGGACGCGCCCTTTTCCCAGGTGGCGATGGCGAGACGCTTGTTTGAAGGTCCGTTCGGACGGAGTCCGGGCCGGATAAAGTTGGCGGAGCCAAGCAGCGACAGGGCCATGCGGTCACACCCTCGCTGAAGCAGGGGTTACCCGCTCATGCCCTTTATTTTGTCAATTCTTTGACGAGGTGGCCCAGCTCGGGCAGGATGAGTTTTTCCATCGCGAGGCGCACGGCGTTTTCTGATCCCGGAGTAGAAAACAGCACGCGGCCTTTGATGATGCCGGCGGTGGCCCGGCTCATGATGGCCGGAGAGCCGATGTCCTGATAGGTGAGATAGCGAAACACCTCGCCGAATCCGTCCAGCCGTTTTTCCAGCATGGCATCAACGGCCTCGAACGTTGAATCCCGCCGCGAGATCCCCGTTCCACCATTGATAATGATGGCCTGCACCTGATCGTTGCCGGTGCCTTCGGTAATCCGGGCCTTGATCTGTGCGGGCTCGTCCTTGACGAGGTGATAGGCGGCGACTGTGTGGCCTTGCTCCTGGAGGAGTTTCTGGATCAGTTGTCCGCTGGTGTCGGTGTCGGGCGTGCGGGTATCGCTGCAGGTAATGACCATGCAGCCCACGCTTCGAGGCGCGTGGGCTTTATGTTCGTGGTGTGCTGAATGCGCCACGGCAAATAATTACTTCCAGACGGCGTCGGGGTTCAGCTTCGCCACCGGTTTGCCGCCCTTGATATGCTCGTCGAGGATCGTGGCGACGTCGGCTTCCGTGACCTTCGAGTACCAGGTGCCGTCCGGATAGATGACGACGGTCGGTCCCTGCTCGCAAGGACCCAGACACGAGGAGCCGCTGACGAGCACGTCGCCCGGCATCACGCCGCGCTGCATCAGCCCCATATTAAACGCCATCAGTAGTTGCGCGGAACCGGCGCTGCCGCACGAGGGTTTGGGATGTCCCGGGGGTCGGGCGTTCGTGCAGACGACGATGTGATATTTGGGTTTTGGCATAGGCTCCTCTATCTAAAATTTGAAGTGCGCTCTCTTCTCCTACGTTGAAATCTGGGATTTGCGATTTGAGATTCGTCCCCGTTCCTCGCCGTCATGAGCGTGGCCGGTAGGCTTCCCATTGCTCGATGACTTCCTGCGGAAACTTCCAATGCTTCAGGCCCTTGATGATCCAATCGAGGTAGTGATCCTTGGGCTTGAACTTCCCGATCGGATTAGCCGCATGCGTGGTGACGAGGATCTTTTCTCCGGCCTCATTGAGCACGGTGACCTGCACGTGACGAAAGGCTTCCGGAGGCACGTCGTCTTCGAGTTGATCAAGCAGTTTGATGTCTTCGTCCGTCAGCTCGAAAATCGCGCCCCAGGCCTTCTCGCCCGCGGATGGTACGACGCTGGCGAGGCCGCACCGCCACTGGGACGACCAGCGGCAGAACTGGATGGTGTGGTCGGGGAGCGTGGCCAGCATCTGGAACTGGTGTTCGGGCGCCCGTCGTTTGAGCTGAGTCGGATGGAGATTATCGGCGTACAGAAAGAACTTCATAGGTGTGGCGTGGCCTCATCAATGCCATGAAATTGTCAGGGGGTACTTTTCTAACATATCGACTTTCTTTCATACAAGGCATTAACCGCTGGATTGACTTGGCGTGAGACCGCTTCCTAATATGCGTCCGATTCCTCATGCGCGAAGGATAGCCTGTCGATGGTGAAGATTATCCATTACCTTGTGGTCGGCGTACTGGCGCTGGGCACAGTCTACTATGTCTGGACCAAGCCGCCGACAATCAATCCGATGATCGACCGCCGCGGCGCCGACGCGCTTGCGATGGTTCAGACGCACCGGGCACTGGGCTATCCGACGATTCTGCAAGCCATGACGGAGCACGTGCGCTCGATGAAGGACCGCGGGCTCAATGCGCGGCTCGGAGAGTGGCGGGTCAAGCAGGTGGACGGCGATCTCTATGAAGTGCGCGTGCAGCTGCGGGACAGAGGCGCGAGCGGGCAGTGGTTCGAGCGCGAATTCATTTGGCACGCCAATCTGTCATTGAAGCGAGTCAATGCCGCGTCGTTGCCGGCGGATGGGATCACTCCGAAGCCGCCGGAAACCGATGAGCCGGCTGCACCAACCGCACCGAAGCCCAACATCCTCGGGCCTGCCTAATCGGACGCTTATCTCACCCGCCCAACCCTCCGATTGCTTCGCAATTCGTTTCCCCGAGGACGCGCCTTTCACCGAGTTACTGGAAGTCGGGCGGCAGCGCGATCTGCACGTGTTGATCTTGCACACGGACGAGACAGCAGGCGATCGTGAAATTTGGATTGCCGTCCCGCTGGCCGGTGCGCACGTTGAATTGCCATCCGTGCCATGGACAGGTGACGATCTCGCCGGAGAGCGAGCCTTCGCCGATTGGTCCTCCCGCGTGCGGACAGGTATTGTCGACAGCAAAAAACGAACCTTCCACGTTGAACAATGCGATCCAGACTCCGTTCACGTCGACGGTCTTGCCGGTGCCCGGAGGAATCTCTTCGACTTTCGCCACCGTGATAAACTCAGACATGCGGCCTCATGGATCGGATGCGGAGGGGCGATCCGTCCTCGGCAGAATGGCCCCAGAGCTTGATTTCGCCCCAATCTTATGGCATAGAAGATAGCCGAGCGTACCCAGACCGATTCAAGGCCCTTCGCACGAAAGGAGCCTCGGTTGGGAATGAGGTTATTGAATGGAAATGACCCTCCTGCTCAACTCTACGTACGAACCCCTGCGTGTCGTTCATTGGCAAAAAGCCATCGCTCTTCTCTGGCAAGGTAAGGTCGAAGTCCTCGAGGTCTACGACCGCGAAATCCATGGGGTCTCGATCTCGTTCAAGCTGCCCGCCGTCATGCGGCTCCTCAAGCTGGTCCGACTGAAGGACAGCCACCGGGCCGTCAAGTTTTCCAGGATCAATATCTTCACGAGAGACGGATACGTCTGCCAGTATTGCCGCACCAAATACCGTACGGAAGAACTGACCTTCGATCATGTCGTGCCGATCGCGAAGGGCGGGCGGAAGACGTGGGAGAACATCGTGACGGCCTGCTGGCGCTGCAACAACCGCAAGAGTGGCCGGACGCCGGAGGAAGCAGGCATGCGGCTGATGAAGCGGCCCGTGAAGCCTCGTTGGAGTCCCATCGTCACGATTACCATCGGGATACGCAATACGCCGGAAAGCTGGCGGGACTACCTGTATTGGAATATGGAGTTGGACGCCGATTCCGGGCCTTAAGGGATGTTGAAAAAGCCCTCCCGCTTCGTTCTCGCCTCGCTCAAACCCTCAACGTACCTAGAACCGTACGCTTCGGGCTTTCGCTCGCTGCGGCCTTGCGGGCGGACTTTTTGAACATCCCTAATGATGCTTCTCCTAGTTACACGTGTGTATACCGAAAGAAATCGCCCAGGGCAAACCACTCAAAGTTGACCTCAAAATCTCCGTTCACTGTTTCACTGAGTCTAAAATAATTTCAAAGTCGCGCCCGCCGGGCAGCGTGGGATTCTTCGCGTAGCGTCCCTCGATGTCGCCTGGCTGCGCCGGTCCCGCCTGTCCGTCGCGATCCAATCTGGCCATCACGTCGACCATGCCGCGCAGCTCGGCACCCTGGACCATGACATCCGCATTCGTGATCTCGAATGGCACAGGGAATTTCGGATTCTCAATGCGCTTGGCGGCCACGGGTCGTGGTGTGCCTCCCGGTCTCCGCACGATCACGAAGAGCACGTCGGTCGGACGGACCTGATCGGCCAACGCAGGAGAAATCAGCACGTGGCCCGCAATCACGCCCTCTCCGCCTTTCGGGTCGAAGACGTGCGCCAGGCCCAGCCAGGCCGCGACGGCCGCGAGCGCGATGATGCCGCCGGCCATGCCGATCGCACCGAATTTATATCCAGCCATTGGCCTCTATGAAAATGGTGGTAAAAAGCGCTGCATTATACCGACCCTCCACAAAAAAAGGGAGCGAATGGTTTACCCTGGAAAAGGCTCTGTTGTATGATGGCCCTCGTTTCGGAATTGGAGGACTGTCATGGCAGCGAACCCTGGATTTCCGCTCACGCTGGACGTCAAAGGCTATGTGGTGCTCGTCTTGGGCGGCGACGAGGAGGCCGCAGAAAAGACCCAACGCCTTCTCGATGCCGGCGCCAAAGTCATTGTGATCTCTCCCACCTTGCACGAACGGTTGAAGCAATTGGCCGCGTCCGCCAAAGTCATTCATCGCGGACGGCATTTCCGTGAAACCGATTTGGAAAGCGCGATCCTCGTGCTCAACATGATACGCGGCGACAGAGACTTTGCCCGCTCGATGTTCGCCAAGGCGCGCGAGCGCAAGATCTTGTTGTGGTCCGTCGATTATCCCGAAGCCTCCACGGTGAACATGCCGGCGGTTGTCGAGGCAGGGCATGCGCGCGTGGCGATCAGCACGAGCGGCATGGCGCCGGCGCTGTCCGGATTCATGAAGGAAGATCTCGAGCGCATTTTGGACAGTGAGTTCATGGCGTTCGTCGACTGGCTTGGCCAATTGCGCGAGCAGGCGAAGAGTAATGAGCCTGACGTCGAGAAACGGCGCACGCTGCTGCGGGAAGCGTTGGATGGCTTCCGCCTGCTGGGCAAGGTGCAGTATCCCAAAGTGTGGCTCGATGAGCGGGAAAAGGCGCGTCTCGGCGCGCCCGGGGTGGGTGGGTGAGAAGGTTAAAGGCGCGGTACCGGGTGAACGATTGCGGAGCATTCGGTGGGCTGGGCGGGTGAAATGGGTGAACGATTGCACAGCAATCGGTGGGTTGGGCGGGTGAAATGGGTGAACGATTGCACAGCAATCGGTGGGTTGGGCGGGTGCAAAAAGATCGCCTGGGGTGGGTGGGTGAGTAACGGGCAAGCCCGCGTCCCGGGTAAACGGTTGCGAAGCAATCGGTGGGTCGGTGGGTGAAAAAGGATTGGTCAGGGTGGGCGGGTGAGAAGGTTAGACGGGCGGCGTCCACAGGCAGCAAAGGCACCTCGTAACGGTCGAAGAAAGGAACCGCATGGTCTTGCTGGAATTCAGTATGTCCCCTTTGGGCAAGGGGGAGAGCGTGAGCGAGTTTGTCTCTCGCTCATTGGACATCATCGATAAAAGCGGCGTGCCGTACCGGCTGAACCCGATGGGGACGGTCCTCGAAGGAGAGTGGGACGAGGTGTTCGCCGTCGTGCGCCAGTGCTATGAACGTATGAAAAAGGATTGCAACCGTATTTCCTGCAGCATAAAAGTGGATTATCGGAAAGGTCATTCCGGCCGCCTGGTGTCCAAAGTCGCCAGCGTGGAGAAGACCCTGAAACGGGCCATCAAACAGTAGGCAAGCAGTAGAGCAGTCCGCATCCGAGGGCGCCGGTCACGGGCGCTCTTAACGCCTCCCGCGTCTCTGCAAACGGAGCGTCAGTCATGCACGATCGTGCGGCGCAAGATCTTCGTTCTGGTCCATCCACAATAGTTTTGTATCCGAAATATCAAACCATTCTTGAGCGAGAATACATGGAATTTCGCCCGTTCGGCGTGGACGAACAGGGTGAGAAGATCCGTGATTTGACGGGAATGAGTCTCCGCGCGACCGTCATCTACCTGGAAACGTCGGTGGCACGGCAGCACGGGAAAGCGGCCGGCCTGCAGGCGGTCGAAGAGCTGTGCGTGCTCCTCAACCAACGGATCAAGGACCCGGTGTACCACGTCACGCCGGCCTTCCTGAAAAACGCGTGGAACAGCTACTCCTATGAGTTCACGGCCTATCTGTACGAGTTCTGCGAACGGATCTCCGGCGATCCGCAGTTTGTCTTTCGCGGAGGCATGGAGAAGGCGTCGCCGATCATGCAGGTCCTCGCCAGGCCGTTTTCGCTGGCGCAGATCTACGGCATGTTTCCGTATTTCGGCAACAAGTTTGCCTCCGGCTCCATTGAATGCCGCGTCGTCGGCGTGACGACACGATCCGCCACTTTGGCGATGCGATTTTCCGATCGTACGTTGCGCCAGTTCGGACCCTA
This sequence comes from uncultured Nitrospiraceae bacterium, assembly GCA_963730935.1. Taxonomy (GTDB): domain Bacteria; phylum Nitrospirota; class Nitrospiria; order Nitrospirales; family Nitrospiraceae; genus Nitrospira_C. The sequence goes on along the minus strand of CAVSTP010000004.1, from coordinate 779,858 downwards.
CCGCCGGCGCTGCACGTACGTGATGTGCCAGGCTGCCCAAGGCATCATGGCGGCTGTCCCAGCCCAAGTGCATGGACTGGCTCCGGCCACGCTCGCCGAAACCTCCTGCATCGCCAACGACGATCCCTGGTGCCAATGGGACATTAGGTGGACTGCCGAGCCGTCCGGCGGTTGGGTTCGGCGCTTGTGGTCTTTACCGGCGGCACTGTCGCAAGCCGCGACACGGATGAAGGCTGCCGTTCCATCGCCCGTACATCTGGATCAGCACGATCCCGTCGCTGAATCCCAGCAGACACCTAAGCGCCGATCATCCGGCCCCTCGCTTCACAGGTCACGAGGCGAATTCACCGGCTATTTCTGGGCGGTGGTCGCGGCTGCGCTGACGTCGGCGGTGGTGCGTGTCTTGTATCCGGCCATGAGCCTGGGCGAAGTCCTCCTCGCAGGATTGATTCCCGTGCTCTTGGCGGGCACGTGGATCAATTGGCGGTTGAGAAGAGAAAGCCAGCGCCGCGAGGCCTTGATCCAAGAGCAGGTCGACTTCGTCGAGTCCCGCCATGAGGAATTACGCGAAGCGTATTTAGAGCAGGAGCACACGCGCGTGGAATTGCGCCGCTCCGTCAATCATCTCACGGTGCTGCATCGCGCCGGCTTGTTGTTCAGCTCCACGCTCGACCGGGAAACCCTCTTGGAACAAGTGCTGAAAACGCTGACCAGAGATCTGCACTTCGACCGTGCGATGATCTCTTTCTACGATCCGGTCCGCCGCGTGACCACTGACGTGCGGGTCGTGGGTGTGCCAGCGGAGATCCAGGCGCTGGCCCGATCGCACGAGACGCCGGTCACGGACCCGGAGTCACCGGAAGGCACCGTTCTTTTACAGGGCAAGCCCTTGCTGAGCGGCGATATTCAGCCGTACGCCGCACGTATGCATCCGCAGAATCAACGCCTGCTGCGGCTGATCGGCACAAAGTCGCTGCTGGCGGTGCCGCTCAAAACGAAGGACCGCATCTTGGGCAGCATGATCGTCGACCGGACGCAGGAACACAGCCTCACGCAGGACGATCTCGAATTGATGACCACGTTTGCTCATCAAGCCGCTATCGCGCTCGACAATGCATCGGCCTATCAGCAGATCGAAGAACTGAATGTCGGATTGGAAGCCAAGGTGCGCGAACGGACCAAGGAGCTCGAGCAGGCGGACCGCCTCCGGTCGCAATTTCTTTCCCATGTGTCGCACGAGTTGAAGACGCCAATGACGTCGATCAAAGGATTCCTGCAGAACATGCTGGACGGGCTGACCGGTGCCGTCAATGACAAGCAGCAACGGTATCTGTCGCGGATGCTCGAAAATTCCGATCGGCTGATTCGGATGATCGAGGACCTGTTGGATCGCACCAGGATCCAGACTGGGAAGCTTGAACTGGTTCCGGCCGAACTGGACCTGGGACAGTGCGTCGCTGAAGTGGTGGAGCAACTCCGGCCTTTGGCGCTAGCCAAGCGGCAAACGCTGGAAGGGCTGTACCCGGACGTGCCGCTGCTCGTCTGGGCGGACCGCGACCGGCTGGTGCAGATCGTCATCAACCTCGTGCAGAACGCGATGAAGTTCACGCCGGAGGAAGGCGGCATCACGGTGACCGTCGGCAAGGAGAATCATCGGCACGCGGGAGTGACGGTGAACGATACCGGTCCCGGCATTCCGCTCGAATGCCTCGAGAAGGTCTTTGATCCTTTTTTCAGGGTTGCTGCGACGAGGACGGCTGCCAAAGGGCTCGGCCTCGGGTTATCGATTGTTCGGACGCTCGTGGAGCTGCATGGAGGCACGATAGAGGCGCGTCGGCCAGAAGAGGGAGGCGCGGAGTTTCATTTTACCCTGCCCCTGCGATACGCGCTGGAATCGAACATCGCCGCACCAGGGACTCCCCCTCGCATCCTCGTCGTGGATGACGACAAGGACATCCGAGAGTTGCTCGAGGACCGACTCCGCGCGATGGGGTATCTGGTGGAAACGGAAACCGACGGCCTCTGCGCGCTGAGGGCGGTTGGGTCCGGGAGGTTTGGCGGCATGATTCTCGACATCGGAATTCCCTCCCTGGACGGCATGGAAGTGCTGAGGCGGATCCGGCAATCGAATGAGCAGCTGCCGATCATCATGGTGACGGCGTCCGGGGCCAAGGACACTGCCATCAAGGCGATCAGCCTCGGCGCGCAGGCCATCCTGTTAAAGCCGTTCGATGTGGAGGAGCTACAACAGGTCATCCAATCGTGTTTCCGAGTAGGGACCTGAGGAAGGGCGCGTCTCGGCGCGCCGGGGTTGGGCGGGTGAGGTAGTGGGCATTTTGAACACCCTCAAGCATTGGACGCCAACGATTCAAGGAGATGACATGAGCGAAGCCGGTTGTGCCTGGTCGTTCCCTCTCGTACGCATCGCCCTATCTGGAGTGCTCATGCTTGTATGTTGGAATGGGACTTCTGAACCCGTCTTGGCGCAGGTGCCAAGGATTCAAGGACAGGGGACGGCAGCAAGCGGAATGGGCAATGCGTTTTCCGCCCAGGCCGACGACCCGTCGGCGCTCCATTATAATGCGGCAGGCATGACCCAGCTCCATGGTGTGGAGTTCATGACCGGTGTGCTGCTTTCCGGGGGGACGACCTCGTTCACCAGTCCGACGGGTGCGACCGCCACCGGCGATCGCAACGGCAGTGTCGCCTGGCCGCCGCCTGGGCATCTCTATGTGACGGCGAACCTGAAAGATCTCGGCGTGATGGCGCTGGGTGATCTCACGGTCGGGATCGGTGTGACGGTGCCGTTTGGCTCTCTCACCCGATGGCCGAACGATGGGCCGTTTCGGACGGCGACAACCTTCAATAGCCTGCCGCTGCTCGATATCAAGCCGACGCTGGCCTATAAATTGATGGAAGATCTCTCGATTGGTTTGGGCGCAGATATCTATACGTTTTCAGGACTCTTCGGAGAAGGCCATGTCGAACGTAAATCGGTGTGGCCCGGTGGCGGCGGCATCCCTGCCGGGTCTCAAGTAGAGTTGTTCGGTGCCGATACCGCAGCGGGGTTTAACGCAAGTCTATTGTATACCGCCATCAGGAATGCGGACGGGAAGCCGCTGGCGAATATCGGGATCGTCTACCGCAGCCAGGCCACGCTGCATCTGAACGGAGCGTTCCTGGCCAATGGAGCCAAGGTCTCGGATGCGACCGCGACCTTCGTCTTGCCTCAAGTCATCACCGGCGCAGTGGCTCTCTGGCCCGTCAGGAACCGCGAGCGCGAATGGAAACTGGAAGTGGACGTGGATTATGTCGGCTGGAAATCCGTACGGAATCTGGACGTGCACTTGGCCAATGGGAGCACCATTCCTCAACCGCTGAATTGGCGGAGTACCTATGGGGTGATGCTGGGAACCGAATACAAGTGGCTGACGCTGGAGTCGCTGCCGTTCTGGGAAGTGGCCCTTCGAGCCGGATACACGAATCAGCAATCGCAAATGCCCGATTTTGGCTTCGACCCTGGGAGTCCTTCGGCCGATGTGAATATTGTCGGTGGCGGTGTGGGGCTGGTCTGTAAAGAGCAGGGTAGGTTCCTCGGGTTCATTCCCTGCGGGGACCTGGGGATCGGTGCCGTGAAAACCAAGCTGATCGGTTTGGATCTGTCGTATCAGGCTGCTCTATATGAAGAGCGGACCATCACGGGAAACCGCAATCCGACGGTGAATGGACTGTACAAGACGACGCTACATACCGGCGGCGTGTCGATCCGAGTCGCCTTTTAATCGCCGGATGTTGAAAAAGCCTTCTCGCTGCGTTCTCGCCTCGCTCAAACCCTCAACGTACGAACGACTGTACGCTTCGGGCTTTCGCTCGCTGCGGCCTTGCGACAAGTCTTTTTGAACATCCTTCATGAAAACCGTGTGGCGGCCTTACTCGCGGAACGGCGCGTCACGGGAGAACGATTGCGCAGCAATCGGTGGGTGGGGAGGGTGAAAACTATGCCGGGTTGGGCGGGTGAGACCTGGGAAGACACGGCGTCTCGGCACCGCGGGGTTGGGTGGGTGAGAACGCTGGCCTTTTGGGACACCCTTCGTGTGTCACTAGTCTGTTAGCGACGAACGCTTCTTATTGAGTGACTAAGGGAGTTCAGTAGACGCGTGGGATGCGTGAACCGATGGCGCAGAGGGTTTCGTAGGGAATCGTGTCGGTCCATCCGGCAATCTCGTCGGCCCAGATGGCCTCTTGGCCCTGCCGGCCAATCAACGTCACGCTGTCTCCCACGCGGACCGATGGGATGTCGGTCACGTCCACCATCGTCATATCCATGCAAATGAGTCCGACGATGGGGGCTCGTTTCCCGTCGATAAGGACGAAGCCTTTATTGGAGAGTTGGCGGTTGTATCCGTCCGCGTACCCGATCGGCAAGACGGCAATCGTGGAGGGTCGTTTCGCCACAAAGGTTCGGTTGTAGCTGACCGTTTCGCCTGGCTTGATCGTTCGCAATTGCATGACCGTGGTGCGAAGCGACAACACCGGCTGCAGTTGGGGGCAGGGGACTGCATCCGGCAGCGTATGGTAGCCGTACAGCATGATGCCGGGCCGTACCATGGAAAAATGCGACTGCGGATACCGTATGATCGCCGCGCTGTTGGCCACATGCACGAAGGGGACGGACATCCCGCGCTGTTCCACTTGTTCGAGGAGCCCGCGGAAGCTCTTCAGCTGCTGCTCGGTATGGCTCGAATCATCTCCGTCGCTGTCCGCCAGGTGGGTCATGAATCCTTCGATGCGGAGGGATTTCCATCGTGGAAAGGCATCCAGAAACGTCATCAATTCGGACGCCGGCAGCCCGAGGCGCCCCATCCCGGTATCCACCTTGATATGAATAGATAGGGGCTTATTCGCGGCTTCGGCTTCCTTGGCCAGCTGTGGAAGCAAACGTTGTTCGTTTATGACGGGAGTCAGCCGGTACGGGAAAAGCTCCTGGACATGTGTATCGAGAAGGGCGCCTAGCACCAGAATGTCGCCGTTGATGCCGGCCTCCCGCAAGGCGATGCCTTCGTGGACGGTGGCCACTGCCAACCGTGTCACGCCCGCTAGCACCAATGCACGAGAGACGTCAACGGCGCCGTGACCGTAGGCGTTGGCCTTGACGACGGCCAGGATGCTGCAGTTGTTGCTGACGCGCCCTCGTATCCGCGAGAGATTATAGGCGAGCGCGGCAAGGTCGATGGTGGCGTAGGTCGTGTGTCGCAAGGTTACTTAGCGGCCGCCCGCGGAATGAAGCGTCTCGGCGCTTCGGGGTTGGGCGGGTGAAAAAAGTGGACGTTTTGACCAGCCTGCAGCGTTCTACGGGGGTCGTGGACGGCGATCAGACTTCCAGGATTTCCTGTTCCTTTTTCTTGATCGCGTCGTCGATCTTCTGTACGTATTGATCAGTCAGCTTCTGGATCTCCGCTTCCGATTTGCGCAGTTCGTCTTCGGTCAATTTCGCATCTTTCTGAAGCTTCTTCAACTCCTCGTTGGCATCCCTCCGGAACCCACGGATGTGCACTTTCGTGTCTTCTCCGTGCTTCTTACAGATTTTGGTCAACTCCTTGCGGCGTTCCTCGGTGAGCGGAGGCAGCGGCACGCGAATGATCTTGCCGTCATTCGACGGCGTGACGCCCAAACCCGATATGGAGATGGCCTTTTCGATCTCCTTGATGAGCTGCGGCTCCCAGGGTTGAATCGTAAGAAGCCTGGCCTCGGGGGTCGACAGATTGGCTACTTGTCTGAGCGGCGTCATCGTGCCGTAATAATCGACGCGGATGTTGTCCAGGAGGGCAACGGACGCCCGACCCGTGCGCAGCCCGCCCAGATCCCGTCGTAAATGTTCGAGGGCGCCGTCCATTTTTCCCGTGACGGCTTGGCGAATCGCAGCTGGGTTTGACATAACGACTCCGTAGATTAGCGCTTGTCGGCCGTGACGGTCGTGCCGATCGGCTCGCCCATGGCCACGCGCTTGAAGTTTCCGGGAATCTTTAGGTTGAACACGACCAGCGGGAGCTGGTTGTCCATGCAGAGGCTAATGGCGGTGGAGTCCATGACTTTGAGATGTTGGTTCAAAATCGAGAGAAAAGAGATGTGCTCGTATTTCTTGGCGGAGGGATTCTTCGCCGGATCGGCATCGTAGATGCCGTCGACCTTCGTGCCTTTCATAATGACCTGGGCGCCGATCTCCATGGCGCGAAGCGCGGCAGCGGTGTCGGTCGAAAAATAGGGGTTGCCGGTTCCGCCCGCGAAAATCACGACGCGTTTTTTTTCGAGATGCCGAATGGCGCGGCGGCGGATGTAGCCCTCCGCGAGCTGGCGCATCTCGATCGCCGACTGCACCCGGGTCATGACGCCTGAGCGCTCGAGCGCGTTTTGAAGCGCCAGCGCATTCAGCACAGTGGCCAGCATGCCCATGTAATCAGCAGATGCGCGCTCCATGCCTGTGGCGCTGGCGGCGATGCCGCGGAAGATATTGCCGCCGCCGATGACGACGGCGACTTCGGTGTCGAGTTTGACGACCTCGGCGATTTCGCTAGCGAGGCCTTCGAGGACGGACGGTTGAATGCCATAGCCCTGCTCACCGGCCAACATCTCTCCACTGACCTTGAGGAGGATGCGCCGGTATTTTGCAGAGCTCATGCTTCGCCTAGTTGATAGCGTGTGAAGCGGCGGATGTTCATGTTCTCGCCGATCTTGGCGATCTTCTGGGCGAGCAGGTCTTTCACCATGACGGCGGGGTCCTTGATGAACGCCTGTTCCATCAGACAATTTTCCTGAAAGAACTTCTCCAGCTTGCCGTCGACGATCTTCGGCCAGGCGGCCGGTGGCTTGCCCATCTCCTTGGCCTGCCCCTCGTAGATCGCCCGCTCCTTGTCGACGACGTCCTTGGGAATATCTTCGCGCTTCACGTACGATGGCTTGGCGGCGGCGACTTGCAGCGCAAGATCGTTCACGAATCCTTTGAATTCCTCATTGCGCGCGACGAAGTCGGTTTCACAGTTGACCTCGATCAGCACGCCGATCTTGCCGCCCATGTGGATATAGGCGTGGATCAACCCCTGGTTTGTTTCACGGCCCGATTTCTTCTGCGCGGCGGCGAGGCCTTTCTGCCTCAAGTAGTCAATCGCCTTGTCGATGTCGTCGCCCGTCTCCTGCAACGCTTTCTGGCAGTCCAGGATGCCGGCACCGGTCTTCTCTCTCAGTTCCTTGACTAACGAACTCGCTCCAGCCATGCGTCATCAATCCTTCTTCTTCACACGTGATGAATGTGGTGCAGTCGCTCGATCCGGGGCTATGACGCAGGGGCGGCAGCCAGCGATGCGGTCGCGGCTTTGTCCTCTCCGGCAGGACTCGACTGGAATTCAGCCTCGTCGCGTTGCGTGCGCAAATGGGCGCCCTCAATGCAGGCGTCGGCGATGCGCGACGTAATGAGTTTGATCGAGCGAATGGCGTCGTCATTTCCGGGAATCGGATACGTGATGTTGTCGGGATCGCAGTTGCTGTCGATGATGGCGATGACCGGGATTTCCAGCCTGGTCGCCTCTTGGACCGCAATCCGCTCGATGCGCGTGTCGAGCACGAACACGGCGCCCGGCAGGCCGCGCATGTTCTTGATACCGGTCAAAAACTTCTGCAGCTTCACGATCTCTTTCCCCTTCTGCGCGATTTCTTTTTTGGTGAGCCCGTGCTGCGCAGGATCGGCCAGCATGCCCTCGAGCTTCTTCATCTTGTCGATGCTGCGCCGGATGGTCTGGAAGTTGGTCAGCATGCCGCCCAGCCAGCGCTGATTCACGTAAAACATGTTGGCGCGGACCGCCTCTTCTTGTAGGATTTCCGCTGCTTGGCGCTTGGTGCCCACGAACAGCACGGATTGCCCCGAGGTGACGGTGTCACGGACGAAGGCATAGGCCTGTTCCATCCTCGCGACCGTTTGCTGCAAATCGATGATATAGATGCCGTTGCGCTCGCCGAAGAGGAACTTCTTCATCTTTGGATTCCAGCGGTTCGTCTGGTGACCAAAGTGCACGCCGGCTTCCAACAATTCTTTGATCGAAACGACTCCCATACCTTCACCTCCCCTCAAGGCTCGCAGAGCGCCAACAGGCGAGGGGGCACGCCCCCTTATTCTCAAGCCAAGCGACGTCAGTGACGTCGATGTATATTTTAATAATTTCCCTCTTTCTCGCTTTCGCGGAAGAGGGAGCCTGGAACGTTAGCCCGAAGCCTTGGAACGTTAGCACAGTGGGGAGGTGTTTACAAGGTTCGGTTCAAGAAAATCGGCCCTAGGATCGATAGCTTGCGTTGATCCGAACGTAGTCGTAGGACAAGTCTGTCGTCCAGAGATGCGCACGGTGGGATCCGTGGCCTAGCCCCACGGTAATCGTGAACTCTTTGCGCTGAAATACCTTGGCAATTCGCCGTTCTGCGCCAAGCCCTAGGCCAACCCCGCGGCGCACCATCGGTACACCTCCGAACGAGAGGCTGACCTTCGATGGGTCGACCGGCACTCCGGCACGGCCGAGGGCAGCCATCACCCGTCCCCAATTAGCATCTTCTCCGAACAGCGCCGTTTTGACAAGATTGGAGGTCCCGATGGTGCGGGCCACTGCACGGGCTTGAACCTCGCTGGCGGCGCCGGTCACGTCGATCTTGACGACTTTTGTCACGCCTTCTCCGTCGCGGCAGATGGCAAGGGCCAGCGGTTGACAGGCCTCCCTGAGGAGCGCCACGAACCGGCGGAATGCCGGGGTGCCTTCCCGGATTTGACGGTTGCCTGCCATGCCGTTCGCGAGACAGAGCACTGTATCATTGGTGCTCGTGTCTCCGTCCACGGAGATGCAATTGAATGAAGCGTCGGCGGCCTGCCTGAGGGCCCGTTGGAGCGCCGTTCGAGTGATCGACGCATCGGTGGTGAGATAGCCCAGCATCGTGGCCATGTCCGGGTGGATCATGCCGGATCCTTTGGCCATGCCGCCAATGGTCACAGTCCGGCCGTTGATGCGCGTGCGTCGCACCACCGATTTTGCTGTGAGGTCGGTCGTCAAAATGGCGCGGGCGGCCTGTGCGCCGCCGTGGCTGCTGAGGCGATCAAACAGCGCCGGCAGCGCCTTCACGATACGGTCGACCGGTAGCGCACGGCCAATGACGCCGGTCGAGCCGATGAAGACTTCATGAGTGGGACTGCCCAATCTGTGGGCCACGAACGCTGCAGTCTTGCGTGCCGCGGCCATCCCCTGGCGGCCGGTGCAGGCATTGGCGTTGCCGCTATTGATGAGGATGGCCCGGGCGAGACCATGCCGCAAATGTTGACGGTCGAGCGTCACCGGCGCTGCGACCACCAGATTGGTAGTAAAGACACCGGCGATCGGACCACTGACTTCAGAGACGACCAGCGCAAGATCGAGCAAGCCGGGTTTCTTGATGCCGCAATGCATGCCGGCGGCGCGAAAGCCCAGTGGCGCCGCGATGCCTCGGGAGTCGTGCTGGCTCATGCGGATGTATGCATCGCTGGATGGGGAAGGTTAGGGATAGGCGGCCGGGGCGCTTAGGCCGGTTTCTTCAGGAAGTCCGAGCATCAGGTTCATCGCTTGGATCGCTTGACCCGACGCACCCTTGACGAGATTGTCGAGCGCCGCCACGGTCACGATCCAGCCGGCGCGCGCATCGGCATACACGCCGATGTCGCAATAGTTTGATCCTTTGATGTACCGCGGATTGGGGACGACGTCATGCGAAAGTCGGACGAACCGGTCGTTCTTATAGAAGGTTTGGTAGAGGGCGCGCAGGTCGGCGACTGCCATCGGTGTCTTGAGGCGACAATAGGCCGTGCTCAGGATGCCGCGATTCATCGGCACGAGGTGCGGCGTGAAGGCCACGGTGCTCGTATCAGGTCCGACAGGCGACGGGCCGGCGTGCCCTTGCACGAGTGCGTGGAGTTCCTGTTCGATTTCCGGAATATGGCGATGCTGCCCGATCTTGTAGGGCTCCAGCGATTCATGCGCTTCGGGAAAATGATAGGGCAACGCCGGACTGCGGCCGGCGCCGGAGATCCCGGACTTCGCGTCGATGACGACCGTGTGCGCCTGCACGAGGTCCTGGGCGAACAGCGGCGCTAATTGTAAAATCGCCGCCGTCGGATAACACCCCGGCGAGGCGACCAATTTCGTTTTGGCTATTGCCTCGCGATGGAGTTCGGGAAGTCCGTACACGGCCGTTTTCAGCAGATCCACGTGTGTATGAGGCGTTTGATACCACCGTTCGTAGGTGTCTGGATCTTTCAGGCGATAGTCGGCGCTCAAATCTACGACGAACTTCCCTGTCGCCATGCAGGCGGCGACTGGCTCCAACGATTTCGTATGAGGGAGAGCGAGAAAGACCGCGTCGGCTTGATGTGCCATCGCCTCGGGAGCCAAAGCTTGAAAGGTCAACGGGACCAAGCCGGCCAGGCTTGGGAACACGGAGCCAACCGACGCACCGGCGGATTTTTCCGATGTGACCGCGATCAGTTCAAAATGCGGATGGAGCGAGACCAGGCGGACGAGCTCTGCTCCGGCATAACCACTGGCGCCTGCGATGGCAATCCTGATTTTTCTCATGGTTCTCTTGCTGCAGCGTCGTTATAGCTGTAGACATAAAAAAAGGGAAGGCCGGACGCCTTCCCTTTTTGTCATGCGGCTCAGGCGTCTTATCGTTTGGAGTATTGGAACCGCTTTCTGGCGCCCTTCTGTCCGTACTTCTTGCGCTCTTTCACTCGTGAGTCGCGGGTCAGCAGACCTTCCTTCTTCAGCGGGGCACGGAGCGGCTGGCTCAAGCTCACCAACGCCCGGGCGATGGCGTGACGCAACGCGCCGGCTTGCCCTGTCGGTCCACCGCCGTGAACGGTCGCCTTGATCGAAAATTTCCCTGACACGCCCGCCATCTCGAGCGGGAGTTGAATGATCTGCCGCAGCGTGAGGGGGGGAAATGCCTTTTCGAGCGGTTGGCCGTTGACGGTGATATCACCCGCCGTGCCGGTGACCCAGGCGCGGGCGATCGCACATTTGCGCCTTCCAGTTGCGTATTCAGTTACGACTGCCATGCTGTCTCTCCTCTTCTAAATCAGTGTGATCGTTTCCGGATTTTGCGCTTGATGGGGATGGGTCGCGCCGGCATAGACTCGAAGCTTCTTGGCCATGTGGTTGCCGAGAGGAGTTTTGGGCAGCATGCCTTCAATCGCCTCGACAAGGAGTCTCGTTGGATCTTTGCGGAACACGTGCTTGGCCGTCGCGGTCTTTAAGCCGCCCGGGTAACCCGAGTGGCTGCGATAGAGCTTGGTGTCCATCTTATCGCCGGTCAAATGGATTTTCTCAGCGTTGATGATGACCACATGATCGCCCATGTCCACGTTCGGGGTGAACGTCGGTCGATGCTTGCCCCGAAGCATGCCTGCCACCCTGGCCGCAAGCCGCCCCAGGGTCTTGCCTTCGGCGTCCACGAGGTACCATTTCTCTTGCACTTCGGCTGGTTTCTGTAAGTAGGTCGACATCCTCTTTCCGCGCTCCTTCACAACGAATGAATCACGATTCCTGCACTTCCGGCTGCTTACTGCTGCCCTTCACATCCTGTTTGGCCAGCCATGACTCGAGATTGGCGGTGTTGCGCCGGGCCAGCACATCTTCGCTGACATACAATGGCGCCCTGGTCCGCAAGGCCAGTGAGATGGCATCGCTCGGCCTGGCATCCACCGTTCGCTCCACGCCGTTGTTCTCGAGGTACACGGTCGCGTAATAGGTGCTGTTCTTCACGTCCCCGATGATGACGCGACGGACGCTGACATTCAGGTGTTCCATAAAACTTTTGACCAGATCATGGCTCATCGGCCGAGGCGTCAACGTCGTGTCGAGCGCCAGCTTGATGGCATGGCCTTCCGCTGCGCCGATCCAGATCGGAAAGCTGTCGGGATGGCCGTCCTGACGGGCGAGCACCAGGATTTTGGTATCAGTGTTGGTCTCGTCGAGCACGCGATCCACGGCGTATTCGACCAGTCGTTGTTGGGAAGCAGGGTTGGTCTGGGCCATCACGAATCCAATTTCCCGAAATCTTCGGGCTTCAAGTTTTCCAGCCACTGCTCCAGTTCTTCAGAGCTCTGCTTGTTGAGCACGGATTCCTTGGCAAACACCGGCGCGTTGGAGCGCAACGCGAGCGCGATGGCATCGCTGGGACGCGCATCGACCGTGTATTCCGAGTCTTGGTACATGAGATGGATTTTTGCGAAATAGGTGTTCTCGTTGAGATCCGTGATGACCACGCTGATCACTTTGGCGTCATAGGCATCGAGGATCGATTTCATAAAGTCGTGCGTCATCGGACGGGGAGGGGCAACGTTTTCAAGCGCCATGCTGATGGCGCCGGCCTCCGCTTTGCCTACCCAAATAGGGAGCATTTCGTGCCCGTCTTCGTCGCGTAGTACGACAATGTAGGCGTTGTTATAGGGGTCGAACATCAACCCCTTGAGATGCATTTGGGTAATCACGGTAAACGACGCTCCCCGAACGCGCGAAATTATCTGGACACAAAAGGAATTTTGCACCCTATCATTTTTGAATTTGGCCTGTCAACGAACCTGGCGAGATCCAAGAGGAAAATCGGCAAGCCAGGCATCCCAGGAGTACGCTACCGCGGTAGAAGGACCGCGGTCAGGTTTGCGGGCGATAGTTTTGATCCAGTTTGGAGGTGTCCGTTTGCTCGCCCTCGAGTTTTAAAAACGCCTTCATCTGCTTCTTCACCAGTTCACGCCCGCTCTCATCGCCCAGGTTGACCTGATACTCGTTAATCACCATGACCCGCATGGATTCCCATTTTTTCCAGCAGGGTTTGCAGACCTTGGATTTAATCTCTGTTTCAAGTTTTCCCATGAATAGGGGATCCGTGATCGGTTCACCAGCCTGTCCGCACGTGACGCACTGGACTTGAGTCATAGTGTCTCAATCCTCCTTGAATGAAGCCAACTTCTGCGGAGATTGTAGCATCGCCCTGGTTCCAAAGAAAAGAGGGAGACCCTAGAGCCTCCGGCGATTGACCCTTATGAAACTTCATGTTAGAAGTGGCCCCCCTTCACTTTGCCCGGATGGCGGAACTGGCAGACGCGCCGGACTCAAAATCCGGTTCTCGCAAGAGAGTGGGAGTTCGACCCTCCCTCCGGGCACCATCTGGTACCATGGTTTCCCCTCTTGACTTGTTTTTTGGACTGGCCTATCATCCGGCCCCTAGTGTCATGAAAATAAAACGATTTCATCGGTCATCTATCGTCCTGTCCTGTTGTCCGTCATTACATTTATTTTCTAACTCACCAAGGAGGCAGCACATGCGTAAGGTGTTGGCGCTAGGAGCGGCAATTCTCTTTGTCGGCTCCGTGAGTGTAGCGGTCGCCCAGGAGCGGTTGCAGAGCAACCAATCCGGAATGGGCGTGGGCGAAGGCGTCGGTGACGTATCTGGAAATAGCACGCGCGTAAATGTGTTTGATCGTTCGAGCTTCCTTGAGCGGTTGTCGCAGGCGGAAACCGTGTATGGTCGTGTGTTGGGCGTCGATCTTCCCGGCAAAAAGTTGCACCTGGAAAGCGGCGGCAGCTCTCACGATGAGGGTCGTGCGGGCGGGGGTGCGATGAATTATCGCACCGTGTATCTCGATGACAAGACCAACATGGATCAAGTTCGCACACTGGAAGCCGGCGACGATGTCATTGTGCAAGTGTTCGAGGAAACGACCGCAGGCCAGCCTTTCGGCACCGGCCGCAAGCTGGTTCGTGACATCAGCGTCATGCGTGGGAACGAGAAGCTCGCAGGATTCGGTGGTTTGGGTCAGCGGCCGAATCCGATGACCGAGCGCGGCATTGTCACGAACAGCGGTGGAGTCACCGGCGGCATCAGCGGCGGAGTGCTTCCCGGCACGGCGACCGGTGGATCGATCAGCACCACGATCGGCGAGTTCACCGGTGCAGCACCTTGCTGGAACTGTGAACCGCAGCCGGGATGGGGCTATCAGACGGTTGCGCCGGAGACCAAGATACAGAACAAATCAGACTACGGAACTGAGGTGGCGAAGCCGAACTTGATCAAGGGTCTGCAGTAAGTAGACAACTCGGTCGGACTGAGAGAAGGGGCAGCCGCAAGGCTGCCCCTTTTTATTAATATCGGCGTACGCAAAGGCCGTTGCGGCGGGACCGACTCCTTGATACGATTTTCGTGAACGCGATTGGAGAGTGCATGAGCGAGCAGGAACAAGCGGTGCGACCGGACGCCGAATTGGATTTGCGCGGGGTGATCTGCCCGTACAACTTCGTCAAGACGAAATTAAAGCTTGAGACCATGGAACAAGGGCAGATTCTCTCCGTCATTCTCGACGCCGGCGATCCCATCCGCAATGTGCCGATGAGCGTCAGCAATGAGGGACATGAAGTCCTTTCCCAAGAGCCGCTCGACGCATCCTACCGAGTCATGATCCGACGGCAATAATTCACTTCCGTACCTTCCGTGCACCCGACAGCACCAGCGTGACTTCCGAGTCCTTTGAGAAGGAGTGGACCTGCTGGAGGAGGGCGCTCGCGTCTCCTTGATGCAGGCGTTCATCAGCTGTTGTCATGTCTACGGCCAGCGTGAGCTTCCGGTCAGGCAGGATGCGGCGCATGCGCTTGAGAATACGTGGAAGCGCGGAGGACGGCGCAAACATCACGGTGGTTCCGACTTCGCGTCGGAGTTCCCTGAAAAGCCCGTCAAGCCGCTGAGCGGACTGAGGCAATCGGCCAAGGAACAACAGCCGGTCGGCGCTCTCGCCCGAAAGCGCCGCAGCAGCGGTCAAGGCCGACGGCCCGGGAATCACCGTCACCTGGAATCCGGACGTCCGTGCGGCAGAGATCAACAGTCGGCCGGGATCATAGATGACCGGCATACCGCTGTCGGATACAAGAGCGATATCGTGCCCGGCATCGAGCCGGTCGAGGAGGACGGCGATTTTTTCTTCGTCGCCTGTGTAACCGGTGATGGTTGCAGCAATCCCGTGATGGTCGAGGAGCGCTCGAGTGGCCAGCGGAGTTTCTGCCGCCACAACGGAAACCCGTCCGAGGATGGTCCGGGCACGGAGGGTCAGGTCGTCCAGTGATCCGATCGGCGTCCCGACGATGAAGAGCGTGCCGGTGTAACGACGATTGTGCTCGGAACTGGACGCGTTGCGAGAGGTTTGTTGACTCCTTTGACGCCTCATCGATATAATTCTACGCACTTACCCAGGCCAATTGTCCTGAAAAGTTCAGGGGATAGACCTCATGGCCGCCGTGTTTTTCATGGTCACTATGGCGCTGTATTTTGCCGCCACGGTGTCCTTCCTCGCATTGTTGGTTCGCCGGGCGGATGCCCTGTCCACCTTTGCTCTGACCATTACGGCGGTCGGCTTTGCCACGCATACGGTCGCACTGGTCACACGGATGCTGACAGGGCCGGGAGCTTCGAGTCCGAGCATTCATGAAGCCTTATCCTTTTTCTCCTGGATGCTCATCCTTGTCTTTCTCGCCGTGGAATTCCGTCATCGCCTTCACGTGCTGGGATCATTTATTGTCCCGCTGGCGCTGGTCTCCTTGGTGTCGGCCGCGGCGCTGCCCGACACGGTGCCGACCCTTCAGCCGGTGTTTCGGACGCTCTGGGTCCATGTCACGTTGAGTATGCTCGGCACCGTCGGCTTTGCCGTGGCTTTCGTCGCGGGTGTCATGTATCTGATTCAAGATGGACTTCTCAAGTCAAAGCGATTCAACGTGCTCTACTCCAAATTGCCCGCCTTGGATTTTCTCGACGATTTGAATCAACAATCGATCGTCTTGGGCTTCCCTCTCCTCACGCTGGGAATCATCACCGGGGCGATCTCTGCCGAATTTGCTCGCGGCACCTACGTGAATTGGAATCCGGAACAGACGTGGGCGCTCGTGACCTGGCTTTTCTACTTCGTCGTTCTGGTCGGGCGGCTGACTGTCGGTTGGCGGGCCAAACGTGCGGCCTATCTGACGATTATCGGGTTTGCCGGCGTGGTCCTTACATTAGTAGGTGTCGCCATCAAGAGTTTCGGGTCGGTGTCCTGATATGCACATCGTCGTCGTCGGACTCAGCCATAAAACCGCACCTGTCGAGATCCGGGAAAGGTTGGCTGTTCCCGAGAGCCGTCTCGGAGAGGCCCTCACCAGGCTCTGCGGATACTCAGGGATTAAAGAAGGCATGCTGTTGTCGACCTGCAACCGGGTCGAAGTCTATGCGGTCGTGGAGGAACTCGAGGCTGGGTACAGCCGCATTCAGGAATTTCTTGCTGACGCCCATTTGTCCGTGGCATCGGAGCAGTTGACCCCTCATTTGTATTGGCAAACCGGTGACCGAGCCGTCGCACATCTGTTCCGCGTGGCCTGCAGCCTCGATTCGATGGTGGTCGGCGAATCCCAAATCCTCGGACAGGTCAAAGATGCCTTTGAGATGGCGCTGACGCACAAGACGACCGGCCTGATCCTCAATAAAGTCGTCAAGAAGGCGATCACGGTCGCCAAGCGGGTAAGAACCGATACAAAGATCGCCGAAACCGCCGTCTCCGTCAGCTATGCCGCAGTCGAGTTGGCGAAGAAAATCTTTTCCGATCTCCGGGACAAGACCGTGTTGCTGGTGGGGGCTGGCGAAATGGCCAAGCTGGCAGCGCGTCATTTCATCGCGAGCGGTGTGCGGCACGTGCGCGTCACCACGAGGACACCTCAGCATGCGGTTGCGCTGGCCGATCGGTTCAGCGGGACGGCCGTTCCCTTTGAGCAGTTTCGTGAAGAAATGGCGGCGGCCGATATCGTGCTGGTGTCGACCGGGGCTGCGCATTATCTCGTGGGCAACGACGACGTGCAGCGAGCGGTCAAGCAGCGCATGAATCGGCCCATGTTTCTGATCGACATCTCGGTGCCGCGCAACATTGATCCCGCGGTCCGCCACGTCGACAATGCCTTCCTCTTCGATATTGACGACCTCAAGTTTCGAGTCGAGCAAAATCGCGGAGGGCGCCTGCAAGAGGCCGAGCAGGCCGAGCATATGGTCATCGAGGAAGTCGGCGCTGTCCGGCAATGGCTAAAGTCGTTGGAGGTCACGCCGACCATCGTGGCGCTGAAAAGCCGGGTCGAGGATATCAAGCGGGCTGAAGTGGAAAAGGTGCTCGGACGTCTCACGCACCTGGCACCCCAAGAGCGCGCGTTGGTCGAGGCCATGGCGTCATCCATTGTGAACAAGCTGATCCATAATACGATGATCACGCTCAAGTCGGAGGTGGCCTCGGCGGACGGGGCGGCGTTTGTGGAAGCGGCCAGGCGCTTTTTCAATCTCGCTGAGGTGTCGAGTCCCGAAGACCTGGAGATTGAAGCGCCGACGACCCGAACGAGCGCAAACAAGCCCGGGTAATCCGGCGGAGAACGCATGGGGTTGGTAGGAAAAGGCCCGAAGCTGTTCACGTGTCCCAGATGCCGTAAAGCGTATTTGGGGCATGATCCGCTGCCTGATTGTCCCTCTTGCGGCTACGACTACCGAGTGAAGGGTGGATTTCGATGGGACGTGCTGGTCTATTTGCTCTCGGTATTGGGCCTGATCAGTTACCTGCTCGTGTCGTCCTCCTATCGCACATTGATTATGGAACCGGCTTCGAGCAGCCCGCCGTCGGCCGCGACGAGTCTCGCGCCTTCCGTGTCGGCGGACGAGAAACTTCCCGGAGCCCGTCATGCTCCGCTGGTCTATCCTCCTGAGCCGGATGCGAACCGCTGACATGACCGGAGTGATGCAAAAGCGATCGACCTTGGTCCTGGGAACGCGCGGCAGCAAGCTGGCGGTTCATCAGAGCGAGTGGGTACAAGCCCGGATCCAGGAACTGGTCCCCCAGGTGACCGTCACGTTGCGTCAGATCCAAACCTCGGGCGACAAAATCCTCGACGTGCCCCTGGCCAAGATCGGGGGCAAGGGATTGTTCGTCAAGGAAATCGAGGAAGCCTTGCTCTCAGGCGACATCGATCTCGCCGTTCATAGCATGAAGGATGTACCGACCGAATTACCCGCTGGATTGGATCTGCTCTGTATCCCGTTCCGCGAGGACGCGCGCGACGCCCTGATTAGTCGCGATGGCAAACGGTTCAAGGACTTGGCGCCGAGGGCGAGGGTCGGGACGAGCAGTCTCAGGCGTCAGGCCCAGTTGCTCCAGGCCAGGCCGGATCTTTCGATTAGCATGCTGCGGGGCAACCTGGATACCCGATTGAGGAAATTGCGCGAGGGACAGTTCGATGCGATCGTGTTGGCTGCCGCGGGGTTGCGCCGCTTGGGATGGGAACGGGAAATTACCGAGTACCTTGCACCGGAGATCAGTCTGCCGGCGATTGGTCAGGGCGCATTGGGGATCGAGGGCAGACGCGATGATGCCTTCGTGCGCGAGGTGCTGAGCAGGCTCGAACACGGGCCTACGCGCACCACGGTGATGGCCGAGCGCGCCTTACTGCACCGGTTGCAGGGAGGCTGCCAGGTCCCGATTGCAGCCCATGCCACCATCACCGGCTCCGAGGTCGTGCTCGAGGGGTTGGTGGCCAGCGTCGACGGCAAGGAAGTTATTCGCGATCGTGTCACCGGCACCGCTGATGATCCGCGCTCAATGGGCATCCAGCTTGCCGAGCGGTTACTTGCGCGGGGAGGCGAGCGGATACTCCAGACAGTTTATGGAACGGCTCCATGACTAGTACACGTCGCGGCATCGTGTATCTGGTGGGTGCAGGTCCCGGAGACCCAGGGCTGTTGACGGTCAAGGGCAAGGAATGCCTTGAGCAGGCCGACGTCGTCCTGTACGATTACCTCGCGAATCCGGCGCTGCTGGACCATGCGCCCGCCCATGCGCAGCGGGTCTATGTGGGACGACGTGGTCGCGGCCAGTACCAAGACCAGACGGAAATCAATCAATTGATGATCGAGCGCGCACAGGCGGGGCAAGTCGTGGTGCGGTTGAAGGGCGGCGATCCCTTCGTCTTCGGGCGAGGCGGGGAAGAAGCCGAAGCCGTTGCGGCAGCCGGAGTGCCGTTCGAAGTCGTGCCGGGCGTGACAGCCGCCGTCGCCGTTCCAGCCTACGCAGGCATCCCTGTCACGCATCGTACCCTGGCCTCCACAATGACCGTGGTGACCGGCCATGAAGATCCCTCCAAAGGCACGACCGTCATTGATTGGCCGAAGCTGGCAGCAACGTCCGGGACGCTGGTCTTCATGATGGGCATGAAAACCCTACCCATGATCGTCGCGCGTTTGCTCGAAGACGGAAGACCGGCCGAGACGCCTGTCGCAGCCATACGGTGGGGAACGAAGGCAGAGCAACGCACGATCATCGGCACCTTGCGAGACATCGTCACCAAGACGGCGGAAGCCGGACTGGAACCACCGACCGTCATCGTGGTCGGAGAGGTCGTGAGGCTGCGGGACCAGTTGAACTGGTTCGAGAAGCGGCCGCTGTTCGGTAAGCGTATCGTGCTCACCCGCGCCCGGGAACAGGCGGGAGAATTTGCCCGACTGTTGACGGCCTACGGCGGCGAACCGATTGTGGCGCCGACCATCAAGATGGTTCCACCTCCCAGTTGGGACGCCCTTGACCAGGCCATCGCGAAGCTCAGCAGCTATTCGTGGCTGGTGTTTACCAGCGTCAATGGAATCGCTCCTTTTATGGAGCGGCTGAACAAGGCTCGGAGAGACGTGCGTGCGCTCGCGCATCTGCAGATTGGAGCCATCGGGCCGAGAACTGCGGACGAACTGACGCGATACGGATTGACCGCCGATCTCATTCCGTCTGAATATCAGGCTGAAGGCATGGTGAGTGCGCTGAGCCAGCACGAGCTGCGGGGGACCAGGATTCTGATTCCGCGCGCCGAGATGGCCCGCGAGATGCTGCCGGAGCAATTACGGGTCAAGGGGGCCACAGTGGATGTGATCCCCGTGTACCGGACGGTGCTTCCCGAATCCGGCTTGAGCCGGCTGAAGGAGCAGATTCTGGCAGGGGCGATTAACGTGATCACGTTTACGAGTTCCTCAACGGTGTCCAACTTCGTCGAGTTGATCGGCGGGGCTGAGGAAGCCCGCCGGCTGGGAACGAAAACAACCATTGCCTGCATCGGGCCAATCACCGCCCGGACGGCAGAAGAATTTCGATTGCCGGTGACGATCATGCCGGGGGAAAATACGGTGCCGGCCTTGGCACAGGCCATTGTGCGATTCTACAGCGAAGGGGCTCGCGTGGCGGTTCCTGCGTCTCGATAACCGCATCGGCCGCTCTTACCAGGTACAGGAGGTCTTCATGGTTCCAGTGAAATCGTTCATGGTCACGAGGGAGAAATTCGTCACGGTGGAACGCGATACGAACGCGCAGGCTGCCGCGCGCATCATGCGCGACCGCGGTATCGGCAGTTTGTTCGTCACCAATCAAAAAGATATCATCGGTATTCTCACCGACACGGATATGTTGCGGCGGATCGTCGCGTCCGGCAGCGACCCCAACAAGACCACGGTCGAGCAGATCATGTCTGCGCCGATCCTGATGATCGAGGAGAACAAGACGCTGTTGGATGCGAACGATTTGATGGCGCAGGCCCATGTACGCCATCTGGGCGTATCACGGGACGGAAAGCTTGTCGGGATGATTTCTGTGCGCGATCTCGTCGTGTTTTTGACGAATCTGCCGAGGAAATAAGCCATGGCCTTTCCCATCCAACGGCTCAGACGGCTGCGGCAGCACGAATCGTTCCGCCGCATGGTGCGTGAGACGCGCCTGTCGCCGTCCGATTTGATTTATCCCATGTTCGTCATGGAAGGAAAAGATCAACGGCGGGAGATCGCCTCGATGCCGGGGCAATTCAGACTGTCGATCGATCTGCTGGTCAAGGAAGCCGGTGAGGTGGCCGGGCTGGGCATTCCTGCGATCATGCTGTTCGGCATTCCCGATCGCAAGGACGAGCGCGGCACATCGGGCTACGATCCGAATGGGGTTGTCCAGCGTGCGATCAAAACCGTGAAAGACCATGTCCCCGGCGTGCTGGTCATCACGGATGTCTGCATTGATGAATACACCACTCACGGCCATTGCGGCATCGTCAAGGACGGCCAGATCCTGAATGATGAAACGCTGGAGTGTTTGCGTGCGATGGCCAAGACGCATGCCGAATCGGGGGCCGACATGGTCGCGCCGTCGGATATGATGGACGGACGGGTTGCAGCCATCAGGTCCGAGTTGGACCTGGCGGGGTATCCGGAACTGCCGATCATGGCGTACGCCGCCAAATTCGCTTCCTGTTTTTATGCGCCGTTCCGAGACGCAGCGGGGTCCGCTCCCCAGTTCGGTGATCGCCAATCCTACCAAATGGACCCGGCGAACCGTCGTGAAGCCCTCCGGGAAATTGCGCTTGATGTGGAGGAAGGCGCCGATATCGTGATGGTGAAACCCGCGCTGCCCTATCTCGATATCATCGCCGCCGCCCGAGCGCAGACGAGCCTGCCTGTCGCCGCCTACCAGGTGAGCGGCGAATACAGCATGATCAAGGCGGCCGGCAAGGCCGGCTGGCTGGACGAATCGCGGGCCATGCTGGAATCGCTTCTGGCCATCAAGCGGGCCGGCGCAGACCTCATTTTGACCTACTTCGCCAAGGACGCGGCGCGCTCTTTCACCTGACGATGACCTTCACGGTGACGCGCGGCTTCGGAGACGTCCGGTCAAGACCGCACCCGGTGGTGACCATCGGAAACTTCGACGGTCATCACCGCGGCCATCTTTCCCTCTTACAAACAGTGGTGGCACGGGCTCGCGAAGTAGGGGGCACGGCCATGGTGGTCACGTTCGATCCGCACCCTATCAGGGTACTGGCGCCTCATGTGGAACTGCGGTTTCTCACGAACCCGGAGGAAAAGCTCGAACGCTTCATGGCTGCCGGTGTCGATGAAGTCGTGTTTCTCGAATTTACGCCGGCATTGGCGGTCATGACGCCCGACGAGTTTGCGGACGTCGTTCTGCACCGCCGTCTGGGGGTGGCCGAGCTGTTTGTTGGAGAACATTTTGCGTTCGGAAAAGGACGCGTCGGACGGATCGCCGACCTGGAACGGCTTGGGGCATCGTTGGGATTCGCGGTGCATCCGGTGCGCCCTGTGGTACTCAACGGCGGAGTGGTCAGTTCCACGAGAATCCGAACGTTGATTCAGGCGGGTAATATGGAAGAGGCGGCCGCCTTGCTGGGACGGGCGTACGGTCTGAGGGGCACGGTGGTGTCGGGCATGCAGCAGGGACAAGCGCTCGGCTGGCCGACCGCCAATCTCCGGATTCCGCCTGAACGGGTGACTCCGCCGGATGGCGTCTATGCCGCACGGGCTTCGTATGACGGGAAGCAGTACGATGCGGTCGCATACATCGGCAGCCGGCCGACGTTCGGAGCCGGGGAGCGATTGATCGAGGTCAATCTGCTCGACCACCGGGATCACCTCTATGGCAAGTCGATCGCGGTTGAATTCATCGAGCGCCTCAGGGGCGACCACACGTTTCCATCGGCGCAGGAACTTGCCGCCCAGATCGCACGCGACGTCGACCGCGCGAAAGCCAGCCTGCGCCGCCACGCGGAAGGGGTGCGTCATCCATGACGACCCATACCACGAGAAGGCGGCCCACCTTGTTGGACCGGGTCGTCAGGACCATCCAGGAACGCCGCTTGTTCGGTGCCGGTCAGCACTTGCTGCTGGCGGTTTCTGGCGGTCCAGATTCGATTGCGCTGCTGTCGCTTCTGGCGGCCTTGGCGCCGTCCTGGCGGCTCAAGCTGACCGTCGTCCATTTTAACTATGGACTACGCGGCAGCGAGTCCGACGGTGATGAAGCATTCGTCTCGTCGTTCTGCCAAGCCAGGAACATTCCGCTGGTCGTCAGACGGCCTGTTCTGTCGAAACAGCCTCGAGCCTCCTCGCTCCAGCAGCTTGCGCGTTGGGCGAGGTATGAGGCCATGAAATCGCTGGCTCATGAGCTTCACGCGGATCGAATCGTCACCGGTCACACCGCCAATGATCAGGCCGAGACCATGTTGATGTGGATGCTCCGGGGAGCGGGACTGACAGGACTGGCGGGCATGCCGTTCATCAGGGAAAAGATCATCGTGCGCCCGCTTCTCAAGACGACGCGTGACGAAATATTGAGCTACCTCAAGCAGGAAGGCCTGTCATACCGGCAGGACAGCAGCAATCTTATCGGACTGTATCGGCGTAACCAGGTGCGACGGGATCTGTTGCCGGTGATGGAAGACATCACGCCAGGCATTGTGCGCCTGTTGGAGCGGCAGGCCGATGTCCTGCGGGCCGATGATGCCTACCTCGAGCAGGTTGTGGATGAACTGTATCGGTCGTTGATCACGGTGGATGCCAAAGGAGATCAGCGGTTCGAGCGCCAAGCCGTGGATGCGCTTCCCGATGCGCTCAAGCGCCGTCTCGTCCGCCACATTCTCAAAGGCACGGATCGTGATCAGCAGGCTCCCAGCTTGCGCGTGGTCGAAGGCGTGCTGCGCTTCCTGTCGGGCAAGTCGAAGGGTCGACGAGTGTCGCTCCGCGGGGCCGACGTGGTCCGAGACCGGGAACGGGTGGTCGTCATCAGGCGAAAGCGACAGCATCACGCGTCAGACCGCCGGTCGACCATCCCCGTTGCAGGGCCGGTGCCCGTGGTCGTCCCATCGACCGTGTATTGGCCTGGTACCGGGCAGGAAATTCATGTACAAGAGATGACGAGACAGGCGGCAGAGCCGTTGCTCAAGCATCGGACGCGCGAGCGCGGAGTGTTTGACATGGCTCGTCTGTCAGCGCCGCTCGTGCTGAGGCCATGGCAGGCCGGCGACCGTATTCATCCGCGGGGCATGGGCGGAAAGAGCAAGAAGCTGCAGGATTTTTTTACCGACTCGAAGCTGAGCCGGGAGGAACGGATGCGGATCCCGCTCCTCGCCTCGCCCGAAGGGATTCTCTGGGTGGTCGGACAACGGGAAGATGAACGGTTTGTGGCGCGCAAGAGCACGTCCCGTTGTCTCGTGGCCACGGTGCAATCACAGGCGGAAAGCGAAGGAGCCGAGTAGGGATGGAGCGGATATTCGGACGGCCGATCGTCACGCAAGAGGAGATGCGTGCACGCATCAAGGAACTCGGCAAACAAATTGCGAACGATTACACCGGCAAGGACCTCGTCCTCGTCGGGGTCTTGAAAGGGGCGTACGCATTTTATGCGGATTTGGCGCGAGCTATTCGAATTCCGATGCGGGTGGATTTTTTGATCGTCACGAGTTATGGCGGGCAATCCAAGACCTCGGGAAAGGTGAAAGTGATCACCGAACTGACCGAGGACATCAAGGGAAAGGATGTCCTGCTGGTCGAGGATATCGTTGATTCCGGGTTGACCGTTCAGTACTTGATCAAGACCCTCACCAAACAAAAGCCGAAATCCATCAAGGTCTGCACGCTTCTGAGCAAGCCAGAGCGGCGAACGATCGACGTGGTGCTCGACTACATCGGCTTCAAGATCCCCAATAAATACGTGGTCGGATACGGGCTTGATTATCAACAGAAATACCGGAACCTTCCCTACCTGGCCGTTCTCGATGTGGAAGGCGAGCAGGAATAGGAGAGGGCGAGGTTGTCAGTCTGAAGAGGCCTGTGGTAACATCACTCAAACTCGCGGATTTTCTCGCGAGTTAAGGGCACCTGCCACAAGGAGAACTGGATGAATTCCAGGGCAAAAAATCTGCTCTTCTGGGTCGTTGTCGGCCTGTTCATGATCTTGCTGTTCAACCTGTTCAGCGTGCCGACCCATGCGCCCGAAGAGGAAGTCATTTTCAGCGATTTCATGGCGAAACTCGACAAAGGGGACATCGAAAAAGTCATCATTAAGTCCAATCACGTGAGTGCCGTCCTGAAGGACAAAACCCGCATCCGGACGTTTACCGCGGAGTATCCCGATTTCGTGAAAGTCCTGCGTGAAAAGGGCGTGCAGATTGAAGCCAAGCCGCCCGATGAAAGCCCCTGGTACATTACCTTCCTCGTCACGTGGGGACCGTTCGTCCTTTTCCTGGGCTTGTGGTTCTTCTTGATGCGCCAGATGCAGATTGGCGGCAACAAGGCCTTGTCATTCGGCAAGAGCCGGGCGCGGATGCTGACCGAAGAACGGAAAAAAGTGACCTTTTCCGACGTGGCTGGCATCGATGAAGCGAAGGAAGAGGTGCTCGAAATCATCGAATTTTTGAAGGACCCACGCAAGTTTCAGAAGCTCGGCGGACGCATTCCAAAAGGGGTGCTGATCGTGGGACCTCCCGGGACCGGAAAAACCCTGTTGGCCAAAGCGATCGCCGGGGAGGCCGGTGTGCCGTTCTTCAGCATCAGCGGGTCAGATTTCGTCGAAATGTTCGTCGGCGTTGGGGCGTCCCGTGTGCGCGATCTTTTTGAGCAGGGGAAAAAGCATGCGCCCTGCATTATCTTCATCGACGAAATCGATGCGGTCGGACGCTTGCGGGGAGCCGGCTTGGGCGGCGGGCACGATGAGCGCGAACAGACGCTGAACCAACTGCTCGTAGAAATGGATGGATTCGATACGACGGAAGGCGTCATTCTGATCGCGGCGACCAACCGGCCGGACGTGCTCGATCCTGCGTTGCTGAGGCCGGGTCGTTTTGATCGCCAGGTTGTTGTCAATCGCCCGGATCTGCGGGGCCGCTCCGAAATTCTCAAAGTGCACACCAAGAAGGTGCCCATTGCTGTGGACGTCGAGTTGGAAAAGATCGCCCGGGGTACGCCAGGCTTCTCGGGCGCGGACCTCGAAAATCTTGTGAACGAAGCAGCACTGTGGGCAGCCCGTCAGAACAAGAAGGAAGTGGAGGTCATCGACTTCGAGATGGCCAAGGACAAGGTCCTGATGGGCGCCGAACGCAAGAGCATGATCTTGAGCGATGAAGAAAAGCGCACGACCGCATACCATGAAGCCGGTCATGCCCTCATGGCCAAGCTATTGCCCGGCACGGATCCGGTGCACAAGGTGACGATTATTCCCCGTGGACGGGCGTTGGGTGTGACCATGCAGCTGCCGACCGATGATCGGCACAACTATTCGAAGGAATTTCTCTACAATAACCTTGCGATTCTTATGGGCGGGCGTGTGGCGGAGGAACTCGTGTTGAAACACATCACGACCGGTGCGGGGAACGACATCGAGCGCGCGACGGATCTCGCCAGAAAAATGGTCTGTGAATGGGGCATGAGTGAAAAGCTTGGCCCCTTGACGTTCGGCCGTAAGGAAGAAGAGATATTCCTTGGCCGAGAGCTGACCACTAAACGCGATTTCAGCGACCAAGTCGCCCTCGAGATCGATCTCGAGGTCAAGCGTCTGGTCACTGAGAACTACGAACGGGCGAAGCGGCTCCTCACCGAACACATGAGAAGCCTCAAGGCTCTGGCGGAAGCTCTCCTGGAGAAAGAAGTGCTCGATGCCCCGGAGATCGATCAGATCTTGATGCAGAGTTCCTCTCAGACTGTGCCTGCCTGATGGCTGCGAAACGCTGCGGCTTCAGGGCACTGGAGTTGCAGCGGATCGTACGTCGTATCAACGGAAGAGGCGGTTCCCGTCTCTTTTGCGGTATTTCAAGCAGATAGCGTCACGACACCCGTGTCAGACGGGATACAGGATTGTATCTTGATTCCCACAGGGATACAGTGCTGCCGTGTTGTGAAGACATGGTCACATCGATGGAGTTCCAGCTCAAAGGACAGCGTCTTGTTCTTGATCGCCCCTTGTTGATGGGGATTGTTAACGTGACCCCGGACTCCTTTTTTGACGGGGGGCGGTTTTGCGATCCTCAGCGTGCGGTTGCCCATGCGTTGCGACTGGTCGATGAAGGGGCCGACCTGTTGGATATCGGCGCCGAATCGACCAGACCTGGTGCTTCCCCTGTTGATGAGCAGGAAGAACGCCGTCGGCTTGTGCCCGTCGTCGCGGCATTGGCGAAGGCCGTGTCCGTCCCCATTTCCGTCGATACGTCTAAAGCGGAGGTGGCCAGGGCCGCGATTGACGCAGGCGCCGTCATGGTCAACGACGTCACGGCCTTGCGCGGCGACAGCGCCATGGTCGATGTCGTGGCGCAAGCAGGTGCCGGTCTTGCGTTGATGCACATGCAAGGGACTCCTGAAACCATGCAGCACGCGCCCCGCTACGTCGACGTGGTCGGGGAGGTCGCCCGGTTTCTGGCTGAACGGGCACGCTTCGCAATCGACCACGGGGTGGCGAAGGACAGGATCGTGGTGGATCCTGGCATCGGATTCGGCAAAACGCTCGACCATAATCTGGATCTCCTCGCGAATCTCCGTGTCTTCACGGAATTGGGGTACCCCCTGCTGGTTGGTCCATCGAGAAAAGGGTTCATCGGACAGCTCACGGATCAATCCGTGGAGGCGCGGGGGTGGGGGACCGCAGCCGTCGTCGCCCTGGCGGCCGAGCATGGCGCGAACATTCTTCGTGTGCACGATGTCGGATCGATGAAAGACGTCGCCAAGATCACCGTCGCGATCGCGCGGCGAACATCCGCTGGAGTGCGAGAACAACATGCGTAAGCTCTTCGGTACCGACGGCGTGAGGGGCACGGCGAATCTCGAGCCGATGACCAGCGAAACGGCGATGCAGTTGGGACGCGCGGCCGCGCATATTTTCATGCGCAGGGCCGGGCGTCATCAGATCGTCATCGGGAAGGATACGCGGGTCTCCGGCTATATGCTGGAAGCGGCCTTGATGTCGGGCATCTGCTCCATGGGCGTCGACGTACTGCTCGTCGGTCCGCTGCCGACGCCGGCGATCGCCTTCTTGGCGCGGAGCCTGCGGGCCGATGCCGGCGTGATGATTTCCGCTTCGCATAATCCGTATCAGGACAACGGCATCAAATTTTTCTCGAACGATGGTCTCAAGCTGGCCGATGAAATCGAAGCGAGGATCGAAGAATTGATCGTCTCGAATGAGATCGCGCATCTTCGTCCGACAGCCGACGCGATTGGGAAGGCGTTTCGTATCGACGACGCTGAAGGGCGCTACATCGAATTTGTGAAGCGGTCACTACCCAGGGATCTGGATTTTCAAGGCATCAAACTTGTGGTCGATTGTGCGAACGGTGCAGCGTATAAGGTGGCCCCGACCGTGCTGCGCGAATTGGGCGCCAAGGTTGACGTCATCGGCAACAAGCCGGACGGCATGAACATCAACGCGGGTTGCGGTGCGGTCCATCCCGCGCTGCTTCAGCGCGCCGTGAAAGAATTCGATGCGCATCTCGGGATTGCCTTGGACGGCGATGCCGACCGCGCCATCTTCGTCTGTGAGCAAGGCGATGTCATCAACGGCGATCACATCATGGCCGCGCTCGGATTGGACCTGCATCGTCACGGCCTTCTCGCCAAACAGACGGTTGTCGGCACGGTGATGAGCAACTTTGGCTTGGAACTGGCGCTGAACCGTGCCGGCATCACGTTGGTGCGGACCGCCGTCGGAGACCGCTATTTACTCGAGCGGATGCTCGCAGAAGGATACACCTTCGGCGGCGAGCAGTCCGGCCACTTCATCTTCTTGGATCACAACACGACCGGCGACGGATTGATTTCAGCGCTGCAAGTACTCTCGCTCATGAAACGAACGGAGCAACCGCTCTCCGAACTGGCGAAAGCCATGACGGCGGTGCCGCAGGTGTTGCTCAACGTGAAGGTCTCGAAGAAGCCAAATCTGGACAGCATCCCGGATCTGCAGCAGGCCATTGCCGAAAGCGAGCGCCGTTTCAACGGGAGCGGCCGCGTTCTCGTCCGCTATTCCGGCACCGAACCCTTGCTCCGGATCATGATTGAAGGCGAACGCGACAGTCTCATCCGCGAAGAGGCCGATCGGTTGGCACGAATCGTCACGGCCCACCTCAGTTAGTTTCCTGCACAGTCACATTCGACCATCAGTGGTGCTGAACGGAAGCGATGCTGCCCTTCCTGACGCTCGCCTTCATCTGCGGTCTCGCGCTGGGTTCGATCATTCCCTATTACCCGCTATCCGTCTTCCTCCTCCTCTGCGTCTTTGCGGCTGGGCTCAGCTTGTCTGAAGCCAAAGCGCGGATCGCTGCCATCACGGCAACGGCCTCATTCGGTTGTCTCCTGTGCGGCATTCTGTATTGGTTCCAGGCCGTCGAAGGACCTTTCAAGGCGGCAGTCCACGAACCTGAGCCTGAAACGTTTCACTCGTGCGCCGGACGCGTGATTGCGCCCGTCCAATATTCGCCAGGCCGTATGACGGTGGTCGTGCAGTGCGACGCGGTTGACGGTGGTCGCCCGCTCATTGTCCGCTTGACCTGGCGTGCGTCCGAGCGGCGTCTGTTCCAAGGAGATCGGATCGCGGCTCGAGCGAAATTGCGGGTGCCCACCGGTTCCTTGAATCCGGGCGGCTTCAATTATGCGGCCTATCTGGAGCGGCAAGGCATTGATGCCGTGGCGACGGTCAACGGGATTGAAGCCGTCGAGGTACTGGAATCGGGTCGAGACAGTCTGCGCTGGCGATTGTTGAATCAATTCGACCGATGGCGGGACGCCATACGGCTCTCCGCGCTTCAAAGTCTCGAGCAGCCTGCATTGGGTCTTTTTCTCGGGATTGTGATCGGAGAACGTGGTTACCTCGATCCCGACGTACGCGATCAATTCATGATCACCGGCACCGTGCATCTGTTGTCGATTTCCGGCAGCCATCTGGGTTTGGTCGCAATGCTCTCGTTCACCGCGATCAAGCACTGTCTCTTGTGGCTTCCGGCTTCGTGGCTGCTGGGGATGTCCCGTCGGATCACCCCCACGAGACTCGCCGCCGCTGCCACCCTCTTCCCGGCAACCGCCTATGCCTGTCTCGCAGGAGCGGAAGTGGCGACCGTCCGATCGCTCGTGATGATAGTTGTCGCGCTTCTCGCAAAATGGCTTGGGTGTGAACAGCGCATGTTCCATGCGCTCGCGGCCGCAGCCATGGCGATCGTCTTGCACGACCCGCAGGTCATTTATGACATCTCGTTTCAGCTCTCCTTTTTGTCCGTCTGTGCCGTTGGCTGGCGGCTGGCGCAATCGACAGGGATCCAAGAGGAGGAGGACATCAAGCCATCCGGACTCTCGCGGGCAAGGCAGTGGGGAATGGACGCGCTTGCCATGAGTGCTCTCGTGACCGTGACTACGATTCCGCTAGTGGCGTTCTATTTCAACCAGGTGTCGTGGCTGGGACTCGTGACGAATCTGGCTGCGGTCCCCCTTATGGGCGGCGTGCTGGTGCCCATGGGACTTCTCGCGGCTCTTTCCCATGGTGGCACGGAGGGAGGGGGATTACCGTTTGCAGCGGCAATCCAGTGGTCGATGGACCGCTTCGTATCCATTCTCAGCGGTCTTTCGCGATTGCCCGGCAGCGAGTGGCACCTCGCTGCGCCAGCGCTTCCCAGCCTCCTGATGTTCTATGCCTGCCTTGCAGCCCTGTGGCTCGGATCCAACCGAAGACGTACGGTATGGATTGCAGGAACTGGCCTCGTCTTGATCTTCGGCTGGTGGATGTGGTCGCCCAGATCCTTACTAGATGGGGACCGTTTCCGCATTACCTTCCTAGATGTCTCACAAGGCGATAGCGCGGTGCTCGAGCTGCCTGGTGGTGAGGTGGTGTTGATCGACGGTGGCCCCAGTTACGAGCGGTTCGACATGGGCCGTGGCGTCGTCGCGCCCTATCTTTGGAACCGCGGGATTCGGACGATTGATTATGTCATTGCGACGCATCCTCAACTCGATCACGTCGGCGGCCTGGCGTACGTCCTGCGGCATTTTAGCGTGCGGCAATTCTGGGGCACCGGTGATGTGCGGGAAGAGCCCTTTTATCAGCGCCTCCAGGAGGCGCTGACGGAACGGGGATTGACCGAACACATTGCCCGGCAACGGCAAGACGTCATCACGCTCGGCCCATGCCGGCTCGCGGTGTTGAATCCGCCGCAGGGGGCCGGATTTCCTCAGGAGCGGGGCGGCCGCAGACAGGAAGGTCATGCGCTTAACAATCGGTCGATCGTCACGGCGCTTACTTGTGGGCCTCACAGAGTGCTGTTTACCGCCGACGTCGAACAGGATGCGTTGATACGGATGAGTCGAGAAGAGGAGTCGGCGCGAGCGGAGCTCGTGAAGGTTCCACATCACGGCGCAGGGAGCTCCCTGCAGCGTGAATGGCTGGAGCGAGTGAATCCCCAATATGCAATCATCTCGGTTGGACGGCATAATGCCTATGGACACCCAACCTCGGGGGTGTTGCAGGCCTATGCCGAGCGCGGGATTTCAACGCTTCGCACGGACCGAGACGGCGGAATTTGGGTCACAGGACGGTGTTCGGCGCCGGGTCTTCAGCTTCACCACACACGCGAACAGCAGGCGCAGCGCGTACAGTTCCCCGGCTGCCTCTGGGCCTGCGAGCGGCTCAATTGGGAGCGATTGATCGATCGCTGGCGTGAATAGGGCGGAAACCGCCGTTGTACAATTGAGGGCAAGTACAGCCGAAAATAGGCAAAAGACTTACGGAGGCACAACGTGCTCCGGCTAAGTCCTCAATTCTATTCAGTGCCAATTCCATGCTGGCAAGGCATAGCGTGTGCAATCACAACCGGCCGGACCAGCTTCTTCCGAGGAGTCTGCCATGGGCAAGCTTGTACGTATCGTGATCCAACTGCCGATGGATTTGAAGACTCGCCTGGACGGCCTGAAGCAACAGGGCTATACGACCAGCGGCTTTATCCGGGCCATGTTGGAGCGTGAACTGGCAAAAATCGATCAGCAGATGCCGGAGCAGAAGCCGCTGACCCTCGTTTCGACAGCCAAAAGAGCCAACAGCCGTTAACTCCCTTCCTCTTCGTCGATCCAGATCAGACCCGTCAGCCCCTTCCTCTTGCACTGGCCACATGAATCCCGCTACAAGTGTCGACCATGGTTCCGACCATTCAATGGCATAAAGGCGCCGTGCGCCTGCTCGATCAGAGCCGCCTCCCGGAGACCGTAGCGTTTCTCGATTGCCAGGATGTGGAGGCGGTGGTTGTCGCGATTCGTGAGTTGAAAGTGCGCGGGGCGCCGGCGATCGGAGTGACCGCTGCGATGGGCGTTGCCCTGGGTGCGCAAGCGATTTCCGCGGCGGAGTACGAGGCGTTCGCCGAGCAACTGCTGGCGATCTGTGACCGCTTGGCTGCCACGAGACCGACGGCGGTCAATCTCTTCTGGGCCATCGAGCGGATGAAGCAGAAACTTTCAGCGGTACGAGGCGAGCCGGTCGCTGCCATCAAGGCCGCGTTGTTGAAAGAGTCGCAGGCTATCCTTGAGGAGGATATTGCCCTGTGCAAAGCGATGGGCCGTCATGGCGCAGAGCTCATTCAACAAGGCCAGACGATTCTGACGCACTGCAATGCGGGGGCATTGGCGACGGCGGGATACGGGACGGCACTCGGGGTCATCCGCGCCGCATGGGAGCAGGGCAAGCAGATCCAAGTGATCGCCGACGAAACTCGGCCGGTGTTGCAGGGGGCCCGGCTAACGGCGTGGGAACTCATGCAGGACAAGATCCCGGTGACGCTGATTACTGACAACATGGCGGGATCCTTGATGCGCCAGGGCAAGATCCATCTCTGCATCGTGGGCGCCGACCGCATCGCCGCCAATGGCGATGTCGCGAACAAGATCGGGACATATTCAGTGGCCGTGCTCGCCAAGGCGCACGGTATCCCGTTCTACGTCGCCGCCCCGTATTCGACGATTGATCTTCGGACGAAATCAGGAGCGGACATTCCGATCGAACAGCGCAATGCCCAGGAGGTGACGACGATTCATGGCAGCCATCCTGTCGCCCCGGCAGGAGTGAGCGTCTATAATCCGGCCTTCGACGTCACACCCGCGGAATTGGTCTCCGGCATCATCACCGAGCGTGGTGTGTTCACGCCGCAGGAACTCGCTCGGCGGTTTGCCTCCTAAGTCCTCTGCTCCCTTGAAAGTCCGGATGTCCATCCCTATAATGCGACGATATTTTTCACGCGATTTGTCTTGAGATTTGAGGAAGAGTTCAAGCAATGAGTGAACGAACGCTCGCGATCATCAAACCGGATGCTGTCCGAAAACAGGCCATCGGTGACATCATCACCCGCTATGAGAAGGCCGCATTGAAGCCGGTGGCGATGAAGCTGGTGGTTATGGCCAAACCCGTGGCAGAAGGGTTCTATGCCGTGCACAAGGCGCGGCCCTTCTTCGACAGCCTCTGCACCTTCATGTCGTCGGGGCCGTCGGTCGTGCTGGTCTTGCAAGGCGACAATGCCATCAAGAAAAACCGGGAGATCATGGGGGCCACCGATCCTGCGAAGGCGGAACAGGGCACCATCCGTGCGGCGCACGGAACGAACATCGAGTTCAACGCAGTACATGGTTCGGATTCGCCTGAAACCGCGAAATTCGAAATCGGCTTTTTCTTTCCCGGCATGGAGATTCACGACGGGCGATGAGCGAAGGAACATCCGGCATGATTCCAGCAGATCTGCGGTATCACAACGAGCACGAATGGGTACGACTGAAGGGCAATCAGGCCACAGTGGGCATCAGCGACTTCGCACAGGACGCGCTGGGCGACATCGTGTTCATCGATCTGCCGAAGGTTGGCGCCACCGTCAAGGCCGGACAGCAAATCGGGGAAATCGAATCGACGAAGACCACCTCCACGTTATACACGCCCGTCAGCGGCAACATCGTCCAGGTCAATGGGGAACTGAAAGACCATCCGGAGGTCGTCAACAGCGAGCCTTACGGCCGGGGCTGGATGGTGGTCATTGAGCTTTCGAATGCCGGCGAAGTCGACACACTGATGACGGCGACACAATACGACGCGTTTCTTGCCAACCAGAAAGGCTGAGTCACCGCTCCGGACGAGCGCCGGAGCAGACCCTGTCTCTCTGAACTCCGACCTCCGCCGACAATCCTGGTATGCCAGTTCAACCTCATATCGCCATTCTCGGTGCCGGGCCGGGCGGGTACGTCGCCGCCATCAGAGCCGCCCAACTTGGGGCGCGTGTGAGTGTCGTTGAAGCGCAAGCCCTAGGCGGCGTGTGCCTCAATTGGGGTTGCATTCCGAGCAAAGCGCTTCTGGCCGTCGTGGAACTCGGTGACAAGGTCAAGAAGGCTGCGGCGATGGGGCTACATGTGAACGGACCTGTGACCTATGATCTCTCGCAGATGGTGGTCAGAAAAAACCAGGTCGTAACCGGCCTCGTCAAAGGCATCGCCACCCTCTTCAAAGCCTGGAATATTGAGTACGTGGAAGGCCGTGGCCTACTCCAAGACCGGCACGGGCTACGAGTCGTGCTGAAAGACGGCGCCGAGCGGTCGATAAGCGCCGATGCCATCATCATCGCCACCGGGTCATCCTGGCCTGATCTTTCCCAGTTTCCTATTGACGGGCGGCAGATCCTGACGAGTCAGCAGCTGTTGGACCTCACCGCGATTCCCAGGCGACTCCTGATCATCGGGGGCGGTGTGGAAGGCTGTGAATTTGCCGCCCTGTACAGCGGACTCGGCACGGACGTGACGATCGTCGAACTGATGGATCGAATCCTTCCGCTCGAAGACGAAGACGTGTCCTCCACGATGTCGCGGGAGCTGAAAAAACGGAATGTCACCGTTATCACGGGAACGACGGTGGAACGGCTCGACCGCCAGGAGCACACCGTCGCGGCGCATCTCAAAGACGGCGCGACCGTGGAAGCCGAAGTGCTCTTGGTCTCGGTTGGCCGTGGACTCAACAGCCGGGGAATCGGATTGGAAGCCGTAGGTGTGCAAACCGGCCGGCGAGGAGAGATTCTCGTCAATGCACAGATGGAAACGTCGGTGTCGGGCATCTATGCGATCGGAGACGTGACGGGAAAGGCGATGTTGGCCCATGTGGCGTCGGCCCAAGGCAAGGTGGCCGTGGAACACATCCTGGGCCACCGGACCTCCATGCAGTACGACGTGGTTCCTGCGGGGATTTTTACGCTCCCTGAAATCGGTCGGGTCGGACTGACTGAGGCGCAAGCACGGGAACGAACGGAGACGAACGGCGGCGCGCCGAACGGCGGGCTCAAGATCGGCCGCTTTCGATACGCGGCGTTGGGGAAGGCTCAGGCGGCAGGGGACACCGCCGGCTTCTGTAAGGTGATTGCAGACGCCCACAGCGGCAAGATTCTCGGTGTCCACATCGTCGGCGCGCATGCCGCAGATCTGATTCATGAAGCCGCTCTGGCCATGCAAGTGGGGGCTACCGTCTCGCAGGTCGCCGAGATGATTCATGCGCATCCGACGCTTGCCGAAGGATTGATGGAGGCGGCGGAAGATGCAGAGGACAAAGCCATTCATCACGTAAAGAAGCAGGTCGGCTGATGCTCTTCTCGTTGCTCGCCAAGCTGGCCATGGTGGCCCTGACCATGGGCATTGTCTGCTGGATCGGGTGGACGATCCCAGCCTCGCGCGATGCTGAGATACTGCATGCTGAAGGACCCGTAGAGGCCGATCGATCTCCTCTCCTGCCGCTTCCGCCAGCCACGCCGGAAGTGCCGTCGACGCCGCCTTCTCAGCGGCATGTGCGAGCGTTTTCGCGACCCTCTGCCCCGCTCACACTGGATGTGAATCGGGCGACTGAAGGGGATCTCGAACGGCTGCCCGGCATCGGTCCCGTGTTGGCCCGCCGCATTGTCGAGTATCGGGAGTCGCGAGGAGCATTCCAAGACATCGAACAGCTGCGTCGTGTAAAGGGCATTGGAAAAAAGACGTTCGAACGGATACGCGCCTTCGTTGCCGTTCTGCCGGCGGGGATCACAAGATCTGCGAGGAAGACCGCATGAGCGAACTGTCGCGTCAGCTCGATCTGATCCTTCGAGGTGCGGTCGAGGTCATTCAAGAGGCGGAGCTGGAATCCAAGTTGGTGCGCTCGCTCAAGGAACGCCGGCCGCTACGCATTAAGGCCGGCTTCGATCCGACGGCGCCTGATCTGCATCTCGGCCATACGGTGCTCATCCATAAGCTCAAGCATTTCCAGGATCTTGGCCACCAGGTCATTTTCCTGATCGGCGATTTTACGGGCTTGATCGGCGACCCCACCGGAGTGTCCGAAACCAGAAAGGTCCTCACCAAGGCGCAAGTGCAAGACAATGCCAAGACCTATCAGCGGCAGATCTTCAAGATTCTCGATCAGGAAAAGACCCTGATTGAATTCAACAGTCGATGGATGGGACCCATGACAGCGGGGGACCTCATCGAGCTGGCCGCGCACTATCGGGTCGCGCGCATGATGGAGCGGGATGATTTTCACAAGCGCTTCCAAGAGCAAAAGCCGATCAGCATTCATGAATTCCTGTATCCGCTCGTGCAGGGATATGATTCCGTGGCGTTGAAGTCCGATGTCGAATTGGGTGGCACCGACCAAAAATTCAACCTCCTGGTGGGGCGAGAACTGCAGAGAGATTACGGACAGGAACCACAAGTCGTCGTCACGATGCCATTGCTCGAGGGCACGGATGGCGTGAAGAAAATGAGCAAGAGCATCGGCAACTATGTGGCACTCGAAGATGTGCCGGGAGACATGTTCGGCAAGATTATGTCCATCAGCGACGATTTGATGCTCCGTTACTATGAGCTCCTGACGACCGAGGATCTGGCTCGGGTCAAGACGGCGCATCCCATGGAAGCCAAACAGCAACTGGCGGGTCTACTTGTCGAGCGGTATCACGGGCAAGAGGCGGCCCGAAATGCCCTTGCAGGGTTTCAGCAAAAGTTCCAAGACCGGGAGTTCCCCGATGTCCCGGATACGGTCGTGCAGCTTCAGACGACGGATATGACCGGGCTTGACGGGGGTGACGAAGGCGATATCAAGCTTCCCGATTTGGTGATGAAGACGAATCTGGTCGCCAGTAAGAGCGAGGCCAGGCGGTTGATCATTCAAGGAGGGATCGAGATTGACGGCGAGAAAG
The DNA here is from genome assembly GCA_963730935.1 of uncultured Nitrospiraceae bacterium. Classification (GTDB taxonomy): domain Bacteria; phylum Nitrospirota; class Nitrospiria; order Nitrospirales; family Nitrospiraceae; genus Nitrospira_C. The sequence goes on along the minus strand of CAVSTP010000004.1, from coordinate 742,752 downwards.
AACCGGACCCGAACAAGCTCATTCGCTTTAGACTCAATCAACAGCGCCGATTGAAGATTGGAAGAAAGAAGTTTGCCCTTGTTGAATGGAAGGCCGAGTCCAGATGAGCGAAGGGCTTCCTTGACTTGGCGTTAGTGCCATCGTAGGATTCCGGCTGGTTTGAACGAGCGGGCGTAGCTCAGTGGTAGAGTCCTAGCTTCGCAAGCTGAGAGAGAGGGATTGCCTAAGCTAAGCATTCATGCGCAATCCCATTTAATTCCTGGAGATTCAGTCGTCGACCGTTTCCCTTCTATCCTTCCCAGTTGTGGTCTTTCCTGATGCTTCCGTCTCAATTCCTAACACCGTAATAGCACCTCGGGTTCGTCGGTACCGGAGCCAACCGTTTCTGGTGCCAGTTTTTAACTGAAAAGTAGCAGGGTAGACTGCTGCGTGCTATGGCTATTACGACGGGAGGGAAGGACCCCGCTCGCAGTTACAAACAAATGATAGAAGCCCAATGAGAAAAGGCATTCTCCTCATCACGATTATCCTCCTCTTCCCAGTACCCGGGTTGACGGGTTTCTCTGAAGCCTATAAAGCATTCGAACTGCATGACTACAGAACCGCAGTGATAGAATTTTGGACCTTACGTAGCGACCTTGAACGCGCGGTTGATAGTTGCACCCAATCGGTCCATCGAGACGATCCTGACTTCGACGCATACAGTGAAGGCCCGTCCGTCATCCTGTTTGGTGCAACACCCGAGTCACGCGTTAAATTTCACAAATGTATGTCCAAGAAAGGGTACCCCCTAATGAAAACAAGAAAATAAGTGTTGATCCCGGTTTTGGTCCCCGTTCTAGCTACCTGATCTCGGTCCCTCTGATCCGACCCCCAAACAAATCTCCTGAACGGGCCTCTAGGGCCTGAACTGGCCTCGATTCAGCCCGTTCGACTTTGGTGGCGGTGACCCCATTCTGAGCATGATTATGCCGCGCCCGTGATGGTCCCTTTGCGCCTGATGCAAACCCATCGGGCACGATAGTTCTGTCACGCTTTAGCCACATAGTAAGTGCCTGCCTCTTTGACGGTCGAGAATTACCTGTCGAATGTCATCGGTCTTAACGTCCACTGGGGCCGCTGTGTTCATGTGTTGTAGTGGTGCCTGCATAACGCTAAAACACTCGTAACCACTTACGTGTGCGACAATGGCAGCACCGCCAGGGGTACCATCCAAACCAGCTGATTGCATACTCCCACCAGCAACATAGATGTGCTCGCACCGAAGAGCATTCATGTCCGTGACCACAAGCTGCAGCTGCCTTCAAGTGTAGTTTACTTTGTTATTACCTTTGTAATAAAATAGTCGAGATGACGATGAAGCGAACATCGCTGCACCTCGACGATCTGGATCTAAAGGCGCTGGAGCGCCTGGGCAAGATAGAGACGCAGCGTACCGGCAGTCGGGTCAGCGCATCACAAATTGTGCGTCGGTTGATCCGGGAGTTTCTGCAGCACCTGCCTTCGTTTGACTTTACCCAGGATCACGCATTCAACGAACGGTCTGATGATAGGACTCTGGAAGCGCTGATCGTGCGTGATGAGGACGGGACAATTCGGTATTGGAGCAGAGAAGCTGAGCTCATCTACGGATGGACGCCGCAAGAAGTGCTTGGCGCGCGTACGCACAACCTTTTCAAGACAAAATTTCCTACGTCACTGACTAGAATTGAAAGAGAAACGCGAAAAAACTTGTCGTGGGAAGGGCAGCTAATCCATAGGCGTCGTGACGGCTCGCTGGTCACTGTCCACAGTCGCTGGAAAATTCAGCGGAATCAGAAAAACAAATCACTCACAGTCATAGAAGTTAACGCACAGGGCACAGCATAGCCGGGTGGCCTCGATCTTCTGGAAAGAGCAGCCACCTTAGCTCGAAGGGGCAGATATGAAGTACCAAACACAGCTTTGGATCATGACTGTGATTGGCGCCTTGCTCATGGTCGTCTTGCTGTATTGGTTGGTTCTTTTCATGGGCACCGAAATCCACGCCAGCGTCCAAGCCAGCGTTCATACTGTTGGTTGAGCACCGCGAGCTTCTCCGTTTCCTACGGCCTGTAAAACTCTTGCGCACATGCCAGCAATGGCTGCGCTCGTCGTCGGTCATCAAAGCAGGAGCCACCGAGGCCTACCACCTGACAGTCTTCTGCATCTCTCTAAGAAGGGATATGCAGCTTTCCAAGGACGTATATAATTTCACCGGTGCGTGTGAACGGCTGCTGGCTTTGGTTTGTGCGATCTTGCGAGCGCCTCATTCACCACCTTATGGAGACAGTTCGCAACCACTGCGTTGCCTTGTGACGAGTAGTGACGATGTGCCGGGACGTAGAGATCAGCGGCGTTTAGCGGCAAGAGACAAGAGGTGAGATCAGTGTAGGCAATGCCCGCCTCTTGCAATACTCTTTTGCCGTTACTCACAGGCGAGTTCCCTTTCTCAAGTTCCTCCTTATTGGGGAAATAGATGATGAGAGGAATCGCGCCCGCTTCCACTGTTGACCGTGTAAATGCCTTCAAAATGGATGCATTGACGGTCACAAGCGCTTTTTCAGACACATCGGAGTGTTCGATTGTCCAGCGAGGCACCCAGGACACGAACAGCCGGGCGAGATAGGAGAGATGATAAAAGCGTCTCTCCCAATCGCTCTGCGTGTAGCCTCTGTGATACTCAAGAGCGGAAAGGTTGACAATCGATGCTCGGGAAAAGATGACTTCTGGAGCAGGGGCTGGTGCATTGATGTTCGCGAGTTCTCCCTCTCGCAAGATGAAACGAGATTTTGAAAACGGCATGTCCCACTCAGGAAAGGAGATAAAGGGATACACGAACATCGTACGCTCAGTATCATGAGAGGTGAAGCCAAAGATCACGATTCTGGGCTTCCATCGGCGGATATCCTTTTCATACCGAAGGAACATTTGGTCCAAACCATACCCCGAGACCCCGAAGTTCAAGACCTGAAACTCGGGACCTAACTCCTTTTCTAAAAAATACCCCCACGTCTCCTCATACTTCACATCTTCGCCGAAGGTGTGTGAATCGCCTATCAGAGCTATCCTTGTTCCTCCTTCGGGCCGTGCGAACGAAACCCCTTCCTCAGACGCGCGTATTCCCTCCACGCTTGAGCGATAAAGCCCATTGGCGCTCCGTCTATTTGGTCCTACCGTCCAGCCCATGAGATCGTCATAGACCAGATAGGAAAAATCCCCGCCGGCTCGATTGTTCAGCTGGCGGTAGTGTTGGACGAACGTGTCCCAGTTTTTCGGCTTCAAGACTACGCCGCCAACTGTCTCGCCCTCCACTGAACTACGAGAGACTGCTCTAAGAGCGACCTCACCGGTAACCACAATAAGTATCACGGTGACGAGGTTCACTGTCACGATCATAGGAAAATGGCCCGATGGCGACCGTTTGTGTGCCAGAAATTGATGAACAAGGACTGCCCCAGTTACGACAATGGTAGCGATGGCCAAAAGAAACAGGATGCCTGGCCTGCTGGAGAGAAACTCCGCAAAGGGCCTATCCCCCTTCATGTAAATCGCCATCGGCACGACAGCGGTCGACAATTCGAGCAGAATGAGGGACGCAAGAAGGAGTAAGTCATTTTTCTGTCGAGAGATGCTTAGAGTCATTGTAGCGTTTCCACCTGTGAAATCCGCGCGAGAGGGGGTCCTAACACGCCTTTCTCAACCGAGTGCGCCCTTCGAGTGCCACCCATGACGACAGCTTAGGACTTTGCCGGGCAGTATTACATTCCCCAGAAGAGGGATTATTTGCAGTATGAACCCTAGCGATGTGAAGTGAAGTCCTGCGGAAAAATTATTTGATGGGGATTTCTGTCGCTTCGCGCGGCAGGGGAGGTTCAGAGGTCGGTCAGGGCAGCTTCAGCGCCCATCGCCGCATTCTACGTCTCCACGCCGGCCTTGTTCCACGGTGAAATAGGGGAGGGAGGGCCAAGAGGCTCATGATAATACGAAGCGCAGCAGTACCATCGAGAGCATCCCGATGGCGATGCCAAGAAAAAGCGCGAACCATACCCGATAACCAGCAAGCCACATGGACGCGAGCTTGCCCATCGAAAGCCCAGTCCCGCCTATTTGGGCCATCAGCGTAAGCATGTCGGAGCAAATCCACTCCTCGGCAATCTTTCCATCGGCAATGCGGTAAAGTTCGTTGCTCTCGTACTCTACTTTCTTTCCCGTGGGTTGAATTCCAAGGAATTCCCCGGTATGCGTGCCCGTCAAGCGCATGCGAACAGCGACTTTGTCGTCGCTGGCGAAGATATCCTCAATGTGTGTTTGAATGTCTGGAAATGCTGAGAAGAGGATTTCAGCGTGCTTTCGCCAGGCGTCGGTTCCTCTCTTTTGGTAAGGCATTCCAGCGATGTTGATCGTGAAATCCGACGGCATAAGTTTCACACAGGCATCCACATCCTTACGTCCCAATGCCGTGAACGCTCTCCGCATAAGCTCGATGTTGGACTGAGGGGTGGAAGGATGTGTAGTCATAACTGAACTCCTCTTGGGCCGCATCCTACTGCCGCCGCTAGGGAACCTCAAGACGTAGAATGCAAAACGAGAGCGAATTACAGTGTAGACATTCTGCGATGGGCTTTTCTACTTTTCACCTGGGCGGGGTCTATCGCGGTGTGAGGTGCGGTGAGCCTAAAGCCACCCTTGCGCCAGGAGGTAGCATGGCCGACTGCCAGTCAGGTAAAGGCGCATACAGGGATGATCCCAAAAAGCAATCGGGTGGATCATAGCTGACCATGAAAGCGCTGGACTGGCGCTTGTTCGACAAACGCTGTTGATGTACCTTTTCATCGTGGCGACAATTACCAGAGTTGTCCATGCAACATGCGCTGTCGAACAGCCTCCGCTCGAAATTCTTCACTCCTCGTCACTAATATAGAATGAGCATACGGCAGAACATGCATTTTCAGTCGGGCTTTCTCAACGTGGTTGCAAGCGGAGAGTTCACGCTGGAGGAGGCCAAAAAGTCCTTCCTTGAAATGCTTGACCCTGTTGTCCGACATAAGGCTGAGAAAATATTACTTGATGGCCGGAACGTGCACGGAAACCCCAAGCACATGGAGCGCTTCTACTACGGCGAATTCGCCGCGACAGAAACTCACAGGATTGTCGTTGAGCATAACATCCATCTGCGGTTTGCGTATGTTATCCATGAGCCTCTTCGTGACCCGGCAAGATTCGCGGAAACCGTGGCCGTGAATCGAGGGGCGATGCTCAGGGTCTTTGAGACTCTACAAGATGCTACCGAATGGCTAAACAAGGAGCGCTAATTTGAGATGGCAGAGTGGGCGACCGCCTTTCTCACAAAGATGTCGGCGGTCGGGCCTTCCAAAGAGGCCGTCGGCAGTTGTGTATGTAGCTTGTCCGATAGCCAGGCTCTTTAGAAGGCTGGTGTCAAGCAAGCCCATTCTCGGTAGTGGGTCAGTTTGAAAGGTACGATATAGCACAGTCACGTGCTTAAGCGGTCATGTATAGTGACCGCATGGCTAAAAAGAAGAAATCCACCGATGTGAACGTAACGGATTTCGAGATTCTGCGAGAAGTGACGAAGGATGAAAATAAGCCCCGTCTAGCTCGTTCCGTTAAGAAGGATGGGGAGTCTGGCCAGCCCGAGAGGAACCCTACTGCCGTAACCCTTGGACGGCTAGGAGGACTCAAGGGCGGAAAAGCAAGGGCGAAAAAGCTATCCACCAGAAGGGCTGAAATCGCCCATAAAGCCGCCTAAACTCGATGGGGCAAAACCAGCCGTACACCAAGTTTTTGCAGAGCTATGGAAGGAGCGTCTCCTAGACACCAAACGGGTGTTCCTGTATAACGATAGGCCTATACAGCGAATTGGGACGGCGTTTAAGGCGGCCTGTCGCCGAGCAGGAATCACCAACCTGCGTATCCATGATTTTCGCCATACCGCCAGTACGAATATGAGACGGGCAGGTGTTGATACGGCGACGGCGATGAAAATCGTTGGTCACAAGTCGGATCGGATGCACTACAATTGAGCCGCAAGACCTCCACAAATCGGCGGGGCAGCTGCACTCGTTCAGAACTAACACCGTAATAACACCTGAGCCTGTGGCAGTTGGTGGTACATCCCTAAGTGCTCGACAAACCGAAGCGAGCGGGCGTAGCTCAGTGGTAGAGTCCTAGCTTCCCAAGCTAGTTGTCGTGGGTTCAAATCCCATCGCCCGCTCCAACTTTTTCAATCACTTCCGTTCCATTCCCTTCGCCGTGTCCGAGACCCTTTCCGGTTTCTGTCACGGTTCCCACTGAAATTGGCGCACTTTTCGGGTTTGGCTTGCCGTAGGCGGCTACCGTTTCGACGGCGGCATGCAGGTAGGATGGGGACAGGTGGGCATACCGTCGCACCAGCGCCGTCGTGCTATGCCGCATGAGGGTGGCAATGGTCCCCTCGGTTTGGCCGCTCATCGCCAGCCGTGAGGCGAAGGTATGGCGGAGGGCGTGCCAGCCCACGCCGTCCTCGAGTTTGGCCGCGTTGACTGCAGGGCGGAAGATCCGAGCATAGAAGTTTCGCTGGAGTCCGCGCTTTTGGGGCGGTCTAGGCATAGGGAACTACCTGGCTGGTCAAAATTGCTCACGCACTAGTGGAGCGGAAGCACGATGAGGTGCCGGCGAGCCCATGTGAGATAGCTCGCAGGGCATGATCGGCGTGGCCTTCTAGGTCAGGAATCAATAAAAATGACTATTTTGGGCAGCGTTGGGCAGTGGCGGTAAATTCTCTACCCCGGCTTTGATCTGCCGATACAGAAAGAGACCCGCCATCCCTTTCGAGACGACGCTTTTAGCACCGGCTGCAAGCATGGCCGTTTGATAAAAGTTGTCCGCATGAACAGATAACCCCACGATCACCACATGAGGATAATGAGCCTTGATTGTACGGGTAGCTTCAATGCCGTTCACCTTTGGCATGTTTATGTCCATGACAATGGCCGAAGGACAAAGATAGGGCATTGAATGGACCACTTCCTCACCGTTCTCGGCCTCGCCGACGACTTCAATGTCCGTATATGAGCCAAATAAGGATCGTAAACCTTGCCGAAATGACGGGTGATTGTCGACAAGGATAACTCGGATGGGACCTGGCTTAACGTGCAGCATTATCACACATCCTTCGCAATAGCGTGAGGATCCGATCCTAGGTCAGTGCCGGTTTTCCATTCCTGTGCTCAGCAAGCCTTTGCGAATCGGCCATCGTGGCGACTTCGTTCGCATAGTAACAGATCATCTGCAGTTCATCGTGCGAGAAGGGCGCATGATCTGGAGCATGAACGGTGGCTAACACTCGCTCGCAGTCACGGAAAAAATCACGAAGGTCTTGGCGGATGGGCAGTGGTGAGCTAGACATCGAGGACCGCCTTTCATTAGGTGTCTGGCGGTCGGGCCTTCCAGGAGGCCGCAGGACAGGGTGGAGTGGAGTGAAGTGAAGCTACCGTAGGCGCTCTAGAAGGCTGGGTCAAGCGGTCATTCGACCTGCTGAAAGATCAGATAGCAGCTTTTAGACTTTTCACCGCGTCTAGGATGCAGGGGTAGAGGCGATGAAACAGATCCGCCTTGCTGATCACTGCGCTTGCTCCAGCAGACAGCATGGCCATGTCGTTATCGTTTGGTTCGCTAGCGGTTAGACCAATGATGACGGTCAAGGGGCTTCGCAGCTTGATCAGTCTCGTCGTTTCAATCCCACTCATCGTGGGCAGATGGACGTCAACCAAAGCAACGGCAGGCTGTAATCGGGTTGCCTGGCTGACGGCTTCCTCACCATATCCGGCCTCTGCAATGAGAGATAGGTCGGGGTATCGCTGCACCACCTGCGCCAGTAGTTCGCGCATGACGGGATGATCATCAACGATGAGAACATCAATCATACGGTCACCTGGCTACCTTACTTGGTCGGATATCGATCTTCCCCTTGATGAAATCCGCCGGATCCGGCTGGTTGCGAGATATTCAGCGAATCTGTGAGCAGGCGGCGAAGGAATGTCAGAGCTTCTAACGCTTGCTCACGGTGCCGTTTAGGGTGACGGAATCGCTCTTGGGATCTGTGACAGACGGGACATGTAGTATTCGAGAAGGCTGCGCTCTTCCTCGGACAACGTCATACCACTGGCCAGTATTTCCTCACAGGCACGCGTGCAGGCCAAGATTTCGTCGCGGACGGGAATGTGCATAATTCGCCCTCTTCCACTATATTCACATGGTGGAGCGACAGGCTAGACGACTACGTAAGAGATAAACAAGTCACGCTTTCGTAGGGGATCGTTTTTACGTAGAAGTGGTGGGTGATTGCCCGTCTCCGCATACGAGAGCAAAGTAAGCGTCTTAGACACTCGGGTTGCCGTTTTACGGAATGCCGTGTCATGCCGTTTCACGTCTTCCAGAAGCTTTCCCCTTTCCTTCCAATAAGGGGGATAGTGGTTTGCCAGGTCTGGTCGGAGTACGTCAGCCTTAAATAGTAGCGCCACATCCTCCACTATCCCATTCACGCGCATCACCGTAAAAGTTTTTCCGGTTCCGAAGGTAATGGCGGCTCTCGCTCTATTGTTATGGCTGCCCCCACCATCTCGCTACGCGCCACCTATCTCCATGTTCACGGTGAGGGCGATCCCGGTCTAATCAGCCTCCAGGCGACAAAGGCCGTGCATCTAAGCGATGGTACCCTGCTCGAGATAGCTGGAGCCGGTCGGAACGGCGGCGCCATTCTGATCGATGGCGGAGCCCGCTTCACGATTGACCAGAGTATGATTACGGCAGTTCGATTTCGGGGCCTCATTCAAATAAAAGGTAACCAGATTGAGTTGACAGACACTCAAATCACCACCAACCCGCTTTTTTTCCTCGGGGCGGTCACCTTAGACGGTAAGAACACGGCGCTGACGAACACTCAGATTCTCGGTTTCGACACCATCGACATCAGGAGTCCTGGCTTACGTGTCAACGCTGGCAGTGTATTCGACGCCTCCACCCTGACGATTAACGGGGTTGTTCAACCGTAGAAACTCTGATATCAAAAAGCGGAACATGATTATCCATTCATGGCACAGCCGTGTATGTCAGGCTAGGCGTTGGAGTCCTCATTAGGCACCCGTCTTGCCGATACATCCCCGCGGCAAGTCACGGTTCCGGTCAGGTTTGAGTCACGATCAAACCGTTCAAGGGCATGGTTTGTCAATAAACGCTCTTGCTAACCTCGTTGGAGGGATTGCTCTCCACACCACTAGTGTCATAGGCGGTCACAACGAAGTAGTAGGTAGATCCCACGGCGAGATTATTGATGATGCGCGAGGTGACATTCCCTACATTGATGGGCGTTCCGAAGACACCGGAAGCCGTTCCCACGTATACGTTATAACCCGCGATACCTGTATCCGTAACGGGATCCCAGGTCAGCGAAGCTGCTGTATTACTGGTCGATGTCGACGAACTGGTCGTCGTGGTCGGAGCAACCGTCAAGGACACAGGAATAGATACGCTCCCGCCTTTATACGCCGTTACTGTCACGGTGGCAGAATAAGTACCCGCTGCTAATCCGGCTGTATTCACTAGTACGGAAATCTGTGACGAGCTTGTAAAACTTCCTATCGCAGGAGACACGGAGACCCAGCTGGCGCTAACTGATGCCGTCCAATTCGTGTTCTTCTTATTCGGTTTGGACACGTTGACCGACTGGCTGGCTGGATTGTTTTCCCCCCTGTACGGCTTGAAAGGTTAGTGATGCCGGACTCGCCGTTAACGCCCATGTGTCAGGGGAATTCCAGAGACCGAGCACTAAGGCCAGCGACAAGACCTTGGCCGCACATCGAAGGAGACGCATGGGATACCTCGTTCGTTGTCTTCGAGTTTCCGTTCACTTGCAACGGCGATGCCATACGAGATCGGATCGGAAGTCCAATGCTAGTAAGCCAATTACGAGAGCTTTAGAGCGGCTGACGATTTTTGCTACCGTTCTGAGCTGTACGTGCAAATATCCAACATGGAAGAAATTGTTCACCGCGAAGGCTTCCTTGCCTTGATCTTTCCGTTTAACAGGTCTTCTAATGAAGGCTACTCATTTTCAGAAAGTCGTAGGGCGTCAACGTGAGGAGAGTTAAAATTATGCCTTGAAATGTTGTACCTGCTCGTTATGGTTCTCCTCGTTCTCCTTGTTCTCCTCTCGTGTTGGGTCTGGCTTTCATTTCATAAGACGACAAAGCAACCAGCTAGCACACCGGATTGGATCCGTTACTATGGCCGCGAGTATTGAGCAGCGCCTTGGCATTGATCGGTGCGAGCGACCGGTAGAAATGTTATTCGCTCTCACGCTGATGGAACTGGCCGAGTTTAAGTGGTCCCATGATAACGGCCACGAATGGGAAATCGGCCGGTGGCCTGGCTTGCGTCTGACGTTGCTGGCGCAACCGGAATGGGGGCCGCACCGACCTCCGTTTGCTATCTGTCCACTACCTGGCAGCGGGAACGAGGTGCCCTTCATTGTGCTTATTGCGTTAGGAGAAGGGATAACCCGCTCATACTCAGACACCAGAGGCGCTTCGGTGTCGGTCTTCCCTTTAACTGCGGCAGAGATACGGCGCGATGTCAGGTCTTGCGCACATCGTGTCTTTGACCTGGCAGTAAGACTTCAGCTGCGTCATCTTGAAGCCAAGTATGCGAGGTTAGGCTGCCAGGCCATGCTGATCCTTCCGTGCATGAAAGCCACGATGGAAATCGCCTCTCCGTTTACCGCGCCGATGTCCGGAATTTACACTGCGCAAATGAGTATCGATTTGGCTGACTCAAGCCTGCCAAGGGTTGTGGCTATTTGATCAACAGCTGGACCATCGTCCGGCTTCATTTCCGTCATCCTGAGTGGACGCTTCCACCTCCCATTTCTTCAGCCCGCTCAATATCCACTAGGAACCGGCCTGCTTTGTGATTTCTTCGGGGGATAGGTTGGCTGAGGTAGTATTATCTGCGGGATCTACATTGAGCTAGAATCCCGAGAGACCTGATGGCGACCGTCTTAGTCCTCGACGATGAAGAGTCTGTGCGTGTGGTGGTCCGCTCTGCGCTTCAGTCCGTTGGCTACGAGGTGCTGGAGGCATCTAATGGGCGCGAAGGGCTGGGTCTGTTCCGTCAGCGGCCGCCGGATTTGGTCATTGCCGACATCCACATGCCTGAACTGAATGGCCTCGATGTCATCATGGAGCTGACCCGGGAATTCCTCGATGTGAAGGTGATCGCGATCTCCGGGGTGCCTGAGTACCAGCGCTTCTTAGATCTGGCCAAGCTGTTAGGCGCCCGTCAAACCTTGCACAAGCCATTCGCCATCGAAGAGCTGCTCCGTGCCGTCCGATATGAACTGGCTCACTGATCTTCTGATTCTAGCTTCTCGGGATGAATCATGATCTGTGAATTGCAGATTCGCAGACTGAAAGATTACTGAGCCTACAGACCTAACTCTGAAAGGCCTGGATGGTCATCCGGCCTGCGCCCAAGCGGCCAGTGGAACTTTCGATCACCTTCTTCTATGCGCACATCGTTGATGCTTGCAATTTGCCGTGCATATACCCGCTGCCGTCAAACTCCCAGTTCTCGTTGCCATAGGAGCGAAACCAATTCCCAGAATCATCATGCCACTCATAGCAAAACCGTACAGCAACCCAATTACCTTGAAACGTCCAGAGCTCCTTGATGAGCCCATAGTCTAATTCTTTATTCCATTTCCGGGTTAAAAATTGGAGGATGGCCTCGCGCCCCGCAAAAAACTCGGAACGATTCCGCCACACACTATCTTGTGTATACCCTGATGCGACACGCTCTGGGTCACGGGTGTTCCACGCATCTTCCGCAGTACGGACTTTGTGAACAGCCTTTGATGCATCGAACGGTGGCAATAGTGGTCTAGGCGCTTCCATTGTAGAGCCAAGGCTGACAGGTCATCGGTCGCCGTCTGTCAGTGGCAGGATACTATTCAGCTATGAGCCTGACCAGGTCATTCATGTGACTAGGGACCCTCCTAGTAGTAGACGGATACACACAGACGAGACGAATAAACACGAATGTACAAGCATTTAGGGCATGTCTGGCAGGAAATCTTGGTCTACACGCGATAAAGGGCTGGCGTGGAGTTTGCTCCCACCGCTGTGCATGCCAGCCCAACTCTTGAGGTAAACTTATGGCTCAAAAACTGCCGTTCCGCTCAGGCATCAAGTACGAAGCTTCGCCGGGAGAAAGCGCGGTCATCGCTATGTGTTGTGTATGCGGACTGGTTCGAGGAAGGAAGACATTTACTGCCGAATCTGATCGGTGGATCACATGCCAAGCGTATGAACAGAGATATGGAGTCACCTTGATGGGAAGCGCTCTAACCCATACTTATTGTTCTGGATGCTATATGGACTTCATGCAACGGGTAAGGCCCACTCGACAAGCCACTGCGCCCTTGCCAAATTGAACAATTCTTTCTATTCGAGGCCAGGACGCATGACGAATTTACTCATTGCAGGATTTTAGTAACGACAAGGAGAAAACTTTTATGAAACTGGCTATACAGACTTTTGCGGTCCTGACTTGCGCGCTCACCCTGACCTTTTGTGCTGGCTCACGTGATCGTCCGATCAAATTTGTGTACCTGGCACTCGGCGCGAGCGATGCAGTCGGTGTGGGCGCCATCCCTTTGACTGAGGGATATGTCTATCTCATCAAGCGTGATTTGGACCGGCGGATGCCGGGGGTCTTTCTGATGAATCTTGGGGTTCCTGCTGCGCGAATCGATCTGATTAAGGAGGAAGTGCGCCTCGCCGCGCAGGTTGGAACGAAGGCACAGCTCGTCACCCTCTGGGCCGGAGCTAACGATCTGGTAAATGGAGATGATCCGAAGGTGTTTCAAGAGGACCTCCGGGCGCTGCTAGGCATAGTCAAGGGCGATATATCCAAGACCATAGTGATGGCGAATCTTCCGGACCTTACCAAGCTTCCCCGTTTTCGGGAGAGACCCAATCCTTCTGTCACGCCTGAACGCATCGCAGCCTATAATTTGGCTATCACGGAGGAAGCCAAGCGCGTCGACGCCAAGCTCGTCAATTTCTTCTCCATTCCCGTTCAGGACGATCTTGTCTTCGATGTGGACGGATTCCACCCGAATAACGCCGGCCACCAGGCAATCGCGAAGGAATTCTTACGCGCGATTCTCCCTGCGCTAAACTTGCGGTAAGCATGGGATAGAAGAAGCAGATGATCCAAGGGTGACGTTTGCAGCTTGAAATAAGCACTCTTGCCTTGAAAGTGCGGATACCGTTCAAGAAACCAGCTCAATTATCAAAATTGTGCCTGTGCTAACAGTGGAAGAGCGGCTCATAAGGTTCTTGTTTAGCGGGCTGATGACCCTAGGAGAAGCGTCTGAGGCTTCAAGATCTGTGATTTCAGTTTGTAGAGAAGCACATGGATATGAGGCTATGCCGTCGAGGCTCATGGAGGTTACCCCGCCTGCCTGAACATGGCGGGGGGCCTTCCTGTAGAGAGGCAGGAAAAGATTTCCGGTTTCCGTCACGGTTCATGCTTCCGTTTCCGGTTCTTGTCACGGTTGCCCGCGTGTCTCGCTGTACCGTCCTGTATCTTGCTGTCTCCCTAAATAGTTGATACTGTTATTCGCGGTTGCGTGGCGTGTGATTGTGTATCTCTGGGTACAAAAGACGAACCCGCTTCCCAAGCTAGTTGTCGTGGGTTCAAATCCCATCGCCCGCTCCAAACCGCACTTCGTGCGTACCGGCGGCTCATCAGGCGAGGTCTCTCTTCATTATCGCCGCCGGAAAAACACCTCATGCCGTTTATCTGTCCTGGATGCTGGATGTGAAGCACGACGAGCCAGGTGTGATGCCCATCATCGCTTCCGACTCCTGAAATCTGCCACATCGATCGATAGCAAGAAAGGATGAGTCATGACGAAACTCTCATGGGTTTTTGTGCTGGCAACCACGTTCGTCGGCAGCCTGACCGGCGGAATTCTGGGCGAGCGGCTATTCGTCGCCGGGGTCGTACACGCACAGAAGGCGAACGGTGTGCACGCCGAGGAATTTCTGTTGCTGGATCAAGCGGGGAAAGCCCGTGCGGGTTTGGGGTTGGACTCCGACGGGGAAGTCGGTCTGGTCTTAACCAGCCGGGACGGCAATCGAACCTTGGCCTTGTCCCCCGACGGCTCGGTGGCCGTCAAGCTCACTGATCGTACGGGGCGAATTTTGTGGTCGGCGCCGTGAGAAGGCGACTAGACAGCCTTCCGGACCTTACCGCTCCGGAGGCAACGGGTGCAGACTCGGATGCGCTTCGTCGATCCATCGACCACGGCGCGCACACGCTGGAGGTTGGGATTGAAGGTTCGCTTTGTCTTGTTATTGGCGTGACTGACGTTATGTCCTGACTGATGTTTCTTCGAGCAGATGTCACATACGAATGCCACGGCGTACTCCTTCACTCAGAAATTACTGACAATGCACGTGACTGTACCATAAGGGATTCAGTGATGACAAGTGCCGCACAGCCAGCTCATCCGCGCTGATCAGCGGCGTCCCTGACGAGTGACCATCGGCGGAGCAGCGGAGTTGGCTTGTGCTTGTCCCACCACGGCGGGCACGCTGATATCGAAGGTCGGATCGCCGCCGTCATCCAATCGATCTCTCCCGACGCTATAGAGTTTTTGTTGGGTAGGGCTCCACAACATTGGCAGTCCCGTAAAAGGATCAAAGTATTGAGAGCCGACTTCTGCGAGTCTGGTCGGTACTGCGGTTTGCGGGCTTGGGCGCCGAAGCTGAATCTGCAGGGAGGCCAGACGCAGCCGCGTGTCAGTTTCAACCAACTGGCCATGGAAGATTTCCCAGCCGGGTTCAACCGGACGTGATTTCAGGACACCTTCGAACATGCCGCGATGAAGCGTTCCCACCACTTCCTGCATCCCTGGTAAATAGTTCACGTTGTTCTCGGAAGACTTGATGATGGCCTCGTAATAGGCCGCATAGGCACCGGCGGCTTGCCCCCACTGGAAACCACCGCCCGCTGTACGAGCGGGCGGATGAATGATGCTGTCGAGCGCGTCGGGAGGAAGATGCCCGGTCCGACTCAGCCACTCTTCATAGAGGCGGCGCCGTGCCTGGTCGCTCTCATGTTTGAAGCCTGCCGAGCGGTCTTTCATGGCCAACGCCAACTGGTGCCTGATGGGCCAGCGGAGGGAATATTCCGGACCGGACAGCGGTAAGGTAAGTTGAAGTCCCATCGTCAAGATCGTCTTGTCCACCGTTGGTTTGGCCAGCATCCGTGACAGCAATTGCAAATCATCGGCAATCACGATCTGCGCGAGGACTTTGGTGCTGATGGTTTTGGCTTCACGAAGCACGGTGCGCCACAAGTGAAAGTCTTTGTGGAGCCGTTCCACGCCTTCCATCGTGCTGTTGGAAAAGCCTTCCGCGACATACAAACGGTGAACGGCCAGAATGTCCATCCCAAGCGTCGTGGTTCGGCGCCCGAATCCCCAATCATCGAACGGCATGCCGATCCAGTGGTCATAGCGAAGGAGAAGAATACGGTATTGGCCTGTGGCCGCCTGAAAGGGCGCATCTTTTTTCCGAAACTCACCGAGCGGATCGTCGGCTTCCCAGGATGAAGCGGTCGCCTCGAGCGTCAGCGTGTAGACGAGATCGGCTCTAGTCGCTCTCCGCTCAGCAAATTCCGCGCGCCGCGCGTCCTCGGTTTCGTCCACCCAAATTTCGTAGCCGGTTTTGGCAGGATCCAAGGAAGACGCCGCCGTCAGCCCGAAGAGGTAGAAATACCCGTTGCGATAAGGGTTCTCGATCGATCGTTGAGGTGCCTCGATCAGTTTGCTGAACGCGGTCTCCGTCGCACGGTCTTCTGAGGAAAAGAACATCCCTCCGAAATGGAAGGCCGCCCACAGGATGACCGCTGCAATAGCTAGGTGCTTCATGGGTAATACGTAGAATCAACCGGCGCCTCCCACAAGATCGCCTGTGCGGAGACGGCTCCAAGTTACTATCCCTTATATACAATCAGGCAAACGCCGTGCCGTTGCGGGCACTGGAAAGTCGTGATGTTTCGGACAGTTGTTAGCGGCTGTTGTGCAGCCATTGCAGCCGGACATGAATGCCCGCACATTAATGAACTTGACAAGAATTGACCCTGTCTCCTAGAGTGCCACCTCACATTAATGATTTCCGGGTAAGGGAAGAGGGTGCGAAATCCCTCGCGGTCCCGCCGCTGTGAATGGGGACGAAACCCGCCAACGCCACTGTCCGGTTTGACGGATGGGAAGGCACGGGGAGTAGGACGAACCATGAGCCAGAAGACCTGCCCGGATAATTGACCATCGTTCCCTCGAGGGCTGGGGAACAGGCGAGGATGAAGAAGCGGGTGCAATCCTCAGGGTCTATCGAAGGCCTTGAGGATTTTTTATTTGCCTCGCTTGAAAATTCACTAGGCCGATTGTTCGGGGCGCTCTAGGAGCGATGCTGCTATTTGCCGCTTGGCCAGGGCTCGTGTTCAGTGGCGACGAGACTTCACACATGAAGCGACGGCAGCAGGGCATCCTCACCGGCATGCCGTTCATGGCGAATATTACGCCGCGCACCTTCGTCGACGACGCCGGAAGAAAGTCTATCTTGCCAAGGCGCCGACGCGCGTGGTGTCGCTGGCGCCGAGCATCACGGAAATGCTGTTCGCCTGGGACTGGATGAAGAGATCGTCGGCGTCACAGAGTTTTGCGATTATCCCGCAGGCGCACGAAAAAACCGAAGTCGGCTATGCGCAACCCAATCTCGAGTCGTTGGTCGCGCTTCGGCCGGACCTGATTGTCGCTCCGCGGAATTCATCCGGGCCGATCCCATCGCCAAATTGGAAGAATTGAAAATCCCGGTTTTCTTGCTAGACGCGAAGTCGGTGGAAGATATCCTGATCCAAATCCAAAGCCTCGGGAAAATTTTCAACCGAACGTCAATGTCCGACGCCGTCACCGGTTCCATGCGAGTTCGAATGGCCGAAGTAGACCGGACGTGTCGCCGCAGCGGCAAAAAAACGTGTGCTCTACGTTCTCAATAGCCACCCGCTCATCGCCGTCGGTCCCGGAAGCTATATTCATCAAATGATCGGCTTGGCGGGTGGGATCAACATCGCCGCCGGCAGTCCGTCTGCCTATCCCAAACTCAGCCTCGAAACGGTGTTAAAGGAAGATCCGGAGGTTCTCATTTTTCCCGTCGGATCAATGGAGAGTATTCCCAAGAGTGAACAGCAGGAATGGAATCGATGGGGCAATTTGTCAGCTGTTCGAAATCGACAACTCCGCGATGTGTCATCGGATGCCCTCAATCGGCCGGGGCCTCGGGTGGTTGAGGGATTGGAGCATCTGGCTCGCGCTATTCATCCAGAAGTCTATCGCTCCGGCACAGACCTTCCCCAACCATGATGTCGTCAGACCACCCATCATCTCCACAATCTGTCGGTGTCCTTGGTGTGTCACCGGAGCCCAACCAGCCTCTTTCCAGTTCGGCCGACGATCAACTCTTTGAGAAGTCAACGCTGACGGCGCGGCGTTGGATGACGGCCATGGCCTTTCTGTCAGCCTTAGGCATTCTCGCCGCATTGCTGTGTCTTCAATTTGGAGCGCAGTATGTGGGATTGAGTGAGATCGTGCGCATAGTGGTTCAAATGGCCTGGGGAACGCATGATCAGTTTGTCGACTCCGATGCGACGGCCACGATTCTGTTACACGTCCGTCTGCCGAGAGTCTTTTTGGGATTTCTCGTAGGCTGCTCTCTCGCATCAGTCGGCGTCGCATTGCAGGCGTTGCTGAGAAACCCACTGGCGGATCCGTACGTACTCGGCGTGTCGAGTGGTGCGGCACTGGGCGTGTCAATTGCCGTGCTGTTTGGGGTCGGCTCGACCATGCTCGCGGTGTCTGCCTTACCGCTCTGTGGTCTAGGAGGCGGCCTGATCGCGCTAGTAGTGATCTATCGAATGGCCGCCAGTTACGACCGACTGCCGATTCACAGTGTTCTGTTGGCTGGCGTGATCCTCAATGCGATTTTTTCGGCGCTGGTCATGTTTGTAACATCGATTATGGATCCAAACCGATCCTTCGGCATGATGACCTGGTTGATGGGGTCGCTCACGGCTCCAGCGTACCCTACGCTTCTGGTGTTCTCACTCTACCTGATCATCGGTCTCGGCTTGTTATTGAAGCACGTCAGGGTGTTGAACATTATGGCGTTCGGCGAGGAACCAGCGCGATCACTTGGTATCGATACCGACCGAACCAAGCGATATATTTTTCTCCTGTCAGCACTGATAACGGGAGCCGTCGTCTCTGTCAGCGGCATGATCGGTTTTATTGGAATGGTGGTTCCACATGCGATTCGCCTGATCGTCGGAGCGGATCATCGTCTCCTCATGCCTGCTTCAGCATTGGTCGGCGGAACATTCTTGATGGTTGCTGATACGCTTGCCCGGACGCTTCTTTCGCCCTCTGAGGTGCCGGTTGGCATCTTGACGGCGTTAGTGGGCGGGCCTTTCTTTATTTATCTCTTAGTCTGGCGGAAGGATCGGATGTCGTGAACCAGGCTCAGAGCGTCGATAGATCGAGGGATCCTCTGAGCACCACCGGGCGGGTCTACGAGGTCCAAGGACTCCATTTTCAGTATGGAGGCTCAGGCTCTGGGACTCTGCGGGAGGTTCTCAGTGACGTGAGCTTTTTTGTAGAAGCAGGAGAGATGCTGGGCATTGTCGGCCCGAACAGTTCCGGGAAGACATCGTTGCTGAAGCTGCTTGGGAAGGTGGTTCCGGTGCAACAAGGATCGGTGGCGTTGTTCGGGAGCTCAATGTCCGATCTACGGCAGGAGGCTGTCGCACAAAGCGTTGCGTTCGTTCCCCAGGATTCTTCGCAGACGTTACCATTCACCGTGGCCGAGACCGTGCTCATGGGCAGATTCCCTCATCACCACCGAACGGTTTGGGACTGGGGATTTGGTTGGGATAGTCCGGATGATCGTGCCGTTGCGCAGCAGGCGATGAAAACGATGGACGTGTGGCACCTCGCCGAGCGCTCGGTTACGGAACTCTCCGGCGGAGAGCGTCAACGTGTAATCATTGCCCGAGCTCTCGCACAGGATCCTCGCGTGCTCTTGCTTGATGAGCCCACCGCCTTTCTTGACCTGCAACACCAAATTGAGATTTGTTCAGTGCTGAACCGGTTGAAGGAGGAGCGCGGCCTCACAGTCGTCTTGGTTTCCCATGATTTAAATGTGGCCAGCCAGTATTGCGACCGGCTCATGCTCTTGGATCGTGGACAGGTGTTTCGGCTTGGTACTCCCGACGACGTGATTCGGCCGGAGGTATTGGAGGCGGTGTATCGGTGCCAAGTGCTGGTTGACAGCACCCGCGTTCTGGGTTGCCTCGAGTGACGCTGCCGGGGCGCGACACTGCGGGCGCTTGAAATGACTTCAGGCAGAATTGCGTTTCTTCACATCTCCTTGGTTCCTGGCGACATCAAACGCAACCGGTATGTCATTGTTGAGGGCGTCAAACATGCCGCTTTCCAAGGCGCACAGTGGATAATTGCTCCGAACTTGCCGTGTGTGGGCTCCAGTTTGTGCCGATTATTGGCACTGACTGGATACAGCCGCAACCAGACGCATGGATGCAACAGTTCTGTCGGCTTGTGAAAGGTTTAAAGCGGACCGTCTTCATTTCTTGTCCTGATCGGGATGCAGAGAAGCTCTACAACTCAGTGTTCGTCATCAATCCACGTGGCGAAGTCGTCGGCAAACATCGGAAAATAAATGTCGCGAGCGATTCCTTGTCTTGGTCAAGTCCCGGAGACGTCGTCGCTCCAGTTGAATGTGATGGCATCCGTGTCGGCCTCCCCATTTGCAGCGATCTGTACACGCGGAATATTACTGACGAACTGAAGTCTAAGGGCGCTCAAATGCTAGTTTCGGCGGCTTCTTGGGGGCCGGGGATCCACGGGCCAAATGGCGAGTGGGAGCAGCGAACGCGGGAAACAGGTCTTCCGTTATTAGTCTGCAACCGAACTGGCGCAGAGAGGACATTCGATTTTGGAAGGCTCCCAGTCTTGTCGTGAAAGATGGGAAACGTACCCTTTCCCATAGCTCCGAACGTTCCGCTGTCCTGACCTTTGACTGGGATTTTCGCGCGATGGCTCCGCTTTCCACTGAATATCGCGTCGAGTATCTAGGGGAATAGGTGAGAAGCTTACGACAGATAGAAAGAGAATGCGCGCTTCTCTTTTCTAAGACCGTCATCACTAGCGCGCGTCCTGTCGTGTGGAGGGTTTATCAGGGATAGACCGTCAGCGCCGGGGAAGATGGTGCAAATCCATCACGGTGCCGCCACTGTAAGCGGGGAGTGACCCTGCACAATGCCACTGTGTGCTTCGGCACATGGGAAGGCGCAGGGAAACGACGATCCGCGAGTCAGGAGACCCAACCGACGGACGTTTCGACATAGCCCTTCGAGTCAAAGGGAGGTTTCTATGCGTGGAGTCCTTCGTCTTCTGTGTGCGGTATGTTGTTGTCGTTCTGTGCTTCCGCCTTGATCTTCAACCCGCATCGCCGAGGAAGTGGCCATGGCCGATCAACCGGCGAGATCGAAACGCAGGAAGTGGTCATTTCTGCAACGAAGACAGCAGTTCCGGTCAACCAAGTGACAAGCGCCGTGGAAGTCATTACCGGCGAGGAAATGCAGCGTCGGAAGGTGAAGACCGTTGTGGATGCGCTGCGTCTCAGCCAGGGGACTCACCGTCTTCCGAATGGCGGGCCGGGCACTCATGTCGAGTACGCATGCGGGGAGGGACGCCAGATCAGGTGCTGGTGGTGATCGACGGCGCGATCATGAACAGCGCCACGATGGGTCCTACATTTTGCCAATTTGACCACCGACAACATCGAGCGGATCGAAATCCTTCGAGGCAGCCAGAGCATGTTGTGGGGAGCGGATGCGATGGGTGGCGTGATCAATATCACCACAAAGCGAGGACGCGAAACTCGGAAATCTCTGCGTTTTCGGAGTATGGTTCGTTTTCGACGATCCGGGAAGGTGCCAGCTATCAGGGAAAAAGGGACCGGTCGATTTGGCGCGGCGCTCACACGCTGGGACGCGTCGAGTTTCTCCGCCATCAACTATCGCCGCGGCGCATCAGAACGTGACGGATTTCATAACTGGCAAGGGTCCGTCAGGCTCGGCGTGGACCTGCCGAATGACGGACGGCTGGAGTTTAATTTCCGCTGGATGGACGGGATCACTAATTTTGATGGGTTTGCATTTAACCCGGCTACATTCACTTCAGATCCAGCTGACGTGTTGGGCGCCAAATCCACAAGTCAGCAGTATGTCTATTCGGGCAGCTACACTCAACCTTTTACGAAATGGTGGTCGCAAAAGCTGACCCTGGCGCGCGCAACGGAGAGTCTGACCTCATATCTGGGAAGTTTTCAGCGCAATCTCGTGACGGGCGTGGAGGACATCCCATTTCAGACTGCCTCAGAAATCAATACGACCAGCAATCGCATTGAATGGCAGCACGATTTTCAGATCGCCAAGCCTCTGGCGGTCACCGCCGGTTATCAATTTCGCGAACAGCTGGGAGAGAATCTGGATACGCTGACGGGCGCTACTACCATACCAACCAAAATAGTCAGCAGCAATGCAGGATTTGCCGAGGCAAAATTGAATCTCTGGGATCGACTATTTGGAACGGCGGGCATTAGGCAGGACGAGTACAATGTTTTCGGTAGCGCGACGACCTATCGCGTCACGGCTGGATATCTCCACAAAGAGACCGGCACCAAGTTACGAGGGAGCTACGGGACCGGCTTTCGGGCACCGACCATCAATCAACTATTTTTCCCGGGTTTCGGCAATCCCAATTTGAAACCGGAAAAAAGCAAAGGGCTGGATATTGCGCTCGAACAGTCTTTGCTCAATGATCGCGTATTTCTCAGTGCGGGATACTTCTGGAATCGGTATCAAAATCTCATTCTCTCAGTGTTCGATCCCGTGGGGTGTGCCGCTATCCCAGACACGCAGGGGTTCTGCGCGCAGAACATCGGCACCTCAAGGGCGGAGGGAATCGAAGCCAGTGCAAAGGTTCAGCTTGTTCGTGACCGGCCATGGATCAAGAGTTTGGATCTGCAGTTTCAGTACACGTATACGAGTACAGAAAACTTGACGGACAATGCCGACACACGCCTACCCAAGTGGCCTCTCAATCAATGGTCTACCATACTAAGTTACCAACCTATCGAAGCGTTGCGCGCGAATCTGGAAGGGCGATTTGTCGGGCAGCGTTTTAACGATACCAGCAATGTCGAGTCGCTTCCGCATTTCTACGTGTGGAATGCCTCGTTCACCTATGACGTCACTAAGACGGTTCAGATTTACGGACGGGCGGACAATATTTTCAATCGGAAGTATGAAGAGGTGTTGTTCTTCGGCACTCCGATCCAGTCGGTGTTTGGAGGCGTACGAGTCAATTTTGATGTGCCCCTGTGACATCCAATGAACCTTTATCCACGAATAATCGTCGCCGGAACTCATAGTGGTGTCGGCAAGACGACGGTGACATTGGCGCTGCTGGCGGCCTTGAAACGCCGTGGCCGCCGCGTGCAAGCCTTCAAGGCGGGACCGGATTTTATCGACCCCAGTCATCACACGGCGATCACCGGTCGGCCTTCACGCAATCTGGATTCCTGGATGTTGGGAGCGGCTTTTAATCGCGGCAGCTTCACGCGGGCAGCGGCCGATGCTGATCTCTCCATTATAGAGGGGATGATGGGGCTGTTTGATGGGAGCTCCGCGATCAATGAAACAGGGAGCACAGCCGAACTTGCCAAGCAGTTGCAAGCTCCGGTCTTGCTCGTGGTCGATGGGAGTGCCATGGCCCGTTCGGTCGCCGCGTTGGTATCGGGCTATGCGAAATTTGATTCCGCGCTGCCGGTCGCTGGGGTCTTGTTCAATCGTGTCAGCAATGAAGGTCATTACCGACTGTTGAAGGATGCCGTCGAGACAGGAACGGACGTGAGCGTCGTAGGCTACCTCCAGCCAGATCCATCCGTTACCATACAAGATCGACACCTTGGTCTGGTCATGGCCGTCGAGCAGAAGTCGGCGAAGTTGTACGATCAACTGGCAAAAGCTGCCATGGACACAATCGACTTAGACCTCATCGAATCCTTGGCTCGGTCGGCCGAAGGGTTTCCGTCAACGCTCGAGGCCCTTTCTCCGCCCAAGGGCGGGGAGAGGAAGGTTCGTGTCGGCCTTGCCTATGATCCCGCGTTTTGCTTCTATTATCTGGAGAATCTTGAATTATTGGAGGCCGAAGGCGCCGAACTGGTGAAGTTCTCGCCAATCAGCGACCATGCATTGCCGAGTGTCGATATGCTGTATTTGGGAGGCGGCTATCCGGAGCTGTATGGCGACACACTTGCTAGCAACGTTGCTATGCGGCGAGCGGTCCGCTCGTTCGCAGAACGGGGTGGGGTCGTGTACGGGGAGTGCGGAGGCATGATGTACCTCACAGAGGCTATCAGAGGCTTCGATGGCCGTTCACACGAAATGGTCGGACTGTTTTCGGCTGAAGCAGTGATGCAGAAATCATCAATGACGTTGGGCTATCGGACGATGGCCTGTTCACGGGATTGTGCGCTTGGTGCAGCAGGGCTGACCGCCAGAGGGCACGAGTTCCACTATTCGACGTTAGTCCCCAAAGGATCTCTTACATATGCCTGTGAACTGCGTGATGCACGAGGGCAATTAACCGGACAGGATGGTCTCATGATGGGCAACGTTCTCGCCTGCTACACGCATCTGCATTTTGCGAGTCAGCCACAAATTGCCAAGGGCTTGCTCGCGGCTGCACGTCGGTCCCGTCTGTTTCAGGGTGGCGGACTGCGGCGTGGATTTTAACGATGACGAATCAAGCTGAACATAAGGCGAGAATGGAGCGGCTGAAGGCGTCGGTGGATCGGCGGATCGAAACCGCTCAAGAGGAGAAAGGCCTACTGATCCTCTATACGGGCGCCGGCAAGGGAAAGACGACCGCTGCGTTAGGTATGGCACTACGGTGTGTTGGTCATGGGATGAGAGTTGCGGTGGTGCAGTTCATCAAGGGCGCTATCGATACGGCCGAAGAGCGCGCGTTGAAGTCTTTCGGCGATCGAGTGGTCTTTCTTCGGATGGGAGAAGGCTATACCTGGGAAACGCAAGATCGCGAGAGAGATACGAGATTCGCCCGTCTTGCATGGGGAAAGGCCTGCGAATTCCTGAGCGATTCTTCCTATGCGATGGTCATTCTCGACGAGTTTAATATCGCCTTGCAATATGACTACGTCAATGTGGCAGAGGTCTTGCCGGTGCTTCGCGCCCGTCCTTCGAGGCAACATGTCGTCATCACAGGCCGAGGCGCCAACGACATGTTGACCGAAGAAGCCGACCTCGTCACTGAAATGAAACAAATAAAGCATCCATTTCGGAAAGGCATCAAGGCGCAGCCGGGAGTCGAGTTTTGAGAGGGCCGGTTAACAAAACCTGCGAGAACTGCGGGCAAGTGTTCGAGTGCGGCGGATACCAATGCTGGTGCGGGAAGATGGTGGTTACCCAACAGCAGATGGATTGGATCGAAAAGTCGTTCCATGATTGCCTCTGCCCGATTTGTCTTCAACATGTGGTCGAAGGCAGGCTCGGCCCCGCATCTGTCACGAAACCGCAATGAGGGGGAACGGTGCGAATTACCAAGGTGTACACGAGAACCGGTGACGCGGGTCGTACTCGGCTGGCCGGCGGACAACAGGTCTCCAAAGACAGTCTGCGCGTCGAGGCGTATGGCACGGTGGATGAATTGAATGCCTCGGTCGGGCTGGTACGGGCGATGAACGCGGAGGTTGGTCGCGCGTCGGCCAAACAGTTGGAACAGGATCTTCGCTGGGTGCAGAACAAGCTGTTCGATCTCGGCGGCATACTGGCGACCGCTCCGGGACAGGTCTTCAAGAACATGCCGACGATCAAGGCGCAGGATGCCACTCGACTTGAGCGCATGATGGATCGCTGCCAGAAAGAGTTGCCGCCGCTCAAAGAGTTCATTCTGCCAGGTGGCGGCAAAGTGGCGGCGACGCTGCATCAGGCTAGGACGATCTGTCGCCGGGCCGAACGAATCTGCGTTCGCTTGGCCAGGGAAGAAACGCTCGATGCGGAGATCATCAAATTTTTGAATCGCCTGAGCGATGCGCTCTTTGTCTGGGCTCGATGGGTGGCCAAGACACAAGGAGAACCGGAATTTCTGTGGGAACGGGAAACCGACGGCTCGGACGAGGAGAAATAGAAATATGCCGGCGCGGACAATCATGATTCAGGGAACCGCCTCTCATGTCGGAAAGTCCGTACTCACGGCGGCCTTGTGCCGATCGTTTCTCCGCCGGGGGCTGCGCGTCGCGCCCTTCAAAGCTCAGAACATGTCCAACAATTCCTTCGTCACGCCGGATGGCAAAGAAATTGGCCGGGCACAGGCGGTCCAAGCGGCGGCCTGTCACCTGCCTCCCCGAGCCGACTTCAATCCGATCCTGATCAAGCCAGAATCTCAAACGACAGCGCAACTTGTCGTTGGAGGAGAGGTGACTGGATCCTTGTCCGCGAAGGATTTTGGTCTCGTGCGTCGGGAGTATTGGAGTGCGGCGCAGGAGGCCTTTCAACGCCTTTCCCAAGCCTTCGATGTCGTGGTGCTTGAGGGCGCCGGCAGTCCGGCTGAAGTCAACTTGCGGCACTGCGACGTCGTCAACATGCAGATGGCGCATTATGCCAGGGCGCCGGTACTGCTTGTCGGTGACATCGAGCGAGGGGGCGTGTTCGCCTCACTTGTGGGGACCTGGGCTCTGCTCGATGAATCCGACCGACGGCACCTGAAGGCGTTCGCCATCAATAAATTCCGTGGTGAGACGACCCTGCTTCACGATGGACTCGAACGTGTGTCCCGCGAAACGGGATTGCCCTGCGCCGGCGTGCTTCCGCACTGGGGCGACTTGGATCTGCCCGAAGAGGATGCCTTGGGATGGGATGGTTGGCAGCGGCGAGCGCCCGAGAGAGCCGATCGGGTCGTGATCGGGATCGCCGATGTGCCCGGCATTTCCAATTTCACGGACTTCGAACCGTTGACGGGAGAGCCGGATGTCGAAGTGGTTCGACTCAGTGAAGCGACCGACCGTCCATTGGATGCCGTCATCTTTCCAGGTTCGAAGCAGACAATCCAAGCATTGCGCTTCGTGCGTGAGCGAGGTCTCGATCGTCTGGCGCATCGCGTCTTGGCCGCAGGCGGGGCGGTGGGCGGCATCTGCGGCGGCTATCAACTGTTGGGCAAGGTCATTCGCGATCCTGAATGTCTAGAATCATCTCATAGAGACGTGGACGGTCTGGGGTTGCTTCCAGTCGAGACGACCTTTGCCGTTCCTAAGATCGTCGTACAGACATCAGGCTGGCATGCCGAGAGCGGATGTTCTGTTGTGGGCTATCAGGTACGAATGGGACGAACCGTCGTTCCATCGGACGCGCAGCCATTCCTTGAACTGACAGTGAACGATAGCTCGGAGCACTGGCCCGAGGGGATGTGCCTTCACGGCGGCCGGCTCTTTGGAACCTATCTCCATGGGATCTTCGATCAGGCGCCATTTCGCCGCTGGTGGGTAAACCGCTTAAGGGAGTCAAAAGGATGGACGGGGCTTCCAGAGACTCAGCGCCTTTCGCTCGATGCCAGATTGGACCGCTTGGCCGATTTCGTGGAACGGCATCTCGACCTATCCCTGATTGATCGGCTTCTGGAGCAAGGAGTGTAGACGATGGCTCTCCGTCGCAGGCGATCTCAGTTGGTGTTCCTCGTCGGGGGTGCCTCATCGGGGAAAAGCGAGGCGGCGCTGCGCCTGGCCGCCAGGGGAATCGCCAAGACAGCGTCGCGTGCCTTTGTGGCGACTGGTGAAGGGCTGGACGAAGAAATGACCATGAAGATCGCTCGGCACCGGCAGTCGAGAGCATCGGCATGGGTGACGGCGGAAGTGCCGCTCGAGCTGAGCGCATGGTTCGAGGAACAGGGACGAAACTATCGCGTCATGTTGGTCGATTGTTTGACCATGTGGCTCTCGAATCACCGCGAGCGGGGGACGAAAGAACGCGAAATCATCGAGGAGACGAAGGCATTGCTCCGCATGATCCGACGAATCGGAGGACGGGTGGTGCTGGTGTCGAATGAGTTGGGTATGGGCGTGGTTCCCGTTGACGCGGCATCGCGCCGTTTCCGTGAATTGGGCGGGGAAGTCAATCGCCTCGTCGCTCAAGAGGCGGATGACGCCTATTTCGTCGTGAGTGGATTACTCATTCCTTTGAAAGAAGAGGAGCCATGAACCTGACCGAAGCGTTAGCGCAGATAGAAGACACCGATGCAGGTGTTGCCGCAGAAACGCAGCGACGGCTGGATCGGCTGACGAAACCCCAGGGCAGTTTAGGCCGACTCGAGGAATTGGCCGTGCAATACTGCGCGATCACCGCGGAACGCAAGCCCGCGGTGCCACGGGCCATGGTGGTGACCTTTGCTGCGGATCACGGTGTGGTGGAAGAAGGCGTCAGCGCCTATCCTCGGGACGTGACGGCGCAGATGGTGCTGAATTTTCTCCGGGGCGGCGCCGGGGTCAATGTTCTGGCCCGCCATGCGGACGTCGAGGTCCGTGTCGTCGACATCGGGGTGGCCCATGATTTCGGGCCCATCACCGGACTCACGCACCGCAAGTTGATGATGGGCACTCGAAATATGCTTCACACTCCCGCCATGGATCGAACCACGGCGGAACAAGCGGTCATGATCGGCATCGAGATCGCTGCCGACGCGGCTCGTCAAGGCATCGGGCTGATCGGCACAGGTGAAATGGGCATCGGGAACACCACCGCAAGCGCGGCGATTGCCGCGGTCATGACCGGAGAGGCGGTGAAGGATGTGACCGGCTTGGGAACTGGAATCGACGAGCACCGCCTCGTGCGAAAGGTGTCCGTGATCGAGCGGGCGCTGGCCTGTCATCGGCCGGATCCACACGACGCCATGGATGTCCTGTCAAAAGTCGGCGGTCTTGAGATTGCCGGGATGACCGGCGTCATGTTGGGCAGCGCCGCAGCGCGTGTGCCCGTCGTCTTGGATGGATTCATCTCCGGAGCCGCCGCAGCGATCGCGGTTGGGTTGCAGCCGCGCTGTCGGCAATACATGATCGCCTCTCACCGGTCCGTTGAACGAGGTCATCGAGTGCTTCTCGAAAGACTACAATTGAAGCCGCTTTTCGATCTCGATCTGCGGTTGGGAGAGGGGACGGGGGCCTGTCTGGGAATCGGACTTGTCCAGGCCGCGATCAAGATCCTGACGGAAATGGCGACCTTCGGTGAGGCCGGTGTTTCGGGACGGAACGCGTGACGACCCATCTGAAGCCATTGGTTTGTGCCTGGCAATTTCTGACGGCGGTGCCTGTGAGTCGGGACTTCCATGATCCGGCTCCTGATGAATTAGCCGGATCGATGTTGTGGTACCCCTTCGTGGGCGTTCTTCTTGGGGGGCTCCTGGCGATGACGGATGTGCTCCTGGCGCGATGGCTGCCGCGCGAGGCGGTCGCCGCGCTGCTCATTCTTGTGCTTGTCGCCATGACCCGTGGCCTCCATCAGGACGGGCTGGCCGACACCCTCGACGGCTTGGCCGGAGGCCGCACGGTCTCCGATCGCCTGACCATTATGAGGGATCCCCGCATCGGAGCCATTGGTGCGACTGGCCTCTTTCTTTCATTGATCCTGCGTTACGGCGCGCTCGTGTCTCTGCCGGAGGCGTTGAGGTTTCCTGTTCTGTTATGCATGCCGGCCATCGGACGCTGGGGCATGGTCGTCGGAGCCTATGGCGCCTCCTACGCACGAGCAGAGGGAGGCCTGGCTGCGCCGTTTCTCGCACATCTCTCGGCGAAGCACGTCCTTGGGGCGACCGTCGTTGTCCTGTGTCTGATGGTCTGGTCCTTCGGTGCCGTGCCTGCGCTGGCCGCCGTATTGTTCGGAGGTCTGTTCAGCCGGCTCGCCACGGTCTTCTACCGCCACCTTCTCGGCGGCATCACCGGCGATACGCTTGGAGCGACCAACGAGCTCATCGAAGTGAGCTTCGTTCTCCTCATGCCGTTGCTCCTGACGTTGTCATGACTGCCATGGAGGTCGTGGCGGCCTGCGCGCTTGATGCGGCGGTGGGCGATCCGCGCGTCATGCCCCACCCTGTGCGGTGGATGGGCAGCGTGGTAGCCTGCGTGCATCGGCGGGTGCGCACCCTTGGGATGGGACCACGCTCGCTTCGCGCCGCCGGCGCTGTGTTGGCGCTGGGTTTGCCGGCGACGGCATTCATAGTCGGCTGGGCTTCGATCGCGGCTGGCACAGCGGTTCATGACTGGATCGGGCAGGGTATCGGGATTGGTTTGGCTTCGACCACGCTGGCCTGGAGAGACTTGGTTGACCATGTACGCGCGGTCTCCCGGGCCTTGAAATCCGGATCGTTGGAACGCGCTCGGCAAGCGGTCGGCTTAATCGTCGGCAGAGACACGCAGGACTTGTCCGAGCAAGAAGTAGTCAGAGCCGCGGTCGAAACCACCGCGGAGAGTGCATGCGACGGCGTCATCGCGCCGTTGTTGTTTCTGGTGGTCGGGGGCGCGCCGTTGGCGTTGGCCTACAAAGCCGTGTCGACTCTCGATTCGATGGTCGGGCATCGCGACGAAGAATATCGAGATTTCGGATGGGCCTCGGCGAGGCTCGATGACCTCGTCAATTGGATTCCGGCACGCATCACGGCCTGGTCGATTGCTGCTGCGGCTGGACTCGTACTCCTGAGTGCCAACGCGGCAACGCGGAGCGGCGCCATCTTGCTACGAGATGGGCACAAGCATCCCAGTCCAAACAGCGGAAGGCCTGAAGCGGCGATGGCGGGCGCATTAGGCATCCAGCTTGGGGGCGTCAACTTCTACGGACGCCGTCGTGCTGAACGGCCTGTGCTTGGGGATGCCGAGGCACCCTTGTCAGTCAGGCACGTGGATCGTGCCGAACGCATCATGACCGCCGCCTATCTGATGGCCATCGTGGGAGTGGTGGGGGTTCTGTCGTGGTGAACCACCCGCCGGTGCACGGTGGCAACGTCCACGCCGCGGCGCGTGAACTGCGCAGGCCCATCGGGTCCATTCTTGACTTCAGTGCGAGCATCAATCCGTTGGGGCCCTCACCCAAGGCAGTCCGGGCCTTGGTCGATGCGGCCCAGCTTGTTCAGCACTACCCCGATCCAGACTGCGTCAGTCTCAAGCGCGCGATAGAACGTCGATGGCACATCTCGCCGGACCATATCGTCGTTGGAAACGGCTCGACCGAACTGATCGATGTCATTCCTCGCGCCCTGTCCATTCGCTCCGCCGTGATCGTCGGGCCGACATATGCAGAATACGTCCGTGCCGTTGGTCATGCAGGCGGCCGAACCAGCATGGTGATGGCGAAGAAAGAAGAGGAGTACCGTCCTCCGCTCGAGCAGGTCTTGCATCAGTTGTCCAGACAGCGCCGAGCCAGGCCGGCGATCGATGCGGTCTTTATTTGTCATCCCAATAGTCCAACCGGCCGTCCCTGCGGACCGCAAGATCTGCACGCGCTTTTCGGCGCTGCGGGGCGGGCAGGAGCATGGGTCGTCGTCGACGAGTCGTTTATCGAATACTGCAATGGATTGACCTGCCTGCCGCAGCTATCTGCTCATTCGTGTCTCATCATCCTTCGCAGCTTGACCAAATTCTATGGGCTGCCCGGTCTGAGAATCGGGTACAGCCTTTCCTCGCCACATGTCGCGGAGTTGTTGAGACGGTATCTGCCGCCCTGGTCCGTCAATATGGTGGCCCAGCGGGCTGCGGAAGCAGCACTCATGGACGATCGACATACTGGACGCTGCCTCGCGTACGTCGGAAGGGAACGAGCGCGTGTGGCCATGCGGCTCTCCTCGCTCCACGGGGTGACGGTGATTCCCTCTTCCGCCAATTTTCTTCTGGTCGAACTGCCCAGGGTGTTCCGCGCAAGTGCGATCACGGCGGAGCTTCGCCGGCGGGGCATGCTGATCCGCGACTGTTCGTCAACGGAAGGCTGTACAGCGCGTATGGTTCGCATCGCGGTACGGACGAAGAAAGACAACGACCGGCTTCTGGCCGCATTGGCCGGGCTGTTACGGTGATAGTAGGCGACACATGAAGGGGAGACAGGGGCGCATCGACTATTGCATCCGTCGAGGGACGTTAGTCATCGATTTGAAGCGCGTGCATCGGATCATTTCGTCCGCTCCGCGAGGAGGAGGCATCCTCCGAGCGCGGTCCATTCTCAATCACCAAGTCCCGGCCAATCCCTCGATGCTCAAGCGTCAGGTCGAGAGGACATGGGGCGATCCGGCACGGTATCTCGGCCGCTTGGCCGTACGGATGAAGGCCGCGATGCCGATGGTAGGGCTCATGACGGCTGTCCCGATGAAACAGCTTGTTGTGGACCGTGAGCAATCCGGGCCGGTCTGGATCGAATGTTTTTGTACCGTCGGCGTGACCAACGCTGTGCGGGCGGGAGAAACGCTTTCAATCACACGGCGCATGGATGAACGCCATGCCCCGGGCACAATCAATATCATCCTGGTCACGAACGCGACATTGACCATGACGGCCATGGTGGGGGCGGTGCAAGTGGCCACGGAAAGCAAAACCGGAACCTTGATCAAACACAAGATCCCCAGCAGTTCACGCAAATCGTCGCTGGCCACAGGGACCGGGACCGATGCGGTCGTCATCGCGAGCAGCCTGGAGGGCATCCATAGAGTGCCCTACAGCGGGACACATACTGAGATCGGTGCAATGATTGGACGGCTCGTGACCCGTTGTGTTCAAGCAGGGCTCACTCGTTCTACCCGCTGGTGTCAGACCCGCTCGCGTCAGGCCGATCGCCCCCACGCGTCAGCCTGAGAGATCCCTTCTCCACATCTCCCTCTCCCAGTGTTGGGCTCTGGCCCACACCTGCCTGTCGTGAATCTTGGCGTCTCATACGAGCGAACAATGCCTGCGTCGAGACGCCTGCTACACTTCTCATCGGTTTCAATAAGGATCGGGACCATGAGAAGACGCACTGCCAAAGATGATTCGGCGCCTCGAGTGGCCAATTTTTGCCCAAACGGCATCATTTTGTCGCAACCTGAACAGTCATGCGACGAACGAGGATGAACGATGTTCCTGTGTAGAGTACGTAAATCTCTGAAAGGCCAAGTGTTTTGTGTTCGGTATTCACGTAGCGGTCTCTCGAAGACTCATAAGCACAACCTTTGCAGAGTGGGGCGCAGGCTTCGAAAATGATTGTGTGCGCCGTGAGGCGCGTGCATCGACGTCATGGCCTGCGAAAAAACAGTTATTGCTAGCTGATGAACGCGAAGAATGAGACAAGGAACGAAGAATCCGATCAAGTGACATCACGAAGGAGGATGGGTATGAACGCGACATGGTGCAATTGGCGGATGGCGGGCGGGATTGCGGCGGTGGCTCTACTGTGTCACGTGAGCCCGGTCCTTGCGGGCAACGAGGCCGAAGTGGCGGAACACTTGATTGATCTCGTGAAGATCGGCCGTGGCGTCATGTCGGAGCAGATGGGAAACATCAACGATGCCTCCAAGGCCAGCAAGGGCTTTACGGGCGACTACATGGCCGGTCAGGTCATCGAGCGGTTCAAGAAGAAGACCAAAATCGATTTGAGAATTCCCAATGCCGTTCCTCAAGCGCCGCTGTATCTGGCCTTGGTCGAGGCCGAAAAGGAAGTCGTGGATGAGGCGCAGCCGGTGATCAACCGGCCCGGCATCGGCTTCAAGGGGTTCATCCCCGCCGTCTTTGCCCGCAAGACCGGAGAAAACTTTTACAAGAAGACCGGCGTGAAGTTGAAACTCACGGGAATCGACTATCGCAACATCAACAACCGGCCGGATGACTTCGAAGCCGAAGTGCTTCGGATGTTCAACGATCCGCGCCACCCCAAGGGGCAGACCTATGTACGCAATACGGTGCTCGACGGGCGGCCGGTGCTGCGTATGATGGACCCGGAGTATGCGGCCGCGTCCTGTCTAGCCTGTCACGGCGCGCCGAAGGGTGGAAAGGACATTACGGGCGGTCACAAAGAGGGATGGAAAGAAGGGGACCTGGCCGGTGCGATCAGCGTCGTGCTGCCCCTGAAGTAATCGCGTCGTCATAAGTATTGGGACGTCATTCATAACTAGAACCAAGGAGAAAGCGATGAGCAAGATTGTTGTCGTAGACGATTCCTACGCCGAATTGCAAGTCATTGAAGGGGTGTTGAAGGGGGCGAACCATACGGTGGTGTCGTATCCCAATACCGAGAAGCTCGAGGACAAGGTGGTCGGCGAGAAGCCCGATCTGATCGTGCTGGACGTCGTCATGCCGGGCCGCAACGGCTTCCAGGCCTGCCGCGACCTCAAGAATGACGACCGGACCAAGAACATCCCCATCATTCTCTGTACCTCCAAAGGCAACGAAAGCGACAAGTTCTGGGGTCAGCAGCAGGGCGCCAATGCGCATATCGTCAAGCCGTTCAAGGGCGAAGAACTGCTCGCGACGGTGAAACGGGTGTTGGGATAACCGTCATGGCTGCTGAGCAGAGCGCAACCTCCCTCGCAACCCAGAATGCCGATACCCAGACTGGCGGTCAGGGCAACGCTGCCCCGACGACGGGAATGGGAACGATGCGGGCTGCGATCGTGTCCTTGGGGGGCGAACAATTCACGATCGATCTGCAGAATGTGCGAGAAGTGTTCGTGGTGGAATCCATCACGCCGGTCCCAGGCATGCCGGCCGGGTTGGTCGGCGTCACGAACCTACGCGGATCTGTCGTGCCTTTGCTCGATTTGCGGCAGATGATCGGCCTCGCCGCTGAGAGCGCCCTGAAGTATGCCGTCGTCGTCAAGCACGGCAACTGGCAAGTCGGGGTCTTGGTGGATACGGTTCCCGAGATTCGCACCTTGTCGAAGGATCAATTTTTACCGGCTCCGGTCGGCATGGGGGACGGGGGGAATCCCTTCGTATCGACCGTCGTGAACCTGGAAGACCGGCTGCGTGGCGTGTTGGAGACGTCCGTCGTTCTTTCTCATTTTGAGGGCACAGGCTGATTGGAAGATCGTCAAGACAGGGTGTGAGATTCAAGGCTCGATCGTATCGCGAGCGAGAAGGAGGAGGTTCCCATGTTCAGGACCAATTTTTTTCAATGGTTTGAAAACTTAAAGACCCAAGCCAAACTGCTGACGGTGTTCGGCTTGGTCGGTGTGATCATCGCCGCCATGGCCGGCGTGGGCATCGTGACCAACGGCCGTTTGTCCACACAAGCGGAAACGGTGTACCTCGACTACACGGTTCCGTTGACCGAGTTCAACCAGCTCCTGTTCAACGTGAACCGCTACCACGAATCTCTGGTCGACGTCGCGAGGACGCCGCGCGCCTCAGACTTCGAAATCGAGTTGAAGGATATCGCGCCCTACCGCA
Organism: uncultured Nitrospiraceae bacterium; assembly: GCA_963730935.1. Lineage (GTDB taxonomy): Bacteria > Nitrospirota > Nitrospiria > Nitrospirales > Nitrospiraceae > Nitrospira_C. Next base: position 708,061 of record CAVSTP010000004.1, on the reverse strand, counting down.
CAGAAATCGAGCGTCTGATCAACAGCTACGAAAAGACGACCCTGCGGACGTCCAGCACAGGCCGGGATGAAGCGAAGGATTTGGCCGAGTTGAAGACAGCGCTCAACGAATTCTTTGGTCAGGGCGACGCTGCGATCGGCACCATCAAAGAGAGCTTCGAAAACCGGTCGTTGTCCACCGGCCAGGCCTTGGCCATGCGGGAATTGGGCGCTCTCGCCATCACGGTGAGCTTGAGCCCGGCGTTCGAAAAGGTGACGCAGCGCCACGCCGAACAAATTAAGACCATGTCGGAAGTCGCCAAGGACCTCTCAGACGAAGCGAAGGCCATGGCGTCCAACGCAACCCTGATTCTGGTCGTCGGCGGTGTCGCCGCCGTGCTGTTGGGCTTGGCCCTCGGATATTGGGTGGCCCACAAACTGTCTCTGGGTATCGGACAGGTCGCCAGTGTCGCCCAACAAGCGGCGAGCGGCAACTATCAAGCGCGCGCCAAGATCACCTCGAAGGACGAGCTGGGCCAGATGGCGACCTCGTTCAACACCATGTTGGACCGCATTACGGCCCTCGTGACGTCGGAAGGTGAACGCGACGAGATGCAAAAGCGGTTGATGAACTTCCTCGTGCTCGTGTCGGACGTCGGTAAAGGCGACCTCACGAAGCGCGGTGAAGTGACGGCGGACATGTTCGGCAACTTGGCGGACGGTTTCAACCTCATGATCGCCCGGTTCGGACAGCTGCTCAAACAAGTCCGAGAGGCCGCCGAGCGCGTCAACAAGTCAGCCGGTACGTTGCGCGACAGCGCCGGTCAGATGGCCGGTACCGCCAAACACCAAGCGGACGAGTCAGTCAAGACGCTCACCGCCGTCGAACAGCTGGCCGCGCAAATGCGTCAGGTCGCCGAAACAGCCGGTGCGTCTTCAGAATCCGCCAAGCAAGTGTTGCAAGCGACGGAACGCGGTCGTGTCGCGGTGCAGGAAACCGTGCAGGACATGCAGAGCATTCGTTCAGCGGTGCAGCGCATGTCGAAGCAGGTCAAGGGCCTCGGCGACCGGTCGTTGGAAATTTCGCAAATCGTGTCGACGATTCGAGATATCGCGAACCAAACCAACCTGCTCGCGCTCAACGCCGCCATCGAGGCGGCCGGCGCCGGCGAGGCCGGTGCGCGATTCGCGGTCGTCGCCGACCAGGTGCGAAAACTGGCCGAAAGCTCGACGCAAGCGACAAGAGAAATCGCGGATCTTGTGAAAGTCATTCAAAGCGAAACCCAGGACGCGGTGGTCGCCATGGAACAGGAAACCCAGGCGGTGGAAGCAGGATCGGCTTCCGCGCTGCGTACCGGTGAAGTGTTCAACGAAATTTCAGGCATCGCGCAACGCTCCGCCGAATTGGCGCAAACCATCGCCAGCTCCGCGGCGACGCAAACGGCATCCACGGATCAGGTGGGTCGCTCGATTAAGGACTTCACCGGCGGTGCCGTCGCGACGCAAAAGGCTACTGATGCCGCGCGGTTGACCGTCGAAGACATGGCCAAGCTCGCCGATGGTCTGTCGGCGTCGGTCGCGCAGTTCAAGCTGGCCTAAGGTCTGGTGCCCGGAGCGCCGCTATGGCGCTCCGGGTCAGAAAGGATAGGATGAGCTCCGAACTGGACCGCCAGGGCCTCCTCGATATTTTCGTCATGGAAGCGGCGGAAGCACTGGCCGCTCTTTCCGCAGCCGTCAATCCTCCCGGCGATGCCCTGCCCAGTCCTCAAGAACTTCAAAACCAGTATGTGTGGGCGCACAAAGTCCGGGGCGCCTCCGGCATTTACGGTTTCAGCGGCCTCTCGCTCCTGGGAGAACTCCTCGAAGCCACGTTGGAGCAATCCACGTCCATCGATCCGGCGCTCTGGCTGAAGACGGTGGGTATCCTCCGCGGCATGGTGGAAGCGTTTCAATCCCAGCTGGAAGTCGTAAAAACGGGCGGCAGCGAGGATCCCGCGGTGAGCGCACACTGGAAAAAGGAGGTGGGGGCACTGTTACCAGCCTCCGCCCCTGCGAATGGGATGGAAGGATTGTCTCCTGAGTATCTGGTTCCCACAATCGATGCCGAAGTGCTGTCCTATTTCGCGCCGGAAGCTGACGAATATCTCCAGACGCTCGAAGTGCTGACGAATCGCCTGAGAGAAAATCCCGGCGATGCTGAAACGATCCAGTCGCTCTATCGCACCGCCCATACGCTCAAAGGTTCAGCCCATACCATCGGATTCAAGGTGATCGGCGATATTGCGCATCCGATGGAGGCCTGCGTGACCGCCGTGCGGGACGGCAGGATCCCGATGTCGTCGGCACTGCTCTCGACGATCGGCGACGCGGTCGGTGTGATCAGACTCCTGATGAAACGGGACGAGGGCAAGCTCGACCAATTGCGACAGGATGTCCCGGGCATTACCCAGACGCTGCAGCAGATTCAACAGGGGCAGCCGGTCGGTGTGCCGGCGCCGGCCCCAGCGCTCGCGTCTGAGCCGCTGGCGGCCAAGGTCGCGACGGCCGTGCTTGAACCACCGTCCGACACCGCTTCCGCGACCCCGACTGGTCCCTCATTGACGGATGAGTATCTGATGCCGCAGCTGGACCCGGAAGTCCTGTCGTATTTCGCCCCGGAAGCGCAGGAATATCTGGAAAGCCTGGAAGCGCAGCTGTTGCGGCTCGAGAAGGAACCCCAGAACCCGGATCTGATCAACCAACTGTTTCGCACGGCGCACACGCTCAAGGGCTCGGCGTACACCGTCGGATTCCAGTCGATCGGCGACCTGACCCATTATATTGAGGATTTCATGGGCGCGGTGCGCGAAGGCCGCGTCAAGGTGCAGCCGGGTCATACCGACGTGCTCCTGCGATCGGTGGACGTCGTGCGCCTGCTCATGCGCCGCGATCCGACCTTGACGGGAACCGTCCGGCAGCGGTTTGCCGCGGCCATGAAAGGGCTCAAGCAGCTGGAGCAGATGTCGACGGCGGTTGAGACGGTCGCCAAGGCGGCACCCGTCCAGCCGGCTCCCGAACCCGCGGTTGTCGAGGAGAAACCCCAGCCAGAGGCCGAGCAGACCAAGGCCAGAGAAACCGGCACCGAAGACCGCGAAGTCATCCGGGTCAGCCGTGATCGACTCGAGCGCCTGCTGAATCTCGTGGGCGAGTTGGTCATCGGCCGTGGACGGCTTGAACAGCGCCTCAGTGTGTTGGAGCAGCTCTCACAACAGGTCTTGGCTTGCAAAGTTCGATTGACAGATTCAGTTCGTTCGTTCGAAGAAAAACACACCTTTACCCTTCCAACCTCTGCCGGCGGTACCGCGGATCAGGCAAGGACGGGAAGTGCAGCGGCAGCCTTTCAGGGGTTGAGCGATTTCGGCAGCCTGGAATTCGACAAATACGACGACTTCAACATTCTGGCCCGGCGCATCAGCGAGGTGACGGCCGACATCTCCGAATCGATGACGCAGTTGAGTGCATCTATCCGTCGGTCGCACGAAGACATGAGCCAGCTGCAGCAACTCACCCTCGGTATGCGGGATGAGATTGCCCGCGCCCGGATGGTGCCCGTCGGGACGCCATTCACCCGGTTCCGCCGGGCGACGCGTGAGATGGCCAGAGCGACAGGAAAAGAAGTCACCCTGGTCACGTCCGGTGAGCACACCGAAGTGGACACGGGCGTGGTCGAACGACTGGTGGATCCGTTGGTGCACTTGGTGCGCAATGCCGTCTACCACGGCATCGAACCGGCGGCCATGCGTGTCTCGAAGGGGAAGCCCGCGGCCGGTACGATCTATCTGCATGCCTCCCATCGCGGCAACGCCGTCTTGATCGAAGTCGAAGACGATGGCGCCGGACTCGATATCGAGAAGATCCGCGCCAAAGCGGTCGAGCGGGGATTGGTCCGCTCGGACATCGCCAAGAACATGCCGGAAGCTGAAGCGATCAAGTTCATTTTCCTGCCGGGATTCTCCACGGCCGAACAGGTCGGCGACCAAGCAGGCCGCGGGGTCGGCATGGATGTCGTGAAGCGGGTCATCGAGAGCATGAACGGACACATCGACGTCGAATCCGTGCGGGGCGTGGGCACGAAGTTCACGCTGCATCTGCCGCTCACCCTCCTCATCGCGACGGCGCTGATGGTTCGGTGCGGCGAGGAGCGCTACGGGATTCCCTTGCCGAGCGTGCGCGAGGTGACCATGCTGACGTCCGGATCACTGCAGCAGATGGGTGAGCGCGCCATGCTGCACATCGGCGACGAAGCGATCGACGTCCAGCCCTTGGAACAATTGATGTATCGAAACGGTTCGGGGCGGGTCGAAATCGGCAAGCCGGTCGTCATTGTGCGCACGGGCACAGGCCCCATCGGTCTGGCCGTGGACGAGTTGCTCGGCCGCCAGGAAATCGTCATCAAGCCCATCGGAGCCCTCAAGTCATTGGAGCGGTCGAGCTTCGGCGGTGCGACGATCGATCCCGAAGGCCGCGTCGTGCTTGTGCTCGATCCCGCTCGACTGGGCTCCGGCGGCGAGAAGGCGGTGGTGCCCTTGGAAGCCTCGAATGAGGCGGCGACCGGTAGTGCAGCCGAGACGCCGTTCGAGGAAGCGCCGGCGCAGTCGTCGGTTGAGCAAAAGATTCTGCTGATCGACGACTCCTTGAGCATCAGAAAGTTCGTGGGACGCATGCTGGAAACCGCAGGCTACGAAGTGGATACCGCGGTGGACGGAGAAGAAGGGCTACGCAAAGCGTCCGCGAAGAATTATCGATTGATCCTCACGGACCTTGAGATGCCCAAGTTGAACGGGTATGAAGTGATCCAGGCGTTGCGCAGCAGGTCGCAGACGCAACAGACGCCGATCATCGTCATGACGACTCGCGCCGGGGACAAGCACCGCCAGATGGCGTTGAACGTCGGCGCCAGCTCGTACATCGCCAAGCCCGTGGAAGAACGGGCGTTGATTCAAGAACTGGAACGGTGGATCGGACAAGAGTCGCCTGCGCGGAAAGCGTAGGGCTTCCGTGGGCCTCGGACCGTCCGATGCGCCGGCAAGGGCATTGAGATTCGAATGAGTTTGCGAGGCCATCATAAGGTAACGACTGCCGTCGTGCAGACGGCCAGATTGCTGGTCGTGCGCTTCGGCAAACAGTGGTGCGCCTTGCCGTCTCAGGGTGTACGGGGTGTGCTCACACCACAAGAGGCGGGCAGGGCAGGCCGGGTCACGTTGGTCGGCGTCACGTACGAGGACGTGGATTTAGCCGGCCGGTTGGGCACCGCGCTGGATACATCCAATCCGGACATGCGGGTCGTCCTCTACTCGAACAGCCAGACCCACGGCGCCGTGCGCGTCGAGGAAGTCATCGGCATGATCGAGGTGGAACGCGCGGAATGCCGACCGCTTCCGTCCCACTTCCAGAAGGAAGAACGCACCTGGATTTCCGGGACGACCAATTACCGCGATCATCTGGTGCTGATTCTCAGCCCGGAATGGGTCTTAGGCGAGTTGGGCGAAGTCGTCGGCACCGGCCGGCCGACCGCCTTGTCAGCTCCGTAGGTGCAGCATGTTACGTGCAACCCATCAACAAGACCAGGCGGTCAGCGCCAAGCGATCATGGAACGTGGTCGTGTTTTCCGTCGGGGGGAAGAAACTCGCGGCACGCACCGAGGATGTCGGCGGCGTGTCGGCATGGATCGATCCGGTGCCGGTCCCGAGCCGTACGCCGTTTGTCGGAGCCATGCTCAAACGCGAAAAAGACGTGATGCCGGTCTATGACTTGGCGACCCGGCTCAGCCGGGAGCTCGAAGGCGATCCGCTCTTGTGTCTGGTGGCGCGTCATGTCGACGGTCCCATGGCAATTTGCATCGATGGCGTCATTCCCTCGCTGCACAATGTGGATGTCGCTCACATCGTGCCGAGCAAGCGCCTGGACCTGGAAACGCTGGGAAGTTTCACCGATGAAGGACAAGAGATCGATATTGTCGCGCTCCAACGGCTGGGGCGCAATCGCCAGGACCACCTCCGGTCATAAGGTGTTGAGAGAAAGGAATAATACATGCCGAAGATCCTGGTCGCAGACGATAGCATTGCCGTTCGCAAGGTTGCCGAACGGCTGCTGACGGAGGCCGGGTTAGGCGTGACATTGGCGGCCAACGGCGAAGAGGCCTTGGCCTTCCTCGCGAAAGAGGCCCCCGACCTCATCGTGTCCGACGTCATCATGCCGGACAAGAGCGGGTATGAAGTCTGCGCGTTCGTGCGCGGACAGGCCGCCCTGGCGAAGACGCCGGTGCTGCTGATTTCCGGCATCGTCAATGACGAAGTCACCAAGCAGGCCGAGTCGTGTCACGCAGACGGCGTACTGAAAAAGCCGTTCCAAGGCACGTCGCTCAAAGACCGGGTGTTGGAGCTCCTGAGCAAGAAGCAACAGGCAGCGGCCGCTGCTCCTGCTTCTGCCAAACCCGCCTCTGCGCCTGCGGCTCCGCCGGCTCCCGCGCCCAGCGTTGCGATTCCATCAGAGCCGACGGATCTCTCTCGCCAGACGCTCGAGAAACTCAAACAGGTCGAAGCGGAGCTAGAAAAGGAACGTCGTCAAACGGCGCAATTGACGCAACGTCTGTCTCAACTCGAGGATCAAGCCGGTCGCGTCAAAGACCTGGAGACCCAAGCCGCGCGGGTCAAAGACCTCGAGGTCCAGGCAGGCCGGATCAAGGAACTGGAAGCCCAGTCGGGACGCCTCAAAGAGCTGGAAGTACAGGCTGGGCGTGTCAAAGAGCTGGAATCGTTGCTGGCCATCGAACGCGAGCAGGCCGCACAAGGGAAAAAGGCCGCGAACGAACTCGCCAACGCCACTCAACGGCTGAAAGAGCTGGAAACGCTCTGGAAGAACGAGCGGGAACAGGCGGCGCAATCCAAGAAGCTCGCCGCGGAGTTACAAAGCCAGGCTGCTCGCGCGCAGGAGTTGGAGGGCGTGCTGCAGAAAGAACGGGCGTTGACGGCGCAGCAGATACAGCGCATGAACGAGCTGCAGAAATCCGTCGGCCGGGTGCAGGAACTGGAGGCCGCCTTGAATGCCGAGCGCCAAGCGGCGACGCAGTTGGTGCAACAAATGACGGCGATGGAGAAGGCGGTGAGTCGCTCGCAAGAGTTAGCCCATCAGTATTCCCGCGAACAACAGCGTGTAGAAGAGCTCACCCGTCGCCTGGCCGACACCGAGAGCAGCGGCGGAAAAGCGAAGGAAATCCAACAGCTCTTGGAAACCGAGCGGGAACGCAACTCGGTCCTCGCCCGCCGCGTCTCAGAAACCGAGATGGCTGCGCAGCAGGCCACCAAGCGGTTCGAGGAAATGGCCAAGAAGTTGGGCGAGATTGCGGGCTTGGCATCCCAGCTCGGGGGCGGGTCCAAGCGGGCCTGATGCGTCAGTACTCGTCCGGCTCATGCGGGCCTCGATGTGATCCGCCGGTGATTCTCCCTTGCACACCCGCAGGCGACCGACCGCTCAGCGCAACGGCTTTTCCATGGCGTCCTGCCGCAGTGAGGGAGTGAATGCATGTCGGGCGATACGTCAGATGAATTTCAAAAAGAGCTCGTCGATCTCTTTGTCCAGGAGGCGCACGAATGGCTGCAGAACATTCATGTGGCGCTGGACGAACTGCAGCAGGGGCCGCCGCCAGAACGCCATGCCGCGCTGATCGGAACCCTCACGGCCGGAGTCACCAATCTCGGGGGATCCGCTGCCACCATCAATCTCCCTGACGTGGAACAGGCCAGTTTCGCCGCGCTGCCCTTCATCGAGGCGATCAAGGATCCGACGAAGTCATTTTCCGTGCAACATTTCCTCTCCCTCTGTAAACAGCTCGGACAGATCCATACGGCATTGACGAACGCCACGGGCGTGTCCTTCGAATCAGTGGCCGAGACGGAAGCCGTGGAGGCCGCGCCCGCGGTGTCCCCGGCGGAATTCCTCGACACACTCCGTACACTCCAGTCGACGCAGGCGCCTACGGCGGGTCCGATGGAACGAAATCTGATCAAGACCCTGATCGATCAGATGGAAGGACAGGTACAGGCCGGCGTGCAGCAAGTCGGCGTCGATGTCATTCAGGGGTACCTCGACCGCATGGCGGCGTCCGAAGAGGCCTTTGTCCAGGTCGTCGATGCTCAGATGCCCGGCCTGACGGCGAAGCTGACCGCCTTGGCCGCCGACCCTGGGGTTCCCGGCGAGGCCTTGGAGGCATCCCTCCAAGAAGTAGAGCAGTTACGCGCTGAAGCGCAGCAGGTCAATGTGACGCCGGCCATGACCTTCTTCGGCGGATTGCAAAGTCTCTTGTCGGTGGTTGCCCAGCACCGCGTGCGACTCGCCGGCACCCGCGTGCAGGCGGTGATTGGTCGGCTGGCCGCCATCCGGGAGTTGATCCATCTGTGGGTCGAACACGGCAGGGCCGAGCGAACGGCCATCGGGCAGGCACTTCCAGCGCGATGACCGCACTCGGTCGCCGCTCCGCCTTGGCATGCCTTCCGGTCGATTGCATGCTGGAGCGAGTGCACATGCGTTGCAGATAAAGCGATACGAAGCAATGGAAGAACGACGAGCGACAGATGTCTACCGGCGGGCCGAGCAGGAATTAACCTCCTTGGCATCGACGATCCAACGCCAGGATCCCTTGGACATGGCTGTGGTGTCGGCGCTGGCGAAGGACATCGCCGAGTCGATCGGCCGTAACGATCAACTCGTCGTCCAGGCCTTGGCGGGACCGAGCGGATCCACATTGATCACCAATCTGATCAACGTGAGCATCTTGGCCACGAAGGTTGGTTCCGGCTTGGGCTACTACGGACAGGAACTTGAACGACTCACTTTGGCCGGCCTTGTGCACGACATCGGCCTCTTCGCCGTCCCTCCATCGGTCGTGACGAAGTCCGGTCGTCTGACTCACGAGGAACGGACCTTGATCGAGCAGCATCCAGAGTTGGGCTATCAGTTGGTCCACAAGCTAGGACCGAAATGGGAATGGCTGGCGAAGGTCGTTCGTCAGGCCCACGAACGATGGAACGGACGAGGCTATCCCAACCGGCTCAAGGGTCGGGACATTCATGAAATGGCTCAAATCATCGGTGCGGTGGATGTGTTCGATGCCCTGGTGACGCCGCGTCCGTATCGCCGCCGATTTTTCCCTCATGAGGCCGTTCGTGAGCTGCTGGTTGCAGAACGGTCGGCCTTTCCCCGCGAGATTGTAAAAGCATTAGTTGAACAATTGTCAGCATATCCATTGGGAACACTGGTCCGGCTCACGACCGGAGAGGTCGGATCCGTTGTCGGCACCAACGTCGAATTCCCGCTGCGTCCGATTGTCGCGGTTGAGTTCGACAGTAGACAGGAGAAGCGGGAAATTGATCTGAGTTCGTCGCCTCTCGTCTCCATTATAGAAACGGTGGAATCTCCGGATGTCGCAAGGGTCTCTTTTACATCCGGACTCCCGTCAGATCGGCGGTCGAGGCAGGTGCCGACCGTCTCGGATCAATTTGCCTCATTGCTGGAAAACCTGGATGCGTTGGCCAGCGCCATTCAGGGTGTGGTCGAATCCCGGTCTACGGCCGGAACCTCGGATGTCGGGCCCCAGTCCGACAGCTGGGCCGCGGGGGGTCCGACAACTCAAGACACCGTCGATGCCAGTTTCGAACGAGAGGTGGTCGGCCTGTTTGCGCTGGAGGCGCATGAGTGGCTGGCACAGATTCATGCTGCTGTGAAGCGGCTCGGAGAAGGGGCGAATGGGCCCGCCAAGTCCAAATTGTACGGCATCATGCTGCAAGGTCTCACCAATCTCGGCCGATCCGCGGCCACAGTGCATCTGACATCGATTGAAGAGATGGTGTTGAAGCTGTTGCCGACTCTTCACGATGTCGGACGGCAGGACCCCAGGGCAATGGCCGCGGCGTTGGCCGCTCTCCAGTCGGGACTCCAACGGATCAGTGCGGCGGTCCGTGTTGCGGAGGGAAGGCCTGACGAGCCTTCGGAAACATTGGAAGCCATGGAAACTCCTGTATTCAAGGCGGAACCTCCAGTGGCCTCCATCCAGCTGACGTCCGGCACTTCCTTGCTGACCGCGTTGCGCGATCTCCAACACGTCCGGTCACGATCGGTGCAACCGGCTCGTGACGTGCTCGACGCCGTCATTTTTCGGGCGGAGCAGGAGGGCGCGGACATCTCGGTGGACGGGATCCGGCGCATCTTGGACGAACTCGACCGGATGGACGAACGTTTTGTCGAGGAGGTCAGCCGGCGGATCCCGGTCGTGAGCCAAATCCTCGGGGATCTGCAACAAGCCGGAACAGCGGACTTTGTCACGTCCTCGCAAGTGGCTCCCATCATCGAACAGGTGGAAGCCCTGCATGACGCGTCCGAGGCGGTGCAGGCCGGCATGATCACCATGTTTCTCCAAGGCCTCCGAGCGTTTCTCATGGTCGCCGCCTATCGGAAAAACACGACGCTGGCTCAACGGCTCAAAGCGGTGGACAGTCGCATTCAAGCGCTGGTGCCTATGGCCGAACAATGGGTCAGCATCGGACGCGTCGAGCGGGCGGCGATCGCCGAAATCTTGCCGGCCGTCTGACATCGATCTCGCCTGACGTAAGACGATTCACCAATCACCTCCAGCCACAGTAGCGCCATCACCTCGTCTAGGCCGCCGGGCATAGCGCGATGCTCTGCCTAGTGTCCTCCTCAGGTGTGCGAGCAAAGTTCTGTGCTATCGTCAGTAAGGAGGGCTATATCCACTCCCTAAGGAGGTCCCACATGCCAACAACAATGCCATATAGATTGTTGACGCTTCTAAGCCTTGCGGTCAGTGTCCTGACCGGCTGCACCATTACGGGTACCATCCAAGAAATCTTGGATTCGACAACCAACGTGACCGTCTCGACGTCCGGTCGAACGTGGTGGAATGACGATGGTCTGTTGAAATCCGAACACAAGGTCATCGCGTTTGCCGCATACAATCAGTCGAATTTGGAACAAGACATCGCCAACGGGCGCGGAGAATACCTCGCGTCTTTGAGTTCCTTATTGGGTGTGAGCGAAAGCGGGAGGTCGGCGTTCGCGCTTGGCGCGCAAAGCCAGTTTCAGTCCTTGATGCCAGTTGATGATGTGGCGCGCGTACAGTCCCTCCGCGCGCTTGTCGAGTGAAGAAAGATTGCGACGCGACAGAGTTCATGTATCGTGTGCCTGTAGCCTCTAGTGAGCGGCCAAATGCTTCACGCGGGGAACAGTGTTATGATGCCGACCCTACGAGCCAATGGGGAAGGTGTCGATGGCCAAACTCGTCAAAGCGTGGCGCAACGAGGACATCCAGACGCAGGCGCGCCATTACGTCCGGACCTATATTCTTCTGCCCTCCGGTTTCCTGGGGCTGATCTGCATGCTCGGTGGAATCGGCACGCTCGGCTATCAGCTCGTCGCCTCCGAGACATACACCTGGACGACATTTGCAACCAGTTCGGCGCTCCTCGTGTTGGGCGCACTCATCGGCTGGCTGCAAACACGCTATCATCGCTATCTGCTTGAAACGGTTCCCGGTGTGTTTGCCGCGCGCATGCGGACGGCGGTGCAACGCACGCAGCGGAAAGCCAAGCCTGAACCGGTGATTCCTCCGATCGAGCATCGAGGGCGCAAGCTGGTACCCATGGGCTATCTGGCCGGAGTCGCTCTTGTACTGGGGGGCTCCCTGTGGGCCATCATCTACGGATCGATGGACGCCGTCCCGGCGCTGCTCATGCCGTGGGCCGGGTTTTATTGGAGCAAGCTGGTCTTTTGGCGCGGGGTGGTCAAGTGAAACGGCAAGCGATCATTTCCGGCCGGATTTCTTCCGCGGCTGTTTTCCCGTCTTCGCACTCTTGAGCGCGGCCTCAAGGCGTTCTACTCGCTGCGCGAGATCGCGCACCAACTGTCGCAGCTCAGGCAGCCGGGGAATGACGGCTTGGGCCTTCATCCAGGTTTCATGCGGCATAATAGGCGCACCTGACACGATCTGATTGGCCTCCACACTGCGGTTCACTCCCGCCCGCGCGGCAATCATCGCCTGGTTGCCGATCGTGAGATGATCCGCCAGTCCGGCCTGTCCGCCGATCATGACGTGATGGCCGATCGTCGTGCTGCCGGCGACGCCGACCTGGGCCACGATGATGTCGTGTTCCCCCACGGTGACGTTGTGCGCGATCTGCACGAGATTGTCGATCTTCGTGCCTTGCTTGACGACGGTGTGCCCGAGCGTGGCCCGATCGATCGTCACGTTGGCTCCCAACTCCACGTCGTCCTCGATCGTCACCCCGCCGAGCTGGGGGATCTTATGATGCCGGCCTTCGTGTTGCACGTACCCGAACCCATCCGCTCCAATCACGGTCCCGCCGTGGATGATCACCCGAGCGCCGATCGAACAGCCCTCTCGAACCACCACGTTCGGATAGAGCACGCTGTCATCGCCCACCGATGAATCGGCTCCGATATACACACCGGGATAGAGCGTGACTCTCGCCCCGATCGTGACGCGGTCTCCCAATGTGACGAAGGGCCAGATGGACGGATCGTCTCCGATGCGAACCCCGGCGCCTTTGGTCACTTCTGCCGCGATCCCACGCGTCGCCGGCAGCCGGACAAAAAACGTTTGGGCCACTTGCGCAAAGGCGAGGAGGGGATTCGGCACCACGAGCTGCGGGATCGCGAGGTCGGGAAAATGCCGATGGACGAGGAGTGCGCCCGCCTTGATGCCGCCAGGTATTTTTGCGGCGTGGTCGCTCGCAAGAAATGCGAGCGCTTGCGGCGTCGCATCGTTCAGGCTTGAGAGCGACGACAGGACGGCGGCGCCATTGCCGTGGAGCGTGCCGCCGACCAGTTGATGGATCTGTGCGAGGGTGAGACTGATAGGCGCCGAGAGCGATCCCATAGCGGCTTAGGTCTTCTTCTTCCCTTTGGCGGGTGGGTTTCGGGTGGCGCCCGCCGTCCGTTTGACAGGTGCCAGGCGTTGATCGACGTACTTGGCCACGGCTCCGACCGTCGAAAGCCTGACTAAGTCCTGATCCGGGATTTGAAGATCGAAGGTTTCTTCGATTTTGTACAACAGCTCGATCACCGCCATAGAGTCGAGGCCCAGATCGTCGCGCAAATGGAGGTCCGGCTGGATCGTCTTGGGATCTCGCTTCAGATAGTCGGCGAGTGCGGCGACAATCTTTTGGGTTACGTTTGGGTCGCTCATGCGGCAACGTCCTTGGCGGAGGGGTTCCGTCTGGGCGACGGGTCAGGCTGCATAACGCTTGATGACGACGGCGGCGTTGTTGCTGCCGAAACCAAACGCGTTGAGCAGCGCTGCCTTGACTTTCCGTTCCTGCACGGAGGCACTGAGGCCCCGCAAGGCGCAGGCCGGATCCGGTTCCTCAAAATTGGCAGTCGGATGGATCTGCCCCGTATGGATGGCCAGCACGGTGGCAACGCCCCCGATCGCGCCCGCCGCTCCCAAGGTATGGCCGATAAGCGACTTGGTGGCGCTGACCGCAATCTTGTCTGCACGTGATCGGAAGACCTGGCGGATGGCTTTGGCTTCCACCGCATCACCGATCGACGTGGACGTCGCATGGGCGTTGATGTAATCGATCTGCGATGCCGCAATGCCTGCGTCGGCCATGGCGAGGCGCATCGTGGCAGCGATTTCTTCGCCGTCTTCCCGCGGGATGACCATATGATAGGCCTCGCTGGTTGCGGCGTAGCCGGCCACTTCTGCGTAAATGCGCGCTTTTCGCTTTTTTGCATGGGCGGAGGATTCCAACACGAGAGCGCCGGCGCCTTCCCCCATCACGAATCCGTCACGCGAACGGTCGAAGGGACGCGAGGCTCGTTCGGGTTGATCGTTGTATTTGGTCGAGAGCGCGCGCAGGGAGCAGAAGCCCGCAAACACCAGCGGCGTGATGCTGGCATCGGCACCGACGGTGATCACCACGTCGGCACGACCCTCTCTGATGCACTGCATGGCTTGCCCCAAGGCGTGAGCGCTCGAAGAGCAGGCGGTCGAGATTGTGTAGTTCGGTCCCTTGGCCCCGTGGGCCATGGCGACAATGCCTGACGCGGAATTCAGCGTAATGACGGGAATGAAATTCGGATGAACGCGGTGCGGACGCTGGGATTCGTACAGTTGGGTGATTTCCCGTTCGCCCATGACCATACCGCCCATCCCGGCACCGACGATGACTCCGATCCGGCGGGGATTTTCTTTGGCCAGCTGCAGGCCAGAGTCCGCCAGTGCTTCTTTGGCGGCGACCAGCGCAAACTGCGCATACCGGTCCACACGTTCGGCTTGGACACTATCGAGATACCGCTCGGGGGAGAAGCCGTGAATCTGGCCTGCGACCTTCGAGCGGTAGCCGTCCATGGGAAACGGGTCGAAGCCCGCGATCGCGGACACTCCTGAACGGCCGTCCAGAGCCGCTTTCCAGAATTCGCTCACCCCGATACCGATCGGGCTGATCACCCCTAATCCGGTGACGACGATCTGACCGCGCATGCGTCAATTCCTCTTGCGTTCCTGCTGTCTTCTTACCGGAAGCAGTCAGGCTCCGTCAACCGCATCAGCGGTCACGGGCAGCGTCAGTATTTCAACTTCAGCATCAAATAGAGACCGTAGCTCGTGAACAGCACGTTCGTGAGCCAGCCGGCGACGACGGGCGGCAACGCGCCGCCGCGTCCGAAGGCGATCGCGATGGAGTGAGCGGCCCAGTATAAGAACCCCACAAGCAACGCCTGGCCGATGCCGATGGCCATGCTGCCGCCCCTGATGCCGCTTCGACGAAGGCTCAGTGCGATGCCGACGAGCACCATGATGATCGTGACGAGGGGAAAGGCGATGCGTCCGTAATAATCAGTCAGCAGCCGCGCGAATTGCGAGCCGTGTTGATACAGCCGTTCCCGGGAATCTTGGATGTCGCGAAATGTCATCAGTTCCGGTTCTCCGCCGAGTCCACCGGTGAAATCGTTTGGGATCAGGGCCAGGGTGATCGGTTTGGAATCGAATTCAGTGGCCGTCACGGTACCGTCACGATTGAACCGGCGGTGAAATCCCCGCTGCAAGGTCCAGGTCCGGTTGGCATAATGCGCTTCCTGGGCTTCCGTCATGTCGATCAGGCGAAAGGCCTGATCGAAATGGAAGAGTTGCACACCGGCCAACGTGTCGCCGCCAAGGGTGACGCTGGCGACATGGAGCAGAGTATCGGCGTCGACTCGTGTCCAGGGGAGCGGCAGTTTGACCACCGCGGACGGAGGTTTTTTTTCAATGAAGATTACGCGAATTTCTTCCGCTTTACTCGTGGCCAACGGAATGATGGTGGAACTGAACAGCAACAGCACCAGGGTCATCATGGCGGCGAAGGTCAGGAAGGGCGAGGCGATCCAGGGCAGGCTGATGCCGCAGCTCCGCAACGCGGTAATCTCGTTGTTGCGCGACAACAGCCCAAGCGTAAGCAACGTGGCCATGAGGACGGCGAGCGGAATGATCTGGAACGAAATGGCAGGAACCTTCAGCGCAAAGTAGCTCAGCACATCCACCCATCGGGCGTCGTAGCTCAGAAAACGGCGGACCTTTTCAAAAAAATCGATGACGAGATAGACCGTCATGAGACCGGCGAAACACATGAGGAAGATCCTGGCGTATTCCTTGAGTAGGTAGCGGAAGAGGATCGGCATGGCCGTTACTGTCTGCTCATGCGGGAGAACCACAGCAGCGTGATGATCAGAAAGACGCTATTCGGCAGCCAGGCGCCGGCGAAGGGCGGAATCACGGCGGCGGTCACGAGAAACTCGCACGCCATATTCATCACGTAATAGGCGACGATGACGAACACACCGACAGCAAATCCGCCGATTCGCCCCGAGCGCTTCGAGACGATCCCGACTGGGACGCCCAGCATGCACAGGATCAGCGATGCGGTGGGAAAGGCCATGTCCTTGTAATATTCGGTCAGCCGCCGTAAGGCCCAGGGGTCGCGGGGGGACTGGTTCAACCGGTCGATAAGTTGCTGATACGAGGGCCGTTCCTCGGTCGCGGCGTAGCCGCTCTGCGCGAGGGACAATTTCAGGTCGTAACTCGAAAAGGATGCCAGCTGGTATTGATCGAGCTCGTCCGGGCGGCTATGGATCACGCCGTCACGCAGCCGTAAGGCGACCTGGTCCGTCGAGCTGTCGATCAGCACATGGTAGCCGTGCGCGACAATGATACGGGGGTCCTCGGCATTGCGCTCATCCGAGATGAAGATGCCGCCCGAGGTCTCATCGCCCTTCTCCGAGACGTAAATCGTCATTTTCGGGATCGGTTCCGCGAAGGATCCCCGCTCCAGAGCCAGCACGAGCTGATCACGGAGGAGATTGAGCGCCACCTTCTTGAGATTGATCGAACTCCAGGGCTGACCCCATTGAGCCAGCCATGTCGTCAGCCCGAAGACCAGGAGGGCGAAGAGCATGACCGGACGGGCCAGCCGCAGGAGGCTCAAGCCGGCCGCCCGCATCGCCACGAGTTCCTTGTCCAGCGACAGCCGGCCAAATGCCGTGATCGACGCAATGATGCCGGCAATGGGAAGGGTCAAGACCAGGAACGACGGGAGGAGGTGGGCAAATACCTTAAGGACCGCCCATAGCCCGACCCCTTTGGAGACGAGGAGTTCGACCAGTCGAAGCAATTCACGGGTCAACATGATGAAGCACAGGGTGCCGAGACTCAGACTGAATGGTGAGAGCAATTCCGTGAAGATATACCGGTCCAGCAGCTTGCGCAGCATCATTGAAGACGATCCTCTCGGAAGGCGTTGGCCCACTATAGGGGACTGCCCGGGGCTTGTCCACCGGAGGCCAATCGTCCTTCAGGAGAAAGAACTGCTTGACAACATTAAAATCCGTATGGTACATGCTGCGCGCGCGATTTGTAACCAAGATGGGTCTCGTGAGCACGTCTTCTCTTCTGCACAGAACCCGCCCATCCGTTCCCGGTTCTCATATCTCATTTCTCATTCGTGATTCATCCGGTGTGCTTTAACTGGGTTCGGGCCCGGTCACGCACGTACGCGTGGCCGTTGAGGAAAGGAGGGTTTTTGTGAAGACAAAAGGTACGGTGAAGTGGTTCAACGATCGTAAGGGGTTTGGATTCATCCGTTTGGACAGCGGAGAGGATGTGTTCGTGCATTACTCCGCGCTCCAAGGGGAAGGGTTCAAATCATTGAAGGAAGGTGAAAACGTCGAATTTGATATCGTTCAGGGTGCCAAAGGACCTCAGGCGGCCAATGTCATGAAGATGTCGATCGCGGCCTCCTAACCGCGGTCCAAAAACGTCAGCGTTGGAGTGAAGGCCTGTCGGAAGTATTCTTCCGTCAGGCCTTCGTGTTTTTGCTCAAGGTCGGGGAGGATCGGCGTAATCATTGAGGCATTTTCTTTGACAAAAACCATTGATACTGTTAGCGTTTGTTGACTATTGGAGGTTCCACTTGGGCTTCGACCGCAGCAAGGTTCTGCATAGCGCACAGCTTTTCGCCTCAAAGGGTCAGTTCGACGCCGCCATTAGCGAATGGAAGAAGCTCTCGGCCGAAGCGCCGGGCGACGGGGGCATTCACAATTCCATTGGCGAACTGCATCTCAAGCGCAACGCGACAGCCGATGCGGTGGCCTCGTTCATTCAGGCCGCAAATGCCTTCCGGGCCGAGGGCGCCACGCTCAAGGCGATCGCCACCTACAAGAAAGTCCTGAAGCTCGATCCGTCCCGCTACGATATGTACCGGTTCCTGGGCGATCTGAACGCCGAGCGGGGCCTGTTGAGCAGCGCCGTCCAGGATTATCTGACCCTCGGGAAACACTACCTCAAGGAACGCAAGACCAAAGAAGCCCTCGACATCTATAAGAAGATTGTCAGCCAGGACCCCTCCAATCTCGATGCGCAGCAACGCGTGGCAGAACTCTGCTTGCAGGAAAACATGCAAGACGAGGCCACGAGGGTCTATCTGCAACTCGGGCGCGAGCGGTCGGGACAGCAACGGTACGCCGAGGCGAAGGAAGCCTACGAATCGGTGCTGCGCATCGATCCCGCGAACAGCGAGGCGCAACAGTACATCGAGCACTATAAGAAGACCGGTGGCACGCCGGTCCGTTCGGCCAAAGCCGGAGCAGCGGCTGTAACGAATGCGGGAGAGCCGCCCGATCTGCTGGCTGAAGCGAGCAGGCGCATTGAAGAAAAACAGTACGCGGGCGCCGAAGCCATCCTGAACCAAATGCTCACCAAAGAGCCGGGCAATCCCCGAGTCTGCCAACTGCTCGCGCGGTTGCATCTCCAGCAGGGGCAGTTGCAGATCGCCCTTGGCGAATATCGGTTTCTGGCGGGAGCGGCATTGCGCGCGCAGGACTATCCGCAGGCCGAAACGCTCATCGCCGAGTTTCTTGCGGTCGAGCCCAACTCGGTCCCGCTGCTGGAGTTGCAGGGCGAGCTCTACGAAGAAAAAGGCGACATCGAGACGGCTGTGCAGCACTACGGCAAGGCCATCGAAGCGCTTCTCAAGAATCCCGAGCCTGGGATGCCGACCTTGCACGAAGAAATCTTTGAGAAAGTGCAGTCGCTCGCGCCCGAAAGCCCTATGGTCAAGCGGCTCGAGGCGTTGATGCGAGGGGATGCGCCGGTTGACGCTCCGGCGGGGGTCGCTCCTGCGACGACGATCGGAGGATTTTCCATCGACGGCGCGGCGCCTGACGATGCCTGGGCCACGACAACGGCCATTAAGCCGGGACACGATCGGCATCTACAAGATAGGCATTTAGACGGCCCGACGGACAACCATCAACCAGCGTCATCTTCGCAGGCCCAGCCATTCTCGGTCGACAATGCTGGTCCGGATGACATGCCCCGCTCGCGGTCAACGCCTCCTGAAAAGGCTGAGGAAGCGCCGGTCCTTACGACGCCGGAACAGTTCCGCGGCTATGTCGAGGCCGGGCAGTGGGCTCAAGCCGAAGAGTGGCTCGGGACGATGGTCGCCTCTCAACCTGACGATGCGGAGGCCAGAGAATTTCTGGGCCAGGTCCTCGAACGGAAAGGCGATGGCGCGGGCGCAGCCCTTCAATATGGACGAGCCCTTGAACTGCGGACGGCCGGCCAGGCGGTTGCCGATGCCGAACCAATCCGTCATCTGTACGACAAGGTCAAAGAGCTGGCGCCGGCCAGCGCGATCGTCTCAAAGTTGTCGGTCCTATTTGCGCCCGCTGCGCCTGAGGAACCGGTCGACGACATCGATGCGGAGACGCACTACACCCTTGGTGTGGCGTACAAGAACATGGGGCTGGTCAACGAGGCCAAGGAGGAATTTGGCCTCGCGATGAAAGGGGCCGAGGTGTTTCTCGATGCCTGCCTCATGACGGCCGTCTGCCTCAAAGAACAGGAACAATACGACTCAGCCAGCGCACAGCTTGAACGGCTGCTCAGCGACCCGCGGTGTCAGGGCGCCAAGGCTCAGGCCATTCGCTATGAGCTGGGATTGCTCTATGAGAAGCAGGAAAATTGGCAGCTCGCGACGACGATGTTCGAAGCCATCCCCACATTCCACGATGTCCCCCAGCGCCTCGCGTCCATTCGTACAGCCCCCAAACCGGCCGCTGCTGCAAAAGCGTTTCGCTACGCCACCTAGCTGCATTGCAAGGTCTGCTGTCCCCGTGCCGGGGCAGGCATGACGTCGCGCGCCGCTAACCCACTCGATTGGGGGCCGATTGCCCGGATAACACCGCTTCGATATTCTTCACGCACGTCATTCCCATTTCGACGCGCGCTTCCATTGTCGCCGATCCGAGGTGCGGCAGCAGCACGACCTGCGGCATCGTCGCCAGCCGAGGATCAAGCCGCGGCTCTTCCTCGAACACGTCTAACCCGGCTCCAGAAATCGCACCGCTTGTGAGGGCGACGACGAGCGCCGACTCATCGACAATCGGCCCTCTCGCGGTGTTGATCAGAATTGCCGTGCGGCGCATCTTCGCCAGCCCCTGAGCGTCGATCAAGTGTCGGGTTTCCTGCGTGAGGGGTGCGTGAATGGTGACGATGTCCGAGCATGACAGCAGTGCCTGCAGGGGCAGGAACTCCCCTGCCACGGCGTGCGACGGACTGTCGATGCGCCGGCGTGAGGAATAGCACACCTTCATACGAAATCCGGCTGCGCGCTGTGCCACGGCCTGACCGATGCGACCCATGCCGATGATACCCAACGTCCGGCCGGCTACCGCCGTGCCCAGCAGTTGGGTGGGCGTCCATCCGGTCCACAGACCGCTGCGCACGAGACGGTCGCCTTCAATCACGCGGCGGGCAGTCGCTAGGATCAGCGCCCACGTGAGATCCGCCGTGGCATCCGTGAGCACATCCGGCGTATTGGTGACGACAATCCCCCGTTGTCGTGCGGCGCTGACATCGATGTTGTTGTAGCCGACGGCATAGTTGGCCACAATTTTGAGACGTGGGGCGGCGGCCAGGACGTCGGCGTCGAGGCGGTCCGTCAGCGTGACAATCGCGGCGGCCGATTCCGACAGCCCCGATCGCAACGCCGACGGTGCAGGGGAGACATCGAGCGGCTCCCGAACGAGTGTGAATCGCTCTCGAATGGCTGCCATGACGGGATCGGGCAGGACGCGCGACACATACAACGGCGGTTTGGCGGAGCCCATGAGCGTATCTTAGCGACTCGCGCGAGCGGTCACAAACCGAAAACCCGTTAGGCACCGCATCAGCGCTTCTGAGGTGGCGGATCTTTTCTTTCCCCTGTTAGAATGCCGCGCCATGCTTGTCATGCCCGATACGTCCCGCGCCGTCGGCTCGGATCTCCGCAAGCTGTTCCGGGAAGACCAGATCAAAGACGATCATCCTACCAAAACCGCGTATGCGGTCGACGCCAGTATGTACCGGATGGAGCCCCAGGCCGTCGCCTTGGTGGAATCCGAGGATGACATCCATCGGCTGTTGCGCTACGCCGTGGCGCGCGGCATTCCGGTGACGGCCCGCGCCGCGGGGACCAATTTGACCGGTTCCGCTATCGGTTCGGGCATCATCCTCGACGTCTCGCGCCTCCATCGAATACTTGAGACCAACCGCGAGGAACGGTGGGCACGGGTGCAACCGGGAATCGTCCTGGCCGAGCTGAATAAACAGCTGGCCCGGCAGGGCCTGATGTTCGGGCCCGATCCGTCCAGCGGGGACATGTGCAAATTGGGAGGAATGCTGGCGAACAATTCGGCCGGTCCGCATACCTTGCGGTATGGAGCGGTCAAGGACAACGTCGAGCGCCTTCGGGTGTGCCTTGCCTCCGGCGCCTGGTTGGACGCACGCTCCTACGTCGTAGACGATCCCGCTGCCGCGGGCCTATTGTCCTCGCACCCGCCGATTCAAGAGACGTACTCCCTCGTGCGGTCGCACACGGAACTGCTCGAGCAAAAGCGACCGCGGGTGAGTAAGAACAGCTGCGGGTACAACCTCTTTGGCCTGGCGGAGGGGCTGTCACGCGGACGCATAGATCTGCCGAAGCTCTTCATCGGGAGCGAAGGGACGCTCGGCGTGTTCAGCGAGGCGACGATCCGTCTGGTCGACAAACCTCGCGCGACGCTGACCGCCTTGATTCATTTCAAGCGCCTCGAGGATGTCGGCGAGGCGGTGCCGCAGCTGCTCCAGCTGGGTCCGAGTGCGTTGGAGGTCATGGATGCCAATACGCTCGATCTGATCGGCCGGTCGCGGCACGGAATCCCGGCCGAT
This sequence comes from uncultured Nitrospiraceae bacterium, assembly GCA_963730935.1. GTDB lineage: Bacteria > Nitrospirota > Nitrospiria > Nitrospirales > Nitrospiraceae > Nitrospira_C. The sequence goes on along the minus strand of CAVSTP010000004.1, from coordinate 686,290 downwards.
TCGGCCGCCACGTTGTTGGCCGAACTCGATGCCGATGATCTGACAACCGATCTTCACGAGCAGGCCGAACGTATGGCCGCCGTCTGCCGTCGCTATCCGCTCGCCTCAGCGGTGGTCACCGCCTACGATCCGGAGCAGCGCGAGCAGCTGTGGAAGGCCCGCAAGGCCCTCTATCCCACGTTGTATCGCTTCGATCCGCGCAAGAAGCCGATCAATTTTGTCGACGATGTTGTGGTCCCAGCGGCACGCATCAGCGAGCTCATCCGCTACCTCGAAGAATTTTTCGGTGGTCAACGTGTTCCGGTCGCCATTTTCGGTCATATCGGCAACGGGAACGCGCATATCGTGCCGCTTCTCGACGTGAACGACGAGCGGGATTACGGGAAGATGGTGCAGGGCTACCATGAAATCCATCGCACGGTGCTCGACCGCTTCGGCGGCTCGATCTGCGGAGAGCACGGCGACGGACGCGTACGGGCCGAATATGTGCCGGCCATGTTCGGGCCTGAACTCTACGAGCTGTTCGTGAAGGTGAAGCGCAGCTTTGATCCGTCCGGCGTGCTCAACCCGGGCGTGAAGATCAGTGACCGGCCGTTCACGGAGCACATCGATTACACGAGGCTGTCCAAATCCTGCGCGACCTGCGCCAAGTGCAACGCCGTGTGCCCTGTCTACGATGTCTTCCGTTCGGAAGATATGAGCTCCCGCGGCTGGTTCGAGATCGTCACGGACAAGGACTATAGTTATTTGAATTCGAAACGGGTAGTGGAAGCCTGCCTCAACTGCAAATCCTGCCGAACGGCCTGCCCGGCCGGCGTCGACGTCTCGCAGTTGATCCTCGATCGGCGGGCTGAGCATCCGAATGCGCTTGCCGGGATCATTTTTCGCTTCCATGCCCAGACCGAGCGCTTTGCCGCCTTCTTACGATGGATGGCGAGGTTCCAGCCTCTGTGGGATCGGCCGTTGATGCGGCGTGTCTTGGATCTGGCGAGCCGTCCGCTCCTGAAATATCTGGCGCCAGGAGCCAGGCTATCGGCAAAAATCGCGCTTCCCAAACTGGCCGCTCAGCAGTTACGCGAGCGCTATGCGCGTCTCGTGACGTCCGCCGGTCAGACGCCGCGCTCCAAGGTCGCGTACTTCCATGGGTGCGCAGCCAATTATTTCGCGGACGGCGTCGGCGATGCGGTCATCGCCGTCCTTCGCAAGCACGGCGTCGAGCCGGACCTGCCCCCGCAGCGATGCTCGGGGACGCCGATCGAAACCTACGGGCATCGAGACTTGGCGAAGGAGGGGGCGAGGGAGAACCTGCGATCGTTCGCGGGCTATGACGCCGTCGTGACCGGCTGTGCATCTTGTACATTGATGCTCAAGGACTATCGGACGCTCTTTGCCGGCGAGCCAGAACACTCTGCCGCCGAATCGTTGGCGCAGCGGGTGAAGCATATTTCGGAATTCGTCGCGCAATCACCCGTGCGACCGGTCATGGCACCTGCGGCTTCCGCGCGGGGCAAAGTGACTTACCATTCCTCCTGCCATCTGCGGGCGGCCGGGGTGACGAAAGAGCCTCGCGCGATTTTGAAGATGCTGCCCGGCGTCCAATTTGTCGAGATGCCCGATGCGGACCGGTGCGCCGGCGGGGCGGGCACCTATCTGGTCAAGGATTTTGACACGTCGCAGCGGATCGTGGCGCGGAAGCGGCAGGCGGTCGAGGACAGCGGCGCGAATCTCGTGGCCACGAGCTGCCCGGCCTGCATGATTCAGCTCAAGACCGGCTTGCCGTCGGCCGTCGAGGTGAAGCACATCGCGCAGGTCTTACAGGACAGTTATGAGGCCGGATCTCCGGAAGCCGGGGAGCCAGTCCCATGACATTGCGGAAGGTTGACTGGCTGTTTATCCTGTTCGCCGTCGCGGTCGTCGTGGGGGTGTCGTTGCTGCCCACGCCGAAAGACCGCAATCCGATGGTGCCCAGGACTGCCGAGCACGACGCGGTCAAGGCTGAAAAGGACTGCGTGAGTTGCCACAGCGCGGGTGCTGTGAGACCGTTGCCCGCGCGGCATCCCAAGCGGCCCGATTGCTTCCGCTGTCACGCGCGCCAAACGTGAGCCTGCGGCTCGACCCTGGAGGCGAGGCTTCTTATGGTGAAAGTACTTGTGTTTGGCCTGACATTACGTCACGTCCTCGGCGAGCATGAAATCGAGCTCGAGGTCGCAGGGACGACGACGGTCAGGAAAATGATCGATGCGCACCCTGATCAGTTAGGCGCCCTCATGCCATTCATGCTTCAGCGGGAAGTGCTGGTCGCCGTCAACAAGAAGGTGGGCAGCGAAGATTCAGTGGTCAAAGACGGCGATGTCGTCAAGCTGACTCATCAATCGAAGACGTCCTACGATGGCGTCCGGGATATTCCCACCTAGCAGGTTGTTGAAAAAGCCACTCTTCTCACCCGCCGCCCGGATGCGTGAGAACGCATCTTTCCCAGGCTGCGTTCTCACATTCCTATCCGATTGCATACAATGGCTCGCTGTGGCCTTGCAGGGGGCGGCGCCTACTGGCGCCGGGGTTGGGTGGGTGAGAAAGAAAAGACTTTTTGAACAACCTGCGTGACGATCGCTAAGTGTCCGCGCTCTCCGCCCGCGCGCGATATTCCACCGACAATCGGCTGTACCGGTCTCCGGTGAGATCAAGCGTCAGCGTCCCTTCGGACGTTTCCCAGATCGCGTGATAGCGGAGATGTCCGATCATCACGGCCACGCCCCAGTAGTCGGGCAGCGGATGATAGAGGTCATTGTCCCAGACCACACGGTCCAACTCCGGCTCTCCATAAGCCGTGCTCAAGGCCAGTTTGAGCGCCGTATAGTAGCCGATGAACTCGTTCAAGCCGTTCAGCGGCCGCTGAATGATCACGTATTGACCACGCGCGAGCGATCCCTTCCGGAATTCGTAGCCCTCGAGCACGCCGTGATCGTGTATGTTCCGCAGATAGATCAGCGTGCTTTCTTCCTCCCGCTCGAGGGGGCCGGCGACCGCGCTCCTCAGCCGTTCGGGCCCTTGTCCCCAATGTCGTTGCAGGATGTCCAGAAAGGCGAGGGTCTGCCGCGTGACTTCCGCCTGCAGCGCGGCATCGTCGACATCGTCAAATGGGGCCGTCGGGGGCGGAGGTCCAAACTCCGGAAGCTCGCCGCGTCCACTGGCCGGGATGAGGAGCGTCAGGACGATGAGCAGGAACATCCATCCGTGCATGAACGACCATAGGACGTCACCTGCCAGGCGGTCTATCCTACGAAAGGACGGGACTTAGGATCGACGTTTGGTCTTGGCCGTGGGGGGAGCGGTCAGCGGATTCTCTGGCCAATGATGCTTCGGGTAGCGGCCGCGAAGTTCCTTACGGATCTCGGGATAGGCGTTCACCCAAAAACTGGCTAGATCTTTCGTCACCTGCACGGGCCGCTTCGCCGGAGACAAGAGGTGCAGCATCACCGGCACTGTCCTGTTCACGATGCGTGGAGTCTCTTTGCATCCAAACATTTCTTGTAATCGCACCGCCAGGACGGGAAGGTCTTCCGAATAATCAAGCCTGATGTGCGATCCGCTTGGCACGGCGACGTGCGTCGGGGCCAATCGATTAAGTTCCTGCTGCTGGGCTCGGCTGAGCAAGGCTTGCAAGGGCTGTGTGAGATCCATGCGCTGCACGCGCTCCAACGTCGTCATGCCGACCAAGTAAGGCCCGAGCCAGTCGTCAAGCGTTTCACCAAGGCGCTCGTCAGATACGTCTGGCCAAGCAGCAGTCTCACCTTGGAGGCGTCGGAGAAAACGGACTCTCATGCGCCAGTCCTCAAGGTCTGGTGTCCAGGCCAGGGTATGCAGTCCCGCCCGGCGCACTCCGTTCAGCAAGGCCGCTGCGACCAAGGAAGGATCAGGTTTGGACAGAGCCTCGTTCGACAATACCAGCGCGCCGAGGCGGCGTTGTCGTGAGGCGCGTACGGCGCCGGTGCGTTCGTCCCACGCGACCGCTTCAGTCTCGGCGATCTCGGCCTGATACAGCTGTTCAATGTCCTTCTGGGCGACGGGTGCAGCCATGTCGATGCGCGCCCACTGTGATCCGGCGTCCAATTCAACGATGACGAGATACGGTTCGACGGCCAGATGGTCCGGGTGGGTAAACACTGCGCCGCGACCATTGGCCAGGATATAGCGCGGCTCACTGCCTCCCTGACGTTGCGCGATGCGATCGGGATAGGCGATGGCGAGCAGGAGGCCTGCCAGATCGACATCCGTAGACCTCCCAGGTGGTCGCACGTCTATGAGCTGTTGGAGCTGTCCCTTCCACTGGCGCGCGGTACGCTTGAGGCGTTCGATCGTGCGACGATCGACTGAGCCGCCGGTGCCTGCGGCGCGGCTGCCGCGCATCACGTCCAGCCGCAGTCGTACATCGGCCTCCCGGGCAGAGGGTGCACGCAACAGATCGCGCTCGGTGAGGAGCGCCGCAAGATCGCAGGCCAACCCGGCGCAGCCAAGCGGGACCGATCTCAGCAGCATGTGCGTGAGTCGCGGATGCAAGGGCAGCTCACCCATCTGCTGCCCATGAGGCGTGAGCCGTCCATTGGCGGTCAGGGCGCCCAGACGCAGAAGGAGCTCACGGGCCTGTGCGACGGCGCCGGGCGGCGGCGGTGTGAGCCAGGACAATTCTAACGGGTCCGACACGCCCCATCGTGCTGTTTCGAGCAGCAACGAAGAGAGGTCCGCGTCGAGGATCTCGGGCGGACGCCGCGGGGCGAGCGACTGATGCTCTTGCTCGGTCCAGAGACGATAACAGATGCCGGGTTCGAGTCGGCCGGCTCGACCTCGTCGCTGGTCGGCCGAGTCCTGTGTGACCCGAATCGTTTCCAGACGGGTCAAGCCGGAGCGGGGATCGAATCGTGGTGCACGCAGCTGCCCGGCATCGATCACCACACGAATGCCGTCGATCGTCAAACTGGTTTCAGCGATAGAGGTGGCCAGCACGATTTTTTTCCTGCCGGGAGGGGCCGGTTCGATCGCCATGTCTTGATCGGCCTGTGGCAGGTCTCCGTGGAGCGGAGCGACCTGCACGTCCGGGCCGAGACGGGCATCGAGCAGGCTCCGTTCGATGCGGCGAATTTCCGCCATGCCCGGCAAAAAGACGAGCTGGCTGCCAGAGTCCTGAGCCAGCGAGCGACGAATGCATTGGACAACGGCCGCCTCGAGACGGCCTGTCAGCGGACGGTCCAGGTAGCGCGTTTCGACGGGAAACATTCGGCCTTCGCAGGAAATCACGGGCGCACCACCGAGCAGATCGCTCACGGGTCCGCAGTTCAACGTTGCAGACATCACGAGCAGCCGAAGTTCAGGACGGACGAGCCGTTGCGTTTCAAGTGCAAGCGCCAAGCCGATATCGGCCTGAAGGCTCCGCTCGTGGAACTCGTCGAACACAATCGCCCCGTATCCCTCCAGCTCAGGATTGCTGACCAGCAGTCTGGTCAGCACCCCTTCGGTGACGACTTCCAGCCGGGTGTCCGCGCCCACATTGGTGTCGAGCCGCATTCGATAGCCGACCGTATCTCCGACCGGTTGGTTCAGTGTTGCGGCCAGCCGATGGGCAGCGGCTCTGGCCGCCAGCCGCCTTGGCTCGAGCATGAGGAGCTTCTGCCCCGCCAGCCAGGACGCATCCAGCAAGGCCAGAGGCACACCGGTGGTCTTACCAGCCCCAGGCGGGGCAGTCAGCAGAGCGTTGCTTCCCTGCGCCAATGCCCGTCGCAACTCTGGAAGCACATCTTCAATTGGCAGACGGTTCATGCTAGGGTTCGTCACGGTGCGACTGTAGCAGAAGCCACGACGAGATCTCATCATCCGCGGTTGCCGAGCATCTGATGTCGACGCACAGATGGAGCACATCGAAGCCTGCCACGGCAGGCTGGTACTGGTTTCGTGGTGAAGCCCACGAAGACGACCCGTTCATCGTGCAGATCGATGAGGCGGGACAGTTTCAGTGGCCGGATGGGGGATACCAGGAGGTGCGGCTGGCCAAAGGCGAGTGGGCGGGGCCGATTGAGCTCCCTGCGGAATAGTGCGAGGAGGGCCGAGATGCGTTCATTTGCTCGCCCAACGCGCTTAGTGAAGAGAACGAGCAGGCTTGGAAGGATCATCGAAGAATGAATTTCAGTCATCATGGACATTGAGCAACGCGAGAAATCTACCGTGACCACTCGCATTGATCCCGCTCTGCCGGCGGACGCCCATGTCATCGCCGCCATGGTTGGAGAGCTGCTCCACGAAATCATGGTGGCCGTGAGTGAGAAGGTCTTTAACTTTGATCACCATGAAACGGAAGCTCGAGCTCGTGCCTGGCTCTCTGACGAGTCCTATCTGGTGTTGCTTGCGAGAGACGGTGGAGCATGTGTCGGATTCCTGGCGCTGTATCAGAGCTATGCGCTGTATACCGGGGGAGTCTACGGTACAATTCCGGAATTCTATGTCCGTCCGTCGCATCGGTCGCGTGGAATAGGGACAGCATTGATTGCCGAATCGAAAAAAGTCGGACAGGCCAGAGGATGGCGACGCCTCGAAGTCACAACGCCTCCCTTGCCGCAATTCGATCGGACGTTGGCGTTTTACCAACGCCAGGGATTCACGATCTCGGGCGGACGCAAGCTGAAAGTGGAGCTGTCATGAAGCCGGTGGTGCAGCTCGAGCGGACCGGCTGCGGCATCGCCAGTGTGGCGGCGCTGGCCGGCGTCCGCTACAAGGCTGCGCAGCGATCAGCGCGGCGATTAGGCATTGTCGCCACCGATGAGCGCTTGTGGTCCGAGACCAGGTATGTGCGGCGCCTGCTTGCGCACTACGGACTGAGCGCGCATGGAGCAGAGATGCCCTTTGTCTCCTGGTCGGCGCTGCCTGCGAAGGCCCTGCTTGCCATCAAGTGGCATCGCGATCGGAGGCGGCCCTATTGGCATTGGGTGGTCTTCGTGCGCACGCATGAACACGCCTATGTGCTCGATTCCGCTTCGGCGCTCAAACGGCATGTCAGAACCGATTTTGGCCGCATGAAACCGAAATGGTTTATTGTCGTCAGGGAGACGATGTCGCGAGCCTGACAGAGACCCACGAAACCCAAGGAGGCATTAATGGGGCGGTCGTTAGGGGATCCGATCCAACGGTTGATGAATCTGATGTTCAAGGCCCATCCCTGGCATGGCGTGTCTATCGGAGAGAAGGCGCCGGAAGTGGTGACGGCGTACATTGAAATCGTGCCGACCGATACGGTGAAGTACGAAGTCGACAAGGACAGCGGGTTCCTCAAAGTCGACCGTCCGCAACGCTTCTCCAACTATTGCCCGGTTTATTATGGTCTCGTGCCTCAAACCTATTGCGGCGACAAGGTAGCGGCGATTTTCTCGAAACGGGCAAAACGCAAAGACATCGTCGGCGACGGCGATCCCCTCGATATCTGTGTGCTCACCGAAAAGACCATTCCGCACAGCGACATTCTGCTGACCGCCATTCCCATCGGAGGATTCAGTCTTGCGGACGGCGGCGAAGCGGACGACAAGATCATCGCGGTGATGAAGGATGATGCCGCCTACGGCGATTTCAAGGACATCGGTGACTGTCCCGTCAGCTTGATCGATCGACTGCGGCATTATTTTCTCACGTACAAGCAAGCGCCGGGCGCCCTGCATCACAAGGTTGAAATCACCGGCGTGTATGGGCGGGAGGAGGCCTTAAAAGTACTGCGCGCCAGCCATGCCGACTATCGGCAACGGTTCCCGGAACTCGAATCCCTCTGGCCCAAACAACTGGGGTGAGGACAAGGGGGCACACCGCCGCAACGAGATGACGATAAAGCACGAACATCCCCGTCCGCCGGAAACGGCCGCCGTCCATGGATTTTCTCCGGGCTTTGCTGCTCTGGGCTTGGAAGCCAGGCTGCTCGCCGCCCTGGAGACGCTGGGCTACGAAGAGCCGACGCCGATTCAACGGGAAGCCATTCCCCCCTTGCTGGCGGGAAACGATGTCTTGGGCCAAGCCGCCACCGGCACGGGGAAGACCGCCGCGTTCACGCTGCCGTTGCTCCAGCGTATCGCGCACGGTGCCAAGGCACGCCCTTCGGCGCTCATTCTCGTTCCTACCCGGGAACTCGCCATTCAGGTTGGAACGGCGGTGCAACGGTATGGAAAAGAACTGAGAACGACAGTGTTGCCGGTCTATGGCGGGCAAGCCATCGGCCCGCAAATCCAGGCGATGAGACGTGGAGTCGACGTGATCGTGGCCACGCCCGGCCGGGTCCTTGATCATCTCAGGCGCCACACGTTGAAGCTGGACGGCATACAGATCGTGGTGCTGGACGAAGCCGACGAGATGCTCGATATGGGCTTTGCCGAAGATCTCGAGGCCATTCTGGAAGAGACGCCGGCGGCGAAACAGACGGCGTTGTTCTCAGCCACGATGCCGCCGAGGATTCAAGCGATCGCCCATCGGCATTTGCGGGATCCGGTGGAAGTCACCATCGCCAGGGAGCCGGTAAAAGCAGGAACTGCGCCGAAAGTATTGCAGACGGCGTATGTCGTGGACAGGCCCCATCGCGGGGCGGCCCTAGCACGGATCATCGACATGGCTGGTCCGAAGTCTGCCCTAGTCTTTTGCCGCACGAGGCTGGAGGTCGACGAAGTGACGCTGATGCTGAATAGCCGCGGTCATCGGGCGGAGGCGATTCACGGCGGCATGAGTCAGGTTCAACGTGACCGGGTCATGAAGGCGTTCCGCAACGGGCAGACGCAATTGCTCGTCGCCACTGACGTCGCGGCCCGAGGACTCGATATCCCGCACGTCTCGCATGTCATCAACTACGATCTGCCGTCGTCTGCCGAAGTCTACGTGCACCGCATCGGACGGACCGGCCGGGCCGGACGGGAAGGGGCGGCGATCACGATCCTCGATCCGCGGGAACAACGGTTGTTGCGAACCATCGAGCAGTTCACCAAGGCCAAGGTGGCCGTGGCACCGGTGCCCTCGGTCGCCGATCTACTTGCAAAACGGTTGGAGCGGACACGCACGGCGGTCCAGGAGATGATCAGCGGAGACGATCTCGAAGCGTTCCGCGGAGCGGTCATTGCGATGGCTGAATCCGACGATATCGCGACGGTCGCAGCGGCGGCCTTCAAATTAGTGTTTCGCGCAGAGGGCGGGGAGCGAATCGAAGAAGAGATTCCCTCCATGCCTCGCCGCTCGGCCGAATGGTCGCCGCCTGCACGGCGGGACGGCGCTCCTCGTCCGCGCCATGCGGGCGAAGCGGCGCGACCGATGGGTGATAGGCGCGATCGTCGCAGCCATGAAGCGGGGATGGCCCGTCTCTACGTGGGAGCGGGACGGGATGCAGGGATCAGACCAGGGGATCTGGTCGGAGCCATTGCCAACGAAGCCAGCATCAACAGCAATCTGATCGGGGCCATTCACATCGACGACCGGTTCTCGCTTGTGGACGTGCCTGAGCAGCTTGCGCGGGGTATCCTGGAAGTCCTTGGTCGTGCAAGAATTAAAGGACGGAAGGTGGGTGTGCGGCTGTTTAGAGAATGAGAAGGGGGGAGGCGGCTGGTGGAAATCCTGCTTGCTCGAATGCTACGGCTCGACCGCACAGCGCCTCGCATCAGCTCAGCTCGGAAACTAGTTCCGTTTCTGGTATTGCCAAACGGAACGTCAGACATCCTCGCTGTCGCGCGGCGACCGCAGATGCTTGGCGGTGCGGGTCCCGAGCCTTCGCATAAGTCGCTCGCGGGACATCCACCCCCACAAAGGAGGAAGTGGGGAAGGTCATCCAGTTCACCACGCATTCGGGTTCTAATGGCATCGCTTTTACTCGTCTATCTTTTTTCCGGGTGCGGGATCATCATGGTCGGTGATCCCGTCAAGGAGCAGGACCTAAGTTCGGTGGACGATGCCCACGAAAACCTCAAGGCGATACGCGCCATGCTCGCGGATCAAGCATCCCAGCGGCCGGAACACAAGATGTCCGGCACTTCAACGCAGCCGGCACCTTCCGATGCGACGCCATCCCTGATCGAGCCCCCCTCAGGTCGGCATCCTGCTCCATCACCTTCCTCATTGGCCGGCCGGGCAGACGTCCCCGCCAAGCTCCCATCATCGCCGCCAGTCCCAGATGGACCCGCCACGCCTGACCGTCCTGTTCCCGCCTATACGATTCCTGCGCCTGTTGGACCGGATTATTCGGGATCCATTCGCTGTGCACCGGACGGAATGGGAGGCCAGCGCTGCGCCGGTCGATGATCTCTAGAACCTTTCTATCCCTGGTCGCTGCGAGCGGCTTTCTAGCCGCTCAGAACACCCTTGCCACAGTGTGATGCACACAGGTAAAATTCCAGACTCTTCCCGCCTGACTGATTGGAGGTGTTATGGCCTCGACTCGCACCACGAACTCGAAAAAGCCACGAATCTCTCTCGACCGCAGCATTGAACGCATGCGTAAACACCTGGCCGATCTCGCCCCCTATGTTAAAAAGGGCAAGGGGAGCCACAGCCTCGAGGAGTTCGATTCGGAGTCGGAGCGTCTGATCGCCGAACTGCTCGGGGAAACATCCGAACTGCTTGATGCGTATCAGTATGCGCAATTGGGCGAGGCCTCCGGCCTCGTCAACATGACTGAGGAGGCTCCCGAAAGCATCGGCCTTGACGGCGAACGACAGAATCTCATGCAACGAAGCCGTGTGCTGGAAAGCTGCATCGCCGAATTGGAGGCCCGCCGGGCTACCGAGCCGAAGAAACTGCAGTCGGGACGTCAAATGCTCACCGGCCCGCAGGTGGCCGAGCATATGGCGCCTGATGTGCGCAGTGTCCCCCATACCGCCACCCTGCGGGAGGCCGGACGGCTGATGCAAAAATGGAAAACGGGCTCCCTGCTCGTGACGGACAATCAGACCTACGTCGGATTTATCACCGATACCGCTCTCGCACACGATGTGGTGGCGAACGGGCTCGATGCCAACACGACGCAGGTGCAATCCTGTGTCCGCAAGCCGTTGGTCGCGATCCACGGGGACCGGCCGCTCATCGAGGCGGTGAGATTGATGAAGGAACAGGCGACGCGCCATCTGGCAGTCGCACAGGACGGCGAAATTATCGGGGTGATCTCCGTCTCCAATATCCTCCGGTATTATTCCGGGGTCATCTAGAGCGCTCACTTTTCACGGCAGCAGGAGGGAAAATATGGGACCGACGAAAGCGATCGTCAAAGCCAACACTCTCTATGAGGCGGCAAGCGGCAAATTGATCAAGGATGGATTTGCGAGCAGCCGCGACATCGAAGACTATGTGAAGCATCACTATCTCGCCCTACCCGTGGTAGACAATGCGGGCAATCCGTGGCTGCTTGAGGGGAAACCGATCTATTGCTTCCGCGGCAGTCAATACGAAACGCTGGACGACCAGCGCGTACAACTGGCGCGCTGTCCGGATTGCGGAGGAATGGGTATCAGATCGGACGAATTCACCGTGGAATCCGATTGCATCCGCTGCGTGTCCTGCGGGCATGAATTCGATGCGCGATTGGAAATGATGGAGACATGAGCGGGCGGTCTGAACCGTCCTCTTCCCCGCCAACCGCGGCATACCAGAAAGGGGCGTAGGACGGTGGGATAACCGCTGCTTCAGCGAGGGGGAAACTGCATGGCCCTGTCGCAGCTTGGCTCCGCAACTTGTTCCGTCCGCTGATCGAACGGAACTTCGAACAATGCTCGCCATCGCTTACAGCGACCGCAGTGACAAGGCCATGCACCCCTCGCAAGTCGCAGACGGTTACCCATCCATCCCGCGATAAGAAGAAGAGCAAGCCTAGGTGCTCGTCAAGCGCGCAGTGAGGGACAGATCAAGACCGCTCTTGGGGAGAGTGAGCGAGCAAGCTTGGAGGGAGCAAATTTGAAATTTGAGATCTGAGATTGAGATTCGCGAAAGCGAGTCAGCTCGCCAGCCACTTTGCAAGTTGAGGCACCCACGGCAACAGCGCCACGCCTGCACCGACAGACAACGCTACGATTGAGGCGACCAGTTCTTCATCCAGACCCGTCTCGGCCGCAAAGATCACGGCGGTCACCGCAGTCGGCATTCCCGCCACCAGTATCACCACCGCTCGTTCGATGCCTGCCAAGTCTAAAACCTCCGCAGCGGCAAATCCCAACAGCACGCCCACGCCCATTCGCACCAGCACGCCAAACGCGGCGAGGCTCAGGTTGCCTTGGCCCGATAAGCTGATCGACAGCCCCAGCACGAGACTCGCGAGCGGCGTCGTCGTCATGTGAACGGGTGTGAGCAGTTCCCGCAGCCAGATAGGCAGGCGCAGTCCGAACAGTTTCAACGCCAGGATGCCGATCAAGGCCCAAAGGGGAGGAGCGGCAATGAGGCGCCGCATCGCCGATCCGTCATGGGTCGAGCTGGATCCATGCCAGAGCGCCAGACCATACAACAGCGTCAAGGTCAGGGTGGTCTGTCCCAGGTCGAACAGGACGGCACGTGCGAGCCCCTCGTCGCCGAAGGTTGCCAGGATGACCGGATAGGCAAAGTAGATGGAATTGATGCAGCCCGTCCCTAGAAGGAATCCACCCCGGGTCAGGCGAGGGAGATGCAGCAGTTGTGAAAGTTGCCACGCGACGACCACCATCGGCAGCGTGACGAAGCAGGCCGCCAGCGGGAGCTTCCATGCCGCGTATGTGAACTGAATTCCGTCGAGTGAGACCAGGATGGTTGCCGGAAGGCTGATCGAGAACACCAGGGCGGCAAGGCGCTCGGCGTGCGACCTGTTGAGCAGGTTGGAGGCGCGGAGCAGCGCCGCGCCGAGGAACAGGATGATGAACGCCACAAGGGCCTGCGGCATGCCCGGCAGCGTAGCAGAGACGGAGCAGGGGGGCTACCAACGGTGAGAAGGTTCTAAGCTCTGCCTAAGCCGGCGTTAATCTCCGGGCATTACCTTGTAACCAGACACATCACTGAGGAGGTCTACCACCATGCGTTCCCTGGGCATGCGAGCGTATTTGTCGGCGGTTTGTCTCTTCATGTCTTCTCTCCTCGCGAGATCCCGCGCCTCGCGGCCGCGCAGACGTTCGGCCACCTAGCGGCGCCAAGTGCCTCACATCACCATTGCCAGGCAGTCCCACTTCGGCTAGAGAAGCAGGCGCCGCCTGTTGGGGTTTCGCCTCGCTTTTTTACCCTCCATCGGTCCGATCTTCACCGACTTTTTACAAAGACTGACCCGCTTCTTAGCAACCTCGTTTTGGGTCGGCGGTATGGTGCGTTCACCTCGAGCGCAACAGTTCTAGCGCTCAATTACCAAACCCTGTCTCCATCGGGAATGAGGTTATCTCATGGTCTATCGTCTTCGCCGGGTTGCACAGGTGCCGGCGCAGCTTCTCTGAGAAATGCTGCTGTCACGTTCCGCGGCACGAACAAAGGCATGGGAAAGAGTAGAGGCCGTATGGCAGAGGTGCTCCGGGTCAGCACCGGAAGTCTCAAGGAGGTCGTCGACCTCACCGAGCGTGTGCAGTCGTTGATCAAGCGCGGGAAGATGCGCGACGGTCTCTGCATGCTCTTCGTCACCCATACCACCGCGGCGCTGACGACCGGGGAGATTGGCGAAGGCACTGAGCAGGATCTGCTGGAGGTCGTCGAACAGATCATTCCGTCAATTCGTTTTCGTCATGCCCATGACCCATCGCATGCCTGGTCGCATATGGCCGCGTCCATTCTTGGCCCCTCTCTCACCGTTCCCGTGGCGGACGGACAGTTGGTCTTGGGCACCTGGCAATCGGTGCTGTTGATCGAATTGGACGGGCCGCGCGAACGAACCGTGCATGTGACGCTGCTTCCGACGTAATCCGTTGTAGCCGCCACCGCTTACGACGCCCTTCTTCAGTAAACCTCAGCGCTTAGCCCGGATTTGCCTGTCCCGCCACCCCTGTCGTTGCCGATCCCACGGTAAAGGCCGGCCATTCTAGTCAGGGGTTTGGTGGGTTGACCTGGTCCGCCTCTAAATCGTACGGTCAAGAGACGTGAAAGGCGACGGGGTCTATGGCCGAGTCTGTTGAACCGCATCTCTTCATCATTCTAGGGGCGACCGGTGATTTGACGACACGCAAGCTGTTGCCCGCCTTGTTTCACCTGCGTACGTACGGCGAATTGGAGAAACAGAATACGCTCATCCTCGGGGCGGCGCAGCCGGAGATGAGCGAAGAGGCGTTTCGTCTTTGGGCTTACGAAAGTCTGAACAAATCCGTCGCGCGCAATGCGCCGGATTTGCGTCGCTGGTGTGATGAATATCTTCATTACCAATCGGTTGGTCGAGGCGAACCCGAAGACTATGAGAGACTGGGCAAGTACATCCGGCAGGTGGAACTCGCCCGTAATCTGCCGGAAAACCGTGTCTTCTATCTGGCCCTGCCGCCGACGGCCGTTCCGGGGGCGGTCGAACGTCTTGCTCAGGCCTGCCTGCTAAAGAGCCGCGGATGGGTGCGCGTGGTCTTCGAGAAGCCATTCGGACACGATTTCCACTCGGCCCGTGCATTGAATACCCTCCTGCACCGCTATCTCGACGAATCGCAGATCTATCGGATCGACCACTACCTGGGTAAGGAAACGGTGCAAAATCTGCTGGCCTTCCGGTTTGCGAATCCCATTTTTGAGTCCATCTGGAAGCGCGAGTCGGTGGAATGCGTGCAGGTGACCGTGGCCGAGGATCTCGGCGTCGAGCACCGCGGGGCCTACTACAACGAAGCGGGCGCCTTGCGCGATATGGTCCAGAACCATTTGACGCAACTGGTGACGGTGGTGGGCATGGAAGTCCCTGTGTCCTTCGACGCGGACGCGATCCAAGCGGAGAAATTGAAAGTATTGCGCTCCATTCCGCCGATCGACCCGCGTGACGTTGTGTTCAGTCAGTATCAGACTTGGGAATTCGATGGTCACAGGATTCCCGGTTATCGGGAGGAAAAAGGCGTCCCGCCGGAGTCGTTGACTGAAACCTTCGTGGCCCTGAAAATGGAAATCCATAATTGGCGCTGGCGCGGCGTGCCCTTCTATCTACGAACAGGCAAACGTCTGCCGCGCAAGATCACGCAGGTCTCCGTGATCTTTCGACAGGCGCCCATCCTCGTGTTTCGCTCCCTCGACCCCGACAGCCTCGATCCCAACCAACTCATCATCACACTACAGCCCAGCGAAGGGTTTGCGCTGGGATTTTCAGTCAAGACTCCGGGCCGGCCATTCAGCTTCACGAACCGCGCGCTCCAATTCGATTACAAGCAGGCCTTTGGAGGCGAGCTGCCTGAAGCCTATGAGACGCTCTTGCGGGACATCATGATCGGCGATCAAACGCTCTTCGTCACCGCCGACTTTACTGAGACCGCCTGGCGACTCTACGACCCTCTGGTCGCCGGCAAGCGGGAGCCTGTATTCTATACGGCGGGGACATGGGGGCCGACTGAGGCAGACCAATTGCTCGAGCGGAACGGGCATCGCTGGCAATTGGGATGGTGACCGATGGTCGAGCCCCCTCCTTTCATCGTCACGAATATTCCTCAGCGGATGGATCGTTTACCCTGGTCGAACTGGCACTGGCTTGTCGTGTCAGCGCTCGGGGTGACCTGGCTGCTCGACGGTCTTGAGGTCTCGATCGTTGCGGCCTTGGGACCGGTCCTCACGCATCCGACGACGCTGGCGCTCACGGAGTCCGAGGTGGGGTTGGCGGCCTCGGCCTATCTCGCGGGATCGGTCATTGGGGCGCTCGTGTTTTCCTATCTCACGGACCGGCAGGGACGGAAAAAATGGTTCATGATCACGTTGCTGCTGTATCTGGCGGCGACGATCCTCACGGCGTTTGCGTGGGACCTGACAAGCCTCATGTGCTTCCGCTTTTTGACGGGAGCCGGCATCGGAGGGGAATATGCCGCCATCAACTCTGCGATCGACGAACTGATACCTGCCCGTCGCCGCGGCCACACGGATCTCGCGATCAACGGCACCTGGTGGCTCGGGTCGGCGACCGGCGCCCTGCTGTCCGTCGTCCTGCTGAACACACGCATCATTCCTGAGTGGTTGGGATGGCGTCTCTGTTTTATTTTCGGGGCGGTGCTTGGCATTGCGATCGTGCTGGTTCGGCGATTCGTCCCGGAAAGTCCGCGATGGCTCATGACCCACAGCCGGATTGAGGAAGCCGATGAAATTGTCTCGCGCATTGAACGCCAGGTCTCGCGGGATGAAGGATTAAAGGCCCTACCCGAAGCGAGAGGCTCGATCACCGTGCGCACGCGTCCGCACGGCGCGACCATAGGCACCGTGGCGCGGGAGCTCTTTCAGTCCTATCCACGGCGAACGGTGCTGGGGTTGGCGTTGATGATCACGCAATCCTTCATGTACAACGCGGTCTCGTTCTCATTTCCCTTCGTCCTGACCAAGTACTACGACGTGCCGACGACGACGATCGGCCTCTATCTGTTGCCCTTTGCGCTCGGGAATTTTCTCGGACCCCTGCTGTTGGGACGATTTTTCGACACGATCGGCCGGAAGCAGATGATTAGTTTCACATATGCCACGGCGGGAGTGCTGCTGGCGCTGACCGGGTACCTGTTTTGGACCGCCTCGTTTACCGTGACCACGCACCTATTGGCCTGGTCGTCGATCTTCTTTTTTGCCTCGGCCGGCGCCAGCGCCGCCTACCTGACCGTCAGCGAGATCTTCCCGATGGAAATCCGCGCCATGGCGATCGCCTTTTTCTTTATGGTGGCGCAAGGGGCGGGCATTATCGCACCCTGGCTCTACGGCCGGATGATCGAAACGTCAGTGACGAGTGTGTTTTACGGCTATCTGCTTGGGGCTGGATTGATGCTGGTGGGCGCGGTGGTGGAGCTCATGCTGGGCGTCAAGGCTGAAGGCCGTTCGTTGGAACAGATCGCCGCTCCGTTATCGGCACACCAGATCACAGAGGATACGTCGTCCGCCGCCTGATCCGCTCCTCATCCTCGATGCACCTTGGGGAGAATTACCTGCAAGAACTGTCTCGAGATCTCCTGATGGCCCGCGTTATTGGGATGAAACCCGTCCACGTCAAAGACGAGATCGTCGCGAACGGGACTCGCGTGCAGGTCGACCAGTGCACCACCGGCCGAGCGGGTTTCCTCGGCGATCACGCGATTGAAGGCCTCGATGCGTGCCCGAGTGACGGACGGACTTGGACTCGTTCGGAAGCGAGGGAGCATCATCAAATCGGGTAGATTGGCTACGACGATCGTGCGCGAAATATCTTCTTTCACTATGCCGAGCAGCCCGCGCAATTCCTGTTGAAATTGTTTCGGGTCGTCCCCGTTCACGAGATCGTTGGCACCCGTCCAGAGCGTCACCAGTTCGGCTTTCGTCCCGAGCTGTTTCGCCACGCGGGCCTGTTCTTTGAACGCCCAGATTGACCAGGAACACCCCGTGAAGCTCTCGGTCGAGTTCACGGGCGATCAGATACACATAGCCTCCCATCAACGGCAGAGCACCGACGCCGGTCGCATCGCTGGCGCCAGGCGCGAGATAAATGTATTGGATCGGCCTTTCCTTCGTGCCTCCGCAGGCGGTGAGGAAGATACAACACACCGCTACCCGCAGCATCCCGCTTAGACGGTTCACCATCACATCAGCTCCTGGCAGAGGTGAGCCCAGTGTGCGGCATCCTAGCCCATCCGCTTGGATGGATTGCCTGGGAGGAGCCCTCGGACGATGCCGTTCAACGCACCTCACCCCTCCTACGCAGGGGCTTGACGACAGGACGGCGGTCTGCTAGTTAAATAGGAATCCTTACTAATGGAGGTTCTCATGCATACCGTCAGAGTGTTCGATACCTGGGTGAAGGCTTCGGATCGCATGCTTCACTTCGATGTCATGACCAGCGATGAGGCGACGGCATTGAGGTTGGCCAATGAGTATGTCGCCTCCCAGGGGTATGCGGCCGTCTCCGTGACGGCGGAGGAATGCCAGTTTTGCCATGCAGAGCCGTTGGTGATGTTCAGCGAACAGCAACAGCGGCAGTTTCATGAGTCGGGCGGCTTCATTGTTCCATTGACGGCGTAACCGAGCAATCAGGTCCTAGGCGTCCATGGTCATCACGAGAAGGAGGGCATGATGGGGAAGAGAATCATCATCGTCGTGGTCTTGAGCGTGCTGGTGTCAACGGGAGCTGCCTGGGCAGAGGGCTCCAAAGGGAAGTCACTGTATGAGCGGCTTGGCGGCAAGGACTCGATTACCGCCGTGGTCGACACGTTCGTCGCAAAAGTCGGTGGAGACAAGCGGATCAACGTGTATTTTGCAAGCACTGATCTCACGAAGCTCAAGATGCATTTGGTCAATCAGATTTGCGAGGCCAGCGGCGGTCCGTGCAAATATACCGGCCGGACGATGAAACAGACCCATGCCGGAATGGGGGTAACCGATGCTGCTTTCGGCGCCTTAGTGGAAGATCTGCTCGCGGCGCTGGACCATCACAAGGTCGGGAAGGTAGAGAAGGATGAACTGCTCGCCGTGCTTGGGCCGATGAAGGCCGACATCGTGGAAAAGAAATAGATGGGGCCCTGTCCGGCGGGGGCAGACCTCCCGCCGGTGCTATTCGATCCTCCCTGTGATCTCACCTTCGTCTTCTCGACCCCGTTGACACCTTCCGGTGGCATGCGTAGCCTGTCCGTACTGCTGGCTGAAGAAAGGACGTGGCTATGGCAAAGCGAGCCCTCTCTCCCGCGAAGATCATGCAGCTGGGCGTCGGATTTTTGGGTTCAAAGACCCTGCTGAGCGCCATTGAGTTAGGACTCTTCACCGTCTTGGCGCTTGGACCACGCGATGCCGAGACGCTGAGGCTGCAGCTGGGATTGCACCCGCGAAGTGCACGGGACTTCTTCGACGCGCTCGTGGCCTTGGGCATGCTCAAGCGAACAGGGACGCGCTATGCCAATACCCCGGAAACGGCGCTGTTTCTGGACCGCAACAAATCCTCCTATGTGGGCGGCATCCTGGAAATGGCCAATACCCGTCTCTACCGGTTTTGGGGTTCGTTGACGGAAGGGCTGCGCACCGGAAAGGCGCAGAACGAGGCCAAGACAGGCGAAGACTTTTTCGGGACGCTCTATGCGGACCCTCAACGGCTTGAAGGGTTCCTCAAGGCCATGACCGGTCTCAGTCTCGGCTCCGCCAGGGTCATCGCCAAGAAATTTCCCTGGAAACAATACCGTACCTTCGTGGACGTCGGCTGCGCACAGGGCGGGGTGGCCGTCGAGATGGCGCTGGCCCATAAACACCTCACCGGCATGGGCATGGACCTGCCCGTGGTGCAACCAGTCTTCGAAGCCTATGCCAAGGCGCGGGGCGTGGACTCGCGCCTGCGATTCGTGCCGGGCGATTTTTTCAAAGAATCCATGCCGCAGGCAGACGTGATCATCATGGGCCATATCCTTCACGACTGGAATCTCGACGACAAGATGATGCTGCTGCGCAAGGCCTATGCGGCCCTGCCGCCGAAGGGTGCGCTCATCGTGCATGAAGCGTTGATCGACGATGAGCGAAAGACCAACGCCTTCGGCCTTCTGATGAGTCTGAACATGCTTATCGAAACACACGGAGGGTTTGATTTTACCGGTGCCGATTGCCGCAAGTGGATGAAGGAGGCCGGCTTCAGCCGGACGAAGGTCGAGGCGCTGACCGGGCCCGATGGCATGGTGGTCGGATACAAATAATCCATGAAGAGAAAAGGCGATCGGGAGAAGGCGGACCGGTCCTCGGCGTCCGAAGCTGGAAAGGCTTCAGGCGGCCTTGCACGGACCATCGGCCGCCGGCATTTCCTCACGGGCGGCGCATCGCTGATCGCCCTGAGTTCCTCGGCGCTGCTATTGCCGAAGGCAACGTCCTTCGCTGCGGATCTAGGTTCCGACCCCATGCTGGTTCCCGGCTCGCCGGCGCGGTCCTATGGCCAGCGGTCCACGTTCGAGTCGGCGAGCAGATCCGCTGGAGAATCCCATTCCCTCACACCGCTCCAGGACCTTCACGGCATCGTGACACCTTCATCCCTGCACTTCGAACGACACCATAACGGCGTGCCGGCGATCGATCCCTCGCGGCATCGACTCCTACTTCATGGCCTGGTCGCGCGGCCGGTGCTCTTCACGCTCGACGACTTACAGCGCTTCCCGTCGGTCTCTCGGCTGGCGTTCATCGAATGCGCCGGAAACAGCCGTCATGAGTGGCGCGACGCGCAAGATCACACCGTTCAGGAATTGCATGGCCTGACGAGCACCAGCGAGTGGACGGGCGTCAAACTCGCCACCCTGTTGGAGGCGGCGGGGCTGAAACCGGAGGCAGCATGGGTGCTAGCAGAAGGCGGCGACGCCGCCGGGTTGAACAGAAGCGTGCCACTGACGGGTGAGGTTCTCTCAGACGCCATGGTGTGCTACGGGCAAAACGGGGAAGCCTTGCGGCCGGAGCAGGGCTATCCGGTCCGTCTCCTTCTTCCTGGTTTCGAGGGCAACATCAACATCAAATGGCTTCGCCGCCTGAAGGTGGGGTCGACACCCTTCATGACACGCTGGGAGACCTCGAAATATACCGATCTCATGCCCAATGGCACCGCCTATCAATTCAGCCTGGTCATGGAAGCCAAATCGGTGATTACGAGTCCGTCAGGGCGCCAGCAGATCCGTCCCGGCTTTCAGGAGATTCGCGGTTTAGCTTGGAGCGGAAGGGGACGGGTCGTGAAGGTCGAGGTGACAGTGGACGGGGGGCGAACTTGGCGCACCGCGGAACTGCAGGAACCCGTGCTGTCCAAGTGCCACACAAGATTTCGTATCCCCTGGACCTGGAATGGCGAGGAGACGGTGCTCCAAAGCCGGTGCGTGGACCAAACAGGATACCGGCAACCGTCCCGGGATGCGCTGATCAAGGTCCGTGGTTCCCAATCGAGCTACCACTATAATGGCATCCAAAGCTGGAAAGTCGACCGGGATGGACGAGTGCGAAACATCCATGCGTAAGCATGGCACGCTAAGCCTGATACTGGCGCTGTTAGCCGGCTGTGTGATGACGAATCGTCCGGCAGAGGAAGAACCGGCCCACCTGGGGTTGGGACAACCGGCGACGGCCGAAGACATTCGTCTCTGGAATATCGATGTCGCTCCGAGCGGCGAAGGGTTGCCGCCGGGCCGAGGCACTGTCCCTCAGGGCGCTACAGTCTATGCTGCGAAATGCGCGAGGTGTCACGGCGCATCCGGAACCGAAGGCCCGATGGACCGGTTGGTCGGCGGCCAACACAGCCTGACCACGACCGCCCCGGTAAAAACCATCGGAAGCTATTGGCCTTATGCAACAACCCTCTACGATTACATTCACCGCGCCATGCCCCTTGATGCGCCGCAATCCCTGACGCCGGACGAAGTGTATTCTGTGACCGCCTGGCTGCTCCATCAAAACGGTATCATCGCCGAGAATGCTGTGATCGATTCGGCGACGCTTCCGGCGGTCCAGATGCCGAACCGTCACGGGTTTGTCCCAGACCCACGGCCAGACGTGCATGGTCCATAATACGGGCCGTCTAACCCTCGCCGGCGTAGATTGGCGCCGACGATTGCATCGTACGATCATTCTAACTGGAGGGACCCATGAAACGTTCAGGATCGGCGGTCTGGCAAGGCGATTTGAAAAGTGGCAAAGGAACGGTGTCGAGTGACAGCGGGGTGTTGACCAACCAGCAGTATTCCTTCGGGACGCGCTTTGAAAACGGGAAAGGCACCAATCCGGAGGAATTGATTGCCGCCGCCCACGCTAGCTGTTTCACTATGGCGCTTTCCGCGCAGTTGGGCAATGCCGGATTGACGCCAGAGAAACTAGAGACGAAGGCCACGGTGACCTTGGACAAACTTGAGGCGGGCTGGGCGGTGACGCACATCCTTCTCGATGTCAAAGGACGTGTGCCAAAAGCAGATCAGGCGGCATGGGACAAGGCCGCGCAGGCAGCAAAAACCGGCTGCCCGATCTCAAAATTGTTGAATACGACCATCGAGATGAATGCCAAGCTGGAAGGCTAGGAGGGGAGAACGGCTGTCTTGACCTCGCTCACGTCCTCCCGGAGCGATCCTTTCGGGCTTCGCCGGGCGGAAGGCCTTCTGGAATTCTCTCAGCCGCGGTTGTTCACAACCGCGGTGCTTCGGTCAGTTCCAGTTTTCCTTCCCGGCTCAGCCCGGTGGATACCTCGCTCCTCCGGTAACGTTCGCGAAGGCCAAGGTAGCCTTGTTGTAGAAAGTGATACATCACGGATGGCTGCAAAGCTGAGTGCGGGAATTGTCCTCTATCGGAGGCGTGAAACGGGAATCGAAGTGTTGCTCGTCCATCCCGGCGGTCCGTTCTGGGCCAAGAAAGACGACGGTGCCTGGTCGATTCCGAAGGGGGAGTATGTCGAAGGTGAAGATCCGCTGTCGGTGGCGAAACGGGAATTTGCTGAAGAGACCGGAGCGGAACTGAGCGGGTCTTGCGTCGAGTTGCCGCCGGCCAAGCAGCCAAGCGGAAAAATTATCCGGGCATGGGCGGTCGAAGGGGATCTCGATGCCGCGTCCATCCGCAGCAACAGCTTTTCTATGGAATGGCCCCCAGAGTCGGGACGCGTGCAAAGTTTTCCAGAAGTCGATCGCGCACTCTGGTGCGACGTTGCGCTGGCGAGACGGAAGCTTCTTCCCGGCCAACGGGTCTTGATCGATGAGCTTGAACAGCGGATAGGATAGTCACCTGAGCGCTCGAGGCGCCCTATCTAGCCGGCCCTGACGAGGGTCGCCGACAGCGACAGCGATAACAGGGTGCGCGAAGCCGCGGTAGGGGTGCTGTTGAGAAGACCGAAGCGCTAACCGCCGCCGTCGAGCGGCGTCCAGCCAGATCGGCCCCATCGGCGGCCAGCCCCGCACGATGTTCGCCGGGATCGATCCGGAGACGGGCCAGCTGGTCGGGGATTGAAGATCTAGGCGGCTTGCAGACGCCGGACGGTGGCCGCAAGTTCGTCCACCTTGGAGAGGAAGTGCCGACGCTGTGCCGCGGTGGCGGAGCGATCGAGGCTGATTGCCAGACCTGTAATGTGGCGGCGCAGCTGCTTCATCATCTCGGCGAACTGTGGATCTGCGTCTTTGTCCTGGTTGACCAACCAATCCTCAAGCCGCGCGGCCGTCTGATCGCTTTTTCGAGATTCGATCAACGCCACGAGTTGCTCATGACGGTGCTTCTGGTGGGCATACCAGAAGGGCAACGTATCGGGAAAGTTCATCGTCAGGCGGGTGATCTCCTGTTCCTGCTGCATCGAGAGCGGCCCCAGCCATTCTCTGGCCAAGCCGAGGATTCGCTCCGTACGCTTGGTCAGGCGTACGGCGACATCATCTTGAAGCAGGGCTTCCGCCTGCGCCAAGTGGCTCTGCAACGCTTTCTTCAACCGGCTGACCTGGGGATCGTTGACCTGGCGGACGAATTCCGTTCCATCGGACACGAAGCGAGCAAAGAGATCGACTCTCAGCTGATCGTATTGGAGGAAGGCCCAGTCGAGGTCGTCTGGAGTCAGCCCGTCCTGTGCGCGGTCTCTGGCCTGGTGCAGCACCGATTCATAGCGGGGCAGCGCTTCGTGACGATGATGGCTCAGAATGTCGCTCAACCGCGACGAGAGAAACCTTTTTTGCGAACGGTTGAGATCGAAGTAGCCGTCGATCTGACGCGCGATCAGCCAATCGGCATGGTTATACACCAATGTCGTGGCCACGCACCCGGCAAAGGCCAGCGATACGAACAGAACGGTGATGAGCAGGAGTCGACCTGCGCGGATGATCTTCATCGGTTGTGATTGCCTTACGGTCGAACCGGCGAGTGTAGTCTCAGGTTATCACAAGAAGCGGGGTGGGGGCTAGCCGACCAGCAGAAACGAATTCTCTGCACGTATTCGCGTGTTTCCCCCTAAAACATCAATCTCATGTTACGGTTCAAGCGCGTCCTGCCAGCCTGGTGAACTGCTGTTTGGCCTGATTAACCTTCCGAAGGTAAGTCTGTACGTCGTGATCACCGCAGTGCTGCCGGGGAACGAGTTTGAACCCGCTCGCGGAGTAGGCGTGCCCGGCCGAGGACCCGCACAGGTGAATGATCGCGGCGAGATCCTGCTTCTTTTGCAATGTCGCGCCTGATCGGGTCCCGATCGCCTGCGCGACCTGACGGTCGAGGAGAGCGGCCGTCAGCTCGATCGCATGACTGGGCAGCACGCGCGTGTAGAGACGATTGAACCAGCATGACCGGACATCGTGCCAGGGACCGTCCTCCGCAACAACATGATCGTGAATGCAATAGCGCCTGGCAGCCTGAAACGTACCGGACGTGATCTGATACATGCCTACCGCACTTGAAGCTGGCTGATACCATTCGAGAGGATTCCACGACGCGCGCCAGCGCCAGTACGTTCTGGCGATGGGGTTGCCGCTCCCTTCGACCTGGGCCAGCGCGGCGAGCAATTCGGGAGTGATGACGGCCGTGGCATGTTCGCGAAAGAGCGGGCCGTACTCCCGCCAGGTCTCAGCAAAATTTTTGTCGAACGCGCTGTCCAAGGGGAATAGTACTTCGCTCGGTTTTCTGATGACGTGGTAGGTCCAATTGACGCCAAGCCAGACTATGAGAACCAGCACGATTGTGACGGGAATGCTCACGGCGAGATGAGCGGCCGAGAGGGCGCGCACGAAGGCTCGCCCCTCGCGCCAGCGCCAACGGATGAAGCGCCACTGCTTCTTCAGGGTAAAGGGGCGGCGTGACCGTCGGCGGCGAGGGGAGCGAAGGTTGGAGCGGGGAGGCATGGGGGGAAGAGTACCAGAAAAATGTGAGGAGGTCTTTTTGGAATTTGAAATTTGTGATGGGATGCCTTCGCGTTTTGTTCATGTACCTCCCGGCCCGATCCATTGGGGCTTCGCCGGGTGGAAGCCTTCTGGAATTTTCTCAGACGCGGTTGTACCAACCGTGATTCTTCGGTCAGTTCCAGTTTTCCTTCCCGGCTCAGCCTGATGGATCCTCGGGCCTCCGGTAACGTTCACAAAACGCGAAGGCATCCCTTTCGGGACACGCCGTCAGTCACTGAGGAAAGAAGGAAACGAGCAAGCTTGGAGGGAGCATCTACATCTACTCGGCTCCGCAACTCGGTCCGTTGAAGCTTCGCTGAACGGACCATCGAACCTGCTCGCAGCCTCTTCCATTTGTGCGATGGACTCGGTTCCTTCGTAAACGTAGAATGGGCACATCTCATTCATCCAGCCTATGAGTCGAAAAATTCTCATTGTCAGCGCGCACCCCGATGACATGGAAATCGGCATGGGAGGCACCGTTGCCAAACTGGTTGAGGAAGGAGCCGAGATTACTTCTCTCATCGTGACAGACGGTGGCCGGGCGTCGAACCCCTTCGGCTGGACCGAGCAACGAATGGCTGAAGTGCGGCGGGCTGAGGCGCTGCGGGCAGCGGAGGTCTTGGGTGTGAAGGACGTGATCTTCTGCGCGCAGCCTGACGCGTCGGACGAGGTCGATGTCAAGGCAGTCAGGCGAAAACTGATTGAGCTCATGACTCACATTAAGACTACTGAGATCTATACGCTTCACGAAGAGCTCGATCGGCATACGGCCCACCGTCAGGCGGGCAGTCTGGTGAGAGATAGTATGGGTGAATCTGGTCTCGCGCTAAGCGGAGGCGCCTGGGCGTACGAGGTCTGGGGTCCGTTCGCAAGATGGGATCGAATCGAATACATCGACGCCTATGTAGAGAAAAAAAGACTGGCCATCGCGGAGCATCGAAGTCAGGTGACTGTGATCCCTTACGGAGAGGGAATGCTAGGGTTGAATCGCTGGCGAGCAGTTTACGCCGATCCCATGGAAGATGCCCCTGCCGGCACCTAGGCAGAGGTGTTCCTCCGCGTGGTTTAGTCGGGTCCTATTGGCTCGTCCTTTACATCCCGAGGTGCTTCTTGAGAATCGGTGAATCCATTCCGCCGTTCACTCCTTGTCCTGCCACCGGAGATGCGTTCATCGGTCGACAAGGCCTGGTCAGGAATCTTCGTCGGCGTATTGCGGGAGGCGAATCCCTGGCGGTGATCGGCGGGCCGAAACTGGGGAAGACCTCGCTGGTGCGTACCGCTCTGCAAGGACTGTCCGACCGCACGGTGATCGAGGTGGATTGCGGCACGGATCCGTCGTCCCCGCTCAATGGGGTTTCCGGATCGATCGTGGTGTTGGAGAATCTAGACGCTATCGATGGCCCGGCGATCGCACCGCTGCTCATGCGCCTGTCGGCGGCGGGAACAGCCGGCGTCGTGGTGAGCGGTGGCCGACGGCTCCGGACACTGCTGGGCCACTCCGTGACAGAAACCGGCCTGAACTTTCGCCTGTTTCCCTTATCAGTCCTGCTTGACGGGGAGACGCGACGGTTGATCGGCAAAGATACGAATACCTCCCTGGCCGCGTGGACGGGAAATCACCCCTACCTGACGAAGCTGCTTCTCCACTATCTCCATTACAGTGAAGACAGTGATCACGCAGTCGCGGCCAGCCGGTGCCAGTGGGAGCCATTCGTGCGGCGTCTGGCTGCGGATATCGGCGAAGGCCTCGAGCGGCGGCTCCTGTGCTACCTCATCGAGCGCGGGAAACCGGTGAATCCCGTCGAGGCCCAATCCGATACCGGTATCCAAGACATTAAGGCGGTCGCGGATATGCTTGTCTATCTGGGTGTCATCAGCCGCTGGATCCGGAATGAAGAGGCGACACTCTTCGCCGGGTGCCGACTGCTCAATAACCACATCGCTGCTGTCTGAATTGGCGACAATAGGCAAGTGCCAGCGGGAGATCCTGCTTGCTCCGATGCTTCCCCTCGACCGCACGCGCCTTGCATCAGCTCATCCAAAGCACAGAATGGGACGCCGCACGCTCCAGTGCCTCAACCGACCGTACTAAGCTTCGCATCTGCTCGGCTGTGCAACTCGGTCCGTTGGCGCTTCGCGTGAACGGACTATCGAACAGTGCTCGCCGTCGTGCAGCAGGACCGCATTGGCTCACCCAATTCTGGGAAGGAAAGTGGCGAGTGGTTATCGCTGCGGGCGCTTGGTGAAAGCCGCGTTTCGGCGCGGCAGGGGCTGGGTGGGTGAGAAAGGCTCCCAGACCGGCGCCACCCGCTAAGTCCGACCTCTCTCAGCTGAGTAGGGAAGAAACGAGCAAGCTTGGAGGGAGCATTTGAACTGCCCAGGGCGGTCCCTAGAATCGGAGAATCTGTCGGCATACTATAATTGACCGTCCACCATTCAATACGCACCGCTTGCCAGGGAGGACGTTATGCGATTTCTTGTGGCTGTCGATGAATCGGAAAACTCAAATCGCGCGGTGAAGTATGTGGGGTCGCTCCTGCGCGAGACGCCTAAAACCGCCGTCACGCTGTTTCATGTCCTCAAGCCTATGCCTCGGGGACTGCTGGAGCATGGCGGATCGGAGAATCCCGTCGCCGAAGCCCGATTGGGTGAGCAACTGCGCAAGGACCAGGAAGCCTGGATTCGACAGGAAGCAGAACGTGAGTGTCCATTCCTGCTCAAGGCGTTCGAGACGCTGGCGCAATCCGGCTTCGATCGCAGTCGGGTGGCGTTGAGGATCGGCCATGAGGACGATATCGCGAGAAATATTCTGGAAGAGGCGCGGAATGGCAAGCATGAAACCATCGTCGTCGGGCGGCATGGGTCGTCCGGCATCAAACGGCTCTTCGGCGGCGGCGTGACCGATCAATTGCTGCGCGATGCCAAAGGATTTGCGATCTGGGTGGTGGAATGACATGGTCAACCAGACGCTCCTTGATCAAGAACTTGCTGCGGCAGAGCTGGCATGGAACGACGGCAACGATGGCAAGGCGCGCGTTTGTGCCAGGCGAGCCGTGGCCCTCGTGACCGAGGCGTGGCTGGCTGGTCTGCCTGAACCGCTCTGGCGCGGCGATGCAATGGAACATCTCCGTCGGATTCATCAGCTGGAGGCGTTCCCGCTTCCCATCCGCCAGGCGGCGGAGCGATTGAGCACCGCCGTGCCTCGACGAGACGCTGCTCCCTTCACCACTGATCCGCTCGCCGATGCGAGAGTCATCATCGAGTACCTTACCGCCGACACCAAAGAATAAAACGTATCTTCTGACCTTGCCGTTTCTCCGCTGAACCTTGACGCATCTCCGGTTGGAGGGTACGTTTTGTCCTATGAAGAAAGACTCCTGGCTCTATGCGGCCGCGTTTACGTCTGGGATTGTGGTGTGGATCCTGATCTCCTCTGTCTCGGGCAAGCGAGAGGCCTGGGACTCGAATTTATATTTCACCTTTGGGATTCCTGCCCTCGGTGTGATTGCCGGTGTACTGGGGTTTGTGCAGCCTGATCGCACATGGCGATGGGGGATTGTTCCCTACTTGGGTCAAGGTGCCTGGATGTTGGCCAATCAAGGGTTTGGTAATCTGTTTCCGCTCGGAATGGTGGTGTTGGGTTTCTTCGCGGTGCCTTCGATCGTGACCGCAAAGGTGGGCGCGGCGATTTCAAATCGAATAACGAGCACCAGTAAGTTCCAATGAGCCATCCTTCTGCTTTGTCGCTCTGCGCGATTTCGTAACCGCATTCTGCCTCTGCCATCCATCGACCGATGTTCCCTGATCCGGCCGCCATCCAGGCCCATTGTTGACGTTCGGCTGGTGAGAGCGTAGGGTCCTGCGCATGGAAGCTGATACGGTCAAAAGATGTGCGCTGCTCACGGCACTGCTCATTCTCCTCGCCGGTTGCACGTCATCTGCGGTCACCAGGCCCAAACAGGAAGTGACCCCGGAGTCTTATAGAAAAGATGCGGCCAAGGGATTCGTGGTCCTCTCTGCACTATGGGGCCGTACGTGGAACTGTGGGCAATTTGTGAATGGACAACTGTGGTCCTTCGGTTTCGACCGGCTGCCGAATGAGACCACGGCTGACAATGCCACGGCCGATGTCGTCTTGGAAGGCTCTCCATCCTATGGAGGAGGGCCGGCCACAAACTACGTGCTGATGTTGGATCCGGGCGAGTATGGCCTGGCAACGTTCGCCATCAAGGTGGCATCGACGACCGATGCGAAGATTACGAATGTGGGTCGTGCGCGGCTCTTCGAAGGAGGCAAGCCGATCGGAGGGACGTTCACCGTGAAGGCCGGGGAATTGGTCTACATCGGGCACTTCGGATTGGACTGTTACAAGGAGCCGACCATTTGGCGCTACTATCCGGGAGGGCGCGAAGGGTTCGAACACTACAAACAGATGGTCAAACAGCAATATCCTTTTTTAGATGTCAGGCACATGCAGTTTCGATTGTTTCAAACCTCTCGCCTGGGGCGGGACTATGCACTGCCGCCATAGCACTGGATTGGTAAGTTCCCTCTCGTTCGCTAGATCCGACACATAGTCCCTAAGACCGGGAAGCGGTCGTGGAATGAACGCTTCTGTCGAGGAAGCCATGATCTGTTTTTTCACAAGGAGGAATAATGACGCAGATTACCGAGGTGGCTCCTGATCTCTTCCGCATCACGACCTTCATTGAGCCGTTCAATATGCAGTTCAGTCAATTCCTCGTGCGGGACGAGGAGCCGCTCCTCTTTCACACCGGCCCGAGGATGCTGTTTTCCGAAGCGAAGGAGGCGGTGGGTTCGCTCATCGATCCTGCTCGCCTGCGGTGGATCGCGTTCAGTCATTTCGAAGCCGATGAGTGCGGCACGTTGCCGGAATGGCAGACGCTGGCGCCGCATGCCACTGCGGTGTGCAGTCTGGTGGGCAAGCTAGTGAGCGTTGACGACTGTTTGTCCCTGCGTCCCGCGAAAGGAATGACGGACGGCGAAATTTTAGCAACGGGGCACTATCGCTTCCGGTTTCTTGCGACGCCGCATGTCCCGCACTGTTGGGAAGCGGGTCTCCTGTTCGAAGAGACGCAGCGGACGTTGTTGTGCTCTGATTTATTCCATCAGCTAGGGAATGTGGAGCCGGTGACGCAGTCGGACATCATCGGCCGGTGCCGGGAGGTGCTCGTGGAGTATCAACAGGGACCGCTGGCGAACTATCTTCCGTACTGCACGTTGACGGATACCACGCTCAAACGCTTGGCGACCCTCAGCCCGAAAACCCTGGCAACCATGCATGGGTCGGTGTATGTCGGAGACGGGAGCCGAGCGCTCCTCGATCTGGCCACCGTGTTTCACGACGTGCTGGATCCGTCCGATCTCTTGACCCAATAGGTCGACGGCCTCGTCTGTTGTTCCCTAACTTGCGCCTCTTCACGTTGAGGGGAGGAGGAAATAGATGATCACGGCCATCACCGGGGCTCCAACATAGAACGCTTTCTTACCGAAGGCGTCCCATAAGCCATAGACGAGGATTCCCCAGATCAATGCGTAATAGATCGTGGCAATACCACGGTACCCGCCGTGAGACGCGTCCTCAGCCCAGCCCAGACCGGGCCATGACAACAACAGGGCGACAATTAGACGAATCAACGCTTTCATGAAGCCTCCTTAGAGTTTTGATTTGCCCTTGGTCTCCTTGCCTTCCTCCTCATATCGGAATCCCGTGGTCACTTGAACGTACTTCCGCCTAAACCGCGTCTGTCGGCCTCGCCGGTCTCTGGGGATGAGCCCTGGCGGCCAGACTCGGCGTCGGTTCTCGTCCCTGTTCGGCCCAGTTCTCGGTCGATCTGCTTGAGCACGTCGTCCACTGCCGGAGGACCGATCGTGAGAGACTTGTTGGCGTCGGATGACGCTGAGTCGGCAGACCTAAGCGTCGGTGCAGGAATCGGCCGATCAGCGGAGCGGAACTCGACCGGTCCACCCATCCTGTCGGCCTGTGCGAAGACGGGAAGAACGCCAATGATCAGCCACAGCCCACCGACCGCGGTTTGTCGGAGCATCGACCGCATACCGGTTACGATCGCGTGTTTTTCGGGAAATCGCGTCTCGTCCGACCCCTAGATTTCCGTGGCTTCGTTCCCTGATACGGGGGGTGATGCAGTGGCGGCCTGAGCCAGCACTCTTGCCGATTTGACAAGGGTCGTGGGGATTTGTAGGCTGAGACTAGGGAGGAGGCTAGGGTATGACGCTTCTGTTCACTTTATTGCTCCTGGTTTCGGGCGTTGGGCATTCGGCCTGGGCAGAACCTTCGCCACCCACCAACACTCCAACCACCACTGTTGGCTCTGAGATTAAGGGCGATGTGCTCTATTGGGAAGGAAACGAGCTGGTGGTACGAGAAATGTCCGGGCACGAAGTGCGTCTACGAGTGACCCCGGAAACCAAGATAGAAGGTGCCTCCGCGAAGCTCAAAACCGGAGACAAGATCGCCGCAAAAGTTGCTCCGGACGGGCCGGCTCTTTCGATCACCTTGCAGATCCCTGACGTCGCACCGCCGGTCCGCTGATCATCGCGAGTCCTGCCTGGCCCCCGACCCTCGGTTGACAAGGGGGTGGGAGGCGCTCGCCCAATCGCGGGAGTGACCTTTCATCCATTTGACTCCATCCTTTTGGCCGCGTAGCCTACCGTGCGGCAGACGGAATCGATACGTCTATGGATGGGTTGCATCAACTCGAAGTCGTCATTCTCCTCCTCGGTGTCGTGCTCGCCCTCACCACTCTCGCACAAAAAATCGTCGTTCCGTATCCGATTCTGCTGGTCATCGGGGGATTGGTCTTGGGGCTGGTCCCAGGGCTGCCGGTCGTCACGTTGAGGCCCGATCTCGTATTTCTGGTGTTTCTGCCGCCGATCTTGTGGGCGGCGGCGTACTTCACCTCCTGGCGGGAATTTCGCTACAACATCCGTCCGATCTCGTTGTTAGCGGTTGGACTGGTGCTCGCGACCACCGCGGCCGTGGCATACGTGGCACGCCTCTTGTTGCCGGGGATGGAATGGGCCGAGGCCATTGCTCTGGGCGCCATTGTCTCGCCTCCCGATGCGGTGTCCGCCACGGCGATTGCGAGGCGGCTGCACATTCCTCGGCGCATCGTGACGATTCTTGAAGGAGAGAGCCTGGTCAACGATGCCACAGCGCTGGTTCTATACCGCACGGCGGTCGGAGCAGCGGTAGGCGGAAGCATTGCATTCGGGCCGACGGTCTTTGACGTGGTCTTTGCCGGCGTGGCAGGTGTTGCGATTGGTCTCGCCGTCGGGATGGCGACGCGATGGGCCCTCTGTGCCACGCAGGATAGTTTCACAGAGATCGCCATTACGTTGCTGGCTCCGTACGTGGCGTGGGTCGTGGGGGAACAGGCGCACGCGTCGGCCGTACTGGCGTGTGTCGCAGGCGGCTTATACGTCCGACAATATTTCAGCGAAGCGGTCTCGCCGGTCACCCGCATACAAGCCCGCGCGGTCTGGGATCTTCTCATTTTTGTGTTGAACGGGTTTATCTTCATCCTGATCGGCTTACAACTTGGTGCGCTCCGCCAGGCCGTTCCCGCCGAGCGATTCGGCACGCTGTTGGCAACCGGTGCGATCATCAGCCTGACCGCCATCCTGGTCCGTCTTGGCTGGGTGCCCCTTGCAGCGCTTATCCCCCGTTGGGTCAGCCGAACCATCCGGACACGGGATCCGCTTCCGCCCTGGCCGAACATTTTTCTCATCGGCTGGACCGGCATGCGCGGCATCGTCACCCTCGCTGCGGCACTGGCGCTGCCGCTGACGACGAACACCGGCGCGCCGCTGCCCTTCCGCGCGGAAATCATCTTGATCAGTTTTTCGGTGATCCTGGCCACGCTCGTCCTGCAGGGACTCTCGCTCGCGCCCCTGATTCGCGCCCTGCGGGTCGAGGACGACAATCGAGTGCTGGAAGAAGAAGAGATGCGGGCTCGTGCGCATGCCGCGTCGATGGCCTTGACGCGCCTGGAAGAATTGTCGGAACAGCCGTGGCCGCCCGCCGAGCATGTGGACCGCCTGCGCGACCATTACACCCGACGTCGGCATCAATTCGCGAATAATGGCGCCGTGGACCCCGAATGTGCGGCCGAGACGGTGGAGGCCTTCCGGCGGTTGCGCCACGAGACGCTCACTGCCGAGCGGGTGGCGTTAATCGGCATGCGCGATAACGGCACGATCAGCGACGACGTGTTGCATCGGCTCGAACATGAGTTGGACATCGAAGCCCTGCGTTTGGGTATCGGTGAGCGCCGCGTGACACGAGAGCGCGGCAGATAGCGCGGTAGAATGATCCCGGGTGCCGATGCAGGCGTCTGCGCGCCCACATAGATAGATAGACCGGCTGCGGACCGTGACGCCGGCGGCCAGGCCACACGTCTCGGAGGAGCATATGTTTGGACCAATCACACTGCCGTTCGGGGCCAAGATGTTATTCAACAGCGTCACCCTGAAACCTGGAATCACGTTCGAAGACATCGAACTGGCAGTCGGAGAACTGTGCAGTGTCGTCAAGGAGACGTATGGAGGAGACAAGGGCGGATTTCTCGCGGGGCAGGTATTTCGCTTCTCGGGGTTCGTGTCGGAAGAGGGAACGCTGTCCGGTTCCAAGACCGCGGAGAATCACTACGTGATCGTGACCTATTGGCGCTCGTTTGAGGATCACGAGCGGTCGCACGCGAACGAACTGTTCACGCGCAAGTTTGCCGCGCTCGCCGCGATGTGCGCCGACACGAAGGAACTGGGCTACGACATGCTCTGGCAGGGCCAGGCCGAACAGGGGCGCACGTGACCGCGCAGGGAGCGACGATCCGCCGAGCTAGCCGGTGTTGCGCATGCGGGTCGTTTCGACAAACTGCTCGGTCGCCTCGTCCAGCACGCGGCCGGCCCGCCCCTGACTGCGATGAATATACAGGAGGTGAGAGGCGATGTCGGCGACCGGCTCCGGCGGCAGAGGCATTTGGTAGATCACCGGGCGAGCGTGGTCGGCCATCTGTAGGTTCGGGTTGTACACGCTGTTGAACTTCCACAGCATCTTCACGAAATTGGTCTGACCCCGCAGCAAATGTCCCGCGGCAATACGGGCCGTGGATTTCAGCGCCGTCCAGCCGAGATGCTTGGTATTTAAGACCTGCTGCGTTTTGACCAGTTCTGCATAGAATTCAGGCAAAGGCAAGGTCGTGGGCAGCACCGCATGTTGAATATCGTAGAGACGATAGTCGCGGGTCGTCACGCGCCGTGCTTCCGTGTGCCAGGTCTCCGTCCCCGGATACGGAGTATTGACGCTGATGTTTACGATCTCCGGAATCTCCAAACACCACTGGCGGACGACGTCGAACCGTCGGCGATCCCACGAGGGATCGGCAATCAGGTTGATGGCGACCGTAATTCCGAGAGACCTGGCGAAGTCCAGCGCTTCAAAATTCTTGCTTAACGTGATGCGTTTGCGATGGAGGGCGAGGCCCTCTTCGTCGATCGCTTCAATGCCGATGAACATGTAGGCGAGACCGAGGGTCTTCCAGAATTGGAACACCTCCTTGTTTCGCAGCAGCACGTCGCCGCGCGTTTCGAGATAGTACTGTTTGTTGATGCCGCGACGGGCAATCGCTTCACCGATGGCCATCCCTTGTTTGGCCTGAATGAAAGCGACGTCATCGACAATAAAGACCCCCGGCTCTCGCACGCGGCTCAGGTCATCAACGATGGCTTCGGCGCTGCGAGTGCGATAGCTGCGGCCGTAGAAGGTCCAGGCGCTGCAGAAGGAGCAGTCCCATGGACAACCCCTGGTAAATTCGATGGACGCGCAAGGGTCAAGCACACCGATGAAGTATTTGCGGCGGTGGCGAACCAGATCCCGGGCCGGCCGATGGTCATCGAGGTGCTCGAGCATTCGAACCGATGGCCCCTCGCCCATGGGCGTCACGGCGCCTGGCACAAGTCCCAAGGCCCTGTGCTCACCGGCGAACGCCTCGAGCAACGGACCCACGGCCGATTCCCCTTCGCCCTTCACTACGCAATCGATCGCGCCGTCGGCATGCTCGAGGATCGCCTGCGCAACGAACGAGGCGCTATGCCCTCCTACGAAGACCCGACAAGTAGGCAGCAGCTGTTTGGTTAACTTGGCGAGGTCGACGATCTCCGGCACATTTGCGAGATAATTGCACGAAAACCCCACGACTTCCGGCCGCTGTTCATGTAACAGGCGAAGGTAGTCACGGTGGGATTCCACCTGCAGATCGAGCAGGGTCACCCGGTGACCGAGCGCCCGCGCCGCCGAGGCAACCAGTTCAACGCCGAGCGGTTCGAGGCGCAGATAGATTTTCGTATACATCAGGGGGCCGGGATGCACGAGCAAGACATTCATGTCCACCTCCGTGTCGCTACTCTAAGAAGACATGCGGTCCCGCACAACGAGGAGTCGACCTAGTCGGTTCCACCGACGGGAAGGGGCGTACCGCGTGGTGCAAGGGGCGGTGTCGGCAGGAAGGACTCCGCGCCAACTGCTCCCGGAACCAACAACCGCCGGGAACTGGTTATCCGGGGGGAGTGCTAGATCCGCGGCGATCGCCAGGATCGGTGCGCCGACATACATGATGTTTTTCCCCAGGGCTCAAACCTCTCGTGAGTTTCAATTGTCCTCCTCCGGATTTTTACGCAGGCACTCTTCTCATAGAAAAAGGCGCATGGATACTGTCAGAAATGACAGTGCTTCTTGATCCCGACGCCTGGGTCTCTCACGAGTTGTTTCTTCCCCTCATCAATGCCTTGTCATCGGGCACTGGGAATCCTCACTACGGTATCCACATCGGCAAAATGGAGTCCTTCGTATTACCCTGATCCAAACGCGCAATAGCTGTCAGCCATGCGGAGTCTCCCGCCCAGGTCGTCCGCTATGATATGCTGCGCGACAGCATGCGCACGGCCTCAACTGAACAGAGTGAATTGGCAGCCGCCACGGCCAAGCGCCGGACGTTCGCCATCATCAGTCACCCGGACGCCGGGAAAACGACGTTGACGGAGAAGCTCCTCCTGTACTCGGGGTTGATCCGGACGGCCGGGATGGTGCGCGGGCGCAAAGGGGGCAAGACGGCGGCCTCCGACTGGATGGGCATGGAACAGGAGCGGGGTATCTCCATTACCGCCTCTGCGATGCAGTTTCCCTACAAAGATGCCGTGATCAATCTTCTCGACACCCCGGGACACCAGGACTTTTCGGAAGACACCTACCGGACGCTGACGGCCGCCGACAGCGCCATTATGGTCATCGATGCAGCGAAAGGTGTCGAAACGCAGACGCGGAAGCTCTTTGCCGTCTGTCGCCTCCGCCGCATTCCGGTGTTGACGTTCGTGAACAAGATGGACCTTCCCGGGCGTCCGCCCTTGGACTTGATGACTGAGGTGGAGCAAGCTTTGACGATTCATGCCAGCGCCGTGAACTGGCCGATCGGATCGGGTAGCGACTTTGCGGGCATCGTGATGCGCGATGACAACCGCGTGGCGCTCTTCAGTAAGACCGCACACGGTGGCGCCACGAAAGTCGACGTGCAGACGATGGCACTGGCAGACCTGGCTGCAAGCGGGCGCGTGTCCGCGGACGTCATGGGGCAGGTCCAGCACGATTTGGAACTGCTGGCCATTGCCGGCAATCCGCTTTCGCACGAACAATTTTTAGACGGAGACGTGACGCCGGTATTTTTCGGGTCGGCGCTGACGAATTTCGGCGTGGAAAGCTTCCTGGACGCGTTCGTGCGTCTGGCGCCTTCTCCCGGCGCACGCCCGGCCGATGGCGATGATGGAAGCGAACTGGCCATAGATCCGATTGAACGGCCGTTCAGCGCCTACGTCTTCAAACTACAGGCCAACATGAACCCCAAGCATCGCGACAGCACGGCGTTCCTCCGCGTCTGCTCGGGTCGTTTCGAGCGGGATATGGTGGTGAAGCATCGGCGACTGGGGCGCGACATCCGTCTGTCCAGGCCGCACAGCCTCGTCGCGCAGGAACGCGCCACAGTCGAGGAGGCATTTCCCGGCGACATCATCGGCATCATCAATCCCGGCGTCTTTGCCATCGGCGACACGATTTCGACAACCGGCGGCTTTGCCTTCAAGCCGTTGCCGCAATTTCAGCCGGAGATCTTCGCTCGCATCAGGCCGACCGACGTCGGCAAGCGCAAGGCGTTCGACAGAGGGATCGAACAGATGGCGCAGGAAGGCACGGTGCAAATCATGCGCAGTCTCAACGATCTGGAATCGCTGGTCGCCGCCGTCGGCCGGTTGCAGTTCGATGTGTTGCAATACCGGC
The DNA here is from genome assembly GCA_963730935.1 of uncultured Nitrospiraceae bacterium. GTDB lineage: Bacteria > Nitrospirota > Nitrospiria > Nitrospirales > Nitrospiraceae > Nitrospira_C. The sequence goes on along the minus strand of CAVSTP010000004.1, from coordinate 649,003 downwards.
TGCGTCATGAATATCGCGTGGAGACCGTGCTCGATGCGTTGCCCTTCACATGTAGTGCCTGGCTGGAGGGCGACCCGGCCACCTTCAAGGCGCCTTCCACCTCCATGATCGTGAAGGACCAGCGCGGGCGGGTGGTCGTGCTGTTTCAAGACGCCCTCATGAAGAGCATTGGCCATGATCGGAATCCCGACCACATCTTGAAAGACATGGGCTAGCGAATCCATTTTGATCCGGCCTCCATCTAAACTGATCCAGTTAAGGCGTTGGTTCTTCAGGCCTTTCCGCTCAAACCGTTGAAAATCTGTGTCGAGAAAAATGGCGCATTTCTTGCTGAGTTACCGCTCGCAGGAGGAACGCCATGGCTATTCGCATACTGGTCGCCGACGACGATCCCGATATCAGCATGAGTCTCTCGGAACGATTGCGCTGGCTCGGCCATGAGGTCGTCACCGCGGCCGATGGCCAGGCGGCGCTCGCGGCCGTCGAAGCGCATGCGCTAGATCTGGCGTTTCTCGACGTCTCGATGCCCCGTCTCAACGGGATCGAAGCGCTCAAACTGATTAGAAAACGGTGGCCGAACCTGCCGATCGTCGTCGTGACGGCCTACGGCACCATTCGGCTCGCGGTCGAGGCGATGAAGGAAGGCGCCGTCGATTTCATCACCAAGCCCTTCGAACAGGGTCAGATCGACCAAACGGTGTCCACGATCATCGATCGGATGGGTCAGCGGGTGGAGATCACGAAGCTGATGGGAGAGATTACGCACGACGTCAAAAATCTTCTGATGCCGCTGGTCGTCGGCACCGATCTCCTCGCCGAAGAGATTGACGATGTCTTCCGCCACCTACCGACGATGGAGCGGGCGCGTGCCGAACAAAGCCACTCGGCATGCGAGGAGGTGATCACGATGTTCCGCAACACCTCCCGCCGCATTCAGGACCGCATGAAGGCGATCGCCGATTATGCGGCGGTGACGCGTGTCTCGCAAAAGTTCGAACCCTGCGTCATCGGCAAGATCGCCGAGAGCGTCGTCAAGTCCTTGCGCTCGGCCGCAGAACAGCGACAGGTCACACTGCGCATGGAGGGATTGCAGGGGTTGCCGGCGATCGCCGGAGATGAAGCGCGGCTGTATTCACTGCTCTATAATCTCGTCAATAATGCGATCCCCGAGGTGCCGTCTCACGGCCTCGTCACGATCGGCGGGTTCCACGAGGCCGGGGACGATTGCATCCGGCTCCGCGTGACGGACACGGGTAATGGTATGTCTGCCGAGATACGGGACCATCTGTTCACGAATCGTCTGGTGAGTAATAAGACCGGCGGGACGGGACTGGGCACAAAGATCGTCAAGGACGTCGTCGACATGCACGGGGGACGCATCACCGTGGAGAGCGAGCCGGGCCTGGGCACGACGTTCGAGATCCGGCTCCCCATTGAAGGCCCAGCCTTCCTGAAGCCGGTTGATGCGCGCGTGCAGTCTGCATCCCACTCCGCTTGACGCTCACTGCGGAGCGGTCGACTTCATCAAGCTGTCGGCTTGCGGCGGGAGGAACCCCTGATAGCCGCGATGCCGCTCTGCAAGTTCGAGCACTGTGAACGGCTGTCCACTCACCATTTCTGGGGCTGAAAAAATCTGACGGAGTTGGCCGCCGGCGGGGCCGACGACGCTACCCGCAAACTCCACGCCGTTGCTCTTCAGCCGGGAGACCGCCCGGTCGATATCCTCGACGCGCACCGCCACATGGTGAAAGACCTGGTCGCCGAAGGCGGCCACCCATCCCGGGATGATGCTGGTTTTCCCCCGGGTGTCCGCATAGGCTTGATCCACGAAGAGGGCCGGATAGCCAGTCTTCCGGTACACCTTCGCGTACCAGTCGTCGTACTGCAAGGTTTCATCATAGGTATACCCGAGTGTGACGAACGCCTCAGCGCGCCGGTCGATGTCCAGCGTGCGCAATGTCACGTGATCGACGACCGGGTAAAACCCCACACCGGCCTCCTCGAGCAAGCCTCTCAGGATTTTCGCCGCCCGGTTGCGTGCCACATACTCCGTCACCATCCGTTCTAGCAACCCATCGAGCTCGCGGTTCATATCCATAGCGCCCGTCCTCTTCCACCAAGGTTAGGAGCCGAATTTAATGCCTTGTGCCAAGGGTAGATCGGTGCCCCAATTGACCGTGTTGGTTTGCCGCCGCATGTACGCTTTCCAGGCGTCGGATCCGGCTTCCCGGCCGCCGCCGGTCTCCTTCTCGCCCCCGAAGGCCCCGCCGATTTCCGCTCCGGAGGTTCCGATATTGATGTTCGCGATGCCGCAGTCGCTGCCCGACGCTGACACAAACCGTTCGCCGTGCCGCAAATTATTCGTGAAGATCGCCGACGACAAGCCTTGCGGGACCCCGTTCTGGATGGCCAACGCTTCGTCGAGCGTCCGGTAGGTCATGACATAGAGAATCGGTGCAAAGGTCTCCCGTTGCACCAGAGGCCACTGCGGTTTGGCTCGCACGATCGTCGGCTCCACAAAGTAGCCCGGACGGCTCAACACGCGGCCTCCGTGGACGATCTCGCCGCCTTCCTTCTTGATCTCGTCGATCGCGGCACGGTAGGTCTCGACGGCGACGTGATCGATGAGCGGGCCCAGCAGCACGTCCGCATCCAGCGGATTGCCGATGCGCACTTGCTTATAGGCTTTGACCAGGCGGTCGAGCAACTCATCCGCGCAGGACTCATGAACGAGCACCCGCCGGGTCGTCGTGCACCGCTGACCGGCGGTCCCGACCGCACCGAAGACGATGGCCCGAACGGCCAGATCCATGTCCGCACTGTCATCGACGATGACGGCATTGTTGCCGCTCAGCTCGAGGAGTGTGCGGCCCAGCCGCTGGCCGACCAGCGCGGCCACGTGCCGGCCCACGGGAACGGATCCGGTGAACGAGATCAAGGGCAACCGGGGATCGCGGACCATGGTCTCGGCCAGCGACGGCTGATCGGTGATGAACAGCGAAAAAATGCCCGAGTACCCCTGCTGCTCCATGACCTGGTTGCAGATCTGCTGCACTGCAATGGCGCACAGCGGCGCTTTCGGCGAGGGTTTCCAGATGACGGGGTCACCGGCGATGGCGGCGAGAAACGCATTCCAGGCCCAGACCGCCACCGGAAAGTTGAAGGCGGTGATGACACCGACCGGTCCGAGGGGATGCCACTGTTCGCTCATCCGATGAGCGGGCCGTTCAGACTGCATCGTCGCGCCGTAGAGCATGCGCGATTGCCCGACGGCGAAGTCGGCCATGTCGATCATTTCCTGTACTTCGCCGTCGCCCTCGGCCTTGATCTTTCCGACCTCGAGCGATACGAGTGTGCCGAGCTGGTCCTTTTTTTCCCGCAAGGCCTGGCCGATCAGACGAACCAACTCGCCCCGCTTCGGCGCAGGGACCGTGCGCCATGTCGTGAACGTTTCGCAGACCTGCGCCACGATGTGCTCATAGTCTTGGGCCGTGCAGGATCGGACCGCAGCAATGGCTTCGCCGGTCGCCGGGTTGACGGACTGGAGCAACGAGCGGGCCGCATGATCGGACCACCAGTGTTTGCCCGTGCTGCCTCCCGAATTCACGGCCTGAATGCCGAGCGCTTTGAGCGCGGCATGGATGGTACTCATCGGTAATAGACTCCAAAGTCGTTGGCCAGAAAATCTTTCAAGGGAATCGATTCCTGCGTGACGAAGCCACGGGGGGCGTGGGGATGCCGCAGCACGAGGTCCATGACGCAGCAGACGCTCGAGGCGGTAGTCACCTGGATGGCCGACCAGAGCTTACCTTTGATGCATTGGGGATAGACTTTCTTGACGTAGCTTTCTTCGAAAAATTCGCCCTGTTTCGTTCCGGTCACCGACGCATAGATCAGCACGACATCTTGCAATGTCTGTGGAATCGCGTGCTCAAGCACCCGCTTGAGCGTCTTGCGGTCTTCGTTGAGCCGGAGATCCTTCATCAGCAGGTGGATTTTTTCGCAGTGACCGGGATAGCGCAAGGTTTTATAGTTCATCGTTTTCACGCGCCCCACTGAGGTGTCGGCCAGCGTGCCCAACCCGCCCGACGTATTGAAAGCCTCGTACAAGAGTCCGTCCAGCTCGATCGTCTCGTAGCCTTCCAGGGGCTGCAGGGGAATCTTGCGGCCTTCTTCGATGCCGTAGCAGAGATTGCCGTATTCATTGATCAGGCCGTCGGTGGACCAGGTCAGCGAATATTTGAGCGCATTGCTGGGGTGCACGGGGAGCGCGCCCACGCGCATCTTGACGTGGTCCAATGTTTCGAAATGCGTCATGAGGTCGTGTGTGACGACGCTGATGAAGCCAGGGGCCAGACCACACTGCGGCATGAAGGCATGCGCCGCGCCCTCGGCCATCGTCCGGATCTGATCGGTGACCTCGACATCCTCCGTCAGATCGAAATAGTGGCAGCCGTGCTTCAAGGCCAGCGTGGCAACGGTCGGATTGCAAAAGTAGGGCAGGCTCGAGATGATCGCGTCGACCGGATGCGCGCTCAGATAGGTTGCGACCGCTTCTCCCTCCCTCACGTCGAGAACTGCGGGTGTGACGCGGGAAAGACCAAGGTCTTCCACCAAATGCTTCGGGGTATCGAGCGTTACGTCCCCTAGATGGACGTCGTAGCTGCCTTGCTGGGAGAGCAGGCAGGCGACCAGCGAGCCGATCTTTCCTGCGCCGAGCACGAGCACCCGAGGCATCGCACACACCTCCCGTCTCCTCAGTATACTATTCTCCCGGCATTTGGACACGTCTCCGGCAAATTCTGACGGCCTGAAACCTTAGCCGGTTGGAGAGGGCTCTGGACAATCAATCATGTACTGCGGCCGCGAGCCGGTGGTCGCCTGATGTTCCGTGTGACGGAAGGCGGGCAGATCCGCTTTCAGGCGCCGCAGCAACCGACTCATCGTCTTCGCTTCCGGTACTTCGCACAGCCAGACATGCATGCCGGATTCCAACTCATCAAAGTGTCGCTGCACACGAAAGCCCGGCTGCTCCATGAAATAGGCCGACAGAAAGCCGTTGACGGCTTGGACCACCCATGGATGCTGCTTGGCATACCGATAACTCATCCGCAACTCGACGATCTGATGGTCAGAATCCATGACCGCACTGTACCAATTCTCACGTTGAGACTGCGACAGGGAACTGTGTATGGTGAGGAAGCAGCAGCGCAAGGAGGACGACTGGGCCATGGCCATGACCATGACGAGCTACAATGGGGTCACGATTCCTGGATTCATGTATGGAACTGCCTGGAAGAAGGAGGCCACCACGCCGCTCGTGCTCGAAGCCGTCAAGGCGGGCTTCACGGCGATCGACACGGCAAACCAGCTGATTCACTATGACGAGACGCTGGTGGGGGAGGCGCTGCTGCGCTTGCGCGAGGAAGGCGTGGCACGCGACGGATTGTTCCTCCAAACTAAATTCACGCCCGTCAATGGACAGGACCACCGCACGCCCTATGATGTCACCGCCAGCATCACCGCCCAGGTCCTGCAATCTTTTGAAAGTTCACTGGCCCATCTTCACACCGACTATCTCGATTCCTACGTCCTGCACGGTCCGTATCATCGCGGCGGCTTGGGACCGGAGGATTGGGAGGTGTGGGCGGCCATTGAATCGCTGTACACAAGCGGCAGGACGAAACTGATCGGGGTCAGCAACGTCTCGGCAGGCCAACTCGCGCTCCTGTGTGATCGGGCGGCGCATCGTCCAATGGTCGTCCAAAATCGTTGCTATGCGGCCTTCGGGTGGGACAAAGCTGTGCGCGATCTGTGTCGCACTCAGGGCATTGTGTACCAAGGCTTCTCGCTGCTCACCGCAAACAGGGAAGTCTTTATCGACCCCGCCATTCGCGCCATGGCTGAAACATACGGCACCGGCGTGGCACAAGTAGTCTTTCGGTTCGCCATGCAGATCGGCATGGTCCCGTTGACGGGCACCACGAATGCCCAGCACATGGCGGACGATCTGCGGGCCGATCAGTTCACGCTCACGCCGGACGAGGTCGAACGCATCGAGACGATCGGCATCTGACGCTGAGGAGAGTGGGGCCATGCAATACGTACAACTCGGGCGCTCGGGCGTCAAGGTGAGCCGGCTCTGTCTCGGCACCATGAATTTTGGACCGGAAAGCACCGAAGCGGACGGTTTTGCGATCATGGACCGTGCGCTGGAGCTGGGATTGAACTTTTTCGACACGGCGAACGTCTACGGGTGGAAGCTTGGAGAGGGATGGACCGAACAGATTCTCGGGCGTTGGTTTGCGCAGGGCAGCGGGCGACGGGAGAAGGTCGTGCTCGCGACCAAGGTGTACGGTCGAATGGGGGATTGGCCGAATGCATCGCGGCTCTCGGCGTTGCACATCAAGCGCGCCTGTGAAGCGAGTTTGCGGCGTCTTCAGACGGACTGCATCGATCTGTACCAGATGCACCATGTCGACCGCGAGACGCCCTGGGACGAAATCTGGCAGGCTATGGAGCAGTTGGTGCGGGAGGGGAAGATTCTGTATGCCGGCACCAGCAATTTTGCCGGGTGGCAGCTGGCGCAGGGGCAGGAGCTCGCCCGCAGCCGTCACTTCCTCGGCATCGTCTCTGAGCAGAGTCTCTACAATCTGACCGAGAGGACGATCGAACTCGAAGTCATTCCGGCCTGTATAGCGTATGGCATCGGGCTCATTCCCTGGAGTCCGCTCGCTCGAGGGTTGCTGGCCGGCGCCTTAACTCCCGCGACCGTCGGCCGGCGCGCCGATCAAGATCTCCAACAGACGGTGCAGAAGCACCGCGCGAAACTCGAAGCGTTCGAACGGCTCTGCCAGGAACTTGGTGAGCGCCAGGCCGATGTGGCGCTGGCGTGGCTGCTGCATCAACCCGCCGTGACGTCTCCGATCATCGGTCCTCGGACGCTGGAACAGTTGGACGGCACGATGCGCGTGATGAATCTCACGTTGGGCGCAGAGACCTTGAAGCGGATGGACGAACTGTTCCCGGGGCCGGGTGGACCGGCCCCGGAAGCCTATGCCTGGTAAAACAAGAGGGAGGTCGGACCGACCTCCCTCAAGGACGGGAAGGACCTACCGCCGTTCTTCTTCGGGAACGCGCGCTTCCTTCGGCGACTTTTCATTCGCCGGGGACTTTTGTATCGTCGCCGATTTGTCGACGGGCGCGGCTTTGTCGACAGCCACCGGTTGGATCACGTCGGTGCGCGACGCTTGCTTCACCGGCAGCCGGCTGGCGGCACTGGCCGTGCCTTCGAGCAACACGTCGGCGACCAAGGCGTCCTTGGTGCTGACGACCTGGCTCGCTTCCTGTTTCGCGAACAGCAGATCCATGTTCAATCCGCCCGACTTGTGTTGGCCGCTCAGGGCTTGTTTCATGCTGCCGATCCGCTGCGTCAGGTCAATGGTCGACGCTTGCCGCAAGCGCGGTTGCAGCTCGTCGTTCACCATCTGCCAATAGCCTGACTTGATTTCCTCGAGGGCCATTTTAGTTTCATTGGCGATCTGAAGGTCGGGGATCGTGATGATGTTCCCCTCGTGTTCCAACTGCGGTGTCCCCCAATAATACAGCGTGCCCTTGACGGCGTCGCTCGTATCGACGGCGAGCAAAGTACGGCCGTTGACGTCAGAGGCGACGACGCGTTCGATGACGAGCGTGCTGCCTAGGGTGGTCGGAAGGTGTGCCTCCTGGTGATACAACTTCTCTTGTAATTGTTGATTGAGAACGGCATAGGGCACCGGGACCGAAAGCAGCAGTTTATAGGGCTGGCCCTCCTGCAGCGCAGCCGCCGAGTTGTCCATATGAACCTTAAGGGGTGCCGCGGTTGCCTTTTGACAGGGCGTCTGATACAGCGCGACCGGCGTTTGCCGGACCACGCCGGTGATCGTCGTGTTCTGGGCAGGGCCCTTCATGGAGCCGATCGCAAAATCCTTGGCCTTTCCGTAGAAGCACAGTTTGTTGTTGGCCGACCCGACTGGTATAGCCTCCTGCAGCCGGTCCCAGACCAGATTCAACGGGATGATGTAGCCCGCCTCTTCGATCGACTGGGTGATCTGCTGTTTCACCGCTTCCTGTTTGAAGAGTTCGGCGAGTTGATCCTGCACCGGCATATTGAACATGTTGCACTTGGTATCGCTTTCCGGCTTCAGACTGAATGAAGTCTGTGGATCGCTCATCGTCACGAGCAGTCCCTGCTCCTGTTCACGCATCGCAAGATGTCCTGTGCCTTCGAGCACGGTGTAGAGCGGATCCAGCCGGCAGGCGCGGGCGGCGGTGGATTCAATCTCTCCTCGGTAGGTCGCATTGAATTTCACTAGCCCGTCTTGAATCTGCACCTGAGGCTCGCCTTCACGGATAAACCGCCAGCGATAGTCGCTGCTGAGCGGATGGTGCTCTTCGGTAAATCGTTCGGGCAATGCCGCTTGGATCGTCTTCTGCACCGGCGTGAGGTCGGCCGTCATCGTCACCGGCAATAATGACTCGGGAGCCTGCGCCTGTTTTTGACCGGCGCTCAGCGGCTGGATGACCGGAGGTGTTTTTCCGAGTTGAGGCGGCGCCTGCGGTTTGGTTGCGGTTTCGGGAATGGTGTGGCTGCAGCCGGCAAGGACAAGTATGGCGATGCAGACCGGCAGTGTCGGCGATTTCATGTCACCCTCCTTCCGTCATGTGTAAGGACTGGCCCGTGAGTCTTTGAGTGGTACACCGAGAATACTGCTCAAAGCACATATCGTACCGGTGTCATGAAACGCGCAGCATCCAGGCATGTCTATGAACAACAACAACTATTCTGCGGGTTGAAAAGAATTCATGGTCCAACTCATCCATATTAAGCGGAAGGACACTGCGCAGCGGGGACAACCTGTCCTCGCGCGTGATTTCGCCTCGGAATTCGCTGACTAGGAAACGCGCGAGTCCACACGCATCGTCACCCTTGCCGTTGAGCTGCGTCGGTCCAGCCGTCTAGAATGGGCCCTATGGCTGACCGCTCTTCTTCGGACATCAAGAAACGGCGGTGCAGCTGGGCTGGAGTCACCCCTCATATGATTCGCTATCACGACACCGAGTGGGGAAGGCCCGTGCATGATGACCGTCGGCTCTTTGAGATGTTGCTCTTGGAAGGAGCGCAGGCAGGTCTGAGCTGGGATACGGTGTTGCGCCGGCGGGAGGGGTATCGTCAGGCTTTTGCCGACTTCGATCCGGTCCGGATCTCCAGGTTTGACCGGATCAAGAAGAGCGTATTACTGCGTGATACGAGGATCATCCGAAACCGCTTGAAAATCGACGCCGCGGTGACGAACGCCCAGGCCTTCCTCGCGGTCCAACACGTCTTCGGAACGTTCGACATCTATCTCTGGCAGTTCGTGGAAGGGAAGCCGATCGTTAACCGGTGGAAGCGTGGCACCGACATCCCCGTCAGGACCCGGCAGAGCGATCTGCTCTCGAAGGATCTCAAACAGCGAGGGTTTCGGTTCGTCGGCAGCACGATCGTCTACGCGTTCATGCAGGCGGTGGGTATGGTGAATGATCACACAGCGGAGTGTTTCCTGGCGGGGCAACGACGTCGGTCTCTGCGGGGCTTCCCAAGCGCGTGAGGAGAGTCTACGCAGCGTCCGAGGCGGCGCCTTCCAAGGTGGCGAGGTAGTCTTTGAGTCGCTGCTGTGACCCTGGCGCGATCCGGATGAATTCCACTCCGAAGCTCCCTGGTTTGATCCACCGAACGGGCGCCAGTTCGATCTCGATTACAGCGGCCTGGGTGGGGAACGTAATCTTCAGCGCAAGATATTCTCCGCGAGGGATGGCGAGATCGCTGAGGATCGCCGCGCCTCCGAGCGAGAGATTCTCCACACGTCCTTCTCCCTTGACCGTGTCACTCGAAAACACGACATCGGAGTTGTCCGAGAATCGCTGAAATTTTCGCTGTTCCATCCGCGGTTCCTGGGCGAATGGTGGCTTTCCACACGGCAGGTACTGCAACGATGCATTTCCTGCGCTTACCCGAATCATAGCAATATGAGGCGGGCTGTCAACGAGATTGCCGTTTCCCCCTCACTGCATGGACCGGTGCAAACCCGGCTGGACGGAGGAAGCCGGTCGGACTGCCGGTCAACTTAGTTGGCTTAGTTGGCAGTGAGGTCGAGGCCGCTTACTGCGCCCATACGGCGGTACTTGTGGTTCCGTTGGGCCAGCAGTTGGTCGAGCGAAAGATCGGTGAGTTGAAACAGTTGATTGGTAAGCGCCTTGGCCACTCGATCGGTGACGGCTTTCGGTTCACGGTGGGCACCGCCGAGCGGTTCAGGAATCACATCATCCACGATGCGGAGGTCTACGAGATCCTGGGCGGTCATCTTCAGGGACGCGGCGGCATCCGGCACTTTAGCGGGATCATCCCAAAGAATTGCGGCACAGCCTTCCGGAGAAATCACGGAATAGACGCCGTGCTCGAGCATGAGGATGCGATCTGACACACCGAGCGCCAGCGCGCCTCCGCTTCCGCCTTCGCCGATGACGATCGAAATGATCGGTACGGCGAGCCGCGACATGGCATACAGATTTCTCGCGATGGCTTCGGCCTGGCCGCGCTCTTCGGCCCCGATGCCGGGATAAGCGCCTGGGGTATCGATGAACGTGACAATGGGTCGGCCGAATTTCTCCGCCATCTTCATGAGACGCAGGGCCTTCCGATAGCCTTCCGGATTGGGCATTCCGAAGTTCCGTTGCATGCGTTCCTTGAGGGTCTTGCCCTTTTGGTGCCCGATGACCATGATCGACCGATCGTTGAAGCGGGCAAAGCCGCCGACAATGGCTCTGTCGTCGCCGAATGACCGGTCGCCGTGGAATTCCAGAAAGTCACGGAAGATTTCACCTATGTAATCGAGGGTGCTTGGGCGCTGGGGATGCCGGGCAAGTTGGGTCCGCTGCCAGGGGGTCAGCTTTCCGTACAGCTCATGCTCTAGTTGGGCGAGCTTCATCCGCAGTTTGCGGATTTCGTCCTGAACACCGGCTTTTGCGCCGCCCGAGGCTGCGAGTTTTTCGATCTTCTCCTCGATTTCGCGGAGCGGCTTTTCAAACTCAAGATAATCGCGCATAAGCGATATGTCTCCGGACCGGGACCCTCTCCTATTCGGTGCGCTACGATACCAGAGACAGGGCCCCTTTGCCTAGCACTTCCTCAACATCTGCGACAAAGTCTTCGGTGGCGCTTACAGTTAGATGGGGGAGAGGGGCGGTTTCCGCTTCGAGGGCGCTCTCCGTTCGAAAGGTCAGTGAGACCGCGGTGGCGCCGGGGTGCCGTTTGAAAACATCCAGCAGCCGCGGCAACTGATCCTTGACCTCGGGCTCAGTTGCGAGCCGGATATGAATGCGCTTGATGGACTGCGTTTGGACATCGGCCAGCGGTTCGATCTTGGCGCCCCGGATCTTGGTGCCTTTGTCTCCTCGGTCGATCGTGCCCGTGACCCGGATGAGACGCTCGGGAGCGATCAAATCGCCGACGGTCTTGAACAGGTCGGGGAATACGATCACCTCGACCGTCCCCTGAAGATCTTCGAGCGTCACGTATGCCATCCGGTCGCCTTTTTTGGTCAGCATGGATTTCACCGTCGCGATGATACCGCACAGGCGCACTTCCTTGCCGTCGGACAGTTCTGTAATGCCGGCGGTCGTGGCCGTGGCGAGCGCGTGAATCGTTGCCTCGTAACGCGTGAGCGGGTGGGCCGTGATGTAGAAGCCGGTAAGTTCGCGTTCGTATTTCAACCGCTGAGGCTGATCCCATTCGGGTACGTTCGGCAGGGTGGGCTCCACGTGATCGTGCGCAGCTTCGCCGCCATTCAGATCTTCGCCGAAGATGCTGGTCTGGCCCATCTCGCGTTCCCGTTGCGCGGCGGCGCCGTCCTCGATGGCTTGATCGAGCATCGCCATCAACTGTGAGCGCTTGGCGCCCAGCGAATCGAAGGCGCCGGCTTTGATCAGCCCTTCCAGCATCCGTTTGTTGACTTTGTGGAGGTCGACGCGCCGGCAAAAATCAAAGAACGACGTAAACCGCCCGCTGTCGGCACGGATGGCCAGCACCGAATCCACGGCGCCTTCCCCGACGTTCTTGATCGCTGCCAGGCCGAACCGGATGGCGCCCTCGACGACGCCAAAATTTTTCTGGCTTTCATTCACGTCGGGACCCAGCACCTTGATGCCGAGATCGCGGCATTCGGTGAAGTAGCCCACGACCTTGTCTTGATTGCCCATATCGCTCGTCATGAGCGCCGCCATGAACTCGGTGGGATGGTGCGCCTTCAGATAGCCCGTTTGATAGCAGACGACGGCGTACGCGGCCGCATGCGACTTGTTGAAGCCATAGCCGGCAAATTTCTGAATTAATTCGTAGAGTTTCTCGGCTTTCTTCTCCGCGATCTTCTTCTGCCGGGCGCCTTCCAAAAACTTGACGCGCAGCTTTTCCATTTCTTCCGGTTTCTTTTTGCCCATGGCGCGCCGGAGAATGTCTGCCTGGCCGAGGGTAAACCCGGCCACGGTGTTCGCGATGGCCATGACCTGCTCCTGATACACGATGACCCCATATGTGTCCTTCAGGATCGGCTCCAGTTCCGGAAGCTCGTAGACGATGGGCACCTTGCCCTGCTTTCGCTTGATGAAATCCGGAATCAGGTCCATCGGGCCCGGCCTATACAGCGCGATGATGGCGATGATGTCTTCGAAGCGGTCCGGTTTGAAGCCGGCCAGCAAATCGCGCATCCCGGAACTTTCGAGCTGGAAAATGCCGGTGGTTTTCCCGGACGAAAGCAAGGCAAAGGTCTTGGCGTCGTCAAAGGGCAACAGATCCACGCTCAACGGCGGCGGTCCGGGATGGCTTTCATTAATCAGGGTTTCGGCCCGGCGGATCATCGTGAGCGTTTTGAGGCCGAGAAAATCGAATTTCACTAATCCGATTTTCTCAACATCGCCCATCGAATATTGGGTGACGATTTCGTCGTTGGCGCCCTTATAGAGAGGCACGTGATCCGTCAGCGGCTCTTCCGAAATGACCACGCCGGCCGCGTGGGTCGAGGCATGACGGGCGAGCCCCTCGAGCGACCGCGCGATGGTCATGAGCTCCCGCACCTTTGGATCCGTGTCGACCAGTTCACGGAGCCGGGGCTCCGTCTCGAGTGCCTGCTCGAGCGTGATGTTCAGCTGGTTGGGGACCAGTTTTGCGACTTTGTCGGCATCCGCGTAGGGCATCTCAAGGACGCGCCCCACGTCTCGAATGGCGGCCTTGGCGCCGAGCGTCCCGAACGTAATGATCTGGGCCACGTGATCCGATCCGTATTTGTCGACGACATAATTGAGGACTTCTCCCCGGCGGTCCATGCAGAAGTCCATGTCGATATCGGGGAGCGACACCCGTTCGGGGTTGAGGAACCGCTCGAACAGCAACGTATAGACGAGTGGATCGAGATCGGTGATGCGTAGCGCATAGGCGACCAGGCTGCCGGCGGCGGATCCCCGACCCGGCCCCACAGGGATGCCACGGCTGCGGGCAAACCGGATGATGTCCCAGACGATCAGGAAATAGCCGGCGAATCCCATGGAACAAATGACCATCAACTCTTCACGCAGGCGTTGTTCGTAGACCGCCACGGGGATGGTGCTCGGGCGTTCCGTCAAACGGGACTTCAGGCCTTCGATCGCCAGGTACTCGACATAGGATTCGCGCGTGTACCCTTCCGGAGCCTTGTACTGCGGCAGATGCGTCTTGTTGAGCGCCAGCTCGAGTTCGCAGTGATCGGCGATCCGACAGGTGTTGGTGACGGCCCCGGGAAATTCTGCAAATGCCGGCGCGATGTCTTCGGTCGACTTCACGTAGAGCTGGTCGGTATCGAACTTCATTCGGGCCGGATCGCTCAGCGTCTTGCCCGTCTGGAGGCAGAGCATGAGCTCATGCGGCCGGGCGTCCTCCTTCTTCAGGTAATGACAGTCGTTGGTGCCGGCGAGCGGGATGCCGAGTTTCTTATGGATTTCTATGAGACCGGCATTGGCGATCCGTTGATGGTCGAGGCCGTTCGCCTGCACTTCGAGATAGAAGTGCTCTTTCCCGAAGAGCTCTTGAAATTCACCCGCGACCGCCATGGCGCCGGTCATGTCCTTTTGCCCGATGAGGTACGGAATCTCTCCGCTCAGGCACCCAGACAGCGCGATCAAACCTTCGTGATGTTCTTTAAGGATTTCCTTGTCCATCCGCGGCTTGTAATAGAATCCTTCAAGGTATGCTTTACTCACCAGCTTGATCAGGTTCTGATAGCCCGTCAGGTTTCTGGCCAAGAGGATGAGGTGGTAGTAGTCGTTGTGCGCCAGCCCGCTGTCCTTCTTGGCATGCCGACTGCCGAGCGCCATGTAGGCTTCGCAGCCGATAATGGGCTTGACGCCGATTTCTTTCGCTTTGCGGTAGAACTCGATGGCGCCGAACATGTTGCCATGATCGGTCATCGCCACGGCCGGCTGTCCGAAGGTCTTGATCTGGCGAACCAGAGGTTCAATCTGATTGGCGCCGTCGAGGAGACTGAATTGGGTGTGCAGATGCAGGTGGACGAACGAAGCGGTCATGGGACGCGATTCTAGGTGGGCAGTGGCGGCAAGTCAACGCACAGTTGGAGGAGGCGGCTAGAGTTTTTCGCCGTATTTCTCACGATGCTGTTTTTTCGCGTCGGCGATCCAATGGTCCGGCTTGACGCGTGCGGGCAGGTTGTCCAGTTTCTTCGCAATACGGGCGAGGTCACTCGGTTTCCATCTGGCGATCTGCACATACGTAAACGTGCCCATCTTATTGAGCGCGCGCTCGATGGCCAGGCTGATGCCATGGATTTTTTTCAGGTCGTCCTTCCGTGGCCCAGCGGTCGCCTTCGGGGCCGGCATCTGCAGGCTGAGTTGATTAGCGGGGCCATTGGGCCGCGCGAGCACGGGAGCGCTGTCCTCCCGCACCCGCAGTGCAGCGCGGACTTCTCCGAGCCGTTTGCGCAGACGGGAAATCTCTTCTTCTTGATCGCCCATGATCTTCGCCTGGCCAGCGAGTTCTGCTTGCAGCGCGTGCAGCTGGGCCAGGCGCTGTTCGAGCGTGGTGATGCGACGATCCCGCTCCTCCAGCAATAAGCTCTGTTCCGCCTGCTCGGCGAGGCGGCGGTCGCGCGCGGCGAGGTCCTGTTCAAGCCGGTTGACGGCCTGCCGATGATGGGCATCCTTGTCGCTCAACTGGACTTCGAGCCAGTGCAGACGGCCCTGCGCCGGTTCCAATTCCTCGAGCTTCGTCTGGAGCCGTTCGAATTCCTCACGCCAGCGGTCCGCTTCAGCCAGCCGCTGTTGCAGATCGACAAGTTCTTGCTCTTTGCCGGCAAGCTCCTCCTGCACCTTGGTGCGAGCAGCGTTGGACTGACGGACTTCATTGGCGAACGCCGCCAACGTCGTCTCTTGATCGGCGAGTCGCTCCAGCTGTGTCTGAGACTCCGATCGCGCCGATTGACTGCACGCCTGATTCTCCTTGAGGTCCTGCTGCAGACGGTCGATCCGGTCTTGCCGGGAGGCCAGCTCCTCTTGCGCGGATCGGCCCAGGCTTTCGAGCGAAGCCACCTTGGATTCGAGCGCCATGACGGCCGCAGTTTTCACTTTGAGCTCGTAAATCGCCGTGTCCAGCGCCTGCCCCTTGACGCGCAACTCCGTTTCGAGATCGGTGAGGCTCTGGGCATGCGACTCTGCTGAACGGTGCCGAAGCATCCAGCCGACGGCCGCACCGATCGCGGCAGCCACGAGGAGGCAGACGACCATTTGGAAGGCGAGAGCGATCATCGCGAGTTGGTCTCCAGCACGCGCAGCTCAATCCGGCGGTTCCGTTGAAGGGCGGCTCGTGAGACGCCGGCCGCCAGCGGCTTGCTCGCGCCATAGCCGACGGCGGTCAGCTCATGGGTGACCCCATGGGCGGTCAGATAGTCCCGCACGGCTTCGGCTCGGCGCCGGCTCAGGTCCTTATTATAGTCCGGTGCGCCGAAGCTGTCGGTGTGTCCGCCAATCTCGATCGACGTATGGGGCGCTTGGGTCAACACGGGGATCAGCCGGTCCAATGACGTCCGACCGCGTGCGGTCAAGGTGGCCTGATTGGAATCGAACTCGATCTGGTTGCGAGCTAACAAGTCATTCAACCGTGCCTGCAACGAGGGGGCCGCCGCGGTCGTCGCGGCAACCGTCATATGATCTTCCAGTTCCAAGCCGAGTGAGCGCAAGGGCGAGACGGTATGCAAGATACTAGTTCTCGCCTGTTCGGACGGCACGGCTCCGCTCAGAACCAGGAAGCGGCCGTCGATCATCACCGATCGGACGCCCTGCATCTGTTCAAGCACAGGAAGCACGGCTGGCAGGTGGTTGACCCAGGAGGGAGCGGCAATGCGGCCGTCGATCGTGAGTTGATCGAGCACACGCACCTGGGCCGGGCCGAAAGTGGCGCGGGCCCGTTCCAGGATGCGGTCACGAGCGCCGGCGTCCGGCAGGGATCCCCGGAGCATCAGCGTGCCTTGTTCAAGTCGCGCATGAAAGTTCGCCGGGACCAGTGCAGGCGGAGAGGCCGATAACGGAAGGTGGCGGGGAATACAGACGAGCGCCAACAGTGTCAGAGCGAAGACCCCACCGCCCAGAATGGTCCTGCGTTCCATGCGCTTCAGCCATTCAATTGCAAGCATCACTTTAACCGCACGGTATCATAAACGCACGGAAGCAAGCCAGCCTGGGGTTTGGCCTAAGCGGGAACAACCAAGTTGAACTTGTCCACCTCCTTTGCTATCCTCCGCCCATCCCTTCCACCGCGCTAATCATAAACTCGAGTCGATGCAAGGAGTTGTCGCATGGCCAGCATGAAGCGGGCATTGATCAGTGTTTCAGATAAGACCGGGGTCGTCGATCTGGCAAAGGGGCTTGCCGCATTCGGCGCCGAAATCCTATCCACTGGGGGCACAGCCAAGACGCTGCGCGACGCGGGCGTCGCGGTGACGGATGTGGCGGCCTACACCGGCTCGCCGGAAATTCTCGACGGCCGCGTCAAGACCCTCCATCCGAAGATCCATGGCGGATTATTGGCACGTCGATCCGTGCCGGCTCATGTCGAGCAAATGAAAGAGCACCATATCGGCCCGATCGACATGGTGGTGGTGAACCTGTACCCCTTCGAATCGACGATCGCAAAACCCAACTGTCAGTTCGAGGACGCGATCGAAAACATCGATATCGGCGGCCCGTCCATGCTGCGGTCGGCAGCGAAAAACCATGACGATGTGCTCGTCGTGGTCGATCCCGCCGATTACTCGCGGATGCTCAAGGCGCTGCAGGAGGACACCGTGACGCCGGCGTTGCGGCGAGAGTTGGCCATGAAGGTCTTTCAGCACACGGCGCGCTACGACAGTGTGATTGCTGGGTACCTCGAACAGCAGGTCCACAGCGGCGACGTCAAGTTTCCCAAGGTCCTCTCGCTCCAATTCGATCTCGCCGAGATCCTGCGCTATGGCGAAAATCCGCATCAGCAAGGTGCCTTTTATCGGGAACGTCAATCGAACGAGCCGTCCGTCTCGCGAGGCACGATCCTCCACGGCAAAGCGATGTCGTACAACAATTTCCTTGATGCCAATGCCGCCCTGGAATTGGCGAAGGAATACGACGAGACGGCGGTCGCGATCATCAAGCACAACAATCCCTGTGGAGTGGCGCTGGGTGCCACGCCGGTGGACGCGTACGTCAAGGCGCGCGAGACCGATCCCGTGTCGGCGTTCGGCGGCGTGATCGCGTTCAATCGTCCGGTGGATCTCGCCGCGGCCAAAGAAATCACCTCGACGTTCGTTGAAGTGGTGATCGCGCCCGGATTCGCCGATGATGCGCTGGCCGAGCTCAAGCGCAAGAAGGATCTCCGACTGCTGGACGTCGGGCCTCTCACAAAGGTGAAGCAGGAAGGCTTTGATCTGAGAAAACTGGTCGGCGGCCTCATCGTCCAGGATCGGGACCTGGGGAGCTTGACGGATTTGCGGACGCTGCCCGTGCCGACGGTCCGGAAGCCGACGGACGAGGAATACGCCGCCTGCGCGTTTGCCTGGAAGGTCTCCAAGCACGTCAAGTCCAACGCCATTATTTATGCCAAGCCCGGGCAAACCGTCGGCATCGGCGCCGGACAGATGAGCCGCGTGGATAGCGTAAAGCTTGCGGCCATGAAGGCGCAGCTGCCCGTGAAAGGCTGCGTGATGGCGTCGGATGCCTTCTTCCCGTTCCGAGACGGTCTCGATGCGGCGGCGCAAGCCGGCATTACCGCAGTCATCCAGCCTGGCGGCTCCATTCGCGATGCAGAGGTCGTCAAGGCGGCCGATGAACACGGAATGGCGATGATTTTGACCGGCATGCGACACTTCCGCCACTGACGGATGTTGAAACGGCCTTCGAGCCTCGTTCTCGCATCGCTCAATGCCTCAGCGTACGAGGCACGGTATGCCTCGGCATCTCGCTCGCTGCGGCCTCGTTTGGGAAAGAACGCGTCCCACGGCGCGAGGGTTGGGTGGGTGAGATAGACAGGCCGTTTGAACATCCTTTCTCAAATCTCCGACACCTGGGAAATAATGCCGTGAAAGTTCTCGTCGTCGGCAGCGGGGGCCGCGAACATGCGATGGTCTGGAAGCTTGCTCACAGCCCGCGCCAACCCCGTCTCTTCTGTGCGCCGGGAAACGCGGGCATCGCGTCGCTCGCGACCTGTGTGCCGATTAAGGCCGACGACATTGCGGGCTTAAAAGCCTTCGTGCAACGGAAAGGAATCGATCTCACGGTCGTGGGACCGGAAGCGCCCCTGGCCCTGGGGATTGCCGACGAATTCCGCAAGGCAAAGCTGAAAATTTTCGGTCCCACGAGGAATGCCGCACGGCTCGAAGCGAGCAAGATTTTTTCAAAAGAGATCATGGCAAAGGCCGGCATTCGCACGGCCCGCGCCAAGGCTTTCGACCTGCCGGCGGAGGCGCTCGCCTATGTAGAGCATCATGACATGCCTGTCGTAATCAAAGCCGATGGGCTGGCACAGGGCAAAGGTGTCTTGATTGCCCAAACGCGCGAGGAGGCACGTGATGCCATTGTCGACTCGATGGAAAAGGCGGTGTTCGGCGACGCTGGAAAGCAGGTCCTGGTCGAACAATGTCTTCAGGGCGAAGAACTGACCATCATGGCGTTCACCGACGGGCGCACGGTCGCGCCGATGTTGCCCGCCCAGGACCATAAGCGGATCGGCGACGGCGATACGGGCTTGAACACCGGTGGCATGGGCGCCTATTGCCCCGCACCGTTAGGAACGTCGGCCTTGCGTGCCCAGGTGACGCGAGACATACTACAACCGATCGTCGACGTCATGTCGCGGTTGGGTTCGCCCTTTCAAGGGGTGTTGTATGCCGGGTTGATGATCGTCCACGAAGTTCCCTACGTGTTGGAGTTCAACGCCCGCATGGGAGATCCTGAAACGCAGGTCGTGCTACCGTTGCTGAAGACGGATCTTCTCGACGTCCTCGAAGCGGTCGTCGAACACCGGCTGGATCAGGTGCAGGTGGAGTGGCACGACGGGCACGCGGTGTGTGTGGTCATGACGTCCGCCGGCTATCCGGGCCCCTATGACGTCGGCGAACCCATTCGCGGATTGGACAGCCTTGACCCACAGAGCGCGACCGTTTTTCATGCGGGAACTGCGAGACACGGGGAGGACATCGTCACCACGGGCGGGCGCGTGTTGGGCATCACCGGACGAGGAGCCACGTTGGCGGACGCGCAGGCGGCGGCGTACCGCACGGCGAAGCAGATCGCGTTCAAGGGATGTCACTACCGTCACGACATTGCGTATAGAGCACTCGCCCCGCGCGGCTAGCCGGCTCCCGCCGGTTCCTTATGGCTTCGATCATTCCGTACTCCGCAACAGCCCTCGATTCTCTCGGACAACAGGTCAGAGCCGTGCTTCTACGGGGAGGGCTCGTCGCCATCCCGACCGAGACGTTCTACGGACTGGGCGTGAACCCGTTTGACCGGACCGCCCTGGATCGATTGTCTGCCGCCAAGGGACGGGTAGAGGGAAAGCCGATTCTCGTGTTGGTCGGCTCGCCAAAAAATCTCGCGTCCTTCGCGGAGCATGTGCCTTCCGCTGCCTCGGTCTTAATGGAGACGTTTTGGCCGGGCGCCTTGACCATTCTGTTTCCTGCCCGAGCCTCGGTCCCTCCCGCGCTCACCGCCGGCACCGGCCGGGTGGGTATCAGACTCAGCTCCTGTCGGCCGTTGCGCGAGGTGCTTCAGCAGGTCGGCCCGCTGACGGGAACGAGCGCCAACCGGACGGGAACTCCGCCGGCTCACACGGCGCGCGAAGTGGAACAGGCGTTTGGCGCCAAGGTGGACCTGATTATTGACGCGGGGCCCACTCCGGGCGGACTACCTTCCACGGTCGTCGAGGCGGACGAGACGCTTCGCATCGTCCGCGAGGGAGCTATCCCTCGGAGCGCCATCGAGGCGGCGCTTCACGCCAGAGGATTTTCCCTCAAGAACGCCTAAATGTGGTATACAGCAGGGCCAGCAGTGCCCATATAAAGGAGGGATCGATGCTAATCCGTCGGGAGCGACAAGGGGGACGAGCGGTAGGGCTGGTCATCGTCATGGCGGCGATGTTGTCCGGGTGCGATTACTGGCCGCCGGCGCTGCAGACGCAGGTCGAGCAGCTCCGGTCCGAACTGCAGACCGTGACGATGGAGAAGGCCCAACTGCAAACGCAGATGACGTCGGTGACGAAGGCAAAGGACGATCTGCAAACGCAGGTCGACGATCTCGTTCGGACCAATCGGGATAAAAGCGCGATGATCGCGAGTCTGCAGAGCAGCGTCACGTCGCTGCAGGAGCGCCTGGTCAAGTCCTCCAAGCCGGCGACCGTCAAGGCCGCAACCACCAAGTCTGCGACCGTCAGGCCCGCGACCAAGCCTTCGGTCAAGACCGCGAGCAAAGCGCCTCTGAAAAAGAAGACGTTGACGAAGTCGACGACCGTGCACTAGCGGACTCGACTGATTATTTGTTCGACGTGTTCGATGTGTTCGGCGTGGATGCGCCGGACGCCGGCGATGCGCTGCTCGAGGAGCCGCTCGCGGGGGCGGTGGATGGACTCGCTGGCGACGCGGCCGAGGATCCGGCGGCTTGCTCTTTCTTTTCTTCGGCCGCGGCTGGTGTTTTCTCTCCTTCGGATGGCGGCTTCAGCTTGTTCGAATAATCGGTCACATACCAGCCGCTCCCCTTGAACATGAGGCCCGACGAGGAGATGAGGCGGCGAAGAGATTTGCCGCATCGCTCGCAGGTGGTCAACGCGTCGTCCTTGATGCTCTGTTTCACTTCGAATTGATACGAACAACTGTCGCACCGATACTCATAAATCGGCACAGGTGGTCCTCCTAGGGTGTGACGGTAACCGGTCCTTCTCTGTTGTTACTTCAGCTCCTCCAGCGCTCCCCGCAGCCGCTTCAATCCGTTCGTGATCGTGTCCATGCTCGTGGCATAAGAGAGGCGAATGTGACTCTCGCTGCCAAACGGTTCGCCCGGCACGACTGCGATCTGCGCGTTCTTGAGGAGATAGGTCGCGAGGTCCGTCGGTGAGTTGACCGGACCGGTCGGACCGTGCTTCCCAAGGACGCCCTGGATATTTGGGAAGGCATAGAAAGCCCCGCCCGGCATCGAGCAGGACACGCCCGGAATCGCATTCAACCCCTCCACAATCACACGACGCCGGCGATCGAACTCGGTCACCATTTGCTTCGTGAACGGCTCGCCGAATCGCAGAGCGGCAACGGCCGCCTTCTGGGAAATCGAGCAGGGGTTTGAGGTGCTCTGGCTTTGAATGTTCCCCATCGCGGTGATCAGGTCTTTGGGTCCCGCCGCATAGCCGATCCGCCAGCCGGTCATTGCGTAGGCCTTGGAGACGCCGTTGATGACGACGGTTCGCCCCGCGATTTCCGGTCCCAGCGAAGCGATGCTGACGTGGCTCGCCCCGTCGTAGAGCACCTTCTCGTAGATCTCATCCGAGATCACGACAAGATGATGTCGAATGGCGATCGCGGCGATGCGTTCGAGCATCCGGCGTCCATATGTTGCGCCGGTCGGATTAGAGGGGCTGTTGATGATCAGCGCTTTGGTTTTGGGGGTGATACGCCGCTCGAGCTCTGCGGGATCAATGGCGTACCCCTCGGACTCCTTGGTAGCCAGCAACACCGGCGTCGCATCGTTCAGGAGCGCCTGATCGGAGTACGAGACCCAGTACGGCGTCGGAATGATGATTTCATCCCCTTCCTCCAACAACGCTTCCGCGAGGTTGTACAGCGAGTGCTTGGCGCCGCACGACACCAGGATTTGAGATTTCTCGTATTGGAGACCCTGCTCGACCTTGAGCTTGTCGACGATCGCGCCGCGCAGTTCATCAATGCCGGATGACGGCGTGTACTTGGTGAACCCCGAGCGGATCGCCGCCTCGGCCGCTGCCTTGACCGGTTCCGGCGTATCGAAATCCGGTTCTCCCGTGGAAAAATCGATCACGTCGATGCCTTGAGCCGCCATGGCTTTCGCCGTCGCTGCCATGGCAAGGGTCGGCGAGGGGGCGATGCGACTGACGCGGGCCGCGAGCTTCATGACTTGACCCTCCGTATTCGGGCTTGAAGCCGGCGTGCGACCTCGGGATGGAGAAACTCGGTCAGCGAGCCTCCATGGTTGGCCACGTCTTTGATGATCGTCGAGGACAGGTATGAATATTCCTCGCTTGACATCAAGAACACGGTCTCAACCTGTTTCGCCAGCTTGCGGTTGATGAGGGCCATTTGAAATTCGTGCTCAAAGTCCGAGATCGCGCGGAGCCCGCGGATAATGGCATGGGCCCCGGATCGCTGCACATGATCGACCAGAAGACCATCGAACGTCACCACCTCGACTTGGCCGATGTCCTTCAGCACCAGCTGCACCATCTCTACCCGCTCGGCCAAATTGAAGAGCGGGTGTTTAGTCGGGTTCGGTGCGACGGCAACCATCACTTTATCAAAGACGCGCAGACTACGGGTGATGATGTCGGTGTGCCCGTGCGTGATGGGATCGAACGTGCCTGGGTAGATGCCGATTTTCATGAGGCCGACCCGCTCGGTGCCTGACCATACAGAAACAGGGCGGTATCCCCATAGTTGTAGCGACGCATGAGTCTGGCGCGATCCGTTTCCTCCGGCATCTGGGCTCGTGCGTCCTGTTCAATGATCATGAGCGCCTCCGATGACAAGAGACCAAGGTGCCAGCTGCCGAGGACGAGCTCAACGGCTTCCCCGTCGGCATACGGAGGATCGGCAAACAGCACATCGTATGGACCGTCCCAGGACTGTGGCTGCCGCAAAAACGTCTGTGTGGGTCCGACTCGCACCACCGCCTGTTCCAGCATGCCGCACGCCGTCAAATTCTTCCGCATGACCTGCACCGCCTTCGGATCCGATTCGACGAAGGTCACGATCGTTGCGCCGCGGCTCAACGCCTCGATGCCTACTGCGCCCGTGCCCGCGTACAAATCCAGAAAACGGCTGCCGGGGATGCGCGTCCCCAGGATGGAAAACAGCGCCTCGCGGACCTTGTCCGACGTGGGCCGCAGCGTGGTCCCCCGTGGCCCACTCAGGCGCCGACCTCGGTGGGAACCGGCGATCACTCGCATAACCTGTTCGTTGGTTGCGGACTAGCCCCTTCGAGAGGCCGTCGTCGCTTTGTATTCAGCATTCTGATAGGCGAGAGGCTTTCACAAACGACAAACTCTAACATAGCGTTTTTGAAGGGGTCAAGGTGACGAGCGCCGTTGAGCCGGCGTCAGACCTGGCTGCGGGCCGTACCCCAAAAAATTCTCGCAGAGGCATTACTGGCATTTTGACGCTGCGCGTGGGGCTGACTATAATTCTGTACGGTGAGAGTACGAGGAAGACGAGAGGCGTCAGGCAGGAGACTCGCGGCGTTGTCGTGCGCACAACCCCGCGCTCGCGCCTGCACGCGAGCGGAGAGTTAGCGCGTGGCGGCAGAAGGTTGCGCGGGTTGCACCGGCTGTGCATCGCGGGCGGCGAGACTTTTGCGCCGGTTGTTGGAAATCGTGCGATCGATGATGGCGCCGCAGTTGATGCACTTCCATGCGTAGAAGATCAGAAAGAAGTCGGAGAACCGCTCGAGCATCATGAGCCCTTTGCATTTCGGACATTCCATCGAGTCCTCCCTGGTTGCGGTGCGCAGCTGTGGGCAAGCGAAGCAAAAGCCGAACCAATTTTTGTCGATACGTAATTTCAACATGTTAGGCGGTACGTATTTGTTACCAGGGGGGCTGGGGAGGGCGTTTCCGTAGTACAAAAACGTTCAACGTGTCATATTTTTGTTCGAGGAGTTCGACGTGAGCAGAAAGACGGTGCGGCACGGCATTGCCCACTGGCCGGCAAGCGAACGTCCGCGCGAGCGGCTCCTGGCGCAGGGCGCCGATGCCTTGACGGATGCGCAACTCCTCGCCATTCTCCTGCGCGTCGGTCGGCAGCGATCCTCGGCCGTGCAAGTGAGCATGGAAGTGCTTGATCGGCTCGGCGGCGTCGCCGGCTTGGCCCATTGCGGGATCGAGGAGCTGTGTGCCGTCGAGGGAGTCGGGGAGGCGAAGGCCGCGCAGGTCAAGGCCGCGCTGGAACTGGGTAAACGGTCGCTGGCGTCTCCGCTGTCGACGGGGACAAGAATCTCCTCGAGCCGCGTGCTGTTCGAGCACTATCATCCCGCATTGCGGAACCTCCGTCATGAGATTTTCAAAGTGGTCCTGCTGGACGCCAAGCATGCGATCCTGCGCGATGCCACCGTGTCCGAAGGCAGCTTGACGCTCAGCATCGTGCATCCCCGGGAGGTGTTCACGATGGCGGTGAAGGAATCCGCCGCCGCGGTCATCTTTCTGCACAATCATCCGAGCGGTGATCCGACACCAAGCCAAGAAGATCACGTTCTGACCGCACGGTTGGTTTCGGCGGGGGACGTGCTGGGCATTCGAGTGCTGGATCATCTTGTTGTAGGCGACGGGCGCTATGTCAGTTTTGCCGACGAGGGCTGGTTAACGCATCATGCATGACACGGGGGAGCAAGCCACCATGTAATTATCAGGATTTGCGAAGGCACAGACGCCTTTCGCAATGACCAAGGAGGGTCCTATGAACGAGCCGGGTGCGAGGTCTCTCAGAAATGTGGCTGTCATCGCCAATCGAGGGGCGGGCAAAACGTCATTGGCCGAAGCGATCCTCTTAACCACCGGTGGCATACCGACTCTCGGTTCGGTGATGCAAGGCACGACCGTCTCGGATTTTGAGCCGGAAGAAATTCACCACCGCAGTTCCGTCAGCACCAGTCTTCTCCGCTGCTCCTGGAATCACACCACCATCAATTTGCTCGATACTCCCGGAGCGCTCAGTTTGCTCGGCGAAGCGATCACCGCCTTGCAGGCGGCGGATGGCGTGATCGTCGTTCTCAGTCCGGCGAGCGGCATCCGAAGCGAACTCGTCCGGCTGTGGTCACAGGTGAAGGCGCTCGGCCTGCCGTGCCTCATCTTCGTCAACGAACTGGAGAAAGAATCCGGCTCGATGGAAGAGTTGCTGGCGGCCTGCCATCGGGATTTGGACCTCACGCCGTTGCCGATGTCGTGCGTGCTCAAAGACGGGGCGCAGTGGGTGGGCGTCCTCGATTTTGTGACTCAGGCGGCGATGCACTCCCGGGCCGACAGCGCGAAGTGGCAGCAGCAACCGGCGCCGCCTGGCGCCGAGGCGATGCTGGCCGACGCGCGCAAGCGGATTCAGGAGGCGGCCGCCGAGTGCGACGATCAATTGTTGGAACAGTACCTCTCTGGCGCCGAACTCTCGCAGGCAGACCTATTGAGGGGACTTCGGGCGGGGATGCAGGCGGGGAGCATCGTGCCGCTGTATACGGGATCGGCACTCAAGAATATCGGCACGGTCCCGCTCCTCAATGCGATCGTCGACCTGCTGCCGTCGCCAGCCGACCGGGCGCAACGCAGGCCGCTCACGGGACAGGATGCGGACGGCGGCCACGAGGTCACGCGCCCTGCGACAGCCGAGGCGCCTTTTTCCGGCGTCATCTTCAAGACCATTATCGACCCATTCGTCGGTCGGCTGTCGTATGTCCGTGTGGCGTCCGGCACCTTGCAGGCCGATTCGCTGTTGTACAACGGGACGAGAAAAATCAAAGAGAAAAGCGGTCATGTGTATCAGTTGCTGGGCAAGAAGCACACGGCCGTCGCCGCGGCGGGCGCCGGAGATATCGTGGCAATCGGGAAGCTCAAGGATGCGCAGACCGGGGACACGCTCTGTGACGAGCAGCATCCCATCGTCTATTCCTGGCCGGCTTTGCCCAAGCCGGTGCTGTCCTTTGCGATCGAACCCAAGTCGAGTGCCGACATCGATAAGGTCAGCCTGGGACTGCACAAGTTGATCGAAGAAGATCCCACCTTGGGCTTCACGCGGAATGCCGATACGAAGGAAATGGTGCTGAGCGGGACGGGCCAACTGCATTTGGATCTGGCGCTGGAGAAATTGCAGCGCAAGTACGGGGCGGAGGTCGTCATCCATACGCCGAAGATTCCGTACCGGGAAACGATTCGCGCCACGGCGCAGGCCCAAGGCAAGTACAAGAAACAGACGGGTGGCCATGGGCAGTACGGGGATTGCTGGCTGGAATTGACGCCGTCTTCGCGCGGGGAGGGCTTCGCATTTACGAACCGGGTGGTGGGCGGCGTGATTCCCCGCAATTTCATCCCGGCGGTTGAGAAGGGCGTCGTCGAGGCGATGCTCCATGGCACGTTGGCTGGTTTTCCGGTCGTCGACGTCCGCGTCGCCGTGTACGACGGGTCCTACCACGTCGTCGATTCCTCGGAAATGTCGTTTAAGATTGCCGCATCGATGGCATTTAAGAAAGCGATGGAAACGGCGCATCCCATCTTACTGGAGCCGATGATGACCGTCGAGGTCGAGGCGCCGGCGGCGCATATTGGCGCCGTGATCGGCGATCTCAACGCCCGGCGAGGACGCATCCTGCATGTCGAAGCGCGGGGGCACGCCGAGATCGTCAAGGCGCTGGTCCCCCTGAGCGAGATCATGACCTACACGACCACCCTTAATTCTCTCACGGGAGGAGGAGGGAGTTACGTGATGGAATTGGCGCGCTATGAGGAAGTGCCGCGTGAGGTCGCGACGAAGATCGTGGAAGAGGCCAAGGCCAGCAAGCAGCCCGTAGCCGCCCATTAGCCAATTGCACGGCGCGTCTCTCATCTGTGTCGGGGAGACGCGCCCGGTGCCGTCTCTGACGTTCGCGGTTCGTTGGGAATCAGGGCTCGCCGGGTTTCAGCACCACGTAGAACGCCCGACTTTCGCGCAGGACCCGTAAGAGCACGGTATCGCCACGGCGGACCTTGGAGACTGCGGTAGTGAAATCGCCCACCGATCCCACGTCGGCGCGATTGACTTCCTTGATGAGGTCGCCTTCACGCAGCCCTTCGGACTGGGCGAGGCTGCCCGCCTCCACCTTCGTGATCAGCACGCCGCGGCTTTCGTGCAGTTTGAATTTCTCGGCCAGAACGGCCGTCAGGTCCTGGACATCGAGTCCGAGTTTGGATTCGGAGCGTGATTGAGCCAGCGGTAGCGAGGCCACGGTGGCATGATCGCGGCGTTCTGTCAGGGCCACTTCTATGACCATGCGTTGTTGATTGCGCACAAGTTCGACCTTCGCTTTGGCGCCCGGTAACAATCCGGCCACAATCCGCGACAGTCGATTCGGGCTGTCGATTACCGACCCTTCGATGCGCGTGATGACGTCGCCGGGCTTGATGCCGGCCGCAGCCGCGGGGTCCTTCTCGAACACTTCGTTGACCAGCACGCCTTCCTGTTCGGTCACGCCGAACTTTTTCGCCAGCTCCGGGGTCAGCGGTTGAATGCCGACACCGAGCCAGCCCCGGACGACCCGGCCTTGCTCCACCAATTGCTGCAGGACTTGCTTCGCCATGTTGGATGGAATCGCGAACCCGATGCCTTGTGCGAAATTGATGATGGCTGTGTTGATGCCGATGACTTCTCCTCGCAGGTTGAAGAGCGGCCCTCCGGAATTTCCGGGATTGATCGACGCGTCGGTTTGAATGAAATTTTCATAGCGGGAGAGATTGACATTTTCGCGCCCGATGCCGCTGACCACACCGAGCGTGACGGTCCGCTCCAAGCCGAAGGGATTGCCCACGGCGAGCACCCATTGGCCCACGCGCACGGTGGTCGAGTCGCCGAAGGTCGCGTTCGGCAGCGGGTGATCGGAGGTGACTTTCAAGACGGCGAGATCCGTGTCCGGGTCCTTGCCGACGACTTGGGCAATCAGCTTCGACTTGTCGGACAACCGAACCTCGATTTCCGTCGCGTCGCCGACCACGTGGTTATTGGTAATGATGTGCCCGTCGGGTGTGATGATGACGCCGGCTCCGGAGCCTGGCGCGTTGGGCACTCGTTCCGGCGTAAACTCGCGGCCTTTTCCGGTGAGATTGATGGGAAAGAGACTGACGACGGAAGGTTTGGCCGCCTCGGCCAACTCGGTAAAGACGGTCTGCATCTCCTCCAGGAGCCGTAAGCCGTTGGACGCGTTGGGCGGGAGCCCGGCAGGCTCGGCACCCCTGGCCGCTGGCACGAAAGGGACGGCGGCAGTCATTCCGACAGCGAGCCATACGACCATGCAGAGTCGGGACCGCATGAATGCTAGTGTACCTCAGGTGGGCCCGAAAACCTATAAGGCGGAGAGTGTCAACTCTTGCCCGTCCGAGCGGCGGCGAACCACGAGGCGATCTGATCCAGGTCGGCTCGAAGGCCGATGGCGATGACGATATCGTCGGCTCTGAAGACGAAGTCCTCCGTCGGCGGGATGAGAAATGGACCGCGAAACACCGTGACGAGACGGACAGTTGCCGGCCAGGCCAGGTCCGAGACCTGTTTGCCCACCGCCTTGGAGCCGTGTGAAACCGATTGGCGTTCAATGGCGGCGGCGCGCAAGCTGAGGTCGCGCTGCAGCGTGAGAAGATCTCCTTGAATCGCTTCGAGCTTCAACGCCCGGATCTGGGCATCGACTTGGAGGAGGGTCTGTTTGAGGAGATGCACGCGGTCCGTGGCGTCGTTCACGGTGCGCTCGACATCGGAGGGTGATGCGCTGGGCCGCGGGGGGGAATGGCGTGCCAAGGCCCCCGCGAGCTGCTGACCCAGTTCGCCTTGGACCGTTTCGATTTGTGTCAACAAACTGGCTGCTTGCCCGTGAAGCCGCAGGACATGGACCTTGCGATTGACGCGCTCGGCCACGGCCACGACGGATTCGTAGACCGCGCTGCCGGTTAGCGAAAGTTCCTTTTGGAGACGACCGAAGAATTCGAGCGACATGGCGCGATAATCAATGTCCGATAAGGGATATTATGTCAACTTACGTGCTTCTCTCGATCGTCGCATCTGCGCGCCGCTGTCTTACTCCGTTCGCCTTACTGGGTCAACCAATCCCCGCGGTTGCCCTCTGACGACTCCGTGTTGACACAGCCTCTTGGGCGGGCTACACAGAAGCCATGACCGTTCATCCTTTGGCCGGGAAACCGGCGCCTCTCTCGATGTTGGTTAATCTCGACAAATTACTCGAGGCCTACCACCGGGACGTTCCAGATCCTGCCGTGCCGGCTCAGCGTGTGGCATTCGGGACTTCTGGACATCGCGGCTCATCCTTCAAGCGATCCTTTAACAGTCATCATATTGTCGCGATCGTTCAAGCAATCTGTGAGTACCGGAAATGCCAAGGGACCACCGGCCCGCTGTTCCTTGGCATAGATACCCACGCCCTGTCGCGGCCCGCCTTCGACACAGCCCTTGAAGTCTTGGCCGCCAATGGTGTGGAGGTCATGATTGATCAGGACGACGGCTATACGCCGACGCCCGTCATTTCACATGCGATCCTCACCTACAATCGCGGCCGAACATCCGGACACAGCGACGGCATCGTGATTACGCCCTCGCACAATCCTCCCGAGGACGGCGGGATCAAATACAACCCGCCGCAGGGCGGACCGGCTGACACGCAGGTCACCAAGTGGATCGAAGAGCGGGCGAACGCCCTCTTGTCGGAAGGTCTTGAAGGCGTCAAACGGGTTTCTGCGGCTCAGGCCCTACGGGGGGCTTCCGTGCACCGGCATGACTATCGGGGGGCCTATGTAAAGGACCTGGAGCACGTCGTCGATTTTGCTCCGATCCGAGGCGCCAACCTGAAGCTTGGCATCGATCCGCTCGGCGGCTCGGGCGTCGCCTATTGGACGCCCATTGTCGAGCGTTACGGGCTCAATCTCGACATCGTGAATCCTGCCGTGGATGGGACCTTTCGGTTCATGCCGCTTGATTGGGACGGAAAAATCCGAATGGATTGTTCGTCCGCCTACGCAATGGCGAATCTCATCGCGCTCAAGGACCGCTTTGACGTCGCCTTCGGCAATGACGCGGACAACGACCGGCATGGGATCGTGACCCGCTCGGCCGGCCTCATGAACCCCAACCACTACCTCGCCGCGGCCATTGGCTATCTCTTCTCCCATCGTCCAGGTTGGCCGGCTGGCGCCGGCATCGGCAAAACGTTGGTGAGCAGCAGCGTCATTGATCGCGTTGCCTCGAAACTTAAGCGGCGGCTCGTCGAAGTGCCGGTCGGCTTCAAGTGGTTTGTCGACGGATTGCTGGACGGGTCGCTGGGGTTCGGCGGCGAAGAGAGCGCGGGCGCCTCGTTTCTGCGGCACGATGGCACAGTGTGGTCCACGGATAAGGACGGCATCATCATGGACCTGCTGGCCGCCGAGATGATGGCGCGCACCGGGCGTGATCCTTCCGAACTCTACCGGGAGCTCACACGGGAATTGGGCGAACCGCGGTACGCGCGCATCGATGCGCCCGCGACGCCAGACCAGAAGCACAGGCTCTCGAAGCTCTCGGCGGAGCAAGTGCGCGCGACGACGCTCGCGGGCGATCCCATTGTCTCGCGGCTCACTCAGGCCCCCGGCAATGGCGCTCCCATCGGCGGACTCAAGGTCGTCACAGGACAGGGCTGGTTCGCCGCCCGTCCCTCAGGGACCGAAGATGTGTACAAGCTCTATGCCGAAAGCTTCAAGGGGCAGGAGCATCTGGCGCAGATACAACGGGAAGCGCAAAGCCTTATTACTCAGGTGCTCTCAGCAGTGGAATAAGATGAAGATATCTCCGCAGAAACGAGAGCAGCCATCGACCGTTAGACCGTGCTATGGCGATGCAATCGTCGAAGAATCGGAGGAGTGCTGACTCTCCATTTATCGAGCAGGTCCACTCGGTCCTGACTCAGCGAAGGCCGTGTCTGTCTGGCACCCGTGTTCCCAAAGTGGACTGTCACGCTCTTCCCGTTCACAAACGCCGCTGTGCGCCCCCACCGGTAGGACAGCGACCGTGCGCCGGTGGGAATTTTGATCGCGACCCATCGAGCGTCGGACCAAAACACAATGTGGCTCCCTTCTTGGTGTGAATGGACGGCGCACCCATCCTCTCGCACCCACGCCGGCCCCTCGGGAAGCCAATGGACCGAAGCTTGAAGTAGACAATCGGGTCCATCGGCGAATGCCAAGACCAGCCACGCAAAGATCTCGACGCCTGTCATCTGGAAATACTCCTTCCAGCAACCTCGGCATGACTACTTAAGCGTAGCACTCGGATACGGGATGTAAAGCCACAAGGAGCGAGCGTGGATCTGTTTAACGCCGGCGGAGAAGCCGAGAGACGATCTGGTGACCGGGAATCAGGTGAATGAACTACACCTGAGCATGCTGCGCGGCATGGTAGGAACTGCGGGTTAATGGGCTGGATTCGACATGGGCAAACCCCATGGCCAAGGCCTCGGCTTTGAGGCGAGCAAACTCGGCCGGCTCATAATAGCGAACGACCGGCACATGCTCTTTCGTCGGCTGCAGGTATTGACCGATCGTGACGACGTCACATCCGGCCGCCCGTAAATCCTGTAGGACTGTGCAGATTTCGTCCGGCCTCTCCCCCATCCCAACGATCAATCCTGACTTTGTCCGGAGCCCCTGTGCATGAGCCCGAGCCAAGAGTTCAAGCGATCGCTGATATTTCCCTTGCGGGCGTAGGGCGGGAAAGAGCCGCGGGACGGTCTCAATATTGTGATTGAGAATGTCCGGCCGTTCCAGGCAGACCGCCTCCAGGGCGGCGGCGTTGCCTTCG
This sequence comes from uncultured Nitrospiraceae bacterium, assembly GCA_963730935.1. GTDB lineage: Bacteria > Nitrospirota > Nitrospiria > Nitrospirales > Nitrospiraceae > Nitrospira_C. Next base: position 616,631 of record CAVSTP010000004.1, on the reverse strand, counting down.
AAATCAGGGATCAGCACCTCAATCGTACAGCCGGGATTGCGTTCCCGGGTGAGGCGAATGGTGTCGGCAAACACGGCGGCACCGCCGTCAGTCAATTCATCCCGGTTGACCGACGTGATAACGGCATGGCGGAGTCCCAACGCCTGTACCGCCTCGGCGACACGCCTGGGCTCCTCCGGATCCACCGCCTGCGGGCGGCCCGTCTCCACCGAACAGTAGTGGCACCGTCTCGTGCAGATATCGCCGAGAATCAGAAATGTCGCGGTACGGGCATTCCAGCATTCCCAGCGGTTGGGACAACGGGCCTCTTCACAGATCGTGTGGAGTTTTAAACGGTCGATCGTTTGCTTGAGGTCGAGGTAATCCGGGCCGGTTTTGGCCTCAACTTTGAACCAGGCTGGAAGGCGTTCCGTCGAGGCCCCGCCCGAGCGGAGCTGCGTGAGTGGAATCAGCGTCATGCCGACAGGGTGTCCCAGTGAAACCAATTTCGAATGGCGGCGACAAGACCGGCTCCCCGCCTTACTGCAAGCGGCGGATCAGGGTATTCCACCCAGGACTCCCGGGAGCCCAAATAGGTCCCGCAACGGAAACTGATTTGTGTCTTGAGCTGACGATACCCATGCCCATGCAGCGTCGCGATGAGGAGTTGGAGTGCGGCCTCCTGAGTGTCCGCCGGCTCTGTCACGACATGCGTGGCTTCATACCGCATCGAAGCGCGGTACCGCTGATCTTCTTGTCGCACTTCGACCGGCCGGCTGAAGCCGCGTTCGCGGGAATCGAGGCCGGCAAGCTGGTAGGTGTCCTGAGCTGTCGTTCCCACGGTCAGTCCAATGCGCGGTAGACGGCGACCAGATCGCTCAACGCGCTGGTTTTCTGCTTGAGCACCTCGCGCTCGGCTTGGATGAGCTCGCGGTTCTTCGTCGTGATGGGACTTGAAGTCAGGCAGGACGCGCCGAGGTTCAAAATCCTGTCGCATTCGTCGGTTAGCTTGCGTTTCACCACCGGATTGACGGACAGAATTTCCATCAACCCGAGGCGTGTTTGGGCGAGGTGGGTTTGAAGATCGCCGTCCGGAGTACTGCGCCGGACTCCGTCATCCAGACAGCGATCCAGATATTGGCTCAGGAACACATAGAGGCGAACGAGTGCTGCGGCGATTTCGAGCTGTGCGCTGGCGGAGGCTGCCATGGCCGTCCTTTCTGATCGGATGAAGTGCTATAACAGCGCTTTGACGTCAGTGCCTTCCACTTTGACTTGATAGGTCTCGATTTTCGCGGAAGGATTGTTGACGCAGACACCGGTCGTGACATTGAACTGCCAGCCGTGCCATGGGCAGGTCACGACGCTCGCTTCCAGCTCCCCTTCCCCGAGCGGCCCACCCCGGTGCAGGCAGGTGTTGTCGATGACATGGAATTGCCCGTCAATGTTGAAGACAGCCAAGGCCTTGCCGTTGACTTCGGCGACCAGGCCATGGCCAGGCTTCACATCGTCGGTGCCCGCGACCCGTATGAACTCTCCCATACGCTTCTGCCTCCTCTCCCGACGCTGCCTATTGATTGGTAAACGGCTGCTTAATTTTCTTGAGGAGGCTTTCGATTGAGGCACCTCCCATGGCCGCTCCACCCAACCGCTCCACGAGTTTCTTGGCGATGTCCTTGAAGGCGGCCGCGTGAGGAGATGAAGGATTCGCCACCACGATGGGATGTCCGCTGTCGCCTCCTTCGCGGATGGCGGGATCGATGGGAATACTGCCGAGGAATGGCACGCCGAGTTTGGACGCGGCCCGCTCCCCTCCCCCGTGGGAAAAAATGTCGGTGCGCTCGCCGCAATGACCGCACACGAACGAGCTCATGTTCTCGATAATGCCGAGCAGCGGCACATTGACCTTTTGAAACATCGCCATCCCTTTGCGCACGTCGTAGAGGGCGACTTCCTGCGGCGTCGTCACGGTCACGGCGCCGGCCAGCGGCACCATCTGGGACAACGAGAGTTGCACATCGCCGGTTCCCGGAGGCAGGTCGATCAACAGATAATCCAGTTCTCCCCACAACACGTCGCGGAAAAAGGCTTGCAGGTATTGATGCACCATGGGGCCACGCCACACGATCGGCGCCTCCTCCGGAACCAGGAAGGCCATCGAAATGAGCTTCACCCCATAATTCTCCACCGGCACGATCTTCCCGTCCCGTTGTTCGGGGCCGGTCGTACTGCCCATCATCATCGGAATGTTCGGCCCGTACACATCCGCGTCCATGAGGCCGACCTTGGCGCCGGTCAAGGCCAGCGCGCAGGCGAGGTTCGCGGCCACGGTCGATTTACCGACCCCGCCCTTCCCGCTGCTGATGGCGATGACGTGTTTGACTCCGGGGATCAGGGTGTCTTTGCCCTGAGGTTGCTGGGCAGAGGAATGTTCGTCAGCCATGGCTGTGCTCCTTCCGCTACTCTCTGCATCATAAGCGATGGACGAGGGGAAAGAAAATGGGTCGGTTGGCCCCTGGCAGAATCGCTCGGCCGGACCGTCTACTCAGACAGGACGGTAGAATCCAGCCGGCGTAGGTTGGTGGCCAGTCCCAGCACGGACAGCGTGTAGATTGTCCACTTGGAAGGATCAACATTGTACCAGCGCGGGCCGTTGCGGTAATCCCGGGCGTAGGTATGGTGATAGTTGTGGTAGCCCTCGCCAAACGTGAAGCAGGAGATGAGCCAGCTGTCGCGGCTGCTGTCGCGCTGGCCATGCGGCTGCGTGCCGAACATGTGACAGAGAGAATTGATCGCGAATGTGGAGTTCAGCACCATAAACATCCGGAACATCCCTGCGAGCATAAAACACCCGATGGCGCCGATCACGCCACCGTTGAAATACCCCAGGACGAGGGGAAACGCGAGCCCCGAGATGACGATTGCCCAATAGTGCCGGTGTTGCCACATGATCATCGGATCTTTCCGCAACTGCCGCTCGTAATTTTCCGTCCGATGGGGTGTATTGATGAAGAGCCACACGCAGTGGCTATGCCAGAAGCCTTTCAGGGCATTGTACGGATCTTCTTCCTGATCTGTCCGCGCATGATGCCGAAGATGATCCGCGCTCCATCGGAGCGCCGAGTTCTGGAGCGCCCACCCGCCGGCGATCAGCAACAGGGCTTTGACCCAGGGATGGCATTCGAAACTCCGGTGAGAAATCAATCGATGATACCCGACGGTGATCCCCAATCCCGTTGCCACATAGAGGATGGCAAAGAGCACCCAATCGAAGAGTGTATAGCCGTAGAGATAACCGAAAAGCGGCGTGCCGATCAGCGTGGTGACGGCAACAAGGCAAAACAGGATGAAGGTCTTATAGGCAAATGGCGTCTTTCCAACAGTGTCCGGCATCCGTTACTCCCTGTTTCTTAGGAACATGAGGTTTGTGAGCGTCACCGCGTCACCTGGCAACGCGCGTCGTACGCAGATCTCTCGCCCGTCTCCTCCGACAAAGAGTCACTATCCGGTGTGTGGGGAAGTGCACTTGTCCTACTCTGGCCGGGACCGAGAAGTCCTGTACCGTAAGAGTACCGAAGTAGCGGACTTTAATCAAGAAATTCTTTCCTCAAACGAAATGACAGGGCAGGCGCAGGTGTATACTGAAAGAAACAGGCGCTCCCTAGCCGGCTCACGAAGGTGTCCCGTGGCTGTGACCAACGACCTGGAGTCCTCTGTTCGTCAGATCGGCGAAGAACTGGCCCGTCTCTCAGGGGGCGAGTCGCCTACCCTGTTCGAGCGACGTTGGTGGTCCCAAGCGGCCATCAACCTCGCCATGCACAACCTTGACTTCAAGACCCAGTTATTCCGCTTCATCGATGTACTACCTTCGGTCACCGACGATCAGCGGGTCGTGACGCTGGCACAGGAGTATTTCGGGGCATTGGCCGATCAGGCGTTCGGCCTCGGCTGGGGGTTGAAAGCCCTTGCGGCCACCGGGGTCGGCGCCAAGCTGAGCGGGCATGCGATTCGCGCCCAAGTTGAACAGATGGCGCGGACGTTCATTGCCGGTTCGTCGGTCATCGGCGCGACACCGGCCTTGACGCACTTGTGGACCGAGGGCAAGGCCTGGTCGGTCGATCTGCTGGGCGAAGCGACGATCAGCGACCAGGAAGCCGACCGCTATCGTGATCGCTGTCTAGAAGCTCTCGAAACGTTGGCGCAGGTTGCCCGATCGTGGGAGCGCACTCCCCTGCTCGAGCAGGATCCCTTGGGACCCGTGCCGCGTGTGCAACTCTCCCTGAAGATCTCCGCCCTTTCTCCTCATTTGGATCCGGTCGATCCGGAGGGCAGTTTCGAATCCGTGGCGCGGCGTCTCCGTCCGATCGTCGATGCGGCGATGCGGGAGCCGGCCTCGCTGATTTTCGATATGGAACAAGCCGAGACGAAAGACCTTCTGATCATGATCTTCACCCGGTTGTTCATGGAGCCGGCGTATCGAACCTTTCCACACGCGGGATTGGCGGTTCAAGCCTACCATCGAGCGACGAGGCAGGACGTCGAGGCCATTTTGGCATGGGCCCGACAACGCGGAACACCAGTGACGTTGAGGCTGGTGAAGGGCGCCTACTGGGATTCAGATACGATCCGCTACCGGCAACGGGGATGGCCTGTGCCGTTGTTCGAGTATAAGGCGGAGACCGACGCAAACTATGAAGCGCTCGTGCGCACGCTCTTAGAAGCGAGCGCTGTGATCCGGCCGGCGTTCGGGACCCACAATCTACGGACGCTGGCCTATATCGAGGCGATGGCCGAGCAACTCCGTCTTTCCCCGGACACCTGGGAGTATCAAATGATCTTCGGCATGGCGGAGCCCTTTCAGGAAGCCGTCCTGCGGCGGGGACGTCGGCTGCGCCTCTACACGCCGGTCGGAGAGTTGCTGCCGGGCATGGCCTATCTCGTCCGGCGTCTCCTGGAAAACACCTCGAACGAATCGTTCCTGCGGAAGGAATTTCTGGAGTCCCAGTCGCTGTCGACGCTGCTGGCGCCGCCAGCCCCAGCGCCGGCGGACCGGCCTACTGCTCCACAAGGGTTTCGCAATGAACCGTTGCGGGATTTTTCCGTGCCGGAGGCGAGATCCGCGATGCAGAACGCGATCGACGAGGTCAAAGGACAGCTTGGCAAGACGTGGCGTGCTGCCGCGGGCGGGCTGACGCTGAGCGGCCCGCTCATGCCATCGTATAACCCGAGCCGACCGGAGGAAATCATTGGGATTGTGCCCACCGCCGCTGCGGCTGATGTCGAAGCCGCCGTGCGGCGCGCGGATCAAGCCTGGGCGGCCTGGCGCGCCATGCCTGCTGAGCGGCGTGTGGGGATCATACGGGCGGCGGCAGCCCTCATGCGGTCTCGCCGTGATAACCTCGCCGCCTGGGAGGTGCTCGAATGCGGAAAGCCTAGGCGAGAGGCCGATGCGGATGCCGCTGAGGCGATCGACTTCTTGGAATTCTACGGAGCCGAATGGCTTCGGCTCTCCGAGCCCAAACGCCTGGGCCAGGAACCGGGAGAACTCAACCATCGTCTGCTGGAGCCGCGCGGAATCACGGCGGTCATTGCGCCGTGGAATTTCCCTCTCGCCATTCCCACGGGCATGGTGTCGGCGGCGCTTGTCACCGGCAATCCGGTCCTTTTCAAACCATCGGAGCGCTCTCCGATCATGGGCCAGTTGCTGGTTGAAGTGCTGGTCGAAGCCGGTGTTCCCGAGGCCGTGCTGTTTTGCCTCCCAGGAGGTCCGGAGATCGGTCGCGCCTTGGCGCAGCATCCGGCGATCACGACGATCGCCTTCACGGGATCGAAGAAGGTAGGGCTGGGCCTGCTGAAGGACACGGCTGTGGTTGTGCCGGGCCAGCGGATGGTTAAGCGTGTCATCGCCGAGATGGGCGGTAAGAACGCGATCATCATCGATGAAACCGCCGATCTTGATGAGGCCGTGGCCGGCGTGATCGCATCCAGCACCGGTTACAGCGGCCAGAAATGCTCGGCCTGTTCACGGACCATCGTGCATGCTGCGGTGTACGACCTCTTTCTCAAGCGTCTTCAAGAGGCTGTCGCCAGTTTGCGGGTGGGCAATCCGGAACATCCCGGTACACAGGTGGGACCGGTGATCGACGAGCGGGCTCAGGCGAGCATTCTCGACTACATCAAGATTGGAAATCAGGAAGGGCGTGTGATGGTTGAGGGCCGTGTCACACAGCCGGGCTGGTATGTGGGGCCGACGGTCTTTGCCGATGTCGCTTCCACAGCTCGGATCGCACAGGAAGAAATCTTTGGACCGGTCCTAGCCGTCCTGAAGGCCGGCTCATTCGAAGAGGCGCTCCGCCTCGCCAATTCGACCGAGTATGCATTGACAGGTGGCGTCTATTCGCGTAGTCCGGCCAATCTCGAGATGGCGCGAGAACGGTTCGACGTGGGAAATCTGTATTTGAACCGGCCCATTACCGGGGCGTTCGTCAACCGTCAACCCTTCGGCGGGTACCGGCTTTCAGGGGTTGGTGCGAAGGCGGGAGGCGAAGACTACCTCATGCAGTTCGTAGTCACCCGAGTGGTCAGCGAGCAGACCCTCCGCCGGGGTTTCGCTCCGACCGAGTGACGCTTTGGTCGGCTTGATTTCGTAGGAATCCAGTTCCTCTGTGATTTCGGTGATCACGCCGCGGTCTTCGAGTGGCGAAAGCTCCTGCCGCTCCACGTACTTCACGAGTCCCACCCCTTTGGCAAACCAGGCCGTCATAACATCGGTGCCGGTGACGGTACGCCGCGTGCCGGAGAGTTGTATCCGCATCCGCATGTAGGCCTCGACTTTTACTGCGTCCTTGAACGTCCCCGCCTGCACCGTGACGGTCTCAAGCCCTGCGACCGTCGAGGTGCCCTGCGCATCAACTTTTTCATTCACGCCGTCACGGTCCATGTCCGTACCGAAGTCCAAGCCCTTCTTGTCGAACTGTTGAATCGTCGAGGAGATTTTGATTGGAAACCGGACGATTTGATATGGAATGAGCTGCTTCTCTAACGGCGTACCGGGTTCGGATCCGTGATATACGATGCCAACCACATCGCGGCGATAAAAACTGTCGGACGGCCCGTGATTCCCTGGATTGGTGTCGTGAAACACTGTCACCGTCATTCCCCGTAAGGTCCTCGTGCCCACGACAGTCGAGACGTTCGTGAACAATTTTTGGTCGATCGTTTGCAGCGGCCCTTCCGCGATCTGACCGTGATACTCCCAATGGCTGCCGATGGTATCCGGGAAATAGTCGGATGATTGTCCGATGCTATTGAGGTCATCGCCGGCCATGGACAAGGACGGACAGGCCATGATGAGAAGGAGAAGCACAAGACCGACTATCATGTAGTGGCGTTTCACGGTGTCTCCGCGATCCCTGCGGATCTGAGGGGGTTGAGTCAAACGGTACCATACGACTCCAGAGGGCGGCAAGAGTCGACTACCGGCCCAGCTTGCCTTCCTCCTCCGGCCCCACGATAATCCCCTGTGATGACGAACGTTTCAAAGCGATCGGACGTGGCTGCCGCTGCAACCGGACCAGGCTCGGTCTTGGTGACCGGGGCGTCTGGCGGGATCGGTCGAGCAATAAGCCGTGCGTTTGGGAGTGCCGGTTGGTGTGTCGGCGTCCACTATCACAAGGGCAAAGCTTCGGCGGAACAGGTGCTTGGGGAAATAGAACGAACCGGCGGCAGCGGGGCGCTCTTCGAAGCAGACGTGCGCCATGCTCGCTCGGTCGAGCAAATGGTCAATGCGTTTGCACAGAACTACCCTCCTCCCCTCTCGTTTGTGTGCGCAGCTGGTATAGGAGGCGGCGAACTTGTGCTCAGGCTTCAGGAGCACGACTGGGCGGAAGTGATGGCCACCAACCTCACAGGCCTCTTTCACTGTTTGCGCGCGATGGTCCCTCCTCTGCGCGGACAGGGCGGCGGATCGATTGTCGTCGTCGGGTCCTATGCGGGATATCAAGGTTCGGTCGGGCAAGCGGCCTATGCAGCCTCCAAGGCCGGGCAGGTCGGGCTGGTCAAGACCGCAGCCTTGGAATTTGGAGAAGATAATATTTGCGTGAATCTGCTCTGGCCGGGCTGGCAGAATACGAAACTTGCCGGGAGAGCCAACCCCGGCAAGGCTGGATGGCGCGATCATGCCCTTCGAAGGTCCCCTGCACTCGAGGAGGTGATCCGAACCGTCGTCCATCTGGTGCAGGTGAAGGATGTCTCTGGACAGGTCTGGAACTGTGATAGCCGATTGCTCTTCCTATGAAGCACCGTAAAGGCGTTCGGCGCGGAGCAGGCGTCTTTGTGACCGGCACCGATACCGGTGTCGGTAAAACGTTGGTCACCGCGGCGCTGGCTCTGGCGTTGAAACGCTTGGGACGCAGCGTGGGCGTGATGAAACCCATCGAGACGGGCTCCTCCCCTTCCCGGGTTCAGCGCTCGGATGCGGCGCGGCTGCGAGCCGCCGTAGAAAGCGAGGAGACCCTCGGCGCGATCTGCCCCTATCAGTTCGAGCAGCCCGTGGCGCCGCTTGCCGCGGCACAAGCGGAACGGCGAACCATCGATCTGCGCGTCATCGGGCAGGTGTATCGCTTGCTCGTCAACCGGTATGACTATGTCGTGGTCGAAGGCATCGGTGGCGTTCGCGTACCGATTGCGCCGAAGGTCGATGTGATGGATCTGATCAGAAGTCTCAAGCTTCCGGTCGTCGTCGTGGGCCGCGCGGGACTCGGGGGGATCAATCATGCCTTGCTCGTGATTGACGCGCTTCGACGCCGTAGAATCACGCCGATCGCCTTGGTGCTCAATCGCACAGGGCCGGTTCGATCGGCCACGATGCGTCTTCAAGAAAAGACGACCCTCGACGCACTTCGGAAGCAGGCAGGTCTACCGGTGCTCGGTCCGCTCCCCTATGAGCCGGGGCTGGCACGGAGTTTCCGGCGCTCGGTGGCTCGCTTGGCGAAAATGTCGGCGATGACGGCCCTAGCCCGATCGGTCAAGTCATCTGCTCGGTGAGCCTGGCTGCCGCCGCTGTGATGTCGGCCGCGCCACAGACGGCGGAGATCACAGCGATTCCGTTCGCGCCGGCCTCCATGAGCGGGCGCACATGCTGAGTCTGAATGCCTCCGATGGCGAACAGAGGGAGCGAGGTGAGGGCCCGCACGCGTGTGAGTCCTTCGACGCCCACCACCGGATCATGATCGGTTTTGGAGGCGGGCGTGAAGATCGGACCAAACCCGATATAGTCCGGACGCAACTGCTCAGCTTCTTTTACCTGGGCGGCGTTATGTGTGGAGAGTCCGATGTATTTCTGCCCTCCGAGGAGCTGTCTGGCTTTGAGATACGGCAGGTCTGACTGGCCGAGGTGGACGCCGTCAGCATCGATGGCCAGTGCCAGATCGCAGCGGTCGTTGACGAGAAACAGTACCTTTAGCTCCCTGGCTCGGCTGCGCAGCGGGTCGGCCTCGGTTAAGGCGTCTTTCATACACGCCGTCTTGTTGCGATACTGGAAAATTCGGACGTGAGCGGCGGCCGCCGCATTCAGGACCTCCATGAGCGGTCGATCTGGTCGCACCGAGGGGTCGAGGATCACATAAAGACCCGCAAGGGGAATGGCGCGCTCGCGACCGGAGGTCATGAACCGGGATTGTAGCGTGTGCCACTGAAAGGACGCCAGCGGAGACCGCGTGACCAGTCAAGGCGACCGTCACATGCGCTCACTTGCCTTCACGGGTTTCGTCACCCTGCTCGTCATGTGGGCGATGGGCTGTGATTCGCCTGAGCAAACGGTCTACATCGTGGCAGAGGATTTTCGCTTTACTCCGGCCGAAGTACATGTGTCGGCTGAGCGACCGATTCGACTGAGGATTGCCAATGAAGGTCGGGAGCCGCATGAGCTCAAGAGTCCGCTGTTGATGCATCAAACCGGAGCCACGGGCGCGCCGGCCAGCAGTTTACCCCCAACCACAGGGCCGAGACCGTCGTTCGAATCATTCCCGGTGTCTACCTCTTTTACTGTGCGATCCGAGGGCATGCCGGTATGACCGGCACCATTGTTGTCGAGTGAGGTATTGCGGCCGAGGGCAGAAGCAGGCCGGGGTGGCAGCGTCAGCTGGCGAGAAAACGCTCGAGGTATGTCGTTGAGACGTGACCCTTTTGAAAGTCCGGATCGTTCAGGATCCGTTTGTGAAGCGGGATCGTCGTCTTGATGCCGTCGATCACAAATTCATCGAGCGCCCGACGCATGCGGGCCATGGCTTCTTGCCGGTCCCGGCCGTGCGTGATGAGCTTGGCGATCATCGAATCATAGTGTGGGACGACCAGAGCATTCGATTCCATGGCGGAATCGACCCGGACGCCGAAGCCGCCGGGGGCGCTGTAGCGCGTGATCAATCCGGGCGATGGAGTGAACTTTTCCGGGTCTTCGGCGTTGATTCGGCATTCGAGGCTGTGACCGTTGAGCCGGATATCGGGCTGCTTGAAGGAAAGCGGCTGACCGTCGGCAAGTGTGATCTGCTCCTTGATGAGATCGATCCCGGTCACCATTTCGGTGATGGGATGCTCCACTTGGATACGGGTGTTCACTTCCATGAAGAAGAAATTGTGGTCCTTGTCGAGGAGGAACTCCACCGTGCCTAAATTCCGGTAGTGCACCGCTTTCATCGCCTCCACGGCCACGCGTCCGAGCTCGCGGCGAAGTTTCTCATCCACTGCCGGCGACGGCGTTTCTTCCACGAGTTTCTGGTGACGCCGTTGAATCGAGCAATCACGCTCCCCCAGGTACACGACGTGGCCGCGAGCATCCGCCGCAATCTGCACTTCGATGTGGCGAGGTTCCAGGAAATATCGTTCGAGATACACGCTGTCGTTGCCGAAGGTCGATTTTGCCTCCGCCTGGGCCGCCTGGAAGGCACGACCGACTTCGTCGGTGCTGTTCACGACCCGCATGCCGCGCCCGCCACCGCCGGCCGCCGCTTTGATAATGACCGGATAGCCGATCTTGGCGGCGGCTTCCCGGGCCTCCTGTTCACTTTTGAGTTCTCCGGGACTTCCCGGCGTCACCGGCAGTCCTCGACGGGAGACGATCTCGCGCGCCTTGGCCTTATCACCCATCAAGGCGATGTTTTCCGAGGTCGGGCCGATGAATTTCACGCCGATCGATTCGCAGACTTCGGCGAAGTGCGCATTCTCGGAGAGAAACCCATAGCCGGGATGGATGGCATCGGCGCCGGTGATTTCCGCGGCGCTGAGCACGTTGGGGATGTTGCGGTAACTCAGGGCCGACTCGGCCGGGCCCACACACAGGCGCTCGTCCGCGGCGCGGGCGTGCATGGCGCCGGTATCGGCCTCTGAATGGATGGCGACGGTCTTGATGCCGAGCTCTTTGCAGGCACGGATCACCCGCAGCGCGATCTCTCCCCGATTGGCGACCAGCACCTTCTTAAACACGTCGGCATCCCTTCCATCGGTGGAGGCACAGGGTATGACCAGCCTGAACGGGCGTGAAGCCGTCCCCGGGGCGATGGCGGGGCTGGTTGAGGGTCCGGGAGCGGCTAGGGCGAAGCTGAACGATCTGTGTCAACATCCGTATTTCAAGGGGTGGCTTTCGGATCGATCAGGAAGAGCGCCTGACCGTATTCAACGGGCTTGGTGCTTTCCAACAGAATCTTCGTGATGCGCCCGTCCACCTCCGACTCGATCTCGTTCATCAACTTCATGGCTTCCACGATACACAAGACCTGTCCTTTTTTCACGTAGTCGCCTTCTTCGACATAGGGATCGGCATCGGGGGAAGGCGACCGGTAGAAGGTGCCCACAATCGGCGAGGTAATCGTAATGTGTCCCGCGGCGTCTTCCACCAAATCGCTGGCCGGAGCAGCTTGCTGAGTCGCGGCAGGAGCAGACGCATGCCCGGGCTCGCTGACGCTGGCCGACACGGTCTTGATCCCTATCTCATGCCGTACTCTGATGCGGACGCCAGCCCGTTCGATCTCGAGTTCGGTCAAGTGGTTGCGCTTCAACAGATCGATCAGTTCTTGAATCTGCTTCGTTTGGGCTGCGGCATCCTGGGCGCCTTTGGTGCCGAAAGACCCTGGCAGCACGATGGGGGTTCCCGATATGCGCGCTTTGCGGGGCTTCTTCCGGCTCACCGAACGCGCTCCACATAGGCTCTCGTACGGGTGTCGATCTTGATGACTGTCCCAACTTCCAGATAGAGCGGGACCTTAATCGTCGCCCCTGTTTCGACCACAGCAGGCTTTGTGCCGCCTGACGCCGTATCGCCGCGAACGCCGGGCTCGGCGTCGACTACCTTGAGCTCGATGAAGATGGGCAGCTCAACATCGATCGGACGATGCTCGTAGACGAGGATTTTCACGTTCATGTTTTCTTTGAGGAGGTCCGCGTTCTCGCCCAGCTGCTTTTTCTCAAAGGTCAACTGTTCGTAGGTGTCCGTGTCCATGAACGTATAGTCGTGACCGGTCGCATAGAGGAATTGCATTTCGCGTTCTTCAAGATCCGGCTCCTCGAACCGCTCTCCAGACCGAAACGTGCGATCGAGCACATTGCCCGAGAGATAGCTCTTGAGCTTCGTCCTGACGAATGCCCCTCCCTTACCCGGTTTCACATGTTGAAATTCGACGATGTAGAATGGCTCGCCGTCGACCATGAGACGGACGCCGCCTCGAAAGTCAGTGGTGGAAATCACTCGTTGCTCCCTTCACCGCGAATCGGAATGAATGATGTGTTCGCTGCTATCGTGATGCACTTTTCTGCCGCCGGGACCCCGGCGAATGCTTTTTGAGCTTTTTGGGGGCTGACAAATGGTCATGCAGGCCGCGCAGAGCAAGCAGGTAGCCGGTGGACCCCAATCCGGAAATCTGCCCCAAGGCCACTCCGGCCACGTGCGAATGATGGCGGAATGATTCCCGCTGGTGGATGTTCGACAGATGGACTTCAACGGTGGGTAAGCCCACTGCCGCAATAGCGTCCCGAATCGCGATGCTGGTATGGGTGTAGGCGGCCGGGTTGATGATGAGTCCTTGATAGCCGGTTCCACTCTCTTGGATCCAGTTGACGAGTTCCCCTTCGCTATTGGACTGTCGAATGTCAACTTCCACAGCCAGATCCTGGGCGAGTTTGATCACGGCAGAGTCAATGCTGTCCAAGGACTGGCTGCCATAGATGGACTGCTCCCTGGTGCCGAGCAGGTTCAAGTTGGGTCCATGTAACACGAGTATCCGGAACATGCTTCAACCGATGTCTATAGCTGGCGGTGTTCTTGCCGGCAATTCAGGAGAGCGGCATTGTAACAGGCTGGCAATGAGCGGTCAAACTATCGAATATATTGGAAATTTATGGGTTCGAGCCTGATGTCGGCCGATCGCGTCGTTGTCGTTCGAGGGAGCACAGCCAGGACTCGAGCTGTGCAATCGTTGCGGCATGACCGGTAGCGCGTTCCACGGCTGCCGATTCCAGTTGAAGATCACCAGTCATCCGTGCGCGTAAAGAGTTGTCGGCTGCGTCGGGATGGTTTGTGACGGCCTGTGCTGGCTGCAGTTCTTGGCCAACAGCTGAAGACTTGCGAGGCGAGAGGACTTCTCTAGCTGAGTCAGGTTCTTGTACCCCTAACGAGGCTTGCACGGACAGCGCTTCCTCGTCCTTGGGGTTCATGGAGAGGATCACACGACAGGACTTCATCGCTTCTTGCTTCAGACCTTGAGCGGCATAAATTCTCATCAACGTCCGATGGGCGCGGAGGTTTTCCGGGCTCAGCTTGATCGCTCCCTCAAGGACTGCCCTAGCCTTGGTCGCTTGGTTCAGCTGATCGTAGGCCCGGCCTAGGACGACCATTGCGGTGATAAACCCTGGATACTGCTTCAAGCCGGCTTCCAACACACTGACCGCCTCCTCCCACATGCCGGCCTTGCAATACTCCTCGGCTAACGGGAGGAAGGCTTTGGAATGGGGATCTTTGGCAAGCTGGGTGGCGAGCCGGTCGATCTCCATCGCGTTTGCAGCATGTTTTTGAGGTGCCATCGTCTATCGTCTCTTTAAGGGGGGAAGCCACCGCTGGGCGGCGTTCAGAATGTCATCCGCCAACTCTCGCTTGGACTTGAGGGGCAGGTCGGTGATTCGGCCGTCCCGCTCGATCAAGGTCGCGGCATTCTGATCGCTGCCGAATCCCGCTCCTGGGCGGGTCACGTCGTTGGCGACGATCACATCGAGACCCTTGGAGCTCAACTTGGCCTTGGCATGTGTCAGGAGGTCATGGGTTTCCGCAGCAAAGCCGACCAGCACCTGCGTGGTGCGCCGGGCGGACAACGCGGCCAAGATGTCGGTGGTCTGCTCGAGATCAAGGGTGGTTGTCGGCTTGCCGCGCTTTTTCAATTTCAGTTCGGCCGCGTGCTTCGGTCGAAAATCGGCCACAGCGGCGGCCATGACGACGACGGTCGACCAACTCAATCGAGTGCTCATGTGCTTGGCCATCTCCTCGGCGGTTTCCACGGGGACCACTTCCACTCCCCGCGGTGGAGAAAGGGACGTCGGACCGCTGACCAGCACCACCTGCGCTCCGCGCTTGGAGGCCGCTTCGGCGATGGCATACCCCATCTTTCCTGACGAACGGTTGGAAATATAGCGGACGGGATCGATCGGTTCCTGGGTTGGCCCCGCGGAGAGCAGCAGGCGTTGCCCTTCCCAGTCCCGTCTGGGCGTCAGGGCAGAGCGGACACCCGCCAGAATACGCTCTTCTTCGGCGAACCGACCTTGCCCCAAACGCCCCGATGCCAGCGCTCCTTCATCCGGATCGATGACGAAGACTCCCCTCGCGCGCAGCGTCTGCACATGGCCCTTCACAGTCGGATGAGACCACATGCCGCCGTCCATCGCCGGAGCGCAAATGAGCGGACAGCGCGCCGTCAACAACATCGTCGAGAGAAGATCATCGGCGATGCCCAGGGCCGCTTTCGCCAGAAAATTGGCGGTGGCCGGTGCCACGAGAATCGCATCGGCTTCTTCCGGGAGCGAGAGGTGTTTCATTTCCTGGCGTGCCTCAAAGAGGCCGGTCACGACCGGCCGGGCCGAGAGTACCTCGAACGTCAAGGGAGTGATGAACTTGGTGGCCGCACGGGTCATGGCCACATCGACCGTCGCACCTTCGCGGACCAAGACCCGCAGCAAGCTGACGGCCTTATAGGCGGCGATGCTGCCGGTGACGCCGAGCACCAGGCGTGCTCCTTCAAGCGTCGGACGTCTCGAGTCCTCGGTCATACCTTACTCTTCGGATTCGGCCGCCGGGGGCTTGGGGCTGTCGTCCACATACACGCTGAGTTCCTTCTTGATTTCCCGGGCGTCTTCGCCTGTCATCATGGCCATACGCTCAGTCTCGCCTTCCTTGCCCCGCTTCGCTTCCTTCATGGCGTCCCTTGCATCTTTGCCGATCAGGTATTTGGCTTCGCCCCTCAGCACTTCATCGAGCGCAATCGTCGTTTCCTTGGTGTAGCGCGAAGGGCCGAAGGGCCGCGACCCCTGCACGATGTGCTTCGCCCGTTGGGCGGCCACGATGACCAAACGGTGGCGGGAATCGAACTCATCCGAGGTATATTGCGGCAGAAGACTGAGCATATCGATCATGGATTCCGTACTCCCTTATGGTTAGGGGAGATCTTTTCGATCTCCAGGTTTGGTTTCGTCGTCGAGGATAAAGTTATTCTCGATCCAGGCCATGTTCAAGCGTTTCGTTTTCAACCGCTCACCGAGAAAAATGTTCTCCAGATCGCGTAGTGAGCGGGTGAGATCGTCGTTTTTCACGATGTACGCGTACTCTCGGTAGCTCCATACCTCTTCTTTCACCTTTTGCAGCCGCCGTTGAATTTCGTCGGAGGAATCGGACGCACGGGCCAGCAGACGCTGGCGCAGGACGGTCATCGAGGGTGGAAGGATGAAGACCGAGACCGCGTCGTCAAATTTTTTCTTGACCTGCAACGCGCCCTGCACGTCGATTTCGAGGAGGACGTCGATGCCCTGATCGATTTTGTCTGTCAGCGTCTTTCTCGGCGTGCCATATAAATGTCCGTAAACCCGCGCCCATTCGACGAATTCATGGCGGTCGATCATCGCCTGGAACGTCGCCTCGTCCGTAAAAAAGTATTCCCGGCCGTTCTCTTCGCCGGGCCTCGGCTTCCTCGTGGTGTACGAAATGGAATGCCACAAGCCAGGAATGTTGGCGGCAAGCTGTTTACACAACGTCGTTTTGCCGGTGCCGGACGGCGCAGAAATGATGAACAAAATTCCGCGCCGTTCGGTCGACGACCGCACCGGTCCGGAAGGGAGAGGCATTGCGTTGGCGGCGATGCTCATTCGACGTTCTGAACCTGTTCTCTGACGCGCTCCAATTCGGCTTTCATCTGCACGACATGACCTGCAATGACGGCGTCGTTTGCCTTTGAGCCGATGGTATTCACTTCGCGCCCCATTTCTTGAAGCAGGAATTCAAGGGTTTTGCCCACAGATTCCGCGCGCTTAAGGTGTTCCTCAAACTGTAACATATGGGAGTCCAATCTGACTATTTCTTCCGTAATGTCGCCACGGTCGGCATACATGGCCAGTTCTTGATGCAGCCTTGGAACATCCGGAGCCTCTCCGCCCAACAGTTTTTCGATACGCTGCTTCATCCGCTCGAATCCCTCTTGTAGAAGGACGGGAGCACGACCGGAGACAGCCAAGCGGTGGTCTTTCAGCGTCTGAATGCGTCCGTGCATATCCTTGGCCAGAGCCGTCCCCTCCCGTTGCCGCATGGCGTGCATCTGATCCAGCGCTTCTTCGGCGAGTTGATGCACGAGCTTGGCCAGTTGGGGGTCTTCCGGCGGCTGATCGGACACCGTCAGCACATCCCTGAGCCCGGCGACGAGGGCGACATCGATAGACCCAGGCAGTTTGAGCGAGGTTTTCAATCGACGGAGGGCCTGATGGTACTGTTTTGCCATCGCCTGGTCAAGCTTGATGAGCCCTCCCCGTCCCTTCCCTCCCTGAACCGAGACGGTCACGTCAATGCGGCCTCGCGAGCAGCGTTGCTGAACCGCTTTCTTGAAGGGCTCTTCCAGCGCGTGCAAAGGACGAGGAAGCCTGCATGCGACCTCGAGAAACCGATGATTGACGGACCGAACCTCGACCGTCACCGCACCGTCCTGCCAGGGCGCATGTTTTTGTCCGAAACCCGTCATGCTGCGGATCATCGAGGAGTCTTCTCCTTGGCGTCACAATCGTCATAGATCGGACAGCGGCCGCACAAAGGCTTGCGGGCGACGCAGATATATCTTCCGTGCAGCAGCAAGCGTTCTGATACACCGGTCCACTGCGAGGCTGGCAGCAATCGTTGGAGGTCCTGTTCGATCTGTTCGGGATCGTCGGAGGTGGTCAGTCTCAAGCGATTGGATACGCGCTTTACATGGGTATCGACCACGATCGCCGGTTGGCCGAAGGCTTGGCCGAGCAGCACGTTGGCCGTCTTCCGCCCCACTCCTGGCAGGGTCACTAAATCCTCCATGCGGTCGGGGACACGTTCGCCGAATTGTGTAGTGATCGCGTGGGCGCAGGCCACGAGGTTCTTGGCTTTGGTCTTGAAGAAGCCGGTCGAACGGATGATCTGTTCGAGCTCCGGCAATCGTGCCTTGGCCAAATCCGAGGGGGTCTTGTAGCGCTCGAACAGCACGGGAGTGACTTGATTCACCCGCTGATCCGTGCACTGCGCCGACAGAATCGTGGCCACAAGGAGCTCCCAGGGTGACCGGTGCGACAACTCGACCTTGGCTTCCGGCATTGCGGTCTGAAGCGTTCGGGCAACCGATTGTGCCCGCTTCCGAAGGTCGGCCGGTGGTCTTGGCGTGCGTGGCATGGCCGGGCGGCTAGATTGTGAAGAGATCAGGAACGAGAAGCAAGCGCGACGACGGCGTCAGGAGCCCCGTGCTCAGACGGAACGGCGAGCGCGAGTTCCCGTTCGAGATGATCGAGTAACGGCTGCAGCGTGTCCGTTTGCAGAGCGGAGACGCCGATGGCCTGATACCGACGACATAACAGCTCCGCTTCGTGGCGCGGGAGGCGATCACATTTGTTGAAAACCAGCGTCCGGGGCAAGGTGGCAAGATTCAAGTCCTGAAGAATCTTCACCACGGCCGAGATCTGGATGTCGACGTCCACGGCGGTGGCATCGACCACATGGACCAGCAAATCCGCCTCGCGCAGTTCCTCCAGTGTCGTCCGGAACGCGCCGACCAGCTCTTGAGGGAGATCACGGATAAATCCGACCGTATCAGTCACAATGACTTCGCGGTCCCTGGGAAATCTGAGTCTGCGGCTGGTCGTATCCAGGGTTTCAAACAGGCGGTCCTGGGTGGAGACATGGCTTTTCGTCAGCACGTTGAGCAGGGTTGATTTCCCTGCATTGGTGTAGCCGACCAAAGAAAGGACGGGCAGCCGGTGCCGAGTCCGACGGGCACGGCGCTGGTCCTGCTGGCGCGCGAAGTGCTGGAGTTCACGCTCCAAATGGGTAATACGATCTCGAATCCGGCGCCGATCCGTTTCCAGTTTGGTTTCGCCGGGGCCTCTGGATCCGATGCCGCCGCCCAGGCGCGACAACTCGGTGCCTTTTCCAGACAACCTCGGCAACAGATAGCGGAGCTGTGCGAGCTCGACCTGCACTTTTCCTTCTCGGCTGTGCGCCCGGCGCGCGAAAATATCCAGAATCAACTGCGTCCGATCGATCACTTTGATGTCTGTCATCTCCGAAATCGCGCGTGATTGGGCGGGAGTGAGCGTCTGATCGAAGATCACCATGTCCGCGCCCTTGTGCAGGGTCTGAATCAGGACATCCTTCAGCTTTCCGCTGCCTAACAAATAGCGTTGATGACCATCGGGCGTGCGCTGGGCCATCCGATCGATGACCGTGACTCCGGCGGAAGAGGCCAATTCGGTCAGTTCGACGAGGCGCTCCTCCTGTTCGATCCGGCTTCGGGAGGAAGCGCTCACTAGCATGGCCGACTCCGCATCATGCCCAATGGCATGGGTGCCGCGAGCGCGTTGCATATCCGTCTCAAGCTCTTCGATGAACCGGTCGAATGCCAGCGTTTGTTGCTGGAACGGGGTGCCCTTGAGCACATTGCAGAGTTGGCCGGTGCCGTTGGGCGGCAGCAGATGAGCTACATACAACATCCCGGGATTGCCCGTGGGCGTGACCGACACGACGCCGAACAAATCAAGACGGAGGTAGGCCAAGTCGGTCAAGGACTCCTGGCTGAGCGGCTGATCATGGAGCTGGGTGCGAATCAGCCTGAGCCCACGCAATGACCGGGAGCCGGCGCGGAATTTGGACAGTGTGGTCGGTGAAAGTGTGAGATCGGTGCCGATGATAATCTCTTGGACTTGGCCTCGTCTGGTCAACAACACCGCCAGCGGGCGACGGATCTCCAACGAGAGCTGACACATGGCTTTGGCCAGCTCAAGAGACAGCATTTTGTCTTGAGGGACGCGGCGTCGGTAGAGGCGCTCGACCGCAGCCACTTGACCGGCGCGTAACCCGCTGGTTTGACCATAGAGTTCAGGAATGGGCGACCTCCATAGATTTCAAGCTGGCTCGACAATCGCCGTGAGCGCAGGTTCCAGGGTGGATAAGGGTTCGGCGTCGAACGCCATCCGGTGTCCAGCGGCAAGGGCTTGGCGACCGGCGGCTGCCACCATGGCTGCGTTGTCCGTGCAGAAGTGGAGCGGAGGAATACTCAGACGAAACTGTGACGCCTGTGCGCGCTCGTGCAGCAGCGCCCGGAGTCGCGAGTTCGCCGATACCCCTCCGACGACTGCCAGTGAACGAATTCCCGTCTGCTGCATGGCGATGAGGGCTTTGTCGACTAAGACTGTGACGATCGCCTCCTGGTAGCCCGCGGCCAAATCAGCTTGACAGCGGGCCGCTTCCATTTTGCCCATCGCCTGCAATTTGTAGAGCAACGCCGTTTTCAACCCGCTAAAACTGAATTCCAAACTGGTTTTCTTGAGTGATGATCTTGGAAAAGAAATGGCGTACGGGTCGCCTGTCTGTGCAAGCCGATCGAGTGCCGGTCCCCCCGGAAATCCGAGACCTAGCATCTGCGCACCTTTATCGAAGGCTTCACCAGCCGCATCGTCTCTCGTGCAGCCCAGCAGGTGACTGATTCCCTCGTTGTCCCTTCGATACAAGTGCGTATGTCCGCCCGAAACCACGAGTACGATGGACGGCAGCTGAGACTTTGGATCTTCCAGCCAGGCGGAAGCGATGTGTGCTTCCAAATGGCTCACGCCCACGAGAGGAAGACCGAGTATATAGGCCAACGACTTGGCATAATTAATGCCGACAATGAGTGCACCGGCCAAGCCAGGCCCTTGTGTGACCGCGATCCCGGCGAGAGAGTCCCAGGACACGCGCGCTTCTCCGAGCGCGGCAAGGACGACCCGCTCAATCATCTCGATATGAGCACGAGAAGCCAGCTCAGGGACGACGCCGCCGAAGCGCTCATGGACGGCATGCTGGGAGGCAACGACGTTGGCCAGAACCGACCCATCCGCCCCCAGGACGGCGGCCGCGGTCTCATCACAGGAGGTTTCAATACCCAGAACGGGGCCCTGTGGTAGGGTGCGTGGGGATTGGGCGTTCATCCGATTCCAGAAGAAAAAACAATGCGACCCTTGCCGGAACTGAGACAAGGGTCGCATGATGATTCGTCGAACAATGTGTGTCGCGCTCGCACGGCGGTCTGCTAGACCCCTGCCATGGCCTCCTGCTCGATAAACGTGGGTGCGCCATCGCGGAGCACAACTCGGATCTTGCGGCTCTCTTTGAAGCGACCCCTGATCATCTCTTCGGAGAGCGGATCACCGATGGCGCGTTGAATCGTCCTGCGCATCGGCCTCGCTCCGTAGAGCGGCTCGTAGCCTTCCTTGATCAGCCAGGCCTTGACCTCATCGTCGACCTCGATTTCCACACCCTTATCGACGAGCCGCAGATTGAGCTCCCGCAGCAAGATATCGAGAATGCTCGTGAGGTGCGTCTTGTCGAGCTGGTGGAACACGACGATTTCGTCGACCCGGTTCAAAAACTCGGGGCTGAATTGCCGGCGCAACTCTCCCAACACTTCTTCCTTCTTATGACGATCCTGCTCGGCGTCTGTGCTCTGGAATCCCAGGCTGACCCCTTTTTGGATCATCTTGGTGCCGATATTCGACGTCATGATGACGACAGTGTTCTTGAAATCAACCTTCCGACCGAGACTGTCCGTCAGCACGCCGTCGTCCAATACTTGTAGCAGGAGATTGAAGACATCGGGATGCGCTTTCTCGATCTCATCGAACAGCACCACCGAATAGGGCCGACGGCGTACGCGCTCGGTGAGCTGCCCGCCTTCTTCGTAGCCCACATAGCCAGGAGGCGCTCCGAACAGCCGTGAGCTTGTAAACTTTTCCTGGTACTCGGACATGTCGATGCGGATCAACGCGTCTTCGGTGTTGAAGAGGAATTCGGCCAACGTTCTGGCCAACTCCGTCTTGCCGACGCCCGTGGGTCCAAGGAAAATAAACGAGCCGATCGGCTTTTTGGCTTCTTTCAAGCCGGCACGAGAACGTCTGATGGCGCGGCAGACGGCCGAAATCGCCTCATTCTGGCCCACGACGCGTTTATGCAGGAATTCTTCCATGCGCAGGAGCTTGTTCGACTCTTCCTCTTCAAGCTTGAAGAGCGGAATGCCCGTCATCTTCGACACGACGTAGGCGACGTCTTCTTTGCCGATCGTCGGCTTCTGTTTCTCCTGATTCTTTTTCCATTCGCGCTTGGATTCATCGAGCAGCTTCCGGAGACGTTCCTCCTCTTCGCGGTGCCGTACGGCCTCCTCGAAGTTCTGCATCGAAATCGCCAATTCCTTGTCGCGCGAGACTTTCTTGAGTTCCTGTTCCATCGCCTTGAGTTCACCGGGCAGCGCATAGGTCTGGAGCTTCGCGCGGGAGCCGGTCTCATCAATCAAGTCGATGGCCTTGTCAGGGAGGAACCGATCGGTGATGTAGCGGTCGGACAGCTTGACTGCCTCGAGGATCGCGTCCTCTGTGATCTCCACGCCGTGGTGCTCCTCATACCGGTCGCGCAGACCTTGGATGATGCGGACGGTCTCGTCGAGACTCGGCGGCTGTACATAGATCGGTTGGAAGCGGCGCTTTAACGCACCATCCTTTTCGATATGTTTGCGGTATTCATCGAGCGTGGTCGCACCGATGCACTGGATCTCGCCACGCGACAGCGCGGGCTTGAGCATGTTCGACGCATCGATCGAGCCTTCCGCAGCTCCGGCTCCCACTAACGTGTGCAACTCGTCAATGAAGATGATGATGTTGCCGGCCTGCACGATTTCTTTCATGACTACTTTCAGGCGTTCCTCGAATTGGCCACGGTATTTCGTGCCGGCGACCAGCGAGCCGAGGTCCAGGGCAATGACCCGACGGGAGAGGAGATTGTCGGGGACTTCAGACTGGACAATGCGTTGCGCCAGTCCTTCGACGATGGCGGTCTTGCCGACGCCCGATTCGCCGATCAGCACGGGATTGTTTTTCGTCCGGCGGCTGAGAATTTGTAGTACGCGTTCGATTTCGTCGGCCCGGCCAATGACGGGGTCAAGCTGACCTTCCTGGGCCATCTGGGTCAGGTCGCGTCCGAACTCATCGAGTGCGGGAGTGTTGCTCTTGCGATCGCGTTCACGAGGCGCAGACTTCCGAAGGAAGGTGACGGTCAGTTGGCGTGCCGTCAAAAGGTTGGCACCGAGGCTCCGAAGGATCTTGCCACCGATGCCTTCTTCTTCACGCAACAGGCCCAATAGAAGATGTTCGCTCCCGATATGATTGTGACCGAGCAACCGCGCTTCCTCGACCCCATATTCGATCACCTTTTTGACCCGGGGGCTGAAAGGGATCTCTCCGAATGTCATTGTCGTGCCGCCGCCAGGGAGGTTGCGCTCGATTTCCAATCGAATCTGCTCAGTCGAAAGACCCATCTTCTTGAGAATCATCAAGGCGATGCCGTCGGATTCGCGAAGGATAGCTAAGACCAGGTGCTCGGTTCCGAGGTAGTCGTTTTGATGACGCTCGGCTTCCTCTCGCGCCAGGATGATGATCTTCCGACCCTTGTCCGTGAATCGTTCGAACATCCTGCCTCCTGTATTTGGTGGGGGACTTACTGACGGCGACTAGCGCAAACCCTTCGAAATATCTGGCCTAATTCTAACTAGAAGCTTTTTGAGTGTCAAGGTTGCTGGCAAATTGTTCGGCGATGAGATGTGCTCGTACACAATTCAACTACATGCCGGCACGCGGTTCGTTGACTTCACCCTACCCTCCCGATAGAATCCCGCACCTTTTAGCCGGATTTATCATCGATTTTGGATTTTCAGGCCTGGCGCATGAAAAGCAAAAGCATCGGAATATTAACTAAGCCCAAATTCCCCGAAGTCAAGGCAACGGTACACGCGGTCGTGAACTGGCTGCGGGGCCGAAAGATCGATGTGATCTTGGATAATACGTCGGCCACGCTGCTGAACGAGCGCGGCGGCGTGCAGAAGACGCAGCTGGCTCAGAAAGCGGACGTGCTCTTGATCCTTGGCGGTGACGGCACAATGCTGAATGCTGCGCGGTTGGCCGGTGAACGAGGCATTCCCATTCTCGGCGTCAATATGGGCGGGCTCGGTTTTCTTACCGAAGTCCGACTCGAAAATCTCTACCCGTCCTTAGAACGTGTCTTCGCGAACGAATACGTGCTGGACGAGCGCTTGATGATCAGCTCTCACATCCATCGTCATGGGGAGACAGTCGCACAAGGCGTCGTCTTGAACGATGTCGTGATCAGCAAGGGCACCCTGGCCCGAATGATTGAATTGAAGATCGCCATTCAAGGCCAGTTTGTCACGAATTTGCGTGGCGACGGGTTGATCGTCAGCACCCCAACAGGGTCGACCGCCTACTCGCTCTCGGCCGGTGGTCCCATCATCAGCCCCGCGGTGCGGTCGCTGATTTTAGCGCCCATCTGCCCCCACACGCTCACACATCGGCCGCTCATCGTGCCCGATGATACGGAAATCGAGGTGACGCTGACGAGCAAGGATGAAGGCGCGATGGCTACGCTTGACGGACAAGTGGGCGTTGCACTGACACAAGGCGATACCGTTCTGTTGAGAGTCTCCGAACATCGGACGCGATTGATTCGGTTTCCCGAGAGCAGCTACTACGCTGTGCTACGGGAGAAACTGAAGTGGGGAGATGGATAGTGCGCGAATGCCGGAAGGTTAGGCTTTCACCCGTTCGATCAAGGCGAGCATTTCCTGGTTGGTCACGTACTTAAATTCCCCGATAGAATCGGATGGCCCCTTGTGACCCTTCTCCGCAGTTTCGAGGGCACGAAGTCCCTTCACATCAACGGGGCGGCTCTTGCGTTCTTTTAAGAGCGTGTGGAGTTTCTCGAGCACTGACTTGGCTGGATTGCCCAATGGTTTGGTTGCCAGGTAGCGCAGTACGACTTCTGCGCACCAATCACCATCGCGTTTGGCCACACCGACCAGTCCTTCGCTGGCCTTCCTTGCCCATCCGGCCAGAAACACCCCGTCCACAATTTTTCCGCTCGCTTCGTCATAGGCCTGAAACAAGGCGTCATCCGGATCATTGCCTGTCTTGTTGGGACTGGTCACATAGACCCCCCCTTTATAAGGGAGGCCGACTGTCTCGTCCACTTTGTCCCCGACGGCGAAGACCACCGAGTCGCAGGGGAACTCATAAAAGTGTTTGAGTCCGACGGCGGCAGTATCCTCCCCTTTGGGTTCGAGCTTGTTCTCTTCCATTTCCAAGGCGCGAACCTGGTTGTGGCCGTCCACAAGAATGCGTTTGGGTGATGCGAGAAATCTGAATCCCATTTTCGTCTGGCTGGCCGTGGGTTCACATTTCGTAAACTCCTCCAGCAGTCCCTTTAGAATCTCATCGGCGTTCTGTCCGACTGCCACCAGGCGATCTTTTATCCGATCGAATTCTTTCTTGATGCCGTCCAGATCCATGTTCGCACAGACGGCGCGAATTTCCTTCGGGTTGTATTTCCGTTCCGCCGGACCACGTCGCACGATAGCCGTGACGCGCTCGACTTTTTTATATCGGGTCAGCCAGTGAGCAATGTCGACCATGACGTCGCCGGCGCCGATGACCGCCACATGTTTGCCCATCTCAAAGGGACGGTCGCCGAATCCGGGTAACCGGTTGAAGTGGTAAACCACGTCCTTGGCGTGAAACACGCCCTTCGCCGAGTCACCCTCCACACCAATGGCTTTCGTCCCCTGTGCGCCGATCGAAAAGACGATTGCGCTCGCTCCCAGCGCACGAACGTCCTCCACCGTCAAATCTTTGCCCTTGCCGATGGAGACGTTCCCGAAATAATGGACATGCGGCTGTTCGAGGAGTTCCCAGTATTGCTTTCTGAGCCCTCCGCGCAATTTGAGCTTGCTGGGGAAGATGCCATATTCAGCGAGCCCGCCGAATTTGATATCGCGGTTGAGAATGATGACTTCGTGGCCTGCCTTTCCTAACGCGGCGGCTACTGCCATGCCGGCAGGGCCCGCGCCGGCCACAACAACGACATGCTTCCCCTGTGCGCTCATTCGATTCCTGATCTCGGGGTGGAAAGTGTCTAGAATCCCAACAGTTCCGCGGACTTTAGCATAGCCGTTTCGATACTGTCAAAACGAGAACCTCTGAGGGTTACCCTCCAGCGCTTCCGACGGGTCCGCCCGGTTCGGTCATCCGCCAAGGATCCAACAGTTCATCAAGCTGTTTATCCGGCAGCACTTTTTGTTCCTTGGCCACCTCCCGCACGGTCTTCCCTGACCGGTAGGCCTCCTTTGCCAGCTTGGCGGCGGCTTCATATCCGATTTCAGGGGCCAGCGCGGTGCACATGGCGAGACTCAGTTCGATAAGGCTCTGGCAGCGTTCCTTGTTCGCCACAATCCCCTCAATGCACTTGGCGGCGAAATTGTCGGAGGCCGTTGCCAGTAGCTCGATCGATTGCAAAAGGTTGTAGGCCATGACGGGAAGCATCACGATCAACTCAAAGTTCCCCGCTTGGCCGCCGATCGTCACTGTCACATCATTCCCAATGACTTGCGCGCAAACCATGGTCACCGACTCGGCAATGACGGGATTGACCTTTCCGGGCATGATGGACGACCCCGGTTGAGTCTCGGGCAACTGAATCTCCCCAAGTCCGCAACGAGGACCGGATCCCAGCCACCGAATATCATTGGCGATTTTCATCAGACTCACGGCGAGGGTTCGCAGCTCCCCGCTCGCCTCAACCAGTGAATCTTGCGTTGACTGCGCTTCAAAATGGTTTGTCGCTTCCCTGAAGGAACAGCCGGTTTCCTGCGAGATCGCCGCCATCACCTTGCACGAGAACTCCACATGGCAGTTCAAACCCGTGCCGACCGCCGTCCCGCCCAATGCGACTTCGCTCAAGGCATCCTGCGCCCGCTTCATCCGTGCGATGCCTAACTCGATTTGTCGGGCATAGCCGCTGAATTCCTGACCCAGGCGGACGGGTGTGGCGTCTTGTAGGTGGGTGCGGCCGATTTTGACGATCGCGTCGAAGTCCTTGGCCTTCTTGGCAAGCGCCCGATGCAAACGGGTCAAGGCGGGCAGGAGTTGATGTTGGATCGTTTCCGAGGCGGCAATATGGATCGCGGTGGGAATCACGTCGTTGCTGGATTGGCCGAGATTGACGTGATCGTTTGGATGCACGAGCTTGCTGCCTCGAGTCCCTCCTAACAATTCGGTGGCCCGGTTCGAGATGACTTCATTGGTGTTCATGTTCGTTGATGTACCCGAGCCGGTTTGGAACACATCGATGGGAAACTCCGCGTCGAACTTCCCCTCCATGACCTCGGTTGCCGCCTGCTTGATGGCATCAGCCGGTTGCTGTGCCAGCAACCCGAGGGATTGATTCACGGCGGCGGCAGCTCGCTTAATGAGACCCATGGCCCTGATCATGGACCGTGGCATTCGTAGTGAACTGATCGGAAAATTCTCGATCGCGCGCGCCGTCTGCACTCCATAGTAGGCATTGGCCGGGACGGCCAACTCTCCCATCGTGTCGCGCTCAGTTCTGGTGTCGGCGGGTGCCGGGTGCTCGGAATGTGTCTTCATGCGGGCGGCTCCATGCGTGAAGGGCTATTCTGGTGCGGGCGCCATGATAAACTCAGGCCACCTGCTTCCACAAGGGTGAGTGTGATGGACGGCCCGCACCTCATCGTCGACGCCTTTTCTGGGTATAAAGGCGAAAAGACTCCCCGCTCGTTTACCCTAGAGGGCAAGACACTGCACGTGCAACACGTCGTGGATCGCTGGTACAGCGACACGCACAGCTATTTCCGGGTCACCGCCAGCGACGGTCAACGGTACGTCTTGCGGCTAGAGCTGGACGAGGACTGTTGGGAACTGATCATGCTCGAGCGCCGGGTAGAATAACGGGGCCGCAAGCTGCAAGAAGGCCCGCCGAGGCGGGCCTTCAGGTGGGTCCGATGAGAGGGGTGATTAGGCGACTTTCACGTCGATCGCTTTCGGCTTCACTTTTTCCGACTTCGGAAGGTGGAGATTCAACACGCCGTCTTTGTACTCGGCTTTGACGCCACTCTCATCGACCGATTCCGGCAGCGTGAAACTCCGGACGAAGCTTCCGTAAGAGCGTTCCACGCGGTGGAACCTTTTGCCCTTTTCCTCCTTCTCCTGTCGACGTTCTCCCTGGAGCGTGAGCACCCCGTTCTCCACGGTGACTTTGACGTCCTCTTTCCGCACTTCGGGCAGCTCCGCCTTGATGAGGTACTCCCCTTCTGTTTCGCTGATATCAACGGTCGGCATCCAGTCGGCAACCGTGAGATTTTCCTTCCCGCTGGTGCGCAAGGCTGGACGAGAGAAAACGCGATTCAACCGTTCTGACATATCTTCGAGTTCACGAAATGGATCCCAACGTACGAGCGTCATAATCGACCTCCTTCATATAAAAACGAACTTCTTCCTTTTTGTCTGCGTTGACGCGGCGTCGAGAGCGCTCTCAGGACTGGGAGGTAATCCTTTTCACCGGCGAGTCAAGGGGGAAAGGCGTGCAAGGGTTCTACGAGCTAGCGCTGGTCGAGAGGAACATAGGGGCGGTCATGATCGCCTGCATAAATCTGGTCGGGGCGAAAGAGTTTGTTTTCCCTGAGCTGCTCCAGCCAGTGGGCGAGCCAGCCGGAGACTCGCGCCATGGCAAATATCGGTGTAAAGAGATCCGTATCGATGCCCATCTTCTCGTAGATAATCCCCGAGTAGAAATCCACATTGGGATAGACTGTTTTTCCCTCGAACAATTCGCCCGCCTTCCGTTCAACGCGCAGCGCGATGTCGTACAGTTGGGAGGTGCCGCAGGTTTTGAAGAGGCTTTCACACAGGCCCTGTAAGATTGTCGCGCGCGGGTCTTTCACTTTATAGACACGGTGTCCAAACCCCATAAGCTTGCGTTTGTTGCGTAGCTGCTCTTCCACATAGGGCGCTGCCCGATCCGCCGTCCCGATCTTCTTGAGCATCTCGACGACTTCTTCGTTCGCGCCCCCGTGCAATGGCCCCTTCAGCGCGCCGATCGACGACGCGACGACCGTGTACGGGTCGGCCAGCGTGGAGGCCGTCACGAGACCTGTAAAGGTCGACGCATTCATCGTGTGCTCGGCGTGCAGGATGAGGCAATCGTCGAAAATGTCGACCCACAGGGGATGCGCCGTCGTTTCGGTCAGCATGTAGAAAAAATTTTCACTGAAGCCCAGCTCGTCTCGCGGGACAATGGTATCATCCCCGCGACGGAGTCTCGCCCAGGCCGCGACGATCGTGGGAAGTTTGGCGATCAACCGCACCGCCGACCAGTAATTGTTCTCCATATCTTTGACATTGCGGCCCGGATAGAACATCCCCAGCGCAGCCACTGCCGCTTGCAGGGCATCCATCGGATGGCCCTGCTCGGGGAGACATTTCATGAGATCAATGATCGAATATTTCAGGCGGCGATGATGAGCGATATCTTGCTCCCATCTCGTGAGTGCGGAGCGGGTTGGGAGATGGCCGAAGAGAAGAAGGTATGCGGTTTCCAGGTATGAGGAGCGCTTGCACAGCTCTTCCACGCGGATGCCGCGATATTCAAGGACACCACGTTCCCCGTCCACGTCGCTGACGGCAGATTTGGCGGCAGGAATTCCGGCAAGGCCCGGCATGAAATCGTGCGGCATGAACGAACTCCCACTCTACTCTGCCTACTTCCCACGAGCGAAGCAAGCGTTTGGCGAGATCTCATCGCGACCTTGATCGCGACCTTGAAATGGTTTGACCCGGTTGGCATACTGGATGGGTTCGCCTCACACGATGACACGCGTTCTACCGTTTCTCATTGACACCGGACTTCTCATCCCGATGGCCGTCCCGCTGTGGACTTCGAACGCCAGTGCTCCCTCACGGTCGCCGATTCCCCCGGAAACCAGTATGCTCATTCATGGCGGACCTGGACCAGTTTGATAGCAGTCGCCGCCGATCGGAGAGCCGCATCGCACTTTCTGGAGAAGGATGAGGCGAGGACAGGCATGAAAGGGGTTTGTGGGGTGGCAGTCATGCTGGCGTTCGTCATTGGAGCGGCC
Source organism: uncultured Nitrospiraceae bacterium (assembly GCA_963730935.1). GTDB lineage: Bacteria > Nitrospirota > Nitrospiria > Nitrospirales > Nitrospiraceae > Nitrospira_C. The sequence continues at coordinate 586,884 of CAVSTP010000004.1, read as the reverse complement.
TTGGCGGGGCATGCAGAGGATGAGCTGCTCATTTTTGCCGTCGTTAGTGAAGTACCGAAGGACAAATCTCGCGTTGCGGTCAAAGCCTCCGTCAATGACGTGGCCACGGATACCAAACTCCTTGCCTCCGACGCCATCCTGAACAATCTGATCTGGAAAAAACTGGAAATCTGCCACGCGATGCGCGTGGAAGGTACGAAAGCACCGGAGGGCTATCGCGTCGTCACCGTCCGGATTATCGACGCGAGCATGCTTCCCATGTCGCTGCAGTCGTTTGCAGGCGATTGCCTGATCAAGAAAGCGATCGAAGTGGCACCGCTCGTTGACTGACATCAGCGGGCAGTGCTCTGTAGGCGCTCAGCCGCGGCATTCCGGGCAGGTCGTCGGCTCCGTGTCTGATTCGCATTCGTCGGACGTCAGCGGAAAGAGTTGTTGGCATTGGGCACAAGGACGGATTTCAAAATAGGCGGTTCCGTCCGGATCGATGTCTGTGGGAAGGAGTAATTCGTAGGGGTCATATCCGATGGCCACTCCGTCGGCAAATTTCACGACGGCGAGCCGATCGTTGAACACCTCGAACGTGGCTTCCTGTCCCTTGCGCTCTAGCACGTGGCCAACCACGAACACCGGTTGGCCCTTTCGCTTCGTGCCGAGATCGCGCAGGGAGTGCTGCGTGGCGCTGACACAAGAGAAGTGGCCGCTGGAACTTGTTCCTACCGTTGGCATCGTGGGCACAGGCCGTGAGTGTGACTGATGGCAACCTGTACCATAGGAAAAAAAATGACGTCAAGCGATCAATTCTTCCGGGCGCAAAGGAGTCTTGCATGTCTAAGCTGACCATCTATCAGAAACCGACGTGTTCCACGTGCCGGCAGGCGGTGCAATTGCTCAAAGAAAGCGGCACGCCGTTCACCGTCGTCAATTATTACGAGGAGCGGTTTACAAAGTCGCAGCTGAAAGCGCTGTTGAAGAAGGCTGGATTGTCACCGCGCGAGATCCTCAGAACCAAAGAAGATCTCTATAAGGAAATGAACCTTGCGAAGACCACACTGCCGGACGACGCCTTGATCGACCTGATGGTTGAACATCCGGATTTAATTCAACGTCCGATTGTCGAGAAGGGCGAAAAGGCCTGGCTGGCCAGGCCGGCTGACCGAGTGAAGAATCTGAGGTGAGAGCCGTCAGCATTCGGTGCCGGTGTTGACAGCCGCGGGGTACTTCGCTGACCGCCGGAATGATTCCGCTGTAATCGCCCCGCGCTTCAGGGTATTTCCGCCTCCGGCCTTGGCCTCGTAGAGCGCACGATACGCCGCCTTGATCACCATGCTGAGTGTGGCCCCCTCGGCGGCGGTGTCCGCCACCCCGATGCTGGCCGTCATCGAAAGTTCCTGGTCATTCCGACCCGGCGAAGCGGCGCCCCGAGTGTTGTCCCAGAGCCGCTGACCGTCGCGAAGATACAGGGAGGTCGACTCCACACTCTTCCTGATGTTCTCCAACTCTACGAGCGCTTCCACTGCCGACTGACGGGGAAACAGCAAGGTAAGTTCCTCTCCGCTCACGCGGAACACGCGGCCCGCTCGACAGGCGGCCTGTACTTTGGTCGCGGCCAGCTTGAGGATTTGTTCGACGACTGGTTTACCGTGAGTCCCGGCATATGTTTTCAGTTGATCGATGGCCAACACCGCCATGGCAAACTTTCTGCCCAGCTGGGCCGTCGCTTCCTCGTACGCTATTCGCCCCGGGATCCCGGTCAGTGCGTCACGGTAGGTTTGCTGATAGGACGCCTGCACAAGGGACAAGAACAAGATGAGCCCGGCGGTCGCGAAGAAATTCGTCGGCCGCCACCCGAACTGCGTGCCATGGTACGCGAGAAATATAGCGGCCAATGCCCACGTTGCCCCTGCATCCATCGGATGCCGACGAAGGACAAATCGTACGAGGTGCATCACGCCGGAGATGAGAAAAACCAACAGGGCTGCTTGAGGAACCGGGGTCCAAGACGCCGACCAGTCGGGAAGGTAATCCGTCTGAAGCGCCAAGGCCATGTCCTGGTTCGTCGGATCGCAGAGCCACAGCACAACGAAGGGCTGAAGCAGAAAGAGCAGCACGCGTACGGCTCCCTGGAGGCTGCCGATCGCCTCTTCCTTGAGGATTGAGAACGCCAGGAAATTGAGAGGCAGAAGGAACGTTGCCGCAGCAAAGATCGTGTGCGAGACCGATGCGTGGTTATTCTCAAGCGGCCATGTGGCCAGGGCTTGGCTCGCAAAGGTCAGGCTGAGAAGCGAAAGCAGCATCCGTGTGTTGGCAAAGTACCAGCCGAACACGAGACCGAACGTCAACGCGAGGTAGGGCAGCGCTGCGACGGGACCCTGGCACCACACAGGCAGCCCTTGCGGACGTAGGAAACCAAGGGCGGCCAGGAGGAGCAGCCCACCTGGAAACACGAACGTCAAGAGCGGTTGTAGCAGGCGATACAGCATTCCCGCAGCTCAGGGCCTTCAACCTGCGAGTTTCGTACCAAAAGCGGTCGGGAGGCATCGGGTCAATGCTGATTGGCCAATAAGCTTGCCCTTTTCCGGTCCACCGTTGGGCAGAACCGATGACGGCGGTGCAGGTTTGTCATCCGCGAGCGGTAACTTTTGAACAGGGACAGACAGAGGTTGGAAACTACTGCGGGTGTGTGATGGGATCCCCGGACATGCGCAACACCCCTTTCTGAGGGTCCACAGATACTCTCACCTTGCCGTCCAAAATTTGCACGAGCAGATCACCGATCAATTCACGCCGCCATCCGCGCAAGACCGGCAAGTCGGGCGTCTTGTGCTTTTCCTTGGCTTCGACGAGGGCCTGAAGGTCCCCGCTTGTGGCCAACAGAGTGGGGGCGATTTCCGCATCGGCCGCGCGAGCCTTAAGGACTGCCTGAAGCAGCTCAACCAGTCCGATCGATTCCGGTTCAGGTTTTCGGTCCCGCGGCACCTGCGGCCACGCAGCCGGCGGCAGCGCCAGAGACGCGGTGATGGTGGCGATCAACTGCTCACCATTGCGGTCAATCTCACCACCGTGCAATCCACGGAGGCCGCGCAGTTCTTCCACAGTCGCCGGCGGATGCCGCGCGAGTTGCAGTAACACCTCATCGCGCATCACGCGCCCTCGCGGAACGTTGCGCCGCCGGGCTTCCGTTTCACGCCACGCTGCGAGATCCCGTAAAATGGCGGCTTGCTTTGGCTTGAGACTGTCCCATCCTCTGATTCGCTGATAACGATCGAGAGGATCCTTGCTTTTTTCTGTCACGGCGGTTTCCAACCGTGAGAACTCCTCTCGGACCCATTCGGTGCGTCCGAGCGCATGCAGCCTGTTCTGCAGATACGTATGGAGAGGGAGAAGGAACTGCACGTCTTCCGCCGCGTAGGCGATTTGATCGGTCGAGAGCGGACGGGCGCTCCAATTGGTAAATGTATGTGCTTTCGCAAGTCTTGTACCGTGGATCCGTTGCACGAGATTGGCATAGGCGACTTGGGCGCCGAATCCCAGCATGGCGGCGGCAATCTGGGTATCGAAAAATGGCTTTGGAATTTGGCCGGCGTGCAGCGCGAATAGATCCAGATCCTGGCGGCCTGCATGAACGATCTTTTCCACGTGCGGATCGCAGATCAATTCCCAAAACGGAGCCAGAGAGCCGTTGGACTGGACGGCTGGAAAATCAATGACGGCGGAAATGTCCTGAGCGGCCACCTGGATGAGTTCCAGTTTCGGAATGAAGCTGTCTTCGCCGACGAATTCCGTATCCAGCCCCAACCGCCGGCTCGACCGTAATTGCCGACAAAGCGTCTCCAGGGCTGCGCCGTTGGTGATGTAATGTTCCTGCAAAGGAGTGGTCACTGGTGTTTACTCGGCTGGACTGAACGGACGATCGGGCGGTCGCATGGGCTCTGTATTGCTGAGGCTCAAGTACTCCTTCAAGAATTGATAGGCTTCGAGCATTCGCCGCAATTCCGGTTCGGAGCTACGGTCCCCCTGATTGGCATCTGGATGAAGCAGCTTCGCCTTATGTCTGAACGCGGCCGTCACATCAGCGAGAGAGCTGCCGAACTCGACGCCCATGATTGCATAGGCGTCCACCGCATTATTGACGCTCCCCGGGCTTTGCGACAGATCTCCCCCGCCCCCGCCGGCCGCCTTCAACATGTCGGCAAGGCTGATCCGCCGCCGCCGGCGCCTTGGCCGCTCGCGGATCTCGCTGTCCAGGTCGTCCCACCGGTCTTCGACGAACTCCAGCCTCGATTCCAGGCGCATGGCTCCGGACAGGTCGGAGATTTGCTCAAGCTCTTCCTCTATCTGTAACAGGGACTTGATGATCTCATCGAGTCCTTGCTCGATGCGAAAGTAGCTGTCGACACGCTCCTCCATCATGGTGTCGACGGCGAATTCCATGCTGTCCTCGGTCTTCAAACGCAGGGACCCGATTCGTTTGTGCATGCTGCTTCGGAACTTGATGTACTTACTGGAGGAAAAGGGCATCGACGTCTGCACTCCCGAAGATCGCGCCATTGTAGCATAGGCCCACAGCGGCGCTGAAGGATACGAGATGTGAGAGCAAACGGCGAGCAAGCGGGCAAGTTGGGTTTATCCGGTCGGGCGTTCCTCGGACAGTTTCAACCGCCGGCGGGCGGCTCCGCTGGTGTGCGCAGCAGCTGCGACGGCTCGTGACACCCGCGGCACCACGTCCTTGTCGAAGATGCTGGGAATGATGTAGTCCTCGCTCAGCGCGGCCCGAGGAATCGTCTCCGCTAATGCGCGTGCGGCTGCGAGTTTCATCGATTCGTTTATTTCGTTCGCTTGCACGTCGAGCGCGCCGCGGAAGATGCCGGGAAATGCCAACGCGTTGTTGATCTGGTTGGGAAAATCCGAGCGTCCGGTGGCAAAGATGCGGCAGTGTGAAAGCGCCAATTCGGGAGAGACCTCTGGGTCCGGATTCGCCATGGCAAAGACAATGCGGTCAGGGGCCATGGGATCCAGATCCTCGGCGCTGAGGAGATTGCCGACGGACAGCCCGATGAACACGTCTGCATCCTTTAAGGCGTCACGCAACGTTCCGTGCGGTTGATGCGGCGTCAGACAGGCAGAGAGGTCGGTCCGGGAGGCACGAAGATGGGCAGGATCGCCATGGAGGATGATACCTTCTTTGTCGCAGCCGATCAGATGCGAGACGCCGGCGGCCAACAGCATGCGGCAACACGCGGTACCGGCTGCTCCGAGTCCGTTGACGACGACGCGGACCTGATCCATCGATTTGCCGACCACCGTCAACCCATTCGTTAAGGCCGCCAGCAGGACGACGGCAGTGCCGTGCTGGTCGTCATGCATGACCGGAATGTCGAGTGAAGCCTTCAAGCGGCGCTCGATATCAAAACAGCGGGGGGCGCCGATATCTTCGAGATTGATCGCACCGAACCCCGGTGCAATCGCCTGGACGGTGCGAACGATCTCGTCGGGGTCTTGAGTGGCGAGGCAGATGGGCCACGCGTCGATCCCCGCCAATTCCCTGAAGAGCATCGCTTTTCCTTCCATGACGGGCAATGCCGCCTCCGGGCCCAGATTCCCCAATCCCAGCACGGCAGAACCGTCGGTCACCACCGCGACGCTGTTGCTCTTCGTCGTAAAGGCGAACGCTTTGCTTTTGTCGCTGGCGATGGCCTGAGCGACCCGTCCAACCCCTGGCGTATACACCATGGAGAGCACGTTACGTGTGGTCAGCGGAAGTTTGCTCCTCACTTGGATCTTGCCCCCGAGATGCAACAGGAAGATGCGATCTGACGCGGAAAGGACGGTGACATCGGGAATGTCATTGAGCCTGGCCAACACACGTTCGCCATGCGCCTCATCGCGCACGTCGAAGGTGACGTCCCTCACCATTCGCTCTGCGGTCGCCGACGCCAGATCGACGGCGCCGAGGTTGGCCCCTTCTTCCGCGAGCGCCGAGGCGACGGTCGCAAACATCCCAGGTTTATTGGCAAGTTCGAGTCTAACAGTCAAGCGATAGTTTGAGTATGGGCCGATGTCATTCATGCCAGAAGAACTCCAGCAGCATTGTCATAACCATACCACAGAGGCAACAGGCGGGCGCCTCGTAATCACCTTTGGATAGGCCTCAATGTCGATTGACAACCTCAGCTGGAATTGGGTACGTTTCATCCGTTTGCCTGATGGGCAGGCAAGAACAACTATCTTTTTTAAAGGGGGGAGAGGGTTATGAAACGCATGTTAATGGCAGTCATGGCGGTGGCAGTGGCGATTTCCTTCAGCGCGCCTTCGTTCGCGGGCGAGGAAAAGAAGGACAAGAAGGATGAGAAGAAGGGCGGCCATGTCCTTGTGTATGGCGATGAGACGAAGGACAAGAAGGAAGAGAAGAAGGGCGGCCAAATGGACGAGCCGAAGGAACAAAAGAAGGATGAGAAGGGCAAGTAAGCATCTCCCCTCTCCGGGTTTCAGGATTTACGAAGAAGGTCTACGACACTGTGTCGTAGACCTTCTTTTTTGTTGCCCTCGACGACCTGATTGACCCGTTTCGGAACAGGGTGCTACCGTGACCCATGTCCTCGACGTTCACGTCTCCCCGTCAACCCAATCGCCTGATTCACGAAACCAGCCCGTATCTCCTCCAGCACGCCCATAACCCGGTCGAGTGGTATCCCTGGGGGCCGGAAGCACTAGAGGCCGCCAAACAAAGAAACTGCCCGATCCTCTTGTCCATCGGCTATTCCGCCTGTCACTGGTGTCATGTCATGGAGCGCGAATCGTTTGAAAACGAAGCGATCGCGGCCTTGATGAATCGCTGGTTCGTCTGCGTCAAGGTCGACCGGGAGGAACGCCCAGATCTCGATGAGATCTACATGGCCGCCACCGTGGCCATGAACCAGGGGCAAGGGGGTTGGCCGATGACGGTCTTTCTCACACCGGAACAACAGCCCTTTTTTGCGGGCACGTATTTTCCTCCCGAAGGGCGGTGGGGCCGGCCAGGCTTTCCGGATCTCCTGAAGAAAATTGCCGAGGTGTGGGACCGAGATGCCAATGGAGTACGACATCAGGCTCAAGATCTCACGGTTCGGTTACAGCGTGAGTGGCAGACTCCGGCGCCGGTGTCCGTCAGCGAGCATGTCCTGGACGCTGTGATTCCTGAGTATCGTCAGGATTTCGACGCCCGGTATGGTGGCTTCGGCCCCGCGCCAAAATTCCCTCCCGCTGCCGGTCTCTCTCTGCTCCTACGATGCTATCGGCGCACCGGTGATCCTGCCGGGCTGCAAATGGTCAAAACCACTCTGGACGCCATGGCGGCTGGCGGCCTCTACGACCACGTCGGCGGGGGATTCGCGCGGTACTCGACGGACGAACGATGGCTCGTGCCCCATTTCGAAAAAATGCTCTACGACAATGCCTTGCTTGCGAGAACCTACCTCGAAGCGTTCCAAGTGACCGGCGATGCGGCCTATCGAGACGTCGTGACCGAGGTGCTCGATTACATTCGCCGCGAAATGACGGATCCGCGGGGAGGATTTTATAGTGCCACCGATGCGGATTCCGAAGGCGTGGAAGGGAAGTTTTTTGTGTGGACGCCCGAGGAGGTTGCGCGGGCAGTCGGCAATGACGAGGACACACGCCGGTTCTGCTCCTGTTACGACATTTCGGCCCAGGGCAATTGGGAGCATAAAAGCATTCCCAATCGCCTGCGACCGCTCGACGCCGTCGCCCGGGAGCTGAACGTGACCACGGATGAGCTCAAGGATACGATGCATCGTGTGCGGCCTCTCCTGTACGAGGCTCGCAAGGAGCGGGTGCCTCCGGGCCTGGACGATAAAATCATTACGGCGTGGAACGGCATGGTGATCACGGCCATGGCGGAAGCCGCGCGTGTCTTGGGCCGGCGGGACTATCTGGACGCGGCACAGCGGGCCGCGGATTTTCTGTTGCAGGTGCATCGCACGGATGATGACCGTCTGTACCGAACCTCTCGGAACGGTCGCGCGCATCTCCAGGCCGTTCTGGAAGACTACGCGTTTCTTGGGGAAGGCTTGGTTGATCTCTATGAAGCCGGCGGAGACGACCGCTATCTTGATGCGGCCCGCCGGTTGGCTGAACGCCTGAACCGCTCGTTTCAAGACGCCGAGCAGGGAGGATTTTTCACGACGGCCAAGGAGCACGAGGCGCTCATTCTCCGCGGGCGTGAAGGCGCCGATGGAGCGACGCCAAGCGGGAATGCGGTCGCGGCGATGGTCCTGGCTCGGTTGTCATTTCATCTGGATCGCGCCGATTTTCGCGAGGCGGCCATCGGAGCGATCCGGGCCTACGGCAGGCACCTGACCCGATACCCGCGCGGATTCGCCAAGAGCTTAGCCGTCGTCGACTTCCTCACCGAAGGTCCCATCGAATTGGCGCTGGTGGGCAAACCGGATGATCCCGCTTTCGCGACCATTCAAGACGCGATACGAACGGCGTACCTTCCAAACCGCATTATCGCCGTCACTCATCGTTCAGATGGAGGGTCCGCTCATCCGCTGCTTGCCGGCAAACAGACGGTGGCTGGGCAGGCGGCGCTCTATGTGTGCCGGAACTTCTCATGTCAACAGCCGTTGACCAATGCCGTGGCCGTCGCTGAAACGCTACGCGAATTGTCCAAACGGTCTCCGCAGACGGCGGCCGCTCTGAAACTGCAAGGTCGACTGCTTGACGGCCGTGCTACCGTGGAGGGCACGGCGCGATATGCCGCGCGTGTCGTCAATGTTCCGCGCCCTGACGGACGTTTCGAATATGGCTTTGCGCGGTTCGGGAAGACGGCCCTCACGGGATCTCGACTGGGATTCGGTGGGTATCGCGTCGACGGCACTGATCCAGAGTACGCGACCGCACTCGGCACCGCGTTAGCGTCCGGCGTGAACGTGGTCGATACCTCCACCAATTATATGGACGGCGAAAGTGAGCGCCTGGTCGGGGCGGTCCTCCGCAGTCTCGTGGCCAAGCATGATCTCGCGAGAGATGAAGTCATCGTCGTCTCGAAGATCGGCTATGTGCAGGGACACAACCTCAAGGAGGCCGAAGCCCGGGAACGGACAGGACGCCCCTACCCTGAGATGGTGAAATACGGCGAGGGCATTTGGCACTGTATCCATCCGGAATTTCTTGCTGATCAACTCGACGCCTCCCTTGACCGCCTGGGTCTGGCCATACTCGATGTCTGTTTGTTGCACAATCCGGAATATATGTTGTCTGAAGCGACGCAACGAGGGGAAGGTAATCTTGAGGAGCTGCGAAAGCGGTTCTATGAACGCATCGAACGGGCATTCGCCTATTTGGAAAACCAGGTAGCAGCTGGCCGCATCGGTTGGTACGGAGTATCGTCAAACAATGTAGGACGCGATGCCGAGGATCCTGAATCGACGTCATTGTTCGAGCTGCTTTCTGCAGCCGCCCGCGCGGCCGCATCGTGCGGGATGTCACGACATCACTTAGCGGTGCTGCAGTGTCCGATGAACCTGTTCGAAAGCGATGTCTGGAGCCGGGCGAATACCGGACCACGGCACGAAACAACCGTCCTGGACCTGGCGCAGCAGGAAGAAGATCTCGCCGTCCTCGTAAATCGGCCGCTCAACGCCATGCCGTCCTCTCGTGCCGGCATGCTCCGTCTGGCGGATGTTCCGCTGGAAGGGGAAATCGGAAACATCGACGAGGCGTTGCGCGTTCTGGCCGACTTGGAAGAGGAATACCGATCCAAGTTGGCTGCGGCCATTCCGCACGCGGAGAAAGGGCTGCACCCTAAAGAGTTTTTCAACTGGGCGGAAGAATTAGCGTCGGTACGGGGCCGTCTGCAAGGGTTGGAGCATTGGGAACAGATCGAACATCAGATGATCGCTCCGCATGTGAACCAGGTTCTGCAGGCGATCCCTCGGATGCTGCAGGGAACAGCGGCCGAACAGTGGGAGGCGTGGAGAGACCGGTACATCCCACGGTTTCTAGCCTTGCTCGGGATGCTACGCCGTGGGGCCGCCGAGAAAAGCCGTGCACGGACGCAGCAAGTGGCCGCAGTAATCGATCCCCTGCTTCCCGACTCAAAACGAAGAGAGTCGATGTCGCGGAAGGCCTTGTGGGTGCTCACCAGCACGCCCGGTGTCACCTGCGTGCTCAACGGGATGAGAGCCGTACGGTATGTCGAAGATTCGACGGCGGTGCTGGGTTGGAAGGCTTTGGATGATCCCGGCAGCGTCTACCGAGCTATTGGGAACTTGACTGGGCTGTGACTATTTTGTCGTGCCGAGCAAGCTATGCCACGAACGCAGCACCTCGGTGACCCACGACCGCTGAGCGGCGCGCCCGCCACTGGCTGACCATCGTTTCGAACTGAGGTGTTGAATGCGCTGTGCGACATCCCGGTAATCGGGATCCTCCCGCCTGATCCACCGATACGCTTCGAGCGTTTCTTCCATGCGCCCCAACACTTCGAGTGTGCGGCCCAGCACGTAGAGGATCTGCACCTTTTCCTTTGTTGACCCGGGGGAGGATTTGAGCGCCTTTCGAAACGCTGCCACGGCTTCTTCATGCCGGCCTCTCGATTTGTAGCAAAGGCCGATCTGAGCATAGGCTTTTAGCGCATACCCGCCGTCAGCCGCGGCCTGTTCGAACTCCTCGATGGCCTGTTTGTATAACCCGGCTTTTCGCAGCGCCAGACCACGTTCATAATTCTCAGCCGCATTCAGCTCCGGTGTCATTGGTCCTTAGAGGGTGACGAGGGTTACCTAAATTTCTGCCTTTTCCTGGCCAGCTCCAAGCAAAAGGCAGGCCACACGAAGAGAAGAAGGCGGCTCTTATGTGTCAATGGGTTAGAACAAACGGCGAAAGGTTGGAGGCATCGGAGGGACACTAAAAGTGCACTTCTCGTAATGTCTCGCGGTGGGCGTGGAACCAAGCGATCGTCTTCTTGAGGCCGTCACGGAGAGAGTGTTTGGCCTGAAATCCGATGGCTTGCTTGATGCGGCTGACGTCCAGGCATCGCCGCGGCTGACCGTTCGGTTTGGTGCTGTCCCAAGTGATGCGGCCCTTGTAACCGATCTCGGCGGCGATCAGGGTTGCAAGGCTCTTGATGCTGACCTCCTCGCCGGTTCCCAGATTGAGGGGGCGAGAGTCGTTGTGCTGCTCAGCGGCGAGAATGATACCTTCCGCTGCATCCTCGACGTACAGAAATTCCCGTGTCGGAGTGCCATCGCCCCAGAGGATGATCTCGGATGCGGCAATCTCCTGTGCTTCTGCACATTTTCTGATCAAAGCAGGAATCACGTGCGACGTTTGAAGGTCGAAATTATCCCGGGGTCCGTACAAATTCACCGGGAACAGCACGATGGAATTGAATCCGTATTGCTGCCGGTAGGCCTGCGATTGAACGAGCATCATCTTTTTGGCCAGGCCATAAGGCGCGTTGGTTTCCTCGGGATAGCCTGCCCAAATGTCATCTTCCTTAAAAGGGATAGGCGCGAACTTCGGGTAGGCACAGATGGTGCCGATCGCGACGAATTTCTTGAGGCCCCATTGCCTGCCGAGTTCAATGAGCTGACTGCCCATCATGAGATTGTCGTAGAAAAACCGTCCGGGATTGGCCTGGTTAGCGCCGATGCCTCCGACACGTGCGGCGAGATGAATGAGGATGTCCGGCGTGGTGTCCTCGTACAGGCGACGGACTGCTGTCATCTGCACGAGATCGTAATCTCGGCTTCGAGGCACGATGAGGTGGCGGCAACCCTTCGCCTGGAGCTGCTCCACGACAAACGACCCCAAAAACCCCGCCCCGCCCGTGACTACCACCCGCTTGTCCGCCCAGAACGAGGCCATGGCTACGGGTTTCCCTTCACCCCTTCCAAGCGTTCACGCTCAGCGGCGACATCGGCATCCACCATCATATTGATCAATTCATGGAAGCCAACCTTGGGCGCCCATCCGAGTTTCCGCTTCGCCTTGCTGGCGTCCCCGATCAGCAGATCTACTTCTGTCGGGCGATAGTAATTTTCGTCAATCTTCACATACGGTTTCCAATCGAGCTTCACGCGGTCGAAGGCGAGTTCGAGCATTTCCCGAACGCTGTGAGTCTCACCGGTGGCGATCACATAGTCGTCTGGAGTGTCGGCTTGTAGCATGAGCCACATCGCTTCAATGTAGTCGCCGGCATATCCCCAGTCGCGTTTGGCGTCGAGATTGCCGAGATAGAGGTCTTTCTGAATGCCGAGTTTGATGCGTGCCGCCGCCTTCGTAATCTTTCTAGTGACGAATGTTTCTCCCCGACGCGGCGATTCGTGGTTGAACAGAATGCCGTTGCAGGCAAACAAATTATAGGCTTCCCGATAGTTGACCGTGATCCAATACGAGTACACCTTCGCCGCACCATAGGGGCTACGCGGATAGAACGGCGTGGTCTCCCGCTGAGGCACTTCGAGGACTTTGCCAAACATTTCGCTCGAGGAGGCCTGATAGAACTTGGGCTTAAGTCCTGATTCACGAATGGCTTCGAGCAGGCGAATTGTGCCCAGCCCGGTGATCTCCCCGGTATATTCCGGAATGTCGAAGCTGACGCGGACGTGACTTTGCGCACCGAGATTGTAAATTTCGTCGGGTTGAACGGTTCGTAAAATTCGGTTCAGCGAACTGGCATCGTTGAGATCTCCGTAAACCAGGTGCAAGCGACGCTGAGGGACATGGGGATCTTGGTAGATGGGATCGATGCGGCCCGTGTTGAAGGAACTCGATCGTCGGATAATTCCATATACCTCGTAGCCTTTCTTGAGCAAAAACTCCGAGAGATAGGAGCCGTCCTGGCCTGTGATGCCGGTGAGCAGCGCTTTCTTCACGTGCCTCTCCTTGTATGGTTGGCTGAAATTATGAAACGATTCCGGTGGATTGTCCACTGACTCATACATCTCACGCGGTCCTGCCTGATTCTGCCGCGAGGGCTCTGTCGGTTTGAGGATTCGACCTTGGGCAACTTTGATGCTTGGACGTGAATTCTCGTGTTCAGAAAGCCCGGGATCTATTGCGCCTCGCAAGTGAGCGCATTACAATAGTCCACGATGTACACCCGACCATCGGAACCATTCGCGCGATGACGTCGCGTCGCGCGATCATACTGGTCCTTGTGCTCGGGGTGACGTTTTTGATCGCTCATACGATCAATGCCGTCATCGCCGAAGCCTTGTTCCTGCCCTCGGGAGTCGCGCTGCCGCGGGCGGCTGACCAGGACGGTTCGGCGACCCGGTCGCCATCGGCGCTCGCCGAACATGTGCGCATGAGCGGGCTGTTTCCGCTTCCGCCGGATCCGGTCAACCTTACCGAGGGCGGCATGCCTGTCGGCCCCGGTGGTGTCCCCGTGCGGCAGCCCTTGAACCTTGCGTCAAAGCTGAAATTGCTCGGAGTCGTTGTCGGAGACCGCGGCGGCGTTTCCGCCATCATCGAAGAGTTGGGAAGCAAGCGGCAGCTGTTTGTCCGGCTCCACGAGGTGATCCCGGACATCGGCGAGATTGCTGAGATCCAACGGAGTGGGATTCTTGTTCGGCAAGGCACTCAACAGGAATTCTTGCCCTTGTCTACAGGATTGGAGAGCCCTCCGACTGCGCAGGTCGTGTCCACCGGTCCTCCAGCGGCCGTAGCCGGAGGTCAGATCAAGAAAGTCCTCGACCGTCGTGAAGTTGAACAAGCATTGAATGATCTGCCAAAGCTGCTGTCGCAGGCCCGCGCCGCCCCCGTTCTCGCCAACGGCGCGATCACCGGATTCCGCCTGGATTACATCGCCAAGAGCAGCTTTTACGAAAAGATCGGGCTGCAATATGGCGATGTCTTGAAACAGGTTAATGGAGTGGAAATCAAAGATCCCGGCACCATGCTGTCATTATTTCAGCAACTACGCAACGAAAAGTCCGTCAAACTCGACATCTTACGCAATAATCAGCGCACGACCATGATGTTCGACATTCGTTAGTTGTCGGGGCATCGAGGTCTTCCTCTTATCCGCCACACCCGCTTGGATCCCTGGGTATCCTCCCAGATGAGGGCGCTATAGCTCTCGCTGCTTGTCAGGGCCCGTGGACAGGAGTAACTTATGATCTTTCTGGCAGTTACGTGATCTTGAGCCTGACAGATGGGGTAGGACAAACCCCAGGATTGACATGAACGGACAGACTGGTGGCTAAACACACACCTGTGACCAGACCCTTGCTCGGGGCCATCCTCGAGCAAAAATTCGGACTTTCCGAGGCCAAGCTGCTGGAGGCATTGAACATCCAGCAGACCAAAGGCGGCCGTCTCGGCGAAGCCTTGCTCAAGATCAGGGCCATCGAAGAGGATCTGCTCCTCCAGGCGTTAGCCATTCAGTTCGAGATGCCCTGGCTGCCCCATTTGGATGTGGCACAAGTCGATCATCAATGGATCAAGAAGGTGCCGATCCATTTTGCGCGGCGGTACCGGGTGCTGCCGTTGAAAGTCGACGACGGGGCGATCGTCGTCGCCACCACGGACCCCTTGGAGACCGCGGCCCTCGACGACCTGCGGCTGCTGCTCGGCATGCCGGTGAAGGCCGTGTTGACGAGCGCCATGTCCCTGATGTCTTGCCTTAATCGTGCATATGACGATGTCGCAAGTCCGACCGGCGCCGAACAGGTCATGGAGGACATTGCCGCCAGCGAGAATTTGGACAAGATCGCGCATGAACTGGACGAGCCACAAGACTTGCTGGACGCGACCGATGAAGCGCCGATCATCAGGCTGGTCAACTCGGTCCTCTTCCAGGCCGTCCGCCAACGCGCCAGTGACATTCACTTCGAATCGTTCGAACGAGGTCTGGTCGTCCGCTACCGCATTGACGGTGTGCTCTACCCCATTCTGACGCCCCCTAAACATCTGCAGTCGAGCATCATTGCCCGTCTGAAAATCATGTCGGGGCTGAACATTGCAGAAAAGCGGTTACCGCAGGATGGCCGCTTCGCCATACGAACGGCGGGCAAGGACGTGGACCTCCGGGTCTCGGTACTTCCCACGTCTCACGGAGAGCGAGTGGTGCTGCGTTTGCTCGAGAAGGAAAACCGTCTGCTGAACCTTTCCGAAATGGGATTTTCACCGGACCGGCTCCACACGATCCAACAGCTCATTCGGCTCACGCACGGGATTCTCCTCGTGACCGGACCGACCGGAAGCGGGAAAACGACCACATTGTATGCGGCGCTGAGCGAAATCAATGCGCCGGACAAGAACATCATCACCGTCGAAGATCCCGTCGAGTATCAGCTTCTCGGCATCGGACAGATGCAGGTCAATCCCAAGATCAACCTGACGTTTGCGGCTGGGCTGCGGTCGATCCTACGCCAGGATCCGGACGTCATCATGATCGGAGAGATCCGCGACCGGGAAACGGCCGAGATCGCCATCCACGCCTCACTCACCGGCCACCTGGTGTTCTCGACGCTGCACACCAATGATGCGGCCAGCGCCGCCACACGGCTGATCGATATGGGAATCGAGCCGTTTCTCGTGGCGTCGTCTGTCGTTGCGGTCCTGGCGCAGCGGCTGATCCGGAAGGTCTGTCCTGATTGCAAGCAGGCCTATCAGCCAGATGACGAAGAACTGATCAGGCTTGGCGTGGTGCCGGGGAAGAGTAAACCGACGTTTTTTCGCGGCACCGGCTGTCCGGCCTGCACGCAGACCGGCTATCGCGGCCGTACCGGCATTCATGAGCTGCTCGTGCTGGACGACGAAGTTCGCCGGTTGATCGGCAGCAAATCCGATGCTGCCGCCATTCGGCAGGCCGCTGTGTCCCGCGGCATGGTGCTGTTGAAAGAGGAAGCCGCAGAAAAAATCTTCGCTGGTATCACGACCACTGAAGAGGTCATGCGCATGACACAGCAAGAGGTCGAGGTCTAGCCGCATGCCGGTCTATCAATATCGAGGGTTTAAGGCGGACGGTGCGGCTGCGACCGGCATCGTCGATGCCGAAAGCCCCAAGGTCGCCCGTCTGAAACTGCGTAAAGACGGCGTCTTCCCCACCGAGATGGCGGAACAGGAAGGTGCCACCAGGGGAATGAGCAGCCGGTCTGAGCCGGCGTCTGGTGCCAGCCTTGGCCACCGCTCGCAGATTTTGACGGTCACCGATGTGGCCTTGATGACGCGGCAACTGGCCACCCTGCTGGTCGCCGGTCTGCCGCTCGTCGATGCGTTGGGCGTGCTCATGGACCAGACCGAAAAAAAGGCGATCAAGGGGCTGATCGCCGATGTCCGGGAAGCCATACGTGGAGGCGCCTCGTACAGCGCCGTCCTCGAGCGCTATCCCCGGGACTTCTCTTCTATTTATGTCCATATGGTGCGCGCTGGGGAAGCCAGCGGCGCCCTCGACCAGATCTTGTTCCGCTTGGCTGAGTTCCTGGAAAAACAATTGGCCCTCAAACACAAAGTGACGAATGCCATCCTCTACCCCGCCATCATGCTGGTCGTCGGCACCCTGGTGCTGTTTTTTCTAGTGACGTTCGTCGTGCCGAAGATCACAGCGGTGTTTGCGCATTCCAAACAGGCGTTGCCGTGGCCGACCGTGGTGTTGATGGAGGTCAGCCGCTTTTGTTCCGACTATTGGATGGTGCTGTTGGGAATGATTCTGGTGGGCCTCTGGAGCGTCCGCCGTGTGAAGAAAACGGAAACCGGTCAGCTCATGACGGACCGGTGGCTGCTCAAGCTGCCGCTGATCGGTCAGGTGGCCCGCATGGTGTCGATTTCCCGGCTTGCCAGCACGTTGGCCACCATGTTGTCCAGCGGCGTGCAGCTGTTGGAAGCGCTGGATGTGTCGAGACGCGTCATGAACAACCGAGTGCTCGAACATGCCGTGGAAGAAGCCCGGCAGAACATTCGGGAAGGCGAAACGATTGCGGAGCCCTTAAAGCGAAGCGGCCAGTTCCCGCCGTTGGTGACGCACATGATTGCCGTGGGTGAAAAGAGTGGCGAGATGGAGGAGATGCTGCGCCGGATCGGGCAGATCTATGACGGTGAGGTCGATCGAGTGATCACTCGATTTACATCGTTGCTGGAGCCGGTGATGATCGTGGTCATGGGGGTCATCGTGCTGTTCATCGTGGTGGCGATTCTGCTGCCCATCTTCGAAATGGGCCAGATGGTCAAGTAAACGGTTTTTATTGAAGGAGGCGACCGGTGCACGCAGAGAGAGACACAGAAATGACCTATAGCACGATCCTTCGAGCGGAGCGCGGCTTCACATTCATCGAGATCATGGTGGTGGTGGCGATCCTTGCCATCCTGGCCGCCCTGGTCGTTCCACGCATCATGGGACGAACGGACGATGCCAAGCGTACGGCGGCGAAGGTACAGATTCGAAACATCGAGGGCGCTCTTCAGCTGTATAAGCTGGACAACGGCGTCTACCCTTCGACCGAGCAAGGCCTCAAGTCTCTGGTCGAAAAGCCCTCGGTCGGCATGGTGCCGAAAAAATGGAAGTTGGGCGGCTATCTCCCCAGTATTCCTGAAGATCCGTGGGGCAATCCCTACAAGTACCTGAGCCCGGCCCCTGTGCAGCAGGGACAATACGGGCAAGTGAAAGGCGATTACGAAATTACCTCCTATGCAACGGACGGAGAAGCCGGCGGTGAAGGTGTGAACGCCGATATTACCAACTGGAACATGGACAAGGATTAAGGGCGAATGACCGTCAAAGCTTCCGTGCACACGCCGTGGCGACCGTGGTCGTCGGAGGGCCTCACCCCGTGCGTCCAGGATTGGCGCTCCTCGGGCGGTTTCACGATGCTGGAAATTGCGCTCGTGTTGTTCCTGATGGTCGGAATGCTCAGCATGGTCATACCGAGGCTTTCGATCGGCGACAATCTCGGTAGTGTTGGACGCAAATGGGTGGGGGCGATGAAGTCTTTTCAGGAACTCGCGATGATGGGCCAGAAGACCGTTCGACTGTATGTCGATATTGACCGGGGCATGTATTGGCCGATGGTCCTGGACGGCAAAGAGGAAAAGATTCCGCTCGATCCGACCTGGGCCATGCCGATCACCTTGCCCGAGACGATCCGATTCGCCGATGTCCAGGTGGGTGTCAACAGAAGAGAAACGGGCCGCGTGGAGATTTTCTTCTACCCGAACGGCCGGATCGATCAGGCGATCGTGCATTTGACCGACGTCAACAATAACATCATGGGCGTCTTCGTGGAGCCTGTAACGTCGATGATCCGCATCACGGATCACCGAATCGACCCGCCGAGACCCTGGACTATTCCCGACCGGATCCGGCCGTTGCTTCAGCCGGTCACGCCCGGGATTCGACCGGGATTGCCCGTCCCCAAACAAGGTATTTCATCCACTAAGTAGGATGAGCGCAATGAGCAGCACGAGCAGATGATGCGGCGTTCGTCGGCAACCGACGCTCAGGGCTTTACCCTCTTCGAGGTACTGATTGCCATGGCGATTCTGGCCCTGGCCATGCCGATTCTTCTCGGGTTGCGCAATTGGGACCTCAATCTTCATTCCCGGGCGGCCGACATTACTGCCGCCACGATGTTGGCTCAGGAGAAACTGATCGAGGCGGAGCTCAGTCCTGTCTATCCGATCGGAGAAACCACCGGCGATTTCCGCAATCCCCCACCAGGCTACCAAGTGCCCGGCGACGTCGCGAATCGGGCTGAACAGTATCGATGGAAGCGCATCATCACGACGACGCCCTTGACGTCCGTTCGCGAAGTAAAAATCCAGATTCTCTGGCAGCAAGGAGCGACCGATGAAGTGCTGGAGGCCAGCACCTATGTATTTGCGACCACGGCTGGATTCTGAGGACGCTTTCACGCTCGTGGAGGTACTGCTGGCCACTGCGCTTGTCGCGGTCATCGCAGCCATGGTCTTTGGCTCGTTGCATTTGAGCACCGTTGCCATGGATGGCGCCAGACGTTCCGCGGCGCGCGAGCAGCTGTTGCGCAGCACCTTACGGATCATGTCCGAGGAGATATCCACAGCGGTCACGACCTCCATCGGACCCATGATGGGTATCAATGCGACGAGGGACGGGCAGCCGGCTGACACGCTTGCGTTTAATACCTTGGGACAGTTCCGCGGCGGCGAGTCGGTGCAAGAGTCGGAGATGGTTCGTATCGTCTATACGAGGGAAGACGATCGTCTGCTGCGGTTCATCAGGCGCAACATTTATGGTGTCACCGACGAGAGTCTGGATCAATTCGAGCTGGCCAGCCTCGTCAAGGGCTTCAATATTCGGTATTTCGACTCCCAAGCCAATGCCTGGTTGGATGAATGGGACGGCCGGGCAAGAACGTCTACGCCCCGCGCGATCCTGATCGAACTGATCTTGACCCAGGACAACGCACAGGACCCTTCAGAGGAAATGCGCACCTTCCGTCAATGGGTGATGGTCGGGGTAAAGTCATGATCGCCCGGCTTCCTTGGCCGACGACATTTACACTCAAAAAGGAGCCCTTGGCTTGGGTTGCAGGAGGGATTGTGAGCCTGCTGGTCTTTTTGTTCCTCACCTTCCCCTTTGGCATTCTGCAGTCGAGAGTGCTCTCTGAGCTGATTCGAGCGACGGGCTGGGACATTCGTGCCGCGGACTGGTCTCCCGGTCTCCCCCTTGCAGTGGAGTGGCGCGATCTGACTTGGACAAAGCCTGGCGGAGCCAGTATTTCTGTCCAACTGATGCGCCTCAACGTCGGCGTGCTCGGGTTGCTGATGGGCCAGCAGACGGTGGATGCCGTTGTGCAATTTCCCGGCGGTGGTCAAGCGGGGACTGCGAGAGCGACAGGCACGGTCAATGCTGCATCCTGGTCCTTTCTCGGTCCGGTCTCGCTGAAGGCGCATGCGCAGCAGGTGGATCTGGCCTCGGTGATCAAGCCGTACGTGACGAGGGGACTGCTGCAGGCCGACGTCATGCACCGGTGGGAGAGCCGAGGAAAGGAAGGCGTCGTCTTTAAAGGCGATGGCTCATGGAAGGCCGAGATTAAGGATTTGGTTCTGGAGCGGATCCCTCTCGGACCTGCCGCCATTCCTTCGTTGAACTTTTCCCGCGTGACAGCGGCACTCACGTGTCACGATGCGGTCTGCGACATCACGGATTTTAAGGGCGATGGACCGGATGGGACGATCACCGCCCAAGGCCGTCTGCTGCTCCGCCAGCCGGTCCAATCGAGCATGCTCGAAGTGACGGTCACTGTGCTGGCCGGTGCGGGATGGGCTCAAAAGGCTGGGAATTTGCCTATTCCGCCGCTTCCCCCGGGGACGCCGTTGACGTTCAAACTTGGCGGATCGTTCGCAAATCCCAAGCTAACCCTGTAAGATACCACCCAAATGCCTACAGGAGGCGTGCTCACGCCATGATCGGCGAATGCGTCGGATTGGATATCGGTCAGACAGCCATCAAGGCGGTGCGATTCCGCCGTCGGCTGTCCGGCCGTGAATCCGTCGAATATTTCCATCTGCCGTTGCCGTATGGGAAGCCGGCCCAGGCTGAACCGGCTCGTCTTGCCGGACAACTTCGGAATTTCTTGTGGCAGAACGGGCTCTACGGGAGCGGTGACATTGTCACGGCCCTCCCCTGCCAAGATCTCTTTATCCGTACCCTGTCCTTTCCCTTCCGCGATTCGGCGAAGCTCGACCAAGTGGTGCCGTATGAAGTTGAGAATCTGATTCCGATGGCGCTCGATGACGTGGCCATGGGGAGTATTGTCCTGCCGCCCAGGGGCCCGGCAGGGAACGGGCAAAAAGCCAAGGGCGCCGATGTATTGATCACGGCTGCCCCCAAAGATAAGGTGGCCGAGCATCTCAAATTCCTTGCAGCCGCAGATTTAAAACCGGCCGTGGTCGGCGTCGACGGCATGGCGCTGTATTCCGTGACCAAGTTTCTGCAGGAGGAAGGCGCGCACGTTCCAGGTGATCTGGCGATCATCGACGTGGGCGCCACGAAGACTACCCTCTGCCTCATTCACGAAGGTCGGCCGGCCGTGCTTCGCACCGTGCTGTGGGGTGGAAACCACCTGACTCATGCGCTGGCCGTTCGTTATGCGTGCAGCTTCGCCGAAGCCGAACGGCGAAAGCGCGCCATGGCCGTGCAGGAGGTTGATGGTTGGCTCGAGCCGTTACTGAAGGAGTTGAGAGTCTCGCTACATGCCTATGAAGGGGCGGCGCATCAGCGGCTGTCGCATTGCTGGGTCTCCGGTGGTGGCTCCAAGCTTCGAGAACTCGGTGGGCATGTCGCGCACGAATTGGGATTGACGCCGGTCGGTCCCAGACAAGGATTCGGCGCCAACTGCCCACGGGCATTCTCCATAGCCTTTGGCCTTGCGATTCATCCTAAAATTATCAGGCCGCGCTGGAAGCCCAAGGCGATCGGCTCCGACCTTGGGCTGGATTTGACGGCAACGGCGGAGGCCGCCTCGGCGCGGACCGGCGAATCACGTAAAGATCAGCGCCTGGCGCTCTGGGGTGGGCTCATTCTCGCAGTGTTGGCCTTGACGGATCTCTCGGTTCGCGTGTGGGTCAAGCAATCGACGCTGACCCAAGTGAAACAAGGGCTTCAGGCGCAATTCGTCCAGTCCTTCGGTGAAGGGGCGTCTCCTGGAGAGGAACTCGACGTGGCACGCCATCGTGTCGCCCAGCTCGACAAGAGCTTGGCGGTCATCGACCACAGCCGCAACAGTGTGTTGGCGAACCTGTCCGATCTGGCCAAACAACTACCGCCAGGCATTCCCCTGACGATCCGGGAGCTGACGGTGGAAGGGGCCTCGGTCCATCTTGAGGGCGAAACCAATTCATTCGATTCCGTCGAGAAGATCAAACAAGCGTTTGGGACGAACCAGCTATTTCAAGGCGTGTCGGTCAGCGATACGCGCGTCGGTGCCGCCGCCAACCAGGTAGTGTTTCGCCTGACCTATACGGTGCAGCGGCCATGATGGCGATGCTTCAAGAACGTTGGCGGCATCTGGCAGCCCGCGAGCGCCTGATCGTGGGGATCGGTACTGCTGTGGTTATCGCTAGCCTGTTGTTCCTCATCGTGATCGACCCTCTCATGACCAGAATCGACAAGGTCGATCGGCAAACCGTCAAAAAATCCAAGGAACGCATCGAGTTGTCCGCCATGGCCGCGGAGTATGCCGCCAAGCAGACCCGGTTAGCGAAGTTGGAACAGCGGCTGCCGGCCGGTGACGGTCAATTTTCTCTGTTGACCTTCATGGAGGAGGCTGCAGCCTCGGTCCAGATTCGCGAGCGGATTGTCGGCATGCAGCCGCAGCAGACGACGATGCAGCATGGGTACGAGGAAACGGCCGTCGATCTTCGATTGGACGGCGTTCAACTGCCCCAATTGTTGGCGCTGCTCGTGGCGCTCGAGCAGGCCCCTTACGACGTGCAGGTCCAACACCTTCAGATCAAGCCCAAGTACGACAATCCCGTCAACCTCGACGCCACTCTCAGAATCGTGTCCTATGCGAAGGCATGATGAACGAGGCGTCGCCCTCCTCCTTGCCATTCTCGTCCTGGCTCTCCTCGTCGCGCTGATTCTCGAGTTCGACAGCGAGGCCCGCCGTGAATATCGTGAGGCCTCGGCCTTTCGGGACAACTTCAAAGCGACTGTACTCACGAGAGCTGCCGTTCAGGCGGCGCGCGCTGTACTGCAAATGGACCATCTCAAGGACAAGCAGACCGGACAGATGTACGACGCTACGACGGATCTCTGGGCGTTTCCGATCGAGAAATACGCAATTGGTGACGGCTTGATGACGGCTCAGATCCAGGATGAGCGGAGCAAACTGAACTTGAACGATCTGGCGACGGCCGTCGATCCCAACGTGAAGAAAACGAAAGTGTTGAGGGTTAAGCGGCTGTTCAACCTTCTGCAAATCAATCCCGATCTCGTGGATGCAATTGTAGATTGGGTGGACGCCGACGAGATTCCTGAACCGTCAGGCGCCGAGTCGGTCTATTACCAGGCGTTGCGTCCCTCCTATCGTGCGGCCAATGCGCCCCTGCAGACGATGCGCGAAATGCGATTGATCAAAGGCATGACGCCCGAGATCGTGGATAAACTGCTCCAATATGTCACGGTCTACCCGCAAGAGGGCGAGAGCCGCATCAACATCAATACTGCCGATGTGCTGGTGTTGCAGGCGCTGGATCCTCGTATTAGCCAGTCCATGGCGGGTGAAATTATTCAAAATCGGCCCTTCAAGACCGTGCAGGATCTGGATCGCGTGGGCAGCTTCGCCGAAATCGCCAAAGAACTCCGCCTGCTCAGCGTCTACGACGTCAAAAGTAATATCTTTTCCGCCCGGATGTCGTTAACCGTCAGTGAGACCAACAAATCGGGCACCGTGGTGCTTCAACGGGATGAGGCGACCGGCAATAGTACGGTGCAATACTTCCGCTTCCTGTAGTCCTCCTAGTCATCGATTGCCCATCAAAAGTTAACGGATTGCCCAGCAAAAGTTAACACATCTGTAACATCGAGGTTACTTCCCCGCAACTGATCCAGGGTACGGTGGAAGCCAGCAACGAGACGTCGGTTCGACAACCAAGGAGGGCGCAGAGATGTATCATGCGAACGACCAGCAGTCGCATGGGCGGTTTTCAAAACGGCTCCAGGTCATGGGTGTGGCAGTGGCATTGTTTGCCACGGGAGTCATCAGCCAATCTATAGACACCAGGGCCGAGCAGGTCGGGCCCTTTGCCTCCGTGAATGTCGATGCCAGCCTCGCGCGCTACAACCCCCAATCGCAAGTGGCTGGAAACATCAAAGTTCGGGGTTCAGAAACCATGTATCCCCTCCTGTCGCGGCTGAGTCTCGAGTTTCAGCGGCGCCAACCCAAAGTCAGCGTCGATGTGAAAGGCGGAGGATCGACCAAGGCCGTCGAAGAGTTTCTGCAGCCACCCTTGAGCAAGACGGGCAAGGTTGTGCTCCATGAAGAGAAGCCCAACCAATTCTGGCTTCTGGCGACGTCCCGGGAACTGTTCGATGCAGAAATCAAACAATTTACTGCAGAGAACGGATATGAGCCAGTGGCGGTTCCCGTCGCCGTCGATGCCGTGGCGCTGTATGTCCATAAAGATAATCCGCTGCCAGGGCTGACGCTGGATCAAATCGATGCAATGTTTTCCACCACCCGCAAGCGTGGCGCCGAGGCGGCTCTGACCCGTTGGGGCCAGCTTGGACTATCCGACGGGTGGGCGCAGGCGCCCGTTCAACTCTATGGGCGCGACCGTCGGTCCGGCACGAGAGCCTTCTTTCAGGAGCATGTGTTGGCAGGCGGCGATTTTGTGCCGACGTTGCATGAAGAGCCTGGTGCAGCCTCGGTCATTCTCAATTTGACCCGCGACCAACTCGGGATCGGATACAGCGGCCTCGGATTGCAGTCCTCCACAGTCCGAGTTGTCCCCCTGGCCGAAAATGAGGGAATGCCGTACGTGATGCCTTCTTCAAAGACGATTGCCGATCAAACGTACCCCTTGCGACGAGTGCTCTATTTGTATGTGAACAAAGACCCGAAGGCATCCTTCCCACCGGCCGCGAAGGAGTTCCTGGATTTTCTCATGAGTCAGGAAGGACAAGAGGCCGTCATCAAGGCCGGGTTTTTCCCGCTCCCGATGAACCAGATCTCGAAGACTTCGGTGGCGTTGGGTAAGACCACGGCTTCGGGCACGATGCGGCAGTAAACGGAGCGGCAAGCTATTGAGTGGGAGTTTTGCGTGCCGGTGGCTTGCCGGTTTTGCTCTGATCGAGTTCCCGGCGAAGACGATCGACTTGTTCAGACAACTCTTTTGTGTTCTTGGTCTGATCATCCAACCGTTCGCGCAATTCACGATTCGAATTTGTGAGTTCACGAACCTGTTCTTGGACATCCTGTTGAGAAGGCCCAGCATTGCCGGACGATGGAGCGGACCTCAGATCGGCGCGCCCTTGGCGATTTGAGGGGACCGTCCTGAGCAGAGCTAAAGTCTGACCATAGTTTAGAGAGATACGCGTTTTCTCAAATGGCGCCCACTTTGGCTCTTCTGCATCCGGCACGGTGGCAGCTTCGGCCGGTTTTGCAACCCAGAGCTTCAGAGCCTTCGTATCTCGTTCGTAACCCACTCTGATATTATCCCCACCGGTGTCCGGACGAAGGATTGAGCTATGATCCGTCACGACGAGATGCAAATATCGGCCACGCAAAAACAAAGCGCCGGTCGTACGGTCCTCGCTATAGCTTACTCCTGGCTTCGGAAACGAGAAGAACACCCGTTCGGTCGGTCCGGCTTCTTTGAGTGCATCGGTCACAGGAGTCGAATACTTTTGCAATTCCTCTTGCGACAGCAATGCACTAGGTGTTGGGGAGACGAAGATACCTATAACCGTTCCGCTCCATCCAGTGAACTGAATCATAGCCAGCAGTGATCGCACCTGCTCCACAGTCAATTGTCCGGGATGAGCATTGCGGACTTCAGTCTGCTTCACAGAGATAGTTGGATCATCCTCAATCCCTATCCGGGCATCATCTTGGTCATAGGTGACCCGATGATTGGGCAGCAAAGCGCAGCTCGACATCCCAGCCAGTGTAAGGCCCAACGCCAGATAGTACAACGCGGTTACGGCGCGCATGTGAATTGGATTCCCCAGATGCGATCCGTGCCCATATGGCCGCGCCAGTGACGATCGGCGGTTTGACTCACTTTTGGCACTTCGCCTTCTCTCACGATACGAGACCCTTCGGGACACTTCTCCTTGATGAGACGAAGCGCATCCCGGCGTCCGGCTGAGGAAAGGATATCGCCTTCGGATTGCACGGACCAGGTGACGAGGCCGCCCGTCAGCGTTTCCCGTGTGAGAGACGCTTCATGCCCGCAGCCGTAGAGAGCGGAGGCGACACACAAGACGGCAAGATTTCGCCGACACCGCGCTACTGAGCCGTTGCGCAAAACGTGTCCTCTTCCAAGGTCTCATATCCTGCCCCATACGACGGGAAGTCTGCAATATCGCGCCCGCCCGTGTTCCAAATGTGCAGACATTTCGCGGAGACCGATGGAAGGCTGCGCGGCATGTCGTCGACCGTCACGACCTTCGCCGCTTTGGTTGTTCCAACGACGATCAAGCGATTCCCCCGTTGAAGCATCGGCGGTTCAATTTGACCCATGAAGGTGACGGCAAACTCACCGCTCCGTTTCCCCGTATCCTTCGGCCCATACGCCGGATGCTCGACGATCGGAAGCTGCGTGACCACGATCGTCACGTTTCCGTCTTTTCGTTCGGAATGCAGGATGCTGCCCCCGAGCTGGATCTTCCGCTCGAGGGCCTGATTGGGTACCATCCTCCAATGTGAAAAGTCAAAGTCCGGATCGACGCCGTCCATCACCTCAGGCGGAAATGGTTGGTAGGTTGAACAGGCAGCTATCCCAAGGAAGACTGCCAACACTGTCGCTGAAACACGCGTCATGACTCCCTCCTTACTCTCTTGCCCACAGCGATGCAATGAGAAAATTGTCCGTGTCTACATGAATCTGACCTGGAATTGCACAAAGAACGCATTGTTTGCAAATGGGTCCGTTGCCGAATCGTATGGCGGTGTTCCGGGTCCGGTTCCCAGCCCGGCATGGTGGCGGAATTCATAGTTGATCTGGATCTTGGACTGCACTTTGGGAGGGAAATTCTCGAAATAATACGTCAGGCCTACGATCGTTCTCGTATACAGATCGTTGCCCATCTTGGTGTTGGGATCGAACTGCTCGTACATCACCGTCGGCTCAAAGTTCTCGAACATGCCATCGGTGATCAGATACTTGGCGAGGACGTACCATGTACGACGCTGTACGCCCGGGGCGCCGGAGCCTCCGCACTGGCTAATGACTTGACAGGCACCGTTCGCCGCCGTTCCAACCGTTGTCGCGTTGGCTCCGTCGTGTCCCGCCCAGTATTCACCCTGCGCCATGAAGCCAGGGAAAAGCTTTGAAGTATACCTGGCGTCGATGCCGTAGCGGTCAAAACGCCCTTTGCCGCGCCCATTGATCATCGTTCCAGCGTTGTTGGATTCGCCCTGAAGCGTCGTAAAACTGACAAACGAGACGTCATTTCCGAAGAGGCGTACACGGGTGTAGAACGCTTTCGGCTGATTGGCTCCGCTGAGCCCGGAAGTCGTGCTTACGAGGGCATTGGCCTGAAAGTTATTGTTATTCATGACGCCGACGGCATATTCCAGCCGGTTGGCGATCTTTCCGCGTACATCGACGAAATAGTCGCGCTCCTGTATGAACTCAATCTGGCCGCCGGTTCCGTTGGCGTTCTGGGGGGGACCGCCGCCACCGCCGACCGAGGTAAGATAGGGCGAGCTGATCACATCGCGCAACCCGCCTGAGGTCTCGGTAAAGATGCCGAACGGCATACGGAAAATACCCATCCGGATTACATTCAGATTGGGCGCCCACGACTGAATCGGCCGCACGTCGATGTAGGATTCACGGAAAAAGGTCGCCGAGGTCGGGGTCGATGCCCCGCTCGTGGGGGTGTTGTTCGTCAGGTTGATGCTTTGAAACTCCATCAGAATGTGCCAACGAGGGATCGTCTCGCTGATTTTGCCCCAGAACAGCATCTCAGAACGGCGGATGGAAAAACCGTCCTGGCTGCGGCCTTCCGGAACCTTTGCATCGAGGTGCGAGTAGAGGAACTGCAAGGCGTTCAATCCGAAATTCACTTTGTCTCTCAGGATCGGCAAAATTTCGGTCCGGTTTTTCCATTCCTCCAGCGAATCGATCCGCCGTGATTGGTCTGCGACACGATATTCCTGTTCCGCTTTGATCTGAATCCATTCGTCCATGGTGATCGTCCCCTTCTGCAGGAGCATATCCTCCACAGACGTTCCACCCAGCGGATATTCCCTGGGTGCGGCCCCCTGCGATTGACTGGACGCATCATCCGTCTTCTGAGCGACCAAAACGGATGCCCGCGGCTTGGTGGGCCCTATTTCTTCGGCCTCGCCGGTGCCCGGCCACATCCACATGGCGGTCAGCACGCACCAGAACAGCCATAGAAACACTTTCATGTCGATCTCTCCTGGTTAGATGTGAGGAACGAAAGTACGATCAATGAGTAGCTGGAGGGAGTGACGGGTCGATTGCCTGCGTGTTACAGGATTGTTAATAATTGTTTTACCTCACGTTTCTTTACTCCTCCTTTCCAGATCTTCCCGACGCGCTCCCGGGCAGAGTTAACACAGAGTTAACGCGGGCGTAACCGTAATGAGGGTAGATGGTCTTATGCTCATGGAGTTATCCAGGCATTCTGGATCTCTATTCGGAGGACACCTCATGCGTCATCGCGCTGTCATACTGGTAGGACTGCTGACCGTCTTTGTGCTCGCCGGATTGGCTCGACAGAGCGGTTCAGAACCCACCACCGTGGTCAAGGTAGATGGATCAAGCACGGTGTTTCCCATCACGGAAGCCGTCGCCGAAGAGTTTCAGAAAGAGACCCGGGGGGTCGTGCGTGTGACGGTAGGCATCTCCGGCACCGGTGGCGGATTCAAGAAGTTCTGTCGAGGCGAGACCGATGTACAGGATGCCTCACGGCCCATTTCGCAAAGTGAGATGGAGGCCTGTCGGGCGACCGGCATTCAATATTATGAATTGCCTATTGCCTTCGATGCGCTGACCATTGCCGTCAGTCCCCAGGCGACGTGGGTGGATGCGATCACGATCGCCGAACTGAAACAGATCTGGGACCCATCCTCGCAAGGACGTGTCGTGACGTGGAATCAGGTCAGAAGTTCATGGCCTTCTATCCCGCTGAAACTTTTCGGTGCCGGCTCCGATTCCGGCACCTTCGATTATTTCACTGAAGCGGTCGTTGGAAAGGCCAAG
Source organism: uncultured Nitrospiraceae bacterium (assembly GCA_963730935.1). GTDB lineage: Bacteria > Nitrospirota > Nitrospiria > Nitrospirales > Nitrospiraceae > Nitrospira_C. The sequence continues at coordinate 557,991 of CAVSTP010000004.1, read as the reverse complement.
GCGAGCCGGGGCGACTACACCGCGAGCGAGGACGACAATACGCTCGTGCAGGGAATCGCCAACGATAAACAGGCACTCGGATACATTCCTTATGCCTACTATGAGCCGAATAAGAAGCGCTTGAAAGCCGTGGCGGTCGATGGGGGCCATGGACCGGTACTGCCGTCTCGGGAGACCGTTGAAAACGGCGCGTATCAGCCGCTCTCCCGGCCCATGTTCATCTATGTGAACGCGAAATCGGCCTCGAAGCCGGAGGTCAAGCGATTCGTCGAGTTCTATGTCGCGCAGGCGCCGACCCTGGTTCCCCAAGTCAAGTATGTGCCCTTGCCACGAGAGGCGTATGAACTTGCGGCCGATCATTTTAAGAACGGAAAGCTGGGTACCGCATTTCAAGGTGCCTCGACCATCGGTTTGAAGATCGAAGACCTCCTGCGACGGGAAGCCAAGCTGTAGAAGGACAAGACATGAATGCCGAGGGGGTCTTGAAAAAGGCGGAAACGTGGCGGCTGTCTTCGCGTCTAGTCGCGCACGTGAAGGAAAAGGCGATCGAGTCGCTCTTGCTGTTCGCCGCCTTGACCTCCGTGGCAATCACTGTGGGCATTGTCGGCATACTGGTGTACGAGTCGATAGGATTTTTCCGACAAGTCTCCTTATGGGAATTTCTCACAGATCGGCAGTGGACACCGCTGTTCTCAGAGCCGCATTACGGCATTCTGCCGCTGGTCTCCGGCACCCTCGTGACCACGGCCGTTGCGCTCGCGGTTGCAGTTCCGATGGGCAGTTTGATCGCGATCTATCTGAGCGAATACGCCTCGACCGGCACTCGTGAGGTCATCAAGCCGGCGCTGGAGTTGCTCAGCGCAGTTCCGACGGTGGTGTATGGGTATTTCGCCTTGTTGTTCGTGACGCCTGCCCTTCAGAAGCTCTGGCCGGAACTGCCCGGCTTTAACATGCTCAGCGCCGGTCTTGTCATCGGCATCATGATCGTTCCCTACGTCAGCTCCGTCAGCGAGGATGCCATGCGTGCCGTCCCATTGCATCTTCGAGAAGGCGCGTTTGCCCTGGGAGCGACTCGCATGCAAACCGCGCTTCGTGTCGTATTTCCATCGGCCCTCTCAGGTATTACGGCCGCCTATATCCTGGGAATCTCCCGGGCAATCGGAGAAACCATGGTCGTCGCGATCGCCGCCGGGATGCAGCCCACATTGACATGGAATCCGCTCGAGCCGGCGGCCACCATGACCGCCTATATCGTGCAGGTCAGTCTTGGAGATCTGCCGCATGGCAGCGTCGGCTATCAAACCATTTTTGCCACCGGATTAACGCTGTTACTGATGACGCTCGCCTTTAATATCGTCGGCCATGTACTTAAAAAGAGATATCGACAAATCTACTGAGAAGGATCGTCTGCGACGACGGCTCGTGCAACGGCGGCGGCGCGACCGTGCGTTCGCCTTTGCTGGGTTGGCGGTAATGGCTGGGGCGTTTGTTGTGCTGCTGGCTCTGCTGGGCCAATTGGTCTACGACGGTATGGGGCGTATCTCCTGGCAGTTTTTCACCTCCTACCCTTCACGGTTTGCTTCCCAGGCCGGCATTTTGAGCGCATGGATCGGGACGGTGCTGGTCATGTTGCTTACGGCCCTCACGGCCGTCCCTCTGGGCCTGGGAGCGGCCATTTATCTGGAAGAGTATGCGTCGAAGAATTGGATGACCGATCTCATCGAGATCAATATTACGAACCTGGCTGGTGTGCCCTCGATCGTGTACGGCTTAATGGCCCTCGGTCTCTTGGTCTACGAATTTCATTTGGGACAAAGCTTTCTCACCGCCGGTTTGACGCTGGGCATGCTGATTTTGCCGATGGTAATCATTGCGACCCGAGAATCCCTGCGGGCGGTACCACCGCAGATTCGTGAAGCTGCCTATGCGGTTGGAGCGACAAAATGGCAGACGGTGCGTGACCATGTGGTGCCCTACTCGATGGGAGGCGTTCTCACCGGCATGATCCTCGCCCTGTCCCGTGCGGTCGGCGAGACGGCTCCCTTGATCACCGTCGGTGCGTTGTCATTCATTGCCTTTCTACCTCATCTCCCTTTGACGGTTGAGTTTCCATTTCTTTCCAGTCAGTGGCTTTTCGATCCGTTTACCGTTATGCCGATTCAAATGTTCAACTGGGTTTCCCGTCCCCAGGACGAATTTCACATCAATGCGGCCGCAGCAGGCGTCATCTTGTTGGTCATGACCCTTGCGATGAACGCTCTGGCCATCGTGATCCGAGCGCGTTTTCGGCGACGAATCCACTGGTGAACATGACGACCCAGGTTCAAGTCATACCCGCCATGAAAGCCGAAGCGAAGGAGTTGAGCTTCTTTTACGGTGGCACGGGGCAGGCCCTCAAATCCATCTCTATGGGGCTTGCCGATCGACATGCCACCGCGCTTATTGGTCCTTCCGGCTGCGGCAAGACCACCTTCCTGCGTTGCCTGAACCGTATGCACGATCTGTATCCCGGAAACCGGTATGCTGGATCAGTCGTCCTCTATCCTGAGGGTGTAAACATCGTCGACCAGACCATCGATCCGATCGAGATCCGCATGCGGGTCGGCATGGTCTTTCAAAAGCCGAATCCCTTTCCCAGCTCCATTTATGAGAATGTGGCCTATGGGTTGCGCATTCGCGGGTCAATGACACGAAGCGACCTGGACACCGTCGTGGAGCAATCGCTCAAAGACGCTGCGCTCTGGCCGGAGGTGAAGGACCGCTTGCACAGTCTCGCCTATAATCTATCGGGCGGACAGCAACAGCGGTTATGCATCGCTCGTGCGCTTGCGACAGGTCCCGAGATGCTGTTGTTCGATGAGCCGACGTCCGCGCTGGATCCAACAGCCACCGCACGGATTGAGGAATTGGTCACGGAGCTCAAACAGCGGGTCACGATTGTCATCGTGACGCACAACATGCAGCAGGCCGCACGGGTATCGGACTACACGGCCTTCATGTACGAGGGCGAATTGGTGGAATGCGACCGGACGCATAAGATTTTTACCAATCCGGCGAATAAATTGACCGAGGAATATATCACCGGGCGATTCGGTTAATGAGAGAAGAACGAGGAGTCCATGCAACGACACATCGATCAAGAGCTCGCTGACTTAAAATCCCAGATACTACGGATGGGGGCTCTGGTGGAATCGCAGATCGAGGGATCGATCAAAGCCTTGGTCGACCGAGATGCGGATCTGGCTTCTCGCATCATCGAGAGAGACACGCTCGTCAATACGATGGATGTGGAAATTGACGAGAATTGCATGAGACTGTTGGCGCTCCAAGCTCCTGCGGCCCGTGATCTTCGATTCGTCACGACCGCCATGAAGATTTCCACTGAACTCGAACGGATGAGCGATATATCAGAAAATATCTCCGAGCGGGTCATCGAACTGAACGAAGAGCCTCAGCTCAAGCCCTATATCGATATTCCCCGGATGGCGAATTGGACCATGATGATGGTGCGAGAATCGCTTGATGCGTTTGTCCGTTCGGACGCGGCATTGGCAAGGAAGGTATGTGCCGACGATGACTTCGTAGACAATCTCACGCACCAGCTCTTTCGCGAATTGCTGTCCTTCATGATCGAAAATCCTGCAACGATTACGCGCGCCATTCGCCTGACCTTCATCGGCAAATCGCTCGAACGTATAGCCGACCATGCCACCAATATTGCTGAACTCGTAATTTATATGGTGGAAGGCAAGATCATCCGCCACATGACCCCGTCGGTACTTTCCGACAATGAAGCCTGAGGGGATTTAAAGCGGCAGGATCCCGGCCAAGAGGTGGACAAGCGACGGAAGCTTAAGTCGGGTATGCAGTAGAAAACAACGTATAGTCATACCGGTGTCGGCGCAGCACAATTCTTCCTGCCCTGGCCAACTGATCTACGGCAGAGAAAATTTGATTCCAGCTATATTCGGGCAGCATCTGAACCAGAGAATCGAGACCGATAACCGACTCTTCGTTGACTTGCTCCAGAATCCGCATCTTTAGTCCGTCAGTCGAAAGCTGTACCGGGATGGGGGCTTCGAGTACCGTCCCATACATGAGTAAATCCTCCTTGGTGAGATAATTCATGGAATTGCGTGCGTTTGGTTTCTCTGAGCCTGCAAGGTGGTGATCATGCATATCGGCACAATAGCCCTACAGTATTCCAGGGGTGTCACCGGACCGTAAATGCTCTGTTAATTGTGTTCCATTCGGAATCGACTATCAGGGGGCTACCGCGTCTCTCCCACTTGGTGAGGCATTTAACGTGTCCTTAACGTTCTTGTAATCACGTTGTTGTCTCTTCTGCGTACACTATGTCCCACTAGGAGAGTCGGTCTGCAAAATATCTAAAGGTGACAAAGCTATGGTGACTGCGGTGACAAAAAAGGTGTTAGTCGTTGAGGATGACAAAGATATCCTGCAACTGGTCAAACTGTACCTCGACAATGAAGGGTTCAGAACGGTCACGGCGGCAAACGGTGCCGAGGCGCTGAAACAGGTCAAGTCCGAACATCCGGACCTCGTTGTCTTGGACTTGATGCTGCCGGAAATCGACGGGTTGGAGGTGTGCAAGAAGCTTCGAGTGGCCCCTCAGACCGCGATGGTTCCCATCATCATGCTGACCGCCAAGAGCGAGGAATCAGATACCGTCGTGGGGCTTGAACTTGGAGCCGACGACTATGTCGGCAAACCATTCAGTCCCAGAGCTCTGGTGGCCAGAATCAAGGCGCTGTTTCGCAGGCTTGAACGGTCCGACGACCGGGAAATCAGCACCTATCGGTACGGGGTCCTGCAACTGAATCCATCCCGGCACGAAGTCACCGTGGATGGAGAGGAAGTCGTGCTCACGGCCAAAGAATTCGGTCTTCTCGAACATCTGTTAAGGAATCCAGGCCGAGTACTCACAAGGGATGTGCTGCTGAACGGTGTGTGGGGCTACGATTACCACGGGACAACACGGACAGTGGATGTGCATGTGCGGCGCGTCAAACAAAAGTTGCCTATGCTCAACAATGCCATCCTCTCGGTCAAATCACTGGGCTACAAGTTGAAAGAAGACGGCGTGCCAGTCTGATGTCTCCGTTCTCCACTCCTCGACAAAACGTTTGTTTCTTTACGCAACGCCACACGATCCACTAATCGGCGTCGTGTGTGCGTTAGCAGTGCGCCGAGACCCTGCTGAGCGTCTGGCCCGCGAGTGGAGGACTCGTCCACAGTCCTCTCGCTCAAAGCACTCTTGGCCTAAACGTGCAGTCACAAGGCTTTGCACCCTCTAATCTGCCAGGCAGAGAGCTCATTTTACTTCGATTTCACTTACACATAGCTGTTGCCGATATTGGGCAGAAATTGAAACGCGCGCATTCCCCAGTCGACAACGCTTTCATCCCAATAGGGAATGTTTGCGGAAGATCCGAATCTACTTCTTGATATAGTAAGAGCACTAAAGAAGGAAACACGCATGTCCGTCCAACAAGCCTCCCCCATCACGATCAATAAAGGGACCTGCTATGCGATGTTCGCATACGACATCGGCTCGTCCATCAATCTCGAGCAGGCTGGTCGACACATTTCAGCCGAGACTGAACGCAGCCGCCTCAGGCATAAGGCCAGAGCACCACAGTATTTCGAATATCGCCCTGCGCCGCTTCGATTGATGCAGGAGGGCGGTTCCCTGACCGTCGGCGCGTACACCTCAAGTCCCACCGTCGAGGTCATGGTGTATGACTTTGGCGCGGTGACCATTACCTATCGTTTTACGCTGGATGGACCTCTCGACGGTCTGCGGGAATTAAGCGAGTCGCTCTATGAACATGAACTTCTCTTGTCGGAATCCCGCTCGCGCGTAGAGCAACTCGTACACGCCATTCATACAGCCATTGAGCGGCCGAAGATTGCAGCCGAAGTCGAGGACTATCTGATTTTTTCCATCGAATCCTGTGTGCCGGCGCAGGCCTCCCCCCTATGGACCAGCCGGGAGGAGGCACTGGCCAGCATCCTACGCGGCGAGCGCACGCCCCTCTCGGAACAAGAAATTCATGATGCACTGTCCTGCCGCATTTCTTTCGGCCTGGAAGATGCGGCGCTGATCGACTGGCATGCAGCCGTGCTGTTCGGAAAAGAAATGGATGATGTGCGAGCTGTACTGGAGTTCGCCAACGTTGAATTGCTTGAGATGCGGATGCTCGATGAACAACTGGATCAGGCGTTGGATCAGGGATACGAGGCGCTGACGAGAACGCCGCGTCTGTTGTCGCTCCCAGGGAGCTATGACAAGCATACGACTCACATCGCACAACTTCAGGTTGATGGCGCGCTGCTCTTTGAGCGGGTCACGAACACCCTGAAGCTGTTGGGAGATCAATATCTGGCCCGCGTCTACCGCCTGGTGTCTCAACGGTTCCACCTGGAAGATTGGGATGCGAGCATTCTGCGCAAGTTGGAAACGCTGGAAAGCATTTATGGCAAAATGTCGGATCGCGCAGGCACGCGCCGCATGGAGCTTCTGGAGTGGATTATTATTGTGTTGATTACCATCTCGATTGCCGTATCGTTCATGCCGTGGGCGAGCCATTAATCTCGTCATGTCATGTCAGATGATCTTAAGCCAAAACTGGAGCGTTGGTAATGCGGGTGAGGTACACAGGTGCAACGCTAGGGGACCGGTCACATCGTTAGGGCGCGGCGGGACGGGATTTGTCCAGAGTCTTCAGCAGCCGTTCCGCCTCTGGTTTATAGGTCCGCTCCCAGGCATAGCGGTAATGGAGCTTCTCGGCGTGAAGTACGGCCTCCAGCTGACGTTTTGCGTCGTCGGCCCTCCCCTGTTTAGTGTATAGCTTCGCAACGAGCAGGCGTGCGTTCGTAAAGTTCCCATCGGCGGCGATGGCCCGTTCTAGATATTCTTGAACCTTCTTTTCATCTCCACCAAGAAACCACGGAAGCTCCATCAGCAAGCCGCCCATCATTTGCAAGGCTTGGGCGTGTTTCGGGTTGAGTTCAATGGCGCGCATCGCACAGTGTTTGATGTCTTTGACAACCATCGCCGCGTTGGTAAGACCTTTGAGCCGTTCGGAACTGCCGAGGTTGGCGGCGTAGAAAAAATGCGCGTCCGGATCGGAATCGTCCATCTCAAATGCTTGCTTTGCGGCCTTCGCCCCTGCCTGATAAGCGGCCATCCGTTGTGCTTGCTCTGTGAGCAGGTCGTCAGCAATATCGAAGTAGGTGGAGGACAGCTGAATCAATAAGTCTGATGAAGGATCGCCTTGCTGTATGCGACCGAGGAGCTTCTGCAGAGCGGGTTCCAGTGATTGAGGATACCCGGCCGGCATTTCCTCGCGTTGGGCGAAGAGCAGACGGCTTCCAAAGAGCATATCGAGTGCAAGCACACTCCCCAACACCAATGCGATTCTATTCAATCTGCTCCTTCATTCGGATGAATTCAGCGATGGCCTCAGCGGAGGCGGTTGGATTCGTGTACAGCGCGAAGTGTTGTCCCTCGATCATTCGAACCTGAACTGACGGTCGTACGCTCACGATCTCCTCAACGTTGCGTCGAGGGACGACACTGTCCTTACAGCCGGCGAGGCATAATACCGGATGAGGGCAGTCGCGCAATAACTCTCGTGCATTCACCTTGAGCAGGGTCCTAATGCGGGCCGCCACGACGCGGGAACTCACACGTCGCCAAGTTTCCGACTTATCGAGCCGAAGCTGATCAGTCCGACTTCGTAGAAGCCACGTCGGAATACGACGACAAGCGCGCCACATCCAGATGCCCGGCATCACGGCGGTAAACCGCAGCCGCTCGTAGAGTTTTCGCGGCGGACTCACGAACGTGGTGGCCAGGATGACGCCCTTTACCTTCTCAGGTTCTGCCTCCGCCAGCATGAGCGCCAGCGGTCCGGCAAACGACGACCCTAGCACGTAGAAGCTTGGATAGTCTGATAGCGCTTCTCGCACGATTGCGAGCAGGTCCGCATAGTTGCTGCCGCCGGAAGGAAAACACACCACTCTGGGCTGAATCCAGTGCGGCAGGGAGGTAAGCAGAGGTCTGAAGAAAACCTCTGTCCCGTCAAGTCCAGGAAGGAGAACGAGCGTCCTTGTTGTCACCATGCCTCCAAGGCTCTAGCATCCGAACGCGTATCTGAACGGCGCATGTGCATGTAGTGACCCATCTGGAGCGCTTCAGGTTACAAGACAGTCTCGTGTCGATGAGATCTGTGTTAACTCGACAAGTTTGTGATACTTGGAGCTGAAATACGACCTTCTTCGTGACCAGTGTTACAGCCGCGTTTCGCGCGTAACACAATAGACGCCGAGACTTCACACACATTTGGCGCCATTGTCATCATTTCGAAACATCGCCACGATAACCTTGTATGCATGATGAGAGATAGAACACCACCATTAGAAAAGAGAAGGCGCGGGTGAATAAACCCACCGGACCACGTCCATTATCGTTTAGGACGGTCTGGATTTCCGATATTCATTTGGGCTTCCGCGGCTGCAGTGCGGATCACCTTCTGGACTTCCTTCACTCCATCGAGTGCGAATTTTTGTACTTGGTTGGCGACATCATCGACATCTGGGAGATGAAAAAAAGGATGTATTGGCCGCAATCGCACAATAATGTGGTGAGGACGATTCTGGGCAAGGCGAAGCACGGCACGAAGGTGGTGTATGTCCCTGGGAATCATGATGAATTGCTCCGTGATTTTCACGACATGACCTTCGGGAACGTCCATATCACCGAGGAAGCGATCCATACAAACGCAGATGGGAGACGCTTACTGGTCATCCACGGAGACAAGTTCGATAGCGTGGTGCGGTGCTCTAGGGCGCTCGCACTGCTGGGGACCCGACTGTACGACTGGCTGCTCAAGGCCAATTATGTCGTCCACGGAGTACGACGCAGATGTAATCTCCCCTATTGGTCGCTGGCTGGGTTTCTCAAACATAAAGTCAAAAATGCCGTTCAGTTCATCAGCAACTTCGAGCAGGCGGTGGCCTATGAGACCGCGCGTTTGGGTGTCGACGGGGTCGTGTGCGGTCACATTCATCGCCCGGAAATTACAAAACTGAACAACATCATCTATTGTAACTGCGGGGATTGGGTGGAAAGCTGCAGCGCTCTCGTCGAGCACCACGATGGCAGCCTGGAATTGCTTCGATGGGCCGATACGGTCGCGAGTCTGAAACGGACTCGGACTATGAAACCCGAGCGACTGACATTGTACCCCGACGACGACCTTATTGTGGCATGACACGACGAAGATGTGCGAAATGAAGGAGGCGTATGGTCGACAACATCATCCATCGATGGACTGAATGTGGGTTAGGTCTGGGAAGTACATGCGCGATTGAAGTGTTTGACGTCGGCATTCTGATTTCTCTCTGTGGGCTTGGCGCTCTGGGACTCTTCTATGCTCGGCGACTTCGGCGCGCGCTGTTGATGTTGAAGGCCAGGTCCTGTACGCCGGCCTTGTCCCGGAGGCTTTCACAGTGGGTCAAAACCAACGATTACCTAGGGCAGGAGTTTTTTCGAGCCGACGGTGCCGACGAGGCCATCGTCATGCGGCGACAACAGGCTCTCGACCGGCTGGCCAACTTTTTTCAGGATCAGTACCCGCGGTCGGTCTCTTGGGCCAACGAGTTTCGAGAGGGCCTGTCGGATCTGCGGTTCACAGATGCCGGACGAGTGCCATTTCCGTTTGCGCGCGTTATGCGGGAAAAGTTCAATCTCTGCTCGATCGTCACGGCTTCCAAAGGTCCGAAACTGCTCGATATTGACGGCCGCTGGTCCCTCGATGTGACCGGATCCTACGGCGTCAATGTCGCGGGCTACGACCAATACAAAGAGTGGATGCAAAAAGGCTGGGAACGTGTGAAGGAGCTTGGACCTGTGCTGGGACCGCTGCATCCGATCGTCGCTGAGAACATTGTCATGCTCAAGACGATCTCCAAATTGGACGAGGTCTCCTTTCATATGAGCGGGACCGAAGCCGTCATGGCCGCGATCAGGCTCGCGCGATTCAATACCCGGCGTAAGACGATCGTGTGCTTTGCAGGCGCGTATCACGGCTGGTGGGACGGTGTCCAGCCGGGTTTGGGGAGCGAGCGGGAGATCCACGACTGTCTGACCCTGAAGGACATGAACCCGGCCTCCTTGGACGCCATCAAGAGGATGAAGCACGACATTGCCGGTGTTGTGGTCAATCCGATTCAATCCTTCCACCCTAATTCGCCGCCGCCGAGCGATGCCATTCTTCTGACGAGCAGCGTGAGGAAGACGCAAGAGGCCCATGCTCCTTACGCCCAATGGCTGAAGAAACTGCGCGATGTCTGCACTGCCTGTGATATTCCGCTGATTTTTGACGAGGTCTACAGCGGCTTCCGGCTCGCGGCCGGAGGCGCACAGGAAAGTTTCGGTGTGCAGGCCGATCTGGTGGTGTACGGGAAGACGGTTGGCGGAGGCATGCCTATCGGTGTCGTCTGCGGTAGGAAGGATCTGATGCGTCGTTTCGATCCGGATCACCCCATGCGGCTCGCCTATGTTATTGGAACCTTCTCCGCGCACCCTGCAGTCATGGGCGCGATGAACGAGTTCTTACGATGGGCGTCCCCCCCACAGACGTGGCAACTCTATGAAGACGCGAATCAGCGATGTACTGAATGGGCGCTGTCAGTCAATCGCGCCTTTGCAGAGGATGCCCTGCCTCTGCGCGTGGTGAACCTGGCGACGGTTTGGACGATCCTGTTCCAGCAACCAGGGCGCTATAACTGGCTGTTGCAATATTATCTACGCGCCGAAGGTGTGATGCTCAGTTGGGTCGGCACCGGTCGCTGTCTCAGCAACATGGCCTTCACTCAGCAGGACTACGATGAATTGAAGGGCAAGATCGTGACAGCCGCCTTACGCATGAAGCAGGACGGCTGGTGGCTTGAAGGAGTTGAGGAACCAATCCGGAGGAAGGCGATGAAGTCACGACTGACGTGGGAAATGATCAGCAGCATCGTCCAGGTGCCGAAACCGCTTCGAACGTTCTATACGGAAGTCATGCGTCGCAAACATGATGATCATGTTGCGTCTCACAGCCATCCGCTCAATCAACTGTTTCATCTTCTGAGTTCGAGCGTGTTCATCTATTGCTATTTCCTGATCTTTGCCGACCTCACGACCGCCGTTTCCGCCAGCCTCGCTGCGTTGTTTGTACGACAGTTCGGTCACGCATTGGTCGAACCTCCCTGTCATGACAAGGAAGAATTATTGCTTGGATTCAATACTCCGAGTAAGACGATGATCATATCGGCCTATGCATTGATCCCGATCGTGAACATGTTCTTGGCCGGCAGCTGGACCATCGCGGCCTTCGTCGACACGTTCCCGGCCATCGCGCAACAGTGGTGGGGGTTGACCCTCGTCGTAGTGTTCGGCCGCGTAATCTACCTGGCCTGGCTTCACGATTTCCGGGTCTCGATGATCTGGTTTGTCAAATTAATCACTGATCCGTTTACAGATATCCTGGCCTATCTCCCTCGTTCGACCAGCGCCTGGCGGGCATTCCTCCCGCCGTACGCCATGAGTCAGAAGCACTCATGACCATATGGAGCCTGCTGGTTGCAGCAGGTGCGAAAGAGAGCTGTGATCTATGAACGGCTCCTTGCCCATTCTCGAAGTACACCAATTCCAGCCGATAAATACGCCCAACGTGAACGTCGCGATTGAGAGCACGAAGTATTGGCGATCGAGGGATCTGGCCAAATACCAAGTACTGTTTCGGCTTTGAGCTGGAGCTTAAAACGGTTTTTGGATCAGATAGCGTAGGAAAGACGGGCCGTAGAGAATAACCGCCACAACCCCTGCTTCGCAGGTCCGTGCCTAATTCTCAGGTGTCTCGCCTGACCTCCCGCGGACTCGGCTTCGTTTTTCACCACGAAAGGAGTGGTTTTTTTCGTCTGGAAGGGGGCCCTGGTTACCTAGCTTGGACTTTCGCTTGCTTGGGCGCTTGAAGGAGTGTTTGGGCTTCTTGGGAGGGTCCATGTCATTCCACGAAGCCTCTGTTCGTCGGGCTGTCTCACGCAAGCCGGGCGATCGGTGCGTTGCGAGGGGGGTCATAACGGAGCGGCTTCGAATGCTGGGGTGTGATCACCTCTTCAATACGGTCCTGTATGTACATCGCTTCTCGAATGGCATCGCTCCACCGAGCCCAATACACGCCAAACCAGTCATACCTCTTGATTCCGGTCTGCAATTCAAACTGCAGTTTTCGCAGTGGCGTGCCGCCGTTGGCTTTTGTGGTGCGTGTGATTTCCTGGAGAATGTACAGCTTGGTCACAGACATTCGTTCCTAGGTTGATGTACTCGCTTTGCTGGGGGAACGGAGACTACTCCTATTTGATTCGGGGTGCAATAAAATTTTTAGGGAATCGGGACTAGGGGGGTGGTTACTTGAAGTTTTCATTAGAAGTGTTTAAAAAGAACAGTTTTTCAGGCCGATATCCAGCAGTCTTCTTTGATCGGCTCTAACAACGAGACGAATCGTTCGGTCCAATGCCGCCACGAGTGCTGTCTCGCGTAGGCCGTGCAATCCGCCGGGTCGAGTTTCAGGGCGCCAAGAACTGCCTGGCGCAGGTCCTGATCCAGCACGCCTGTCTTGCCGTTCTGCACGACATCGACCGGTCCGGTCACCGGATACGCTGCAACGGGGACCCCACAGGCCATCGCTTCGAGCAGAACAAGGCCAAATGTGTCGGTTAAGCTGGGAAACACAAACACATCCGCGGCGGCAAGGCGTGCTGTCAATTCATGACCGAGTTTTTGTCCGGTAAAGGTCACGTTAGAGAATTGTCGTCGAAGTCGTTCGAGGTCAGGACCGTCCCCTACCACATATTTCGAACCAGGCACATCCAGATTGAGAAATGCCTCGATGTTTTTCTCAACTGCGACCCGTCCCATATACATGGAGATAGGCCTCGGTCTGGACAAAAACGATTTGGGACCAGGTTGAAAGATGCCTGTATCGACGCCTCTCGCCCAAATCTCTAGCTTCTTGAAACCGCGTGCTTCCAGTAATCGCTGCATCGACCGTGTGGCGACCATGGTGCGGGCGGCACGACTATGGTATCGACGCAAGTAGGCATACGACCACTTGATCGGGATGGGAAATCTGGCGCGGATATATTCTGGAAACTGTGTGTGATAGGACGTGGTGAAGGGCCATGATCGCTCGAGACAGAGAGCTCTTGCCGCGTGCCCCAGAGGACCCTCCGTCGAGATATGAACGGCCTGAGGTCGAAATTCATGCAGCATTTCACGAACACGCTTTTTCGGAAAGACCGCGAGCCGAATCGATGGATACGTCGGGCAGGGATAGGTGAGAAACTTCTCTGGCGTGATGAACAGGACTTCATGCCCTAAGTTCTGTAGGTGCTGCCCGGTGTGTCCCAGGGTCCGCACGACTCCGTTGATTTGGGGATGCCATGCATCAGTCACAATGGCAATTCTCATGGGCCTCCTGTGGGTTAGTGCCCAACCCAGTCTTTTCCTTCCCCTCCTACCTTCGCCGATCAAGGTTACAGACAGATAAATTCCCATCAAACTGTGGGTAAACACTAGGGTAAGGTAGGCCCAGAGATCTGAGAGATCTAATGGAGTGCGGTTGTGAAGAGGGCTTAGCGACCTAAGCTGCTGGTTATCTGGAAAATCGTCTGATTGCGTGAAGGAAGGTAGGACAACATGGAGGTGCAGGAGATGTGTGTTATTTCGACACCGCAAGCGTCGGGACCCCGGGGCTAATCCTCCGCAACTGTTCTGCCTTGGCTTCGATAATCTTGCCCGAACCGGCATCGACATACACCTTCACTCGCTGGTCTGATCTCATCAGTTTGACCCTCCAGACGACCTGCTGGTTCATTTCCTTGACTTTGACATCGAATACCGTTCCGCCGATGCTGGCCAAGGCGACCGCGATGGCTTGATCGATCGAGATGGTACAGGAATTGACGAGATCCACCGCTTTCTTCGCTCTCATCAGCTTTTCATCGTTGAAGTTCATAGGAATCCCAGGGTGAGCAGGTTCGGATGACGCGCGGGGGGAAGTATAGTTTGGAAGGGGTCGGAGATCCAGCGAAATTCGATGGCCTAAGTAATTCAAATGCTTACGAACAACACGTGACCGTTACAGCTAGGACTTAATCCGCGGAATGGGTGCACCAGAGCATGATGGATGCCGCCGCCGATTGGTTCGACGTGACGTGGCGTAGCCTGCGTGCCCTGGGCGTGGCCGTGTCATGCGGCAACTCGTGGCCGTTCACTCCAACGGCCAGGCCTCATGACTGATCCAAGCACCAGCACGCAAATGATCATCAGGAAAAAGACGAATGCCACGAACAAGAGGGCAGCTCCGCGCAGTTCGCTGACCATAGACGCTCACCTCCTCCGGCATGCACGTTGAGAGTTCCACGACTACATTGAGAGAGATCGGACTCGATGCTGTTATATCTTGGCTGCGGGCGTGGGCAAGAAGCAAGGAGCACGTTATTACGCCTCTACCAGAATGACGGTGCCGAGTGTTCTTGCCGCCCTGTTCGCGCGGGACCGGTTTCTTCCCCGCCTCCACGTCATAAGTCCGTTGGAGGCCCAGCCAGTACTCCGCTCGCATTCGGGAATGACCCCAAGTCCCCCCGCTCATCCAGGGTGTGATTGCTCGTCATCCTTCGAGACGAGCGTATAACACGAAGCCGCGCCGGTGGAGGCTGATCCTGCCGCAACGGGCCAGCGTATCGACGGCCTGAAAAATATGACTCCAGCTGTACTGGGGCATCTGCTTGATCAGTGCATCCAGCGTCACGACATCCTGGCCGTCGAGATGCACAATGATGTCCTGCTCGAGCGGGCTGGATGGAGTGAGGGAGCAAGGGACTGGATGTAGCAAGGAGGGCATGATGGCGTCTCCAATAGTTTAAGGAAATGACATGCTCATTTGAAGGTTGGTGAACGGGTGGTCCGGTCACCGGAGGAGCTTCGAACAGTCCGGCTCGCTGAAACCATCGTAGTGCGGAAACGTAAGAGGATGTATCATAGGTCATTGCTGATTTCGGCTTACGGTTAGAGTTCGTCGACCGATACGGGATGCAAAAGGTCACGGACCGACAAGACCCCGACAACTGAACCGCCATTGAACACCGCCAAGTGGCGCGTTCGGTGCTGATTCATCATATCGGCTGCTTCAGTAATAGGACGCCGCCAATCGATGCCGATGACAGGGCTGCTCATGATCTCTTCTACAGGCACATAATAGGGAATTCGTTCCACACCGATGACCTTCCGAATGATGTCCGGCTCCGTGACAATTCCCACGATGCGATTGTCTCTTTTCACCAACACACTGCCCACCTTATGATTCTTCATCAGCTTGGCTGCTTCCATCGCCGACATGCCGGCTTCCATGTTCACCAAGCTCTTCGCCATCAAATGCTCGACGGTCACCATGATGTCCTCCTTGCTTGAATGGATGGAATGGGTTCGTCTTCGAGATCTGAATCTTCATAGGTCATCGAGTGGACCTTGGTGAGGCGGAGGCGCAAGATCGGCAGGATGACGTGCTGCTTTGTCGCGAGTAATGTTCGAATGACCAGGACCACCGGAATGAATAGAACCGCGCTGATCGCAAAGACGAAGATGTAGGACTCGGAGAAGGTCATCGAAGGAACTCCGACCAGACGGCTACTTGTATGCGGGAAGGTTAACGACGGGGTGTTCCGGCCTGATCACTTGGGAGTAAACAGGGTGTTAAATTTCGAGCGACGAGCGCGATGCCAATCGCGAGGAAATTCAGGTGAGATGGATCGAAACAGGCATGAGAACTATTGCTGCTCCACAAGCCGCCAGCCTTCCTTCTGCACACAACGTTCGGTGGCATTGAGAACCATCAGCTGGCTGCCCTGCTGCAGTTTGGGGTCGCGAGCCACGATACTTTGACACTTGTTGTAGTCAGTGATGTATTCGGAGGATGGTTTGTTGGGATGGACCCATTCGGACGAGCAAGCCGACAGGGTCAGTACGGCAATCACGAGCAATGGGAGCGAACGCATGAATTCCTCCTGTTAGGCTGTGGGTCGTCGGCACAATAGCCTGTTCGGGCATGATCGTCAAGCAAGCCCTGTCAGACAAATCCACAGCGAACGCGTCAATGCGAGCATGAGAAAAAGTGTGCGCCTTTCCAAAGAGATGCAGCATAGATATCAACTATTTCATGAACCACCCATCGGTATGATTGTCTGTGCAGCGCACGTCTGTTACAGTGTCCTCTCACTTAGGGGCAAGGAGGCGGTATGACCTCGGTGGATTGCCTGCTGTTGGACGCAAAGCACGCCATTCTTGACGAACATCACCGCAAGTTTCAGGCATTGCACGATGAGGGACGCGTGGACGAGGCAGTGAAGCAGTTTCACGCCACTCTGAGCTGCGCGAGCGATGTGTTGAACGACGCCCTCCGCCTATTAGAGGACATGCTGGAAGCCCACCGCCAGACCGCGCTGATCGATCCGCTTTCAGACCCTTCGACAAACTAGGATATTCCTTGGTCGTTGACTGCCATTCCCTACTCTGCGACACTTTGCGCGGGCTGGCGTAGCTCAATGGCAGAGCAGTGGTTTTGTAAACCACAGGTTGGAGGTTCAATTCCTCTCGCCAGCTCCACAACTTATGTGCTTTCAGAGGGCCCATAAAAGCTAAAAGGTAGCGTAAAAGGTAGCATTGACGCCTCGGCCCCATCCTCGGAAGATTCTCCAAGACCTGTTCGTGAGCAGTCGCGTGGCCAGTGGGGGCTGCGATGAGAGCGGATCGGGCTCCTAGAGACCCATTAGGTGATTGTATAGGGGAAAACCAGGGGGTAGTCATGCTGCCCAAAGGCCGACATCAGAAGTTCATCACTGGTTACCGTCCCGTCGTCCGCGCCCGCGAAGGGCGCATGTTCGGCATGCGCCAGCCGCTCGATGGGCCAATCTTCGAAACGCTAGAGGATGCGCGCAATTGGTGCATCCACGCCATGATCAGCCATTATGACCGTCGGCTCGGCATGTCCGATGCGACGATAGAACCGTTCAAGGGTATGGTGGACTGCGGGCCGCCACCGGATCCGGGGAGGGTTCGGGACATCGAGCGGATCTGTAAACAGGCGGCGAAGGAGCGCACAGCAGAGAAAACCTGATGAAACAGACCTTGCTAATAGTTCTTTTGATGCTGAATAGCATACCTGCCTTTTCGGAGCAGGCTACAGCGCGAGATGTATCTATATTCACAGGCACGATTTCCGTTGAATTTTATCCGATGCAAGCGGCAGAGGTCCTAGGTGGATGTACGCTGGTGTATACGCTGACTGAGCAGGATTTTGTGTACAGAAACGGCGCCTTAATCACAATCGTAGGGAACATCGCCTACTTCACAAACGCGAACCAAAACGTAATGGGATTGTCCTTAAAGATCGGAACAATCGACACCCAGAATAAGACAGCAAAGCCAGAGGCGCCCTTCTATGCGTATATAGAGACACCTCATGGCACGACAGCTAAAAGCAAGTTTCACAGTACCGCCTCGGACCTGGCCGGGGCAAAAAGTTTCGTATACGAGCTCGATGAAGGTTCAATGGCTGTTTTAAAAGACCTAACAGAAGGCCAGCCCGTCACCATAGGGTTCAAGAGGTCTAAGGACGGTATGGATGTTCTAAGCGCGTTAGATTTACACGTCACAACATCCGCCGCGACTTCGAACGGCTCCATCAAACGTCATCGGACGGATGACGCCATCGAAAAATTTGCCGGCTGCGTTGATGAGCTTACGACGCAGGTCCAGTCGCACAACATAAAAAGCCTCGACACTCTCCACTAATCCATGTATCTCGGGATTCTCCGAGTCCGATAGCAAAGGCTCGACTTCGCGCCCACCGGAGTCGGGCCTTTTTAACTGCTCATCCCCTTCTTTCGGCGCGTCCTCTTTCTAGGAATTCTGCCAGGGGCATTTGAATGGGCTTTGCACATATAGTCATATTTAGGATGCCGATAAGTCAGCAACGTGGTCGACCGTAAGAAGCGATGTGTGTATGGATTCAAGCCATCAAGAGGTGAGGTCTCGACCTATGTCCGTTCACTCGGTGGTGGGCATTATGTTGACCCTGGGCATCGGTCTCTTAACTTGTCTCAACGCATGTGCCTTAACGGCGAGGCCCACATCCCTGAGCTTTCAAGCCGTTCAAGGCGGAATAAATCCACCTAGCCAGTTCCTCAGCGTTTCCAAAACGAATAATAAACCAACCACCTGGACCGCATCAGATAATGCGACGTGGGTCTCGGTAACTCCTCAGACAGAGATCATTAAGGACTCTGCACGTGTCGCGGTGAGCGTAGCAGGGTTAGCACCAGGGACATATTGGGCCACGGTCACAGTCACGGTCGATAAAGAAGGGAGCGTAGCCATTCCTGTGATATTGACGGTGGCACCGTCAACGACGACCAGTTCGTCTCCTCCAACGACATCGAGGAAGACAGATCTTGCCCTCCAGCAAGCCGAACGAGAGGCTAGAGAAGCTAATTGAGGGCTACGACCCCAATCCTGTCCAACCCTGACTGTATCGTCTACCCGCAATCTGACGTGCTCGTTTGAACAAGTCTCCCCGTCCTTCCTTTTGACTGTAAGCCGTATTCTTAATTTTGATTCAATGCCGCACGTTTATATTGTCCTCATACCTTCGAGGTCCAACTGACAGGCTAAACGGTAAAGCGCGGTCCCATTTCCGCGCGAATGGTCGACATAGAGGACGTGGGCTGACCGCGACGGCAGGATCCGTTTCAATTTTCCTTTCGTGCCAGCAATGGCAGTTTCGTCAAGTCCTCCCCATTGAGCGAGAGTAGATCGAACGCGAAGTATCGGGCGGGATGGCGCCGTTGCATCATGTCAGCGAAGATTGTCCTTCCCATGTGGTCGGTGACCAAGAGCTCGCCATCCAGGATGGCCGTCTCCGCATTCACCTCTTTCACCAATGCCGCTCGAAGGTCTTGATGGCCGGTTTGCTTATGTTTTTTCCTGGAAAAGAATCGGCACTGTCCCTGCTCAATGACTGCTAATGCGCGAAAGCCATCGTCCTTAATTTCATAGATCCAGTCCCAGTCATCGAAGGGCTCAGGCTGTTGAACCAATGACATCGGCTGTGGAATGACCATGAAAATATTGTATCAACCACTTTGATACGCCGCAAAATGGCTCCTGGCGCCACTTCTCTGCTAATTGACACCTGCTTCTTAGGGGCATAATCTAAATACGCTTCACCTAAGGGTCCCGGCAAAGCCACGATCCACGCCACTTGCCGGAACAGTGTGGTTGTCATGTCTGACGCCACTACCATTCTCCTCGTCGACCCAGATATCCAATATCGTGAATACTACGCATACCGCCTCCGTGTATCGTCAACAAACTATGATGTGATCACAGCGGCAACTGGCCGATCTGGGCTAGACATCTGCGCAAGACAACCGATTGATTGTGTGGTACTTGAGCTGGACCTGCCGGACATGTCCGGGTTTGAGGTATTGGCAAAGCTCGTTCCCCGTTTCTATCATCCCGAGATCGCCGTGATCATCCTGACAAGGCTTCCCAATCCATTCCTGCTGGACCTGGCAATCAAGAACGGCGCACAAGCCGCATTGCAAAAGACTGTGGGCAGCGGAGACCTTCTCGCACCATCCATCCTCAAGGCCATTTCGACAGTGCAAAGACGCTATAGACTTGCTAGTTGACTGGTGGAGCGACTACGAGGCTATCGTCGTCGATGACTATCCCCACGTAATGAGAACCGTCGATTCCTGCCACTGCACCGGTTGCTCAAAGTGTCAACGAGAGGACAACCACGGTCTGCGTTCAGTCGTCTTCGACGTTGACCATATGTGCGAAGAGTGTCACGAGCAAGCGAGGCGCCTGTCTCAAAGTTCCAAGATCACCACGAGTGGTGAAGATGACCCCTTGACATCCTAGCAAGAAGGGCGCACGCTCTTAATACATTCTCCCCACACACGCAACTGCCGACGGCCTCTTGGAAGGTCCGACCGCCGACATACTGTGAAAGGCGGTCGTCATTGTCTTACCCATCCCAAACCAGATCGATTCGTGTCCTAGTGGTAGATGACCACGCCATGGTACGGCAAGGGCTGCGCTGTACCTTGGAAGTGTATCCCAGTATCGAAGTGGTTGGTGAAGCGAGTGATGGTTCGGAGGTTCTTGTGTGTATAGCAAAGGTTCAGCCGACAGTCGTCGTGATGGGTATCAACATGTCCAGAATGGACGGAATCGCAGCGACCCGCTTCATCAAGGCACAGTATCCGCAAATAGCCGTGGTTGGATTCTCGGTCGAGCTGAAGGATTACAGGTTGATGCAAAAAGCAGGAGCTTCAGACGTCGTATCGAAAGAGAATGTGGGGGTGGAATTGTACGGCGCGATACAAAGAGCGGTGGCAGGCATCGATGGGAAGGCCATAGACCGGCCAGAAATCAGCGCTGGTCTTGGTTCCATGACTGAAGCAACATGACTCAGCATTCTAAAGAGCCTAGGCTCTGACAACCTACCTACACAACTGCCGACGGCCTCTTGGAAGTCCCGACCGCCGTCTTTGTGAACAAGAAAGGCGGTCGCCCTATGTTGAACAATCCTCGGAGTAATCAACCTCAGTATAGTGAACACGTCTGCATTTTTGAGTTAGAACGTAAAGGCGGCTTGTTCACCGCAGAGGTAGTTTGTACGGTGTGCGGTGTCTACCTCTCCTCTCAGCAGGAGTGGCGACCAGCAAAGTACAAGGCCGCATAGGGAACTGAGAACAGCGAATTCTCTAACTTCGGCTCTTCTAACTGACCGCGAAAAAGCGGGGGCTTCCGTGGATAAGAAGAACGCGATACAAAGAGCGGTGGCATCAAGAGGGAGAGGATGGAAAACTAACCCATACCGGCCTCAAATCACTCGCCAAAATAAGGAATTCTCGCCCGACACGTCATGGATTCCATGGCTGGCGAAGGACAAAACTCCACGCAAATAACTTCTCCTAGGCTCCAGTCGGAGGGTTGCTGACAACGGACTTGTCTGCGAGGAATTCGCGCACCACATCGTTGACGTAGTATTCGAGCAGGTTGCGCTCATCCTCAGTCAGCGGCACTCCATCCGATAGTAGGTTTTCACACGCACGAGTGAAGGTGATTAATTCTGGTCGGAGAGTAAACACAGTCCGCCACCCTTTCAAAAGTTATTAAGAATGGCGGAATGATAAGAAAAAGACGGGTGAAGTATGGCTCCGGGAAGTCACTAGATCAATTCGGGTAAGGTCCCACAAACCGGCCATAGATTTCCCTACCACCTTCGACATCATCAGAATCCTGCCTCAGTCGCTTCCGACCCCCGGAAATCCTTTGCTCCAGCCTGGATTCGGCCTCACCTGGCTGGCAGGCCGTCACGCGTACGACACCCCTTCCCAAGGGTGGCCCCTCCTTCCGTGAGTCTCGGCATTATCTTTCAGGAACCATTTCGCAGCGCGTGGCGGGATGACTCGTGGTTCGCCTCGCCGCCTCTCCATCACCGCTCATCGCACCTCACACCGCGATAGACCCCGCCCATGTGAAAACGTGACCGTCTTGATTTTTCGATCGTTCCCGGCACTGCAGGGCTTTACTTTCTTAGGTGAAGCTTCTAGTCTCCTGCCGATTCGCCTTAGGTCAAAAAGGAGAGAGATCCATGCCAAGGTATTTACGCTTGTCGTCCTCAATGTCTTATCGAGTGACGGCTATAGTTCTCTTCTCTCTCTTCATCACCCACCACACATGGGCTGCCGACACTGCCACCATCATAAACGTGGATAAAGACAAAGGGTTGGTGACGATCCGCAACAATCAGACAGGCCAAAGCGATCAGATCAAGATCGAGAGTACTGATGAACTTCAGTCATTGAAGATAGGAGCGCTGCTTCCAAAGCCTGACGATCTTGACGTGCAAACCCGATCCTCTCAGGGTCCGCCCAGAGTATCTGGGAAAGGGCCTGATCAAATGTGTATTCAGAATTGCATGAATGCGCCCGGCACCACCACTGCTCAGTGTCTGTACTGGTGCAAGACTCGTTAACATTTCCCGGGTCAGAAGCGTCTTGAACCATTTCGCAGCGCGTGGCGGGTCGGCTCGTTTTGAACCTTCTTCCCTCAGCTAATGTATTAAGCTTTACCTGACTGGCCAACGTCCTCGCAGCCGACACCCCTTCCCAAGGGTGGCCCCTACGGTGAGCCACGCAATTGCTCATAGTTGTCGCCATCGCCATCCCAGGTGAAATACTTCCTGAGCTGTTGTTGCCGTATGTAGGAACACCTCCTCATATAGTTTCTCTAGTGACTTCCGTTCATTGTCGCTTCTTATGGATAGGACTAGCATCCTCACTCGATGCGGCACCCTTACCAATGAACTCAAAACAGCCCCCGCGTTTACACGAGGGGAGCCATGAAAACATATTTACCCATAGCATTAATGGTCTTGCTTTTTGCTGGCTGCTCGGGTGGGGGTGACGCGCCGCAAGCCGTGACAACGAATGCGCCAGCCCCTACACAGTCCACTCCAGCGCCGACACAAGCGCCGAGTGAGACAACGACGACACCTACACCTTCGACGTCTCCCCCTACACAAGCGCCTGATTCAGGGCAAACGCCTACGCCTGCGCCAAAGCCGTCGGGTCCATCTAATACGCCTGCGAAGCCAATAACATCGGGGCCTGCGCCAGCGCCAGCCGTACCGGGCAAGTATAACGGCAGCGCCTTTCTGGATATCGCCAACCTCAAGCTCGAAGGCATTCAGGTAACCCTTGTGCCTCAAACACAGCAACAAGCGGCCATAACAATCACGAACGGTCAACGTGTCGAAGATGCGTTCTTCGATGGCTTTTGGGAGGAGCGGACTGTGCGAGCAGGCGCAACTGTCGCCTCGTCCTCTCCCTCACTCTTTCAGGTCGCGGTTGAGCTAGCGCCAGGGCCAGAAAATAAGACTAGCGCCGACGCTTGGGTGGAGCGTAGCGGCTGGGTTCAAGCAGGCGACGAAGGAGGCACGTTGACCATCAGCATTCCCTACGGCCTTGCGCAAAGTGAGTTTTTGCAAGTCGCCAACTTTCACGCCTTTGCCTCAGCACAGCTCATTTTTGGCGAGGAGGCAAAGCATTCGTTTACCCAACAACCGGGCACACAACAGGGCGTCCTCAGCATCACGCGAACGCTCAAGGCCGGTGAGCGTGTCGACTTTAATGTGAGGACACAAACTGCTAGCGATATTTCAACGGAACCTCCAGTGGGGGAATAATGCTCATTGAGGCGTCGATGATGAGCCAGCGGTGCGCGGCATCGGCCGACGGCATTTACAGCAGCTTTACCGTCGCAGGACGAGATAGCTTGCCCGCAGAGCCAGGTGGCTGGATCTCAAGCCCATTGGCATTAGCGACTGCTGGATTGGAGGGCAGCAAAGCGACCGAAACAAATACGCGCACGAGTCTGAGTGAGCCAGCAGAGAAGACACCTATTCTATCCTTGCGGCGGGTTGCCCCGCCGGGTTTCCTGACCCAGAGTTTTGCCAATTCACCTCGCTGGGACTGTGGCTAAACTATGGCAGAACTACAGTGTCCGATCGGTTTCAATCGGTTCTTTGCCTGCCGCTGACTCATCTTCGGCGTTTTTCTCCGGCCCTGTATCTGTCTTTATCTGACTGCCAGTCGCCCACATGGTAGACACCCCTTCCCAAGGGTGGCACACCATCCGACGCACGTTGCTCCTATTGACACTGTTTTCGTCGCGGGTTGTCAGGAAGCCGTGAGAGGACCGTTGTTCGCTGCCTCGGGAAGACAGTCTGATCGGCTCAAAATAATTAAATACACGTAATTCATTACCCCTCTGCCCTATTGCTTCACTGACAACGCACTCCTAAAATCGACCTCTCCGCTGTTCTATCAGGGAATTCGAGGATCGGTTGAGTCTTACCCCTAAGGCGCTTCATGCTAATCCGTTACCCCTCTGCGACCGTTCTCTTCATCGATGCCTATAAGGACGCCCGACAATACTATGTCCAGCGCCTTACCACTTCAGCACCGGATTATCTCATCGTCGAAGCTGACACTGGAGCGGCAGGATTGTCCCTTTGCGAATCTATGCAGATCAATTGCGTTGTCTCAGAGCTGGACTTGCCTGACACGTCCGGTTTCCAGGTACTCGTAGATTTAGTCCGCCGTGTTCACCACCCGGAAGTAGCCGTAATCATATTGACCCGTGTAGATATTGAAACCTTTCCCCAACACGCACTCAAGAATGGCGCGTTCGCGTATTTGGTGAAATCTCGTACCTCAGGCGATGAACTGGATAAGGTCATTCGCAAGGCAATTCCTGCTGCTGTTCCCCGCACTCGCATGGAAGAACCTCGCAACTAAAATTCGCTCCCCATTTCACCTCGCCCTGTATCAGCCTTCACCTGATTGGCAGCCGTCATGCAGACTGACACCCCTTCCCAAGGGTGGCCTCGGGTAGCTGTCATCAGCTGCCATCTCGAATAGACATGCCCAGAGTTTGTGAATCTGCAATTCGCCCCTTGTCGGGCCATCGAATATTTTCTCTCACCACGTTTTCGCCCTTGCACTTTTATTGAACGTGCCAGACAATCCTGCGACTCACCCCATAGAACCTTTGGACAAATGTGATTTGTCCCAGGTCGGTGAGCAACGCACTGGCTATCCTAATAGGTTGTTGTCGCCATGCAGAACAACCGTGCTCAAGGAAACCGAAAGGAGTTACCAATGAATCTGTTGTCCCTAGCGCGATTGCTTCGATCGAGTTTCTTCACTCTGGTGCTTGCCACCGGCGGGCTCTCGTTCACTCATGCCGCAGACAAGCCTTCTCCAACAGAACAACCTCCAGCAACCGGTGACGTGCAGGAACGAGGCGACCCTCTCCAAGGGGTCATCGTGCAGGACAATCAACTCAGGGCCGCACCGGGTTTTGTGTTAGAAAAGGGAGCGAACAATCAAATGATGGCAAGGCAGAAAGCGGGAGGCGGGGATTCATTGCTTCTCAGTTGCGGGTGCGTCCAGGGGACGGGTAATTGTGTTCCAAGTATCTCTAATACTGGATTTATGACCCCATCTGGTCCCACGGATGTTGCCGTCTGTGCCAAAAGCGCGAACGGTCCGTGCAGTGGCCAATGTGGATGGACAGTGGCGCCGATGAAAGTTGGACCTCCGAGGGAGCGCTAAAGAAAGCTCCCTGAAAAGCTACCTCAGCCTGAGGAGGGCGCCATGCAATGATTGCCATGTCAATAGCGACAGTTTTGTTGACCGGCGGTATTTTTGATGCGCGGCCTTCCTAACACTAGCGAACGAGCGGCCAGGCCAGAGCACCCATCCACCGGCGCCGGGGTGAGCCGACGCGGCTTTCGAGCTGACCATGTATGCCGCTTTACCTGACTGGCCTACGGCGTGACCGCAGACACCCCTCCCAAGGGTGGGTCTCTCGGCAAGGTACCATGCACATCTGCGTGCTCGGCGCTCTGGCCTTGGGGCCCGGGCGCCTCGCAAGTTGAGTAAAGTGTAACCGTAAATGTAACCGTCGCCTACTTACAGGTTCACACTGGGCGCAATTCAATGTCACAAGCCAATGCACTATTCATCGTTTTGATCATGGCGTTTGCCTTGTTCATCAATCCCCTTCCACTCAGGGAGATTTGAATCGATTGGTTTTTGTAAACCACAGGTTGGAGGTTCAATTCCTCTCGCCAGCTCCACAACCTAGACGATTCCGCTCCAGGGTTTGCTACCGTTCTGTTACCACATCCAGTGCTTGAGCCGTCCAGACGATCTGCAGCGCCTTGGTTCCCAATCGGCAGCCACCCCACAAGTTCTGAGGGGCATCGAACTAATGAACCAGGTTGCTTAGTACCATGGCAACCGAGGTGATGGGTTGGAAGGAGGAAAGGATCGTCCGTCGGGCTAGGCTCGTAGAATTTCACTGATGTCTGCCCGTTCGGTCCGGCCAATATTGACCCACTGTTCGGCCATTGGAATGAGGGTCTGCACTCGTGCTTCGACCATCTCAAGCCATTGAGGCAGCGTCGAGTCCTTTCTGTAGGCGCTCACGAGTAGGAACGACCGAAGACCGTCGAGGAACATGGTCATCATTGAGGCTCGGACACGATTCGCTAGATCGAGTAGGAACGACCGAAGACCGTGGAGGAACATGGCCATCATTGAGGCTTGGACACGATTCGCCAGATCGTAAAGTGCATCAATTTCGCACACGATTGGATCGAGTTGAGAAGCGGTCACTGAATCGGTTTTCTCCTGACTTCGTAAGTTGTGAAGTGCTTGCATGATCACCGGAACCCGCCGGTTGACGTCTTCAAGAAATTGTTCATCAAGTATATGTAACTCATTGAGAATGCGTTTCATTACAGATACGCCTATATCTCCCGCCTCGTGTCCAGCCCTAAGGATGACTGCTTCCAAGACATCTCTGGTGGGCTGCACAGACCTTGCTCGAGCTTGCTGAAGTTCACGTAAGGCTTTCAGAAGCGGTGGCTCGCTCGCCTCTGATGACTGAATGACTGGCTGCGGTGTGGCCACCTGTTGGCGGTTCGACAAGCAATGGGAGGATGGAGCCTCAATGGGTGAGTTCCCACCGTCAGGAAATTGCGCGATAGGTTGTTCCGCGTGATCATTGGTCAGACGGTGAATGGCTGTGCTGATGCCTACTAAGCCTTCATGGAACCAGTTTAGCGCCGCCGCGGCTGGGCGCGGCTCCTGCCGTCTGACCTCATGCAGAATCGGCAAGAGGTTCATGGCCATCTGTTCAATGGCCGATAGCTGAACGGTCGCCGCTGACTTCGCGAGATTGGTGATCCCCTGCAGAATGATACCGTAGAGCTTTGGTCGAACGGCTTGATCGTCCCCCTCAGTCAGCAGCTTCAGCGCCCTCTGAATCTGCGCCAACCATTCGTGTGCTTCCAGGGCAAACAACCCCACGACTTCTTTTTCAAACGAGGCATTCATCAACTCTTGAACAGCCATGCGTCGATGCGGCCACCTCGTCTCCCCTTCGGA
Source organism: uncultured Nitrospiraceae bacterium (assembly GCA_963730935.1). Lineage (GTDB taxonomy): Bacteria > Nitrospirota > Nitrospiria > Nitrospirales > Nitrospiraceae > Nitrospira_C. The sequence continues at coordinate 530,817 of CAVSTP010000004.1, read as the reverse complement.
AAGGCTGTCGACACCTTGACGGACAGACGCGACTGACTCCACCACCTCTTGAATCACATTCGCGATTGCATCAAGAGCGGCCCGATTCCTTGGCGACAGAACGGCAGGAAAGCGGCAGGGATGTTCCGTGACAGGGAGCGCCAGCGGTCGTATTGGAAATGATATACGCGCGACATCGGGAGGCTCGACGGTCTCAATGATCGTCACCCATGGTGACGTACTCAGATCGACTTGCCGTGCTGCGGAGCCATCCGTCGGGCATTCACCGATCAAGACCATCGGACGGAGTGGAAAGCGAGTATTGACACGGATCACTGTGCCCAGCTCACCGGTCGACAGCCGGACCGAGGTTCCAATCGGATAGGCCGAGAGCTGTTCGACCAACGCCTTGATGACTTTCCGCGGAAACGCCGTTCTCTCGACCGCCACGAGCTCGCGCACGGCCTCGTGAGGAAGGAATCGGCGACGATAGGTACGGGGACTGACCAGTGCATCAAAGACATCCACGACAGCGATGATTTGAGCGAATTCGTTGATCTGGCGACCCTTGAGTTTATTGGGGTAGCCTTGCCCATTCCACCGTTCGTGAGCCTGGCGGACTACCTCCGCCAGCCAGTCATGCGTCGTTCCGAGCTTCCGCACCGCTTGATAGCCCAGTTCGGGATGTTGCTCGATGAGCATGCGCTCTTCAGGTGTCAGGCGACCGGCTTTGGTAACCAGTGATTGCGGGAAGGCAAGGAGGCCGATATCATGCACCAGCCCAGCCAGGGCCAGCCGTTCTAACTCCATCGGGTAATACCCGAGCCCTATCCCCACCTTCGTCGCCAAGATTCCGACATTGATCAGATTCGTGATCAATTGTGACCCGCTAGATCCCGCGAGGGCTTCGACTACCAGCTGGTCACTCCGGCTAAGCGACTCCACAATATCCGACGCAAGCGACGACACTGTCTTCAAATCGAGGTCATGGTGCCGATGAATCGCCGCCGCGATTCGCGTCAGTTGATCGATTGCACTCTGATACCATTGTGTTGATTGCTGGTCTATCATACGAGAGACCCGGTCGAGGGTCTTGCTCCAATATATGCCGCTTTCAGCGCTTGGTCTTCATTCCCGTGTCAACGGGAAGTGTCTTGCCAGTTGCCACCAATGGTTGCCGCGAGGATATCCGCGAGCACGTGCTTGCGCTGCGACGGTCGGTGCCAGTCCGCTCAGAAATCCGTCCCTGAAAGCCCCTCTGCTCTTCCGCAGACCGTTGAAGCCGTTCTTCCTCGGCGTGTTGAAAGGCTTCAAAAATTCGACTCATTCGCTGCTCTTTGTGAGCTTGTTCTGAGCAGAAAGCACAATAGAAATGGCCCCTCCTAAGTCTCCCTCCTTGAAGCCTTCTTTTTGATACCCGGAGATGTCGACCTGTCCCTTGGGGTTGCCATGACAGGCAAGGCATTGTTTGCTGTAAAAGAGGGGGAGCATGACGCGAACACCACGACTATCAGCCAGCTCTTGCTCTACAATGTGATCTCCAACCCGGGGATGATTTTTCTGCACGTCGTAAAGGAGTTGCTCCTCCTGTTCATTCGGTTTGTTATTCGGGTTTCGCGGCTCGGTGCCGGGCGGGCCAATCTGCCGCAACTCTAAACCGGTGTCCTTCGAGAAGCTATCGGCCACCTGCGTTCCAAATGTGGCGGGGATGAAGCCTTTAAACCCGATCCCCTTCTTGTTGATGTCGGGTTGCACATCATGTACGGCTTTTTGCATGAAGAAGGCCAGCCGGAGGAGTAAGGGTTTGGCGGATTCCGGCATCGGCGCAACGGCAAGATTGTGCAGATCATGCCCAGTTCTTGTCTGAAACTCTTTCCTCAGTTGACCTTCAAAAACACTCGAGGAAAACCCTTTCTCCCCAATTCTGGGATTGTTGATCGTGGACTGTGCTCGTCCCAGGACAACCCTTCCAGAATCCAAAAGAACGGCCAAAAGCCTGGCCGTTTCACTTAACTCAATCCTCTCCGCTCGGGATAGATCGTTGCCCTCTTTTGCGTCGAGCTCACTGACCAAGCGTGCTGGCGGCACGGAGTCGGTATCGCGGGTGTCGCGTGCAAATAGTTGATCTGTTCCGATACTTCCCAGAACGGGCTTTGGGGGTTCGTTGTTTTGGTCCGTATCCTCTGAGGGGCCGCTGACCGTAATACCTGGTATGGCCGTGAGATAGATAAGATAGAAGACGACCACTAAAACCACACTCAGCATGCCCACGGCGTACCGCGGCTGAAGCCTTCGAGCAGGCTGAGATAAACCATTGAAAACTGCAATTGCCTCCTTCGCAATCCTGCCTGAAATGATCGCTTGCCGATATTCAAATCCTGCAATGAGCACGGCATCACAGAGAATGTTCAGTCTTCGTGGAATACCATTTGCGGATTTCACAATTCGATCGAGCGCTTGCTTTGAAAAGACAGCCCGTGGCTCTCTTCTCACAACGCTGAGCCGGTGATCAATGTAGTCTTCACTCTCAGTTTTGGTGAGCGGTGCAATTTTTGCCCGAAGGACAATTCGCTCACGAACTTGGCGCAACTCATAGCGGTTGAGCAATGCGTGCAACTCTGGCTGGCCCATAAGGATTACCTGAATTAACTTCTCCCTTGCGGTTTCTAAGTTGGACAGCATGCGAATACTTTCCAACGTTTCGATAGGTATGTTCTGGGCTTCGTCGATAATGAGGAGCACCGTGTGGTCATTGCGGTATTCGGCTATCAACACCTCGTGCAGTTGGTTGAGCTTCTGTGTTACAGGGCCAGCGACAGGTTCCGCGCTTAATTCTTTGAGAATGGTGGTGAGAAGACTGTCGAAACTGACCCTGGGATTGAGGATATAAATCGTTTTCTGTTTATTTGCATCGACTTTGGTGAGATAGGAGCGAAGTATTATGGTTTTTCCAACTCCCGCCTCGCCAGTGATCGCGATGAACCCTTTACGTTGTCTAATGCCGTATTCAATGCACGCTAACGCTTCTTTATGATTTGGACTAAGGAAGAGAAAATCGAGGTCCGGGGTGTTTTGAAATGGCTCCGTGGTAAAACCGTAAAAACCGGAGTACATAGATCACCTCGATGATATGGCCATTGTTCTCATTTTCACGGTTCGCACACGGACTAACGCAATTAGCCCAGTAAGGAAACCTTTAGGGTAATGGGGAGCAATGTCTGAGGGGTGGAGCAGTTCGCATCCATTGCGATCCCATAAAAGCTCCGACTACCTGTCCAGCAGTGGCCGTGGATTCCTGGTTTGCACAGGATTGAACTCTCAGATCCAGTACATCACAAAGCCGAGCGCGAAAAAGTATGTCTCTCTCCCCCAAAAAATGATAGCCCGCTGTGAATACTAAGTATATATACTAGGTACAGTTTTGAATACAAACCCCTGCGATCCTTCTGAAATAACCGCTATTAGGGAGCAGAACGAGCGCCTAAGAGTGATATACGCTAAAGTCCAGGATTTAAAAATCGCACCAGTGATCCTAGACTAAGCGTGACCGCACTCGCACGTTTGTTCTGTTGCGTGCAAACCCAAGATGGAACCAAGCGTGAACCCGATGGGGGGCTGTGCCGATGGCTGAAGTCGACATTAGGCACGATCTGATCTAAATTCGGGGAGTGACCGCTGCGCTACCATTCACACCATAACGTCCACTTGCGTCTCATTGAGACCGGTAGCACTCTGGTAGCAGGGGCCATAAGGCATTGATTCTAGGCTATGATTTGGTGCGCTGAGAACTATGAAAGGTAGAAGAAGCTATCGGCACATGAATACACGTATATTCTCCCAATCGCGTTTTTCCTCTTGCACTTTTCTTGAACCCGCCAGACAATTCCCGCGACTCACCGCATAGAAGCTGAGACCCTGCTCCTCCCACATTGAGGCAGGTGTCGCCATGCGCGACCGAGTGCGCGTCTTCCTACCGGCCCTCCTCTTCATCACTGCCGTTGGAGTGCTCAATCTGTCGTTCAGCCAACATTGCGCGGGAGAACCTCTCGACAAGGGAAACGAATCAGCCGGGATCACCCTCGAACTGCTGCAAGCCGAAACGCTCGATGCTGTCTCGCTCGATCAACCGGTCCACTTCATTGCACCGGATGTGACGGACACCGTCGCGGGCCCAGACACGTATCACGTCTTTACAGCCGAGGCACATCGCTTGAAGCTTGTGCCTCAGAAGGGCCAGCCCGCGCTGACAGTCGAGGCGATCGTCACCAGTCACACAGAGGACATCGCGACCCCGATTGCCCTCTACGTCACAGATGACGAGAAGTTTCCACACGTCGTGTTGCTGCTCCCCGGCGGGCAAGGTCTTGGAGCGATCGGCTCCTACGATGGCAGCCGCGTTCGTGGGTTGCGCAGGTTCTACCTCACGCCGATTCAGATCCAACGTGCACTGAAAAAGAAGTTGCAGACAAGACACGCTGACTCCTCAGTCGAGCGAAGGGAGAGACAGCCATGAGACCCGTCAATTGTGCAGTGATTGTGATCGGGAACGTGCTTCTGCTTTATGTGGGACTGACGATTGCGGATCCACCAGCACCAGTCGAGGTCTCCCCTGCCGGTGACCCCGCTCCCGCGGTGATCGAGTCCGCCCCAGAAGCCTCACCCGAGCCATCGGCTGGCGAAGTTCAAGAGCGTGCGGTGCCAGTGCAGAAGGGACAGGTGCAGCCAGAAATGCTTGCGGAAGTGCAACAAGCTGAGAATGCTTTGAGGAGTATCAAGCAAGGGAGGCTCACGGCGCCGCAGCTCCGTCAAATGCTCCTTAACCATCCTGATCCAAGCATTAGGACAAAAGCCCAGCGCACTGTCTCGGGAGCACCGGGAACGCCTCGGCAGTCCGGCGGCGAGCCGTCAGACAGCCAGGTTGAGCGTCAAGAAGCTGAGCAGGACCTGAAGAGAATCAATCAAGGCAGACTGACGACACAGCAATTACGTCATATACTCCTCAACCACCCCGATCCAGTAGTCAGGAAGAAAGCCCAAGAGGCTCAACGGGTACAGCCGTTTCGGAGTGGCTTCAATGTACATGAGCCGCTTGATCTGCTCTCCTTCCTTTGGAATTTCGTTAATCCCTTTGTCGCCACCGAAGCGCATGCTCAATTAGCCTATTCCGTCAGGCTCACTCCTCAAACTCCCTTCTCGCCTCTCCCTAACAACGCCTACATGAGTTTGTACGGAGCCTCGCTGACGACGACTTCCTCAGGAGCCACCACGTACCTGCTGAAGAACGAATCATGCTTTCGAGCACCCACCCAATCCAGTGGTCCCCCCATGCACAATGTCAAGGTGATCCAAACTGCGTCTGGCCCTCCTGGCTGGTATTTGATCGATTTCTATGGAGCTGGTGGCGGGAAGGCAACCCTTCATGGCTATAACTTTTACGGCCATTCTTATTTCGTGTGGCAGGCCTGGAGTGGACCTAATACAAGCGCGGGAGGTTTAGGGAGCCACTACGTCACGGTGGAATATTTCACGCAGGGTCCAGTGGAGTCGTTGTTCTTCTCCGTCGATCAAGGCAGCTTCACGTTCGCCGAAGTACTGATCGAGAAGTTTTGACGCTTCGCGCTGGACGTTTCGAGATGACGAGATGCGTCAACGCCTTCCATTTCCTCACCATGCGAGGGACTGTATCATTGCGGAAAACAGTTCTGCTACCACGCGGCTACCAGCACAGGCCAATCTATCCCGATCCATCATGAGGATGGTTTTTCCGAATCCTCAGTTTTCCCTTTGGTTAGCTCGTCGTGGGTTGTGTCAGATTGATCTGAGGCGAGTTTGTAAACCACAGGTTGGAGGTTCAATTCCTCTCGCCAGCTCCACAACCGTCGTTTGAACCTGCAACGCCGCCAATAGCGAATCCTATTTAACGGTGCACTGGCTCACCCTGCCGGTGCTCGTACAAGGCAGTCTCCCATCGCCGCTATTTCTTTGTGATCTTGAGGGATTTGACTTGTGTGCCGGAGCGAGGAAGTGAAACGATTTTAGAGGCTACCTGTCCACTTTGTCAGGACAAGCTACGAGCTTGGTTGAGAGCCAGTTGAGACTTTCTTGAAGACTCCTAACTATGTCTGCACGTCAGGCGTGCTTAAGCGACGTTTATCAATATAGGGAAATGGAATGTCAGGGCGGATAATCGATTCGGGGCTAAGATGCACTTCTTCGTCTCCATAGTCCGGCTCAACACTTGTTGAGAGGAGGCGCTGTACTTTGCCGGATCGCGTGCCGATCATGCCCCCTCCCTGGTCTTCACTGGCCGTACGTAAAGCTTCTCATCTTGCCAGGTTTTCTTGATCTCCGACGCTCGGATTGCTTCTTCGTGGGTTAATCCCGGCGTGCAATAATCCTCGCCTCGACAAACAGTATATGGATGTGCCGTACAGCCTGCGGTCAAGAGCAACAAGAGTAGTGAAAGGTACTTCACGGTAGGCCTCCTTTCTGTTGGCCAACAAATACAGCTACAGATGGAGGCTAACCTCGTTTCGAGATTTTGGCTATCCTGCTTTGGGATTGTAAGATTCCACGTAGTTTGAAACCTACCGGGAGCGCGCGGTTATACATGCGTGGACATGGGTTAGATGCCACGAGTAGGTTAGTAGGTTCCGGAGAGGAGCTAAATGAATTTCCGCAGACGCATAGCTCCAAGCTAAGGTTTTTGAACGGTCGCACTTGCTTGACATTCCCCCCCTTCAGAGGGGGTTGAGCGGCGTCAGTCTAAACGCCTATGCTGCCTGCAAGGTTTTATGATCACTGTTCTACTCGTAGATGATGACCCCGTCATGCGGCAACTCCTCCGCGACATTTTGGATCGGTATCCCGACATAAGCATTGTTGGTGAAGCAGAAAACGGTGAAGATGCTGTAGCACTGACTATGACATTGACACCCACAGTCGTCATAATGGACTTCAACTTGCCAACCATGAGCGGAATTGAAGCTACGACCTTGATCAAGCTAAAAAGCCCATCTACGGCAATCATCGGTCTCACTGCTAGCGCACCTGGTGATACGGAGTACGCTATGGTCGATGCCGGAGCAGCGGCCGTGCTTAACAAAGGAGAAATGGTGAGGGTCCTTCATCCAATCATTTTGCAAGCCGTACCAACTGTTAACAATACTGCTTTAGCGTCCCCCCTAGTAAGCCTAACGACGGGTTCATAATTCACCTCGCACCATCGCGATTCGCCAGTTCATAGATTCTCTTGTCAGGGAGTGGGTGTGGCCCTGATAACCTTGCTTTATCGTCCCTCTCGAGCATGCGTCCCTAACCTACCACTGGTCCGAATCGAAGCCTCAGAGGTGGAAATGACGACCATCACGGCGCACAATAACCTAAGATCATCCTTCACCTGTCCACGTCCACACTTTCTGTGGATAACATTGTGCACAAGCTCATTGTAAGAAGGCTTTAATCCAAGACTGTAGGCATAAGGAACCACGTTGCCTATTTTTTAGGCATAGGAATGATTTGCACCATACCCCTATATCTTGTGATTGACTTTCCTGTGCATCTTCAGAGCCACAATTAGTCGATCAGGATAAAGCGTCCAGGTTCTGCTTGGGAAAATCTACGTAGTCCTGGTCCAATTGCTAAGCCGGACGCCACTTATCCACATCCCTCTGAGAGTTGAGCGGTGAATCCTTAGCCAGGTGTCAAGAATTTTTCGCGAATTGACATCCGAAATGCCGCACTGACCTCAAAATTTTTCCGAGCGGGTCGCACCGGCAAACAGGTCAGTCTTCCGGTACGCTTACCAGGGAATGCCGGCCGACGGTGAGAGTTATTGAAAACAGTTGAGTTGACTTCATGCCGGGTAAACGCTTACTCCTACTCGGCAAACTTCTGTTAGAAAGCAGCTTCCTTCAGTGAGGAAGCCCCGATGGGGACGAGTGAGTCCTATAGCGTCACGGTCTTATTGGACGTGAACGATGCACAAGATATCGATGATCGAGCCGAAGCACGTACCTACATCGTATCCGACCGTAGATCTGGCAGGGCCATAATCATTGATGCCGTCCTGGAAAACGTCGAACGAGACTGTAAGGTCATTCGAGATCTTGGCCTTACGCTCCTTTTCGCTGTCGAAACGCACATTCATGCGGACCACATTACGGGCGCTGCTCTCATTAGAGCTCGCACCGGCGCACAGATCGTCTATGGTGGCGGTGCAAAAGGTGTGGTCGATGGTGCCGATCGGTTTCTCTTCGACGGAGAAGCGTTGCCCGTCGGCGACACATGCATCCACGGGCTCGCCACGCCGGGGCATACCGATTGCTGCAGTAGCTACCTTGTACCTGGCGCCGTATTCACAGGCGATGCGCTGTTCATTGGTAGTAATGGCCGGACCGACTTGCAAGGCGGCTCAGCAGAGAAGCTGTTCGATTCCATACACCGCAAGCTTTTTGCTCTTCCAGACGACACCATCGTATATCCTGGTCACGACTACAATGGTCGGGTGGCATCGACGATCGGGGAGGAAAAGCGATGGAACGAAAGATTAAACCTTTCGATTTCCAAAGCCACGTTTCTCGAAACAATGAACGCCAGGAGGGTTCCACCGCCTGCAAAAATGAGCATTGCCATTCCTGCGAACATGCGGGTTGGTCGCACCTGATCACTCGCGGCGGATCCGATGATAGTCTTCAGGAGGGTTCGCGATAGGAACGCCGATGCCAACCTGTGTTGGGACGGCGGTATGGAAGTGCCGATTTCTGTCGAATCAGCAAACGCTTCAGGAAAAACGCGATGGTCGCAAGGCCCGTGGCCTGGAGAAGTCTGGTAAGCATGCAACCTTTCAATCGCCGTTTGGCTTCTGAAGGCCGCTGTAAAGACTTACCGCATGGCCGGTCATATTACAGACTGTACACCCGGCTCTAAGGCCAACGCAAACTGAGGATGTTTCCTGGTGTAGGACCGAGGCGGAGACGCTATCGCTCCGCCTCGGTGAGATGGTTTTCTTCCTCGATCTCTTCGACGTCCGGTCCTGGTTTGCCTTTGGTCGTGGAAGGATGGAGGCCGTATTTCTTGAGCATCTTATAGAAATCAGCTCGGTAACGGCCGGCGAACTGAGCAGCGCGTGAGATGTTTCCGCCTGTGAGCTGCAGGACATTCTTGAGGTAGGTCTTTTCGAACTCCTCCTTCGCTTCCGTGAGCGGTTTCATCTGTGCATCGGGAGCGGTGCCGATCGACGGCAGCAGATCGGGCGTAATCATATCCTGTCGAGACATCACGACGGCCTTCTCGATCGCGTTTTCGAGCTCCCGGACGTTGCCGGGCCACAGGTTCGTGACGAGCCGATGTAAGGCGGCCGGCGTAAAGCCACGGACGTCTTTGTTCGCGCGTTTTGAGCTGCTGGCCAAGAAGTACTGCGCGAGAATGGGAATGTCGTCGCGACGGTCTCGGAGCGGTGGAATGAAGAGCGGCACGACAGAGATCCGGTAATACAGGTCGTTACGGAAGCTGCCGTTCTTGACGGCCTCGCCGAGATCTTTATTCGTTGCCGCGATAATGCGGACGTCCACTTTGGTCGGATATTCGGCGCCGACTTCGCGCACTTCGCGTTCCTGCACGGCGCGAAGGAGCTTCACCTGCATGGAGAGAGGCATCTCCCCGATCTCATCCAAAAACAACGTTCCGCCATTGGCGCTCTGAAATAACCCTTTCTTCGGACCATGGGCGCTCGTGAAGGCGCCGCGCACGTGTCCAAAGAGCTCCGATTCGAACAGCGTTTCCGGGATGGCTGCGCAATTCAACGCGACAAATGGACCCTTGCTTCGCCGGCTGTTGGCATGGGTGACCTTGGCAAACACTTCCTTGCCGGTGCCCGTTTCTCCGAACAGCAGCATGGTCGCATCGGAGTCCGCCACCTGGATCACTTGCTGCAGGAGCCGCTGCATGGCCGGGCTGCGCGCCACGACGTTTTCCATCCCGTAGAGTTCATTGACGAGCGACTTGAGCCGTTGGATCTCCCGGCTCATCCGTTGAGGTGAGAGTCCTTCCTCGATCTTGGCCTTGAGCTCCTTGTCGTCAAAGGGCTTGGTCAGATAGCCGAACGCTCCCCGCTGTACTGCCTCCACCGCATTGGGAATGCTGCCATGCGCGGTCAAGATGATGACGGGCAGGCCAGGATGAATCCGCAGCAGTTCCTCGGTGACGTCCAAGCCGTCCTCGCCTCGCAGACGCAGATCGGTGATGGCCAGATCAAACCGGTTCGTCTTGGCGGCGCTGACCGCGTCCCGGCCGGACGTGCAGGCGGTGACGGCAAATCCCATCGCCGTCAGCCGCATTTTGACCAACTGCAACAATCCTTCTTCGTCGTCGATTACCAGAATGTGCTCTTGTTCCATGAGAGTAGTGATCCTTTATGCGATTATGGATTAGTCGGCTCAGAAGTCGTCGGTGGCACGACGGTGGACGGCGGACGGATCGGACGGACTTTGTCACGCATTTCCTGGTCGATGCGCTTCAACGCCTCGAGTTGGCTCGACAGCTCGTCGATTTTTTTGTCCCGCTCGGAGAGCTGTTTCTGAAGCAGCTGAACGTTGGTTCCCTCCCCGGTGCCTTTCGGCACATCCTTTTTCCCAGTCACGCCGTCTCTGCGGTCACGTTCGGCGGCTAGCTCCCGCTGGAGCTGATCGAGCGCCTGGGCATCCGCATCCTTGCTGGTTCGAAGCTGCTGAATCATCATTTCCCGGTCAAGCAAGTCTCGCACCAGGCGATCGGATGTTTGGCCCATTGTCACCTGACTCTCCGATACGGCAGGAGCCGAGATGACGGAGGTAAACCATGACCGCTCAGGAGGAGGCGAATCCTGTTGTATTTGTTGGAGCCAGAGTCGGCTCGAAGTCGCGAGTTGGCTCTTTGGAGCCATCGCAATCACCTTTTCGAAGTTCTTGGATGCGATGTCCCGGTTCTCATATAACCCTATGAGCGCACGGGTAAAATATGCATGGTCACATGAATTATGTTCCTGACACCTGGCAGCGACGGCATCTTGTTTTTTCCCGAGCTGATAAAAGGCTCGAGCATCGGATGGTTCCACGAGGAAATATGGCTGTGACATTGGCGGCGGCGAGGACCAGGAGGCGCACCCCGCCGTCACAAGCACCAGAAACAGCCCCCCAGCCGCGAGCGTCTTCATGCTGCCGCTCCCGGTTTGGTCAGGCGCAGGATAAACCGTACAGTCGTGCCCTTCGTGATTTCGCTTTCGATCCAAATCCTGCCTCCGTGCGCTTCGACGACTTTTTTGGCCAGAGCCAACCCCAACCCGCTGCCTGGCACCGAGTGTCGGGATTTTGTGCTGCCCTGATAAAAGCGCTCAAAGATATGCGGCAACTCATCGGTGGGGATGCCGGGCCCTACGTCGGACACCGCAACCTCGAGGACGCCCGCTTTGTGGTCCGATTTCATTTGTGTTTTGACGATGCCTCCCTCGGGACTGAACTTCAGAGCATTTGATAGCAAATTGTCCATGACTTGCTCAATACGAATCGCATCCGCTTTGACCCACACGCGCTGCGCGGGAGATTCGACGACAAGTTGAACATGCTTGGCGTCGGCCAACAGACGGATCTTGTTGACCGACATGTCGGTGATCCGTTTCAAATCCGTCGGAACGATCCGGTATTCCATCATACCGGCGTCCATTTTGGACAGATCCAGAATAGTGGAGATCAGCGTGATGAGGCGCCGGCTGCTGTCCGCCATGATGCGCAGCGTCGTCCGCTGCTCCTGAGACAACGGACCAGGAATCTCATCCAGTAGGAGATGGGTGCCTTCCTGAATCGACGCCATGGGCGTGCGTAATTCGTGTGACACGTGGGCCAGAAATTCGCCTTTCATGTCATCCAGCTCTTGAAGTTTGCCGCCCATCCAGTTCACGGTGTCGACCAAATCCCGCAGTTCGCTGGGCGCCCGGATGTTCAACGACGCCCGAAAATTCCCCTGCCCGATTTGCTTGATGTGACTTTGGAGCTGACGCAGCGGTCGAAGGATGGTGTAGCTCGCAATACCCGCCAGTCCAACGCCGACGACAAGGGCCAGCAGCACCAGTTGCTCGGTGATGGCTTCCGCCTGAGCCGAGCTTTCCCGTGAACGGCTGACGCCCGCGCTGATGACACCTTCGTGATAATCCACGTAATGGTCGAGCGAGGAGGTCATGTGGTCCATCACCTCATTGCGGCGCGCTTCATACTCGGGAGACACCGAGCCGGGCGTGCTGGCGGCGTTCTCTAACTCAGCGTGAAAGAGCGCGAGCCGGTCCTGCTGATAGCGCAGGGTCTGTTCCAGGAGTTGACGCCCTTCGGGGGACGTGTCCTGGCGCAGAAGATTTTCGATCCCGCGATGGAATTCCTCCACTTCTTCGTCGAAGTGCTGAAGGAACGTCGGATCGCGGACGGCCAGATACTTTTTCTCACTGTTGAGCTGGTTGAAGGCGACCGCTTGGACGTGCTTGGCCTGCTCAATGGCCGGATAATGTTGGGAGGCGAGCGTCGTACTCAATGCAGACAATTGCCGCAGCTGAAACAAGGCGTAAAAGTTCACCCCTGCCATCACCACGATAATGAGCAGGGATGTCAGGACGATGCGCCAGAAAATCGACAGACGCACGAGCGAAGCTCCTTGTGCGACTTCTAATAATGAATGGACTCTAGGTGTAGGTAAATCCATACACTAATTTCATCTCTCACTCAAGAGTTAAACCGCATCCCCCACCGGCCCGAACCCGGTAATCTTTGAGGCCAGCAGAGCAGACGGTCTATTTCCGGTTGTACTTTTGGACCTCGAACGAAACAATGACTCTATTCGTTTCCCTTGTACTGCGAGGCGAATTGTCGCTGACGATGGGAGGACCGGGATAGTGATGCAAAGAGGTGGCCACGAAACAGGAGGATCGACACGGCTAGGGGCGGTGTGAACAGTAGGATAACGTACTGAGCCAACTCAGGGCCGACATCGAGCGACGACAACCAACTACCAAGAATCGTAAACGGAAAAATCAGAATTTGTGAAAAATCCAACCCGGCGCCTCTCCCCACCCGGTGCGACAGGAGAAAAAATGACGTCAGGCCCCCCGGCGCCGCGACGAGAGGCAGCAGGAGGACGACCATGGGCAGGAACCATTCGATCCAGTTCTCCAGCACAAAGTCGTAGGCACGCTTAAACACATCCAAGGTCGAGTCATGCGGCACCTGGTAGATGACTTCCGGGGCCGGATTGAGCAGGATAAATATCAACAGCATCACCGCGTAGGAAATCAGTGGGCCGTTGGGATTCTGTTGGGTGCCCATATCCAGCGCCATGAGCGGAAGCCAGAGCACAAATCCCACTCCGATCACATCCCAGAAGTAGTGACCGAAACTGTCGAGCACATCTTTGATCGTGATCGTCCTCGCATTGGACACCGCTTGCTCGATCAAACTGAGAGTCGCCCCGACGAGCAGAGCGTTGACGGCACCCAGAATGAATCCGCCGGCCATCCCCAGGGGCGTGGCGATCTGTTGGGCGAGGAGCAGCAGGAAGAGGAAACCGATCACCGCGACGATGATCATCCACCCCTTGAGCAGCGAGTGCCACGTCTTCCGCAGTGCCTGCCGATACAGCTCGAACGCGGCCGCGAGGTGATTGACCATGGGCGACAATAATCCGGTCTCTCGGGCACGGTCAAGGCAAGAGACCTCCCTGGTTGACTTTCCGATATTCGATGATTATGTCGGTAGCGCTAGAAACGCGCAGAAACGACGAGGTCCAGCATGGATATGAACCGGATGACGATCAAGCTTCAAGAAGCCCTCCAAACGGCTTCCTCCCATGCCATGCGCCGAGGCCATCAGGGTATGGATGTCGAACACCTATTGCTCGCTGTGCTCGAGCAGGAGGGCGGCATTGCTCCGGCTATCTTCGAGCAGGCGGGCATTTCGCTCCCTGCAGTAAGTCAGGCCGCCGAGCAGGTGTTAGGCAAGCTGCCTCAAGTCCAAGGTGCCGGAGGGGGGCCTGGCCAACTGCACCTCACGTCCCGTCTCAATCACGTTCTGACCAAAGCTGAAGATGAACAACGTGCCCTGAAGGATGACTTTCTCAGCGTGGAGCATGTCCTGCTTGCGATGGTGCAGGACGGTGGCATCTTCAAGAAGCTCGGGTTGTCGAAGGACAAGACTCTTAGGGGCGCTACAACAAGTACGAGGACATCAGCGCGTGACATCGCAAGACCCGGAAGGCACCTATCAATCGCTGGAGAAGTACGGCCGCGACCTGACCAAACTGGCCGGCCAGGGCAAACTGGATCCGGTGATCGGGCGTGACGAAGAAATCCGGCGCGTGATCCAGATTCTCTCGCGACGAACGAAGAACAATCCTGTCCTGATCGGCGAACCCGGCGTCGGCAAGACCGCGATCGTCGAAGGACTGGCCATCCGCATCGTGAAGGGCGACGTGCCCGAAGGGCTGAAGCAGAAACGGGTCGTGGCGCTCGACATGGGCTCTCTCGTGGCTGGCGCCAAATTTCGCGGCGAGTTTGAAGAGCGCTTGAAAGCGGTGCTGAAGGAGATTCAGGCCTCGCAAGGTCAGGTGCTGCTGTTTATCGATGAATTGCATACCGTCGTCGGAGCGGGAGCGGCCGAAGGAGCCATGGATGCGGCCAACTTGCTCAAACCGATGCTCGCTCGCGGCGAATTGCATCTGATCGGCGCGACGACACTCGATGAATACCGCAAACATATCGAAAAGGACGCAGCCCTGGAGCGGCGCTTCCAAACCGTCTTCGTCGATCAGCCCTCGGTTGAGAATACCATTTCCATCCTCCGCGGATTGAAAGAACGCTACGAAGTGCATCACGGCGTTCGGATCAAGGATGCGGCATTGGTGGCCGCCGCCAAGTTGTCTCACCGCTATATCGCGGACCGGTTTCTCCCCGACAAAGCGATCGATCTCATGGATGAGGCTGCCGCGCGGCTCAGGACCGAGATCGACAGTCTGCCGGCTGAACTTGACGAGGTATCCAGGAAGGTCCTGCAGCTCGAGATTGAACGGGAAGCCCTGAAAAAGGAGAAAGATCAAGTCAGTCAGGCCCGCCTGGAGCGGCTCGAAAAAGAGTTGGCCGAAAAGCAGCGCGATCTGCAGGCGCTGAAAACCCGATGGGATTCCGAGAAAGCGTCGGTCGCGAAGCTGAGGAAGACCCGGGAAGCGATCGAAGAGGTCAAGCTCGCGATCGAAAAGGCGGAGCGCGCCTATGATCTGAATCGTGTTGCCGAGCTGCGCTACGGCGAGTTACCTCGTCTCGAACGCGAGTTGGCGATTGAACAGCAGCAGCTCGGGAAGAAGCAGGGCGAAGCTCGCCTGCTCAAGGAAGAAGTCGACGAGGACGATATTGCCGCGATTGTCAGCCGTTGGACCGGAATTCCGGTGTCCAGGCTGATGGAGGGCGAAACGGAGAAACTCCTCAAATTGGAGGAACTGCTCCATCAACGGGTGGTGGGGCAAGACGAGGCTGTTCGCGCCGTCGCCGATGCGGTACTGAGGGCGAGATCCGGCATCAAAGACCCCAACAAGCCCATTGGATCGTTTCTGTTTCTCGGCCCCACGGGCGTCGGAAAAACGGAACTCGCGCGAGCGCTTGCCGCTACCCTCTTTGACGATGAAGCCAACATGATCCGGATCGACATGTCTGAATATATGGAGAAGCACACGGTCGCCCGCCTCATCGGAGCTCCGCCAGGTTATGTGGGCTATGAAGAGGGCGGACAGTTGACCGAGGCCGTGCGCCGGCGTCCGTTCTCCGTCATCCTGTTCGACGAGATCGAGAAGGCGCATCACGACGTCTTCAATGTTTTCCTTCAAATCTTGGACGACGGGCGTCTTGACGGATTCCCAAGGTCGGACGGTGGATTTCAAAAACACCGTGCTCATCATGACCTCCAACATCGGCAGCCCTCAGATCCTCGAAGCTCAACAAAGAGGCTCGAGCTATGACGAAGTTCGTTCGGTCGTGATGGCGGAACTACGACGGCATTTCCGGCCGGAATTTCTGAACCGGGTCGATGAGACGGTCGTGTTCCATCCGTTGGAGACCGATCAACTCACGAAGATCGTCGAGATCCAGCTCGAACGCCTGCGGGCACGCCTGGCCGAACGGAGAATTACGCTGGTCGTCTCTCCGGAGGCGCTGCGCCACCTTGGAGAGCGCGGATATGATCCGGTGTACGGTGCGAGACCATTGAAGCGCCTGATTCAACAGGAACTCGAGACTCCCATTGCCAGGCAACTGGTGAAAGGGGAATTGAAGGACGGAGATACTGCGCAGGTCGATATGAAGAAAGAAGGGCTGGTCATCGTGCCGACGGTGACCAAGCCCTGAAGACGCGATCAGCCGATCTTCACCGAGCCCCCCTGCGCATCTTGCGTGATCCCGCTGGACCGCTGCTTATCCACTTTCCATTCCGTCGAAGAGACTTCAAGGAGATGGCCCTTGATGGTATGAAACCCGCCTTTGGTGAATGCGACCAGATCCGGCTTCTTGACTTCCATCTGCAAGACGACGTTCTTGGATTCCACGTGGGTCAGCGTGAGACGAGACGGGGCCTTCGTGACTTCGTAGGCGCGGCGCTCGTTGAACATCAGTGTACTGTCAACAAGTTTCGCCGTCATTTTTCCGTTGGCATCGAACACCGCAAAGTTGATCAACAAGGCATTGGGTTTCAATGCCACTTGAATTTGAGGCACGCCCTCGATTTCAATCGTGCCGTCGGTGTTCTGGTACAGATTTGAACCGACTTCCAAGTCCATCATGGCTCCTCTTGTTCGCAACCTTCAGGGCTGATTAAGATTTTTTGATCCGGTCGAGGATGAGTGCGACGCAGCCGCCGAGCAACCCTCCGCCGACGATCGTCGTGACCAGTTCCATTAATTTCAATTCCCAGACCGATCCCTGCGCCTGCATCACCTCGCGCATGCCGCCCTGCAGCATGATGACCGCCAGCGCCATCGTCGCTCCGACGAGAAACCACCAGACAAACACTTTCACGGTCGCGGCCACAGCGCTCCTCAAAAATCGACACGGCGGTCCAGACTGCGATACTGGATCGCTTCGGCCACGTGGAGGGCTTCGATCTTCTCCGAGGCGGCCAAATCGGCGATGGTTCTTGCGACCCTGAGAATGCGGCCATACGCTCGGGCCGAAAGGCCGAGCCTGACCATGGACTGTTCCAGGAGATCTTGCCCCCGCGTGTCGAGCCCACAATACCGCTTCAAGAGTCGCGGCTTCAACTGCGCATTCGTGTAAATCCGGTCCTGGCGATAGCGCCCGGCTTGCCGTTGCCTGGCTTCGACCACCCTCGCGCGAATACTGTTCGAGGCTTCCGGGACGGGCCCATCGTCGTGCAGTTCATGCACAGGAACGGGCGGAACCTCGATGTGAATGTCGATGCGGTCCTGGAGCGGGCCGGACAGCTTGGCGCGATATTTGCGGATCTGGTGGGGCGTGCAGACACATTCCCTGGACCGATCGCCGTAGTACCCGCAGGGACAGGGATTCATTGCGGCAATCAACATGAACCGGGCCGGGTATCGCAGCGATCCGCTCACTCTCGTCAACGTCACAGTACCTTCTTCTAGCGGCTGCCGGAGGCTATCAAGGACCGGACGACGAAATTCCGGCGATTCGTCGAGGAACAGGACGCCGTTGTGCGCCAGCGACACTTCGCCAGGACGCGGGACGGTTCCTCCCCCGATGAGCCCGGCATCGGAGATGCTGTGATGGGGCGCGCGGAAGGGTCGAACCGTGAGAATGGGTTGATCCGTCGGCAGTTGAATTGCCACACTGTGCACGCGCGTCGTCTCGATGGCCTCGTCCGGATTCATCAGCGGGAGAATGGTCGGAAGACGCTTGGCGAGCATCGTCTTGCCCGAGCCCGGTGGTCCCACCATCAACACATTGTGTCCGCCAGCCGCAGCGATCTCCAAGGCTCGCTTGGCCTGCTCTTGTCCCCTCACGTCGCCGTAGTCCTCGTCGTGCAGGGGTCTCGCGGCAAAGACGCTCTCGCGATCGGTCTGCTGCGGCTCAAGGCGCAGTTCGCCTCTGAGGAAACCGACCGCTTCCGGCAAGGTGTGAAGCCCGTAGACCGGCACTCCATCGATAATGGCCGCTTCGGCGGCATTGTGCGCAGGCAGCAGCAATTCATAGTTCCTGCGGCAGGCGAGACCGATCGAAAGCGCTCCGGAGATCGGCTTGATCTGACCGTCCAACGACAATTCGCCCACGAGCACGCGATGTGCAAGACTGTCGGAACCGATGACCTCTTCGGCGAGAAGGATTCCGATCGCGATGGCCAGATCGAGCCCCGCGCCTTCTTTCTTCACATCCGCCGGCGCGAGATTCACGGTGATCTTCTTCGCGGGAAAATGGAAGCCGGTGTTCTTAAGAGCGGAGCGAACACGATCGCGGCTCTCTCGAACCGTCGCATCCGGGAGGCCGACTACGGAGAATTGCGGTAGACCGCCGGCGATGTCGACTTCTACGTCGATCAGATGTGCGTCGAGTCCGACCAGCGCCACGCTTCGCACTTTGGCCAGCATGAGAATTCCTTCTTGATCGTCGAGGCGAGGAATTATAGAAAGACGGCGCGGTGTGATTCAAGAAAAACGGCTCCAGACATAGCGAAAATGCGTTCATTTCGAGCAGCAGAGAGGTCGCCGGTCGTAAGCTGGTGCCCTCCTCTTGCCTTCTGTATAATCGCGCCATGCAGCGGGCGGGTCTGTGGTTGTCTCTCCTCTTGCTCTGCGGAGTTGTCTTGCCGGCACCGGTGCAATCGCAGTGGCGCACGTCGTCCGGACCGGTCGGGGCTTCCATGGCCTTGTTGGCGACACTCCAAGAGGCCGGCATTCTTCCTCCCGAGGGAACTCCCGAAGCGAACAAGGTCATTCAGATCGTGATTCAGTTCCAAGGGCTGTTCATGAAAAGCACGGATCCGACGGTGCGTCAGTTTCTGGACGAGGCGCTCCATGCCAAGTATGCCGCTCGAGCGGAGGACATCGGCGCAGAGTTCCGCAAGGCAGGGTGGACCAGTGAGGTGCTCGAGGCGGTGTGCGACCACTACGCGGGACTCTCCCTCCAAGCGCGAGCGCAACTGGCCGGATCATTTACACGCGTCAATATGCGGCGGGAGGATTTCGAGTCGTTGAGCGACCTCTACGCCAGGGCACGATCCGCATTCAGCCGCCAGGGCCGCAACATTCATCGAATTTTTGCCGACCACAGACGCAACATGCCTGGCGGAAAACGTTTCGACCGAAAGGAGAGACCCGATGGCAACGAAGGCCTACATACTTATCAAGGTGAAGACCGGCCGCACGAAGGACGTCCTGCAGTCGTTGAAGAAACTCGCCGGAGTCGAACAGGTCCATTCCTGCTTCGGCCAGCCGGACATCTTTTTATTCATCACGACGCAGGATGAACGATCGCTCTCCGACGTGGTGATCACCAAGATTCACCAGATTGAAGGGGTGGAAGAAACGGATACGCACATCGTCGCCGACACCTAGCGGCCAGCGTCCGGCTCGCATTTCACGACCGCGCCGCCTCGAGCCGCCGAACGATAGCAGGCATCGGCCGCCTCTACGGCGAGGCAACCGTCGAGACCGCTAATCGGTGGCGCTGTGTCCGTGCGGATCGCCTGGACAAAGGCTTCCAGCGTGGCGAGGATCGTGGGACGTGCCTCGATCGTCCATGTTCGCGACGTGCCGTCGTTGGCTATCCTCGTCAGCGTCCGTCCCACCCAGTCTGCCGTGATGGCTCCCATCGTCCCCCTCCATTCGGCTCTTCCTTGCCGCTCGGTTTCCACACGTGCGACGTCGAGCGTGCAACGAATGTCGCCGGACGTTCTTACCTTCGCGTGGACCTGGATCTCGGGCCCTGTGTGAGGCGCGGGCGTCACCGTGCATTGCACATCGAGAATTTCCTCTCCGGTGAGGAAGCGGATCAGATCCAGCAAATGGATGCCGACTTCAAGGAGGGCGCCGACCGCGACGGGTCCGTTGGTGCCCGCGATGAGATTCGCCTTGGTCTCGATGTGACTGACCAGCAACGCGGATGTGAGCGGTCCGATCGTGCGGAGCTGCTCACGCAGCAGCATAATGGTCGGATCAAATCGCATCGTCTGAGCCGTCATCAGCGGTACATGGCGTTGCTCCGCCGCAGCCACCATGGCCCGCGCGTCGCGGCCATTGAGCGCCAACGGCTTTTCAATGAGGATGGCTTTTCCCGCCTCGACGGCGGTCAGACAAATGGGATGACAGAGGGAGGGCGGCGTCACGACGACAACCGCATGGACGCGCGGATCCGCAATCATCGCGCGGTAGTCATCGAACACTGGAACCTGTGTTC
Organism: uncultured Nitrospiraceae bacterium; assembly: GCA_963730935.1. Classification (GTDB taxonomy): domain Bacteria; phylum Nitrospirota; class Nitrospiria; order Nitrospirales; family Nitrospiraceae; genus Nitrospira_C. The sequence goes on along the minus strand of CAVSTP010000004.1, from coordinate 510,413 downwards.
CTGGATACGATCCGCTGCCCCTTCTGCGGCAGATCGCAGTCAGTGTTGCTCCGGGCAGGTCGTGAAGCAGGTGCTGGACGTACCGGCTGCCGTGCCGGCCAACGCCGACGAGGCCGATCCCGAGTGGTGTGGATGACCTGTTGTCCATCGGTTGAGCAGGCATGGAGATGTGTCTGAAGCTCTGAAGCAGAGTACCGCCGTTCAGGTTACATTGACAAGCCGACAGAGTGGTCCCTATAGTACGGAGCAGTCCGCCAAATTGGCCTAGATTGTCGCATCCAAAGGACATCACGTCTTATGGTCTCAACGACTGCTCCCTTTACCTTGCAGCAGATCGGCACAGGGACGAGCCGCTTTCCGAGCGGCGTCGCATTGCCGACGCTCACCGATGCATCGGTGGATCCTTACATCAGAACCCGGCCCATTAAGACCGTTCAGGTCGAGTGCATCGAATTTTGGCCCCAAGAAAAGGGGCCCTATCCTGGCATCGTGCTCTTGCACGAATGGTGGGGGCTGAATTCGCAGATCAAGGACTTGGGCGCACGCCTGGCTTGTGAAGGCTACGGGGTCATCATCCCGAATCTCTACGGCCGCATCGGGGGCATGGTGACGGGAAACGCGGAGGTGGCCGAGGCCCTGATGGGGAAACTCGATGAGTCACTCGCGCTCCAAGACATTAATTCATGTTGCGAATTCCTGAATACGAGGGAATTCATCAAGCGCAACATTCACGGCGTGGTGGGATTCGGCATGGGCGGTACGCTGGCGATGAAGTTTGCCTGTCAGCGTAAGCGCCTAAAGGGAGCGGTTTCCTATTATGGGCGGATGATACGGCCGGACACTGCGTTCAAAGACATCCTCTGTCCCGTGCTCTATCATTATGCCGACAACGATTCCTGGGTCTCGGCCCAGGACATCGAGCGGTTGCGTCATCTGGCTGAGGAAGATAAGAAGGTTCTCGACATCCGGACCTATGCGGGTGCGCCGCACGCATTCAGCAATGAGTCGAGACCGGACAGTTACCGTGAAGCAGCGGCAGTCGAGGCATGGGCCGCCACTGCGCTTTTTTTGAAACAGCACGTGCAGGGCGCCTGACGAACACCACCTCGTCGCGCACGCGACTTCTCACCTCCCGCCATCCATGTTCATGCACCTGACATCGACCGGTCACAGCGTGATCCTTGTTGCGCTGGCCTTTGTCCTCATCCTCTCCGACGGTCCCCTCGAGTCTTTTGCGGTTGGAGATGAACCGGCAGCGGAATCTTTGCCTGAGTGGGCGAAGATCGCTGATGCACACCAGGAGTGGCTGTCTCGTGTGGATTCCGATCAGGAGGCGCGCGAAGTGTTCGTGCGCGCAATTGGTCGCGCGGCAGCTCTGCCTGACGTTGCAGGCACATTGGCGGTTCAAGGCATGTCGACTAAGCTGGCCAAAGAGCTGATGGTGCCGCAAATCAGCGCCTCCGCCCATCGGCTGGTGTCCTCCCTGGTGGCATGGCGACTTGCCGATCGGATGATGCAGTCTCTGGAAGGCAAGTCGGTCCGGGCGGAGGTCGTAGTGGCGCCCTCCCAGGTCGCGTGGCTGACGGCCAACGGCCCGTTCCCTTCCTTGAACGACGCCATCAAGCTGTGGAATGTCGGAGACACGAGCGCGGTCGTCGGCGTGGCTGTTGGCCATTTGGCGCAGGAGGCCGGTCGGCAGGCGATGGAGGAATGGTGGCGTCTCAAGACCTGGAAAGACCGCGTGCGGGGCACGCGTGGCCAAGCGCGTCTATGTGGGACCTGGCAATGGGTGATTCACAACCATCAGCGGCATCATGAGGAACAAAAGCTCTCGCTCATCTTTCCTCCGCCAGGCAAGGACGGCGCACCGCTTCCCGGTCTGTCAGAAATCGTCGTCCTCGGCGATGTGGTCTATCTCCGTTGGGAACGCGACGGGAAGGTCCAAGAGGACAGTCTCTTGTTTTCCAAGGAAGGGCAACGGCTCGAAGGGACGTTCGTCAATTCCCAGGGCGGCTGGGGGTCGGTCAGCGGGAAACGAACGGCGTCCTGCACGCCGTGAGCTAAGACCGGCGTCTCGCCACGGTCCATGCCAACAGCGCCCAACCCGTGATCAAGGTCGCTCCGCCGAGCGGCGTGAAGGCACCCACCCATCGGACCCCGCTCAACGCGAGCAGGTACAGACTTCCCGAAAACAGCACCATGCCGGCCACAAAGAGCCATCCCACCGCTGTCACGCGAAGTGTCGGATTCCGTTCGGCCATACCGGCGAGCAGACACAATGCCAAGGCATGGTACATCTGGTAGCGCGCCCCGGTTTCAAAGGCTCCCAGCATGGCGGCGTCCAGAATCGGCCTGAGCATATGGGCGCCGAAGGCTCCGGCGGCGACCGCTAGACCCGCAAACGTCGCGCCTAGAAACAAGAATCGACTGCTGTGCATAGTGACCAGTCCCCTCCTTTTCTACCGTATGTCCGCTTCATGGAGACCCGCTTTCCCCTCCTCTTGAGGGATAGCCAACAAGGGCTTCTTCGCACTACTCTAGGTTCACCCTATGGCGATAGGTAAGCAACAGGCCTGTTGGGCCATTCCAAATCTGTCGATCGACTGCATGCTCGCTCGGGTGCATCGGCACCTCGAGGCAGACGGTTGCGTGCTGAGAATCAATGAATCCAGCTCAGAGGTCGCTGCCCCGGACCAGTTGGCACCCGGCGATTTTGTCAAGGTTCGTTTGTGGTTGGATGATGGTGGTGCCAGCATCCACATTGGCTTGGCTGAGGTCAGGCAGATTCAGAATCATTGGATCACCGTTGAAGTTATTCACGTGAACCGGCACGAACGAGCACGGTTGCAGCGGTATGTTGAGTCTCTCCATCCAAATCCTGCCGACAAACCGGTCTACCTCGATCATCTGCTCATCAGAGCCTAAGCATTACTCCAGTAGGATGCCGGAGGGCTGGCCTGTTCCCAACACAGCGAGGCGGAAGACGCATCGGCGGCCTATCGGCAGCGCATGTCTGTTCGGGATCGTGGTGCAGGAGACGGGGGTCGAACCCGTACGGCTCTTTCGAGCCACAGGATTTTAAGTCCTGTGCGTATGCCAGTTTCGCCACTCCTGCATGACCGGCTGACGGGATCATCCTGCGTTCGGTCGTCGTTGCGGAGGGAGCATGCAGATATCGGCCACGCCACGCATGGCCTGAAAGCAGTGGGACTCTAGCATCGGGGTATGGGGCGGTCAAGGCGCACGACGCGCGCAATCAGCCTGCAGCCGTTTCGGCGACAGACTGAATGCGGCAGCCGAAGGTGAATGCGTCCGGGTACAGGCACCGAGTGGGCCCAGCCGGAACGCCGGAGGAATAGAGCGTTAGACCGCTTCGACCATGGGCCGCTTCGTACGATCCATTGCTTCCTTGACCCCCGACTGTACGGCACGGCTCCAACGAGTGGCCTGGACCTGCGCCTTCTTGGCGTACCGGGCGATTTCACGGCGCGTTTCCGTTCCGGTCTGAGGCGCGAAGAGCAGACCGATTCCTGCTCCAACCACCGCGCTTCCCGCAACGAGTGCAGCCCAACGAGCCACCTGTTTTCCTTCGTTCGACATGACAACCTCCTTCGAGCAACGGATGTGGATGATTGATTCCAACCCCTCAAGTTCCTGGTCATCGCTTCAGCATCAAGTGTGCCAGATGCCAAAGGGCCGGCATCGCTGCAAAACAGGCGGTTGCGGCTTGCGCCGATTAAGACCTATTAATATTCGGTCACCTTTTTCTCACAGCCCGGAACACAGTCGTGCGAGAAAACCAACAGAAGAGCCGGTGAAAGCAGCGTTCAGAGCGGCTTTGGAAATACATCGTCGGATGTGGGCAGGCTTGCAATGCCTGCAGACGTCACTTATGATCCAGCCAGCGTGCCACATGAGGCAAGAATGAGTTGGCTTCAGGCCATCCCCTACCCGCACGTCAATCCGGTTTTTTTCGAACTCGGCCCCTTGCAGTTCCGCTGGTACGGACTGATGTATCTGATCGGTCTGACCACGGCCTATTTCCTTATTACACGCAAGGTCCGCGAGAAGGGATTGCCGATCTCGAAGGACCAAATCTACGACATGGTCGTCTGGGCCGCGTTGGGTGTGTTCATCGGCGGGCGCCTGGGTTACACCCTGTTTTACAATCTTTCCTATTACCTACAGCATCCATTGAAGTTTTTCGCCGTGTGGGAGGGCGGGATGTCATTCCACGGCGGATTGCTCGGTACCATCGTGTCGCTCGTGTGGTTCGGCAAGCGCCAGGGGATTCCCATATATACGATCGCTGATCTTGCCGCTTCAGTGACCCCGATCGGATTGGGCTTCGGACGCCTGGGCAATTTCATTAATGGCGAGTTATATGGACGGCCCACCGACGCGCCGTGGTGCATGGTGTTTCCGGGCGGCGGTCCCGCCTGCCGGCATCCATCGCAGCTCTATGAGGCTGGGTTGGAAGGGATCTTGCTGTTTACAGTGCTTTGGCTCATCGGGAGGCGCTCAACCCCGCCGGGGACGATTTTTTGGAGTTTTTTGACCGGTTATGGCATCTGTCGGATTGTGGTTGAATTGTTTCGAGAGCCGGATGCGCACATCGGATTTATTTTCGGGTCCTTGTCCATGGGACAATTGCTGTCGTTGCCCATGATCGTGATCGGTGTCTTCATGCTCACCCTGGGGTATCAACGCCAGGCCCTCGCCCAGCGACGGAACCCCTCGCTCAAGCCTCAATAGGGCATGTCGTCATCGCCGAGCCCGACGTGATGTCCGAGTTCATGCACCACCGTTTCCAGGACTTCCCGTCTGACGTCATCCGCGGTTTCGCAGAGCCGTAGAATGGGGCCTCTATAGATCGCGATGCGCGGCGGTTGTTGCCCTCCGGTTTGGAAAAAGGATTCTTGCGCCAGCGAGAGACCCTGATACAGACCCAGCAGGTCATCGGCCGACTCCAGTTCCAGGTCTTCGAGCACCTCAGGCGGAGGTTCCTCTTCGACGACCACCGAGACGTCTCGGGCGAGTCGAGCGTACGCCGGGGGTAGATCGGCAAGCGCTTGCTCGACCAGCGTGCCGAACTCCTCCGGAGAGAAATCCCGCCGCCTTCGACCCATTGCTAGAATCCTCGGGGGCTTGGGTCCAAATACGATTTCTTTTCGATCTCGTGGTCCAGACCACCGCTTTGGTGGAGGGGCGGAGAATCCCAAATGACCTTGTTGCCGGGCGCCAAATTCGCGGCCTCGATGTAATGTTTCTTGGCTTCGTCTTTACGGCCGGCCCGATCGAGCGTCAGGGCCAGGTTGTAATGGGCTTCTGCCAAGCCGGCATCCGCAACGATCGCCTGGCGGAATGCTTGTTCAGCACCTGCGAAATCACTCGAGGCGAACAGCGTATTGCCCTTCTCCACCTGTGCGGCGGCCTCCGGTTTCGTGCCGAAGGGCGCCGACAGGACGTTTCTCTGCGCGCCGGACTTGCCGGAACATCCCAGAGCGATGGCACAGAAGATGACCGTCAACAGGATGCGCATCGCGACCTCCTTTGAGGATGGCGGATCACCACTGGCTGGTTGGTGTAATTGATCGTCCTTCGCCGGATGATCGATTCGGTTAAACGTCCGCTCACAGGTCCACGCTGACGCCCGCTCGGAGAAACAAAAATTGGAAGGACGCCTGCGACAGGCCTAGACATCGGGTCACCGCTTCCCGATAGATTGCCGCCTGGTGGGCATACAACTCGGCTCTCGCCGGCGCTTCGGATGTCGTAGTCCGGTCGGTCTTATAGTCCGCAATCCAGATCTTCCCGTCAAGGCTGTAGATCACGTCGATAACTCCTTCCATGACCTGCCGTTCGCCCCAGGGCATGACAAAGGGCACCTCACGTCCCAAGATCGCGCCAGAACTGAGTCTGGCGTAGGATTCGGAAGCGCTGAATGTCGTGAAAATCTCGGTGAGCGAATCGGCGACCTTCGATCGGACCTCGTTGAGTTCTTGCGGGAGAAACCGCTCAAGCGAGGGATCGATCCGCATCAGCAGTTCGTCGGGTGGCCGGGCAAAGTCCCATCCTTCGAGAATGTGATGTGCAATGACTCCCACGAGCCGGCTCACGTCGCGTCCCCCGGCTCCAGGAGCGGAATCGAAGTCGCTGAGCGTGAGACGCTCATTGACGGAACTCGGCGTGACATGCCACGTGCCGGCCCGCACTGTCTGCCATCGAGCCGTCCGTTCGTCCCACAATCGGGCAAGCGACGCCGGATTGACGGCGGGGCCGTCCTCGCTCGTTGCCGGCACACGTCTGGGCCATTTTCGTTCCGGTGCGTGGACGACCCGATGCACGACTTCGCTTGATCCGATTTTTACCGTTTTCGTCTCTGGATTCCCGATCTCTCCCTCGCCGATCTCGTTCAGCCACTCAAGCACCGTTTCGCCGACCGATCGTGAGGTCAGGCCGCCGGAGAGCAGTAGGAGATCCTTCGCCCGTGTCATGCCCACATAGAAGACCCGGCGCCGCTCGGCTTTCTCCCGTTCGACCTGCTTCTCCTGCACCCTCAGGTAGCCGAGGGTCTGATGCGAACCTGCGGAAAGACCATAGGTGCCGGTGGACCAGTCATAGACCACCGTCGGCGTTGCTTTGTCCCGTCCGCTGCCTTGGTGAAGACCCGGAAGCACGACGATGGGAAACTCAAGACCCTTGGCCTTGTGAATCGTCAAAATCTGCACTGCGTCGGACGAATCCTCTGCCAGCGGACTTTCCGCTTCATCCGGCTGCTCATCCAATCTGGTCATCATCACTTCGATAAAGCGGCTCAATGTGAGCTGCGGTCGATCGGCGAGCGACGCGGCCGTCTGTTTGACCTTGAGCAGATTGGCGACGGCCTGCTCCCCGTGCAGAGAGGCCGCCGCCAGCTCCAGCAGCGGGAACTGATCGAACACCACTTGAATGGCTTCATCCAGCGGAAGTGCCGTCACCATACGATGCAGCGAGCCCAGGCGACGATACAGACGTCGAACCGTCTCTGCTCGAGCATGGGACCATGCGTGGACAGTGTTCTCGTTCAGATCGCCGAAGCCGCCGGCCTCACGAAGATCGTAAATGTCCCGATCCGTCAGGCTGCCGAGCGGCGAACGCAGGACTCCCAGAAGCGCGATGTGATCATGCGGATGGTCGAGCACCCGAAGGATGTTGACGAGATCGATGACTTCCTGGCGGCGATAGTAATGTTTCTCCCCTTCTATAAGGTAGGGAATGTTGTAGCGTCGAAGGGCGTCCAGATACCCGTCGGCCTGCGTCAATTTTCGAAACAGGAATGCCACCTGACCGGCGGAGACACCGGGCCGAGTGAGCAGCTCCTCGCGCAACCAGCGGGCCAGCACTTCTCCTTCCGCTCTGGCCGCCCCTGCTGCATCGAAGGGATCGTCACCTGCCGCCGGTGCTGTGACTTGGATCATCACGCCGGTTTCGGTAAGGTTTCCCGTTCGCCGAGCGTCGCCTTGAAGACGCACATTGCCCGGTTGGACCAGCGGTTGCCGGAGAAGGAGCCGGTCGAACACGTCATTAACCGGTCCAAGAATGCTTGCATCGCTTCGAAAGTTGGTGGTCAGACTGTACAGCGTTCCCCCATCCGCAAGCACCTTGTCGACCACGCGATCGAAGGCTTCCATGTCGGCCCGGCGAAAGGCATAGATCGACTGCTTGGGATCACCGACGATGAACAGCTTTCCTGGTTCGAGCACCATGGCTTGCCAGGTCATGGATGCACGCCCCGACGCTTCGGCGAGAGCCAGGAGGATTTCGTATTGGACAGGATCCGTGTCCTGAAACTCATCGATCAGGATGGCGCGATACTCGCGCTTGATCCGTTCCCTGACGTCCGGATGGTCCCAAAGAAGCCTCCTGGCACGGGCCAATAATCCGTCGAATGAAATCCACCCGGTTCGCGCGAGGGTAGACCTGATAGAGGTAACAAGGGGGCTGATCAGGGTCAACAGATTGATGAAGTATGCATCGTTAAGCATCAGCATTTGCTGCGCTATTTTCACGACTGTAACTGCTTGGGTGAACTCGTGAGCGCTCCAATCGCTGATTGCCAGGCCCGGGTCCTTTTCGAGCCATTCCCGTGCGGAATGATCGAGTTCATCGATGGATTGAGGCCCTTTGTCTTTCAGGAGCGTGAGGAGAGCAACGGCTCCTGCCAGCATGTGCTCGATCTTGCGCCGCGTCGGTCGGTCGTTGGAGTCCAACAACGTCTGCGCCCGGTCACGCAGGCTGCCGATCCAGTCCGTGAGGGCCTGGTCGGGTGCTGAACCGACCTGACGGAACAGCACGTCGAGATCGATGAGATCATTGCACAGCGCATAGGCGAGTCCACGCAGCTGCTCCAGAGTCGTCGATTGCAAGAGTGTTCGCCAGCGGGAGTGCTGGACGCCTTCGCGACCGAGCTCACGATCGATCCAGACGTCCCATGCGAGCTGGAAGGATTCGTCGAACCGGAGGCCGTCATCCTCTCGGAAGGCGGGGTCCACACCGGCCTCCAGCGGAAAGAGGCGCAGCAGATGGGCGGCGAAGCTGTGGACCGTCCCGATTTGCGCCTTTTCCAGATCGCGCAGCGCCGCCTCGGCGCGTGTCGCGATGTCCTCTGCTGTGAGGTTGTAGTGCGTGCGCACCTCGTCCATGGCAATGGCTCCGCCATCGGACGCTTGAAAGTCCCCCGTCGACGCGCGCTTGAGGGCGGTCAGCCGTTCACGAAGCCGGACCTTCATCTCCGTGGCTGCCTTATTGGTATACGTCAATGCGACGGTATGGGTAATCGCCACCGGCTGGGGTTCTCTCATGAGAAGGTGGATCAGGCGGTTCACGAGCAGGGTGGTTTTTCCTGTGCCGGCACCGGCCACGACGACGACGTTTCGATCGAACGTGGTTTCCGCCGCGCGACGGGCGTCCTGATCCGAGATCGGTGCACGGCTGCTCATCGGTCGACCCGCAGGGTTCGTAAGGCCGCCAACGCTCTCGCTTCCATCGTTCGAGAGGCGCGCCACGACGTCGGCATGTGCTCGCGGCGGCAGGCGACGCGATATTCGCATGTCTGGCAATAGGTGCCCGGCATGATGAAAAACCTGCCGTTCTTAATGCCGTTCATCAGTTGGCCGAGGGTATTGCGGAGCAAGGTACCGTTGTCCGTTGACCAGACATCGGTTTCAAAGGTTGAACGCACGACAGGAGTCGCCCAGTTGGGGGCAAGAAAGAAGAGTTGTACCTGTTGCGCGTTGCCATGATCGGGAATATGGAGCCGGGCATACAGAGGCGGTTGCAGCCGATAGCCGCGTGCGGCGGATTGAACAAGGTGCCGATCTTCAGACGTGATGGATTTTCCTATCTTCAGTTTGTAATCGATGATGCGGAGCGCTCGGCTGTCGCGATGGCGGTCGACACGATCCACGCGTCCCCGGATTTTCAGGGGCGTCGATCCGCAGCCTGGGACATCGGTGATGGCACCCTCCGCCAGGACCTCGAACGCGACCGGCGCGAAGGGGGCGTCGCGATAGGCGCGTGTATCGTCATCGACAGCGGCTGTCATCACATCAAGAATCGAGGTCTTTGCGAGTTCCCAGAGGAGATAATGGCCCGTTCGATGGTCCCGTTCGACATCGGCGGCCGCCTCCTCGATGGCGCTCTCAATGCACCAATCGATCGTATCGTCGGTCACGGGTTTTTCCGGCCATCCGGTGGGCAGCAGCAATTCATAGCACCGTCGCAAGGCGCTATGACAAAAGGTGCCGAGCACACGCACGTCCGGTTCATCCGAGCCGTGGGCACGGACCGGTTCGAGTCGCAGTACGTCGGCGGAGAAATAGCGGAACGGACAGCGGGCATACCGCTCCAGCGGGGTTGGGGCGATGCCACGCTCCTCGAGCGATACCCAGTGGGTCTCCAGAGAGCCCGTCAGGCCGTCGAAGGCCGTCAGGGCCTGTTGGTCGGTCTCGGTGCGGGCCAGCGCCTCGGTGCCTTCGCGAAACGTGACGGCGTCACCTCCTGTGGCTTCGAGAAGACCGGCAGCATCTTTGCCGTTGACTGCCATCCACTGCGCGAGCTCTGCCGGCGGGAGAAACCGGCTCATCACTGGCCGCTGGGCGAGCCGCTCCGTGAGACGGCGCGGGACCATGTCCATGGGCGGCGGAGGCATTCCATCCGACTGCCGCGCCTCGCCGACATAGGGTGAGGGCGCCAACATCCGTCCGGCATCGTCGGCACGCTGGAACGAGAGATACAACCGCCGTCCAGCCGCCTGGGTGAGCAATCTGAATAGCAAGGCCTCTTCGTCGTAACCCGAGAGCTTTTCGTCGACCTTGTATCCGAGCGTCGTTTCCAGCACGAGACGGTGCCGATCACGAAGAAACGGATCTTCACGAATGTACCGGGGAAACACTTTCTCGTTGAGACCGAGCACGAACAACGCTCTAAACGAGAGCCCTCGTGCCGCCATCGCGTCGCTGAATATGACGCTCTGGGTAGACGCCTGTTCCAGCGGAACGCTTGCGCGCTCGAATGCATGGGTCAGCAAGTCGGAAAAATCAGCCCACGTGAGCTCACGGCGGATGGCGGTGAGTTCGCCGAGCCTGCGCACTGTCTGATCGATAGCCTCCCACACTGCGGACAAACCACCGGGCTCGTTGTCGAGTCCATCTCGCCCGTCATCCGCCCGCCGAAGCTGTTCCTGCAACAGGAACTGAAAGGCTTCGAGCAACGTACCGTACGGGCCTTGGGCAGGTAGCGCTGAGCAAGAGGTCAGAAGTCGAGACACGGTGCTCCACAGTACGGCGATTACTTCCGGCGTCACCTCCAATGGGCCGAGCGCTCCTATCTCATCGCCGTCACCGTCCAGTTCAAGGGCGGACTGAGAGGCACGCTCTAACCGCTTCCATTCATCGAGCCCATGCGTGATGTTCAAGGCCTCGACGATCGCTTTCCACTGCTCGGGCCGATAGGCTGTTGAATAGCCGCTGCGACCAAGCACGGGTTTGGCAAAGAAGGGTGAGGTCACGAGGTCGAGCACGGCGGTGCGATAGAAATCATTCACGGGCAGCGCCGCCAACAGCAGGACGGTCTTGCACAGCGGGTGGTGGATGAGCGGCCGTCGTGCCGTCGTGGTCACCGGGATGCGATGACGGTTGAACACCGATTGCACGAGGGTGCAGTAAGGGGCCAGTGTGCGTGCGACCACGCCGATCTCGTCAAAGCGGTATCCGTGTGTCTCAACCAGATCGAGAATGGTCCGACAGGTGGCAGACAACTCCTCCTCGGGACCGATGACGCTCTGCACCGACAGTTCCGGCGGCGGGGTTCCTGTCCCGACCGTATTGAGGTGTATGGGAGGATCTGCTCCCAGAAATGGCTGAACGTGGCGGTCGAAGAAGCGCCTGGCGAACGCGAACGATGGATGGTTGTCTAAGGGAAAGAACAGCGTCGTGGAAACGCTCGCGCTCACGGCCTGAAACAGCGAGAGCTGCACCTGCGTCAGATCATAGAAGCCGTAGTAGCAGACCTGGTGCATGGAGGCGAGAAACTGTGACGCCGCTACAGAGGCCACGAGCGCGTCGGCTAGATCGTCGGCCGTGCCCACGGCGAGGTCAGCACTGACTTGTTCGACGGCCGCCTGAAGGGAAAACAGCGTGCGGAGCCATTCCTGATCCTCTCCACCAAAGCATCCTTCCCCAAGTGCCTGCAGCGCTGTAGCGGCATCGACTCCTCCGTCCTTGAGATCCCGGATCGTCGCCCAGAGCGCGGCCCAGGTTCCGAACGAATGTCCCAATTGCCCGAGAGCCGGCGATTCGGCGAGCCGTTGTTCGACGAGGTGGCGCACCAGGTGCTCGAAGAACAATCCATCGACGACACGGAGCGGAGGATGTCCGGAGCGGCTGCGTAATTCATCGGCCACCCGCAGGGCGAGTTGGTGAAAGGTAAAGAGGTGAAGATTCAGCAGCGACAACCCGTGGTCGATGGCCAGCACCCGCCGGAGTCGGTCGAGGATCGGCTTGGAAGGAGCCAGAATCGCAACCTTTGCCCAGGGGTCGGCTGCTTTCAGGCGCCGGATCTGTTCGACGAGCGCGGATTCGAGGGAAGGATGGAACCGGCCGGTGACAACCTTCAGCATCTAGAAATGAGGAATGTGGAGTGCGGAGTGTGGAATTCGTGGAACCTGTTCATGCAGGGCGAACACATCTCTTATCGTTCGCGGGCCTCGCTTCAGCCCGTTTCCGGTCCCAGCAGTTCGCCGTTGCAATCGACACAGGCCCAGTCGCCGTCGATAAAGGACATGGGATCGCCGCAGATCGGACAGTCGGGAGGCGGTCCTTTGTCGATTCGCGGGAGAATCGGAAGCTCGTTATCGTCTTCATCCATACATCACGTCAATGAAGGGCCGCTAGCCTTCCCGCGGGCGCATTTTCAGTTGCAAGGCTTTTTCTGCGCTCTCGCGGCTTGGCACGCCGACAAACGTCAGCCGCCCGTCGATGATGGTGGCCGGCACTGCTCGAACGGCATGGCGATTGGCAAGCTCCTGGCCGTCCGGGGTCGTAATATCGACTTCACGATACGAAAAACTGTACTTCACGCGCAGCTGCTTCCAGAGGCTTTTCGCCGAGGGACAAGCGCCGCAGCTCGGGGAGATTAGCAACGTGATGTTCGGCATCGCATCTCCGGTTGGACGGCGGACGAGAACGTAAGCTTCGGTGCGAGGTGGATCTTAACACCGCCGGAAAAGCCGGTGCAAGGAGCGGCGATCACGACAGACGTCACGACAACGCGTAGGACGTCGCGTGGATGTTGCCAGCGCGACGACGAACAATGGGCGATCCACCTAGCGGCCTAGCGGCCGTCAGGCCAGGCCGCCTGTTGGTTCGCCGTGCCGCCGACGATGGGCGGTGCACCGGACGGATTGCCGGCAGGATTGCCGGGCGGCGCAACGATGTTGCCGGACGTATTGGGATAATACGGCGGGTGCGACTGGGGCATGGTGCTTCCCGCGTCGCCGGTGTTCTGTTTAAGCGAATTCTGAGTGTCCGATTGAGACGAACAGGCGCTGCCTAAGGCAATCATGAGACACAACGCAGGCAACACCGACCATGCTATGTGTCGCCGTGAGATCACCTCTCACCTCATAGCTTGCCCACCAAATCGAGGCTCGGTCTTAGCGTGCGGTCGCCCGGCTTCCATCCGGCGGGGCACACTTCGACTCCTCCATTTTCGTGCACGAAGGCCGCCGCTTGAAGCTTGCGCAGAAGCTCTTCCATATTGCGCCCGATGTTGTTGGCGTGGACTTCGTAGGCGCAGAGCTTTCCGTCTGGATCGAATATGAAGCTGCCGCGCAAGGCGACGCCTTCTCGGTAGAGATACACGCCGAGTTTCTGGGACAAGTGTCCTCCTGGGTCGGCCAACAGTGGAAACGCCAGCTTCTTGATCGCCGGGGACGTGTCGTACCAGGCTTTGTGTACGTAGACCGAATCGGTGCTGGCGCCGATCACTTCCGCTCCCACCTTCCGGAAGTCGGCGTACAAGGCGCCAAGCTCTTCCAGCTCTGTGGGACAAATGAACGTAAAGTCCCCGGGATAAAACACGAGAACCACCCATCGGCCACGGTAGCTCTCCAAGGTGATGGGGCGGATCTCCTGTTCGTGGAATGCCTGAAATGTTCCCTCGGGAATGACTTGTCCGATTGTCGCCATGCGGCCTCCAATTGACTGATGCTGCGGGGAATGCGGATCAACTCCAGTTGCGGACTCGCGAGTGGCTGCGATCGCTGAAGGGCGTGCCCCTCTGCCGACTCTCGGCGGTCCAGGGGTTGCGTGACGACCGATTATTCCTCTGCCTTGTCTTTGATCCCGCACTTGACGGTGGCGCTCACAGTCCAGCGCGCTTCGGCAGATCGTCTATAGGACAACCGCACATGGCATCCCCGCGATCATCATCTCCTTGACGTCGCGTGATGGACGGGGTGCTCCCTCATCGATCATTGTTTCTTGGGTGCCTGTTCCTGATTCGGGCGTTTAGAAGGTTCGACTGGTTGAGAGGGTGCCGCCTCTGGATTGATGGCCATCTTAGGATCGATCACCGGAGGAGTCACGACCGAATCAGGGTGAGGAACCGTTTCCGGCTGTTTCACCATGCCGGGATCACGCGGGCTAGGAGTCACCTCCGGTTTAGACTGCTCGGCGGGCGGCTGGCTCGGCGACGGCGGTGGAGATTCCGGAGCTGGAACGATGTCCGCTGCTAGCGCCGGCGACGTTAAGAGACAGGCCAACATCACCACAAGTAGTGTGATTCGATCCATGTCTCACGCTAGCTCCACATGGATCGATCTGCCTACTGGGAGAATCCCCTGCGTTAATCCAACCAGTCTTTTTCCTTGAGCTTTCGGGGAAGATACTTCTTGGTGAGGTATTGAAAATCCTTATTGGCGAGCGCGTCAAGTTCATACTTGAGACCACTGGCCAGCATGCGCTTGATCTCGGCCTGCCATGCCGGCTTCTGAAACCATTGGTAGTTCGTGAGTTCCTTTGCCCGCGCGATGTCTTTCTCATTGAGTTTGATGCCCACGTTTCTAGGCAGCTCGTATCGCTCGGGATCGGCGCTCGACAGTCCGATGAACTTGGCTTTCGGAATGGCCATCCGCTGGCTTTCGAACGCGAGGTTGATCGAGCCTTGCTTCACCACCGAATAGATATAGTAGCCCCAGGGATCGTTATCGACCAGGACGTAGACGGGCAGTTTATGCTCTTCATGGAGCCGCCGGGCCAGACGCCTCACGCCTCTCGGCGGCTGACCGTTTCCTGTCAGCAGCACGCAGTTGTACCGCCGCCAGAACTTGTCTTCCGACAAGCGATTCCATTGCGTGCCTTTTTCGACCAAAAGCAAGAAATCGGCGGTGCAACGACGGATCTCCAGATACTCCGGTTCCACGATCGAGGGCACTGAATAACCCCCTTTGCCCAGGCGCGCACAGTCCACCCTGTCCCCGTCGTCGCCGAAGACGACCGGCCCGACGATGCTGCCGCTGTTTTCCGCGCGCACGTGCAGTTCTTCGCGCAACGCCGCGAGCGAGACCTCGAGGTCTTCGATCACGGGGTCCGATTCGTCCTGGGTGTCGAAGGTATTTTCGTGTGAATCCTGAATCGTGTGTTTCGTTCGGTAGTAGATTTCCCGAAGCGACGTCGTGAGATCGGCGCGCTGCAGTTCGGACAGGGCGTCCGCCACCAGCACGGTCTGCATGAATTTCTTTGCCATTCCAACGTTGAAGAAGGAACGGGCTTGTTTCTTGTGACCCATCTCAATCATGCCCTTGCGTGAATTGAACGAGACGTTCGACAAGGCGCGAATTGGAATGGCAATAGTGGGATCCTTCGAGCGTTCTGCGGCCGTCACGACAATGTCGGCAATCCCGATGAGTTTCTTCTCCACTGCGCTCGTTTTTTTCTGTTTAGTCGGCATCGTGGCTATTTCTTGCGATGGGCCGTCTTCGGTTTTGAGCGGTCCACCCCCTTCCTTTTGGATGTGGCGTCGGCACGCTTGTCGAACAAGGCCATCTGATCGCTCTTGCGGCGTGGCCCAGTCGTATGACTCTGGTGAGATCTCGTCCTCTTGTGGGCAGATTTCCGTGACTTGGGCGCGGGAGCTGCGGGTGCGCCAAGGAGATCGCTTTCTCCTGGACCGGCCGTCTCGTCTGCCGCTTCGACCTGAGAGGGCGCTGTCACTTCGCCTTCGATGCCTTCGTCGGTGACGATAATGGAATGGGGCAACCCTTCCGGACCACCGCCCGTCTTGCCCAGCGCGTCATCGGTTTTACTGCCGCCGGTGCGTGAGTTCGCGATCTTCTGGAGCTGCATTTTGACCTTCTCTTTAACGAGCTTCCCCCCCTTGAGCCGGTTGCAGGCTTCGACGACTTCCTCGATGTACAATTCGAAAATGTTGCGCCGCCGGTACTCGCTGGCCGCCCGTTCCCGGCGTCGGAGGAACAATCCGAGGCGCCTGCCGCATTCGCGGAGGGCGAGGGTGATTTCCTTTTGAATCTCGTCGTAATCGGCAATGGCTTCCTTCGATTCGCTGGTGAAGGGCACCCAGACGGACGCCATATGGACAAAAATCACCATCGGTCCTGCGGGCAAGGCCCCGCGCGATTGCGGCACGCCGTAATTTTTCCAGGTCGTGTTCAACGCGGCTTTGAACGTTGCGCAGGCCGATTGCTGATACAGGAGGGGTACGCGGTTCGCATACCGGATGACCCTCGCGAGTTCCGCGTCGACGTCTTTTTCCTCCCCTTCCGCTCGTGGCCCGGCGGGCTGCTCCGGCTTCGTCTGTTGACCCGGCCGATTGCCGAAAGCCAATCCTGCTTCGATGACGAACGGGTTGCCGCGGTAGACGGCCGGCGGCCGGCTGACCGCTGTGTAGAATTCACCTTTGATCTGTTTGTAGAGACCGGACAGAATCGCCTTTTCGCCGATGGGGGAAAGGCAATTCGTCGGAGGCGCCATAATCTTGGTGTTCTGAATCGTCCTATACAGCGTTTCCGCAGCAGTTCCCTTGAGGTCGCGAGGCTTGAGGTGAGGGGACACCTTGGCTTCCTTGCAGATGTCGGTCGCCAGTAGAGGAGAGACCCGGCAGAAATCACCGGCGAGGAAACCTGACACTGTTTGACTTTTCGTATCCTGCAGCATCTTGAGCAGCATCCCGAATTCGATGCCGTAGGGGTGCGGTTTGATCTCCCGCGGCGAAGGTGGCAGTTCGTGATACGTCCGGGCGTATTCCTTTGTCTCGCCTTCCGGCGTGTGGTACACGAGCCGTACATGGGCGTTCGCAATGGTCGTTTGTTCGAGCCACTCGTCGACCGACGCGCGCCCCTTCTGATATTTTCCTTCGACCTCCAACGTGACTTGTGTCCCTTGCGCCTGCTCCCACTCGATCTGCTTGTTTTCATGCACCAGTGGTTCGTTTTTCTTGGTATCGATCTGGACTTCGAAAAAATGCGCGGCAGCTCTCGGGCTCGTCCGGGAAATGATCTTGACCGGTTTGCCCGTTGTCAGCTGGCCATACATGCCCGCCGCGGAAATTCCGATTCCCTGTTGACCGCGGCTCATCCGCATCCGGTGGAACTTTGAGCCGTAGAGCAGTTTGGCAAAAATGCGGGGAATGTGCTGGCGGATGATGCCCGGCCCATTATCGGTGACCGTGATGCGGAATTTGCTGGCCTGGCTGGGCGCGATCGGTTCCCCGTTCGAGACCACTTCCAACTTTACGCTGACATCCGGCAGGATGCCGGCCTCTTCACAGGCATCCAGGGCATTATCAACTGCTTCTTTGACGCAGGTGAGCAGCGCCTTGCGAGGATTGTCGAAGCCGAGCAGATGCCGGTTTTTGGTGAAGAATTCCGAAACGGAAATTTCCCGCTGCCGCGCACCCATTTCCACCGCGGTGATCTGCTGTTGCGGCGGTTTCTTTTGGACGGCTGGTTCCGGAGCTGTCGGACGGGAGGCGGACACAAGAGCGGACGTCTGCTTCTTCGACATTCAACCTCGTAATGATGTGAGCGTGGGTCTTGGTACCACAAAAGCAGGTACGAGGCAATGGTGAACAGTGCTTGCCGAGGGGTATCGTGCGATCAGGCGAGTCGCATCATGCCGGTCTGCGCAACATACATTAGTTTTCTTGACGCTATGGCGGGAGAGGCCTATGGTGTTTTCCTGTGGGAGGAGTTAACGCCCAGAGGGAATGTGGTCCAACAGGGGACCGAGCGCCGAGGATGGTGTGCATGCCCAGCTTGTACTGGGAAGCCTAAAGTCCTCCCAAGGTCTCCACCGTACCTATCACTCTCGGTAGGTGCGTCCTCCTCCCACTCTTTTCTTGTCACGCTGCCTGTTGTCTTCTGCGGTAACCTCGACAACTGATTCCACAAAAAAATCGCTGAGACGCCTCGTTGATCGCTGACCGAGGCATGCGAATTGTCGATCCCCATTTTCTGTGGATAAGTCTGTGCACAAAGATCATCCTGCTGCTGAGGATGCAGGATTTGAGGCATCTCTGGAGCGAACTGCCTAATTTTTGGGCATAGGGGTTTAGCCGATAGGACCCCAAGTAATAGTAGAGACAAGATTTAGAAGGTCAATTGCTGCACATTTGGGAACCGGATCGCGTATCACCGCTGTAGACGCGGTGTTCAAATGTTACATATGCATGAATATCCACAGCCACAAGCGTTCTAACGTCTGCACCATCGATTCGATAAGCCTGCTCAGCCGATATTGCGCGATTGGAATCAGGTCACTCAATGGTCTGTCGAAAAGGACCTAGGAAAAGCACAAGAGTGTGATGTGTGGATCCGTGCGGATGCTCAAAATTTCAGAGTCTTAGGAAAAGACTGAATGCCATAAAGACACGAGCCAGTTCTTGATGCTCGAGATCCAGCCTTCGTCTGCCGGAGGCTGAGGAGTCTTGACGGGACTCGTGGCTGGCGCTGGTACCGGCGGCGGCGGTTTTGGTGGCGAGACTGCTGGGGCCGCCGGTAGATCCTCTGGGACGGGAATCGTTGACGGATCGAATGGCTTGCGGACCGCCGGTTCGGGAACGGGGGACGATGCAGCGACCACAGCGCCGTCACGCATTTTTCTCTGAAAGACATCAACGAGTTCTTGCAGCGCCGCAGTATTCTCCTTGGCGACCGTCAACTCGTACTGTAGTGCGCGTTGTTGTTTGGACGCCTGAACCGATTTCTGTTGTAATCGTGCGAAACGCTGCTCGGCCTGTTGTCGTTCTTGCTCGGCTTCGTCTTTTGCCTGCAGCAGGGCTGAAGCGGCGGCCTCGGCTTCACGCACGACATCCGCATTCAACAGTTCCATGTCGCTCACTTGACGGGCGAGCACTTTCTTTTCGTCTTGTGCTTGTGCGAGCTCCGCTCTAATCCTCATTCCTTCCTGCAGCGTGGCGTCATAGGTGCTTTGCATGACACAGCCGCCGCCGGTGAAGATTGCGAAGAGCGACGTCACGACGAGCTGAATCGTGTTTCGCATCCGATCTCGCCTAATCATCTTCATCTTAAGGTTTGCACTCCCGATTAAGGCTTGCACTCCCGAGAACCGGTTCCACCGCAGAATACCCCTTCAGGTGTGAGAAATCACCAACATGATGTCTTTTCTGCATGCCCCTCGAAAAGGTGGCAATCGAGGCGGCATGAGAGCGCGGCCCCAATTCCGCACTCGGCTGGCTCCGGAAAGCGAGGAGACGGAAAAATCAGGATCGAGCTAAGTCTATGATATTCAGAACATCCCCTCTCGATCAGCGCCGCCCAACGATGGAAAAATATTTGCGGTCTGTGCAGGTCAAAATCATTGGCGGTCCATGAGACGGGGTTGATCCCTCCCCTACCATTGCCCAGTAGTTTCTCGCCAAGTGCTCCTGTACCTTTCGAATCACCTCATCAGGGGCGGAGGCGGTTGTGGGATTGTTTGGTCCATCGATTTATATGGTGCTGTTAGCCTTCGGCGCGATGGCGACGCCCGGCGTGGGGATTGGTGGTTCTATGCTCGCTGTCTTGCCTCAGCCCGTCACGGAGTACTCACATGCGCCGGCCTATGCACTGTTGACGTGGTTGCTCGCGAGCGGCTTGCAGGACCGAGGTTGGTCCAAGGAGATGGCATTGTGGCTCGGTGTCATGGCCGCGATGGTATTCGGCGTCTGGATGGAATTTCTTCAGGCATTCGTTCCCGGACGCACCGTCGATATCCATGATGTCGCGTTCAATGCAATAGGCATAGGGCTTGCGGCCCTGGTGATCGGAGCGGCGCCTGAGCCACGGGCATTGACATTCGCGACGAAATTCCTGCGTTCACGAAAGTAGAACCGATTACATTATGGCCTCTCGTTCAAACAAGCGACGCGACATCCGAAGCTCCATTTCTTGCCCCGTCTATTATTCCAACGGGGATTTTCATGCCAGCGGCATGATCGAAAATCTGACGAATCGAGGTGGCTGCTTGCGGGGCACGCACCTGGTCACTGTTGGGATGGAGCTCATGATGCTGCTGATTCCGACCGCCAAGCATGCGCTCATCATCAAGAAGGCGACGGTTCGCTGGGCCGACGAAGCGCATTTCGGGGTGGAACTAAACGAAGCCGATTGCGGTACCGTCGGTGAACTGGATGATGTGAAGATCCATCGACAACAGGAGCTGAGCTCGCTCATAACGCCTTGACGCGGTCGGGTTGAGTTGCAACAACCTTCACCTTCCGCTAAGTTAGCGCGATGAGTCAGTGGCCCGTCCGCCTGATCCTTCTCGCCGCAACGACGGGCATTCTTCTTCCCTACTGCTTTCCCAAATATGACCTGGGTCTCCTTGCCTGGGTCGCGCTGATTCCTCTTCACATCGCCCTCGACGGGCTCAGCCGACGCAGGCAAGCGTTCTGGCTCGGCTGGCTGGCGGGAATCATCTGCTCGACCGGCATCATGTCGTGGGTCGTTACGGCCATGCATACCTACGGCAAAGTACCGTTGGTCTTCAGCTACGGCATCATGCTGCTGCTCACCGCGTACCTCGGGCTGTATGTCGGCATATATAGCGCAGGTGTCGTCTGGTTCCGGATGCTCATGCCGCGATATGGGCTGTTCGCGGCCCCTTGTCTCTGGGTCACTCTGGAGTTGCTCCGGACGTACGTCTTGAGCGGACTCCCCTGGTCGCTTCTCGGTTATTCGCAATACCGCCAGCTCGATGTAATCCAAGTCGCGGATCACTTGGGCGTGTACGGCGTGTCTTTTCTCATCGTGCTGACGAACGTGGCCTTGGCCGAGTTGTATCTCTGGCTCATGCCGCTCTTTCGTGGATTCAGGCCCGCCCGCCTGCCCTGGGAACTAGTGACGACAGCCGCCATGCTGATGGGCCTGTCCTGGGCGTACAGCACATCGCTGATCGCCAGCGAGGGAATGGAAGGCCCCAAAGCCACCCTGCAGGTCGGCGTCGTGCAACCGAACATCGACCAAGCGATCAAGTGGGATCAGGCCTTTCGAGAAGAAACGTTCCGCCGTTACGACCGCCTGACGGAATCATTCGGATACGGTGTCGATCTTATCGTGTGGCCGGAAGCCGCCACGCCGTTCATCTATGAACGCGAACCGGTCTATCAATTACAGCTGGTCGCACTGGCGAATCGCGCTTCAGCCCCGCTCCTGTTCGGCAGTCCGGCCGTGCGGTTCGACGCCGACCGCAAGCCGTTTCTGCTCAATAGCGCGTATCTCCTGTCTCCGGACGGCCAACTGCTCGGCCGATACGATAAGCAGCATCTCGTGCCGTTCGGCGAATACATTCCGCTCAAATCTTCGCTGCTGTTCTTCCTGGACAAGATGGTCGAAGGCATCGGCGATTTCCAGGCCGGCCCAGGCCCTACCATCCTCTCGTTTCAACTGAAGCAGTCCGACGGCGCCGCTCCGGCCCGGCGGGTAAAATTCGGCATCGTCATCTGTTATGAGGTCATCTTTCCCGATCTGGTGCGGCGTATTGCCCACAGCGGTGCCGAGTTTCTCGTCACCATCACCAACGACGCGTGGTTCGGAGATTCGTCCGCACCAGCCCAGCATTTTTCCATGGTGGTTTTCCGCTCGGTGGAAAATCACCTTGCGTTCGCCCGTGCCGCAAACACCGGTATTTCAGGCTTCATCGATCCGTTTGGACGCATCATCGCGGCGTCTCCCATCTTTACAGAGACAGCCTTGCAGGCTGAGATTCCGGTTCGCCAGACGAAGACCTTTTACAGCCGGCACGGAGATGTCTTTGCCTACGGCTGTATGTTAATCTCCCTGCTGTTCTGCCTGTACGGCATTTTTGGCACCAAAGGGGCTGAACCCGACGCTGTCGCGGCCACTCCCGTCTAACACCGAAAGGACCCTGTTCATGCTGGATGAGATTCGTGTTCGTGTGCGCGGTGTCGATGATCAGGTTGCCGAACTTCGGGGGCATCTTTGACCTCTCACGCATGACCGCCGAGCTGCAGGAACTCGAAGCCAAGATGGGCCAGCCCGATTTCTGGAGCGACGCGCGGGCGGCCGCCGGCGTTAGCCGCCGGAAAGTCAAATTGGAGCGCGAACTCCAACAGTGGCACGACATCGAAGCGAAACTGGGCGACGTCACAGCGCTGCTGGAGCTGGCGCAGGAAAGCGGCGACCCCGCTCTCGAGACTGAGCTGGCCTCCGAGCTGGATCATTTTGAACCGCTTCTGGCCGCCCTCCGAGTGGAGCATCTCCTCTCCGGCGAGCTCGATCAGAACAACGCCATCCTCGCGATTCATCCCGGAGCGGGAGGAACCGAGTCCCAGGATTGGGCGCAGATGCTGTTGCGCATGTATGTACGCTGGGCGGAGGGGAAAGGGTTCAAGGTGGAGACGCTGGATTTTCAAGCGGGCGATGAGGCCGGCGTCAAGAGCGCCACGATTGCCGTCACCGGTCCCTATGCCTACGGCTATTTGAAGGCGGAGGCCGGCGTGCATCGTCTCGTGCGCATCTCCCCGTTTGACGCCAACAAACGCCGGCATACGTCGTTTGCCTCGGTCTTCGTGTATCCCGAGCTGAACGACGATCTCGAGGTGGGGATCGACGACAAGGATCTGAAGATCGACACCTTCCGGTCCGGCGGCGCAGGCGGCCAGAACGTGAACAAGGTCGAAACGGCGATTCGCATCACACACCTGCCGACGGGCATCGTCGTGCAGTGCCAGAATGAGCGTTCGCAGCTGCAGAATCGCAACGGCGCGATGAAGATTTTGAAATCGCGGCTCTACGAGGTTGAGCAGAAGAAGAAAGAAGCCGAGTTCAACGCGATCGTTGGAGAAAAAAAGGACATCGCCTGGGGCAGCCAGATTCGTTCCTATGTGTTTCAACCCTACCAGATGGTCAAGGACCACAGGACGGGTTATGAGGTCGGACAAGTGGCCGCCGTCATGGATGGCGACGTGGACGGGTTTATCGAGGCGTACCTGAAGAAGCAATTGACGAAAGGAAGCGGGCAGCTGTCACCGGCTCAGGGGCCGGACGACCTGTAAGTGCCTGGTGTGACGAGGGCGCGTCAGTATGGATGAAGCGAACGAACAGCGGCAGCAGCGGATCAAGAAACTCGACCTCCTCCGGGAGGCCGGCGTTGCGCCCTACGGCACGCGGTTCGATGCAAAGGATCGAGCCGGCGATCTCGTCAGGCTCTACGGCCAGAAGACGAAGGAGACACTCGAGCAGGAGCGCATTTCCTGCACGGTCGCAGGCCGTATTGTGGCCCTCCGCCGCTTCGGCAAGGCGGCGTTTGCCGTGCTGCAGGACGGCTCAGAACGCCTGCAGACCTACTTGAAGAAGGACTTGCTCTCCCCGCAGGCATACACCGTGACCGAACAGCTCGATCTCGGAGACTGGATCGGTGTGACGGGCACCTTGTTTCGAACCAAGACCAACGAGTTCACGATCGAGGTGCACGAGTTGACCTTCCTGAGCAAGGCCCTGCGTCCCCTTCCCGAGAAATGGCACGGGCTCACCGACGTCGAGACTCGCTACCGCCAGCGGTACGTGGATCTGATTGCCAATCCGGACGTGCACGGCATTTTCGCGATGCGAAGCCGCATTATCACCGGTATCCGGGCGTTCTTGATTGAGCGGGGTTTCCTCGAAGTTGAAACGCCGATGATGCACCCGATTCCGGGCGGCGCCGCCGCAAAGCCGTTCGTCACGCATCACAACGCACTCGGAGTGGATCTGTATCTCCGTATCGCGCCCGAATTGTATTTGAAGCGGCTGATCGTGGGCGGATTTCCCCGCGTCTTCGAAATCAACCGGAACTTCAGGAACGAAGGCATCTCCACGATCCACAATCCGGAATTCACGATGCTCGAGTTCTATGTCTCCTACGCGGACTACCAGGACCTGATCCGGCTGACCGAAGAGCTGATTTCTTCATTGGCCCAGCAGCTGCTGGGCACGACCGTCATTGAGTACCAGGGCAAAACGATCAATCTTGCTCCGTCGTGGCGGCGCTGGTCGTACCATCAGGCCATCCTGGAGGTGAACAGCCTGGTGCCTACGGTCCTGACGGACCGGGAGCAGGCCCTCGCTGCGGCAAAACAGCTGAACGTCCCTGTCGATCCCAAGTGGCCGCTCTTCAACATCGTGAATGAAATTTTCGAAGAAACCGTCGAGCCCCGACTCGAGCAGCCGACATTCATCACGGACTATCCGATTGAGATTTCGCCGCTGGCCAGGCGCAAAGACGCCGATCCCGCGCTGACCGATCGGTTCGAGCTCTATATCGCTGGGCGGGAAATCGCTAATGCCTTTTCAGAGTTGAATGACCCGCTCGATCAGCGCGAGCGGTTCGAGGGCCAGGCGGCGCAGCGCGAGGCCGGAAACGAAGAAGCCCACGTGGTCGATGAAGACTTCCTCCGGGCCCTCGAATACGGCATGCCGCCGACAGCTGGAGAAGGCATCGGCATCGACCGGTTGATCATGCTCTTTACGAACCAGGCGTCCATCCGCGATGTCGTCCTCTTCCCGCAATTGCGTCCGGAGAAATAGCAGCTTGGCACTCCCGTATGAAATTGTGGTCGGCCTTCGGTACCTGCGCGCCAAGCGTCGCAACCGGACGATCTCTCTGAACACCGTCGTCTCCGTCACCGGTATCACCTTGGGCGTCGCGGCCTTGATCGGCACGGTCGGCATCATGACCGGCTTCAAGGAGGACATACAGGCCAAGATTTTAGGAACCACTGCACACATCATCGTGCAGGACCGCATGAAAGACGGCATGACCGACTATGATGCGACCGCCCGACAGGTCGAGACGGTCCCCAGTGTGGTTGCGGCGACGCCGTTCATCCTGAAGCAGGTGATGTTGACCACACCAAACAGCGCCCAAGGGGTCGTGCTCCGCGGCGTCGATCCTCTGCGGGAAGGCAAGGTGACGGCGCTCGCGAAGAACTTGGCATCTGGAAATCTTGAGGATTTGGGAAAGCCGATTCCGGTCAAACTGCCACCGGTCGACGATCCCTCCGGTCCGCTGCAGTTATCCGAAAAACCCGGCATCATTCTCGGCAAGGAGCTGGCGCTGCGTCTCGGCGCGTTTCCCGGCGATACGATCAGCGTCGTTTCCCCGACCGGCACGATCAGTGCCATGGGCATGGTCCCGAAAATCAGGACGTTTGCGGTCGCGGGCATTTTTCAGTCCGGGATGTACGAATACGATTCGTCCCTTGCCTATATCGACCTTGCCGAAGCCCAGAAGTTTTTCGGCATGGGCAACAGCGTCACCGGCATCGAGATCAAGGTCACGGACGTGTTCCGCGCCGGCGAGATTGCCCGTCACGTTGAGCAGGCGTTAGGGTTTTCGTACGGCGCCAGGGACTGGATGCAGATGAACCGCAATCTCTTCTCCGCGCTGAAGCTCGAGAAAACGATGATGTTCTTGCTGCTGGTGCTGATTACGATCGTCGCGTCCTTCAATATCGTGAGCACCCTTACGATGATCGTGACCGAAAAGCAAAAGGAGATCGCCATCCTGAAGGCCATGGGTGCGACCAGACGAAGTATCCGCCGGATCTTCATGCTCAACGGGCTGATCATTGGCTTGTCGGGCACGGCCATCGGGATCCCGCTGGGCTATGCCTTTCTGTGGCTGATTGAAACATTTTGGACCTTCGATCCAACGGTGTATTACATTTCCAAGATTCCGGTGCATGTGCTGGCCGAAGACGTGCTGTTGGTGGCCGGGTCGGCCATCCTCATCAGCTTTGCGGCGACCGTCTACCCCTCGCTTCAGGCGGCAAGGCTCGAGCCGGTGGCCGCGCTGCGCTATGAATAGCCGGAATCTCAGCCGTCCACCCCATCGCACCGACGCATGATTACCGTCACCAAGCTTCATAAGTCATTCCCCATGGGCGAGCACACCCTGCCGGTGCTGAAGGGCATCGATCTCACCATTGCCCGAGGCGAGCTGATCGCCGTCGTCGGCGCGTCCGGAGCCGGGAAAAGCACCATGCTGCATATCCTGGGATTGCTCGACCGGCCGACCAGCGGCACCGTGTACTTTGAGGGACAGGATCTCTTTCAACTCTCCGAGGCCTCCCAGGCCGAATTTCGGAATAAACGCATCGGTTTCGTCTTTCAGTTTCATCACCTGCTTCCGGAGTTTACGGCGCTCGAGAATGCCTGCATGCCAGCCTTGATCCAGCGGCGGCAGCCGGATGAGGTGAAGGCCGAGGCCACTGCCCTGTTGAACGATGTCGGACTCGGCGCACGGCTGCATCACAAGCCGGGCGAATTGTCCGGAGGCGAGCAACAGCGGGTCGCGGTGGCGCGGGCGCTTCTGCAAAAACCCGATCTGGTCCTTGCGGATGAGCCGACCGGGAACTTGGATACTCATACTGGCGAGGCCCTGTTCTCCCTCCTGCGTGAATTGAACAAGGGTCGCGGCACCACGTTCGTGATCGTGACTCACAATGACAAGCTCTCCTCACAAGCTGACCGTATCGTGCACATGCAGGACGGTCAGATCATCTAATCCGCGGGACTGGCTCCGACTTGCTCAATGGCCATCCCTTTTCCTTACATGGACGGGGGCAGTCGCCGTTCAGAAAGCCGACAGTCCTCAAATCCTTGACGGGCGCGGGGTCATCCAATAGACTCAGCAAGGCGTTCGTCCGGAGGGCGCCGAGTCATGCGGATGAATTCGATCTCCCGAGCCGCCATCACGCTGGTGTTCCTGGCACTGGGCAAGCACGCGTTCGCGGCGGAATTCGTCATCGTGGGTCCCCGCGCGATGGGCATGGGCGGCGCCGGCGTCGCCGTGACCACTGATGCACTCGCGACTTATTGGAATCCGGCCGGCCTGGCCATGACGCAAACCGTCGATATCCGGCTCGTCGGTGGAGGCCAGGCGATCGACCGCCTGGGCATCGCCGATGCTATCAATGACCTTGAAAATTTTAATCCCAACGACACGTCGTCTGCCAATATTGCCAAAGCACAGGACATCGCGAATCGCATCAATCAGCCTGGAGCCAATACCTCGTTCAACGGCGCGGCCGGACTCTATATCAAGGGTCATTTCGGCGAGCATGCGTTTGGCTTCAATATTTCCGACATACCGACCGGCGGTGGATTCGTCAGCACTCCGGTAACAGTGACGGTGAACGGCACTACGGTTAACCTCACCGGCGCGATGACGGTTCCGGCGCTGGACGTGCGGCAGGCCGCGTTCTCTTACGCCTACGCCTTTGCCGACAAGACATTCTCGATCGGATTCACTGCCAAGATTCTTCAAGGCGCGGCATACAACGGTACCCAGAATCTCCAGGGCGGACAGGACATCAAGTTGTCCGATAGCTTGGGAAAAGCGACGATCTCGACCACGTACGGCATCGACGTCGGCGCCATCTATCGGCCCTCGTCATGGTTGCGGTTCGGCGTGGTCGCCAAGGACCTCAATCAACCGGAATTCGACTCGCCGGATGGCAGCAAGATTAAGTTCGGGCCTCAGGTACGTGGAGGCATGGCGCTTAATCCCTATTCCTCACTGACGCTGTCGGCCGACGTCGACGTGACATCGAACAAGACGGTGGTGCCGGGGGTGAAGAGCCAGCTCCTGAGCTTGGGGGCCGAACAGACGATTCTGACTGAATTTCTGTCGTTCCGTGTCGGCGCCTTCAAGAACATGCAGGATCCCGGCACGCCGTTCACTCCCACAGCGGGACTCGGTATCAGAATTTTCGCTTTTCGTCTCGACTTGGGCGGCGGGTATGATTTCCGCGAGAAGGGGGCGCTTGCGTCCGGTTCAGTATCGTTGACCTTCTAGCCCTATCGTCAACCACTAATGGTATACTGATTTCATGTTCATTCATTCCGCGCATAGGCTTCGTACCTTTCTCTTCTGCATTCCCCTTCTGGTCGCAGGCTGCGGCGGCTTGCAGGAAGTCTGGGAAGGACCAGGGGCCAAGCAGTTTCGGCCGCAGGCCATCGCCGTGTTGCCTCCGATGGCCAGCCAATACGACAGCGCGCGCGAAGACATTCAAGACGTCCTCTCAGGAGCCCTCGCGAAGACGGCGAAGATCGAGCGCGTGGTAACGCCTGAAAGCGTCACCGATATGTTCCAGGCCTCCAAGGAGGCGTTCGATTCCTTGGTCTTCTATTTCTCCCGCCTGGAAATGACGGGACAATCGGACAAGGAGTCCGCCATCAAGCTGGGAAAAGCGTTGAACGTGGATTCCTTCCTGGTCGTTCGGGTCAACTCGTGGGAGTATGTCCGCAAGGAAGGCGACAACGTGGGGCGGGTCGGACTCAGTTTGCGGCTCGTCGATGCCACGACTGGCACGACGGTTTGGAAAGCGCGCCACGAAAAGTCGAGCAGCTATATGTTCTACCGTCCGAATCTGAAGGATGTGGCCAACGACCTCGCCAAAGAGATGATCGCCTACATGCCTCCCCAATATCAGGACCGCGCATCGGTGTCACAAGGACTCGCGAAGAAATAGGGACTCCAACTCTTATGGACCCGGACGCGCCGCCATGGCGCCCTTCAAGGTCTGCACGAATCCCGACACGCGTGCGACCATGCCTTGCTGCTGCTGACCGGCGGCAATTTGTTTGACAATCGCGCTTCCGACGATGACGCCATCGGCGAGGGCCGAGACTTCAGCCGCATCTTCTGGCGTGGTGACCCCGAATCCCACCGCGATCGGGGTCTCCGAGATTTTCCGGATCTGCTCAACGTTCCGACCGATTTCAGAGACCCTTCCTAGCTTCGCTCCTGTGATGCCGGTCAACGAGACGTAGTAGACGAACCCGTGTGACTGTCGGGCCACGAATGCCCGACGCTCGGCCGTGCTGGTGGGAGCAAGCAGGAAGATCAACTGAAGTCCGGAGGACGCCGCGGGCCCCTTCAGCGGCCCGGCTTCGTCAGGCGGCATATCGGGAACGATCAGACCGTCCACGCCGGCCGCCACGGCCTCCCGGCAGAACCGGTCAGGCCCGAAGGCATGAATGCTGTTGTAATAGGCCATCAGGACAAGGGGAATGTCGGACTGGGTTCGTACGCGACCAACCATCGAAAGGATGCCGCGCAGCGTCGTGCCGCTTCGAAGCGCGCGTTCGGCCGCCTGCTGAATGATCGGGCCGTCGGCGATCGGATCGGAAAACGGCACGCCCAACTCAATGATATCGGCCCCGGCCTTTTCCAACTCCAAGACAAGTTGCTCGGTTTCCGCCAAGCTTGGATCGCCCGCCATGAGATACGTAATGAGCGCTTTCTCCTTGCGGGACCCGAGCCGGCGGAACGTCCTGTCGAGCCGGCTGCGGCTTGTGGACGGATCCTCGGCGATCCGTGAGGAGTTGCCGACGGAGAGCTGTGCACGGCTTTGTGTCTGTCCCCTGCGATGCTTCACCCGGCACCCGTCGCTTACAAGCTGATTCCCCTCATGCGAGCCACCTGCTGGACGTCTTTGTCTCCCCGACCCGAGAGATTGACCAAGAGGACTTGCTGCCGCTTCATCGTCGGCGCCATTTTGACCACATGGGCAATGGCGTGGGCGCTTTCGAGCGCCGGCACGATGCCTTCTTCCCTCGCGAGGAGATCGAATGCCGCCAGTGCCTCTTCGTCGGTCGCCGACGTGTAGGTGGTCCTCCCGATCTCGCGGAGGTAGCTGTGTTCGGGGCCGACGGCGGCATAGTCCAGACCGGCGGATACCGAGTGCGTCAGGTTGATCTGGCCGTCCTCGTTCTGCAGCAGATACGTCATGGTCCCTTGCAATACGCCCGGCGACCCGCCTGAAAACCTGGCTGCATGCTTGCCGCTGCCCACGCCACGTCCTCCGGCCTCGACGCCGACCATCTTGACCTTCTTGTCGCTCAAGAAGGCATGAAACAGTCCCATGGCGTTGCTGCCGCCGCCGACACAGGCGATGAGGCAATCCGGCAACCGCCCCTCAGCCGCGAGGATTTGTTTGCGGGATTCCTTCCCGATGATCGATTGAAAATCCCGAATCATCATGGGATATGGATGCGCACCAAGCACGGATCCGAGAATGTAATGAGTCGTCCCGATGTTCGTAGTCCAGTCGCGCATCGCCTCGCTGATCGCGTCCTTGAGCGTCCGGCTGCCGGCGTCCACGCCGGTGACCGTGGCCCCGAGAAGCCGCATGCGAAACACGTTCAATGCCTGGCGTTGCATGTCCTCGGTGCCCATATAGATTTCACATTGCAATCCGAACATGGCGGCGACGGTGGCTGTCGCGACGCCGTGTTGGCCGGCGCCGGTTTCGGCGATGATGCGGGGCTTGCGCATGCGTCTGGCCAGGAGACCCTGTCCAATGGCGTTGTTGATCTTGTGGGCGCCCGTGTGACAGAGGTCCTCCCGCTTGAGGTAGATCTTGGCACCGCCCAGACGGTTCGTGAGCCGCTTGGCAAAATACAGAGGAGTCGGACGTCCGACATAGTCCTTGAGATAATAGGAGAGCTCCACTTGAAAGCGCCGGTCTTTTTTCGCCTGAGCGTATTCCCGCTCCAATTCCAGCAGCGCGGGCATCAATGTCTCGGGAACATAACGGCCTCCATAGACGCCGAAGCGGCCCTGGCGGTCAGGCACAATCGTGGTGAGCTTCCGGTTCGTCATGGTGCGGGCAGTATAAACAGCCTCACGAAGAAGAGACAACCCTGACGGCGTCGATAAACGCGCGCATTTTTGCATGGTCTTTTTTGCCGGGAGCCGATTCCACTCCGCTGCTCACGTCGACGCCGTAGGGCCGGACGGTACGGATCGCCTCGGTCACATTACCGGGAGTAAGACCGCCAGCGAGCAGAATAGGCGTGCTCTTGGCGACGTCTGCAGCCAGACCCCAGTCGTTGGTCTGACCCGTTCCCCCGTAGGCCAGTTCCGAAAACGTGTCGAGGACGAATCCCCGGACGCCGCCCCGTCCTTGATACTCGGCCAAAGCGAGCAGGCTGCGACGGTCCGTGAGTCGGAGTGCTTTCATCGCCGGCCTGGCCAACTCACGGCAGTATGAGACATTCTCGTCTCCATGTAACTGTGCCATGGCGAGACCGCAGGTATCCATGATGGATCGGACGGCGGCCATGCCCTCGTTCACGAACACGCCGACCGGTGTGACCAAGGGGGGCAGTTCAGCGATGATGCTCGCGGCGACGGCCGGCACGACGTAGCGAGGGCTTTTCTCGTAGAAAATGAAGCCCAAAGCATCCGCGCCCGCTTCGACCGCAGCGAACGCGTCCTTGGCATTGGTGATGCCGCATACTTTCACTTTGATGTCTCGGCGCATCGCGTTAGGCCTGGGTGGTTGAGGGAATCCCGCGCAGTTCCTGAATCTTGGCACGGGAATTCTCAGCCTTGATGAGCGACTCGCCGATGAGCATGGCATGGATCCCGATGTCCAAAAGTTGCTCGACGTGGTTGCGGGTATGAATGCCGCTCTCGCTGACGATCAGCTTGCCGGGAGGAATGCGAGGCGCCAGACGTTTGGTGATCTTGAGATCGGTGGTGAAAGTCGTGAGGTCCCTATTATTGATGCCAATCATCCTGGCATCGGGAATCCATTCCAGGACCGTGTCCAGCTCACGTTCATGATGGGTTTCAATCAGCACGTCCAGTGCCAGCTCGCGGGCCAGCACATGAAAATCGACGAGCTGAGCCCGTTCCAGCGCGGCCACGATCAGCAGCACGGCGTCGGCGCCGTACGCGCGCGCTTCGTAGAATTGCAGTTCATCGACCATGAATTCCTTGTTGAGAATCGGCAGAGAAACCGATCGCTTGATGTCGCGCAGATGGTCCAAACTTCCCTGAAAAAAATCCTTGTCGGTTAGAACCGAAACTGCCGAAGCTCCCGCCTCCTGATAGGCCCTGGCCATACCGACCGCGTCGAATCGTTCGTTGAATTCTGGGCGGAGTAGACCTAGGCTCGGAGAGGCTTTCTTGACCTCGGCAATCAGCGCCGGGCTCGTGGCGCTTCTGGTCGCGTCGAGTGCGACGGCGAAGCCGAGAGGGCCGGAATTGTCTCTGATTTGGGCCTTGAGTTCGGAGAGATAGCCACGGCTCTGCTTGTGGCGTCGTTCGGCCTTCTTGTGTTCGAGAATCCTCGACAAGATCATGCGTGAGACGCCTTGTTGGTATAGGCGACCAGTCGAGACAGCTTTTCAGCCGCGGCTCCGGAGTCGATGATCTGGCCGGCGAGGCGAAAGCCCTCCTGAAGGGTCTTGGCCTTCCGGCCGGCGACGAGGGCCGGCGCCGCGTTGAGGCAGACCACGTCGCGTTTGGGTCCTTTCCGTCCTTGGAGGATTTCTCGGGTGATATTGGCGTTATCCGCCGGCAACCCCCCGGCCAGCTCCTTGGGAGAGACGTGTGCGAGGCCGAATTCCTGGGGCGTCAGCACGTAGTTGGACAAGACTCCGCCCTTCGCTTCCGAGACGATTGTACGGTCTGTGAGGGTGATCTCGTCCAGCCCGTCCATGCCATGGACGACAAAGCAATGTTGTGAGCCGAGGTGCATGAGCACCTTGCCCAGCAGCTCCGTCAGGCGCGGCTCGTAGACGCCCAAGACCTGCACAGTCGCTCCCGCAGGGTTCGTCAGCGGCCCCAACAGGTTGAGCATCGTACGGACACCCATGTCCTGCCGTGGCCCTGCACAGTGTTTCATGGCACCGTGATAGAGGGGCGCAAACAGAAATCCGATGCCCACGTCGTTGACGCAGTCCGAAACGTGGTCGGGCGGCAAGTTGATGTTCACGCCTAATTCCGACAGCACGTCGGCGCTCCCTGATTTGGACGAGACCGACCGGTTGCCGTGTTTTGCGACGGTCAATCCAGCGCCGGCCACGACGAAGGCGGTCGTCGTCGAAATATTGAATGTATGACGGCCGTCGCCTCCCGTGCCGCAGGTGTCCACGACCAGTGACGCGCCGACGGTGATCCGAACGGCGTGAGCGCGCATCGCGCGAACCGACCCTGCCAGTTCCTCGACGGTCTCCCCCTTGAGGCGAAGTCCCATCAGATATGCGGCGATTTGGGCCGGCGTCGCCGCACCCTCCATGATTTCGCGCATGACCTCTTCCGCTTCCTTTTCCGTCAACGTGAGCCGGTCGGCTAATTTGGCGATGGCGTCTCTGATCGTAGCCATGAGAGGGGTCACATCTTGAGGAAATTGCGGAGGAGATCCTTCCCTGCCGAGGTCAGGATCGATTCCGGATGGAATTGCACGCCTTCCACGCCGAGGGAGGTATGGCGCATGCCCATGATTTCGCCTTCGGCTGTTTCGGCGGATACCTCGAAGCAGGACGGGAGGCTTGCCCGCTCGACAATCAGCGAATGATACCTGGTCGCATCGAAGGGATTCGGCAGCTCCCGGAAAATCGTCCGTCCGTCGTGCTGGATGCGGGACGTCTTGCCATGCATCAGGCGCTCGGCCCTCACGACTTGGCCCCCGAACGCCACCGCCAGGGACTGATGGCCGAGACAGACGCCGAGTACAGGCAAGCGTCCGGAAAAATGCTTAATCACCTCGACCGAGACACCAGCTTCATTGGGGGTGCAAGGTCCCGGCGAGACGACGATACGGTTGGGTTTCAGCACCTCGATCTGCTGCACAGAAATCTTGTTGTTCCGGTAGACACGGACATCTTCACCCAGCTCCCCGAAGTACTGGACGAGGTTGTAGGTGAATGAATCGTAATTATCGATCATCAACAGCATGGCGGTTTCTGCCGTTATTCCAACCCCTGCTCTGCCAGTTCGAGCGCTTTCATCATGGCGCGCGCCTTATTGCAGGTTTCTTCGTATTCATGCTCGGGATTCGAATCCGCTACGATGCCGGCGCCGGCCTGAATAAACGCCTGGTGTTTCTTGATTACAACCGTGCGGATGTTGATGCACATGTCCATGTTACCGGAAAAACTGAAATAGCCGACGGCCCCGGCGTAGGGGCCCCGGCGTGTCGGCTCCAATTCATCGATAATCTCCATAGCCCGGATTTTCGGTGCTCCCGAAACGGTTCCGGCAGGAAAGCAGGCGCGCAAGACGTCGTAGGAGGTTTTGCTCGGATCGAGGCGTCCGGTCACGTTCGAGACGATGTGCATCACATGGGAGTAGCGTTCGACGTGCATCAACGAGTCGACGGTGACCGAGCCGGAATGGGCGACGCGTCCAACGTCGTTGCGACCCAGATCCACCAACATGACGTGCTCGGCGCGCTCCTTGTCGTCCGCCAGGAGGCGGCGTTCCAGTTGCAGGTCCTCTTCGGCGCTCTGTCCACGACGGCGCGTGCCCGCGATCGGCCGAACCGTGATCACGCCGTCCTCGCAGCGAACCAACGTTTCGGGAGATGAGCCGACCAGTTCTACGCCTGCCACGCGCAGATAATACATGTAGGGAGAGGGATTCACGACGCGAAGCGCCCTGTACAACTGCAACGGCGGTGCCTGAACGTTTGTTTCCCATCGCTGGGAGAGCACGGTCTGGACGACATCGCCGGCCCGGATGTATTCCTTCGTGCGCACCACCATCTTTTCAAAGTCGGCCTTGCTCATGTTTGACGTGAACGTGATCGGCCGGCGTCGCCGGTGAGGCCGAGTTCTACGGAGCGGGCGCTTGAGGCGCGCGATCATCCGTTCAATTTGGTCCGTCGCCGCACGATACGCCCGCTTCACATCGCGGTCCCGGGTAGACGTGACGTGAGCATTGGCAACGACTTTGATCTTCTGCGAGACGTTGTCGAAGATCACCAAGGTATCGGTGAGAAGAAAGGCAAAATCCGGGAGGCTGATGTGCTCCTTCTGGCGCCCAGGCAACTCTTCGAACGTCCTGATGATATCATAGCTGAGATAGCCGACAGCGCCTCCGACAAATCGAGGAAGGTCAGGAACGACGACGGGGCGATAGGCGGCCATGATCTCCTGGAGTCGGTCGAGCGGCTTACCGCGGCTCGCAATGCGCCTCTTCCGTTTCCCCCGGAGTTGAACGAGGTCCCCATGGTCCTCATAGATGACGACTGGAGAGCCGCTCCCCAGGAAGGAATAACGCGCCCACTTCTCTCCCCCTTCGATGCTTTCCAGCAGATACGCGGTCGGGCCGTGATCAATTTTCGCGAAGGCCGACACCGGCGTGTCGTAGTCCGCAAGAATTTCGCGGTAGAGAGGGATGAGATTCCCCTCCCGGGCGTACCGGCGGAATTCCTCGAGGCTGAGTGAATAGGTCGGAGAAGGCACGGTTTCGCCTATGGCTCCTGACTCACGATTAATTTTTGTCCAACTTCGATGATATCGTCTGGAAGCTTGTTCCACTTGCGCAAGGTGTCGACTTTCACGCCATAACGCCGGCTGATGCGATAGAGGGTTTCCCCCGGTTTCACCACGTGGATATTCGGTCCGACCTTGGCATCCATTTGTAGATCAGCCGGAGGGGACGATGCGTCGGGCTGAGACCCCGGTGTCGTTCCCAATAGCTCGCTCATGCTCGGCGTGGATTCCGGTGGTGGAGTTTTGGGGATGGGAGGCGCCGAGCGCTTCATGTCCGCCTTCGCCTTGCGTTCGAGGAGCGCCGCCTCTTTGATCGCCTCACTCTCTTCCTGCGCGCGCGCCAGTTGCTCGCGCACGGCCTGCACCTGAGCGGTGAGTTCGCGGTTGCGTGTTTCGTATTCGGTCAACTCCCGCTTGGTCCGTTTGACTTCATTGTCCAGTTCGCCCGTCCGCTTTTCTTCCTGGGCGAGAAGACGTTGAAAATTAAGGCTCCGCGCCTTTTCCGCCTCATATTTTTCCGACAGTACACAACCGCTGAACACTAGGCCTCCACAAATCAGCACGATGATCCTTCCGGCCGGTCTCAGCAGGGATCTTCTTACACGCGCTTCCCCCTTCATGTCTTCCTCCTCATCGCACGCGGATGCGTGCCCGTACGTTCCGCGATCAGAGTGCCGCAGTGCTCGCAAGCCTCTCAATTGGATTGGATAGAATAATGGCCAAGGGCGCGAAAGTCAAAGAGAATGGGGCCAGACCGCAGGTTTGACCGTCTAGCGTGGGCTATGGTAACAACTGGCGTTGAGGGGTCGTTTTCCCCTGCTGAATGTCCCGGATCCCAGTTCGACTCCATGACGACGGCAGAACTCCAGGCTCGACTCATAGCCTTGCGGGATGAGATCCGGCGCCACGACTACCTGTATTACGTTAAGGCCAAACCTGAAATCTCTGATTCGGCCTATGACGGCCTGTTTCGGGAGTTATCGGAGCTCGAGCGGGCTCACCCGGAATTGGTCACGACGGACTCACCGACCCAACGCGTGGGTGCGCCTCCACTCGATTCCCTGAAAAAAGTCCGCCATGAACAGCCGATGCTCAGTCTGGATTCGCTCGTCGACCGCGGCGATGTACTGACATTCGATCAACGGATGAAGCGCGAACTGGAGGTCGGCACCGTGGAGTACACGGCGGAGCCAAAATTCGACGGGCTTTCGGTGGAGCTACTGTACGAAGGCGGCGTGTTTGCCCGAGGTGCCACTAGAGGAGACGGGACCACCGGAGAGGACGTCACGGTCAACCTGCGAACGATACGGGCGCTGCCCCTCCAATTGATGCCGAATACGGGCTATCCTGCAAGACTGGTCGTGCGCGGTGAAGTGTATATGCGGCTCGATGATTTCCAAACCATGAACCGCACGATGACCGAGCGCGGCGAGGAAGCCTTTGCGAACCCGAGAAATGCCGCCTCGGGAGCCCTGCGCCAACTCGACTCGGCGATGACGGCTGCCCGGCCTCTTGCGTTGACCTGCTACGAGATCATGGCGCTGTCCGGGAAAGGACTGCTCACTCACTGGGAAGAACTCGATGCCTTGTCGCGATGGGGCTTTCCAGTGCCGTTGCATCGGCGCCTCTGCGGATCCATCGAAGCGGCAGCCGACTATCATCGCGACACCGAGGCTCTCCGCGACAGCCTCCCCTATGAAATCGACGGCGTCGTCATTAAAGTCAACCGACGGGATTGGCAGGACCGACTTGGCTACCGATCTAGAAGCCCGCGCTTCGCGATCGCGTACAAGTTTACTCCGCGCAAGGAGGTCACGAAGGTTCAGGACATTGCGGTCTCCGTCGGGCGCACCGGCACGTTGACCCCACTTGCACTGCTGATCCCGGTTGAAGTTGGCGGTGTCACGATCAGTCGAGCGACGCTCCATAACGCCGATGAGGTGGCGAGAAAGGACATCCGTGTCGGCGATACCGTCCGGGTGGAACGGGCGGGCGACGTCATTCCGGCGATTGCCGAGCGGGTGACCATACCGGAGGAGGTCCGCGGCGAGCCCTTTCGAATGCCGGAGCACTGCCCCGTGTGCGGTTCGAACGTTGCCAAAGAGGGTGCGTACTACTATTGCACCGGCCAGTCCGTCTGTCCGGCGCAGCTCAAGGGCGCCATCGAGCACTTCGCATCGAAGGGAGCACTCAACATTGAAGGGCTCGGGAAGAAGACCGTGGCGCAACTGGTGGATGCAGCGCTCGTGCGTTCGCTCGCCGACCTGTATCGGTTGACCAAACCACAACTGCTCACCCTTGAGGGATTCGCTGACCGCTCTGCCAGCTTGCTGCTCGCGGCCATCGAACGCAGCAAGACCGTTTCCCTCGACCAGTTGTTGATGGGACTGGGTATCCGGCAGGTCGGACAGCACGTCGCCAAGGTTCTCTCGCGGGAATTCGGATCGCTGACCCGAATCATGGAGTCCGATGAAGCCAGGCTGCGGCAAGTCGCGGCCATAGGACCGGAAATTGCGGCGAGCCTGGTGTCATATTTTTCGGAAGAGCACAATCGAGGGGTGATTCGAGAGCTGCTCGACCGCGGCTTTACGATCGACGCCCCCGCGCCTTCTTCCTCAACCGCCTCGCTTGCGGGGAAAATTTTTGTCTTCACGGGAGGGCTGAGGGATCTGACCCGAGCGCAGGCCGGGCAGTTAGTAGAAGAGCATGGGGGCCGGGTCGCCTCCAGTGTGAGCAAAAAGACCTCGTACGTAGTCGCGGGAGAGGAGGCCGGCTCCAAGCTGGAACAGGCGGCGAAGCTGGGGATTACCGTGCTGACCGAAAAGGAATTCCAGGCGCTGGTGGAGGAGCCGGAATGCGATGAAAGGCAGTCTGTTAGCCGACCAGATTAAAGTTGGGAGCTTCCACTGCAACGGGCGTTTTTTCTTCACGGAAGATCTGGACGCTCCTGATGGATCGGGGTTCGGCTTCATGGACGAGTATCCGGCAGTTTCCGATCCGTAGTTCCTCTCCGACTTTGGGAATGCGACCCAATTCCTGCTGAATCAGCCCGCTGATCGTCACCGCTTCGTCGCCGAGATCGACCTTGAGGAAATCATTCACCTTTCGCACTTCCGTACGGCCATGCACGAGGATGTGGTTCTTGCCCAGGCGCTTGATCAACTCTTCGGTGATGTCGGTTTCATCCATGATCTCGCCGACGACTTCTTCAAGCAGGTCTTCGAGCGTCACAATGCCCATGACGCCGCCGAATTCGTTCACAACCACCGCCATGTGCCGCTTTTCCTGTTGAAATTGCTTCATCAGATCGTCGGCCGTTTTCCCGGCCGGCACAAAGATGGGCGGATAGGCGATTTCCTTCAACTTGGCGTCCGTCTGGTTTTTGGCCAGTTCGGTTAAGGCCCGGCTCTTGTAGAGGATGCCGGTGATATTGTCGAGGGTGCCGTCATAGACGGGAATTCTCGAATACTTGGAGGCATACAAGAGTTCCTGCGCCTCCTTGAGCCGCAAATTGCCGTCCAAGGAAAAGACATAGAGGCGGGGCGTCATGGCGTCTTCCGCCGTGATGTCCTTCAACTGGAAGACGTTCTTGATCATCTTGACCTTTTCGACCTCGATGGCACCGGCCTTTCCTCCTTCGTCGAGCATGATTTTGAGCTCTTCTTCGGTCACCAGCGGCAAGGTCAATCCCTTCCCGCCGGTCACCTTATGAATAAATGGCACCATGACCGCCAGGATCGGTCTGAGAAGGAATTGGACGCCATAGACAGGATAAGCCATGTTCAACGTCACAGGCACCGCAAATTTGGCGGCCAACGTCTTGGGTACGACGTCCACCGAGACGAGCAGCACGAAGGTGAGCAGCCCCACCACGACGGCGATCGTATCATCGAAGAAGGTCCGATCCGCCCCATAGGTGTTCAAGGTCAGGAAGGTCGCATACATCGGAATGGCAGTGCCGACCAGCCGGTCTCCGACCAGGATCGTGGCCAGAAGCTTTTGGGGGTCGCTTCGTAAATGGAGCGCCATTTTGGCGCGGTGGTTATGAATTTGAGCCAATGCGCGGAGCTTTGTTTCATTCACGGCGAAAAACCCGATTTCCGCCGTAGAAATCACGGCAGAAAGAACAATAAGGCCGAGCAGAATCGCAATATCCATAGAGGTTCCGGGCTTAGGGACGGGTCACGCGCACGGTCGTCCGGACACAGGACAACAGAGGGCTACTTCCGGCGATTGGACAGGAGAGGCACATGGGGGAAAGGCCAAGGTCGATGCGGAAGGCGCCATGGGGGGGTACAGTTTTCATGAGGTGTACATGTATCATAGGCCTGAAGGAGGGGCAAGCACTTCAGCAAAAGTCACCGTAAAATCATTGGCTTATATTTCAGGACTCAGCTATCGTCCCGAAAAACAAAGGACTGTACGGCCAAATCCTCCTCCAGCCTCCTGGCGACCGACTCGGCTTGAGCTTCGGTCTTGAACTCCCCTATTTGAACGCGGTATCGCCTTCCATCCGGAAGGTCCACCGCCTGAATCCTTCCTCCAGTGTAGATCCGTTGGGCCCGCTGCAGGAGTGTCGCAGCATTTTGATGTTCAACGAAGGATCCAATTTGCACCCGCAGGGACCCCACTTCTGCGGTTCTGCCCTGAAATCCGATCACACGAAGTTCGATCTGATCAGTTCCATGCCCCACCATGCCGAGCGTCTGAGCACCCGCATACGAGAGGTCGAGAACACGCCCCTTGGCGAAAGGACCGCGGTCGTTGATGCGCACGGTGACCTCTTTGCCGGTGGTGGCCGATCGAACCACCGCGATGGATCCGAGCGGGAGCGTCCGATGGGCGGCCGTCAGCTTGTGCATATCGTACCGTTCCCCGTTGGCTGTTTTGTTGCCATGAAATCCTGGTCCATACCAGGATGCCATCCCGCGCTCGATATAGCCCACGGGGTATCCGGGAAAGTAGACGGGTTTTGGGACAGCACTGTTGCATCCTGCGACGAAGCTGACAATGAGAAGGAATGCGGGGAAGAAAGCCAAGGCAGGCACACGACCGCCGGGCATGCTCATTCGCTCAGGCCTATCGGGTCGCACATATCCGAAGAGCGGTCAACTCCTAGCGGATGCAGTGAGACATCAGCACCTCGACTAGAACTCGTCGAGCGATTGATCCCGAAGTATAGAAAGAGCCTTTTCGATATTCGCAACGGTGAGAACGACAATCGCGCGTTTGCCTTCCCGTGAAGGAGTGCAATAACCGCACTTGATGTTGATGCGCGCCTTCGTCAACAGGTCGGCGACTTCGTTCAGGGCTCCCGGTTTGTTTTCCAAGCTCAAAATGAGCGCGGTTTCTTCGGCGAACTTGATCTTGGCCATCCGCAAGGCGGTACGAGCCCCCTCAAGATCGGCAACCAAAAGTCTGAGTTTGCCCGTGCCGGTGACCTCTGGAGCGGAAAAGGCCTTGATGTTGACGCCTGCCTCTCCCAGGACGGAAGCGACTTGCGCCATTACGCCGGGACGGCTCTGACTGCTGATGACCAGTTGCGTGGTGGTTGGCATGCGAAAGCCTCTATACGAGCGCCCGTACTCCTATCACTTCCCGCGGGTGAACCGCAAGCATGAGGGCCTGTTCAGGCGCGCTGGTTCTCTGCCCTCAAAGTATGTGACATACCCCATTGATAAAGGTGAATTCATAGACGCAGCTGACGGTGAGCGCCTGCTCCTGGATCAACTTGAACGCTACTTCTTTCAGGCCACGTGGCACGAGCAGATAGAAGGGAATACCGCGAGTGATCGTCCTTTTCCATTTGTCGACCACCAGGGGATCCCCCAGGGAGTCCTTAGTTTCGACTTCCGCCATCCATTCCATCGTATTGCCGCCGGAGCTCACGTACCACCCCACGATGTCGCAAACCTGGTTGGGATCCGCCCAAGCATTCTGATCAAGGCCGGTTTTGATCGTGACCTTGCAGACAAACACCTTGGCCCAGCGTTGAGCGACCAGGCTCACGACCTGGTCGTGGACCGTTTCGATGCCGTGTTCCCGAAGGGTCGGGCTCATGGCCGCACCCCCCTATGAGCATCCGCTAGTGGCGCCGCAGCCCATGCATTTCAAACAGGTGCCGTTTCTGACGAGCTTGAACTCGTTGCAGCCCTGGCAAGGATCCCCTTCATAGCCTTGAAGGCGCGCGTACTTCACGGCCTCGGCTGTGTACGTCAACGTTTCCCGCTTGAGCTCAACCTTGTGCGTCACGCTGCCATTGCCGTTTCCGTGACCGTTGCCTCCATGTCTCGGTTGCATGCCCCTTCTGGAGGGAAACAGCTCCGTGCTGATCGAGGAAGAGGCGAGAGTCTGCGGGTCCGCTTCCTCCTCGGAGCACTCGGGATCCGGCGCGTCCTTTTTGACGGAGTCCATCCGCAAATCCTCTTCCTTGACTTGTGCCAGATCGTACCGATCCAAGTACGTCACCGCCAACTCCCGGAAGATGTAGTCGATGATCGACGTGGACATCTTAATGCGGTCGTTCAATTTGACCGGGCCATTGGGCTCGAAGCGTGTAAAGACGAAGGCCTCGACGAACTCCTCGAGGGGGACGCCGTGCTGGAGGCCCAGCGAAATGGCGATTGCAAAGCAGTTCATGAGGCTCCGGAAGGCGGCTCCTTCCTTGTGCATGTCCAGAAAGATCTCGCCGACCGTCCCGTCATCGTACTCACCGGTTCTGAGATAGAGTTTATGCCCTCCGATGACCGCCTTTTGCGTGTACCCGTTTCGCCTGGCTGGTAGCGGACGCCGCTTGGCTAGGTAGCGCACCAGCACCCGTTCGGTGATCTTCTCGGCAATGTTCAAGACTTCGGTGGATGCCTCGACGGTCTTTCCACTGTCAGTGGACGCGGATAGCGGCTGACTCAGCTTTGAGCCGTCGCGGTAGAGTGCTACGGCTTTCACCATGCTCTTCCATGCGAAGAGATAGGCCGATTTGACGTCTTCCAGAGTGGCGTCCGCCGGCATGTTGATGGTCTTACTGATGGCTCCACTGATGAAGGGCTGAGCGGCCGCCATCATACGAATATGGGCATCGACGGCAATATAGCGTTGGCCGATGCGACCGCACCGATTGGCACAGTCGAATACAGGCAGATGTTCGGCTTTGAG
Source organism: uncultured Nitrospiraceae bacterium (assembly GCA_963730935.1). GTDB lineage: Bacteria > Nitrospirota > Nitrospiria > Nitrospirales > Nitrospiraceae > Nitrospira_C. The sequence goes on along the minus strand of CAVSTP010000004.1, from coordinate 467,962 downwards.
GTGCGGCGCGCCTTCTACGGTCATGGTGCCGCAGCAGTAATCGTTGGCGGCGCCAATCTCCTCTTGCGTGAAGCCGAGCGCCTTCAACATGTTGAAATTGGCCTCAGTCAGCTGAACGTCGGTGAGCCCGAGTTTGGCGCGACAGAACTCTTCCCCGAGCACATACTTATTGAAGGCAAACTGGATTTCGAACGCCTGCGACAACCCGCTTTCCATTCGGGCCAGCGCTGCATCGTCAAACCCCTTTTGTTTCAGCGTCTCGTGATTGATGAAGGGCGCGCTCTGCAAGGTCTGGCGGCCCACACAATAGTTGACGATATCCTGCACTTGTGAGGAGGTATAGCCCAGAGTTTCGAGCGCGGGCGGCAGACTTTGATTGATGATCTTGAAGTAGCCTCCGCCGGCCAGCTTCTTGAACTTGACTAGAGCGAAGTCCGGTTCGATACCCGTCGTATCGCAATCCATGACGAGACCGATCGTACCGGTCGGCGCGATCACGGTGACCTGAGCATTGCGGTATCCGTAAGCGGTTCCGAGTTCCAGGGCCCGATCCCATGCCCGTCTCGCGGCGATCAAGAGATCCGGAGGACAATGTTCGGGTTGAATACCCGCCGGTGTGATCGTGAGCCCCTCGAATTCCTCCGTCGGCGCAGTATAGGCGGCGCGGCGGTGATTGCGAATCACGCGCAACATGGCGTCGCGGTTCTTCGCATACCCGGGGAACGGCCAGAGTTCAGCCGCCATCTCCGCCGACGCGCTGTAGGCCTCACCGGTCATGATGGAGGTGAGCGCCCCGCAAATGGCGAGAGCCTTCTCTGAATCGTAAGGGATGCCCTGTCGCATCAAGACGGTGCCGAGGTTAGCGTACCCCAGGCCGAGGGTGCGGAACTGATAGCTCTTTTCGGCGATCGAGCGACTCGGGAACGACGCCATGAGCACGCTGATCTCCAACACGACCGTCCAGATCCGGACCGCGTGGCGGAAGTGCTCAAGTTCGAACTGACCTTCTGGCGTAAAGAATTGCGCCAGATTCAGCGATGCCAGGTTGCAAGCCGTATCGTCGAGAAACATGTATTCCGAACAGGGGTTCGAGGCGTTGATACGTCCATCTTCGGGGCAGGTATGCCACTCGTTGATGGTGGTGTCGTACTGAGTGCCAGGGTCGGCGCAAATCCACGCGGCCCAGGCGATGCGGTCCCAGAGATCACGCGCCTTGACAGTTTTGGAAATTTTCCCGTCGATCCGTCGTTTGAGCTGCCAATCGCCATCCGCTTCCAATGCGGCGAAAAACTCATTGGGGATGCGCACGCTGTTGTTCGAGTTTTGTCCCGAAACGGTTTGATAGGCTCTGCCGTCCCAGTTGGTGTCGTACTCATGGAAGAGAAAATGCGTGAAACCCTGCTGCGCATAGGAAAACATCCGCTGAATATAGGCGTCGGGTACGTTGTCCCGGCGGGCCGCTGTCAGTGCTTCGCGGAGGATCGAATTCTGCTTGGGGTCGATGGACACATGGAGCGTGCCATCGGCATCGACGATATGACAGGCCTTGAGGACGGCGTTGAGTCGTTGGGCGCAAATTTTCGAGCCTGTCACCATCGCCGCGACTTTTTGCTCTTCAATCACCTTCCAATCGATAAATTCCTCGATATCGGGATGGTCCAAGTCCAGGCAGACCATCTTGGCGGCACGCCTGGTGGTGCCACCGGACTTGATGGCGCCGGCCGCTCGGTCCCCGATGCGGAGAAACGACATGAGTCCGGACGAGCGTCCGCCGCCGGAGAGTGCCTCACCGTCGCCGCGCAGTTTCGAAAAATTTGTACCCGTTCCTGACCCGTACTTGAAGAGCCGGGCTTCCCGCACCCAAAGATCCATGATCCCGTTTTCGTTGACGAGGTCGTCTTCGATCGATTGAATGAAGCAGGCGTGCGGTTGCGGATGCTCGAACGCATTCGTCGCTTTCACCACTTCTCGTGTCTTCGGATCGACGTAGAAATGACCTTGAGCGGGACCGGACAAGCCGTAGGCGTAGTGCAGGCCGGTATTGAACCACTGCGGAGAATTCGGCGCGGCCATCTGGTGGGCGAGCATGTAGCACAATTCGTCGTGAAACGCCGCGCTGTCCTCGATGGTCTTGAAGTAGCCGTAAGCTTTGCCCCAATGCGTCCAGCAGCCGGCCATACGCTCGAACACCTGCCTGGCGTCGCGCTCTCCTCCCAAAACCGGTTTCCCGTCAGATCCCAGGAGGGGATTGCCGGCCTCATCCCTCTGCGGAACGCCCGCTTTGCGAAAATATTTTTGAGCCAGGATGTCGATGGCGAGCTGTGACCAGGATTCAGGGATGTCGATTTGGTCCAACTTGAAGACGGTCGATCCATCAGGGTTGCGTATCTCCGATGAGCGTTTCACGAACTTCAACCCTTCATACGGACTCTGTCCGGAACGTGTAAATCGCCGTTCTATTCTCACGATGCCTCCTCCCTGAATTCCGAGCTAATTGCAGCCTCCCTCGGACCCTACGGAAGTAGTAGGCCGAAAGGACCTCACCGGCGTGGATATTTGACCGAATTTGATGTCGCCGTTCACGGGGATGACTACATATAGCTATTGCCAGGAATTGTCAATACTAAATATTGTGGCTTTCCTGTGGAAACTGAGGAAAGCCTGTGGATAGCAGCTAACAGTTGCGCAAGGCCACTTTGATGGAAAAAAAGACAGGTTATCCACAGCTGTGGAGAACTGATGGGGCAGCTAATCCTAGAAAGCGAGACGCCCGAGACGGAGGATGGCCTCATCGATTCCCTTAAGTGGAATCAAGGAGCCAGCGACGCCAAGCACGACGATGCGCACGTCGAACAAGGAGGTTTCGTAAATGCTCATCACCCCCCAATTTCGACGAAGCGTGTGGGGACGAACGGCGGTCTCCATCAGTTCGTGGCTATGGGAGCGGAAGATCGATTTCAACATGGCTTGCTCGCGCGATGATTGGCTCTGTTCGCTGCGATCCATCGCCTTTCCCAACTGGCCTTCGACGAACAATAGGTAGTCGTCCGTCGTCGGATTGGACAGAACCAGCGCGATGCCCAAGCCCAGCCCAATAACGATGATCATGAGCTGAAGCAGGCTCATAGATGCTTTCCTTTGACAAATCTCGATCTCATCTTTAGCCTACCGCAAGTTTTCGATTGTTCGACACGTCCTATTGCTTTGAACCTGCTGGAGGAGCTTGTCATGTTCGTATGGAGTAAAAAGCTCGTTGCGATACTCTTGGGATTATTCGTGATCATCTTGGGTACATTTCTCATCCACGGTACCCCGGACAGCGCCAGTGGCTTGAAAATACATACGACGAGATGGATGGCGCTCAATTACATCGGCCTCATGGTCTGGGTCTTCGTCTGGATGATCGATCAGACCCGCATGAGAGCCAAGAATGTCTGGATTTGGTTGGTGCCCTATGCGCTCGCACCCTTGCCCACCCTGCTCTTGTTCGTGCTGTTTCTTCAGCGGCGTCTTAAGCCGGTTTCATGACCGGAGATTCCGCGGCGGTGGCTTCGCCTGTGTCAGGGGCGAGCTGCCGGCGGTAGTGCCACACAAGCCAGCAACCAGGCAACGCGAGAAGGAACGAGAGAAAAAAGAACCAGCCCCATCCCAGAAGGCTCACGGCTTCAGCCGAGGGACGACCTGAAAAGACCCGCCCGAAGGCTTCCAGTGAAGACAGCAACGCGAATTGCGTCGCCGTATACCGATGGTCGCAGAGGGACATCACAAGCGCGACGAAGGCTGCCGTGCCCATACCACCCGTGATGTTTTCGATGACGACTGAAGCCGCAAGAGCCTCGTAACTCTTTCCGATCCAAGCCAGCAGCATGAACGAAAGATTGGACAGTGCCTGGAGAATCCCGAAGAGCAGCAGCGAACGGGCCAATCCGGTTTTGGCCATCACCATGCCGCCTGCCAATGCGCCGATCAACGTGGCGGCGATGCCGAGACCTTTTACATATCCGACCTCCCCTGCGGTAAAGCCGAGACCGCCGATGAAGAAGGCGGTCTGCAATGATCCAGCGACGGCATCTCCAACCTTGTAGAGCACAATGAGGCTCAGCAATCCATAAATGTCGGGTCTGGCGAAGAGTTCACGCAGCGGCAATCCGACCGCTTCCTTAAGCGTCTTCGGCGGGAGACCACCTGCCGGAGGGTTCGGGCTGAGGAGGACGGTCACGGATCCTGCCGCCATCAGAGTAGCCAGCGCCAGGTAGGTGCCCCGCCATCCGATGTGGTCGGCCAGCACCAAGGCTCCGGCACTCGACAGCAAGAGAGCCAGACGATAACCATTCACCCAAACTGCGGCGCCGAATCCCCGCTCGGCGGACAGCAGGACATCCGTACGATAGGCGTCAAAGACGATGTCCAGGGATGCAGACATGAATGCGACGGCGATCGCGATGCCGCCGAGCCACCGTGATCCGCTCTCGGTACCGATCACTCCCATCAACGCCAATCCGGCGGCCACCGCAATCTGCGTGACGAGCATCCAGCCGCGCCGTCGCCCTAACCAGGGGAGAGTGATCCGATCCATGACGGGCGCCCAGAGAAACTTCAGGCTGTACGGAAGGCCGACCAGTGTAAATATCCCGATGGTTTTCAGATCCACTCCCGCGACCGTCAACCAGGCCTGCAGAGTCCCCGATGTGAGTGCGAGAGGCAGTCCGGAGGCGAACCCCAACGGCAGCATCAGTGCAATGCGCTTATTCCCGAGGATTTGTGCGAAGGAGGCAGCCATGTGATTAGATAGCTTCTGTGCGTGCCTAGGATAGCACCAGACCGGTCACGACTTTAGGAGAATCGCCAATTTGGTTCGGTGAGCCGTTGGACGTCCGGAGCGAGAAGCTGCCGGCTCAGCAAGGCTGCCCGTTAAAGGTGCAGGGTTTGTAGCGGGTAACGTCGAATTCCACGTTTTCCTGATAGATGCGCTCGTTGCCGTTGACGCCATCCTGTTCAGGATCGTTCCACATTATATGATTCCACCAATAGAACAACGGGTGCACTTCGGTCTGATACACGGGATTTCCGAAGTTGCTGCGGGCGTACTCCTGGACCATGCGCCCCGTGATGTAGTCCACGTGACCGTCCCCTTTTAGCGAATACAGCATAAGAAACAAGCGAGCTTCGTGATCGTATAACTCATCAATGCGCGTGCTGACGTCCGGTTCGACGGGCAGTACATCCTTGGCACAGGCGTCGCGCACGAGAAGTAGGGTGAGGGAGAGAAAGCCGCACACGATGAGGAGCCGAATCGCCACCGAATCCTCGGGTGATGTTTTCAAATGCCATGCTACCACGACGGTCGGACCCCTTCAACTTACAAGGTGTATTTCACGGCGGACTTGCCCCTCCTGTAAAGAGCTCTCTATAATGCGCGATTCATGAGAAAGCGTGCGTCACTTCACAGCCTCGGCTGCCGGCTCAACCAAGCGGAAACGTCTGTGCTCGAGTCCCAGTTGCGGCGTCGAGGTTACACGGTCGTGGCCTGGGGAGAGCCGACCGATCTGCTCGTCGTCAACACCTGCTCTGTCACGGCCGAGGCGGAGCGCACTTGCCGGTACGTGATTCGAAAGACGTTGAAACATTCCCCGGATGCCTTCGTGGCGGTTACCGGTTGTTACGCTCAGACAGGCATGAATCAATTGCGGAGTATTCCCGGGATTGATCTCATCGTCGGCAACCAATTCAAGTCGGACCTGCCCTCGTTCTTGCCACCTCCGGAGGTGCTTCGGAAACAGCCGACGCCGGAGGTGCTGCATACGAGAACGATCGCTCGCGACGAGTTCGTCCTCCCCGAGTTCGGCGAGTCCGATGCCACCAGGGCTCTGTTAAAAATTCAAGATGGATGCAACGTGATGTGCAGCTTCTGCCTCATCCCGTTTGCAAGGGGACATGAACGCAGCCGACTTCTCGACGACGTTCTTGCAGAGGCTGAATCGCAGGCCGCACGCGGCCGTCGAGAGCTGGTCCTGACCGGGGTGAACATCGGCAAGTATCAATCAAACGGCATGGACCTCAGCGGCCTCATCGATCGCTTGGAAGTCATTAGCGGCATCCAGCGTATTCGGTTGTCATCGATCGAACCGACAACGGTGACGGAACCACTGCTAGAGCGGATGGGCGCTGGGCGCAAGTTGTGCCCGTACCTGCACGTTCCGCTTCAGAGTGGAGACGATGCGGTGCTCAGCGCCATGAACCGCCCTTATCACGTAGGGTCATTCGTGTCGCTTATTGAGCGTGCTTTTTCACGAGTTTCGGATCTGGCGTTGGGCACCGATCTGATGGTGGGCTTTCCAGGAGAATCCGACGAGGCATTCCAGGAAACCGTTGAGGTGTGCAGCAGCCTTCCATTTTCCTATTTTCATGTATTCACATACTCGAGGCGGCCTGGAACTGCGGCGGTCAAGATGCCTCAAGACATTTCAACTGAGGTCGTACGGGAGCGCGCGCAGACACTGGCCCAGTTGTCGCGTCAGAAACGACTTGCATTTGCAGAACGCTGGATTGGCAACTCGGTCTCCGTGCTGTTTGAAGAAGGACAAACCGAGGGTTTGCGTCTCGGGACGACCCCGCATTTTCTCAAGGTTGGCGTCGCGAGTGAATCGGCGCTGGTTAATCAAACCCACGAAGTCACGGTCACAGGCGCTTCTGATCGTTGGGCGATCGGCCGACTGATGATGAACGAGATGGAAGGAACACTGTCATGAGTGTTGGGCCCGGTCACCGTCGCCAGGTGCACATCGAAACGTTCGGTTGTCAGATGAACGAGTATGACTCCGAGCTCGTTCGAGCCCTGCTCGTGCGCGAAGGGTATGTCATGACCGACGACCGGGAATCCGCCGATGTGATTCTCATGAATACCTGTGCCATCCGGGAAAATGCCCACACGAAGGTATATACGCATCTGTCCGACCTCAAGGCTCTCAAAAGAAGACGGTCCTTGGTCGTTGGTGTCCTGGGCTGCATGGCACAAAATCTCAAGGAGGAGCTCACCAAGCAGGAGCCGCTGGTCGATCTGTTGGCCGGCCCCGACTCCTATCGTCAGCTGCCGAGGCTGATTCGCGATGCGGTTCATGCCCAGGAACAGGATGAGCATCTGAAAGCCCTGGCCGTGGACTTGTCCGAGTATGAGACGTACGCTGACATCGTTCCCGCGCGCATTCCAGGCGTCAACGCCTGGATCGCCGTCATGCGCGGCTGCGACAACTTCTGCAGTTTCTGTGTGGTTCCCTATACGCGCGGGCGTGAACGGTCTCGGGATCCGCACGGTATTCTCGACGAAGCCGCCCGTATTGCCGGTGAAGGCTTCAGGCAGATCACGCTTCTGGGCCAGAACGTCAATTCCTACCGGTCAGACGACTGGGACTTTGCCCGTCTTTTGACCGCCGTCGCGGACATTCCCGGGATCGAGCGTGTGAGATTCACGTCTCCGCATCCGAAGGATTTTCCTCCGCCTTTACTGGAGGCAGTGGTCTGCCATCCCAAGATTTGTAAGCACATCCATCTTCCCGCGCAATCGGGGAATGATCGGATCCTGGGCATGATGAACCGCACCTACACGAGACGCGAATACTTGGCGCTCGTCGAACGGATCCGCTCGATGAATTCACGCATTGTCCTGACGACGGATATTATTGCGGGATTCTGCTCGGAGACCGAGGAGGAGTTTGCGGACACGTATCGCCTGCTGGAAGAGGTCAGGTACCATTCCGCCTTTATCTTTCTTTACTCAGAACGGACGAATACCATCGCCGCAAGAAAATTTCCCGACGATGTTCCCCACGAGGTCAAATCGCGCCGCGTCACCACCTTAGTCGAGCTGCAGCGTCGCATTTCGACGGAGCGGAACCGCGAGTATCTCGGCGAGACACTCCCCGTCCTCGTCGAAGGCGACGCGAAGAAATCCAGCTTACAGGGCATGGGAAAAAGTGACGGCAACGTGACCGTAATTTGGAATAAGACGGACCTGGCATGCCGGCCAGGTGAATTGGTGGCCTGCTCGATCTCCGATGCGTCGGCGTCCACGCTCTACGCCAGGGCGGTGGCACGGGCCGAACACCTCCCGGCGAAAAACGAACACTCCTGTACGAATATCGTTCAGTCGTAGCTGGATTCCTTCGGTACGTATTTTTTCTTCGGCTACAACCGCCTCCTCCAAAGACTCTCTTCCCGGTGATGCCTCGGAAAGCAGCCTCTCACTCTTTGACGACCAGACAATTCGTTAATATCTATTAAATCAATGTTTTAGACAAGAACAGCATAAGCGCTTTTGAAGGCAGTTTTTTGAGCTTCTCAAACCGAATCCGGATCTCTTCGGAGAATCTTTACATCCACTACAAGGGGACGAATAAAGGGCATAGTCTTTGCTTGAAAAATGAACGACTTGGAAACCTCTACTCATTGCCGAACGGAGCGACGACATGAAGTCTTTTCAACATCCTCCTGATAAGCAATCGGATTCGACCACGAGCCTGGAGACCATTATCGCGGTAGGGCTCTTCGGCTGGCTGGCGCTCAGCATGACGCTGATGGGCTTAGGCATCTGGTAACCACGCTCTCGCGCGCGCCGCCGCCGGCGTGCAGCTTCTCACCCATTCGGCAAAGGAGAACAGCGATGTCGACCCTTTCACCCGGCACCAGGTTGATCAATGCGACGCTGTACGCCCTCGTGGGGCTGTCCCTCATGGTCACCGGATGCAGTTCCACTTCAAAAATTGCGCACAATGCAAAAGGTAGCGTCTCTCTCGAAGAGATCATGGACTGGTCTTTCGAAGCCAGCCATCCAGCCATCATCGACCAGACCACCATTTTGAAAATCGTCAAAGGAGTGTATTCCGCGGAGGATCAACACGGATCGAGAATGTCCGCCGCTGGCAGCAAGCCGATGAGAGTGTTCAGCGATGAGGATGCGGAGTTCCTGGCTCCCCTGCTCGCACAAGGCTTATCGAAAGCGAAACCCGAACAGCTAGTCGTGTTTCGCGTATCCTCATCGGCAGGGTCAGGCTCTGAACCCACGGCGGGCAGCATTTACGTCCAGCAGAGTGCCATTCATTTCACAATTTCGAAAGGCGCGGGAGCCACGACGTTCGTGCCAGAATCGGCCGCCCGAGCAGAGCAGGCTCCCCCCTATGCCGCAGGCGGCAGGGCGGGTGTGATCGCTCAAGTCATCGACTACCATGCCCTTGCGCAAGCACCGATGCCGGCGGCGGTGCCAGTCGCGAAGACAGGCACGGCTCCAGCCACCAGTTCGAGAATGGCAGTGCCCGCAGCAATGGCGACGATCGAGGGAGAGGGGCCGGCGGAAATGCAAGTGCAACTCAATCGAGCCAAGGACATGCTCGTCAAGAAGGAGACGGAAATCAAGGTGCTCCGCAAAGAGTCCGACTGGATGAAACGGGAATTGCGAGACCGTGACGAAGAGATTAAAGCGCTCAAAGCGACCGTGAAGGTTCCACCGAAGAAGAAAAAGGCGCAGGCCTATCGGACCCCCTAGCGAATCAACCAACGTCGAGCAGTTCGGGCTGTAGCAGGACGACTTCACGGGACAGTGGTTGTCGGAAGTTCATCCGGCAATAGCAGGCATACGTAACATACGTGTCTTGCAAACAGTACTGCGCGAGGTCTAGTCCCTTTCCCTGCCCCCACATCGCGGCCACCTGATCGCCGCTGCCCGATTTGGTTTCCACATTCAATGCCCGCGCCAATACGTCGAGCTTGACCCACCCACGCGTGTCCCAATTACTCCAGATGGCCATCGTGTCATACACCGGTTCCACTCTGAACTTGGTCAGGCTGATGTCCATGCTGGGTTTGACCTGCTGAATGATGGAGCGTTTCCTGATAAAAGGTAGATCGAACCCGAGGCCGTTGTGTGTGATGAACAACGACGGCTTGTCCTGTGCCAGACGGCTCCAGAACTGACGGAGAAGCTCCCGTTCGTTGCCGCCATACCACGCAACCGCTCCGCGGGGCTCCATCTGATCGGAGAACTCCAACAGGCCGATGCAGACGATCGAGCTGTAGGTTCCGTCGAACGCCGATTTTGCGTATTGTTCCTCCTCTGCCTGGCGTTCGGCTTCGGCTTCTCCCGCTGCAAAGAGATCGAATTCAGGAGGCTCCGCCTCAACCGGCCGGCATTTTCCCGCCAGGCGGACCCAGTCCTCGCGTGTGCACTGGATGGTTTCGATGTCGAGGACCACTTTCATCTGCGAGGCCCCGCCGCATCTCGTTGCAATGCCTCGATGATCGGACGATCGGCCGGTGGAAATTGGTACTGCCCCATCTCCGATGGATATACCCACCGGATTTCCGCACAATCGAGCGGGGTCGCCCGGCCCTCCCCGATGGTGCAGCGAAAGAAATGCAGCTCCACGATTTTTTCAGGATACTCATGCCGGATGATCCGAAATGGAACGGGAATGTCGATACGAATGCTCAACTCTTCGTACAGTTCCCGCTGCAAGCATTCCTCCAGGCTTTCTCCCTGTTCGCGCTTCCCGCCGGGAAACTCCCATAGTCCGGCAAGATGCACGCCCGTGCGGCGTTTGGCGATGAGATAACGGCCGTCATCACAGATCAAGCCGGCGGCTACTTCGACGACTTTCGCCATGAGCTCTTTCCTCTCGCGAACGGATATGTTTTGCAGATCGGCGTCATGGGGCATGACTCGCATGAAGGTGTCCGTGCCGTACAACGGATCGCGCCGAAATCCATCAGGGCCTGGTTGAAATCGTAGCCTTTGCCGGGAGGAATCAGCGTTTCCGCCAGCCGCCATAACTTCACCGTGTGTTTCCGCGGATCACCTTTGGCGATGAACACGCGGTACAGCACGCGGATGACGTTGGTATCCAGGATCGCGGCGTCCTCATTGAACGCAAAAGATCGGATGGCGCCAGCGGTGTAGCGTCCAATGCCTTTGAACGACAACAGCTGGCCGTGATCGTTGGGTAATTTTCCGCCGTACCGCTCGACCGTTTCGCACGCAATACTATGGAGACGCTCCGGCCTGATGTTGTACCCCAAGGGATACCAGAGTTTCTTTACCTCTTTCACCCGGGCGGACGCCAGTCTTTCAAAACTCGGATAACGATCGAGGAATTGATGATATTTCGGGATCACGCGATCCACCTGAGTCTGCTGGAGCATCACCTCTGAGACGAGAATATGGTAGGGATCGGAGGTTTTCCGCCAGGGCAAATCCCTGCCGAAGCTGGCATACCACTTCAACAGCCGTTGTTGGAACCGGCGTTTCAGCGGACCGGCAGGCCAGGACGGCCGCCGCAGAGGTCTGGCTGCGCTGGATCCTGAGATGGTCGGGGAAGCCATGGAATTTTGTGCTTGCGGCGGCATTGTAGGATTCCAGAGGGACAAAAGCAAACGCCGGCGGCGATCTGGCGCAACTGAAAAACGCATGATAATGTGTAAGGTGTCTCTCAAGGAGGTGATCCTATGATCACTCAGCCCGCGCCATCCTCCCGTTCTTTCCCATGGCGATTATTCCTGCTCAGCGTGGCGGTGATGGGAATGGCTCTTCATGGCCTGTCCGCTGAAGCCACAAGTCCGCAGGTGCCTTGGGAATGCTCAAACTATACAGATGCGGCACAGACCCGCTGTCTGAATGCCTTCATCGAGCATCAGCAGGAGCAGATCGCGCAGCTCGAAGGCCGGGTGCAGGCGCAGCAGGATCTGGTCGGACAGTTGAAAGGTCAGGTGGACCGACAGACTGCGGCCACGGCACAGCTTCAACAGCATCTGTCGCAGCCGCCCGTTGCCACTGCGATCGTGCCGCCTCCCTATGTCTATCCTTATGCCTACGCGTACCCGCCGGTGGGCATTGGGTTGTATCTGGGGCGACCATGGGGCGTGCCAGGCTTCTACGGTTACTATGGCCGTCCGTACTGGGGACCCCGGTTCTTCTACCGGCACTATGGCCGACACTGGTAGCCGCTTACCGCCAATTTACCAGTCGGCTCCCAATCGGTTGACGACTACTTCCTGAACCACCGCGAACTTCCCTAGCGTACAAAGATAAACGGCCGTTTCCGCGATGTCGAACGGGCTGATTTTTTCGCTGCGCAATATTTCCTCCGGTGTCGAATCGACCAATTCGTCAGCCACTCCTCCGGGACAGATGGCGGACACCTTGATATTGAACGGCCGTCCTTCATCCGCCAACGCCCTCGTCAGGGCCATCACCCCGTGCTTGGAGGCGCTGTAGACGCCAGTCCCCGCCCAGGCTTGTACGCCGGCCACGCTGGATATGTTGATGATGACCCCGCCGCCATGAGCTTTCATGTGCTTGAACGCCGCTCTGCAACAGAAAAATGTGCCGCGTAGATTGACATTCATCACTTCGTCAAAGGCCGGTGTCGTGGTTTCTGCGATTCTCCTTCCTCCGAAGATGCCGGCGTTGTGGACCGCAATGTCCACGCGGCCATATTGCTGCAAGGCCTTGTCATAGAGCATGTCGACCTGGGTTTCGTGACTGACATCGGCTTGAATGACAAATGCTTCCCCGCCCTTGCGGCAGATCTGTTTGGCCGTCTGCTCGCACAACGCCTTTCTTCTCGCCGCGACGACGACTTTAGCCCCTTCCTCGCCAAACCGAAGGGCTATGGCTTTGCCGATGCCGCTACTACTGCCGGTGACCACTGCCACTTTGCCAGCCAAGCGCTGCATTTCAGTCCTCGGTTCTGTGAAACATCCGGTTTTCTTTGACAAATTTGGAATATGCCCGTAGTTTCATCCTGGGAGAGAGTTCGTAAGCTTAAGCACCGATCCTAGTCAGTTTCCCTGTGTGCAGGTCTATGAACAAGCGCCAGTATGAACGGTACATTGTCGAATTCCCCGCGCGATTTGTCGGAGATTGTGAGGGCACGGGAATCGTATACAACCTGGGCATGGGGGGTTGCAAGATCGTCACGGATCGCCCGCTGACGATCGGTGCGATGGTGGCGCTTTCTCTCAATGTTCCCAAGCAGGCGCTCTCCATTACCGTCCGCATGGCAACGGTGCGCTGGATGCTGCAATACGAATTCGGCATCGAATTTCTGGGCATGGAGGAGCTTCAGCGGGAGCGGCTGGCTCAATATCTGCATAATCTGGCTGTAGCCGCCGCGTAAGGCACTCGTACAGAAGGACATCCAGAGTGGTCACTCGCAAGCACCGTCGTTTTCCCGTCAGCATGCCGAGCGTGCTGGTTCAGCGCGATCAGTTTCGGCACAAAGGTTCCATCCGCGACCTCTCGGCGAAGGGCTGTCGTGTCGAAAGCTTGATTACGCCTTTCACTGGAATGCAGGTGTCGCTGCTCTTGCAGCTGCCGGGAGAGGCCGTTCCGCTAAAAATCGAGAATGCCGCTGTGCGCTGGTGCGGGTCTCAAGGCATCGGTATGGAATTCCTCATCGTCGCAGAACCTGAACAGATGAGATTGGGCCGATTCATCCAGCAGTTGGAAAAGACCGCCCCTCCGAGTTAGCTCTCACCGGTTTGCATTTCCCAGCCGCCCTCCGTATTCTCTTCCCGAAATGGATCTCTCCTCGTTGACGCCAGATCAGTTGAAGCAATTAGTACGTGGGCTGGTGGATGACCGCTTGCGTGAACTGATCGGCGATCCTGACTTAGGCCTGGAACTGGGCGAGGCGCTGCGCGCCAGACTCAAGGCCTCTCTCGCAAATAGCGAGCGGCTGTCCGGCGAGGAGCTGGCTGAAAAACTCGGGCTGCGCTGGTAAACGCGATGCCCTGGTATCGGCTGACGTTTCAGGCGGGCGTCGTTCAAGACCTTATGCCCATCGGTCTGCCGATGGCCCAACGGCTCCTTGAGAAGACCAAGTGGATCGCTTCCAACGTTGAAAATCTTCGCCACGATGTCATGTCTGATTTCCCGGGATTACACAAGTATGCGGTCGCCGATTGGCGCATCTTTTATGCGATTGACCGGAACGAGGGACTGGTGGACATCCATGCCGTCATCCATAAGAACGCCTTGAACCGATGATTCAGACGAGACGGCCGGGCAGATCGGCGACATGCAAGTGGAACGTCCCACCCACGACATCATCCACATATCGACGCAGCGCATCCTTCACGACGGGAAAGGCGATGTCGCCCCAGGGAATGTCCTGCCGCTCGAACAGCCGTACATCAAGACTTTCCATGCCTGCCTCAAAGACTTCCGCTTCCAGGTGGCCGATGAACGTCAAGTACACCTGGCCGATATGGGGAAGGCTGAGCACCGAGTGCAACTTCACGATGGTCACTCGCGCTCCGGCCTCTTCCAGTGTTTCTCGCCTGGCCGCCTCCTCGGTTCCCTCGCCGATTTCCATGAATCCGGCCGGATAGGTCCAGAGACCGGACTTGGGTTCGATGGCACGGCGGCACAACAGGATTCGCCCTTTCCATTCGGGGATGCACCCTGCCACGATCTTCGGGTTATGGTAGTGAATGGCCTGGCACGAGTCGCAAACGAATCGCGGAAGGTTATCGCCCTGAGGGATTTTCTGCGAGACGGATTTCCCGCATTCGCCGCAAAACTTCATGGCCGCCATGCCGGTAGAGAAGCCTCAGCGCATGGATAGCACAAAACACCATTTTTTTGCACCCTGCCCGCGTGGGTTGGAACAGGTGCTCGACGAGGAACTCCACGCGCTGGGTATCCCTTTGACAGCGGCAACGGCAGGAGGCGTCAGGTTCCAAGCACCCTGGTCCACGATGTACTGGGTAAATCTCTGGAGCCACGTCGCCAGCCGAGTGCTCTGGGAGGCCGGTCATCGGCCTTATCGGACCGCAGATGACGTCTATCGAGCCGCCTATGAGTTGGCGTGGCCCGATTGGTTCGCCTCTTCCAACACCATTAAGGTCAGAGTGACGGCCCATCGGTGTCCGCTTCCCAGTCTGGATTTTTTGACGCTACGGATCAAAGACGCCATCTGTGACAAGTTTCTTGCTGCAACCAAAAAGCGGCCGACGGTGGACACCCACCATCCCGATATCCGCATCGACGCATTCATCGACTCAGAATCCGTCACCTTGTATCTCGATACATCCGGGGAGCCGCTGTTCAAACGAGGGTATCGTCTCAATCCAGTGGAGGCGCCGCTACGAGAGAATCTGGCAGCCGGCCTCCTGCGGCTCGCCGGTTGGACGCCGGACGAAGTTCTTATGGATCCGATGTGCGGGACAGGCACCATTCCCCTTGAGGCAGCGCTGATGGCGCGGCGGATCGCCCCTGGGTTCGCTCGCTCTTTCGCCTTCGAACGATTTCAGATCCATGATGCGAAACGGTGGGCTCAGCTCCGCGAAGCCGCGAGGCTGAAGCAGCGGAAAGAAATTCCTGTTGCGATCTACGCTTCCGATCACGATGCGTCCGCAGTCAAGACGGCGCAACGGCTGTTCCAAGGAGCGGGCGTCGCAATCGATGTTCGTCTTCATCAGCAGGAGGTATTGTCGCTCGAGCCACCCGCCCCCAAAGGAGTGCTCTTGATGAATCCGCCCTATGGAGTGCGGTTGGGTAACGCGCATGAACTTGAATCTTTTTATCCCCGGCTGGGCGACTGGCTGAAGCGGAAGTTTGCCGGATGGCGCGCATACATTCTGACCGCCGACGCGCGTCTTACGAAAACGATTGGACTTTCGCCCTCGCGACGGATCCCTCTCTATAACGGAGCATTGGAATGTCGCCTCTACGAGTTCAAAATCGTGCGTGGCAGCGCTAGGCGAAACCTCAGCCACGAATCGGAGAGCTGACTTTCAAGCTGTGATACAGTACGGCCTCCGAGCAGTGATCTTTTCAGAGGTCGCGGGCGGCGTGATTCGGCATATATTGGTGACGCTCAATTTCCTGTTTCTTGTGACTCTGCCCGGGTGCAGCCTCGTTCAAGGTTTCTTCGCCTGGCTGGGGCCTCCGGACACGGGCATCGCCAATGCTCCCATGAGGGAGTCGACGCTTTCGCGCCTGGCTCCCGCCGTTCGCCCCGTTCTTGACCGGCTCCTGCCTACGGCTCAAGCCTCGTTGATTCAAGCACATTCGACCCTCGACACGGTCAACGCGAAGTATAAGCGCAGTCTCTCCGTGGCGGCGCTAAAACAACCTTGGGAAGGACTGAGCCATGTCGAGCGTCAGGGATTGCTCTTGGCAGAACTGGCGGAAGGTCGATCCGTCAATCTGGCCGTTCTCCTCGACGTGTTGGAAGCTGGCATGGATCGAACATCCGCCTTCCATAAGCCCGTCTCGGTTCCGGCAAACCTCACCAGGAAAGATTTGGTCGCGTTCATGCTGGAAAGTCTCGAGGAGGCGTCTCTCCATCGAGAAAAGGCCGTGGCGCATCTGACAGAGGAGGAGCGGCGATTCCTCTTCAGCCATGCCCAAACCCTTGCCGAACAATTCAGTCCCCAGATTTCGAACTTATCGCCGAAAAAGATCGCTAGAGTCCAGGCCGATCAGCGATTCGCCGAGTTAATTGAGGAGCAAGTCGACTATGCTAATTTGATTGCCGCGGCACAGGTCTTGGCCCGTCTGGCGAACGATCCGTGGGCACGTCAGCTGGTCGCCGTGTTTGGTCAAGCTCCCCCGCTGTCAAAGGCCCCGACCGGTATTACCGGAACGGTCTTGCATGTTGAGGAGACATCGTATGGGATGATTGTTATTGGAGGGACAGGTCCCAACACCTATGAACTCGATCATCGCTTTGGACTCGTGATCGATCTGGGTGGGGATGATTTATTTCGAGGCAAGATTGCCGCTTCTAGCGATGCGGATCACGGCAATGCGGTGGTGATCGATCTCGGAGGCAATGACACCTATACCGGCTCTCCATTGGGTCTCGCCACTGGTCGGCTCGGCGTAGGGCTTTTGATCGATCAAGCAGGCGACGATGTCTATCAGTTGGATACCGGATCCGGCGGTGCGGGGTTCGGAGGTCTGGGTATTCTGTTCGATGCCAGGGGCAATGATGTGTATATGGGCAGTCGCCTGACTCAAGGCGCAGCTATCGGCGGCTTGGGTTTATTGTTCGATGCATCGGGCAACGATCGATATACCAGTCATGGCTTTTCCGTCGGGTTCGGCGGTCCCCAGGGCGTCGGAGCAGTGATCGACCTGCAGGGAGAAGACCAATACCAATGCGGAAACAAGGTTCCCAGCGCGTACAATGCCGAGGATGCGCCAAGGGCGAAGCCGGGCGACGCCCTATTTCAGTACGATTGCTTTGGGTTGGGTACTGGCTCAGGTGAGCGCATCTTGACCAAACGGCCCGATTGGCAAGCCTACAATTTGGCCGGAGGCTGGGGCCTCCTACTCGACATCGAAGGCAACGACCGGTATCAAAGCGCCAATTTTTCCCAGGGACACGGCTATTTTTTCGGCACTGGGCTCTTCCTCGATCTGGACGGGAACGATGAGTATCTGGCCGCCCGCTACGGGCATGGATCATCTGCCCACTATGGGGTCGGATTATTCAACGACCGTCATGGCGCCGATCGCTACGGCTCTACCGGGCCGTTTTATAACGGCGGCGTCGCATGGGATCATAGCGTGAGTCTCATGATCGATGCTGGAGTCGAAAGCGACCGGTACGCCTTTACGCCGACGACCGGCCTGGGAAAGGCTGATTATTCCGGATGGGGGCTGTTCATCGATGAAGGTGGTGACGATCAGTATCAAGTGAAAGAAGGATTCGGACAATCTTCAGAGCATGGCCTCGGCGCTTTTTTCGACCTCAAGGGGCAAGATACCTATGCGATGCCGCAAGATGCCGCCACTCCAGCGTCTCATCGGCCGTCAAATGGAAAGGTCACTCTGTATCCTGACGGTGGACTGTTCGTTGATCGTTAGAGCGCGCTAATCTCCCCTGATCGTTCCCTTTCTTGACTTCTCTCCGGTCCGAACCTATCTGTCGGCTACACCTGAAATAGGGTTACCACTGATCGGAGGTCAGCACGCATGAACAGCCTAAATGTTTCCGTGACTTTACCGGTTCTCCCCATCAAACGAACGGTCCTGTTCCCCGGCGTCCTCATGCCGGTCACGGTCGGTCGCGATCGATCTGTCGCCGCCGTCAACGCTGCCTTGAAGACGGAAGAGAAAACCATTTTGGTCGTGGCGCAACGCGATCCAGGAAAAGAGAATCCGGGCCTCGACGATCTCTATACGATCGGGACGAAAGCCATCGTCAAGCAGGTTGGCCGCACGGAGGATGGCACCATCCAAGCCATGCTCCAGGGCCTGGAGCGTGTGGCACTGCTGAAGGTCGAACAATCGTCTCCCTATCTTATGGTGCAGGCGCGCAGGCTCGAACTTCCGGCGGACCAGGATCGGGAGGTCCAGGCTCTTCAACGGGCTATCCAGGAGTTGATCACCGATCTTCCGCGTCTGATTCAGGCCCCAGGAATCGAGGAGGCAACCGCCGCCTTTCGCAATGAGGAGAACCCCGCGACTCTTGCCTATCGGGTGGCCTCGCTGCTGAACCTGACGGTGAAGGAAGAACAGACGCTGCTCGAAAGCTCATCGACGATCGAGTTGTTGCGCTCGCTCTATGCATTTCTTTCCAAGGAAATCCAAATTCTTCAATTGCGGGACAAGATCACCAGCGATACGCAAGCCAAACTCGGGAAAAGTCAGCGCGAATACATCCTGCGCGAGCAATTGAAGGCCATCCAGCAGGAGCTTGGCGAAGGAGACACGGACGAGAGCGAAGTGGCGCACCTGAAGAAGCGGATCGAAGAGGCGGATCTTCCGGACCATGTTCGCAAAGAGGTCGAGCGCGAGGTCAGCCGGTTGGCGAAAGTGCCGCCCTCCTCGCCCGACCATCAGGTGCTGAGAACCTATTTAGAACTGGTCTTGGAGTTGCCGTGGAACAAAGCCTCCGAGGAACACATGGATCTGAGCAAGGTCCGCCAGGTGTTGGATGAGGATCACTATGGCATCAAAGAGGTGAAGGAACGGATCGTGGAGCATCTGGCCGTTTTGAAATTAAATCCCTCCGCCAAGGCTCCGATTCTGTGCCTCGTCGGGCCGCCCGGCGTAGGCAAGACCAGCCTCGGTCAATCGATTGCGAGGGCCATGGGGCGCCGATTCGAGCGGTTCAGCCTGGGTGGTGTGCACGATGAGGCTGAGCTTCGCGGGCACCGCCGGACGTACGTCGGCGCGCTGCCAGGACGGATCATCCAAGCCATGCGCCGTGCCAGCGTGAAGAATCCGGTTCTCATGCTGGACGAGGTCGATAAGATGGGCCGGGACTTTCGCGGTGATCCTGCCGCCGCCCTGTTGGAAATCTTGGATCCGGCGCAGAACCATACGTTCCGCGACCACTATCTGGACCTGCCCTTCGATCTGTCGAAGGTGTTCTTTATTACGACGGCAAATACGCTCGATACGATCAGCCAGCCGCTGCTCGATCGTATGGAAATCATCCGGGTTCAGGGGTACAGCGAGCGGGAAAAGGCCGAGATTGCCCGGCGCTATCTCTGGCCGCGAAGACTCAAAGAAGCCGGCCTTGAAGATCAGCAAGTGGATCTGCCGGATGACGTCTTGGACCACATCATCAGCCGGTACACTCGAGAGGCGGGCGTCCGTCAGCTCGAACAGATGCTGGGACGCCTGACGAGAAAAATGGCGCTGAAGGTCGCCGAACGATCCGACGGTCAGGAACGTCAAACGATCAGAATCGAGAAGGCCGACCTGCCCGAATGGCTTGGCCCCGAGCGCTTCATGCCTGAGGAGGCCAGAAAGAATATTCCGGTCGGTGTCGCGACAGGTCTCGCCTGGACCCCAACCGGTGGAGACGTGCTCTACATCGAGACGACGCTCTTACCCGGAAGTCATGAAGTCAGTCTGACAGGGCAATTGGGAGAAGTGATGCAGGAATCGGCTCGAGCCGCGCGCAGCTACCTCTGGTCGCACGCGGAAAGCATGGGACTCGATATATCGCGCTTTAAACGGAACGGCGTACATATTCACGTGCCTTCCGGGGCCATTCCCAAAGATGGTCCCTCTGCCGGGGTGACCATGGCCACCGCGCTGGCGTCGTCGTACGTGGGTAAACCGGTCCGCAGTGATACGGCCATGACGGGCGAAATTAGCTTGGCCGGATTGGTGCTGCCGGTCGGCGGGATCAAAGAAAAGGTGCTGGCGGCTCATCGCGCCGGCATCAAACGAATCATCCTGCCCAAGCCCAATGAGAAGGACTTGAAGGATGTGCCGCAGGAAGTGCGGGATGACCTGACGTTCATCTTGGCCGAGCGGGTTGAAGAAGTGCTTCGATCCGCGTTCGATCATGAGGTGGCGCCGGCCGCCGCCCATGCGTAAGTGGCATAGGGTATCGCCCTTGTTGTAGCGGCGGGCGGCATGACGTCGCCCGCCTTGCTCAAGGGTCGGTCCCTGTGTCAGGATGTCTCACCTGTGCGACGACGGAGTTGTCCATGTCCAAAAAGATTGAGATCGGACCGATCTCGAAGGTGATAAAAACGGATGACGAATGGAAAAAGCTGCTGGCGCCTGAAGCCTATCAAGTCTTGAGACACGAGGCGACCGAGCGCGCATTTGCGAACCACCTTCACGACAACAAGGAAGCGGGCATCTACCACTGCGCCGGCTGCGATCTCCCCGTCTACTCCTCCGAACACAAATTTGATAGCGGCACCGGCTGGCCCAGTTTCTGGCAGCCGATCGACCCCAAAGTCGTTGAGACGAGCACCGACTTCAAACTGATCATTCCTCGTACGGAAGTCCACTGTGCCCGCTGTGAAGGTCATCAGGGGCATGTTTTCAAAGACGGGCCAAAACCGACCGGCCTCCGGTATTGCATCAACGGCGCAGCGCTGAAATTCGTGCCAGCCACATAAAATGGCAAACCGGCGGCTCCTTACGTTTTCCTTCCTCGTTCTTCTCTGTACCTTCGCCGCCTGCGAAGACCGTCGTGCCGATAAAGCCTATCTCCGCGGTGATTACGACAAGGCGGTTGTCGACGTCCAATTCCTCGCGCATAGCGGTGAAGCAAGAGCGCAGTACGACCTTGGGTTGATGTATGACAAGGGACAGGGCGTGCCGCAGAGCGATGCGGAAGCGTTGCAGTGGTATGAGCGCGCTGCCGAACAGGGAGAGCCACGGGCGCAGTACAACCTCGGCCTCATGCATCTCAATGGTCAAGGCGTCCCACCGGACCTAGTCACAGCATACTATTGGGTCAGTTTGTCGGCGAGTCACGGCAATCAACATGCGATGGACGCCAGAGAGTATATCAGCGAAAAAATGTCAGTAGAGCAGATCGCTGAAGGGAAGCGACGCGTGCGTGAATATGAAGAACAAGTCGCGCAGCGAAAGTCCTGTGCCGTCTGTAACCTCTTCAGTGGAAAGCCAGCCCCGTGACTCATCCGTGAGAGCAGCTTCGCCGCCACCCTCCACGCCCTTCCTTTCTTCCTGTTAGAGAGATATCGTCCTTGACGATCGTCAAAGCGGTCAGGCATATCAGCGAAACGATCACTTCATCACATGGTAACTAGGAGCACGGGTATGGGCCACATCGGGTTTGTCGGAGTTGGGCGCATGGGAGCCAATATGGCTCGTCGGCTCCATGATCAGGGCCATCGCATTACCGCAGTCCAGGATCGCGATCCTCCAGTCGCGCAAGCACTTGCGCGTGAACTCGGCTGCGAGGTGGCACCGACGCCGGCACGCGTGGCTGAGGTGTCGCAAGTGATCGTCACGGTAGTGTCGGATGATGCGGCGATGCGCGCGATCTATGCCGAGGAGACTCCGTCGAGCCTGTTGGCCTTTGCAAAACACCGGTTGTTCATCAATTGCGCCACCATCACACCGTCGGTGCATGTCGAGGTCGAAGAGGCTGTTGAACGGCAAGGCGGCGCATGCCTCGAAGCCTGCATGGCCAGCAGCATCACTCAGGCGCGCCAAGGCACGCTCTATTTGATGTGTGGAGGCAAACCGGCCGCATTCGCTCACGCCAAACCGCTGCTGGAGGCGCTCGGGTCAACGATCCGGTACATTGGCGGCGCCGGCGAAGCCGCCAAAGTCAAGGCACTGGTCAACATGGTCATGAATTGCAACACGGCGGCCTTGGCGGAAGGCTTGGGCCTTGGAGCTGCACTCGGCTTGGACCTTACGGTGCTGCGCGAAGTGTTCGGTCAAACCGGCGCCGCGTCGCGTGTGTTGGAGACAGACGGCGAGGACATGCAGGCTCGTGCCCACGAATGCTATTTCTCGGCGGCCCATGCTGCGAAGGATTCAGGCATTGCTCTCGCGCTGGCCAGGGCTGCTGGACTGGACTTGCCTTTGGCACAAGCCACCTACGATCAATATCAACGGCTCGTCGCTTTGGGCCGTGGTGATCTAGACAAATCCGGCATTGCCGAGCTGACCTTCAAAGGCCGTCAGGAGTGATTGAACAGCGTGAATAGGACGTCCATGGCGTTCAGGGAAGAATCGCGATTATTCGGACTGGTCCGCCTGTTCCCCCTTTGATCTTGATGGGCAATGCCATCAAGATGGCACCCTTGGGCGGAACCTTTTCCAGGTTGGCAACGTTTTCGAGCCCATAGCAGTTGGCTCCGTTGATGATCTGGTGCACGATAAAGTCCTGAGAAGGACCGAAGTCTATACTCGGTGTATCAATGCCGATGCCGTCAATGTGGCGCTCCTTGACGAGAAATTCCGCCGCTTCTCTTGAGAAGCCGGGAAAATGCAGCGTCTTCGGATCCGATGGCGTCGCACTTCCGAGGTAACGCGATTTATCCGGCCATCGCTGCCCCCATCCCGTCAGCATCAGGACTACCGCGCCTTGCGGAATCGGACCGTGCCCGCGCTCCCACTTCTCGAGATCCTGTCTGGACAACCGATAATCCCGATCTCCGCCAACCGCCGGCCGAACGTCGATGACCACAGCCGGAGCAATCAACTTCTGCAGAGGAATTTCATCGACCGCCTGCCGTCCCTCTGCGAAATGAATTGGCGCATCAATGTGCGTGCCTCCATGTTCAGACATCGAAAACTCCGCGGACGCATACCAGTATCCCTGTGTGGTCTTGCCCCAAGAGGATTTTTCCCAGGTAAACGGCTTGTTGGAAGGCCAGAAGACCGTCCGTTCGTCGAGCGGATACGTCAGATCCACGAGCTTGCTTTCATCAATTCCGGCCAAGGCCGGCGCGGCCGTCATAAACAACAGGAGGCTCAAGCACGGGATCGGCTGCAGCATGGTCGTCCTCCATGAATGACGCATCTGGCTTTCGTTTCCTTCCCTGTGTAATCTGACCACATGGGCATGCCCACTGTCTTACTTCTGATTCCTCCACTGACGCAACTGAACACTCCCTACCCTTCGACTGCCTATTTGACCGGTTTTCTTCGCTCCAAAGGCATTCACTGTGAACAGGCCGACCTAGGGATTGAGATGGTCCTACGCCTGTTCAGCCGGCAGGGACTGAGCCAAGTCTTTGATGAGCTTCAGTCGAAGAAACATTTGCTCCATCCGGAAGCGCGCCGGATGCTGGTGAATCGGGCAGCGATTCTCGATCACATCGATCCCGTTGTGGCATACCTGCAAGGCAAAGCCCCGTCACTGACGGGTTCGCTGGCGCGGCGCGGGTCTGTGCCCCAAGGACCGCGATTTCGCACTCGGCCGCCGTTGCCTCGCAACGCCTCAACCGAGGACAAGGCCAAGCAGACAGCGACCTTGTTACTCGAAGACCTTGCCGATCTGGTTCAGGCGACGATCACGCCCCACTTTGCGCTCAGCCGTTACGCAGAACACATTGCACGATCCGCCTCGTCATTCGATGGGCTGCTAGCCGCTCTTCAGGAGACGCCGAGTCTGACCGATCAATTCATGCTCGAGGCCTTGTGGCAACACATTGACCGGATCAAGCCCGGCCTCCTCGGCCTCTCGGTGCCATTTCCAGGAAACGTCTACGGAGCCTTTCGCATCGCGAAAGCGGTCAAGGAGCGGCATCCCGGCATCGCCGTCGCGCTCGGAGGTGGATACGTCAATACGGAATTGCGCCGCGTGTCCGATCCGCGTGTCTTCGACTATGTCGATTTCATCACGTTGGATGACGGTGAACGGCCCTTACTGTCCGTGCTTGAGCATCTCGACAGCCGGCGGCCGCTCGCATCACTCTGCCGCACCTATTACCGCAACCACGATCGCGTGCAGTTTGCCAGTGACCCCAACCTCCGGAATTTTTCCTTGAGCGACTTGGGGTGTCCGACGTATCAGGGATTGGCGCTCGACCGCTACTTGTGCATCCTCGACAGCGCGAATCCGATGCATCGCCTCTGGTCGGAAGGCCATTGGAACAAACTGACCGTGGCGCACGGCTGCTATTGGAAACAATGTACCTTTTGCGATGTCGGGCTCGATTACATCAACCGCTACGAAATCACTCCGACCGAGCACCTCGTCGGCCAGATCGAGCGTCTGATCGAGGAGACCGGCCGGCGAACCTTCCACTTCGTGGACGAAGCCGCGCCGCCGGCGGCGTTGAAATCCCTGGCGATTGCGTTGCTGGAACGTGACGTCCGCATCTCATGGTGGGGCAACATCCGCTTCGAAGAAGCGTTCACGCCGGATCTGTGCCGTCTGCTCGCTGCGTCCGGGTGCATTGCCGTCACAGCTGGGCTCGAAGCCGCCTCGGATCGCTTGCTCGTCAAAATGAAAAAGGGCATCACGGTCGATCAGACCGCACGGGTTGCCGCAGCCTTCAGAGAGGCAGATATTCTCGTGCACGCCTATCTCATGTACGGCTTTCCATCGGAAACCGTGCAGGAAACCATCGACTCCTTGGAACGAGTCCGCCAGTTGTTCTCCGCCGATCTTGTCCAATCGGCGTTTTGGCATCGCTTTACCGCAACCGCGCACAGTCCCATTGGCCTGGACCCCAGGGCCAACGGGCTGCGCATTCTCGGGCCTGACTTTCAGGGCTTTGCCGAAAACGACCTCATCCATCTCGATCGACGGGGTCAAACGCCCGAATGGATCGGCGAAGGATTGCGCCGTTCCATGCTGAACTTCATCGAAGGCAGAGGCTTGTCCATGGACGTGAGAAAGTGGTTCGATTACCGCACTCCCCGCCCTCGCGTCTCATCCAAATGGGCGAACCGCACTCTCCAGAAACGTCGCAGTGATGACGTCGCCGCTGTAGAACGGCACTGTGTCTGGATCGGTGGGGTACCGGTTGTTGAAGCCCAAGGCAAACGCGCAAGACTCCATGTTCCCGGTGGCGGGAAGGAAACGACTATGACGCTCCCTTCGGCGCACGCGATGTGGCTGAGCGGTCTCCTTCGAGAGGGGCGGCTTCGGAGTGAGCGGGGAGGAACGTATCCGTCGTGGCGCGAACTCAGGCGGGCATTTCCAGGGAGCACAGCCGAGTTCACCTCGTTTGTGAAACAGCCGTCCTGGAAAAGGATTAGGGCCTCCGGACTCTTACTGGTGTGAGCGATAGGCCATCCCGCCGTCACCAGCCTTTTAACGCAATCTTGCCGATCATCGTGCCAGACTCCAGCCTGGCATGCGCCTTCCTGAGGTTTTCCGCATTAATCGGTTGTAGCGTGTCCCGCAGAATTCCTTTGAGCGTACCGCGATCGGTCCAGTCCGCGATGCGGTCAAGCAACTTCTGCTGCTCGGTCATATCTGCGGTCTGGTATTTGGAGCGCGTAAACATCAGCTCCCAGACATGGGTCGCGCTTTTCAGCTTCATGAGCTGTTGATTCAGCGCCCCCTTATTTTCGACAATCGTGCAGATCTTGCCTTGAGCGACGATCAAATCCGCCATGACGTCCCAATAGCCGTCCGTATCGGCACAGTTCAGGATAGAGTCGACGGTCTTCAATCCAACGGCCTCGAGCTGCGGAGGCAACGGCTGCCGGTGATTCAGTACATGGTCCGCACCGAGCTGCTTCACCCAGTCAGTCGATTCCTGGCGGGATGCGGTGGCGAGCACCGTCAGGCCGGCGTGCTTCGCCAATTGAATCGCCATCGAGCCGACACCTCCTGCGCCACCAATAATGAGCACGGTACGGCCGCGGGACTGCCCCGCCGCATCAATGCCCAACCGATCGAACAAAGCTTCATACGCCGTAATGGAGACCAGAGGGAGAACCGCCGCTTCCTCGACAGCGAGTGACCGGGGTCTGTGTCCCACAATCCGCTCATCCACGAGCTGGTATTCGCTATTGCTTCCCTGCCTGGTGATATCGCCCGCATAAAAAACCGTATCCCCCGGTTTAAAGCGCTCAACCGCCGGCCCGACCGAATCGACTACTCCAGCGGCATCCCACCCGAGCACGAGCGGCGTCGTGCGCGCCGGTTTGCCGGGAGCACGAACCTTGGTATCGACTGGATTCACGGAAACGGCCTCGACGCGAACCAACAGGTCCCGTCCAGTGGGTTCCGGTTTGTGCAGTTCAAGGTCAACCAGACTGTCCGGCTTTTCGATGGGCAGGTATTGATAGAGTCCGACGGCCTTCATGACGGTGCTCCACGGCTCAGAAACACAGAGGGCGGGAGAAGCCACTGCGCCTTCCCGCCCTCTGTTCTACCGCGCTGAGATTACTTGTTGGGCTGTGGCGTGTACCGGAGATAGGGTTTCACCGTCTTGAAGCCTTTCGGGAACAGGGTCTTGGCTTCATCGTTGTTGACCGCTGGCGTAATGATGCAGTCTTCGCCGTCTTTCCAATTAGCCGGAGTGGCCACCTTGAACTTCGAGGTCAACTGGAGTGAATCGATCACGCGCAATAATTCATCGAAATTCCGTCCACATGACGCCGGATAGGTCAAGGTCAACTTGACTTTTTTGTCCGGCCCGATCACGAAGACCGAGCGGACCGTCATATTATCCAACGCATTGGGGTGGATCATGTCATACAGGGTGGCGACCTTCTTGTCCGGATCCGCAATGATGGGGTAATTCATTGTCGTGTGCTGGGTCTCATTGATGTCGTTGATCCATCCCTTGTGAGAGTCCAGTGGATCGACGCTGATGGCAATCACCTTGACTCCCCGCTTTTTGAAGTCGTTCGTGATCTTTGCCACCGTCCCCAGTTCGGTCGTACAAACGGGGGTGTAATCCTTGGGGTGAGAAAAGAGGATACCCCAGCCGTTACCCAGCCATTCATGAAAGTTAATCGTGCCTTCGGTGGTCTCAGCGGTAAAATTCGGGGCTTCATCTCCCAATCGTAGAGCCATGACTGACCTCCTTGTGATCAAAGTCTGATGAGCGAATGACCGATCTACGATACTGTCCCCTCGGAAGCAAGTTCAAGAGGGAACTACTTACGATCCGGTCGTGATATTAAGACGGCTTTCCACTTTGTCATGATTGGACGTGGTAAGGTCCACATCGGTCAAAAACACGCGTTCCTCCGGCAGTTTGCCGTCCCCTATCATGAGAGTTTGCACCTGCGCGGCGCGCGTGCGGGCCAGAGCGCGAAGCGCGTCGTCATCGACTCGAATTGATTCCGCCAGTTGGCGCTTCATCTCCTCCATGGTGGGCGGCTTGAACGCGGCATCCGGTGGTTTAGACTCGGATGACTGTTGGCGAGGCAATTGGTCGAAGAGCTGGGTGATCAGCCGTCCTTCCGCACTCACGGGCAGGTCAGCCTCTACTGTGCTGCCGTTCTCCTGCCGCCAACGACTGCGGAGCAATTCGTGCAATTTCTGTAGCGCCATCGCCTGGCGGTCGCGGCTGGGATCGGCGGTGCCGGTGATTTCGAGACGCAGACCGGGCCGTTCCTCCAGCCCTTTCATCAGTGCATCGATCTTCTTTAGTTCTGACGGAGCGATGGCCGCCGACCCGGGCTCGAAGGTCAGGTGCTGCAACTCCTCTCCATCTCCGCCGCCGGGAACCAGCTTGCCCATGAGGCTGAAGGGCGACGCCACCATCTTGGTCAGAAGATTTCCCAAGGTCGCCCAGACCGCTTTGCCGTATTTGAAATCCGGATCATTGAGATCCCCTCGGATCGGGAGATCAATGTCGATGCGGCCTTGACGGTCCTTCAAGAGCGCCACCGCCAGAGGGACCGGCAAGGACGTGGCGTCGGGACTGTCGGTCTTTTCTCCAAACGTGAGTTGATCAACCGTTACCTTGTTTTCGGCTTCCAATTGCTTTTGCGATACTTTGTAGGCCAGAGCCAGGAACAATTTTCCTTTCTTGATTGGGTAGCCCGCGTACTTACCGCTGTAAGGCGTGGCTGTGGTGAGATCGAGATTGTCGAATTTGATCGTCAAGTCTGTGAAAGCGTTCTCCGTCAACGGATTGATCGTTCCTGCGATCTTCAACGGGGCCACCTTATCGATCTTTCCGGAAAGGTCCACCTCCGCCTTTGCGACCTGTTTTGACGAGAGGCCTTTCACAGTTCCCGTCAGATCGTACATTCCGGCCTGCACGGCCGGAGAGATAGATTGGTCCTCGAACGTGGCCGTCCCCCTGAGCACCTTGACTGTTTTGATCGCGATCGAAGGGGGCGGTCCTTTTTTCGTTTGCACTGCCGGTCGTTCGGCAGGAGGTGGCGTGTGTGCCGCCCCGGGGGGAGGAAGCAATTTCTTGATGTTAGGCTTGCCGTCCCGATCAATCACCAGATGCACCGTCGGTTGGTTGATGCCTACTTCTTCGATCGTGACGCTCGTCGGGTCAAGCGTGAGTGCGATGTCGCGCAACCCAACCTGTTTCCATGAGGCCACGAGAGCCCCCTCGTCGCGTTCAGCAATCGCCAAGGTCTTCACGCTAAGATTCCCCTCAAAGGCCATTAGCGGCCCCTTCGGATGTTCGGAAGCGAAGCGGAGCGTTCCATCGAGGTCGATGGCGCCGCTGTCGACGGTGATACGCGCGAACGGCTCGAGGTAGGGCTCAAAAGGCTGAATGGCGATATCCTTCAACGCCATCGTCACCTCTGCCTGCAACGGCTGCATGACGACCTTCCCCTCGGCCGACACGGTCCCTGTCTCGTTGAGATGGTGGTCAAGAGTCACCGGAATGGGTCCTTTGAATGGAAAGACCACGTCATGCGTGTGCACCGAGAGGTCGGTAATCTTCATCCGTGCCGGAAGCGTCAGCGTGCGGTCTTCAAATTCAATAGTGTGGTTCACAATCTTCGCGTCCGCGAGTGAGACGGTCCAGGACGGGCTCTTGCGGGGTGCCGGACGTTCCTCTTTGGTCTCGGTGTGTGCCGGCACGAAAAGGGTCTGAACATTGATCGAACCGTCGGCATTGCGCCAGATGTGTTCTGTTCCCTTGCTCAAACTCAGACTCTCAATTTCGACTTTGCGCTGCGCAAGGTCGGCATGAATTCCGTCGAGGAAGAGCGTGTGGAGGGTGATGACAGGGGAGGGGTTTCCTTTTTCCACGATTCCGACGTCGGTGAGGTGCAGCAGTGTTTCGCTGACTTCGAAGTCGAGCGATGAGCCCAACGCGAACCGGTATCGCCCGATCGCCCGGATGTTTCCCTCGGGAATGTCGAATTGAAACTGGTCCCGCACGTACTGAAACAGTGTCGCGATTCTAACGCCGCTGAGCGACAGGGTGCCTTCCGACGCGATCGGCTCAAGGGACACCGTTCCATTCCAGTCGAGGATCTCGTTCTTGCCCAGCTCAGCAACGAATGAATAGCTGTTGTCGCCTCCCCTTCTTGTATGAAAGTTCTTGAGACTAAGATTGATGGGAACCACATCGACCGACACGGGGTTCGCTTTCGACGCATCGCGATATTCCACAATGCCTTGGGCGATTTCAAAATGTCCGATTATGACCGCGGGCAGTTCCGCGCTAGTGTCAGATCCCGTCGCAGGGCTAGAGGAAGGAGCGGCTGGCTCCTCGGAAGATGCTGCCTTTTCTGGAGATGGGGCAGTCTCTTCCGAGTGCCCTAAAGCGGCCAGATTGACATGGCCGTCTTTTCCTACCTTGACGGAAACGTACGGAAGTGCAAATCGAATTTCATCAAAGACATACGCGCGGTGAAAGATTGAGCTCGTTTGAAAATTGATGAAGAATTCCTGGAACCCGATTAGCGGAGTGCTGTCCTGCTCTTGGATTTCAAATTCGGTCATTTTGAGCGACAGCACGAAAGGATTGAATTCGACATCTTTGACTGTCACAGGGCGGCGGAGCTGATCCGACACAGCCGGCAAGACCTTGGTCTTAATAATGTGGGGAACGAGGAAGAAACCGGCCAGGGTGTAGACCAAGAGTAGCGTGAGAGCGGAGATCGCGAGTGGGATCGGTCGAAAGAACCTACGCATGGGGCTTCGAATCGCTATCGACAGCTTAAGGACTAGAATCTCTATCTTTTCATATTCGAGGTTCGTAATACCAGCCTGGCAGGAACCGGGTTTCCCCCGGTATTTCGCCTAATTGGAGCCATTTTCTTCTACGGGCCTGTCATCTTTACTGCAACACCTGGCTGAGATCCTTCGAGAGATGCTGTGGAACATTTTTTGTCAATCACTGTGTGAGTGTACGTCAGCCCACTCGAATGCACGTTTATGATCGCCAAAACTCACGGCGTGCATGCGTCCATCGCCTAAGTGTTTGGTTTTCTGGATCGAGGGCGAGAATGGCCAGGTCTTGTTTTTGCTCAATGGTGACACAAATCGTTCTGGAGGCGCCATGACGGAGGACCAGGCATGGACACACGCATGTCGGCACGTGAGTTGTATGAACGCGGTCGAATGCTACGGCAGACCAAGATGTACGACCGAGCCCTGGCGGATTTCCAAAGCGCGATTCAGGATCCAAACTATGCTGGCAAAGCCCATACACAGACGGCCCTCTGCTTCCGTGCCATGGGTCGTCACGGTGAAGCCGCCACGGCACTCGAGAAAGCGCTCGCCTCGTCAACTCTGTCGCCCAATGAGCAGGTGCATGTACTCTATCTCTTGGGACAGACCCTGGAATCGTTAGGGCGCCACGCGGACGCGCTGGAAGCCTATGGTTGGGTTCGGCAGGCGGACGGCGGCTTTCTCGATGTCGATGATCGGATCAAACAGCTCTGTGGAAGCCGGACACGTGCCACGTTCTTGACCCGTCCGTTCAGATCGGCCGATTTGCTCGGTATCTGCCGCTATCTTCAACGCCGGAGTCTGTCGCTGCTCAACTGGAAGCGGCAACCGACAGCGTTACCAACTGAAAAGGAGAAGTTGCGCCGAAAGACCCCTCCGGAGGCAGTCACACTGCGACGTGCCACACCCCTCGTGGCTTCCGGCCGTCCCGCAGTGATTCAGCGCAATCCGATGGTACAGCGCCGCCATAAGCGGGTGGGGATTCGATGCCGAAGCCAGTTCGCCTCCAGCAGTCAGACGTTCGCCGGAGAGGGAGAGCTCCGAGACCTGTCCCCAGGGGGCTGTCGGCTGAGAAGCTCCGTCGCCGTCCCTGTCGGAGCCAAGATCGTGTGTTGGATCTTTCCACATAACGGGGTAGAACCGTTGACGATCGAAGGCGCCACGGTGCGCTGGAGTCATGCGCAGGAATTTGGCCTGGCCTTTGCCCAGCTCTCCCCGCAAGTCGAACGACAAATCGCACGCCTCTGCGCAAATCCGGCGTAATTCACTATTCTCTGAAGTAGTGAGTTGTTGTGAGATTGGCTGTGCGATAAGTCGCTATTCGCTGTATCTCAATGGGCACAGAGAGGCATTTGCAAGCCACTCCTGTATACGTCACATTGGTCTGCTCCATGCTGCCGCTTCCTTGCCATAGTGCCGGTCTGCCCTGCACGGTTCGTGAGCATTTGGACGGTATTCGCTGCCAACTTGTAAGCCCGATTTTTCATGTCGTTTCGCGCGCTGGTTAACTACCGAGGATCTACCCTACTCGCTTGAACAAGTCCGCTCGGCCTTCCCTCTGACTGTACCGGATCCTTGATCTTGATCCAGTGAGGATTCCGCGCATTGTCCTGCCGCCGTGTCGCCAGTGAGCGACCTCACCTGTGAGATCCCCTCGCGGGTCTTTCCTGATAGGCGCCTCCCCCTCCCTTGGGCGTAGGCTGAGAGCATGAACACTCGCGCCAAAACAAATCCTCCCATGGGATACTTGATCTCGCGATGCTGGATGTGCGGCGGCATGCTCACCCCCGAAACTGAGAACGACGTGTACAGTGGCGTATCCGTCGAGTTTCTCGTCTGTCACGCCTGCGATTGTCGATGGTACGCCGGTGACAGGTCGAAGTTGGCCAGCGCCGCTTGATGAGAAGGTCGTCTACTTTCATTGCATCGAGTGAGGTTAGTTAGAGGTTAGTTATATGTCCACTTCTCACCTCGGAACGGACGCCCACGTACTTCTGATCCGTCATCTCTGTGGGCTGGTGCATGACGATCGAGAGACATGGCAAGCGGGCTGGCTCAGCAAGAAAGACTATCGAGACGCAACGGGGCTCGATCCCACCACCTGCCGTCTGGCGCATAGCTTCTGCCCTGCGTGTTACGACTACTTCGCCCAGAAAATCCAAGCGGCGTAGCCTGGTTGTGCAGGCGTCCTCTCGTTTTCTCACGCCCGTGGCCACAGCATAACGTGCAATTTCGTTTGTTCTTGATCCAGTGAGGGCTTCGCATTGTCCTGTAGGACTGTTGGTCCCGCTTGGCCGCGATCCTTCGGAATGCCCGATGCCGTCTCCGAAATAGATGCCATTTCGAGCCTGGTAACGTTCGGCTACAACGCTGTAGGATCACGTCACCTATGCGTTTGGCTAGTAAAACAAAATGGTCAGCCATGTTATGTTGTCCTTGACTGAGGTCCCCCACTTAACATCGGGGTGAACTATGACATCTACACGAGCACCTATACGCGTGTTACTCGTAGATGATGAATCCTTGGTCCGGCGGATTCTCAAGAATATCCTCACAAGCTACCGCGATATGGAATTGGTTGGCGAGGCAGCCAATGGTGAAGAAGCCATTGCCGCCGTGGAAAGACTTCAACCAGACATTGTGGTGATGGATATTCGCATGCCCGCATTAGATGGGATCGCTGCGGCTCGGGAGATTCGCGCCAAGTATCCCCATGTGAAAATTATCGGCTTGTCAGAGTATGCGGGTGATTACAACACCGATGCGATGGAACGAGCTGGGGCAGTAGGGGTCTATCTGAAATCAATGGCGTTGGAAGAACTGTACCCTGCGATTAAAGCCGTTCATCCAGCGATTTAGGATCCTCCACGGCGCGAACTCCATCTTAAGACTTCCGAGAGCCTGTCGGCTACGGAAAGCCGAACCGAAGATCGCTGCGAACTGATTTAGACAGCGGTTTAGGCTGCAGACTTCTCAGCAAAGTGCGTCTCGGTCTTCAGCTTGTAAACTTCCTTGCGGGTTTCCTCTACTCTAAGAATTGCTGTCTGGATGGCTCGGTGTAGATCATCGCCGGATGCCTGAGATTTGATGAGGTACGATTGTGCGCCAAGTTGTTTTGCCGCCTCGGCAATCGATGGGTCCGTGAAATTAGATAGTGCGACGACCGGAGTTTGAAGAGAACGGCATATGATTGGATTCAAACGAAGAAGTACCTGAAACCCCGACATATCAGGAAGATGAAGTTCCATCACGACGCAGTCGATTCGCTCAGA
Organism: uncultured Nitrospiraceae bacterium; assembly: GCA_963730935.1. Taxonomy (GTDB): domain Bacteria; phylum Nitrospirota; class Nitrospiria; order Nitrospirales; family Nitrospiraceae; genus Nitrospira_C. The sequence continues at coordinate 434,376 of CAVSTP010000004.1, read as the reverse complement.
TTGACAGACGGCTAGCCCCGTTTCAGCGTCCTTGGCCGCGAAAACTTTATAGTGTGAAGAAGAGCTTTTGAGTCGTTTCCTCCAATGTTGCCGGTCATCTTTGTTGGGATCCATGAGTAGGACAGTCGTAGTCTTGGAGCCAGCCATAGAGGTTCCTCAATGATGTAAGGGGCAATTGTGTCAGTAATAGAGAGGGGGCAGGCAGGTCAGGAAGAGGACTAGGAAACGCTCTAGATTGAGGAATTTCAGGCTCTAGGAGGAGGCATTGCCGATGTTGACCTGGACTAGGCATTCGTCCATACAATACCCCCCTTCAGACCTATATCATTTGATTAGGTTTTGATGCAGACTTAGCTCTCACATTGAGGGACCATTTCATGACAACTTGGTTATTGGATCGCGTGCGTCTCGCATTCCCTTCCAGTGCACTCCCGTACATCGGGGACATCATCCTAAACCTGTTGATCGTGGCCAGCGGCATCACCCTGTTCATGATCGGCGTCCGCTTTCTCTCTCTACTGCATTGACGATCGTGTTTGTTGGATGACCAACCGCTTCGGACCATTCAGCGCCTCCGTTTGTTCGGGATCGGTAGCTGGATCGGATCGTCAAACCAACAGCTATCGAGGCAGCGCATCGTGGCGCGTTGCTCGTAGCAGAGGCAGGAGAGAGATAAGCCGTTGATTTTGTGGTGCGCCCGGCTGGAATCGAACCAGCGACCCTCAACTTAGAAGTTCGATCCGAAATTTCGAGGGAGTAAGAAGTTCAACGACCTCGGTGTGCAGGACGCGGCAAAATCGATCCCATTGACCCCCCTCCACGCACCATGTTTTTCTCCCTCGATGCCCCCTCTGCTCGGTTAGCTGAGGGTCAGGGCACCCCCTCTCGCCGACAGGAAAGACATTCCCGCTGACGCCCGCCTGGCGTACGTTTCCGGGCGTTGTGTTGGACCTGGCCATCACCTCCGCGGCGCGCGTGAATGGCGAACTGATTGATTTCGGGCTCACACGGGGCGCGTCAGACCGGCGTTATTCTTGCTCACCTATTCCTCCGAGTCACACCGCCAGCCTGGAGGAGGTCCGTATGGCACAGGACACGCCCGGAGCCGAGCATTATGAGCGCGGGCTACTCATGAAGAAAGTCCAAAGCTTCGACGCGGCGCTCAAGGAATTTCAGCAAGCGACGAAGGACCCGCAGCAGGCCGGGAAAGCCTTTGCGCAGGTCGCGCTTTGCCTTAAGACTCTGAATCGTCCGGAGGAAGCGGTCACGGCCTTTCGTCAGGCCTTCGAGACGGGGCCTTTTTCCACCAAGGAACGCGTGCACATCCTGTATATGCTTGCCCAGACGTTAGAATCGCTCGATCGGGACTTCGAGGCCTTGGTCGTCTATCGGCGGATTCGACGCGAGGATCCGACTTTCCAGGACGTCGAGACTCGGATTCAAAAATTGAGTGCGGGCCCACTAGAAATGGAAGCCCCTCCCCCACCAGAGGCGTCTCGTGAGGAAGTAGACGTCGTGTACATCTGGGAACAACTCAAGCCCCAGCTAGCTTCTCTGATGAGTCAGACTTTGCAGCGGCTCGTGTCGTACACGGAGACGCTCGAGATCCCTCGCTGGGGCACGGCTGCTCGGGGAAAACTAGAGAGCGTTCTGAAGCGCGGCAATTCGCTAGTCCCAGCGAATCGATCCGTCCAGGCTGAGAGAGGTCACCGAGAGAAACGCCGTCATGGTCGTGTGGCCGTCCAGCTCTTGAGCCAGTTTTCCTCGAAAAGTCAGGTCGTGGCCGGTGAGGGTCAACTCCGAGACCTCTCGCCGTGTGGCTGCCGCATTTCCAGTCCTGCGGGAGTACCTCTTGGCACCACCCTCGAATGCTGGATCTATCCGCAGGGAGGCAACCCGTTCAGTGTGGAGGAGGCCACTGTCCAGTGGAGTCGTCCTCACGAGTTTGGGCTCGCCTTTACCAAACTGCGTCCCAGTGTGCAGCGCCAGATCGCAGACATGTGCAAAAAACTGGCCTCCCTCTAAGCGCTGCTCCGCTGGCACAACACCGTTGGCTTAGCCGGTGCCCACAAAGTAGATCCTCTCACACCCTCTCCACGCCCCACCCGCGCACCACGTCTTGGCTCGCTGACCCTTGAGTCTGCTTAACTGAGGGTCAAGGACATTTGCGGGGAGAGAAAAGGAAGGAAGAAGTGCGAGACCCGTCTCAGGAAATGCTAAAAAGCTTAAACAGCCCTCTTGCTGTTACCACGGTTTCTTCTCCGGGTAGCATAAGGCAATGAGAATGGAAAATCGACGACTGACGCGCTATTGACACTGTGAGGATGCGCACCACCCGCGCACCATCTTCACTATTTTCCATTTTTCCTTCGGATAACCCCTTGGAAAACTTGGTGCGCCCGGCTGGAATCGAACCAGCGACCCTCAGCTTAGAAGGCTGATGCTCTATCCAACTGAGCTACGGGCGCATGCTTGAAGATCAATCGTTTAGCTGAGAGGCATGCTCTGATTTTACTCTTTGTGCCAATTTATGTGCCAATTGGTCATTCTTGTCAAACAAAGGAGTGGGTCCATCCAAGGATTTTACAGCCGTGCGCAGGTGCATGGGACTTAGGTGTGCGTACCGAAGCGTCATGCGTGAATGGACAACCAAGGATGCCTTCGGGAAGCGGATCAAGCACGTCGCCTTCGGCTACACGATGATGCTGCCAAACGGCAAGAGGGAGCGATCAGCCCCTGGATGGGTTGGTTTTTGACACGCTGGAAGATGCGCGAAATTGGTGCATCCACGCCATGATCAGCCATTATGACCGAAGGTTCGGGATGTCGGATGCGCGTTTCGAGCCGTTCAAATGCTTCACGGTATTTTTTTAAGTAATATACTTCACCTACATCCAAAAGATGGGGGTCCCCCCCTTAATGGTTTTGGAAAATCTGACATTGAGAGTATATGATGCACGCGCGGTAGGCGGTAGGTAGTGATATGAGGCAATTTTCACCGTAGGAGCTAGAAATGACGCGATTGTCCAGAAGGCCACTGTCCTCAACACTCTCACTATTGCTGTTGGCAGGCCTGTTCCTTAGCGCGTGTAGTGGTGGTGGGGATGGAAGCGCAAGCACTCCGCCGGAAAGCACTTCGCCGGGAAGCACTCCGCCGTCTACACCTCCACCCCCACCTCCACCCCCACCGCCCGTGGCACAGCTCATTCAACAAGGCTATCTCAAAGCGTCCAATACCGGCGCTAACGATACCCTTGGGTATAGTGTCGCACTTTCCGGCGATACGCTGGTTGTCGGCTCCCCGCAGGAGGGAAGTAGTGCGACCGGGGTGAATGGCGACCAAGCGAACAATAACGCGCAAAACAGCGGAGCCGTCTATGTGTTCACGCGGACCGCGGGAGTCTGGAGCCAGCAGGCCTATCTCAAGGCCTCGAATACCGACGCTAACGACCAGTTCGGGGTGAGCGTGGCGATCTCAGGCGACACGATCGCGGTGGGCGCTCAGTTTGAGGACAGTAATGGCAGTCAGAGCGACAATAGCGCGCAAGACAGCGGAGCCGTCTATGTGTTCACGCGGGCCGGAGGGGCGTGGTCGCAGCAGGCCTACCTCAAAGGCCATAATACTGAAGCGGGCGACCAGTTCGGCGTCAGCGTGGCCGTGGAAGGCGACACGTTAGCCGTCGGAGCGTATCGCCGAGGCCAGCGAAGCGTGCTGCATCAATCATGATGGGAGTAACAATAACGCGCCAGGCAGCGGTGCCGTCTACGTGTTCACGCGGACCGCAGGGGTCTGGTCTCAGCAAGCCTATGTCAAAGCCTCAAACGCGGGGGGCTTGTTCGGATACGGTCTTGCACTCGCGGGCGACACGCTCGCGGTGGGAGCTCCCTTTGAGGCCAGTAATGCAACGGGTGTGAATGGCAACGAGGCGGACAATAGTGCGCCGCTCGCCGGAGCGGTGTATGTGTTCACGCGGACCGGAGGGGTCTGGACTCAGCAGGCCTATCTCAAAGCCTCGAATACCGATGCTGGCGACAGGTTTGGGCTGGGCCTCGATCTTGACGGTGATACGGTCGTGGTCGGAGCGCGGTTTGAATCCAGTGCTTCGAGCGGGGTCAACGGCAATCAAGCCGACAATAGTGTGAACAACTCGGGAGCTGCCTATGTGTTCACGCGTACTGCGGGAGTCTGGTCTCAGCAAGCCTATCTCAAAGCCTCCCACGCTGAAAATAGTAACAATTTCGCCGGAGCCATTACCATTGCTGGAGACATCGTGGCTGTTGGCGCACGGCTCGAGGACAGCGGTTCGACCGGGATCAATGGTAATCAGGTGAGCAATAGCGCACCGGACAGCGGCGCGGTCTATGTGTTCAAGCGTACTGCCGGGGTTTGGGAGGAGACAGCTTATCTGAAAGCCTCCAACACGGGCGCGGGAGATGAGTTTGGGATAAGTGTCGCTCTTTCTGGCAATACGCTGGCCGTTGGAGCAGTATTTGAAGATAGTAATGCGACTGGGGTGAATGGCATTCAGGCCGACAACAACGCTCCCAATAGCGGGGCCGTCTACGTGTTCGACGGGCTGTAAGGGTATCAACGAATGCCCATTCTTGCGATGGGGTACCGCGCTCGTCTAGCGCGCTACGGCGAATCGATTGCATCATCCTTATTACTGAAGCCTAGGATAGTGAGCGGAACCGTAACGAGCAGGCGGCCTAAGACGCTTGTGCAAAACGAAGCTTCCTAAGGCTGATCTCTCCAAAATTGAACCGCAATGGCCGTCACTGATACGAACACAGCTGTGACGAAGAACTTTAAGAATGCTCTCCATCGTGCAGCACTTTTCTCGTTTCGAAGCTCTCGCTCAACAAAGCGTTGAGTTCTAGTGTGTGCACAATGCTCTGGCATCCGCTGCTGCACTCTTTGCCAGGAACACCCGGAGGATCGAAAAGGAATATAAGAGTGAAAATGCTGCCATGCTCTCGATGGAACATCGGTCGTACTGCATTGGTTCAGTCATCTCATCCGCAACTTTCCTTGAAGAATTGATAAGCCTGCTGTTTTGAGTCTTAGTGTAACCATGTCCTACTCCTGATGTGCCAATCTATGTGTCATTCTATAGTGAAAAGACGGAGAATCCTGTGCCCTTCTGTCCTCGCCTGAGTCTTCTGTCCTCCAGAAAAACGTACAGAAATCCCACGTGATGGCGGTAAGTGTTTGAAATCCCTTTTGACGGAATTTGGCTTAGAAGGCCGATGCTCTATCCAACTGAACTACGGCGCGTTGAGGGAAGACGAGCACTTACAGTTTCGTCACCTGACGCCACTGCGTCCAGTGTTATCAGTAGTAGAGTCTTAGCCTGATAAGGCTGAAGATGGGAAACTGCTCTCTGGAGCTCCTCAGGCTCCACGGTGTTATATCGCCGGTGCATACGCTTTGACTTATGGCACCAAGATCCGCGTCATACGTTATGCTGAGACTACCTTTGCACTTATGGACCAACGCGGTGTTGAAGTAGTTGGTGAGCCCTGAGATGCGCCACTACGTCCGCTCGCGACAGTTAGCTGTTACTCAAGGATTTCTCTCACGATATCTTGCGCGTCGTAACGGATACTCAACCCTTGCCTGGGCTGTCCGTGGGCTTCACTGCCAACGTCCATTATAGGGAGTCTATGCTCAATCGGATTCGTCATCGCCACGCCGAACCCAGCGGGGGTAGGTTGCATGGTCCGGATTGTTGGGATTGCGGGTGGGGATGGAGGATGTTTCCATACGGGAAAATAAGTCACAATTGTCCCTTTCGCTAACTTCTGAGCAACCTGGGGATCCCCGTAGCGCTCGACCACGTCTGCCTTCGTTGTTTTGCCGATCTCAATCCAGTCCGTTTGATAGGAAGGATCAGGGATAGTTGCACAGCCGGGTATCCACACCGCTGACATGGCTGTTGTCAAGGTCAGAAGGCAAACGAAGGATGAACGGCTTGACCGGCTTTCGGATTCCATGGACCGCCCAAGAACGGAGCGAATAAGCAGCCGCCTAGGATTTCTACCCCGGTTATCCTAGTCATGCGTCCGCTGTCTTCGCAACCCTAAAACATGCTCATCCTCCTCTGCCATTTTGTGCATATAGTTTTGGGCTGCCCATGTATGCGGCTTCACCCGACCGGCAGTCGACCATGCAGATGACTCCCTGTCGCAATGGTGCGCGAGCCTTCGGAAATATACACGCATTCACAATTTAGCCCTATCGCATCCTACCTAGGCGCCTTCTCGAATATGCCTGTGAATAACCTAACCATTAATAAGGGGGGAGTTTATGAGGACTGGGGTCTTAGTGCTGCTCGGTCATGCCGCGGCGAACGTGTGCATCCAGTACGCAAGGACTTCGGCAGCTTGAGTCGTCGTGAGATCGGGGAATGCATGGCGCAGTTTCAGCCGAATTTCGAACATATTTGTTACGCCGCTCTTGCGCAGTTTGCTCAGGAACATCAGGCACGCTAGGAGCCGCTCCTCTGTTAGAAAGTCCGGTTTGATGCTCTTTGCCATATCATCCTCCGCTTTATCTGGCAGGCCTACCAGAGATGCCAGCAATGCGACAGGTGCTAGCATAGTATAGTCTTTCCTAGTGAGCAGGTAAAGTGAGCTTGTGTCGGCCGAAGTGGTTGCGGTAACATCACCGCCCCATGGCTACTAAACCTAAGGTTGTGTATCTACGAAATGTCCCCGCTGATCTCGTGAACAAATTGAAGGCTGCCGCTGCTTTAAGCGGAGGGCAAAGCATCCAAAAATACGTCGTCCAACTGCTGCTTGACCATGTCGCTGAGCTTGAACGTAAAGGCCATCTGCCGCCGAGAGGGAAAGGCTCGTGAAGGTGAGCACGGGTGCTAGCGGTGCATTGCGGCGTTAGTGTAGGAGATTTGAATGGATCTGTGAGTAAGGATTCACCCGCCTATCCATGATTCCGTTGTGTACATCCGTCCGTCCTTGTTCATTTCTCGTTCTAACGTTGTGTCAGCGACTCCACAAGACTGCGTAACACATCCATTCGGCCCATCGATCCTTTCAATACGGGCAATTGCCCCCCGCTTCTACGTAAAACGGTAGAGATGCATCTATAACTCATTTCAAGTATTACCCTAGGGGCTTTCTTCCTCCCTCAAATGAGGTATTGATGCGTTGTGCCTTCTGGCTTAGCGTGGCCCCATTATGGACCATGTCGCATTGACAGGAAGTACCATGCCAGCCGAAGAGCATCACCGTTACACATCGAGCCCCTCACAGACAGATCCCCCCACTGCTGCCTTGTAGGTACCGACTGAATCCGCACACAATCTGTGCGAGCTGTTTTTTTGTATGCATGCCCCGTTCGGGAGACACATCATGAACACCCAACTCTCATCGCGAAGCGAGATGCGTCATAGATCTCGCCAGAATGGAACATACCTCAAAAGTCTGACTAACGGAGATAGGACTACTTTTGAGGATGGTCCGGTGGTAATGTTGAATAGAAGTGAAAATGGCGCACTCCTCCAGATGTCTGGTCCCTTGCATGCGGGTGACACCATCGAAGTCCAATGGCAACAGCCCGGTGAGCAGTCAACAACCGAGGTTTTTGAAGTTCGGTGGTCACAGCAAAAACGCTCGTCCCGTCATATAATCGGTTGCCGCCTAATCTTTAGCACTGAATGGATTAAGACTCAGCGGGAGTTCTAGGAGAATGTGCCAAGGCACACTCATCTGTGTGAGACCAGAGAGTTTTCAAATATCCCCGACTAGTCTTTGTTTTTCTTCCGGCCCTGTATCTGCCTTTGCCTGACTGGCAACCCGTCACATGGCAGACACCCCTTCCCAAGGATGGCCTCTGATCCTCGCTCTCCGAGCGCCCCATCTCACGCTCCAACCAAGGCAAAGGTCAGTTGTGGGTGATCTTCTTCAACGAGTTCTCGGTCAGTAAATGGTAACGTCAGTTGGTCCACGGCCTGGGAGCTGAACAAGCACATTGTCGTGGGGCTCGTGTCGGCTGGTGGCGCAACGTGCAGGGCGGTCACATCCCGCTGCTCCTGACTAATAACTTCGAAGCGCGGGAGATCCTCTTCCCATAGTCGCAGGCCGAGGGATCCGGATTGGAGGCCGGTGCGCGCCCGAGTCCGGCCTGGCATCGTTGAACGCAAAGGGCGATGCAGTTCCCAAAAAATCGTGAAACACCATGAACCGTCTACCCCTGTCTCCACCGTGTCGATGCTTCCCACCGTGCCCTTGGGAATGCCGTGCCAGTCCGAAAGGAGCCTGACGAACATCCCAAGGCAGGCTTCCTCATGTCGCATAACCACCTCCCCACGGAATGCCGTTACGATAGCAACGCGGACCGGTAATTCACGGCTTTCGTGATTTCCTCATGGAGCCGCGCACAGGCATGGTCTTTGGAGAGCACACTGCTAGCGCCAGCTGTAATCATCTCTTGACGCAGGTCCTCGGTGGCGTGGACGGACAGCCCCACTACGATCACGTAAGGGAAATACCGTTTAATGAGCGTCGTCGCCTGAATGCCGTTGAGGCGCGGCATTTGAATGTCCATCACCACCACCAAGGGATCGCATCGCTGGACCCACGCAAGAGCTTCTTCTCCATCGCAGGCTTCGCCCACAATTGCCAAACGCGGATAGGCCGAGAGGATCGTCCGCAACGTATGCCGGACAAGTTCGACGTCGTCGACCAATAAGATCCGAATAATCTCTTCACGAGTCATACCGCCCTCTCGTCATGATGCGCGGCGCTGATGTCCCTTCCTGTTTTCTACCAAGCGTGTGGGCTAGGTAGTGGTTTTTGATGTTTGGCTTGTTACGGTTCGATATTGGTGCTATATTGAACCGGTAATATCCTATACCACCGGGGGCGTTATGGGCAAGTCAGCATCGCCGGACCATTCTCGAACCGAGCACTTCAGCATTACCGTGCCTTCGTTTCTGCAACATGAACTCAAAGAACTGATTGGCACGCATGGGACCTCGTTGTCAGACGTGATCGTCCATATTTGCCATTCCTGGCTGACGGACAACGAAGAGAACATTGACCGGCGGTTGGCAAAGTACAAGAAGTTCATGGGGGGCCGAAAATAGTATGGCCTGGCGCCAAGGATCGCCTAGATCAGCACCACGAGTTCTAAACAACCGATTGGATGTGCCCCAGTGCTAACCCTTAGCCATAGCGAGGACTCTTATGTATCAATTCCGACGAGAGGACATGGCATTGCAGGCAGCAAGGCTTCTGGCAGTCTATGAGACACAGCCAATCGTTGTGATGGTTCGCGGTCTTATGAACTTCTTTACCATCGGTCCTATAAACAACGCAGCCGTTCATGAGGCCGGACGACACATGGCGACGGTTTATCGTTCAGGGCATGTAGACCACATGGGTTTGCGTGATGTGAGAAACGGCAAAACTTACGAGTTAGAGAACGAGCTTAGTGCTAACCCTCCACTGCGTCGAAACTTACCGCCGCATCGAAGTGCTGATATCGCGAGCCGACGGCCTGCGATTTTTTGGTGCCGGGGGCATCGGAGCAGGTGTTATTAGGGTGTTAGAAAACGCGCTAAATTGGAATTAGATGACACGAAGATGAGACAAAGAGAGCGGAAGGCTCAAAAACCGAGAATCGCCAAGAATGACGAAGGGATTGCCCAGGCCATCAACGACTTAGGCAATCCTCTAGTCAGATAGAAGGCTGATGCTCTACCCAACTGAGCTACGGGCGCGAGACGGCGAAGAATTCTCGGGGAAACGAAGCAGTCTACACCGTTATGAGAACATCAGGTATGGGTGAGAATCGTGACCCTGCTGCCTACACTACAAGTCGATTCTCAACCCAAATGTGCCGGCGTAGTTGTTGAACTGAGTGTTCCCCACCATCGCGCGGAAATTCACAAAAGGCTGCCAGCCGTTGGGCAACACCATGACGAGGCCGGTGCCCAGATTAAAGTAATTCCTGACTGGTACGTCGTTTTGAAAGGTGAATTTGAGCGGATTGGCCCGGTTGTCTTCGAAGAAGGCCACGTTGATGAAGCGTTGCGAGTTCGCGAATTCATGAATGTAATCAGCATTGGCTTGCGGAACGAGCACGCCCATGGACGTGCCGATGGCCGCTTGTGCCTGGACCCCCAACACGCTCTGGAGCGAGTTCACCCATTGGTCGTCAAATCGTAATCCAAGACCGCCACCGCTGGTTTCCGAGTAACTGCCGATGTGAGTGTTCGTGTAGTTCACTCCCACACGGGGACCGACCGTGAACATGCCGATGGGATGATCGTAGCCGGCCAATAAGCTAGTCCGGAACACGTCGCCGTTTGAATTGCTGCTCGGAATACCCGCGAGATTTCGATTGGGCCCACCACCTACCCCAGGAATGAAAGCTTGAGCTGTGCGCGACACCAGATAGCTGTTATGCGTGTATCCACCGGTCACTTGGACGAACGTCCGATCGGTCGGTAGGTACGATCCAAAGAGAAGCATTCCGACACTATTTGTGTTGAAATCACCCCCATTTTTGAAATCGCCATGTGTGTTGGCATAGTTGACGGCGACACCGCCAACGGTCTGTCGGTTGAAGCGATAGTCAGCGCCGGCTGTGATCCCCAGAATCATGGACTTATAACCGTCCTGGAATGTCGTGACGTCGCGATTCAACGCTTCCACCAAGCCGGAGGCGAAGAATCCAAACCCTTTCATGCGGCTCTGACTGCTGGTGGCAAAATTCGCCGAAGAGCCATCCCCTGTCTGATTCACCGGTGCCAATGTGCCAAAGCCGCGGATCATGCCCGGCGCCAACATTCCGAACGGATTCATCGCCATCGCAGAAGAAGACTTTTTTGACGAATCCTCTTCGTTACGGACGTCCTCCAAACGGGACAGGATATTGCGATTCAGAATTGACGCTGCCGTCGTTTGAACGGCGGTGGCGCCGCCCCCTGCCGAATTTCCCGAACCGGTAGCACCGGTACTACCTGTACAGGCTGCCGCCAAATTGGGACCAAGCACTGCTGATCCAGCTCCTTGCAACAGCTGGGCGCAGTTGTTGGCCAATAACGAGTTGACTTTGTCATTGAGGACTTGCGCGTCGGCGAATGGAGACATCGCGAAGACACTGACCAAGCCGAACAGCACACCGGTGACTAACGGCCGGTGATGCCCGGGCATCCGCAGCTGCGCGACCATCCTTTCAATCATGCGGCCTCCTCGTCTGGTTCCCACACAACGTGTGTCGTGCAGCTTCTGGAAACTGTTCAAACGCGATTTTCCTGAATAGGCCCTTGGCGTGGGAGCCCATTATAGGTAGACTGGGAGCCGTCTGCAACGAGCACTCGGGTGTAACCATTAGCTGGCATCCCGATTGAACCTTTCTTGCTGGCCGACCGATTAAGACCTGAGAGAGAAACCTCCACGGCTGCCGATGGCTCACTCTAAACGCGACCAATTTTGTACGAACTTCACCTCGTCTCTCCTGGCAATGGCGCTGTTCGCCTGTGCGTCAGACCCTGCCGCCGATTCGGTCACCGCCGTCAGCGATGCCGTCAATCGACCAGGAAATGCCGATGCCTATGAGATCGTGGACTGTCTCCTTCCCGGTCAGATCCGTCAGCTTGGCACGATGACGACCTATGTCACCGAGCGTCGGCCGGTACGAACAACCAAGGAAGATTGTGCCATCCGCGGCGGCGAATACGTTTTGGCCGATCGTGGGGACTATCGGTCAGCGCTGAAGATCTGGCTCGGAGAGGCAGAAAAAGGTTCCGCCGAAGCCCAATATTATGCTGGAACCATTTATGAGAGGGGTCTGGGCGCTACGGCGGATTACCCGCAGGCGGCAGCCTGGTATCGAAAATCGGCCGACCAGGGCGACAAACGTGCGGCCATATCCCTCGGCCGGCTCTTCGAGCAGGGGTTGGGAGTGGCGAAGGACCCTGCCGAGGCGTTCCGGTGGTATGCCACGGCGTCCGATTTAAGCAAAGCCGCCCTGCTGAACCTCTCGATCAAGCCTTTAGCACAACCTCAATCAATGACTCGTGTACAAGATTTGGAACAGACTGTCGCGGCCAAGGATGAGGAAATCAGGACTCTCAATCGTGAGCTTGGACGGGTCAACGGCGAGATGGAAACCGTCCGGCGGGAGCTGAACGACCGCACGACGGAAACACAACAGGCTCGAGTGAAAGTCCGGCAGCAGGAAGACCACGTTAGATCGCTCGAGAAGGATCTGGCAGCGCTCAAAGCTAAACCGGATGCGACCCCTCGAGTGGCTTCACTCGAGAGTCAGCTCCAGGACGCGAAGACAGCCATGCAGCAAAACCAGCGCCATCTTGCAGAACGGGATTCAGAGGTCGCCAGGCTCCAGACTCGCGTCGGCATTTTGGAGAAGAATGCGGAACGTATCCAAATCTTGGAGCAGACCGTCGCCAGGAAGGACACGGAAGCACAACGGCTCCGGACACAGTTATCGACGGCCGATCTGGAACTCAGCCGGTTGAATACTCTGGTTGCCGAGCGCCAGCAACAGGCTCAGGAAGGTCAGCGGAAGATCGAGGACACGGAGCGGCGCTATCAGGAGGCGCGCGTCGAGCTCGAGCAGCTGCGGGCCAAACCTGATCAGTCTGCGACGATCGGTACGTATGAAGAGACGGTCAGGAATCTCCAGCAAGACCTGGGAAAGACGAAGCGCGAGAACGAGCAACGTCAGCAAGAGATCGCGCAGTTGCAACAGAAAATCGCCCAGCTTGAAGCCGATGCGGCGAAACAGGCGAACGCGCTACAGGCTGCCTCGACCGTCGATCTGGGGTTTGAGGGTCCTTCCTTGGACATCATTGATCCTCCGCTGGCCAGGACAAGGGGCATTCAGGTCACCACGGATCAGGCAGTGATTCCAGTCGGCTTGGGGGCCCGGCGATCCATCACCGGGCGTGTGCTTGCTCCGGCCGGCCTGCGCAGTCTGACCGTCAACGGTGAATCCGTGAACCCCAATGCCGATGGTATCTTCACGACCATCCTGCCGCCGATCCGATCCAACACGGAAGAAATAGCCGTCCAAATCCTGGCCATCGACACGCAAAACAAGCGCGCGGCGATGAAGTTCTCATTGAAAGGGCGTGGCGGCGCCAAATTGGTTCCCACGACTCCCAAACAGGAATTGGCCGGTTTCGGCCGCTACCATGCGCTCGTCATCGGCAACGACCACTACAGGCATTGGCCCGAGCTGATGAATGCCATCGCCGATGCGTCCGCCGTCGCTAAGGTGCTGGAATCCAATTACGGCTTTCAGGTGACGTTGCTCAAGGATGCCACCCGCTCCCAGATCATGAAGGCCCTGAACCAGTATCGGAAGATGTTGACCGAAAAAGACAATTTGTTGATCTATTATGCCGGTCACGGCCATCTTGAACAGGGCATCGATCGCGGGTACTGGATTCCGGTGGATGCGGAGGTTAACGACAATTCGGAATGGCTGTTGCTCCCCGGCGTCACAGATATGCTCCAATTAATGTCCGCCAAGCACGTTCTCGTGGTGGCCGACTCCTGTTTTAGCGGGAAGCTGACGCGCACGACTCTCGCACAATTGAAACCCGGGCTCACGGAAGATGCCCGCCTCGATCTCCTCAAGACGCTGTCTCAGAAGCGGGTTCGCACCGCCATGACATCCGGCGGCGTCAAACCCGTGCTGGATGCCGGCGGCAGCGGACACTCGGTCTTCGCCGACGCGTTTCTCGGCGTCCTAGAGGAAAACATGTCAGTCCTTGAAGCAGAGCGTCTATTCTGGGCCGTGCGCACACGCGTTGTCAGTCTGTCCCAAAAACTGAATACCGAACAGATCCCCACCTACGATCCCATCCACATGGCCGGCCACGAAAGCCTCGGGGACTTTATCTTTGTGCCCCAAGGCAGCTAAATGGTTTTTATCCCCCTCTTTTGTATGGTGAACCAGCCGCTTCGTTGACTTCTTCATACCCCCATCAATAGACTTGCGCTCCCAGCGGTTGAACCTTACGTAATAGTTGCTCGACACACGCGTGGCTGGGCAGCGCGGGCAACTTTCGACCGGAAATACGAGAAGTAGCAATTTGACAATGCTTAAAGGATTTGCATTCGTTGATTGATACATAGACGTTGGCTGGTGTTCTCCTCGTAGGCCGAGGAGAACACGATGAGCGGAAAGGGCCGTATCCGCATCATGCGCGCGCGTCCTTGTCTCTGGTTGGCAGCGTGGGGACTTTTCCTTTTCCCTGCAACGGGCTTGGCGCTTGAGCAGGCGCCTCGCCTGCTCACCGGTCACACCAACGATGTTCTTGCCGTCGCCTTCTCCCCGGACGGCCGTGTAGTCGCCTCCGCCAGCACCGATCAAACCATTCGACTCTGGGAATCCGACACCGGTCGCGATCTCCGCGTATTGCGCAACCACATGGGGGCGGTGCACGCCGTCGCCTTCTCCCCGGACGGGGCGCTTCTTGCCTCCGGCAGCGCCGATACGTCGATTCGCGTCTGGGATGTGTCATCCGGGCGGGAGCTGTTGGCTGTCACCTCCGCTTTCGGTGCAGTCCGTTCCGTGACGTTTTCATCCGATGGCAAAACACTCGCCACGGGCGGCAACGACGGCAGCTTTCGATTGTGGGATGCCTCAACCGGCAAAGAATTGAAATCCGTGCGCGGGCAATTCGGCATCGTGTTTGCCCTTCGGTTCTCACCTGACGGAAAAATGCTGGCGACCGGCAGCAGCGACACGCAGATTCACCTATGGGATCTGGCAACCGGCAGGCAAAAACACACGCTCACCGGCCATACGCGCGCCGTCCACGGCATTGCGTTTCACGCCAACAGCCAGTGGCTCGCGAGCGCCTCGGCCGACTCCACCATTCGACTGTGGGACCTCGCCAGCGGAGAAGAACGCTTCACACTCACCGGTCATAAAGGGGAAGTGTATGCCATCACGTTTTCCCCGGACGGCCGTACCCTTATCTCGGCTGGTGCCGATGGCACGGTGCGTGTTTGGGACGTGGCAACGGGGAACGAACGGCATTCCCTTGGCGGCCACAAAGGCCCGGTCTGGTCGGTTGCGGTCTCTCCGGATGGCGGGCTTGTGGCTTCAGGCGGTCGCGACCGTTCTGTGAGAATTCAACCGCCAACACCTCCGGCGCTCAGCGCACAGCTGTCCGAAAAGATTCAGCGGCGCGGCAACGAAATCGGTGCCGTGCCTTCTCCACCGCCGCGGCCTGAAGCCGATCTCGCCATCCAGCCGACTGAAGTGAAAGCCGGTAGCACTGTGACCCTCACGCTTTCAGTGACAAATAGAGGCAAGGGACCACTCTATCGATTTCAAGCAAGAATCAAGAGCGACGATCCGTCGCTCGACGGACATCTGTTCTATTTGGGAAAGATCGATGGTGGACAGACCGCTGATGATGTGGTGACGGTCCGGATTCCCGCCGACCGTCCGGACGGATCCATTCCGGTGCGTGTGGAATTCGAAGAATATAATGGATTCGTTCCGGATCATCTCAAAGCCATGCTCGCATTCAAGGGCCTTCCACGCCCCCGCTTTGCGTATACCTTGCAAATCATTGACGACGGCAGCGGCATCTCGGTCGGCAACGGGGACGGGCGCATCCAAAAGGGAGAAGCCGTCGATCTGCTAGTCACGGTCAAAAATGTCGGAGCGGTGCCTGCTCAACATACTTCGGTCGAAATCACATTTCCGCCGAATCTCAGCGTGAAATTAAATAAGACCCTGCTAGAATTCGGCACGCTGAAGCCTGACGAGACTAAGCATGCCAGCGCCAACCTCTTTGTGGGCCGGGACATCCGGGATGAACACCTTCCCCTTCGACTGTTCATCAAGGAACGCGGTTCGAACACCACGCTGGAGGAGATGGTCAAGATCGAGATCGATCATCGAGTTGCTCCGCAGATCATCGCCACCAATAAACTGGTCGCCATCGGCCCGGCCTCGATTAAAATTCACAGCGGCGCCGGCGCGGAAACATTGGTCATCGCGTCCGGTGTTAAAGACCAAGGCCTCGCCGTCACCGGTGAATTAGGCGATTGGTACCGGGTGCAACTTTCTCCGAAGGAAATCGGATGGGTGGCCAAAGCCGATGTGAAAGAGCCGCAGGAGCCAATCAAAGGCGAGATGCCAGTTCCGAGCATTTCAGGCACACCGGTCGTCAAGCTGTATCAAAACGCGCCGCCCGTGATCGCACTGGCCACTCCCACCGACGGAATGGAAGTTGGCATGGATCGCATCAATCTTGCCGGGGCGGCCGCCAGCGAGAAAGGCGTCGCGCGAGTTGAGATCCGTCTCAACGGCCAGCTGCTCACACAGCGTGAGCACCGTGGTGTCGCCGTTAAACCCGGCGTGCCCGATGTCTCCACCAATCTCGAATTTTCCGAACGCCTCGCTCTGCTGGAAGGCAGAAACCAAATCGTCGTGACGGCAATCGATCGTGACAATCTGTCCGCCAGCCGGACGTTGCACGTAACCCGCCTGGTCGATCGGGGCAAAATTTGGGCGGTCGTCATCGGGATCTCACAGTACAAGACAGTCCAACCACTCCGTTATGCGGACAAGGACGCGCTGGCCTTTTACGAATACCTCGGGCAGTACATCGGCATTCCGAAGGAACAGACCACGCTGCTGCTGAACGAGCAAGCCACGTTGATGAACCTCAAGCGCACGCTGGGGACCGACCTCAGGCGGAAGGCGGGAGAGAAGGATACGGTGATCGTGTACTACGCCGGCCACGGGGCGCCGGAAGCGGATGCCTCGGCCGGCGACGACGACGGCTTGGAAAAATACATCGTGCCATATGACGCTGACCCACGTGATCTCTACACAACGGGTCTTCCGATGAGAGAGATCGAAACGATTTTTCAGCGACTCACACCTGAGCGCATCATCTTTATCAGCGACTCGTGCTATAGCGGCGCCACGGCAGGCCGCACGTTTGCCACCGCATCACGGCGGGCTGTCGTTTCGGAAACGTTTCTCAACCGTCTGTCAAAAGGAAAAGGCCGCATCGTGCTGAGCGCCAGCAAAGCCAGCGAAGTAAGCGAGGAGCGGGAGGAGCTCGGCCACGGCGTATTTACCTATTATCTTCTGGAGGGATTGCGCGGAAAGGCCGACGCTGACAAGGATGGAATCGTGACGGTCGACGAAGTGTACGGGTATGTCTCAAAAAAAGTTCCGGAAGTGACCGGGCAAAATCAACATCCCGTCAAGAAAGGCGAGGTCGAGGGCCAACTGGTGCTCGGCCAAGTGCACTGATCTCAGGCGGCCATTCCATTTATGGAGGCATCATGATTGGCTCACGTCATCATCTTGGTCTGCTGTCGATATTGGCTCTCACGCTTGCGGGTTGCGCGGATTCATTCGAACCTTCAAAAATCGGCTCCTATGCGGTGAAGTCCGATTCGGCGTCTCTACCGTCCCGGATTTACGTGGCGAACGAGAGCAGCAATGACGTCAGCGTCATCGATGCGACGACCTTCGAGCCCGTCGGGACGATCGCAGCTATGAACCACTCGACCCATGACCTCGCCATCAGCCGTGACGGTCGACGCCTTTATGCGACAAACCTCGCTTCAGGGCGGGTGTCCGTAATCGACACGACAAAAAGAGAAACAATCGCGTCGATCTATACCGGCGAGCGATGCCACGTGGTGGCCTTGAGCAATGACGACAGCCAGCTCTGGGTGGCCAATATCGGCGACAACACCATCTCCATTGTCGATACCACCACGTTCAGAATCCTTGGCACCATCCCGGTGAGCAAGGGACCGACCGGTCTCACCTTCTCGCACGACGGCCGCTATGCGTTCGTCAGCAGCCAAGGTGAGAAAACCGTGGGAGTCATTGACACGGCCTCGCATCAAGTGATCAAGACCATCCCCGTCGGCGCCAATCCCCATTTCCTCGTCGTGAGCCGCAGCGGATTCGTGTGGGGAGTCAATACCGGCGAGAACGATGTGTATGTACTGGATTCGGAAAACCATGAAAAAGTCGGCGCCTTCACGGTGGGTGACAAGCCTCAACAGATCGCCTTCGCCTATAAAGGCACCCAAGGTCCCATCGCCTATGTGACGGTCGGAAGCCTCAACAAAGTCGTCGGCCTGTCGGGAGATCCGACAAATCTGAAAGTCGTGGATGAGATCTCCGTCGGTGACGGGCCGAACGGCATCTGGTCGAATCCTGAGGGGACCAGGCTCTTCGTCGCCCACGACAAAGGCAATGAAATACGGGTCATCGATACAGGTACGGGCCAGACCTTGGCGACCGTTCCGGTCGGCCGCAAACCGATTCGCGTGGTGGTGTCGCGATGAGCGAGACGCTTGCAACGGCATCAACGTGAAGGAGAAACACATGACATCGAATCCATGGAACATCATCGCAGCTCTGATGACCTTTTGCGTTGCGGTAACCGGCACTGCCATCGCCCAGAATACTCCCCTCGGTGCAGCGACCAATGCGATCGGTACGCTGACGATCGTTCGAACCGACGGCGTGCAGCAACGTCTTCAAGGAAAGGGCAATGTGCCATTGTACGAGGGCGACGTGCTCAAGACGGATGAGAGCAGCCAGGCCCTCATCGAGTTTCAGGAAGGCATTCAGGTCGCCTTGAACGAAAGCACCACGTTCAAGCTGATCTCTCGATGGGAAAAGGGCAAGCCCATGACACGGATTCTCCGACTATCGCAGGGCGAGGTGTGGGCAAAAACCGCCGGCGGACCCAAGCGGTTTGAAGTGGAAACGCCTGTGGCAACCGCATCTGTAAAGGAAACTGAGTTCAATTTGAAGGTGCAGAACGACGGGCAAAGCATTCTGACCGTCATTGAGGGAGTCGTCCAATTCGGCACCCCCTTCGGCACCTGCCCGATCAAGACAGAGACCATCAGCTATGGAGTGCGGGGGAAGAAATGCACGAAACCGGCTCCCACGGATGCCAAGGCGGCACGGAGTTGGGCGGATGGAGTGCGTACGGGAGGGAAATAATCCTACTCTCACTCCCAGGACTCGCACACCAGCGAGCTGACGGCGATGAGGATGAGCGGGACGAAAACGATGGCGATGACCCACATGATCTGCCTCCTTTGAGCCGGGGAGGACTGAATGTCCTCTCGTCGGTAGGTCACGAGGCGCCACTCAAAGGTTCATGCAGGTGTATGATCCCTTCGATTTTTGGGCATGAACCTTTGAAGGATACAGGACGACAGACGTACCAAAAGATTCCACCTGACGAAGCTCCTAAGGATAAGGAGAGACCGACATGCACCTAGCCCCGCGGTGGAGCAGGCTATCGTTGATACTCTCACTGTGTGCGCTAGCAGTATTTCCGTGCTGGACGACTGCTTCTCTGTTAGCTCAAGACCAACCGGCCAACACCGAACCGAACAGCCAAGAGGGACAGGTTGAGAAAAGAGGCCTGCCTGTTCCACAACACTTCCCTCTGCCGGATGTGACAGCCTCCATCGATCAAGAATGGCTCGATGTCTTGCATGCCCAGTACAAGGCGGAGATCAAGATCGTAAACAAGGGTAACGTGCCGATGCCATCCGTACAGGTTCTGACGTTAGGTATGCGGTACAACCCTCTGAGCACACCGCCCAATCCAAGCCAGTGCATTGCGAACAACAATTGCACGATCAGGGATCAGCGAACTGTGGCTCCGCTCGCGCCCGATCAATCGAAGAAATTCAAAGTCGACCCAAAGTTTACCGCGGCAGAGACAGTCATTGTCGAAGTCACTATCATTTGCAACCCTCCCAACAATTGTGCAGAACTCAATAGCGCCAACAATAAGATCAGAAAGGTGTTGGGTCCGCACTAAGCGGCGGCCGCTACGGCAATGCACGGGGGAGACACGCGGATGACTGGAGGGCGATTATGAATACGGTCGACAGTGTTCGTTGGGCAGGCTTCTTCATTTGTGGCTTAGTGATGTTCAATATGGAAGCCACATTTGTGCAGGCGGACGACACCTCGAAGCAAGGAGGCATCGAAGAGCGGGCGGTGCCGCAATTTCCAGGTCGTCCCTCCGGCACTTCTCGAGTTCCCCCACCATCACCTCAGGTCATGTCGGCGTACCGTGCCGCCCTGAACCAGCCGGTTGTACGCAGCGCGGTCGACGCGCGAGATTCGCCGCCAACTACGCACCATCCCACCGATTGCATTCGTCAACGGGTATTGGATCACCCCCGTTGATATATCCGTCGTGTACTCGCAGGCTCCCGTGCGCGCATCTCTCGCAAATACGCTGCGGAACACGCCCGGCGGTCTTCAAACTCTCGATTCCGTAATAGCGGGCAGAACGGATGTCGCGATGGTGTTTACGCCGAATCAGTTCGCCGATGTCATTCAGATACCGAGAGCAGATGTCATGCGCATGGTGGGACTGGATGCGCTTCGTGTACGTGCTCCGGACTCGATTGGCCGGCCCACAGCCTTTCGGGACTAACGTGTTTACCGTTTGGGGCTTTTTCCAAGATGCCTGGAACTGGATAGCGGCCTGGTGGCAGAACCACAAGAACGAACAACAGCAAAAGACAACGAGGGACAATTGCCAGGATAAAGGGCCGGACGGAGATTGCGATGGCGATGGGACCCGTAACGCTGACGACGCCTGTCCTTATGATCCCGACTGCAAGCATGAAAAGGGTAGCTTTGTCGGCTGCGTGATCATTACCTGCCAAACGTTTACGACGGAGTTCAGCCTGGAATTCGAAAACGTCATCCAACAGATGAGCACGCAAATCCGTCAGGCCGGTCCGGCCGGTCAAATTGTCCCGTTAGGTCAAGCTGCGGGGGGGCAAGCATCGATCGGTGTCGTGTTTCCGCCAGGGATTCGGTGAGGCGAGCCCCGGTGCGACCCATTGGATGGGGAATTAGGAGTGGTCGGCACTCCCTACTCCCTTTCCAAGGTCTCGCACAGAAGTGAAGTGAGGGCTATGACGATGAGCGGGAGGAAAACGATGGCGATGATCCACATGGTGTGCCTCCTTTGAACTGGGAGGACTGAATGTCCTCTCATCCTGTATGTCATGAGGCGCTGCCAATAGGTTCATAACGGCATCGGGAATCTTCAATTTTTGGCATGAACCTTTGAAAGACACAGGGCGACAGACGTCCGGAGAGCGTCAATCCAACGAACAGGAGCTTCAAACATGATCTCTTCCTCAGGTGGTTGCGGGTTACTAGCTGCAGGTTGTGCGGCAATATGCCTGCTGAGTCCATCCAATGTATGGGCCGAACCGACAGTGACTGACTCGAAGCTCACACCGGAACTGGAACGTGCCATCGAGCAGTACATCCGCTCGCACCCTGAAGTGATCGAGCAATCTCTGCAGGCACTTGAGACTAAGCGGGAGGCGGAGGAAAAGGCGCGGCAGAAGGCGGCCATCGGCAAACGGCAGCAAGACCTGCTTCGCGATCCAAGCTCGCCGGTAAGCGGGAATCCCGACGGCGAGGTCACTCTCGTCGAGTTTTTCGACTACCGCTGCGGATTCTGCAAGAGAGCAGCACCAGCCGTGACGCAGCTGCAAAAAGAAGACTCGAGAGTGCGCGTCGTCTATAAGGATTTCCCGATTCTCGGCGAGCCCTCCGAACTTGCCGCGAAAGCCGCTCTGGCGTCGCGCGCACAAGGCAAACATCAACAGTTTCATGAAGCGCTGCTCGCCAGCAAGAACGAGATGACAAAGGAAGAAGTGCTGCGCGTCGCGACCGAGGTCGGGCTTGACACCAAACGACTCGAAGCCGACATGGCGAACTCGGAGTGGCAGATGGTCATCGATCGTAATCGCGCGCTGGCCAAGGAGCTCGGCATCAACGGCACACCGGGATTCATAGTCGGAACCGAACTGCAACCAGGAGCGCCTGGATCTAAAGGGACTGAAAGAGCTGATTGCGCGAGCGAGTTGAAGAAAGTAACACCGGCTAATGTGTCGCCGACCCATCATCGGAGAATAGGGAGAAATATCATCTCTTGGAACAACCAGTCAGCAACTTTTATGAAACCCACGGGAGGGATGTATGAAACGTTCCGAGATGAACATTGGAGTATTTGGTTTCGCTGTATTTACGATGGCTCTTCTGATTAACGGGACTGCCTCGGTATGGGCGGACGACCCGACCGCTCCGCCGCCTTCGTCTGACCAATCGATGCAGGTTCGCGGCCTGTCAATGCAGACCAAGCCTATGCAAAAGTCGGGCTTTATGAAAGTCCCACGATATCAGGGACCACGCACTCCGCTCCCGCCCAAAGGCGGCATATGCATTTTTCCTGAACATCTTCCTGCACCTGTCGAGGCGACGCCGTTGTGAGAACATGTTTTCCTCAAGTGTCTGCGGGAGCAGTGCGGTCTGCGACACGACGAGCGGCGTCGAGTGTAGTTGCCTAAGGGCTCAGTAAAGACTGGTTGGAGTTCGCTGAATCGGGAGATCGAAACCGAGGCAGTCATGGGAAATGCCTCGAATGAAGCACGTTTAGGGCTATCACGCTCTCACGCGCGGGGTGACCGTGAAGTGGATTAACTGGTCTCTGTCCTATTCCCGTTGGAACAATTTTCCGTTTCAGATGAAAGGAGATGATACATGATGAGCCCAATCCCCGTGAGCGTTGCATTGATATGGCTACTCCTACTTGGTTCAGCCTTCGGTGAAACGCCTGAGCCCTCGAAATCATCCGTTGGCACCATCGAAGAGCGCCCAACAGGAGAACCGGACGGAAATTCAATCGCGCGGCGGCTTCCGCGATCCGATAGGACCGTACGGTGCAACAGAGGCAGAATTGCAGTATGCCTCATCGGGAGACGTGCAGGAACGCGGCGTGCCGCCTCAAGGATTCATCGTGCAGGGGGATCAACTCAGGGCCTCGCCGGGGTACTTGTTAGAAAAGGGTGCGAATAACCAAATGACGGCAAAGCGAAAAGCCGGTGGTGCGGTCACAAATGAGACGGTCATGACCTGCGGGTGTACTAGTGGAACGGGGATGTGCATGGTTGTGTCCAAAGACGACGTCGCAATCTGTCGCAAGTATCCGCAGGGTCCTTGTAACGGCAAATGCGAATGGAGCAGCGGTCCGCCGAGTAAGGGAGGCCCTCCCAGGGGACGTTAACATGAACTGTCTCCAGTGGCGCAGCGTGGAGGAGACTTTATGATCGCGATCACCATGTGGATAACAGCAATCCTGATGATCAGTGGCCTGTTGAGCATCCCGTCAGCGAGCCTGCTTCTGGCGGACGAGTCGCCGCTTCAGACTATCCCATCTATTGGCACCGGTGGTGAGTCCGCCACAACAACCGACGCACCAGCGCCGGCATCGCAATCCACGCCGCCCACGATGCCCGAAGAGCCGGCTCCGCCGGCGGAGGAGGCCACCGACATTCAGGAACGAGGGCTCCTGCCTGGGCTTACGGCGCCCGTGGCGCCCAGCGGCACCCTTCAATCTACTGGTTCTATCGCGCCGACTCCGAGTTTAAACGCCATCGTACAGGCGATCCGGATCACGTCGAAGAGCATCTCCGTGAACTTCCGCGTCCCCGCAAACGTGCCGGTGACGGTCCCGATCGAGATCAGCGTCTCCTACAACTCTTCCTTCCGAGTTCAGCGCCTGAAGAAGACCTATAGTCCCACCACCGGCCTGATCATCTCGTATCGTGAGGCAGAGGGGGACGGGAGGCCCCGTTTCATGCGCCTCGATATCACTCTGCGCGAGCTGGTCCCCAATGGGTAATCCTTCTTGGTCACCAAGCAGTTCACGCTTATCCCGCTCTACGACTTCTTTGTCTCACATTTGAGGTTCTTTATAGCTAGCGGATGCGATCGCAGTTTGCCAACATTCTCAACTCGAAAAGTGAGATCGTCTTCCTGTGGCATAAGCCGGAGAATCAGGGCAACATCGAAATGGAAGTTGCAGCCTCGGAGCGAGCCGAGGCACGCTACGGGAGTTCCACACATTTCTTGTGCCGGCCTGGAGGTCAGCACCAGGCCAACCTCAAGGTGCACACGTTGGTGTTCTCCTTTACCAGACCGATTTCTCCACCGATGCTTCCGTGCAGGTGGATATCCTTAGCAAATACAGAGACATGGTGGCTGGACCGAATAACAGGTATCACTTTTTTTTGAAGAAGAAAGAGACAGGCCGACCGACGGCCCGCTTTTGGCGGAGAGTAACGAGCAGAACAATAGCGGGCAGCAGCGCTGCTGATCCGTTCCCCTTATTTTGGCTGGATGACCGGCCCGACGAACCGGGAATTCCGTCGGAGGAAACAGACAAGAAACCGTGACTCCACTCGGAAGGACGTTAAGGAGGACCTGCCCATGACTGATCGGAGACGGATTTGGGTCATCGGATTGCTCGCGGCAGTGATTGGGATGCCAGACATTGCCCTGGCCGTGCCGAAAGGTCCGGCTGGTCAGACATGCAAGTCATCCGGCACCACCACCGTAAACGGTACAGAAGAAGGTACCGGCAAAGCCATGAAGTGCACCGCCGACTACTGCAAATACGATGAGTGCGAGGGTGGTCTGCCTCCTGCTGGGAAATGTTACGAAAAGACGAGCTACTCGAATGTGAGGGACTGCAAGCCGGCCGCAATGAAGGGACCTCAGTCGGGGACCGTTGTTCCTCCGACCGGCGGGGTCCTGCAGCAGGCTCCTGTGTCACCGGGCGTACCACCGAGTAAGTTTCAACGCGCTCCGATGGCTCCAAGCGCTGGGACCGTCATGCCCCGAGGCGTTGAGGGTGAGCAGCCCACTTCTTCAGAGAAAGAAGGCAAGTGACACCACAGGTTTCAAGGATTGCCGTAGTTGGAAGGACATCATCGCGAAAGGAGTCGGAGATGCCTTCACTGGGTAGGAAGAGACCATATGTGCTGGCTTCTTTTGCCTTCGTTCTCTTGATGACCGGATCTTCATTTGCTCAAGCGGCAGACGAATCGTCGCCTGTGGCTTCCCCGGAGCAATCACCGCCGGTATCCGGAGACGTGCAAGAGCGTGCCATTCGACAAGGGGCAGCTCCTGGAGAGTCACCTGTATGCGTGTGTACCAGCCCAGCGGGAATGTGTGTATTTAGCGCAGTGCACGGGTGTGTTCCCTCGCAGGGACCCGTCGGCTGCAATAGTGGTTGTTTCGAACAAAAGCCTCAATTAGGCAAGACCCGTCCCTCTGTTGTCCCTAAGGCGGACGCGCCGGTCCTGCAGCATCGCGGAGTCGAGAGTGAGCAGCCGACGTCTTCAGAGAAGGAAGGCAAGTGACAAACGAGGATCTTAACAGGCCAAAGGCCAGAGAGGACGGTGCGCAATGAGGAGCAGAAGCTCGATCCGATGCGGCGGTGTGGCGATGTTTCTGATGTATGCATGCCTGGTTCACGCGATACCGGCTAAAGCGGAACCCATAAAAAATCCACAGAACTGCAAGGGGGGTGTTCCAGACGGAGCCTTCCATTGTCTGAACAAGCCTGGGCAGTGGGTCGAGTGCAACGGTAGCGGAGACTATATGTGCTGCGCCCCTAATGCGGAGGGCGGGAAAGATTGTGAGCAGATCGAAAGCTTTCAGACTCCCAAGAATCCAAAAGCCAATATAGGCGCAGTTCAGGGAGGGCAGCTTCAGGTCGCGCCGACAAATCCTCCTCCGCGAACAACCCCTGTCCCGAAAGCCGGGATGAATGCTCCAATCATGCGGCGCGGAGTCGAAGGCGAGCAGCCCGCCGATTCCACACCGGCTCCATCAGGTTCTCATGAACAACCCGAGGGAAAGAAATAGTGTAGCGCCGGTACCTGTACCGGCGTGTGCCAACGGGGTATCAGTTTTCAGCCACAAGGTGGAGATACTGTCCCGTGACGAAGTGAATGCGAAGGAGACTCAAAATGAACTGGCAGAGTCCGTCCACTGGTCCTATTGAAGACTTGAAGCCTCCGCAGTGAGAGATCAAGGAGTCTTCGTGGCGCCGGCTCTCTGCCTCCTCGGCGCGATCGCGGCAACTTGGCCTCTGGTCTTCCATATGTCTTTAGCCATCCCGCTCGGGACTGAGCGGGAGGCTACGGTTCCGCTGTTCAATCTTTGGATCCTCTGGTGGACATCAGACCGAGTAAGCCACGGCTTCAGCTCGTACTGGAATGCTCCCATCTTTTATCCGAACGAGGGAGTTTTTACCTATTCCGAGCCCCAGCCGCTGACGGGCCTCATGGTCTCGCCCTTATGGGCCCTCGGCTTCCCGCCCGCGCTTGCCTATAACTGTGCTCTGCTTCTGATTCTGACGCTCAACGGGTGGTTTGCCTATCGTCTGCTTCGCGCCTTGCACCTTCCGCCGTTTGCAGCCGCCCTCGGCGGGCTCTTCATTGTTACGCTGCCCTTCATCGCGAAAGTTCTCGGGGTGCTTCCCATGCTTCCTGTCTTTGGGGCTCTGTGGACCTTCGAGGGCCTCGTGAGATTCTCCCAGACTCGTCGGCTCGGTCACGCGCTGTGGGCGTGCGCCGGATACGTTGCGCAGTTTCTCACCTCCCAACAGCTGGCATTACTCGGTGCTCCTTGGGTCGCCGGGGCGGGTCTGATGACCGTATGGCTGCTCCGTGACGATCGCCGCGCGGTCGGCAAATTGGTCCTGGCCGCCCTGCTCTGGGTGGCTCTCATTGCCCCGCTAGCGACGCAGATTCTATCATTCCACAGCTCCCTGGAATTCGAACGTCCCTTCGACGTCGTCGCGGCGCTTTCAGCGAAACCGTCTGATTTTTTTACTAGGCCGGCCACCGCTTCTCTCTCGATTCCTCCACGAGAGTCAACGGATGGGGATACGGCCGGGCTCTTTCCCGGCCTTTTCGTCCTACTGCTGGCCGCCTGGGGATTCAGCCTCGCCCTTCAACATGCGGAGCAGCGGCCCTGGGTCCTTCTTTTCGGAGCGATGATCATCGGGTCCAGTGTTCTTGCTCTGGGCCTTAATGTCAGCATCGGCGGATGGCACCCATTTTGGACCCTGAAAAACCTAATACCGGGCTTCAGCCAATTGCGGAGCCCCTTCCGATTCGCGCTGTTTACCCAGCTTGGTCTTTGCTTGCTGGCCCCTGTGGCTCTGGCTCGGCTAAAGGAATGGCCTCTTCGCTCTGCCGGAATGGTATTAGCCATGACGCTGGGAATCCTGGCCGCTGTGGAAAACATGGCGGTTCCTGCTCCTCTGGTCCAAATACCGGCGACTCCCCGCACAGAGTGGACTGCATGGCTCAAGTCTAGGCAAGAGGCCGCGATAGTAGCCCACATCCCATTCCCCAGCGGCCGGCACGTCTCCCACTATGAGATTGAGGCCTGGCGGCTTTTTGCACAGATCGATCACAACAAACCGCTTATCAATGGATATTCCGGCTTTTTCCCGCCTGGTTACCTGCGCTTCCAGGCGGACATGGCACGTGAGTTTCCAAGCCTCCCCTTGCTCTGTCTGATGACCAAAAATCTGCACGTAACCACTCTGGCCATCGACCAAAGCTGGTTGGTAAGACACAGGGAATCGATCAGTGGTTTCGAGAGGTTCGTTCGTCTAGTCCATGACGATAAGGCGGTCGCGCTCTATCGTCTCGACGTGCCGTCGTCAGCCTGCGATTCAGATCCCATTAAAGATCCATGAATCCTTTTGGCTCAATTGGCATTGACTTATATGGGAGAAATTCGTAGCCTGTCCACCCCTGCTTCACACCGGTCTCTTCATAGGGACGTGGTCGAATCATGGTCGATCCCCATGGTGTAGTTCCCAGCTCTGCAATCCTGCTCAGCGTGCGTCGCATTGTTAGATCCTACACCCGCCTCTATTTTATGAACCTCTTCGAGCGTTCGGACGACCCACTGATAGGCCATTGTTCTGGAGCCCGGCCATAGCTTGACTGGTCCGGGAGGAAGGTTTTCTTGCCATGACTGATCGAATGTGGAGCAGCGCGTTCTTGTGCGACGTGCTTCTCATCAGCCTACTGCTCAGTGGGGCCGGGTGTGTGAGATCTCAAGATTCCGAGAGCGGCCAAGCCGGCGCGGAATCGACTCGCGCGACATTCATCGAAGATCTGAAAAAAGCCGGTCATGCGGTTGAGGCCAAGGGGCCGGTTGTCCAACCTTTTCTGTCCGTCCCGGGTCAATTTGTCAGTATCGATGGCAGCGACGTCCAAACGTTCGAATACGACAGTGAAAAATCAGCCAAGGCCGCGGTGGCAAAGATCGCCCCGGATGGCTCAACGATCGGCGAAACCCGAATCGGGTGGGTGGAGCCGCCTCATTTCTTCAGGAAAGGGAAACTGCTCGTTCTGTACGTGGGGAAAAATCCGCAAGTCACCCGCGCGTTGGAGCCTGTGGTGGGCCACCAGATCGCAGGTGAGTAACGTGCCGTCACATGGAGGGAGGTGAGCAGATGACGCTCTCGCCGAGATCATTAGGCGAAGCGAGGGATCAAGTGAGAATTTCGGAACATCTGCTGCGTCGCTGGGCATACACAGAAGGGAGGCAGTCATGACATCGAGGGCTAAAGCGATCGTTCTCGCCGGAATCGTCCTAGGCCTGCTCATGGTCAACATTCAGGCTTTACAGGCCCATAACTGGGGGAGCTGGCACTGGGATAAGAGCACAATAAGAATGTGGGTGTATGGAAGCCATCAGAATGAATCCAAAGCGGCCATCGCTGATTGGGACTCTCATACTGACCTCAGCCTGCCGCTCGCCAGCTCTCATACCGATGTGAGCGTGTACGGTGCAAACGCCGGCGCGACCGGATGGGCCGGCCTTGCATCGATCATCAACTATGAGTTCGACTGGTGGCACAACTGGTGTTTTTGCAGGGTCACTCACGCTCATGCCACCTTCAATTCCTATTACAGTTATTCCTCTCAAGGTGTGCAAGGAGTTCAATGTCAGGAAGTCGGCCATACCTTCGGTTTAGACCATAGTGCGACAGGAGATTGCATGGCGAAGGGATATTACAGCCCGAGCACCAATTTCACGTCCCCCCACAATTGGTCGGATATTAACGCCAAATATTGAGCAAGCTCGGTGGACTCTGCGCGTCAATTGATGCGACGAAGAAGGAGGAAGGGGACCATGAAATACCACCTACTCAATCGAGTTCTAATAGCGGCGATCGTCGTCCTGGGCGCGGGATTTCTGGCCCAGATCGCGATCAATACCTATCTGTACAGACCGCCGCTCATGACTGCCGCCTGGGCGTATGATCCTCGAGACATTGCTGAGGCCAAGGCACTGGCCCAACAGATCGT
Source organism: uncultured Nitrospiraceae bacterium (assembly GCA_963730935.1). Classification (GTDB taxonomy): domain Bacteria; phylum Nitrospirota; class Nitrospiria; order Nitrospirales; family Nitrospiraceae; genus Nitrospira_C. The sequence continues at coordinate 405,117 of CAVSTP010000004.1, read as the reverse complement.
TGAAGCACAGGTGGTCAGAGCGGAACGAGCCGACGATATTGTCATCAAGGCTCCGGGTGAACCGGGCGATGCGATACACATTGCCGTGGAAGTCGTGACCCTCAACACAGTGGGAAAGCTGAAAGGTGAGCAGGGGCAAGAGATCAAAGTGTTTCATACCCTTGGTATGCCGGCCGGATTTGAAGCTCCTCCACCGATGAAAAGCGCTCCGCCCAAACCTAAGGACGGGATTGACCCGCCGGCGCAAATAGTGCCGTTCGTCGCAAATACGGTCAATATTCACGATGATCCACAGTACCGACCGGGTGAGCGATACCTCTTGTTCCTTCGAGAAGGACCGCAGGTTCAGATGAAGGGACAACCGATCGCGACGCACTCCCTTCTTTCCCCCACCACACGCCTCCTGATTCGACCGGACAGCAAGGTTGAGCCTGCGGCGCAGGGCGGGGTCGGTTTCATGCTCAGGGGCCAGAGTATGGACCAACTTCGTAAGGTGATCGTGGAGACGCCTGAACGAGGACCGATTCCAGGCAAGCTTCCTGGACAGCTTATTCTTCCCCCTGCGCCGGGAGGATTGATCATGCCACGGGGTGTTGAGAAAGAAGCCGGCGCGGATCCCAGCGCAACGCAAGAAGTGGAAATTCCAAGTGAAGGAAAGGACCAGAAGTAACCGGAAGGAGGGATCATCAACCCAGGCTTCCTGCCTAAAATCAGCAGAAGGCCTGGGTTCTCCGGATGAAGAACAGAGCAGATGCGTCTGTCGGTGGTGATTCCACTCTACAATGAGCGCGAGACCATCAAGGCGGTCATTGATCGCGTGTGGTCGGTCGCGCGCCCTTATGAAGTCATCGTGGTGGATGACGGATCGACAGACGGCAGCCAACACCTGGTCAAGGTACTCCTAGACAAGTATCCGGCGTCCGTACATCTTCTCTATCATGACCGAAATCTAGGAAAGGGCGCTGCCCTCAGAACCGCTCTCGAACGGGTCAGCGGGGATGTGGTGATGATTCAGGATGCCGATCTCGAATACCATCCCGAAGACTATCCCGCTGCGCTTCGGTTGATTGAGCAAGGGCATGCCGATGCCGTGTATGGGTCCAGGTTCATAGGCCCTCATCGAGCGTTCCTCCTTTGGCATTACCTGGGGAACCGCTTCCTCACGGGCATGTGCAATCTGATGACTTCCGGTATCTTGAGCGACATGGAAACCGGCTTCAAGATGGTTCGCACCGGCGTGCTCAAGGCGCTTGCGCTCAAGTCCGACGGCTTTGACATCGAGGTGGAAATCACAGTCAAGCTATTCCGATACGGCTATCGTGTGTATGAGATCCCGATCACCTACACAGGACGAACTTACGACGAGGGCAAGAAAATCACTTGGAAGGACGGAGTGTACGCATTGGGAAGCTTGCTCAAGTGGGCGCTCATTTCAGGACATAGCCGCAAGTAAATAGTCTGTTTCGAGGTCTCGGATCGGCATGAGGAAGCCGGCTAAACATTTTAGACCTGCTCACAAGTGTTGACCTAGGCCGATTCCCTACCGTATTCTTCCTCCCCCAGCAATAGCAACTGCGGTCGTCCGTATTGGCAGCCAGGAGGTTGTCCGTGAGCGCAAGGCCGTCAGTTCAACTCTCTTTTCCTTATCCTTACTCCGAATCGCTTTCTTCTCCCGTGAACCCTTTCTCTCATCCCGTCGACAGACTCCACAGAAACGATCCACCGCAAGGCGATAAGGGTCCGATGGCAGACGCCGACATCCTCAGAGAAGGAAGGCAAGTGACATGAACGCTCCAGTCATGCGCCGGGGCGTGGAAGACCGGCCAGCCGAAGAGGAAATTCCTTCGGCGGAGACGGAGAAGAAACCGTGACTCATTACAGAGGGACGATTGGAAGATACTGTTCTGACTGCAGATGGTCCACCCACAACTACCGGGAGGTTCGTGATGAAAAACAGATGTTCGCTGGGTAGAGTCACGCTGGCCGTGTGGTGTTTGATGTTGTGCATTGGCTTCGTCATGGCGACGAGTTTGGAAGTTGCCGCGGTGCCAAACAACGATGCTGAGATCAAGAAGTGCGAAGGTCTGCACAACGCATGCATTCAGAGCTGCCCTCCGTCCGACGCGAAATGCAGAAGCGGCTGCGACCAACGTTATCAAATTCACTGCAATCCCAACCCGAGCGGCACCTATGTCTGCACTTGCACATCGGGGCCGGCGGCCATCAAGCCATCGAACAACCTGCCGCAGCTGCAGCCAAGGACCAGCCAGACGCCAAAGGCGGGTGCAGATAATCCAATCCAGCGCCGTGGCGTCGAAGGCGAGGAGTCGACACCTTCAGAAAAGGAAGGCAAGTGATACTCGGAGTTGTGCTCAGCACGGAACTGGTTTCGGAGTGTTCCAAGGCCTATCGGTTCGAGGAACCGTTTGGTATCCCCAGGCAGAGGAGACCATCATGCGATCGATCACTATGTCCATAGCAACGCTTCTGCTGACCGGCGGTCTGTTGGGTGTGCCGCAGGTAACATGGGCGCTGGCTGACGAGCCGCCGGTCCTGAGTACCCCATCCACCGGCACCGGAGACGAGGTCGGCACAGCGGTTGGCGCGCAAGAACCGGCATCGCCTGGTGCGCCTACCGCGATACCCGAAGAGCCCGCTCCGTCGGCGGAGGCTGGCGACATTCAGGAACGGGGGGTCCTGCCTGGGCAAGTGGCGCCCAACCTTCAACCTAACTCACCAACTCAATTTAGCGCGCCGACACTAAGTTTAAGCGCGATCCGAAACGCGATGCGGATCACGTCGAAGAGCATCTCCGTGAACCTCCGCATTCCCCCGAACCTGCCGGTGACAGTGCCCGTCGAGGTCGAAGTCTTCTATAGCTCTCCGTTCCGATCACAGATCCAGAAAGGAACCTATAGTTCCACCAGCGGCCTGACCCTCTCGTACCGCGACGCTGAAGGGAACGGGGACCCACGGCCGATGAAGCTCGTTATTACTGTGAGGGAACTGGTCCCCAATGGGCAAGGATTCGGGATCAACAAGGAGTTCACGATCACCCCGCTCTATGACGTCTTTGTCACGGATTTGAGATTCGTCATGGTTAACCGATGCGATACCGTTGGGAAAGGTGACATCACCTTCAAGTGGCATTCGCCTGATGGTCAATTCCATGAGCAAAAGTTCAAACTCGGTCAGGGCGAGGCAAAAGGGATCACACAATTTTCTTGGACCCGCAAGGAGATCACTACGCGGGACAAACTCCAGGAACCGTCTGTGTTCTTTGACGAGCGTGACTTCGGGGAATACACCCCCCCTCTCGGTAGGTCAGGCAGACCGTTGGTGCCGGGACCGACTACCAAACATCATTTTTTCTTGAAGGAGGAGACGGCAGGGCCGCCCGGGCAGCCAAGCAAATCCGGCGGGGGGTGTCAGGCGGAGATTACATACACGATCATCCGCGCACTGATGCCGTTTGATCAATTCTGAGCGGCGGTTGAGATGGCGGCGCGCCGATTCGTGCGGAGGGAGAACACCATGCGATCGATCACGATCTCCATACTAACAATCGCGCTGTTGACCGGTGGTCTTGTGAGCGTGCCGCTCGTTCCGCGGTTGCTGGCGGATCAGCCGACGCTCGAAAGTCCATCCGCCACTGGCACCGGGGTTGAGATCGGCACAGCAACCGGTGCTCAGGAACCGGCATCGCCTGGTGCGGCGGCTACGATACCCGAAGAGCCCGCTCCGTCGGCGGAGGCTGGCGACATTCAGGAACGGGGACTACTACCGCCGAAGCTCTCGTCGGGAGCGATCCAGGGAGGCAGCTTCATCCGTCTCCCGAGTTACACTGCTCCCACGCCCACCCTCAATTTCGTCGCCAACGCGATTCAGGTATCCTTCCCCGCAACCAACACGGTCGACCTCCGAGTGCCCGAAAATCCAGCCCTCACAGTTCCGGTCGAGATCAGCGTCGCCTACAGCACCTCCGGACAGCGCCTGACAGAGACCTACAAACCCACGACCGGTATACAAGTTCGGTACGCGGATGACTTGAGAGACGGGCTGTCCAGGCTCATGCGCCTCGATATCGCCCTTCGGGAACTCATTCCGAACGGGAAGTCCTTCACGTTTAGTACTCAATTCACCATGACACCGAGGTTCAATGTCACTGTCACACCTCTCAAATTCTTTTTGTATGCCGACTGCGATACGGTGGGAAAAAGTGACATCCATTTATATTGGGCCTCACCTGACGGACGAGATCATATGAAAGAGTTTAAGCTAAGTGGCGGACAGACGCGAGAAATCGCGGAGTTCGGATGGTCCGCTCGCAATATTGGCCTCGCAAATTTGTTCGAGCCTGGCATGAGGTTCAACGAGAAAGATCCTATAGGTCAATTTACACCTAATGGGATCACGTTGACCAAAAAGCTCACTCCACCACCGATCAAAGATTTCAACTATATCGTGTATGAAGATTACGACAAATTTTGTAAAGCGAGAGTCACCTATCGGATCGTGCTCACCCTGCTCTGAGTATTTTCTCATTCCGAGCAGATGGACCATGTGATGGAAAATAGAAATGTTCCAGGAACCTTTGGTGAACAAGTGATCCTGAGAAATGAGGCGCTGCCTTTGAGGGAGGGACTTCCCATGAAAGCCAGGATACTCACGCCGCTGCTCCTGATCGGTTTGTGTTTCTTCACGAACGGCTGTACGACGACGGAGCAAGCTCCGGCTGAGCGCGCAGATCTGTCCGTCATGGAAGTTCCCGTGATTCCAGCCGAACCCTCGGCACGTCAGGAGTCGCAACCTTCCGAATTGTCCGGTGAAGTGCAAGAGCGTGGAGTGAGTAAGATTGCACCAGGTGCACTTGCCTCCGGCATGGCCGTGCAGGGTGTTCTTGTCACCCCTGCCGCAAGCGCCTACCCGGGCGAATTCGCATTTCGGACTCAGAAAGGCTACTACCTCACGGCAATCAACGGCGGCGGACGGAGCGGAGATCCGACCGTCATTACCAGCGCCACATCTGCGGGTCCCTGGGAAAAATTCAAATTGGCCATTGCAACGCCTCCCTCGCCGCACGACAAGACGGTGCAAACGGCGCCCACCGGAAACTTTGTCACTGCGGTGAATGGCGGCGGGATGACCGCGAACGTCCTTCATACGGATGCGACGCAGGCCAAAGACTGGGAACGATTCCGCCTCCTCGATCTAGGGGTCGGCATACCCGCGGTCCCTGCCTACTATGGCATACAGACTATAAAGAGCAATTATCTGACAGCCGTCGGGGGTGGCGGAAAATATCAGGATGCGATCCATACGGATGCCACTCAAATCAAAGCCTGGGAACAGTTCAGGATCGTGAAATGCGGCGACTTGGAATCGGGACAGGAGTATGGCGTCATGGCAGCCAACGGCGGGTTCTTCTGGGCCCGGAGTAGTGGGGGGCAGACGACTGAAGCCATCTTGCTGAGTAATCCGACGACCATGGAGACGAAGTTCAAATTTATCAATCAAGGGGACGGTACGTATGCGCTTCAGACAGCGAACGGCAGGAATTACGTGACGGCCACTGGCGGCGGCGGGCAGGTTCAGAAATACCTTCCCCCGGATTGTGGGCTCTTCAGCGCTTGCATCGGCGGTTTCACCACGGTTTTCCATACCGATGCGACGCAGGTCAAAGCCTGGGAGAAATTCCGAGTCATCGATCAGGGAAATTGCACGTATGCCATTCAAACCTCGAGCGGCTTCTTTGTCGGCATTTTCAAGGATCCGAATGGCTACATGTTGCTCACGACCCGCAGAGACGGAGCTGCGACAGCAAATGAAAAGTTTCAATTGGTGGTGTATGGCTTGGCGTCACCGCCGGTTCTTCGATGAGTGAAGTCACAGGTCGATACCGTGGGTGCAAAGGGCGCATTAACTACCGCATCATCGGCACGCTGATGACGTTGGATCAATTCTGATCGAGGTTGAGGATTGGCAGATCAAATGCACGAGCTTGAAGGTAAGTGAGTTGCCACAGCGAGAGAGATGCGTCACGCTGCAACCTTTCGATGAAGGAGGATCATCATGTTACTTAGAACGCAACATGGCAGCCAGGGGGTTTTGAGATTCTTTCTGGTATTGACGGTCGGAGTCGGAGTGGGATTGACCATCGTCGCGCCGGACGTCACTTACGCCAAACCTAAGGACCCGATTTACAACGAATGTGCCTGTGCCTGTTACACACCTGCGTCTGGTTTTGGAACGATCCTCGACATTAGGAACAGTGCAGGGGTCGCTTGTGGAATGTATAACAATCGACCATGTACGGGCACAGACGAAAATGGCGCCACGATATCTGGGACAACTAAGTATTGTGGAGCCTACAAACCTGGTGGGACCAGGGCGATGCTCAGTACGATTCCAAACACCAACCTTTCGGTCATGAGCCGAGGGGTTGAGGGCGAGACCCAAACACCTTCTGGCCAGGGGGATGAGTCAGCCGCACTGGCATCACAGCCTGGCAACGTGATGATGAGCTGTTCATGCGATGGCGGACAAGGAAGCTGCTCGGTCACGTCCAAAGACGGAAAGACCTCTACATGTCACAAAGGGGACGGTGATACATGTACCGGCACCTGCTCGTACCCGAAAGGAACTATTTCAGGAAAGCAGTGAGTGCTCTTGCTGGTCAGCTTCATCACACGGTGTGAATCTGACGCTGACAAATCGTTCTTATGTGTCTCGAAGAAGGAGGTTCTTATGATTTCGGCTGAACGTCAGAAGGCAAAGCAAGCGGTGTCTCTGTCGGCAACAGCGATTTTGATTGCCGGGCTCGTCAGCGGCTGCGCAGGCGATCCGGCGACGTCATCGGCGCCGTCTGGCGACCCCAACGCAGTTCAGGAACGTGCGGTGAGCCGCGCCCAGCTTGATACAGGTAGGCTGCCGTCAAAAACGGCTCCGCCACCGGCACCGAGCGCCCCTACGCCGATCGTGCTGCCGCCCACCGGTGGTATTTTCGAACCCGATTACAGATATCCCTGGGTCGTCAGCGTGCAATCGAGATTATCGTGCCGAGGCGTGCTCCTCGATCCACGATGGGTGTTGACCGCCGCTCATTGCGTGCAGATCAGCGGCGCCAAAGTCACCTACACCCGTACCGATCCATACACCAACCAGAGTCAAACAGAGACTCGCCAGACAGGTTCCGGCTCAGGCGGTATTTACGTCCATGAGCAGTATTCACCTTCCAGCGATCAGGCCAACGACATCGCGCTGATCAAGCTGCCACAGCCCTTTTCGATCACCCCCTATATCCAAACCGTCGGCTTGCCGAGAGATTCGCGCCATGCAGGCGTGGTGGGAACCGTCGCCAACTTCAGTCACAATCTCAATACGCCGGCTGGACAGTTCGCCATTTTCCGAGCTCCTATTGGGCCAGACAGCTTCCCCCCAAAGTTCTACATTACAGCGGCGGCAGCCAACGCATCGTTGTGTGAGGGCGACAGTGGATCGGGCTTCGTCACCGTAGAGTATGGACGCGCAACGGTCCGGGGGATCGCCTCGCAAGGAACGGTCAGCGATTGTAAGACCCCAACCGGTGAAGCCACGTTCACGGATGTCTATAATTTCCGCGGCTGGATTCTACAGAAGATGGGGATGAATGATGCCTCACTGACGGGTAACACCCGCCTGCGTTGGAGTGGCAGCTCCGCGCGTGGAACGATGGTGGTTGCCTGCTTCAATCCGAGCGGCGCGAACCTCGTTGGTCCGCTCAACGTCGTCGGCGTCGAAGAAGGCGCCCTGTGCGAAGCCGGTCAGACGCAGACCGTCATGTGTACCCTCGATAAGAATCAAACCTCGTCAAAATTCGGGCCGCCCCAGCTCACCGGATTCACCATGAGAACCACCACGTCAAGCGGCTCGCAGGTACAGTCACTTCCCGTTTCCGGCAATCTCGCCAGTTTCTTTGGTTCGCTCCCGGCCGGTACGTCACGTGAATTCACCTGCCAAGTGTCGTCGGGTTTTGTTGCAGCAACAGGAGCTATTACCGGGGCCAACATGGCCGTCATGAGCCGCGGTGTTGAGGAGGGTAAGACGGAAGAGCCGGAAATTGTGCAGCCGAGCCCCTTTGATCCTTCTGAAGGCATGGCAACAGAGCAAGTAGAAAAGCCCAGTGAGACCAAATAGCCGGTACGACAAACGCCGGGGCCTTCACTGGAGAGCTGGTTTTCCCGTGACGAGGACCAACGATCAGGCATCTCAATCGATGCTGATTGCAAATGGAGGACGAGCTGTGATGAATCTTTCCCGTATGAGGCTGCGTTGCAGCCTGGCGTTAGTCATGATGTGGCTCCTTATGCCGGGGGTCGGTCTAGCCGAGGAGCCTGTGGTTCCGGAAACTACTGAACAGGCACCCCCTACTCACTCCGATGCGAAGGTCGCCTCTGAGTCGGCGAGAGGTATACCCACAATGCCTTCCCTCACTCTGGAGCGGCGGGTTCATTTTCTGGCACCGGACGGCACGGATGTCGTCGTGGAGGCCGGCACGTATACGGCTGACACGTCTCAGACCTCCCAGATCACGCTGACCGCCCAGGGGCAGGCTTCAATTGCGCTCGAGGCCCAGACCGTGAAGCATGATGAAAGGATCGATCAACCCATCGCCCTTGCGGTGCCGGACGAGAACATGGATCTTGTCCACGCCGTGGTTGTGCTGCCGGAAGGACGGGCGTTGGATGCCGTAGGATCTCTTTCCGGAACCCGCGCACGCGGCGTGAACCCCGCGCTCCTTTCCGCCTCGCAGATTCAGTTAGCCGTACTGAAGCAGGCGCCGGTCGTGGGTATTCGGGGACCGACCGATTATGATCTCGCCTACCGCTACGCTCCCATCCATTATCAGGATACGGACAGCACGAACTATCGGGCCGATTACATTACTCGATTCGATTATGACGGGAACATGATCGCCACCGACAACTGGGAAAATCTCACCAGGTTCCCGTTGGCCGCCCACGCGTATTATTCGGTTGTGGAAACCTGCACCCACTGGTTCATCGCCTATGGATTTTTTCATCCACGCGATTGGACCGATTCCAGCTTCGATCAGGAACATGAGAACGACATGGAAGGCCAGTTGACGATCGTCCGAAAGGACGGAACCCCGTACGGGCGCCTTGAAGGAATGGTGACGGTCTTCCACAACGATTTCTATTCGTTCGTCCCTGCCGGCAGCCAACTTCAAAACGGCCACGAAAACATCGACGGGACGCTTACCCTACAGCAGCATGATGGTGCGTGGCATCCGTTGACTGTGCAGCAGGCCAAAGGACATGGGCTCAAAGCTTTTCCCTTCACCTCTGATTTCCACGGCAAGCCGAATGAGGACGGCATCATCTACTTTCCTTCAAGAAGTAGGGCCGAGATCCCGCAATCTGGAAACGACCGGCAGGTGGACTACATGCTGATCGACTTTTTTGCGTCCAATGGACTCTGGCAGCAGCAACTCAGCGAGGCTACATTATCACGGGACCAGGCCCAGACCTTCGCACGGTGGGGAGCCTTCAAAGGCGATAAGGGCGGGGGCTGCGGCAACGGGGTGACCGTCGAGTGTTCGACCGACTCGCCGCACCCGCCCTGGGGATGGGACGATCAGGACGACGGTCCTTCATACGTCGGCGAGATGGCACTCGATCCCGCGCACCTCACCGCGCACTATTTCAGCAATCTCGGAAATTTCAGCACAAAATATCTTCGCAACCGCTACGCGGCCGATGCGAAAGCGCGCGGGTACCGTCATGGAAACGTGCCCAGAGGCTGGTCCAAGGAAATTAAGTTGGCTACCGGCCAAACCGTCCTCGCCGACGATCGAACGGACCGCATCAATCTGGATGAGCTCTACACCAGGCTGACGACCACATGTCCATGAGAGGTATCGGGAAACTCGTTCCAGGCACCAGGACGAGTCCGCTGACCACGGTGACGATTCCACCGCACGATTAGAGAATCGAGTAGCGGAAATGAGGATCTGGACAAAGTAGGAACGGGCAATCGAACCGCCAGAGGTATTCGTTCGAGCTAAGACACGTGGGCATAAACTTCACGGAGGGACTTTCATGGATAACGGGCAATCGCAAGACGGTCCGCCTTCGCGCCGGGAATTCTTGACTCGTGCAGGGCTCTTGGCGGGCGGCATGGCGGTTTTCGGAATTCCCGGTCTCAGGCCTGGGCTCACCCACGCGGCCCTGCAGCGCAACTATGCCGTCGGAGGGTTCCTGCTCGAACTCGACGGACAGATCGTCGAGACGCTGAACGCGGCCGAGGGTGGCTTTCCAAAAGCCGATGTGATCGCTGAGCCGACAGCACCTTTCGTCAAAAAACACATCGGTCAGCCAAGGTTCGAGGAGATCGCCATCGAGTGCGATCCCGTCATGCCCAAACCGCTTTTCGATTGGGTGAACAGCGCGCTCAACATGACTCCATTAAGAAAAACCGGCGCACTTATTACCGCGGACTTCAATCGCAAGGAGCAAAGCCGGTTGCAGTTCAACAACGCCGTGATCTCCGAAATCGCCTTTCCGGCCTTCGATGCTAGTTCGAAAGACCCCGGACATCTCACCGTGAAATTCGCTCCGGAATTTACGACACTGCTGTCGGGCAAAGGGAACGATGTGTCCGGGTTGCTCGCCAAGAGAACGAAAGGCTGGCTGACGGCGAATTTCAAACTGACGATTCCAGGCCTCGACTGTAGCAGAGTCAGCAAGATCGACGCCTTCACGATCAAGCAGAAGGTCGTGCAGGATCCTCTTGGCCAAATACGTGATTTTGTCAAGGAACCCGGCAAGCTGGAGTTTCCGAACCTGAGTCTCTATGTCGGTGAAGCATCAGCCGGTACGTTTTACTCCTGGTTCCAAGATATGGTGCTCAAAGGCAATTCCGGAGAGCAAAACGAGCGAGTCGGGACGTTGGAACTTCTGGATCCAACCATGAAAGGCACACTCCTGACCGTGACGTTCCAGCACCTGGGGATTTTCGGATTCTCTCCTGACAGGGCAACAAGCGCCAGCGACACCATCAGGCGCGTCAAGGTCGAGATGTACTGCGAGCAGATTACGTTGACTCCAGGCAAAGTCGCGTGAGGGAATTTCATGGAGTTCCGGCCAGGAACGATACCCATGAGGATGGCAGGATATAAAACTGCGGAAGACAATGGTCGTGGGCCAGGGAGGCGATGATGAAACAACGATGGTGTCGAGCGGTCGTCGTGGTCGGTTTGTTCGCCGGATGCGCCACGGACCAAGCATCCAAACCAGTCCCACCCGATCTGAACGTCGTCGCCTTCGAGCAGAATCTGTATTTTTAAACGGCCGATGGTCCCAATACCTTCCTGGGTCCAGGCCAATACCGCTCGTCGCGAAGTATTCCGGCAAGGAAGCGGTCCTTTAGGAGCAGCCTTATGGACTGAGGAAACCCACCACCCCATAGACACTCGACGCGGGAAGGATGGTGCTCATGCGACTGTTACGGCCGATCCTGATCTGCACGGCTCTGTGTATCCCAATCTCCCTAGGCGAAGCGGCGGATGAGGTGAGTGAACGTGCGGTGCCTGGCGCTGCTGCAGGAGGCCTATCGGCGGGTGCGTCGGCCGGCAGCAAATCGGGAGGAGGCGCGTCCGGCGGAGCAGCCATGGGCGGCGCCACGGCAGGGGCCGCTACGGGCGGTGCAGCAGGAGCGGCCGCTTCAGGGGGTGCAGCGGCAGGGGGAGCAGCACCAGGTGCTGCTGCTGGCGGAGCAGCGGCCGGCGCTGGAGCTTCAGCTGGCGGGGGTGCCTCCGGTGGCGCGGCAGCTGGAGCCTTTCCCGGAGCAGCAGGCGGAGCACCCAGTGCCGGAGCGAGAGCCGGTACTGCACCACTCCCGCTGGAGCAACGAGTGGCGTTCCTCGAACAACAGGTTCAGGCCCTTACCGGTCAAGTCGCTGCTCTCCAATCGGTGCTCAAAGTGACGCCGACAGGCGCCGTCCTTCAGGCTCCAAACTTGTCGATTTTTGGTCTTGAGACCATCAACATTAATTCAAAAAGGCTCGTGGCGATCGAGGCCGGTACCTCGTTCGATGTCAAGAGTGCGGGCTCCGCTGCAATCAAAGCGACATCAACGGCATGGATGGAGGGGACACAAACACTGGATCTCAAGGGCGGTCTCATCAGACACAACGGCGGTGGAAAGCCACTTGTCACCGTCGGCAGCCAGGTCCAGATACCAGGGCAGCCGCTCGGATACGTGACGACCGGTAACCCATCGATACAAGGCAACTAGCAACTATTTCAAACAGTGTTCACAGCGAACGTCACACGATCATTCGGGAGACTTGTATGAGATATGGCATCCGGCTTGCTCTCGGCTTCGTCCTGTGCCTCATGCCACTGCCCGCCCAGTCACAGCTGACCCCGCCCGAGCCCGGCGATGAGATCCAGGGCCGGTCGATCAAGGTATTCGGGTGTGAAATTACGCCGGACATCAATGCGGTCAAACGCTGTCTTGAAGATAAATTCGACGACATGATCAAAGATGCCACGCGACCGCTCAAGGGACAGATCGACGACTTGCGTAATTCCATCGACGCGATGGGGCGGACACCATTTATGGGCTGTCGCATCACACCCGATATGAATCAAACAACGGCCTGTCTCAATGACCGAGTCGGGAGAGAAATCGCCATTGAGACCGCGAAAGCCCGGGCCAAAGTCGAATTGGATCTCAAGCAACTGGAGCGGCAAAGGGACACTCTCCAGCAGCAATTGGCCGATATGCAGAAGGCCAACCCGCTGGGACCACTGGCCGTAAAGTTCCAGAAGGACCTTCAATCGCTCGCCGTGCTTGGCACGATGAACCTGGACTCCGTGGACGCCTGTCTCACGGCGGCGTCCGCCGCACAACGCGACATGGTCCATCTGACGCAGCGTTTTGCCTCCAATCCGCCGGCGTTTCCACCCTACATCATGATGGAAGTCTGGCGTCAGATGGAAACCAACTTCGATCTGGTCATGCAGGAAGAACTAGCGGGATTACGGGAATCCGCGAGGAACGGCAAGCTGCCTCAGGTGGACCTTGTGCTCGATCGCTCCGTGCGAGCGCTCAAGAAGCTTGCCGAGCGCGACCCTTCGGCCAAATGCATCTATGCCGCCATGGAGCCGCATATCCCCGCGATGAAACAGCTCGCCCGCGACGTCCAGAAGCAGATTGCGGACAAAGCGATGAATCTACTGCAGACGAAGGTTCTGCCGGCGATTCTCGATCCTGTCGGTCAACAGCTCAGTCAGGTTTTCGGCCAGATTATGCAATCCGATGCGACCGGCGGAAGTCTGGGATCACTCCTGCCGAACCAGAAAGAACTGGACCGGATTATTCGCGGGGTGGCGGCGGAGCAGTTAATACGGCCCGGCCACGTCCGGTCCGTCGCCCAAAAGGTCAAAGCGATGTCCACTGCTCTCGGAAATCCCCAGCAGACGCAGGCAACGCTGGCTGCCCTGCAGCGCGCCCTGGACAAGCAGGAGATTTGGCCGGAAGAAGTGGCAATCCAGGTTGCCATGGAAATCCTGCGGTTCTCCGGCCACAAATGGGTTGACAGCGACATGCCCGGCGCCGGGGCCTTCGTCGCGAATCTGGCGGTATCCACAATAGGGACCTCAAAAGATACGGTCGGCAACGTGGTGGAAGCCGCCTGCGGCCTGATCCCTGAAGCCGGTGCGGCCGTGTGTGCGATCTTCAAGCAATTGGTCGAAGTCGCCTACAACTATGTCACCCCCGAAGGCATGAAGATTCTCATTTCAAACGTGATGCATGGTGCGCTCGATCAGCTCATCAACGAGATCGCAAAGGCCTACATCCAGAAATACGACCCACGGCAGGCGCGCCAGCAGATGGGCGCCTTCGCGTCAATCGTCGATGCCTTCCCTACCCGTGAGGTGGTGATCGCTTTCGCGACAAGAGATCGATCCATCCGAGAGATGCAGCTAGCGCTGTTCGATTACAACGACAGTGTGAGGCAATTCGCCGAGACGGCTGCCCGGAGATAGCAAACAAGCGACGATACGTGCGGCTGGGGACAAAAGGAGGTTGGCATGAGAAGGCGTTGGCACTGTCTATCAATCTTCTTATTGTTCGCCTTGTCGGCAGGCTCTACTGGAAGCCTCGAGGCGGTGGCTCAAACAGAACAAGAGGACGTGACGACCCGTGGGAACCTCCCCCAGACCCAGCCATTGATCCAATCGCCGATTCCCAATCTGTCATTGGGAGGCAAGACACCGGCAACCTGCCCAACGGGATACACCGTGAATGGACAATTTGTTTCCAAAGCTGCATTCCAGGCGTCGGCCGCTCCGCCAAAGTCCTCAAGCCCATCGCCGCCATCCCCTTTCACACCGCCGTCCCCCCCTTCCCTTCCGTCCTCCAAACTGACACTTCCTACTGTGCAATTGCCGCTCATCACCAGAGTCGCATGGAATTTTGACGGCAAGGTCCTTGAGATCAATGGCAACGACTTCAGCGAAGGCTATTTGCCAAATGACACCGCATCCCTCACCCAGACGATTCCTCAGCTCATCGTCAATAACGCGGTCGTCCAAAGTCAGTCTCTTGGCGGGTTCTTCATCAACGCACCCTCAATACAGCAATCGGGTTGCTACACGTTTGTCGTACAACGGAGGGTTCCAAAACAAGAAGTTGTTCAGGGGAGGGTTGTCTATACTCAAGTTCTTGGCCCCCAGAGCCTCCCGTACCAGGAATTCGTCTTCGTGCCGAATCCTCCGGTGATCCAAAGGGTGCAGTCTCTCCCAATTTCCACTGACCAACCATTGGGATACGACATCGTTGGGCCGGGCCTCGGAAAGCAGGTTGCCCAGCTACAAATCACAGCCGCAGCCGCGACCAATCAACGGTTGGCGGACGGTACTGTTGGAAAGGTGATTACCGGGGCCCAAATCCAGGTGATCGATGACAATACACTCCGTGTTCGAGACGAAATCGTGCAGGGCGCTACCACGCATGTCATCACCGCGCCAGATTCCCACTATGGGACTGTGCAGAGCAACGTCGTCACAGCCGTTCTACCGAAACGACTCGTTCTTACCAACGGTGTATCAATTCCCGGGGGGTACATTCTGGAAGGACCGGAGGCCAGTCTTGGATCGGATGTGAACCAATTGCGTCTCCTCGAAAACAACAATACAGTCCCGCAGTCGCAACTTTCGCTCCAGGTCGTCACCGGGCTGAACACGAATACCGTTCGCATCCAGGTGAACAATCCTGGCATTAACGGCACCATCTCCCATCGGATCAGCAGCATCGCCCCAGGCGCCGGTGGTATGAGTCGAGCCCTTACCATCAATCACACTCCCACGCCTGCAATCACCACGATCCAGTTGACCAACTATGGATTCGACGTACTGGGCGCCAATTTCGGCAATAACCCGCCCTCGACTTTCATGTCATTCGTGGCGGGATCGACCGGGATATTCATTCCCTCCCAGGGATTTGCGACGGCATATTTTCGTGAAGTGAGCAATACAAAAATCGCGGTGAATTACGGCACGGGATGTCAAACGCTGCCCCTTGTGCGTGGCACTCCGAACCAGGTGGCTGTCACCAGTGGCTACGGCACGCTTTCCGCCAGAACGTCCCAACCTCTTTCGTTCACATTCCCGGCGACGTGGCCCCAATACACGCCAGTCATTACTTCGGCGGTACGAACCGCTGATGGCCTGGAGATCAGCGGGACGAATCTAGGGGATATGACAGAAGTGTGCCGACTGACTGTCGTCGTCACAGGCGCCAACGGATCTCCACGGGTGGTCACAGGATCGTCATCTCCTGGAGATTTCCTGACAGCGAACAATACGGTGCTTCGCGTTCGATTGAACCCAGTGCCGGTCAGCCAAAACACCGTCATCGTTAACCGTTCGGGGATGGTGAGTCAGCCCTTGTCGGTCAATCTGGGTCAATAAAGAGGTTCTCTGGATCGACACCGACGACTGCCCGGCGATAGGAAACATCACGAACTGATGGAGGGGACGGTCATGAAGAGAGCATTGCTCACTCTCGTTTGCACAATAGTATGGTCATTCGTTGCTGTTCAAGTGAGTTTTGGCGCGGTAGACGGGTTCTTGCTGATTCAGGGTTTACAGGGAGAATCGACTTTTCCTGGTCGGACGAATTGGACAAACATTAGTTCCTACAGTTCGGCACTTGGATTGCCCAGCGCTCTGGGCGTTCCACCCGGTACGGCGAAAGTCCTGTTCCAACCCTTGGCGATTGTCAAGCTCACGGATTCCATTTCGCCGGCCTTGGCCATGGCCGCAGCCAGCGGTCTACCGTTTTCCACTGCAGTGGTGGAAATTGTAAAAACCACCGGTGCCACCTCTCACGTCTTTCTCAAACTGGAACTGTTCGATGTCAGAGTGGCAGCGTATTCCACTGCAGGACGTTCACAGGGTGAGGTACCTACTGAAGAAGTGAAGCTCAGCTACAGCCGTATTCGTTGGACGGCGTTCAAATTCAATCCAGCCACAGGACAACCAGTGCAGCAATCGCCTTCGGTGGGCGGATGGGATTTGGCGAAAAACCAAGCGTTCTAAGAACAGGAACCGGTCGCTCGCCTAATTCTGGTTGATCTTGGATCCTTTTAGGATGAGATCGCCGCTGGCTCTCACTGTCGTCGTCCCGTTGCCCACAATCGCGATGTCCTTCCCAGTCAGATTGATCGTTCCGTCCTTCCTGCTCAAGAACGAGGCGTCGCCGACCTTGAACGTTCCTGTTTCTCCCGCCACAAATTGGAACATCGCTCCAGAATTCGTGACAAAGGATCTTGCGGTTTGAAAGAAGGCGTCCTCCCCCACTGTGAACCGCGCCATCTTCGCGCTCTGTAAGAGGAAGTTTTGTCCCGTCCGAATAGAGAAATCCTTTGCGCTGTCGACGACAGCGTTCCCTCCGACGGTCACTTGGGCGTCGGCTCCCACCGTGGCCTTCAGAGCGACACCCGTCGTGAAGTTCGTATTCCCCGCAACGGTGACCACAGCATCTTTCTGGCTGGTGACCGAAAGGGATTGAGCTGTTTTGACCACCAGATCAGTCCCCGCATCCATCGACAAGACGCGGCCGGCCTTTTGGACCACGTCGCCCGCCGAAGTGAGTAAGGCACTGGGGACCTGCGTACCACCGCCGCTCGCAAGTGTGAGCGCCGTTTGACCTGACTGGATGAACATCCGTTCATTTCCCGGAGTACCATCATGGACCAATTCCGTTCTGACGCCGTTGGCACCCTGGTGGCGCAAAATCGAAAGATGTTTATTGGCGGGCAAGGCGACCGGCGGCATGTCCTTGGCGTTATAGACGCTGCCCACGACGACCGGACGGCGGGGATCGCCATGCTCAAACGCCACCAAGACTTCATCGCCCACATCCGGCAGCCACATGGCTGCAGAGCCAGCGCCGGTCGCAATTTGAGCGACGCGCACGAATCCGGCATCACCCTCGATTCCAGCGTTTCCCGCCGCAGCTCTCCAAGGAAACCGCACCTTGACTCGGCCGTATTTGTCCACGAATTTGGTTTCCCCTGCCGGCCCTGTGACGATCGCCGGCACGAGCCCCCCGATGACCGGAATCGCTGTGGCGAGGAGCGGCCGAAAGGCCACCTGGGCAGGCAGACAACGGAATGAATTGCGGTAGTCTTTGCCCGTTCGCTGATGCTCGACCGCCGTGATGACATACTCCTGATTGAAATCCGCGCGCGGATGATTGCCCAACACCACGCGCTGCCCGGCCTGAAGCTGCGGATAGGTGGACTCTCCGGCACACGCCTGCGCATCGGCGATGCGCGCGCCAAGACGGAGATTGCCCACCGCCTGGGATTCGGCTGCCGTCTCGACCCTGCCGGGGAATACTCCCTCCGTGAGATCCACGAAGGCCGGGCCCTGGGTCGTGGACGTCAGATTCGTCTCGGGAGTCTGCCAATTGTAATCGCCGACCTGAATCTGGCCCGAATGGAGGGACACACCGCGCGTGAAGGAATTCACTGAAGGCGAGCTGCTGACGGCAAAGACAATTTTTCCGGCAGGCGAAGGCGGGAAGGCGGTATTCGTATCACTGAAGACCACCTTGTCGCCGGCCGGTGTCGGCTCGATGTGATAGTGGATGCCTGCGCCCTCCAGGAGGCGGGACACGAAAGCAAAATCCGATTCCTGGTACTGCATGGTCATCTCTTCGGCCTCTGTGGAACCGGCCAGGCGGAATTCCACATTCGAGATGCCCGCGTCCTTGAGGACCTGCTGAACAATGTCGCTGACTTTTTTGAGATAGAACGTGCGATTCGCGCTCCGATATTTCAGGCGGTTCATGCCCGAGACAATCCGGAGACGATACAAGCCCTGCGCCGCCGCCCCATCGATCTGCTCGATCCGCTCGATCATTCCAACAATCGCCCGCCCGGCGGCCACGGGAACTGCGATGGGCTGCCCCAGGGCCAAGGACAGACTAAGATTCTTGTCGCTGGTTGCAACCATGACATCGAACTCGTACGCCTGGGACACGGCTTCCTTCCCGGAAAATTGCACGACTGTCCCGGCCGCTAAGGCGTCCACGACCGGGTTCGCACCGGCAAGCGCGATGCCGGGAATCAACAACATTGACAAGCAAACATAGCTCAGAACTGGACGCATGAATGCCTCCTGTGATCGCAGTACCCTCAAATCAATCGACGATGCGGCCCCTTCGCTATCGAGGCGGATCGATCGGCGGCCTCACTCCGGGCATGACCGGCTCCTTGCTCTGCTTCGAGGGCAAGTTCTGCTGATTCCGGTCCAGTTTGGACTGCGTGCTGTCGAACTTCGATTGCTGTGATCCCGGTATAGGGGGAGGGGTGATTTTCGATTGATTGGATCGAAGTTGGTCCGGCGGGTCTGCCGCAATCACTTCCTGCATCTTGACGCCGACAGACGCACTCAACACCGTCAGTGCCGCCGCTACCGCGAGTCCATGCACGCGCCCTCGTTCATCTCCTTCTGCCATGGTCTTCCTCCCCGTGTGATTGTGAATTGCCTATCCAGTCTTCAATGGCCTGCAGATGCACTTCCATTTTGGCTTCCACGTCGCCCGGCACTGGCAGATGACGCGCGTCACAGTAACGCGCCACCTCCTGGTCCATGTCGAGCCATGAAGGCACCTGGCCGGACCCCTCCTGAGGAATACCTTCAAGTAATTGTTTTACATCATCGTGTAAGTTGCTGTTATTTATAACGTCTCGCATCCTAGTGGCCGCTCGGCTGATCAGGTCAACATAGCGCTCCACCGCGTGGATAAAGGGCTGAGCTCCTTGCTTGCTCAGGAAGTCTTGCACGGTACCATCGGCTCCATACTCACCTTCCGTTTGCGGGTGAGGTGTCACTTCGTGGAATCGCTCCACGCCGTCGGCGCTGACCTTCCGTCCTAAGGGGTAGAGCCGGCATACCAGAGGCCGGTCTGGATGAACACCGCAACCTTGTGGCGTCAGGAATACACAGGCTCCCCGCCCGGTCTGTTTCAAGGTGGTCCCGTTCGACGTTGTATAGCGGGACAGGAATTCCGTGGTGCTCATCCGACGATTCAGAGCCAACCGCCCAACTTCGTACGGATTCACGTGTATGATCTTGTCGTAGCAACAGCGACGGCAGGCGTGACATGCATACGAGAAAGGGCTTTCTCTTGCATAGCTCTTTTCGAAATACTGAACACGATCCATGGGACCCCGATACTACGGTGCGATCCAGTTATCGATGAGAGCGCCCTTCCCGCGGTGATCGGTGATCTCGATCTGCTGAAAAACGAACTCGATGGTATCGGTTTGTGGAGCCGTGGTGCTCACGTCGGAACTTGTCTTGTAGGATGCAACGGATGCGTTAGTCAATTTGACGGTATGGTCCAGAACGGCCATGCCGCTCTGATCGGTGACGAAGAAGTCCATCACCACTGTAAGTAATTCATTCTTTGTGACGGCGGCCACGAATTGCAGGGACGCCGGCCCCCAGACCTTCTTAATTTTGATGAGTTTGTGGGAACGCTTGTTAATGGCCTGTCCGGTGATCACATCACGTGGACTGACCACCTCCTGATCGAAGCTCAGCCCCATGATTTTGTCCTCGAATCCCTTCCTCCCCTCGCCCTTAAACTTCCCTTGAATCTGCCCCGCGACCGAGACGGCAAATTCCGGCGCGGCATGTGCAGGCAATCCACACATGACGGATGTGCCCACCATGAGCAGAAGAACAAGCCCTGTTCGCTTCATACATCCTCCATACCAATGTGATGATTCTCGTCTTGTTCCCCGGTCATGTGTAGGCGGCTCATCGTGGACTTGTTCACGTTCCAACTACTGTGTCGGCGAATCTGTCTTTTCCGAAGGCTGTGAATGGGCTGCCGAGCCCCCTTTCTGTTTCTTTTTCTTCTTTTTGAACAGACCGCGGGATTTTACGTCATCTTGATTAGGCTTCTTGGCAGTCTTTTCTTTTGAAGCCGGTGAACCACTTTGCGGCTGCGTCCCTTGAGTGGCCGGCGACTGTGCAACATCGCCGGCAATACTGGCTGCAGGCAGCCAAAGGACCGTGAAAATGAGCAAGAGTGAGATTCCATGAAATTTCATCGTCTTCCTCCCACAGGCCGCCGAACAAGCTAGGCTACGGAATCACCACGCCGTCCGGAATCCCTTCCGGACCGACGATATCGATCAGGAAATAGTAGATGGTAAATGGCGTGAAGGCGTTTACCCACCACCTGACATTGAGGTACGGGTTAGAGCCAGTGCCCTGCTCCTGGATGTACCCGTCGCCTAGCCACTGATACGTTCCGGCCTGTGCCGCGCTCACCGTGACGTTGACCGGATTCTTGAGCATTGTAGCTCCAGCCACCGTCCAGCCATTCTTCAATTGAGTTCTCAGAAAGTACTCGTCATTCCCCTTCTCTCCAGCAAACTCGCTGAAAGGAATGCCAGGTATTCGAACATGCATCATCTTGTTTCCCGGCCCAGCCAGATAGTTGGTCAAGACGGTTCCACTGTGGCGCCTATCGTCTGTCATGCTTCGGATAGTCCTTAACTCCGGCCTCGGGACATAACTAAAGAGAACGGTATTGCTCCTGTCCTGGCCGCGTTGCACATAGAGATTCGCCTGATAAGGCATGACGCCCGTCACGTTCGGGATTTCAATCCCGATACCCGTATCCGTCCAATTGGTGATGGTCGCCGAGAATGTTCGGTCAGGTGGCGCAGTGAAATAGACTTGACCCTGAGCCGTGCTGAAGCCAGTCCCGTTGATGATGATCGTCTTTTTCGGGCCACCACTGGTTTCGCTCAATGAGGTAATTTGTGGCGGACTCGGAGGTAGGATGCCCGACATCTTTCCGGAGTTCTGCTGTGAGATGGTTTGTTGCTTGGATGATTGGAGTACTTGCTTGTCTGGAATCGCCCGCGAGGTAATCTCTTCGCTAGATTGTGCCGGCTCAATGGCTGATGGCTCCTTCTCATCGAGACCGCGAGACCGCACCTGTCCTGGTGTCCCGGCGCTCATGCGATCAAGCAACGGCTGCACTCTGGCCCGGTCCGACTGAAAGCGGCGTTCTTGATCCTGGGCAAACTGCGCCTTCCTGGCGCTGATGATTTCGGTCACCTGCGCCTCCCCTTGTGCGCGTGCCTGGTCGAGTTCCTGTTGAGTTGGCGGCCGGAGCTGTGTTTGCGCGGCCTGCTGAGCTGCCGCTTGATCGACTGGCGGGTATTGCACGTTCACGGTTCCGGTTGCGCGACCGCCCTGCAGCGGCGGTATTGGCTGTGCCAAGCGGAATTGCACCACCCAGAACACACTGCGTTGCACATCCTGCGGCGTGACGTTGTAACTCATTCGCAGCCCGCCTGTCGCAGTCTGCGTGATTGGCTTGCCGCCGGCTGATTGCAGTGTCACAAGCAGTGGCGCACCCTGCGCCTGCACATCGACGTTGATTGGACCTGGCTGTGTCACGGCAAACCCGAAGGAGTCTACTTCAGGGCCTTGCACCTCGAATTTTTGTGGAAAAGTGGGCGATTTGAGGTTGGCACCTGGTTGCTCCTGTATCCCCGGCTTCACCGGACGCTGCGTCTTCGGCACGCCGCGGCTCTCGACTCCGTTTGGACTTGGATCGATGACGGGTTCGTTTCCAGTGCATCCCGCTACAAGCAGTGCTGCAATGAGCCATTCCCGATAGAAGTTGCGGTTCATGATTCCTCCAGGTGCACGAATGTCCCTACGATCCATTCAGCGAATAGTTCTCTCATGGTTCGGCGCTGCTAACCCATCAGCTGATGGTCATGGGGCGCTGCAAGCGGCCACCGTATGGCATAAGAGCCCGTCCGGTACATTTTCGGGTCCCCTGATAACAAAGACATACTTGTAGCTCGTGAACATTACGAATGCGTCGAACCACCATCTGACGTCGAGCCTTATGGGCCCGGCATTCTGGTTCACGCTGTAGATGTACGCCCCTGTCCCTGGAGGGATGCCATAGACGGTATTATTGTTGGGACGGCAATTGTGTAGATCAAATGGGATGACCTCGACGCAGGTCACTCTCCAGCCGTTCTGCAGCGTGGTATTTTCATAGAACCGGTCATGCCCATCGTGCCCGAAAAAGATATCGGGATTGAAAAAAAGAGTGGCGACGATCCTGCTGTGATTGATGTCTTCGCCAGCCACCCCTCCCTCAGTCCCGAATCCGCCCAGTTCGCTAGGACCAGTCGAGGTTGCAAGACGATGATCGATCGGTGACACCATCGAGAACACCCTCGTCTGTTGCCGGGGGGTAAATAGGAACGGAGCCCAATTGCTGATCAGTGGACCGGTAGCTGGATCGCCTTCTACAACGACGAACAAATTCGAGTTGAACACGGTGACGCCGGTAAGTTCCGGCACAGTGACCTCGATGAGCGTGTCGGACCAAATGGGTCCTGAAGCGTTTTGAACCACCTTCGCCTCCGGCTGCACCGCTGCGTTCGTCGTCGACATCAGGACATGCCCGACTCTATTGGTGAAACCACTGCCTTGAATCACAACGTTCGCACCCGGGGAGGCATACGTCACACTCAAGCTGTCGATATGCGGGGGCGGAGGTACCAACCCCTGTAGGTTTCTTCGAGCATCGGGTGGAATCTGTGAAGATTGTGCAGCAGGATCTCGGGACGGCTTGAGCGCTCTGCTTTGAACTTGTCCCTGAAAGCCCTTTTGCTTCAGAAGCGCGTCCGCTTGTAGCGCCGTCTCCTTGAGGTACTGCTGGTACTGTCGCGCATCCTCATTCTTGTGAGCCTGTAAGATAGCCTGGGTGTGACCCTGAATTTCGGCCGGGCTTAGCTTGGTCTGTTGCTGCGCCTGGCTAACCCGCGCGCGCACTGCGGTTTCGGCTTGCGCCTCGTTCACAGCGGGATGTTGCACCATCACCTGACCCGTGGCTTGGCCTTTGGTATTCGGAGGAAGCGTCAAGTTCACCACCCATAGGATGCCTTTCTGGACGTCCTGAGGCGCCACCTGATACGTAATACGTAGCTGGCCCTGCCCACGTTGCACGATCGGTTGTGCGATCGGCCCACGCAGCGTCGCCTCCAACGCCGGCCCTTGCCATTGAACATCGACGACGAGCGGTCCGGGCTGCGTGACCGCAAGCCCGAGTGAGGCCGGTTTCCGGTCTTCGACAGTGAATTTCTGTGGCCAGGTGGGCAACTGGAATTTCTGCTGTCCCGGCGCGCCGGGTGCCGCAGCCATTCCAGGCTGCATCGGACGCTCGATTTTCGAGGTACCACGGCTTTCAACCTCGCCTGGTTTTTCATCGTCTGCAAATGCAGGCATATGCCCCAGAAGAATGGAGCCTGCCACTGCAAGGATAAGAGTCGGAATTCTCATACAGCCTCTCCTTTCGGACACCGGTCTGGCCAGTTGATGCATTCTGTGTCGAATTGATCCCAAAAAAGGTTCAAGCCGTGTCTACCCCACCACATCGCTCTCCTACCGCGGCGACACCGGGCCAGGAGCGGCAGGAACCTGCATCGGCGGCTGAATGGGACTCAACGGCATGACGTCAGGGGAAGGTCCACTTGGTTCCATCGTGTTGGGCAATTGCTTCCGTCCGAGGGGAGTTCCGAGCTGTGGTGAATTGACTATTTGGCAACAGGGATTTACCCCGTCAAGTGAGACCTTCCGATTCTGGAAATCCGGGTACACCAATTGTCCGACCTTCAACGTCTTTAGCAGTTTGGGATCCACGACTTGAAACTGGAAGGTTTGCTTGGATTTGAGATCGGTGACAGTCACTACACCCTTCCGGTCGATATTCGTGATGGGATAGGAAGTAGAAGAGGCGTACCCGTTCTGATGGAACAACACCATCATCAACACTGCCAGCTTCACAAGGCGGTACATCTGCGTCATGATATGACCTCCTTCACGTGCAACTCGATGGATAAAGCCAGCCTGCGCAGAATGCTCCAAGTTCATTCCGTTACTTGACCCATACCGTGCCAGGCATACCGGGCATCTTGTTGCCGGGATCGAACTTGTTGTAGGTGATGTATCTGGGAGGCACTTCAAAAAGGTCGTCCGACAGGACTTTGTTCTCAATGGCCGTCGCCTCCATTCGACCT
This sequence comes from uncultured Nitrospiraceae bacterium, assembly GCA_963730935.1. GTDB lineage: Bacteria > Nitrospirota > Nitrospiria > Nitrospirales > Nitrospiraceae > Nitrospira_C. The sequence goes on along the minus strand of CAVSTP010000004.1, from coordinate 380,459 downwards.
CGCTCCTTTCCATCCTTGTCCGTTCGGATGACGATTAATGGAAAGATCCCCTGCTCTCTCAATGCACGGACCCAAGGCGGTGCACCGCCGGTGCGACCAAACATCGAGGAGGTTGGATGCAGTCCGACAAAAAGTCCAAGTCCGGTTGTCCCCCAGATCTCAGTGTGTTCTTCCTCGCCATCATGCAAGAATTGCTCGGCCCGATACCCGAGGACCAACTTGCTTTCTCCCATTCTGGTGAGCTTACCAGCGGCATCGTTCGAGGCTAACAAGGTTGCGAAGTTCATGTTCATCACCATCGCCAACCTCAAGTTGAGCAGGAGCATTGAAACTTTTTTCGTCTTGAAATCCATGATGACGGCTGCCCGTCCATGTCTTGCACGTTGCGTTTCTATCCGGTTTCTTTCGTCCTTGCTGTAGTACTGAAACTCCGACGCTTCGCCCCAATAGTTGCTCTTGAAAGAAATCACGCCTTCGAATGCGAATGCCAACGACGGACAGGACAACGCCGCCACAAACAGCGTCGCGATGCTCATTGTCCTGGACATGAGTTCACGCACTCCCTTGCCTCTCACAGCATGCCAGCGGATTCATGCGAGTCCTTCCTCGTATCCTTCATCGAAGGCCGACAGAATGCCGCCGCATACCCTCTCACACACCGGCGTTGCAACGCCGGTGAGGACCGTCCACGGGCCCTTGAGTCCAGAGTCTTCTTAACGACCCTCTACAAAGTCGACAATCTGCTGCGCTAGGAAGTTCGGCCGTTCATTGTGGATAGAGTGGCCGGTGGCCGTCAGAAAAAGTGCGCGGCCAGGGGTCATTTCCATATGTGGCGCAACCTTCCGTGTTTCTTCACAGAGTGCCGCGCCGACATCTTCTATGCCACACATCAGCAGCATGCGCTTCGTATTCCTCAGGTAAAGTGGTTGCTGAGGACTCGTGCCAGGAATTGGAATCTGTTGACTGAATAGCAGCTGCTCCATGCCGAGACGCCAGTGCCATAGACGGAAGTAGTGATCATAGGTTTCATATCGTTCGATCCTTGCAAGTTTGAGATGCGTCTGCTTACAGGGCCAACTGTTGCTGTACCAAAACTCCGATTGGGGTTTCCCTCCACCCGCAGGGATGACGTAGGCCACTTTACTCTCCCAATCGAAGCCACCATAGAAGAAGGACCTGCGCGACCCAGGTGTCTCCTGAGCCAGGTTTGGGTCACCGCCCGCGAGGTACCAAGGTACTGCGAGTCCCACATGCTTGACCTCGGAATCTGCAATGGACGGCCAGATGGCTGCCGGAGACCAGGGGACGACGCTTTTGATCCAGGGTGCGTCCGGCCGAGGCCGACCCAGTCGGAATGCCATGTTGCCGCCCAAACTGCCGCCAATTGGATAAATCTCGCGGCGGGTCACTCCCGTGGAGCGATCGAGCGTGTTCACGAAATTCACGATAAAGTTCTCATCGAAGTCCACGATGGGTACGACATATTTATTCGGCGCGAACCCCAGCCCATTGGCACGGCCAGCGGCTGTTAGCGGTGCGATTCGGTTGTAATCGATGTTATCCGCGTAGCCGCTGGTCGGGAGGTCCATAGAGATGACGGTATAGTTCTTATTACGCTGGCGTCCTAAAGCGTGAAGGGCATGTGCAATGTCCAGAGCCTCTTCGAGGCGCGAATCCATGCCAGGGATATAAAGGAAAACAATGGCGTCTTGTGCGAGAACGGGGGCGAGGTCTGCCGGAAGAGTCCGAACTTGTGCTGGCAGGAACTTCTGCATGGTGCCAGGGGCAGGGCCCCCGGGAGGAGCCTGAACTTGTGCTGGTGCCAACTTCTGCACGGTGCCGGGGGCGGGGTCAACCTTACGAGTCTGAACTTCTTCTTCTGTTGGCGACGACGTCTCCTCGGTGCTGGGGGCGGGGTCGACCTGACGAGACTGCACTTGTGCTGGCGCCAACTTCTGCACGGTGCCGGGGAGGAGGGTCACAACATTCTGCATTTGCTGCGGAGGAAACGTATGCGCGATCATGTAGCGTGTGTGGACCAGTATGGGCGCAGCATTCGGCACCGGAACTTGTACATCAAGGTCGTACTGTGGAAACTCCGCCGATGGCACATTCACAGGCCGATGGGGTTGGTCATCCTCTCCAGAAACCGCAATGTACCCTAGCGGCTGGCGCTCGGGATTGACACCGGGTTTTGCCCAGCCACCCGTTCTGATGACCTTAGCGACCTGATACGCACGATCGAGAGCACGAGTCGCTGCGAGTTGAAGCACATCTGCCGGCAAGGCCTTCGTGCGAGGGTTGTTCTGTAAGCACGCGAGGATCTGCGCCTCTTGAGGCGGTTGGGCCCGAAAGGCCGCGTACGCACGGCGGCCAGTCACGCTGAGATCAGCGAAGGCGTTTCCGTCAGAGGCGTTGCCGAGCGAGAACGCCTCGGCAGACCTGCAAAGACTCTCTACCGGATTGCGGCGAGCCGCTGCATTGCGTAAATCCGCGCGCAGCCGACCTTCGTTTGCACCAATGTTCGGCCTCACGTTGCGATCCGGGTTGGCCAATGCTGCGGGATTATAGGCAGGCCGGCTGGGAGCGTTGTCAGGCGGGTGATAGTTCGTCAGGGCATCCATAAATGGCGGAGCGGCTGTTTGGTCCCAATCAAGGAGTTCGGCCGGAGCGATAAAGTAACCCGAGGGCGTCGCATCGCACTGTTCCGCGGGGCCCATGGTCATGATCCTATAGTTCGTCGCCACGCTCACTCCGCCGATTGCCTGCGGCGGCTGCTGCTGAGCAGGTGGAACGTCCGCAACGATGCTGTGAAGCACATTTTGGATGTCATTTGCGATGTCGCGGGCCAACTTGGTCATGTCGACGCCCGCCTTGCAACCCTCAAAGCAGGGTCCGACCGCGGCGTCGAAGCGGAAAGGGTTATTAGGGTCCTTCCAGCTTTGATTCCCATTACAATCCTGGGTGCAGTGCACATGCTTCGTGTGAAACTCATTGTGCTTTGCACATTGGAAACAATCGGCGAGAATCGCCTTCTGCAAATTGGTTTGGAAGTTTGTCGCGTCCCCGCGGTTTGCTTGAGCCTGTAGCATGTTGAACAGATCTCGGCGGGATTGGATCGTGCAGATGTTTCCGGCCACGCACGTTGCCCCATTTCTGGGAGGGCCTATAGCATAGGAACTTGTTTTGCTCATGTCGTTCTCGTAGGTTTCAAGAATGCATCTCTGGTATTTTTGCAGGAGCCCTTTCAAGACGGGGACGAGCTGCGGATTATCCGCATATGCCACGCCTGCGCTGAGAAGCAACGAACACATTGTCAGCTTCGGGACCAGAGACCATCCATATTTCATGATTCGTCCTCTCTTGTTCGTGTGTCGTCCCTCATCGTTGAATGGTTCACGTCATGAACAGCACCTGTTCGCCGATTTCTGTCGTCCTCCCCGTGCCGTCACAGTCGCTCTGCTACCATCCACCGCGCGCGAATTCCCGTCGATCATAGAAAGGATTTAATCGTGACTGAGTAGAAAAATGTCGGTGCTGCCGATGGATCCGCCCAGAAACACCAACTATGGGGTCCGGCGGCATAGTAATCGACCGTCACATAATGACAGGTGTTTGCCCCCCCGCACCCGGTTGTCCGATAATCCCAGGTCTCTAGAATGGGGCCGTTGTTTTGATGGCGCAGTTTGGTGAAAGAAGGAGCTGCGACGAAGTCGATGACATAGTACCCCGCTGCTGGAAGATAAGCAGAGAGGTAAATGAAGGGTTGATTCTCGGTAGTGGGACTAGGAGTTGGGTAGGAGCTTTCCAAAATATGGAAGCCGGGGGCAGTACCCATTGTCCATCCGCCATATATGTTAATGTATCCGGTTGGCACCGTGCTCGACCTGTTGGCCGGTGTGAGGGTGAGAGAGTAACCGGTCTGCGCCCACGCTGAGGCCGGGGTGAAGGGATTGAACCAGGATAGGAGCTGCTCTACCGGACCGGACCCCTCCTGACTGCGCGGCCTCTGTGGTGAAACTCCCTGTGCCGGCGGCAAGAGTTGCTTCTGGAGTTGCTCCTCCGGGCTTGGCCCGGTCGCGGCGGGGAGAATCGTCGTGGGACGTGTGCCCTGCTTCGCCTGTTCCAATTTCTGCCGGCATCTCGGGTTTAGGAAACACCGTTGTTCCATGTCGGATTTGGTCGGCTCCCGCAGCTCTTCTGGCCGGGCGGAGGGCGGAAGCTGTCTCTGGAGAATCTCTTCCGGGCTCGGGCCAGCCGCCGCCGGCCGCAGGGTTTTCTTGCCAACACTCAAGACGCCCGGCACCGCCCGCCCGGTGATCTCTCCCTGGGGCGCGGTTTCGTCGGCGAAGGCCTGCTCACCCGTGGCGAACGGTACTTGATCCACCTGGTGGACGAGACTGACAGCCAGTCCGCCCGTGCCAATCAACGCCGCAACTGTCCATCGCTTCCACATGAGGTATCGCGGATTCATCTGGATCTCCTTTCGTCAGCGAGTGCACAGCTGAGGCGCAGACGAGTTTCGTGATCTCCCTACATATCGATCGGCGTCACCTGTACTCAACCGGTCCGTTCCCTTATTGGCTTCCCTCTCAAGAGTCTGTCGTCTATCCTCCTCCCAAGGTTCATTCGGTCTGTCAGTACACCGCAAAGTCGTACTCCAGATTTTCCCGCCGGACCGTCGGATTCTGTCCCCCTTCGGTCAGCTTTCGTACTTGCTCAGTGACATACGCCTGCAGTTCACTCACGGTGATCGTTTGGTCATGATTGACATCGGCTCCGCGGTTCCTCAAACCGTTCAATAACGAATAGGTAAACACGCCGTTTTTCCACTGCTCGCCTTCAAGGCTATACTCATTGCCGCTCGAGCTGGAGATAACTGCCGCGCCCGTGCCGCGTCGCAGATCGGCGAACCAGTCCTGTTGAAAGCGCACCATGTCGGTGGACAATGTTGGGGTGACGGTTGCGGTTCCGCTCGGTGTCTGTTCCGCATCCGCGACGACCGACACACCGCGAGCCGCTTTGAAGGCACGCATCTTCACCGCCCCGCTACCCATAGTCTCGGCCTTTGCCACGACGATGGTCTGATCCTTCTCGATCTCGCCCGAGAAGCAGGTATCAAGAAGCAGCAGCTTCTGCAACGCCGGGATGCCATCCAGGAGGTTCTCAAATTCCTCGTAGGGCAACCCGTTCGTTTCCGGATGCTGCGGATCAATGTCATGCGTCCCGAAGTAATAGTTGGACTTCTCGTCGGTCATGCCGTGGCCGGCCGCAAAGACGACGACCAGATCGTTGATCATCGATCGCTTAAGCCACTCTTTGGCGCTGACTATTTCGGTCCGCGTGGCTTTTTGATTGGCCAGGGTCAATACGTGTACTTTGGTCGGCGATCCCTGTCGTTGTTCGAGCGCTTTGTACGCGGCAATGAGATCGCCGGCGTCCTTCGCCGCATAACGAAGGTCGTAGGCCTTGTTTTTGTATTCGCTTACGCCGATCCCGAGGACATACACTTCCGGCGGCGCCGCCGAAGCCGTTGAGGTGGTGTAGAGCGTCTGTTTGAGCGATTCGACCCCTTGCTGGTTCAGGACAGAGATTTGAATTTTGTTTCGGCCTGGCACCAACGGCACCTGAATATCTTGCTCCTGCGTCTGGAGTTGCTTGTTTGGGAGCGGCAGCCCGGCTGTGCCATGGACCGGCACGTCATTGAGAAACACATTGAACCGATCGAGCGCGTATTTGCTGTCGCTGGCCTTCACGCGCACCGTCAGCGTCGAGGCCTTGACCGAGACCGGCACCTCTTTCGTGAGCAGTTCGATAACCGGTAGATGAAAATCAGTTCCGAGCATCTGTTCTGTCAGACCCATCTTCTTCAGCCGCCGCTCGTAAGCGTGACGGTAACTTTCGATGATGTCGCCGCTTGCCCGCCGCAAGCGGTTGAGGACGATGTCCGGACGGTTGAGACGAAGATCAAATTGCTCGAAAGGATAGAGTTGTCCGTTCACTCGAAAGGCCACCCCTTTCATGCGGGTCTTGGATGCACGGTAGTACTGGTCCGGAGTGACCGCGACATAGTCCTCGTTTCCCAAAGCCATCAGTGAGACGATCTCACTGCCCGACTTGACGTCCCACACCTTCAGCATCCCGTCCTGGCTTCCGCTGACAACGAGCCGACCATCGGGCGTCATCCCGACGGCAGTGACGTTGGCCGTGTGCCCAACGAGTGTCCTGAGATCAGTGTTATTCGCCACGTCCCACATTTTGACCAGCCGGCCATGTCCCAGCACCGCCAAACTGCCGTCAGGGCTTAACGCCAATCCTCGATAGTTGATCTCTCGCTTGGAACCGCTGCTTTTCTCTATGCCAGCCGGTCCGCTACTGACACCCGGCACGATGCCCATCAAAAAGCGCCCGACGAGTTTCATGCTGCTAGGGTGCAAATCTCCCCATACCCCCCTCCAGTTCGGACCGACGCCCGCCAGAAGTTCCCCGTCGCTGCTGAACGCAAGATTGTGCACGTTGGACGTGCTGGCAATTGATTGGAGGTCTTCGTCCTCCTCTTTCGTGGCTCCTCCCCATGCAGCAATGGCAACATCGCGTTCAAATTTTCCTGTTTTCGCCACTAGCAAAAAGATCCCTGAGTCCATGGACGCCGCCAGGTATTGACCATCCGGACTAAATGCCAGGGCCCTGATCCAACGTTTCCGTCGTATATTTTCGCTTCCGTGTTTCATGACCTGTTGAGCATAGTTGTAGGGATTCGCGAACATTTCGATAGTGTCACCAAACCGTCCCATGGTCTGACAGTGAAGTTCCTTGCCGTTGGGGATCTCGTAGACACACAGTTGATCCCTCATGGCCACGGCCAACAGACCGCCGTCCGAACTCAGACTCACCACTGTGCGATCCGAGACATCTTTCTCGTCTCCCTTCGGTGCCGGTACCGTCAGTCGCTTGCGTCCTGTCATGAAGTCCCAGACGGCCACCGAGCCATCGCCGCCGCCGGCCGTCGCGAGCATTCCGCCGATCCGGCTGATGGCGATGGACGATTCCGCCGGTCCTGCGAGCGTACGCAGGATCTGGCCCGTCGCGAGATCCCACAACTTGACCGTGCCATCCTCCATGGCTACCAGCACTTTGTTTCCATCCATTGACACGGCCACATCGACAATCCCGGTGGTTCCGCCTGAAGAAAACTTCGTCTCAGCTCCGCTTTCAACATTACGCAACAGCGGCACACCTTCCATTACGCCGACGACAAGGGTTTTCCCGTCATTCCCAAAATCCACCGCTGTGCCTCGGAATGTTTTCGCCGCTTGCCCCGATTGAAGGTCCCACAACCGCACAAGGTTTTCCGAATCCGCTGTCGCCAGGAACCGATTATCCCGGCTGAATTCGAATCCTGTGGTGCGACCTGTCTGTGGGGACAAGGTCATGGCGAGGTGATGGAGCACTCGACCCGTCTCCACCTCTTTCACGACAATCGAGCGGTCCGCCGATTGCAGCGCGACCATCCGTCCATCCGGACTGAGCGCCGCAGCGCGGACCTCCGACGAATGATCGATGGTTTTGGGTTTCTTTCCGGCTGCCATGTCCCAGATCGTGAGACCGCCGTAGGCTCCGGCCACCCGCCGTTGCGTCGCGAGGAGACGCCCGTCCGGACTGAATACCAGTGGAATCGCGAATGTTCCGGCCGGATCGTGTGAGAGCTCTTTGCCGGTGGTCAGATCCCACAGCTGGATTGTCGTCGCCACTGTTCCACCAGCGGTCGCGAGCACACGCGCATCAGGACTCGCCACCGCCCGTTCGCTGTCCCGCACCGGAACGGATCGAAGCTCCTGTCCGGTGGTCGCTTCAAACACTTTGACTGTGTGTCTATCCCCGATCACTACCTGCCCCGATGCGCCCAAGGCCAGAAGATGAGGACCATGTAACGCGAACCCGACAAAACTTCGGATCATTTGCCCGCTACTCACGTCCCACAATCGCGCTGTCTCGTCTTGACTCCCGGTCAGCACCAGCCGGCCGTTCTGGCTCAAGGCAACGGCATTGATCATGTCGGAGTGCCCCTTTTGCAGCACGACTTGCACTCCGTCGTTCGCCGATTCACTGCTTTGAATCTGCGCTCTCCCGGCCCGCTTATCGATGTCTTTTTCGGCGAACAGGAAGCATCCCGTACTGAGCATTCCGACCAAGACTACGACGATGATTGGCACTGCCCACCTCAGAGCGAAATTTTTACGGACCAGGCGCAGCAGTCGTGGACGGTCTGCTCATCACGCAGGGGACATTTGCCCTGATGCCGGTGTCACGCGCAAACACCCCCGCCCCCCAGCTGTTACAGCTCACGTACACACCGTCACTTTGACCCCGGCTCCGATCCCTCAACGCATCGGACTGCAGCCAACACTCGCGAGAATACAAACGACCACCATCAGAGCTGACCAAAGTCGTGTCATGTTGCCCTCCTTGTGGTGTGAACGCTGCTTGCCGAACAGTTGCGGACCTTCATCAATACACGACGAAATCGCTCTCCAAATTTTCCCGTCGGACGGTTGGATTCTGGCCACCTTCTGTTAACTTCCGGACTTGGTCGATCACGTAAGCCTGCAGCTCGCTGACCGTAATCACTCGATCCTTATTCGTATCGGCCTGGTGATTCTTTAGCCCATTGAGCAGCGAATACGTGAACACGCCGTTCTTCCACTGCTCGCCTTCCAGGCTGTACTCGTTGCCGCTCGAACTTGAGATGATCGCGGCGCCGGTGCCGCGCCGAAGGTCGGCGAACCAGTCCTGCTGAAAACGCAGCATTTCGTTCGACAATCGAGGTCCGCTCGTCGCGGTGCCCGTTGGGGCTTGCGGCTCATCGGCTACGACCGACACGCCTCTGGCGGCTTTGAATGCCCGCATCTTCACCGTGCCGGAGGCTCCTGTTTCAGCCTGAGCGACGACGACCGGTTGGTCCTTTTCGATCTCGCCGGAGAAGCAGGTATCAAGAAGCAACACTTTCTGGAGCGCCGGGATGCCGTCCAGCAGATTTTCGAATTCCTGATACGGCAAGCCGTTGACGGCCGGATGCTTGGGATCGATGTCGTAGGTTCCAAAGTAGTAATCGGACTTCTCGTCGGTCATCCCGTGCCCGGCGGCGAACACCACGACCAGGTCGTTCACCTTGGACGCTTTGAGCCACTCCCTCGCCTGCACGATGCCCGACCTAGTCGCTTTCTGATCCGTCAGGTTCAGCACATGCACCTGGCTCGATATTCCCTCCCGCTGTTCGAGGGCCTTGTACGCGGCCACAAGATCGTTGGCGTCTTTGGCGGCGTAACGAAGGTTGTACGCTTTGTCTTTGTATTCGCTGACCCCGACTCCGACGACGTACACTTCGGGAGGCGCCAACTGTGCGGTGGAGGACGTATAGACGGTCTGTTTCAATGATTCCACGCCCTGTTGATTGAGCACGGAAACCTGGATCTTGTTGCGGCCCGACACCAGGGGAACCTCGATGTCTTGTTCATGCGCTTGAAGCCGTTTGCTGACCAGCGACAATCCGGCCGTTCCGTATACCGGCACGTCATTGACGAACACATTCAAGCGATCCAAAGCGTATTTGCTGTCCATGGCCTTCACGCGGAGCGTCAAGCTCGGCGCGCCGACAGAAACCGGCACATCCGTCGTCAGCAGTTCCAGTTCCGGCAGGTGAAACTCCCTGCCCAGCATCTGCTCCGTCATCCCCATTTTGTTCAGCCGCCGTGCATAGGCAAGTTGATAGCTTTGTACGACGTCCGGTGAGACCATCCCTAGTCGAGTCATCACAATGTCAGGACGATTGAACCGCAAATCGAACTGCTCGAAGGGGTACAACTGCTCCTTCACGCGGAACGACACGCCTTTGATGCGGCTTTTCGAGGCTCGATAGTATTGGTCCGGCAACACCGCCACAAAGTCCTCGCGGCCAAGCGCGATAAGGGCGGCTTGTTCTTTTCCGCTCTGAAGATTCCAGAGGCGCACGGCCCCGTCACTCCCGCCGCTGATCAACGAGCGGCCATCCGCTGAGAACTGAAGAGTCTTTACGGCGGCGGTATGCCCGATCAATTCGAATCGATCTTGTCCGCTGGCGACATCCCAGACCTTGATCACTTCTCCGTGACCCCGTGCAGCCAACCGGCCATCGGGGCTGAAGGCGACACCCAAACCCCCGATATTGAACTCCATGTTGGCCATCATCCTCATCGGATCGAAGCCGGATGCCCGCGGGGGTTTCGGCGGACGAATCTTACGGCCATCGGCGACATTCCAGAGATCTTTTCCCCTTACCCCATCACTGAGCAGCAGGCGACCGTCTGGGCTGAAAGCCAAACTCGTGCCCCCGTTGATTTCACCTCCCATATCTCCCATCAACTCCATCACCTCGGACGGATCGTCCATTTGCACAATCTCACCAGAGTCCATAGCCGGAGGGCGGGAAGGCATGCCCAGGCCGAACGGCAACAACGATTTCATGCTGCTGGCCTCTTCAAAATATCGCTGTTGCTCCGCCTGCTGCTTTTGTCGCCGCGCCATCGCCTCCTGTTTGCTGGTGTCCTGAAACCGGCGCAGGAGAGCGCCGGCCTTCAGGTCCCAGAGGCTGATTTCGTACGAACGGCCTACCGCGGCAATCTGTCCGTTGGGATGCAGAGCAATCGTTCGGATCCAATGCGACGTCTCCTTCATCTTCGCAATCATCGCGGGATCCATCTGCGGCTGCTCCGGCATCCGATCCTTCATCTTGGTGCGATATTCCGCAGGAAGTCCTTCGTATCCAGCTTCCGGATTCCCGATCATGTCCATCGATCTTGGAAGCTGGCCACGTGGAATCGCAATTCGCCGTTGTTCCTTTGCTGTCGAGAGATCCCAGACCACCAACTGATCGCGCATTGTGACGACTGCATTCCTACCGTCCTGCGTCAAGCGCACAGTGGTAGGAAACCATTCTCCGGAAGGTAACGCAGCTGAGAGACTCTGAAGTTGCCGGCCGCTGTTGACATCCCACAACCAAGCCGACCCGTCCGCGCAGCCGGTCGCAAGCAACGCCGAGGATTGGGCAAGGGCAACCGACGACGCTCCCGTCCCGCCTGGACATTCGAACGTGCGAAGAATTTGACCCGTGGCCAGATCCCACAACTTGGCGCTGCCCCCTTCCATGGCGGCCACGAGAAAGCGGCCCTGTTGCCCCACCGCAAGTTCCGTAATACCGCTGCCGCCGCCTGTCAGGCGAATTTCTTGTCCGCTCGAGGTGTCGCGCAGGAACGGCGCGCCTCCGCCTTCCAATGCCAAAACGAGCTGTTTGCCGTCTTGGCTGAAGCCGACGGCGGTTGAGTGGAGCGTGGACTGTAGCCGTCCACTGGGAATTTCGAGGAGCCTGGTCGTGCCATCGCTCGTAGAAAATGTTGCCAGGCGTCCATCGGGACTGAATCCAAGACTGTTGGTCATCCCGCTCGTGGCGCTGGCACCGGTCGAGATCGTCTGGACTGGTTTCCCCGTCTCGAGGTCCGTCAGGATAAGCCGTCGCGTCGCCATGTCTTCACGAAGGAACCAGCGTCCATCCGGAGAGATTTTCCCGCCTGCCCCTTCGGCCATGTTCTTAACCGACCAGCTCTTGCGGAGTTTCTTCGCAGGCACATCCCAGAGCAGCAGCTCTTGCTGTATGGTCGGCAAATCCGGCGTTCCAAAGCCGAACATGGATCCAATCGTCGAACCGATCGAGGTCGACGTCTTGGTATCCAGCCGGCTCGTCAATAGGATTTTCCCGTCACCGCTGAGTGCGAGTGGCGTTTGAGATTCCGAGTCTGGAAGCGTCCAGACGTTTTGACCGCTCGTGAGCTGGATGACGGCAAGCGATTGATTCAGCACATTCAGGAAGCGGCTAGCGGCCGCTTTCGCATCGCTCTGCTGTGCGACGGCAAATCGTCCGTCGGCGCTCACCACCGCCCCGCTGGCCATCAAGGCACCGGCTGCGAGCACTTCACGGCCGGTGTTCACTTCGACCATTTTCAATCCGGCTCCCATTTCGGTTGCAATGAGACGGGTACTGTCGGGGCTGAAGACGAGCGTATCGGCGCCCAGCATTCCGTAGCCCGTGAGCGTCCGCACTTCCTGCCCGCTGGCGACGTCCCAAATTTTCACCGTGGCGTCACCAGCCGAGGACGCGATGTAACGGCCGTTCGGGCTGAGGGCGAGCGTGCGGATGGTAGCGGTGTGCCCCGTTTGAAACACGACTTGCACGCCGTCTGTGGTCAGAGGCGCTTCCCGTTTGGGCGCCTTGCCCATCATCCGGTTGGTCATTTTTTGGATGTCTTCGTCGGACGGCGATCGATATTCAGGCACCGATGGACTGGAGAACATGTAATACCAGCCACACCCGGTGGATAACGCGACAGGGAGCCATAAAAGGAGGAATAAGACGGCGGAACGCCTGACGGTTGGAATCATGTGCCTGCCTTTGCAAACCGGTTGCATGGCACAGGACGCGAGAGAGGCGGCAGTATAGCACACACCGATCCCTTAAGAAGGTTCATCTATGGGAACAACGAGCCTGTAATGACCGGGGGAGAAGAGGGAGCTAGCGCGGCCGGTAATTGGCGATGTAGTCCGCCCCTCGGAATTCCGCTTGCAGAATTTCGACCTGGGCGGGGCTCATTGGGTTGATGCCGGCAGTGGTCAGAAGGTCCCCGCGGATATATTGGGCGACTTGCTGCTCGAACTGCATTCTCGTCTGCGGCTGAAGCATAATTTCACGCATGCCGTTCTCGAGCGCGGGCTGAACTTGACGGAAGTATTCATTGGCGACCTTGCAGATGTTGATCGGGAAGATAATGTCGAAGAAATGCGTGCACTTCTCCGCTTCCTTGACGCCTCCGGTGATCGCGATACGAATTGAATGGTACGTCGGAAAACGGCGTTGATCGATGGTCGGAGAGAGGAACACGTCGACCATGACCTTTTCGGCCACCAGATCGCTCAACGCCGAATCGCCCTCCCCTGAATAGTCCTTATAGTAGGTCTTGAATTGAATGGTCGGAAACAAGAATTGATAGCGGACCTCCGGCCCTTCCACGGTCACGATCGGCGGATTGGACATCCCGGTCACGTGCACGAAAGCCTTCTGTCCGTTGCCGGCTTCGTAGGTGTATTTTTCCAAGGCGATACGCCCCGTAAGTCCTCGGCCCAGCGAAAAATTTGAGTCGAACGGGCTTCGCATGTTCCCCAGTTGAATGAACGATTTCGTGGGATCACCCAAGATCGCGACGAGAGGAATGCTCTTGGTCAGACTTCCCGGCTGCGTTGCGGGCGGCTGCGGCATGGCAGCTGGACTCGGTGCTTGCCCTTGGGGAACCGGCGGTGGAGCAGGAGCGGGCTGGGGCTGTCGGGGCGGGAACACTTGAGCCTGACCGGCCCCATGCACGAGAACCGCGCTAAGTCCGACGACGATGCACCAACGATGTGGCTTCATCGTGCTGCCCTTTCATTCATGCTTAAACCAGCGAGTCACGGTGACATCTTGTCCGGCTTGGTCCGCCGAATAGGAAAGAGGCGCCACTTGGATCGAAGTGCCGGTTTCATCCTTGACCGCCAGGATGCCACGCGTTGTGACCGAAGCCACGCCCCGAGGGATGACCGGTGCCTCCTCCACGCGTGCGACGATCTTCGTATCCGGCCGCTTTTCCGCACCGATCTGAGTGAAGCTTTCTTCGAGGTCGGTCCGGCGATTGGCTGCCCCCACGACGAAGAACGACTCGATGCCCTTGATTTGGTCCAACGTGAACCATTGGGCTCCTTCGGGGAAGGCATATTCCTGATCCTTCTTGACGGGATTGACCGTCTTGCCGTCTTTTTTCGGGAACACCGGTTCGGCCCAGCCGGAGCCATCGATGGACATGATATAGAGGTAACAGTCGCAGTTCAGGCGAATGACAATCTTGAACCGATCACCGGCTTCAGGATTGGCCCCGCCGTCTTTCAGCACCTCACCGTCATTCATGAGGACGACTTCTTTGCCTTTGGAAGTCTGCTTTTGACGCACGAGTGCGACATCTACCGCGACCGGCTCGGCGCCAAGTCCGCGCGGATAGATGCCTGTCGCTCCATAGGGCTGCTGTCCTCCGTACTGAGACGCGCCATACGGCTGTGACCCATACGGTTGCGGGGTCGATCCGTAAGCCCCGTAGGGTTGCTGAGTCTGTTGCATACCGTATGGAGAGGTGGTGCCGTAGCCTGCTTGCGGCTGCCCGTAAGCCTGTCCATACCCGGGCTGGGCTTGGTTGTTGCCGTAGGGGTTGTTGGGATCGTATGCCGTGCTGCCATACGGATTCGTCGCGCCGTACGGGTTCGTTTGTCCATAGGGATTCGTCGGCCATAGGGTTCGTTTGGCCATAGGGATTCGCTTGGCCATAAGGGTTCGTCTGCCCATAGGGATTCGAACCATACGCGCCCTGCGGCGATGTGCCATAGGGATTCTGCGACCCATAGGGGGATGGTGTTCCATACGGGTTAGCTGGTTGCCCATAGGGATTCTGGCCATACGGGTTCGAAGTTTGCCCATACGGATTCATGGCCGCCGACCCGTATGGATTGTTCGGGTCGTACGGGTTCATTCCAGGCTGGGAAGGATATCCTTGCGGAGTGCCATAGGGAGTCACCGTACTGCCGGGAATGGTGGACATGCCGGGATACTGCGTCACAGCAGGGTTATTCTGCTGAACAGTGCCGTACGGATTGTTGGGATTGATCATTCCCGGTTGGACCGGAACGGACCCTTGCGGCACTCCGGGTTGGCCAGGTAAACCGGGTTGGCCAGACAAACCAGGCTGTCCGGACAAATCAGGCTGTCCGGGAAAACCAGGCTGTCCGGGAAAACCAGGCTGTCCGGGAAAACCAGGCTGTCCGGGAACGGCCGATGGTGCACCAAACCCTGGCATGCCCGGGGCACCGATCTGCATGGGCGGCAGACCTTGCATGTACGGGCTCGACAGCCGGTTGACCAGGTTGCTCAAATTGTCGCGATGTTTGGAGCCGTAGTTGGAGAGGCCGGTCTGAAACAGATTTCTTGCAAATTCGAAGGCGACCGGGATGAGGAATGGCGCTGCCGCACAGGAGCTGAGCACGAGCGGACCGAGCAGGATCAGGAAAAGAGGTTGCCCGTTGACCGTCCCCTTCTTCCGCTGCGAACCCAGGATGATCATGATCTCGCCCTCCCGTGCTGTCCCGTACGTCGGGAGAACACGGCAAAAGGTTCAGCGACAAGGCATTGTAGAACGCTCGTGGCGGCCGGTCAATCAACGTCGTCTATTGAGGGGTTCCCGAAAATGTGCTACAGCAAGGCCGCTCAAGGGTCTCGATTCTCTTGAACTCAGGCCCCGATGGACGCGACACACGTCAAAGACACGTCGGAGAATGATCTTCTTGCGGCGGTGGCCCATGGTGATCGACCAGCATTTGAGCGCCTCTACCACTCTTACGAAAAACGGGTATATCAGTACGTGCAGACGCTCGTTTCCGATGCATCGTTGGCGGAAGAAGTTGTAGACGATACCATGCTTGCCGTCTGGCGGGGGGCCGGCTCGTTCGCCTGCACGTCACGGGTATCCACCTGGATATTCGGGATCGCCCGGCACAAGGCTCTCGACGCGATCAGACGCTCGGGCCGCCGCCAGCGAGAAATCGCATTGGATGGCGCGGTCGATCTTCCTCATCCGCATGATCGTCCTGATGAAGGCGTGTTCCGCAATCAACTTGCGACGCTGACACAACGGGCCATGGCCGCGCTGACGAGAGAGCACCGGGAAATCCTGCGGCTCGTGTTTTATGAGGAACAACCCTATGAGGAAATTTCCACCTTGCTCGGCATCCCGACCAATACGGTGAAGACGCGCGTGTACTATGCCAAGCAGCGGCTTAAAGAACAGCTTGCACACCTGGGCCAGACGGAGCCGATCCGATGAGCGATCCTGACACCTTGCCGGCCGGCGTGCATCCGGAGGTCCAGTTGCTGCCTTGGTATGCCACAGGTACGCTCGGAGAGGCTGATCAGCAGCGAGTCGCGAGACATCTCGAATCCTGCCGAGACTGCAACCGTGAACTGGAAGATCTCACTCAGATCCGCCAAGCGCTGACCGAGCTGTCTCGCCAGGAAGCCGAGCCCTCCCCTCGTATCTATAGATCGGTGATGGCGCGGGTGGCGGCTGACACTATTGGTCACGATCAGGCGCATCAAGACGCATCCTGGGCCGCAGGCTTGGACCGCTGGTTCCGGTCGCTCCTCGTGCCTCAGTGGGTACCGACTTTGGCCGCCCTCTTATTGGTCGCGCAAATGGGGCTTTTGCTTTGGGTGACGTTGCCTCCGGACGAGCGGAACGAGGTGTCCAGCCGTTCCGTAGTCATGCAGACACAGACGAAGATCCACGTTCGGTTCCAGCCATCTGCCACTGAAGCAAGCATCCGGTCGTTGCTTGAACGACTGCCTGCCAGGATCGTGGACGGTCCGACGGCAGACGGCGTGTTCACTATCGGCTTGCGCACCGACGATCCAGCCGCTGCGCTTGCTCTGTTGCGTGAGCAAGGCGATGTCGTCCGCTCGGCCCAACTGGTCCAACAGTGAACCGGCGAAGGGCCGATATCGACTCACGAGCATCCAGTGCGTCACCAAAGAGGTGTTGGTCAATGACTGCTCTTCGCCGGTCATGGTTCATCTTTGCGGTATCGGTGTTGACCTGCTCGGCGGCCTCGATGCTTCTCCCGCTCGGCGTTGAATCTCAGGACAGCGCCAGCGTCAAACGAGCCCTATTGATCGGCATCAACAAATATAAGAACGTCCCCAGGCTGCAAGGATCGCTCAACGATATCGAAACGA
This sequence comes from uncultured Nitrospiraceae bacterium, assembly GCA_963730935.1. Taxonomy (GTDB): domain Bacteria; phylum Nitrospirota; class Nitrospiria; order Nitrospirales; family Nitrospiraceae; genus Nitrospira_C. The sequence continues at coordinate 363,574 of CAVSTP010000004.1, read as the reverse complement.
TCCGGCAGATTCTGATCACACGATGGGGCTTTGCTGACAGCCACATCACGATGGTCACGGACGACGCCGCCACAAGAGCAGGCATGCTGGCCGCGCTTGAGCAGCTAGTGAAAGAGGCCGGCCCCAATGACACCGTCTATTTCCACTATTCTGGCCACGGCTCGCAGGTGGAGGATCTCAACGGCGACGAACCAGAGGACCATCTCGATGAAACGCTCGTGCCACAAGACGGTCGTTCAGGAGATGTGCGCGACATCACCGACGATGAATTGGACGCCATCTTCGCCCGTTTGCGCGCAAAGACCGCCATGATTGTTCTGGACTCCTGCCACTCGGGCACGGCAACCAGGTCCCTCGATATTCGGACACGCTCAATCCCGCGAGATATGCGCATCGACATCTACAGGAAGGCGGAAGATGCAAAACCGAAAACGAGGGCGATCGTGCCGGTCATCACGTCACGATACGTGGTGATGACCGGCGCAGCTTCCCATCAAGAAGCCCTCGACGGTCCGGTCGACGGCCGCTATCACGGGTTTTTTACCTACTCGCTGTCGAAAAGTTTGAGCCAGGCTCCCTCCGGCGCCTCCCCGCGAGAGGTGTTCTCAGGGGTCGAACGTGAGTTGAAACGTATCCAGGCGCACTTCGGCCGCAGTTCCATGCCCGAGCCTCAATTGGAAGCGCCTCCCAATTTGTTGGAAACGGCTTTGCTGGACTCGCCGTCCGTCGGTGGTCAATCCGCTGGCCAGGTCCCCGCCAGGCGCGCGTGGCTCGAGGTGCAACCAGGCTCTGCAGGAACGGTGACGCTGATCAATGGCACGCTGCTGGGTGCTGCCCCAGGTTCCACGTGGTCCCTCTATCCACCCGGCGAAACGAGATTTCTGCCTGGGCGCGCACTCGCAGTCGCCAGCGTCACGCAAGTGAGCGGCAAAGATGTCGTCGCAAAGCTCCAAGCGTCCGCCGGCAAGATCCCTTCCGGTGCACGCGCCATTGCGCTGCTTCCTCCGCCGACCGGTCAACGGATTCCCATTCGCATTCTTGACGTGCCGCCGGACAGCCGGCATGTGATTGAAGAAACCCTGCGCACGAATATTAAGGATGTCGATCTGGTTGGACCCGAGCAGCCGGCGAGGTTCGCCGTCGACATGGAGGGAGATACCGTGCGCCTCCTCGCAGCAGACGGACTCGAAGTCGTCGGGACATTCGGAGTGCGCGAGCCCTGGGGCGCCGGCGTCGCTACGGTCGTGTCGCGGTCTTCGAACGCCTCAGAGCTGCTGACATTGGACAACCCATCTTCTCAGCTGAAGGTAGACGTTCGCGTGGCTTCTGCCACCAAGACCAAAGGCAGCGTCAGCACACGCGGAATCAAGGTGGTGGGCGACACTCAGGCGGTGAAATATCGCATCCGGAAGCAAGGAAAGCCACGATCCGAACAGAACAGTCTGCAACTCGAAGTGCGGGTCAGCGCCGATTCGTATGTCACCATTGTCGACGTCGATTCCGAGGGTGGAGTCAATCTCTTGTTCCCCAACAGTTACCAGAATCGCCAGTACCACGGTGACGGTTTTCTGCGGGCGGGAGAAGCCGTGCTGATTCCTGATTCGCTCAAACCGGGGAATCAGGCGGGGTTCTATTGGGATTACAGTCCGCCAAAGGGCACGGACACGATCCGTGTCTTCAGCAGTACGGACCTTCAGACGGCGCAGATGATCCGCGATCGCATCACGTCGCTGCAAGGCGCGTCAGAGAACACCTCAGTCACATTGAAGACCCGAGCAATCGCCAGCGGGATGCAGTCGCTGAGGCAGCAACTGACTTCGGTGGCGGCGCGCGGAATTCTGACGGTCCCCGACAGCAGTCCACATGTGCCGGGGGAGAGCGTTCCGGTTCAGCCCGAGGCTGGGCAATCCCTCACCGGACTTCCGGCAGCCGCGAATTCGACTTCGCCGATTCCGGATGCCTTGCCCACGGCATCCACTGCAGTGGTGGCGGAAATTGCGCGCCTGCACCAGCTGCTCCGCCGGCCGATTGGACCGCTACGTCGATCACAATCACAATCTCGGACTAGATATCGCTCAGGAGAATAGCCGAAGAACGGCGGTGATATGTCTTGAGCGCAAACCGCAACATCAGCACTATGAGTCGGCGTCAATCGTCACTTCGGTTGTGACGGAATTGGCAATAAAGCATCCGCTGTGCGCGAGTTCATGCAACTCGGCAATCTCCTTGGGATTCGGCAACGTCGGACCGCTGAATTCGACCTCGGGGATGCAAGACGACGCGGGTGATGGCCAGCTTGCCTTGCTGATTTTTTTCAAGGAATCCCACGGCGTGATCGCTGTAGCGATCAACAATGAACCGCTTCTTCGCTGCGACGGCCAAAAAGGTGAGCATGTGGCAGCTGGATAGCGCCGCGACGAACCCTTCCTCCGGATTGACGAGTGCGGGATTGCCACGATAGGCAGGAGCGGCAGATGCTGCAACTCGCGCACCGCCTTCAAATGTCAGGACGTGGTCTCGATTGTACGTGTCGTACGTGAATCGCTCCGATTCCCTCTTCCATTCCAGCCCAACTTTGTGTTCCGACATGACTGTCCCCCTACGTCAATTCTTCTTCCTTGAACTGGTGATCCCGATAGGCGGCCAGGCTGGAAGCGAGCTGTGCCTTCAATTCCAGCCGTTTCGGCTTGCCCGTTGAGGTATACGGAACATCGTGCCCGAACACAATGACCTTAGGGCATTTGGAGAACGGCAACAGGCGACGGCAATGCTTCAGCACCTCGGCCGCCGTAGGAACAGGAACGCCGTCCCGCGGCACGACATAACCGGCGATTTCCTCTCCGTAATAGCGGTGATCGAACGGCACGGCCATGGCGAACCGGACAAGCGGATGGGTTTTCAATGACGTCGTCGACTTCAAGCGGAGAGATATTGACGCCGCCGCGAATGATCAATTCTTTTAGGCGCCCGGAAATGAAGAAAAACGGCCTCCCCTGCCCGTCTCGCAGGTAGAAGCCCTCGTCGCCTGAGCGGAACCAGCCCCATTGGAACGCGTCATCATTCGCATCGTCACGCTTATAATAGCCGGCGCAGACGGTCCCTCCCCGAATGCATATCTCTCCCCGCGAGAGCTCCGGAAGTTGCTGACCTTCCTGGTCCAGAATTGCCATTTGATTGTGTCGCAGGGGCACGCCGATGGAAGGAAACTCAAAGTCCCTGATCCAGTGACGATGCTCATGGGACGGCAAGTCGGTCGGAAAAAAGCAGGAATAACAGGTCGTTTCCGATAAGCCGTAGCCGTGGCGGATCGGAAAAGCGAACCTGTCCTCAAATCGTGTCGCCGTGTCTTTCAGCAGAGGCCGGCGCCGCAAATGAAGCCCGCGAAGTCCTGCAATTGATACGCGGTGACATCGTCGTTTGCGTCCAGGAGAAACTCCAGCAGTGTGGGAACGACGCTCACGCAGGTGATGCGTTCATCCTGCAACCTTCGCCAGAACGTGGCGCTTCTGAACTTGCGATTGAGCACCACGCTTCCCTTGACAATAGAACGGCGTGATCAACGTCACCACGGTGCCATTCACATGATGAATAGGGAAGCACGCACATCAGACGGTCGTCGAGTCCCGAACCCATGCCAATCGGCGATTGCGTCCGCGTCCGTCAGCAGATTGGCGACCGTCAGCACGACTCCCTTTGGGCGGGCCGGTCGTCCCCGACGTATAGACGATGAGGGCTTCGTCGTCCAATGAGCCAACATGTGATAAGGACCCGGAGGCGAACGAAGAGGATTGCGCCTTTTTGCTCCCGGGCTCGCTCGAGTTGAGCAGACCTTCCTTAGTGACGGCAATCACCTGTCGCAACGAGGGGAGGTCGCGCTGAAGCTCCTTCAGTTCCTCCACATCACTGTGCCAGCAACAGACGGCGGCTGCCTCCGAATGCTCCAGAATAAAGCGCTTCTTCTCCTGGGCTTCTTCGACGTTGATCGGAACGACGGTGCATCCCGACAACCAGGCGGCAAAATACAGGATGACGGTCACGTCGTGGTTGAACAGCACCGTCGCCATGCGGTCTCCTCGCCGGAGGCCGACACGATTATGCAGGAAGGCAGCCGCCTCTTGGACGACCGTACCGAACTGCGCATAGGTATAGGTGTAGTGAGAACAAGAGTCGTCATCGCAATAGGTCAAGAACGGTCGGTGAATCAACGTGCGATCATAGACGCGTGAGGTGAAGAAATCGGCAAACGAGGCCCACGGCAAGGGCGGGGTGGATCCTTCGATCCTCCTCGCCTGCGCGATATGGTCAGGCACGGCGATCAAGCGGGACATACTCCCTCTTGGAGGGGCCTGTGTACAATGCGCGAGGCCTCATAAGACGATTGTGGCTTTGCTGCTCGATCACATGTGCGCACCATCCGGTAATGCGCGAACAGACAAACACCGGGGTGTACAGCGTGCGCGGAATCGCCATCAAGAGATAGGCCGCTGCCGTATAGAAATCCAGGTTGGGGTATAGCCCCTTGTCATCCCGCATCACCTGTTCAACCGCGGTGGCAATCTCATACCAGCGCTGGTCGCCGCAGATCCGACTCAAGGTTGCCGCATGACGCTGGATGATGGCGGAGCGTGCATCCCCGGTCTTGAGGACACGGTGACCGAAGCCCATGATCCGGCGCTTGCTCGTAAGCGACTCTCGCACCCATCGCTCAGCCTTTCCAGGGCTTCCGATTTCAAGAAACATCTGCGCCACAGCTTCGTTGGCTCCTCCATGCAGCGGTCCCTTGAGCGTACCGATTGCCGATGTAATCGCTGAGTGGAGATCCGTCATGGTCGAAGCGGTCACGCGGGCCGAGAACGTGGAGGCGTTGAATTCGTGCTCGGCATACAGGATGAGAGACACGTCGAGGACACGAGCCATAGCCTTCGCCCGATCGTCCCCCTTCTGGCCTGTCAACAGATAGAGCAGGTTTTCCGCGAAGCTGAGATCAGGGTGTCGAGGAAGCAGCGGGGCGCCACGAGCGATTCGATCCGCCGCTGAAATCAATGAGGGGATCTGCGACAGCAAGCGAACGGATTTACGGACATTCGCTTCCGCAGAATTGTCGCTGGCCTCCGGATCGGTCATCCCGAGGATCGACATGCCGGTTCGCAGCACATCCATCGGATGCGAGGCTTTTGGGACGACGTCGAGAAACGCCTCGACCGGACGAGGCAACAATGATTGTTCCGTCATTTGCACTGAGAAGGTCTTCAGCTCCTGAGGAGTCGGGAGATGGCCAAAGAGGAGAAGATACGCCACCTCTTCAAACGTGCTGTGCTCCGCCAAATCTGCGATTCCGTATCCGCGATAGAGGAGACCGGCTTCTCCTTCGTCCACGAGGCACAACGCCGATTCTCCGGCGATCACGCCTTCGAGGCCAGGACTATAGGAATGATGCCCTGCGTCGCGTGCGGGAGATTCGCTCATTGACGTACCCGTACATCCTCCGCTTGTGATTCGAGAGATTCCGGATAACGGAGCAGTGTGTACAATTCTTTCCGTGTCATCATGTGATGCAGCCAATCCCGCTGCGTGCCGAAGAGCTTCAATTCGGCGAGCAGCGCTTCGATGGCGCGCAATGCCGTCCGTAAGGCGGTGACGGGAAACAGTACGCCGCGATAGCCCAGAGACTCAAATTCAGCGCAGCTCAGTAGCGGAGTTTTTCCGAACTCGGTCATGTTGGCCACCAACGGCACCGTGACGCCTGTCCCGCGTATGTCCTGCGCAAAACGTTGAAATTCGTCGGCCGACTCCAAGGCCTCGGGAAAGAGCACGTCGGCTCCGACGTCAGCATAGGCTTTGGCGCGCCGTACAGCGCCCTCGATCCCCTCCACCGCGCGTGCATCGGTGCGGGCGACGATCATGAAATCCTGGTCTTTTTTCGCTCGCACCGCCGCCTCAATCTTCGACGCCATTTCACCGACTGGTATGAGCCGTTTCCCCGCAAGATGGCCGCACTTCTTGGCCGGCTCTTGATCCTCGATTTGCATGCCTGCTAGGCCGGCCTCTTCGAATGCCTTCACCGCCTCACGAACCACCGAAGGACCGCCGTATCCGGTATCTGCATCAACGATCGTGGGGATGGAGACCGATCGCGCAATTCTGCCCGCCTCGTCTGCCACGTCGGCCAGTGTAAGGAGCCCGATGTCCGGGACGCCGCGGCAGGCGGACAAGGCTGCCCCGGAAACATATACCGCCTCATAGCCGGCGCGCTCGATCTGCATGGCGATCAGCGCATTGAAGGCTCCCGGAATGCTGATCGTCCTCGTGTCCAGCAGTTCTCGCAAGCGAGAGGCATTCGTCTGGTGGTCAGGTTTCATGGGTGTTCACGCGCTCATCCTTAGCAGTGGCATCAGCGTGCCGATATCTTTCATCTGCTCCAGCCGCCAGACGAGCCGGATCAGATCCTCTGTGCGGGCGCGGCCCAGCCGCCGGCCCACCAACCGCCGGAATTTACCTTCAAGTTCCTGATCCGACATCGGATTGCCGGGATGGCCCAATGGCAGGTCCTTTTGTTTCGTATAGGTCTTGCCCTCTCGAGTTCTCACGGTAATACGGGTCGGCATGGCGGCGGGGTAGCGGTCCACGAAGTCGGTGTCGCGCACGACCCGGACCTTCTTCATCAATTCACACACCGCTGAGTCTCGTAGTCGCTGTGGACCGAACGACTCCAGGGTGACCCGTCCGTCCAGCAAGGCGACGGCGACGCAATAGGGAAAACTGTGATCAGCGGTTTCCCTCGTCGTCGGTTGCCATTTTTCCGGCTCTCGCCCGATGATTTCGATGGCAACATCATAGCTGCCGATCTCGATCTCGGACAGGTGGCGAATGGCGTCACCTCCTTCGGCTTGTCTCACTTCGGCTCGAAGCTCCAATGCCGCTTCCACTGCTGTCTGGGCGTGGTACTCCACCGGATAGTGTTTGATATACGTCTCCAAAATCTTGAACCCCGGTGCGTGGCTCCCGTCCATCTCGCGTGCCTGATCCGGTTCACTGCCGAATGGCGCAACTTCGAGTGGTCCCGAGACGAGTTTCATGAAGCCTTTTTCACCCTCAAAAATTGGAGCGGGGCCCGTCATCCCCCGCTGCGCCAACATGACGGCGAACACCCCGTTACGGGCCGCATTCGAGAAGGCGCACGCCTTCCACATCGACAGATCCCCGACTCGAGTCTGTCTCAGGGCGACATTGGCGACGCCGGCGAGATTGACGGCATGCCTGGTCTTGGTTTCCGAAAGCTTCATGATGTTGGCCGCTGCGAGGGCTGAAGAAAACGGACCGTAGGTCACATGATCCCAGCCGCGAGGACGCAATGCCGCGGCATCGCACAATCGACACTGCACCTCATAGGCCAGCGCGATCGCTTGAATGACGCGTTTTCCGGATGCACCCATCGACTCGGCGACGGCAAAAACGGCAGGGATGTTGTCGGAAGGATGCGCCGGTTCCTTGGCCAGGTAAGTATCGTTGAAATCGAAATACCTCACCAGACTTCCATTGGCGAACGTGGCAAGTTCTGGAAGGGTTTTGTGCCCGGTTCCCCAGAGGGTCGCACCTCTCACGATCTTGACTCGTTGGGCAACTTGACGGGCGAAGCGGCAGGGCGGTGCATTCCAGGCACCGAGCGCGCAGCCTAAGCTGTCGAGCACCCGTCGTTTCACCTCATGGACGACGGTCTCCGGGATATCTTTAAAGGTCAACGAGTGGCAGTATCGAGCGAGGCGCTCCGCAAGCATTCGGATACCCCTCCACCGGACGTGTCGTTACACGAAGCACTTACGCGTGAGTTGCCGACATTCTCGCCTGTCGCTTCTCGATAAAAGCCTGTATGGCCTTGCGTTTCTCAGGCGTCGCACACAACTGACCGAATAATTCGGCTTCTCTCACAAGGCCTTCTGAGAGCGGAATGTCGAGCCCTCCCCGTATGGCATGCAAGACGGCCTGGACTGCGGCCGTTTCCCGTGCGGCGATCATTCCGACGATGGCTTCCGCTTGTGTCATCAATTCATGGCTGTGGACGACCCGGCTCACCAGGCCGATCTTGAGTGCGTCCTCTGCCGTGACACTCTCTCCCGTCAGAATCATTTCCGCCGCTTTGGATGCCCCCACGACCCTCGACAATCGTTGGGTGCCCCCAAATCCAGGTATGAGGCTCAGTTTTATCTCCGGCAAGCCCAGTGACACTCCGCTCGCAGCAATCCTCATGTGGCAGGCCAATGCCAGCTCGAGGCCGCCACCGACGCAGATGCCGTTGATTGCAGCCAATACCGGCTTGTCACAACGTTCGATATGATTGAACAGCGCTTGGCCCTGCAGGGCAAACTCGGTTCCCGCATGGCTGGTGTTCAAACGGGTCAATTCGTGAATATCCGCCCCGGCGCAGAAAAACCGCCCTGAGCCCGTGATGATGACCGCTCGCACGTATTCGTCCTGCTCGACTTCGCTCAGCATCTGTTCGAGCTCCTTGAGCACCGGACCGGTGATGCTGTTCGCCGGTGGATTGTGCAGGGTAATACGAGCGATTTGGTGAGAGATCGTGAGCAGCTGATGGGTCATGGTGTCCTCCATCCTGCACGGCCGTGATGTGCCACTACTATTCGAATTGCTGATGAACGTGAGCCATCCCGCGCGTTCGTTGATGTGCGGCGATCGCAGCGAGCAGCTCCGACAACCCTTCTCCGGTCGTGGCCACGGTGGCGATGACCGTGGGGCACCATTCGCGCAGGTCCCGTACGGTCTGGTCGGCACCTGGATGGTCCCCTTTATTGACCACGATAATGTGCGCGAGTTCGAGGAGACCCGCCTTCATCGCCTGAACTTCATCCCCGAGGCCCGGCGCGACGACTGCAATCACCGTGGGAGAGATATTCATGATGTCCGCTTCGTTCTGCCCCACGCCAACCGTCTCGATGAGCACCACGTCATAGCCCGCGGCCTCCAACACGAGTTTTGCGACGTCTGTGGTACGTGCGAGCCCGCCGTGATTGCCGCGCGTGGCCATGCTTCTGATGTAGACGCCGGAATCGAGCGCATGCTCTTGCATTCTGATGCGATCTCCCAGCAACGCCCCGCCCGTCATCGCGCTACTGACGTCGACAGCCAGCACGGCCACCTTCCTCTCCTGCCGCCGATAGGCGCTCAGGAGGGCGTTGATCAGCGTGCTCTTCCCCGCCCCGGGATAGCCGGTCACTCCGATGACGCTGCGTGGGCGTGTGCCCGGAGTCAGGAGGCGCAGCCCCTCGATGCCATCCGGCTCCTGATTCTCCAACAACGTGATGAGACGGGAGACGGCGCGGACGTTCCCCGACCTCACTTGCTCGGCAAGAGTGTCGGCCCGTCCCGCGCGCTTGGTGGTCGTGACGACAGAACTTGTCACCTAACAGCCTCATAGGTCGTGTGACGCTGATACACGCTCGACAGTCGGGAAGACAGCGGGTGGTTCAGCACGGCGCCCACTTGCTGTGCCGCGTTCACGACAAGCCGTTCATCGACATGGACGGAAGCGCCGGAAGCTCTTAACGCATAGACGACATCTTCCGTCGCGACGTTGCCGGAGGCGCCCGGCGCGTAAGGACAGCCGCCGAGGCCCCCTGCGGACGTATCGAACCAGCCGATCCCATATTCCGTCCAGGCGGTCAACACATTGGCGACCGCCATCCCGTACGTATCGTGGAAATGAAGCGACAACGTTGCGCGGCCGATGTGCCGCGTGACTTCATCCAACAGTCTTCTGATGTCCCACGGTGTGGCCCTTCCGATCGTGTCGCCCAGCGAGATCTCCTCGATGCCAAGATCGAGCAGATCCCGCATCACCTGCACCACGCGTGACGGCGGGATGGGGCCCTCGAACGGACAATGAGTCGCCGTGGAGATGTATCCCCGTACAGCCATGCCGGTCTGTCTCGCCCGCGACACGACGGGCCTGAAGCGCCCGATCGACTCTCGCACCGTGCAATGAATGTTCCGTTGGTTGAACGTGTCGGAGGCGGCCGTGAAGACCGCGATCTTGTCGACCGCGGCCGCCTTTGCCCGTTCCAACCCCCGTTCGTTTGGCACCAACGCCGAATAGACCACGCCAGGCCGCCGCTCGATCCGTTGAAAGACTTCGTCCGAATCCGCCAATTGCGGGATGGCGCGAGGTGAAACGAACGATCCTACCTCGATCTCCGCCACGCCGCTCTGCGACAAGGCATTCACGAACGCAATCTTTGTCTCGGTCGAGACGATGCCTGGTTCATTTTGCAGTCCATCCCTGGGACCGACTTCGGTGATCCGGATGGGAGGTAGAACGTTTTTCTCCTGCCGATGCGCCAATGCCATGCAATAGTCCTTTACTCGCCGCCGCCCTGGCTCGGCCAAAGCGGTGCCCGGCGCTCACGGAAGGCGCGAAATCCTTCCTGCGCTTCCCCGGATAGTCGCGCCCGGATGTTCGCACCCACGCAGATCTCCCAGGCTTCTTCTGCCGACACGCGGCCGAGCCGCCGCAAGAGAGCCTTCGTGTCCCGTGCCGCCTGTGGTGCCGCCCGCGCGATTTGTTCCGCCAATGCGGTGACCTGGGCATCAAGGCCGGCCAGTTCGACCACCTCGTGAATGAGACCGGCCGCTTGCGCAGTTACCGCTGAAAACGGCTCCCCCGAGAGACAGAACCGGCGGGCGAACGATTCTCCGGCCTTGCGAAGAACGAACGGACTGATCACGCCCGCGACGAAACCCAAACGGACTTCACTGAACGCAAACGTGGCTTCTGTTGCCGCTACGGCAATATCCGACACAGCGATCAATCCCACCCCTCCACCATATGCGGCTCCCTGAATACGCGCAATAACGGGACAGGGACATTCGTCGATGGTTTGGAACATCGTCAGTAACTGCTCGGCATCCAGTCTGGCTTCCAACGCGGACACCGTTCGGTCCGGACCCATCCAGCGGAGATCGGCTCCTGCGCAAAACGTTTCGCCGGCACCGGTTAGGACAATGACGCGCACCGAGCGATCCTGTCCCAACTTGTCGAAGGCCCGGCGAATCTCCTCCACCATCGCGGCATCGAAGGCGTTGCGCCGGCCCGGCCGGTTCAACGTGATGCGCGCAAGACCCTTCTCCGATTCAACAAGGATCGACATCGGATATCCTATTTGTCCCTCACATGCGGAACACCGGCGGATGGGACCGGCGCACCGGCATCGTCATCGCAATGTCCAAACACAGTCCGAGAATCGCCCTGGTGTCTACGGGGTTGATAATGCCGTCATCCCAGAGCCGGGCCGTGCTGAAGAGAGCGCTGCCTTCCCGCTCGTACTGGGCGATCGTCGAATCCATGATCCGGCGTTGTTCATCTCCGGACACCGCCGCTTGTTCACGGGCTCGCTGCTGTTGCTTCACGGTGACAAGTACCTGGGCGGCCTGTTGCGCTCCCATCACCGATGTGCGTGCGTTGGGCCAGAGAAAGAGGAAGCGCGGACCATAGGCCCGTCCGCCCATCGCATAGTTGCCGGCTCCGTGAGAAGCACCAATGATGACGGTGAATTTCGGCACATCGGCCGTGGCCACGGCCTGCACCATTTTGGCGCCGTCCTTGATAATTCCCCGTGCTTCATAGTCCTTACCCACCATGAAGCCGGTGATGTTCTGAAGAAAGATCAGGGGCAGCCGCCGCTGAGCACAGAGCTGCACGAAATGCGCGCCTTTCAACGCGGCCTCTGAGAGGAGGACGCCATTGTTGGCGAGAATGCCGACATCGTGGCCTGTCCAGCGGGCGAACCCGCATGTCAGAGTCCGTCCATAGCGGGCCTTGAACTCATGGAACTGGCTTCCGTCCACCAGACGGGCGATGACCTCTCGAGCCTCAAAGGTCACGCGCGGATTGCTCGGGATGAGTCCATAGAGGTCGCCGGCTGGATAAGCAGGTTCGTCAATCTCGCCCCGCCTGCGCAGGACTGGCCGCCGCGGCAGCGTCTCGATAATCGATCGGCAGATCTCCAGCGCGTCTCTGTCGTCGTCCGCGAGGTGGTCGCTGACGCCGGACAATCTGGTATGAAGATCTGCGCCGCCCAGCTCCTCTGCAGTGACGTCTTCGCCGGTCGCGGCTTTGACAAGAGGCGGTCCCGCCAAATAGATAGTGCCGGTGCCCTTCACGATCACGTTCTCATCGCACATGGCTGGCACATAGGCCCCGCCCGCCGTGCACATGCCCATCACCACGGCAATTTGCGGAATGCCAAGTGCAGACATCCTGGCCTGGTTATAGAAGATGCGTCCAAAGTGCTCCCGGTCGGCAAACACCTCGGCCTGCATCGGCAGGAACACTCCGCCGGAGTCCACCAGGTAGATCGCCGGCAGCCGGTTTTCGAGGGCGATCTCCTGAGCGCGAAGATGTTTCTTGATGGTGATCGGAAAATAGGTGCCGCCTTTGACGGTCGCATCGTTGGCGGCAATCACGCAGGGTCGGCCCGACACATACCCGATGCCGGTGACAAGACCGGCGGCGGGGAGCTGATCCTCATACATCCCGGATGCGGCGAGGGGGCTGAGTTCCAGCCAAGGAGCGTGAAGGTCGAGCAAAGCGGCAATCCGTTCGCGGGCCGTCAGCTTGCCTCGTTGTTTATGAAGTGCGACCGCTTCAGCAGACCCCCCGGCTTTGGCGAGGGCCAGATGCTTCCGGAAGTCGGCAAGGAGGCCTTCGTAATGTGCGCGATTCGACCTGAATTCGTCCGATGTGGAGACGATCGCAGTCGTGAGAGTTCGCATGTTCCCCTCAATGCCGAGGTTCGATTCCCTTCACGAATGCGACGATCTCCTGCATGGGTGCTCCCGGTTTGAACAGCGCCTTCACCCCGGCCGCATTGAGCGCGGGAATGTCTTGGTCGGGAATGATGCCTCCGCCAAACACAACGATATCCTCGGCACCCTGCTCCTTGAGCGACTCCAACACGCGACGGAACAGCGTATTGTGCGCCCCGGAGAGGATGCTCAGACCGATCGCGTCGACGTCCTCCTGAATGGCGGTGCTCACCACCTGTTCCGGCGTTTGATGCAGTCCGGTGTAAATCACTTCCATGCCGGCGTCCCGCAACGCACGCGCGATCAGTTTCACTCCCCGGTCATGACCATCGAGCCCCACTTTGCCGATGAGGATGCGCATCGGCGCCGCTGTTACTGCCATGCTGTCTCCTCCTGAAGAAGATATTTGCCTTCCTCATCCTTCCGCACGTATCCGGCCTGGACGACCGGATCATGCTCAAAGAGCAGCAGCCACTGCTCCTCGAATGCGCGATCCAGCACCCAGCGTTTCGTCTCCAACGTCTGAATGGGGAAAAGGTCGTAGCCCATGATGTACGGAAGCGGGAGATGGGAGACGGTCGGGATCAAATCGCCGAGAAAGAACGCGATCTTTCCTTCCGATTCAATTCTGACGCTTTGATGCCAGCGCGTGTGACCGGCGGTGACGATGGCCTTCACTCCCGGAACCAGTTCAGTATCGCCGTGAAGGAATTCCCACTGATTGAGGTGTGCGACCGGAGTAAAGTTGTCCCGCCGGTAACTGGCCCGCGTGCGTTCGTTGGTGCGGGCAGCGTCTTCAAATTCGCCGTGCTGAACCACATAGCGCGCTTTTGGAAAGGCCGGACGCACGGTCCCGTCGTCCGCCGTCGTCGTATTACCTCCCGCGTGATCGAAATGGAGGTGCGTATTGATCACGAAGTCAATGTCTTCCGGGTACAGGCCGAGACGCTTCAGTGACTCCTGCAGCGTCGGCACGCGTTCCACGGCAAACATGGTGTGAAATTTTTCGTTTTCTTTGGCCCCCAGCCCTGTATCGACCAGGATGTGTTTGCCATGGGCCCTGATGAGAAGAGCGGTGAGACTCAGCGGAATGCGGTTCAACTCATCCGCCGGGCAGCATCGCCCCCAGATAACCTTCGGAACAACTCCGAACATGGCCCCACCGTCCAGCGCAAACCGGCCGTCGCTGACGGGATAAATGTCGAATGCCCCGAGCTTCATCGTATGGCCTCCGCTTCAGAGCACTACCGGTTCCCGATAGACCCCATAGACTTCCTGCAATGCCGTACAAATTTCCCCGAGTGTCGCCTTGGCCTTCACTGCCTCGATCAAATAGGGCATCACGTTCTCACCGCAAGACGCCGCTTCCTGCAGCTCTTCCACGGCGCCGGCCATTCTGAACGGGTCGCGGGTCTTTCGGAGATCCGACAGCCGCGCCACCTGTTCCTGCTCGACCTCCGCCCCGATTTTCAACGTCGGTATCGGATGCACCTCTTCCTCAACGTGCTGGTTGACGCCCACGATGATCCGTTGTCCCTGCTCCACTTCCCGCTGGTAGCGCTGTGAGGCATCGAGGATTTCCCGCTGTGGATAGCCCCGCTCGATCGCGTTGACCATGCCGCCCATGTCGTCCAGCTTCCTGAAATACTCGAGCGCCGCCTCTTCGAGTCGATTCGTGAGCGTTTCGACCAAGTACGAACCGCCTAACGGATCCACGCTGTTCGCGACCTCGCTTTCGTGAGCGATGATTTGCTGCGTACGCAACGCGAGCTTCACGGCCTGTTCAGTCGGCAGGGCGAGCGTTTCGTCCATTGAATTCGTGTGGAGCGATTGGGTTCCGCCCAATACGGCTGCCAGGGCCTGAAGCGTCGTCCGCACCACATTGTTCATCGGCTGCTGAGCCGTAAGCGAGCACCCCGCTGTCTGCGCATGACAGCGGAGCTGAGCCGACCGCGGATCGTTGGGGCGATATCGACGCGTCATCTCACGGGCCCAAAGCCTCCGGGCCGCTCTGAACTTGGCGACTTCTTCGAAGAAGTCATTGTGCACGTTAAAGAAGAAAGACAACTGCGGGGCGAAGCGATCCACAGGAAGACCGGCCTTAATGCCCTCCTCCACGTACGTCAGTCCATCGTACAGGGTAAAGGCCAACTCCTGGGCCGCCGTCGAACCGGCCTCCCGAATGTGGTAGCCGCTGATACTGATCGGGTGCCATTTGGGTATGTGCGTTGTGCAGTACGCCACCGTGTCGGTGATGAGACGGAGCGAAGGTTCGGGCGGGAACAGCCATTCCTTCTGGGCGATATATTCCTTCAGGATGTCATTCTGTAACGTGCCGCCCAGCTGTTCGTGAGGGACGCCACGCCGTTGCGCGACTGCGAGGTACATGGCAAAAATGACGGCCGCCGGTCCATTGATCGTCATGGACGTCGTGACCCGATCGAGCGGAATTCCGGCGAACAGACGTTCCATATCATCCAGGGAGGACACCGCCACACCGCAGTGTCCGATTTCACCGTGAGCGCGCGGATCATCCGCATCGATCCCCATTAGTGTGGGCATGTCGAATGCGACGCTGAGACCGGTTTGCCCGTGCTCGAGTAAATATTTAAAGCGAACGTTGGTGTCATCGGCTGAGCCGAAGCCGGCGAATTGCCGCATCGTCCAGAGCCGGCCGCGGTACATCGTGGGATAGACGCCGCGGGTGTAGGGGTATGAGCCTGGAGTGCCCAGATCCTCCCCGGCCGACCAATTCTTCAGATCGTCGCGGGTGTACAGGCTGTTGATCTCGAGTCCGGACAGTGTGTGAAAGCGATCGCGGCGTTCTTGCATCGATCCATCCTCACATCTTATTGCTGGTGGCCTCCTGGCGCGCTCCCCTTGCTTCGTAGAAATAGAATCCGCGTCCCGCTTTTCGACCCAGCCAGCCAGCCTCGACGTAGCGGCGCAGGATTGGGCACGGACGGAATTTGGGATCAGCCAGATCCTGATAGAGCACCTCGCAGATCGCGAGCACCGTGTCCAAGCCGATGCGGTCCGCCAGCGCCAGCGGTCCGACGGGATGATTCGCTCCGGTAGTCATCGCCAGATCGATATCCTCCGCAGAGGCGACTCCCTCTTCTAATGCGAACACGGCTTCGTTGATCATGGGCATCAGCACGCGGTTCACGATAAAACCGGGAACATCTTTGGCCACGACCGGCACCTTCCCCAGTCTGCGCGAGAGCTCCATGGCCATCTGCAAAGTATGTTGCGAAGTTTCGGGACCCTGGACAATCTCCACGAGCCGCATCACGGGAACCGGATTCATGAAATGCACGCCGAGGACTCGATCGGGTCGGCCGGATGCGGCACCCAATTTGGTAATTGAAATCGACGAGGTGTTGCTGGCCAGAATCGCATGCGGCTGACAGTGCCGGTTCAATTCACCGAAGAGGGCCTGCTTGCGAGCCAGAACCTCGGGAATCGCCTCGATGACCAACTGGGCGTCGCGTAAGCGATCGATCTGCATCACCGGTTGGATCCGTGCAAGCACCTCTTCGATCTGGCACTGCACGCCACGTTCAATGGCGCGATCAAGGCTGGCGCGTATCTTAGAGACGGCCCCGGCTAACAGCGGCTCGGCAACGTCCACGAGCAGCACGTGATATCCAGCCGTCGCGCAGACCTGCGCGATTCCGCGGCCCATCTGGCCCGCGCCCACGACGCCGATGATCTTGATATCGTCGGATTGCATGATCGAGCCGTTCGCCATCCGGTTACCGCTCCACGATCATTGCCAACGCTTCTCCGCCGCCGATACAGAGGCTGGCCAATCCCCGCCTTGCGCCGCGCGCTTCCATACCATGAAGCAGTGTCGTCAGGATTCTGGCGCCGGTCGCACCGATGGGATGCCCGAGGGCGACCGCCCCGCCGTTCACATTCACCTTCTTGTCGTCGAGGCCTAGTTCGCGGTGGATGGCGAGAGACACGGCCGAAAATGCTTCGTTGATTTCGAACAGATCGATGTCTCCGATCGTCAACCCTGTGTTCTTGAGCACACGTTGGATCGCCTCGATCGGCGCGATCGTGAACCACTCGGGCGCCAGCGCGGCTCCGGCATATCCGACGATGCGCGCCATCGGGGTAAGTCCAAGACGCGCAGCCTCCCCTTCAGCCATGACAATCAACGCTGCGGCTCCATCGTTACAGGAAGGCGAATTGCCGACAGTCAAAATGCCGTTCTCCTGGAACGCCGGCTTCAAGTCGCGCATCTTGCGGAGATCGGCTCGATTGGGCTCCTCGTCGTCGGAAACCGTTACAGCCGGACCTTTGCGTTGCGGCACATCGACCGGCACGATCTCTCGTTTGAACACGCCCGACGCCATGGCTTCACGCGCGCGCCGATAGCTTTCCAGGGCAAAGTCGTCGACCTGCTGTCGTGTCAGCCGGTATTTACTTGCGCACAACTCCCCGCCGTCGCCCATATGGAAATTGTTGTAAACATCCCATAATCCGTCTTTGATGAGGCTATCCACCAACTCTTTATGGCCAAGCTTATAACCCTGACGCGCGTTCTCGAGAAGATAGGGAGCGCGAGTCATGTTCTCCATCCCGCCTGCCACGACGATCTTGGCCTCACCAAGTGCAACGGCGTGCGAGGCCATGATGACGGTCTGGATACTCGAGCCGCAGACCTTGTTGACCGTCACGGCACCGACCGACTGCGGGATTCCCGCTCCAATCGATGCCTGTCTGGCCGGAGCCTGACCGAGGCCGGCGCTCAGCACGCACCCCATATAGACGCCATCCACACTCCCCGGGGACACGCGAACCCGCTGCAGCGCTCCGGCAATGGCGACGCTACCCAATTTCGTCGCCGGTACGGAACTAAAGACGCCGTTGAAACTGCCCATCGGAGTTCGTACGGCACTGACAATGACGGCATTTAATGATGGTTTCACAAGATCTGCTCCCAGTGACCGGCTTCAAGATAGTGTTTCACCTTTGCCATAAAATGATCCGCCGTTGCCCCATCGATGACCCGGTGGTCGAACGAGAGGCTCAGGTACCCCATCGGTCTGATCGCAATCGCCTCGTTGACCACGACAGCACGCTTCTGGACAGCGCCCACTCCGAGGATGGCAATTTGCGGCTGGTGAATAATCGGGGTGCTGAACAAGCTGCCGAAGCCGCCATGGTTCGTAATCGTGAATGTCCCGCCCTGCACCTCATCGGGGCTAAGCTTCTTGGATCTCGCGCGCTCGGCCAGATCCGCGATTTCTTTCCCCAACTGCGTAAGGCCCTTGCGATCGGCATGCCGCACCACCGGAACAAGCAATCCCTCTTCCAGCGCAGTGGCGATCCCGATATGAAGGTCCTTCTTGATGACGATGCCTTGGTCTCCCCATGTCGAATTGACAATGGGCACATCGCGGAGGGCGCGCGTGACGGCACGGACGACAAACGGCAAATACGTCAGATCTCGGCCTGCCCGGAAGGACGCGATGCTGGAAAAGTCGGCTTCAAAAAACGTGCTGACGTGTGCGGAGGTCTGTCGGCTTTTGACCATCCGGTCCGCGATGGTTTTGCGCATCTGGCTGAGGGGGAGAATCTCCTCCCCCATGGAGGGCTCCCCGTTCGCCGCTGTCGCCTTACCAGGTGCTGAATTCCGCGCAACGAATTCAAGCACATCTTTCTTGCTGACCCGCCCGCCGGCCCCTGTCCCTTTCAGATGCGCAAGGTCCACACCATGTTCTTTCGCCAACTGCCGGACGGCAGGAGAATGATGCTCCTCACCTGCGGCGTCCGAGTCGACGGGACGAACCACGACGCCGCCCACGCGGCTGATCACCTCCGCCGGAGGCGCACTGTCGATTCGTGCCAACAGCGTTCCGACGGCCACTGTTTCACCCTCTTTGACGAGGATCTCGTTCAGCACGCCGGTCGCCGGCGAGGGGACTTCGAGATCAACTTTTTCGGTTTCGACCTCCAACAAGGATTGGTCCTTTTCAATCGCGCCGCCAAGGGGAATGAGCCACTTCACCACGGTGCCCTCCGCGATGCTTTCGCCGAGTTGAGGCATGATGATATCGGTGGCCACAATCACACCCAATGTGCGTTCAATATGCGGCCAGTGTGCGCGCTGCAGTCACAATGTCAGCCGTCTTCGGCAGAAAAAACTCCTCCAGTGGTGTACTGAAGGGCACCGGCGTATCGGGCGCGGCAATGCGCACAATCGGGCCGTCCAAACTGTCGAAGCATTCTTCCGCCAGGAGTGCAGCGATCTCGGCGCCGATGCCACCGGTCTTATTGTCCTCGTGCAAGACAATGGCCTTGCTCGTCTTCTGCACCGATGAGAAGATCGCCTCCTTGTCGAGAGGCGCCAGCGTGCGGAGATCCACGACTTCCAGGTCAATGCCTTCCTTAGCCAGCATCTGCGCCGCTTCTAGGGCCAGATGCACCATGGCGCCGTACGTGATGACCGAGATGTCGTTGCCCGGCCGCTTTACGTCGGCTTTGCCGATTGGGACGATGTAATCGTCCGTTGGCAGAGTCGCCTTGATGCGCCGGTAAAGAAATTTGTGTTCGAAGTAAATGACCGGATTCGGGTCGCGGATTGCCGCTTTGAGCAAGCCTTTCGCATCGTAGGGCGTTGACGGCGCGACAAGCTTGAGCCCGGGCGAGTGAAAGAACCAACCTTCCGGGCATTCCGAATGGAACGGCCCACCGTGGATACCTCCACCAAAGGGTGCACGGATGACCATCGGCACCGCAGCACCCCAGCGGTAGTGATTCTTGGCCGCCACCTCGGTGATTTGATCGAAGGCGCAAGAAATGAAATCCGCAAACTGCATCTCGACGACCGGACGCAACCCCATCATCGCTGCGCCGATCGCTGCGCCGACAAATCCGGATTCGGCCAGCGGGGTATCGAGAATTCTCCATTCGCCATACTTGTCTAAGAAGCCTTCGGTAATCCTGAATGCCCCCCCATACTGCCCGATATCCTCCCCCATCAGAAACACTCGCTCGTCTCGCGTCATCTCCTCATCCAGCGCTTGGGAAATGGCCTCCAGGTATGTGACCTCTCCAGTCGCGTGCGATGTTGCAGTAGTCATGCGGCGCTCCTTGAATGGGTGGCTTGGTGAGAGATATCGGCGTCTGTGGCAAAAACTCCTTCCAAGGCTTCCGGTCCTTCCGGCAACGGACTCTTCTCGGCAAATTCCAGGGCGGCTTCCAGTTCTTTTTTCACCCGCTCGCCGATCTCATGGAAGTAGGTTTCATCCCCATAACCCGCCTCAAGGAGCAGGCGCTCTGCTGCTAGAATCGGATCTCGTTTTTTCCATTCTTCAAGGAGCTCTGGGGGGACGTATTTGGCCGGGTCGTGCTCGGAGTGGCCATGCATGCGCATGGTCTTGAACTCGAAGAAAGTTGGTCCCTCACCGGCACGGGCTTTAGCGATTCCGCGCTTGGCCGCCAGATAGACGGCCGCGACATCGTTCCCATCCACAATCTCCCCCGGCATTCCGTACGCCTTAGCCCGCTCAACAACGTCGGTAATCGCCATCTGTAAGCGGAGCGGCGTCGAATAGGCGTACTGATTGTTGGTGCAGAAGAACACCACGGGAAGCTTCCGCACCGCCGCAAAATTCATGGCTTCGTGGAAATCTCCGCGGCTGGTTCCCCCGTCGCCGGTCCCGGCGACGACAATGCGCGACTCTCCTCTCATCTTGAAGGCCAAGGCCGCGCCGGTTGCCACCGGTAAATTATCGGCCAAGTGACTGACAAAGCCGATGATCCCACGTTTGAGATCACCCATGTGCACGTTGCCATCTTTGCCCTTCGTCGGGCCTGTCCGCTTTCCCAAATACTGCGCAAGCACTTCGCCCGGCGTGATGCCTCGAATCAGGAAGGCTCCCATGTCGCGGTGGAAGGGGGCGATGACATCGTCATGCTCGAGTGCGGAGGCATACCCGACTGCGATGGCCTCCATGCCGTGGCTGGTGTAACAGCCGCCGACGATCCGCCCCTGACGATAGAGCGCGGTGATGCGATCCTCCAGAGCTCTGGTAAGCCGGAGGTAGTAATACATGTGGAGCAGGTCGGCTCGTTTGATTTGGCTGGTCACGTCTGCCAGGTCCATGAGTCCCTCCTCGCAGAGTAATGGGCGTCAGAGTTCAGGCATGTCTTTCCAAGACACGAGCGGCTTGTTGCTCCGGCACAGAGGACACTGTGCCGGTTCCCACTGCGGCATCTCGAGGTCCGCGGCGTAATAAAACGGGTATTGGGCGACCAAGTCCTTCACCAGGGGGAACTGGCCGCTGTCGCGCCTGGCAAAAACCATCATGCCGACGAGGCGCCCGCCGTTGTCGGTGATGACCTTTCCGAGCTTGCTCACACAATTGCCGCGTGTGGTGACGTCATTGAGCGCAAGAAAGGCTTCCTGGGCTGCAACGGCTCCAGCCTTGATGTCGGTTCCGATTCGTCCTGTCTCGCAGTTGTAGGGAGTCAATGTCACGCGCAAAGGCGGTGCCCCCTGAAGCCGCTCTGCCACTCCCTGAGCCAGGGTTCGGGCCGCCGAGGCCGTTGTCAGCAATCCGGCGACGGCCCCGTGTTGGAATGTTTGTTTGATCCAGGCCGCCATATCATCGGCGATCAGTCTGAGCAAATCGGGATAACGGGCGATGGATTCGAATCTAAGGTAGGTGGCCGTGTGATGACCCGACACCACTTCGACATGGGTATCGAAAAAGACGGAGCGAGCCGAGCGCAAAATGTGCAGGATGTCTCCGTCGGTTAGGTTGGTGTGGGGTCCTGCCCGAACGATGCTGGCGAGTCTCGCATCAATCTCCGGTGTGGCGTAGAGGGCTCGATGGCGTTGCTCCAGTTCGGCGAGGGTCTGCTCCACCGTCATTGTTGCCATGCGGCCTCCCGGTGCCTATGCGACGACTTGGGTCCTCAACACGCCGATGGGCTGAATTTCCAACTCCACAACATCACCCGGCTTCAAGTAGCGGTCCAACTCCAACCCGCAGCCCCCTCCCACGGTTCCCGAACCGAACACATCGCCGGGGTAAATTGTCTCTCCCCGCGAGACATGTGCGATCATTTGGGGAAAGGACCAGTGGATGGTCCCAAAGCGACCCCTGGACCACTCCTCTCCGTTTACTCTGGCAATCATGGTCAATGCATCGAGATCGACAATTTCTTCAGGGGTCATGAGACTAGGTCCGAGAGCTGTCGCGAAGTCTTTTCCTTTTGCAGGGCCCAGGCGGCAGGCCATTTCTTGAAACTGGATGTCGCGAGCGCTGAAGTCGTTCATAATAGTATAGCCGGCGATATAGTCCCCGGCATTCCGTTCAGAAATGTCCCGTCCTTTCCGTCCGATAACGCAGGCAAGCTCTAATTCGTAGTCCAGCTTGGCTGTGTCCAGCGGCCACGGCAACGCTTCATCCGGCCCGATAATCGAGCGATGGTTCCCCTTGTAGTACACGGGAAACTTGTACCATTCCGGCGGAATTGGCTGACCCCGTTTCTTTGATGTCGCGGCAATGTGGTCTTCAAACGCGATAAAGTCACGGAGAGAAGAAGGATTTGGAAGTGGCGCGGCGAGCTTCACTGTGTTCAGCGGATAAAAAAGCGTTTCCGCGTCTGGACCTTGGGCTGAAGAACCAATCGCGACGACATAATCCAATGCACGTCGCGCCGCTGCCATTGTCGATGGGCCTCCTTCCAGGAATGCCAACATGATCGATGGCACCTGGGCATCGGCCAACCGGTGTGGCTGCGCCTCCCCTTGATCTGACAACCATCGGACATAGGCCATGTTCAAATCCACCACATGCTGACCGTGCAACGCGCCCACGCGGCTAAAGGGGCCGAGTGGCGTGCCGATCTGAAACGTCACCAGTTTCATCGATGACTCCAACTCAAGGCATAGTCCTTGATTTCGATCGCCTCCATGGCATTGTCCACGGTAAATGGACGCTTGGATTCGATCATTACTGCGACTTCGGTCGTGTGAGTCTTGGCCTTGCTGGCTTCCACCGCATTCGGTTGCGGCCCGTGATGAATGCCTTGTGGATGCAAGGTCAGCATGCCCGGCTGCATACCGGCGCGGCTGAAAAACTCGCCATCGTGGTAGAAGAGCACTTCATCATAGTCCATGTTCCGATGGTAAAAGGGGACCCGTAGTGCCTCGGGATCGGTCTCAAGCGGCCGCGGCGCGAACGTGGAGATGAGGCAGCCGCCCGCTTGAAACGTTCCGTGAACACTCGGTGGAAGATGGTAACGGGGGCTCGTGACCGGCCTGAAGTCGCGCACATTGAGTTTTGCGACCCAGAGATCACCCTTCCATCCGACGACATCCATTGGATAAAACGGATAGATAACCCGTGTCCAGCTTCCTTGACGTTTAATGCGGACTTCCCACTCTGTTCCCTCCGGCTCGGAGCGCTCGAGCGTGGTCAATTCCGGCACAACGAGGACTCCCCTGTCGAAAAGCGCATGCTGACCCAGCGGCCCTCGCTCCGCCAACGCAATTGGCTCGGGTGTGTCGATAATGAGAAAGACCGCCGGACCCGAATCAACATGAATCCGGTAGGTCGTTCCTTTGGGAATGGTGACGTAATCGCCGGGCTCGTAGGGCAGCGTTCCATAATCCGTCTCGAACCGCCCTGTTCCCCGATGGACAAAATAGACTGCATCCCCGTCCGAGTCGCGCACGAAATAGCGCATGGTTTCGATCCGGTGCGAGAAAGAGAGGCTGGCGTCAGGACTGTGCATCATGAGAACGGGCTCGGCGGAAGCCGGCAACTGACACATAAAGGCACGAGGCCTCAGCGGTCCGTCGATCCGAACCCAACCAGTCGGCGGATGGGTTCTGTAGAGATGGGACACGGGCCCGGCAAAGCCGTTTCGGCCGTGTTCCTCTTCGCAAAGGCCCTCGGGAATGCCGACATGCGCTTGCCGGGGAACTTTCCCTTTACTGTTGAGATACATGCGGACCTCCGCAATCAGGCGTGATCATGACGCCTTCTTCAACGGCGCAGGTGGCGTACGAGGCTCTCTGGAGTCGTAATCGATGATCGTTCGTTGAGCTCCGGAGGCTTGGTCCCGTTCGATATCCTTGTACAATGACTCGACCGTGCTGCGGACAAAGGTCTTGGCCCTTTCCTCTCCATGCTCTCTTTGAGTCAATTCAATGAACAGGCCGCTCCCCGGAAAGAGCGGATAGGTAAATCGTTGCTTGAGCGGTCCGAATCCATCGCGGCCTTCCTTCACCGCTCCACTGAATTTGACGCCGTGAGCTTCCCACTCACGACATACGGCCTCGATGTCATCCACTTCGAGCGCGACATGTTGCACCCCTTGGCCGTACCGCTCGATAAAGTCGGTAATTTGGGATTTCATGGCCTTGTCTCGGCCTTGCATGAGAGCAATTCTTGCGGCGCCGCACTGGACGACCACGGTATCCATCGACGATTTGTCGGTGCCGACGTCGCGCGCCGACCAAATCACTTCAAAACCTAGAACCTTTGTGAAGAGGAATTCGGCCTCGGCCAGATTTTCCACGCAGAGCGTGATGTGATCGATGCTTCTTGGCTCTATCATGGTGAAGGTCCCTCCTCACCGCAAACGTTACTTAGGATGCATTCCGTTGGCTGTGAGTCATCACAGCAATGCCCTTATTACATTGTATGATAGGATACTACTATTATTGTATTCCAATGGCAACATGTTTTAGTAATGATACCACGCCGCACATCCTCCATATGACCATACAGGCCATTGGTTCTGGCCAACAGTCTCTTCTTGCATGGGTGATATAAAAGGTATATCATCGAGCCAGGTTGACTATGAATCGCGCCTCCCCCGCTCCACTCCTCGTCCTGGAGGGACTCTCATGACATTCCATCAAGACATGCGGCGCCTCGTGCTCGGGCATGGTGCGATCAACAATGTCTATCTCACCCGCTTTCGCGCGGGAAATGTTTCGGACAGTGAGTTTAGAGAATTCGCCATCGAGTTCTATAACTTCGCGCGGTTCTTTCCACGTATTCTCATCTCGCAGCTCGTGAATACCGAAGATGAACAAGTCGCTGATGAGCTGACCAAAGTTCTGTATTCCGAGTTGGGTGACGGCCAGAGCCGACATCGGCACGAACTCCTCTATCGGGACTTTCTTCGATCAGCAGGAGTCGATATCCATGACGCCATGACGCGGCCGATGCTCCCTTCAACTCGAAGTTACATCGAGGGAATGGAACGGCTCTATAGCGACGGCAATCACACAAAGGCGCTCGGCGCATCCTTCGGCCTTGAAAATATGGCAATTACGATGTGGGACCACCTGATTCCGGGCCTCACTCAGTTGAAGAATACCCGCTATCCTCAAATGGACATCACCTACTTCACCTTTCATCGCGAGCTCGAAAGTACTCATGAGGAGGCGATGAAGCATGCAGTGGAGGCAGTTCAAGGCGCCGCACAAGACGGGCTGTCGGAACGCGACAAGGAAGACTTTCGGACTGGCGTGAGTGCGGTGCTTGATTATCTTGAAGGATTTTGGATGGGCCTGGAGCGGCAAACGTTCCCTGATAAGACGATCCATCCCACGTACCATCACGCGGCATGATGATGTCTTGGCATCACGAGGATGTCGCCGTCATCAGGGAAGAGGAGCTCAATGTCTGAGATTTCGGCGTATCTTGAGGCAATCAAAGAACGGTATGACCTTGCCAGCGACTACGCGTTGGCAAAAAGGCTGGGGATTGCGCAACCGGATGCCAATTTGATCCGCCGCGGACTCAAGATTCCGAAACCGGAAATCTGCATGAAGATCGCCAAACTGCTGGATAAGAACCCCGTGGAACTTCTGCTCATCGCTCAGAAAGAGAAGGCCCCGAGCTCTGCCAAACAATATTGGACCCTGGCATTGACGGCGGTCGACGTCATGCTCCACGTGCCCAAGACACCACGATACATCCCACGGAAGGTCGAGGCGATCGGGCGCGAACTGCGGCAACTCGAGACCCAAACCTTGACCTACGAAGGTGCGGAGGCCAATGCCGAAGCGGTCCGCCTTGTTCAAACGGCCGACCGCTCCATTGATGCGGTCATGGAGCGCTGGAACATCTGGAAGAAAGGCGAGGCACTGTATCCGAACTATCTCTTGGCAAACCAGGTCGCAGCCAAGCGTGGAGTCGTCATTCGCCGCCTATTGGTGCTAACCCGGGAGCAGATGCAACACGAGGCAGTGGTGGCCGATGCGGTGCAGGTCATGGACGATCAACACCGGGCCGGCATCAATATCTTCTACGCCTTTAGGGAGCAACTCGATCGCTCCCCGGCGTTCCGGCGATTCGAAGAGGATTATAGACGCCAAGGGGCCGCGACCGATCTCAATGCCGCGATGTTTGACCGCGAGATTCTCATCTTTTCTCAGTCATACGGGCAGATGGAACTCGGCGTGGTCGGGACGCCGACTCCCATAACGATGATCAACCAATTGGAGATTACGTGGAAGCCGGACCTCCTCAGGGATTTGGATCCCGCTCCGCTCTTCGATATGACTCGGTATGTGTTTGAGTATTCAGGTCCACAGGCTTTCAAGGCAGAACTGGCTCGAGTCAAGAGGTCATTGGCATGAAGTTTCCCTCCGAGCCGTTCAAGATCAAAGTCGTAGAGCCGATTCGGCGTACCACGCGCGCCGAACGTGACCGCCTGTTGAATGATGCCGGCTACAACCTCTTTCGAATCCCGGCCGAAAGCGTTTACGTCGACCTGTTGACCGACAGCGGCACCTCTGCCATGAGCGACTATCAATGGGCCGGCTTGATGATGGGCGACGAATCCTATGCCGGCAGCAAGAATTATTATCACTTCGAAGAGACGGTACGCTCCATCTTTGGGTACAAACACGTCATTCCCACCCATCAAGGCCGCATGGCCGAGAACCTCCTGTTTTCCACCGTCGTGAAGCCTGACATGTGCGTTCCCAACAATATTCACTTTGATACGACGAGGGCCAACATTGAACATCAAGGCGCACAGGCGATCAATGCGGTGGTGAAAGAGGCCTACGACCCGCACAATGAATCACCCTTCAAAGGGAACATGGATGTGATGAGGCTGGAAGAGATCATCAACCGCGTCGGTCGGGACCGGATTCCATTGGTGTTACTGACGATTACAAACAACAGCGGCGGCGGGCAGCCGGTCTCGATGGAAAACATCAGACAGACCCGGGCGCTCCTGCATCGGCATGGCATTCCTCTCTTTTTCGACGCCTGTCGTTTCGCCGAAAATTGCTTCTTCATCAAGGAGCGTGAGCAGGCTTATGTGGACCGTTCCATTCTGGAAATCGCTCAAGAGCTGTTCGGTTATGGCGACGGTTGCACCATGTCCGCCAAGAAGGACGGCCTCGTGAACATCGGCGGATTTCTCAGCCTCAATAACGAAGAATGGGCCCGGGAGATTACGAACATGCTCATTCTGGTCGAAGGGTTCCCGACTTACGGCGGGCTGGCGGGGCGCGACCTGGAAGCGATGGCCAGAGGACTCCGTGAAGTCCTCGACGAGGACTACCTCAGCTTCCGCGTCGGGCAGGTCCGGTATCTGGGAGAACTCCTCGATCAAGCCGGCGTGCCAATTCTCAAACCGATCGGCGGACATGCCGTCTATCTGAACGCCAAAGAATTTCTTCCACACATCCCGCAGGACCAATTTCCAGCCCAATCGTTAGCCGTCGCACTGTATAGGGACTATGGGATCCGAGGAGTCGAAATCGGCACGGTGATGTTCGGAAAGCGGGAGGCCGCGACCGGTCGCATCCTCCATCCGGAGCTCGAAATGGTTCGGCTCGCCATCCCGCGTCGGGTCTATACGAACATGCAGATCGGCTACGTGGCCGAATCGATCGTCGACCTATATCGCCGCCGAGAGAGCATTCATGGTCTCACGATGATCTACGAGGCGCCGATGCTGCGACATTTTACGGCTCGATTCGAAGAATTGGACCAGACAACTCCTGTACAGGAGATGATCTCCTAAGGAGGTTTTCGTGACCCAGCTCTTCAAAGGCCTGGAGCGAATCGAAGAAGCGCGCGAGCGACTTGCCGGGGATAGCTTCATGGCGGGTCTCTACGCCGGTGAACCAAATTTCTCTCTCCTTCTCACCCCGGACGAATCTCCCGAACAGAAAGCCACATGGGAAGAGTTCCGGCCCCGATTGGAACACTTTCTCACTCACCACGTTGATCCGGACGAAATTGAGCGGACCGCGAAGATTCCGGATTCTGTCATTAGCGGTCTGTTCTCGATTGGCGCGTTCGCCATGAAGATTCCCAGAGAGTACGGCGGTTTGGGCTTCTCGTACCAGAACTACGGGCGTGCTCTCGTACTCATCGCGGGATGGAGCAATATTCTTGCCCTCACGGTGGCCGTTCCCCAATCGATTGGTATCGCGATGCCGGTGCTCCTGTTCGGGAGCGAAGAACAGAAGCGTCAGTATCTGCCGATCGTGGCCCGTGAAGCGGTCTCCGCTTTCGCGCTCACCGAACCCCTCACCGGATCAGATGCCGCCAATATCAGAACCCAAGCGGTTCTTGATGTCAGCGGGAACTATGTGGTCAACGGTGAGAAACTGTGGTGTACGAACGCTCCCATCGCCCGATATCTCACGCTGATCGCTCGTGTGCCGGCAAGACGTGAAGAGCAAGGCGGCCATGTCGTCTGGACTCCTGTTCCGGAAGGGAAAGAAGCGGAGCAATCAGTTCATACCGCCTTTGTTCTAGATATGAAGACTCCTGGAGTGGTGATCCGGCAGCGATGTCAATTCGAGGGATGCCGGGGCATCGAAAATGCACACATCACGCTAAACGATGTCCGCATTCCCGCCTCATGTCTGATCGGCGAAGTCGGACGCGGACTCAAATACGCCCTGACGATTCTTAATGTCGGTCGCGCGGTGAGCATTCCGGCGATCTGCCTGGGCATGGCGAAACAAGCATGGCAGCCGACGCTCGATCGAGCCAACAGCCGAGTCACGTTCCAAAGACGTCTCGCCGAGTCGCAGACCCAGCGGATGCGGGTTGGTCGGATGGCCGCACGCCTTTTCGCAATGGAGGCTCTGGCTTTCACAGTCTGGCGCATGGCGGACCACCACCGCTATGACGTCCGAATCGAGGCCGCAATTGCCAAACTGTTCTGTTCCGAAACTACCATCCACTTCCTAAAAGATGCTCAGACTATCTTCGGAGGCATGGGGTATGAGACCGCGGATTCGAAGCGGGTACGCGGTGAACCGGCTTTCGGGATCGAACAATTGGTCCGTGATGCTGAGATGTACCGCATCGGGGAAGGCGCAACCGACGTTTTGCGTCCGTTCGTGGCCCGCGAAGCACTCAACATGCACCTGGAGCGTGTGCGGGATTATTTTGATGACAGGATGTCGGCGGCCCGGCGGCTCACGGAAATCGCGCGCCTGATCAAATTCTACGTGCCCTGGTATGCCAGGCGATGGATGCCGGGGCGGTTGCCCGCTGGGACACTCTTCCGGGCCCCACACGTACGGTCGCACCTTCTTTTTGTCGAGCGTGCGAGTCGCCGGCTTGCTCGTGCGGTGTTTTACGCGATGCTTTGGCTGCGGCAGGCGTTTCGAGACGACCAGGGGCGCCAGAACCGCATTGAAGCGGTCGGCGAAGATCTCCTATTGATTGCGGTGACCAGCCTCTACGCGGAGGAGCAACAACGGACAGCGGGACAGACGGAAGTCTGGGATCTTGCCCAAGAAGTGGTTGATCAGGCCAGATCACGTGTGAAACAGCAGATTCGAGAGCTGATTTTCAACCACGACACGCCAGTCACGATCATCGGCAGAAAGGCACTCGGCGGTACCTATCCATCTCTCTCCAAGGGAATCATTGAACGCAACCTTGAAGATTATCGGGCACAGGCAGACGCTCCTTCAAGTGCTGTGGAAAAGCAGGAGCACGCCGTGGTCTGATGCAGTTGTGACGCATGCACGCGTTGAAAGTATGCTGCGCTATTCCAACTTCCTCTTGGCTAGGACCCGTCGATGCGCGCATGGTTGATGGATTCCCATGAAGGAATCGAGGGGCTTCGGCTTGGTGAAGTACCTGATCCTCGTCCTGGTCCGGACGACGTGCTCTTGAACGTGCGACTCGCAGGACTCAATCCCGCGGATGCCTTTCTTGCTTCTGGGATGTATCCAGCCAAGCCACGGCTTCCCCACGTTCTCGGTCGCGATGGAGTCGGCGACGTGGCGGCAGTCGGAGCCGGGGTGCGCGACGTCCGACCAGGAGAAACGGTCGGGATCTTACGTTGTGATGTCGGTGTCGATGTCTGGGGTACGTTGGCCGAGAAAGTCGTCGTACCCGCCCACAGCGTGGCCCGTCCCCCGCAAGGCTGGGCGCTCGAAGAGATGGCTGCCGCCCCGTTGGTCTTCTTAACTGCTTGGCAGGCACTCACTCAATGGACCGATCCTCCAGCTCCTCCCCCGGCGGGATCCAAGGTTCTCGTGACCGGCGCGTCAGGCGGTGTCGGAGTGGCGGCGGTGCTGCTCGGGAAATCGATGAATCTTACCGTGGCAGCGTTGTCACGCAGCGTGCACAAGCGAGCTAGGCTGACTGAACTCGGAGCCGATTTCGTGTTCGATCCGAACGACCCTAATCTTGCAAAGGTGATCGTAGGCGCTGTTGCGCCGAAAAAACTTGACCTTGTGATCGACAGCGTCGGCGGCCCGCTATTTTCTCAGCTCGTAGGGCTACTCGACTATGGTGGCCGAATGAGCGTGGTTGGGAGAAGCGGAGGGCCTGTGCCTGAGTTCAATACGGCCACTCTCTTGTTCCGCCGCATTCGCATCGGCGGTGTCTCGGTTGGTGACTACAGCGCCGAGCAAGCTCAAGCCATATGGAAGGAGATCGTTGGTCGGCTGGATGCCATTGGACGACGCCCACAAATAGACAGCACTGTTCCCTTCGAAAAGGCAAAAGAAGGGTTCGCCCGGTTGGCACAAGGGCCGATGGGCAAAGTGCTCGTACAGGTACTCGAAGGCAAGTATAAGCTGTGAATCGCACACTCTCGATGACCTAACTGGATGTAGACATGGTCTCATTTAATCTGCTCGACCTGACCCTGCTCTCCCCTCTAGAGAATCTTGCCCTCGACGAGGCCTTGCTTGACGACCTAGAAGAGAACCACAGCCATCCGGTCCTTCGTTTGTGGGAAAGCGACCGTTACTTTGTCGTACTAGGACGTTCCTCTAGCCTCGTTGACGATGTCCATGTCGACGCTTGCCGTCAAGACAGCGTACCTATTTGGCGGCGGGCGAGCGGCGGCGGCACGGTATTACAAGGCCCCGGATGCCTTTCATATGCCGTCGTCCTTCCCATCTCGCTACATGCTGATTTACGAGATATCCGTCTGACCAATACATTTATTTTACAGCGTATGGCCAATGCACTCTCGCGATGGCAACCAGCAATTGCGGTGCAAGGCATCAGTGATTTGACCGTCAATGGCCGAAAGATCTCGGGAAGTGCACAGCGGAGAAAGAGAAATGCCCTCTTATTTCACGGCACGGTTCTCTACCGGATGCATGCACACATCATTTCCCGCTATTTGAAGCAACCTAAGCGGCAACCAGACTACCGCGCTGATCGGCCGCACAGCGATTTCTTATACACCATCGATGCACCCCTCCATGAAATGAAGCAGGCGATCGCCAACGCTTGGCATGCCGATACCGAGATGGAATTGTGGCCCAGATCCCGAATGAAAGTTGCGCTTCTCAACGTCGCTGAGCGGAGCGCTTGTCAGGAAGCAGAACAATATTGTGATCTGGCGGCGCAAATGAAGAGAGCAGCGCGTGATGAACCGCAGGTACACACGAGCTAGATAGCAAGAAACTACTGGAGGGGTCTTTATTCGGCACCAATATATGAAGAGGGCTAACGCCGATGAGGCGCCAGTACGAGCTAGCTTTGTTTGGTCGGAGCGAGAGGATTTGAACCTCCGAGATCCTGTTCCCAAAGCACATTAGGCGAATATACGAGAGGATCCGGCGGGACAAAGCCGCACACGGGAGATCAACACTCCCATGTAGTTATGGCAACAGCAAGACACGGCAGAGTACAGTACAGGAAACCTAGACCTAGATGGGACCCACTCCTACTGATGACTTGCTCGGATTTCCGGATAGAGTTTCCCGATTTCCTGAAGAACCCTAGCCGCTACAACACTCTGTCCCTTTACTGTCCAATGGCCGTCGGTCTTCCTGTAAGTGTCGGGTATCCCATCGAGCACGTCTCTCAAATCCACAAACCGTAATCCTTCCTCTTTTAGACGATGACTCAACCGCAAGTGACGCGCATCAGAGATGTAATTCCAGCTGAAATAGCGAGGCCATGGTTTCCAATACGCTACAAATGACGGATCGGTCGTCCCAACCGGCACTAAGAATAAGACTACTTTTATTCTATTTCTTGCAGCAAGATCATTCGCGGCACGGAGCCAGGTTAGGGTCGCCTCGATCTCATCCGGAGCCAGCATTGTATCAGCGTGTGCGGTACTCGTCGCATATTCCCCGCTCTGGGTTTCCCAGAGCAACAGATTCTTTAGAATCCATCCCTGAAAAAACTCGGGATCAGTCTCTCTGAACTTGAGCGATCTCCAGAATGAGACGCCTCCTCGGCCAAGGATCGACGATATGGCTTTCTCGTCGAGATTCGGGAAATAAAAGCGACGAGCATGTTCCGTAATCCTTTGCAGTCCTTCTTCGTATGGTAGCTGCGTGGCTGTGAAAAGCGCATCGAACTCGGCCGGCATAGACGGATTTGCTCGGAGTAGTTCCGAGAGTCGAAACCGGTTAACCAAAAGCCACGTAAGCCGCGGAGCGATCGACCCAAGGAGCGACGGCTTTGGCAACTCATCAATCACGGAGAAAAGGCGACTTCCCTCGAAACTTTCTTCACTACGAAGAAAGTCGTTCCCAGAATAGAAAAAGATAAACGCAAGATCAGGAGCGAGCTTCAATCCTATGTGCTTTAGTCTGAAGAAATAACTTTTCGGATCGGTTGCCGAAACACCAAGGTTTATCGTTTCCAACAATGTCATTCCACCCATGAATAGATCTTTTTCCACTAGCAATGACAGTGGGTAATCAGTAAATCCTCCTTCAAGGAAGCTGTCACCGATAAAGAGCAGTCTTTTTCTACCGTTCGGTACTTGTACTGCCCGTTCAAAGTCTCTCATGCCCCACGAATTTACGGGGGCCCACCACTGAGGGTGGTACGAAATTATGCTCCGCTCTCCCTGAAGAAACTCTGGCCCGACAGAACGTAAATCACGGTAGGGCCAGGATGGTGTAAAAACAGCTGCTACGGTCTCAAGCAGGGCTAATGTCAAAGCAAAAAGGAATACGCCAAGGATTAAATGATATGCGACTCGTTTCAAGACAAACCGCCTCTTCAGGGCTAGCAGCGAGCAGCAGCCCTGGTATATAAACATGGCTAATAAGAAAAAACATCCTCTTCGTGCCTCAGCTATTAAGTTTGAGGTGTCAAGCAAATCCGCCGGCTCACTTCGGGGCAGTGATTACATCAGGAAGAAGGAGTTCTATCTGCATTTGTCATTCTCTGGGACTGAATACGCGCGAGAACCCTTTGTAGAACCGGGGTGGAGGGTTGGTGCCGAAGCCGGGATTTGATGGCAGGAAGACCCCGGCCTTTGTCGGCAGGACGGGGTCTGTTTGAGGACTCCCACGCCTACGGTTTCATTGAGACGGTAGCCTTCACGGGTGGCCCATGCCCTAACAAGAGAGAGACCCACGACGCTTCACATTTGAAAGCTTATACCCCAACAGGCCCCTGGGAGAGTACGATAGTTGAGGACTTCTCTTCTTAACAGCTAGCAAGCCTTCGGCGCTTTGAGTCCTTCCGGAAGAGCTCTAGGTTTACCGCATGCGTCGTCGAGTTGGTCTTGAGTGAGGAATACTGTTTTATGGAAATTTGTGCCCTCAATGCGTGCCCCTTCCAGGTGAGCGCCTAATAAATTGGCCTCCTTAAAGTTCGCATTCATCAAATTGGCGCCACTCAGATTGGCTCCAAGCATCATCGCACCCCCTAGATCGGCATACTCGAGATTTGCCCCTCGAAAGTCAGCACCCGCCAGCATCGCTCCGCGAAGGTTTGCACCCTTCAACTTAGCCTTTTTGAACCGTTTGCCAGCAAGCATCTGTTCATGAAGGTCCAGAGGTTCCGCTTGTGAGGTTGGTGATTTAGCGGACTCGGTCATACTACCATGGTCAATGGTCGTCACTCGCTCTTGCCCCCTGGTGTTTACAGGGCATGCAGCAAGCAAGGTGAAAATCAGCAGTGTGGTTCCTGGAGAGCGAGCCAAATATCCCCGATCGTGTAACGCTGATGGCGGTTTCCCTATCACGGAGCGAGACTTTGGCTATTGGCTGGTAATAGATACCCAAACAGACTCAGATCAAAAGACCCACTGCTGGGAATGCTGAGATCTATCGAATACTGTACTATTCCACCGGTGGCATAGGCTCTCATGTGTGCCAACGCGACATGATTTACAAAGTTCCCTGCCGGATCAGTGGCCATCCGGGTCATTGGAATGTCTATTAGCGGCGAACCAGTTCCAGGAGGAAATGCTGATCCGGTGACCACTACTAGTCTTGCAATTTCCGGTGCTGGTGTAGCCACCGGTATACGGATATTTGCGCTGATTGTTTCGATGACAAGTACTTTTTTCGCTGGCACCGTTGTAATCGTCTGACTTGACCGCGATGCCGTCGGATTCAAGTTGCCACTCGTTCTAATCCTCACCATTGTTTTTGGCATAACCTCTTCCTTACGGTGAGAGTTCTAGCAGTCGTCAGTGTTGGAAAGTGTACTTAAAAATGGAGGTACGAGCAAACACCGTTAAAGCATTTTCCCATCAACAAGCAAGTCCTGTAGCGAAATGGTGGTATTTCATTGTTCGGGTAACCCTATCGGTTTATGACATTCTCCCCCTCCTTCGCTTCAGCACCTCAGCGCATTTTCATCCGGTCCGCATCCCCCTGAAGTGTTGAAACCCCTCATCTAAAGTCTTCGAAGCAATGGTGCCATTCATCCCTACTCCAATGAACTATTGATGTCTTTTGCATTGATTCCTATCATGGGTCTTGTTTTTACGTAGTGTACCTCACCATTATGCCAGACAAAAATCACCACCGTTACGTATCAAGTCCCTCCCAGTCCGATCCTCCTGCTGGTCCCTTGTAATTTCGTAAAAATACCCCCGGTTGTCAATTACCTAATAGCGCGATAGGCGACGTCATCGTTTTTGATCAGTTTACAAGGAGGGTGAGTCGTGAATAACTTAATTGGTAGCTTTATGCACACGAGGTCGGATTTCATGCCGACACATTACAAAGACCAGCCGTTAACTTGGACGGAGGTGAAGCCTCGACGAGCGGGGTGGTATTGGATGCTAAACTCTCATGTGGGCCCAGGTTTGCCGACGATCGTACAAGTCGAACGTGACTGGGAAACCGATCGCTTCGTAGCGCTTGTTCCAGCTTCTCGCTATCCCAAGGTACCAGGGGCAGTCGTCGATCCTCAAAACATCGATGCACTATGGGCGGGACCGATTCCAATTCCCTCCGTTGCTCGCGATAGTCATCCTCCTTTTCCTCTCGGCTTTGAAGAGGGGGGTAGGGCGGATATTGCTGCTTGAATTTCTGGTCGCTTGTAAGGTCAGCTAGGGACAAACGCCGGAGTGCAGCCTACGGTAGAGCCATGGAGGGACAGAATTGGGCTCAGCCCTCAGTTTCGCTACGCGGCGGCAATGCGATTCAGGAACAACCTATAACACACAGGGCAGTAGGTGTGACTGAACCGGTAAGCGCCTGGCTCTACACCATGAGTTTTTCGAAAGGGTTTGCTTTGTCACCCAGCGCTCACGGTCAACGGACCCGCCTCGTCGCTGAGGAGGCCGCATACGCAGCAAACAGGAACAATTTGATTGGCGGTAGCAACTCGCGAACCTGATTTGTGCATGGCTGGCCTCCCGAAACAAGACATACAGGAATTTGCACGAGTATATTCGCGAAGCAGAACCTGTCAATTCCCAGACTGTCCTACAGTGAACAAAGGCTGTGGGTCGGCGCGCTCGCAGTTTTGTGGCTGATCCATCGGGAGCACTGGCCGCCTGACGTGCTGATTGCCGAGGACTACCGCTTGAGGATGGCGCAATGAACTGTGACCGCTGTCACGCCGGTTTCCCGTTGCTCTGCTCGTCAAACCTCTGCGAATCGGCAAGCTTGGCGACTTCGTTGGCGTAGCGACAGATCATCTGCAGTTCATCTTGCGAGAATGGGGCATGGTCAGGCGCATGGGCGCTGGCTAACAGTCGCTCGCAGTACCGGCAAAAATTGTGAAGGTCTTCGCGGATGGGTAGAAATGATGGGTCAGACAAGAGGACGACCGCCTTTCATTATGTATCTGGCGGTCGGGTCTTCCCAGGAAGCCGCAGCAGGAGCAGGTGGAGCGGAGTGAAGGTACCTTAGGCGCTCTAGAAGACTGAGTCAAGCGGGCATTCGACTGAAAACGCTTCCGTTCTGATTCACTCAGGTTCCAGTGCTCTGTTAGAGGCTTCGATGTCTAAGAGATGGAGCTGCAGTCGCAGCATGCGTATTTCCCCCTTTGTCAGCGTGTTCGCCTCAGTTGTGCGAAGGCGTCTCAATAATTCTTTTCCTTGGTTCATGAAATCCTTCGCGATACGGCTAATTCCCCCCTGGGTAGGATGGGTTAACATATTTTCCTCAACAAACACGGACATACGAGTATGACGAATCATGGACCGTCCTTTCTGGTGACTATGAGATGGAGGAGTTTTGAAGATTAGGAAGTTGCGAAGGTTGCGAATGCAGTTTTTTGAACATGAGGTTGAGGTCTAATTGAACACTCGCGACGTTGGGGTAACAGCGAATCTACCCTGGCGGTCTACTATCAACTCCAACTGCCCCTTCCGGCTGAGGTAACGCAATGAGTCAAGGATCTCATTCAATGTCAGATCCGGCAGGAAGTCGGCCACGTCCTGGATCCGACAGCCCGGTTGGTGAACTATGATGTCGAGGATGCAATCGATAAGGGTGTGCTCGGGTTTCATGGCAGATGCCTTTCAGATGCCTTTCAACGGCACAGAAAAACGCGCCTCACCGTACAGAGCATAGGCGTATAGAACGGCCATAACTGTTCAAAAGTGATCAGGTAGATCAGGTAGTCTTCGACGACGAAATCTGAAGGAGGCCACGACGAGGAACCCTGAAACAAACCATCAACCGCTCCACATATCAGCGTGGCCGTATCGCTCGCTCCCTCGCCGCTTGCTCACAGATCCGCTCGATGTCCCGAAGTTGGGTTGGATTTGAGGGCTCTCCACCGCAGTCCACCATGCCCTTGAACGGCTCGATCTGCGCATCGGACATGCCGAGCCGACGGTCGTAATGGCTGATCATGGCGTGGATGCACCAGTTCTGCGCATCCTCCAGCTGTCAAAGATCGGTCCATCGAGCGGCTGACGTATGCCGAGCATTCGCCCTTCGCGGGCACGGTCAACCGAACGGTAACCGATGACCAGCGTTTGGTCCCGTTTCATTGATTCATTCCCTAGGGGGCGCTCACTTGGGGCAGGCCAATTCCATCAACTGTCGGCTAACATTATCGGAATGGATAGGATGCCATGTGCCTTCTTTAGCCAAAGCATCTAACATCGCGCCGTTCCCCATATTGCCAGCGAACAAGGTGACCGCCAACAATCGAAAGCGTTGTTCGATGCAATTATATTGATGTAGTAGTCGTGCAGAACGGTAACGCGACCCGTCCTGGAGGTGTTTCGCAGCGTTGAAATCGGAGATCACTGAAATTTCTGCGAGGTCCTCTTTGCGATGGATCGTATCTAGGTCCATGTATATCGTTTCATCTTCGAAAGTGTCGATGACGACCCACTCCGCATACGCCGGTCCACTGCTGAGCAGCATGAGTGCAACGAAAAACAGCTGTTTCATGGTTGGTCGCCTTTGCACTCTGTCGCCACTTCCTCGCCGGGCCCCGCTCTGCTGCGTTGGCTGTCTTTATTGATCGGATGTACGGGGGAACAGAGCAGGAGTAACGAGGACATGTCAGCCACTTGCCAGGTACTTGACACCGTACCTCTAGCGACATGTTCGGCAACGTACCCGACTGAAAAAGGAAACCGTCGCCTAGCCCGACGCACAGCCCGCTCTATTTTCAGGAACTCACTTCGCTTCCATTCCTGCAGGTGGACCCCGAAGGCCTGTCCATTTCAATTCGGCCCTTTCACATGGCCTCCTACCGCTCTGGCACGGTGGGGCTGGCCGACTCAAACGGTCGGCCAGCTCTCTCTAGGGGTTGCGCACTGTGCCGTCCGGGCTTGGTGTCCAGCGTCAGGTGGCTGTTCGGCGGCTGCTCGATAATCAGCCATTCAGCAGTAGGAATGTAAGAAGGAGCGTGAGAATAAGGTTGAAGAAAAACATGGCCCGGAGACTAGTCCGCCCTCTTTCAAATGATCGGCTCGTCGAAGAAGCAATCCGCTGGCCAATAGGCAGAATCCACCTCGGCATTTGGTGTGTAAGAGCATTCTCGCTGAATAGAGGTCGCAGTTAATGGTCAAAAGTGCTCAGTGCCGGATTGAACGGTCTGGCGACTGCGCGGCATAAGTCATTGATAACGAAGGTACTGGAAAACTTCCGACCTCTAGCCTCGCTCGGCTGCGGCAGGCGGGCGTGATTGCACCAGATCGCCATGGCCGGTACGACCTGACCACGGCAATACAGGCTCTCCTTCGCCATTGTCGGCGGCGTGAGCGGTGGGCCTTCATGATGTTGCGTCGGTATCGGATTTTCGATGAGGGGGTAGAATCTCCATGGTAGGTGCAGGCGCTATTCAGGACGGTGATTAATAAAATGAGGTCACGAAACGGTGGCTCTTTTTATCCTTCCATATCCGATGATTTCAGAATTCGCCATGGTGCTACCGATTCGAGGCGAACTAGAGTAAGTGTCTGGATTGTGCGTCCTCCAGTTTGCTTCTGTTTTCGGCGAGGCCTGATGTTTGGCTGGTGCGGAGGGCTTATCGATTGACATTAGCCGTCATTGCGCAGGCAGCGTAATGGTGGGCAAACCGAGGTAATTTTGTAACCCCAACCGTGACCCCAGATTGTCCTGAGACGGAAGCTAGATCCGATTTTCATTATGGATATTGGTCGGGGCGAGAGGATTTGAACCTCCGACATCCTGCTCCCAAAGCAGGCGCGCTACCGGGCTGCGCTACGCCCCGACGTTGGAATTATAACCACTTACACTCTGCCTCGCGATAGGCTGAGATGCAAGTGTTATTACGGTGTTAGCCACGTACTTTTGCAGCTTCGCCGCAGCCTCTGTCTTCGGGCTGGATCGTATTATAGCGCCGATGCATCTGTTCAGACTTGTGGCCGACAATCTTCATGGCGGTCATGGTATCTGCCCCTGCCCTCCTCAGGTTCGTGATGGCGGTATGCCATAGATCATGGAGGCGTAAGCCGGTGATTCCAGCCCGACGACAGGCCGCAGCAAAAGCGGTTCGGGGATTCTTCCAAGGCTTCCCGTTTATACAGGAAGACCTTGGGGGTGTCCAGGCGACGTTCCCCATGCAGAACCGTGAATCTTGGCGCTGGCGAGAACTGAGCAAGTTGTCATGAAAGAGATCTTTGACGTTGATGCCGAGTTTTTGGGTAATGTCTTTCAATGTGCATCCAGCCCAGCAGTGCACTAAGACACCCCTATCGCCGTCACGGATTGAAAGGCATGGGTTGGAGTCTGGGTGCGCTGAAATTCGAAGAGGAACGGTCCCGTATGCGGTCTGAAATTCGCCTCTCGGTAGCGCGTAAGGACGAGATCCTTGAAGAGGCTGGCATCAAGAAACCGAGGGTTCGCTTGGCCGGCTTTCACACCGTAGCGTGGGTGACTCGAGAACGTGGGGATGGTGAGTTCTTCCCACACCTTGAAACACATCTCAAAGTCTTCAGGGATCTGGTTGAGGTAGTTTTTGAGCTGATTGGCGGTCGGTGGCCGGTAGAAGGTCGAATCGTTCCCGACGGTGCGAAAGAGCGGTTCTCCGTTGTAGAGATACTGGCAGTACTCGCCTAAGCATTCTCGCGCAAAGGTCGTCTTCTTGTAGGCTCTGTTATAGACCTGCCCTTGCCACCCTTCATAGGTCCACGCGGAAGTGCCGAAGCGAATCAAAGGGGAGAGACCCATACAAAGAGAGACCTTATAAGGACGAGGCTGGTCGCTTCACTTGGAAGAGATGTCTAATATATGTTTCCGCCGTTCTATTGACACAGAAACAGAACAGCGCGCCATCAAGCTTCGACCATATGCGCTTGAAATGAAATTCGCGCCTGGTCAGCTTGGAAATCAGCCGCTCAGTATAGTGGACAACCGCAAACCGGTCCTCTCTTTTCAACATCAGGATAGAATTCACCCATCGAACGATGGGCCACAGCAATGTTGTAGATCGCGTCATAATCCGTTCGTATGCCAAATAGTCAAAGAATTCTCGCCGAAGCGCCTTACCATACGGTATTGAGGGCGCAGAAAAAATAACCACAGATCCCATTTTGGACTGGCCAAAGATTTGCCTTGGAACCCCGGCTTCTTCAGCAATCCGTCTCGCAATAGGCCGATCGTACAGATTGCCCAAGCGCCAGGGATCCATTTCGGAAGACTCTGTAATCCTAAGAATATCTGACATTCGCCGCGCACCTATGTAGGGAAATGGCAGCTGAATAAAGCCAGCGACCAGACGGAATTCTGACATTCCATGGGTGCTTAGGTCAGATCTTCTCAAGCTGCCATCCAGAACTACTCTATTGCTGAAGCACTTTTCCGTGTCCCAGATCGACCCGTATGTTCCCGTCAGAAGGAGGCTGACCCTCGGGACATGTTTAGCGATGTCTTTAAGGTTTGCATCCTGGTTATGGTGGAGAACACAGTAAAAAAGGTGCTCCTGCCCGAATTCTTCTGTAAATGCGCGTCTATTGAGCCGAATAAACTTGAGACCTAGAGACGTGCATATATCTTCACCGTCATCACTAGGCAACTTGCCCTCATCATTATGGGCCAGATAGAAATTACTTTTTGCCTTGGAGACGGTAAAAACCTTGTCTATCCCATACGCACAGGCAATCGAATTCACGGCGGTGGTGTCGTAACCTCGAGACTGGGTGGAGCATATCTCAAGGGGTTGCAAGCGTGCACCATCTCGCGCATTGGCCGCAATGAGTCCATATCTGCCTCGCAGATAGTTCCGGTAGTCATCAAAACACTTGAATGGGGGTGGCATTCTCTTTTCTGCCTCCGAAACCTTCTCTCTAGAAACATCAAGATTCCGGAACATCTGTCGCCGTACTTTTCCCCGCTTCGTAGGAATATCGCGACGATAGTCATCAATACCGTCCATCACGGAGTCGCAAATTAACGGATAATCCCGATAGTGAGGGTCAAGAGCGTCTTGGACGCATGCCAGCAAGAGCGGCAAAGAATTGGATACTGTTACTTGGGCTCCCCTATCTTCGTAATACAGAAAGTCAGTCGTTGCGGCGCTTGTGACGAATCGCACTGATCCATCTTTGAGGATTGCCCCAGTGCCGAATACACACTCAGTCTCACCGAAATCGCCCTTCGCGAACGGGCCATCCCATACCCCCTCAATGAAGAAGTTCTGTCGCACCTCAACTAGGGGACCGTGGTGAAGAGTTACAATTTGATCGGTACGATTTACCTCGGCAATCCACGCGAGTTTGGGCAGGGAGAAATTCGCGCTAGGCCTAAGTTCCATAAATTCCCTTTATTCCTCAACGATATGTCGCACCTTAAGTGACTGTCAACAGGACAGGACACGCCCATCATTCGTATTCATGTCACCGCGCCCAGCGCGTTATTCGTCGGCGGCACGGTAACATGTTGCTCAGACATAAATGTCCATCTTGTCAATCAGTATCCCTCCGACCTTCACACACGGACACCCGCCAAGGGTTAACGGCCGGGGGTTTTCAGCCAGGTGTTATTACGGTGTTAGGGAATCAGACAAACGTGGGTGATGGGCGGCCAACAGATGCTAAGAGAGGCAAACGACTGAGAAGGAGAACCGTCAATAAAAGAGGGGATTGTCGCAGCCATCAAGGCCTCTCAGCAATCCCCGTTCTTTGATCCCAAAGCAGGCGCGCTACCTGGCTGCGCTACGCCCCGATCCGAATCTATTTTGCAACAAGTCGCGCACTTGTGCAAAGGCTTTCGCTCGATGGCTGATGCGATTCTTCTCTTCGCTCGAAAGTTCGGCCAAGGTCTTACCCAATTCGGGCACGTAAAACACGGGATCGTAGCCAAACCCTCGGGCCCCGGCCGGCTCCTCTGCGATCAGTCCGTCAAGCCGACCGGTCGTCACCTCTACCGCCTGGGAAGGCAGTGCCACCGCGGCCACCGTCACAAACCGGGCTGTCCGGCGGTCGCGCGGCACCCCGGTCATCTCGCCCAGCAATTTTCGCCAATTGTCTTCATACGTCGCCTGCAGGCCGGCATAGCGTGCCGCAAAGACACCGGGTCGTCCCCCCAAGGCATCCACTTCCAATCCAGTGTCGTCGGCTACGGCTAACAGGCCGGTCGCTTGTGAGACCGCACGGGCTTTTTTGATCGCGTTGGCCTCGCAGGTGTCGCCGTCCTCGACGACGTCGGGCACCTCCGGAAATTCATCCATCGTGCGGATCCGAATGGGCAGGTCTGCGAGGAGCACAGCAAGCTCTGCTCCTTTGTGCCTATTACGGGTGGCGAGAACGAGTTCCCTGTGCATTGGGGCTGATCCGAGAGAGGTTAGTCCAAAGACCCGATGAGATCACGCTGCAATGCGGTCAGTGTTTGAATGGCCCCCCACCCCTGTGCGAGAAATCCGTCCATGTCCTGCTTGGAGAATGGGGTCTTTTCCGCCGTTCCCTGAATTTCGACAAATTGCCCCTTCCCGGTCATGACCAGATTCAGATCCACATCAGCTGTCGAATCCTCGATATAGGCCAAGTCTACGAGGATTTCTCCGCCCACCTTGCCGACGCTGATCGCCGCGAGATAGTCAGTCAGCGGCCGCTTTTTAATGAGGCCGCGCGTTTTCAAGATTGCCATGGCATCGGCAAGGGCGATGAATGACCCGGTGATCGAAGCGGTCCGTGTGCCGCCGTCAGCCTGAATCACGTCGCAATCGATCCAGATGGACCGTTCTCCCATCTGTGCCATATCGGTGACGGCTCGTAGTGAACGTCCCACGAGGCGTTGAATTTCCAACGTCCGTCCGCCCTGTTTACCCTTGACGGCTTCCCGCGGCGACCGGTCGTGCGTGGCCCGCGGCAACATGGCATATTCCGCCGTAACCCACCCCGTGCCCTTGCCTTTGAGAAAGGGAGGCACTTTTTCTTCGACGGACGCCGTGCAGATCACCTTCGTATCGCCCATTTCGATCAGCACAGATCCCTCGGCATGTTTAATGAAATTTCTCGTGATTTTGACGGGGCGAAGTTGATCCTTTCGCCGACCATCTGCGCGTAGCAACCCCGCTCCTGCATTCATGAAATCTCTCCCAAAGAAATTGGGGCATTATAGTGAACCACCTCCCAAAGCGCAATGAAACGAGCCGGCGACGCGCGGCATTGTACGTAACGGCTCCGAATGCGATCGGTGTACAATCTCGTGGCACACGGTCGAATTCTGTACAGTGTCCCCTAGGATGCCTACCATCGGTTGCAGGCACTCACTTGGCTGTTCACACGAATACTTCGGACGCCAAAACCATCTCCTGATATGGATAATATTGCCGCGAGTGAATAGACCGTCACTGCACTTTTTACGGCCCTGCAACTCAGCAGAAAATCATTAATTAGTGGCATAAAAGCTGCACCCCGTTTTAGAGTCTTCCAAGACGATCGAAGCCAAACCGACAACGCGCATCGAACCTCATTGAACCGATAGAGTCTTCGCCTATGACGTTGCTGCTCGATCGCCCCAGCCAGCAAGCTCTCCTGGAACTCAAACGGGTATTGATTGTCGATGACGAAGAGCCGATCCGCCGTCTGCTCGGCTATATGCTGCAATCGCACGGCTATGAGGTGGTGCTTGCCGCAGATGCGAGGGAGGCCCGGCTGAGGCTCGATGAAACGCCATTTGCGTTGGTGCTGTGCGATGTAAACATGCCAGGGGAATCTGGCATGGACTTGGTCCGCCACACCTTCCGGCAGCATCCCCATACCGCCGCCATCATGGTCACCGGCCTCGACAGCCCGCTGCTGGCCAACGCGGCGCTCGACATGGGCGCCTTCGGGTACATCATCAAGCCGTTCGAAGCCAATGAAGTCCTCA
The DNA here is from genome assembly GCA_963730935.1 of uncultured Nitrospiraceae bacterium. GTDB lineage: Bacteria > Nitrospirota > Nitrospiria > Nitrospirales > Nitrospiraceae > Nitrospira_C. Next base: position 319,293 of record CAVSTP010000004.1, on the reverse strand, counting down.
TCAACGTCGCCAACGCCTTGCGTCGCCGCCGTCTCGAAATGGAAAGCCGCCTGCACCGTGACAACCTCGAAGACGTCGTCCGAACCAGAACAATGGCGTTGCAGCAGGCGTTGGAGTGGCTTGAACGGAGTGAGAAGGAGTTACGACTCTCCCGGGAAGAAACGATTCAACGGCTCGCGATTGCGGCGGAATACCGTGACAGCGCCACGGCTCAGCACATTCAACGGATGAGCCATTACTGTGAGTTGTTGGCCCGCCGTTATGGGCTCTCGAGCGAGCGCTGCGATTTGATTCGGACGGCCAGCCCTATGCACGATATCGGCAAGATCGGCACGCCGGACCATGTGTTGCTGAAACCGGGGAAATTCACGCAAGACGAATTCAACGTGATCGCCCAGCATGCGGAAATCGGATACCGCATTCTGGCCGGATCAGATGCGGAAATTCTCAATGTGGCCGCGACTATTGCGCTCACCCATCATGAGCGGTGGGACGGCAGCGGCTATCCTCGTAAGTTGAAAGGCGAAGCGATCCCGATCGAGGGCCGCATCGCCGCAATCGCGGACGCCTTCGATGCCCTCACAACCGCACGGGTGTACAAGCCGGCGTTCGACTTCAATCACGCCGTCGATTTGATGAGCAAGCATCGGGCAGAACATTTCGATCCCGAGCTGCTCGACGTCTTCCTGGCCTCGCTTGGGGATATCAAGCGCATCCACGAGCAGTATGCCGACCGCATAAGTTCGGGCCTGCCCCGCCAAGTGTAGTCCTGCACTCAGCGCTCCACGCGACAGACGCCGCATCATTTGTTGCATTTCGTTGACTGTCCTCGGGCGGTCGCTATACTGCAATGAGTCGACAGGGGCGTCTCTCACCAGGAAGGCCGTCGCGCTCGCATCGAAAGGACCACGATCATGGCCAAAAAAGCTGCGTCCGTGAAGAAAGCTGGAATTACGAGAAACTGGATCGCCTATCTGTGCGAAGCCCTCGTGACGTCCGGCGTGATGCCGACCTGGGAAGCTGCCACGTATCTCACAGAAAATCTCTTCGGCGAATCCCCGAATCCGCGTCTGCTCGGCACCAACAATGCGTATGAAGTCACATCGCAGTTCCTTCACCGCATGTACCAGCCGCTGGCCGAAGCGGCGTCACGCGAAGTCAACCTGCCACACGGCGCCATGCTGCACGTGTTCACCGACATCAGCCTGACTGGAAAGTCCGCGGTTATCGTCGTGTATTTCCCTGCAGAAGGGCAACCGCATCAACTCTTAATGCTGGATGCCGCAAAAGCCTGGGATCTGGTCTTCCAGGACTCGGATACCTTTAATCGCTGGGCGGAGGACCGTTTTCGACTGTTAAAATCGGCGCTGACGGCGGCCATTGGAAAGCCGGTCAACCAACCACTTCTGGCGGAAGTTTCCTAAGAGCGCATCACCGGGGCTCGTAGTTCAGGTTGGGCGAAAGCCAGCGTTCGATCGTTCGAAGGTCCATTCCCTTCCGGTGGGCATAGTCTTCCACTTGATCCCTGCCGATCTTTCCCACGGCAAAATACTTTGCCTCTGGATGTGCAAAATACCATCCGCTCACGGCGGCGGCCGGCAGCATCGCGAAACTCTCGGTCAGGACAATACCCGTATGCCGTTCAACCTGTAACAGGTCGAACAGCGTCCGCTTTTCGGTATGGTCCGGACAAGCCGGATATCCCGGCGCAGGGCGAATCCCCCGATACTTTTCCCGGATCAGATCCTCGTTAGTCAACTGCTCCAGCCTGCCGTACCTCCATTCCTCCCGGACTCGTTTGTGGAGGTATTCGGCGAACGCCTCGGCCAAACGGTCTGCCAGCGCCTTGGCCATGATCGAATTGTAATCGTCGTGATCCTGATCGAAGTGGCGGCAAAGCTCATCCAACCGGATACCCGTGGTGACGGCAAAGGCCCCGACATGGTCCGTTCGTCCGGACGATTGAGGCGCGACGTAATCGGCCAGCGCAAGATTGGGCTGGCCTTGGGGTTTTTCTCCCTGCTGCCGCAACGTATGAATGGTCGCCAGAGGGGCCTTTCTCGAAGCATCCGCATACACTTCGATGTCGTCACCGATGCTGCAGGCGGCGAAGAACCCATAGACCCCTTTTGCGGTCAACAACTTCTCCTCGACGATCCGGGCGAGCAGCTGCTGAGCATCGGCAAAAAGCTCCTTCGCCTTCGCACCGATTGTCGGGTGTTCAAAAATTGTCGGATAGCGCCCTTTCAATTCCCACGTGTGGAAAAACGGAGACCAATCGATGTAGGGCAGCAGGTCGGCGAGCGGCTGATCGGCGATCACGTGAGTCCCAAGTCCTTCTGGCTCAGGAATCTCGAGAGCCCTCCAGTCGGAAACCAACTGGCGGGCACGGGCTTCCGCCAGGGGAAGCACCGGTCTGGCTTCCCGATCCTGATGCGCCTGCCGGACACGATCGTAGTCATCCCGTATCCCCTGCACGAAGGCGCCCTTCTGCTCTCGATTCATGAGGTTGCCGACCACCCCGACGGCGCGTGAGGCGTCCAGCACATGGATGACAGATGGCGCATAGGACGGCGCGATCTTGACGGCCGTATGTGCTTTACTGGTCGTCGCCCCGCCGATCAGGAGGGGGACGTCGAATCCTTCGCGCGTCATCTCCTTGGCCACATGCACCATTTCGTCGAGCGACGGCGTAATGAGCCCGCTCAAGCCGACGATGTCCGCCTTCTGGTCGCGGGCAGCGGCCAGAATGTGCTCACACGGCACCATCACGCCCAGATCGATGACCTCATAGTTGTTGCAGCCGAGGACGACGCCGACGATGTTCTTCCCGATGTCGTGAACGTCTCCCTTCACGGTGGCGAGAACGACCCTGCCTTGTGATTGGTACCCGCCCAGCCGTTTCTTTTCTTCTTCCATGAACGGCAGCAAATAGGCGACGGCCTTCTTCATCACACGGGCGCTTTTCACGACCTGCGGCAGAAACATCTTGCCCGATCCGAACAGATCGCCCACGATGTTCATCCCTGCCATAAGGGGACCTTCGATCACCCTGAGCGGCTTCGGATACTTTAGCCGTGCCTCTTCCGTGTCTTGGTCAATGTAGTCCGTGATACCTCTGACCAAGGCGTGCGATAGCCGTTCTTCGACGGTCCCCTTGCGCCATTCATCGTCCTTGATGACGGTCTTGTCCTGACGTTTGACGGTTTCTGCGAAGGCCACCAGACGTTCTGTTGAATCCGGACGGCGGTTCAGCAGCACATCCTCCACGAGCTCAAGCAAGTCCTTTGGGATCTCTTCATAGACGGCCAGTTGGCCGGCATTCACGATACCCATGTCGAGACCGGCCCTGATGGCATGATAGAGGAAGGCCGAGTGCATCGCTTCGCGCACGACGTTGTTGCCGCGGAACGAGAACGAAATGTTGCTGATGCCGCCGCTGACCTTGGCGCCCGGCAAGTGTTGCTTGATCCACCTCGTCGCCTCGATAAAATTCAGTGCATAATCGTTGTGCTCCTCCATCCCGGTCGCCACCGTCAGGATGTTGGGATCAAAAATGATATCGGTCGGACTGAAGCCGACCTGTTCCGTGAGAATCTTGTACGATCTGGCGCAAATTTCCTTCTTGCGCTCGAGGTTGTCGGCCTGGCCTTTTTCGTCGAACGCCATCACGACCACGGCCGCCCCATACCGCCGAACCAAGGTGGCCTGCTCGATGAACTTACCCTCGCCTTCCTTCAAGCTGATGCTGTTGACGACCGCCTTGCCTTGGATGTTCTTGAGCCCTGTCTCCAGCACCTCCCATTTGGAGCTGTCGACCATGATAGGGACCTTGCAGATATCCGGTTCGGCGGCGACGAGGCGAAGGAATTTCTCCATCGCAGCCTTCGAATCCAACATGCCCTCATCCATGTTGATGTCGATGATCTGGGCTCCGCCTTCTACTTGTTGCCGCGCCACCGACAGGGCGTCGTCATACTTGCCCTGCAGGATGAGCTTCGCAAATGCCGGCGAACCGGTTACATTGGTCCGCTCACCGATGTTCACGAAATTGGCATCGGGACGAATCGTGACCGCCTCGAGCCCGCTCAGCCGGGTATAAGGTTCCACGGCCGGAATCCTCCGCGGCCCTATGTCTCGAACCGCCTCGGCCAGACTCTTGATGTGCGCCGGCGTGGTGCCACAGCATCCGCCGAGGATGTTGAGCCAGCCGTTCTGGGCCCACTCACGGAGTTGTGGAGCCAAGGTGTCCGGAGTTTCCGGGAAACCCGTCGGCAGCAGCGGATTCGGCAACCCGGCGTTCGGATGCGCGCTCACATAGACCGGCGCGATCCCCGACAGCTCTTCAATGAGCGGCCGCATTTCTTTCGGGCCGAGAGCGCAATTCATGCCGACGCTGAGCAGCGGGACGTGCGAGATTGAATTCCAGAAGGCTTCGACGGTCTGTCCCGTGACCCCGCGGTTACTGCCGGCTTGAATGAACGTCACGGAGGCCATGATGGGTACGCGTCGCGCGCCAGAGGCAAACAGCTGTTGGATGGCAAAGAACGCTGCCTTGGCGTTGAGCGTGTCGAAAATGGTTTCCACGAGCAGCAGGTCGGCGCCGCCGTCTAACAGGCCCCGTGCCTGGTCGGTATACGCTGCGACCAATTCGTCGTAGTTCGTTCCACGGGCGCCGGGATTGTTCACATCCGTCGAGATCGACGAGGTTTTGGTCGTCGGACCGATGGCGCCCGCCACGAAACACCGGCGTTCCGGCTGGGCGGCCCGGACTGCCTCGACGGCACGCCGGGCACATTCAGCGCCGGCTTTCGAGAGCTCGTAGCCCAGACTGTGCATCTGGTAGTCAGCGAGCGATATCGCCTGGGAATTGAACGTGTTCGTCTCGATGATATCGGCGCCGGCCTCCAGATACTCACGATGGATCTCCTCGATGATGGCGGGTTGAGTGAGATTCAGGAGATCGTTGTGGCCCTTGAGATCTTTCCGCCAATCCCGGAACCGCTCGCCTCTGAACGCGGCCTCGTCCAGCCGCCTCTGCTGAATCATGGTACCCATGGCGCCATCAAGGATGACGATGCGTTCCTGAAGTAGTTGATCGATCTGCATTCCGTCCTCACCGTCCTGTGTGAAACCCGAATCGTGCCATCATACTGGTTCATCCGCCAACCGGCAACCAATCCACGCTGTCTTGACAGCAGCGAGGGCTGCCGATACGATGGCGCCACGGCCGGAGAGAAGCTCTTGCTGCAGCGAAATCACTTCCAACGCTCGACCTTTAAAGGGCTCTGCGCCGCCGGCATCCTATTTCTACTTCCCTTTTCGGTCCCTGCCGCACCTTACTTCGAAGATGGATTCCTGGGCCTGACACAAAAAGAATTGCACGACAAGATGGGCATGCCGCAGGCTGTGCGCGATCGCAAATCGGCGCTCCGCGTCTTTACCTATTATGCGATCACCGATTGGGACAAATATTTCAGGAAGCTCGTGTCGCCGGAGAACGGAGAAGATGTTTATACGTTCAAGCGCGATGGGATCGAGGTGCGTTATTCGTTTAGTTATGCCGTCGATCCGAATGACCAGAATGAGAATCGGACGTTATATGTCCGCCTAGTCGACATCGAATTTTCTCCGGCAGTTCCGATCAGCCAAGTCCCTTCGCTTGTACCTGAATTCAAGCCGCCGACAGATGCCGCTTCGCCCGCGTTCCGCTCGAACATTTGGGTGCTTCTCTTCAAGGGCCCTCCGTCGCCTCAGGCTCGATTCATCGTCAAAGAAGCCAGCAAAGATTCACTCGATTGGACGCTCGCCTACCAGTTGTTCTCGTTGCAGGGACTGCCGGATCCGCTCACGGTCAAATCTCCCGTTGACCGGATGGAGATCAGCACGCAAAGCGTGGACCTCGTGAAACGCCGCCAGAAGCACACTCACGAAGCCATGATGAACCCCTACTCACCAGAATTCTCCCAGCAACAGACGGCTCCTCGGCCCTCCCAAGCGGCCAAGAAGGTTCCCGTCCCGAAATACGCCGACTGATGCGCGATTGATTGTGGTCGGAGTGGACGACGCCGCTTATTGGGCGTGCGATAGGCGGTCTTGCTGCTTCTGTTGGATTTCGGCGGCTTTGTTTTTCATGACGGCCGCGGCGCCGTCGTCGGCGATGTACACGAGCACCGGCGCACAAATGCCGATGAGGACGAGACACCAGAGTGCGAGCGCTCGGATGGCTTCGCTGCGGCTGAGATTCATAGCGACCAAACAGAGCAACCCGAACAGCGAGGCATACGTAATGATTTTGGATTGCTGAAGCGACATGCCGGGCACCGGAACGACGAATCCCTTCGCGGATCCAACCAGGTCACCCACCCGCTCGATATCCCCGACATATCCGTCTGTTTCCTGTTCCACGGTCGTGACTTTCGCTCGATAGGAAGGAGGAATCTTATTGTAGTCGTCCGTAATGATCCTCGTGCCCTTCTCATCCGCATAGGAGTAGAGAGGTTTTGCGTCCACGCCTGACCATGAGATCCAATTCGTGAGGATCACCAGCAGAGCGACAATTGCGCCACGCCAGACCAGAGGAAGAGTCATACGATAAGTATAGCTCCATCCCGGATGTTGTTGATAATACTAAATTAATTTGGCCCGCGTTCCTTGACGCCCGGAGGGACCGATTGTTACCATGCGCACGAGACAGTCCTATGAAATCGCTCGAACCCATCGCCTCCTCTGCGGTTAATCACGAACCCGAGTCGTTCATTCGCAGGAAGTCCGTCCGCCTGACCATCTATGCGGGATTGGCCCTTTTTGCGGTGTTCATGATCATCATGCCGTTGGTCGCGAAGCTACGTGACCCCAGTTTCGAAAAGCACATCGCGGAACATCGCGTGATGGTGGGGATGTCAAAAGAACAGGTCCTGCAAGCATGGGGAGGGCCGCAAACCATCCACACCAACTTCACGAAGGACGGCATTCGGCAGGAAGAATGGATCTTCGAGGACTGGGAAAGCGCGGCGATCGTTAAGCACCGCTATCTGTATTTCGAGGAAGGTATGTTGATCGGCGGATGGTTTCAAGGCTCCGGCGAGAGGCTGCCGACACAATCACCTTCTAACCCGCACATACCCAAGCAGAGCGGATGATTCATCCACCCATTTCACCGGGCACCTCTCGCACGTCAAGTCTCAAGCGCTGAAGAATCTTTTCGGCGCGTGGATAATCCCGCTCCTCAACCATCACATGAGAAGTGAGACCGGGCAGACCCGGATACAGACTGCTGATATTGGCATGGCGGATCAGGTACGCGATCCCGCTGCCTTCTAGCAGACTCTGCAGTAGAATCAGTTCTCCAACGTTGTATGGCTCGGCTAGACGAACGAGATTCATATCATTTCATCCTTCGTGCGTTGTTCCTGCATGATGGACATCTCGCCGTTTCGTTGCTTTTTCAGCCTAATCCCCCTACACTCACCGAGAGGCTACGGCGTCTCAGTAATCTGGACGCGCCGTTGTTTGCCAGGGCCTCCGGAGATGGTCAGCACACGCTTCCATTCGCGGACCTGATACACCGCCCAGGCCGGTGATTGTCCCTTAAAGTAGGCATCCGGATCTTCACCGCTGGCGTTCAAGTAAATCGGCTCGGTAAATCCCTCGTCCAATACGTAGTCGAGCAGGCATTCAGTAACGAAACCGGAGCCGCGGAGTGCGACTTCTGCGAGAAGCGAGAGAATGTCCTCTGGATTTTGAACGGTTACCTGCTGCATCCACACCTCTACTAGGGATTGTAACGAGGGCTCAATGAGGAAGGCAACCCGCATGACACGACCTTTGACGACAAACCGATTTCAGGAAGAGCTGTTGCGCGTCATGGATTGCAAACATCATTGGGCATGGCCGACGTTTTCCGACGGAACGGCGACGGTCTCTCAGTTGAAACAACATTTTCAGCAGGAATATGCTGTATATGTGCGGGACTTTCCGGTGTTGTTGGCCCGGATTCACGGCCGCAATCCTCCGCCGTCGGTGCGGCGCATGCTCGCAGAGAACATCTATGAGGAAGACACCGGTGGTTTGTCCTTGGGCAGGTCGCACCCGGAACTGTTTCTGCAAATGATGGGAGGACTCGGTTATCCGCCGCGGACGTTCGAGGATGTGAGGCTCCTTCCTGGCGCGCGCCGGTACCGTGCGTGGCTCGAACGTGCGTCAAACCACCGGGATTGGATTGTGGGAGCCGCCGTCATGACCGTTTTCGTCGAAGGCAGCATCAAGGACCGTAAGGAGTTGGCCGAACCGTCGAAGCCAAGAACACCGGAAGAGATTGAGTCGATCGTCCAGCAACATCCACTGGTCAGGCATTATGGTCTTCCACCGGATGCCATGGACCTCATCCGCTCCCACCAGATGGTGGAAGCGGGTCATCGCCATGACGCCTATCACATGGTCGTCAATCATGCCAAGACGCTCAGTCAACAGGAGACAATCCTACGGTATCTGAACAGGGCGCTCAAACTGTGGACTGCCTACCGCGATGGAGTCGCGCGCGCCTGCGGCATCCGCAAGCGGTGACATTGTCCAGCCTCGTTGCACGCGTTCTCCTCTTCTGTGCTCTTACCGTAAGCCCAGTTGATATGGCCCTCGCTTCCGAAAAACCAGACGACATGGTCCGCGTGCCCGCTGGCGAATTCCGGATGGGCGCTGCAGCGGGGAGCGGCGGTCTTCCAGACGAGCAACCGGAGCGATCCGTGCTGCTCTCGGCCTTCTACATCGACCGCTTCGAAGTCACCAACGAGGCCTATCTCCTCTTCGTCTCCATGACCGGCCACCGGATGCCGGAAAACTCCAATCCCGCGGCGACGCTCTGGGAGGATCGGAGACCGATGCCGGGCATCGAACGGCATCCCGTCGTGAATGTCAGCTGGGCCGATGCTGACGCCTATTGCCGTTGGGCCGGCAAGCGGCTTCCAACAGAAGCCGAATGGGAAAAGGCGGCCAGAGGAACGGATGGGCGCCGGTATCCATGGGGCGACCAATGGGATCTGTTCTTGGCCAACAGCGCCAGTTATTGGGCCGGCCGCACGGTCCAATTCGACAGCGGGGCGGACTGGGAAGCGTTTTGGATCAAGGGCGAGGGAGCCCACATCGCCAAACAGAAGGGCCTCAACGGAGAGGTACTGACGATGCCGGTCGGCAGTTTCCCTGGCTCGGTAAGCGCCTATGGGCTCTTCGACATGGCCGGGAATGTGGCCGAGTGGGTACAAGATTGGTACGATCCCAACTATTATCCTTCCGGGCCGCTCACGAACCCAACGGGCCCACCTCGGGGCGCGATCAAGTCGATGCGCGGAGGCTCTTGGCTGAAGCCGGCGGCAAGTCTGCGGACGAGCGACCGCGATTGGGGCACCATCGACAGCCGCCCCAGCGGCACGGGTTTCCGCTGCGCGCAAGACGCCTACTAGTTCGCTGTCATGGTTTAAACATGATGCAATCCACCTGCTCGACCCGCACGAACGGCATGATCAGTCCAAGCCCCTCCTCGTCATGTGAGAAATCATAGACGATGGACTCTTCGGGAATGAGCCTTCCGGTCATGACGACATCAATTTCCACTAGCTGACCTTGTGCTAGCAGACGTTCAAGGTGAATCTGTTGAGAGGTGTCGGTGGCGACACTGAGATTTCCAGGAGTCTCTTCCGGCTTGAACCGGACCATTCCCCACCTGGTCTTGGTGAAATTCGGTCCAAGGGCCACCGGAAATCCGCCGATCACAGGATCGTATCGAGACAACGCGCCGGTCCATATAAACGCAACCTGTTTCAATAACGCCGGCTTCCCTTCGCGTTTCGCATCCCGTTCGCGATTGAGAGCAAACAGCCGGTCGTCGTGTCCTGGATCGTGATGCCCATGACCATATACGGCACTCCAGTCCGGCGGCTCCCCGTCTAATTCGGTCAGAAATTCATCGATCGAGGTCGGACGTGTCAGGACTGCGGTGCCGGGAGGAAGGATACTGTCGAGTTCATCGAGGCTCAGATGCCTAAGCGCACTGGAGCCGCCCAGTTCTCCGCTCCTTCCCTCGCCCGTGAGGACCAAGGCAATGAGCAGAATCACCGCGCGGACGCACCTGACTGAACCGAGTGAAAAGTCAGGCCGGTGCACGCGCGATCGCCTGCTTGAAATCGGCGAGCAATTCGCGGGCTGCGGCATGGTCGACAGGCAACAGGCCTTCCTGGGCCAAGAGGTCGAGACGAGGCGAGGGATCAATGCGACGGAGTGCTTGTTTGGTCAAACCGGGCGTGACAACCGCTTTCCGGTAGGTGGCAACCCATGTGTCGGTGATGACCCGCAATCCTGGATCCGAACGGGTCATCCGACCGAGCCGAACTTGCTCGAGAAGCTTGATCAGCGGGTCGGATTGCGAAATAACGGCGATGGTTCTATGGAGCAGGTGTTCGACGTCGTTCATGCTAATTCATGGAACAAGCCCCAGGCCCCCTGGGATCACCGCAGCTCCCGCAGGCTCCCCCACCGGAAGGCGCCCACCCTCCGGTGGCCCCAACGCCGAACGAGGAAAATTGCTTTTCCAGTGTCGTGGCCTGGCATTTCGGACACACGGCTTGTGACGACCCTTGGAGTAAGAGCTCGAAGCGATGATTGCATTCGCGGCAGACATATTCGAAGATAGGCATAATTGTCACTCCTGTGGACTTCCATTATAGAAGTGACGGACAGCGGTTCGCAACGCACGAGGCTGAAGATGTATCAGGAAGAAAAAACATTCGTCTTGCGGTTCAGTTTAGAAGCGTCATTCCCGGAGGATTATGAAGGCGAAGATGACCATCTGGCCTGGGTTCAAGAATGGGAGTCTGACATCAAACCCGGCATGTTGAAGCAGATATTTGAGGCGTTGCGCCGGCATCCGGCCTGGACGTCGCATGTTCGTAACCGGGGCCGCGCGTCCACGGACGAAATTGAGATCGTTCTGGCACGGGATTTTTCCAAGCCACCCCCATTCTCATTGAGACGATGAACGCCGCCTTTGGCCTCTACCTCCATATTCCGTTCTGCCGGCAGCGGTGTCATTTTTGCGCCTTCTATCTCGAACTCCACCGTGACGCGGCGGCCGAGAACTTCCTCCGCGCCCTTCACACCGAACTCCGCCTCTACGGGGCTGAGAAAATGACCACGGGAAGGCCCCTGCGATCCGTGTACTTCGGCGGCGGAACGCCGACCGTGCTCTCGGCCGGTCAACTGACCAGGATTCTTTCTGCCATTCGGGAGTCCTTTGACGTGGATCGGGATTGTGAAATCACGGTGGAAGCCCATCCTGCCACAGTCGGAGTCACTGACCTCTTCGCCTTACGGCGAGCCGGCGTGACACGTCTCAGCTTCGGCGCCGAATCCATGCACGATGATGAATTGGTGCGGATAGGACGCCCTGGCGCGACAGCCGACACCGTTGAAGCCGTCGTCGCCGCACGCACAGCAGGGTTTACGAACATCAACCTCGATCTCATGTACGGCCTTCCTGGTCAAACCCTAGAGAGCTGGCAGCGTACGCTTAGCGCTTGTTGTGACCTGTTCCCCACGCATCTGTCCTGCTATGCCTTAACAGTGGAGGACGGAACACGCTTAGCCCAGGACGTCCGTCGGGAACCAAGTCGGACTCCTGATGAGGTACTGCAAGTAGAGATGGAACAAGCCGCACGGCGGATGCTGACTGCGGTTGGGTATGCGCGGTACGAGATCTCCAATTATGCCAAGCCAGGCTTCGAATGCCGTCACAATCTCTTGCACTGGACCCAAGGTCACTATCTCGGGCTCGGACCCAGCGCGCAGTCGTTCGTTGACGGTGTTCGGTTCGGGAACATCGCGAATCTCGCTGCCTACGAATCGGCGTTGGGCGAGGGCCGCTTGCCGGTCCAAGATCGGTTGGTGCTCACGGCCGAGGAGCAGCTGCGTGATGCCGTGATTTTCGGACTGCGGCTTGAACGTGGTATTCCGACATCGCATCTCAACCATCATGCCGTCAATTACGGCTATGAGAAGGTGGTCAAGCTCCTGCACACCAGCAACTTGTTAGAAGAGGAAGACGAATGCACCCGCCTATCCGCCCAGGGTCAGCTTCACGCCGATAGCGTTGCAGAGAAATTGTTCTAGTTCCCGATTAGCGCCGGACCATCAGCACATGGAGAGCGGTGTCGGCCAGGATGCCAGCCCAAGCCGCGGCATTCAGCCACCGCAGCGCGCGAGGTGGCGACCTCCAATGATGGATCAGGGCCAGCAACAGGCAGAGTTGGGTAGCCAGGGAAAAAGGCCGGTGAAGGTTCGCGGAGACTGCGCCACGCTCGCTGGCCACCGCTGAAACGGCGGCGAGGAGATAGCAGGTGAACGCTCCACCCTGCAGCCACCTGGCACGCGGATCGTGCCCGCCACGGACCGCCACTACCAATGCCCACGTCAAACAGACGATAACGATCAGCAGGAGGAGCGGAAAGAGCGGCCACCAGACTTTCGCATCGAGCATGGGCGGCGACTGTAACAAGGCTTCGACGGGAGGTCAATGCGGCCTCTGGTTGACATTCTGCTCTGGTAAACGAGAGACTAACGGCAGCGATTGGAGGACCAATGCCAGTCAACATGGATCCAGCAAAGAAGCATCGTCGTCGACGGCCTGCCGATGCCCCGATTCAGTCGGGCGCGCCCCAGGCGCCATCCAGCAGAAAACAGTTCGGAGAAGAAACGGACGAAGACCGGCTCAAGGCGTTGGCGGACGCGGAAAAGAAAAATCTGTGGGATGCCACGGAAGTCATCGACATGGACACGTTTTAGGCGGGGAAGCACTCGGCGCTCAGAGAGTGACACTATCCGTGCGGCGGCAGGAAGTAGAAGGCCATCGCCAGCATGGCATAGACTCCAACCAGCATCACCCCTTCCATCCAGTGTGATTCGCCGTCCATCGACACAAATCCGACGATCAAGACAGAGATCGTAACGGCAGCGACCTCAAACGGCGTAAAGATCAAATCCAACGGCGTCCCGAACAGATAGCTGCAGAACACCAGGACCGGTGCGACGAGCAGGGCAATTTGCAGACTGGATCCCACTGCAATACCGAGTGCCAGGTCCATCTTGTTTTTCATGGCCACCATGACGGCAGTCGAATGCTCGGCCGCATTGCCGACCAGCGCCACCAGAATCACGCCAACAAATACCTGCGTGAGGCCCAAGGTCGCCGCCGCATGCTCAAGCGCTCCGACGAGCAGTTCGCTCATCACAGCGACCAAGACCGTCGAGACGGTCAGGACGGCGATGGCGCGGCCGCGACTCCAGAGCTTTTCGCCCGAGGCGGACATTTCGTGCTCTCCTTGATACACGTGCCGATGGGTTCTCAAGGAGAAGACGAGGCTCATCACATAGATCGCAAATAACACAAGTGAAATCTCAAGGCTCAGTTCACGCTCAACCGCAGCGCCTCGGTCGGAGGCCGTGAGATGGAATAAGGCCGGGATAATGAGTCCTACCGCGGAAAGCAGGAGCAGGCTGGCACCCAAACCGGCGGCGGTCTGATTGAACTTCTGGCGTTCGTACTTCACACCTCCGGCAATCATCGACACGCCTAGTACGAGAAGGATATTGCCAAGAATTGATCCGGTGAGAGAAGCCTTGACGACGTCGTGCAATCCTTCGCGCAGGGCAGCGAGCGCGATGATGAGTTCCGCCGCGTTGCCTAACGATGCGTTCAACAGGCCCCCCACTCCAGCTCCGACATACGCGGTCAGATGTTCCGTCGCCCGTCCCAAAAGGCCGGCGAGTGGAATGATCGCAAGCGCAGCAGAAATAAAAACCCCGAGGTCGTTTCGCTGCACGAGTGCCAGTACGAGCGTCACCGGGACGAAGATCAGCAGGAGATCGAGCCATGATGTCAGCACCGGTCGGGTCATGGCGGCGAACGTTAGCATGAGGCATGCACTTTGTCGATGAACACTGGAGAGAACTGCGTTCGCCCTTTGACGCCTCGCGGGCGTGGACGGGATAAAAGGATTTCAATCGCGGCCGTAAACTCTGTTAGAATCGCCCCCCATGGCCGACTCCCCCGCCCCTGTTGCGACACCGCTAGCGACTGAAACTCCCTCTACCGGAACGGGTGACGACCTCGAAGCCCGCGTCGTGGTGTACAACTGTGATTGTCATACGTATCAGCAAGTCATCGCCCTGTTTTGTCAGTGCATACCGGGAATGACGCCGTCGAAGGCCTTTGAATTGGCCTGGAAAATCGACCACCAAGGTGAGGCGGTGGTCTTTACAGGAAGTTGGAAGCAATCGGAAGAAATCGCCGGGAAGCTGGCCGGGGGCGGATTACGTGTGGTCGTGCAGTAGGTTCACTTTTTCCTGTGCAGCTTGCCGTCCGGCTTGGCCTTGGAAGTGTGTTTTGGCTTCACCTTGACCGGCGCGCCTGCAGACTTCTGAGACGATTTCCGCGAAGAGGCGCCTTTCGAGGCAGCCTTGGCCTGCGCCACCTCCGCTTGAAGCTTGTGAGTTCCGGCCGTGCGATTGAGCTTGGTCACCATTTCATTGTTGTACACGCGTACCTGATACAACTCGAAGAGCTTCGCGACCGCCTTTTGATCGCCCTTTTTGGCGGCGTTCAGAAGACGCCGGCGCTGATTCATCTCTTCTTCTTCGGTGTGAGATGCGGCCCGTCGTTCCATGCCAACCCCTTTGCCAAGTCTCGCTTCGCAATTCTCCGTTCCGTCAGTGGACGGTAGGAGGAAAATTGTCGAACTATATCAGAATCGGGGGCGATTTGAAATGCCGTCTGTTTCGACGTGCCCCTGGTTTCTTATGGTTGAGAGGCGGAAAACGCCACAGGTATAATTGGGCGTTCCTCTGACCTCTATCATATGAAGGAGATTCATCATGAAAACATACTCGCCCGATCAGGCGACCGTTGCCGATGACCCGAAAGCACGCGAAACGCTTCGGCTCGCCTTCGAGAATACCGCCCGCTGGCCGCAGGGCTTCAAAGGTTTCACGGCCGAACTCACCATCAACATCAATGGAAAGGAATTTCACGGCCCTGTGACGGTGAAGGGCCCTCGCGAGGTATCCGTTCAGCTGAGCGACGGTGAGGTTCAGAAATGGGCGCAGGATCAGCTCGCCATGATCGCCGTTCACCGCGGGCCGCGCACGTTCGACGAATCGGACGGCAAGTACACGCTCACGATGGATGAGGACGGGCACCCGCTGGGAGCCAGGCTGGACATTCATGGCTCACACTCGTTTTACCGCGTGAAAGACAACCGCATTACGCAGATCAATCGGACTATGTCGCATCCCAACATGGCGCCCTTTGCCTTTACGATCAACGTTGAGGAGAGCGCCCTCACGCAAGACAAGAAAAATCTCACGACGAAGTACACCGTGTATTATTTTTCGCCCGAAGACGGGAAGTTGAAAAATGTCGAGAGCTTCACCGACACCCACGCGCGGGTAGGCTCAGCCGATCTGCCGTCCACCCGGCGCATCATTGCGTTCGAGAACGGCAGCGTGGTCGTAAAAAGTTTCGCACTGAGCCGGCATCAATTGCTGTGACCATGGACCTGCGCACACAGTTTCCGCGAAGCATGCGCACGACGCTGGCGGGCTACGTCCATTTGGCGCGCATGGTCGATAAGTGCCGGGCCGTCCTGGCGGGCATGGAGGGAGAATACATTTACCCCTGTCCGATGGATGAGCGGCTGATGAATTTTGTCGGAATTACCAGTGAACAATTCACTGCCGCCGTCAAAACGCATCCGACCGATGAAGGCGTCGAAACCTGGTTCCAGAAGACCGCAAGATCCCATCCGGCGGCCGACGTTGAGGCGTGGAACACCGAGCTCTTGGCACGCGGGCCTAGTTCTCCGGGAAGCGCCGAGCGATTCAACAAATACCGCGATGCCGCCGATCCTTCGAGGACCGACATTACGGCCTGGGCCGATCTTCAAGATCTAGAGGAAGGTCGCAGCGTACCACGGCGTTAACCGGCAGAAGGTGCCGCCCGCACCGCTCTTGCCTGCGCGGGCGGCTCAGAAATGCGCTGAGGAAAATCGTCGAGGACCCAGCACCGGCATCGCGGCTTCTGCTTGGTTATCGGTACCCTTCCCCGCTGGTGCTTCCGCCGAAGCCGCCCCAGTTTCCGCCGAATCCGCCCTGCCCTGTTCCCCAATACTCGCCGCGCTGAATCCGGCGATAGGGATGACGCAGGTCGGGCCGGCTGATCCACCAGAAGAAGGCGATGGCACCGATGCTGGTGAACAGCGTGATCCAGATTCCGATCCCTCTATAATGCGTTCTCGAAAGGCTTCCGACACGGACGTCCTGGCTGTGAGAAGCCAACGCGACCGCCGTGCGATACAGTCCTTCGCCGAAATGGCCGCGCTCAATCGAGGGGTGCAGATAGTCGCTGCCGATTTGGCTCATGACCGGCGGCGTGATGACCGGCAGCATCTTCCGACCCAGTGTCAGTGCCGCTTGGCGCTCCTCCACCGCGAGCAGCACAAGGATACCGTGCTCTTGTTGCGCCGACCCGATGCCCCATTTCTCGTAGATAGCCGTCGCATAGTCGTTGGCGGATCGGAACGGTTTCACGCTGGGCACGGTCACAACAACCATCTCCACCCCCGTCTTCCGTTCCAGATCCTGCGCCACAGAACGGATTCGCGCCCGCCAATCCTCCTCGAGGACCTTCGCGTGGTCACTGACATAGCCCATGGGATCGGGTAGCTTGGCGGTAGGGCGCTCGTAGGGACTCGCCGTCGTCATCGACGGATTGACCGCCAGGACGCAGACCACGATGAGCGTCAGGTACTGGCTCATCAGTGAAGTGCCTCCGAAAGCATGGTCGCCGCCTTCAAATAGCGATCAAATACGCGGGGGACTTCTAAAGGCCCCGGCGAAATGATCCCGCGTTTCAGCATCAAGGCGTCGTGCAACCCCTGAAGGTCGATCTGCAAACGATCGGCGATGTCCTTGATGACGGCATCCGATTGTGTGAGCACCGGCCATCCCCGCATTCGTTGTATGCCTCGCAGCAGCGGAACGGTCGACGTGACGGCAAGCGGAAGCAGAATCATGACAGCATCGTTGGCGCCGCCTGTTTCGGCAAACCGTTGCCGCAGCCTCAGCACATGGCCGGCCAGCCCCTGCAGCACGGCATCTGCGACTCTGCTCACGTCCACGTGAAAACCGACGAACGGATCGCACCCGCCCAACACACGGTGGTGTTCCTGAATTTCCAGAAATTCGAGAGGAAACAGCGCCGAAGATGTTCTGATCTCCTGGTCGGTGAGAAATAACGGAATAATGATCCCTTCCTTACTCCAACGCTTATGGACCGGCTCATAGCGCTTCAACATCGCCGCATCGTATCCGGTGACGACCAGCAGCAGATTGAGATTCGAGCGGCCAGGCATGAACTCGCCGCGGACGGCGCTTCCATAGAGAATCAGCCCTTCGAGCCGGTCGCCGAAAACGCCCTTGACGTCCTTGGAATACGCTTGCAGGAGCTTCTGGGTCTCCTCCGGCAATCCTTCAATAATGCGTTCAGTCGTTCCCATGCGGCCTCGTGGTAGAGGATGCGCCTGCTGGGGTCAGCGTGAACAGGTCGGGCAGCAATCCTGCCGCAATCACGCGATCGACGAATGAAAACGGTGCCGTCTTGCGCAATCCAGCTGTCGTCGACAGCACTTGATAGCGAAGACGGGCGTTTCGATCCAGCGTGTGAAAGACGCGATCCCTCAGCCAAGCAATAAGGGGATTTCCCGTGTTCCAATAAAAGACCTGTTGATCGGCTAGGCGCTGAAGCATCATCACTTGTTGTCGTCGCGCCGTTTCATAGACATGTAATCGTGTCGCGGAGCAATCCCCGTCGGCCAGACATGCCGGGATGATCTCGGCCAACGTCATGGCATCCACCATGGCCTGCATGCGTCCTTGGGAGGCATGGGGGTTCATCGCATGAGCCGCATCACCGATGAGAGCGGCTCCGTCGGCAACCCAGCGGGATGTCCGCACCCTCCCGGTTGGCATGTAGGCCGTCTGATTCCAATTAGACAGATTGGAAAAGAGAGAGGCAAACCGCGGAGCGATCGCCGTCCAAGCCCGCGTCAACTCACGCATACCCTTCTGCTTCAGGCTCTCGTAGGATCCGCTTGGGATCATATAAAACAGATAGACCTTGTTACCGGTGGCAGGAAAGAGTCCCAGAATTTGTCTATGGCCGACGTAGTAGAACGATTCGGAGATGGGTTCCGCGGATTCGAGGATGGCGATCAAATAGGCTTCCGGATACAAGTGCACGTCGGCAGGAATCGCAAGCGCCTCCCGCACCTTTGAAAACGCACCGTCGGCACCGACCACGAGCCGGCTCTTGATGATATATGGCCCTTCCGGTCCCTGGACCGTCAGACCGGCCACACGATCCCCTTCCCTCGTCAAGCTGACAAACGACGTGCTGTACCGAAGCCCGGCGGTGCGTTGCCTGGCAACCGCATCGACGATGGCATGGTGCGCCACGTTCGGCATGGTCACGATCGCTCGATTGTACGGAGGCGGCAGATCGCCGTAGTCGACCGAACACAGTCGCTCGCCGCCGGCCCGGCAGAAATGAAACTTACGGATTGCACGGGTCGCGTCCGACGGCAAGGCTCCGAGCACGCCCAATCGGTCGAGCACTGCTTGACCGTTCGGCTGGAGCAGTTCGCCACGCAGGCCTTTGGGAGGCCCCGGCGCCTGATCGAGGACCACCGTGCGGATGCCTTTCTGGCCTAAGGCCAGAGCCAGCACTGCGCCACCCCCGCCGGCCCCGACGATCGCGACGTCGGCTTCTTGCGTTGTCATCTGACTGCCTGCCGCCGCATCGAGCGCTCTCCCTTCATTTCCATTCTGCAAAACGGGCACGGTCGTTCCACAGGGACAGGAATTGTTCACGCGCCTTCAGTGAAATGGCGCGATCGGTGATGATGTCCATGCGCTCATCGTTGTATGAATTACCGCTCGTCGTGTGGTTCATCGAGCCGGACGTATTGATTTCATCGTCGATGACGACCTGTTTGAGATGCATGAGCCCCTCATGCTGGTTGACCCGGATGGGAATCCCGGCAAGACGCAACGTCTCCAAGGCCGTGCGCTGCTTCACTTCCTGCGTGCGCTCTTGGTCGGTCAACATCCGAACATCCACACCGCGTTTCTTCGCGGCAACCAGCGCTTGTACCGCCCGGGGGTACGTCAATCCATATACCGAGACGTAGATATAACGCTTGGCGTGCTGATAGAGCGTGACCAGACGATCGAGCGGGGCATCCTCGGGAGCATAGAGCACTTCGACGTTGGCGCTGAACAGCCTTTGAGGTTGCAACAGAAGGCACAGACAGAGTACAGCCGCCCTGACGTACATGGTGCCGCCGATGTTCACCGAGGCTCTGGAACCGATCATTCCAACTCAAACAGCATCTTGAAGTGTTCGTCGGTCGCTTCCCATGCCTGGGGCGCCGCCCGCGCCAGCCACGAACGCAGGTAGTCCTTTTGGCCTGGTGTGAGCAATTGCTTAATTTGATGGGTACGCCCTTGTAAAGGCTGGAGAAATCCGACCCGCTTCTGAAAATCTAGCGTGGCGGTCCGCACATACATGTTGGTGAAGGCCGCCGGCCGTTCATCATCGCCTGCGCCTTGAATCCAAACGGACAAAAACTTCTCTAAGTGTAACCCGGCGCTGTCCATGGCCGGATCAGTCTCATGGAACAATTCGTTCTCGGATTCATTTAAAGGAGTAGCCTCCGTCGCCCTGAACATGAAATTGCGTTTCCACATGTCAAAGCGTCCTCCAAAAGAACGGCATAGTGGCGACGAGTGCGTGGTAAAGTCAAGCAACGGATCCTGCCGGTACGTTGCCTTGACAAGCTCGAAGACAGTTTGTTAATCTGTCGAAATTCCTTAATTATTGGGCCAGGTTAGGAGATTTCATGCAGCTGAAGATCAACGGCAAGTCTGAGGAGTTTCCCGGAGGCAGCGTCCTCGATCTCCTGAAAACCAAAAAGATCGAACCTCAGATGGTGGCCGTGGAGGTCAACGATAGCATGGTCGAACGGGAGCGTTTGGCCACGACCGAACTGAAGGAAGGCGATCGCTTGGAATTTCTGTTTTACATGGGTGGCGGCTGATGAGCATGATCATGCACAAGGAGATCACCGAGCTGATCGGCCGGACACCATTGGTCCGTCTCAATCGTCTGTCCAAACCCGGCAGCGCCACAATTTACGGAAAAGTCGAGTTTTTCAACCCCGGTGGGAGCGTCAAAGACCGCATCTGCCTGAACATGATCAATGAGGCGGAACGGCAGGGCAAGCTCAAGCCAGGAGGCACCATCGTCGAGCCGACCAGCGGCAACACGGGCATCGGTCTGGCCCTGATCTCGGCCGTGAGAGGCTATAAGCTCATTCTCGTGATGCCGGAGAGCATGAGCATGGAGCGCGCAAGCCTTCTTTCGTCCTACGGTGCTCAGCTCGTCTTGACGCCGGCCTGGGAAGGGATGAAAGGGGCGATCCGGGAAGCGGAAAGCCTGTTGGTGCAGAACCCATCCTATTTCATGCCGGACCAATTCTCGAATCCGGCCAATCCGGCCATGCACAAGAAGACGACCGCGCCGGAAATCTGGGAAGCGATGGACGGTAAAATAGACGCGTTCGTCGCAGCCGTCGGCACGGGCGGAACGATCACCGGCTGCGGCGAAGTCTTCAAAGAGCGGAATCCGAACGTCAAAGTGGTCGCCGTCGAGCCAGCCGGCTCTCCGGTGCTTTCAGGTGGCGATCCGGGTCCGCACAAGATACAAGGAATCGGCGCCGGGTTCATTCCGCAGGTCTTGAATCGAAAAATCCTCGATCGTGTGATCAAAGTAACCGATGACGAGGCGTACCAGACAGCCAAGCAGCTCTCGAAGATGGAAGGGCTGCTCGTCGGCATCTCTGCAGGAGCGAACGTGTTTGCCGCTCAGCAGGTGGCGGAGGAACTTGGTCCAGGGAAGAACGTCGTGACAGTCCTTTGTGACACGGGTGAACGCTATATCAGCATCGAGAAATACTTTAATATTTAACGGGTCACAATGGAATTTTCCGAAGATCAAATCTCCCGCTACAGCCGGCATATTCTCTTGCCAGAGGTCGGCGGCAAGGGACAGAAGAAAATCGCGAACGCGAAAATTCTTCTCGTCGGCGCCGGCGGCTTAGGCTCTCCTGCCGCGCTGTACCTGGCGGCCGCCGGCGTCGGGCGCATCGGTTTGATCGACAGCGACGTCGTCGATTTGACCAACCTACAGCGGCAAATTCTTCACCACACGCCCGACGTGGGCCGCCCCAAGGTGCTGTCTGGAAAAGAGAAAATCCAAGCCCTCAATCCCGATGTCTCGGTGTCGATGTATGAAGAACGGCTGACGGCCGGCAACGCCCTCAAATTGTTTTCAGACTACGACGTCATGATCGACGGAGTCGACAACTTCACCGCCAAGTTTCTCATCAACGATGCCTGTTTCTTTGCCGATAAGCCGCTTGTCCACGGCGGCATCCTGCGCTTCGACGGCCGCGTGACGACCATCATCCCCAGGAAATCCGCCTGCTATCGCTGCGTGTTCAAGACGCCGCCGCCGCCCGGATTGGTCGCCTCATGCCAGGAGGCTGGAGTCATCGGGGTGCTTGCGGGTATCATCGGAACGATTCAAGCCACGGAGGCACTCAAACTGGTGCTTGGAATCGGCCGGCCGTTGACGGACCGCCTGCTGGATTTCGACGCCCGCAAGACACTTTTCAGGGAAATCAAGGTCAAGCGCAATCCGCAATGTGCGCTCTGCGGCGAGCATCCGACGATTACCGAGCTCTTCGACGACGGCGACCCGTATGCAGGTTGTGCCGTGCGACCGTAACAAAAAAGATGCAGCAAGTGCGTCTGTTCGTTTCATAATCAGGATGGTGCGACGATGGCCAAGATGAAAGCGCTCGTGTGCAGAGAATGCGGGAAGGAATATCCGACGAAGGCCATTCACGTGTGCGAAATGTGCTTCGGCCCGCTCGAGGTCAAGTACAATTACGCCGAAGTGAAGCAGCTCATTTCCCGTAAGAAGATTGAGGAGGGGCCGCGGAGCATGTGGCGGTATGCCGACCTGCTCCCGGTGGAGGGCACCAATTATCTCGGTCCACATGCCGGACTGACACCGCTGGTCCGGGCGAAGAACTTGGGGGCCTACTTAGGCATCGACGAGTTGTACATCAAGAACGACACGGTCAATCATCCCACCTTGTCGTTCAAGGATCGCGTCGTCGCAGTGGCCTTGACCCGTGCTCGGGAACTCGGCTTCGAGACGGTGGCCTGCGCCTCCACCGGAAACCTAGCGAATTCTGTCGCCGCACACGCCGCGGCGGCCGGCATGCGCTGTTACGTGTTCATTCCCGGCGATTTGGAAGCCGCCAAGGTTCTCGGCAACCTGATTTTCAAGCCCAACGTCGTGGAGGTCGAAGGCAATTACGACGACGTCAACCGCCTCTGCAGCGAAATCGCAGCTGAGCACGGATGGGCCTTCGTCAACATCAATGTGCGGCCGTATTATGCCGAAGGATCCAAGACGCTGGCCTTTGAGACCGTCGAGCAGCTTGGCTGGCGCACGCCAGACCAGGTGGTGATTCCCATGGCCTCCGGCTCCCTGCTCACCAAGATATGGAAAGGCCTTCATGAAATGAAGGCGGTGGGCCTGATCAACGACGTGCGCACGAAGATCAACGGCGCGCAGGCGGAAGGCTGCTCCCCCATTTCGACCGCCTTCAAGGCCGGACGCGATTTCTTTAAGCCCGTGAAGCCCAAGACCATCGCGAAATCGCTGGCGATCGGTAATCCGGCCGACGGCTATTACGCGCTGAAGGCGACGGCAGAAAGCCAGGGGTCAATGGACATGGTGACGGACGATGAGGTGGTGGAATCCATCAAGCTGCTGGCGCAGACGGAAGGCATCTTTGCCGAAACGGCAGGCGGCGTGACCATCGGCGTCCTCCAGAAGTTGGTCAAAAACGGCACGATCAAGAAGGGCGACGTCACCGTAGCCTATGTGACGGGCAACGGCTTGAAAACCCAAGAAGCCGTCGTTGACGCGGTGGGCAGACCGTTCCGGATTCAGCCTAGCCTCGTCGCGTTCGAGAAAACGTTCAAGATGGGCAAGAACGGCGGCGGTGACGCATGATCAAAGTTCGAATTCCGACTCCACTGCGACCGCTGACCAAGGGCCAGGGCGAGGTAGAGATCGCCGCAGGGTCTATCCTCGACCTGATCGAGAATTTGAATGCGGCGCATCCGGGCATCAAAGCGCGTCTGTGCGACGATAGCGGAGAACTGCGCCGTTTTGTGAACATTTACGTCAATGAGGAAGACATCCGATTCTTGAAGGGAAAGGACACCTCGCTCAAAGCCGGCGATGAAGTGTCAATCGTTCCCGCCATTGCAGGAGGTCGATAATGGCACACCTCCGTTTCCATGTCAGGTTTCCAGAAGACAAGGTCAAGGAACCGATCATTTATCAAATCGGCAGGGAATACAACATCGTCACCAACGTGCGCCGCGCCGATGTTCGCGAGACGACCGGATGGGTCGACGTTGAACTCTCCGGCGAGACCGCCGAGATCGAGCGCGCGCTTCAGGGACTCCGTCACAAAGGATGCGTCGTCGATCCGATCGAATTGAACGTCGTGGAATAACGGATGGAACTGACCGAGCAACAGATCGAACGCTATAGCCGCCACATCATCCTGCAGGACGTCGGCGGCAAAGGCCAGCTTAAGCTGAGCAAGGCCAAAGTGCTGCTCATCGGCGCCGGTGGACTGGGATCCCCTGCCGGTCTCTATCTGGCCGCAGCCGGCATCGGCACCATTGGGCTGGTGGACGGGGACGTCGTCGACCTGTCCAACCTCCAGCGGCAGATCCTCCATACGACGGCGACGGTCGGACAGCCCAAAGTGGAATCGGGAAAGCGTACGTTGACGGCCATCAATCCCGAGATCACCGTCAATGCCTATCACCAGCTCGTCGATGCGGATAACATCCTCTCCCTGATCAACGCCTATGACGTCATTCTCGACGGCTCCGATAATTTCACCACGCGCTTTCTGGTCAATGACGCCTGCTTCTTTGCCCGAAAAACACTGATCTCAGCGAGCATGTTCCGCTTCGAAGGGCAATTGACCACGATTAAGCCGCATGCAGGCTACCCCTGCTATCGCTGCCTGTATCCGGAGCCTCCTCCGGCCGGTTTGGTGCCGAATTGTCAGGAAGCCGGCGTGCTGGGTGTGCTGGCCGGCACGATGGGTATTCTCCAAGCCTCGGAAGCCATCAAAGAGATTCTGGGCATCGGTGAAACGCTCGCAGACAAACTGCTGATCTACGACGCGCTCGAGATGACATTTCGAAAGGTCGGCCGCCCCAAAGATCCGGCGTGCCCGCTCTGCGGTCCCAATCCCAAGATCAAGGACCTGAGCATGGACTATACGGTCTCCTGCACCATCTAGGCAGGCACGTGGCGGATCTGACCATCCCCCAGCACATTCTCGACGACATCGTGGCACATGCGCAGGAGCTTGCACCCTACGAATGCTGCGGACTTCTCGCAGGCACCGACCAGACCGTCACTACCGTCTATCGGGTAAAGAATATCGTCGCGCTGGAAGGCGCTCAGAACCTCTCATCGTTCGACCCCGCCAAGGCTGCCCATCTGGAACGGTTGTCACCGGCCGAGCGCGCGGAGATCGCCTTCGTCATGGACATGCAGGATTTTTCGGCTGCCAAGAAAGACATGCGGAACAAAGGCCTCGACCTGCAAGTGGTCTACCATTCCCACCCTCACGATCCCGCCAGACCCTCGGTGACCGACATCAAGATCGCCACCGATTACGAAGAGATCTGGCCGAAGATCAATCTGCCGACTCCCGCGTACCTGCTCGTCTCGCTGATGCAGGCCAAGCCGGACATCAAGACCTATTGGATCAAAAACGGTGGGGTGTCGCCGGCCGAGATTACCGTCACCTGAGACCTCTTTGTTGCCGCTCCGTTAAAACCCTAGAGATTCGTATTTCCTTCCTGCCCGTTTGGATGCGATAATGACGCCATCTTCGAGCTTTTACGCGCCTTTATTAGGAAGGAGTGATCGCTATGCCCTCTTTGCGTACGATACTTCCCGCCTTCTGTCTGTTGTTTCTCGCCAGTTTCGCCAGTGCCGAGGACAAGAGTTTTTACAGTCCTGTCATTCAAGTCGACAAAGACAACCACCGGGTGCTGATTTCAACGCTCGGCTCCGTGTTTTATATCGAGGTGCCGGAGGCCGGTCAGCCCCACATGGACAAACTTCCTGTCTCAGGCCTGGTCGATTTTGTCGTCGAGATGCGAGGCAACGGTCAACTGCCCCTGATCAAGACGTGGAAGATCAAATCAGGAGAGTCGACCTGTATGTATTTCAACGGAAAAGAGTGCAAATAACGGGCGGGCTTGCCGTACCTTACTCGGAACTCCCCAACATAT
The DNA here is from genome assembly GCA_963730935.1 of uncultured Nitrospiraceae bacterium. Lineage (GTDB taxonomy): Bacteria > Nitrospirota > Nitrospiria > Nitrospirales > Nitrospiraceae > Nitrospira_C. Next base: position 293,715 of record CAVSTP010000004.1, on the reverse strand, counting down.
CATCGACGAGCGGTCGATTAATGTCTGTACACCCGGGACAAATCGTATCAAAGAGCGCTTCATAGTTCTGGACGAAATTCTTGTGGTCCGTGAGTTTTTCGGCCATGACCTGGTCATAGCAACTGTCGCAGAGCATCATGAGCCCCCGCATGACGGCCACGGTCTTCCGACCTGCGCTGCTAGGCATCTTGTCTACACCGATCCTTTCTGTCTCGCGATCCAAAAATCTTCCGGCTCGAGGTCAATGCCGCACTCCGGACACTCGTACACGGTCTCGCCTGACGGCAATTGAATTTCGGTCCTGACAATCCGCCCGCGGCAGACATGGTAGAACCGTCCACGCGCATCTTCATTATCCAGTGGATCGGTTTCGTAGATCAAGACCATAAAAGTCTCGCACGCCTTAACGGGCGTTAGGTCTGGAATTGCGCCTCATACAAGCCGGCATACAGCCCGCCCCGCGCTATCAGCACCTCGTGCGGGCCGTCTTCGACCACGCGTCCATGATCCACCACAATGATGCGGTCCATGCCGTGCACGGTCGAAAGGCGGTGGGCAATCACAATCGTCGTCCTGCCCTTCGTCAGTTCGTCTAACGCTTCCCTGATTTTGACTTCCGTTTCCGTATCGATGTTGGACGTCGCTTCGTCGAACATGACGATGGGCGGGTCTTTCAACAGCACACGGGCAATGGAGACCCGCTGACGCTGGCCGACCGATAACTTCACCCCCCGCTCCCCGATCCAGGTGTCATACCCTTCCGGCAGCTTGACAATGAACTCATGGGCACGCGCGGCTTTCGCAGCCGAGACAACGTCGTCATGGCTGGCCGAGAGGTTGCCGTACAACAGATTCTCACGCACGGTCCCATTGAAGAGGAAGGGTTCCTGCTGCACCAGCCCAATCTGGCTACGGAGAAAAGCGACGGGCATGCGTCGGAGGTCATAGCCGTCGATGGTGATCTCGCCTCCCGTCACGTCGTAGAACCGCGACAGCAGCTTCAAGGTTGTGCTCTTGCCGGCACCGCTGGGGCCCACCAACGCCACCCGTTCGCCGGCACGGACAATGAGCGACACCTCGTTGAGAATGGGCGCCTCCGGCCGATAGTGAAAATGTACCTGCCGGAATTCGATTTCCCCAGTCAATCGGGTCGCCGGTGCCCGGACACCCGGCTCATCCTTGACGTCGGGCACAATGTCGAGGACCTCGAACACCCGCTCGCTCGCGGCAAGCGCATGCTGCAGCATGTGATTGACCGAATGGATCTGATTGATGGGCACGTAAAAGAGGGCGAGATAGGACATGAACATCACGAGCTCGCCGACGGACAAATGCAGCCGAAGGACTTCCTGCGCCCCGTTCCACAGCACGAGCGCCCCGCCCAAGCTTCCAACGAGCATCATGCCAGGCGAGTAATACGACCACAGATACATCGCCTTCAGGGTATCGCGGCGGCACTGGTCGCTCTTGCCGTCGAATCGATCCTGTTCATAGGCCTGCCGGTTGTATCCCATGGTCTCTCTGATGCCGGCCAGCGAATCCTGCAGCAAGGCGTTCAGCTCGGCGGAACCCTTCCGAATTTTCCGATAGTAATTATGAATCCGCTTGGTAAAGGCGATGGCGCCCAGAATCAGCAACGGGATGGGGACAAGTGCCAGCAGCGCTAATTTCCAATTGAGCCAGAACAGCACGGCCATGATGCCGACCAGAGTCAAACCCGCCGTGATGATTTCCTCGAGGCCGTCCACAAAAATGCGCTGCATGTGCTCGGTGTCGTTCAAGACGCGCGACATGATTTCGCCCGTCGAGCGGTTCTCGAAGAAACTGATCGACAAGCGCTGAAGGGCGGCGAACACCTGCACGTGCAGATCATGCACGATCTGCTGCTCGAGGCTATTGTTCAGCTTGATTCGCGCCGATGCGCAGATATTCCGCAACACATAGGCGGTGCAGAGCCCCGCGAAGACGAGTGAGAGCAGATGCGTCTTGCCCGCCTGGATCACGTCATCGATGAGGACTTTGATCAACCATGGTGGCACGAGCTCGAACGTGGTGGTCAGTCCGGCAAACACAAACGTGCCAATGACCATCGAGCGATGGGGACGAAGATATTGAAGCACGCGCAACAAGGTTTTCACGATGATGACCGGAGCGGAAGGTTTCCGAGAAATTACCTATACGGCATGGGGAGCGACAAGAGTCCAGAGTCGGCCGCTCGCCCATTGCTCATTACACATTGCCAATGCGAACGCGTCAAATGACCGGGGTGGGCTCTTTCCGCCAGAATTTCTCGAACTCGCTCAGCTGGGTGAGGGTGGACAGGTCCGTCATGCGATCGAGGAACACCTTGCCGATCAGATGATCCATTTCGTGTTGGATGCATACCGCATAGAGGCCATCGGCCTCGACATCAATGGATTTGCCGTCACGGTCGAGTGCTTGGACACGCACCACTGCCGGCCTGGTGACTTTTCCCCGGAAACCATCCACGCTCAAACAGCCTTCCCAGTTCTCAACCTGCTGCGGGCCGTAATAGACGATCGTCGGGTTGATCAGCGTCGTCGTGGGAAATCCGCCTTCCCCTTCGCAGCCCATGACCACGAGCTGAACCGACTGCGACACCTGCGGCGCCGCCAGGCCGATCCCGGGCTCTTCGAGCATAGTCTCGAACATGTCGTCGATGAGTTGCTGGAACTCCTTGGTCCGGATCTCGCGCGGATCCACCCGAGCGGCAATCTTCCGGAGCACCGGATTTCCGAGTTTTGCAATCGGCAGCACAGCCATCAGATCGTCCTAGTGGAATTGACCGGTCAACGCCGGCCATGACACGTATAACATACGGTTTTTTTGAGCCGCAAGGCGCCCATCAGCCTTGGATTTTGGACGACCTCCGACGAGGCTCCGGAATCTGAAACGTCTCTTTCTCTCCGTTCCACCACTCCATCCATTCCGCCATCCACTCCTGCCGGTCGGCTTTCGTCGACGCGTCCCAATCATGGAATTCTGTCTCGTGCAGCGTCAGGATCCAGAGTGATTGCACGGCCGACATGGCCACGAAGCGCTCGTCATCTGCGATCATTCCGATGAGAATCGGGACGACGGCCTTGTCACGCACGTAACGGGAGCCAAAGGCAGCCGCCTTGCGGATGGACGAATTTTGGTCCTTCGCCATGGCTTGAATGGCCTCAGGCGTTTTTGAAGGATCCAGACGAATCGCGACCCGCAACGCATGCTCACGCACGCGGGGCAGCTCATTGGGGTCCTTCGCCGTATTGATCAACGCCGGCACCCCCGAGGCGGCATTCAGCATCGAGAGCGTCTCAATGGCGTTGTAGCGGGTTCGAGGCCCTGGCATGCTCAAGGCCTTGACCAGCACAGGCACGCTGGATTCCCCCAGATGCACGAATTCGCCCATGGCCCAGAATTCTTGCTTGCCTTCGAGTAAGGGAAGCAAGGCTTCGGCGCGTTGAAGCTCGTCCTGCGTGAGGGGTTTGGTATTCGGCGGAACCGTGACCGCCGGCGGGGCATCCTGGAACTGCGGCGGCATCTCATAGGGCATTTGCACCGGCACGGGCCGGGCCTGCAGTGCTTGATCAGCCAAGGTGAGCGATGCGTCCAGGCCCAGGACGACTGTCATGGTCAGCGTCCAAACACATAGTCTCGTACGCACATTTCTCCTCTTTCGTTATTCGCGGTCCGTTCGGCGATGTACTAATTCATATAACACCGGCAACACTACCAGAATCAAGAAGGCGGCGGTCAGCATCCCCCCGACCACGACTCTGGCCAACGGCTTTTGGGCCTGCGATCCAATCCCGGTGGCCACTGCTGCAGGCAGGAGGCCGATGGCTGCACCGACGGTTGCCATGAGAATGGGCCGCATTTGTACGGCAGCTGCCTGCATGATCGCTTCGCGAAGATTCAACCCCGCCTGACGGCCGTCTTCGATTCGCGAAATCAGCAGGACTCCCCCCAAAATGGCCACGCCGAGGGTCGAAATAATGCCCACCGCCGCCGAAATACTGAAGTTCGTGTGGGTCGCCACCAGCGCAATCACGCCGCCGATCAGCGCAAATGGGACGGCCGAAAGCACCAGGAGTGCATTCTTCAGCGAATCGAAGGTGATATAGAGCAGCAGAAGGATGAGCAACAGACTCAACGGGACGATCTTGGCGAGGCGTTTCTGTTCATCTTTGAGCTGATCGTACTGGCCGGCCCATTCCATACGGTACCGCTCCGGAAGCGTGATGGTCTTCGTGAGGAGCGCCTGGGCCTCTTCAACGGTGCTTTCCAGATCACGATCGCGAACGCTGAACTTGATTGGGATATAGCGCTCATTGTTCTCGCGATAGATGATGAACGCCCCGGTCTGGGTGGCGATGGTGGCCAGCTGCTTCAGGGGAATTCTGGCGCCGTCCGGTGTACTGACCAGAATGTTGCTGATCGCCTCGACATCCTGCCGGTATTCCGGAAGAAACCGGACGACGAGATCAAAGAGCCGTTCCCCTTCGTAGACCTGCGTCACCGCCTGGCCGCCGATGGCGGCCTGCACCACCGCGTTCACATCGGACACTTGCAGCCCATAGCGAGCGCTTGCCTGTCGGTCCACCTTGATCAAGAGATTGGGCTGGCCGAGGAGCCGGAAAATGCCCAGGTCCTTGACGCCACGGATCTGGTGCATTTGCTTTTCGATCTGGCCGGCGAGTGTTTCCATCGTTTTCAAGTCGGCGCCGAACAGTTTGATGGAATTTTCCCCTTTGACGCCCGACATGGCTTCTTCCACGTTATCCTGGATGACCTGTGAAAAATTGAAGATCACCCCGGGAATGGTCTTCAAGCGTTGCTCGATCTCTTCCACGAGATCGTCTTTGCTGAGCCCTCGTCGCCATTCAGCCTGCGGTTTCAGGTTTGCCAAAAATTCGGCGTTAAAAAAACTCGTGGGATCGGTTCCGTCGTCCGGTCGGCCGAGCTGTGACACGACTGTCGTCACTTCTGGCGACTGCCTGAACATGCCCCGGATGTCGGTGGCCAGCCGCGCCGCTTGGTCGAATGAAATGTCCACGGGCATCGTGGCCCGCACCCAGAGATTGCCCTCTTCGAGCGCCGGCATGAACTCTCCTCCCAAAAACTGAAGGGCGACGAGGGCCACGATCAACAAGCCCGCGGCCAGCGCCACCACCACTTGGCGGTGATCCAGCGCCCAATGGAGTGTGCTCTGATACAGTTTCCGCAGCGGCTTGACCAGAAATGTATCTTCTTCACTAATTGGTCCCGTGAGCAAAAACGAGCAGAGCACGGGAGCCAGCGTAAAGGCCATGAGCAGCGCACCCAATAAGGCGAATCCATAGGTGATCGACATTGGCGCGAAAATCTTTCCCGGTACGCCTGTCATCGTGAACAGGGGAATGAAGGCCACCACGATGATCGCGGTCGAATAGAAAATCGGCTGGCCCACCTGGCGGGCGGCCCGGACGATCTGCTGGTGCACGGTGAGGCCCGGCGTTTTCGCATGGGCCAGATGAAAGAAAATGCTTTCCACCATGATCAGCGTGGCGTCGACGATAATCCCGAAATCGATGGCCCCGAGCGAAATGAGATTGGCCGATTGCCCGATCAAGACCATCATGGCGAACGTAAACAAGAGCGACATCGGAATCGTCAGTGCAACGATGCCGGCCGCCCGAAAGTTCCCCAGGAAGACATAGAGCAGCACAAAGACGAGCACCATCCCGCTGAGCAAGATATCGGTGACCGTTTCGACTGTCGTGTTGATCAGCGCAGTGCGGTCGTAAAATGTCCTGATCTTGATGCCGGACGGCAGTTTCCAGGTGTTGAGCTCGTCCACTTTCTCCCGGACCTTGTCGAGCACCGGCATGGCCTTGTAGCCGCGCTGCAGCAGCACGACCCCTTCCACGACGTCGTCACGATCATCGATGCCGACCTTCCCGAGGCGGATGCGGCTGCCGACGTTGACGTTGCCCAACGTCTTCACATAGATCGGCGTGCCGTCCTTTTGGGCGACCATGACGTTCTCGATGTCCTCAATGCCGTTGATCAGGCCGACCCCCCGCACGTTGTAATTCTGTGCGCCCAGAGCCAAGTAATTGCCACCGACGTTCGCATTGCTGTTTTGCAACGCAGTCATCGCCTGGGATAGATTGACGCCGTAGCTGATCAACCGACCGGGATCGATGTCGACGTGGTATTCCTTTGTCGTACCCCCGAACGCAGTGACGTCGATCACGCCGGGGATGCGGCGGAACGACCGGCGCACCTGCCAGTCCTGCACGGTTTTCAACTCCGTCAGATTGACGCCCGGCTCTCCGGTGAGCTCATAGCGGTAAATCTCGGCGATCGCCCACCACGGGGACAGCGATGGTTGGACACCGGGCGGAAAGTCCACCGACGCCACGCGGTTGAGTACTTCCTGCCGGTCGCGAAAGATGTCAGTGCCGAAATCGAAATAGACCTTGATGTCGCTCAGGCCGAAAATCGAGAGCGAGCGGATGTCGCTCAAGCCGGGCATGCCGGTCAGCGCCACCTCCATAGGGATGGTGATCTGCCGTTCGATTTCTTCGGCCGACCACCCCGGATTCTGGGTGATCAGTTCGACCATCGGAGGAGAAGGGTCCGGATAGGCGACGATGTCGAGCAGATGGAACGAGTAGAGTCCACCGAACAACAGCGCGAGTCCCAATGCGCAGAACAGGATGCGCTGGACGAGGGATATCTCGACGAGACGGGCGATCATCTATATCAGTGAACCCGGGGAATCTGGGGAAACAGGAAGGTGCACCCGTTCAGCCGCCTTTGACTTCTTGGCCTTTGATCAACACTGCGCCTTTGGTCACGATTCGTTGGCCCGGCGTCAGCCCTTCAAGCACGCGCATTTGGTCGGTGGTGAAATTGGAAACTTTGACCTCGTGCCTGACGTAGTGGTTGGGCTCTTCGACGACGAACACGAATTGTTTGCCGTCGGATTCCAACACCGCCTCCTTTGGGACGACGAGGATCTTCGTCGCATCGCCCACCTGAATATGCAGGCGGGCAAACATTTCGGGCTTCAAGCGATGGTCCTGATTGTTTACCCAGGCCCGCAGTTTGATCGTCCGGCTGGCCGGATCGACGACATCGCCCACCGAGGCCACGGTCGCGGGAAAATCAACCTCGGGATAGGCCTCAACTTTGACCTTCGCGAACTGCCCTTCCTTCACCAACGCCAGATCCCGCTCGTAGACGTCGGCGACGACTTGCAGCATATCGAGATCCGCCACCGTAAAGAGGACTTGGTTGGCGTCGCCACCGACTGACTGTCCCGGCGTCACCATACGCTCGACCACGATGCCCGTCAGCGGACTCTTCATCTCAAAACGAGAGGTGATCTGCTGCTTATCAACAGGTTTGTTCAACTCTTCGGCAGGTACACGCAAGGACAACAGCCGTTCCTTGGCCCGCCGGAACTCCGCCCTGGCCTTTACCAATTCATTCTCCGCCTGCTTGAGGTCTTTGAGCGGCAGGGCCTTGTTGGAGTACAGATCTTTCGCCAGTTCGTGGGAGCGGGTGGCGTACTGCAAGTCCGAGTCTTCCTTGACGTACTCTGAATAGGCTTGCGCGATATCCGGGCTATCGACGACTAGCAGGACCGCTCCGGCCTTGACCCGGTCGCCCAGATGCGCCCGGACCTCGACGACACGTCCTTGCAACGGAGAGGAGATCTTGGAGTAACGGTCTTCGCCGTAGGCCATCTTGCCGGCCAAACTGAGATCCTGCTGCATGCCGCCGTAGTCCACGACGCCGGTTTCGACGCGAGGCACGGCGTCGTGAGGAAGGACGCGGGTCTTCCCGTGCGGAGGTGTGGCGGCATCCGAGTTGGCCGGTTGGTCTCCCTTCCCGCAGGCGGTGAGGCACAGCAACGACAGGGCCACAACAGAGAAAAAGCTTCTGTTAGCAGATGTCATCATGAGGCAATCTCTTGGCCGACCGCCGATTCCAGTTGCAGCACATTCCGCTGGTAGTTGAACAGGGCTTCGATGTAGTTCTGCTGAATCGTGCGCGAGGTTCGAGCGGCGTCGAGCAGATCGAGGATGGTGGCCCCTCCCCGTTCATACGCTCGTTCGACGATGGTGAAGGTGGCGCGCGCATCGTCCAGCACTCCGCCTACGTAGGCTTCCACCAACCGCCGGCTGTGCATGAGATTCCGGTAGGCGACTTCCACTTCATTCTCAACCACATTGAGGACCTTATTCAAGTCCGCTTCGGCCGTCTGCACGGCAACCTCGGCCTGCCTGATCCCGCCCTGATTGCGGTTGAAGAGCGGAACCGGCAGACCGAAATTGAGCGCCCATTGTTGGGGATTATCCGGTCCTAATGACCCTTGGATGGCGTACCCGGCGCCGACGGTGACGTCCGGCACCCGATAGGCTTGGGCCAGCCGTAGATCAGCTTCCCGCTGCGAGAACGTGAACCGTTTAGACCGCACATCCGGCCGAACATCCACCGCAACTAACCGCAATTTGCCAATCTCGGGATCGATGCGCCTGAACTCCAAATCCGTGGTCAGTTCCAGCGTGGTCGCCGGCGAGAGGCGGAGCAGTTGCCGCAGGTCCCCGCGGGCCGATTCCGCTTCCTGCAGAGATTGAATGACCATCGAGTGGAAATCGACCATTTGCAGACGGATCCGGATGAGGTCGACTTCGGCGATATACCCCTTTTTGAAGCGGATCGTATTGATGTCGAGAATCCGTGAGAACCGGTCGCGGTTCTCTTCGGCCAGGGCCAACCGTCGCTGTGCCAACTGCACCCGGTAATAACTGTCCTTGACGGTAAACCCCAGTTGACGAACGGCATCCTCGAACGCCGCTTCAGCGGACTGCGCCCCGAATCCCGCGCTTTCGATTCGGTATCCGCGCTTGCCGGCCAGTTCAAACAGCTGTTGGGCTTGAAAGAAGAGTTGTCCGCCGGTAGACAGAGTCCGGCCTTGAGTATAGGAACTCAGCGTACCGATCGACGCGACCGGATTGGGAAACAGCCTCGCAGTGATTTGTTGTCCCTTGCTGTATTCGATGCCGTATTTGGCGATGAGGACGTCGAGATTCTGCTGCAGAAACAGGGCCAAGGCGTCGGTCAGGCTGAGTCGCGTGGAGCCTGACGTGCGCTGCTCAGCGGCCAAAGGAACAGGGGGCGCGGCGGATGGTGTGGCGGACCAGGCTTGAGTCGATAAAACGAGCAGCAGACCGGCAAGTAACGAAGTCGAATAGCCCGATCGCCTATCTTGCCGAAACACGTATGGTTCCTCGCAGACGACTAATGCGCGTCGAGGCGATCATGGAACCCACCTCATAGAATCAGCTGCATTATACAATGTCCGACAGACGATGCAAATAATCTGAGGATAAATCAGCACTTAGTTACTGAAGGTAGTCCAGCAGTCGGCACATCGTGAAAGTTTTTACCGGAGGGGGTGTAGGCGAAGAGCGGCCCGGCAACTACAGATCTACACCGGGTTTGGAGTTGGACGCACGCAAGTGCTTGCGCACCCGCACCTGCTCATGATGCTTCCGCAACAGTTGCTGGCGGATCGCGTTGCGGTCCTCGGCGACGATCCGGACCAAGCGGTCGACATCTTCCGCATGGTCCCGAACCAGTTCGGAGAGTTTCTGCATTTGCGACTCAAGATGTTCGAGACGCCAGCGGAGGCCTTCCTGGTCCTCTTCAGACACCGACTTTTTCTTGGAAGCTGCGACGACTTTTTTCGCCAGGGACGACACCAGGACATCCTCTTTCATATCCACCCCTTCAGCCCACCGCTCCAATGAACAATCACCGTCGTGGTTCGTAGTATCAACTGGCCCACGGCGGATGTCAACGGATTCGCTTTCTTTCTATTTGCTCAGGGTTCCTGCTACAATCGCGGCCATGCAGAATATCTTTACGATGGTGCTGGCCGGAGGCCGCGGCGAACGGCTGCATCCGCTCACCGAACACCGGGCGAAGCCCGCCGTCCCGTTCGGGGGGAAATACCGCATCATCGACTTCACACTCAGCAACTGCCTGAACTCCGGACTGCGGAAAGTCGCCGTCTTGATTCAGTACAAGTCGCACTCCCTCGACCGCCACATCCGCACCGGCTGGGATGTGTATAACGCCGAGCTGGGTGAATACATCGCGTCGATTCCTCCGCAACAGCGGATCAGCGAAGAATGGTATCGCGGCACTGCTGATGCCGTGTACCAGAACCTGTTCTTGCTCGACACCGATCAGCCGGAATACGTGCTCGTGCTCGCCGGAGATCACATCTATAAGATGAACTACATGGAAATGTTCCATTGGCTCATCGCCAAGAGCGCGGACGTGGTCGTCGGCGCCTTGGACATCCCGATCGAGGAATCCAAGCGGTTCGGCATCATGAGCGTCGACGAGGATTTCGCTGTCCAGGAATTCAATGAAAAACCCTCGAACGCGACGCACATTCCCGGCGATCCCTCCAAAGCCTTTGCCTCCATGGGCATCTACCTCTTCCGCGCGAAAAGCTTGCGGGAGGAGTTGATCGCCGATGCCCAGGAGAACACGCCGCACGATTTCGGCCGGAACATCATTCCGCGCATGATCGGCTCTCGCCGGGTCTATGCGTACAATTTCCAGGACGCCAATAAGAAGGCTGTCAAGTACTGGCGCGATATCGGGACGCTGGACGCCTACTGGGAAGCCAACCTCGATTTGGTCGCCGTCGATCCGCTGTTCAATCTGTACGACCAGCAGTGGCCCATCCGCACGTATCAAGGCCAATTCCCGCCCGCCAAGTTCGTGTTCGCGCAGGATTACCAGGGCGGCCGCATGGGCGTCGCCTTGGACTCTATTGTGTGCGGCGGGTGCATCATCGCCGGCGGCCGAGTCCAGACCTCAGTCCTCTCCCCCAACGTTCGAGTTCAAGACCACGCGGATGTCCGGGAGTCGGTGATCATGGAAAATGTGGTGATCGGCGAACAGTGCCGCATCAGGCGCGCCATCATCGACAAGGACGTGAGTATCCCGCCCAAGACCGAGATTGGATACGACCTCGCCGCCGATGCACAACGCTTCAAAGTCACAGAATCCGGTCTTGTCGTCATTTCGAAGGGTATGAAGCTGAATGCCTCCCTCGATACATCCGGTTGACCTGATCGAAGCCCTTCGACAGAAACACCTCACCCCGGCCATCGTGTTCCTGACGTCGAGACGCGCCTGCGATGAAGCGATGGAGTCCTTCGATCATACGCGCTCGTTCCTGCCTCCGGCCCGCCAGGAGGCAATCGGCAATGTCCTCAAGCAGGTCATCGACCAATATCCGAGCATCGCCGAGCATCCGCTGATTCCGACGGTCCAGCGCATCGGTGTCGCAGCGCATCATGCTGGCCATCTGCCTTCCTGGAAAATCGCCGTCGAGGAGTTGATGCGCAACGGCTGTCTCGACGCGGTGTTTGCCACGACAACCTTGGCGGCGGGCGTCGATTTTCCCGCGCGGACAGTGGTCATTACCCAATCCAGTATCCGCAAAGCGCGCGATTTTACGGACCTCACGATCGGCGAAGTACAGCAGGTCGCCGGCCGCGCGGGTCGTCGCGGGAAAGATCTCGTGGGGTTTGCGATCGTCACACCCTCGCCCTATATCGATCTTGGCGTCATCACCAAGGGCCTGACGGGGCAGCCGGAAGCGATCAACAGCCAGTTCGTGATCAGCTATCCGATGGTGTTGAATCTGCTCAAGGCCCATCCACTCGATCAGATGCAACCGATCCTCGCAAAGAGTTTTGCCCAATTCCAACTGAATCAGCGTGCCGAGGTGCTCGAACGAAAACTCGACGACATTCACCGGCAGCTCGAGCCCTACGGCCCCCGTGTCTGCACCGACTGGATTTCCCAATGGCAGCTGTTCGACCACGTCCGCCGTCAACGGTCGCACCGGACACCGGTCAGAAGACATGAGCCGCCTGAGGTAGCGGCGCGGTTTCATTTCCTCACAGCCGGACGCGTGGCTGGCCTCTCAAAAAGCCGCGGTGTCGTATTAAGACAATACCGGAGCAAGGGACAGAAAAGTCCAATGGTGACGTTGCTGCGACCGGGAGGCGCGATCACGGAATGTCCGGCGGCGATCGTCACCGAAGTGTTCGACCATGTGCTGGACTGCGTGGAAGCGCCGGTCTATCCCTGGTGCACGCCGGAAAGCATCGAACAGCTCATCCGAGCATTGGAAGAATTGCCCCCTCGCCTGCCCGTCCTGCCGATCCTGGTTCCCAAAGAGGAGTTGATTCCCGACGCTATCGTGCAGACGTTAGGTGATTTTTCCTGCCCCACCTGTCCGTCACGGTCCGCCTGTCAGAAAGATCACGCACATGCCTCAAAGCTCCGTCAGGAACAACAGCGTCATATGAAAGCGATTCAGGCGCTCCGAACCAGTCTGTGGCACCGCTTTCAGGAAAAGATCGATGCCCTGCAGCGCTTCGGCTACCTCTCGCCCACCGTGCAACTGACGGAAACCGGTGAATGGGCCAGGCTCATCCGCATCGACCATTCGCTCTTGATCACGGAGCTCGTCCGTGCGGAAGCCTTCTCGGGCGCCTCGCCGGCATTATTGGCAGCTGTCATGTCGAGTATTGCGCACGACGATGACCGTCCGGGCGCATTCCCCCGCATCAGCCCGGGCCTGGCCTCTCTGCTGGCGCAGGTGCGAAAATTGGCTGAATCGCTCTCGCCATTCGAAGATCCTCCGCTTCTCCGGGCCGATATCGCCGCGATCACCGAACAGTGGATTGGCGATCCTACGCTTACGTGGATCGGACTGTGCAAGAAAACCACGATGGCGGAAGGTGACATCTATCGGCTACTCGCGCGGACCCTGGAATTTCTCTCGCAGCTGCATGGGTTGAGGGACACGCACCCGTCGCTGGCGGAGAGCGCCTCCCAGGCGATTGCGACACTGCGTCGGGGCGTGTTGGAAGAGCTTCCATGACAAGGATCGAGCGCACTCGTGACCACTGAAGAACTCGAACGGATTCTCGCCGAACAACCGGTTGATCTTCTCCATCGGCTCGCAAGCGGCCGGGTGCATCGGCATTTTCGTGCTGGGAAGCGCCGGCTGATCGAGCTATTGCTGCGACATTCGGCAGAAAACCGCCAAGGGTTCGAGTCGGATTTACTGGCGTTGATCGCCGACCGGAGGTCCCAGCCAGTTAGACCCGCCGTACGCCCCGCCGTTGAGCGGCCGAGAGCAGCGGCGGGCGGTCGCTCTCATCCCACCCATCACGAGCCGGAACACCATGAACCTCCCATTGCACTGGGCGCCTGGTTGGAAGGGATCGGCGTGCCTCCACCGCAGCCGTTCGTTCCCGACCCCTGGCAGGAAGAGGCGCTGGCAAAGTTGCAACAGGGCGACGTGATCGTGAGCGTGCCGACGGGAAGCGGAAAAACCTACGTCGCCGTGGAGGCGGCGCGGCGCGCCATGGAGGAAAACCGCACAGTGATCTATACCTCGCCGCTCAAGGCGCTGTCGAACACGAAATACACGGAATTTTCTCGCATCTTCGGCGCAGAACGGGTCGGGATTCTGACGGGCGACCGGCGCGACAACGCACAGGCGCCGCTATTGATCATGACCACCGAGATCCTGCGCAATCTGCTCTACGACGCAGCCGGTGGAGAAATCGATTTGCGGCTCGACACCTTAGGGCTCGTGATCATGGACGAATCCCAGTACCTCGCGGACCCGGAGCGTGGAGTCGTCTGGGAAGAAACCATTATTTTCTGCCCGTCTCAAGCGAGGCTCTTGCTCCTCTCCGCCTCGATCGGTAATCCGCACGATATCGCCGACTGGCTGACATCCATCCGAACTACCCCCTGCTACCTAATCAAACACAGCAAGCGGACGGTACCTTTACGGGCCGGCTACCTTCATCCGGACGGCAAGCTGACACCGCTTTTCCGAACAATCGGCATTCCCCACGGCCACCCAAACTACTTGCATCCCGAAGCCAGACGTCTGTTCACCCGCTACGAGGACGAAACCATGCCTTCCGGCCGCCGCCGTTGAAAACGCAGTCTGCCCGCTCATAAACAGTACCCTAGAAAGAATAGTTCAAGCCAAACGTGAGGCCGTGACGGAACGTCTGGAACTCCGTGAGCGGAAATTGATCCGAGGAGCCGTTCGAGTTGTAAAAGGTCACGTTGCCATCAAGCATCTGGTTCCACCAGATACGATAGCCGACGCTCGCAAAGAGATTTTTAATGATCATGAAGCGCGCACCGATGTCCGCATCGGCACCGATGCCATAGCCCAACATCGAAAGACTTGGGTTTTGACCCAAGTCGGGGCGCAGATGATGGACATCCTTGTTGTCCACGATGCTGAGTGGAATCAATGCCACGGTGCTTTGCAGGCTCAACCGGCGCGTGAACCGGTATTCGATCGTTCCTCCAACCCGGATCGAGTGCCATTGCGTCGTATTGGTGATGACGGGAATGGTGCTGCTGACTGAGCTGTTCGGATTGCACAAAGGCTGATTGCCGGGCGAGCTGGGATCCAGATCCACGGTTTGCCCGGCCGTCGAGCAAGACACCTGCCCTAGTCCATTGGCCGTATAGCGCTGGTACCAGTACTGGTAGCCGCCGAAGACGTCCAAGTAGCCTCGAGAGTGAGGGAACTCCACAATCCGCCTGCCGACCTCCGCATTGAGATACCACATGCTGTCGCCGGAGATATCGCTGATCGTTTGCGATGACGGCGCTCCACCGTCGACAGCCAGGTAATCGTCGTCGGTCAAACGTCCGCCGCCGATTCCGGCGTATCCGCCGGTCAGTCGCCCGAACCACTTGGGAGTGATCCATAGCTTCGCGGTGAGTTCGAAGACGTTGGTCCCGGAGTCTTCGTACGTCAGTTTCGAGGTCGGATTGCCAAGTCCCGGAATTGACGACGCGTTGTGCGCCCACTTGGTTTCTCCGGTACTGATCCAGGCCCCGAGACCCAGCTCGAATCTCGGCCGCCGTTCCTCCGTGTCTTGGGCCAACACCGCCTGGCTTTCGACGCCTGCCAGCATGAGCAGTGCGACGACAGCGATCCACAGTTTCATCGTCGAGCGCCTCCTCGTTGGATCGTAACCGTGTCGACGCAGCGGTCCACAGATTCCGGCATCACGCGCTGACAGGCCGACCGGATGTCCTCGAGCGAAAAGGCGCGCTGCACCAGGGCGGCCCACCAGACAAGCCAGCTCCCCAGCGCGAAGGCTGCAAGGATGCCGATACACCATTGCAAGACCAGTTTGAGCGGAAAGACGACCGGTCTTGGACCGGCGGCAGGCACAGCGGTATCCGAAACGATATGGAGGTTTGGCATGTCCGACCGAGTTCCTGAAAACGCTAGGCCTATCCTACTGGAGTTTGGAGAATCTGAACATTATTTTATTGTTCTTGCATGACAACCCTCTCGGAATGCTCAAGGCTGCACAACAATGGTTGGTCGTCCCTACAGAGATTTCCTTCGGACGCTTCACGCTGGTCATGATTTCAAAGAATTTCGTGCGGCGCTGGACAAGGTGTCCCTTGGTCGGACTGGCATGTGCGTTGCTACGTTCCACACGACCAACAGGAGGGGGCGATGCATCACATCAACGCTGCGGCGGTTGTCACCACTCTCCGAACGGCATTGTTCCTCGCTGCTTCGAGCGCGCTTGCAATGACATCGGAAGGACTCGCATTCCCGGTCGCCCCGACGGCGCTCTCCTATGCTGCATCAAGCACGAGTCCCACACCGGCCTCTCAAACGGTGACGTTCAGCAGCAAATCTCTGGTTCCACGGGCCTGGAATTCGTCGGGCGACACGGCCTGGATGACGATCAGCCCTGCATCAGGAACGATCGCACGCGAGCAGGATCAGATTGTTGTCCAAGTCAACGCAGCTGGGATGGTCGCGGGTACCTATAATGGGACAATCCGCATCGCCATTGACGATAAGAAGAGAACACAAATTACAGCCGTGCCGGTCAAGCTTGTGGTCACCGGCGGAACTGCCGCTGTCACGCCGAGCATGTTGCTCAATCCGACGAGTCTGAACTTTTCAGGCGTGGCTGGAGGTCCGCCGCCGCTCGCGAAACCAATTACGCTGTCGAATCCGACCGGCGGGACGTTGACGTGGACGATGACCGAGCCGGCCGCGTGGCTTGCCCTTAATATCTCGAGCGGCACGACGACGACCGAGACCGATAGCATCAGCGCAAGCGTCTCGACCACCGGTCTGGCCGCGGGATCGTACAGCACAGTGATCACCGTCAGCGCGTCAGGATCTTCCAATAGTCCTCAAGCGATCCCCGTGACCCTTACCCTGGCAATGCCAACCAGCACTGGTACGGCGACCCTCAGCTGGGATGCCAATTCGGAGACCAATGTCGCGGGATACAAAGTCTACATGGGCACACAATCAGGTGGCTATGGGACACCGCTCGCGGTGGGGAACGCCACCACATATACCATCGGTAATCTCACAGGCGGGCGCACATATTACTTCTCGGTCACCGCGGTTGATACCGAAGGAACCGAGAGTCTCCACAGTTCAGAAGTCAGCAAAACAGTCTTCTAGAAGGATGTTCGACCTGCTCACCCTTGACCAGTCAACCTCTCGCCCTGTATAACCGCTGGCTGCTGCATCACTGAGTGATGAGTGCTGAGGTCAGTAGCAGGTCGCTGCGGTTTCCCGCCTACCCCTTAGCGCCCTCGAGCCGTTAACTCACAACTCATAACTCGGAAGCATCTCTCGACGCGCCCGTAGCTCAATGGATAGAGCACCAGACTACGGATCTGGGGGTTACAGGTTCAAGTCCTGTCGGGCGCACCACTAAATCAACAGCTTCAGCTTTCTCCCCAACTTCCTGCTTTTCTGTGGTCACGGTTTTGGTCACGGTTCCACCGAGACGTCTTTCAATCGCTGGATGCAGAGTCCGCACATCGTTCATGGTTAAGAATGATGACTGCCTAGCAGTGCTGATTGACATACCCAAGTACGACCGTCCGCTCGACGTATCTCGGGCGGAGATCAGATGGTCAGATGGCCAAGACTTTGGGATGGAATTCATAGATGGAATTGCTGGACCAGCAGCGCCTCGGTGAGACGGTTCGAGCGATTGAAGTGTCTCCAGGTAGAGAAACACCCTGGACGGGCCTGTATCCCCAGTTTTCCCCACTTGACACCGTTTTACTAGGAGTCCAGGATAATTTCCCTCCATGCCAGATGCCGACGGCTCCTGGAAGGCCCGACCGCCGACAACTGTGAGAGAAGCGGTCGACCTATCTCGGAGCCTTCAATTCGCCCTAGTCTATCCGCAGCGTTAGGCTCTACCTGGGAAGTGAAAAGCAAAGCGAGGGAGTAAAAACTATGCGAGGCAGAACGCGACCAAATGAACATCGTTCAGCAGAGGGTAACCTGTTCGAAGTCGGGTGCTCCAATACTTCCTGGGCGATATTTGCAAGTTGTGTTCATGTGTTCTTGCGGGAGTGTTGGATGGCGCTGTCGGATGTTTCATGGTTATTTCGTTCAGCTTTGCATGGTCTCGCCATGGGTGCACGCCGCCTACTGTAACCGGAGGCTGACTCCGCCCGCCCTCGCATTTCAAAATCTCAAAGATAAACTCCAAAAACGAATCGGCGGTTTGCTTTCGCGCGAAGCGAAAAAATCCGTGCAAGTTTCAGGGGGGGCTAACACAGCAACCCACAGAGTCGGACTCTCGTTGCTGAATAGCCTCGACAAAGCAGCCGCCCGAGCGTGTCCGGCATTTGCTGAAGTTGTGCGCTAAGCGACTGGGGGCCCCACCATGGTATCGCATTGTCCCAACCGGATGCTCAAACAAGGACGAACCGCCAGTGAGCATAAAATATCCTGGCATTGTAAATGATGTGCAATGTGATGGGTGGAAGAACCGAACCGAAACGATCGCGAAGCAGTCCAAATAGCAAAGAGGGAAATAAGGTCAGGGAGGCTCAAACGAGTGATTGTGTGAAAATGTGAAAAACAACCAGGGATTTTCCGAGTACTCATCCTGGGAAAACCTCTGTACAACTCTCGAAATTTTTCTGGGCAGATTGAATTTGAATAGAAATTCTACCAGTGTCTTTATGATTCCGGCGTACTCATTCATGGGAGGAACCCTTGCCGACTGTCTCCCCCGTCTCAGACCTCTTGACCTCTGGACGCCCATGTTTCTTAGATTGCTAAAGAAAGCCGGTCCTCTCATCCCAGGGTAGCCCGCCCCGTACCGTTCCTTTCCGTCACTCACAGTCATATTCAACATTTAAGGAGGCAACATGCCACGCTATTGCCGCTGTTCTCTATCATTTATTGCAATGGCCACTGTTCTGCACGCGATTGTCTTCGCGGTCACGTCAGCGACGGTGTTGGCCCAAACCGTAGACGTTCGAGAGCCGGAAAGGCCGTCACGCCCTGACGACGTGTTCACCCGTCTGTTTCCTGGATTGCCCCCTTTCGCACACCCCACCGACGAGCTTCGGGATCGGATGAACAAACTGGGTGCCAAGGATGGCCTGCTCGACGCAAAAGACGTGCTGACAGATCCGATCCAATCGATTCTGAACCCTGCAGTCAATAGTCCGCACAATCCCGACAATCCCAACATGACAGCGGGTGTCACTTTCTTCGGTCAATTTATCGATCACGACTTGACGCTGGACCTCAAATCACCGTTACGGGAACTCAGCCAGCCGCGCCAAACGACGAATTTCCGCACTGCGGCGTTCGATTTGGATAGCGTGTACGGCAATGGGCCGCAAGAATCGCCGCAACTCTATCAGCGGGAGGGTGGTGTCATTAAAATGCGCGTCGACATCCTACCCGGTTCTGAAGCCGTTTCGCGAAAGGGCGCCGTCCGCTACGATCTACCCCGAGACGGAAACTTCCAAGCGATCATCGGTGACAGCCGTAACGATGAAAACGTGGTCATCAGTCAGTTTCATGTGGCCATGCTGAAGTTTCACAATGCGGTGACGGATCATCTACGGGCTCAGCCTTCCCATGCCGATATGCGCCCGGAGAGGCTGTTTGAGATTGCCCAGCGTCTCGTCCGATGGCATTACCAGTGGATCGTCCTCCATGAGTTCCTTCCCTTAACCATCGGCCAGGAGCGGGTGACCGACATCCTTCAGCAGGGGCAGCGAATCTACAATCTGGCGGACCCAAGTTCAACTCATACCCTGCGTAACGCTCGCCGCAATCCGCTTATTCCTATCGAGTTTTCCGTTGCAGCCTATCGATTCGGTCATTCACAGGTACGCCCCAGTTATCGGTTGAACTTTGGTCCGACTGGAGGCTCGCCGTTCTTCGCCTTTGCCTTTGACGACTCCATCGATCCCAATAATCCCGACCCACCCGACATGCGCGGTGGGAAACGGGCCCCCCGGAGATTCATCGATTGGCAAACCTTCTTCAATTTTGGCGATGGCAACGTGAGGCAGAACAAAAAAATCGATGCGAAACTCTCCAGCGTTCTCATGTTCCTGTTGGGCACACGTGGTCCCGCTCCTGGAATGCCGACGGACGGTGTTCAATCGCTGGCCTCCAGAAATCTGATGCGTCACGTCAATTTTGCACTACCGTCCGGCCAAATGATCGCGCGTGTGCTAGGCGTCCCTGTGTTGACACCCGAACAACTGGAGGATCTGCAGCCATTTGGCTTGGAACGGAGAACGCCACTTTGGTTCTATATCCTCAAAGAAGCGGAGGTATTGGAGAATGGCCTGAGAATGGGGCCGGTCGGCAGCCGAATTGTGGGAGAAGTCTTTATCGGACTCTTAGGAGCCGATAGGGAATCTTTCCTTGCCTCCCAGCCGAACTGGAGGCCTGTGTTGCCGTCGGAAACTCCTGGAGACTTCCGGATCACGGATCTCCTGAAATTTGCCGGCGTCGTCCCGCCGCTGGAATAAAGTCCTCTCTCGGAAGCAGGCGCCGATGGAACGCGCCTGCTTCCGGAATCAGAAAAGGTGTCACCAGAGAAAACGGAGATATTTTCCTTTTCTTCATGAGAAAAAGACAACGGCAACTTTCGAAATTTCGCGGCGCGTGGCGGGCCAGGCACTTTTTATTGAGGCTGCCGTGGATGCCGCTTTACCTGACTGGTCGACGGCGTGGCATTTGACACCCCTTCCCAAGGGTGGCATGGGGGGTGGGTGGTAGCCGTCGCGCTATCGTTGGGCATCCGACACGTTTGAGTTCGGATACCTGCCGTTTAAGGGCAAAGGGGAATAGCCACATTCTAGCCACATCGACCGTACAAACCCGCCCTAATCAATGCCTTACACACGGTCTGCGAATCTGCAATTCAATGACGTACCTCTCAATCCCTAAAGCGCCCGCCGCCTTTCCCTGCGATTTGTGCAAGTCAATCTCAGAAAATCTAACCCCATCCCCATATGAAACAAGCACACAGGATGCTCCCGAGGTGGGTGCAGATGGGGCTCGTTTGTCCTGTTCTAGTAGCAGCGTGGTAGGACGAGGATTACTTTACGGCTCGAACTATCGCCTCTTTCATGTGGGCAATAGAGAAACTCATCGCTGTAGGATTGTATGGTTTCTCATACATCTATAGAGAGGTCGTCGACCGAGGCCTTGACCAGCTCGGCGTTGTTGCGACTGCCCTCGTTTATTTCTTTAGGTATTCTGTCCGATTCAAAAAGTCTGTATGGTCTCGTATACATCCAAAGAGTTTGACGAGTGGGTTGATAACCGGCCTTCCGCGGTCGACGCCGTGCGCGTCTATCATTCCATTAGGTATTCGGTCCAGTCGAGAATCCGCTCTCGTTGCGGGTCCAGGGGTATCCGCCCTAATTGATGTAGCCATTGGATATCCCCTTCTTCGTCACCCCACTTGGACGGTCACTTAGCCGAGAACGATGCGTGCATAGGCGATGCGGACATCGGGCATGTTTATAATTAACCGGATTGTGAAGATGGTGGGCAGCTCCGTGCGGTGATACGACAGGTTGGTATGGGTTTGGCCCTCCTCAGTTGCTTGGCGCGCACAAGGATCGCGCCACGCTCCTTCGGTCTACCACGATCAAGGTCTGTTGGTCGGCATCAGGGATACTTGATGCGCGATCATTCACTCTTTCTCGTTCACATTCAACATCTTCTCTGAAAGGAAGAACTCATGAAAATTGCACAAGTGGCTCCCTTATGGGAAAGTGTGCCCCCCAAGCTGTACGGGGGCACTGAACGGATCGTCTCCTACATCACCGAAGAACTGGTGCAGATGGGACATGACGTCACCCTCTTCGCCAGCGGGGATTCTGAAACCGCCGGACGCCTTGAAGCGGTGTGTCCTCAGGCGCTGCGCCTCAATACCGGCATCTTCAATCGCGACGCCCCGATGATCATGCTGCAGGAACGCTCTCTCGGAGCAAGCGGCGATTTCGACGTAATCCACTCGCACCTGGACTTTCTCGGGTTTCCTTTGGCACGGAGAAATCCTCAGCCGGTTGTGACCACCCTTCACGGGCGACTGGATCTGCCGGAATTGCAGCCGGTCTTTCAGGAATTTGCTGAGATGCCGCTGGTGTCGATCTCTGACGCCCAGCGTCGGCCGCTTCGCTGGGCGAACTGGCACGCGACCATCCATCACGGGCTTCCCCGACATCTCTATACCCATCATTCACAATCCCAAGGCTACCTGGCATTCCTGGGACGAATTTCTCCTGAGAAACGGCCTGACCACGCAATTGAGGTGGCCAAGCGGACCGGACTTCCACTCCGCATTGCGGCCAAGGTTGACCCGGCGGATCTTCAGTATTACCGGTCTGAGATCGAGCCCCTGCTCGACCATCCGCTGATCGAATTCATCGGGGAAATCTCGGACGCAGAAAAAAACGACTTCGTGGGCAACGCTCTTGCCTTAGTCTGCCCCTACGATTGGCCTGAGCCGTTTGGTCTGGTCCTCATCGAAGCCCTCGCCTGTGGGACACCCGTATTGGCGTACCGACGTGGGTCCATCCCGGAAGTCATCGAAGACGGCATCACCGGTTTTGTGTGTGAAAATCTATCGGAAATGGTCGGTGCTGTGGAACGGCTTGGTGAAATCGACCGCTCGCGTTGCCGTGCCTCATTCGAAGAGAGGTTTACCGCGGACCGGATGGCCCGTGACTACGTCGCCCTCTATGAACGGATCATCGAAGATCGAGTCGCCGTGACAACCCCGAAGATCCACTCTCTCGGATCCGGCTTGCTGTTCGAAGGAGCCTCCAACGGGCACTCGCAGGACAGGCCGCTGCACGTGGTGCGAGGACCCCATGCCTGACTGTCGGACCCCGCACGAAAAAACACAGACCGGTTCCCGAGGGTGGGAGTTGTTGAAGACGAGGGACTTCGGTCTCCTATTCGCCGGACAAACGATCTCACAGATCGGCGACAGCCTGAACAAAGTGGCGCTGCTCTGGTTTGTCTATGAAATGACTGGGTCGGCCCTCAAGATGACGGTGATTGGACTACTGCAGACCCTTCCTCCTCTGCTCTTGGGTCCGCTGATCGGAGTCTATCTGGATCGGTTCCGCAAGAAACCGGTCATGATCACCGTCGACCTGCTGCGGACCGTGATGATACTGCTCATTCCGTTACTCTACTTGGTGGAAGCTCTCACCCTGGATCGTGTGTACCTGCTGGTGTTTGCCAATGCCGTGGTCTCCACCGTCTTCGGCCCGGCCCTGGCCTCAGCGGTTCCGCTGATCACCTCCAAGGATCGGCTCGTCGCTGCCAACGCCTTGATGCAATCCACCGCCAATATCGGCTTGCTTGTCGGTCCCGCGGTGAGCGGGATCGGCATTGCACTGATCGGGGCCCAAAACGTGCTCTATGTGGATGCCGCGACCTTTTTCGTTTCAGCCCTCTGCCTGGTGCCCATACGGATCCCTGAAACGCTTCAAGCTAACCTCAGCGGCAAAGGCTGGACTGAGGGCGTTGCCTCCGATCTACTCGCAGGGTTCCGGTTTGTGTTCGTCGAACAGAAGACCGTCCTGATGTTGATGCTGACTGCCACTCTGTACAGCGGTGGGATCAGTGCGTTCGTATTTTTGCTGCCGGTGTTCGCAAAGGACGTGCTCGCCGTTGGCCCGATCCAACTGGGGTGGCTTTGGTCCGCGCTCGGTGTGGGTATGCTGACCGCCTCCTTCGGCCTTGCGTCGATCGCTCAGGGCAACCTCCCTCGCCGAATGCACCTCATCTCCGTTGCGCTGGCGGTGGGCGGGCTCGCCGTCGGCACACTTGAATTTTTGGAGGCTCCTCTAGCAGTTGGCGTCGCGATCTTCGTGATCGGAGCCAGCACCGCGATGTTCACGCCGTTGGTCTGGTCAATGCTGCAGGAGTTGACGCCGCCTCCCCTGCTCGGCCGTGTCTTCACCAGCTTCGCGACGGGCGGGATGGCCACCTCAATGGCGGGAATGGCGGGGTTTGGATGGGCCACCGACATGCTGGGGCCGTGGGTTAGTCTCGGAGGGATTAGCTTCATTCTGTTGATAACCGCGGCCGCAGTGGGTACGCTTGGCTGGTACAGGTCGCAAATGGACGGTCTCCCTACAACCGAACCAGAAGCGTTCGCTCCTCCGACGATCGTAGCCGCTTCGCGATCCACGCTGGCACTGCCTTGACTTCTTGAATGCCGATGGCAGCCACCCGCCAAGATTGCCGGGTCATAGTGAGGGCTCCCGCATGACGCCATATTGTCGGCTCCTGCTCTGTGCCACGATGTTGGTGATTTGCCTGTTCCCCCTTTCAGCCGAAAGGGCGCTCCCGGAGCAGGCCCAGGCTCCCGAGAGTCCGCCGGCATTGCCGAAGCCTTCGAGCGAACCGGTGCAACCACCGGACATCACGACCGCGAAGCCGGAGCCGCCGAAGCTTTCGACTGAACCCAGATCCTTGCCTCAGAGCGCGCCGCCCACGATATTAGAGGTGTCACCCGAACGCGAGGCCCAGGAGAAGGGAAAAGAGAAAGAGATCCGCAAGAAACCATTGGGTTCATTGATACTGACGGTCAAGCTCGCACTGTTCGCTGATGCGCGCTTGTTCCGTTATGAAATCGAAGTTGGGGAGGATGGGCAGAACATCACGCTGGGAGGGCGCGTCTCGAGTGAGGAGGAAAAGATGGCTGCAACCGAGATCGCACGATCGGTGTCTGACGCAAAAACAGTCGTCAGCAAACTGGAGGTGGACAAGGGTCTGCTGCAGGTACTGGGCAAGAAGCAGGACGAGATCATTAGTACTCTCGTCAAGGATCGGTTTGCCAAGAGCGCCACGTTGAAGGCCGCAAACTTCGAGGTGAAGACCGAAGAGGGTGTGGTTTCGATCAGCGGGGCTGTGCGATTCCAGGTCCTGGCCCTTGAAGCGGCGGAAGCCGCCCGCTTGGTGCCGGGTGTCAAAGCCGTTAAGACCGACCGGGTTCGCCTTGGGGGCGAGAGCTGATGCAGGGCCGGTCCATTCCCTCCGCGTGTCATCTTCCCGCGGCCTCGGAAGTCGATCTCCTCGCGACCGGGAATCGCCCTTTGCTGCTCACCCGCAATTTCGGGCTGGTATGGTCCGGCCAACTCATTTCGCAGATCGGCGACGGCATCTCCCGGCTGGCGCTTCTCTGGTTCGTTTACGCCATCACCGGTTCGGCGCTAAAGACATCGATCATCGGATTACTGCAAACGATTCCACCGATTATCCTTGGCCCACTCATCGGAGTCTACGTTGACCGCTTGCCCAAGAAATACCTGCTGATCATCAGTGACGTGCTTCGGGCAGTGCTGATAGGCTTTGTCCCGTGCATGGTCGCGGTAGATTCGTTTACCGTGTCCATGCTGTACGTCCTCGTCCTGCTCCATGCCATCGCCACCGCGGTATTTGGGCCTGCGCTGACCGCGGCGATACCGGCCATTGTTCCGAAGACCCAGTTTACCGCGGCCAATGCGCTCCTCCAAAGCACCACGAGTCTGGGGATAATCCTCGGTCCGGCGCTGAGCGGATTGGGCATCGCCGCCTACGGGTCCCAGGAAGTGCTGTGCCTCAACGCCGGCACCTACCTCGTATCAGCCCTCTGCCTCTCGCTGACGTGCTTCACCGATTCCAAGATAACTGTGATCTCAAAAGCTCCCCGCTCGACGCTGATGCGAGATCTAATTGAAGGATTTCACTATAGTGTGGTACACCGTCCCGTCATCCTGCTCTTGACCGGCACCGCGGCACTGTATACGTTCGGCACCGCCGCGCTGACATCGCTCTTTCCAGTCTTCGCCAGAAAGTTGCTCGACCTGGGTCCTGTGGAGATCGGCTATCTGTGGTCGGCATTAGGGGGCGGATTACTGCTCACGTCAATCGGGCTCCTGTGGGCGTCCGGCTGGACCGTCAAAGACCGCAGCAGACTGATCTTCAGTACCAGCCTGCTCAGTGGCGCTGCCGTCTGCGCCTTAGCCTGGACGCCCCATCCCTATCAGGCGGGCATCCTGATGGGCTTGATCGGTGGCGGTATGGGAGCCTTCACGCCGATTGCGTGGGGGATCATCCAGGAAGTGACGCCTGGGCATCTGATCGGTAGGGTACTGGGACTGTATGGAACCGGCGCCATGACCTCCGCGATCGCCGGTATCTCTTCGTTCGGTTGGATTACCGAGCACTATGGTCCCGGACCCGGTCTGCTCGGGATCGGGGTCGTGATGTTCATCACCGCGCTGGTGGCCCTGAGGATGAGCCGCGCCTGTGCCCCGGCACTAAGGGAGAGCCGTTCGTGAGTGATGTCATCCGCTGGAACGATCAGTTCTACATCCTCGCGTCTTCGTCGCTGGCCGAAAACCGCGTGGAAGTGTTGAAGCACGGAGAAACATTCGCCGTCTTCGATCGCTACGGTGACATCCACCAGGTCATGCCGGGCCCGCAGGGGCTCTATCATGAGGGCACGCGTTTTCTTTCTCAGTTTGAGCTCACGCTCGGAACACACAGGCCCCTTCTCCTCAGTATGTCGGTCAAGGAAGATAACGCGCTCCTCACGGTCGACCTCACCAATCCGGATCTGACTTCCGATAGACAGGAACTCGTGCCACGAGGAACTATCCATCTCTGCCGCACAAGGTTTCTCTGGAATGGAACGTGCCACGAGCGCATCCGCATTCACAATTACGGAAACTCGGAGTTCCCTCTGACGATCAGGATTGCTGTGGACGCCGATTATGCTGACCTGTTCGAGGCGAGGGGCCAGCAGCGGGATCGCCGCGGTCAACGGCAGCAGACGCTCTACTCCGGCGAGGGACTCGTGCTGGGCTACGAAGGACTCGATCACGTTGTTCGCCGGACCCATGTCCGTTGCTGGCCAACCCCGGACCAAGTGGCGGTCGGAGGACTGATACTCGAATCCTTCGTGGCGCCACGCAGCAATGTCTCGTGGGAATTGGCCACCGTCTGCGAGATCGAGCCCCGGCATTCACAGGTGTTTCTTTCCTATGATCAGGCTCGCACCGAATCGGATTGCGCGCTGAAAGCTGCTAGGGCGCGGGATTGCCACATCTATACCTCCAATGAGCATTTTAACGATTGGCTTAATCGGTCCGTCGCGGATCTCGATATGTTAATTTCCGAGACTCCGAAGGGACCTTACCCGTATGCAGGCGTACCCTGGTTCAGCACCCCCTTCGGACGCGATGGCCTCATTACCGCGCTGGAGATGCTCTGGGTCAATCCGCGTGTGGCTCGGGGCGTGCTCGGGTTCCTCGCCTCCACCCAGGCGACCAAAAATATTCCCGAACGAGACGCCGAAGTCGGCAAGATTCTCCACGAAACCCGCCGTGGCGAAATGGCCGCGCTGGGGGAAATCCCTTTTGGGAGCTACTATGGCAGCGTGGACGCCACGCCTCTCTTCATCATGCTCGCCGATGCCTATTATGTGCGAACCGGCGATCTTGAGTTCATCACGGCGATCTGGCCGAACATCCAGCGTGCGCTGCACTGGATCGATCACTACGGCGATCCGACAGGAACCGGCTTCGTCACTTACGACCGGCAGTCCTCCAACGGACTCGTGCACCAGGGCTGGAAGGATTCTCATGATGCCGTGTTTCACGCGGATGGCACAGCCGCACGCGGACCGATCGCACTCTGCGAGGTTCAGGCTTACGTCTACAACGCCAAAAGAGCGGCAGCCGACTTGGCGCGTCTGGTCGGAGTTGCCGACCAGGCGGAAAGACTGGTCGCCGAGGCCGACTCGCTCCGGGAGCGGTTCGAACGGGATTTCTGGTGCGAAGAGATCCAAACCTATGCGTTGGCATTAGATGGTGACGGACACCCCTGTCGCGTTCGCTCTTCAAACGCCGGCCATTGTCTGCTGGCCGGCATCGCAGGACCCGACCGTGCTCTGATGACGGCTCGGACGCTCTTGGCCGAAGATTCCTTCAGCGGCTGGGGCATCCGGACGATCCCGACATCGGAGGCGCGATACAATCCGATGTCGTACCACAACGGGTCCGTCTGGCCACACGATAATGCGTTGATTGCGGCCGGTATGGCCCACTGTGGCTACAAACAGGGCACGGTGAAGATCCTCACAGGGCTGTTCGACGCAAGCTTGTTTCTCGAACTCCGCCGGTTGCCCGAATTGTTCTGCGGATTCCCAAGGCGACCGGGCGAGAGCCCGACTCGTTACCCGAACGCCTGTGCTCCGCAAGCCTGGGCCTCCGCCGCTGGGTTTCTACTGCTGCAGTCCTGTCTTGGCCTGCGGATCGACGCCCCCTGCCGCCGCTTGAGCTTTGTCCGTCCGGTTCTCCCTCCATTTCTAGAACAAGTGGAAATCCGCAACATCGCGATCGGAGATGCCCTTGTCGATCTTGTTCTCGACCGCCATCATGAGGATGTCGGTCTGGCCGTGACCCGCCGGGACGGCCAGGTGGAGATCATGGTCGTCAAGTAATTCAGACAGACCAGATGAATGCTGTGATTGAATCTAGTGGTGAGCGCCTGGGAGTCGAACCCAGGGCCCTCGCCTTAACAGCTCAATTAGACCGTTACCGTCGTGGGCTCGTTATTGTGCTTGGTCTCCCTTAACACTGCCAGCCATATACTCGGTTCCTCACCTAGCTCTGACTCCTCTGAAAGTAATTGAGATCTCTCCCCTTTGGCTAGGCGTGGGAGTCCTCATTGGCCCCCCGTCTGCCTCCGAAGGCCCCCTTCTTGGTCACGGTTCTGGTCACGATCGCCAGTCCACAACAGTCGCTCTCTGTGACAAGTGAAACTCTGCCAATCGCTTTCTTTGCAAAGGGATTATCATCTTCAATCACTCTTCGTCTTTCTCGGTGACGATCCTTTCAAGAGGGACTACGGATCAGCGGGCAATAAAGTGGCAAATCCAAACTTCGAGACTGTGACTAAATCCGTGACCATTGCAGCGCGAAGCGAAAACACCCGTGCAAGTCTAAGGGGTCTAACTCAGCAACCCACAGAATCGGACACTGATTCGGTGCGAATACCTTATTAGAGGAGTGGCTTCAACCTATGGCACTCCATAGGCGGATGCCTGTTTACAAACCCTGTGAAGACCTGAAAAGCATAGTCGCTCATGGCGTCTGGTTTACACTAGTTGGAACAGTGATGGTGGGAGGGGCGGCTTTCGGTGGGGTATATACGGCTACATGACTCATCGGGCGGTAATAGACAACGGCACCAATCAGTGCGGGCATCCTTTATGGAATTTGGAAGAAGCTCATTCGTAAGACCTGCGGTTTGTTACACCAAGGGCTAATGTCATTGGAACGAATTGAACTCTGAACTCATCCTTTAGTGGCCTGACCCAGCGCCTCATTCACCACCTTATCCAAACAGTTCGCAGCCAGCGCGTTGCCTTGCGGTGAGTAGTGACGGTGCTCCGGAACGAAGCGATCGGCGGCGTTCAACGGCAACAGACACGAGGTGAGGTCAGTGTAGGCAATGCCGGATTGTTGCAGCACTTTCTTGGTAAGCGGAGACACACTTGCCCTCTCTAGTTCCTCCTTATTGGGGAAGAACACTACCACCGGGATCACTCCTGCTTGCGTCGCAGACCGAACGAACTTTTTCAATATCGAAGCATTGACGTCGACGAGCGCCACATCGGTCACATCAGCACGCTCGATCGACCAACGAGGAAACGAAGAAACGAATCGCCTCCAAAGATAGGATTGATGATAGACATTTTCCACCCAGTCGCTCTGCTTATAGCCTTTATCGTATTCGATAGCTGCGAGCTCAAGGATCGACCCTACAGAAAAAATTGCTTGGGGAGCGGCGGGATGCGCATTGATATTGGTAAGTTCTCCGTCTCGCACGATGAAGCGAGGTTTTGCAAAAGGCATGTCCCACTCGGGAAAAGTTAGGAAGGGATAGACGAGCATCGAACGCACAGTGTCATGGGAGATGAAGCCAAAGATAACGACTTCAGGCTTCCATCTCCGAATGTCCTTCTCGTACCTCAAGAACATCTGATCAACACCATACCCAGAGACTCCAAAGTTCAAGACCTGAAACTTGGAGCCTAACTCCTTCTCTAAGAAATACCCCCACGTCTCCTCATATCTCACGTCTTCACCGAAAGTAAAAGAATCTCCAACGAGAGCAATGCGTGTTTTCCCTGTAGATAACGGGAAGGACATCCCTTCTTCTGGAGCACGTATTCCTTCAGAACTCGAACGGTAGAGCCCGTTGGCACTCCGTCTGTTTGGTCCTGTCGTCCAGCCCATAACATCGTCGTACACTAAATAAGCAAGATCGCCGCCGCGTTGATCAATCAACTGGCGGTAGTGTTGGGCGACTGTTTGCCAGGTTTTCGGACTCAAGACTACGCCGCCAACCGTCTCGCCTTCGACTGACCTGTGAGACGCCGCCCGGATGGCAATTTCAGCCGTGACAAGCATAACTATCACGGTGACGAGATTCATGGCCACGATCAAAGAAAAATGGCGAGACAATAACCGTTTATTTAGCAAATATTGATTGATAATGGCTGCGCCCGTTATGACGATAGTACCTAGAGCCAGACACAACACTAGGCCGGGCTTGCTGGGAAGGAACACCGCAAAAGATCTATCGCCCTTCATGTAGAGCGCCATCGGAATGACGGCGATCGACAATTCAAAAAGAAAAAGGGAGGCGAGAAGAAGCAAATCGTCTTGCTGACGAGGCATGTCGAGAGGCATAGTGACGATTAGGTTCTCAGACGTACCGCTCCCCCCAACCGATCGTGTGCGGCGAACTGTTGTCCCACACCTAGAAGAAAACAATGTTGTGCCTCTTTCTCCCTGCCATAGTGCGTGGATTTACTTTACTTCGCGTAACACACCCTGTACAGACTACTTTGGAGGTAGGCAAAGTATTATTTTACCTCTGTGAAGTGGTGCTGTGCAGGAGAAGTCTCTTTAGAAATGCCTATGAGTGGTGTAGTATTCGGGATAAATCCACATCACTACTTCAGGCTGGCAACGAGGGAGGCTAATTGGACGGCCTCGGAAATCCCCGACCAAAGCGCCTTGTAAGAACGAAAAGTCCCAGAGCCAAAGTGCCTCTGGAACAATCCCTAGGCGAGGCCCTCCGTCGTCTGCGACAAAGAGAAGGGGTTTCTGTCCGAACACTGGCCAGCAAGTGTGGGTTCACGTCCAGTTTCCTCTCGCAAGTGGAATTGAATAAGGCCTCCCCGTCACTGGCCTCGTTAGAACGAATTGCCGCTGGACTTGGTGTAACGTTAGGCCAATTCTTCCATACTGCCGAGCGGTCAGGTCCCGAATTGGTAAGAATCGCCCAGCGCCTTGTACTTCAAAGCGGCTGGTCGCGCTCGCAGATTGAATCGCTTGGCAATCCTAGCATCGGAAACCCATTAGAGGCCCTACTTGTGACAATGCGCCCCGAAGCAACCAGCGGCTCCCGTTTGCATACAAGTGACAACGGGTTCTTCGCAATGGTCATTTCGGGATCTGTAGTGCTTGAACTAGCGGACGGCACTCAGGTGCTTCGACGGGGTGATGCTATTACAATTCCTGCAGGCACGCCACACAGGTGGGCAAACAAGAGATCGAAGAGCGTACAGCTGCTCAAGGTCAGCCCGCGCTAGGGCCATCCTACTCATCGAGACACGAGCGCAACTCCTTCGCTAGAAGTGGCAGCCCCCGCCCTGCCGATGAAGCCACCCCTTTACTGGTCACGGATTCGGTCACGGTTTTGGCTACGATTGCTGGTCTATCTCAGTCGTAATCAGTCACTAAAAACACTTTGCAACCTATCAGTGGTATCGGCTTATTATAGCGCTTCATCGCTTTAGATCATCATCAGTCGCTACCTCGGAATTAGGGACTACGGATCTGGGGGTTACAGGTTCAACTCCTGTCGGGCGCACCACTGAATCAACAACTTCTGTCCATTCCCCTTCTTCACGCTCCTCAGTGGTCACGGTTTTATCCAGCAAGACTTCCTCGATTCACAGCATCCCGAATATGGCCTGGAGCGAGGTGGCATATCGGAGAGCTGTCTGAATATCACGATGCTCGGGAATCTCGTTCGCTGAAACGATGGCAAATGACCCACCAGAGGTGTGCACTTTTGGCCAAGATATTTTGGCGCAAACCCTTGGGGTTGCTGAGCTTCCTCCATGTGCGCTCTGGATTGGCCGACGTGTTCTCCACGGGGAATCACCACTTCGAGGGGTTGAGCTGCAAGGGAATAATTTGTACAGTAAATCTTGCTCGCTCGAGGTTCCTAAGACCCATGCTGATCGAAGCGGCCTACTAAACCGGAGGGAATACCGATGCATTCGCCAGATTCACGCGATGCGCTCAATTCCCGTTTTGCACAACGCTGGTCAGTGCACTACAAGGTTCAGTTCGCGTATCCCGGTTACGCTGGTGAAGGGATGACGCTAGATATGTCCGCTGAGGGATTGTGCATTATTACAGACCGAGAAATTGCACCGGGCGTTGAGATGTATGCCCGTCTCGTTCTCCCTGACAATGCTCACCTAGATATCCAGACCGCTACTGTGAAATGGTGTGACAATGGACAGATTGGTCTCGAAATATCTGAGATGGAGCGACAAGACGCACTATGCCTACTTCAACTGCTGTCTCGCTTAGGCGGAGCAGCGATCACCTATTCTAGGAGATACAATCCCAGTTCTGTAACCATAGGATCGGGGCAGGAACTTGCCAGGTACATTGTAGAGGCAATGGAAGGAAGCCCACTTCTAAGCATTTTTGCCTCAGTTTCGCATCAGTTACGCGCCCAGTTAAGTCGATAAACGGATGCATATTGGGCCGGTACGCCACTGTCCAGGCCGGTCTTGTTGTTCTCTTTAAGGACCATGCCTTACGAATTTACTTCATCGGCCTATCAGCCATTGCTGAAGTGTTAGGTCTTGGCGCAAAGGTAGTACGCAACACACTCTTGCCGAACCTCCTCAACGAGCAACTACGCCCGCCACGGTTCTCATCTTCGATGATAACGAAGAAGACCTGAAGTATTGGTCTGATACTGTCAGGAACTTTGCTTCGAACTATACGGTATTGAAAGCGAAAGACAGCAGGTCTGGTCTTGCTGTTTGGCGAGATCAAACGGTCAATTGTGTGTTATGCAGCGTGCTATCAGTTCAGTCAAATCGACACAGTAACAAGCCGCGACCCACCAGCGTCTTAGTCCCAACTGGTGCCAAAACGCCCCGACACCCCATCACGAATCCTCCCCTTTCGCTACTGATTCTGTCATGCCTTGGCGGCGGTGGGTCTTTCTTGCGAGGCGGCGGCGCAGAGCGCACGTCTGCGCTATTGCCGGACCCTCTCGTGAGCCCTCCAAAAGGCATCGCACTTCTTCCTCGAGAAAATCGTGACATCCGCTCTTGGTTGCGTTCGGCGGCGAGCAGACCAGATGTACGAAGAGGGTCCCAATTAGACCTTTGAAGTCGTCGCGGCAGCCGGGCTGGCACAATCGCCATATTCCTTGAAACTTTGGCTAAGTTCATTATGATGTGAAATAGGCATAACCGATTGAACCTCACGACGACGGTAGCCTGAATGCCATCTTCACACCTTATCTTGGTTGCGGCCCTCGTTGGTTGCATCGCTTTTCCATTCAACTCCCTTGGAGATACGGGTCCAGCCGGAGCTCTAGGAGGTGGCACGGTCGAACCAGACCCTCGCACACCACCGACTGCTCCCTTCTCAATGGAGGGAGACATTGAAGACATTGACATGGCCCGCTATCGTCTTGCCACGGATTTTGCATCTTGTCTAAAGACGAATGGCTTGAGATTAGAATTGCGAAGTCGAAGCATACTCACTAACGACGAGCACCGAATTGTGGATGCATGTATGGTGCAGCGCGGATGGATATCTGTCGATCCTCCTGGTCAAAAGCCTGGAGCTACTTCTACTTGCCGTGCACTAAATTCTGGGAATGGGGTCTATGTCACATTTTGTCCGTAGGGGTTCGGCGAGGTGGCGGCGCGGGCGCATATCTGCCCCCATTGCCGGACCCTCTCGTGAGCCCTTCTGAAATGTGCCGCACTTCCTCCGCGAGAATATCGTAACAGCGCTGCTGAGAGGCCGCCCGCTCACGCCACTCATCGAACACGTCTCACACGTTACGCCAGCTCTCACAACTCTGTTCCAGAAGCCAATCTACTAAGCGCTTCACACCAATCATTGGGGTCCCCATGACCTCCAGGATCGACGCCAGAGCCTCAGGTCATACAGGTTATACGGCCAAGGATCCAACACACGGACCGCCGACCACGTGCGCACACACTCTGCGAATCGCGGATGGTCCCACGTCACGAGCCCTTTGCCTTGCGCTGGCTCATCATTGCCTCCGTATACCGCTTACGAGAGATTTCTTCGATTTTGATTCTCCTATACCCTCGCAACATGGAAACCACAACGAGTGATCAGCTGCAGTGCTGTGAGTGTGAAGGCGTCCTCCTGCCCGACCGTCCGATTCCTCTGAAGAATGAGAGTTGGGTACTGCGATATGTCTGCATAGATTGTAAAAGCCGGTCGTACGCAGTGCCGATGGGATCAGCGGTTCGCATGTATCCATAGAACGTTCGAACCGTGGTGCTGGCCGACGTTGATCTGGCCGACCAACAACCCCACGCCAGGCGGGTCCAAGCCAGGTATGCCTCCTGGGGGAGCCCCGCTTCTGGCATTGCGCCTACACTCATCTCATAAGACTGAATTCCCTTTGGAAACGTTGATTGTACATGCATGATACACAAGTTAGGCCGGAAGATAGGGAAAGGAACCACAACAACGGAGCCTATTGGTATGCCCCGCTTTTGGGGGCTCATTTCCCCCTCTCCTTAGGAAGGCCAAATACACGTCGGCAGGCTAGGCTAAAGATGAGGCGGCCGCGTGAACAGCATTGTTCACAGGCAAATTGAGGAGGTGCCCTATGACCACACACCCTCCACTCACTTATGACGAACGCAAAGCTGCTGAAGCAGCTTTTCATGGTCTTCCTCTGGACCCGAAATGGTCCCGTCATGCTCAGGAGATATATCTCGGGATTCTGGGTGTGACCCACGGCCGAGACATTGTCGAGGACACGGAGATATCAGCCTTGGCTATTGCAGTGTAACTCGGATCATCTCGTGCACAGCGTCAAGCAAGTTTTTTGAAGCTCTCCACTGGCTTGCCCCTCTACAAACTGGCGAGAACACCCCTCCTCTACTTAAGATCCAGTTCCTTGATTGCCGTGCTAAGCGAGGCGTGCGCTCTTCAAATCAGCTCCTGCGAGCCGTTGACTGATAAAGACGACCTCTCCCTACTTCACGCTTCACAATGGTCACCGTTCTAGTCACGATAAATGCAGAATGTCACCTGTGACATGCAAACTTTCGTGGCGATGACGGCGTGAAGTTCGACACAATCGCTACTTTTGTTCTAGGGCCATCCGTCCCTATTTACCTCCCAATGTTGATAGGGCTACATTGCACCAGCTCTTCTCACATCGACCGCCTTGTTGTGCACCTGGGTCAGTCACTCAATTCCCTTCGCGAACCGGGCCAATGAGGACACAAATGCAAACCGTAAAGCGAAATCCCCTTCTATGTTCCAAATGTAACGGTACTCTGTTGCCTACCCGAGCTCTGCATCGGAACATTGGAGTGCTCGAATATTTATGCATTGATTGTCGCCGCAGGTGGTTGTTAGTGGATGGTCCGGGAGGGTTAGTGTTCTTGTTCTCCCCTCAGGATGAAAAAGATCGCCTACCGAAACCCAATAGAACTGTAAGAATGACCGACCGCCTTTAAAGGGGTCTTCAGGGGTTCCGCAACAGTTCCCACAAGTCCTCCCCAATAGTTATCAAGCAAAGACCCGGCGGGGTGCCCGAGCGTCACTTTCCCTTCGGCTAGGGTTCTGCGCAGGTCCGCAATTTATTACCCTCTTCTACACTCCCGCCTTGAGACTTCTTCTCGTCCGACACCGCTGGCAACACAATATAGACCGTCTCATGCCATCAGCACTGCATACCTGGTCCTCCCTGCTGACAGACACAATTTGCCTGTCGGAAGTGTTGTTGAAGACGGCGGGGCGCAAGGTACAACAAGCTATGGCAGCGAATCTATCCATGACGAATCCAAGCTCATTAAGTCAAGAAACCCACAGATCAGCGCTTACGTCTCATGACTGTAGGCGGCACTCGACGCGATCGCATCGAACGTGGTGGGAGCATTTCATAAGCGTCCTGGGATGGTATCCCTGGCGGTGTCATCGCTGCGGGACTCGATATTACATACGCCGTCGGGGCGTTCGCTCTCACAACGTGTGAGGTGAACGGGTCCCGATCGTACCTTGTCGTAGGTAATGGAACGAAGCTTACGCACTGTTCACGTAAGCAACAACATGCCGTACAACTTAATTGATGTGGAGCAGCGCTCCCAACCCTGAGACTACATTCGGACTGGTGGCAAGCAGGTTACACGTAGTGTTAGGGAAGAACCGGAACTGAGAGGTATCGTGCGGCGAAGCGTGGCCGAATGCACCACATCCTCATTGCTGGAATGCATCTGCCAGATACGACGGTCAGTGCCACACTGGGCCGTCACATCAAAGACGGTCTCAAATTCCTTTATATGCACGTCTTACCGCAGCATGCGCGGCCCGTCGTACATGTACAGAATGGCGGCGCGCTGAAGTACCACCCCTCCCCCGTTTGCCACGTATACGGACTATAGTCAGGAAACAAGGGTCCAACCTTCTTTACTGTATCAGTGATCTGTTGAAGCTGAACAGTGTCGGACCTGCTCCGCCTACAGCTTTCTTAAAGCTTAAAAAGATCAGCATTTCATCACTACCGACGTGATTATTGGTGTTGCGCCAGACGAATACCCGACATACCACAAGCAGTCGACAGCGCCACAGTCACTCGCCTCTGTGAGGCGCACAGCTTGCGTGTTGTAAGGGGCGGGAAACGTGAATTTTCCTCTGCCATTCGGAAGAAAAGAACGCAGCTTATCGTTCGACCACCGCTGCCGATACGTCGCGCCCGACTTTTCAAGAAAACCGCCCGGCGGCTGAACCGTTTGCGCTAGTGGTGCAACCTGCGCGGGGACTATACCATGGTGCTCTACCCTAGATTGCTTAGCTTGAGTAAGATCAATATAAAAAATAACCGTACGCTCTTATTTTTTAACCAAGGAAGCAAAGGGCGGAGGTGGAGGAGGGAGGGTAGCGTACAACCTTTATAGGTTTAGGATTTCCGATCCTCTTGGCCGAGCCACGCAGCGCGGACTCGGTGCACTTCTTCGTCTCCGCACGACCTTGAACCCCGTTCAGAAAGACTAGTATGTTGACGTCAGGCACCTCCTTACAGATGACGTAAACATTTCGAAGGTCCGTCATCATCATATGGCGAGGTCGGAAGAAGACGAAAGAGCAACGGCAGCCGGGTACGACCGATGGGCAGCATCCTATGATGATAAGGATCCGTCCACCTGGCTGGATGAGCCGTTTCTGCTCAAGTACCTTCACCCGTTTCCCGGTTGTCGAATCCTTGACGCAGGATGCGGCACCGGTCGATACCTCCGTCTATTGACGGCATCCCGCTATCGAATCATTGGCCTGGATCTGTCCCGCAAGATGCTGGCAAGGGCGAAACAATACCTCGGTCCACGGACAGACATCTGCCTCGTGCAGGCATCGGCGTGTACCCTTCCCTTCAAGCCCTTCACCTTCGACCGCATTATGTCCGCCCTCGTCATCGATCACATGGCTTCTGCCGAGCAGTGGTTCAGAGAGATCTCCAGCATGCTCGCCATGGACGGTCAGGCGGTCGTGGCCGCCGTGCACCCTGACATGCAGCGCCTTACCGGCTGGGATATCGAGATTCAAAGCGCCAAAGATGAAGCCATCCATATTCCCGGCCATATTCACGAGGTCGAGCATCTTCTGACCGCAGCCCGTGATGCGGGATTGACCGTGGTCGCGATGGAGGAGCCTCGCGTGACTGCCGCGATGCTGGAGCATCGTCCTACCTGGAGCAGCAAGCTGGGCCGGTCCGCCTTGTTGTTATTGGCACTAACCAAGCTAGGTCGAGACAACAGCTCGCCGGCAAACGCTCTCACTCCCATACCCTCGGGATCGTGCTAGTGTCGCAGCTTTCTGCTTCCTGGCATCCTGCCTCCATTGATGCACAGACTGAGGAGGACGTTATGGCAATGGAAGGTGTACCTGCAGGCGGATTTCTCACATTGGGTGAGATTGACGGAACAAACGGATTGCGGTTTCAACCAAAGGAAACAGCATTAGCGATCGCTCTAGAGCTTTTGTCCTCGCATGAAACCGGCGCGCCGATCGTGAACGACGCGGGCAGTTTCGTGGGGTTCGTCAGCGAGTTCGACCTGCTTGGAGCAATCGAATCGGGCCAGGACCTCAGCAAGGTCACTGCCGACAGGGTCATGAACAGAAATCATTACGTCGCTGACGAATCCACCACGATTCGAGACGCAATTCGACTCATGAACGAGAAACACTTGTTGAACATCCCCGTTATTAAACAAGGCCAGGTCGCCTATTCGGTCACCCGCCACGATTTGCTCAGGGCCCGCATCGGCCTTGGACCAGGCATCGAAACATAACCGGTGAAGAGTTCACCGAATTCCTAGGCCGTGGTCGCTCACCGCTTGTCGCTGGTGCGTTTGAGAAAGTCGGCCAATTCGCTCGCATGGGCTTCCGTTTCCGCCAGAATGCCCAGCAGAAGTTCACGCGTAATGAGGTCCTTCTCCCCAAGTTCGCGAATCAGGGCGGTGTAGGCCTCGACCTGACGCCGCTCGAGCAACAGATTCTCAATGACCATTTCGCTGAGCGTCGCGCCTTGTTCCGGATGAACCCCGATCGCGGCAGCCTTTCCTGCCAACTCCTGAAGATCAAAAATCGGAACGCCGCCAAGCTGCTGGATGCGGGTGGCCAGCTTGTCGGCATGAGCCAACTCCTGCTCGGCGTGCGCTTCGAATTCCGCCTTGAGCCCGGGAGACAGCAACGACACGGCCATATACCCGTGCTGTTTATATTGCAGATAGCTCGCAATTTCAGTGGAGCGAAGGCGATTCAATGAGCTGACGACAGATTGCGGTTGCGCAAAATATTGCTTGGTAATCGCACCCTGATCAATGGCATTGCGTATTTGCTCATCTGTGGCACCTGCCTGTTCCATCAGTGATCGTTCCATGATCTCCTCCTTTTCCTGTCTTTTAGGTCAGCGTGTCGCTGTCAGGCGGCTTTACGGCTATACAGGTCGTTGGCCGATCCAGGTTTGAATGCCTGGCGGTCCGGTTGATCCGCAAGTCCTTTCCTAAACCGCCCACGCGTCAATTCGCCCGGACGGTCTCCGCGCCGCGCTTCGACCGAGAGCCTCATGGCTCTAAGCTTCTTCGACTTGTTTCGCCCACCCTTCTTTTCCCGCTGTTTATGATTGGGCATGCCGTCCTCCCTGGACTTGTACAATTATCCCACTGTCACGGCGCACACACCTGGTGAACTCTCTGGACTGTTCGGTTGTGACTCGATGGCGCCCAACTCGACTAGGGTACTACCGAGGCTTCATATCACGGAGGCTCTTGCTATGCTGTCTGTTCCATGAGTCGAGCCGTCTTCATCGCTCGAGATAATCCTGACCCGGATCCACCGCCTCCGCCGAGCCCTGATCCGTTTCCACCGCCTCAGCCTCCGCTGCCTGATCCTCAGCCCCCAACGCCACCGGTCAGGCCTCCGATCCCACAACTCCGACCTCTACTGACTTCGCCACAAGCCTGTCCTGCGAAAGGAGGACCACATGTCTGCCTTCCAAACCATCGGACTCAGTGTTGCGATGCTGATATTCACCGCCGTGTACGCTTCCGCGAACCCGGGCATGCTCCCGAAGCACGAAGGATATCCTATGGGAAAAGCGACCGACCCCGTCACTGGAAAGTCGTTGGGCAATGATCCTGGTCAGAAGAACGCCACAGGTGCCAAGGCCCTCGAGCAAGCCGCCATGTTTGACGATCAGCACTCAAAGCAGAACCTTCCACGCGATGTCAATGACCAGCGAGTGCTCGAAAACCCCGGCGCGGGACTGCTGCCGAAAGTTGAGGGACCGCAGATTAAGATTGAGCCCCCAGTCAAGGAGGCGACGAAGACGCCTGCCAATCCTGGTGAGTAAAGGGGGTGTCATAGACGGAAAGCAGCCCGGATGGTCTGAACCAGCTGTTCCGGCAGCCTGGAGGCGTCGAGCACCAACGCGTCTGAAGGTTCTTCCAAAAGCGCCAACTGGCTTTCGAGGAGCGCGACGCCGGCGAAGTGACCAGTGCGAGTTGTCAGGCGCTCCCGTAAAAGTGCGCGTGAGGCTTGGAGGTACGCGAGCTTGACGTGAGGCTCATACCCTGCAAGGACGGCAGCGCGGTGCGCGTGCGTGAGCAGTGAACAGGTTAGAACCGCGTTTATGCCCTGCTCTAGCCATTCGGCAATCGACTTTCTGAGTGCTTGCATCCACGGACGGCGGTCCTCATCGGTGAGTGGCATGCCTCGACTCATTTTGGCGATGTTCTCGTGAGGATGAACTTCGTCGCCATCGAGAAATGGCCACCGCAGTTCTTCGGACAATTGGCGTCCGACGGTTGTCTTGCCGGCACCGGCGGCGCCCATGAGCACAATGACCATGGATGGCGATCCCGGTTATGGGAGAGGTATGTGAATTTCTGGCGCGCATTGCACCAGATACAGTAGAATACAGGCATGAAACGTGGGATGGGCATCGCCGCACTGAGCTTCTTCCTCTCACTTGCCCTCTCGCCGGGGTTCGCCCAGACATTACCAGGCGGAAGCCAAGCCCAAAATTCTCAGGCGTCATCGGTCACCATCTCACCCGTTCAACCGGCATCGGCGCCGACGCGTGGACTTCCTGCAAACGTCATAACGCCTGCGACCACCAATCAGCTCAAACCGGCTGCCGGTGAGCCGGGCAGCACGCCCGTATTTTTAGGTGCGGGACGCGGCTTACCAGGAATGCCTGGCGGTCCAGCCTTGAACAGTCCACTGGGAGCCAGAGATCCTGCCGCGCAGTACATGAGGCCGTCGACAGTCGGACCGCTTCTCTGCGATCCGGCTGTCGATGTCGCGTGCTGACAGGCGAAGACTCCACACTCGCCCCAACTAGAGTTCTGAAACTGCCTACCTGACTGGCTCTTGCCGCCGCTGCTTGGCGGTGGGATCCCGCCTCCGGCGCCGCCATCGTCTCCGCCGCTGCTGCATGCGCAATCGCAAGATGAAAGGGCGCCACACACCCATCTCCGTAGCATGCGTGTTGTAAGCGGAAGTGTAATCCTCATGGTGACAATCTCCTTTCGATGACAAACCCCACGGCTCTGCGTCTACAGAGCGCCCACGCGTGGGTCAATGGTCGCCGGTGCTGCGGCCTCACTCGCGTTGCACCGATAGTCAGGCGCGCTGCCGTCCGTTCAGCAAGAACCGCACGCTCAAGTAGTAGGGGACACCCGGGAGGTTTTCAAGGGTTGCTGCCAGAGAGGGACCGGAAAAGCAGGACAACGTGTCCTGAAATAGGGTCGTAAAGGACACGTTGTCCGAACGAGTGGAAGCAGTGTTGCGGGATCACCCTTGTTGAGCGTTTCCGTGGTATGAGTCGTGGAATTTCGGGTGGAGTTTTCTTCCCCGGGAGATTTTTTCCGAGGGACTCAGTCCGAGAGATGACAAGAAAACTACCGCACAAAAATTTCACGCGCGTGGAGAGCCTTCGAACCACATGGGCTCGGCGCACCGCGCCGCCGAGCCACGATCTGAGGCCGAGGCAGCAACCCGAGATCACTCCGGCTCTTTGAGCAACCCCCAAGACTGCCCGTCATGTAGCTATTCACCCACACCCGACCGCATAAAACGGTGCATGCACTAGGAGAATCCCTTGATTAAGGCCCTGTTACCCCCCTTGAGACTGCTTAGAGGATACAGGTACACTTCTTTCATACAGCAAGGCACTAGCGTTTCTCTTTAATCCTTGCGAGGGTGACTCTATGTCTGAAACCTATCGAATTCTTCTTGCAGACGATCACGTCCTCGTGGCAGAGGGCATTCAGAAGCTGTTGGAACCGGAGTACGAATTGGTCGGCATCGTGGCCGACGGTCGTTCCCTGGTGGCGGCGGCGGCAAAACTTCAACCGGATATCGTCGTGGTCGACATTTCCCTCCCGCTGTTAAACGGCCTCGATGCGTCCCAGCAGCTGAAGAAGAACAATCCCAATCTCAAAATCATTGTATTGACCATGCACTCGGAGCCTAACTTCGTAACGCAAGCGTTCCGGGTGGGTGTCTCGGGTTACGTGCTCAAACAGTCTGTCGGCTCCGAATTGGTCCAGGCCATCCGCGAAGTGGTGAAAGGACGCACATTCGTTTCGCCAATGGTGGCACAGAGCCTCGTGGATCAGGCGGTCAATCCCACACCCGCCTCCGGACCTGGAGAGGTCAATGTGGGGTTCGCCCAGACGTTGAGCTCGCGGCAGCGGGAAGTGTTGCAGTTGGTAGCCGAGGGAAAGGCGACGAAGGAAATCGCTTCAATTCTCAACGTCTCCGTGAAGACGGTTGAATTTCACAAGACGCGCATCATGAAGGAGTTGAGGCTCCGGACGGCCGCAGAACTGACAAAATACGCGATCGCGGCAGGACTGACCTCAATCCACTAACCGCAATTGTCTCAATTGCGGATTTCCAATCTCAGGTCTCAAATCTCAGATTTGGGCAAGATCCTACCGGTGTACTCAAACCTGTGTAATCAAGATTTCAGATTTGAATTTGAGATCCGAGACCGGAAGTCTCGGCTTAGAACTGCAGCGTAGTGATGCCTTGAGCGAGGGCAAACTTGATCAGGTCCGATGTAGTATGAACACCGAGCTTGCGCGTGATGTTGGCCTTGTGAAACTCTACCGTCTTCATTGAAATGCTGAGTTGCTGCGCAATATGCCGGGTCGACCGCCCTTCGGCCAGCAACACCAAAATCTCCCGCTGGCGGCCGGTCAAATCGCTTGAGTAACCTTCCGGTCTGAACCACTCGTGCTCCACCGCTTCCCGTACTTCCGCATCGATCTTCTTGGATAAGAAACGCTTGTTCGCCAGCACGCTCTCGATCGCCGCGTGCAGTTCATCCGACGCCGACTGCTTCAGCACATAGCCGCTCGCACCGGCCCGGAATGCCTCGCTGATGGAAATGGCTTCCGTGAGCATCGTCACAAGGATAACCTTGACGGATGGAAGCAGTTTTTTGAGTTGCTTGGTCGCTGCGAACCCGCTGAGACCGGGCATGCAGGCGTCCAATAGGATAACATCCGGCCGTTGCTCCAATGCACGGCTAATGATCTCCCCAGAGTCCTGCACCATGCCCACGATGGTGAAATGAGACTCGAGCAGCTGTCGGATGCTCTCTAGGACGAGAGGATGATCGTCGACCAGGAGCACCTTTGCAGTATGCGT
This sequence comes from uncultured Nitrospiraceae bacterium, assembly GCA_963730935.1. Lineage (GTDB taxonomy): Bacteria > Nitrospirota > Nitrospiria > Nitrospirales > Nitrospiraceae > Nitrospira_C. The sequence goes on along the minus strand of CAVSTP010000004.1, from coordinate 250,722 downwards.
ATGTAAAGACATTGATGTTGGTCCAGTTCAACCGAAAAACAACCGCCCCCAATCATGGTACAAACGCGCCACCTCGGTTCAAGGAAATAAACCGCTCCCTTTTTTTACCTCGACTTAGGTGTATGCCAGAACTAGGCCATCCCCTAGCTGATACACCTGAGCACTCGGGGTACTCCGAGTGTCAGCATGGGCCTACTCGGCTTACGTTAATAAAGATGTGCGAGACCGGGTATTGTCTCAACGAGCACTAACTAGGCGTTCTTCCTGCAGAAGATAGCCTCGGACAGACTGGCTACTCCTGGGGCGAGGAGCTTGCCAGATGATCGTAAACGACTGCGCATTGGTGCCGGATCGGATGCTCAACCGTGCAGAATAACGGGTCGATTGTGTGCCCGATTCCACTCTTCCATCCCGGCATTCACTGTCTCCCGGCATTGACCGTCTACACCCACATACAGCACACACAGTATCACGGCTGACGACAAGGAGGTTACCATGCAGGACCAACAATTTGTTCTCGATGTCAAAACCATTCGCGAACGTGCACGTCGTCACATTGAAAATGGCGCAATGACGCCCGGCTATAAAGCAAAAGTGCCGGTCGTCCTCCGTCTGCTCAATGACGCGCTCGCCACCGAACTGGTCTGCGTCTTACGCTATAAACGGCACTATTTCATGGCCCAAGGTATGAGTTCGGAAAGCGTCAAGAGCGAATTCCTTGAACACGCCAAGGAAGAGCAAGAGCACGCCGATGCGATCGCCGAGCGGATCGTCCAGTTAGGCGGGCAGCCGAATCTTTCTCCTGAAGGTCTGCTTGATCGCAGCCACTCTCAATACGCCGAAGGCACCACACTTGAAGATATGATTAAGGAGGATCTCGTGGCCGAACGCATCGCCATCGACAGCTATCGACAGATGATCGAGTACCTCGGCGGCGATGATCCTACGACCAGACGACTGCTCGAAGAGATCACAGCGAAAGAAGAAGAGCATGCGGAGGATCTCGCGAGTTTGCTCGCGAAATCCTAATGTCCGGCGGTGGCCTGTTTCGCATCGCTCGGGTGGGCAAGGTGTCGTTGGGCAATGCAGGAGGGGTCGTACGAGCGTGAGCCACAAGATCGGCGACGAACATGAAGGAGCGATGCTATGGCACGTGTGACGACGCGGCCCGGTCACCCCTATCCATTAGGCGCGACCTGGGACGGCGAAGGCGTGAATTTCGCGCTGTTTTCTGAAAATGCGACGGGAGTGGAACTGTGTCTGTTTGACCATCCCGACCAGGAGAAAGAAACGCACACCATCCGAATTGAAGAGCGCACGAATCAGGTGTGGCATGTTTTCCTCCCGGAGGCCCGGCCGGGACAACTCTACGGCTTTCGGGTGAGCGGGCCCTATGAACCGCAAGCCGGCCACCGCTTCAATCCGAACAAACTGTTGATCGATCCTTACGCCAAGGCCTTGCACGGCAACTTGCGATGGTCCGATTCGATGTTCGGCTACACCATCGGACATCCGGACGCCGATTTGTCGTTCGACGAGCGCAACAATGCCTCGCTGGTTCCCAAGTCGGTCGTCGTCGAGCAGGCGTTTACCTGGGGAGAGGACAAGCCCCTGCGGCGCCCGTGGAGTGAAACCATCATCTATGAAATGCATGTCCGGGGCTTTACCGCGAAACATCCGCTCATCCAGGAAGTGCTACGAGGCACCTACGCGGGATTGGCGACGCGACCGGTCATCGAGTATCTCCAACGGCTCGGCGTGACGGCGATTGAATTACTGCCGGTGCACGCCTTCGTCGCCGACAAACACCTCGTCGACAAAGGTCTGACCAACTATTGGGGCTACAACACGATCGGATTTTTTGCGCCCGAACTGCGCTATGCGACGCATCCGGAGCACGCCGTCAATCAATTCAAGACCATGGTCAAGACGCTGCACAGTGCCGGCATCGAAGTCATTCTCGATGTGGTGTACAACCATACGGCCGAAGGCAATCACCTTGGTCCCACGCTCTCGTTCCGGGGCATCGACAATGCGGCCTATTATCGCCTCATGCCCGATCAACCGCAGTATTACCTCGATTACACGGGCACAGGCAACACGCTCAACGTCCAGCATCAGCGAACGCTCCAGTTCATCATGGATAGCCTGCGGTATTGGGCGCTTGAGATGCATGTGGATGGCTTCCGCTTCGATCTGGCCGCGGCCCTCGCCCGCGAGTTGCACGACGTGGACCGCCTCGGCGGTTTCCTGGACATCATTCAACAGGACCCTGTCCTCTCGCAGCTTAAACTCATCGCCGAGCCATGGGACATCGGCGAAGGCGGCTATCAGGTCGGAAACTTTCCCGCGGGTTGGGCTGAATGGAACGGGAAATACCGGGATACCATCCGGCGCTACTGGAAGGGCGACGGAGGGCAAGCGAGCGAGCTGGCGTACCGGCTTTTCGGGAGCAGCGATCTGTATGAAGGCAGCGGGCGCAAACCGTTCGCCAGCATCAACTTCGTCGTCGCCCACGACGGCTTCACCCTGCGGGATCTGGTCTCGTACGACCAGAAGCACAACGAAGCCAACCAGGAAGACAACAAGGACGGCTCAGACGACAACCAGAGCTGGAACTGCGGGGTCGAGGGACCGACTGATGATCCGGCCATCCGGGAATTGCGAACGCGGCAACAGCGCAATATGCTGGCAACCCTCCTGCTGTCTCAAGGCGTGCCGATGATTTGCGGGGGCGACGAAATTGGGCGGACGCAGCATGGGAACAACAACGCGTACTGTCAAGACAACGAGATCAGCTGGTTCAATTGGGACATCTCGAGCGAAGAGCAGGCGCTCTTCACCTTCACCAGCGCGTTGATCATGTTGCGTGCGGCCCATCCCGTCTTTCGTCGCCGCCAATTCTTTCAGGGCCGCAGTATCTATGGCGCCGACATCAAGGATTTATCGTGGTTTCGCCCGGACGGTCAGGAAATGACCGACGACGATTGGAAGCAGGGTTATATCCGCTGCCTGGGCGTCAGACTGGCGGGCGACCGCATCGAGGAAAAGGATCATCTGGGGAATCCGATTCTCGACGACACGTTTTTGCTGCTAATGAACGCTCACCACGAACCGATTGAGTTCACGCTTCCGACGCCCCCCGCGAATGTGCCGTGGCAGCTCGTGCTCGATACGGTCCAGGAGGGCATTCCTGCCAACGCTCCGTTGATTACGGAAGGTAACCGCTACGATCTCAAGGGCCGGTCGCTCGCATTGATGCAGATTGAAGCCGCGGTGTCGATTCGCAGGGGCTGAGGGGATTTCCCAGTGCCAAACCGTGACCGACGAGCCATATTCTGTCGTGAGCGACGGAGGCTTCCATGCGGCGTATCGTCCAAGTCTTGGTGCTCGCCGTCCTGTCGGAGTCAGCGGTCAGTGGCATGGCTGTGACCAACGAATTGGCCCAGTCGGCCGCAGAAAAGCCCGGCGATGTGCAACTGCAGACCGCCATCGCGGAGGCCATGCACACGAGCCCGCTGACCGCCAACAGCCTGATTGTCGTTCACGTCAATCAGGGCGAAGTGACGCTTGAAGGCACGGCCATGAGCCCTCTCGCGCGGCGCGAGGCAACGCGCTTGGCCGAAACGGTCCTCGGAGTGAAAGCCATTCGCAACCGCCTGAGCGTCCTCAACACGCAAACCGCTGAAATCCCGCCCGAAAAATAATGGCTTCTATCACTTCGCGATTCTTAATATGCATATAACTCGGGCACGTTCCCCTGGGCGCCAGGGAAACATCCAGCATGGCCGCCATCCTCTGCGAGATAGAGTGAAATGAGGACGAGAAGTGCCCACTTACAAGATGGAGGAATTTCTATGAACGCCGATATCTTCAAAGGGAAGTGGGGCCAATTCAAAGGTGAGCTGAAACGTCAATGGGGAAAAATTACAGACGACGACCTAGCTCAAATCGAAGGCAATTATGAGAAATTCCTGGGCAAGGTTCAGGAACGGTATGGGACCCAGAAAGACGATATTGCCGGTTGGGCGGACAAGTGGTTTCAAGGCACCAAGCCGGATCAAGTGGAACGCGAACCGGTCAGATAACTTTCGGGTGAAGGAGGCCACCATGTTCAGGTTCATTCTCTCTGCGATGATCGCCGCTACGTTGACGACGGGCACGGCTTGGGCGCTGTTTGAGACGAACAAGGAACTCGTCGCAAGCGCCAAGATTCCTCTCGAGGAAGCCGTGAAGAGCGCCATCAAGGTTGTGCCGGGCAAAGCTGCCGAAGCTGATCTCGGCAAGGACGACGGACGGACGATTTGGAAGATCGAAGTCATCGATCACAACAACAAGAGCCAGACCGTCTACGTCGATGCTCAGACTGGGATGGCCAGGTTGAACAAGTAAACAGCCGTTCACAAAAGAGCGGACCGAGGCACCGCTTTCGGTCCGTTTTTTTGTGCCCGCTGCACGAGCCCGAACGAAGAGAGGGGCCACCCGCGAATGGAGAGCCTGTCCATGCCTACACAAGACACTGTGAAATGATCAAGTCTGTGTTTGCTGCTGCTTTCGCTGTGTCTGACCCTACCCGTCCTCTCACCGGCAGACGACGGTCTTTTACAACAAGTGACGGACAAGAATTTTAACAACAACGGGCACATGATCACGATCGGTGTGAACTTTCACTTCTGAGTTTGCGATACAAGGCGCGGAGTCACCCGGCATAGATCCATCCGTCGTGCGTCCCGTTTGCCCTCCGCGACGTGAGGAGTTTGAGTGGGCGCTCGCGCGAGAATGATCGGGGCGTTGTTCCTGTGCTGGCTGTTGTGGAGCGTCTCGGCGCCCGCATCGGCCTCGGACGAGTTCATTGCCGGCTACGCCACTGGCATTCTCCAGCATGAGTTCGGGATTACGGATGCGTCGGTGGAAGTCCAGGACGGCGCCGTAGTCGTTACCACCAAGTCGCTGGCCACGATCGACCGCGGCAAGGTGGTCTCGGCACTTGAACAGGTCCCCGGCGTTTCGCACGTCGAAATCCGCAGTGCAGAGTCCGCAGCGCCTCCGCCCGCCGAAGATACGGTTCACACCACAATTCCTACGGCAGACGCAAAATGGCTTCCGCACGGCGCCCTGTTTGCCCCCCTCCACGCCGATCCTCGGTGGCCTCAATTCGCAGGCGCCTATCGACAGTTCACCCAGGGCCTCAATCTTTCCGGCGTCTTCGCAGCAGACTTCGGGGAAACCTTTGCAATCTACCGGAACAAAGCTTTCCTCGACGGGGAATGGGAGTTCGGGGTTCAGGCCGGCGTCTTTAGCATCTTCGACGTGAGCGCCGCTTCGATCGATCTCGTCAATGCGGATTATCGCGTGGGGTTCCTCAGCAGCTACCGCAACGGACCGTTGTCGGGGTTTGTGCGGATTCAGCACCAGAGTTCACACTTGGGGGATGAGTTCCTGCTGAATAACCCCGGCATCACGCGCATCAATCTGAGTTACGAAGAAGTCGACGTGAAATTGTCGTACCAGCTGCTCCCATGGCTGCGGCTGTACGGAGGAGGAGGATACATCGTGCACCGCTTTCCCGAGGATCTGGGACGGGGGACGACACAGTGGGGGATTGAATTGGTCAGCACACGCACATTTCTCGGGGGCAGACTCCGCCCGGTCGCCTATGGCGATTTTCAATGCAACGAACGCACGAGCTGGCAGGTCGGACAATCCATCATGGCCGGGGTGCAATTCGAGAACGCGCGCATTGGAGACCGGCAGATTCAATTGCTGGCAGAGTATTACGTCGGCCCGTCCCCCGACGGGCAGTTTTACACGCAACGGGCCTCGTGGTATGGCGTCGGCGTCCACCTCTATTTTTAACCCTCCCCGCCATTTCACTAGGGGTCTCTTCTGCTCGAAGCTCCCAACCTAGAGATTTTTCATCGATTTTGCCTGATACGCCATCGCGCAACGCTGGGGTCTCCGTCCGGCGCTTTCTGGTAGAGGGCCTAGTTAGTGCCTGCAGGACCGCAGTGTACCGTGAAGTATGGAAGATCAGAGATCTATTCTTATGTGCGCGTCATGCTGGAGAATCCAGCCACTCACCGATGACCTCGGCACAGAGTTGGACCAATGGGTGGATCCGACGACGTTCATGGCACGCGGACAGTTGGGATCCCAGCGATACGACATCGTCGATGGATATTGCGACCCCTGTCTCATGGAAATGGCGCTTCGAGATCAACTCGCCCTTGCCCGGGCGGCGGAAGAGCGGACCAACGCCTGAGAGGAGCATGCTCATGACCCGACCTGCAGGGAAATGGTTGCTCGCGGTGCTCGTTGCGGCGCTCGCCGTACCTTCTGCCTTCGGCCAGGATACGCTGTGGAATACGTGGAGGCAGGGCGGTCTTCAGGCGCTTCATGAGGGCCGGATGGCCGATGCGGAGCGGTTGCTCACAGCTGCGCTGGAACAGGCTGAAAAATACGGCTTGGAGGACTTGCGCGTTGCCGATGCGGCCAACGATTTGGCCGTTGTGTATGCCAACTCGGGCAAACCGCTGGAAGCGGAACTATTATTCAGCCGGGCCTTGGCCATTGGTGAAAAAGGCCTCGGGGCTGACCATCCCGGCGTCGGCGCCACCGTCCAAAACCTTGGCATCCTCTACGCCACGCACGAGCGCTATCGAGAGGCGGAGCCGCTGCTCAAACGTTCACTCGCGATCAATCTCAAGGAATACGGTGGGAAACATGCCCGGACGGCCTTGTCATTGAAGACTCTGTCCAGTTTTTATGCCATCCAGGGGCAGATGGGAGAAGCCGAACGACTGATCCAAAAATCCCTGGCCATCTTGGAAGAGAGCCGGGTCACGCAAGGCGATCCACAGTTCGTATCGACGCTCGAAGTCCTGGCGGCGATTCTTCGCAACACGAATCGCGAGCGCGAGGCCCTGGAGGTTGAGGGGCGCCTCAAAACAGCTCAGGACACTACCGTGTACCGGTAGAGAGATTGCAGAACGCAGGGCTCGTGCGCTTCACCGGTCCTGACGAAAGGAGTCCGTTATGCTGAGCTGGGCTGTCACATTTCTGGTCGTCGCGATCATCGCTGGATTGCTCGGATTGTCCGGCATCGCCGGGACGGCCACACAAATCGCCTACGTGCTGTTCGTCGTGTTCTTAATTTTTGCCGCAGTGAGTTTCGTCATGGGACGGCGACCACCTGTGACATAACGAACAGACCGTCCCTTATTTCTTTTATCCCTCACACAGCATGCTCGTGACGAGTACGTCCGCGCATTGCCCATGGAGGAACGTTATTTATGATGTGGTTGCCCAGTCTCATCCTTGGCGTATGGATGTTGTTTTCCCATTCGACCGCCGAAAGCGCGATGCAGGAAGCGAAACACTTCGTCGTCGATATCATCTCAATAAACGGCGAGGAGTTCGTCGTCAAGGATGAGAACGGCAAGGAGGCCACAATTCATGTGGGGACCGAAACCGACAAATTCGGTCAGGTGCAGGCTGGTGACCGGATCGATGCCTGGATTTTTCCAAACGGCCAGACAAAGACGCTGATGATTCTTCGCAGCGGCGCCATTATGAGAGCAGAGCGCGAGCAGCAGAAGCAGCAGGAGGTACAACAACGGGCAGAGGCTCAACCAGAGCAGCCCAGACCGGCGGAGTCTGGCGCCAGGTAGTGGCCGTGGAATCCGGTCATCCTATCAGATCAGAGGCATGGTGGCGGTGCTGGCGTCGGCCTCCCTGGGCGCGACGCCAGTCCCTCAACAGGCGCAGGTGTGATTGGAGACTTATGAGCCGTCGCGAGAATGGTCCGGTAAATTTCCTCGATCGGTGCTTCCTTCGAGAGGAATTGATCCACGCCGGCGCGCCGCATGGCGACTTCGATCTCTTGTGACACATTGACCGAAAGCCCGATCACCGCCGTCCCGCCAAACGCCGCCTTGAGGCGGCGGGTCGCCTCGATGCCGTCCATCCTTGGCATGTTCACATCCATAATTACGCAATCGGGCCTGAGCTTGTCAGTCAGTAACAACGCCTCTTCCCCGTCGCAGGCTTCTCCGACGATGGTCAGGTCCTCGTGCACGGAGAGGAGTCCGCCCAATCCTTCGCGAATCATCTGATGGTCGTCCACCAGGAGCACACGAATGCGCGTTTCTGACTGGACAGGGCTCCCCCCGTTTGTTCTCCCTTCGAACGGCTCTGATGAAATCTCATCGGCACCCGGAAGAAATTTCAACGGCAGCATGAGGCAGGAGGTCATCCCTCGGCCAGGCGCGGAGTCGATCTCCAGACGGCCGCCGATCGCCAGCATCCGCTCACGGATGCTGAACAGGCCGAATTTCGACGAACTGGCGGACGGCTGATTCGTAGGTGTGGCGGCGGCAAGGTCCACTCCCACACCTTCGTCGCGAACCGTTATGCACAAATCGTTGTTCGAGCGCTCGATCGTCATCATCGCCTGATGCGTCCCCGCATGCTTCCTGACGTTAATCAGCAACTCCCGGACCGACTGAAACAGCAAGACCGCCTGATCTTCCGGCAGCGGCACATGGTCAGGGACTAATTGCCGCACCTCCACTGACAGTTCCTGACGGATCATCTGTTCCGCCAGCCATCCAAGCGCCACAGGCAGCCCGAACTCATGCAGCACCGGTGGACTCAGCTGAGCCACGAGCGTCCGTGTGTAGATCAGCGCCTCGTTCACGACGCCTTCAGTCTGGGCAATTTCCGCCTGAGCCGCCTGGGGCGACAATCGTCTGATCTGACCGAGTTTCATGCAGACCAGCGCCAGTAGCTGAGTCAGGTAGTCGTGCAGGTCCGTCGCAAGCCGTTTGCGTTCGCGCTGCTCCGTCAGGTTCAATTCGGTCGAGAGCGCGCGCAGCCGCATGTGCAGCTGCGTCAACTCTAGGGTCCGCTCGGCCACATGGGCCTCGAGTTCCTGTGTGAAACAACGCAATCGTTCCTCCGTCCGTCGACGCTCCGTCACGTCGAAATTCACACCGACCATGCGCACCGGCCGCCCCTGGGGATCGTTCAACACCTGGCCTTTGGCCGCAAGCCACCGTATTTCTCCGTCCGGTCGCACCACGCGAAATTCATGCTCCAGTACGCCGGTTTCTTCTATGGCCCTCCGTACCGATTCCTGCACGAGCGGCAGGTCATCCGGATGCACCCGCCGGAAAAACTCATCGGGCGAGGGCGTCACCGTACCCTCCGCCAACCCCAGCAAGGCAAATTCCTTCCGATCCCACCGTGTGAGATCGGTTTCCACATCGATGTCCCACGCCCCCATCTGGCCCGCACCCAACGCCAGCCGCAGGCGCTCCTCGCTTTCACGCAGGGCTTCCTCCATGCGCCGCCGATCGGTGATGTCGACTTCGACGGCCGTGAAGCCGATGGTGCGTTCGCTGTCGTCCACATGCGGCACATAGGCGCACCGCATATACCGAGTGCCGATCCGTTCAAAGGGCACCGCGACTTCGAGTTCCGAGCGCGTTCCTGAAAGCGCAGCGTCTACATAGGCCCTAATGCTCTCATACGCCTTTGGCCCGAGCACCTCGGCGAGCGGTTTGCCGATGACGTCTTCCGGCGAGAGTCCGAACCGGTCGACGTACGCGCGATTGACGAGGCGCAGCCGCTGCTGATCGTCGCAATACACCATCGCAATCGGGGAACTGTCCATGACCAGGCGCAGCAGCTCTTCGTTTCGACGCAAGGCTTCCTCGGCCAGCCGCCGCTGCGTAATATCCGTGGCGAAACCGAGAACATGCGTGGCCACGCCGTTTTCATTGCAAATCGGGCGTTTCACCGTTTGAAGCCAACGGCGATTGCCCGAGGCGTCCGTGATGACTTCCTCAGGGATAAAGAGCTCACGGAGGCCGTCGATCACCTCCTGGTCCTTTTCTTGGAAGTGTGCCACCTCCTTGGCATTCGAGTTGAAATCGGCATCCGTCTTCCCGATCAATTCCTCCACGGGTGTGCCATACCAGTCGGCCACCACCTGATTCACCATCGTGAACCGCCCTTCCCTGTCTTTGACGAAGATGAAATTGGGATCCGTGTCGATGATTTGACGAATGAAGCCATGGGACTGTTGAAGGGCGCTCTCCGTACGTTTCCGTTCCGTAATGTCCTGCACCACGACATTCACGCCGAGCACCGCGCCGTCGTGTCGCTTCGACGGATAATAATTCGCAAGCCAGTAATGGACATTGCCGGGTTCGGCCGGCGCCTCCCCTTCCATTTCGACGTTCATCGCCGGCTCACCCTCGTTCACCACCCGCCAGAGCACCGGCTCGAGTCGATCGGCCAAAGCTGGGGACAACATTTCTCTGAGCGTGCGCCCAATATAGGCGTCGACCGGAAACCCGTTGATGTCGGCAAGGGTTTGATTGATGCGGACAAACCGCAGATCTGGATCGATGAATGCGAGACCGGCTGGACTCGTTTGGTAGAGCCGGTCCAACTCTTCGGCCTGGTGCTTGGCTTCCGTTCGGCTTTCACGCAGTTCTGCTTCGACCTGCCGGTGGTCGTGAATGTCCGTGGAGGTGCCGATCCAGCGAACGATCGCTCCCGAGTCGCCGCCGATCGGGACGGCCCTTGCCAATTGCCAGCGATACTGGCCGTCGGCACGGAGAAGGCGATGTTCGAATTCGTAGGTTTTTCCGAGGTTCAAGCACTCGAGCCAGCGGTCGGCCACGAGTTGCCGGTCCTCGGGATGAATGGCTCCCAGCCAGCCGAAGCCGATCGCTTCATCGAGTCGGAGTCCCATGTATTCGAGACCCGGCTGGTTGACGTATTCGACGAATCCGGAGGCCGTGGCGATGAAGACGACCTGCGGCATCGTATCGGCGAGGGTCCGATACCGTGCCTCGCTTTCGCGCAACGCAGTTTCTGCCGCGACGCGTCGTAAGCGCTCGCTGATGCGAGCTTGCTCGTCCGCCCGTCGGCGGTACTCGTCGCAAGTCTCCCGCTCCGCCAGTTGTGCTTTCAGCGAAGCGTTTTCCTGCAGCAGTTCGTCGTATGATAGCGTTGAGTCGGCCATCGAAAGAGCAATTGCAGAGCTGGAACGTCCAATGTACTCCTACCGAAGGGATGCATCCATTGAACATTCGACATTGATCTTTCGTGTCACCGCCCCAATCGTCTCGTACAAGTGATCGGCCGCGCTTTCTTTCGTGAGAAATGCGGCGGCGCCGGCGGCTTTCATCGATTTGACGATGTGTTCCGCTTCATTCACCGACAGACCGATCACGTAGGTGCTCGGCAATTCCTCCCGGATCCGTCTGGTCGCTTCGATGCCGTCGAGCCTTGGCATGTTGACGTCCATCACGATCAAATCCGGCTTGAGCAGACGCGCGAGCGTAATTGCCTCTTCTCCGTCCCCGGCCTCGGCGATGATGTCCAGATTGGGGTATCCATCCAGGATGCTTCGCAGCCCCTGCCGCACCATCGCATGATCGTCCACAAGCAGCACACGCACCGGCCGCTCGAGAACGGCCTGGTGAGCAGTGAGCGGCGTGGCTCTCCCCGGTTGAGCGGCAAGCATCGGCTGATCCGCACCGCTGGTGGCTGCCTCCTCCGGCATGGCGGCGCCGACCGTAACGCCTAGGGTCACCGTTGTGCCGGCGCCCGACTGCGACTCCAGGTCCATCCAACCGTCGATCGCTTCCATCCGCTCTCGGATGCTGAAAAGGCCGAACTTATCTCCCCTCGATTCCTGGATCGCAATAGGATCACAGCCGACGCCGTCGTCGTGGACGATGATTTTGAGCTTGTCCTCACCGTCCTCCACCATCTCGACCGACGCGCGATCGGTCCCCGCGTGCTTGAGCACGTTGAACAACAACTCTCGCACGCACTGAAACAGCATCGTGGTGTGATCTTCGGACAACGGAGGGGCGACCGGCGGCACATCTACATGCACGACCAGGCCCTGCTGTTCCATCCGTTCGCCCAACCAGCGCAGGCCTGCTGCCAATCCAAATTGCCGCAACGTGGGCGGCATCAGTTCGGCGACGACCGTGCGCGTGTACGTAAGGCTTTGATCGATCAGTTGATCCGCCTCCTGCAGCACGGCACAGGCGGGATGCGGGGCGATCATCTGAGACGCCTGATTCATCTTCAGGCGCGTCACGACCAGCATTTGCGCCAGGTAGTCGTGCAGTTCTCCGGCAATTCGCTGGCGTTCTCGTTGCTCCGTGAGCGTTAAATCTTGCGCCAGGCCGCGAAGGCGGTCGTGCGTCCGGACGAGCTCTTTCGTTCGTTCATTGACACGACGCTCCAATTCCCTGGTCCATTCCTGCCGCTGCATATCCGCCTGCTTGCGTTCGGTGACGTCGAACGTCACGCCGACGAAGCGTGTGGGACGTCCGTCGCCGCTATAATGGATACGGCCGTAGGGAGCGAGCCACCGCAGTTCGCCCGTATCGGCCCGACGGATGCGGTGCTCCGACTGATAGAGGCTTCCGTTATTCCTGGCATTTTTCATCGCCTGCCGGACGGCGGGTCGATCGTCTTCGTGCACGAGCGCCCACCAGCGCTTGGTCGAGGCCTGAGACGCTTCCGAGTCGTACCCGAGCAGCAGCGCATTCTGGCGGTTCCAGACGACTCGTCCGGTCCGCAAATCCACGTCCCAGGTACCCATGCCGGCTCCATCCGTGGCAAACCGGAGGCGTTCTTCCTGTTCCGCAACTTGCTCGGCACGTTGCCTGGTCTCATGAAGCAGGCGCCGGCGCTCCTTCGCCATGGCCACATAATTGGAGACGGCCTCCAGCAGTTCCAGGTCGTCTGGATCGAACGCTTGGCGGTGGCTGCTGGCGAAGGCCAGCGTGCCGAGAAGCCGATCGCCGACAATCAGCGGGAAGCAGGCGTAGGCCGTGGAGCCGACGGCTTGCATGCGGGACGCTTTGGGATCGGTCGAGGACTGCAAGCGCTCGACGATCACCGGCTTCCGCGACACGGCCGACGTACCGCAGAGCGCCTGTCCGAATTTGAGAAACATCAGCGGGTCGAGCGCCTCTTCGGGAATACCCGCCCAGGCAGACATGCGAATTCCACCGTTGTCCGGCGTGACGTCATAATCCAAGAACGTATCCACCCCGACGCTGGTCCTCAGGGAGGCATAAATGTCCTGCATCACGTCGGCCGGATCGTCGACCCGAAGCAGCTGGTCAATCGTTTTGCTCAGCAGCTGCTGGCGGGCGGTGTGCGTCCTGAGTTCGAGTTCTGCCCGCTTACGCGCATCGATGTCTTCGATCACGCCGATCAAGGATTGAATGCGGCCTCCGGCGTCCCATTGAATCGACAGCGTGACCGTGACCCAGATGGTGTCTCCATCCGGCCGCATGAGACGCTGTTCAAGCGAGACTTCGGAAATGCCGCCGAGCAAGAGCGTTCCCACCTGGCTTTCATGTTCGGCGCGATCGTCCGGGTGCGTCAAGTCGCGCAGCTCCTGCTTCATCAGATCATGCTCGGCGCGGCCGGTGATGCTGCACAGCTTGTCGTTGACGCGCAACAGACGTCCGTCCGAGCCCACGACGCACATGCCCACCGCGGCTTGTTCAAACAGGCCACGGAACAGCTCTTCACTGCGGCGAAGGCGGGCCAGCAGGCCTTCGTTTTCCTGCTGCCGCTCCCGCAACCGCAAGAGCGATCGCACCGCGGCGTGCAATTCTTTTTCATCGATCGGCTCGATCAGGTACCCGTCGGAACCGACCTCGAGCCCCACCGCGCGATCCGTTCCGCTGACGCGGGACGCCGACACGTGCAGGACCATGATGTCGGCCAGCTCCGGCCGACTCTTGATGCGCCGGCACAGATCGAATCCGCTGATGTCCGGCAAATTCACGTCCATCAGGACGAGTTGCGGGCGCACGTTCTCAAGCACGCGCCAGGCATCCGCCCCGCAATTCGCATCGATGACGCGATAGCCGGCGCGCTCCAGCATGCGCCGCCTCGCATACCTCCCTGGTTCCTGATCGTCGACGTTGAGGATCGTGGCCATCTCTGCGGTCATAGAATGCCCCTCTCGTCGTTCAGTGAACAACGTTCAAAACCTTCATGTCATGGGTAAATCCGTCGAGCTGACGGAATTGCGCCCCCCTGATGTAGTGCCCACCTACACGGATGTAGCGCCGACCTACGCGCACCGCAAATAGGGGAGCAGACTATGGCCGGGTCGCCCCTTCTGCCTACTAGGGATACCCCTAGTCATATGTGTGCATTTTAACGTTCGAAAATACTGATTTATAAGTCCTTCACATCATTCAGGGGTATCACGGCGCCTCCTCCAAATCGGTGACGCGGAAAGTGAAGAAGAAGAGGAAGGTGTACTGATCATGATAGGTGCGGTGGCTGTGCCAGGGAGTCGAATAGAAGAGGCGACCGGAGGCCCGTTCGATGACCTGGACGCCATAGCGGACATACCCGTCCTGAGCAAGATGTTGGTAGACCGTCAATTGCGGCAACGAAAATGGAATGAGCACGCTTTGTACGGGCGGCATGCCGAAGAACGAGATCGATTGGCTGGTGCCAAACGATTGCACGACCACCCGCACAAGATAGGACGCGTCCTCTTCGCGCTTGGCCAGGCGGTAGCCCAAGACGCTCAGATGGCCTGCGACCGCATCCTTGACGAAGGCGAGATCGCCTGACGGCGAAAAGTAGCCGCTCGTGGACGAAGTGATCGTACTCGCTTCTCCTGAGGATGACACAGATGGCAACGGCACGAGCGGAGTCAGGTAGCCCAACTGGAGGCCGCTCACTTCCATGTACAGAGGTTCATCGATGGAGAGCGGCAGCGCGACGTCGAGGAGACTGCGGTTGACGGTTTCCGCCAGAAGCAGTTGTTCGATGGCGCTGCGGGCGGTCTTCGTGATTTCACGTGGAATGGTACAGGACGCGAGCAGCGGCACCATCGACGCGCACAGGATAGCCCGTGTCAGCGTCTGCACAGAGGCTCCGATTCTATTTGGCGGGAGGCGGAGGCTCATGCACTTCCGCCGGCAGCGTCTCGATCACTTTGAGCACGCGTCCTTCGTCGTCGAGCTGCATCGTCACCCGATCTCCAATAGACAACCGCTCGAACAGCTCGGGGCGGTCGAGTCGAAAAAAGATCGGCTTTTGCAGATCGGTCATCAGCATGCCCTTGCCCGCCGAAAGGTCCAATTTGGCCAGCGTGCCTGAGACCTCGTGCTGAGCATCAGGTTGCTCGAGCGCGACGGCACCCTCGGGAAGAGTCAAGGGAAACATGGACCACGCGACGACGAACGTCATCAGACTCGCATTCAACACGCGCTGTCCCGGCACGAGTCTCTGTCGCATGAGTCCTCTCTCCCTCCGGCGGTCGTTGTGAAGCCTTGGTTTCACTACACCGTATGCCTGCCGCATCCTCCACTAGGCGATCCCCCAGTTTTGATTGCTGCGAAATCGGCCTTAGGGTGTGATATGCGACCGCGCTGTCATTATGGCTTGTTGGTGCTTGCTGTCTGTGTCGCTGCACAGGCCTGCGCCAGAGACCCTGTCGTACAGACGCCGACCATGATCAGAATTCTCACGAAGGAAAGCTCCGTAAGCCAGACGGGTCTTTCGGACGTCGCCCCGCTGGTGAGCGATGCGCGCATCCTAGAGCCGGCGGTGCGGGTCACCTCACGCCTCATCGCCGCGGCGCGGCGGTCCGACTATGGATCTCGAGCCCGTGCCTTGTGCTGGGTGATCGCCGTGTACAACACCCCTACGCTGTCCCGTTCGTTCGTGCGGCCGGACGGCGGCATTGTGATATCGACGGGCACGTTCCGGCTCGCCGAAACCGAATCAGGACTGGCCGCCGTCCTTAGCCATGAACTGATGCATGCACTGGCCCACGACGAGATTCCAGTCTCACCGGTCTGCGTCAGTACGACAGGGCAACCACCGGCGCTGTTCACGCGCGAGCAAGAATCAAAGACGGATGTAATGGGCCTCAAGCTGATGGCTGATGCCGGCTATGACCCACGCGAACTATTGGGACTATGGGAACGGATGAAACGAGAGCAAGACGGCGCCCGTGACGAAGTGCTCCTTCATTTCACCTACGATCGTCGTATGGAGCAGATTGCGCAGTCGTTACCGCAGGCACTCAGGCGTTATGAGCATGCCAATCGAGCGCCGCAGAAAGTGCTGCCGATGGACTGAAATATGGTGTCGTGTTACGCGGCCGGAAGCGTGACCGTATACTTTCCGGCCCGCTTGGAAAACAAACGCAGTTCACCGGTCCGGCTCAAACGGTCGACCTCCAGAAAGACTTGGTTCCACGTGTACGATGGACACGCCTCCAGTAAGTCTTCCATGTCGCACGCCTGTCGATGCTTCACCATCTGGACAATCTTCCCGGTGATGTCGCTCGACATGCCGTCATAGTTTGGGGTGAAAGAAGAAGAAGCGGTCGGCAGTCGATTCATATTCTCCTCCTCTCCTAAGGGGTTCAACCAAGAGAACGCTAGTCCGAATGCCAGAGCAAACACACTGGGAAGTCCCCTAGTTTCTGTCGGACGAACGTATAACTTCGTGGCCTTCCTTACTGGCCTCCATTTCTTCTTCGATGGCTCTCGGTCTACGGCGTTTTTTGAGGCGAGCACACAACGTTCTTGGGTTCTGCCCAGTTGGCTGGTTGGAGGGTGAAGCCTACCGTGGAGGGATATGGGATCGATCGCAGGGAAGGACAGCGCTGGAGCCGTTGATCTTGAGTACCAGCCCCTTGTGCGGGTCGCATGCCATCTCTGCGGCTCCAGCCGTTCTCGTCTTGTGTGTTCCGGAGAGGACATCGCGGCGCAGCACAGCTTCCTCGAGTCGTTTTATCGCAGCCACTGGTCTCGGCAGGATACAGCCACAGCCACCGACCGCGTCCAATTTACTCAGGACTATTCGACCGCTATCGTGACCTGTCTGGACTGCGGACTCTTGTATCGCAATCCCCGTCCACCAGCACAGACCGTCACCAAGGCCTATGCGACAGAACGATATGATGACGAATATCTTCGCGCCGAGCTCGCCACGCAGCAAAGCTGGGCGAGGACGAAGGTGCCGCTGCTGGCCAGGTATATGGCCAAATGCGTGAAGCGGTCACGGCCGAGAATCTTGGAAATCGGCAGCTTTGTCGGCGGCTTTCTGCTCGAAGGCCAAAAGCAGGGCTGGGACATGGTCGGCGTTGATCCGGGCCACGATGTGGCGGCATTTTGCCGCGAGCGCGGGCTCCCCATCTTCGAAGGCACTGTCGAAGAGGCCCGATTCACACCAGCATCATTCGACGCGGTGGTGGTCTGGAATACCTTCGATCAACTGCCGGACCCTCGTCCCCTCTTGGAACAGGTCGTTCTCTTGCTGCGCAACGGCGGGGTCTTGGTGTTGCGCGTTCCGAACGGAGCCTGCTTTGCGTGGATGCTGCGGATGCGTTCTCTCCTTCCCTGGAAGTTTCGCCGACCGTTCGACGTGGCGTTGGCCTGCAACAATCTCCTGACATTTCCCTATCTTTACGGTTATTCAGCCCTCCAGCTCGAGCGTCTGACAGAATCCTATGGATTTCGGCTGGCCAGCTGTGTGCCGGACCAGGTCGTCTCCACTCCGCCCGGTCATCTCGCCGGGTGGGCAGTCGCGGAAGAGCGAACCGTGAAGGCGCTCTTTCAGGTCATCGCAGCGCTTTGGCCGGACAGCCGGTCACGGCAATACCGCTCAGCCCCCTGGCTCGACTGTGTGTTTGAACGTGCCTGCACCGAGAGGGAACGTGAGGACGCGAAAATTGCCCTAGGGGTTGTCCCAGTGTACTCCCCCCTAGTCTTCGAGGACACTGGCCTTAAATATCCGGGGAATCGGTGGGATCCGAGAGGAGGCTTGCCATGAAAGCTCCCGTTCAAAAGCTTCCATTAACATCAGCATTGATTCCTAAACTGTTCAGTTCGGGGACCCTCCGGCGTGCCGGCGTGCGTCAACAACCGGCACGGTTGGGACGGGGTGTGGATTCATGGCTGGTGTTCAGTTTGACCCGGATGAGCAGCCCCGGCTTGGGGCGCAACAAGTGACGTACGCCGGACGGGTTTTGTCCGACGCGGGGGAACGACAGTCCTGGTCTGCGTCGTCATGGCAATCCGCATGTCCGTGATCGCGCCGCAGTTGATGCAACGATACCCGCTGCAATGAAACGGACCGTCGAAGTAGTCGAACACCTTGAAACCTCCGCATCGTTCACAGCTCATGCTGGCATCTCCTTCTCCGAGAAAGGTTCATTGCCCGGCGGCACGCACTCTCTCGCTCCGCCATCACTCATCCCTCTGGTAAAGCACAAAGACTGCCAGGCGTGCGATTTTGATATAGGCCATTGAAATTACGAAGAAGAAGCCCATAAAAGAGGTCATACTCCACTTTTGAACCGGACAATGTGCCTGGACAACTTGTCCCGAACGGAGACATGAGAACAGACGAGGAACGACCAGAACGCATAGATAGAGGCAGCAGGATGGCCGTGACGATCATCCTTCTCCTGACGGTTACGCTCGCCACGTTCGCGGCAGATCGCATCCTTCCGTTGGGGGTCGCTGTCTGGTTGTTGTACCTCATTCCGGTCGTCTTGACGACGCAGCTTCTGCCTCAATACACCGGCGTCGCATTGGGCATCAGCAGCGGGCTGTTGCTCATCGGCATGCTCGACACGAAGGAGGGAATTTCGTACGAGCTGGCCTTGATTAACCGGGGGCTCGGGCTTGTCGTGCTGCTGTTCACCGGTCTGTTTCTTCTGCAGTACCGTCAGGTCGCCGAGGCGCTGCGTGAAAGCGAAGGGCGCTATCGCCTCTTATTGGAACAGCACGGCCGCGCGCGCGCGGAGGCGGCGCTCCACGAGGTACAGGAACGGTTCATGAGCATCTTCCACTCCTCGCACGATGCCATCGCCTACGCCACGTTCGACGGGAGGCTTCTCGAGGTAAATGACGCTTTCGTGCGGCTCTTTGGCCCATCGCGCGATGCGCTCTTGAGCGTCGAGCCGCCGGCCTCCTTGTGGGCTTCACTCGGCCTGCCGGCCGACCGGTTCCAGCAGCTTCGCGAGACGGGGAAACCGCTGGCCTACGAAATCCAATGCCGGCAGGACGATGTACGTGCCGAATGGCTGCACGTGCAGGCGTTCGCCGTGATGGGCTCTGATAAAACGATTTCCGGCCTGGCCGTCGTCGCACGCAACATCAGCGACCGCAAGCAGGCAGAAGCCGATTTGCGCCATACGAGCGAGGAGTTGCGCGCGAAAAATGAGGCTCTGGCACGCACGAACGAAATGCTTTCAGCAGCACAACATGCGGCCGCACGGGCCCAGCGACTCTCGGCCATCGGCCAGTTCGCCGCCACCGTTGCCCACAAAATCGGCACACCCCTGACCGCGCTCTCCGGCCACGTGCAATTGCTCATGGAGGATTTGTCACTCCCATCCAAGGTCAGAGGGCGCTTGCAAACCGTGGAAGCTCAGATCGAGAGGACGTCACGCATCATCCAGGACCTGCTGCTGTATACGAGGCGTGCACCTCCGGTGAGGACAAAGATCGACATCAACGACTGTCTGCGCGAATGTGCGAGTCTGTTCCGAACCGAATGCGAACGCCAGCACATTGCTTGCATTACCGAACTGACCGCGGATCTTCCGCCGGTGGAGGCGGATCGCCAGCACATGCAGGAAGCGTTCAACCACCTCATAGAAAATGCGCTGCAAGCGATGCCCAACGGCGGGTCGTTGTGCTTGCGCACAGCGCTGGCTGATCCCGTCACCCTCGGTCGAGGCTTGCATCAGGCGGGCGGAGTGGCCATCGAAGTCGCCGATACCGGATATGGCATCAAACCGGATCACTCGGTACAGATTTTCCAACCCTTTTTCACCACCAAACAGGCCGGACGCGGGACGGGTCTCGGGCTGGCCATCGTGCAGGAAACCGTGCGGGCTCACGACGGGCGGATCACCGTCGACAGCGAGCCCGGCAAAGGAACAACCTTTACCATTCAGATGCCTGCAGCAGAACGAGCGCCTGCAGCCGACAAAGGAACACATTAATGGACGATCCTGCTCATATACTGGTCGTCGATGACGACGAAGAAACGGTGACGCTGCTTCGGGAAATTCTCTCGAAGGAAGGCTACAGCGTGGACACCGCGGCCGACGGCAAGACCGCGCTCGATCGAGTCAACAGCCGTCCTCCCGATCTGGTGATTTCAGACATTCACATGCCCGATCTGGATGGCATGGGGCTTCTGGCCGAACTCCGGGTTCGACACCAAGACGTGCCGGTCATCCTGATGACCGCGTACGGCTCGCTCAAAACCGCCGTGGATGGCCTCCGTTCAGGCGCATTCGACTATTTGAGCAAACCCTTCATCGTTGACGACATCCGGCTGGTGGTCAAGCGGGCCCTGGAACACAAGAATCTCTCGCGACAAAACCAAGCGCTCAAAGAACAGCTCAAACACCGCTACCGCTTCGACAATCTAGTCGGCAGCAGCCCTGGCATTGTGTCCGTCTATAAGTCGATTGCGCGCGTGGCGAACACGGAAAGCACGGTCCTCCTTCAAGGCGAAAGCGGCACAGGGAAGGAGCTGATCGCCAGGGCGATTCATGCCAACAGCGCGAGGAGCGCCGGTCCATTTGTGGCCGTCGATGGAGGCTCTCTCGCGGAAACGCTGCTGGAATCGGAGTTGTTCGGGCACGAGCGCGGTTCCTTTACTGGTGCGGTGGCATCGAAAAAAGGCTTGCTGGAAAAGGCCCATCTGGGCACCTGTTTCCTCGATGAGGTCGCCGATCTCTCGCCCGTGCTGCAGGGCAAGCTCCTACGGGTGATCCAGGAACGGGAGATCAGGAGGGTTGGCAGTACGAGCCCCATGACCATCGACGTCCGTATCGTGGCAGCCTCGAAGAAGGACTTGGAGCAGCTGGTCAAGGCCGGGACGTTCCGTGAAGATTTGTATTACCGGTTGAATGTCGTGACCATCATCATTCCCCCACTCCGCGAACGCGCCGAAGATATTCCGCTGTTGACCCAATATTTCATCCAGATGTACGGCGGGAAAAAATCACCGCCGGTGACGGGGATCTCGCCCGACGCCTTGGCTTTACTGAACCGGTACTGGTGGCCGGGGAACATTCGCGAGCTTGAGCATGCGATCGAACGCGCCGTGGCATTGACCCCGCACCCTGTGGTCTTTCCCGAGGACCTGCCGCAAAGCATTCAAAGCGCCACCGTGCAGGCCGCCGCCCAAGCACGAGGGTGGGTGACGCTGGCCGAACTGGAGAAGGACCACATTCTCCGCGTGCTCGAAGCGCATAACCAGGATCTCGGAAGGGCGGCGGCGATTCTGGGCATCCATCGCAAGACGCTGCTGAGAAAACTCCGGTATTTCGGCTTTCCCTGCTGACGCGGACATTTTGTCCCTTCACTGAACAGAGCGTCCTGATCACAGGGGTCTTTCCCTGGTCCGCATTGCGGAAACCCCAGCCATGTTCGCTTGGTTTCACGCCGCGTCAAGGTCCGGACCTTGCTCCCCCAGCTCAAATGATCTTTACACCGCAAGGAGGTTCTGCGATGGACGGCTACGGAAAGCGAGTGCTCGTCGCCGAGGACGACGATGCTGTTCGGACGCTCATTTGCACGATTTTGGGCGAAGCCGGGTACAACGTCTACGAAGTGTGCAACGGGCTTGAGGCCATCGACTCGCTCAAGAAGCGCCGCTATGACGTGCTGTTGACCGACTATCACATGCCCAAAATGGACGGGCTGGAGCTCTTGGACCTCGCACAAGCCATGTGGCCCGATCTGCCTGTCATTTTGGCGACCAGCGATGTGCTGTTGACTGGACAGACGGCTCACGGCTTGCTTGAACCAGCCTATGCCATCCTCGAGAAACCGTTCGACCGCTCCGACCTGCTCAACACGATCCGGTCCGCGGTCTGTGGTGTGCCAAAACCAGCACTTCTTGTCCGCCGCCAATCTCACACCGCCTATCAAGCCTCCGCAGCATAGGGAAGGCCGCATGGAAGTCGATCGCACCTTTTCCCAATGCTCGACAGGCAATCCGAGGATCAAATGGAGTGCCGTGTTTGCGGGATGGGCGGTGGGATTGGCGTTGCAGACCGTGCTGACGCTAGCAGGCTTGGGCTTGGGTGCCTGGGCGATCGATCTCCATGACGCAAATCCTATAGAAAGCATTCCGGTTGGAGCCGCCGTGTGGACCGGCCTTTCGATGCTCCTCTCCGCGTTCGTCGGCGGCTATCTGACCGCTCGCGTATCCGGAAGCGGCGACCGCGCGGACGGTCTCTATCATGGCGTCGTCGTGTGGGGCGTCAACTGGTTGCTGTTCGTCTGGTTGACGACGACGGCAATGGCCACCGTCATCGGCGGCGCATTTTCCATCTTCGGCACCACGCTTCAGACCTTGGGACCGGGGCTCTCGAACGCCGCGTCTGCGGCCGTGTCACGGACCGCAGGACGCATCAAACTGTCTGTGGATGACGTGCGGCGGGAAATCGAATCGGTCGTTCGCGCGACCGGGAAGCCTGAATTGCAACCGGACACCGCGCAGCACGACGCCCCTCGTACCGCCGACACGCTACGACAGGGAGAACCACTGAGCCGTATCACCGATCAATCGTTGGCCCAATTACGCGACAGGCTCACTGCACTCGACCGTGATGCCGCCGTCAATCTCATGGTGAATAAGTTCGGGATGTCCGACGCCCAAGCCCGAGACGTCGTGCAATCGACGATTGGCTTGCTCGGCCCCCTACAAGACACGTTCCGTGGCGCCAAGCAGCGGTCGATGGCCCTGGAGGCAGACGCGTTGGATCGTCTGGGAATGGTGTCGCTGTGGCTCTCGGGATTAGCACTCATCAGTCTGGCCGTCTCGGTAATCGGCGGGATCATTGGAACGCCCGAGGAAGCGTTGATCGACTCGACCACAGAAACAAACTTCTATCGCGATATCAGGAGGGCGAGTTGATCGGAAGCTAGGCCATGTTCAGAGTCACATGTACGGTCGCACAGTGCAGGCTGACGAAGCTGCCGAGCATGGAAATACCGCAGTATCGTTGCCGACCAGTCGTCCGACGCCCTCCCCCACTGTTCCTGTGGGCAGCGAGCGTGGTCCTGTGCATCGGACTGGCCCCTGTGCAACCGGGATACGCAGAGTCTGGTGATCCTCAACCGATTCCACCCGCTCCTGTTCCCTCGCCTCCTGGAAAGCCCATTCCACCCTCTCCGGTTCCACCGCCGCAACCCGAACCCATTCCGCCGGCTCCCATTCGGTGATTCGTCACACCTGCAAGCGGGCATATGGAATGGACCCGTCATTCAACGGAGATTCAGATTGATGAATGAACCGTGCGCGTGTCGATGAAAAAGATGTGCTCGCTGCCGCGGCGCGAAACTCAGGGTTGGAATGATGGACCAGATCAAGTATGCGGTGTTGGAAACAAGCGGAGGAATTTTAACATCCCGCTTGACGATGTGTGTCGGGAGCGCGACGCAGCCAATAACTATTGCCCTTCCTCCGCACAGGCGCTAAACATCAAGCTGACCATCCAAACAGTAGGACTAAGAGTACGCGCATGGTACCTCCTTTCTGCACGGCATTAGATTCCAGTGGCCGGCAGGGTGTATCGCTCTTGAATTGCGGTGGCAACGCGTTGCCGGCTGTCGTGCGCGGAAAGCTCCTGGCATGTCCTCCACCTCATGGACGATCTCCGCTAAGGAAGGATCTTTGATGGCCGTTTTCATCCATCGAGAATAGTCTCCCTGTCGAAGGTGATGGAGCCAGGTCTCGTCATCGATGCCATCCGCGAGTTGACGGAACATGATGAGATTCTGCGCACGGAGATTGAGCTTGCCCTCGGGACCTCGGAAATAAAAACTGCGCTCAGGAGGCAGCTCCCCTTCCGCATATTTTCGACGATGGCGTTGCCGCTCGGCGCGTGGAACCGCCATCAGCAGTCGCTTGGGCGGCAGATCTTCGGCTCGTCCCCAGAACAGGGCTTCGCCTGGCTTCAATTCATCCACACGTGCAGTGGTCATCCGGCGAGAATGACGATAATCCGCCAGAGGCTGTAACGTCGAGGCCGGCTCGTGGCCCAGGGCGACAGCCAGATCGACCGAAGCGAGCACTTGGGGCGCGAGCTGATCAGGGTGAACGGTCACGAAGACCATGCTTTGAAGATCTCCAAGAGATTCCGGCGTCGCGCGCCAGCTTTTCGGCATGAGATGATGTGCTTCATCCACCAGGATGCGATGAGGCCGCCCTGTGTGCACACACCTCTTTTGGAGTTTGGGCAGCAGCTCCAAAAAGAAGGCCGGACGATCCTCCAGGGAAAGCCCGACGAGGTTGACGATGACCTGCGCCTTGGGATTTTCCAGAGCAGTCATCACTTCGACCGCCGTAGGGCCTCGCTGCGAATTCCCAAACATGATCATTTTTTCCATCGAGGGATAATCGCCCTCGGGATCAATCACGCAGCACTGATAGCCCTGGTCGATCAACTGTTCAAGGATGGCGTGTGCCAAGGTGGATTTTCCGCTGCCGGACGTGCCGGCGATCAACAGATTTTCCCCTACAGGCGACATCGTCACCGGTTCACCTGCCCCTCGCGATCCTAACGTGATGCGGTGCCGGGTGAGCCGTTTGGCGTGACCCACCATGTCGTCTGCGACAAGGGCAAGCAACGCTTCTCTCGTACCGGCTCCGTTGCTTCGCGCCGTCACCCAATCGGCTGCGTCACGCAACGTCGGCACCGCACTGGCCACCGCGACGGCCAGCTCACTTGCCTGAAACAGGGCATGGTCGTTTTCGCTGTCTCCGATGCCGACCACCTCGTGGTGGGACAGCTGCAGCTCATCCAGCGCTGCAGCCAAGCCAGTCGCCTTGTTGATGCCCGGCGGCAGGACCATAACCGACTCTCGGTTGAAGATGACGTGATGTTCGAGTCCCAGATCCCGAATCGCTTCCATGATCGGTACTTCGTGAGGCCTCACGGTCGCAATGATGGAGTCGCCCACGTCGAGAGGTGTCACCCCTTTGCGCTTCAAGGTGTCGATCAAGGCGGGTGAGGCCGGAGCCGCCAGAAGACGTTGTTCGCGGGTCGCGGGGCGATATAACACGGCTCCGTTCTCAGCGACGATTCTGGCGCAGAGCGTGGCTTGCGGAAAGAGCGGTAACAGCTCATGCAGCATGCGGCCCGTCACGAGGATAAACTTTCGCCCCGAGGCCACCACCTGTTCCAGCGCGGCGGCCGTGGAGGAATCGACAAGACCGTCTTGAGCCAGCGTTCCGTCGTAATCTATGGCGACTGCAGCAAATCGCATAGCCCTATGTCACACCCCTCGTCGATCAGGGAGGAGAAGTAGGGACACCACCCCTCCCTTGTAGATTCCGGCACATGCTGTTGTAGAAGGAATGACCGGCATTGAGCCGCTCTCGATGCCGGTCAAAGAAAATAGGCGGAAGCGGTTAGGCGGCCAGCGGTCGTGTCAACTTTAGATCGTCCTGAATATCCTCGGCTCCCGCATCCCAGGCCAACTCGATCGCCAGCGCCCTTTCCCAATTCGTCGGGACCGATCCCCGCAACGTCGCCACGCCGTCTGCAACAAACACGGTCACGTCACATAACGAGGGCCGGCGACTGAACCACTCCATCAACGTCTCAGTCAAGCTCTCGTCGTGATTGACCTCGCGTGCGACATACCAATCCTGGACTAATTGCATCATGACGCCTCCTTTACAAGTTAACAAGAAGAGGCTCCGCGTCGCTGGCCCATAAGACCATAAGGCTATGACTGGGGACATTAGTGAACTCTCTAGCTCACCCTAAGCGTGAACCCCAGTCATGTCCCCAGCATTTTCCCTAGCGAGCTGTCACGGGCTCATCTTCAACACGTGCGGCGCTACGCTCTTCGCTGCTTGAGGTCCGGCGGTCCTCCTTCTGAACAGGGGCTTCACGAGCCATGTCCCGCCCGATCGCGATCGAGCCGGCGATATTTTGCTCGCCTATAGGATCGCCTGACTTGGCACGTACCACATATTTCACCTCACCGGGGTCGCGAAAACAGACGCTTGCAGTCTCATTGGGCCCCAATTTGGCCGAATACTCGTTGCGCTTGGTTCCGAATCCCAGCAGTCCGCCGAAGTTTCGCTGACACGAGAGGTTTTCCGTCATCGGATTCAAGAAAATCACCTTGACATTGTCCTGACGTTTGTTGATCCAACGGACCTCGTCGCCGGGATTGACCGTCAGTGTTGCAGGGTCGGCGGTCTCACGGATAACCACATCCTTAACTTCGCCCGTGCGCGTCAACGTCGGCATGCTCTCTCCTCCGATAGTCTGACAACCCGCAAGCATTACCAGAGCAGATCCGAGTATGATGCGATGTCCTTTCATTGTGTTTCCCTCCATGAAAATGTGTACTACGTGATTGAAGTGTGCGATCGCCTTCGCAAGAAACAATCACAACGAGGTGCAAGACACAGGCCGCATGCCGACTGGCTGGAACCATTGATCGAGGCTGATCTGCGACGATCGTGCGCCACAAAAGCCAGACAAGTTAGCCGAGACGGGACAAAAGATCCGGCAGCGCCAGCAAGAGAAAATGGAGGAACGCGAAGCGCACAAACTTGAGGAAGCACCTTGTCCCGCCCGACCGTGAGACGGTAGCGGCGGGACAAGGCGGTGCGGAGACTACTTCTTGGCTTTTTCGCCTTCGTGCTTAAAGCTGGGTGCCGGTGTCGCAGGGGCCGACCGATGCGTCCCAGTCGCGTCTTCACCCATGGTAGCGGCGCCCGACAGCGAGCCAGGATCACCTGCCTTCGCCTCATTACCGCCCCCTGCAGCCTTCGGCTCATTTCGCTTCTGCTCGATCTCATCCATGAACATCGCCAGATCTGGAGACATGTCTTTCGAATCCTTTGAACTCACACTGGTAGCCAGCTCTTCCTTGGTCGCATTCAGCACCAGCTTGTCGCCCTTCTCCTGGAACTTGCTCCAGGGCAGAGGACGGGCCGCTTGAGCATCATTCAACTGGAACATCACATACTCGATGCTCTGTGTCTTTTCGTCCTTCAGCACCTTCGTGATCTTTCCGAGCTTTTCGCCTTGCGGGTTCGCCACCGGCTGATTCAACCATTTGCTGTCTGTGACTTCCTTGAGCTTGCCTTGACGAACCGGCGTCGTCGCATATTCCTCAGGAACGCCGGCCTGCCCGGGGGTGAGATCGGTTTGTTTGTCGTGCGGAATTTTCTCGGGCGACGGCATCCCGCCTCCGCCCCCTGCACCCATGGTGGTGGATTCCGTCGGCTCTGCCATGACAGGAACCGGACCGGTCGTCAAGAAACAGGTCAAC
Organism: uncultured Nitrospiraceae bacterium; assembly: GCA_963730935.1. Taxonomy (GTDB): domain Bacteria; phylum Nitrospirota; class Nitrospiria; order Nitrospirales; family Nitrospiraceae; genus Nitrospira_C. The sequence goes on along the minus strand of CAVSTP010000004.1, from coordinate 223,348 downwards.
AAGGCCAAAATCATCATCGTCAACATTGTAGTCTTCATGAAAGCCCTCCTGTTATTAGTAGAAAACCGCCGTTGGATCCATTCACTTGCCATCTGGCTCATGCACTCCTTCAACGACGGCGGTGAGCCGGCAAGGTGCCGAGCAGAAGATAATCCCGACTCTGCCGTTCCGTCGTGTGATGGCTTCTCAATACTGGGTTGCATACGTCACCCTCTCGTCTAGACTACTCGTCCTCATTGGCGGGACTCATGCCGGCTAAAACTTCTCGGTGCCGGCTCTGGCCATGACCACCGCTCCATGCACCTGCCCCTTCCCGCCGGTCACTACCACTACACGGGCTATATGATCGGGTTGTTTCTGGGACCCGGCTCCGGATACCACGGTCACCGGAAACGTCAGAATGACCGTTAGCCCGACCACGACGCCAATTTGACGCAGCAACTGGCTCATCACCGCGCCTCGGAACGTGCTGCTAGGTGAGGGCCACCTCAATAGGGTTGTCGGTCTCATCTGGACCGTGGTGCAAATCGTGGGCCGTTTCGAAGATGCGGGGTTTCCCCAGCCTTTGGGCGATTCGATTACACAATGGCCAGACAATTTGTCTGGGCGGTGGACAGAAGGTCCAACCCATGAGTGAGCTCATCTGACGAATGATGAGGAGAGATGGCGCGGGTCGCATCCTGTCGGCACCCTGCTTGCACCCTCCTTTATGGCTGACAGGCTGACGTGTAACACGCGGAAGGGTGCCTGGAAGCCATTGGAAGAAAACGCTGGGCCACCATTCCTCCTTCGAGGCGTTTGGCGTCTTTCAACCCGCCGTAACTACATGCCTTGCGGGTGGCTTTTTGCCTGCCTGCTGACTCTTTCCAAATGGGTCAGCGTCAGTCACCAGCCATACACCAGCTTGGGAGCGGCAAAATGATGAGAGGATCACGAGCAAGACATTCGGAAGTCGTCGTCGTAACCGGCGCGTCCGCCGGCGTCGGACGGGCTATCGTGCGCGAGTTCGCCAGACACGGAGCCTCCTTGGGTCTGCTCGCGAGGAGTCGTGACGGATTGGCAGGCGCCCGGCACGATTCGGAACGCCTGGGCGGCCGCGCACTTGCCATCCAAATGGACGTTTCCAATGACCGGGAAATGGAACAAGCGGCAGAACGCATTGAACAGGAATTGGGGCCCATCGATATCTGGATCAACAATGCGATGGTCTCGGTCCTCTCGCCTGCCCTTCACATGACCGCCGACGAATATCGCCGCGTGACAGACGTCACCTATCTCGGCTATGTATATGGCACGCTGGCAGCGCTTCGGCGCATGGTCCCGCGTGATCGTGGTGTCGTGGTCCAGATCGGCTCGGCACTTTCCTACCGCTCGATTCCGTTGCAGTCGGCCTACTGCGCCGCCAAGCACGCGGTGCAAGGCTTTACGGAATCGCTTCGGTCCGAACTCATCCACGACGGCAGCCGCGTTCACCTCACGAGCGTGCAGTTGCCGGCGGTGAACACCCCGCAGTTCTCCTGGATCAGGACGCGTATGCCGCGACACCCGCAGCCGGTTCCTCCCATTTACCAGCCTGAGGTTATTGCGCGGGCCGTCTATTGGGCGGCACATCACCGTCGCCGGGATTTGGCTGTCGGCTACCCGACCGTCCAGGCCATCATCGGAGACAAATTCATCCCCGGTTGGCTCGACTATTACCTCGCCTATATCGGGTACGAATCGCAACAAACACAGGAACCGGTGCAACCGGGGCGCCCGGACAATCTCTATTCCCCCTTGCCCGGTGATTACGGCGCCCGCGGCGAATTCAGCAATGGAGCGCTCGACCACAGCGTGCAAGCCTGGATGAATCAGCATCGCGGGTGGCTGGCGTTGGCCGGGATGGGACTGGCGGCCTGGTGGTGGCAGGCTCGTTCGAGGTCCAATGGCGCTCCACGGTTCAGGCCCCGATCCGCTTCCGCCCTGTCGGCGGGATCATTTGACGTGCCTGTGACCCGATGACCGATCTGCTCGCGGCGCGAACCCAGATGGCGATGTCCCTGGGCTTTCACATTGTCTTCGCGGCCATCGGTATCGCGATGCCGTTACTCATGGCCGCCGCAGAATGGCGCTGGCTGACGAAGGGAGACCGTGAAGCCCTCAATTTGGCTCAACGTTGGTCTAAGGGAACGGCCATCCTGTTTGCGGTAGGCGCCGTCTCGGGCACGGTGCTGTCGTTCGAATTGGGCCTCCTCTGGCCCAAGTTCATGGAACGGGCCGGTCCCCACATCGGCCCGCTGTTTGCGCTCGAAGGTTTTGCATTTTTTACGGAAGCCATTTTCCTGGGCATCTATCTGTATGGCTGGTCGCGGATTTCCGCTCGGGCGCATTTCGTATCGGGACTGGTCGTCGCGGCGAGCGGCGTGGCGTCGGCGTTCTTCGTGATCACCGTCAATGCTTGGATGAACGGACCGACCGGCTTGGCACCTGAAGGGGCACCATCCTCTCAGATCGATATTTTGGCACCGATGTGGCATCCGCCAGCTTGGCACGAAACCGTCCATATGCTATTGGCCGCCTTCGCCGCCACCGGGTTTCTTGTCGCAGGAATTCATGCCTGGCTGCTCCTGCAAGATCCGCACAGCCGATTTCATCGGCTCGCCTTGACTATCGCGTTAACAGTCGGCGGAATTGCGGCGCTCTTGCAGCCGTTGAGCGGGGACCTGATCGCCCGGGCGGTGGCCGTCCACCAGCCGGCCAAGCTCGCTGCCATGGAAGCGCTGTTTACCACGGAGGCAGGACCCGATTTTGTCCTCGGTGGCCTTGCGGACGTCGCGACCGGCAGAGTCTCCTATGCGATACGGATCCCTTACGGCCTCGGCCTACTGTTGCATGGGAACACACACGCAGCAGTCACCGGTTTGGACCGCTATCCGCCCGAAGACTGGCCGCCGGTGGCTGTGGTGCATATCGCGTTTCAGTTGATGGTAGCCTGCGGAATGCTGATGGCGGCGATGGCGCTGTGGAGCGGATGGCGAGCGTTTTGGACCGGACAGATCGAACAGGACCGGAAGCTCCTTTATGCCTTGATCGCGACGGCGCCCTTGGGCTTCATTGCGATCGAAGCTGGCTGGGTCGTCACGGAAGTCGGCCGGCAACCATGGATCATTGACCACCTCATGCGCACATCGGAAGCCGTCACTCCGATGCCCGGCTTGTGGATTCCGATGGCAACGTTCACGTTTCTGTATCTCGTGCTTGCCGGTGTGGTGTGCTGGGCCATGTGGCGGCACATTGCCGCGGTCTCATCGAACACGGTCGTGCGGACCGTGCTCACGGAAGCATGACGATCGGGCCGGCCAGCTTGCCAGACTCCGGAGGGGCAATCCAAGCCGGTAGAATCGAGTCCTCATGGGCGCACTCGAGTTAGTGCTGGGCGCCTCGCTGGTCGGGGCGCTGACCTGTTACCTGTTGACCGGCGGAGCTGATTTCGGTGCCGGGATCTGGAGTCTCTTCGCGCTCGGCAAGAGCGGCCAGAAGCAAAGGGCATTGATCGATCAAGCGATCGGTCCGATCTGGGAAGCCAATCATGTGTGGCTGATCATCGCGGTCACTATCCTGTTTACTGCATTCCCTACCGCATTCGCCTTGATCACAACCGCCCTGCACATTCCGCTCACGCTCATGCTCCTCGGTATCGTGCTTCGCGGCACCGCCTTCGCCGTGCGGACCCATGACATTACGTCTCAGGCCGATGGAAGCAGTGGAACTCTCGACATATGGCGCTATCTGTTTGCGGGGTCCAGCATGATCACCCCGGCATTGTTGGGCATAAGCTTGGGCGCGGTGGCGTCCGGCCGACTGACGGCGGTCTCCTCGCCGGGCTCCTTCATGCAACGGTTCGTTGCTCCCTGGCTGGCGCCCTTTCCGTTGAGCGTGGGATTCCTGACCGTCGTGCTGGTCGCATACTTGGCCGCCACCTACCTACTCGTCGAAGCGCGGGAACTCGACCTCCGCAAGCGGTTTGCACGCCGGGCCGTCGCGTCATGCGTGGCGGTCCTGTTGGCCGGAGGCGTGGTCCTGTGGCAAGCCCGAGACGGAGCACCGGAAATTTACGCGGGACTTCGTCACACAACCCCCGGTCTCATGGCGATCTTACTCGCCATCGCCTTTCATCTCGCCGCGCTGCCCGCCCTGTGGCACTTGCGTGGCCGGGCGGCCAGAGGATGCGCGATCGGAGGTGCGGTGGTCATGTTCTGGGGCTGGGCGTTGTCCCAGTATCCGTTTCTCGTGGAACCTCATCTGACCATTGCCCATGCAGCCCCCCCGCCGACATTGCGCCTATTGCTCGTCAGCCTCGTAATCGGATCCCTCGTGTTGTTCCCGCTGCTCTACTATCTCTATCGGATCTTCAAAGGCCGGGTCCTTCCCGGCGGATGATTCCGCTGGTCTGCTGACAGTCCATCAAATTAAGGAGGTGTCCTATGGATGCGATGGCAATCCGCTTCTTGAGTGGTGCCATCTTCGTCTTGGCGCTTGTGCTGTCATCCATATCCGTCTGGCGCCAGCCCGTCGCAGAGGGCCAAGAGGCGAAGAGATACGTCTATAAGGTTGTCGACGTGCCGACCGACAACACCGCGATGCAGACGACGCTCAATGAATACGGCGCCGCAGGGTGGGAACTCATCGTGTTCAGCATGGGCGATCTAACGGCGCCGCGAATGGTGTTCAAGAAATAGCTTTCGAACACACAGAGTGTCTGTACGGGACAGCTTGTCTTTCCCAAGACAACTTGCGGGCACCGTCGAGCTCCTCGGGGGAATAGGCCCACACGATTCCATCGTTTTCTTTGTGAGCGCGTTCGAGAGTCGAGGGTTTCGTGGTCTACCTTTTGCGTGCTGTTAACTATTCTCCTTACTTCAGGGGATCACCGCAAAGGGAGCGTTATGCATCACCACGATCAAATACCTAACCCCGCACATGCAGCATTGTCTTGAGGCTTGTGCTGCATGCGCGCAAATTTGCGACCGCTGCGCCGACGACATGATCGGCATGGAAGGGGGCAGCCATAAGGGGCTTCAAGACCTCTGTATCAGACTCTGTGTTGATTGCGCCGATCTCTGCGCGCTCTCGACCCGCTGGATGAACCGGCTGTCTCCTTCCACGGAGCTGCTCTGCCGCACCTGTGCAGAGATCTGCGACCGGTGCGCCAGCGTCTGCGAGCAGCACTCGCCGCACCACCCGCTTTGCGGCGACTGTGCCGTCGAATGCCGGCGTTGTGCCGCTGCCTGCCGGGACATGGCGGCAGCGATGGCCTGACCTGAACAAGGAGGGAGCTACAATGCTTCGAATCAAGGACGTGATGACCCCGCAGGCTGAAGTCATCTCACCGGATGCAACGACCGAAGATGCCGCCGCACTCATGAAAACGCTCGACATAGGGGTCCTCCCAGTGTGCGATGAAGAGGGCCTGGTGGGAGTATTGACTGATAGGGACTTGGTCGTGCGGGTTTTGGCTGTCACGCGCGACCCGAAGGCGATGCTCGTCGGAGAGGCCATGACGCCGTCGGTCGTCTACTGCTTCGACGATGACGACGTGGAGCATGCGGCTGCCGTGATGGCAGGCCAGCAGATCCGACGGTTGCCGGTCTTGGACAAGAACCGCAAATTGGTCGGTATCGTGTCCGTGGGAGACATTGCGGTCAACACCCAGGACCACCAAATGACCGGAAAGGTGCTCGAGAACGTCTCGCAGCCCTCGCGCCCGAGGCGAGGAGACACAACGGATCACGGAGACGGGTTCGGTCGGGCGGCGTGAACGAGAAGACCCTTATGGTGCGCGCTTCGGTGCTGTTGATCGCAGGCATTTTGGGGGGAAGCCTGGCAGTGGCCTGGGTGGTACCGGTTGTTGCTAACGATCCGCCGAACCCGAGCCCCGGCCCGACGTTTCCGAATCCGCAGCCGGGTCCGCCGCCCCCGGCGCCGATTCCTCCGACAACGCCATTCCCTGGTCCGGGTCCGACGCAGCCTCCTTCCCCATCACCGCCACCTCCGCCGTGAGTGAAGGGACAGTCAAGTTAAAGCGATACGTGAAGTCGAGTAGGAGGCTGAGCCACTAGGCAATGGTTGCTGTGGGCTGGAAAATTCTTTGGGACCTTCCGGCTGCTCGTCAAGCGCGATGAGCCTTGCCGTTTCACCCTGTAGGCAAGGCAATGGAAGGAGACGCTATGATTAATCGCACCACACCCTCAACGTTCACGATCACTCTCCTGGGCGTTGTGCTCGCGGCGTTCCTGAGCCAGCCCACTCCCGTTGCGGCCGAGGGCACGGACGGGCCGCTGCACCTGGTGTCCGGCACCTTGCTCAAGCTGGATTTGGCCACCGGGCGGGGCCTCTTAAGAACGGATTTGGGACGCCCCATCTATTTCGACGTACCCAAGGCCTATCTGTTTGAGAACGTGATCGTCGGCGCGCGCATCGCGCTCCGGCTGGACGACCAGGGACGCGCGCTAAGAGTGATGGACACCTCTGTCCCCGATCTGGTGGCCGAGCCGGACCAGTCGGTTGCGGCAAGCGCGCCGGACTCTGCGGAGCAGTGATGATGGTCATGGCAGCGCCCACCTTCTGACGGGTAAGTGCGAACTTACCCGTCCGTGTTTTCCTCCGAATCCCATTCGACAACCGCCTTGAGCGGCAGGTGATCCGATGCTCGTGCCGAGAGGCGCGTTCGGTGCACCGCGATGGACTTGAGACGACCGGTGGGTCGGATCCAGATACGATCCAGTGCCAGGGCCGGTCGGAAGGAGGGAAAGGTGGGCAACGCGGGAGTGTGACCGAAAATAGCTTTGATCGCCCGCAGCGGATGGCCCCAAAGCCACCATTCGTTGAAGTCGCCCATGAGGACGCAATTCGGTCTGACGCATTTGAGAAGCCGCTCGACTTGGAAGCGTCGCTCCCATGGACGTAGCCCCAAATGCGTGGCGATGACTTGCACGGTCACCCCGCCACAGGTCACATCCAGGTCGATCGCCCCGCGGGGCTCATACGCAGGTAGACTGAAATCCACCAACCGAATCTCTCCTCGCTGGCAGCGGGTGAAGACCGCGTTGCCGTGATGGCCCTTGCGCTCCAACAAGGTGGGCCCGGCGATGACCTGATACTTGGATTCCTCTCCCAGCCAATGCGCGAGTTCCAAACCGTGCCGATCCGGAGTGTCGATTTCCTGCACCGCGATCACGTCCGCGTCCAATTCACGAATGACATCGCGGATGCGGGAAGGATCGTACCGACCGTCGCGCCCGACACATCGATGGATATTGTAGGTGGCGAACGTCAGCTGCATGTCAGTCCGTCCGCTCTGTGCTCGACATATCATCTGGTTTGTTGGACAGCCACCGTCCCAACGCCCAGGCGATCAGCACGATTCCGGCAGCAATCACGACGAGGAGCAGAATACTGCCGAGTTCGGGATGCCGGATGGTTTCGGTCACCTGGTCCAGAAACAACGCGAGACCCACAAGTCCCGGAAGCTCCCCCAACACCGTACCGAGGAAAAAGTCCCTCGCCCGGATGTGCGAAGCCCCAGCGACGGCATTGAGGATGGAAAACGGCGCAACGGGAAGGATTCGGAGCGTCACGACGGTCAGCAGGCCTTTTTTGGCCAGGGTGCGACTGATCCGATGCACCCATGAGCCCGAGAGATGGTCCATCAACCGACGGCCCAACAGACGGCCGACGCCGAAGGTGAGCAACGCACTCGCCGTCATGCCGATCAGGGCATACCAGAATCCCCACCACGGCCCGAAGGCGAGAATGGTCACCGCGATCAATATCATCACCGGCATGACCAGCACACCTCCGATCAAGAACCCGGCGACAGTCATGAGCAAGGCCATAGGCCCATTGGCCACTTCCTCCAACGAAGCCACCAGTGAGGTCACATCCATCAGTTCGCGTAACGGCGACCACTGCCAGAGGCCGGCAAGCAGGATCAACGCCAGCAGACCGACAGAACCGGTAATGATTAGCCGAAGTGCGGGCTTCCGACGTTCAGCCGGAATGAATTGCATGTCATACGGTCCGCTCGGGTCGATAAAGGCTTCATCGGGCACGACCTCGTTCACATCAGCCGAAACGGTGCCGTCGAAATACCCCAGCGTCCGGGCTCCCCCGCGCAACCGCTCCACCGTGCCGATCAGCGACCCATCCTTTTCGAGCTCACGTGCGACCGCATCCGGACTGACTCCAAGATGTTCTGCGAGCAATGAATGGCGGAATGCGCCGATCGATCCACGTATGGCCGGGTTCCCTGACGCTTCGATCGCCAAGTCGCACTCCGTATCGAACCCCATCGACCGATTGCTCAGGTTGGCCGATCCTATCCGCACGAAGTCATCGTCTACGACGCAGACTTTGCTGTGCATGCTGATGCATTGCCCGCGAAGGTCTGGCACCTTGGGATAATTGAGACTCAAGCGGTGGAACCGGTCCGCGGCACGGAGCTGCTCGAGCACGCGTCCTCTCAGCACGTCCATCGTATGCTGCTCGAGCCAACCGTCGCTGTTGGGATGCAGCACCATGACGATTTCTGGTCCTTTTGGATCCTGCAGCCGTGCGGCAAGGCAGTCTGCGATCGTTCGGGAGGTCAGGTACTGCGTCTCAATGTAAATGTGACGGCGCGCGTTGTTCAGACTGTCCAGAAATAAGGCCTCCACTTCGTTGACGGACGCACGCTCCCCGAAGGCGGGCGCTGTTCTGGCAATGGCGACCGGGACATCCGACATCTCCGGCTTCACAGCCTCGGGCCACAGTTCTTCCGGACGGCCCTGCACGACGGGACGCATGGCCCGCCCAGTCGCGGCACGCCAGCGGTTGCGGGCCAACTCCCCCAGCGCTTCAGCCACCGGACCGCTCACCATCAGCTGCACGTCATGAAACGGCCGGCACGGGGTCTCATCTGTGAGCAGCACACGGTCCGGGTGGCTGTCACGATGCTGGCTCGTATCCCAGCGGCATTGGGCAAAATCCAACCCCCCGACAAAGGCCACGACATCGTCGACGATGACCACTTTCTGATGATGGGAGGCCCCGACCGGATGCGCGCCGTCCTTGTGGAAATGCAGCCGTCGATGCGCGGCGAGCTTCGACGGGAGCCACCATTCCCGCTCCTTCCAGTAGATCATGTGGAAGTCCCACGTGAGGACGTAGATATGGAGCTGTCGTCTCCGGATCAGCAGCGCATGGAGGAATTCGCCTAACCGGTCGGGAAACCCGTCGGGTTCCCGGTCGATCAGCATTCGGATCCGGCTGTCGAAATCCCAGCCGAGGATAATAATGCTGTGGCGGGCATTGATGGCCGCGGCACGAAACGCCCGGAAGTAGGAATCTCCGTCGATCAGGAACGACGCGTGCTCGGCGCGCTCCACCCGCCAACAATTGCGGCCGGGCACGAGTAACGACGACCGTGCAGCGGAGGACCGGGAGGCCGCACCGGGCGATTGCTGCTGCAATTCCGACTGCTTTTGTAATTTTCTCGCGGCGTTCATCTTGCGGTCAGGGGAGAAGTGCAAATCGAGTGCCCTTGCCGGAGTGAACAACGTAACCGATACGTCCTTCAGGGAAACGGTCTGCCGGCTGGACACAGGGAGCGGACCAGGTGTCCTGTGTCAGACATTTTGTCCACATTATTCAACCGCGTCTCAGGTCATCGGCCTACACCCAACAGTGTTGCCCGCGAAGCTCCACGTGGTCGACCGGGGTCTGTCTCTTGCACCGTCTTCTCCACTGTCTTCACGCACTAAGAAAATAGGAGCTTGGCCTTGGTTTTCTGCACCCTGGGGCGCACGCTAGGTACCGCCGGCGGTGTGGAACTCGGAGTGGGCAGCGGATCCGGCATCACCGATCACGAGGTGTGAATGTCCCCATCGAAACAGCAGCGTCCGCCTCAGCAACAGTCACGACAGCCAGGACTGGAAAAGGACATGACGCCTCGTCCGAAAAGCGAAGGCCCTGCGCAAGGTGGATGCGGCAAACTCCTGAACAAGGTGGCGTTGATCACGGGCGGAGATAGTGGCATTGGTCGAGCCGTCGCCATCGCGTACGCCAAAGAAGGGGCTGATACGGCCATCGTCTATTACAACGAGCATGAAGATGCGAAAGAAACCCAGCGCCTGGTCGAACAGCAGGGTCGTAGGTGCATCCTCATCGCAGGCGACGTAGGGAAGGAACAGTTCTGCCACGAGGCGGTGGAGCGCACCGTCCGCGAATTGGGCGGGCTGGATATTCTCGTGAACAATGCCGCCGAGCAGCATCCGCAGGAGAGCCTGGAAGAGATTACAGAGGACCAACTCGAGCGCACGTTCCGGACGAACATTTTTTCGTATTTTTTTATGGGGAAAGCCGCATTGCCCCACTTGAAGGAGGGAAGCACCATTATCAACACGACTTCGGTGACGGCCTATAAAGGCAGCGCCCAGTTGATCGATTATTCGTCGACCAAGGGCGCAATCGTCGCCTTCACGCGGTCTCTGTCTCAGGCGCTCGCCGACAAGCAGATCCGAGTCAATGCCGTGGCGCCAGGTCCCATCTGGACGCCCCTGATCCCCTCCACCTTTCCCGCGGATAAAGTCGCCACGTTCGGTTTCGACGTCCCGCTCAAACGCGCTGGGCAGCCCGAGGAAGTCGCCCCGAGTTATGTCTTCCTTGCGTCGCAGGACTCATCCTATACGACCGGCCAAGTGCTGCATCCCAACGGAGGCACGATCGTCAATGGATGAGCCAGAGGCGCAGGGCGTTTTTCATGAATGGCAAGGAGGACACCATGGCCAAGCGGACGCCGAAGAAGCCTAAAAGCTCACAACCCCAAGATGCAGTCCAGTTGTTGAAAGCCGATCACAAAGAGGTGCGCAAGCTGTTCGAACAATTCCATGGCGCGTCGGATGACGAGAAGGGATCCATCGCGTCGCGGCTGTTCACCGAGTTGGATATTCATTCGAAAGTGGAAGAGGAACTGTTCTACCCGGCCGTGCAGTCCAAGCTCGAATCGCTGGGATATGAAACGGAGGGCAACGGGCTCGATGTCACGGACGACGGCGAGATCGACCCGGAAAGCGAAAGCGCCCTCGAGGAACTCGATGACGAGGAAGAGGAGGAAGCGGAGTCGGAAATCATCACGGCCGCCTACGACAGTCACAGTATGGTCAAGGACTTGATTCAACAGCTTCGGACCCTGGACCCGAAAAGCAGTGATTATCGGGACCTGTTTACGGAGTTTGAGGATGCCGTCATCGAGCATGTCACGGAGGAAGAAGATGCGATTCTTCCGCTCGCGGCGGCCCAGCTCGACGTGCAGACGCTCGGGATGACGATGCAGCGGCGTAAGGACGATCTGACGTCGCAATCATCGCTCGCCGCATAACGTGCCCGATGGCATGAGGAATGAGTAATGGCGTTGTCTTGCGCCGATTACGCAGCGCGATGGAACATGAACGATCCGGGCGCGCCCCCGTTTCGGATCGCTCGTCATTGAACCTGAGAGTCGCCCACTCTCAACGTCATGACTGCCCCACCGCGCGGAAAAACGTTCGGCGGAAGACGGCACAGGCAGAGGAGCGATGCTCCTCTGCCTTACCTCAAGCAGGTGTGTGCAATTCCACTGGAACCGCCGACAGCTTGTCCCCGGGAAAGACAACTCGCGCAACGGCAGAGCCTCCCATCGCACCAGAATCAATCCACTCTCAGCCAATCCTAATGACCATAGAGGCCGAAACGACTGGCCCTTCTTTTGCACAAACCCATACCGAGTCGCTCATCACCAATAGACGAGGAGTCATTCAATGGAAAATCAGATAAATGAGAGGCGGCCGGAAGTGCTGCGCACCGTGCTGATCGGACGGCGGTCGACGCTCCAACGTGAAATCGATCATCTCATTGCGCAACACCGGGACAACCATACCCACTTCCGCGACAACTCCGTACTCGATGTCGAGGACATGTCGCTGCGCGACGCCACCGGCGCCCAGCAAATTGCACTCCTCGAAGCCCGCACACAAGAACGGATCCAACTGGACGAAGCACTTCGCCGGCTAGATGAAGGCACCTACGGTATCTGCGAGGATTGTGAAGCGACAATTTCACCGGCCAGGCTTCGGGCGCTCCCCTTTGCACGGCGATGCGTGGCCTGCCAGGAGCAATACGAGCTGTTCGAGAACATCATGCGCCGCGAAGACCGCGAAGAGATCTAAGGAGGAATCATGCGTGAAGGCCGATCACAGAACGACGACATGGAACAACGCGAGACGGAGAAGGGAGAAGGGGGCGAGGATGTCTTCGAAATGTTGAAGACCGACCATCGCCACGTGCAGGACCTTTTTACGAAGTTTGAGGACGCCGATAAACGGGCTCGCGCGTCGATTGCCGACGAGACCCTGACGGCTTTGGAAGTCCATGCGACGCTGGAGGAGGAGTTGGTCTACCCCGCCATTGCCGAAGTGATAGACGACGAAGATTTGGTCAATGAGGCCAGGGAAGAACATCACGTGGCCAAGTTCTTGATCAAAGAGCTGCGCAAGATGGATGCAGAAGACGAGGGATTTTCCACCAAGTTCAAGGTCTTGGGCGAGTTGGTTGGCCATCATATCGAAGAAGAAGAGGGAGAACTGTTCCCTCAAGCCCAGGAAGGCGGCTTTGAGCCCCACAGCATCTCGGATGAAGTCTCCAAACGCAAAGTCAGATTAATGCAGAAATACGAAGGCGGCAAGAAGTCGTCGGGGGCACGACGGAAAAAGGCCGCCTAGAGCGAAACCCGGTCGCCGCCTGCGGGCGCCTTGAGTTCCTTCCTTGGACTCGACCCGCAAGGCTGGCGCGACCGGGCAGGCGCCTTCGGCAGCAATGCAGTCAGCCGTCGGACCGCCGAGAAAGACGGCCATGCACGTGGGCGACACGTTGATCTGGGGACTGCTGGCCACCGGTCTCTTGACGACACTCCTGCGGGCAGGCCAGGCGCTGCACCTCACCCGGATGGACACAACCCTCCTGCTGGGCACGATGGTCACCCCCGATCGAGACCGGGCAAAGGTCATCGGCTTTGTCATACACTTTATCAACGGCTGGTGGATTGCACTCATCTATGTGCTGTTCTTCCATGCCTTTGGCATGGCAACCTGGTGGCTGGGAGCGTTAATGGGGATCGCACACACGGCGTTTATCCTGGTTGCCGTGCTTCCGTCCCTCCCCGGCCTTCATCCCCGAATGGCCTCCGACAGCACCGGCCCGCGGCCGACGAGAATGCTCGAGCCGCCGGGCTTTCTGGCGTTGAACTACGGTTATCGGACTCCGTTAGCGGTGTTGATCGCCCACATTGCCTACGGCACTGTGCTCGGTGGCTTCTATCGGATTTAGTGCCGCCTCAATTGATCCGGCCTATGCTTTCTCCGCAACGCTCAACAGGGCGCCGAGGTGCGCCACATGGGTCAAGGCGAGAGGAAAGTTTCCAAGAAACTCGCCGTCCTGATGGCGGATTTCTTCGGGAAATAATCCCAGATCATTGGCGTGGGGCACCAGTCGAGCGAGGAGTTCTTGGGCCTCCTCCGGTCGCCCGGCAGCGGCCAGTGCTTGCACCAACCAAAAGCTACATGGCAGGAAGGCCCCTTCCTCGCGGCCAGTCCCCTGCTCCGCGATATAGCGGTACACCAACGGACCGCGCGTCAGCCACCGCTGTATCGTCGAAATCGTCGAGATCATGAGGGGATCGCGGCCGTCGATGAAGCCGGTGAGGCCGAACGTGAGCGCGGCAGCATCCAGCCTGGTGCCTCCAAGAACCTGAACGAAGCTGCGGCGGGTCTTGGAATACCCGGACTTCAAGATTGCGCGCACCAACGCCTCCCGCGCCTGACTCCACGCTGTCGTTGAAGGCCTTACGCCCAGCTTGCGCGCCAGGCGTTCGACGCGATCCAACGCCGTCCAACACATGACTTTCGAATGAACATAGTGTCGCGGTTCACCGCGGATCTCCCAAATTCCGTGATCTGGATAAGGCCAGGACATGGAGAGAATATTCCCGACCTCGACGATCCAGCGTTTGGTGTCACGGTCGACCGCATAGCCCGCCTCCACAGACAGTGCGATCGTATCGAGCACTTCTCCATAGACGTCGAGTTGCTCCTGCGCAGACGCGGCATTGCCAATCCGAACTGGTTGTGAGCGCCGATATCCTTCGAGAAAAGGCCATGACCGTTCCGGGATCGACGCCTCTCCATGCAGGGTGTACAGGACTTGCAATTCTGGATAGGTCAACGTCGTGGCATGCGTCATCCACTGTGTGAATGCCAGGGCTTCCGCATCGAAGCCAAGACGGAAAAAGGCATGGGCCGTAAAGGAGGCGTCGCGGAGCCAGCAATAGCGATAGTCCCAATTGAGGTCGCCGCCCAACCGTTCCGGCAAAGAGGTCGTCGGCGCGGCGACAATGGCGCCTGATGGCGCATAGCTGAGCAGCTTCAGCGTAATCGCGCTTCGGATGGCCTGGTCCCGCCATGCTCCCTCGTACCGGCAACTACGCGACCAACCGGTCCAATAGGTCTGCGTTTCCGCAATCGCCTCCTCTGCTGCGAACAACTGCGGGTACTCGCCAGGAGCTTCCTCGGTATAGACCAACCACAACGTCAGCCTGTCGCCTCGCGAAACCACCGCACGGCCACTCAGGAGACCGGGACTGATCTCCATCGGGCTATCGACGGCGACACAGATCATCCGTCCTCCGAAATCGGCGCAATACCCGGCCCGTCCTCGTTGTACAAAGGACGGGACCGTCCGGCCGTCGTCCGGACGCAGTTTGATCGTTAATGAGAACTCCACCCGACCGTCCAGTCCCTCGATGCGACGCAGGACTTGACGCAGGGGGAATCGCAGCGGGGCTTGCCCTCCGTCCGCGGCGACAGGCATCAGGTCCGTCAGTTGCGCTCTACCATCGGTGGTTTCAAATTCTGTGGTGAGGACCGCTGTATGGTCTTGGTAGGCGCGTTTCGTCCGGAAGAAGGACGTCGGATTCACTTCGCAGTACCCGCCGTGCTCCCAGTCGAGCAAACGGTTGAAGCACGACGGACTGTCGAAGCGCGGAAGACACAGCCAGTCAATCGACCCACGACTGGACACGAGGGCGCCGGTCCGGCAGTCGCCGACCAGCGCATAATCGTGAATGGGGGGATACCCAGTGAATGGCAGGCACGCGCGCTGATCTCTTTCAGGTTTCGATGTCAAACCCGTCATCCTTCCACCAGCGCCACCCTCCGTCCAATTCCATGACAGGAAATCCCTGCCCGGTGAAGTGCACGGCGGCAGACGCCGCGAGATGACACACTTGGGAATAGCAGTACACCACATTCGTCCGGTCCTTGCGCAAACCTTGGAGGCTTGACCAGCGCTCCTTCGGCAGATTGACGGCTCCCGGGATATGGCCTTTGGCGTAGTCCTCGGCGGCGCGAACGTCCACGATGTTGACGTTGCCCTCCTTCATCATGCGTTCCAATTCCACCGGGCCGGTGGTAAACGCCATTTTGGCCTCGAAATACTCTTTGGCTTTGGCGGGATCTTGCACCATCGTCGTCGGCATGATCTCCTCCCTTTTCCGCGCGCCGCAGATTCCCGCGTGTGCGCGCAGATCTCGGCTTTCAAATCTCAAGTTTTAAACTTCAGATCTCAAGCTCTCGCCTTCAATTTCAAATCTGAGTTGGCCTATTGCACCATTCCATGGGGCACCTGACGACCGGTCTCATGCGCATTATTGTCGGCCTCTACTGCCGCCGCACGAAGTTCCTCCGCCAACCGCCGCTTTTTTTCGACAGCGGGATCGCTGGGCCCCACCTCACGCGCCAAGAGATCCGCCTCCAACTGCCGACGGTCGGCCATCTCGCGCAGCGAGTTGGCCTGCGTGCGATAATCGGCCGTCTGCTCTGCGGCCTCTTGCTGAGGAGAGGCCGTTCCATAATCTGCTGAGCCTTGTCCACCGGCACAGCCGGCGCTAGTCAGGAGAATGCCCAGAATCAGCGATGTTCGTCTATCCATGATGAACCTCGTCATTGTATTGTCGCTGCGCACTCCGATTACATGCTGAGTTCCCCATGCGTTTCGAGCGCCCGAAGGATATGACTCCGCGAGAGCATTCCTTCCATCCGTCCTGCCGTGATGACCGGGAGTTGATTGAGGTCCTCCCGTCCCATCGTCTGAAGAGCCTCGACCACCGGGGTGTCGGGAGAAACCGATCGGAGTTCATGCAGCCGATGAGCCACCTGGATCACCGGCGTATGGCACCAGCGGATGCGTTCCACCTTGGCCAAATCGGCGGGAGTGATCATTCCCACGATCTCGCCGCGATCCTCGACGGCGTAACAGCGCCGTCCGGTCTGGAGCACGTGCTCCTCCGCAAACCGTTGCACCGACAGATCGGCGGGCACTGATACGCACTCGTGGGACATGAGATCCCCGACGCGGATATTCGACAGACCTGTCAGAACTTCTGCTTGCACATAGCTGGCGGTGGCGGCGTCCAGCAGGAACCATCCCAACAGACCGAGCCAAATGCCGCTGAGACTTGCCGCTGAGAGAAATTCCCATAAGCCCAGACCGAACATGACCAAGGCCACCCCTTGTCCCACCCGCGATGCGATCCGGGTCGCGCGAATCTCGTCTCCGCCGATCCACCACAGTATCGCTCGAAGAATTCTCCCACCGTCCAACGGGAAGCCTGGGATCAAGTTGAACATGGCCAACATGAGGTTCAACGAGCTCAAGGACAGCAGAACCGTCGCCGCAGGCGAAATGGTGACGATGTTCGAGCCGCGCGCCCACCAAGACGCCAGCCCTCCGCACAATATGCCCAGGGCCGCGCTCATCAGTGGTCCTGCCAGGCCCATCCAAAATTCGGCGGCGGGATTGGCCGCCTGTTTTTCGATCCTCGTCACTCCGCCTAACGCAAACAGCGTAATGGTCCGGACGTGCATGCCGTAGGCTCGCGCCACCAGGGCGTGCGCCATCTCGTGCAGCATGACTGAGAGGAAAAACAAGGCGCTGATGACGATCGCAGCCGACCAAATGGTTCTCGCCGGCCACAGCCGATGAGTGTCGGACAAGTAGCCGATAAACGATCCCGTGATCAGCACGGCGATGAGCAGCCACGTGTAATGGATACCGATCTCGATGCCGGCGATCCGTCCGACCCTGATTAACGGTTGCACGTGAGCATCCTTCCGTTGCCTATTGATGCACGACTTTTCTCAACGGCTGCGGAGCTGCACCAGCCGCCGTTCGTTCCAGTCCCGCATCTATGCTGTAGCGGCCGGCGCCATAGCGGGCGACGTACAGCAACCCCCCCATGATCGACACGTTTTTCAGAAAGTGGATCATCTGGTTCGGGTCGCCAAAATTGGTGTGGAAGATGAGCGTCGTGGGAATCATGAACAGAAACAACAACCAGGCGGCCGCGCGTGCACGATATCCCAGCAGCAGGGACAAGGAGCCGGCCACTTCCACGACCACCGCCCCAATGTAGAACAGCGTAGTCATCCACGTCATCCCCATCATGATCATGTACTGCTGTGTCCCGTGAGGATCGGCGATCTTGTGGACGCCGGAAATGAGGAACATGAGGCCGAGGAGCACCCGGCCGATGAGAGTGAGATAAGGGGAGTCCAGCATACCGGCAGCCTCCTTCGCTCACGCGAGATGATCCTTAGTGTTGTTGTTCTCGCCGTTCTTCCCGTTGGAGGACGTCCGTCATGTGCTGCGTGTCGCCCGACGTCAATTTCCCGCGCGGCGCGTGACGTGCATCCTGGTAGTCGCCGCATTCCAGGTCGGCGAGGTACTGAGACCACGACAACAACGTCCCCTGGCACACCTCACGGTCTGCCGGCAGACACTGCATGTCCAGTTTGATTCGCCGCATCATCTCATGCATGAACCAGTCGGGTATGCGAAGCCGCTGCTCCGGATAGATGAACCCAAAGAGAATCACGTGACTGAACAGCACGCGCCAGTGGGTGCCGAAGCGAAACAGGAGCCGCGCCCAATCCATGGTGTGAGCCCGAGCCCTCAGCAAATGCGCGATATCGCCCCCGTCGTACCGATTACGCTCCATGACAAACGCTTTGGACCAGAGCATCTCTTCGGCCGGAACCACTCGGACCGGGATGCCGAAAATCTCCGCTGGAAGGGCGTAACGGAACCACGCCTCATCCACGGTGCAGATACCATTGCCGGAACTGTAGATGATGTCGATGCTGTGACCGTCTTTGTAGGCTTTGCCGAGCCAATGAGGAAACCGCCATTCAGTGCGAAAGCCGGCGTCCAACAACCGTTGCATCAGCCGGAGCCGGTCGGTAGGATTGACGAATAGATCAAGATCTTTTGTCCGCCGAACCCGTCCGGTGTAGCTTTCCAGAGCGAAGGTTCCCCCGACCAGAAACGGAACTTTGGCCTTCACGAGACTGGACAGGGCCTCACGGTAGACGTCAATGGCTGGATCCGCTGGATGACCAGCTGATTGCAGAGTTCCGTTGAATTGTTGATCTAGGCCTTGAGCATTTGAACTCATCAACTGTCCCTTCTCCGGCCCTCAGGAGGCGACCGGCGCAGCCGCCGACGGAATTTCAATGAACCGCATGGCGCGACGACCGGGAAACTGCTTGTATAAAAGCGGCAGCGCGACGTTGTAGACAGGCGTCCCGCCCAACGTTCTGCCTTCAGGACTGCCGTTGTGGGCGTGGCCGTGGAAGAGCGCTGTCACCTCATAGCGATTGACCGGCTCTTCCAATCGGCTGGAACCGAGGAAGGCGAAAATTTCTGCGGGTTCTCCGCGAACGGTGTCGAGAATCGGTGCGTAATGCATGAGGACCACCTTCGAGGGCGTCCGCAGCTTGGCCAATGCCGACTCCAACTTCACGGTTTCCTCCACAGACTCGCGTGCAAACTGCTTGAGCGCCGCTTCACCCCACGGCTGCAAGGCGCGGGCGCCAAAGCCCCCGCAGAATCCCTTGACCCCGGCAAATCCCACCCCGAGAATCTCCACCGCGGTGCCGTCGAGCACAGTGACTCCTCCATCGGAAAGGATCCGCACGATCTCGTCCTGCTTACCGCACTCAAATTCATGGTTGCCCAGCACGGCGAGCATCGGAACCGGCCTCGCGTGACCCAACTGATCCACCAACAATCGCGCTTCGTCCGGTTTTCCGTAATCGGTCAGGTCGCCGCAGAGCAGAAGAACATCGGCCTCGGTGGCGAGATCATGAAATAGGTCCCGGAGCCCCTCGGAGGACGTACGGGGGCAATGTAAGTCTCCGATAGCGGCAATCCGCAGGCTTCCCGATTCCCCCACCGCGACAGCTTCCATATCAGTTCATTGCTCCTTGCACCTCGCCCGTCCTTCCAATGCGCGGCAGGCTGCGGCTGCGCAAACTCTCATCGAGGAGATCGTGATCGATGGCTTGTGCTGCGGTGGCAGGCTGCCCAACGGCGATGATCATTTGACAGAAAGCCGGTGACGCAGCCTGCTTCTGCCCGCTCAGACCTTCAGGAAGGCCGAGATAGTTCTCAACGAAGTGGTAGGCCCGGCACCACCTGGTAAGACATCCTTCGAGTGTCGTCCCAGCGACGCCGGTACCCACCTTGGGCATTCACCCCCGATGCGAGCTCTCTCTGGTGGCTTCTCGCAAGGCTTCCTTGCCGCTTTGCGCATACTCTTTCGCAGAACGGCCGGCTTCCTGGACGGCCTCTTGACCCTTGTCATAATATTCTTTACCGCGCTCGACGGCGCTATCCCACGCGGTCCGTCCGCGCTCCCAAGCTTCATCTTTCGCTCGCGCGGCGTAGTTCCTCAGCATGCCCCTCAATTCCGTTCCTGTTTGTGGGGCAAACAGCAAAGCCAGACCGGCTCCGATGAAGGCGCCAGCCACAAAGGCGGACCACCCCATGGCATCATCTTCGTAGTACTCGTAGTCTCCATTCCGCATAGTTTGCCTCCTTAAGGATTGTAAAGGGTTGTTCTCGCGCGATGCCTCTATTGCATCTGCTGATTCTGCACATTCCTGTCCCGTGAGAAGTGCGTGCAAGCTGCGGACCGTATGAGCGTTCATACGGAGCGCCTAATTTCAAGATGTTTGCATGGTGTTCACACACGGCAGCCGACCCGCAAAGCCTGGATAACGACAGCATGTCCCCCGCCCAGGACAGAATGTCCGAGTCGTTACATCATTTTTACCTCGGACTTTCCTCCTCGGATTGCGCGCGATCGAACCGCTTATTACTATACACGCGTCGTTCGACGACCCATTGCATCCATGTCCGAGCAACCACTCACACAAGACCAGAAACGCTCGCGCTGCAGCTCCTCCGCCGGGTGTGGCCATTTCTGGCCCCTTTTCGTGCCCAGCTGGCCTGTCTGTCCGTCGTCGTCCTGTTCTCGATTCCGCTGAACCTCATCACGCCGTTGCCCTCGACGCTGGCGGTCTGGCCGGTCCTCTGGATACTGTGGCAAAAAAACTGACGGAATTGGAGACCCATCTGGTAGGCTTCCGGAGAGCGCTGGCCATTCTCGATACGCCGCCTCTTGTCACGGACCGGCCCGTCTCGTACCGGCTCGTCAATCGAAAGGCCACGTCGCGTTCCGGGGAGTCACCTTCGCCTATCCTTCGTCGCCGGCAGTGCTGCGCGACGTCTCCTTTCGGCCCGAGCGGTGCGGGGAAATCGACGATCGTCAATCTGCTGACGAGGTTTCACGACCCCAGTGCGTGCGTCGTGCTACCTGATGGAAGGGAGATGCGTGACTACCGACTGACCGACCTGCGCGACCAGTTCGCGATCGTCCCTCAGGATCCGCAGCTGTTCCCGACGAGCATCGCCGAAAACATCCGGTACGGGAACCTACAGGCCACGGACGGCCAAGTCGAGGCGAACGTTCCGACGAGTTGGTGCTCCGCTGAGCGCCGCTCCTTCGCTGGTTCCATTACTACCGATCCGAGTGATCGGGCGAGCCAGTGATCTGTTGTTCAGCCTCCAGCCAATGTTCCAGATCATGGCCATGCTCACAGCCGCAGGCCTTGAACAGCACATAGGCCCGCTGCTGGATTCTGTCGATCAGATGCGGGTCTCGTGATGGCGTTGCACGGAATCCTCGCTTGTCCGGCTGCCGGTTGGGTTCACGCCGGCCCCCCCCCTCTTCTGGCTGTTCTTGAGACGAGGTGTCAGCCTTACTTCTCTTAATAACCGCTTTTCCTTTTCCACCTTTGCTTCGGGTCGCCTCCGACCCTGCTCGTATCTGCATTGCGCTGTCTGGTTCAGTCATCCTTACCCCCCAAATTCAGTGAATCTCGTTCCCGGATTTCGCAAGAAGGTCTCTGGAACGAACCGTTGCCTTCACATACACAAAAACCTACTCTAGCGACGGCTTCGACGCCGCACGACTCGGGATACCCCCAGTATGGAAGGGCCATGCGGCATGGGATCTTTTAAATATCCATGCTCTGTCAGCCACTTCTGCTCTGTGCCTGCCCGGGAGAGAAATGGAATTGCGGATGGGGTGTCTCTCATGGTACGGTGTCCCGATTTTCTTAGGGGCAAGGCATCATGTTCCGTACCTGCGGGCACAGTTTTTTTCTTCTACTCCTCACGGTTTTCGCGGTGCAGCTCATGGGCACGGCGTGCGGCGATGATTGCTTGCGCCAATGGTCCACCAGCCCGGTGCATGCGCACGACCAGCTGCCAGGCTCGCCGGATGGCCAGACGGAAACCGATCCGGGAGAAGGCGAGCTCGGGGAATTGGCGCTCGCCCAGGGAGAAGCATTTCGCATCATTCATCTCGCACGGGCCCGTGTCCTGGATAACACCTCCTGTCCGCGGACAGACTTCGCCTCGGATTGGTTCCGTCCCCCGGCTCTTCCCTAACACACACCGACGGCTCTTCGGATCTTCACAGACATCACTGCTCCCTCAGGAGCATGCGCGAGGTTTGCTATGAAACCATGGTTTACTGCTGTCATATTCACTGTTCTCGTTGTCCCGTTCGGTGAACGCGTCCAGGCGGATACCGCATCGCCCACCTATGCGCTTCACGACATCATCGGCTTGGCCATTGAGCGCAATCCCATGATCGCAGGCGCGATGGCGGCAATCGATCAAAGCACCGGCAAGCGCACCGCGGCCGGGGCCTATCCCAATCCGATCATTCATGGAGACAGCGGCAAAGGGTATTTAAGGGATGGGGGTCCGTTGGTCACTGAGATCCCGACATCGGCCACCGAATACATGGCCGGCTTTAGCCAGCCGCTCGAATGGCCTGCCAAACGGGCCGCCCGTCAACGCGCGGCAGACGCCGGGCTGGCCGGCGCCTCGATCGGATTGATCGAAACCCGCTTGAACCTGACATCGGACGTCAAGGTCGCCTTCTATGACCTACTCCTTGCGCAGCGCGACCTGGAGCTGGCGAAAAATAACTTGAGCATCGTCGAAGACGTGCGCCGCGTCGTCAGTCACAGGGTCCGCCTCGGTGAAGCTCCTCAATTCGATCTGATCAAAGCCGAAGTGGAAGTGTTGAAAGCCAATCAAGCCGTCACCCGGAGCGAAAATACGGTGCGCGTCAACCGGGTCATTCTCGATACGTTGACCGCCGGTGCCCTCGGCCCGAGTTACGCGGTGAACGGCGATTTTCTGGTCTTCCCGTCCAGTTTGGACCTCACCCGTCTGACGACGCGCTCGATGCAAGAGCATCCTTCTCTTCAGCGTTTGACCAAGTCGATCGATCAAGCCGACCGTACCATTGAATTTGAGAGGCAGAACCGCGTGCCGAACGTCAGCCTGAACACCAGCTACGCCCGCGAATATGGCCGTGAAGGCTTCGATATGGGCTTGAGCGTCCCGACACCATTGTGGTACCAGCAGCAGGGTGAAATCGCCGGCTCATTGGGTGCCAAGCGCAAGGAGGAAGCTGAATTCCTCCGCACACGCAATGAGCTGTTGAGACAGATCAATCAGTACTATCAGGATGCGCAAACCACCGCAAAACTCATCGAAGTGCTGGAGAAGGGCCTGTTGAAGCAGGCGGAGGAAGCGTTGAGGATCGCCAAGTTCAGCTTCCAGCAGGGCGCCGCGAGCCTGTTGGAAGTCCTGGATGCCCAGCGCGTGCAGCGGCAAGTGCTCTTTGACTATGCACAGGCACGCTTTGAGCTGTCCGTGGCGCTGTCACGACTCGAGCGGGCGGTCGGCGGCGTGCTGTGAGGCATTGACCAGGCCATGCATGAGATCAGCCGTTCGCATTGTACGTGCCTGAATGGAAGGACCCGTATGACGTCGTTTGGATCCATCCCTCCTCTCCTCCTCGCCGCGGTCCTGTTCACGTCGGGATGTAACAGCGCCGCGCAGGAATCACCGGCCGCGAAGCCGACCGGAAAGCCGCACGAGACCGGTATCGTGACGCTGACCGCCGAAGAGATACGAAGCGGTGCCATCGTGGTCGAGCCTGCCGTGCGCGGCGAGTTCAAGTTGCATCGGGATTTTCCCGCCACAGTGGTACCGGACCAGCGTGCGACCGCCGACATTACGGCGCTCGTGCGAGGCCGCGTCCTCGACGTCTACGCCGATCTCGGGCAACAGGTGAAGAGCGGCGATCTTCTGGCCATGCTGAACAGCAGCGAGCTGGGCATGGCGCAGTCGTCGTATCTCAAAGCCGTCGCAAAGCTCTACGTCGCGGAACGGGCGTACGAGCGTGCGACGATGCTGCTCAGGGAAAAGGTGATCGGGCTTGCCGAAGCTCAGCGGCGCCAGGGTGACATGCTCAGCTTGCGCGCGGAGAAACGCGAAGCCGAAGACCGCTTGCGACTGCTGGGCATGAGCGACGAACACATCGCCAAACTCAACCGTGAGCAGAAGATTGTTTCCTTTGTGCCCATTACCGCTCCCTTCGACGGCCGGGTGATCGCACGAAATCTGACCAAGGGAGAGGTCGTAGAGGTCACGGAGAAGCTCTTTACGGTCGCTGATCTCTCAGAAGTGTGGGTGCTGGCCAACATCCCGGAGAAAGACATCACCTTCATACGGGCCGATGCGGGCACCGATAAGTCTGCAGTAGATCAGCTCGTGGAGGTACTGGTGACGGCGTATCCCGGCGAAGTCTTCCATGGGAAGATCACGTACGTCGGCGACGTGCTGGACGTGGCCACACGGACGATGAACTTGCGCTTGGAGCTGCCTAACCCGCACCGGAAACTCAAACCCGAGATGTACGCGACAATCAGGGTGCATTCGCTCCCTGAGCACGGCGTCCTGATGGTACCGGAGGGCGCAGTGCAACGGGAGCGCGACCGCCGGTTCGTCTTTGTGCAACGGGATGCCCACACGTTCGAGGCACGCGACGTCACGCTGGGCGAAGACAACGGGGAGATGATCAAGATCCTCGACGGACTTCAGGAAGGAGAACCGGTCGTCGTGAAGGGCGCGTATGTGCTGAAGTCCGAACTGCTTTCCGACCAAATCTAGCTCATGTCCTCTTTTCTCGAACTAGCGCTGCGCCAGCGTGTGTTGGTTATCGCCTTGGCCTGCCTCATCGCGCTTGCGGGCATCTATTCGTTCCGCACGATTGCGATCGATGCCTTTCCAGACGTCACGACCGTCCTTGTCCAGGTCGTGACGGAGGTGCAAGGACTGTCCCCTGCCGAAATCGAGCGCTTCGTGACCTTTCCGCTGGAGCTCCAGTTGACCGGCGCCCCCGGATTGACCGACATCCGGTCCCTGTCGAAAGTCGGCTTGTCGATGATTACCGTGGTGTTCCGCGACGACGTCGACATCTATCTGGCGCGTCAGCTCGTCCTCGAGCGTGTCTTGGAAGTGCAGGACAGCTTGCCGCCCGGCGCCCGGTCGGAACTCGTGCCCAATTCGCCGGGTCTCGGCGAGGTATTTCAGTTCTATCTGGAAGGTCCGCACGACAACGACCCCGACTACCAGCTCACGGAGACGGAGTTGATGGAGCGCCGGACGCTGGAAGATTGGGTGATCCGTCCCCTCCTCAAGGGCCTACCGGACGTGGTGGATGTCAACTCGATCGGCGGGTTCGTCAAACAATACCAGGTGATGGTGGACCCGGGGCTGCTCCGCAAATACGACCTCGCCCTTCACGACGTATTCACCGCCGTGGCGAACAACAACTCCAATGCCGGCGGCAACATCCTCGAAAAAGGACCTGAAAAATACATCGTCAGAGGCATCGGCCTGATCAAGACATTGCACGACATCGAGAACATCGTCGTCAAGGAGGCGCGCGGCACCCCGGTCTTTGTCAGGGACGTGGCCGAGGTGCAGATCGGCCACGCGGTGCGGCACGGCGCGGCGGTCTTGAACGGCCAGCGCGAAGTGGTCGCCGGCATCGTCCTGATGCTGCGGGGGGGCAACGCCCGAGAAGTCGTGCAGGCCGTGAAGGATAAGATCGAGGACATTCATGAGCAGAAACTCCTGCCCGCCGGTCTCCGCATCATGCCGTTCTACGACCGCCTAGAACTGATCGTCGCGGCCCTTCACACGGTCTACAAAGCCCTGCTCGAGGGCATCGTCCTCGTCATTGTCGTGTTGTTCCTGTTCCTGGGCAATGTGAGGAGCGCGCTGATCGTCACGGCTACTCTGGTGGTCGCCCCGTTGGCCACGTTCATCGTCATGGATCAGGTCGGCTTGACGGCCAATCTCATGTCCTTAGGCGGCTTGGTGATTGCGATTGGCATGATGGTGGACGGATCCGTCGTGGTCGTGGAAAACGTATATCGCCATCTGAGCGAACATCCGCCGGGTGTGTCCGTCAGCCGAACTTCCATCGTGCTCAAGGCTGCAAAAGAAGTCGCCCAACCGGTCCTGTTCGGCATTCTGATCATCATATTGGTCTTTCTCCCCATCCTGACGCTGCAAGGCATGGAAGGGAAGATGTTCAAGCCGCTCGCTTACACCATCATGATCGCCCTGCTGGTCTCGTTGCTGCTATCGCTCACGCTGTCGCCTGCGCTGTGTTCAATGGCCCTGACCAGGGGCACCGAAAAAGATCCCTGGCTGCTGCGGAAGGCCAAGCAATTGTACGCCCCGTCTCTGTCCTGGGCGCTGACCCACCGGCGGGTCGTATTGTCCGCGGCGGTGGCGATGTTGGGCGCCAGCCTTGCGCTCTTTCCGTTTCTCGGCGGCGAATTCATTCCCATTCTCAACGAGGCGGCGATCACGCCGCAAACGATCCGGCTTCCCAGCATCTCGCTCGATAAATCCATCGAGATTGAGATGGAGATGCAGCGCGCCGTCATGGAGTTTCCGGAAGTGCGGATGGTGGTCTCGAAAATCGGACGGTCGGAGCTCGGCAATGATCCCCAGGAGCCCAACGCCAGCGATCCGGTCGTTTCACTGAAGCCGATGGAGGAATGGAAGACGGCCAAAACGAAGCCTGAACTGGATGATGCGATCCGCCGGCGCATCGAGCGCGTGCCGGGCGCAAATTTTCTGCTGAGCCAGCCGATTCAACAACGCGTCGATGAACTGCTGTCGGGGGTGCGCTCGGAAGCCACCGTGAAAATCATCGGAGAGGACCTGGATCAGTTGCGCAAAACGGCGGAGCAGGTGCAGACGATCATGACCGGCATCGCCGGCGTCAAAGACGTGCGCGTAGAACAACTCTTCGGCCAGGCCTACCTCACGATCGATATCGACCGGGGAAAGATTGCGCGGTATGGCATCAATGTGGCGCACATCCGGGAAATCATCTCGACGGCGATTGGCGCCGAGGCGGCCACCCGGGTCTACGAGGGGCAGAAACGCTTTGACCTGATTCTCCGCTATCCGAAAACCTACCGTGACAGCGTGGAGACGATCAGCAACATCCTATTGACGACGGCCACCGGGGCCCTGATCCCCCTCGGCGAGCTGGCCAAGATCGAGCTGCGCGAAGGGCCGGCGCTGATCAGCCGGGAAGGTCTCCAGCGAAGGATCTACGTCGGCTTCAATACCCTAGGCCGCGACATCGAAAGTATCGTCGTGGAAGCCCAGGCCAAAATCGCCAAGCAGGTGCAGCTGCCGACGGGCTATCATCTGATCTGGGGCGGGTCGTTCGAAAATATGCAGCGTGCCATGTCACGCCTGAAAATCATCCTGCCGATCACGATCGGGCTGATCTTCTTGCTGTTGTTCGCCTCCTTTAATTCCGTTCGTCATGCCGCCCTGATCATTTTGAATCTTCCCTTCGCCCTCATCGGCGGGATCGTGTCGCTCTGGGCCACGGGAGAATATCTGAGCGTGCCTGCCTCAGTGGGATTCATCAACTTGTTCGGGGTGGCGGTGCTCAACGGCATCGTGCTCGTGTCCTACATCAATCAACTTCGGGCTGAAGGCCTGGCGGATGACCAGGCGATCGAGCGCGGCTGCCTCCTTCGCCTGCGTCCCGTCCTGATGACGGCGCTGGTCGCGATGCTGGGTTTGATTCCGTTGGCATTTTCTCACGGCATCGGATCGGAAGTTCAACGTCCTCTCGCCGTGGTCGTCATCGGCGGACTCGTCAGCTCGACCTTGTTGACGTTGATCGTGCTCCCGACGCTGTATGGAGTCTTCGCAGAAGCAAAGCAGCCGGCGCCTGCCGAGGACGACGTTCGGACATCTTCGCGCCAGAGACTCGCCATTCGGACCGACCAGCCAGGCGCCGACCATCCGGCTCCCAGCCGTTGACCGTTTGGTCGTATTTGCGACAGGCACGATTTTTTTCAACCAACGCTTGCGCACAGAGCCGCGGTCGCACAAATCGCGAAGAACGCTGACACGGGCCGGAGCGACGGCCTATGTCCCATGAACAAGGACGATGCGAGTGCGCTTAGGAGAAGATGAGGAGTGGGAACGGCGTCAAGTCTGCACTACACCGCGCGACGCGTGGTCTGTCCCGGACTGTTCTTTACCGGGATCAACCAAGCTTCGGCTTGTTGTTCGTAGCAGACCGGACAATAGGTGTGGCTGAAGCGGACGTCAACCGTCCGGAGATGGTGTTGCTCGAGAAAGGTCGACATCGGCATCCATTGGGAGGGCCGAGGCGGTCGGCGCGACATGTTTACAAACACAGCATACAGTCAACGTTGGAAGTGCCGCCATGAGAACAACTCTTCAAAGCACGCGCACTCTTGAGGTCTGTTCAATGGCCTCCAACTAGGAGCTTCACTAGGTGCCAATGATGCAGATCCTGTGACAATGTGACGCGTAGCAAAGAGAAGAGCCTCACCAGTCGCTGCTGACAACGAACGATTGAAGCGGATAAGTCTCTATGCAGAACCGGAACCAAAGGAGATCTGTGTGATCGCTCGCACTTCGGCATCGGTCATGCCGCCTCCGCGACCGGGCCGCCTCGAGGCTCGAAATACTGAGCCAGTCCCATCGCTTGTCTCCTGCCGCTTGCTGCTGGCCGACGATCACACGCTGTTGCGACAAGGGGTCAAGGCGCTGATCGAAACATATGGGGTCACCGTGGTCGGCGAGGCGGGCGACGGCCGGGAAGCGGTCCGCCTGGCCGAGGACACGCAACCCGATGTGGCGGTCATCGACGTCATGATGCCGTTGTTGAATGGCATGGACGTCGTCCGCGAAATTCGACGAGTCTCCCCCGGTACAAAATCGCTGCTGCTCACCATGCATAC
Organism: uncultured Nitrospiraceae bacterium; assembly: GCA_963730935.1. Classification (GTDB taxonomy): domain Bacteria; phylum Nitrospirota; class Nitrospiria; order Nitrospirales; family Nitrospiraceae; genus Nitrospira_C. The sequence continues at coordinate 194,705 of CAVSTP010000004.1, read as the reverse complement.
GGATGACGAGTTCGTGCTCGAGGCGATGAAGGTCGGCGTCAAAGGATATTTGCTCAAATCCCAACCGGTGACGGAGGTCGTGCATGCCATTCGCGACGTTTCGAAAGGATCGTTCTATCTCAGCCCGGGCATTTCCCAGACGGTGATTCAGGCCTTTCTAGCCAAGAGCGACGTTCCGGCTGATCCCTTGACGATCAGGGAACGGGAAGTGTTACAGCTGGTCGCCCAGGGCATGACGACGAAAAAAGTCGCGGGACTGCTGGGGGTGAGCGTGAAGACGGCGGAATCGCATCGACATCGAATCATGGACAAGCTGGATCTTCATGACACCGCCAGTCTCGTGCGATATTCCATTCGCCGTCGCTTGATCGAACCTTAACACCTTCAACGCTTCAGGCCACCCATGGCAAAAATCCTCGTCGTCGAAGACATGGACAGCGTCGTTGACCTCCTCCGCACCCTGCTGCAGCGTGAGGGGTTTGAGGTGGCCGTGGCTCGGGATGGGCCGGATGCGCTCGAGGCTGTGCGCCGCGAGAAGCCGGACCTGATGCTGCTCGATCTGATTCTGCCCCGACTCGACGGCCTGGAGGTGCTGCGGCGTGTCCGCCAGGATCCGATCACTGCTCACCTACCCATCATCGTGCTCAGCGGAAAGGATGAAGAACGCGACAAGGTGATCGGTCTTGAGATCGGCGCCGACGACTATATGACGAAGCCGTTTCAAGCCAATGAGCTGATTGCCAGGGTCAAGGGCCGGCTCCGGCGATCAGCCCCCACCGATCCCGCGCGGGTGCTGAAAGTCGGCTCATTGGAGATGGAACTCGACCGCTACCAGGTGACGCTCCGCGGGAGGCCGATTCACTTGACCTCCAAGGAGTTCAGCTTGCTCCGCGCATTGCTGATGACCAACGGGCGGGTCCTGAGCCGAGATGCGTTGTTCGAATCAGTGTGGGGAGCCAGCAAGGACGCAGATCTGCAGTCGCGGACCATCGACGTGCATATACGAAGCCTGCGAAACAAGCTGGGCGGCGAAGGCCGCCGCATCTTTACTGTGCGCAATGTCGGATATCGGCTTGATCCTGCTCTTCCCGAGTCGTAGACTCTGCTCCCATCGCCGAGCGAATCCCCGATCGTTTCATCCCCGACGCTGAACCATCTCCTGCACATCCCCCAAACGATCTTCGCCCTCGCTCTGAGAACAAGATAGGTCACATGATGCCGCTGCTTGAGTTCGTGCAACATGTACTATGTGCGGATCTCCCCGCCGGTAGCGACAGGATGATGCAGCAAGTTGGTCTTGAGCCAGAGCAGTCTCATCTGAGGACTGTAGTGTGAAAATTGAGATCGATCTGAGATCGGGTTCAGGCCGCGCACTCCACATCCCGGTCGGTGGCCAGACGTGCGAGGCACTCCAAGTCAACGGCCACCTCCCCATCGAGGGGCGCGAGGACCGTCACAAACGTTTGATCCCCCGCCCCTTCGGCATTGGCGACAAGGATTGAAGCCGGAAACTTTCGCGCGTAGTTGGGAGAGACCCACCCCTCTTCGACGCCGATCGGAACCGCCGTGGCGGCACGCTGTGGATCGACCAGCCAGATGCCCACCGCAAGTTGAGGGCCGTTGGGATGGTGGACGACGAACTGGGCGTTGCCCTGCGAGGGCTTGCAGTCCGGCGCGAGATGAAATCTGAGCTGATAACGATACGAGCCGACAGTGGTGATCCGGTCTTCTATCAATAGATACGAGCCCGCCGGGCGATCCGATCTTTTGACGAGCTGAATAGACCGCTGATGTCGTACTGGAGGATCAAGCCGTTCATAGCCGTTGTGTACCCCCCGGCATGTTGCGGCCTCATCGGTTGCCGTCAATTCTTGCAAGGTGGTCTCGGCGACGTGAGCCCATGAAAACGGTCCGCTGGTCTGAGATTGAGACTGTCCTTCCACGATCACCGTGTTGTGCGCGGAAGAGGATCGGAACTGATCGCGCAGCGCCGGATCCTTCGTATAGGTGTAGGTGCCCGGATCGACCAACCAGGTGACACCATTGGACGCATATTCGAACGACAAGGCGTCGGCATGCGCATGGACATAGTTCATTGCGCCGTGCGCACCGGTATCCACGAAGACATAGCTCGATCGTTCGTTCCATCCGTCCCGAAGCACGACGAACCCGCTCGTCGGAAACCGCTTGACCACGCTGTCCGGTTCGACCGGTGCCAGGCGCTCATACGCTTCAAGCCCCTCCGGCCCAAGCAGCCACAAGACCTCCGGGCAGGCCGGCCTGGCTGCCCATTTCCATGTGCCGGTGCCACACAGTGCCGCTCCGGTCTGCAACGTATCGCGGAAGTCGCCCGACTCGCGCTGATGCAAGGTCAAGAGCCGGCCGCCGTCATCGTCTCCGTACAGCGTGCTCTTTCCGTCCGGTCTCGTGATCCAAAGCAGATGATCGAGCAACCGTGCGAGCGTCTCGAGAACGGATGGCGGTAGCGCAAGACCTCCAGCGCGAGCCAGCAGAACCGCGTGAACATAAAAGTCGGTCGTGTAACGGTGAAAGTAGGAGGCATGTTCGAAATACACGCCGTCGTGCTGCACCTGCCGTGGCAATTGCTCGAGCAAGATCCGCAGACCCAATTCACGCCAGCGGGAGGCGTCGTTGAACCAGGGAAGGGCGGTGCCGAGATACAAGAGTCCCAGGGCTTCTCCGGTCAAGTGCGTATTCGGCGCAACGTAATGCGATAGGTACGATTCGATGTACGACCCTTGCTGGAACAGGCTCTTCAGGATCCTCCATATAATGATAGGGGTCAGCCGGCCGGACCAGGCAAAACAGGGCATGGCCCACAGCCAGGCGATGCATCTAATCGACAGCTCGAGGGAGCTGGCCCAATTGATCCCCCGGCGCGGGGGATTCGCGTCCAGCCACGCCGTCAGTTGGCAGATGAAGGCCTCGGCATACCGGTCATCCTTGGTTAGGAGATAGGCTTGGCCCAACGTGACGAAATGCCCGTGCCGATTGAGCTCCCAGGTGATCTTCTTATCGCCTGCGACGGACGGATTCAGGTAAGAAATCACACTCCAATGGGGATTTCCGGTCCGCTTTCCCGATGTCGGCTCGAGATGCCAATCGATCGGATGCCCGAACGACACGTCGGTGAGGCCAAGGAGGTCGAACCGTCCGGCAATCGCCCGATCGGCGCGGTGCAGCAACCGCTCACATTCGGCAGGAAACCGGCGGCGGAACAGCGAGGCCGTCAGCTCGCGCGCGCCGAACAGCGGCATGAAGGGACGACGGCTGAAATCCAGGCCTCGCATCACCTCCAGCACATCTTCGGCCACTGTCTCAACAGGCGCCTGATCGAAGGGAGGCACTAACCGGCGCCGGAAAGTTCGGTCGTTCATCTCGCCCTGCCTCATGCCGAAGTATCGCTCGCCGGACTTCAGCAGAAGCTGCCGCCCCCGTTCGCGCCACTCGACCGGTTCCATGCCGGCGAGTTTTCTCAGCCTCGCAGAAATTGGTGTCATCGCCGTGTGTGTCACCGTCAGACTGATACCGCCACTCGCTCCATCGGCCGTGCCAGGGCCTGCGGTTCCTCACCGTCGATCGCCATCCGTATCCACAACACAAGGTTGACAAGGAGCCGGAGATTCCGCATCGCAACGCACCTGCCCGTGCACCGCATGGGCCACGTCATGCGGCAACGGCCAAGGGACAGTCCACTTCGACGGCGACGCTGCGGCGAAAGAGATGCACCGACAACACCAGAAGCCTTTTGCCGGCGCGCCGGTCTACGAGAATGCCTTTCACGCCCGCGAGCGGTCCCTCGCTGATGCGCGCTCGCTGGCCGGTCTGTAGATATGGATAGGGGGAAGCCGGCAATTCGGAGTTCACGAGGGAACGGATGGCATCGATCTCGACTTCCGGGATCTCTCCTGGACCGCCGTCTTGTCCTCCCAGCACGCCGACCAACCCCCTCGCCTTGAGCAGTTCGACATAGCGAGAGGCGCTCAACACGTCGCGCACAAACAGATAGCCCGGAAACAACGGGCGGCGAATCCGGTGCTTCACACCGGCACGCCAGGACCACACACCGATCGTCGGGAGGAAGACTTCGAACCCTCTGGAGTCGAGCTGTCCCCTCACCAGTTGCTCGCAATGACTGTGGGTCCACAGAGCGTACCACTGCGGCTGATGTGCGCCGACGTCGGATACTTTTACGTGCGCTCTGTCGGCCGTCGCAAGAAGCGAAAGGGCTCCGCCCCTTTCGGTTTGGCCATGGTTCCCCATCCCGAACCTCCATTACCTTTGATCCGCAAGCCGCCAATCCCTCGTACAAGAATTCTTGTACAAATCGTGACCTGCGCCTTTGTCGATCGGCTCGGCAAGTACCTAGCCGGCCGGTCTTTCATCCCTATTGTCGCCACAGTATCGAATGCATCCCGATGCGACTATCCGTGATGTCACTGAAACTGCCGGGGGAGAATCGTGGAGGGCACATCGGGAGAACTGCTGAGCGGGCATCAAGGGCCAAAGCGAGCAGGGGCCAGGGTAGGACAACCTGGACGGGCTAGAAGTTCCCCTAGTTCGAGTCAGGACTGCAGTTCGCCATAGTAAAGCATCTCACCTCGCGCATGTTCTTTTATAGAAAGGATCACCCACATGAAGATCGCTCAGTTGTCTCCGCTCTGGGAAAGTGTGCCCCCGCAGCTGTACGGCGGGACCGAACGGATTGTGTCCTACCTGACCGAGGAACTCGTACGTCAAGGCCATGAGGTCACCCTGTTCGCAAGCGGAGACTCCAAGACAGCCGCGCAGCTCAAGGCCGGCTGTCCACGGGCGCTTCGTCTCCACGACACCAGTCTGATCAATCGTGATGCTCCCTTGCTCCTAATGCAGGAGCAGGCGCTGGGCGCCGCCTCCGCACAATACGACATCATCCACTCCCATCTGGATTTTCTGAGCTTTCCCATGAGCCGCCGCGCTCACGCGCCGGTCGTCACCACGCTGCACGGGCGTCTGGACTTGCCGGAATTGCAGCCCATCTTCAACGAGTATGCCGAAATGCCCGTGGTGTCCATTTCCGACGCCCAACGAAAGCCCTTGCCGCAAGCGAATTGGGCGGGCACCGTGTATCACGGTATTCCGAAGAACTTGTACTCGGTGCACGACCGGCCGGGATCCTATTTGGCGTTTCTCGGGCGCATCTCGCCCGAGAAATGTCCCGATCACGCCATCGAAGTCGCAAAGCGCGTCGGCATGCCGCTACGCATCGCCGCGAAGGTCGATCCTGCAGACGAGGCCTATTTCAAGCAGAAGATCGAGCATCTCCTGGATCACCCGTTGATCGAGTACGTCGGCGAAATCAACGACGCCGAAAAAAACGATTTTCTGGGCGAAGCGACCGCACTCCTCTGTCCCTACGATTGGCCCGAGCCGTTCGGACTCGTGTTGATCGAAGCCATGGCATGCGGCACGCCGGTTCTGGCCTATCGTCAAGGGTCGATCCCCGAAATCATTGACCATGGCGTGACGGGGTACATCTGCGACAACATCGGCGAGATGGCGCAAGCCGTCGCCGGTCTGTCGTTGATCGACCGCTCCCGTTGCCGTGAAATCTTCGAAAAACGATTCACGGTCGAGCGCATGGTGAAGGACTATCTTGCAATTTACGAGAGCATGGCAGCCACCTCGCACCGTCCACAGCTGGTCACCCATACGCGAACCTCGGGGCACGTACGGGCCGGCACGGTGCTCAGTCTGACGCCACAGACCGACGTCGCGTAATGGCTTCGGAATTAGCGAGCATCAAGCGTCGCACGATATCTGGGTGCTGGCCTCTGCATGGCCAGCACCCAGAACGCGACTACAGAGAAGACAGTGCCGGTTCCACGGGAAGGATCTGGGCCATGCTGACCGCCTGTCGAACCATTTGACTCGCGTAGCCCCACTCATTGTCGTACCAACTCATCACCTTCAAGAGGTCTCCATCCACCACCTGTGTCATCTCACGGTCGATGATCGAAGCGCGAGGATCTTGAATGATGTCCGAGGAGACGACGGGATCCGCCGTCACGCCGACCACACCCTCGTAATGAGGAATCTTGTTGACCTCTTCGACCGATGTCGACCGCTCCGGTATTCATTATCGCCTTCCGAATCCCGAAGTGCCGGCCGATGAGTAGAGGCTCCCTAGCTGCCTCTGGAATTGCAGATCTCAAATTTTTAGCGGGACTTTAGCCGCTGTCCCATCTCCGCAGTCACTCGACGGGCGGACCGGCGGTAGGCTTCCCAGGGATCGTGCCGGAAACGCTTGAGCCGTGCCGGCACGTTCATGACCGTGAAGTGGTCCGAATGCAGCTCTTTCGACAACTCGTCCCACGCGATCGGCACCGAGACCGGAGCGCCGGGCTTGGCCCTTGTCGAGTAGGCGGCAATGGCCGTCGCGCCGCGCGCGTTCCGAAGATAATCGATGAAAATTTTTCCTTTCCGAGCGCGCTTGGCCATATTCGAGGTGAAGCGCTGAGGGATTGCCGTCACGAGATGATCGGCGACCATTTTTGCGAAGAGCTTGGCCTCCTCCCAGCCTAGCGTGCGCTGAATCGGCGTGACGACGTGCAGCCCTTTGCCACCGGTGGTCTTGAGAAAGCACACGAGGCCGAGTTCATCGAGCAACGTCTTGGTCAGTTGAGCCGCTTCGATCACCTGCTCCCAGGGAACCGACGGATCGGGGTCGAGATCGAAGGTCAAACGGTCAGGGCGCTCCAGGCGGTCTTTCGTCGCTCCCCAGGTGTGCACTTCCAACACTCCCATCTGGACCAAACCTCGCAATGCCTCGGGCGATTCGGCCAACATATACGTATCCCTTTTATCTGCTTCCTCGATCTCAATCCGGCCGATGGCCGGAGGCACCTTTTCGTTGACGTGCTTCTGGTAGAAACATTTTTGGTACCCTTCCGGACATCGGAGAAGCGTCAGGGGGCGCCCCCGCAGATGCGGCAACATCCACTCAGCGACTTGTTCATAGTAGTCAGCAAGCGCGGCCTTGGTCAGCCCAATGTCCGGATACAAGACCCGGTCCGGATTGGTGAGCCGTCCCGCATCCATCACGGGCTTCCGCCGGGACTTGGGAGAACGTTCATCCTTGCGATCTTCGCTGAGATGCTGTGCACGCTCCCGACCGATCGCCGTGGCCGGCTTATCGGTCCGGAGGCCTTGGAAGCTCGGTTGCCGCAGGATGCCCTCCTGCGTCCATTCGGCAAACCGTATTTCCGCCACGAGTTTCGGCTTCACCCAATGCGCGCCCTTCGCGTCGTATCCTGAGGGCGGATTCACGAACGGCGATTTCGCCTGCTCGAGGGAGCGCAGCGTCCGATGGAGTTTCTTCAACAGGCTGTCGGAGAATCCTGTGCCGACTTTTCCCGCATACCGCAAGGCTCCGTCTTCGTACAAACCCACCAGCAGAGCCCCGAACCCTTGCCTTGAGCCGGCCGGCTCCGTGAATCCGCCGATGACGAATTCCTGCCGTTGCTCGCATTTCACTTTGAGCCAACTGCGCCCCCGTCCGGACCGGTAGCCGGCGTCCATCCGTTTGACGATCAACCCTTCGAGTCCCTGCCGGCAGGCTTCCTCGAAGGAGGCTTGATTGTCCCCGATGATGTGATCGCTATAGCGCAGCTGAGGATCTTTGAACTGGTTCAAGAGAGATGCGAGCAGACGCTTCCGCTCGATGAGAGGAGTCGCACGGAGGTCATAGCCGTTGAGATACAACAGATCGAAGACGCAGTAGACAATCGTCCCCGTAAACCGCGAATCGAAGGCATTCTGCAAGGCCTGAAAGCTCGATCGTCCTTGCTCCGTCAGCACGACCGCCTCCCCGTCGAGCCAGGCATCCTTCAGGCCAAGCCGACCTACCGCTTCCGCCTGAGCGGAAAGCTTCGGAGTCCAATCGTTGCCATTGCGCGTGAAGAACCTGGCATCGCCGTTTTTCACACGGCACAAAAGGCGATACCCGTCGAATTTGATCTCATGCAGCCAGTTATCATCCGTGGGCATCCGGTCGACCAGCATAGCCAGCTGCGGGGCAATCCAGTCCGGCTGACGCGCTTTGACGGCGCCGGGCAATTTCGAGGCTTCCACGTCGGTGAGGCCCGAGGGTTTCACCGAAGACCGACGTTTGCCCTTTGGCGTCGTGACCTCAGGGCTCGCGGCGCGTGATTCGGAATTCAACGAAGTCCGGTTCGAATGCCACACCCGCGCACCGGCGGTCGCAATATCAGTGAGACCGCGACCGCTCTCCACGCTCTCCGTCAAGGACTCCACGATCTCGCCCGCCTTGCCCCTTCGTGCCTCCGCATCTTTTTCCTTGATCAATAGCCAATTTTCCTTGCCGTTGTCCCGCGCTTCGTTGCGCCGCGACTGCATACGAACGAGGGTCCAGGCGCCCTGCAGCTTTTGCCCATCCAGCCGGAACTTCAGCACGCCATGACGATAGCCGTCGTGCGGATCGCCCTGCGGCCGCCAGACGCCGCGGTCCCAGATCAACACCGTCCCCGCGCCGTATTGCTTGGGGGGAATGACGCCTTCGAATTGCGCGTATTCCAGCGGATGGTCTTCGACATGCACGGCCAAGCGCTTTTGGCCAGGATCGAGACTTGGCCCCTTCGGCACGGCCCAGCTCTTCAATGTCCCGTCGAGCTCGAGCCGGAAATCATAGTGGAGGCGCGTCGCGGCATGTTTCTGAACGACATAGATCGGTCCTTCGGCCGGCTGATGATGTCCCGGATGACCGGCCGGCTCGGGGCTTTTCACAAAGTTGCGCTTCCCGCGATACCGTTGCAGCTGCTTGGTCACCGTGGCGCGTTTCATCGTTCGTCAGTCTTTTTGGAAGAGGCGGGGTATCGATGCGGGAGGCGGCGGAGACGGTGCCGGCACGGAATACCCGCGTGGGAACGAATAATACGGTCCATAATAGGAATAGGGATAGAGGCCGTACGGTCCCGCAAAGGGGCTGCCGAACCCGTAGTACCAGTGGGACCAGCCACCATAATATCCGCCGTACTGGCCATAGTACGCCGAGTCGTATCCGTCGCGGCCGCTGCCCTTCACTTCGTTCCAATCAATCAGATGTTTAACGTCGAGGATCGGATATTGATACTCGCCTTCATCAAGCGGTTTGGTAGTCGCGCCTTTCACCTCCCCCACAACCGTCAAGGGGGAATCCTTCTCGACCACGACAGGGTCGAGAAAGCCAGCGGATTGGACCGCGAGAAAACGTCCCTCGGACTTTGCCTTCCGATCAGACGGCGATAGGCCGCGCTCGGTCGGCACCTGCAGGATTTCAATTTCGGTTCCCTCGTTGATGCGCCGAGCCTTCAGGGCCACTCCGCTCACCATCACCGTCCGGCCCACATATTGGCGAGGATCGGCGTGGAGTTGGCTGAAGGACACGGTATCGTCCACCTGAGAGAGGACGTCAGCAGGGACCAAGCGCTCTAATTGATCTTGCCCAGTCTGATGAGCCGATTTCGCGCAACTGGTGGCGAAAAAGCCGGCGCAGGCAATCACCATTATAAGCAGGGATAGCCGGATCAGAGTCATGCACGCCCTCGCACGCTTCTGCGATTTCAACTATTTAAACACAGCCTTTTGAACTTACCAAAGACCCCGGCTGAACGCCTAGTATCCCATGCCGACACCGACACCACCAAAACTGCCGCCCCTTCCGCCGCTGCCGAATCCAAATCCCACTCCACCGAACAGGCCGACGGAGTTGCCCGAGCGCTCGCGGTAGGCGTCTTCACTCCAGACGTACAGGTGCTTGACCTCGACGATAGGATATCGGTAGGTGGATTCGTCAAGGCGGCGTGTTTCCTCGCCGGCAACCACCCCGACGAGGGTGACCTTTGTCCCAGGAGGAAAGGACGCGGGATCTCCGGCTGAGCGGTCGATCGCGAAAAACCGGCCCTCCGATTCCGTTCTCCGCTCGGACGGTGGATCATCGTCCTTGACGGGCAATTGCAACACCTCCAATTCCACTCCGTCCTGTACCCGCCTTGCTCCGAGCACCTCACCACCCAGCAGTACCGTCCGTCCCTGTAGCGCCTGGGGAGAGGCCTGTATGTCGCGAAACGATACCGACGAGTCGATTTGTTTTTCCCACTCAGGCGGAATCACCTTCGATCCAGAGCAGGCGGAGGCAAGCAGCGCGAATGCAACCGCGACAAGCGGAAGCAGTACTCTAGAATGATGCATCGGCCGAGCAAAATGTGGAGCGTTCATGATGTGTTTCCTTAGAAATGGTACGACACGCCAAAAACCACCTGTTGCGCGTGATAGTCCCCTGAGAAGCCTCCAGCTGATCCAAAGGCTTCGTTGAAGGAGAGCGTTCCACGCGTATATTTGTATTCAGCAAAAATGGCCACGTAGGGGGTAATGAAGGTGCGCAGCCCGCCCAGCAGATTGATCCCGAATCCGACATCGGTGTCGCTCTGCACGTCTACCGTCTCCGAAATGCGGGCGATCAGCGCGGCGCCTCCGAAGCCTATGTACGGCTGAAACGTCTGGCCGGGGTACCGCAGCAGGAGGTTGATGCCGACATTGGTCACGCCGAGATGAATACCCGGGATGTTGTCCAGATTCTTGATGTTGGGTTGACTGTTGAACACATCCAACTCCAGACCCATCGCTCCATTGCCTGGGAAAAAACCTAATTTTCCTCCATACAGAACAGCATTCTTGAGGTCGAGATCAGGGCCCCGTTGTGTCACAAAATTGCCGGTCCCTTGGATTCCTGTCAGTCTGTCGGCAAAGTTCACGCCGACTTGTCCTGCAACATAGTATTCGGCCTGCGCAGCTGTTGGAGAAAGACAGGCGATGGCGAGCGACAACGCACACCAAGCCCTTGATTTGGTCATGGTGATAACTTTGCAATTCCAAGACCATCTCAGTTCCCTGTTGAGAGCCGACGCTCTGAGGGGTCTCAGACCCTTCTGGCGGGCAAGCGGTCTCAGATGGCGAACAACCTGTCCTGTGCTAGGACGCCCGGCGCAGAGACTGCGGCGGGCGAGAGGCGTTCGCTTTGACAAGGCGGTAACACCAGGGAAGCAACGCCATCGAGACGATTGCCGTGGCTCCGTTGACGACGCCGATCGCGGCGAGGCTCACTCCAGGCCCAAAACGGTCGGCGACCCAGCCGAACAGCGTCATCCCGATCATCGAGAAGACCATCGTGCCGGTGTTGAACAGACCGAAGACGCGAGCCATCAAATCTTTTGGGGTCCGCTCCTGCAATGAGGTGGCGACGAGCGGTGTGATCAGCCCGGAGGTGGCGCCGATGGCCACGATCAGCCCCACGGCCCACAGCATCGAGTCGCTCATCAACAACCCGGGGACTGCGACGGAGGCGATCGCCGCCGCGACGGCAATCATCCAAATGCGCGTGCAGACTGTTTGCTGCGGCTTCCAAATCAGCCACACCGTGGTGGCAAGAATTCCCAGGCTCAACGACGACCACAACCATCCCAACGCGACGGATCCGACGTGCAGGAGGCGGTCGCCGATGACCGGCAAGAGATAGACGAAGGCCGTCGATCCCAGGGCAAAAATTGAAGCGACGATCATGAGGAGGAACAGCAGGCGTTGCTTGACGAACACGAAACGGATGCCGTCCTGCAGATCCTTGATGGCTTGCGTCCAGACGTTGTCACTCGATCGGTGAGCGCGGACATGCGGCAGGCGCAGCGGGATCTTACAGAGCGCCGAGAGAAAAAACGCTGCGGCATTCACATACAGCGCATTCTGCGCGCCGATGGCGGCAATCAGGATCCCGCTCAGCGCCGGTCCGAGAAGCTGACCGATTGTCATGGCGCTTTGCATCAGCGCGTTGACCCCGGTCAACTGCTCCTTTTTCACGATGAGGGGCAGTGTTGCGTTGAGGGCCGGCCCGAACGCCATCGAAAACATCGCGATGACGAAAACCAGCACATACAACAATGGCAGAGTCAGCAGTCCGACGGCATACAGGATGGGAATGGAGGCGAGCAGTCCGGTTCTCACCAGATCGATCACGATCATGGCCCGTCGCTTGTCGAGCCGGTCGAGCAGGACGCCCGCGAAGGGTCCGAAGACGAGCGGCGGTATGGTCTGCAAGACGCCGATCAGCGACATTTTCAGCGCCGATTCGGTCATCGCATAGACGAACCAGAGGAGAGCGACCTTGCTCACGCCGTCTCCCACTTGAGAGACGGTCTGACCTGCAAAGAGCCATCGTACGTTCCGATCTTGCAGGAGTTGTCGCCATCCGGTCGACGCTCCTCGATGAGTTGCGGATTTGGACATTACCGAATTGTGAGCCCTGCCTTCCTACCCCAAAACGTGCCGTTAGGCTGCATCTTTGCGAATGCTGAGAGTCGACGGTAGCGGCTCATACCAGTCCTCCCTGGTCAGGGGAAGACCGGCGCATCCATCTTCGGCTCTCACGCAGAGCGTGTGATACAGGCTGAGCCGCCCAACACGGAACAGATAGCCGGCCATCGCCATGTATGCGCGCCACACGCGGTACGTCACCTCGCCGACCACGCGCACGGCTTCTTGATGATGCTGTTCAAGCCGCTGGCTCCAAGCGTTCAACGTCAGCGCATAGTGCTCGCGCAGGCTTTCCACGTCGCGCACTTCGAAGCCCGAACGTTCCGCCGCCCGGACGATATCCTGAATCGGAAGAACTTCAGCGTCGGGAAAGACATAGCGATTCGCGAATGGACCCAAGGTCGGCTCTCCGTCCCTGGTCCCGATGCCCTGGGTGAGAAAGGCTCCGCCCGGTCCCAGCAGCTCCATGGCCTGCCCATAATAGGCTGCCAGCCGATGTTTGCCGATGTGTTCCACCATGCCGATGCTGATGATCTTGTCGTACATCTGTTCGCCGTGTACATCGCGGAAATCGCGCACCTCGATGCGACAGCGTCGGGACAAGCCGGCCGCGCTGATGCGTTGATTCGCCACCTCGGCCTGCCGCCGGCTCAGCGTGATTCCATGGACCAGTGCGCCATGGGCCTGTGCGGCGTACAACGCAAAGCCGCCCCACCCGCAGCCGATCTCCAACACACGGTCGCCCGGCTTCAGGCTCAATTTTCGGCACAGATATTCCAGCTTCTGTGTTTGCGCCTGCTCGAGCCCGTCGTCGTCATTCTGATAATAACCACACGAGTACATCAGACGGCTGTCCAGCCACAGCCGGTAGAACTCGACCGGCACGTCGTAGTGGAATCGCACGGCCTCCTTGTCCCGCAGTTTCTCGTGGCGCCGTCCGTGCAGAACGAGACTTCTCGTTTCCTCAGGCAGACGATCCAGTCTGCGCTGCCTCAAGGTGGCCGCTCCACAGCGCAGCCAGTCCATCAGCGACCAGCGCCGTTGCATCAGATGGTCGGCCAGGGGCACCAGGGTGTCGAGCGAACCAAGGACATCGATGTCGTCATAGATGTAGGCTTCTCCGATAGCCAGCTGGACGGGCCAGCGAAGCAGCCGGCTGAGCGATTCCGGATGCCGGAGAACCAGGGTTGCGTCGGTCCGCTCATCCGACCGCAGTCTCCAGACGGACCCGTCCCAGAAGCGCACCGCGATATTGGGGGTGTCGCAGCCGCGGAACAGCTCTTCGAAAAAGCCGATGGCCGATCGAATGGAGAATGAATCCCTCATATCGACGGCCGTATCCTCGTCCGGCAGTGGGTTAATGTGTGAGAACATGGTGAACTCCCGGGCTGAATGTCCGTCGTGCCCGCCTCAACTAGGTCTCGACCTCCACCTTCAGGTCACCGGTTACCTCTCCAACCTGCACCTCTAACGACCTGTCTCGCTTTCGCTCAAACCGCAAATTTACCGATGACTGGCCGATGCGCAGGTGGCGGAGTTCCACCTGATTGATGAATTCGGGCAGAGACGGCTTGATAATTTTCAACCGATTATTGAAGGCATCCGGGGCGAGGCCGAGGAAGGTCTCGACCAGGAACGGAATGGATCCTGCCGCCCAGGCCTGCGGATGGCAAGCCACCGGATAGCGGACCGGCTGACCGTATTCCTCGCGGCCGAAGCCGGTGAACAGTTCCGGAAGGCGATAGTCCTCGAACTCCATGGCGGCTTCGAGCAAGCCGACAAAAATCCTGGTCGCTTCTTCGTCGTATCCGTAGCGCCGAAACCCGGCCGCAATGAGCGAATTGTCGTGGGGCCAGACGGTGCCCAGGTGATAACCCATCGGATTGTAGCGCCGCTCCTTGTAGGACAGCGTTCTGATGCCCCACCCGTTGAACAGGTCGGGCTTCATCAGGCGTTGCACCATCCGACCGGCCTTGTCCTCGTCCACGATGCCCGTCCACAGGGCCTGGCCGGCGTTCGAGGACATGACGCGGCAGGGACGATGCCCCGCTTCGAGCGCCATCGCATAGCAACCTTCTTCCTCCATCCAGAAGTCGTGGTTGAAGCGCGCACGCAACGCCCGTGCTTCGGCGCGCAGACGCGTCGCATGCTCTCGCTCTCCGATCCGCTCATAGAGATCGGCGATTTCCCTCTTTGCCATGTACACATAGCCCTGCACTTCGGCCAGTGCAATGGGCGGCTCGGCAAACCGGCCGTCTTCTGTCACCAGCGCATCTCCGGAATCCTTCCAGCCTTGATTGATCAGGCCTTTGTTGGTGTTGCTCAAATAGCTGACATAGCCGTCGCCAGCGACATCTCCATACTTGTCGATCCAGTGCAGCGCCCGCTCGACGGGGACGCGTAACTCCCGGAAGAGGTCCAGGTTGCCGGTCCACCGGGCTTGCCTGCTCATCAAGATCAGGAAGAGCGGCGTGGCATCGATGGTGCCGTAGTACGGCGTGTGGGGGATCTTGTTCATCCGGGCCAGCTCGCCGACCCGCAGCTCATGCAGGATCTTGCCCGGCTGCTCGTCGCGCCAGTCGCTCACCTGCGTGCCCTGGTGGCGGGCGAGCAATCGGAGCGTCGGCGCCGGCGTGTCGGACCAGAACGCCATCGTCTGCAGGGAGGTGGTCAGACTGTCCCGTCCGAAGAGGGAGACGAACCAAGGCACGCCGGCCGCGAAGAATTCGTCCCCTCCAATGGACGATTTCAACATGTGCAGATCCATCAGCGAACGGCGCATCACGCGGTTGAGCAGCAGGCTGTCGCTGCGGAATTCCGTCTCTCGTTTCAGCCAATGCTCGGCGGACGCCTTGATGCCGTGGGAAACGGCCTGCAGATCTCGGTACACGCTCGTTTGCGCGAACAGCCGGTTTGGCTGCTCCTCCGACTCGGCGATGGCCAGCGAAATACGGATCTGCCTGGTCTCGTTCGGCTTGAGCGAAATGTGAAACTGGACGGTGTCGCCCTTGATCTCTGCCGGCAACGGATAGAAATGCACGGCCAAGCTCCGCCGGATCTTGTCTCCTCCCTCATAGGAGAACACGAGGCATTTGTCCTTCCAGACGGGCTTGAAGAGCTTGCCTTTGACCTCGCGGAGCAGCCCGCGGATCTCAAACACATCTTCAAAGCCTGCACGGAAGCGCATGGTCAGCGGAAAGTCGATCGCCTCGTAGCCGAAGCACTGGATATCCAGCTGTTCATGCAGCACGCACTGCTCGGCGTCGATCACGCGGTCCCACTTCAGGCCGACCGTCTCACGATGAATAGTCCGGCCGTTCGGCGCCTGAAAATCCGGCGTGGTCAATTGAAAGACTGCGCGGCCTCCCTCCCACGAACGTGCTGCCAACGGCTCTGGATGCTCGCCGCCGACCAACAACTCATAGCCGTTCAGATACCGGCAATCGTGGTAATAGAGACCGAACCCATGGCCGCGCACCATCGGCACTACTCCGTCGGGAGGCGCGAGAAAAAATAGGTTTCCATGCTTGATGACGACAGCATTGGCGATACTGTGGGCCACAGACTGGACTCCCTTCGGCAGAATGTGTTCCTATCGCCTCTTCTTCTCCTTCGGCGAATAGGAATGGTTCAACTCTGTGCGGACGACGGCTTACACCACTTCTCTGATCTTGTTCTCGACGACCGTTTTGATGATGTCCCATCTATCTTTTTGCCCTTTCGCCAGGGCTTTCGCGAACTGCCAGGCCTGATCGGTCGTAATCTTGCCCGGGAGCGGCGGCTCGTTGGGATCGACTGAGGCCTCGACAAGCGCCGGTCCTGCATGATGGAAGGCTTCGCCCAACACGGCCCGGACGAGGGCGGGATCCTCAACGCTGAAGCCGGCTATTCCACAGGCCCGCGCGACCGCAACAAAGTCGATGGGCTGTAATTGCACCCCGTATTGCGGATTGCCCTCGAAGGCCAACTGCTCCCACTTGATCATGCCCAAGACGTTGTTCTTGATCACGATCACCTTCACGGGCAAACGGTACTTGGCGATCGTGGCCAGCTCACCCATCAACATCGTGAGACCGCCGTCACCCGTGAAGCAGACGACCTGCCGCCCGGGAAACGCCACCGCAGCCCCGATACTGTAGGCCAATCCATTGGCCATGGTGGCCAACGTCCCCGACACGGAAAACTCCATATCCCCGCGGATCTGAATATGGCGCGCGGCCCACGTCGTGACGGTGCCCGTGTCGCTGCAGATGATCGCGTCGCGGTCCAGATACTCATTCAGCGCCCGCGCGACCACTTGGGGCTTCAACGGGAGATCGCTGCGCGTCCCGCGGATCTCCATCAGTTCGTTCCAGTGACGCATCCGCTCCTGTGCCTTCGAGAGGAAGGTCCGGTCGGTTTTCTGTTTGAGCAACGGCATGAGCGCCCTGAGCACGTCCCAGCAGTGTCCGACCAATCCGACATCCGCCGGATAGCGCAGTCCGATGCGGGACGGATCCAGATCGATCTGGACGGCTTTCGCCTGCCCGGGCTTGGGATAGAATTCGAGATATGGGAAGCTGCTGCCGGCAATGAGCAACGTATCACACTCTTCCAACACCTCCTGCGACGGCGCCGTGCCGAGCAGACCGATGCCGCCGGTGGTGTAGGGATGATCGTCCGGCACGACTGCTTTGCCGAGCAGCGGTTTGACGATCGGCGCAGCGAGCGTTTCCGCAATCGCAAGAATTTCCTTACGGGCTGTGAGACAGCCCCGTCCGGCCAGGATGGCAACTTTGGAGCCGGCATTGAGCATGTCGGCTGCATGACGCAGCGTCGCAGTGGGCGGAAGCGGCAGCGCCTCGCTGTAGAGATCCCCGCTGTGCATCGGAATGTTGGCCTTCGACCGATGGCCGTCGGCAGACCAGTCCTGAATGTCTTTGGGTATCGTAATATGCGCCACGGTCCGCCGGGCGATCGCGGTCTTCACCGCCTCATCCACGACGTTGCAGACATGCGCGGGTCCCATGACCCGCTCATTGTAAGCGGCGACGTCGCTGAAGACCTTCACGAGGTCGACATCCTGCTGGTAGTGGGTGCCGATGAGATCGTGGAAGGTATGGCCCGTGATGGCGAGGACGGGCTGGCCGTCGCACTTGGCGTCATACAGGCCGTTCAGCAGATGCAGCCCGCCGGGTCCGGATGTCGCCAGACAGACACCGAGACGCCGGGTAAACTTGGCATAGCCGCAGGCCGCGAAGGCGGCTGCCTCTTCGTGCCGCACCTGGATCAACTTAATATGGTCCTGCCGCCGGCGCAGGGATTCAAAAATGCCGTTGATCCCGTCACCGGGAAGACTGAAGACCGTATCGACTTCCCACTCAATCAACCGATCCACCAATAAATCTGCAACAGTGTCAGCCATAAGTGCTCCAAGAGAACCTGAGTGAAGCCTGCACAGTCAGCACGTGCGTTTACGCGGCCCGCCGTTTCGGTCCTGTGGATTCCCGCTCCGGTTGTACAGCCACCCCCTGCACGTAAACCAGTTTGCCTCCCAGCCAGCCAGAGACGCCGAGCGCCGCGACTCCCAGCACAGAGAGGAACACGGGCAGCAGCGCCTCGGTCCCATACATGATGCGCAGGCTGGCATTGATCGTGAACAATACAATGAGCCCGACATTGATGATCATGTGCATCTGCGCGACGCGCACAATCACCGGATCGCTCAGCGAACGGTAATCGATGTACCCTGGAACCGCCGCCGCCAGCCCGCCGACGATCCCCCCCACCATCGTGTACAAGGCGATGTCCTTCCAGACCGGACCGCCGAATCCAAAGAGGGAGATCAGGTCACTCGCCAGGGAAAAAATCCAGAGCGCGATCGGGAACGGAATCAGCATCGGATGAACGGGGTGCTTGGCCACTGTGGCGCGCGTTTCCATATCTCACCTCCTGGCAGGTGCGAACGGAGCTTCCCCTTCACACCTGCTTTTCAAATTCCAGATTTCAAATCTTAAACGGTGGACCTTAGGCCTCAGCATTCGGGAACGTATTAATTGAGCAGTGATTTAAGCTCGGCCGCATTCTTCGCGGCATATCCCGCCTGATCGTTGTCGAAATACACATAGACGGCCTTGACTCTTTGCCGCCACCCCGCAATCCGGCGAGCCCAGGCTCGCAGCTGTTGTGGGGAATAATCCCCCTGATATTTGCGCCCTGGCCCGTGGAGCCGGACATACACGAAATCAGCCGTGAGCTGGCAGGGCGCCTCGAAGCCGTCGAGCTCGTACAAACAGAAGGCGGCATTGTGCCGTCCCAACACCCGATAGACGGCGGGATCATGCCAACTCGGATCGCGAAATTCGAACGTATATCGGTGACTCGGCGGCAGCGCGTCCAGGAAGGCGTTCAAACGCGGCACATTGCACGCCCACCGCGGCGGCAGCTGAAAGAGGATCGGCCCGAGCTTGTCGCCTAGTGATTCGACCGGTTCCATGAAGCGAGCGAGAGCCGGAGCGGGATCATTCAATTTTTTGCGATGCGTAATGTACCGGCTCCCTTTCACGGCAAAGCAGAAGCACGCGGGCGTTGCCCGCCGCCAGCCTTCGAAGGTCTCTCGAGCCGGCAGATGGTAAAAGCTGTTGTTGAGTTCCACGGTGTCGAACCGTTCCATATACCAGGACAACA
This sequence comes from uncultured Nitrospiraceae bacterium, assembly GCA_963730935.1. GTDB lineage: Bacteria > Nitrospirota > Nitrospiria > Nitrospirales > Nitrospiraceae > Nitrospira_C. Next base: position 175,679 of record CAVSTP010000004.1, on the reverse strand, counting down.
TCTCTTTGGGCCGAAGGTTCGCTGGATAAAACGGTCCCAGCCAGTGCTTGTAGTGCCAGCCGGACGTTCCGATGTGCACCGCGCTGCGCTGCTCGCTCCCCTTCATGCGTCTTGCATCCGACCACATCCCCCGTCTTCACTCCGTACGAGTGAGAAGATAGGCTCTCAGCACCTCCGCCACGCTCCAGGCCTGGGCAATGCATCCACGGGGGCGGAATGGCGGCTCCGCGTCAAAAATTTCACTGATCGTCCCGATACCGGCGTCGTGCAGATGGTCGGCGAACGCGCGCAGTAGGCCCCGCGCCTCCACCTTGTCTCCATACACCTTGAGTCGGGCATCGATGTAGTGACCGATCAACCAGGGCCAGACCGTACCCTGATGGTAAGCGGCATCCCTGGCACGTAGATCACCGGCGTATGTCCGCTTGTAGTCGGGATGATCGGGAGAGAGCGTCCGCAGCCCAAAGGGCGTCAGCAGCTTTTCGCTCACGACATCAACGACCGGCCGCCATCGCTCAGCACGAAGGATTGGAAAGCGTAACGACAGGGAGAAGATCTGATTGGGACGAAGACTCGGATCGTCCCCGTCCTCGCCGTCCACGACGTCGTACAGATAGCCGCCCTTCGGATACCAGTAGCGCCCGTGGAATGAGGCTTCGGCCTGCTCGGCCATCTCGAGCCAGGGAGCCGGCTGTTCACCCAGCTGGCCGGCCCACTCACCCATCAAACGAAGGGCGTTGTACCAGAGCCCCTGGATTTCTACCGGTTTTCCCCGGCGTGGCGTGACGACCCAGTCGTCGACCTTGGCATCCATCCAGCTAAGTTGATATCCCGGCGCCCCCGCGTGCAACAGCCCATCCTTGGGATCGACGCCAATATTGAACCTGGTTCCCTGCCGGTGATGGCGTATCACTTCTTTCAAGGTGGGATACAGCTGCATCAACGTGTCCCAATCCTGGGTCGCCGTGAGATAGCGATCGAGTGCATGGAAGTACCAGAGCGTCGCGTCTGCCGTGTGATAGAGCGCTTGTCGAGATCCTTCCGGGAACAGATTCGGAAGGAGCCCGTCCTGAATGTAGCGGGCGAACGTCCGCAGAATCGCTCTCGTTTCCTGCGGCCGGCCGGTACAAAGCGTCAATCCTTCGAGACTGATCATCGTGTCCCGGCCCCAATCGCCGAACCAGTGATACCCCGCGATGATGGTCCTGGCTTCGTCGCCCGAGGCCTGGGCCAGTGCCTGGTCCTCGGGTCGGGCGCCCGGCTGCACGATGAATTGATCGGCGGCCAATTGAAGCTGCCTGGCGAAATCATCCTTCTGGTGCGCCGGAGCCAGCGACATGAGTCTTTCCAAACGACGTTGCTCCGCCTGGACAATCTCGTCGCAGTCGAAGTCGAGCATATCCCACGTCTCGACGCTGGCGACTAGGGCCACGTGTTGACCGTCCGAGAGATCGATCGTGAAATAGCCGGGACTGAACAAATCCTGGATGTGTTCGGAGCCGCGGTCGTGGTCCACTCGATACGACACATCTTTGCTGGTCACTTCTTCTGTGACGAAGACGCCTTTGAGCGGCCGCACACACAGCTTGAGGCTCGGCGCGCCATGTGGCAAAGGGATCTCGAACCGTCCGCTGCTGATCGTCAGGGAAAACACCTCTGCCTGACCTTCGCCCAGCCTCGCGTCGTGCATCCGGTAGGTGACGAACGGCCGCAGGTGCAACCGCACCGAACCGTTCAGGCAGCGGTATTGAATGTACGTGGTGTTCTGCCCGTGGGGAGCCACGATCCGCTTTTCGAATACCGACCCGCCGATATCGTACGTCCACACCGGTGTTTGCCATTCGAGCCGTATATGTTTCAGATAGCGGACCCCATCGAACTCGATCCGTCCGCCGGCATATTCCGCGCCGGCTAGCAGCACCGTCTGCCCGTCCCGTTCGACGGTTTCGTCCAGACGCGGAATGATCAACGTGCGGCCCCGGCCGGGCAAGTCCGGCACAAAAAGGCCGTGATAACGGCGCGTGGCAATGCCGAGCAGCGAGCTCGAGGCATACCCCCCGGTTCCATTGGTGACCAGCCATTCCTTCGCCAAGAGAGACAAGGGATCGTCCGTCATAGGCGGCATGATGCTGGGAGTCGCCATAGTCGCCATCACTTCGATCTCTCCAGACTAGTGCTTCACTGCTCGAAACAGGGTTGCGCTGGCGGCGAGGATGCGCCATCCATCTTCAGTCAGCGGATTGATGATACCGGGACCACCATAGCGGGGATGGTCGCTCGACCATTGGAGGACCCAGGCCCCAGCTTCGACCGGAGCCAGCAGCGGCTCCGGCCCAGGAATAAAATTCAGGTCCGGCCCCAGATTCACGACCAACAGCCGGTCATCGTCCATGGGAGCGCTATATCGGAGCGCCAGGGCGTGAGTACTCAGCACGGCACCGTCGAGCGTTGCACGGTCTTGGCGGGCCAGGACGCGGTCTTCGCGACGCAGGCGCAGTAAGTCTTTGTGCAGCAGGTAAATCGCAGCGTGACGTCTCCGTTCGGACAGATCCAATCGCGACTGCTCGAATGTGGACTCGTGAGCCGGATCCGGCACTGCGTCCTGCGCCTCGGGTGTCGCATACTCAGGAAACTCGGAGAGAAACTTCTTCCGTCCTTCGTAGACCTTCGCGGCGAGATCGGAATGGTGATCCGCAAAAAAGAGAAAGGGACTGGACGCCGCGAATTCTTGGCCCATGAACAGCATGGGCGTTTCCGGTGCGAGCAGCATCAGCGCAACCAGCGCCCGGTAGCCGGCGGGAGAAACCATGTCATGAATGCGGTCTCCGTGCAGGTGGTTGGCCACCTGATCGTGGTTCTGCAGGTAGAAGACGAAGGCGGACGCCGGTTCGTGCTTGACCACCGTGCCCCGCGGTTTCTTTTGCCAGTCGTGCCTCTGGCCCTGAAAGACGAATCCCCGCTTGATGACCGAGAGTAGTTCCTGGGCGGTCCCGCGGTAATCAGCGTAGTAGGCCTCGCTTCTCCCCGTCGCGGCGACTCGGCAGATGTGATGGAAGTCGTCGCTCCATATGCCGTCTAGGGCCCAGCCGCCTTCTTCGATCGGCCGGACGGTCTTGATCAGTTGCGATTCGCATTCTGCGATCAGGACAATCGACCGCTCGCCTGCCGAAGCCCGAGTCCTCTGCGACAGCTCCGCCAGCACATGCACGGGACTGTCATCGTAGATGGCATGCACGGCATCGAGGCGCAGCCCATCGAGACGAAATTCCGTGATCCAGTAGCAGGCGTTCTGCAGCACGAAATCTCTGACGCCCTGTGATCCCGGCCCGTCATAGTTAATGGCTTGTCCCCACTCGTTCGGGTGTCGATCCGTCAGATACAGGTCGCTGTAGACGGGCAAATAGTTTCCGTCGGGGCCGAAGTGGTTATAGACCACATCGAGTATGACGCCGAGCCCCCGCGCATGGGCGGCGTCGACAAAGCGCCTCAGCGCGTTTGGGTCCCCGTAGACATGCGCCGGCGCGAACAAGGCGACTCCGTCATACCCCCAATTCCACCGACCGGGAAACTCGGCCATCGGCATCAATTCAATCAGCGTCACCCCACACTCTTTCAGTTCATCCAGCTGTCCAATCAAGGCATCGAGCGTACCTTCGGGCGTAAAGGTGCCGACATGCAGCTCATAGATCACCTGGCCCGGCATCCGCACGCCGGGCCATTGTTGGGTGCGCCATTCGTACGCCGAGGGGTCGACGATCAGCGAAGGCCCGTGGGGGCCCTCGGGTTGAAAGCGTGAACAGGGATCCGGATAGGCCTCTCCGTTATCCAGCCGGTAGCGGTACCGCATGCCCGCCGTGGCAATGGGCACGAGGCCCGAGAAATAGCCTGCTTCGTCTTTCAGCAGGGGGAAGCTGCGTCCGTCGTCTTCAAGGACGACGTCCACGCGGGCCCGTTTCGGGGCCCAGACACGAAACCGGACCCCGACCGGTTCCACCTGTGCGCCCAGCGTCATCTGCCAGGTCGTGGAAGATGTTGCGTGCTCACCAATAACATTGATCGAAGAAGTCGTGATGGTCATCTGAACTCACTAATTATGGAGTGTGGATATGGAACGTAGATGTGTGAGGATAGAGCACAGACTCGTTCCTCATTGCAAATTCCAGATTTATCATTCCCGTGCAGGAGGCAAGCCTGGGAAGGACCCTAGTCCCATCGAGCAAATCATTTCTGATCGCTAGCGTTCAGCACCAAGATTCAAACTTAGGGGGTCTTCCCAGGCGTATCCGGACGCTCAACCAGGTATGTCAATACTTAGAGGTTCATGAGGAGGAGCAAATGAGAACCATAGATTGGCGGGCTGTTCTGTGCATCGGCGTCTTGTTGGCATCAGACGGATGCGTCACGAATGCGACGACCCAACTGTTGGAGGCACCCTTCGTCGCGACCACAGACATAACCAATGGGACAACCGCTGCCGCTGCAGATATCACCAGAGCGGTGACGGACTTCACCTCAAGCACAACACCAGGTGCGGGAGGCGCTCAGAATCCCTTGCGGGCAAAGAAACGTCTGCAAGTGTTCACCGCGTCGTCGTACGACAATCTCCGTTCGGACATTTCACGCGGCCACGGCGAATATCTTGTGTCGCTGGCGACCCTGGCTGGCGTACCGTCTGCGCAATTTCCTGAATTCCAATCCCTGATGCAGGACTCGTACAGCACGATGTTCGACGATGTAATTCCAGCCGCTGAGTCCACCAGACAGATCGTCGACATTGCGTGGGCCGCCGGCTACGGTCATACCCCGTAGACGGAGCGCGACCGCGGTCTCACCGTCAGCGTCGCATCTCGGCTACCTGTTCAGGGCCTGTAGAATCGCGTGATGGAGTTGATCGACCGCCGCTTCCTTCGTCAGCAGTCTTGTCGCTCCAGCCTTCAACATGGCCAAGTGTGGTTCATGACCCGCTTGTACCGATAGGCCGATGACCACGATCCCGGGATGGCGGGCTTTGATGTGAGCGGTCGCGTCGACTCCGCTCATCTTCGGCATGTTGATGTCCATCAGCACCAGCGAGGGGCGAAGCCGGTCGGTCATGGCGACCCCCTCCTCACCGTTGGCCGCTTCTCCGACCACTTCGATGTCCGCATAATCGTCCAGCACGCTGCGGAGTCCCTGACGGACCATGGCGTGGTCGTCAACCAACAACACACGGATGGGCTCTGTGCCGTGCTGAGAGGACGAGGAATGCTGCCCCTGGAACAACGCAGGATCGAACCGGCGTAAGGCGTTGACAGGCTCCTCACCTTCCACTTCTGCTTCGACAAGCTCACATTCCGTCACCCTTTCGTCGTCAAATGGCAAGGTCAACACCGCTGTCGTTCCCTTCCCGGGAGCCGAATCGATGTCGAAGGTGCCGCCCAGCGCTCTCATTCGTTCGCGGATACTGAACAAGCCGAACTTGGTCGAGGCTCCCGATTCAGGCGCAACGGTAAAACCCTTTCCCTCGTCCCGGACCTCGATGCGGAGATAGCCGCCGGATTGCGCGAGCGAAAGAAACGCTTCTCCCGTGCCGCTGTGCTTGGCAATATTCATCAGCAGCTCTCGCACCGATTGAAAGACCAGCAATGCGCGATCGGTCGGCAGCTTGGGATGAACGTCCTGCGCCACGCGGACTGCAACCTTCAATTGGTGACGCTCCATCTGTTGACCCAGCCAGCCCAGCGCGGTCGGTAGGCCAAAATCATGAAGCACGGGCGGGCTCAGATCAGCCACCAATGTCCTGGTGTAGGTCAGGGCCTCCGCCAAGGCATCTTCGCTTTCCCTGATGAATTCGACACAGGCTGGAATCCGGTCGGCGAGGCGCTTGCCTTGTCCCAGCTTCATTTTGGCAAGGACCAGCAATTGTGCGAGATAGTCGTGGAGCTCCGCCGCCACCCGTTTCCGTTCACGCTGCTCGGCCAGATTGAGCTCCTTGGCCAACGCACGCAGCTGATCACGGGATTGAACCAATTCCTGCGTCCGCTTGTTCACCAGCTGCTCCAATTGATCGGCAAACGCCTGGAGCTGGCCCTGCTGCTGCCGAAGTTGGGCCTCAGCCGTTTTGCGCTCGATGCCGATAGCCAACGTCCCGGCAATGGCCTGCGCCAGGCTGCGGTCTTCATCGCTCATGACGTAAGGCAGGTCGAAATAGACCATGAATTCTCCGATCAACCGGCCGCCGGAGGTCAGGGGGATGTAGCTCAACGCTCGAATCCCCTCCCGCCGGATCACGTCCGCCAGGGGGGCGTCGAGAGCCGCTTCCGTCACATCGCTCACGTGAATCGGCCTAGGGATGCGCTCCTCCCGAGTCCAAGGGCTGTGCCCTTCTACCGCGCGGCGGTACGGCTCCGAGAGGTCTCGCCAGGCCTTGAACCGCATCACACCGTCGGGATCGAGCAAGAGAATGGAACCGCGGTGGGCGTTCAGTGAAGCGGTAATGACGTCCAGCGCCTTTTGATAGAGATCGTCAAGCACATCAGCATGGTTCACTACCTCCGCCAATTCATACATGAGCACTTGCTGGCGGCTTCGATGCGCGAGCTCAAGTTCCTGCCGACGGCGCTGGGTAATGTCAAGCGTGACCGCCAATGCGCCCTTGAGCTGCCCATTGGCGTCGCGCACGCCGCTCACGCTGTTGTTCACCCAGATCACGCGGCCGTCTTTGCGGATATCGCGTTCCTCGATGACGAAATCCGCACCCCCGTCGACGAGTCGATGGAACTGTTCGCGATTGCCTGGCAGATCCTCCGCGTGGGTAATGTCCTCCGTGCGCATCTCGAGAAGTTCCGCTTGTGTATAGCCCACAATCTCGCAGTACCTGGGGTTCGCGAAGGTAAAGCGTCCGGTCAGGTCCGTGCGTGTCACACCGACGGTGGCCTGGTTGGCGACGGCCCGGAAACGCTCGTCGCCTTCGCGAAGCGCCTCCTCGGCCCGCTTGCGCGCCGTAATGTCGGTCACCATGACCACGAGGCCGATCACCTCTCCGAGAGCATTCCGATGGGGGGTATAGACGGCGTGTATCCAGCGCCTTCCAGCCCGCAGATAGTTAACGTCTATTTCATAGTCGACCGTCTCGCCGGCAAATCCCGCCTCGACATAGGGGAGCACGGTCGACCAGGCCTCTTCACCCAAAATCTCTCGAACCGGCTTTCCAATGACGTCCTCACGCGACACACCGAACCACTTGAGATAGGCCTCATTGCACGTGCGGTAACAGAGATCCCTATCGACGTAAGAAATCAGAGCCGGCACGGTGTTGCTGATCATCTCCAGATGTTGTTCGCTCTGCCGAACGGCTTCCATGTACGCTTGCCTTTCAGAATTGTGATGGGTTACGCAGGCTTGGTCGTTTCCGGGGCGGTCAGCTCGAGATATCCGAGCCCTGCTTCACGGAAGACCCGCTGCAAGACGGCCGGGAACAACTCATGTTTGAGGAGCACCCCACGGGCATGTGTGAGCGCCTGGTACTGCTCCGGTGTCAGAATTTGTGAAGTGACAATCGTCACCGAAAGCGGAGCAGTGGCGGGATCTTCAGCCAGCCGAGCAAGGACTTCAAAACCGTCCATGCCGGGCATATTGAGATCAAGCAGGATCAGGGCCGGCTTCAATTGACGAGCCAATTGCAGGCCTTCTTCACCTCCGGTGGCTTCGATGATCGAACATCCGGATTCGTCGAGGCGATGGCGGATGATATACCGGTCGGTTTCCTGATCGTCGATGATCAGCACCAGCGGAACACTCTTTGACGGATCTGGAACGAGCTTTGTCACCCGTTGCAGTCGTTCGAGCAGCCACGCTCGCCGCAGAGGCTTGAGGCAATAGTCGTCTGCTCCGAGCGCGAGAGCTTTCCGTGGATCCTCTACGCTCGACACAACGAAAATCGGCAACTTCGCAGTTGCTGCTTCACGCTTGAGCTCTGCGAGCCATTGCCAAGCGGGCTCATCGGGTAGAAGCACGTCGAGGACGACCGCAGCGATGGGGTGTCGACGCAACTGTTCACGGGCCTGCCTGATGCTGCCGGCCGGAATCGGCCTGTACGGCGTGCCGCGCAGATACTTCTCGTACAACAGGCGCGTTTCGGGTTCGTCTTCTACGACCAGCACAGGAAGCCTGTCGTCCTCCTCCGACACCCGTACCGGCTCGAGCTGCTCGGCCCGTTCGATGTCATCGACGGCGTAATTCACAGGGATCGTGGCGATGAACGTTGACCCCTCGCCCGGCCGGCTGGTGAGCTCCACCGATCCGCGAAGCAGCTGAGCCAGTTTCCGGCACAGTGGAAGTCCCAAGCCCGTGCCCTTGACCTGCTGTTGAATCGGATGATCGAGCTGGGAAAATTCTTCGAAAATGCGTCCTTGATCGTCCTGCGCAATGCCGATGCCCGTATCGGCCACGGAAAAGGCGACCGAGCGCCCGTCTGCCGTCAATGCTGCGGCCACGCGCACCTCGCCCCGCTCGGTGAACTTGATCGCATTGGAAATGAAATTCCTGAGAATTTGAGACACCTTGCCTTCATCGGTCTGCATGAGCGGAATCCCCACCGGCTCGTCGAAGACGAGATTCACGACGTTCGAGACCAGGAGTGGCCGCAGCATACCACGCAAGGCGCTGAAGAGATTCGCCACCTCGAACTCGGAAACCTTGACGGTGACTTTGCCCGCTTCAATCTTGGCCAAATCCAGCAAGTCATTGACGAGTTCCAGCAGGTCCTCTCCGCTCTTGCGGATATAGTTGACCTGCTTGGTCTGCTCGCTGTTGAGCTCCCCGTCGGTGTGCTCGAGCAGCAAGTGCGACAAGGCGAGGATCGCATTCACCGGCGTTCTGAATTCATGGCTCATGTTGGAGAGGAAGCGCGATTTCATTTCGTCCGCGCGCCGCAAATGCCCCGCCTTCTCATCCAGTTCGGCATAGAGCGCGACCACGCCACGATTGGTATCTTCCAGCTCGCCGTTGAGGCGGATCAACTCCTGCTGCCGTTCGTGCAACTCCTCCAAGGCTCTGAGTAATTCCTGGTTTTGCTGTCTGACCTCTTCGATGGGATTCTGCGGTTCTTGCTTCCCCAGCTGCTTGACGACCCGATCCAAGGTCTTGCCGGTAATGAACGGCGCTTTCGGGGAAAGTATTTTCGCCAGACGGATCTCGCGCGCCTCCGACGAAGCGGCTACCACTTCGCACTGATCCATGAGCCGCCGCGCGGCGATGAGCGGTCCCTCCCACTCAGGACCAAGCGTTCCGCCGTTCCCGGCCGCGCCAGCACGGGCCCTGGCGCCGGCGCCACGGGTCCAGCTGATCTCGATGAGCAAGACTTGTGGAGCGGTGGCTCCTTCGAGCTGGAACTCGATGCGACTACCCTTGTTCGAGTGCACGAACAATCTCGCAATCTCAGAAAGGGCGGTCGAGATCCTGGTCTGGTCCTGCTCGTCGAACGAGAGCAGCCGCGCCACCAGCCGCGCCCGCTGCCGAGCGGTCACCACATCGTCTTCATAGTTGATTTCGACGGCACTGATGCTCTGGGGCATAACGTCTCCTATTGAAGCCCGTCTGTGCCTCGCGTCTTGAGCACGACCAAGGTGGCATCGTCACGGCCACGCGTGAAATCGCGGTAGAGCACGCCCGCGATGAGGCTGGGGTCTCGTGCGAGAAGCCCGGGATAGCGCTCGAGGTCCCACTGGGTCGCGATGCCGTCGCTATGCAGGATCAAGACCGACTGGGCCTGCCACGGATGCGAGAACTCCGAGAGTTTGCGGTACTCATGGCCGATGATGCCGTTATAGGAGACGAGATGCCGTCGCTCGGCACCGTTCACGACCACCGCCGCAATATTGCCGACCCCCGCGAACCGAACGACCCCGGCCGCTTCGTCGAGGACCGCAACGCCGAATGCCGCTCCCCGCGTCGGTTTTGCCGCCTGATGGGCCGCTTCCACGATCTCGACCGGCGAAAGCCTGCCCGGGGCGCGGCGCACCGCGTCGATGACCGCCGTCGCGGCGTCCGATGCAATCACACCATGTCCCAGCCCGTCCACCACTGCGCACACCCATCCGTCCGCGAACCAACGGACAATCCAGTTGTCGCCGCAGACGACTTCACCGTGTTTCGCCTGCCGGACCACTCCGACCGATTGGGCATGCGGCGAACCTGTCCGACTCTGTGCGAACACCCGCGCGACCACCGCCGTGCCCTTCTCCGGCTGGGAGTACAGATCGAAGGCGCCGGCCCTGCGCAGCACAGCACCCAATCCCGTTCCCGAGCTTCCGGCAGTCGAATAGCCGTCGCCGAGCGACCGCGCGACATTGGAAATCCCGGGCCCTTTGTCCAGCGACAGCACTTCGATGCCTTCCTGTCCTTCGGCACCGAGCCGGCGCATCAGCAGCTCTCCGCCTTTCGCATGCTTCACGAGATTCGTGGCCAGCTCGGTCACGACCAGCGCCAGATGGCCGACGGTCGGCTCGTCCAAGTCTGCGTCTTGTGCCAAGGAGACGGCCGCACGTCTCGCAGCCGCTGGTTGACTCGACTCCGTCACCGGCACACAGATCTGATCAAAGGGAATTGTTTCAATCATTTCCACCTCACGATGCTGACCGTCGTGCCTTTTCCAGGTTGGCTTTCGATGGCAAACTCGTTCACAAGCCGTTTGGACCCGCTCAGGCCCAATCCCAGTCCGCCGCGCGTCGTATAGCCGTCCTTCATCGCCAGCTCGATATCGGGAATGCCCGGACCGCTATCGACAAAAATGACTTTCACGCCGCGACGCGGGCCGTCGTTCAGCGCTTGCAGGTGCATCTCGCCGCCTCCTCCGTGAATCAGCGTGTTTCGCGCCAGCTCGCTGGCGGCAGTGACGATCTTGGTTTGATCGACCAGCGACAGGCCGAGGAAGATGGCGCAGTCCCGCACGTGCTGGCGGGCCTTGATGATATCGTCCGTCGACCGCAGGCCGATCAGCTCATCGCGCAGGACGGCCATTGCCCGACATCTTTCTGGCCGACTTGAGCAGCGTCATTCCGGCGTCCACGTTGAGGGCGGTCCTGATGCTCGGCAACGCCAACCCCAGCTCCACCAGCGTAATGGCCACAGCCGGGCGCATGCCCACCACGACTGTCTCGGCATCCAGCACCCGCGACATGGAGGCTATGTTGCCGATCATGCGGCCGATGAACGAATCGACGACATCTACGGAGGAAATGTCCAGGAGCACCCCTCGCGCCCGCTCGGTGACGATGCGCTGGGTCAACTCATCCTGCAGGTTCATCGCGATGCGGTCATGCATATCGACCTGGATCGTCACCAGCAGATAGGGGCCCATCTTGAGTATGGGAATGCGTTCCATCCGTTTCTCCGTTTGTATGAGCGTGTGGCCTATCGAACCTATGCCGTCGGCCCCGCCTTCGAAACCATCGAACCCAGCCGCGTTAACGCGACCTGAAAGGCGTCCGCCAGCGTGGCCTTGGTCACGATGTCGTTCAGGTTGACGCCCAGATGGACGATCGTTTGGGCGATCTGCGGACGGATGCCGCTGATGATGCAGTCCGCCCCCATGAGACGCGTCGCCGCGACGGTCTTCATGAGATGTTGTGCCACCAGCGTATCGACCGTCGGCACTCCGGTAATGTCGATGATCGCGATCCGGGCGCCGGTCTCCACCACCCGCTGCAGTAAATTCTCCATGACGACCTGCGTCCTCGCGCTGTCGAGTGTGCCGATGAGCGGCAGCGCCAGGACCTCGTCCCACAGTTGGACAACGGGCGTGGACAATTCCATCAGTTCCTGCTGCTGCCGGCTAATTACCCCTTCCCGGCTCTCCTGATAGACCTCCGTCGTGTAGAGACCCAGCTTGTCCAGGATGATGGTGAGGTTCCAAAGGAATTCGGCCAAGCGCTTGGCGTCCTGACCTAACCGTTGCTGCGCCAGATCGAACAACGGCTGCTTGAGCGAAAACACAAATGTCGCCGTCTCGGAGGGGCTAAATCCCAGGACCGCGCGGGTCTTGGAGACCTCCGCAAGATTGTCTTTCACCGGCTTCCAGTGGGGCGACGAGACGTCGTCGCTCGTGGCAAGCGCCTCTCCAAACAGTTCCAAAAACTGCCGCGAGGACTCCCGCAGCGCTGATTCCTTCACCAGATCCCGTCTCAACGTCAGCGAGGACATTTGATACCCCATCCAATCTTTTAAAATGGCATCCTGGCGTTTTTGAATTTCTTCGGCCATCTGCGTGTTCTGCCCCATGGAAGTCCTCCCCTTCTTAATGATAATTCGCTGCACAATCCTACTGGCGCACTGGCCGTCGTCAGCCTGTGATTCCCCGCCGCCCACCACCAATTGCCGAAGGGATCACTGGGAAGCCGACCCGCTTCCGACATGCTCCAGCACTTCCCGCATCGTGCGATATAACTCGTTCACCGCGGCCTCTTTGGTGAGAAGAAGGACGGCGCCAGCCTTCAGCATGGCCTGGACATTGTTCCCTGTCGCATTGACGGACAACCCAATCACCTGGATCTCAGGATATGTTCTCGTAATATGGGCCGTCGCCTCGATGCCGTTCATGCCCGGCATGTTGATATCCATGACGACGAGCGCGGGGCGCAGCTGCTCGACCAGCGCTACCGCGTCCTGGCCGTTTGAGGCCTCGCCCACAATCTCCACGTCATCGTAAGAATCAAGGACGCTGCGCAATCCTTCGCGAACCATGGCGTGATCGTCCACCAACAGCACACGCACCTTCGGAGGTTTGTGCTCAAGGGAGGCCTCTGAGGCTTCAGATGAGCCCTGACCGGACGCTCGCTTCACTGCCACGGCACCCTCTCCCCTGATGGCTGATGTTCCATTCATCGTGTCACATGCGGCGAAGGTGTCCGTCCCAACCGGCAACGACAACGTCGCCGTGGTGCCCTGTCCCTGAGAAGAACGGATGTCGAAGGTGCCGCCGAGCGCTTTCATGCGTTCCCGGATACTGAACAACCCGAACTTTGAGGACACCGCTCCCTGCGGACCGTCGGCCAGCTCCAGAGCCTTGCTGGCCACGTCAAAGCCCGCCCCGTTGTCCTTCACCTCAATACGCAGACTGCCCTCGGCCCGTTCGAGGACGACGGTCGCTTCATGCGAGTGCGCATGTTTGGCCACATTGATCAAGAGCTCTCGGACCGATTGGAACAGCAAGACCGCCTGTTCCTCTGGCAGCGAGATCTCGGTCTCAGGAACCCGTACCGTCACCGTCAGGTCATGTCGTTTCATCTGATTGGCCAGCCACAGGAGGCCTGCACCCAACCCATGCTCATGCAGTACGGGCGGGCTCAATTCGGCCACCATCGTTCGAGTGTAATCAAGCGCCTCGGCCAACACGTCATCCGTTTGCTTCATGATTTCAATGGCACGGGGTGGCGCGTGCGGCAGCCGCATCCCTTGTCCCAATTTGAGCTTGCCCAACACCAGCATCTGCTGAAGATGGTCGTGAAGCTCGGCGGCCAGCCGTTTGCGCTCACGCTGCTCGGCCAGGTTCAGTTCGGTCGCGAGGGCTCGGAGCCGGGCCTGTGACTGCACGAGTTCCTGGGTGCGCTCGCCGACGAGTTGCTCCAGCTGCGAGGCAAACTCACGGAGACGCTCCTCGCTTCTCCGCAAGGCCTCACGGGCCAGCACCTGGACTGACACATCGCGGAAATAGCAGACGACGCCGAAGCGACCGTCGGCCAAGAGAATCCGATCGATCCGCCATTCGTAGGACTCGATGACGTCTCGGTCGGACCTTCGCTCGATCCGTTCGGGAGCCACATAGGGTTCCCCGGTTTCAAACGTATGCCGGAAGAGTGTCATGATTTCGTCCGCGTAGGGCTTCTCCCAGAGCACATGCACGACTTCGTCAAAGTCCCGGCCGATCAGATTGGAAATATCGCCGAACACGGGCAGCGCGACGGGATTGACCTGCGCGATGCGGAGATCCGCGTCGACGAGGTAGACGCCGAGTGGCGCTTGTTTCAACAGGGTTTCAAACTGCTCGTTCTGATGACGCAAGGCCCGTTCGGCTTCACGCCGCACGCGGGCGATCTCGAGATGGGCGGCCACTCGGGCCAGCAATTCTTTAGCGCTGAACGGCTTGATGAGATAGTCGTCTGCGCCCCGCTCGAGCCCTTCGATCCGCGATTCCTCCCCCGCACGAGCCGACAGAAGAATGACCGGCAGCGTCTTCGTCTCCGGGCGCCGTCGGAGCTCGCACAGCAGGCCGAATCCGTCTATCTCGGGCATCATGACGTCGGTCAGTACGAGATCCGGTGGCTGGCTCTCCACACGAGCAAGCGCGACTCGGCCGTTAGTAACCGTTTCCACCTCATAGTGCTGGCTTAGGAGACGGCCCAGGTACCCTCGCATGTCCGCATTGTCGTCCACAACGAGCACGCGTGGGCGGGCTTGTGAAATGGGCAATGCGGCATGTGGAACGGGCGCGATGCTATCCGCTCCCGGCTCGAAGCCGCGCTCGTCATTGGCGTCGGAAGATGGCAGCCAGCGAAGTGCTTCCTCGACAAAGACATCTGCACGACTGGCGGTCGACGTCAAGAGGCGTGGTCCGCGCAAATGATCCTGCGGAAGATGCGAAGTTCCGAATGGGAATTTGACGCTGAACGCCGAGCCTCGATTCAGTTCGCTGGCGGCGTCGATCGTACCTCCGTGCAGTTGGACCAACTGCTTCACGAGGGCCAGCCCGATGCCCGTGCCCTCAATCGTCCGGCCGCGGGCGCCTTGCACGCGATGGAATCGTTCAAAAATCCGAGAGAGCTGATCATTCGGAATGCCCGTTCCGGTGTCCCGCACGTGCAAGACCATGCAGTGAGCGGGATGCATCTCTTCGTGCACGCTGACCGAGACACCGCCCTCGAAGGTAAATTTAAACGCGTTGCTCAGCAGATTGAGCACAATCTTTTCCCACATGTCGCGGTCCACATAGACCGGCTCCGAGAGCGGCGGACAATCGACATGCAAGCTCAACCCAGCCTGCTCCATGGCCGACCGGAATACGCCGGCCAACTCCGCGGTGACCGCCGCGACATCGGTCGGCTCGTAGCTGGCCTCCATCCGTCCGCCCTCAATGCGAGAAAAATCCAGCAGCGAGTTGACCAATTTGAGCAGGCGCCGGCTGTTTCGGTAGGCAAACTCGAGCCGTTCCTTGTGCGCAGGGTCGGTGTCCGACACGGGATCGTGCAACGCCTCCACGAGAGGATCGAGCATCAGCGTGAGCGGCGTGCGGAATTCGTGACTGACGTTCGAAAAAAATGTGGTCTTCGCGCGATCCAGTTCGGCAAGCGCTTCGGCGCGCTTGCGTTCCTCTTCATACGCCCTGGCGTTGCCGATCGCACTGGCGACTTGCACGGCAAGCATGTCGAGGAAGCCTCGATAGGCTTCGTCGAATGGACGACGCGGGCTGACTCCGACGACAAGAAAACCCGTAGGCCGCGCCTGTCCTGGTTTGGCGACCGGCAAGACCACGGCCTGCTTGACCGGCTCCGGCCATGCGCCGGCTCGAACAACTCCGACCGTGTGAGACAGATCGGAACGCTCCAACGCCGCCCCGGTGTGCCGAACCACGTCAAACGACCACGGGTCTTGTGCGGTGCCCAATTCCACGCTGCTAGGACTGGCCGGGGTCTCCCGCTCGATGCCGGCGATTGCCGCCAGGTGAGCCTGCCGGTCTGGGGCATCCAGCAAGTACAACAGTGCGAACGGCACGTCATGGGGATTGGCACCGAGAATCCGAGCGGTGATACGGCACGTGTCCTCGACCGATTTCGTTTCTTCGTTCGTCTGGGCCGAGAGTTCCCGTAGCGTCCGCAACCGGCGTTCGCCGATCGTCCGCCCGGTGTCCTCCGTAACGACGCAGAGCATACCCCCGATGGCGCCCTGATCATCGGGCACAGGACTATAGGAAAAGGTGTGGTAGGTCTCCTCGGGAAATCCCATTCGCTCCAGAAACAAGAGCAATCCTTCATCCCAGGTCGCTTGGCCCGTGCTTAGGACCGCTTCAGCCCGTGGACCGATGTCGCTCCAGATTTCGCTCCAGACTTCGCGAGCGGACCGGCCCAAGGCCCAGGGATGCTTCGGCCCAAGTGTCATTTTGGCGTACGCGTCGTTGTACAAGAACGTGAGGTTTGGTCCCCAGCCAAGCCACATCGCGTAGCGCGAATCGAGCATGATCCGGACGGCGGTTTTGAGGCTCTGAGGCCAGCCCTCCGCCGGCCCGAGATCGCTCTTCGCCCAATCAAACGTCCGTACTAGGCGGGTCACTTCCCCCCCGCCGCTCAGGAAATCGTTCGTCGGCTCCTTCGTGTCCTTCACGACGTTCCGCGTCATGTCTTAATGGACCTCTGCCACGCCCTTGCCGTTCGTCATCTGACCGTCGAGGACTTCCCGTATGGTTCGATACAGCTCATCGACGGCGGCCTCCTTCGTGAGCAGAACAGCTCCACCGGCATTGATGATCGCCCGGCGGGCCTCCTCGCCGGCCTGGACGGACAGGCCGATGACCACGGTCTCGGGCCATCGGGCTTTGATGCGCGCCGTTGCTTCAATGCCGTTCTTCTTCGGCATGTTGAGATCCATCACGACCAGCGCGGGGCGCAGTTGCTCCACCAATTCGATTGCCTCATCGCCGTTCGAGCCCTCGCCGACGATCATCACATCCTCGTACGACTCCAAAAGGCTCCGGAGCCCCTGGCGAACCATCGTGTGGTCATCGACGAGCAGCAGTCGGATCGTATTGCCCGGTGGCGGGTGAAACGGCGCATGCGGAATTTGAAAGATGGATTGCTCGGACGGCGCCTGGCGCGCAGCAGTATCGGCAAACGTGCCGGCCGTTGTTTCCGCCTCGGCCGGTTTGGACGTCGTGAGCGGCAAAATCATCGTGATCGTCGTGCCTTCGCCGGGCCGGCTTGTGACGTCGAGCCGGCCGCCCATCGCCTGCATGCGCTCTCTCACGCTGAAAAGTCCGAAGCGGCCGTTTTCCGACTTGGCTTCCAGGGCAACTGGATCGAACCCGCGCCCTTGATCCTGGACCTCGATGGAAAGTTGTTGGTTGGGGTCCACCCTCAATGTCACGATGGCGCGATCGGTGCCGGCATGTTTTGCGACGTTGATCAATAGTTCTCGCACAGATTGAAACAGAAGAACCGACTTATCGTCCGGCAGCGGTACCTGCTCCTGGCCGAGACGGACCTCTACCAGCAGCCCGTGGAGCGGCATCTGTTTGGCCAGCCAGGTGAGGGCCGACGGCAATCCCAGCTCGTCCAGGACGGGCGGGTTGAGTTTGGCCATTAGCGACCGGGTGTACTCACCGGCCTTCTCGAGGAGGCTGTCGATTTCCGCCACCAGCTGCTGCACCCCCGGCGATTCCACCGACACCTTCTGGCGGAGCTGGCTCATCTTGATACGTCCCAGGGCCAGGATTTGCGCGAGATAATCGTGGAGTTCCGAGGCCAGCCGTTTCCGCTCGCGCTGCTCCGCCAGGGTCAATTCGCTTGCAAGGGCTTGGAGGCGGTGATTTGAGGCCACGAGATCCCTCGTGCGGTCCGTGATGCGCTGTTCCAGGTCGGCGTTCAACCGGCGCAGTGCCTCCTCGGCGCGTTTGCGTTGGCCCAACTCCATCTCCAACGCATGGTTGGCGACCTTGAGCTGAGCCGTTCTCGATGCGATGCGAAGCTCCAGCTCCGCGTTGAGCGACACGATGGCGTTGCGGGCGGCCGTATGCTCTTCGCGCAGTCGCCGCTGCTCCAAGGCATGACGGACCGACTCTCCCAGTCGTCCCAGCCGGTCTTTCAGCAGATAATCGGCGGCACCGGCACGCATGAGCGCCACCGCCTCTTCATCGCCGATGGCGTGGGAGACGATGATGAACGGGATGCTTAGGTCACTCTGTCGCGTGAGCTGCAGTGCTTCTGATGAACTGAAGTGCGGCAGGTTGTGGTCATAGATGATCACATCCAACTGCTCCTCGGACAGTCCCGTCAGAAATGCTTCGCGGGTATCGACCCGGCGATAGTGCGGATCGAACCCGCCTTTTCTCAGTTCACGGATGACCAGTTCAGCATCGGTCGCATCATCCTCGACGATCAAGAGGCGCAACGTTGCCATAGCCCCGACTCCTTCCCCTTACAAGTGATGATGACTATACGGAATCCATCGACAGTTCCGCAGGCACGTGATTGAGCAGCATCCAATAGAGACCTACTTGCCGAACCGCATCACTGAACTGCGGAAAATCGACCGGTTTGACGACGTAGCTGTTCACGCCGTAATTATAGCTTTTGGCCAGATCCTCCTCTTCACGTGAGGAGGTCAGGACGACGACGGGGATGTGCCTGGTGCGTGGGTCGCTCTTGCACTTCTGTAGGATTTCCAGCCCGTCGACCTTCGGGAGCTTGAGATCGAGAAGGATGAGCCGGGTATTCTGGCAGGGACTTCCTTCCGCATACCGCCCGGTGGAAAACAGGCATTCCAATGCCTCTTCCCCGTCTCTCACCACATGAATTTTGTTCGCAATGTGATGCTTCTGAAAGGCCCGCAACGTGATCTCGACGTCCTCGGGATTGTCTTCAATCAACAAAATGTCCATTCCCTGTGTCATTCCATGGCCTTTCGTAGGGAGAAAAAGAATGTGGCCCCGCCGTCGAGCTTGCCTTCCGCCCAGACCCGTCCGCCGTGCCGTTGCACAATGCGCTGCACAATGGCGAGGCCGACACCCGTACCTTCGAACTCATCTTTCAGGTGCAGGCGCTGAAATACGCCGAAGAGTTTATGCACATACTTCATGTCGAACCCCACACCGTTGTCTTTGACATAGTAGACACAAGCATTCGGCTTCCGGTCGTCCGGCAGCCAGCCGACCTCGATGTGGGCCAGCGCGCGATCGCGTGTGAACTTGAAAGCATTCGACAGGAGATTCACCCACACGAGCTTGAGCAGGCGCCAATCGCCATTGCACATCGGGAGATCGCGGATGGTCAGATCGACGGCCGGTCGGTACTGCGTCAAGTTGTATTCCTCCGCCGCCTCCCGAGCAAGATCCGTCATGTTGGTCGGGCGCAAATCCATCCCGACGCGGCCCAAGCGGGAGAATTCCAAGAGATCGTCGATCAACTCACCCGCTTGGCCGGCGGCCTTTTTGACGATACCCAGACAGCGACGCACTTCGTCGTTCAAGCGCGGGCCATGGTCTTCTTCGACGATGCGCACATAGGCGTCGATGGTGCGCAGAGGCGCTCGCAAATCGTGCGAGACCGAATAGGAAAAACTTTGCAGCTCCTTGTTGGCTTCCGCCAGGCCGGCTTTTTGGTGAACTAACTCGTCGTTCGCCGCGGTCAAAGCCCGGTCGCGGTCTCTGAGAGCATCCTCTGCGCGCTTGTGCTCGGTGACGTCGCGGAACACGACGACCAATCCGGTGATTTCGTCTCCCGACCGAATGGGGGAGGCGCTATAGACCACGTGGAAAAAGCTGCCATCCTTCCGGATGAACACGTCTTCCTGGTTCACCAGAGAGACACCGGTTAGGAGCACCTGCAATCCGCCGCAGTCTTTGGCTGGAAATGGCCTGCCATCCGGATGCTTGTAATGGGTGAGGTCGTGCATTTTGCCTCCGACCAGCTCGTCTTTCGTCCACCCCAACAGTCGCTCAGCCGCGCGATTCATGGAGACAACGAGACCCTGCCGATTCACCGTATAGAGTCCTTCGCCGATGTTGCTAAAGATCGCCTCCTGGTATTGCAAGGCTTGACGGAGCCGTTCACGGCTCTGAGCCAAGACGTGCTGTTGCTGAACCCGCTCCGTGATGTCCCGGGCGATCTTCGAAGCTCCGATCACTCGGCCTTGTGCGTCGAACAAGGGAGAAACAGTAAGCGAGACGTGGAAGTCGGTGCCGTCCTTACGGCGTCTGATCGTTTCATACGTCTCGACGATCTCGCCGCGAGACACCTTCTCGAGGATACGGCGTTCTTCGTCATGACGATCCGGTGGGATCAACGTCTTCACCGGCTGGCCGACCATCTCGTCGGCCCGATAGCCGAAGAGCCGTTCCGCCGCCTGGTTCCAGGTCATCACGATGCCGGTCAGGTCTTTGCTGATGATGGCGTCATCGGAGCATTTGACGATCGCCGCCAGATGCGCCGTATCCCGCTCGGAGCGCAACCGGTCGGAAAGATCGCGCACGTAGGCGGTGAAAAATGGCGGCATCCCTGGTCGGCGGGTCACGGCAATTGAAAACTCGACCGGGAATTCGGTCCCATCTGCCTTCAAAGCCGGCATTTGGATTCGCCGTCCGAGCACCGTCGGCTCGCTGGTTTCCAGATACCGCTGCAATCCCTTTCTGTGACGGTCACGTAACGGCAGCGGAATGATCAGCTCGGCGATTGTCCGTCCGGCGGCCTGAGATTGACTGTATCCGAACATCTGTTCGGCGGCGGGATTCCAATCCTGGATCCGCCCCTCCGCATCCATCGTGATCAAGGCATCGAGCGCCGATTCAAATATTGCCCGCGTCCTGGCTTCGCTTTCCCGCACCACGTCGTCCGCACGCTTGCGCTCCGTGATGTCGATATTCACACCGGTGAGCCGTACGGGTTGCCCCGAGAGACCCTTGACGCACCGCCAGCGGCCCACCAACCAGCGAATCTCGCCGTTCGGTCTGATGATGCGAAACTCCCGTTCTTCCGCGTCCCCACTTGTCCGTGATTGCTCGACGGCTTGTATCATCATGCGGCGGTCATCCGGGTGGAGGTAGCGCTCCCACGCCCCCTGGGTGTGGCCGAATTCATCCGGTTGGATGCCGTACATGGCGTACAGTTCAGGACTCCAGGTGTTGAGCCCTGTCTCCAGATTCCAATCAAACGAGCCTATCTGTGAAGCTTGTTGCGCCAAGGTCAGCCGCTCCTCCGTCGCACGTAGACCTTGAGCAAGATTCTCGGCGCGTTGCCGCGCCCGATGCATCACCTGACCGAACGCAACGAATGTCAGGCTGACCATTCCATAGGTCACAAGACCCACCTGTTGGGAAACATCAGTGATGGCCAGAGAAAAACGCGGCGGGATAAAAAACCACACGGCAGCGAGACCGCCCAGCAGGGTCGCGGTCAAAGCGGCGGCCAGACCGGCATACCAGGTCGTGAACGCGATGGCGACAAAAAAGGTCACGTACGGTAAGTGGTCACCGAGCAAGGGATCCAGGGCAAGCCGCCAAGCCAGCGCGATGGCGGTGGCGATGAGGGCTACGGCTTGTCCCTTCAACACAAAACTTGTCTTGACCATTCGTTGCCTTCAGTCACTCTTCAGAGATGCCCGCGAGCATTCACATCTCGGCATCCCTAACCCGTCGTTAGGGTGGTCTCCGGATCCGTCAGACGTCGTAAGTTGTTGGTGAAACGAAAGAAGTATAGTAGGGATTGGACTACGCCAACCCCTAGGGATACCCCTAGTTTTCGGTAGATTTGAGCAATAAGGAAGGAACGGCGAGCCGAAGAGGATGGCGAAATGAATCTGACGTCTTTAGCAGGGGGGCCTATACACGTCCATCATTTCGATGTTAACCGTGGCCGGGTAAAATTCGCCAAACCGATTCATGACCCAGCCCTTATGGGCGTGCACTTCTTTGAGCAGTACGGGTTGAGCGATATAGGTGGGACACACTGGAGAGATCACGACGAATTGATGTGAGGCGGCCTCCCGTTCGCTCCAGTAGCAGTCATAGACTTGGACTTGGACCGCCTGACCGCCAAGCATGACTTGATCCGGCGGCTCTGCACCACAAGTCATATTCCCGTTCAATACTAGCATCAGAAATAAGGCGATGGCGTTCATCTTCGTCTCCTAAAGCAGGCTCAGTGCATCCCGATCCTGTTCAAAGACCGCGCAATTACTTACTCACTTTAGAGTAGTGCAAGAATAGTTCCGAACGAGTACCATGACGAGATCCGTGAGGAATCTTATGAAAACAGGATGTCGCCGGTCTCTACAGGGATTGACCTAGCACCCGATTCCTACAAGGCGGGACAACTTGTCCGAGCAGGGGACGATAATTTCTATATGAATACTGTTTCATTAAGCTTTCTCCCCTCGGGTGAATAGTATCAGAGACCCAGGGTTGTCGAGCGTGAAGGGGATGAAGAGGACGGGTGACGATCAAGCACGGTGACTGGAATTTTCGCGACATGAGTCGAAAGAAGACACCGATCAAGGAGCCTCGACCCGAAAGGCCCCCCGTGAGGGATCCGCCCTCCCGCAAGACGGGCAAAACGCCAGCTGGCGACCCGCCGGTCAAGCGGCGCCCCGTCAAGTTCATGAGATGACGTTATGCTTCTAAGCCGCTAGCGTTCCGTAGTGCTTGAACAGCTGGACTTCGTAGCTGGGGGTAATGAGTTTCGAATGGTCATAGGCAGGGGCGGATTCGATGGCCTGTCTGGCAAGCATGACGGCGACCGAGCGGTCGACCCAGCTGATATGGTCGATACGCATCATTTGCAGCAACACTTTCTTTCCCGGGAGCCAGTTCCGCGTATTAACTTCGATATACCGGACCGTCCACGTTTCGTCATCCACTACCAGGTCTTCAACGTGACCGATGGCCCCGTTGGTCGCCTGGATGTCGTAGCCGGTAATTTCGCTGCTGCTGCGCAGGTGCGGGTTTTTCGGCGCATCGGCCGGAAGCGTCGTGTCGATCGGCAGCGGTGGCGTCTCCGGATACGGCACCGAGCTTGCCCATTCGGTCGGTCCTGGTTCCCAGTAGGGCGCCCACTGGAAATGGTGGAAATAGGCCTCTTCATATTCTCGGGATAAGGGCTTGGCCGCTTCGATCGGCGGAGCTTGTCTGATTTGATCCTTCGTGAGCGCCACCTTCATCGTGCGATGCGCGTCGTTGATCTCAGCCACGGCGGCAGGCGCCAACAACACTTCTCGGCTAAGCAACCACCCACCCGCCTTCACCACCAGATAGCGGATCGCCCAGTTGCGATCGTCAAAATAGACTTCCTGGACGCTGCCGATCTCGCCGTCGGTGGCAAGGATCGTCAACTCGGTCAACTCACGAATGCGGCGAAGTTGTTTCACGGAGGATACTCCTGAGACATGGAGGTATGCCACGGAGGGGCAACGCATTGCTGCACTTCAAGTGGAACGATCGGTTGTGCGTCGAATTTCTGGAAGAGTTCATCGCTCACAATTACTCCGACAGCGACGATGATGAGAAAAAGGCGTTCGTGCCCGTGAGGCTCGCCGCCCGGCATCTGAGGATGGTTTCGATCAAGCGGTCCGCGGCCGAATCCTTCGTCAAATAGGCGGCGGCGCCCGATTCCCGCATCGCATTTTCGTGGTGCCCCCCCTCATGCATGGACAGGCCGATCACGACCGTCCCCGGCAGCTCCCGCTTGATGCGCTTCGACGCTTCCACACCGTCCATTCGAGGCATGTTGACGTCCATGACAACGACGTCGGGTTTCAAGGCGACCGCCAACGCGACCGCTTCCTGGCCGTCGGCAGCCTCGCCGACTACTTGTAGTTCCGTGTGATAGCGCAACACGCTCGAGAGGCCGTTTCTGACGAGTGCGTGATCATCCACGAGCAGCACCCGAATGCGGAGCTTGTCCTCGAGAGGATCGCTCTGTCTCCCGCGTTCCAGGCTGCCGCCAAACGCCGACTTCTGAGCATGGAGCTGCGAATACTCGGTGGCGGCCGGCTGCGGCTGTGGCATCACGTTGGCTTGCGGCTTCGGAGCCGGAGCCGGGGCATCAGCGCCAACCGCCGGAAGGGGCAGCGTGAGCGTGGCCGTCGTGCCCTTGCCGTGCGTGGACCGGAACTCGAAGGTCCCGCCCAGCGCGCGCATGCGCTCGGCGATGCTGAACAATCCAAATTTCGAAGACAACTTCGGTGGCGGCGAAGTGATCGTATCGGATCCGAGGCCTTCGTCGATGACAGCGATCACCAGCCGTCCATCGCGCTGCTCCATTCGAATCGCCGCCTGATCGACGCGGGCATGCTTCGCCACATTGATGAGGAGCTCTCTGATGGACTGGAAGATCAGGACCGACTGATCTTCGGGCAACGTGACGGACATGCCCTGCTGCACGTCCACCTGCACCGACAGCCGGTACTGCTGGCGCATCTGATCGGCCAGCCACTTGAGCGCCGCCGCCAGGCCGAATTCGTGCAGAGCCATCGGGGTCAGCTGGGCGACCAACGATCGGGTATACGTCAGCGCCTGTTGCAGGATGTCGTCGGATTCGCCAAGCCAGCTTTCGACTTCCGAGTCCCCCACGTGTCCGCGGGACTGCGAAACCTTCAGCCGCGCGCAGACCAGCAGTTGCGCGAGGTAATCGTGCAGGTCCGTGGCGATGCGTCGCCGCTCCCGCTGCTCAGCGATCGTCAGTTCTGACGCGAGCTGACGCAGCAAGCTCTGCGATTGGAGCAACTCCTTGGTACGGTCCTTGACCCGGTCCTCGAGCTCTTCGGCCAGCCGGCACACTTTCTCATGGATCGCCCGACGCTCGGTGACGTCCCGGTTCGTCTCAAGCACCAGAATGCCGCCGAATTCTTCGGTCATCGTCACCATCCGGCTTTCAACAATCACCGCCTGTCCGTCTTTGGTCGCTTGGCGGATCTCGCCCTGCCACCGGCCGTTCTCGATCAGCTGACGGTGAAACTCCTCCTCGGAGAGCGGCAAGGCGGAGGACAACAATCGATGGATCGGCCGGCCGGCCGCCTCTGCCACCTTCCACCCGTACAGTTCTTCCGCTCCGTGATTCCAGTAGATGACGCCTCCGCCCATCCGCCAGACCACCACCGCATCATGGGTCTGAGCGAGCAGGCCGGCACGCCATCGAAGTTCCGCCTCGGTCCGCTTGCGTTCCGAGATGTCGCGCAGGATTCCTGTGTACCGGACTTCCCCATTGGAAAAACTCTCGCTGACGGCAATCTCGACGGGAAAGTCGTCGCCCTCCCGGCGCCGCCCGTTCACTTCCCGCCAGAGACCGATGAGCCGCATGATGCGGCTGGCCGCATCGGCGGGGGATTCGTCCCCTCCTTCGGCAAACCATGCGGGGAGCAGCATCGAGATATTTCGTCCGACCATCTCTTCGCTACGATAGCCAAACATGTGTTCGGTCGCCGCATTGCACGAGAGAATGAGTCCGGCATGATCGAACGTGATGATGCTGTCCATCGCGGTTTCGACGAGCTTGCGATACCGCTCTTCGCTTTCGCGCAAGCGCCGTTCCGCCTGGTGCTTGAAGAGAGCGATCTCGATCTGGGTCGTGACATCGCGCTCCTCAAAAGGCTTGAGAATGTACCCGAAGGGTTCAGTTGCGGCGGCGCGCCGCAGGGTGGCCATGTCGGAATGGGCGGTCAGATAGACGATAGGGATGTTCCGGAAGGCTTGAATACGTTCGGCGGTTTTGATGCCGTCAATGGAACCGGCCAACCGGATGTCCATCAGCACGAGATCCGGCACAAGGGCCTTCGCCGTCTCCACGGCGTCTTCACCGTCGCAGGCGATGCCGATCGAACGGTACCCTGCCCGTTCGAGCTTGCCGGCTAAATCGGCCGCCACGACCGCTTCATCTTCAACGATGAGTATGTTCGCCTTGGGCATCGGGTACCGCCTTTGCCTCGGGAGATGAACCGACACGCGAGTCCGGGATCTGGAACCGCAATTCGAACGTGGTCCCCTTCCCTGTTTGTGTCACCACTTCGCCGCGCAACTGCTTGCTCAGCATGCGGATCAGGCGCAATCCCAACGACTCGGCCGCCTGTAATTCGAGCCCAGCCGGCAATCCCCATCCATCGTCCCGGAAGAGCAGACGCACCGATTCATTGCCTACGCTGATCAGCTGGATGTCGATCGTGCCGTGCTCTCGTCCCACGAACGCATGCTTGAGGCTATTGGTCGCGAGTTCGTTGAGAATGAGTCCGCAGGGAATGGCCATATCGACCGGCAGAAACACCGGTTCAAGCTCGAGCTGCAACGTGACCTTGGACGACACCTCGCCGTGCGCCAGGAATAACTCCTTCATGACGTTTCGTATGTAGGCGCCAAGCTCCGTGTGCGCGAGATCGGCGGATTGATACAGCTTCTCGTGCACCAAAGCCATGGATCGGACGCGATCACGCGTGTCGCGGAAGAGCGTCCGAGTCGCCGGATCCGTGAGGCGCTCCGCCTGCAGATCGATCAGGCTGGAGATCACTTGCAGATTGTTCTTGACCCGGTGATGCACTTCCTTAAGCAGAATGTCTTTTTCATGCAACGAGGTCTTGAGCTGCTTGAGCCGCTCTTCGATCTCCACCTCCATGGCCCGGTTCATCGTGGCCAGCGCCCGGGTCTTGCGGAAGAGATCCACGAACACCGCCACCTTGGACTTCAGGATGAGCGGATTGACCGGTTTGCTCAGATAGTCCACCGCCCCGGCGCCATAGCCTTGGAGCACGTCCCCGTCTTCGCGGTAGTAGGCCGTCAAGAAGAGAATGGGGATGTGCTGCGTCCGCTTGCGCTGCTTGATCAGTTGGGCCAACTCATAGCCGCTGACGTCCGGCATGCGCACATCCAGCACGATAACGGCAAATTCGTCCGCAATGAGCGCAAGCAGGGCTTCGTCGGCCGTGCGTGCGCGAAACAGCCTGTAGTCCGGAATGGATAGGATGCTCTCGAGGACG
This sequence comes from uncultured Nitrospiraceae bacterium, assembly GCA_963730935.1. Classification (GTDB taxonomy): domain Bacteria; phylum Nitrospirota; class Nitrospiria; order Nitrospirales; family Nitrospiraceae; genus Nitrospira_C. The sequence continues at coordinate 148,985 of CAVSTP010000004.1, read as the reverse complement.
TCGAGGTTCCGTGAATCGTCGTCCACCAGTAGGATGTTCGCAGGCTCTTTGAACGTCGTCATGATGTCGATCCCGGCTCCATTGTGGACGTGGAGATACCCGATGGCGGCCCCTGCACCTCGTGAGTGTAAGGGCCGAGTTTCCGGATTTTCAACCTGGCAGCCCCCTGGCCATCGTTCACCTTCATCGGTACAGCCAGACACGCAACATGGACAGGAGCTGTTCCGTATTCACCGGTTTGGCCACGTAGTCCGAGGCGCCGGCTTCCAGGCACTTTTCTCGGTCGCCCTTCATAGCCTTGGCCGTCAAGGCCAAGATCGGCAAGGACCGGAACTCGGGCTGTTTGCGGATCTCCCGGATCGTCGTATAGCCGTCCATTTCGGGCATCATGATGTCCATAAGGACGACGCTGAGTTCCGGTGTCTGTTCAATGATTTCGATGGCATGCCGCCCGTTGGTGGCACTGATCACGTCCATATCCTGATTCTCGAGCACCGTCGTCAGGGCGAAAATATTGCGCGCGTCGTCGTCCACCACGAGGACTTTGTGACCGCGCAACGCTTCGTTCGATTGATGCAAGCGCTCCAATAGTTGCTGTTTGGGTTCCGGCAAATCGGCGACCACTCGGTGCAGGAAGAGGGCCGTCTCGTCGAACAGCCGTTCTGGCGACTGGACGTCTTTCAGCACGACGCTCTTGGCCACCGCTTTCAGCCGCCGTTCTTCCTCCGTACTCAGATCTTTCCCCGTAAACACGACGATCGGCACGTTGCCCAAGGTCGGATCGGCCTTCACCTGATCGAGCAGTTCGAAGCCGCTCATGTCAGGCAGCCGGAGATCGAGCACACAACAGTCAAAGGACTGAGTGCGAAGCGCTTCCAAGGCGGCGGCTCCTGTGCTGACATTGGAGATCTCGATGTCGTCATGCAGGAGCAACTCGGTGATGCTGCGGCTTTCCAGCTCATTGTCCTCCACCACCAGCAACCGCTTGAGGTGCGGCGTGATGAAGTTCCGGATGCGATCGAAGCAGGATTCCAAGCCTTCGGTCGTGACCGGCTTCACCATGTAGGAAAAGGCGCCGTGTGCCAGACCATGCTGCCGTTCTTCTTCGAGCGAAATGATCTGCACGGGGATGTGCCGGGTCTTTGGATTCAGCTTGAGGTTGTTCAACACGGTCCACCCGAGCATGTCGGGGAGGAAGATATCGAGCGTGATCGCGGCTGGAACGTATTCTAGCGCGAGATCCAGCGCCTGTTTCCCACGCGTGGCCACGATGCCTTTGAATCCCTTGTCGCGTGCCAGCCCCAGCAAGACCCGCGCATAGTGCGGATCGTCCTCCACGATGAGCACGGCGAGGTCGCTGTCCTTCACGGTGTCCCGGTCGTCGGCGATTTTTTCTTCGCCGGCCACGGGAAGGATGGTGAGCGCCGGCGGCTGGCCAGGGACGGATGTGGTGATCGTCGGACGAAGCTCCGCCGTCGACGGTCCGGTGTACACCAAGGGGAGATACAAGGTGAAGGTGCTGCCCTGCCGTGGTTCGCTGGTCAGCTTGATTTCGCCGCCCAGCAACGTTGCAAGTTCGCGGCTGATGGCCAGACCCAACCCGGTGCCGCCGTATTTGCGGCTCGTGCCGGCATCCGCCTGTTGAAACGCCTCGAAGATCAGCTTCTGTTTCTCGGGCGCAATGCCGATGCCCGTGTCGGTAATTGCGAGCGCCATGACCGTGTGCGACCGGCTCAGTACCGGATGCTCCATCGACCAGCCTTCGGTGGCGAGCCTGACATTCATGGCCACGTGGCCATGGGACGTGAACTTGAAGGCGTTCGACAGCAGGTTCTTGAGAATCTGCTGGAGTCGCTTCGGGTCGGTCGTGAACGCTCGCGGCAGGCCGGGCTCGAACTCCAGATGGAACGGCAGAGTCTTCTGCTCGGCAATGTGCTTGAAGTTGCGCTCGACGCTCTCACGCAGAGACAGGAAGGTCATTTCTTCCGCCTCAACCGTGACAGTGCCCGATTCGATCTTTGACAGGTCCAGAATGTCGTTGATGAGGTTGAGGAGGTCAGAACCGGCGCTGTGGATGTTCTTGGCGAATTCCACCTGCTTCTGCGACAGATTGCCTGTCGTGTTGTCGCCGAGCTGCTGGCCGAGAATCAAAATGCTGTTCAATGGCGTGCGCAGCTCGTGGGACATGTTCGCCAGGAACTCCGATTTGTACTTCGACGTCAAAGCAAGCTCGGCCGCCTTTTCTTCGAGGGCGCGGCGTGCCTGCTCGACTTCCTTGTTCTTCCGCTCGACTTCCGTGTTGCGCTCGGCCAGCTGCTTAGCCTTGCGCTCGAGCTCTTCGTTGGTCTGCGTCAATTCTTTCTGCTGAGACTGCAGCTCGGTAGTGAGCTGTTGCGACTGTTGCAGTAGGTTTTCGGTGCGCATCGTCGCTTCAATGGTATTGAGCACGACGCCGATGCTTTGCGTGAGCTGCTCCAAGAACGCGAGGTGCGTCACCTTGAAGGTATGCAGCGAGGCCAGTTCGATGACCGCCTTGGTTTGCCCTTCGAACAACACGGGCAGGACGACGATATTGGCCGGCAGCGCGCGGCCGAGACTCGATTGAATTGCGGCGTACGCAGGCGGAACATCCGTGAGGAGAATGCGCTGTTTTTCCAAGGCGCATTGACCGATCAGGCCCTCTCCGCTTTCTACCCGATCCTCCGGTTCCCGTGAACTGGCATAGGCGGCCAGGAGGCGCAGTGAGGGGTTTTCCCCTTCGACGGCGTCCATTTGATACATCGTCCCTTGCTGGGCTTCGACCAGCGGAGCGAGTTCGGACAGCAGCATCTGGCCGACTGTGAAAAGGTCGCGTTGCCCCTGCAACATACGGGTGAACTTCGCGACGTTGGTCTTCAGCCAGTCCTGCTCTTGGTTGCGCTCGGTGGTCACGCGCAGGTTATCGATCATCGTATTGATGTTGTCCTTGAGCTCCGCGACCTCGCCGCGCGTTTCCACCTGAATGGAGCGGGTCAGGTCGCCCTTGGTCACGGCAGTCGCCACTTCGGCAATCGCGCGCACCTGGGTGGTCAGGTTCGCGGCCAACAGGTTCACGTTTCCGGTGAGGTCCTTCCAGGTGCCGGCGGCGCCCGGTACGTTGGCCTGTCCGCCCAATCGTCCTTCGACGCCGACTTCGCGCGCAACGTTGGTGACCTGGTCGGCGAAGATCGCGAGGGTATCGGTCATGTTATTGATCGTTTCACCCAGCGCCGCCACCTCGCCCTTGGCTTCGACCGTCAGCTTCTGTCTCAAGTTTCCGTTCGCCACCGACGTGACGACTTTCACGATGCCGCGGACCTGGTCCGTCAAATTGGTCGCCATGACGTTGACCGAGTCGGTGAGGTCCTTCCAGGTACCGGCCACGCCCTGCACGACCGCCTGACCGCCAAGTTTTCCTTCCGTTCCGACTTCGCGCGCCACACGCGTGACCTCGGCCGCGAACGCGTTGAGCTGGTCGACCATCGTATTAATGGTGTTCTTCAACTCGAGAATTTCGCCTTTGACGTCGACCGTGATCTTACGCGACAGGTCGCCGCGGGCCACCGCGGTCGTGACCTCGGCGATGTTTCTCACCTGTGCGGTGAGATTGGCGCCCATCGCGTTGACCGAGTCGGTGAGGTCCTTCCACGTGCCGGCGACGCCCGGCACGACCGCCTGCACGCCCAATCGTCCTTCGGTCCCGACCTCGCGGGCCACGCGGGTGACCTCCGACGCGAACGACCGCAACTGCTCGACCATCGTGTTGATGGCCTCCTTCAACTGCAAAATTTCCCCGCGGACGTCGACCGTGATCTTGCGCGACAAGTCGCCGTTGGCAACCGCGATCGTGACCTCGGCGATGTTGCGCACCTGCGCCGTCAGGTTCGATGCCATGGAGTTCACGTTGTCGGTCAGGTCCTTCCAGGTTCCCGCGACGCCGGGCACGACCGCCTGGCCGCCGAGCTTGCCTTCCGTGCCGACCTCGCGCGCCACGCGGGTGACTTCCGACGCGAACGACCGCAGCTGCTCCACCATCGTGTTCGCCGCTTCCTTGAGCTGCAGGATTTCGCCACGCACATCGACGGTAATCTTTTTCGACAGGTCGCCGTTGGCGACCGCGATCGTCACCTCGGCGATGTTCCGGACCTGGTCTGTGAGGTTACCCGCCATCTGATTGACGGAGTCGGTCAATTCCTTCCACACGCCGCTGACACCACGGACCTGGGCCTGGCCGCCGAGCTTGCCTTCCGTGCCGACCTCGCGGGCCACGCGGGTGACCTCCGACGCGAACGACCGCAGCTGCTCGACCATCGTATTGATGGCCTCTTTCAACTGAAGAATTTCTCCGCGCACGTCGACGATGATCTTTTTCGACAAGTCACCGTTGGCCACGGCGACCGTGACCTCCGCAATGTTGCGCACCTGCGCGGTGAGGTTTCCCGCCATTTCGTTCACGCTCTCGGTCAACTCCTTCCAGACGCCGCTGACGCCTTTGACCTGGGCCTGGCCGCCGAGCTTGCCTTCGGTGCCGACCTCGCGGGCCACACGTGTCACTTCCGAGGCGAACGACCGTAACTGCTCGACCATGACGTTGATCGTTTCCTTCAGCTGAAGAATCTCGCCGCTCACGTCGACCGTGATCTTGCGGGACAAGTCGCCGCGCGCAACTGACGTCGCCACCTCGGCAATATTGCGCACCTGCGCCGTCAGATTGTTCGCCATGCTGTTGACGTTGTCGGTGAGGTCTTTCCAGGTCCCCCCGACGCCCGGCACGACGGCCTGCACGCCGAGTTTCCCTTCGGTGCCGACCTCACGCGCGACCCGAGTGACCTCGGCTGCGAAACCGTTGAGCTGGTCCACCATCGTATTCAGCGTGTTTTTCAACTCGAGGATCTCGCCCTTCACGTCGACCGTGATCTTGCGGGACAAGTCGCCGCGGGCCACGGCCGTCGCCACCTCGGCAATATTGCGCACCTGCGCCGTGAGGTTGACGCCCATCGCGTTGACCGAATCGGTGAGATCTTTCCAAGTTCCTCCGACGCCCGGCACGACGGCCTGCACGCCGAGTTTCCCTTCCGTGCCGACGTCGCGTGCCACGCGGGTGACCTCGGCCGCGAAACCGTTGAGCTGGTCTACCATCGTGTTGATTGTGTTTTTCAACGCGAGGATCTCGCCCTTCACGTCGACCGTGATCTTGCGGGACAAGTCGCCGCGGGCCACGGCCGTCGTGACTTCGGCGATGTTGCGCACCTGCGCTGTCAGGTTGTTGGCCATGGCGTTGACCGAGTCGGTGAGATCCTTCCAAGTTCCGCCGACGCCAGGTACGTCCGCGTTGACGCCGAGCTTACCCTCGGTGCCGACCTCGCGCGCCACGCGGGTGACTTCCGACGCGAACGACCGCAACTGCTCGACCATCGTATTGATTGTTTCCTTGAGCTGAAGAATTTCGCCCCGGACGTCCACAGTGATCTTGCGGGACAAGTCGCCGCGGGCCACGGCGACCGTGACTTCGACGATGTTGCGGACCTGCGCGGTGAGGTTGGAGGCCATGGAATTGACGTTGTCGGTGAGGTCTTTCCAGGTTCCCGCCACGCCCGGCACGACCGCCTGGCCGCCGAGCTTGCCTTCGGTGCCGACCTCGCGGGCCACACGCGTGACCTCCGAGGCGAACGACCGCAGCTGCTCGACCATCGTATTGATGGCCTCTTTCAATTGAAGGATTTCGCCCCGGACGTCGACGGTGATCTTTTTCGACAGGTCGCCGTTGGCGACCGCGATCGTCACCTCGGCGATGTTGCGCACCTGCGCCGTCAGGTTGCCGGCCATCTGGTTGACGGAATCGGTAAGCTCTTTCCACACGCCGCTCGCCCCTTTGACTTGGGCCTGGCCGCCGAGCTTGCCTTCGGTGCCGACCTCGCGCGCCACACGGGTGACTTCCGATGTGAAGACCGCCAATTGCTCGATCATCTTGTTGACCAGCTTCGCGCTGCGAAGGAATTCTCCCTCGAGCGGACGCCCGTCTTTGTCCAGCGCCATCGCCTGACTGAGGTCGCCCTTACCGACGGCACCGACCGCGCGGGTCACCTCGGTCGTTGGAGATGCCAGGTCGTCGATCAATGTGTTGAGTGAATCGATTTCGTCCGCCCATCCTCCCGACACCCCGGGCACGGACAAACGCTGCCGTAGTCGTCCTTCTTTACCGACGACGCGCGAGATACGAACGACTTCTTCTGCCCGTCTTTGACTGACGGCCAGAATATCGTTCATCGTGTCGGACATTTTTCCGAGCACCCCTGTCCACGTCGACGGCAGCCTGACGCTGAAATCTCCGTTGCGGTAAGCGACCATGACGTTAAGAATTTCGCCGAGTTGCTCGGCAATATCCTGCCGTCGCCGCGTCCCTCCATTGGTCGCGGTTGGCGCTTCTTCCAGCGCCGTTCTCTCTTGCTCGTCGCTTGGTTGCTTCATCGTATGCCTCCGGGGAGGAAATGCCCGTTTTGAGGAAGCTGGTGGATATGAACCGAAGCACCGTACATCGGGGAAATAGACCTTGCGAACTAGGGATACCCCTAGTTAGAGAAGCCGTATTGGTGAGGCATCCGAAGATTGTTCCTAAGCTCCCGTTTTTCTGGCCTTTAGCTACTTTGACCGGCAGAGCGAAGAGCTTCCCTAAAGCGATCCTTTGGCAGGCCACCGCTGGACCTACCTAGTGATACCCCTGGAAAACCTCCGCCTGCTCCTACGGGATATCCGTCACCATTTTGTACATCCGGTCTCAGACGCGATCCTCCTCCAACGCCTGGCGGAGCAATACTTCACGTAACAGCGTTTCCAGATCCTGGTGCATGAGTTGGATGCTGGATTCCAACTGTTGCAGCATCGCTTCTCTGACATGCAAATCATCGCTATCGTAGAGTCCGCCGTCGCCGAACAAGAGCGCCTTACGGCGTTGCTCTTCCTGAGACCCTGGATCACCCAGCCGCCCCTGTTCATTCCACGTCTCAACGAGCACATCGCGCAGGCTGTGTCCCTCGACATCGCGGATATCCGGCTCCGTCAGAAACCGCCAAACGCCGGGGGGAAAAAACTCTCGCTGGTTTGCTTCGCCGTCCCAGAAGGCTTGGAGGTGATTGTGCGGATGGCTGAATTCCTGACGCACCTTCGTGAAATTGGCGGACGTGCCGAACAGCACTTCCAAGGTACCGCCCGCAACCGAGGCGATGTTGGCCGCATCTCCAGCCCGCGTCGCCATGCCGATGCCGCCCGACAAAATGTTTGCCAAGCCTCCGAAGATCACGCCGAGGATCGTCTGGGTCGTCGTCCGTGTCGTTTGCACTTGTTTCAGTCGATCCTGAACCTCGTCTGCTCGTTGAGCTTCGCACTCGATCTCTGCGACGATACTGGAAACCTCAAGATTTGCCAGTTGCAGGTGCGTCGTCAATTTTCTGCGTGCGCGCTCGATGTCCGCAAGGGGCGCTTGTTCGGTTTCCAACTGGGCCAGACGATTCAGCAGCGGCAAAAGGTCCATGACCTCCGCGGCATGGACGGCGATCGTGGAATACAGTTTAGCCGCTGCGTCCCGTTCCGCCGACGGCTTGGATGAAACCCGCCTGTCGACCTCGCTAAGTGGCATCCGGCGCAGCTCCATTGAAGCAGGCAGGCAGCGACGGTCAAACATGAAGGTCGCTTTCCCGGGCGGCAACGTAGAGGCACAGGCGGTGAGAAGAAGTGAAGAGAGCACGACGATGGAGCAGCAGGTGGATGGCATCACTCGCCGGTCGCCTCTTCAAGCCGCCGCCAAGCGGGCGTCCTGTTCCAATCCGCGGCGGAGCAGCGCCAAGACGGCCGCTTCCTCGTGTGACAAGTTTTTCAGATTTGAGCGGAGTTCCCGGCCGGCTTTCCGATTGAGCGACTCCGCAAGTGTCCCGTCGAGGTATGCGTTCACGACCTCAGGATGGACATAGCACCTCCGGCAGACGGCTCTCGTGTTCCCGAGACGTTTCGCCACCGCCTCGACCGCTCGAAGAACATTCCGTTTCGCCTGGGCCTGGGACTCGAACACCGCCAATTCACGCAGGGCCCGCGCCGCGAGCACGGTACCGGCCCAAGTGCGAAAATCCTTAGCGGTAAACTCATCCCCCGCGGCGGATTTGAGATAGGCGTTGACGTCGGAGGCACCGATCGCCCGCCGCTCACCGCTGGCATCGACGTACTGGAACAGTTCGAACCCCGGCAGATCACGGCTCTGACGAACGATGCGTGCGAGGCGGCGGTCTTCGACATCGACCGCGTGAAAGATGCCGCTCTTGCCTCGAAATTCGAACCTGAGGGATGACCCGTTCACACGCACGTGACGATCGCGCATCGTCGCAAGACCAAACGACTCATTCTGTCTGGCGTACTCCTCGTTGCCGACGCGAATCAGCGTCACTTCTAAAAGTCGCACCACAGTGGCCAGGATTTTTTCCCGTGGAAGACCCGGCCGCGCGAGATCCTTTTCCACACGTCTTCGAATGAATGGGAGCGCACGGCCAAAGGCAATCATCCGCTCGTATTTGTCGCCGTCACGCACCTCACGCCAGCGTGGATGATACCGGTACTGTTTGCGGCCTCTCGCGTCGCGACCGGTTGCCTGCACGTGCCCTTCTGGATCGGGACAGATCCAGACGTCGCGCCACGCCGGCGGCACGGCCAATGACCGGATGCGGGTGAGTGTTTCCCCGTGAAGGATTCGGCGCCCGTCGGGATCCCGATAGCTGACGCCCTTTCCCTGCCTGACTCTGGTGATGCCTGGACGTCGGTCGTCGACGTAGCGCAAACCGGCAGAACGAGCTGCCGATTTGCCGTCGGCGGTGGTGGGGGAACATGGTCCCGATTTCATATCTCAGAGCTCACATTTCACATGTGCAAGAATCTCGGATCTCACAATCTTGGCGATCTGAAACTGGAGATTGGAGATCTGATATGCACGTTATGCCGCTTTGCGACCGGACTTCCGGGCTCGTGCCTTCGCCGCCGCCTGCGGCCTGCGCACCTTCCCTTTTTCTTCCACGCTCTTCTTCAGCAGCGCCATCAAATCCACGACTTCGCCTTTGGCGGGCCGTTTCTCCTCGTCCGGCGAGGGTTCAGTCACCATTTCCGTCTGCCCCGCCTGCACGCGTTTTTCAATCAACGCCAGCAGATCTTCATGATAGGTATCGCGGTAGTCCTCGGGTTTCCAGGACGCGCTCATGCCTTCGACAAGCTTGCGCGCCATCTCCACCTCCCGGGAACTGACGCCGACCTCTTTGAGATTGCTCGAGGGCACATCCAGATCGTCGGTGTCCCGCAACTCGCTGGGGTACCGGAGCGTGTTCATCAGAATGACGTGCTTGTAAGGAATGAGAGCAGCCACATACTGGCGCGTCCGGATGACGACGTTGGCAATGCCGATTTTTCCGGTCTGCGTCAGCGTTTCCCGCAGAAGCGCGTAGCCTTTATGGCCCCGCTTGTCCGGCGCGAGGTAGTACGGGGTTTCGTAATACATCGTACCGATCTGGTCTCGATTGACGAAACTGAGAATATCGACGGTTTGAGTCGCTTCGACGTTGGCGCGTTTGAAATCTTCTTCGGTCAGGACGACATAACGGTCTTTCTCATACTCATAGCCCTTGACGATGTCGTCCCACGAAACGTCCTCTCCGGTCTCCTTGTTGTAGCGTTTGAACCCCACCGGTTTCATCGAGCGCCGATCCAGCATCGTGAGGTCGAAGCTGTTGCGCTTCTCGGCGGAATAGAGTCCAACCGGAATGTGCACGAGACCAAAACTGATGGCGCCCTTCCAAAGCGTTCGAGCCATGGCATCCTCCCCTCTGCTTACGCCGCCTGTTTCGCCCGACTCTGCTCAGCAGACGCAACATTCCTTTCGGCGGCCGGCTTTTCGATTTCCGCGTTGATCTCCCCGCCCAGCAGCAGCACTAGGCCGCTCCAGTAAAACCACAGCATCAGGACAATGACGCCGGCGATCGAGCCGTACACTTTGTTGTAGTCGCTGAAATTGTCCACGTAGGCCTTGAATCCGAGCGACACGACCAGCCACATGATTACGGCGAACAGCGCCCCGGGAGTAATCAAACGCCAGCGCTTGTACCGGCGGTCGGGGCAGATGTGATAAATGGTCGCGACGACGATGAGCATGAGACCGGCGATGATCGGCCACTGCAGCACGTTCCAGATCCCGGTGAATGCGATGCCGAACCCCATCCGATCCGCAATCCACCGCCCGATCGTCGGTCCATAGAGTACCAGCGCCAGGGACATGATCACGAAACCCGCCAGTCCGATCGTGAGGAGAATGGCGATCAAACGGACGCGCCAAAAGGGACGCCGGTCCTCCTTGACATCGAACACTACGTTCAACGCGTCCATCATGGCCGTCACCCCGCTCGACGAGGCCCAGAGCGCTCCGAGCGCACCCAGTGACAAGATATTGGCTCCGCTGCCTTCGGCGACCTGGGTCAAAAATCGCTCGACCATCGACAAGGCGTCCGCCGGAAGCACGTTGCGCAGGTAACTCATCAGCTCCGGCATGAAGCGCTGAACCGAGAACAGACCCATCAAGGCGGTCAGGAAGATCAAAGCGGGAAAGAGCGCAAGCAGGGCGTAATACGACAGTTGCGCCGCACGGCCCATCACCTCGTCTTGTTGATTTTTGTGCCACAGCCGCCGTCCCAACTCCACCAGGTTCAGGCCGCCGAGCTTCCAGGGATTGGCTCCGCTCATGTTATTTGACTCGTTCAAAGCCCGGCAGGATCGCTTTGAAGAAGGCGTTTTGCACCAAGTTCGCGACAATCTGCCAGGTGTTGGCCTGCGGGTTCTCGACAGGGCCGGACAAGTCGGTGACGGTCGCCGCCTCGTGCCTCGACTTGTTCTCCAGGATCCCCAGCACGCCGCCGACCACCGATTCGTAGATTTTTTTCGTCAACGGCTTATCCTTGTCCTGTTCCGGATCGTACACCTCGACGTCCTTCAGTAACGGCTTCACGTAGCCGCGGATTTGATCGTCCTTGACCTTCAAGTCGGCAAAAAACGCGAACATGCCGTGATGCGTGTCCATGTCGCCATAGGCACGGAGGACGTTGTTGAACGCTTCCACCTTCGTCCGGACGATTTTCACGTTCAGGTCGAAGTCCGGTCTGGGTTTTTCCGGCCGGAACGCGGCGTTCCACTCCATCGGACCGCTCCCCATGAATTTGCCCGTCATCTTGACGATCCCGGTCCCCTCCTCAAGGCGATTGCTGAGATTCGTCACATCCATGTCTATGTCGCTGATGGAGACACGATAGTCGGGATCCGTGGCCTTGTTGACGAAGCCGACCTCGCTGTTGACGATCTTCCCATGTTCGACCTTGACCCGTGTCGATGGCGCTTCGTTGGCCTTCTCGGCGACCTTCTTAGCCCGTCGGACTTCTTTAGGCTTCGTCGCCGCCGAGTGCACGTAATCGATCTTGGCATCTTGCAGTCGCAGTTCGTTGATCTCGACGATAGTGGCTTCCGTTGAGTATTTCACCCGCGCGTGGAGATCGAGCGCCCCTGTTGTGCACTGCACGTTGTATCGCCCGGCAATCGGAAGCAGATTTTTCAATTGCAGACGGTCCACCTTGAGGTCGGCTTCGACTCGAGGCACCGGGATGGCCAAGAGATTTACCCGGCCCTCGAGCCCCATCTGCGACTGATCCTGAAACAGCGCGTTCATGCGTACCTGCGAAGGATATTCCTGGTTTTCCTCGGGCCGATTCGTAAAGTTCCGCACTTCGACGTCTATACGGTCGATCCGAAAGGGTTCGGAAGCCGTTTTGCCTTCGTCATACGTGAGGTGACCGTTGTTCACGGAGAACGTCCCTCGGAACGCCACGCTCTCCCGCAACCGGTTTTGCCACACTTCGGCCTGATCGTCGACGTCTTCCGTCTCCCGTTTCCTGAACAATCCATCAATGTGTTTTTTATTAAAGGCGAATGCCGGCGTCTCCACGCGAAGATCAGCCCCCACTTGTCCTGAGAACAGAGGGGCCAGCAGGGCATCGGCGGTGACGCGTGGAATAGAAACGACGGGTGGATCAGGGTGAATGTCCTGGCGGACGACGACGTCGCGAAGATCCGCCGACAAAGTCAGCGGATGGAGGTCGAGGGCGCCGATCGTCACGTGAAAGCCCGGCAATTTCGAATTCGCCTGGTCTTCGACATACCGTCGAAGAGGCTCGTCGGCCAAGGACGCAGCTAGAACGACGGTCAGTACCAGGAGGCTCAGGACGACGACCGCGACAATCCATCCGCGACGACGCTTCGCCATCTGTTATCCTTCCAAGCGATGCCTGGATTCAGTTAGAGAAAGCGCCCTGCGGCAGTGAAGGGAAAGACTCTCTCGCAGTGGATCGACACCGATCACTCGTAGCGGACCGGGCGTCGCTCCGAGCGGCGTGCGGCTCCTGGTCCGCCGGACCGGCTCAGCTGATCAAGCAGCGACTGTCCAGCTATCCGAATCATGTCCTGAATGAACGAACGGCCCGCTTGAAGGACGGTGTTTTGCAGCCGGTCCCGTTCCTGGGCGACTTCCGCCGTAAGGTCTTCCCAGAAGGCGCGCAACGGCTTCCACCCATCCGACATCGCTGGGATCGCCGCATGCGACCGGGGGCCCTCCGATGGCTCGTCGAACCGTCGGCGACCGGCGTATGGTCGGGTTTCTTCACGGCCGTAGAACGGATAGACACCCCTGGGCTCACGGGATTCTCCATCCTCAGGCATCACATCGGCTCCATCGGCGTCCGGTGGATAGTAGCGATAAACGCCGGACCTTCGCCTCCTGTGCTCGACTAGGCCCACGACAAACCCCAACGCGATGGCACTGCCCACCATGATCCACGGTCTCCGGCCTGCCTGCAGAGAGGGATCGAGATGGTGAGTCGTGCGTTCGATGAAGCCGGCCGCCTTATCCCTGGCGAGGTCCAGCGCATCCAACGCTGCGGCCTTGGTGGACTCCACGGTGGCTTCGACCTGCCGCTCGAGTGTCTCGATCTTATCCCCCAATGCGAGACGGGTTTGTAGGATGCTTTTTACGTCCTCTTCAACATCATGCGCTCTTTGATCCATTGGACATTTTCCTTCATCGTTTTGAGGCTTCGACGCGGCGTGGCCTGCACGCTCCCAGCCAGGGTCTGCGCCCTCAGGATCAGCGTGATGCCGATTCCGGCGATGGCAGCTCCGACCAGTCCGTAGCACACCCACAGCGGCCACGAGAACCATTCGTGCAGGCCGTGAACCACCATGAGCAAGAGGAAGAGCACCCCGATGCCCGTCAAGACTGCGCCAATGCCGAAGCCGGAAGCCGCGCGTCCGGCTTTGGATAATTCAAGTTTGACTTCATCCTTTAATAGTTGCGCCTCTTGACGCATCAGCACTCTGGCATCGTCCAGGATGCCGCTCACAAGGCTCATCAACCCGAATCCGGACTGCCGAGTTGTTTCCTGCATGGTTACCTCAACAACCGCCGGGAGATCGCGTACCCGACACCCAGTGCGAGGAGCACCGTTGGCCAGGGGTACCGCTTGATCACCAATTCGATGCGTTCGATGCGATCAAGCCATCCTGTTGTTTCATCGACATAGGTTTCGTCCTCGGGGTTGAGCCCAAGTGACTCGGTCGTGGTCCCCGTCATGGTCTCGCCGGTTGCGCTGGGATGTTGGTGCGGCATCTCGTTGTTCGTTCCTCTGATGACGATACCACGCACCTGGGGGTCACCAACTGGGAGCATCCCTAGAGAAACGGCGCTGAGCGTGTCATTCGAGCGTGTTACGAGAGTCGTTCGAGGAGAGCGATCGGCGCATGGTTGAGCACTCGCGCCAGGGGGAGGACTCTGCGACCGTTGAGGGATTCGGCGTTCATGATCTCGCCGGTCAAGAGGTGATGAAACTCGCCGAGCGTCGGCCAGGGAGGAGTCGCAATCCAAGTGTCTTCCCATACCGAGGATCCCATCGGCGGATGCTTGCCGTCGGGGTGTAGCGTGGCGACCAGCCGCGGCACCACCGCGATCAGCGCCTTATGCTGATACAGGCGGGCGAAGGCGCAGACGTGCTGTTTCTTGCTGCCTCCGCATTCCAACGGCAAATATTCACCCTGCTGAAAGAGCTCCGGATGCAGGCGGCGATATTCCAACCCGGTCATGATCGTGTACATCTTCACCCGCGCATCATGCACCTGTTCAAACATCCCTCGCGCGAATTCCGCACGATCGGGTCCAAGATGCTTCATGGTCGAACGAAGTTCTTCCGCCATCTCCGATCGGATGCGATAGTCCACCGGACCGCGGTTGTCAGGGTCAACGAGGTGGAAGGACCAGAGTTCGGTGCCCTGGTAAAAATCAGGCACGCCGGGCGAGGTGATTTTCAAGGCCAATTGGCTCAGGGAGTTGTACAGGCCGTAGCGCGCCACGCGTTCCTGAAAAGGCAGAAAATCCTCGAGAAAGCGATTCGACGGCGTCCGCGCCAGCGCACCTTCGACGAACGTCTGCACCGAGTGATCGTAGGCAGGGCTCGGGTTTATCCAACTGGTATGGGCCTTGGCCTCGTGCACGGCCTTTTGCATGTATCGCTGAATGCGCTCGGAGAATTCCTTATACGCGTCATCACCCAAGGCTTCGAGCGGCCACACACCGACGAGAGTTTGATAAAACAGATACTCGTCATTGCGATTGGGCATCCGCTCGCCTTCGTTCTTCTTGAAGTGATGCCGGTTCAGACGACTCCATCGGCTCACTTTGAGTTTCCATTCCTGCGGCAGCTCCGACAGCACATTGATCCGGGCGCGCACGTCTTCGCTCCGTTTCGTGTCGTGCGTGGACGAGGCAGACAGGGAGTGAGGCCAGCGAGCCTGCCGCTCCCACATCCGTTTGTGGAATTCTTCCACCGACAGTCCAAACTGCTCCGGCTCGCCGCCGACCTCGTTCAGCGAGGCCAGGCGGTGATACCGGTAAAATGCCGTGTCCTCGACACCTTTGGCCGTGACCGGGCTCGTCGTTTGCTGGAATTTCATGACGAAGCGGAGCTGTTCGTCCTGATCATCCTTTGTGCGGGTTTCGCGCTGCTTCAAGAGAATCGACCGGATGAAATCAAACACCTGACCGCTGATGGCGGGGTTCCTTCGTTTCGCACGCGCAACGGCCATATGGATGTAGGCGCGATCACGGTCGACGACGGTTTCCGACCCTACGGTGACGTACGTCCGATAGACCGGGAAGCAGGCGATGATTTCCCGAATCGCGTCTGTGAGATTGTTCAACGTAAAGTCCCGCGAGCGCCGGTCCCGCTCCGAGATCACGTTGAGTTGGTGGCCCAGCACGTTGATCTCACTCGCCATCGAAACCTGCATGATCAATTGCTTGCAGGCGTACACCAGATCGGCGTAGTCGTCTTCCCAGCCGGTGATCTTGGTGTAGAAAGAGGTGAAGAATTTTTCGTTCATGCCCGCCACGAACAGCCCATTCACCTGGTTGAGAAAATCGTAGCCCGTGGTCCCTTGGACAGGCCACGATTCCGGCAACGGCTCATCCTTGCCGAGGATTTTCTCCACCACAATAAACAGCGGCGTCTGTGAACCGTCCGCCTGCGACGTCGTCAGTTCCCGCAGTTGCTGAAGATAACGCCCGGGATCGTACAGGCCGTCGATATGATCGATGCGGCAGCCCCGGACGATTCCCTGGCGCACCAACTGCAGCAGGAGCAGGTGCGATTCCTGGAACACTGCTTCCTCTTCCATCCGGATGGCGGCGAGTTCATTGATGTCGAAAAATCGCCGATAATTTATTTCCTCGGACGCCACTTTCCAAGAGGCGAGTCGGTACGCCTGTTCGTTGAGCAGCGCATCGAGAAGATCGAAGCTCTCGGACCGCCCGTGCTCCCCGTTGAAGATCCGCACATTCTCGAGCACGAATGCGCGGATGACGGGGCTCTCCTCCATCAAAACCATCAGCCGTTTCTTCACGATTTCTTTTTCGCGGTAATGCTCGGCGATCCGTTCGGGTGTTCGTTCCTCAACGCCGGGCAGGTTCTTGAGTGCGGTCAGAATGCTTTGTAGCTCCAACACCGGCATCGCCTGGTCGTCTTCCGCTACCAGCAACTCGAGACGGTGCGCGAGGATCCTTGTCCAGGTTTTCGGCGCCAAAGGAAGGCGATGGTCTCCATATCGCAGCAGAAATGTCCCATCCTCGTATACGAGCTCCATGTCCTGATTTTCGAGGACTGCACCGTATTGATCGCCGAGAATCGGCAGTAAGACTTTGTTCTCGAGTTCGCGCTTGATCGGATGCCAGTCGATGTCGAACGCCGTTGCGTACCTGGAGCTGGGACCGTTTTCCAGCACATCACGCCACCAGCGGTTCATGGACTTGCCGATGCCCATATGATTGGGAACGACGTCGAGGACGAGGCCCACCCCGTGGGCCTGCACCGTCCTGACAAATTCCTCAAAGTCCTTCTCACTTCCCAGCTCTGGATTCATCACGACGGGGTCGATCACGTCGTATCCGTGATCGCTTCCTGGCGCCGCTTTGCTGATGGGAGACAGGTAACAATCGGTGATGCCGAGGGTGTGGAGATAGGTCACGGCCCGCGCGGCGTCGGCAAAGGTGAACCCACGGTGCAACTGTAGTCGATATGTGGCCAAGGGGAACGTCGGCTGCGGCGGCACGGTCATGATGCGCGCCTCAACAGGTCGGCATTCACAGAAGAGGGATGCGGCAGCACGACCAGACCGGATGGGGAGAGATGAAATCTTCTGCTGTCGTGTCCCGGGTCAAACCCAATACGGCTGTGCGCCGGAACCGAGCTCCCCCGGTCGGCGATCACCCGGCGTAGCCGCGCATGCGCTCCGATCTCCACGTTGTCCAGGATGACACACTCCTCTAACTGCGCGCCGCGCTCGATGCGCACGCCTCTGCCGATGACCGACTTGCGAATGTCGGCGTCGACGCACAGCGTTCCATGCCCGATCATCGATTCGTCGACGCGCGTCCTGACCAGCATGGCCATGGGCCCATCATACTCGCTTGAGAAGATCGGCCACGCCGGGTTGCGCAAATCGAAGAGCGGACTCTCGCCGAGCAGATCCATATTGGACTGCCAATAGGCTTCGAGGGTGCCCACGTCGCGCCAATAACCCTTCTCTTCGTACTGGCGCACGCCAGGGATGTTGTTGTGCTCGAGGTTGTAGACATACACTCGCTGTTCCTCAAGCAGCTCTGGCACGATATTGCGACCGAAGTCATGCGTGCCGGGATGGGAGGCGTCGCGCTTTAAGAGCGGCACCAGCGTCTCAGTCTTGAAAAGGTAATTGCCCATGGAGGACAGCGCGTACCCAGGGCGGCCGGGCATCTGCTTGGGCGCGGACGGCTTTTCCTCGAATCCGATCATCCTTCCAAGTGTGTCGACCTCCAGAATCCCGAAGCCGCTTGCAGCCTCGACCGGGACGGGTAACGCCGCCACCGTCGCGTCCGCATCGTGCTCGAGATGGTCCTCGAGCATCTGGCGGATGTCCATCCGATAGACATGATCGGCACCGAAGACGGCGATGACGTCGGGTTGCCAATCATCAATGAGGTTGAGGTTCTGGTACACCGCGTCCGCCGTCCCTTCGTACCACCCCTCGCGTGTGCGCATCTGCGGCGGAACGACGCTCACAAAACTGTGGGACAAGCGTCCAACAATCTGCCAGCTCTTGCGTAGGTGTTCGATCAAGGATTGCGATCGGTATTGGACGAGCACGTACAACGATGTGATGTCAGAATTCACGAAGTTGCTGAGCACGAAATCGATGATGCGATATTTCCCTCCGAAGGGTACGGCAGGTTTACTGCGGACTTCGGTCAGCGGCATGAGACGTTCGCCCTTGCCTCCGGCCATGATGATTCCCAGAACCCGTTGTGGCTTCATTGGTTCCTTACTTTAGGAGGGTTTGGAATGCACGATACCTAGGTGTTGCCCTTGTCGACCCGATAACTCTGTGACTCCTTTGCCTACGCCGGCAGCGTGGCGACCATCCCCTGGGGAAATCCCCAGTACGTTTCACCAAGTCTACCGGCGAAGATGCAACCACTGGTGCGCACAAGCGACAGGCGAAGGCGGGTTTCTGATGATTATATGGCCCCTCTGTGGTTTTCTGGTGTTCGCTCTCATGAGCGCCATTGGCTATGCGGCTGAGGAAGGAACGAGCGGGGATCGAGCGAAGGAACCCTCGCGCGCGGTCGAGCCGAAGAAAAAACAGGACACGGACGAACCGAAGAAAAAACAAGAGACGGACACCAAGACCGACAGCAACGGGAAGCCCGAAGCGGACAAATCGCCGACCGAAGAGAAGGCGAAAGCAGCGGACGAGAAAGCGAAAGACGACAAAGCAAAGACTGAAGAAAAGGCTAAAACGGCGGACGAGAAGCCAAAGGCGGAAGAATCCAAACCGGAAGAGCCGGCCAGAAAGCCTGTCACCTCCGTGAATCTCGCCATCAAATTGGCGTTAATGGCCGATCCGCAATTGTTTCCCCTTGATATTGAAGTCGAGATGGACAAAGGGAAGGCCATTCTCAGCGGATCGGTCCCCACCGAGGAGGACAAGTCCAAGGTGGCCGAGATCGCGGGCAAGATCGAAGGTGTCGACAGCGTGGTCAGCAAATTGACCGTCACGCCGGCGCTCAAGGACAAGCTGGCCAAGAAGCAAGACGAGAGCATTGCCCACGTCGTGCGGGACCGTCTGTCGCGAAGCGAAACGCTGAAGGCCGTCGGGTTCGACGTCAAATCCGAAAACGGTATCGTGTACTTGAGCGGAAAAACGCGCTTTCAGGTCATCGCACTTGAAGCGGCGGAGGCCGCTCGGCAGGTTCCAGGTGTCCGCGCCGTTGACACCGCCGGCGTGCAGCTCATCGCCAAGGAATAAACCACCAGAGGCAAGGTCGAGGCTGAGGCTGAGGTCGGGTCGAGCGAAGAGCCCGCGCATCGCCGCGTGACCCGGTCTGAGCCTCAACTGTTTGTGGAGGATCCGTCTCACGCGTGTCATCAGCGACTTATCGACGCATTCCCGCCAGCATCACCGGCATCAGCACGCCAAGCCACGGTGGTTGCTCAGCGACGGCTTCTCGTACGTCTGGTGGGGCCAGGTCGTCTCCCAGGTCGGTGACGGGATCTCGAAGCTGGCGCTATTGTGGTTCGTGTATTCAGTCACCGGCTCGCCGCTGAAAACCAGCATCATCGGGATTCTGCAAACCGCCCCCGCGATCGTCCTTGCGCCTCTCATCGGCGTGGCAGTCGACCGTCTGCCCAAAAAGGCGCTACTCATTACGTCTGATCTCGTGCGGGCGGTGGTGATCGGCCTAATCCCCTGCTGGATGTCCGTCGACAGCTTTACCGTTTCTTCTTTATATATTCTGGTGACGCTCCACGCGGTCGCGACCGCGGTGTTCGGCCCCGCGCTGACCGCAGCCGTTCCGTCGTTGGTTCCGCCGTCGCAGTACACCTCTGCCAACGCGCTGCTGCAGATCACGACCAGCTTGGGCATTATCTTCGGTCCCGCGTTAAGCGGGCTGGGCATCGCAGCCCTGAGCTCCCAGGAAGTGCTCTGCCTCAACGCGTTGACATACCTGATTTCAGCGGCCTGTTTCGTGCCCATTCGCTTTGCACCGCCGATCTTGAGCCTCGTGTCTCAGTCTCCTATCGCTTCGACATGGCGCGACATGGTCGACGGTGTGCGATATGTCATGACAGGTCGCCGCATCATCATTTTTTTGACGATCACCGCATCGCTCTATACCTTTGCGACGAGCGCCTTCACCACCCTCTTCCCTGTCTTCGCCCGAACACTGTTGGATCTTGGCCCTGTGGAGGTCGGCTATTTGTGGTCCATGCTCGGCGTCGGACTGCTCAGCGTGTCCGTCGCGCTCACGATCATCAGCGCTTGGAGCATCAAGCGGCGGATCAAGGTGATTGCGTTCGCCAGCACCATGAGCGGCCTCGTGCTCCTCGCCCTGGTGAAGACGAATCAGCCGGCGTCGGCTGCCGTCCTACTGATGCTCCTCGGTGCCGGTCTGGGGGTCCTGACTCCGGTGGCGTGGGGCGTGCTTCAAGAAGTGGCTCCACCGCACATGCTCGGACGGGTCTTGGCGTTCTATACCCTTGGTGCTATGGCGGCGGCCATGGCTGGCATTACCCTGTTCGGTTGGATTACAGGAGAATTCGGTGTGCCGGCTGCCGTCGTGAGCATCGGCGTCGTTATGGCCAGCACGGGCCTCTCGGCTTGGCAATATCTCAATCACGTCTCCGACAGGCCTCCCAAACGTGAGGCGCCGTTGGCCCGAGACCAGGCTTAATGGGTCGTGCTAGGGTAAGCCCGAGTCATGGAATCCTACGCCTGTATGGTCTTTGTGAGTGAAAATGCAGGGCTCCAGAACGGGGGATCTCCCTAGTCTTGATTTGAGCTGGTTGTGCGTTATGTTTGGATATCCTCTCCATTCCGTAAAAGCGCAATATCGATCATTGGTTTGGATCGCGCCCAGCATCCAGGCCAGCAGTGAAGTAATAAGAGGAAGCGAGCAAATTCCCTGGCAAGGTCTGTGCATTCCTGAGTAGTGTCCTTGTGTTATTCTATATTTTCGTTATATTTTCCTATTGAGGCCAGAGCATGACCACCTCGACTCGTGACAGGCAGGAAAAGAAGAAGGACACGAGTCCTTCCCCTATAACTGGTTGGCAACTGTTGAAGACCCGGGATTTCAGTTTGCTGTTTTGGGGTCAGATGACGTCCCAAATCGGCGACAGTCTGAACCGTGTCGCCCTGTTATGGTTCGTCTACCAACTGACCGGATCCGCGATGAAGATGGTGATGATCGGACTGTTGCAGACGATTCCGCCGCTTGTCTTAAGCCCATTGATCGGGGTCTATCTGGATCGGGCCAACAAGAAAACCGTCATGGTCTGGGTGGACATTGCGCGGAGCGTCCTCGTGTTGCTCATTCCACTGCTTTACGCCTTCGACCAACTGACGCTCGAGCGCCTCTATGCCGCCGTCTTTTTGCTGGCCCTTGTGTCCACCTTCTTCGGACCGGCGCTGTCGGCTTCCGTTCCACAACTCGTGAGCCGCGATCAATTGACCGCCGCGAACGCCCTCTTGCAGACGACAACCAATACGGGCCTGCTCATTGGGCCGTTAATCAGCGGCGTCGGGATTGCGCTGATCGGATCGCAGAACGTCCTGTACGTCGATGCGGTGACGTTCTTCATCTCGGCCCTTTGCCTGATCTTCATGCGCATGCGTCCGTTGGAAACCAATAGCCGCGAGAACACACACACCACCTGGACCCAAGAACTGATGGCCGGCATTCGCTTCGTCTATCTGGAGCAAACGGTGTTAGTGCTGATGGTTGCCGCCGCGTTGTACAGCTTAGCCGCCAGCGCGTTCGCGTTCATGCTGCCGGTGTTCGCCGAACAGAATCTGAGCGCCGGAGCCCTGGAGGTCGGCGCTCTCTGGTCCGCGCTGGGTGCAGGGATGCTTGCCACGTCAACCTGGCTGGCATCGCTGACTCAAGGAGACTTGCACGGACGGTTCACGCTGATTTTCCGCTCGATGGCCGTCGGCGGCTTGGCCATGTGCGGACTCAGCATGTTGACGGCGCCGCTCGTCGCTGGGGCCTTGATCCTCATCATCGGAGGCAGTACTGCCCTGTTCATGCCGATCGTCTGGGGAGTGTTGCAGGAGGTTACCCCTGCGCCACTGCTTGGCCGCGTCTTCACCACCTTCAGCACGGGATCCATGGCTTCCGCAATGGCCGGCATGGCGGGGTTTGGATGGGCCGCCGATACGATGGGGCCTCACGTGAGCTTGCTCGGGATCGGTTTCGTGCTCCTCTGCACCGCCTGCATCGCCGCATTATCCTGCCGGCGCTTCCGCCCCGTTCCCAACGACGAAGCCGTCGAGAAACTGGCGGCCTGACCCGACACAATCGTGATCCTGCCTTCGTCATTGCGGAATCGCGCTAGGCGAGCGATGGACGCTGGTCGCCTAGGCCGCCCTTAGATGAGGGGCGTCAGAGCCTACACGACGGTCGAGGACACGCCAGTTGATGTTCGAAAAGAAGGCGTTGATGTACTGCCCTCGCTCAGCGGGCGAATAGTCGAGTAGGAACGCATGCTCCCAGACATCCATCACGAGGACCGGCTGAAACCCGGCGACATTGCCGTGCTCGTGTAGGGTCACCCAATGGTTGCTGAGACGTCCGGTCGCCGGATCCTGTAAGCAGATCGCCCATCCCACTCCGCGGATTTTACCCACGCTGATGAAGTCTGTCTTCCACCGGTCGTATGTGCCGAACGACGCCTCGACCCGGCGGAGGAACGCCGACGTGGTCTCAGGCTTTACTGATGCCTTCGGGGTGAGATTTTCGAAGTAATATTCGTGCAACACCATTCCATTGAACTCGAACCCCAAACGGCGGGTGAGCTCTGAGTAGGCCGGGAACTCCTCCTGGTCAACCTGTCCGTCCCTTAGAAAGTCGGCAATTCGCCCTTGGAGGGCGTTCGTTGCCTTGACGTAGCCCTCATAGAGCGACAGATGCATATCGATCGTCTTATCGGAGATACCTTCGAGACCATGCAGATTGAAGGATTTGGTCTTATACGCTTGATCAGGCAGCATACCCACTCCTCCTCAAATGGTGACGTCCTGTCGGTCATCCGCATTCATGCCTTCCTGGGTCGGTGATTCCACATCAAGGATTTTCACGTCGATTACGAGATGCTTTCCGGCCAATGGATGATTGAAGTCGATCGAGGCCACGGGACCGGCCAATTCAGTCACGACGAACGGCACACCCTCCTCCGTCGTGAAAATGGTGCCTGCTTGTGTGCCCGGTGGAAGCCGTTCACTGCTGATGATGCCTTTTTTTGACTCGTCATACGGTCCGAACGCATCCTCAGAAGAGAGATCGACCCGCTTTTCCTGGCCTTTTTTCATGCCTGTGATGGCCTTCTCGAGATTGGGCAAGAGTTCGTTGTGGCCGGGCGTGAACTGGCTGACATTTTTCGGGATGACGAGCCGGGATTCGGGCACCGTAATGGTAAATTCCATCAACACGACCATTCCCTCTTGAACCACAGTGTCATCTTCCGCCCAGACGAACAGCATCATAGGCGGCGCAAGCATTCCGACGAGGGCCGCTATGACCACCCACATTTTTGATCGAGGCATGATGGACTCCTTCTGCCCTTGAGAGGGTTGTATCCGACATCAGTGTGGTGCGATCCGCCCCGCCTCGCCCGATTCACTGTCATACTGCTCACCCCGTTCCTGCCGAGGCCCCTGAGCCATCTGTTGTGCCGCATGGTCCTGTCGCCATTGACTATATTGTTCAGGCCGTAAGACGTCCCTTGCTTCGCGCAACGCCTTGATGCCCGCCATCCGAAGCCTGCTATGTTCCTGATCCGCCTTCTGCACGGCATGTTCGATCGCGAAAAGCGAGCTGTGGCTGTCATGAATGAGTTTCAGCGCGTCCATCTCGCTGCGTTTATAGGCTGTCGCGCGATCGCGCCTGGTCCGGTCATACTGATCCTTGATGGTTTTGATCTTGTCGGTTTGTTCCTTGGAAAGCTTCAGCTCCTGACTTTGGCGCAGGAGCGCCTCTAAGCTGTTCGTGGCATAGTCATGATCCGGGCGGTCGGGGGTCTGCGACGCCGTCTCCATCAAGCGTTCGAGCTGAGTTTCCGACGGAGGCTCGGCGGACAACGCCGGAGAGCATGCGATGGCCAGCAGGCTGCTGAGGACGGTGATCATCCTCATGGAAACACGGGACATGGGGTCCTCCTTCCATCTGTATGCGAATAAATCAGCAAGGGATATGCCTCCGCAGAAGGCGTGGCCGACATACGAAGTTGGATCAGGGCCTGTGCCGGCTTCATGGCAAGCTGTCCGTGCTAGGACAGCTTGTCTCCACCAGTCCCGGTTGATTTCCACCAACCCGAAGCCGCTTTTGAACGAAAATCAGGCGGCCTTGCGTTTCCCCCGCTTGGCAGTAGAAGGAGTCCGCTTCGAGCGGGAAGCTGCCTCTCCTGGTGCCGCCGGCTTGTCATAATTTTGATTACGCTCGGTGAAGTCTTCAGAGGAAGCAGGATGGAGTTCCCATCGCTGCTCGTCGCGCCGTTCAAGTTTCTCGGTTGTATGCAGGGGTTCCGCGTCCTCATATTCGACGCCCACCGCCCGGCCGATTTCATCGACAATATCCTGATCCGGTGTCGGGGTGGTCCCGCCGACGGTCTCTTCACCCGATGCCGCTTGATCCCAAGCGGCATCCATGTCGCCACCGGCGAGCACGGCGTCCGGCGGTATGATCGTGTCCTGGTTCGCCTGCTCGTACCATTCCATATTCGTTTGATTGACTTCGTCGTTGGTGTCGGCGGACTCCACGTATTCACGGATCACGTCGTTGGCATCGATCTCTTTCTTTTCCGGCTCTCGATCCTTAGACATAGTCACCTCCTCTTCTCCTCCGGCATGAATGCTGACCCAGGCGGCAGGATCGTGAAACGCGGCGTTAATGCCGAGCACATACAAGAGACGTAAATTAAGAAATTGCCACTTGTCGGACTGACTCAATCGTGGTGATGGGTTCCTGACTCTTCACAGGGACGGCTCGGGACCACCCGTTGGCGCTGCGCGGGATCGGCGATCTGTGCATTGGCCTCCCCCACTTCCTCAAGCAGATGATCGGTGTCAATGACGGCTTTCTCTTCGCGCGCCATCGCTGGCGGGTCGGGTTTCGCTCGCTTGCGCCTTGATCCCTTCGCCCGTGTCATCTGTTTCCGCCTCTTCCTGCTTCAATTTGGTCAGAGTAATTCCGAATGCAGTACCTGCACACTGGAACATTCTCTAGTCCTGCTCAAATCGCCTAGGCTGCAACCCGGTTTGTGGTGGCTTGTAATCTAGACCACTGGTTGGTATTCACTGTGCGGTCTTTCGCCGCGAGGATGAGGAGGGTATCGGTCTCCATCGCGAGCTTCGGTTCAGTGTGGTTTCTTACTCCGTTACGCGGCACGTCCGATCATGTCTTCCAACCGATCGTCGTCTTCCAACCACGCGTCGTTCAGAAAGAACGTCGGGGTGCCGGTCACGCCGCTTCGCTGTCCGGACCTCACGTCGAAAAGCACTCGGGAGGCATGCACCCGACCATGCAGGTCTGCCTTGAAGCGCGGAAGATCCAAGCCGGCCGCCTCCGCGTACCGGTAGAGATCCTTCGTTTCCAAGTCCTCTTGGTGCTCGAACAGCAGGTCGTGCATCACCCAGAACCGGCCCTGCTGGGCGGCGGCTTCCGAGGCTTCGGCTGCCTGTTGGGCAAACAGATGCTTGTCGGTGAGTGGAAAATGCCGGTAGACCAAGCGCAATTGATGTTCGAATCGCTCGCGGAGCCGCTTGGTCCTGACGAACGCCCGGCCACAGAACGGACACTCGAAATCGCAATACGCGATCACGGTCACCGGCGCCGAATCCGGTCCAATGACATGGTCGTCCGGCCGCAGTGGTTCCGGGTGCGGTGTCCTCACCTCAACCCTTCGAACTCACGGCGTTCCCGGTTTCCATGGATTCCTTGAACCGCTGCAAATCGTCGGCAATCTTGAATTCCGGATCCTGGCCGATGAACTTGGCCACGGCCGCTCCGAGGCGACCGGCGATCGGCGAGTATTGCAAGGTCACCGTCAACCGCGTCGTCCGGCCGTCGCCGACCGGTTCGAACTCCACCGACCCTGCCTGGTCGACATCAGAATCGTTCAATGAGCGCCAGCCGATCCGCTCATTCTCGACATCATTGATGATCTCCGCATCCCATTCGATGGTCGGCAGACCGGGCATCGTCTTGACCGTCCAGTGAGAGAACCGGTCGGTGCTGACCTGCACCGATTCCAGATGGCTCATGATCCTCGGAAGGTTGTCGAGTGTACGCCAGAAGCGATAGAGCTCGTCCGGCGGCCTGTTGATCTCGATAATTCTTCTGATCTTCGTGGCCTGGTTCGAGTGCACCTTGCGCCGACCCAGCCGTCTGGTATCCGATCTGCCGCCCGCATATCGATGCCCATCGCTCCGAGCGCAGCGCAATAGCCGGTCGCAGCACGGTACAGCAGTGCCATTCCGCCGACGGCCAAGGCACCGCCGGCCATGGACCTGCGGCGCCAGCCTTCTATGACCAATCCAACTCCGGCGATGGCGGAGACTAGCCGCTGCGTATCTCCGATATTCTGCGCGGCATCGGCGCGCTCTTCATGCCAGTCCAAATCCTGAGTATTTGTTCGATACCGATAGCGTTTCCCTACCTTTCTGCTCATGGAATCTCCTTCTCTTCGTCTGTGAAAGCCGCCAATGGCTTCAATCGCCAGTATCTATGGACACCAGCGCAAATGACATGACCTTGGAACGAGCCGGATAAGTTGGCTCGGCAAATCAAGTCGGGCAAATCAAATCAGAGGGTTGCAAGACACAGGCCCTTATGCACGGGCCGGTCGCCAACGACGAAGCCAGAAAATCGCCGCCAGCGCTCTCCCTTTGCAATCACCGCCGGCAGATTTCTAGACAGACTGTCTTTGCACGGACAGCTTATGCCGAGTCGTTACCGACGATTTCACCCTCTTCTTAGGATTTTCCCCAGGCCTCAATCCATGAGGCGCGGGCATAGCATGAATCATAATGGTTGAGATAGGTAGGCCTGAACCCGCGAAGGAGAGGGTCCAATGATCAGGATCAAGAACCTCACATTTGTGGTCATGGCTACCTTCGTCGACCCAGTCTTCGTCGGTTGCGCTTTCTTCCAACAGCTTCTCCCAGGCCTGACGATGTCGGACGCCAATGTCGTGAGCGTCTTGGACAGCATCGATGAAGGAGAAATGGATGCGGCGCAGCTCGCACAGAAACAGGCATCCGATCCAAGAGTTCAAGCGTTCGCTGGCAGGGTCTTGAATGAACACCGGCAATTGACCGAAGCCAATGGGCGATTGGCCACGCAGTTATCGCTGCAGCCTGACCCGCCCTCGCTCACCTCCCAGCTGAAACAGGCTCATGAACAGGCTATGCGGGACCTGCGGGTCATGTCGGGAACAGCGTTCGACCGGGCGTATGTACAGTATGAGATCCAGCAGCATGTACGAGCGTTCAACATTCTCGAGGCCGCCGCAGAATCCGAAGACAATGTCACACTTAAACAGGAATTAGTCCGCACCGGACCCAACCTCCTTAGCCATATCTCGGCGGCGAGAGCGCTGGAACGTCACCTTGGCTCCGAACAACAGGCCATCGCCTCACGTTAGGCCGCTCTCTTGTACCGTTCTCTGATTTCCATTTTCTCGGCCCGCTCACCAAATCCGAAGTAGGCGGCGATGGCAGCCGTCGCCGCATGCAACCAGACATCGTGGCCGAAGAGCGGAATCAACCCGAATGTGCTGTTCAGCTTCGGGATCACGCCCATGACCGCCAGTCCACCGTACAAGATGGCCAACCCGCGCGCGAATTTGCGGGCATCACTCATTGTGTTCGATGCTCTCCATGCGGCAATTCCGATGATCAGATGCACGAGATTGTGGATCCAATTAACCGGAAACAATCCCAGCAGCAGCCCGTATTCCCCATCCGCTGCCAAGTGTGGTGCCCAGAGTGGAAGCGGTGACTTCAATCCTGGGAAAAATCCCAGCACTCCGACGGCGAGAAAGACGATGCCGATGACACGAGCGAAGTTTCGGCTGGTCATAGCAGGTTCTCCTTTTGAAGCGTCTGTCTTTACTGCGCACCGGCCTCATTCAGGCAGATCTGCTCCATCCATGCCCGCAGGGCGGTGCCGGTCTTCTTCCTTGAGCGCCGTCTGAAATCGACCGGCCATATCGTCCTGCCCCAGTTCCCTGGCCAGTTTGATCAGCAATCGCCATCCGTCGTTGTCGGCGAGCTCGGCCACGTGAATGGCATGGTGGAGCGGTGTCCCTTTGTCCTGCAACAGATTGATGGCCATGACAACTCCTTCAATGAAGCTCGGAGATTAACAAGGATACCCTCGGCGCCTTACGGCGCGGAGGAGCAGCCGATCTTATGAGAGGATTACACGATTGTTGGTGTGGTTCGTGCCCCCTGACATGCTAGCCTCGAGGGCGTCATATTCCACTGGTAGCATCCCTCGTCGTCACGGAAGTTCTGCCCAAGTTCGGGACACCATGAAGGAATCGATTCAGCGCGAACAGTTTTGGAGAGGGAGGGTCGTATGGCGCGCACCGCTATGCCATACGGCCCCCCAAGGTGAGCATGTCGTCAACGGACCGGCGTGACTTCAGGCGTTGCGATCTCGAGCACATATCCCTGATCGTCCATCAATAGGACGACGTCTTGACCTGGTTTCAGGCGATCGAGCTTTTCAAGCGGAGGGCGAAACGGCACCTCTCGCTCCTTCCCCTGTTCAGCGATCTTCAATGTGCTGTCCCCACCCGTGCCTTTGAAGATCGCCCGGACCTGTTCATGGGCGCCTTTGATTCGTGCTTTATTGTTTTGTCCGGATTCGTGGACCGCCTCTGCACTGGCAAGCTGAGCGTCGACCAGTTGGCCGCTCTCATCGGCAAGGAAGAACGCCTCGACACCGACTGGAATCGCCGTGAGCTTTCCCTTTGCCCGATCCGCGACCATAAAAGTCCTGATTCCCTGCGACGTTTCGATCACGGCCTTGTCCAGCCCGACGGTGAGCGGAGTTGTCAGTTTCCCGCGCAGCACCTGATGATCCGATCGCTCGTTTGGATGGTGGTAATCCACCACCGCATTGTGGTCATTCAAGGTGATGATGATCGGCTGCCCCACCTCGAACGTCTGCCCTTTGACCGTGGCAGGTCGCACCGGCACATAGAACGATTTGACGGTACCGATATCGATCTCCATTTGATTGCCTCGAATAGACACGATGCGGCCGGTCACCAAGCGATCTCCAGGCAATTGGTTCTCCGTCGGTTTGGTGATGACCTGCTCCTCCGGCGTTTTCTGAGCGTCGGCGGCGGCTTGGATGACACCCCACAGCCCCATGTCGAGTCCCAGTATCAATGCGGCCATCATGATCAGCTTGTTGAATATCTTCCTCATCACACACCCCTTTCGTTGTGACCGATGCGCTGATCCCGTAAAAGTGAGCAAGTGTTGGACCATGACGGGGTCGTGGCCATCATGCAAACCAATGATCTCTCAATGACTTATTGTTCGCGCTCAACTTGGGGTGCACAAGGTTAGACAAGCTGTCTGGGGAGGGACAGGATGCGCGAGGTCGACGGGCAAGAAACATCAGTGCAGGCTGGGCAGAACAACCCTGCCCTGACGAGGAGGGTACTTCAATCTCTAGCGATGCTGCTTGGCGCGATGCGGGTCGATGACAGCACCGGCTTCGTTCTATGACCTGCTTAAAGCGCGGCAGGTTCATCTTGATGGACTGCGGGGGATCCTCGCCGAACCATGCCGCGACGACCGTCCCGCGTCGTCATGTCTCGTGTCAGCTGTTGCGCGCAGACGAGATCTACTGCTGTCGCCCCGGCAACGACGGCCGCAGTGGCAGCCAACCGGCTTCGGTTTGCGTTGGCCGACGTGAACGCGGCTCCAAGACAGGCCAGATCGACGATGTCGCCGACCACGCGTGCCCATACGCCAGCGGATGTCGAAGGCCAGATCAGAATGCCGAGGCCGTTGGCAATTTCACGGACGCCCATCACCCGGATCAGACGATGATGCTCATACGGCACACCGATCGTTCGAGCTAACCGACGCGGAACAAGCAGTTCCGCAAGACCAAGCCCGATGCCAAACCATCCCAACCCGAGGGGCAATTGCGCTTCCTGGCTGAGCGACTCGTTGTGAGACACACGATCCCGTTCCGTAGGACCGGTCGAGCGCCTCCCACGTCCGGACCGACGGGGGACTTCTGATCCCATCTCGGAATTGCGGGCGCGCCTCCCCTTTCCTCTTCCCGGATTGTTGAGGCGAGATGTGGTCATGACTCCTCCTTATTCTTCTGCGCGGTGGGACGTGTGCTGCTCAGCGCTCGGCACCGGGTTCCTTGTGACTGGCCTCAATGCCCGGTTCGTTGTGAATTGCCACGGCTCTGCCGTGGGCTGTCACCGTGCCGGTAATGACATCGCCCGGCCGAATGTCCCGATCACCCGTCGTTGCGACATCGATCGACATCGTCACTTCCTTCCCGTTTGCGTCCTCCACGGCAATCGTTTTGAGCGTGGCCTGTTTCACTTCTCCTCGCACGACACGCATCCCGGTTCACGCTGGGATCGGCGATCCCCGTCTCCTGGCGGCTGGCACGTTTGCAGAGTACGCAGGAAGAGACTGACACAGCACGCCCACGGTCACGTACACGACAAACCATTGTGTGTTCATCTCGGCTCCTTGCTGATGAGTGCTTCTACTTGACGGTCCCCCTCCAGGCGCTCGTTTCGTGTCCGCGGCTTTCGATGTACCGCTTGAAGCGCTCGAGATCGCCCAGTACTCGGTGGCTCACCACACCGGTCGCATCTCCCACATGTTCAAGGACGCCGTCGGGATCATATTCCATCTGAAGCATGACCTTGGACGTTGAATCCGAGAGGCGATGAAAGGTCACGACGCCGGCATTCTGCGCGCCGTCACGACTTCTCCACGCGATTCGCTCATCGGGAATCTGTTCCGTGATTTCGGCGTCCCATTCTTTTTCCTTTCCACCGATCTCAGCTTTCCAGTGCAAATGTGTGTCGTCGAGCTGTTTCACATGTTTCACGCCTTCCATGAACTTCGGAAATTCCTCGAACTGGGTCCACTGGTTGTACGCGGTTCTCACCGGCACATTGATCTCGATCGATTTCTCGATGAGGGACATGATGATCTCCTTTCACTCGGATGACGCCGATTCTCATTGCTCGTATTTCTCGACGATGTCAGGGGGTCTCACCTCAGCCTTGTCCGGGTCCTGCCCGACGGCGCGCAACGCTCTCCGTTGACGCAGGAGATCCCAGGTCTGGTCGAGTTCGACTTCGAGCGCCTGCAAGCGGGCGCGCTCGTCTTCGGATAACGATCCATGAGCCTGTAGCCGGTGTTCCTCCGCCACAAGCTCTTCGATGTGCCGGAGCACAG
The DNA here is from genome assembly GCA_963730935.1 of uncultured Nitrospiraceae bacterium. Taxonomy (GTDB): domain Bacteria; phylum Nitrospirota; class Nitrospiria; order Nitrospirales; family Nitrospiraceae; genus Nitrospira_C. The sequence continues at coordinate 117,800 of CAVSTP010000004.1, read as the reverse complement.
ATCCGTCGGTGGTTCGATGCTGGGTGCGCTGCTCCATCGCAAGCCTCCTCTCACAAGGCCCGAAGAAATGCTGCGAGCGCCTTTTTTTCGTCTTGGTCCAGTTTGAGGCCCCCGACGACATTAAAGAATTCCACGGTGTCTTCGAGCGTCGGCAGCCGACCGTCATGAAAATAGGGCGGAGAATCCTTGATGCCTCTCAACACAAAGGTTTTGATCGGCCCATCGGCTGCTGCGCCGAACCGCTCTAGGCGGAGGTCGTGCATCTGGTGATCGGTGAACGCCGGCGGCTGATGACAGGCCACACACTTGGCTTTCCCGAAGAAGAGGTCTTCGCCCTTCGCTTCGAGCGCGGTCGCCTTCCCACGATCCAGGCGACCGGTCATGGGATCGAGTTTCGGCGCCGGGGGGAAATCAATCATGTTCTGCATCTGTGCCATGTGGGCCACCGGCACCCGGTCGATGATGTTCATGCCTTTTTTCATCGCCCGAATGGGATCGCCGTTGAAATACGCCGTGCGCTGCTCGAATTCGGTGAAATCTTCCACCGATCGGATGGAGCGCTTTGAGCCGTGGATTTGCTGGTTGAACATGCCTCGCAGACTGACCGTATCCAGGCGCAGGCGTTCCATTTGCGGTCGAGTGTCCGGATTCAGGTGAAACTGTCCCGTCGTGTGAAAATTGACATGGCAATCCAGGCAACTCACCCCCAAGCTGGGCTTGACGGTTTTCCGGTCATGGGTTGCATTGAACTCCTCCTGTGGAAACTGCGTCACGAGCATGCGGAGTCCATCCAGTTGGGCGGGGGTGACGAGTCCGCGGAAGAGCCGGTCGAAGTTCTCGGCGTGGAGCACCTCCCCCTGAGAGACATCACCGAGTTCGGGATGGGTCGTGAGGAAAATCGGCGGGGGAAATTCCGGCAGTAGGCATTCCGGCAGATCAAAGTCTACGTCGAATCGCTCGAGTCTCGGAAATTCCTTGATCTGGACCTGAGGAAATACCTGGCCGCCCACAGCCTGCTTGACGTGCGGGAGCCGATCAAAGCCTGGGGGGAAGGCGCCCTTTTTCTTGATGTCATCGACGGACAACTGCCCCAACTGCTCCCACGTCATGCCGGAGCCGAGTTTGACGATCGGACCGATCGGTTGCGGCTTACCCTTCGTCATGGTGATGCCTTTTTCGGTCCGACAACTGAGGTCGTAACGGTCACTCAGCAACTTGTGCTGGCGCTTCATGACGTCCGACTTCTGGGCAACGTCCTTTTTCATGACCTCCTCGGCAATTTTTTGGGCATCCTGGCCGGGAGGCGCACCGAACACATCATAGGAAAAATCCACGCCCTCGAAGCCCTTGAGCTTGGCATCCTCGAGGGTGCCAAGCTGCGACTGCTGCTTCTTTCCTTCAGGAGTCGGTTGGGCGAGACCCGTGCGGTCCATAACGAGCGCCCATGAAGCGAGCGCAAGACTTCCGGTGATACAGAGACCTTGGAGCCAAACCCTGTTCGCTTTCATATGATCTTCCTTCTCACGGTGACGTCGGTCAGCGGAGCTCGGTGACCTAACGTGCAGCCGTGTCGATGTCGACTGATCTGGCGATCTGTTGCGCTTGGCGGAGATGCTGCTTCAATCATTGGCAGACTATCTGCTACGGCTCTCGTACGAATGGCGCACGCGCTCATCGTGCTTCTGCCCACTATGAGCGACGCACTGACGTCTATCGACTAGCAAATGCCCGAGAAAATATTTCGAGGAGGGAGCAACACAAGGGCAAGATCACCGCCGCCACCGAGAAATGAAGAAAACATCCTGACGCCGCCTCAACCAGGGGTTTCACCAGTCCTGCGCCGAACCAGGGCATGATACCAACCTTACATCCCCTCTAAACCTTACATCCCCCTCTAACATGACTATTCGTCTCTGCTCCGCAGTCCTTGGTACGGTGGTGCTCTTCGGGTACTTCGCCACTACCGAAGGCCTGACGGCGGACACCGATGCTGCAAAAGTCGCGGCACAAGACAACAATGCCGGAGCGGCAGCGCCCGCTGTGGATGAGAAAGCGCTCGCCGAACTGCGCACGAAGCGCGAGAAGTCCCAAGCGGAACTCGACGCCATCAGCAAGCCGAAGACCTTGGCGACCGGCACGCCGCCGGGAACACCTCAGGAAGAACTCCTCGAACGGCGCACGCTGCTTCACCATATCGTCCGCAGTCTCGACGAGCAGATCGATAACATGCTGCGCCTGGACCAGGCCCGCCAGCACCGGGATGAGCTTGGCAAGTCCTCGACCGCAGCGGACACCCCGGCCGAATCGTCGCCCTATTCCGTGTTCGACGCCGATCAATTGTGGGACACTGTGTATTCACTGCGCCTTGCCGTCGAAGGGCTGCAGTCTCAACTCAGCCTGATTGAACTCCGGTCCAATCACGCGCGGGAATCGCTGCTGGCCGCCGAGGAACGTCTACGACAGGCATCGGAGCGACTCGAGACCACGAAGGGGACGGCCTCCGATGACCGGCAGCGATGGCTTCGAGACCTCGAGACGTTGCGCCAGCGGGCAGCCGGTACAGAGTTGCAGGCCGCTGAAGTTTCAAAGATCCGCATCGGAGAGGAGCTGTCGAACACTCGCGCCGGCCTCGCATCAGCGGAGCACCGGCTGGCGACTGTCGAACCACAGGTCGAATTCACGGAAGGAGATCTCGCCAAGATCCGGAAGCGCCTGTCCGAGGAACAACAGCACCTCGCCGATGAACTGGACAGAACGACTGCCGAACGGCTTCGTCAGTTCGAAGAGCTTCGCGCGATAGAAGGACAATTGGCAGTCCGACTCTCGAAAGCCGGCCGACGAGTTCCAGGCACCATGCGCCGACTCCAATCCGGCGTCGAAGCCGCGCGGATCCGGACGGACAATCTGTCGCTCAAGAGCGATTTGTTGCAGTTGCTGCTCGACGTCGTCGAAGGTGAGCGTCAGCTATGGGAGAGCCGGTTTGCCATCGTTCACGGCCGTGACTCGGGGAAAATCCGCGAGGCCTACGACCGCTTTACCCCGCTGTTCAAGAATCTCCAAGCCTCCCGGGATTATGTCCGGCAACAAGCCGGCATCGCGTCCGGACAAATCGGCGAACTCGAAACACGCGTCACGAACAGTCCGGCATCGGGGGACCGAGCACAGACGCGGGCGCTGCTCGAGGCACATCGGCAACGGGAGGACATCTACAACACGACGCTCCGGCGCCTGGATCAGACGTCACGCTTCCTGGAGCGGTGGAAGTCGATGTTCAAGGAGCAGCAGCAAGAACTACCCCTGTCGGCCCGACTGGAGGGATGGTGGCAGCGCGCGTGGGAGCGGGCCAAGGCGGTATGGGATTGGGAGGTGTTCAGCGCCGAAGACACGATCGAGGTGGAAGGCAAGAAGATCACTGGCCATCGCAGCGTCACCATCGGCAAAGTCGTTACCGCGCTCGTGATCCTCTCGATCGGGTATTGGCTGTGTCTGTACTGCGCGACACTCATCGGCCGGCTGGCCATGGCACGCCTTGGCGTCGCCCCTGAACTCGCCAACCTGCTTCGACAATGGAGCCAGGCATTGCTACTCACGCTGCTGATCGTGACCAGTCTCGTCTGGGTCAAAATCCCCCTGACGATCTTTGCCTTTCTGGGCGGCGCCTTCGCCATCGGAGTAGGGTTCGGCGCCCAGAACCTGCTCAAGAACGTCATCAGCGGCATCCTGCTCCTCATCGAACGCCCGCTGCGGGTCGGCGACTTGATCGAAGTGGAGAATGTGCGCGGACGGGTAACGACCATCGGTCTTCGTTCATCCACCGTCCGGGATGCCAAGGGGGTGGTCACGCTCGTTCCCAATAGCACGTTCCTTGAGCACTACCTTACCAACTGGACCTACTCGAGCCGCATCGGCCGGTTTTCGCTGCGGGTCGGCGCGCCTTACGGGTCTTCCACCCAAGCCGTCATGGATCTCCTCGTCGGGCTGGCAGCCAGCCATTCTCGCGTGCTCAAAACCCCGAAGCCTCAGGTCCTGCTTGAAGAATTCGGCAACCAGGCCCGCATTTTCACGTTGAATTATTGGTTGGAAATTCGGCTGGACATCGACCCCAACGAAGTGGCGAGCGAACTGCGGTTCGCCATGGAGCAAAAGTTCTTGGAAGCGGGACTCAAGATCCTGCCCGCAGCTTGAAGGCATGCGGGCATGGGCCGTATGGCATGACACGGAGGCGCAAGGCGCTCGAAGCGCTGCGCCACCGTTTCCGAAGAACTCTGAACCCTCGGAGAGCGATGAAGGAGATCAGCATGAGTGACCTACACCTGACATACTGTTGTCCAGGCTGCCAGCGCGTCAAGGATCAACCTGGGGAAGGACTAGTGGACCAAGACTGGTGCACGATGGCGGACTACGTCAAACGCTATCCCGCTCCCGGGCAAGACGTATTGCTCTCGGAATTCTACTGTACCGACTGCTCCGCATCGTACGACCGGCTCGTCCAGTATGGCCGCACGACTCAGTCCTGCTTCCTTCAGCAATGACGGGGAAGGTCAGCCTCGCGCCTTCGGGAGGCTGACCTCACCGCAGGAAGAGCAGCCACACATAGATGGTGCTCAAGAGCAGCGAGCCGATCATCACCGGAAATCCGACCATAAAGAACTGCCGGTAGCTGATGGGATATCCGGCCTTCCGCGCGAGATCCGCGATCACCACATTGGCGCTGGCGCCGATCAGCGTGCCGTTGCCGCCCAGGCAGGCGCCAAGCGCCAATGACCACCAAAGCGGGAGAATATCCGGTTGATGAACGAGCGTCGTATAGTCGGTAATCTCCGGATGGAGTGAGCGTGCAAGATCGACGACCAAGGGGTTCATGGCAGCCACGTATGGAATGTTATCGATGACGGCGGAGAGAAATGCGGAACCCCACAGGATCGAGAACACCGACGCCGCCAGATGTCCCTGCGTGAACGACAGCAACTGGGCAGCGAGCTTCCCGATCACGCCGACTTTTACCAAGCCGCCGACCAGAATGAACAAGCCGATGAAGAAAAAAATGGTTTTCCATTCCACGTCCGCGAGATAGGACAATTCGTCGCCGTCGTGCTTGTGATTCGCCCGACTAATCAACATGAAGGCGCTGGCGCCCACTAGCGCGATTGTCGCCGGCTCCAAATGAAGCACTCCGTGAAACCCAAACGCGAGGTTGACGACCCCCAGGAGCCACACGCATCGGCGCAAGAGGAGAGGATCTTGAACGGCATCACGCGGCGCTAACCCTAAGAGCGCTTCCTTCAGATGAGGCGCCACGTGCATGCCGCCTCCATAGAACAGTCGGAGACCGACCAGGAAGACGGCCATGATGACCAGCACGACGGGACCCAGAAAGATAAGAAATTCGAGGTAGCCCAATTCTGCCTTGCTGGCGATCATGATGTTGGGAGGATCGCCAACCAACGTGGCCGTTCCTCCGATGTTTGAGGCAACCGCCTCCACAATCAGAAAAGGCACAGGGTCCAAGCGAAGCCGCTTTGCGATGGATAAGGTGACCGGGGCCATTAAGAGCACCGTCGTCACATTGTCGAGCATGGCCGACAGCACGGCGGTCACAATGGCAAGCAACGCCAGCATGCGAAAGGGATGCGCGCCGGCACGCTGTGCCGACCAAATCGCCAACACCTCGAAGAGGCCGGTATCACGGACGATGTTCACGATGACCATCATCCCGATCAACAGAAAGACGACGTTGTAATCCACGCCGAACTCGTGCGAGTAAAACGCCTCGTCCTGCGTCATCACCCCCGAGACGATCATGAGCGCTGCGCCACCCAAGGCCACGATGGTCTTATGAATCCGCTCCGTGATGATGAGGCCATACGAAACGGCAAAAATCGCTAGGGCGATTGAGAGATCGGAGAACGGCAACATGAGTGTCGGTTATGCGGTCAAGAGTCGATCGGGTGGATAATAGAGGCGCCTAGGAAACGCCGTTCCGTACGAGAGAGGTGACATTCTCGTTGTTCTTCTTTCATAATGGGAGAACCCCGGCTCGTATGATACGCGGAGGAGTTGAGAGTATCATCATGTCTACGCTTTCGCGACAGCATATTGAACAGCTCGTCAACGGCTCGCACTGGGATCCGTTGGCGATCCTTGGTCCACATACACGCGAACAGAACGGGTCCGCTGCGGTTGTGATCCGCTGTTTCCTCCCCGAAGCCGACCAAGCGACCGTCCTGGTCCCCTCGCCCGAGCAACGGGCGTTTCCCATGTCGCGCATCCACGAGTCCGGGCTGTTTGAAGCGGTTCTACCGCAGGCGCCGCGCCCAGCACGATACCGGCTTCGCGTCACCGATTATTCCGGACGGGTTTCTGAGCGTGATGATCCCTATGCATTTCCTCCCCTCCTTTCGGATTTTGACCTGCATCTCTTCGCCGAGGGCACGTTTTTCAAAGCGTATGAAACCCTTGGTTCCCATCTACGGACGATCGATGGCATCGCAGGCATCCATTTCGTCGTCTGGGCTCCCAACGCCGGGCGCGTGAGCGTGGTCGGTGATTTCAATCAATGGGACGGACGGCGGCATCCCATGACGAACCGTGGCGCGACCGGCTTGTGGGAACTCTTTATTCCCGGTCTCACCGACTGCACGCTGTACAAATACGAGATTCGCCCTCGCGGCCAGGATGCCATTCTTCTGAAAGCGGATCCGTATGCCATGGCCTCGGAGCTCAGGCCGAAAACCGCATCCGTCGCACGAGAGCTCTCCTATCAATGGCACGATGAGACCTGGATGGAGAGTCGGCGCAGACGGGATCCGCTGCAGTCTCCAGTGGCCGTTTACGAAGTGCACCTCGGCTCCTGGATGCGCGTGCCTGAAGATCATTCCCGTTGGCTGACCTATCGAGAGTTGGCCGAAAAACTCATTCCTTACGTCAAGGACATGGGTTACACCCATCTCGAATTGATGCCGGCGACGGAGCATCCCTTTGACGGTTCGTGGGGCTATCAATCCACCGGATACCTCGCGGTGACCAGCCGCTATGGCACGCCTGAGGAGTTCATGGCGTTTGTAGATGCCGCCCATCAAGCCGGCATTGGCGTGCTGATGGATTGGGCTCCGGCGCATTTCCCCGACGATTCGCACGGGCTCTCGCAATTCGATGGAACACATCTCTATGACCACGCTGATCCGCGCTTGGGCTACCATCCCGAATGGCGCAGCCGTATTTTCAATTATGGCCGGGTCGAGGTACGGACTTTTCTAATGAACAGTGCCTTGTTTTGGTTGGACCGCTATCACATCGACGGTCTCCGCGTCGATGCTGTGGCATCGATGCTGTATCTCGATTACGCGCGGAACCCGGGCGAATGGATTCCAAACCAGTTCGGGGGCCATGAAAATTTGGATGCTGTGCTGTTTCTGAAGGATTTGAATGTGCTGGTGCACCGGGACTTTCCAGGAGCCATGATGCTGGCGGAAGAATCCACGTCCTGGGCAGGCGTATCACGGCCGACCTACACGGGCGGGCTGGGATTCACCTTCAAATGGAACATGGGATGGATGCACGACATGCTCGATTACTTCAGCCACGACCCTATCCATCGGATGTATCATCAGAATCAGCTGACTTTCGGACTCCTCTACGCATTCAATGAAAATTTCATGCTTCCCCTCTCGCACGACGAAGTTGTGCATGGCAAGGGCTCGCTCATCAACAAGATGCCGGGCGACGAATGGCAGCAGTTCGCCAATCTCCGCTCGCTGTACGGCTTCATGTATGCGCATCCCGGCAAAAAAATGCTCTTCATGGGCGGAGAGTTCGCGCAGCGGCAAGAATGGAATCACGACACCAGCCTCGATTGGCACTTGCTGCAGTATGCCTATCACAGGGGGGTGCAACACCTCGTGCGTGATCTCAACCGGTTATACCAATCCGAGCCGGCCCTCTATGCCGTCGATCATGACTGGCAGGGCTTCCAGTGGGTGGACTTCCATGACGCGGCCAACTCGATCATTGCCTTTCTGAGAAAGGGTCGCGACCCCAAGGACCAGATCTTGTGCGTGTGTAATTTCACGCCGGTGCCGCGGTATGACTACCGGATTGGCGCACCACGGGAGGGGTTCTATACCGAACTGCTCAATACGGACGCTTCGATCTACGGCGGGTCAAACCTCGGCAACGGCGGCGGAGTGAATGCAACGCCGCAGCCAAGCCACGGATTCCCCTTTTCGCTACCACTGACGCTTCCTCCGCTGTCAGTGGTGTTCCTGAAGGCGAGAGGGATGTGACCCGTTGGGGCGAACGCACAAGGAAGGGAGAAAAGAAAGATTACCAGGAGCGGAAGGGACCGCAATCCAGATGGATGAAGTCCGCACGAGGATAATATCCCACCCCGCCATACTGCAGCTTGAGAGCCACCTTCCGGATTTCTCGCGGACGGACTCCGGGGATGAAGAAGTCGACGGCCTGGCCTTCGACATGCAAGCTGTGTCTGGCGGCACGACGGCTTCGTTTGACGAGAAGCGCATTGTACTCCGGTGATCGATAGCCGGAAATCACGTGGATCTCCCCCTCACCGCCGAGCGTCTTTTGCACAAGATTGATGTGTTCGATCACGCGCGGATCCATGGTGGCGACTTCTCCCGTGTGATGGCAGCGGAGAATGTGGTTGAGGTCGTCCAGCGCCGTCAAATCGTATCGTCCGCGCTCGTCACGATACCGGACACGCAGCCGCTCATCGGTGTGAACGTTGTAAAACCACAGTTCACCTTCCGGAAGGACTCTCGCTTGAGCGCAAGCAAGCCGTGGCATGAACAGCTTTCCGCCCAAGCAGAGCACGCCCGCCACAGAGGTTTTCAATAACGTCCGTCTGGTCCAGGACCACTCGGCAGCGAACACGGATATGACTCCACGAAGAATAATCGGGTGGCTACGTACGTAGTGGGAGGCTTGTACCAAATAGCCCCCGGCCAGGTCAATCTGTATTTTTTTGATCTCGACCGCTGTATGGCAGCGTATCGTACAGCTTACGCTGCCATATCGGTCCAAAGATCTGACAAGAATCTCAAACCGGACGCCTGTAGACATCCTTAGGGTCGAGTCCTACTTCCCACGACGATTTCCCGCTAGACAGGTCGGCTCAAGACGAGTAATATCACGGAATTCAAGGAGCCACGGACAAGCATGGCGACGATTCTGGTCATTGACGACGAAGACTCTATCCGACATCTCTTGAAAGATGTGCTGGAGAAAGCCAAGCACCGGGTATTGGAAGCGCGGGACGGCCGTGAAGGCTTGACGCTGTATCAGCAGAGCAAGGTCGATCTCGTGTTGATGGACATTTTGATGCCGGGGACCGACGGCTTGGAAGCCACCCTGCAGCTGACCCGTGAGTACCTCGACGCCAAGATCATCGCCATGACCGGGGCGCAAGGGGACCGCAATTTCCTCGATGTCGCCAAACTATTCGGCGCCCGCCGCGTGTTTGAAAAACCCTTCGATCTCAACAAGATGGTCGAGGCGGTAAACGAAGAGCTCGCCACCTAGCCAGACCCAGTTTTAACTCCCAACCGACCGGATCATACCCGCGCTCATTGAGACATCGTTGAACAAATTGCTTGTAGGCCTGACTGGGTGGACAGCACGCATTACGGCCGTCCCCCCGTGAGCTCTTTACGGACGAGCCCTCGCATCATCGTGGGATCGGCATAGGCGACCTCGCTCAAGGCGTCCATCAAATGAAGGTGTTTTGAAGCCGCCAGTTCCTTCGCTTTGAGATAGTTCTTGGCACTAAACCGTGCGACAGCCGGCTGGCCGTTGACGATCTGACAGGCCAACACCTCCTCTCCGATTTCGAGAGTGCCTCCCTGTTCGACGAGTGTCTTGGCCTGTGCGGGTGTAATACCCTGCAACCGGGCGAACTCTTCGAGTCCGCCGGTTTCGACGAGGCGGCCGTCCGGCATGATGCAGAGCCGCTTAAAATGAGCCGACCAATCCTTGCGGAAATCGACATACTTAACGTCTCCGCCCTTTGCCACCGCCCGATCCAGGGTGCGATAGTCCAGCCCCATATTCTTCTGCGCCAGCTTCGACTTCAATTCGTCAGGCAACGTCCGATACAACACGTTCCGTGCAGCATTCAGAAGTGAGAGCGACCGGGCACGCGCCGTTTGCTCTGCTTCTGCGAACTGCACCACGTCCAGGACAAATGTCTGCTTGGGAATTGCGTCTCCCCCCTCCAGAGCGCAGGCGAACAGCCCCCGAGTTAGGATCCCGCCTTCCTGCGGATAGACGTATGTTCCGCCTTCGGTCAGCAGTGCTTTCATGGTGTCGAGCGGCACGTCATAACTTTCCGAGAGCACCTTTGCGTGGGCTGCAAGGTCTTCAGGAAGGGTCATCGCACAGGCCGTGACATTTCCCGGTGCATCGAACTCCGAATAGTCTTCGATGATGTTGTAGAGGACGATGGGCTTTGGCTTGTCGATTCGTTTCTTAATTTTGAACATCGTATCCGCTCATCGATCGGGGTTCATTATTTATGATGCTTGAGGTGCCTATAGGGGGGAAGCGTCATAAGACGACGGTCCTCCACCGGCCCTCCGATGGTGAAGTGATAGAGAGACTGCAGGCTCAATCCTTTGATGGCCACAATCTCGTGCACGGGGTCGTCAAAAAAACATCCGATGCCGGTTGCGCGCACTCCCGCCGCTTCCGCCTCCAGATACAGGACCTGTCCCAAGAGCCCCGCCTCCCAAAACATTCGTGGATACCACCACGCTCCACGTTGACGCAATTGGCCTTCGAATTCGGCGAGCATCCCGAATGAAAAGGCGCTGTCTCCGGCAATGTCTTGATGACAGCTGACTTGGGCCGCAACTCGTTTCGCATCGCCTTCAAGCAGCCAATAGAGGGGAAGGCGGTCAGGGCAATCCGGCGCCTGCTGCCAGATGAGTTCCGAATTCATACACTGTTGGATAAACTCCAGCTTGCCGGCATCACGAACCAGGAAATAGAGGCCGGGCGTCAGTCCATCGATCCGATGAACGAACAGCATGAGATGGATGGCAGGATCATACGGCCATGTGTCCCAGGGCATAGGTCGCGACAGTTGTGACAGTGCATGATGCGGCATCACCCTTTCGAGCATGGTGAAGAATGTGGCGGCCGATAACGACGTCTTCGCATCGAAGGCGACGGCGCTACGCCGCTGACGAATAATCTGCGCGGCCGGCGTGCTTTTCGTGCTCGACACTTCATTCGAAGCCGATCGGCCCGTGGGAACCTCACCCAGAGGAATCGTATCCCTTTCGGCGTGTGTCTTCCATGTGGCTTCAGCTGTCCTGTCGATGATATCCCAATGGAAAGCATGATCGGCGCTCAGGCGATTTGCTGTGCCAACCCATTTCGTACTTGTCAGTGCTTCTACATGCACGGGATCGAGATACAACGGCATGGTTCTACCGGCAGACAGGTTGTGATCTACGGATGGCCATACGGCCATGACACAATCCGGATGCTCGGCTTCGGCCTGCAGATAGTCCCCTGCCCGCTGCGTTCCCACTAGCCTTCCCACGGTCTCTTGCGCACACCCGTCGAGAAGGACCACCTGCCAGCCTAACGTGGCAGCCGCAATCCGTGCACTCCCGATCGCATGCCCCACATCATGGTGGCAATACCGAAAGGCTCGCTCTCCATATTTCCACGCCTCGCGCCAATGCACGGATGTCAGACCGAGCACAAAGGCATGAGGCGGAAAGGGACGAAGCAGCTCGACCAAGGGTTCAACCCGGAATTCCGCCCTCAGTTCGAGTCCATGTTCCTTTGGGGCATAATGGTAGAGGCCTGGCTTCAGTTCCAACCCGTCAAGAGATGGAATGAGGACGTACCCTTCCGTCGGATGCAGATTGCCCGACGACGGATTGCTGCGCAGAGCCCATTGAGATTCCCCCGCCCGCTTCCACGCGGACAGGGCGAGTGCCAACTCGAAAAACCGTGACAGAGTCCTTGCGGTCAGCGCTTGAGATGGAACCACTCCCTGCTGATATATGTCGTGATAGGACGGTGAAACCGGCGCCTCCTCCGGCGCGAGCAACGGCAGGGGCGTCAACGTCGTCCCCTCGTATCGCCGGAAGGGATCGGGCTGATTTGCCCAATCCAAATATCCCGCTGAACGGGCATAACGGTCGAAGTGATGCTTCGTTTGGGTGTGATACTGAATGACCTGATCGACAAGATCTGGCGCGGCTTGATCCCCGTGCGCACCTACCGGCTGATTACCCCTCATAGCAATACGCCAGTGTACAAAGCGGCCCGGCAAAAAGTAAATGAAGCGTACGAGTTGATACCAGCACGGAGGCAACGCTACACTCGTAACATCGTTCGCCGGAGGAGTGTCGCATGCGATTCGATCCCGCGTTAGCCGCGCAGTGTGCCTTCCGCGAGGCAGAAATAGAACTGGGAGGAGACTGGGATACGGCGGTCGAATTAGAACAGGTCTTCTCTTCGAGCGCTGGCCAGGAGGCCACGGAGGCCTATGAGGCGTTATTGAGCCTCGCACAGCGCCATCCCGACGCCCACGCCTTCCAAGCCTTTTGCATTTACATCACCTGGCAGCAAGTCACAGAACAGACGATTCCCCGTCACTTTCACACCGGTCTCCGACTCTGTGAACACTATCTCACCTCCCCCGAAGGCAAAAGCCTGGCGGATCTCGATCAGGTGGAGGAGTTGTGTGGATCCTTCCGGGCCGGCCTCGGGATGGATCATGAGGACGACATGCAGCGAGAGTTCAGACAGGATACCCCGAAAGGCGGAGATTAACTGTCCAGGCCGATCATGTCCGAGGCTCACAAGCACCGTGCAAGGATCTTCCTCCATCGGGGCGATTTGGCGCAGGCGAGAGCGGCCTGGGAGGCCGCCGTAGAGGAGGACCGGTCAACGAATGATCTTCAGGAACTCTCCAATTCCCTCGGCAACCTTGGCAACACCTGTGCGCTAATCGAAGATTTCGATACGGCCGAGCGCTGTTACCGCGAAGTGCTGCATATTCAACGCACCGAGCAAAACCCGCACGCCATCGCCCATACGCTGGTGAATCTCGGCAACCTGCATATCGGGACGGGCCATCCGGCAAAGGCCCGTCCCTATTATATGGAGGCGATGGACCTGCTTCGCGCCCTGAAAGACCACCGGGCGCTCGGCATCCTGTACAACAACCTCGCCCTTGAGGAGGCGCGCGAACAGCACTGGAAGGAGGCTGTCGAGTCGTTCGGCCAATCCCTGACGTACCACCGGATGGTTGGAAATGAAGAGGGTTTAGCCGTGACCTACAGCCAAATGGGACAATGCTTCCTGGAACAGGGAGATCTCGAGAATGCCGAGCGTTGCCTGAACAACGGCTCGGAGCATTATATTAAGCTTGGGACCGAGGTTGGAGAGGCGGCCGTTCTGCGCCTGCTGGCCGATCTCTATCGCCGCCGCGGAGACAGCCTTTCCGCCATTCGGTGCCTCGAGCGGACGGTCCTAATCGATGCGAAGTACAACCTTGTCGAGTCGTCCCGAGATTCTCAAGAGTTGGCCCGCCTCAAGAGCTGCCGCGACTGATCTTGATACCCATGGTTTTGCCCGCCTATCACTCGACACAAAACTTACGGTTTCATAATGCCACCTTAACAAGAATGTGACATTGTCCTTTCACAGCACCGATATAATGAGGTCCATGTAGGAAATAACGCTCACATCCATTGAAATCGTCTCTGCAATATTTCCTCAGTTTCTGGACACCCAGACAATCTCTGTTACCTTAAGAAGCGTCACGATTGCTTACCTGCTGTTGGCTCGGGTTCCCGCCGACAAAGGTTCAACCGGATGCTGAATGACGCGATCCCCGCTGGCCGCTCTCATTACATTCGCCGCCGTGCTTTCGTCCCTTTCGATTGCGTGCGAAGCCGGGGAAACGGTCCCGCACCTCACGGTAGGCACACAGGAGATCGGGTTAAGCGCCGGCTATCTGCTGTCCAATCGTCTGACGGACCAGCACAGTACCAAACAGAGCGGTCCTGCGATCATGCCCTCGTGGGCAATGGTTCTGACGGATCCGATCGGCTGGCGATGGCTTCGGGGACACCTCATGCTCGGCGCCGAAATCGTCTACATCCAGTTTCAGGAGCCGGAACTCACTCATGGGGTGGGATTCACGCCCAAGATCAAGTGGATGTTCGAAGGCACGGGCCGACTCAGACCCTACATCGAGTTCGCCGGCGGCCCCTTTTACACGGATCTCGGAGGCCGCATTCCCGAAGAGTCTGCACGCTTCAATTTCATTCTCACGGCTGGCGGCGGCCTCTCCTGGTTCTTCACGCCCCAACTGTCGTTCAACGTTGGCTATCGGTTCCACCATATTTCCAATGCGGGCACGCGATATCCCAATTTGGGCCTGAACGCGAGTCTGCCGTTCGGAGGCTTCTCATTCTACTTCTAGGAGGTACATTGTGAACGCTTCCCCCAAACTTCGGGGCCTCACGCTTGCCTGTTGTGGACTGATGCTGACCGCCACCAGCGGCTGCTCGTACTGGATAGAAATGATGACTCTCCCCGCGGAGTCCGATAATCGTGCCGCTCAAATGATCGCCAGGGACGAGCAAGTGCCGCTGATCCTGGACCGCATCCACACGACCAGAAACGGATCGCCGCAGAATCCTTCGGCCGAGACCGCACAGAGGATTCTGAGCTCTCTTGCAGATATCGGACTGTTCTCACACCTCACATCCATCAACACGTCCGCGCCGGCATACGGCGAAAAGACGGTGCGCGCCAGGCTTCTCTTCGATGAGGCCGTCGATCCACATGCAGGCGGCGCAGCCTGGAAGGGCATCGTCATTGGTGCGTCAATGTACCTCCTCACTCCGTTTCTTCCCTTCGAGTACGATTACAGTGCCCATTTGTCGCTTGAATTAGAACGGTGGGATGGACAGATCAAGCGTTACGAGAGCGAATCGGCCGGCACCGTCCGTTACCATCTGTTCGGCGCAACCACCATTATGGTCGATGAGTTGAAAGGCCATGTAACGGAATCCTGTCTCACCGAACTGGCAAGGCAGATCGCCAACGATACCGTATTTTTTTCGGCGAGCAGCGCGCCGCTTTCGGAATCAGGCATCCGCAGCGTCTCGGTCAAACCACGCACCATGCGCCCACCCGCTTCCGCATCAGCCGCCATTCCAATTTCGACTCCTGCTCCCGCAGAGCCATAACGGCCGCGCTCCACACGACACATTTTTTCGTCTGGCCCAGAGAAACGCGCCGATGCTATGATGCGTTCATTCCGGCAACTGGAGAAGGTGCATGGACATCAATTCGTTCCGCGAGATGGTGGCGAAGAATCCCAACGGATTCTTGGGCCGATACGGTCTCGGCAACAGGATTCTGCAGGAGGGCGGCAGCTTCGAGGAAGCGGCGGAACATCTCCGTGTCGCCGTCCAACTTGACCCAGTGCATGTCGCGTCACACCTGGCTTTGGGCCGCGCGCTGATCGGAGTCAAGCAGCGGGAAGAAGCAAAACGGGTCCTGCAAGCCGGCATCGATGCCGCGATCTCCGGACGGTCCAATGGCGGACGGGATCTCGTTCCTGAGATGCAAACATTGCTTCGTTCTCTCGGATAACGTTGGCTGTATATGCACATTACTACCGCGAAGCAACGCATTGATTCCGCCATTAAGCAATACGGACCGCAGGCAGGTCCTGCCATCGATCTCGTCATGAACGAGGTCCGCTCCGACCTCGGGATCCATGCATTCAACGAACTGGTGGAGGAGTTCGACCTTGAACTGCTGTACAACATCGCTCCACTGGAGTCGGACCATTAGACGATGCGCACAGGGTCCGACCTCAGCATAGGAGATTCCGCGCTTCGCTGAAACCCAACCCAGGACTGAGACCGCCTCATCGGTGTAACCTTGCCAACGATCTGGTGTGCAATCTCGGGTCATGGTTTCGGACACGCCGCCCAAGTCGTTCCAATCCTCAATGAGCTCGGACGCCATCTTCCGGGTCTCACTGCGATCTTGCGATCGACGGTACCGGCGTCATTTTTTCACGACCGGCTGACGATTCCATGGTCTCTGCAATCCGTTCAGCAAGATGTCGGATGCGTTCAACACGGACCACTGGACATTGACGTTCCGGCCACCTGGGAAGCGCACCGGCGATTTCACGCATCGTGGGAATCTCGCATGGCCACAGAAACGGCGGCCCTGGCAGCGGCGGCGCCTGCAATGGTTCTTGCCGACACACCCTATTTAGCCCTTTCGGCAGGAAAACACACCGGCATTCCCGCCATCGTTGTGGCCAGTTTCACCTGGAGCGATGTCCTGCGCTGTTTTGACACCTCTCCCTCGGAACACCAAAACATCGTGAGCGCGATCGAGCGCTCCTATGCAGATGCTGACATGGCCTTGCGTATCGCTCCAGGGCTTTCCTTGTCGGGGGTCCGCAAGGTGGTCGACATCGGTCCAATCGCCGAGCCTGCCCGATCACAGCGGGAACAGCTCCGCTCAAGGTTGGGAATCACGGAGTCGGAACGGCTGATCCTCGTGGGCTTCGGAGGCATTCCTCTTCAAACCTTGCCGTGGGATCAGATGGAGCGAATAGAGGGATATCACTTCCTCGTCGACGGCCTTGAGCGTGCCTCCCCACATATCCACCCGCTGTCCTCAGTGCCGTTCTCGTTCAAAACGGCACTGGCCTCTGTCGACGTGGTCATGACGAAACCGGGCTACGGCACCATCCTCGAAGCGGTCGCCCTTGGCCTACCGGTGATCTACGTCAGGCGCTACAACTTTGCGGATGAGGCTCCTCTCGTCAAATATCTCCATGACCATGGACGAGGCCAGGAGCTGACCCGAGGCGATTTCGCTTCGGGAAACTGGCGACCGGCCCTAGAGGCAATTGCCGGCGTCAGGACCACTACGGGGCATGCACTCATGACCGGGGTGGTCGACGCGTCCAAAGCCTTACTGAAATACTTTCAGTAGCCCTATACAACTATGTGACAAACTGAGCCAAAATCGAAAACTGTTATACAGATCCTTTTGGCGCTTTTAGCCGTAGATGCTATAGTTGTGGCGGACGTGAGGTGATTCCTTCCGGCCCATTTGCCCATCGCTTCTTATGGACACACCCACACGACGCGCCACGTCTGCGATCGACCCGACTCTGCTCGCAAGCATTGTCAAGGGCGACCAACAGGCGTTTAGCCAGCTCTATGACCACTCCAGCGCATTGTTGTACACATTGGCCTTTCGCATCTTGGGCAATCGAGATGAAGCGGCAGAACTGCTCCAAGATGTGTATCTCGAGGTGTGGCGCAAAGTTGCCCGATACGACATCGGGCGCGGGACGCCGATCGCCTGGCTGATTACGTTGACTCGGAGCCGTGCGATCGACCGGTTACGCGCACGCGCCGTGCGCGGCCAGAATGCCACATTGCGATTGGATGAAGCGGTCTCTTCCGGCGTGGCAGATTTGGGACCAAGCCCCTACGAGACACAGGCCGATCAGGAGCTCCGAATCGCGGTGGGTAATGCCATCACCAGTCTTCCGCCGGCGCAACAGCAAGCGATCGAATTGGCGTATTATGAAGGGCTCTCGCACGTGGAAATTGCCGCACGGCTGAATCAACCCCTCGGCACCGTGAAGACCAGAATCAAGCTGGGGATGTCGAAGCTCCGGGAAAGCCTTCGACGCTCGTGGGAACAGGGTGACATCGGATGACGCACGACGAGCTGGAAGAAGCCGTTCCTTTATATGCCGCCGGCGCCCTCGACCGAGCGGAGCGCCAGGCATTGGAAGCGCATCTCTTGTCCGGGTGCCAGTCCTGTCGGACTGCGCTGAAAGACTACCAATCGGTTGCCTCGCTCCTGCCCTTCGGTCTGTCGCCCACGCAAGCACCACGCGCATTGAAATCGAAGGTCATGGCGGCTCGAAACCCTGCTCCCATCGCGGTCGAAAACCTCCTGAAGGAGGGCGGCCGGCCAAGTCTGGAGCCCGGTGAATGGATGAATCACTTGTTTCCGCCCATTGCCCCCGCCCGGTCGCTCTCGCTGCCGTGGGCGGTCGGATCGGCAAGCGTGCTCCTCATTTCGCTGGCCGGCTATTTCCTCTGGTCCTATTCGACGCGCCTGTCGGAGGATGCCATGAAGATTCAGCAATTGGAGGCCACTCTCGCCGAACAGTCGACTAAGATCGCAATGCTTAAGCGCGACTTGAGCTTCAGAGATCGTTCGCTGGCCGACTTACAGGTCGATATGCAGCGCAAAGCGAACGACGCAGTCGAGATCAAAAACCAGCTGTTAGATCGCGAAGTGGAACTCGAAACCGCTCGTGAGCAGCTCAACGCGACGATGCGCGGCAAGGTTCCTCAGGACGAATTTGCCGCATTGCTGCGTCGACCCGACGCCAAAGTCGTGAGCCTCGCTGCCTCGGACGTCGCAAAGGGAGCCAGTGGGGTCTTGCTCTATAACCCTGTCACACAGAAAGTCTGGCTCTATTCCGCTAATCTGCCGGAATGTCCGACCGGCACTGCCTATCAGCTGTGGGCGATCGACCAGAGACCGGTCAGTGTGGGAACGTTCCACATTGACGCCGGGGAGATGGCCCATCTGTTGGTCAAACGACTACCGGAGTTCGAGAAGGCCCGCAAGTTCGCCGTGAGCCTCGAGCCAGCCGGCGGCCGTCCGCAACCGACGGGACCCATCTATCTGGCCGGTCAGCGGTCCTCCTGAGTCCACTGCGGCTTGACCTCACCCTCAAAACCCCGTTACAACCGGCGCCGATGGACGGCAATTTTAGTGAAGATCACCGCGTGTTCATGCGCCTGGCCCTCGATCAGGCGATGCAAAGCGCCGCTGCGGAGGAGGTGCCCATCGGCGCGGTGCTCGTGCAGCAGGGAACCGTCCTCGCCCAATCCCACAACCATCGCGAGACCTGGCAGGACCCTACGGCCCATGCTGAAATGATCGTGATTCGCGAGGCTGCCAGGGCGCTTGGTCGATGGAGATTGATCGATACGACGCTGTTCGTCACCCTTGAGCCCTGCGCGATGTGTCTTGGCGCCATCCTGCTGGCGCGGATTCCCACACTCGTGTTCGGCGCCAGAGATCCCAAGGCCGGCGCCTGTGGATCGGTGCTCGACTTCGCGAGCGATCCCCGCTTGAACCATCGGGTCGAAGTGGTGGGAGGGATTCTCGAGGAAGAGAGCCAGCAGATGCTGTCGCAATTCTTTAAGGAGCTCAGAACACAAGATGGCAGAACCGGGTGAAGTACCTCAGAGACTCATGGCATCGAGCACCCGTACGGACCAGTCATTGCCGAACGCTGACACCGCTCCTTGCCAACCTTGCCCGCAGCTCAACCACTGAACCGTCCAGCCCGGTTGCATCGCCGAATCGCTTGACAAGCGGACGCTCCCCCGTGACAACGAGTCGAGCACAAGAATCTCGCATCGCTGAAGCGATGCGAGTCCGGCTCCTTGCGCCTTGAGCAAGGCTTCTTTAGCCACCCAGAGACGGTAAAATTGAAAGGCCTGATCGGCGGCGGGCCGAGTCTTGATCGTTTCGTATTCCGTCTGAGTGTAAAACCGTTCGGCAAGCTTAAGCGGCTCGAGATTGCCGCGGACCTGCTCCAGATCGATTCCGACCTCCTGTCCGTTCGCAATTGCTACAAGCATTCGGCCGTGAGAATGCGACAAGTTGAAGCGCAGGACATGAGGACCGCCCTGCTGGTCCAGCAAGGCCGGTTTGCCCGTCGGCCCTGGCTGGAACCGGAGCACTGCCGGCTCGACACCCAGATACCGAGCAAGCACAACGCGAAGGGCGCCGTGCGCCAAGGTAAACCGAATCTGATCTTGAAGACGAACGAATCGGGCGGCGCGAGCACGCTCCTCTTCGCTGAGACAGGCATGACAGTATTCGAGTACCGACTCCTCGACTTCAAGTGAGGAGCTCCAAAGATCCACAGTACCGTGCTTCAGCGCAACTTGATCCGTGCGTCGGCTCGCGAGTTCGTTCACGGGCGGAAAGGCCAGGATTGGTTCAAGCGACGAGGTCACTTCCGAGGCTCCGAATGGATGAGCTGGTCACCAGACGCTATGGTAGCGATACGAGGCGTGGAAAGAAAACCAATTGAAAATTAGTCTGCCCCACGGTAAGCTCGCCCAGTCGATTCGCTGAAGCCATCCCCACATATCCCGCCGGAGCTTCGGCACAGCCTACGAACGGAGAGGTGCGAGAGCGGCCGAATCGGGCAGTCTCGAAAACTTTTCCGACCATAGCACGGAAACGGTCTTGAAAAAGCGATAAGCATCACCGCATGAACACTGGGGGAATGAGCGATTCAGCCTTTCCCCACGCTTTCCCCAGGTTTCCCCTCGTTTCCCCACTTATTTCACAACGCTTTTCACAACACTTTTTGGGCCTGGCTTTGGTCTTATAGAGGCCAATCGAAGCGTTCGTCGCCAAAATCGCAAGCATTTGGCTTGTGCTGATTGCTTCCCTGGGAAGAGGACCTGGGGAATAGGAAGAAAGGCGTTAGACGGCCAACCCGTCAGCTTGACATTTTTCAAAAACCATATAGGACGGACCTTAATGCACTGCACTGCGACACAAAATATTAAAGGAGTTCACCATGGGGTATAATGACAGGCTTTGGAAATCCACTTGTGCACACTGCGGGAAAACTTGGTCGTGGTTGGCAAAGTCGCCCCCCAATAGTTCCGGACATTGGACTTGTGCAAGCTGCAAAAAAGGAAATCTCTGCCATGCACTACCTGATTGGCCCAATGTCCCCAGGACGCTGTACTTGGGGGCTGATAATAAAAACTTGCTTCAGGTCTATCCAATTCCACCTGGCTATTCGTCGGGCCATGACTGGGCGTTACCCTACTCAACCAGATCGTTCATTTTCCAGGCTAATCGAACCCTACGTGACTGTGGGTGGTACACCCCAGAATGCCAAGGAGAGGTATTGGGCGAGCGTGTTTTCTCAGACAACTGCCTTGAAAACGATGTTCCATACTACCCAGATACTCCTCGTCCACGGTGCCATTTGCTTGCTGGTTGGACAATCGGTGAAAAAACATGTCCACTGTGGGAGAAGCTTGCTGCCCTTTGCCAAACACCCGCTGAACAACGGTTTCTTCACGCATACTTCGGGTTCGTGCGGGACAGGACTTTTCCTGCGTTATTACCTCAGCCACGCCTCGGAATCGCGGAGCGTCGTAGGCCGGATTTCGCGGTGTTCGTGCCGTTGAGTTATTGGAAGTACAAATGGTATGCGATCCAATTGGACGCAGCTCACAGTGATCGGCAAGAGAAGGCAGATGCCGTGCGGGATGCTGAGATTAGCTGTCATGGCTACCAAGTGCTGAGTCTTCGACCAGAAGCCAAAGGATACTATGAGGAACTAAAGAAATTAGTTGAAAGGATTGAGTTTGATATGGGTCAGGCCGAGTCAAGACGTTGGGAAGTAGCCATTGAAGTCGAAAGCGAAGGCAGGTAGTAGGACCTTCTAGGTGTCGGCATTGACCGTGGAATTGATCTTCTGGAGAACATTTCTAGGAATTTAAAATGACGCTCCACGCATATTTGCGCCGCAGCACTGGCCGGTAAACGACCGAGGAACAAAAGAGGAAAATGTGACGGTGCGGCTATCGGATTGTTCAGGAGAATTTGCGGGGCCAATGGAGCCGCCAACATGATTGCGGTCCACACACGTGAAGGATGATCCCCAGCCTGGGGACTGGAGACGATATGGATGCCAAGCCGATGATGCTGTTGTGCGCTCTGGCTCTCATGACGGGGTGCATAAACATCACGACCCGCCAGCAGCCTGAAGATACTTCGGTGAAAGAAGTACTCTATGGCGAAGACTGCGCCGTGATCATCTTTGTCTTTGGATATGGTACTGCAAGCGTAGAACAAGCTATGGCAAAAGGAGGGCCAGACAATGGCTTCGCCAACTTTAAAAACCACCAGCAAATCACCAAGATTCGTCGCGTTGAGTTGAATGAAAAGGTGTTCTTGTTATTTGGTACGCGCTGCGTTCGAGTGGTAGGAGAATAATCATGATTGCCGCTACATGCCCGCAAGAGCACGAAGGTCGGATGGTGAGCAGCGGCTAACAACTGCTAGTGCGGTTCTTCAGTTGATTGATCAGGAGATCTAGGCGGTGTCGATAGTGGTCGGCGACAGTGTGAAATTCGATCCCGATGCCTTCAGCCCCAGACCACCGAACCTTGGCGTCATGAATGACGATGGGAAGGTCCTCTCCAGGAGGGAACAGAAAGAGAGCGATATTCATGCCTGGAACGACCTGAACCGTGTTTTCAATCCGACAACCATTTCGGGAAAGATCCACCGATCGGATGGCATCCGCCCCCCATTCGTCATCATAGGGAAAGAAGGCTCCCGACAGGGAGACGGGAAATCGCTGATGGCTGCGCTCGACCATGACTCTCGGGAACATGCAGATGCAATGCCGCCAGGAGCAGCGTGGTTTCCCCAATATTTTGGAGTGTTCGGTCGAGGAAAGGAGTTAAGCCAAACTCTTTTTGCACATCAGTGAACGCTGAGGTGTGCAACGTGGAACGGAGAACGATTCTGACAGGAGGGTGAACGATGATCGCCGCCATCTACCGTCAACTAGGAAGAGGAAAGAAGGAGGATAACTGATGATCACCATGACCGTTCTTTTGGTTATGACATTGGGATTGGCATTGATCACGGGTTGCACGTCCGATACCGTGCGTCTTCGGCATCCTCAAACAGGCAAGACAGCGCAGTGCGGCCCTAATCGCGGCATGTCCCCAGAGACTGCCGCAGGAGAACGTGAGCGTTGCATTGAGCATTATCAACTCCAGGGCTATGAACGATGAAGTAACCTCATAAAGCTGAAGCGAGATGGAGGCACCAAAAAAGGAGGGCTGAACATGGCACGACGGGGTGATGGGCTCTATCAGAGAGGAAACACTTGGTATCTCGATTGCCGGATTGATGGAACGCGACACGTCGTCAAGCTAGGCAAGAAAATCAACCGTTCGACCGCTGCCGAGATTGCGAGCGTGAAACGGGCTGCCATTCTCAAGGGTGAAGCTGGAATTGGGAGGAAGCGCAAAGACATTGTCTTTGAGAAAGCCAAGCAGCACTTCCTCGATTGGGCGATCACCAACAAGAGACCCCGAACCGTGCGTGTCTATCGGCAACAGCTTGACCAGTTGGCAAAGTCGTTTAGCGGGAAAATGCTCGGCAAAATTTCCTCATTCGATATCGAACGCCATAAGAGAGGCCGAGCCGAAGAAGGTGCGCGTGTCGTTGCTAATCGAGAAATCGCGGTCTTAAAAAATCTCTTCAACAAAGCGAAGGCCTGGCACCTTTACGAGGGGGACAATCCTGTTCTCGGGGTGAAGATGATGGAAGAGCCCAAACGGCGACTTCGCTATCTCGAAGCCAGTGAAGAGGCGAAACTGATCGAAGTCTCCGCTGAACCGCTTCATAGTCTCATTATCATTGGAACCAATACCGGTATTCGGATCGCTGCGGAGGCGCTCACACTAAAATGGTCGGATGTGGATCTCTCGCACGGCATTCTGAGCGTGCAAGCCGCCTACAGCAAGAATGGCCAGACGAGAAACATTCCGCTCAATAGTCGAGCCAAAGAGGCTTTCAGGTATCTGAAGGGGAAGAGTCGAAGCGACTATGTGTTCAGCAAGCCGAACGGCGAGCCGTACAAATCCATGGAGAAGCCGTTTGCAGCGGCCATGAAGGCTGCCGGACTCTCAGGCACGGGGGTGTCACTGCACACGTTGCGGCACACCTTCGCCAGCAACTTGGTGATGGCGGGAGTGGACCTGGTGACGGTGCAGCAATACGGAGGCTGGTCAGACTTGTCCCTGGTGCAGCGGTATGCGCATCTCAGTCCACATCACAAGTCGAAGGCGATTGAGAAAATCGCCGAATCATTTCACAACGCTATTCACAACACGAGCATTTCCGACAACGTGGTTCAACTTGCGGAACGTCAGGTAACTATGTGATTATGCAAAACCTTTCGGCGGTCGGAGAGGTGCGAGAGCGGCCGAATCGGGCAGTCTCGAAAACTGCTGTCGGGGTAACTCGACCGTGGGTTCGAATCCCACCCTCTCCGCCAAACCGAGCTCGCTCGACCCGGAGCCCTCACTATGGCTCTTGGCGACGGGATAAATCCATCCGGGAGAGGCTTGTCATCACAGAGAAGCGGCGGCCTTCTCCTTGAGCGCGCGGCGTAACCTCACCATGGCCATCGTATCCCTTGCACAGTATTGGAGAAGCGCATCCTTGATCCTGGCCTGCTCGATCCAGTCCTCTTCAATGAACACCATGCGGTAGTA
The DNA here is from genome assembly GCA_963730935.1 of uncultured Nitrospiraceae bacterium. GTDB lineage: Bacteria > Nitrospirota > Nitrospiria > Nitrospirales > Nitrospiraceae > Nitrospira_C. The sequence goes on along the minus strand of CAVSTP010000004.1, from coordinate 93,387 downwards.
CTCGCTGGCCGCCTGTGCGCCTTCCTGAATCAACAGATCGCGGTAGCTCAATTCCGGCACCATGACCGGCAACACCGACTTGATCGAATAGGACCCTTGAAAGGCCGGATGATAGTAATGCTCCTTGATGACGGGATAGAGGTCCCAGAGGCGTTTGATGACGGACGAAAACGCTGTGCGCAGCTCCGGAAACGCCTCGGCCACTTGCCTCATCATCGCCTCTTCATACGACGAGTACACGACGATCGTACCCTGCTCTCCGAGCGATTCGAGCAACCGTTCGGCCCACTGCCTGCGGGGCTCGGTCGCTTCGCCGTGAAGGAACTCATGGTGGACGATCTCACCTGAGGAAAGCTCAATGTGGTTGGACCACTGCACCGGTATCGATTGATAGGGCGTCATCCTCGGAAACCTCGGGACGGCCAGCATCACCGTTTCAAAATCCAGATGGTGGACCGGATACTCGACCGATTGCAGGACGCTCGCGAGATCAGCCGATGCCCATTCGACATTGTCCTTCACCCGCCGCTGTGTGATCGACAAAGTTGCGGCGTCCGGAATGTCATCGATGGTCGTAATGCCCTCCTGGGCCAGTTGCTGCACCACTTTCTTCGGACCGGGTAGGTAGTAGATCCAGCGCAGGGGTTTTTCCCTCGTACAGTGGGTCCAGAAGGGGCACTCATAGGGGCTGTGGCAGCGAGCATCCGGCTCGATCGCCGGGGGTCTGGACTCAAGCAAGATTGATTTCATCGTCTCCAGTTGCTCCGGCACCTTACCCTGACGTTCCGCAACAACGGTGGAGACGTCCTCAAGCGCGAAAAGCGCCTCCAGATCAACCTCACCTCCCTCATAGAAATAGCCGGTATCGATGTGCATGAGGCAGGTACCCGCAAGGTCAATCCCCGCGCCGATCAGCACATGGCGCTGGATCGCGAGATCATGCAGATGGACATCTTTGACTCTTGCCGACGATTTCACCTCGATGAGGCGCCAGGCGGAACGATTCTCCTCGGCAGCGCGAACTCGCTCGAGAATATCGACGCGAACGAACACGCCCTCGTACTCAAACGCGCCCTCGAAAATGGCGGGCACGTCAGGATCTTGAAGCAACTTCGCGGTAAGCGCCACCGCCGCGTCCCGCGGACGCATGGTGGGTGCCACCAGCACACCTCCTGGGAACCGCCGCTGGGCCAGCATCCCGATTTCCGTACCCATCGCGAACATGGCTTGTGTCGAAGGATCGGGAGGCTCAGCCAGTTCAGGCTGCCTAATTTCGAGGTAGAGGCGTTTGTGGCACTGCAATCCGGAAAGGAACTTGGACTTCGACAAGCGAGGAATGACCGGACGCAAGTGGTCTTCGGTATCCGACGTCGTCATGTCGGCAGACCCTAATCGATGGTGACATCATTTGTCCAGGCCGGTCGGTGCGGCTTCTGTTAGGATGGGATTCGATGGCGAATGGTGTCACCCAAATCCGGCGCTCCGTTATGGCGCTGGCACTGCCCGTGACGGTGAGCAGCCTGCTGCAGCGCACGGAAGGGATCGTGGCGGTGTTCCTGGTAGGCGGGCTTGGCGCGATTCCGATCGCGGCCGTTGGGCTTGGCCAGCTCCTGGCCTTCATCGCCACGACGCTGGTCTCAGGTCTTTCCGTTGGAACGAACGTGATCGTGGCGCAGCTGTGGGGAGCCCGGCGGCAGCATGACGCCGGTCAGGCCGCGCGGCATTTTCTCGGCCTCTCGATCGTGGTCTCTCTCTTTCTTATGACGGCCGGTCTCCTGTTGAATCGCTTCGCGATGCAACTCCTGGGCGCGGCACCTGACGTCATCGCCCTCTCGCTCCCCTATTCGACGCTCATTTTTCTCGTGATTCCCTTCACGGTCCTCCTCCAAGTCATGTCGTCGATCCTGCAGGGCACCGGTGACACAAAAACCCCGATGTACGCCATGATCGTCGTGAATCTTCTGCATATTCTCATCGCCTATCCCTTGATCTATGGCCGTTGGGGACTGCCGGCGCTCGGCGTCCAAGGTGCGGCCATCGCGGTCGGCATCGCGGAGGCTGTTGGCATGTGCTACCTGGCTATCCGGTGCGTTCCGCTGTTGCATCGCTCAACGCACATCCGGTTCGATCTCTTTCGCACCATTTGGCAAGTCGGCGCTCCCGTATCCGGGGAGCGCATCGTGCAACAGGCGGGCATCCTTGCGTACACAAAAATCGTCCTGCTCTACGGTACGGTGGCGTATGCCGCGCATCAGGTTGGACTGTCCATCGAGTCCCTCTCGTTCCTGCCCGGGTACGGATTTGCCATCGCCGCCGCCACGATGGTCGGCCAGAGCATTGGCGCCGGCAAGTACACTCGAGCGAAGCTCGAAAACTGGGAAGCCAACCGCCTTGCGACCGGCATCATGTCGGTGATGGGGATTGTGTTCTTCTTTTTCCCGTATGTCCTGCTTCGCGCCTTTACGAGTGATGAGTCCGTGATTGAATTGGGCACGGTCTTTTTGAAGATCGTTGCACTCCTCCAAATTCCCTTGGCCCTCACGATGGTGCTGGCAGGATCCCTGCGAGGTGCGGGAGACACCCACTTCATCATGGTCGCCACCACCATCGGGATGTGGCTCGTGCGTGTGCCGATTGCCTTGATCGCCGGTGTGTGGCTGCACCTTGGAGTGTTCTATGTGTGGCTGGCGATGATCGCTGACTGGACGTTGCGGATGGCGCTCATGCTGTGGCGCTATCGATCGGAACGATGGCGGGCGATTCAGGTCATTCGATAAGCTCGCAGGCTGTTGAACAGCAATCTGATACCTTTCTCAACATCCGTGCTAGCTCGTGCATTCCGGCGGCCGCTCCGACGGCCTCGTATCTTTCCCGGGTCCTCTCCGCACTTCGATCCGATTGACCCCCTTCACATTGGCGCACAGATCGCTCAGGCCGGGTGTAATTAACCGAAATGGCCCGCCTTTTTCATCGGTCAACGGTTCCCCGTCCAGCTCGTACACCAACAAGCCAAACTCCTTCGCCTGTGCGAGGGTGAGCGTCGCGGCGTACCGGCCGTCCGCCGAATGAAACGTCACGTGATCGGCATCGAGTTGCAGCGCTGGGATGTCCAACAAGCCCTTCACTGTAATCGCACGGCCCCGCATGCTCGGCATCTTGCGACTGACGTCGTCGATCTGGTGTTCGCTCGGCAACTGCTGCATGGCCGTCCGATCCAGCGCCACGGACTGAACCACGGCTCCGTCGATCGCGACGATACCGGGACCGGAGCGCGGCTTTTCGGTCAGGGTCTTGATCATCGCCGTCAGCGCCTCGTTCACGGGTGTCGGAATTCCCAAGGCACGACCCTGGTCGACGATGTATCCGTTGAGATTTCCGATTTCCGTTTGCCGCCCGGCTTTCCAATCGTCGTACATGGAGGTATGGATGTCCCGGATTTCCTGAGTCCACTTCACCACGCGGTCGGGCATGTCGGACGGCAACGGGACCTTGACCGCCGCAGACACGGCGGTAATTTCGGCGACAATCTGGTGAATGACGCGCATCATCTCAGGATGCTCGAGCGCCCGTGACACCTTGTCGTCGATCAACACGGTCAGCGGGTTGAAGACGCAGTTCCAGCACATCTTTTCCCACTTGCTTCGTCGTATGTCTTTGGAGAGCTGGCAGGGAATGCCGGCGTTCGTGAAGAGCTCCCGGATCTGCAGCACTCGCTCGCTTTCATGGCCCATGAGCTCGCCGATCGCCACCGTTCCCTTTTTATAGTGGTCGATCAAGCCCGGCGAGACGATTTTGGAATAGATGAAGGCGACGCCGCCGACAACGCAATCCCGTTTGAAGCGCGCGATGATGCGGTCTTCCGTATCGATGCCGTTTTGGAGGGTAAGGATGACCGTGCGATCCGTCAGCACCGGCTCGATCTGCGCCAAGACCTCGTCGAGATCATACGCCTTGACGGCGAGGATGATCAGATCCGGTGCGGGCAACTCCTTGGCGTCAGCGGCCGCTTGCGGATGCACCGTGATGGTGCCTGAGGCGCTGCGGATCCGGAGCCCCTGCTGCCGGACAGCGGCCAATGTCTTCGGCCGCAGGAGAAACGATACATTCGGAAAGTGCTTGGCCAAATGAGCGCCGAAGTACCCGCCAACCGAGCCTGCCCCGACCATCATGATGTGATTCATGGACATGATCACCCTTTGAGGAACCATCACCGTTGCCTGAATGATGCGCGTACTATAGCATGCACCCGAAGGTGCACGCAGTGGCCTCTCGGTGGGATCCCCTCATGGCTTCCGACCTTGGCATCGTCAGAAAGAAAATCGCATCAGCACGGTCGCTCACAGTCTTAACCGGCGCCGGCATTTCTGCGGATAGCGGGGTGCCGACGTTTCGAGGGGCCGATGGCCTGTGGAGGAACTTTCGGGCGGAAGATCTCGCCACGCCCGAGGCCTTTGAGCGCGATCCCCGATTGGTGTGGGAATGGTACAACTGGCGTCGCGAATTGATCGCGCCAAAGACACCGAATCCGGCGCATACGGCCGTCGTGGAGTTCGAGCGCCGTTGCCCACAGTTTTGGCTGATTACCCAAAATGTTGATGGACTCCACCGGGCGGCAGGCTCAGAACAATTATCGGAAATTCACGGCAACATCTGGAAGGTGCGCTGCACGGCCTGCGGAGTGATTGAAGACAATCACGACGTCCCGATTCGAATTCTTCCCTCCTGCCGTCACTGCCAGGCGCTGCTTCGCCCACATATCGTGTGGTTCGGAGAATCCTTATCCGCCGGGGATCTAGCACGCTGCGCCACGGCGCTGCAATCGTGCGACGTGCTGTTGGTCATCGGAACCTCCGGAGTCGTCTACCCAGCCGCCGGCTTCGCCTCCGTGGCCAAGGAAACCGGCGCGTTTGTCGCAGAGATCAATCCCGATCCGACGCCGCAGTCCGGGATTGTCGATATCTCCCTCAAGGGGCGAGCCAAGGACTTGGTTCCCCTCCTGCTCTAACACAATTTCAGATCTCAATCTGAAATCTGAATCTGAGATTTGAAATCCGCGTCATCGGGGGGCAATGAGCGGCACCAACTCATCCAAGGTGTGTATCGTCTGAACGTCGGGAGGCGCCTGCTTCCCCTGGCGCGCCAGAAGAACCGCTCTCAAACCTGCCTTCGTCGCGCCTTCCACATCGTCCCTCACACTGTCGCCGACATGCATCGCCTCCCCCGGCTCGACGGCATGCTGTTGGAGCGCCAGCTCAAAAATCTTGGGCGAAGGCTTCGCCGCATGGGCCAGACTGGAGATAGTAATCGTGTCGAAGAGATCAGCGATGCTCAATCCCCTCAAGACGTTGAACAGTCGCGAGTCAAAATTGGAGACGATGCCCAATTCAAGTCCCAGGCTTCGCAGCTGTCCGAGCGTCGGCAGCACGTCCGGAAACAGCTTCCAGGAAACGGGATCAGCGAACACGTCGAACACATGCTCGAAGAATTCATCGAAGCGCTCGAACATGCCGACACGATAAAAGACATTGTGCACGACATCGAACCACCACAGCCGTTCGCTCTGTTTGATCTGAGCGGATTCAATGGCGGCGAAGACCGGCGGCGGCGCATCGTGAAAGGCTCGCCTGAACGCTTCGGTGATCAGCCTGATCGAATCTGGCCTCGGCTGATAGCCGAACTGTACGGCATGGCGGAGATAGATGTCCGCAACGGATCCGTTCACATGAAAGAGCGTTTCCGCAGCGTCGAAAAACACCACTCGGATCGGCTGGCTCATACGTGTCCCTTGGCCCCTGGGAAGCCCGTAATGGGTAAGGAGAATAACTGAATTCCTATCGCGCATCTATCCGCGGTTTTCTTGACAAAGAGTACCCCCCCTGCTAGCTTCGAACTAGCTCAATAAAATTGGAGACTTAAGTGGCTTCTACCATATTTGTTATCGACAGCAGTCCGGCGGTTCGCCGGATGGTGGAGCAGATCTCGGCGCCAGCCGGGTATGACGTCATCGGATTTCAGGACGGACCGGCCGCTCTTGAAGCCGCCCGGAGAATGAGTCCGACGCTCATCATCACCGACTATCATCTCGACAGCATGACATTTTCCGGGTTCTGTAAAGAGGTCCACAAACTCGACAACTTGTGCGACACCTATATCATTGCCCTGACCGGAGCGAGCGACAAAATGGAGGAATCTCATTTGAAATCGCTCGGCGTCAAGGCATTCCTCAAGAAACCGTTTCAATCCGATCACCTCCTGGATTTGATCAAAGATCTCGATCACGCGAGCACGGCAAAGACGGCCGCCACAAAAAAGAAGCGTGCCTGGCCTCCAACGTCGAGCGCGCTCGATTCGGACGATGATCTCGGAGATGATTCGACCGACGAGGAAGTCGAAGTGACCATTCCGTACCCCCTGCAGGCCAAGGCTGCCGAGAAGAGAGAGCCTCCCGTGACCCTTCAACGCGGAGCCACGCCATCAGCTGCCTCTCCTGCTGTCGAGCCTGAAGAAACGATGAAGGGGTTGTTCGGCCAACTCCTGCAATCCATGTCTGGAAAAACGGAACAGAAGATTGCGGAAATGCTCCCTCAAATGGTCAGCACGAAACTCGAGGCTCATGTCACCAAGGCAGTGGAATCGGAAGTGCATCTCCAATTGGGCGCTTCGATCTCGAAGGAACGCCTGGCAGAGGTCGTCGAACCGCTGTTGTCCAAGGCATTGCCGAAGGTCTTGACTAGCGAGATGAGCGTGCTCGAGCCGATCATCCGGCACAGCATCTTTGAAATTGCCAGTCCGTTGATCAAGGATGAGGTCGAGCGGATGGTACGCGAGCAGGCGGACACCGTGAAGGACTTACTTCCCGACGCTGCCCGTAAGTACCTGCAGTCGAGGGAAGAGAACGTCCGCGAGCAACTCAAAGAGGGCATCGCAGCGCAGACAGAACGACTCGCCGCCGACGTGATCCGCGCCGTCGCTGAAGAACAGATTCAGAAGACTGTCCAACAAGTGACTCCTTCCATGGTCGAGGAACAGATCAAGGCCGAGATCAGAAGGCTCACCGAAGCCGTCTAGCACAGGGCGCGCTATCCCTTCTTACCCCGCTTGCTTCCACGCCGTGCTTTCGCCAGCGCCTTCATTCGATTGATGTTCTTGCGGTGTTTCTCTCTCGTCTTGCGATCCTTGTCCCGTCCCGTGGCCATAACGTCTCCTCGCAAAAAAGGTGGAAGGTGCCGATTGGTATAGCACAAGCCTTCGGTCCTCTCAAGGAAGAGAACTAGCGCTGACGCAGCCACGCCGCCGCGGGATGCCGTTCGTTACCTTGAGGGGTCACGGTGCGCATGTTAAGATGCCTCGCGTTTTCTTCTCACACGAATCATGAGCAGTCTCCGCCTCGACAAAACCTACGATCCCAAAGCCGTCGAAGCCCGTTGGTCCCGCACCTGGATCGACCGGGGCTATTTTCACGCCTCGACAACCCATCCCGGCCAACCGTACAGCATCGTGATCCCTCCGCCTAATGTCACCGGGTCACTGCACGTGGGCCACGCGCTGAATCATTCACTGCAGGACATCTTGATTCGCTGGCGGCGCATGCAGGGACGCAATACCCTGTGGCTGCCGGGGACCGACCATGCCGGCATCGCGACCCAAAACGTCGTGGAAAAGCAGCTCTTGAGCGAGGGCACCTCGCGGGATGCGATCGGGCGTGAACGATTCATCGAGCGGGTCTGGCAGTGGAAGGCAGCATCCGGCAATACGATCGTCGAACAGCAGAAGCAGTTGGGTGAGTCCTGTGATTGGGAGCGTCTGCGTTTCACGATGGACGACGGGCTCTCCAAAGCCGTCATCGAAGTCTTTGTCCGCCTCTACGAGGAGGGACTGATCTATCGAGGCGAACGGCTGATCAATTGGTGTCCGCGCTGCCTGACGGCCCTGTCCGACATTGAAGTCGAACATGAGGACGTGAAGGGAAAGCTCTTTCACATCCGCTATCCGCTCGCGGACGATTCCAGTACCTCGTTGGTGGTCGCCACAACGCGGCCGGAAACGATGTTGGGCGATACGGCGGTCGCCGTGCATCCCGATGATCCACGCCATCGACATCTCATTGGAAAGAAAATCCGTCTGCCGTTGACACGGCGCGACATTCCCATCGTCGGCGACGCCATCCTCGTTGATCTCGAATTCGGCACCGGTGCGGTCAAGATTACGCCGGCCCATGACTTCAACGATTATGAAGCGGGGGAACGGCATCAACTTCCCCGCCTGGCGATTTTCGATCATCAGGCATTGCTCGATCCTGCCGGCCTCACGGCGGCGGCTGTCGAAGAGGACGTCAACACCGCCGTTGCGCGACTTCCCGTATCAAAGGCCCGGCCCAAAATCGAGCAGGCCCTGAAAGATCGCGGTCTCCTCGTCAAGGTCGAAGACCACAAAATGGCGATAGGGAAGTGTTACCGCTGCAAGACCATCGTCGAGCCCTACCTCTCGCCTCAGTGGTTCGTCGCTATCAAGCCGCTGGCGGAGCCGGCGATTCGAGCCGTAGAGGACGGCCGGATCAGAATCCTTCCCGAGGGCTGGATCAACAACTACCTGGGCTGGATGCGCGACATTAAAGACTGGTGCATCTCTCGCCAGATCTGGTGGGGCCATCAGATTCCCGCGTGGTACTGCGAACGCTGCAACGAACCGTTCATTCATCGGCAGACAACCACGAATGCGTCGGGCACCGCCATTACCCGCATGACCCTGCTCCAAGGCGCGAAGCCGGTAGTCGCCCGATCGGCGCCGACCGTCTGCCCCCAGTGCGGCGGGTCACAGTGGCTCCGCGACCCGGACGTGCTGGACACGTGGTTTTCGTCCGGACTCTGGCCCTTCTCCACGTTAGGGTGGCCGGAGGACACACCGGAATTACGGACCTACTATCCCACTTCGACGCTCGTCACCGGCCTCGACATCCTGTTTTTTTGGGTCGCCAGGATGATCATGTTGGGGTTGAAATTCATGTCCAACGTTCCCTTCCGCGACGTCTATATTCATGCGCTCGTACGGGATGCCGAAGGGCAGAAGATGAGCAAGTCCAAAGGGAACGTCATCGATCCACTCCATGTCATGAATCAATTCGGGACCGACGCCCTGCGCTTCACGCTCGCTTCAATGGCATCGCCCGGCCGGGATCTCAAACTAGCGGAAGAGCGCATCGAAGGGTATCGCAACTTCGCCAACAAGATCTGGAACGCGGCACGTTTCAGCCTCATGCATCTCGAAGGGCCTCGCACGGCGAAGCCGCCCTCGGAACGCCCCTTTGCCGACCAATGGATTTTGAGCCGGCTCAACTCCACGATTAGGAGCGTCACTTCCGAGCTGGAAGCGTATCGGTTCGACCGTGCAGCCAACGCGCTCTACCACTTCATTTGGCGCGAGTATTGTGACTGGTATCTGGAACTGATCAAGCCGACCCTGCAGAACCCCGCGCATCCGGATGGCCCGGCGACGAGACAAACACTGATTGAGACCTTGGAAACCACGATGCGACTGCTGCATCCGTTCATGCCGTTCATCACCGAAGAAATTTGGCAAACGATTCCTCATGAGGGCGAGAGCATCGTTATTCAACGCTTTCCCGCACCCGACCATGCCTGGAACGCACCGGATGCCGAGCGGCGCTTTCTCCTGCTCGAGCAAGCGGTGAGCCTCGTCCGCACCGGACGCGTGCTATTGAACTATCCGCCCGGCCAGCAAATCGAATTTGGAGTCGCCCATGACGACCCCGACAAACAGCGACAGCTGAAACACCTCGAGGTGCAGCTCGCCCATCTGAGCCGCGGCACATCGGACGTCAGCATGCAGACTGCCTGGACGCCGGGACGGCGCCTTCGACTCGTCGCCGAAGGGCTGACTATCGGATTGCTGGTGTCCGGAGACGTAGACTTAAAGAAAGCGCTGGACCGACTGGTGAAGCAGCGAGAAGACCAGGAGAAGGAGATCGCTCGCTTGACCGGTAAATTGGAGACCCAGGATTTCGTCGCCAAGGCGCCCGCCGAGGTGCTGACCGAGCATCGAGATCGCTTACGGAGTCTGCAGCACGATCAAACGATGCAGGCCAGCAGCGAGCAGCAGCTTCGCGCTCTGCTTGGGGCCTGAACATGGCCGTTCTACCTGCCGCCGAGATCCGACGCGCCGTTCGGCACGCGTTGGAAGAAGACGCGGCACGAGGCGACGTCACGACGTCGGCCCTCTTTCCCAATAGGGTACCCGCTGAGGGCCGGATCATTGCGCAACAGGACCTCATCGTCGCAGGGATGGCGGCCGCCGTTCAGTCCTTTCTCGCCACTGATGCCTCGCTCGCCTTGACGGTGGTGAAGAAAGACGGATCCCATGCAGCAGCCGGCGAGACGCTCCTGCGCATTGAAGGAGACGGCAGATCGATCCTCACGGCCGAGCGAGTCGCCTTGAATTTCCTCCAGCACCTCTCGGGGATTGCGACGCTCACGGGCCGATTCCGTCAGGCCGTGCGCGGCTACCCGGTCGCAATCCTCGACACACGCAAGACTCTCCCGGGCTGGAGGGCCATCCAAAAATGGGCCGTGACGCTCGGCGGAGGAACCAACCACCGGTTTTCGCTCGCCGACGGTGTGCTCGTCAAAGACAACCATCTCAGCCTGCTACCGCAAAAAACGGCGATCCGTCAGGCCTGCACACTCGCCAAGAACAGAAGCGAGAGCCGGATGCCGATCATCGTCGAGGTGGAATCACTCGCAGACGTCGCAGAGGCTTTGACGGGTCAGGCGGACATCATTCTTCTCGACAACATGACGCCCGTCATGGTCAAGAAGGCCGTGCGCATGATCAACCGGCGTGCGCTTGTGGAAGTCTCCGGGGGCATCACTTTGAAAAACATTCGTGCCATGGCAGCGGCAGGCCCAGACCGCATTTCGATCGGCGCGCTCACGCACTCCGCCCCTGCCGCCGCGATGACGCTGGAGCTCCAACCGGTAGATGCCAAGCCGAAGAGGCGTCGTTGACGGTGCAGCGTCCTTCGCCGCTGAATGTCCACGCCATTCAAAGCTACCTGGGAACCCGATCTCTGGGTCGCCGCATTGAATTGCACGAACGGCTCGAATCCACGAACCGCGAAGCGGTCGCATTGGGCCAGGCCGGCGTCGAACACGGCACGCTTGTGTTGGCCGATGCGCAAACGGCAGGACGCGGCAGGATGGCCCGGTCCTGGTTCTCTCCGCCCGGTGTAAACCTTTACGGGTCCCTGGTCATCCGAACCGCGATTGATGCCCCGCATCTGGCGGCCTGGCTCTCGTGGTTGCCGTTGATGGCTGCTTTGGGTGCGGCTGAGGCCATCGGCATCGTCAGCGGGCTGCCTATTGCCGTCAAATGGCCGAATGATCTTCTCATCAACGAACGCAAGGTGGGAGGAATTCTCTGTGAAAGCGGAGCCTCGGCAGGAGCCGGACCTTTTCAAGTCATCGGCATCGGCATCAACGTGAACGGCGTACCGGAGGACTTTCCCGACGAGTTACGACACATCGCCACCACGATCCGGCATGAAACGGGCCGTATCATCGATCGGAACCGGCTTGCCGCCCAACTCCTGATCGAACTGGAATCCTGCCTGGAAGAGTTCCTGTCACGCGGCTCGGAGTCGATCGGGCTCGCGTATCGGCAGCGCTGCACGACGATTGGAAAAACCGTGAGAGCCGTGCTGGCTGACGGCAAGGAGTATATCGGAGTGGCCGACGCCATCGAGCAGGACGGCTCCTTGACGCTGGTTCAGCCATCTTTGGGGACGTCGCCGTCAACAGTCCGACACCTTCGAGCCGCCGACATCGTGCACCTCCGATGAAGCTTTCGGTGGCGAAATCCACACCGACCCCGTAGAATATTGCCCATGCTGCTGGTCGTTGATATCGGAAACACCAACGTCGTGTTGGGCATCTACGATGGTCAGGTGCTGAAAGCGCATTGGCGTCTCGCCACCGATGCCAAGACCACTGCCGACGAGTATGGAATCCTCTTCACAAATCTGTTGACCTCCGCGGGCCTCGTTCCGGCTCAGACGTCAGGCGCCATCATGTCCTGCGTGGTTCCGTCGCTCACCGCTACGTTCGAGACGCTGATCGAGCAATACTTCCGCCAGCGGCCGTTAATCGTGACATCGGAATCCGATACGGGCCTGACCATTCGCTATCCCAATCCCAAGGAAATCGGCAGCGATCGGCTCGTCAATGCCGCGGCGGCCTATCACAAATACCGGCGTGACCTGATTATCGTGGACTTCGGCACCGCCACAACCTTCTGCGCCGTCACCAAGGAGGCGGAGTATCTGGGAGGGGTCATCGCTCCGGGCCTGGGGATTTCAGCCGAAGCGCTCTTCGCCCGCGCGGCGAAGCTTTCCAAGGTTGAGCTGACCAGACCCAAGACCGTGATCGGGACCGACACGGGAAGCAGCATTCAGTCCGGCCTCCTCTTCGGCTATGCCGGCCTTGTCGACACGCTGGTGAGACGGATCGAACAGGAACTCGGACGCTCCACCTACGTGATCGCCACCGGCGGCTTGAGCAGCATCATCGCAAAAGAAACTGCCTCCATTCAGACCGTTGAACCGCTGCTGACCCTGGAAGGTCTCGCACTACTCTATCGTCGGGCAACCGGCGGCTCGCCTGTCCTCACGTGGGTCTAGCCCCTCTCCCGTATAAGTAATTAATTTTGCGGCCTCCTGTTGACTTATAGCCTCGGGTGTCTATCTGGCGAAGGTAACAGGATAAATCGTGGCGGACCAAGAACTAAATCCCAATACATTCGACGACTTAGACGGTGACTCTTCTTCCGCTCCCTCCGAGGTCTCGACGGCCAAGGATGAGGAGCTGAAGTCGCTCAACGACAAATATCTCCGGCTGGCGGCCGAGTTCGACAACTACAAGCGGCTTGCCCAGCGAGATCAGCGGGACCAGATCCGGTTCGGAAATGAGCAGCTCCTGAAGGAACTGCTGCCGGTCGTCGACAATTTGGAACGGGCGATCAAGGCCGCAAAGGACAATACGTCATACGAGGGACTGGTCAAGGGCGTTGATCTCACCATGAAGCAGTTGCAGGGGGTTCTCGGCAAGTTCGGCGTCCAGTCCATCCCGACGATGGGCCAGCCATTTGATCCCTCCGGCCATCAGGCCGTCGCCTCGGTGCCCTCGGCTAAGGTGCCGGACCAGCATGTGGTGGAGGAGTTTCAGCGAGGCTACCGGCTGCACGACCGGATCCTCAGACCTGCCATGGTGACGGTGTCATCCGGCACAGGATCTGAATCGAATGACGTAGATGATACAAACTGAACAAGGAGAATTTCAGGCTGTTCAAAAGGGCCGTCCAGCGCGGCCGCAGCGAGCGCAGAGGCGAAGCGTACTTTGATCCGTACGTCGAGCCTCTAAGCGATGCGAGAACAAAGCTGGCGGACTTTTTCAACAGCCTGAAGAGGAGGAAGGAGCACATCATGGGTAAAGTGATCGGCATCGATTTAGGCACGACCAATTCCTGCGTCGCCGTCATGAGCGGCGGCGATCCCGTTGTGATTGCCAATGCGGAAGGCGCCCGCACGACTCCATCGGTCGTCGCGATCACCGACAAGGGTGAGCGGCTCGTCGGCCAGATCGCGAAACGCCAAGCCATTACGAATCCGGAGAACACCATCTACTCCGTAAAACGTCTCATGGGCCGGAAATTCCGCAGCAAGGAAGTGCAGGAGGCGCTAAAGCGGCTGCCGTACAAGGTGGTTGAAGCCGACAACGGCGACGCCCATGTGGAGTTGCGCGGCAAGCGCTATAGTCCCCCTGAAATCTCCGCGATGATCCTCCAGAAAATGCGGCAAACTGCAGAGGATTACCTCGGCGAGAAGGTGACGGAAGCCGTCATCACCGTCCCCGCCTATTTCGACGACAGCCAGCGGCAAGCGACGAAGGACGCCGGCCAGATCGCTGGATTGAACGTCCTGCGCATCATCAATGAGCCGACGGCGGCCTCGCTGGCGTACGGGCTCGACAAGAAAAAGGACGAGCGGATCTCGGTCTATGACCTTGGCGGCGGCACCTTCGACGTCTCCGTGCTGGAAATCGGTGAAGGGGTCTTCGAAGTCAAATCCACCAATGGAGACACGTACCTGGGCGGCGACGATTTCGACCTCCGAGTGATGGATTGGCTCGTCGATGAATTCAGGAAGGATCAGGGTATTGATCTGCGCAAGGATCGCATGGCGCTTCAGCGGCTGAAAGAATCGGCCGAACGCGCCAAGATCGAATTGTCCTCCGCGCAGGAGACAGAGATCAATCTGCCGTTCATTACGGCGGATGCGAGCGGCCCCAAGCACATGGTCATCAAGTTGACCCGTTCCCGGCTGGAACAGCTGGTCGACGACCTGATCCAGCGGACCGTTGAACCCTGCCGCAAGGCGCTGGGCGATGCCGGCGTCTCGGCCCGGGACATCAATGAAGTCGTGCTGGTCGGCGGAATGACCCGCATGCCCAAGGTCATCCAAGTCGTGAAAGACTTCTTCAGCAAGGAACCACACCGGGGCGTGAACCCCGATGAGGTGGTGGCCATCGGCGCCGCGATCCAAGGCGGCGTGCTCAAGGGCGACGTCAAGGACGTGCTGCTGCTGGACGTCACACCGTTGTCCCTCGGCATCGAGACGCTGGGCGGCGTCTTCACCAAGCTGATCGAGCGCAACACGACCGTCCCGACCAAAAAGAGTCAAGTCTTCTCGACGGCGGCCGATAATCAAACCGCCGTGACCATCCGCGTGTTCCAAGGTGAGCGCGAGATGGCCAACGACAACAAATTGCTCGGCCAGTTCGATCTCGTCGGCATTCCCCCGGCGCCGCGCGGCATGCCGCAAGTCGAAGTCACGTTCGATATCGATGCCAACGGCATCGTGCACGTGTCGGCCAAGGACTTGGCGACGCAGAAGGAACAATCCATCAAGATCACGGCCTCCAGCGGTCTCAGTAAGGACGAAGTGGAAAAACTCGTCCGGGATGCCCAAACCCATACGGAAGAGGACAAGAAGCGGAGAAAGGCGGCAGAAGCGAAGAACCAGGCCGACACGCTGCTCTATCAGACGGAGAAGAACCTCAAGGAGCATGGCGACAAGATTTCGGCCGAGGACAGGACCAAGATCGAGGAAGCCGTCACCGCCCTGAAAAAGGCGATGGAAGGCAATGACCCCGATGCGATCGAGTCCGCCACTCAATCCTTGACGACCGCATCGCACAAGCTTGCCGAGGAGATGTACAAGAAAGCCTCGGCCACATCGGCCACCGGTGCAGGAACTGCTGCCGGAGAAGAGAGTCCGAATGGCGCCAAGACGGATGAAAAAGTCGTCGACGCCGAGTTCGAAGAAGTGGACAAAGATAAAAAGTAAGATAGAATACGGCTGCTGAGGGACCGAGTTTCGCCGGCACGGGACTCGGTCTTTCTTCGAACTACTCTTAGGGGACAATGGCTTCTGTGTCGAAACGAGACTTTTACGAAACGTTGGGCGTCGACCGGACGGCGTCCGACGAGGACCTGAAGAAAGCCTACCGCAAGCTCGCCCGTCAATTTCATCCCGATCTGCAGCCCGGCGACCAACAGAAGAAGCAGGCCGAAGAGAAGTTCAAGGAAATCAACGAAGCCTACGAGCATCTCAGCGACTCGGAAAAGCGGAAACGCTACGACATGTTCGGCCATGCCGGGGCGCAGGGCGGCGCAGGGTTTGAGGGCTTCGACTTCGGGCGCGGCGGCTTCGGCGATGTCTTTAACGACATCTTCGAAGACTTCTTCGGGGGCCAGCGCGGCGGCACGCGCACTGAGCGCGGGAACGACCTGCAGTACAACCTCGAAATCACGTTCGAAGAGGCGGTATACGGAAAAGAAGCCAAACTCAAGATTCCGCGTTGGGAATCCTGTACGGACTGCAAAGGCACTGGGGCCAAGTCAGCCACAGCCGTCAAGACCTGTCCGAGCTGCAAGGGCGCCGGGCAGATCAGGCTGCAACAGGGCTTCTTCAGCGTCAGCAGACCCTGCGGCCAGTGTGAGGGATCCGGTCGCATCATCACGGAGCCCTGCCCAACCTGTCAGGGCCGTCAACGCGTCTATCGGGAGCGCACGATCGCCGTCCACATTCCGGCCGGCATCGAAACCGGCATGCGTCTGCGCCTCTCCAGCGAGGGCGAGCACGGCGTCAATGGCGGGCCCGCCGGCGACCTCTACGTCGCCATTGCGGTCAAGCCACATCCCGTGTTCCAGCGCAAAGGGAATGATATTAGCTGCGACGTACCGATCAGTTTCGTCACGGCGGTGCTCGGTGGGAAGATTGAAGTGCCGACCCTGAAGGGCTCGACCGTGATGAAAGTACCGCCCGGCACGCAACCCGACAAAGTGCTGCGTCTGAAGGGGCTGGGCATCCCGAGCCTCAAACATCACACGACGGGCGATCAATTGTTCACGATCAAGGTGCATATTCCCACCAAGCTGACCGCCAAGCAGCGCGAGTTGCTAATGGAATTCGCCAAGGAAAGCGGCATGTCGATGGAAGCCGACGGCGACGGCTTTTTCGACAAGATGAAGACCTTTTTCGAATAACGCCGCAGCCTGCCGGATCGGGGTTTGTCTTCCATGCCTACCTTCTTTGTGGCTTCCGAAGCCATCGTTCCGCCGACTGTTCGTATCACCGGCCCCCTGCTCCAACATCTCCGTGCGAGCCTTCGCCTGCAACCCGGGGAGCTGCTCTTGGTCACGGATGAGCGCGGCACGCGGTATCGTGCGGAGATTACCGAAATCTCGAGCGGGACCCTGATCGGCCGCATCCTCGATACCACCTTCGCTCCTCCCAAAACCAACCCATCGATCGTGCTGGCCCAGTCCCTGCTCAAAGGTGAGAAGATGGACTGGGTCATTCAAAAAGCCACAGAATTAGGGGTTGATCGGATCGCGCCGGTTTTGGCCACCCATAGCGTGGTCAGACCTCGAGCCGACCGAATCGAGCATCAACTTGTGCGATGGCAGCGCATCGCGCTCGAAGCAGCCCAGCAATCGGAACGCTGGTCGGTGCCGGTCATCGACGAACCAGTAACAGTCTCCCAAGTGCTGTCGACGTCGAAGACGGCGGCCTTAAAAATTCTCTTGGCCGAGCGGTCAGACGGCGCTTCACTGAGCAGCTTGCCATTGCACAACAACGGCGATGTGTGGTTGCTGATTGGTCCGGAGGGAGGCTGGGAGGAACAGGAATTCCGTCAGATGCTTGAACAGGGCGTTGTCGGCGTCACCCTGGGACCCCGAATCCTGCGAGCCGAAACCGCCGCCATTGCCGCAATCACTGTCCTGCAATCCCGGTTGGGCGAGCTGGGATAGCGACGCGTTATTTCGCGATTTTGAGATGCACGATGGTGCCTTTTTCACCGCTGGCCCAGCCGTGCAAGGTATTGGGAAAGGACAGACCGAACAACGACACATTCGCTACGGCGCCCTGTTCTTCCCAAGTAAATCCACTGTCCGCAGTATGGTACGCCATGCCGCGCTCTCCCACGATCCATCCGGTTTTGGGATCGGTGAATCGGATCCGAAGCAGATCCGTGAGCCTCGTGCAGGTCCGTGAGCAGGGTAACGTGCGGTCGATCCAGCGACCGCCCCCATCGGTGGTCTGAAACATCGCGCCTGCATTGCCGACCACCCAACCCGTCGACGGATCCGAAAAATACACGTCGAAGAGCGTGACCGAGCCTTGGGTTTCCTGGGCCACCCAGGTCGCGCCACCATCCTCAGTTGCGAGCACCGTTCCCACCGCCCCGACGGCCGTCCCTCGACGCGCCGTCAGAAACTGCACGGCATAGAGGGCCGCCGTCGTAGAACTGGATTGATCCGTCCAATGAGCGCCTCCGTCGCTCGTGTGGAGGATCGTGCCGTTGCCGCCCACGACCCATCCATCTTGCGGCGAAATGAACGATAAGCCATACATGGGCGCCTGGGTGTCAATGGGCTGCGGTCTCCATGTCGCACCGCCGTCTGCGGAATGACGGATCGTGCCATTGACGCCGATGATCCACCCTTGCTTGTCGTCAACAAAGAACACGCCCGTCAGCTGCATCGGCGTGCCGCTGGTCTGTTTTTTCCACTTCTGCCCGCCGTCTATCGTCTTGAGAACCGTCCCGCCCGAGCCCACCGCCCACCCGTGATTGGCATCCCGGAAATACACGCTCATGAGCGTGACCTCGGTCCCGGTTTTTTGGGGAGCGGCTTTCAGCTGTGGTTCAGCCGCGTGTATGGATGGAACGATGGATAGGCTCAAAAAGAAAGTGAGGAAAAACCACGTCAACGTTGAGCCTCTAAGCGATGCGAGAACAAGCTTGGTGAAGAGCGCGTCTCGGCGCGCAGGGGTGGGTGGGTGACAAAGAGGATTTTTCACCATCCTGGCGCTAGTCGTTGGTGCTGCCTTCCGGCCTAGACTCGAAGAAGCTTTGATCAGGCATGCCCTTGGCTTCGATGGTGAACGTTCCGGCTTCCAGCGTCAGCCATTTTTTCGGCGTGCAACAGGTGCCATCGGGAAGCAAATCCCAGGACCCGCGCCGGATGACCAGAGGCCCGGTCGAAAGGTCGGCGCTGAACTGTCCCGGCTTGCCGATGCCGAAGAGATGACGATGCGGCACCCGCGCCTTGATCTCGGTATCCGTCCACGACACGACGATCCCGCCGATATTATTGAACAACACCTCCGTACGCGAAACATTCTCACCCAGCTCGATCTGGTTGCGTTTGAAGGCTCCCTCGCCGAGACCCGGCTGTGTCGCCTCGGTGGTCTTGATGAAGGACCCAAACCCTGACCCTTTGATGGTGACAATGTCATCCAGCCCGGCGGAGGTCGGCGAAAACGACTCAATGGTCGGCACGGCCAGCGTAAAGTCTCCCGCCGTGGTGGACACCGTCCCGTACTCTGCGCAGCAGGATCCATCCGCCCCCGGTTTCGGCGCGCCACGGGTCACCACCACGGGACCGCTCTTGGCACTGAAGGGCACCCAGACGTCGATCCGGTCGTCATTCCAACGGTAGATCACGGCGGGAGCTCCACCGATCTCCACCCGATTCTGGCCGGTATCGAAGTCGGTATAGTTGTACGGGGTCGCACCGCTCTCCGAATATGCGCCAAAGTGCTCGCCGTGAATTCTCATGAGCGTACCGATCGGAGCACTGGCAGGAGTCACACCGGTCGCTTTCGGAACTTCGACTGTGAAGGCGCCGACGGTTCGCTCTTGTCCCCGTTGAGCTAGCACCATCGGTCCGCTTTCCGCGCCTAGGGGCACATGTACGACGATCGCACGATCGCTCCACTGGGCCACAGGAGCCTCTTTCCCGCCGATCAAAATCCTGTCTTCCCGAGTCTTCTCTCGACCGAAACCTTGACCGAACAACACGACCTTGGTCCCCACGGGCCCATGAACAGGGTCGACCTGTACGGTGGGAATCAGCTTCAAAGAAATGGCGTTACTGACCGTGTGTTGCACGGGCGCGCAACAGGACCCGTCCGGCAGGGGGTCAGAGGAGGCAAGACGGACAGCGATGTCTCCCGAGGCTGCATTGGCCGGAACGTCCACTTCGATCTTATCGTCCTTCCATCGGCGTGGCCTGACGACCAGGTTGCCCACCACAACGTCGTTGACGCCGAACATCGTGTTGGGATCGCGCGGGCCGGCCGTAATGCCGAAGTGCTCGCCCACAATCTCAATCGTATGGCCGGGCTCGATCGACGGAGGGTGAATCGAGAGGATTTTCGGATAGACGACGGTAAACGTTCCCGCCTGAACCTTCTTTTTTCCGATCAACACTTCGACCGGGCCGCTCTGAGCCTTCGAGGGGACTTTCACCTCGACGACATCTTGATCCCACCGTTGGATGAGCGCCGGAACTCCAGCAAAGAGCACACGATTGACTTGGGCGGATTTGAATTGTCCGAGCCCCTTGCCGACAATCGATACCGTGGCCCCCGGGACTCCGGTCTGTGGCTGCAATTCGATCTTCGGCTGCGCGGCGCCAGCCGGCCCGCTCCCCGCCCAAGCCAGTATCAGGCTCGTTGCAAAGACAATGATCCAGGTTTTCATAGGAAAACAGGTCTGAAACACCAATCGACCCTGTCTTGGAACCATACTCAGAAGGCCCTGCGTGGCACGAGAACCCCACGCACGAGTTCGGGAAGGAACAACCGGGGTGCAGCGTGAAGCGAGGGACGACGGACTATAACAAGTGGTTTTTTCAGGTGTCAAGCCGATGAAAGGACATGGCAAACCGGCGGAGGGCCTTCATGCGGCCGGTCAGGACACAGCCAGAATCACTTCGATTTCGACAGCAGCTCGACGCGGCAATTCGGCGGCTCCTGTGGCCACACGTGCATGCCGCCCCACTTCGCCAAAGATCGCGACGAGAAGATCGGAGGCGCCGTTCAACACCTGAGGTTGATCGGTGAACCCTTCGGCCGAAGCCACGTGTCCGACGACTTTCACGACCCGCGTGATCCGGTCGAGACTTCCGAGTTCCTGCTTGGCGATCGCTAGCGCGTTCAGAATCGCCACCTTCGCGGCCTCCACTCCATCCGCCAGGCTCACTTCACGGCCGAGTTTTCCTACAAAAGCCAATTGACCATTCCGCATCGGCAGCACCCCAGAAAGGAACAACAGACTGCCTGTCTTCACAGCGGGGACATAGGTGGCCACCGGCTTCGGTGCCTCCGGCAGCTCCAATCCGAGCGCTTTCAATTTATCTTCGTACCCCATGCTTCCAGATCTCAAATCTCAGATTCTACATCTCAAATGTCGGAGTCATCCCGGCCGGAGCACCTCGAGAAAACTGTCGCCGATCGTCAAGGATTCACCCTTGAGGCCTTCGACCACTGTCTGCCCGAGATCAGCCGCAGTGGGCCGCACACCCAGGTTGACACCCTGGGCCAGCTTCGGACCGGTGATGAGCAGAGGGACGCATTCCCGGGTCGGAAGCGCATGCGCCTTGCCCGGGTCACGTCCGTGATCGCCCGTGATGATGAACAGATCACCCGGTCGCAATCGATCCAACAAATTTGGAAGGCGGCGGTCGAAGTCCTGAATTGCCATGGCGGACGTGGCTGCATCCGATCCAATCACATCGAGGCCGGCAAAGATAAGTCCCCGCGGAACTTTGTTGAACATGCCGCTGATCTCATCCAACGCGTCCGTCCAGCGTGATACGAGCGCCGACCTCGTCAATCCTCTTCCACCGAACAAATCCCCAACTTTGCCGACGCCGATGAGGATTTGGCTCGCGCGATTCAGGACATCCAGCATCGTCTGTGCCGGTGGTTCTCCGGCAAAATCCCGACGGCCGGGACCAAACTGCAATGCGCCGGGAGTGCCGACGATGGGATGCGCGACAACGCGTCGTATCCCCCAGGCATCTTTCAACGCCTTTCGTGCTTCCCGACTCCGTTGATACAGCAGATCGACGGGCCACACTTCGTCATGGGCAGCCACATGACAGGTCTGACGCCCGTCGGTCCAGACAACCGGCGCACGCGCCGAGAGATGTGACGCGCCCGACTCCTGTAACGCTTCCGCTGCAGACGCGACGTGGCCGCCGATGATCTTGAGTCCAAATACCTCTTCGAGCGCGGCCTTGGCCTCCGACGAATAGCCCTCCGGGGATGCGCGCCCTTCGTCTTCCGTGAGACACCCGGCAATCTCCCGAAAGCCGACAAGAGAATCGACGCCCTTGCTCTTGAAAGCCAACCGGCCGAAACAGCCGACCGGCTGAGCCATCGATCGCACGCCTCGTATGGCCGTCACATGGCCCAAACCAAGCGATTCCAAGGTCGGCAGACTGAGTCCTCCAGCCGACTCGGCGAGATGGGCAAGAGTGTGCGCCGCGGCATCGCCGTAACTCGACGCATCCTCTGCCGCTCCGACGCCGAGGCCGTCGACGACAAGCAAGATCACGCGCTTGATCATGGGCGCACTATAACAGATGGGAATGGAGCAGCAAACCTTGTCATCATTCGAAACGCCATGTCTGGAGGTCGATCGCGCAGGTGAGGAGGCCGACTAGGCGGTCACGACGTCAACTTGTCCTTGGCCACGGCCAAGAGAAAATCGTCGAGCCGCCGCTTCGAGGGTCCTTCGACGACCATGAACTCCACGCCGAATTCCTTGCGGGTCGACCAGCGCACTTTGCCGAGTTCGATCAGAATCGGCGAAGGCTGATTCGACACGGTAATCTGCAGGCTGATCGGATCATCAACGCCAGCGAACATGTCCGTTTCAATCGCGCAGCCGCCCCGTGAAAGATTAAACGTCGAGCCCTCGCCAGGCTTTCCGTCCACCACGAAGGCCACCGGACACTTCACCTGATACCGCACGTCTCTACGCAACGACATGGGTCCTCATCGTTTGACAGTTGCGGCCGACCATTCCTCCACGATCTTGAGACTGGCGCTCGTGCCGATGCGGTCGGCTCCCGCTTCAAGCATCTCCCGTGCGCTGTGCCAATCGCGGATGCCGCCGGAGGCTTTGACCTTGGCCCGTCCACCCACCGAAGCCTTCAGCAGCCTGACATCGGCCGCGGTGGCGCCTCCCGCCGCGAAGCCGGTCGACGTTTTCACATAGTCGGCACCCGCCTCCACCACCAGCCGGCAAGCCGTCATCTTTTCTTGATCGGTGAGATAGCAGGTTTCCAGTATGACTTTGTGTTCGGCATCCGGCGTGGCTCGCACCACTTCGGCGATATCCTGTCGGACCGCGTCGAGATCGCCGGACTTCAACCGGCTGACGTTGATCACCATGTCCAGGACCACAGCACCCTGCCTCGCGCCTTCAACTGCCTCCGCCACCTTGATTCGGGTCGCGTGCCCACCGAGTGGAAAGCCTATGGGGATGCCCACCCGCACGGCTGATCCGGCAACGGCCTCGACCGCGTCAGCCGTGTAGCAGGGCGGAATAAAGATCACCGTGAAGGCGTATTGCCTGGCCTCCCGGCAGAGGCGCAGCACGTCAGCCTTGGTGGCCTCCGGACGCAGGATCGTGTGATCGATTAACGCAGGAAGGTTCCAGTCACCCTGATTCATGGCATAACTCTTTTAACCGAAGTCATCGAGGACGTACGCGGATGCATCCCTCTTCTAAAGGGCCGCTTCTGGTATTTTTCGACCGCTTCGTTATGCTCCTCGAGAGTAGCCGAAAACTGATGCGTGCCGTCGTTCTTGGACACAAAGTACAACGCCCGCGAGCTCGAGGGATAGAGCGTCGCACGAATCGATTGAATGCCCGGGTTCGCAATGGGCCCCGGAGGCAGGCCGGCAATGCGGTACGTGTTATAGGGGCCCGGACTCAAGAGATCCTTCTTGTGGATGTTCCCGTCATAATTCGGCAGACCATAAATCACGGTAGGATCACTCTGCAAGGGAATGCGTTTCTTCAATCGATTATGAAACACCGCCGAGATCTCCTCCCGTTCGCCATTCGAGCCCGATTCCTTTTCGATCACAGACGCCAACGTGAGAACTTCATGTTGCGTCATCCTGAGCTCCTGCGCCCGCGCTTCGAGGTCCGGGCCATACACCTGCCGCAAGTGCTCGACCATCGTCGTAATGACCTCTTTGGGTCTGATGCCTTTCGGAAACTTGTAGGTGTCGGGATAGAGATAGCCTTCCAGCGTGCCGGCTTTGATGCCCAGTGAAGCGATGAAGGTCGGATCGGTCATTAACCGCAGCGCCTCCTGGCGGTCCACCAGGCCCTGCTGCCCAAAGATGTCCGCAATCTGCGCCATCGTCAAGCCTTCGGGAATCAGGATGGGATGCAGCACCACCTGCCCCATCGTCAGCCGTGAGAGAATTTCGGCAGGCGCCATACCGGCATTCAACTCATATTCACCGGCCTGGATCTTTCGATCCGCAGATTGAAACCGACCCAACCACACGAAGGCCAGCCGGCTTCTAATGAGTTCTTCCCGTTCGAGCAGCGCGGCGACGTGCTGAAAGGTGGAGCGCTCAGGAATGGCGACGGTCTTGGAAGGCGGACGCAGGCGTGCGGGAACGGCGGGCTCCTGAGCCCACTTAATGACGTGATACGCGGCTATGCCGAGTGCGGCGACCACGATCAGAAGGACGATGAGAATGTTCCGGAGCTTCATCGGTGCTGTCTATTGTCGACTCATCGTGGTCCATGACCGGCCGCGACGCTTGTTCACGGCTCGCCAGGTAGGACTGTAATAAGATGGCGGCCGCCACACGGTCGACGGCTCCCTTGCGCTTCTTCCGGCTCACATCAGCGGCGATGAGCAGATCCTCCGCCGCTTTAGTCGTCAATCGCTCATCCCAGAAGACCAGCGGAACCGGCAATCCCTGTTCCAGGTGCACGGCAAAATTCCGCATGGCCTGGATCGCCGGACCCTCCCGCCCGTCCAACTGCAGCGGGAATCCCAACACGACCTCCCTCACCGCGTGGGTCTGCACAAGGGATGCGACGTGGGCCACATCACGGTCGAGGGTCCGGCGTTCAAAGGTCTCGAGCGGCTGCGCGGTCCAGCCCAGCTCGTCGCTGAGGGCAACGCCGATCCGCTTGGTTCCGTAATCTAACGCCAGTATTCGCGATCCCGACATGATTCTACCGCTGAAGGGCTTGTTCGACCAAGCCAAAGACTTTTTCCAACGACGCGTTGAGCCTGGAGGGGTCCTTGCCGCCCGCCTGCGCCATTTCCGGCCGGCCTCCGCCGGTCCCGCCTACTTCGGCCGCCAGAGGCTTGATGAGATCCCCGGCTTTGATTTTCGCCGTGAGATCTTTTGTGACGACGACGAGCAGCGCCACTTTCCCGTCGTCCGTCGCGGCTCCTAAGGCGACGACTCCGCTTTTCATCTTGTCCCGCAGTTGGTCGGCCAGCAGGCGCATCCCGTTGATATCCAAGCCGTCGGTCCGTTGGACATGGACAGGGACGCCGGCGACGGTTTTGGCCGTGGAGGCCACGGCCGATCCGCTCGCCATCTTGAGTTTCAGCTCTTCGAGCTCGCGTTCCTTGTCTTTGAGCTGCGCCATGACCTTGCGGGTCTTCGCCACCAACTCGGAAGGCCCGACCTTCAAGAGGTCCGAGAGTTCTCTGACCTCTGACTCCAGCTTTTTCATCATGGCCACGGCACCATGCCCCGTCTGCGCTTCAATCCGGCGGACCCCGGCGGCCACCCCGGTTTCCGACACAATGCTGAACAGCCCAATCTCTCCAGTATGTCGGCAATGGGTGCCGCCACAGAGCTCCTTGCTGAAGGATTCCACCGTGACGACCCGCACCTGTTCACCGTACTTGTCGCCGAAGAAGGCCAGGGCGCCCTTGGCCACGGCGTCCTGAATGCTCATGACCTCGGATTGCACCCGTTCGTTTCTCCGGATCTCACCGTTGACCACTGCTTCGATCTCGTCGATGTCCCGTGACGACAGAGGCCTGAAATGAGCAAAGTCAAACCGAAGGCGGTTGGGTGCCACCAGGGAGCCGAATTGTTTGACATGCGGACCGAGCAGATCGCGCAGAGCCGCATGGACGAGATGGGTCGCCGTGTGATTTCTCTCGGCGTCTTGCCGCGTCGTTCGATTCACCGACAGATGCAGCTGTTCGCCTTCGCGAATGCGCCCTTGACTCACCCGACCTTTGTGCACGATCACCGTCTGCACCGGGCGAGTCGTCTCCTTGATCTCCAGACGGCCCTCCGTCCCGACCAGGACACCCTGATCCCCGATCTGACCGCCGCCTTCCGCATAAAACGGCGTGATGTCGAGAACCACCTCGACCTCATCGCCTTCCTGCGCCTCCTTGACGAGACGGTCGCCCTTGAGAATCGCCTGGAGAATGCTATCGGAATCCAACCGGTCGTAGCCGACAAACTTCGTTGCGCCGAGGCGGGCCGCCAATTCGGCAATGGCCGGCCGCGCGGTTTCCTGCTCGAAGCCCCCGGTCTTGCGTGCACGGTTCCGCTGCTCTTCGATGGCCGCATCAAACCCCGCCTCATCGACCGTCATGCCCTGCTCCCGGCAGGCTTCGGCAATCAAGTCCATGGGGAACCCGTATGTGTCGTAGAGCTTGAATACCTCGGGACCCTGCAACATCGTCCGTCCGCCTGAACGCGCCTTCGCGATCATGTCGGTGAGGATGGGCAGCCCCTGATCCAGCGTCGCGATAAACCGCTCTTCCTCGCCTTTCGTCGCCTCGGCCACAGTGCCCGCGGCACTCCGGACCTCGGGATAGGCTCCGCCCATGACCTGAACGACTGCACCAGTCAGCTCGTACAAAAACGGCTCGACGATCCCAAGCAGGCGCCCATGGCGGGCTGCACGGCGCAGGATGCGGCGCAAGACGTAGCCCCGTCCTTCGTTTGACGGAAGAATGCCGTCGGTCATCATGAAGGTGATGGCACGCAGATGGTCTGCGACCACCCGCATCGAGCGGTCGCTCTCTTCTGATGTTCCGTACTCCTTTCCAGCTCGAGCGCCGATCCCGGCCAACAACGGCATGAACAGGTCACTGTCGTAATTGCTGTAGACACCCTGGGCGACGGCGGTCAACCGCTCCAGGCCCATTCCGGTGTCGATGCTGGGTTTCGGCAACGGATGAAGTGTTCCGGACGCGTCCCGGTTGAACTGCATGAAGACTAGGTTCCAGATCTCGATGACCCGGTCGCCTTCGCCGTTCGGCCGGTCGTCTCCAGGAACCGCCGGCCCTTGGTCATAATGAATTTCCGAGCAGGGTCCGCAGGGACCGGTATCAGCCATTTGCCAGAAATTGTCTTTTTCTCCGCAACGGACGATGCGGGCCGGCGGGATGCCCACCTTCTTCCAGAGCTGCTCGGCATC
The DNA here is from genome assembly GCA_963730935.1 of uncultured Nitrospiraceae bacterium. Lineage (GTDB taxonomy): Bacteria > Nitrospirota > Nitrospiria > Nitrospirales > Nitrospiraceae > Nitrospira_C. The sequence goes on along the minus strand of CAVSTP010000004.1, from coordinate 66,514 downwards.
GTCATCCTCACGAAAGACGGTGATCCACAGACGGGACTTATCGAGTCCGACCGTTCGAGTCAGAAATTCCCAACCAAATGTGATCGCGTCTTCCTTGAAATAGTCACCGAACGAGAAATTCCCGAGCATTTCGAAGAAGGTGTGATGCCGCCGCGTGTAGCCGACGTTCTCGAGGTCATTGTGCTTGCCGCCGGCGCGCAGACACTTTTGCGCAGAGACGGCCCGGCGATAGCGACGGGTTTCCTGGCCGAGAAAGACCCCCTTGAACTGGTTCATGCCGGCGTTGGTGAAGAGGAGCGTCGGATCGGCTTGTGGAATCAGCGGAGAGCTCGGCACGGCTTGGTGTCCGTGCTGCTCAAAGTAGCGGATGAAGGCCTGCCGAAGCTCGTGTGCGCGCTGGGTCATGATGCTCGTTCCTCGCCGGGGCAATCACTCATGATACGCTCTATGGTCTCTTCTCGGAAACCCCGCTGACGGAGGAGAGACACGGTGCGCTGGCGTAGGGTCCTCCCGCCGCCGCGGCCCTTGAGGCGCAGCGCCCGCCGCGCCAGTGCTTCCTCATCCATGCCATCAAGGCCGTCGACGATGGCATCGTCAGCCAGGGTTTCACCAAGCCCTTTCGCCATCAATTCACTTTTGAGGCGGTCACGGCCCATCGGCCGGCGCGCCAGCGTCGTCTCGACCCATCGTGCGGCATAGGCCCGATCGTCGAGGTACCGCAACGCAGACAGACGGGAAATAACCTGTTTGACCTGGGCCCGTGAAGCGCCTTTCCTGGTGAGAAACTGTTCGACCTGAGCAGCCGTGCGGTCGAATCGGGCGAGGTACCGCACGGCGCGGTGGAACCATTCGTCCCCCGACTGCGCTATGCGCCGTTTCACGCTTCCGCCTTAACAGGATACGGCCGTCACACTCCGACTTTGTGGGACCGCTTCTCGTCGCGCTTCTCTTCTTTGGACGACACGAGCACGGGTTTCTCAGCAGTGCGGCCTGGCACGCCGGCCATCTCGCGGAGCTTGCCTTCGATCTCGCGGGCCAATGGCTGATTCGTGACCAAGAAATCACGGACGGCATCGCGCCCCTGGCCCAACCGCTCGCCGTGGTAGGAATACCACGCGCCGGACTTTTCGAGTACTTTTCGGTCGACGCCGAGATCCACCAATTCGCCCGCCTTCGAGATACCTTGCGAAAAGAGAATGTCGAACTCCGCCTGCTTGAAGGGAGGCGCCATCTTGTTTTTGACCACCTTCACACGGACACGACTGCCGACGACTTCCTGCCCTTCCTTAATCGATTCGATCCGGCGGATGTCCAAACGGACGGACGAATAAAACTTGAGCGCATTGCCGCCGGTGGTCGTCTCGGGATTGCCGAACATCACGCCGAGCTTCATGCGGATTTGATTGATGAAAATAACCGTCGTTTGCGATTTCGAAATGGCGGCAGTCAGCTTGCGGAGAGCTTGCGACATCAACCGGGCCTGCAAACCCATGTGCGCGTCGCCCATCTCGCCTTCAATTTCCGCGCGCGGCGTCAAGGCCGCCACCGAGTCCACGACGATCAGGTCGATGGCGCCGCTGCGAACCAGGGTTTCGGCGATTTCCAACGCCTGCTCGCCCGTATCGGGCTGCGATACGAGGAGGTCGTCGGCCTCCACGCCGAGTTTTCTCGAATAGGTCAGATCCAGCGCATGCTCCGCATCGATGAAAGCGGCCACGCCGCCGGTCTTTTGCACTTCGGCGATCGCATGCAGGGTCAGGGTCGTCTTTCCCGACGCCTCTGGGCCAAAAATCTCGATGACACGCCCCCGCGGAAACCCGCCGACGCCAAGCGCAATATCCAGGCCGAGCGATCCCGTCGAAATCGCCGGAACGTCCGCCGGCGCGTCGGCATCACCGAGCTTCATGATCGCCCCCTTCCCATATTGTTTTTCAATCTGGGACAGAGCGAGATCCAGTGCGCGCTTCTTGTCGTCTTTTTCCGCCATGGAGTTCCTCCTGATCAAGGTGAAGGTGGCGGATTATACCCAAGTTGGAGCAAGGAAACCTAGCGAAGAATGTGACGAAAGACCGAACAAATGGAAGGATTGTCTTCGGAGTCCCGGCCCGTTACAGCACGTTCTCGGGCAGATCGGACGAGGACTCGGTCAACGATTTCGGGATGCTAAAACGGAAGTGAAATTCATCCTGGCGGGTGTCGGTCGAAGGACCGAACCACCCTTCGGCGGCAATGTGGTCGTTCGACTTGGATTTGCCGTTCGGATAGAACCTGAACCGCAAGGTTTTTTTCCGGTCATTCTGTTGCGCATTCGAATCGAGAGTACCGGACAGCTCGAAATGATCGTCCAAGGCTTCCAGCGCCTGGCCCAAAAAAGACTCAAGCAGCCGTTGCCCCATTCCCTTGAACGGCTGCTCCGGATCAAACTCGGGCTCCGCCGCCCAGGCGGGCTGAACGGCCAAGATCCCTATGAGAGCTGCGCCGGCGAGCCACTTCATGCGCATAATCTATAATGACGCTCCAGATCAGTCAAGCGCGTAGATCTCCGGCTTTCTCCTACAACAACCATTCGTGATTTCCTTGACGAAAAGAGGTTCCCATCATACAGCTGGAGGTATGACACAATCTCTCGCACAAAGCACAATCGACCACAGACCCACCGTCCTCATCGTCGATGACGAAGCAGCGCCCCGCGCCGCGCTCACCCAGATTCTGAAGCAGAATTTCAACATTCTGACGGCCGAAAACGGCAGCCATGCTCTGGCCGTCATCAACGATCATGGCGTCGATCTCATGACACTCGACCTCAAGCTGCCTGATACCTCCGGATCCGACATTCTCAAGGAGATCAAACGGACGCACCGCGAGATCGAAGTCATCATGGTGACGGCCTATGGCACGCTGCAATCCGCAATGGACTGCGTACGCCACGGCGCGGCCGGTTTTCTGCTCAAGCCTTTTAATGCGTCCGAGTTGCTGTCTATCAGCCTTCAGACCTCTCACAAGAAACAACGACTCGACATGCTTCGCCGGGCTATGGCGGAGGAGGAGGCGTTATGGCAGCCGGAGCCTGCAAGCACGAACGCCTGGCAGGCACTGATGGCGCGGTATGCGGGACAGGTCAAAAGCGGTTTGCTGGAAGTCTCTAGCCGGGAAACCACCTCGCCGTTGATCCAATTGATCTCCGATTTGCTGGAAGCGAAGGACCGTCACCTCGTCAACCACGGGAACCGCGTGAGCTTTTATGCAACGCTCGCCGCAAACCAACTCCAACTCCCGTTGGCCGAACAGCAGCACCTTGCGCTGGGCGCACTCGCCCACGATTTGGACTTGATCAGCGGCGACGGCAGCTTCCTTCTGACACAAGATGTCGACCGCCAGCGTCATCATCCCGACATCGGCGCGCGCATCGGGCGGGCGATCGGATTGCCGGCGGAAGCCGTCCAAATCATTGCCTTGCATCATGAGCGCTGGGACGGCAGCGGGTATCCCTTCGCACTCAAGGAACAGCAGATCCCCTACCTGGCGCGCCTCGTCGCACTGGCACAAGCGTTCGACGAACTCACTGCCGAACACTCCGGCGCAACTCAGGTCTCCCTCAAGAAAGCCCTCGCCCTCATTGAAGAACAATCGGGCACCACCTTCGATCCATCTCTGGTCGAGGTGTTCTGCCGGACAATCCGCGATCAACCGCCTCAGAGTTAAATCCGAGCACCTAAGACAACCCCAGAAATTGAATTCGATGGGTTAGGCAGGCTGCAGTGTTGATTCCCACAGGACGGTGTAGACGGATCCGCTTGGTTTCAACTCGCTTCTCATCAACGTGATCGCGTTGATCGACAGAGACTCCACCGCCAAAGGCAGCCGATCCATCACGCCGCTTCTTGCCAGTGCCTGTCCAGCCCCGCGGTGACCTGCCTTGATCCGCGCCAGGGTCAGATGAGCACTCAACGGCCTGGGATCAGGCGCCAGATTCATCGTCACGCAGCAGGCCTCGATCGCGCGGTGCAACGCTGCCAACCGTGCGGCGCCGTCGCTCGCCTCCCATTGTTCGGATGGCCCGATCCACACCACGCGAGGTTGCTGGGGCCGCGGAAAGACGCCGAGACGATCGAGCGGTACCTGCAGGAGTCGATGTTGCATGAGCGTATCGGCGACCGCCTCGCGGAGAGGGGTGATCAAATCTTCCGCAATGTCGCCCAGGAATTTGACCGTCAAATGGATCGAAGCGGGACGAACCCAGGACAGACTGATGTCGCGAGGCATATCATGGGTGATTCGCCGTTTTACCTCCGATTGCACTGCCGCAAGGGTGGTTCGAAGCGGTTCAGACAACTGAACGGCCAAAAAGGCGCGAATCATGCTCTCTCTTCCCCTCCTGCGGGTTGCCTAAAAGGCCAGTAGTAGCCTCCCGTCAAGCGATGGGAGTATGCCGATGACGGCCTTTATCGACCACCTGCCAAGAGCCAGCGCCGGAGCAGATCGAGCGCTGCCTGTGAAGACCGTTGCTTGATGACCGAGCGGTCGCCGTGGAATCGATGCTCGCGCGTGATGGTCTCGCCACTGTCCACGTTCAAACCGACGTACACCAATCCGACCGGCTTTGTGGCGGTCGCGCCGCCGGGGCCGGCAATGCCGGTGACGCTCAAGCCAATCGAGACGCCGCTGCGCTCGCGAACGCCCTTCGCCATGGCGCCCGCGACTTCCGCGCTCACCGCGCCATGTCGCTCGATGAGATCGGCGGAGACGCCGAGCAGGTCGATTTTCGCGTTGTTGCTGTAGCAGATGATCCCACGGTCCACATATGCCGAGGAGCCCGGCACCTGTGTCAGCCGATGACCGATCAATCCGCCGGTGCAGGACTCTGCCAGCGCGAGCGTGCGCTTGTCCTTGAGCAGCAGCCTGCCAACCACGTCTTCCATCGATTCCGAACCCTCTGCGAAAATCCATTCATGCAGACGAGCACGGACCGACTTGGCGAGTGAGGTCCACATTTCGTCGGCGGCGCTGCTCTGCGGCTTCGTGGTGAGCGAGACCAAAACGCCCAACGGAGAAGCCAACAATCCGAGGTCGATGGGAGCCTTCTTAGGAATGAGTCCCTGCAATTTTTCGTCGACCTCGGCCTCAGGAATTCCCCACGTGTGAAACACCTGTCGCTTGATCGGCGGTCGCATGCGGCCTCGCCCCTCCAATCGAGACGCCAACGCAAGGGCCACGCTCTCTCGCATCATCGCCGCCATTTCCGCTGGCACGCCCGGTAACGAAATCACCATGGCTCCTCGCCACGTTAACCAGAATCCTGGTGCCGACCCGACCGGATTGGGCACGACCGTGGCACCAGACGGGATCAACGCCTGTCGGAGTTGCCCCTTGTTGGGCGACCGGCCCCATTGCGCCAACCGCTTTTGCATGGCCTCGAAGGCCTCTTTTCGCCGCGCGAGCTTGCGGCCCGCCGCATCGGCGATGGCCTCTCGCGTGCAGTCGTCCACGGTCGGCCCAAGGCCGCCGGTCATCACGATGATCTCCGCCCGCGACACCGCCGTCTTCAGCGCACGAACGATATCGGCTCGATCGTCGCCGACCACCGACTTAAAACGCACTTCGATGCCCAGGGTGCCCAGTTCATCCGTAATGAACAATGAATTGCTGTCGGTCCGACCTCCCAGTAGAAGCTCAGAACCGACCGCAATGATTTCGGCGATGACTGGTCGAGGAGAGGAACGTGCTCTGCGCATGGCAAGTGGATATCAGTGGCACAAGGTGGTCAAAATGGCCGCCAGCGCGGCCGAAGCGAGCGCAGAGGCGAAGCGTACTTTGAGTCGTACGTTGAGCCTCTAAGCGATGCGAGAACAAAGCTGGCGGTCATTTTCATCACCTTGACTACTTGATCTGAGAAAAATCCAGAGGAAACGTCACCTCACCGCCGTTGGCGGGAAAGATGGAAATCGTGGTTTGTGCTGTCGGATCGAAGTCGGCGTAAGCAAAGGAGGCCACGACTTTGGCTTTGAAGCGCGGTGGCTCAGGATAGGCGGCACTGCGGCTCGCCATCCCGTCGAACCGCACGGTCACGGGCTTGATGGTTTTGCCAGACTGGTCGAGCACCATGTAACTGTCGACGGCAAAGTTGCCAACATTACCGAAAATAGTAGCACTGACCAGCATGGTCTTGCCCTCAAGCGCCTGGGCAATATCGGCCTCTGCGGGTTCGATCCCTCGCAGTCCCATGTGTGTAGCCATGACGGAAAGTGCGGCGAGCTTTGTAATCAGAAACCCGCGTGGATGCAGCTCATCGGTGGCGCCGAAGCGGGTATAGAAGGTATCCGGCGGGCGATGCTCTTTGGCCGCATCGGCTCCGCGATCAAGCGCGGCGCGGATCTCCTGCTGGGATGGTTGGATCTCGATCGCACACACTACGGTCGCTGCAAAAACCGCAAGGGAGGACGCCCCGACGGCCGCGGTCATGTGCCGTAATGCGCCCTTCATAGCCAAGGCACTAACAGAATCGGTTTTTACCTGTCAACGAGCGGGCTTAGAGCCCTCGCGACCGTTGACAAAACAAAAGTCGAAGTGGTACAGAATTGGTTCTTCAGTTCGTTCTTTTCGATCAAGACGTCACACGGAGGAGTTCATGGCAGCCCCCGAACAGCAACCATCTCAGACACCCAAACGCCAGTACGTCAACTTCGCGTTCTATAAGCTCGACCCGGCGTGGCGTCGTTTGCCGGAAGACGAGCGCGCAAAAGGCAAACAGGAATTCATCCGTGCGATTGAGGATTATGCCGGCAAGGTGCTGGTGATTCCGTATTCCACCGTGGGTATTCGTGGTGATTGCGACATCATGCTCTGGCGCATCAGCTACGAACTCGAACTCTTCCAGCAGATGACTTCCAAAATGCTCGCGTCCGGCTTGGGCAAGTATCTCACCACTCCCTATTCGTATTTGTCCATGACGAAGCGATCGATCTATGTCGATCATCACACGCACGAAGGGCAGGAAAGCAAACGCCTGACCGTCGTCCCCGGAAAAGCCAAATACATTTTCGTCTATCCATTCCTCAAGACCCGCGAATGGTTCCTCCTCACAAAGGCCGCTCGTCAAGGCATGATGGATGAACATATCGAAGTGGGCCACCGCTTCCCTTCCGTCAAGCTCAACACCACCTATTCCTTCGGCCTCGACGATCAGGAATGGGTCGTGGCGTTTGAGAGCGACAAACCCGAAGACTTCCTCGATCTGGTGATGGCTCTGCGGGAAACGGAAGGCTCCCGGTATACCTTGCGCGATACGCCCATCTTCACCTGCATTCGCGGCAGCCTGAAAGAAGCGCTGGATACCCTCGGCGGCTAGGCTCGTCTGCCCAAGCTAGACAAGATGCTCGTCATGATGAAGGGCCTTCGATCATACGATCGAAGGCCTTTTTCATTTCCCCATGTCTGAATCCAGTGACGTTCGCGCCGCGCTCTGTTCCCTCCTTCTTCCCGGACTGGGACAACTCCTGCAACACCGTTACCGGCAAGCCGCGGCGGCCGCCCTCTGCACTGTAGCGCTCGTCAGCGCGAGCCTGATGCTCGGCCGGGTGTCCGGACGCGGGGCCGAAGTGTTCTTCTTCATGGTCCTGGCCCTGCCGTGGTGGGCGCTGCAAGCCTATGACGCCTATCTGGGAGCCAGTGCCGACAGCTCAAGTTGGCAGCGGACGTTCCGTACCGCATGGCAGCGCGGCCACGATATCCGTTTTCTCGGGGTCTTATTGCTGATCAGTGCGTTGAACGACACGATCATCATCCTCGAGAATTTCGACTATCTGCTGCCGTTCTATTGCACCAAGCCGGGTGGCATTCCGGGATTTCTCACCAAGGCCATCTCACCCGCGCTCCACGTGGCAGTCGGATACGGGTTCGTAAAACTCACCCGCTGGGCGTTCTTCATCTATCTCGTCTATGCCGCCTACGGGTTTACGAACGGCATGGTCAATCTCGCCTGCTTTGGCCCGGGTCGGATCCGAAACGCGCTCCTTGCCGCCGTCGTCCTATCCACCATCTATATTGTCTGGCGTCGGGACATTCTGCTGAAATCATCTACAAAATGATCCTTCCAAGCTTGCTCGATTCCTCTCGAGAAGGCAGATGGTCGCCTCCCGCGACTTGCGATGGGTGCGTGGCCCGGTTGCTGCGCAGTCTTTCTCACCCGCCCAACCCCGGTCGATCCTTTTCACCCACCCTCCCACCGATTGCTTTGCAATCGTTTACCCGAGACGCGCCCTTTTCCCAAGCGGCGATGGCGATTCTTCACGTACTATTTAAAAGGTGCCCGAGAGGGTGTCTCTCTTGCGACATGCTGCAGGCTCGGGTACCACACTTGTCGATCAGATGCGACCAGCCCCTGGCTGGCGATGCCGATGTTGGGTGATCCCACCAAGCTTGCTCGATTCCTATCCTGAGAAGGCGATGGTCGCCTCCCGCGACTTGCGATGGGTGCGTGGCCCGGTCGCTGCGGTCGCCTCTTGGCGATGGCGAGACGCACTGTTCGAAGTTCCGTTCGGACGAAGTCCAGGACGGAACAAGTTGCGGAGCCAAGCAGTGACCTGGGCCACGCGGTTTTTACCATCGCTTGAGCAGAGGGCGACCGTCCGCCTTCCCCCCATCCTGTTTTGACACCCACTTTCCCCCTATGTTACCTGTAGATAGTTACGTGGGGAGGCTTTGCAGAGGGTATGTCCGAGAACGACGCCCTGTACGCCATACGCCATGCTGACGGGTCGGTCAGCCTGTATATCGACGAAGAATATGCAGCTGAACGAGGGGTCGATCCTGCCACGCTCACCCGAGTGGAAATTCCCCGCGAGCTGTTTTCGACCGGAACCGTCCAGCAAATTCGTGAACATGTGGCACTCTACTTGGAATCTCAACAAACCGGCACCGCCTGAAAAGCACTAACTTATGACAACAACAACCGCCCCCTCTGCTTCACCGCTCACTCCTGAGCTGATCGAATCGGTTATCAGCAGCCTGCCCATCCAGGGCAGGATCATGCTGCGCTTGATCCTGCTCCAGCATTTCGACGTGACCGACGAAGAAATTCAGTACATGACCGCGGATCGGCCGGATCCTCGGTGCGTGGCCGGCTCCAAACCCACCCATAATGTTTTGACACAGGACGCTATCAGGTCGGTCACCGAGAAGCGCGACCAGTATCTGCGGCATGTGCGGCTGAAACGCGAGCGGACGAGATTACAGTGCGACAGTCTGGCCAAGCTGGCAGGGCTCCGGATGGCCATGGCCGACCGGGCGGCTGAATTATTGACGACCAAGTTCGGCATGGCTTCTGACGCGATCGCCCAACTCAAGGACCAAGCGCGCACCGCGCTGCCAAAACCGGCGCTTCGGGCTCTCGATCAGCGGTGGGAGGCGCGCGAATTGACCGTTGAGCAATATCAGCAGCAGCGGCTGAGCATCGACTTGCAGACCCATCTTCGCCTCGCCGACAAATATCGCAAGCGGCTCGACGTCGCCGAGCGCGAACGGCAGACTGCCGACTTCGCTTCCCTTCAAGATCATGAGGTCTGTCATATTTGGGGACTTCCCGCCGGAAGCCTGGCGGCGCGAAAGGTCAAGTACATGACCCAGTACTTACAGGCCTTACAAGCCGCACTCCAGCGCGGCGCTCCGGCAGCAGGATCGCAGAGTCCGCCCGTCGATTTGTGGAAGGAGACATTCGCCGTCCTGGCCACTCGCCCTGTCGAGCGGTCGATGTCTGCCTACGACGGCCTCGAACGCACGGAAACGCAACTCCTCGAAAAGTTGTCGACGCTGGCCGGGGGGACTCTCAACGAAGATGTGGAAGCGAAGTTTTGGCTCTCACTCGTCCAAGGCGGCAGCTCAAATGCGGTCCATGCAGAGATCACCCGCAGCCTTTTCGGGCTTCAACGTTTGGCCGCCATCCTTAATGACTTCGATTCATCGCCCGAAGCGCTCGACGAAGCCATGCTGGCGCGCAGCACGCCCAAGGCCCATGAGGAGTCGGTCGAATTGCTTGAAAAGCCCGCCGAACCGGCCACCAATGAGATGAAGGAACACGTGCTCAAGAGCATGTTCGGCGAACCACATCCCGATCTTACCGGTGGCGGCAAATGGTAGTTCCCCTTGCAAATTTTCGATCCTCGGCTATTATGAGTTCTACCATGGCAACCTCAGGACAGCCCTTCAGAGCCATCTTGTCGGTTGCGCTCCTGTTAATGGGCTGCGTCCTGTTCTCGAACTCCGTGTATGCGGTCAGTCTCCTGGATCTAGCCGACATCATCGCGCATCCCGATCAATATGACCGGCAGGAAGTCGTCGTCTCCGGGCAGGTGACCAACGTGCAGCTGGCCACCAACCGGCAGGGCCAACCGGCATACGGGTTCCTCCTCAAGGACACGTCGGGAACCGTGAAAGTCATCGGTCTTGGGCAGGTCGAAGTGAAGGAAGGCGATCAAGTCATCGTCGAGGGCATCTTCTCACGTCTCCGCCAGGCGGGGCGCACGATCATCTATAACGAGATCAAGGCGCTCTCCATCAAGTCGCTCAATAGACTCAACCCCGACCTGGTCGGCTAGCAGGCTGTTGAAAAAGCCCGCCAGCGTCGTTCTCGCATCACTTAGAGGCTCAACGTACAGCTCAAAGTACGATTCGCCTCTGCGCTCGCTGCGGCCTCGCTGAACGTGCTTTTTGAACATCCTGCCTGAGGCGCGCAAAGCGCGTCACTCAGCCGGATCCCCACTTCAGGGGAGATTAAGAACCTTTTTAAGTATCCAATCTTGCATCCGATCCGGAAGCCATCTCACCATGACGGCCCGCAGCTTCGCATCTCGGCCGACGAGATAGCGTGTTTTCGGCCGTCTGGCCGTGAGGGCATGCAGCACCGCCTGCACCACCGCATCCGTCGGAATCGCCCGCCGCGCAGAGAGTCCCACTGCCTCTCTGATCTGCTCGGCAGCAAGCTTATAGAGATGCCTGCCGTCAGCCGGCATCTCCGATTCGACATCCAGCGAGACCTGCATCGACTTGTCCCAAATCGGCGTGGCGACGGCGCCCGGCTCGATGATCGACACCTCGATACCCCACGGATAGAGTTCCAGGCGCAATGCATCGGTCAGCGCTTCCAAGGCGTGTTTCGACGCCGAATAGGGACCCATCATCGGAATGGTCCCGCGGCCCGCAATCGAGCCCATGTTGACGATGCGGCCGTGTGACCGGCGCAACAACGGAAGCACCGCCTGAGTCACCGCGATCTGCCCGATGACGTTGACTTCGAGCTGACGGCGCAACTGCTGGAGCGGGATGAGTTCCAATGGGCTGCCGATCGCAATCCCCGCGTTATTGACAAGACCGGACAGCCCTGCCTCCCCGACGTGACGCGCCACCAGGTCAGCCGCTTTCTTGATGGATTCGTCATCGGTCACATCCAGCTGGACCGGAATGATTGCCTTACCTGCCTTTGCCTGAAGCGCATCGCCGGCCGCGAGATTCCGGACCCCGGCAAACACGGTCATGCCGCGCTCTGCACACCCGATGGCGCAGGCGGCACCGATTCCAGTCGAAGCGCCCGTGATCAAGACAAATTGGGAAGCGACCACTACCTTTCCCTCCACACGGGCGCGGATTGTAACAGAAAGTTAACATTTGCAACCCACGAAACATTCTTCACTAAGCCCCTCGATTTCATCTACAATGGCCAAATTCTTGAGCTGCTAACGTCTCCATCATGTCAAAAATTGCCGTCATCGATATCGGGACCAATTCGGTGCATATGGTCATCGCCGAGGTCCGACCGGATTTCACCTACAAGATTCTCGACCGCTTCAAAGACATGGCCCGGCTGGGAAACGGCGCCTTCGAGACCCAGCGGCTGTCCGACGAGGCCATCGCCCGAGGGCTAAGCGTCATCGGCCGCTTGGTCACGCTCGCCAAGAACAAAGGCTACGACCGGATCATCGCCGTGGCCACGAGTGCGGTGCGCGAAGCCAAGAACGGCGGCGATTTCATCGATCTCGTCAGAGAACAGACGGGCCTCAGGGTTCGGGTCATCAGCGGCGAAGAGGAAGCCCGATTGATTTTCTTGGGCATCAAGAACAGCGTGCCCATGACGGAGCAACCGGCACTCGCGGTCGACGTCGGCGGTGGATCGGTCGAGGTCATGGCTGGCAATCGCGATCAGTTGCTGGACGCGAAGAGCCTCAAGCTTGGGGCCATCCGGCTCGCCGATCAATTCCTCCAGCGCACGCCGCCGTCCGAGAGAATGTTGCACGACCTGGAAGAACTCGTGAGCGAGCAATTGACGCAGACGCTCCAAGGGTTCAAACCCAAGCGCTTCGACAGTCTCATCGCGACCTCCGGAATGGCCGGCAACATGGCCGAGGTGATCCATCTGCGACGAAACAACCGCCCCCTGCCCCAACTCAACCTCGCCACCGTCTCACTGAAAGAGGTGAAGGAAATCGAGCAGGCGCTGCGGAACTCGACGATCAAAGAACGCCTCACGATCCCCGGCTTGGACCCCAAACGTGTGGACACATTGTTCCCGGCCACCATGGTCATCCGCCGCCTGATGGAATTATCGGGACGTGACGAGCTGATCCTCTGCGACAAGGCCATCCGGGAAGGGGTGATCTACGATTTCATCGAACGGCACCGCGAACGCATCAAGGCCGAAGCGGAAATTCCCGATTTGAGGCGCCGTAATGTGCTGGCCTTGGCCCGCCGCTGTCAGGTGCCGGAAACCCACAGCCTCCACGTCGCCGCGCTCGCCTTGCGGCTCTTCGACCAGACGAAGCGGCTCCATAACCTGGGAGACACTGAACGGGACTGGCTCGAATTTGCGGCTATCCTTCATGACATCGGGTACCTCATCAACGAACGCTCGCATCACAAGCATACGTATTACCTGATCACCAACAGTGAGCTGGGCGGCCTTTCGTCCGAAGAGCTTATGGTGATCGCGAATATTGCCCGCTACCACCGGCGAGCGCATCCGCACAGCAAGCATGAAACCTTCGACGCACTCACACCGAAGCTGCAACGTTCGGTTCGAGTCCTGTCGGCGCTCCTTCGGATCGCTGACGGTCTGGATCGCACCCACTTTTCCGTCGTTAAGACGGTGGATGTTAAAATAGGCGCCACTATCAAGATTATTGCGCATGTGACCGGCGATGCCGAATTGGAAGCCTGGGCCGCTAAGGGGAGGGCCGACCTATTTGAACGGATCTTCCGTCGCCGGGTACAATTGACACTCAAGGCGCAGGAGGATGAGGCATGAGCGAGCAGCCGCCAATCAGCACTCCCCCCCACCCCTACCCGGGCAAGTTGATCATCGTCGAGGGTATCGACGGGTCCGGAAAGAGCACCCAACTGCTCCTCTTGCACAAGTGGCTCGAATCAAAAGGTCATAAAGTATTCTTCACCGAATGGAACTCTTCAGAACTGGTCAAGGACACGACCAAGCGCGGGAAGAAGAACAAGAGTCTCACCCCGACCACGTTTAGTCTGCTGCATGCCACCGATTTCGCGAGCCGCCTCTATCACGAGATTCTTCCGCCGCTCAAAGCCGGCATGCTCGTGCTGGCCGACCGGTACATGTACACGGCCTTTGCGCGCGACGTGGTCCGCGGGGTCTCATCCGAATGGGTCCGCAAGCTGTACAGCTTTGCCATCAAGCCGGATATGGCCTTTTACTTCAAGGTCCCGATCGAGGTGGCGATTTCGCGCCTGCTCGGCGGCACGCGGGGGCAGTTCAAGTACTATGAAGCCGGCATGGACATGAACCTGAGTCAGGACGTGACCGAAAGCTTCCGCATCTTCCAGTCACGCATCCTGGCGCAATACGACAAGATCGTGGACGAATATCAGCTCATCACGCTGGATGCCACCAAAGACATCGCCCAACAGCAGGACGCCATGCGGCGTCTCGTAGACGAGGCCTTGAAAGATTACAAACCAAGACGGGGAACTCATGGGAGACGCTCACTATTTTGGCGACGGTTTGACGTACCTAAATCCGAGTGATCTCAAGGGCAAACTGATTGCCATTGAAGGCACCGACGGCGTCGGCCGTTCCACTCACATCGAGTTGTTACAGGAATGGCTCGAAGTGCAGGGGTACGGGGTCATCACCACCGGCTGGACGAGATCAAATCTGATGTCCAAAACGATCGAGGTCGCCAAGGAAGGCAACACGATCGATCGCTGGTCGCTCAGCCTGTTGTATGCAACAGACTTCGCCGACCGGCTGGAGCACGAAATCATTCCGGCATTGCGGTCCGGATTCATTGTGCTGGCCGACCGGTATATTTATACCGCCTTTGCCCGTGACTTCGTTCGCAGCAGCGACCGCAAATGGATCAGAGATGTCTTTGGCTTCGCACTGGTGCCGGACCTGGTCTGCTATTTACGCGTCGACGTCGAAACGCTCGCCTTGCGCGTCATCGAAACCAAGGCCATGAACTATTGGGAATCCGGCATGGACCTGCGGCTGGGGAATGATCTCTACGACAGCTTCAAAAAGTATCAGTCGCTGATGATCGAAGAATTCGACAAAATGGCGGTCGAGTTCAAATTCGAGGTCGTGGATGCCCGCAAATCCCTTGAAGACATCCAAGACGAGCTGCGTGCCAAGATTCAACAGCTGCTTACCGAGGAAGGTCTCACGCGAACGGCGCCGGTAGTTGAAGATGCCCAGCTCTAGCGCGCAGAGCGTCTAGGCTTCCAGCTTCGCCTTCTTCTTTCCCAACGCTCTTAATTGCCCCGGTTCCATCCACCACCGCAGCACTCCCCGGCCGACCTTGGGAGGCTCGGTCAGTTCGATCAGGCAGGCGCCAGCCTTCTTGAAAGGAAACGCCGACGACTGCTTTCCCGCAAGGATCATGCTGGCTGCCAGGCCAAGATGAGGTTCATGACCCACGCATAACACAGTGCATTCCGGCGGAAGATCGCGAAATACGGCTAATAGCCGCTCCGGGTTGGCATCCGGTAGCAATTCCTCGACACGCTTGATCGCGCTCACAATGCTCATGGAAGCCTGAAGAATATCGGCGGTTTCCAGAGCACGTACCAGCGGACTCGAGAAAATGTAGGTGGGCTGCACCTCCAGCCATCTCAACCCCGCCGCCACCTGCGACACGCGCTTGACGCCGCGTTCGGTCAGCGGCCGGTCGGTGTCCGGTCCGTCCCATTCCTCACGTTCCACCGCAATACCATGACGAAACAACACACAGTCCATCGATGCTCCTTTATTATGCCGTCCCGTCCAACAGGCCCACGCGAGAAAAGCGCGTGTGAATAGCCGCCAAGATCCGCTGTCGAAGCTCGGGCCGGAAGGGCCCCAGCGCCTCGCCTTCCAAATACCGGTCCAGCGTGGGCGGCAACCGGCGCCACCAAGCCTGGGCAGAGTCCCGAGCCCCTTCCGCTGCCTGACCTCCCCCTTCTAAGACCTTTTTCACTTCACGTTCGAAGAATTCCACATGGACTTGCTCATCTTCTAGAATTGACATCAAGTCCGGCTGCACCTGGACGAGCACTTTGGCAAACTCGAGTCCCAACGTCTCGTAGCCGAACAGATGGATCACCAGGGCCCACCACTGGCTCGGCATGCGGGGAAGTTTCGCCCGGGCATGCGATTGAACTCCAAGCCTGGCCTCGAACTCCTTGAGGTGCTTCGCCTCTTCTTCCTCATGCCGCAACAGAAACGAGAGCACGCCAGAAGGCACATCCTTCGCCTTCGCAGATCGCACCGCCCAAAGCGCCATCGCTTCGGCCTTCAGAAACCGTTCGAGGAGTGCAGCTTCACAGGAGGGAGGCAGCAACAGTTCCGTGGGTGTCATTGGGCAAGTGTAACGAAACGGCGCCCCAGAAACCAACGGCCATTTTCGCCTTGATCCGATCAATTGGAGATGCGTGCATTTAGGGAATTCCCCATACATCAGCGCAGGTTGCGAGAATCCGATTCGATTCACGGAGAATCAAATCTGACTCACCAAATGGTGCCTGTGGGTGGGGTGAACTGGTCATTGAAAAAATGCGCTTGGCCGGAACGACAACACTGGCTTGACGTTTCCGCAATGGCACTTTTTACCTCGATTGCGAACTGCATGTGGTCTGCAGTTTGCATTTCCCTCAGGCACAGGGTCGGAAAGGAGTCACCATGGATTTCGCGATCATTCTTATAGTGAGCAACACCCTATTGGCGGGGTTCATCTATTTTGTCGTGACTCGGATCTGGCAGGACTAGAAAACTTACTAGGCGTTCACTTGTCATATTTGAGATCTGAGATACTCGCTGAGCGTCTTGGTTTGAGATTTGAGATCTGTGATCTGAAATCGCCAGGCGCGTCTAAAAGATCTGAAATTCAAGATTTGCAATACGCACGGCGTTTCTAGTTTGAGATCTGAGATTTGACACTTGCAATCTAGGCGCTCTCGGGGATTCGGTGTGAAGCCGACCAGCGGCCACTGCTGTCAAGCGCCAACAGATGGCCATACAGATTCTGGTCCTGACCCTTCCAGGAACTGACCGGTTGCCTTCACGCTATGAGGCCGCGCTTCCACTAACACTGGCAGCGCGGCCTTTCTTTTTCTGTTTCAAACTCTCGATTCCACAACGTCCGCAGACTTTGCTTTCTTCTTAATAGGCGATGTTTAGTCAACGTTCTTCCTTGCCAAAGGGCTATGGTACACTCCCGCATGTCTGAAACTGACCGCGCAGCACCAATCGACTACCCTCTCGACACAAAGCAGCCCAAGCCTCTCAAGGCAAGAACGCCATCCAGCAGCGACAACGTCTCTATTAAAAAACATCGAATGGTGGGATGGTACGATCCGCCTCAGCTGCTGCGCACGGCAGGACAAGTCGTCACTTCTACGATCTTCGGCCGGCACACAGATTACCGGTTAATTGAAGCGCTCTATGATGACCCAGATGATTTGCCGGACGACGATCCAGCACATTTCATCATCGACTACTCGCATCACAAGGAATTTTGGTTGGACTACGTCGCCGATTTAGGGGAAGGCTGGAATCCCACCTATACCGTCGCCTACCACAGCAGTCGACCCAAGCTTGATCTCAACTGGGGAAAGAACCTGTATGTGACAGTTCGTGGTCACGCGCTTGTCTTTGGTGGCGATGAAGTCTATCCCACCGCCAGTCGGTCGGCCTACAAGGAACGGACATTCCATCCGTATGAGTGCGCGTACAATGGCGAGAAGGCCCGCCCCGATATGTTTGCCATACCTGGAAATCATGACTGGTATGACAGCTTAGTGGCCTTCACCCGGTATTTTATCGACAAGGATGAGATTGCCGGATTTCCGACCCCTCAGCTGCGCAGTTACTTTGCGATGAAGCTTCCGCAAGGCTGGTGGCTCTTAGCTCTGGACACGCAACTCAGTTCATACATCGATGGTCCACAAGTGAAATATTTCCAACTGGTGGCCAAACAAATCCCAGATGGGGACAGCATTATCCTTTGCAACGCCGAACCGACGTGGTTCTACGAGGCTCAGTACCAGCGGTACGACCCCAATGTGAATGATCGCAATCTTGATTTTGTGGAGAAAGAGATCCTCAAAGGGAAATCAATTCAGGTGTTTCTGGCCGGAGACCTCCATCATTACCGCCGACACGAAGCGAACGATGGTACCCAAAAACTTATTGCCGGCGGAGGAGGCGCATTTCTCCATCCGACACATGGCTGGAATGTGAATGACCTGGTCGAAACATTACAGCCAACGCAGGCTGATGCTGCGAGAAAATTTCATCATAAAGCCAGTTGGCCGAACCCGTCCGTGTCACGACAACTCTCCCTCCTCAATGGTCTTTTCCCCTTTGTAAACTGGAAATTCGGCATAGTACCGGCCAGTCTGTACTTACTGACGGCATGGTCCGTCATGGCGAACGTCGGCGAGATATCCGACTTGTCTGAAGTGGCGTCGGTGGTCTTCGCACAATCACTGCTGACACCGTTCCCCATCTTTTGGACGACCGTGCTCTTTCTAGGATTTTTCCTGTTTACCGATACCTATGCGAAGTGGTACCGCTGGACTGCGGGAACGCTGCACGCGATTTCACATATTGCAGCCACATTTTTCATCGGCTGGGGCGCTTCCTATCTTGCAATCACTATTGTTGGATTGCGCTTTCAGGCTCCCGAACAACTTCTCCTGACAGGTTCGTTAATTTTTCTCGGCGGATGGATAGTCGGCTCGATGCTGCTGGGGTTCTATCTATTGATTTCGCTCAATGTATTCGGACGACATATGAACGAGGCATTTTCCTCGCTGCGCATTGAGGATTGGAAACATTTTCTTCGATTGCATATTGATGAAGGAGGACGTCTCACAATTTTTCCCATTGGCATCCGGCGCGTGCCGCGGGTGTGGAAGGAAGGCGCGGAGGACACCGGTCCTCGTTTTGAAAGTGACGATCCAAGGGCAACGCGACCCGAACTGATTGAAGCTCCGATCATACTGAGTCATCGAAACAATTCTGCTTGTCGAATCCAGAACTGATCCGGCTGCCTTCAAGCACCGAAGCGCGATTAATACACGTATTTGGATTTCCCTATTCGCCCCTCTTGCGTCGCTTACGAGGCACTCCTAGAATTGGCCCTCAATGCAACTGTCGAACGTCATAACAAATACCGATCACTGGAAGCACGTGAACCCTGACAAACTTCTGCACGGATTGAGTCCCATGCAGCGATCAATCGCCCTGTGCAGCCTGGCGGTGGTCTATGTTCTCGCAGGAAAGATTGGCCTTCAATTGGCTCTCTTTCACCCGAGCGCAACTCCGGTATGGCCCCCGACCGGAATCAGTCTGGCGGCCTTTCTCCTCCTTGGATATTGGGTATGGCCCGCTATCTTTCTCGGAGCCTTTGCGGTCAATGTGACAACAGCTGGTTCGATGGTGTCATCTCTCGCCATCGCGACTGGGAATACGTTGGAAGGGCTGATTGGCGCACTGCTGATCAACTATTTTGCGAATGGTCGAAAATGCTTTATCCAACAGGGCGATACGCTGAAATTTGTGCTTCTGGCTGCTCTGTTCAGCACCACCGTGAGCGCAACGTTCGGAGTGACCAGCCTTGCCCTGGGAGGCTACGCGGACTGGCAGAAATATGGTGAGCTTTGGACCACCTGGTGGCTCGGTGATGTCGTTGGCGCTCTGATCGTTACGCCAGCTATCGTCCTCTGGGTATCGGAACATGCCCTCAAACATGCGCTCAACTGGAGTCGCTCTCAACTGCTGGAAATGGGCGTATCGCTCCCGCTGCTGTGCGTGGTGACATGGACGGTCTTTAAGAGCAGCCAGGCAATGACGGGGCCGAACTATCCGCTGGCTTTTCTTACTCTGTCCATTCTGATATGGGTTGCGGTCCGGCTCGGGCCTCGTGAAACTGTCACCGCCGCTCTTGTATGTGCAGGAATAGCCATTTGGGGAACATTGCAGGGCTCTGGTCCCTTCGCCCGTGGCAACCCACATGAAAGCTTGCTGTTATTACAGGCCTTCATAGCCGTACTTGCCGTGACCGCCTTGGTGTTAGCCGTCGGTGTTGCCGAGCGTGGACGTGCGGAACAGGAGCTCGATGAGCTGAACCGCACGCTGGAACGAAGGATTCAGGACCGAACCAGTACGCTTCAAGCGACCGTCGAGCAATTGCAAGAGTTCAATCAGTTGAAAACTGCCTTTGTCGGTATCGTTTCTCATGAATTGCGGACCCCGCTCACGTCCATCAAGAACCTTTCAGAGAACCTGTTTGAAGGCCTGGCCGGTCCATTAAATGAGAAACAAAAGTACTATGCCTCTCGAATCCAATTCAATACAGACCGACTCGCACGCATGCTGAATGAACTGCTGAACCTGTCCAAACTTGAAGCAGGGAAAATGGAGCTGCGCCCGACGGTGCTGTCACTCCAAGAGTTACTGACCGAGCTGGCGGAAGTCTTCCAGCCCCTTGCCCAGCGGAAATCGATCACGATGGACATAGGCTCCATGGAGGACATGCCGAAGGTTCGCGTTGACCGAGACAAACTGTATGAAGTGCTCGCGAATTTGCTCGAGAATGCGATCAAGTTTACGCCGCCGGGTGGGCATGTCCATATCGATGCACAGGTCTTGGACGAGCGGCATATCAAAATGAACGTGTCCGACACAGGGTGCGGAATCTCGGAAGAGCATCTGCCGAAGATCTTCGACAAGTTCTATCGGGTAGAACCGGGTTCTGGACCGGTTGCAGGGTCTGGCTTAGGTCTGGCGATTGCGAAAGGACTCATCGAGTTGCATGGGGGAAGCATTGGTGTCGAGAGCGCGCTGGGAAAAGGGAGTCGGTTCTACTTCACTCTGCCGTTCGCAACATAGCCTAAAAGAACGTATACCTTAACATTCCACCTTCCAACTATTGATTTTCTCGCGTTTTTGTCCCATCCTCTGCGCTCTTGAATGCTGCCACATCCATCGCCCCCTCACTCTTGAACTGGTGAGACGATGAAAGCGGAACAACTCGCTTCCCATGGTTCATCCGTCCTCATCGTGGAGGATGATCCGGATCTTTCCCTCGCTCTTTCAGATTACCTTCAACATGAAGGGTATACCGTACGCAGCGTGGCAACGGGAAGGCAGGCGCTGCAGGAAGCCGAAGAGCAATCGTTCGGTACAGTGGTCTTGGATCTGGGATTGCCGGACTTGAGCGGCTTCGCGGTTCTCCGCGGATTGGAGGAAATGGACCCTATTCTTCCGGTCATTGTCCTCACCGCCTCCATCCAGGAACAGTACACAGTTGAGGCCCTCCGCCGTGGCGCCTTCGCGTATATCACCAAACCCTACAATCGAGACGAGCTCAAGATCATCCTCCGTCAGGCAGTGGACGTGCGGCGGTTGGTGAACAAGATGAGGCATGTCGAGAGCGCCCTGTATGCGAAAGAAGAGCAGTTCCGACAGGTGGTTCAAACGGCGCCCGACGGAATCGTGTTGGCTGATGACGAGGGCAAGGTCGTCTCATGGAATACCGCTGCCGAACGGCTCTTTGGCTATATGGAGGGAGAGATCCTGGGGAAGCCGCTGACCACGATCATGCCGACTCGCTACCGCGAGGGTCATCTGCGTGGGCTTGAGCTAGCGAAGGCCTCCGGCAAACCGAGCAAGATGGGGAGAACGATCGAACTGTCCGGCTTGAGAAAGGACGGGAGCGAATTTCCTGTTGAGCTATCGCTGAGCACTTGGAGATCCAGCGGGCAGATGTTGAGCTGTGGCATTATTCGCGACATCACGCTGCGGAAGGAGGCTGAAGCGAAATTGCTGCAGCAGCAGATCGAGCAACAGGTTCTCTTGGATCTCATTCCCGCGATGGTCTGGTACAAAGATTCGCAGAATCGCATTTTACGAGTCAACCGGCATGCAGCAGAATCTATCAACAAAACGGTGGAGGAGCTTGAAGGGCAATCCACCTATGACCTCTATCCTGAGGAAGCGGAGAAATATCATCAGGATGACCTTACCGTCATTGCCTCTGGCCAGCCGAGACTCGGAATTGTTGAACTCTATGAAATAGCACCTGGTCATAAACGCTGGGTGCAGACAGACAAAGTGCCGTACCGTGATGCCCAGGGCAATGTCATCGGAGTCCTGGTCTTTGCTCAAGATATTACTGAACGCCGGGAAGCAGAAGCGGCTCTACAGGAGAGTGAGCGTCAGTATCGACTCTTAATGGAAGAGGCTTCGGACGCCGTCGTTGCTCTAGATATGGACGGCTACTTCAGGCTGGTAAACGCAAAAGCATGCGAATTGTTTGGATACACCAGGGAGGAATTGCTTCAGCTTCATGTCAGGGAAACCTATGTCCCTGCAGAAAAAGAGTTGGCCAATCAGTACCTTGAGCAACTCCGCGAGGGCAAGACCTTGTGCTTGAAACGATTGATACAGCGTAAAGATGGGACTGCAATTGAGGCCGAAATCAGAGGCAGGAAGATGTCGGACAGTCGTTACTTTGCGATTATTGAAAAAATCGATTAAGGCGCGCCCGAAGCGTTTCAAATTTCCCTACCCCATCCTCAACATTAAGGCATGTGAGAGCTGAGATTTGAGATCGCGTTCCACGTCTGAATCCTTTCCGACCCGCCCCTAGAATCTAAATCGATCCACTCAGAAGCTAGCCGCCTGGTAATCGCTAGCCCTCTCGCTTTCCCTCGATCACCGAAGTCCTGAAAGAATCAGACGATTAGATGCATTTCTACTGCGAGAATACTGGAGGCATATCCATTGCTCAACGCTTGGGTGCTCAATGTAAGACTAGATACGATAAGACTAGATACGAATGGACCTGTTGACGCCGACGGAAAAGCGTATCACCATGCCTTCCCTTGAAAAAACGGCGTGAAACCAAAAGGTTCGTTCATCCGCCCTATGCGAAAGCGGTATTGAGAATTTCTCATTAAGAGCATAGCAAGGGGCACCAAGGCATTTAACCATTGGAAGTTGTGCAGCCAATGCACACACTTACCGCCTCACTCCTGCTCGCATCTCTTCTCTTCACAGCCCCTGGTTGTGCCTCACTTGATCCACAAGAGCTGAGTTCCTGCTTCACATACGTCTCGCGCGGTCCGAGAGACGTCGCCCCCGACCGCAGCGAGCGGTTCCTCGGCAAGGTCCGGGAAGACACAGCCCGCTGCCGCGGCGGCGAGATAACGGTCCAAGCGAGATCGCGCCCCTGGGTAGACTGGGAAAACTACTGGGCCGCCGGTGACGCGGACTCAAAGGTGCCGGGGTTCGGCGCGCTCTTCGGAGATCTCGGTGGAAACGGACGTGGGATCCGAGGCGCGCTGCTGGACCTCGAATTCCAGCGGATGGAAATGATCAAGTTCAACCTGTTCGACAATAGCGGAACCTACGAGAAATATTCACAGATCCTGAGAGACCCTGCCGGCGTCTTCCACACGCCTTGGGTGGAAATGCGGGTAACCGATCAGAGACCTGCCGGCAACGACATGGATGAGCAGGAATATGTCAGGGTCGTGGCGCGGCTTAAGAAGGATGGCCTCACGACCAATCCGGTTGACGGCTCCCAGCAATGCATAGGCGAATCGATTCGGTTTCGTGACCTGAACGGCTACTGCAACGACATCTACAACCCTCTCATGGGCTCGACCAACCAGCCCCTTGCCCGCAATGTCCAATTCGAAGCCGTCACCTTCCCCGATCTTGACGAACAGAAGCAAAGCACGGAAACCAGAAACCGGCATGCGAAAAGACTTGCGCTGCTTGAGCCGAACCCGCAACTCATTAGTCGGACACTCTTCTCGCGAGATCAGAGCAACGGGGTGGACTGCAACGAGGGACATGGGTCGAAAGAAGACCTTTCGATGTGCCCCTACGAGAAAGCCAATTCATTTAATGTCCTGGCCGCGTTCTGGATTCAGTTCATGACGCACGACTGGTTCTCCCATTCCCGCGAAGGGCGGAATGCCGACACCATGATGAGCATGGGTTGCACCGAGCAGCTCAAAGAGACCATCAAGTGCCGCCCTGAGGACCGTATCGGCGAAGCGCTGATCGACCGGACAGATCCTGGCATGTTCGACAACGGAAAATCTCTCAAGAAGGCTCGACGAAGAACACTGAACCGGGTAACCGCCTGGTGGGATGCCTCTCAGATCTACGGGTACGACGAGACCTCGTTAAAGCGCGTGAAAAAGGATCCAGACGATCCAGCCAAGCTCTTGATGCGACCAATCGGCAAGACACCGGAAAACGAAAAGGAACGGGAAGGCTGGAAACAAGGCTACCTGCCCCTGCTCGATGAGTCAGACCGAAAACACATCAACCCCATCTGGGAAGGCCAGGAGGCGACGGCGTTCCCGGATAACTGGTCCATCGGGCTGAGTTTCTTCCATAACGTATTCGCCAGAGAGCACAACAAGTTCGTGGATTATTTCCGCAGTCAGGATCCGAAGGAGGACAGCGGGCTGCGGCGGCCCGACAAGCCGAAAGCATCCTGTGCCGTTTCGGCGAAGTGACTCCTCGAGAGCTGTTCGAAATCGCCCGACTCGTCGTGTCAGCCGAAATTGCCAAGATCCACACCATCGAATGGACCACTCAACTGCTCTATGACGAAGCGCTTTACAAAGGCATGAACGCGAATTGGTCTGGACTGTTCGAGAATTATTCGGTGGTCGGCGCTGCGGTGGAAACCGTCATGAGCCGGATGAAACGCTCGGGCGACCTCGCGGATGCCAATCTCAAATACTCCGCTTTTGCCGGAGGGCCGGGCATCTTCGGCATGCGTAACGAGATCCGGGATTGCTGGCATCTTTTCTTTTGTCCGAACACGTACACGTTCCCGAAGCCCGATCATGTCAACGGAGGCACACACCACTTCGGCTCGCCATTCAACTTCCCCGAAGAGTTCATTACCGTCTATCGCCTTCATCCGATGATGCCCGACCTGATCGAGTATCGACAGTTCAATCACCCTGATCAGATCCAGGGGATGATTCCGGTCGTCGAGACGTTCAGGAAGAAAGCCACAACGACGATGCACGGCAAAGGGCTGGCCAACCTGGCGTTGTCGATGGGGCGACAGCGGCTGGGACGGCTGACGCTCAGGAACCATCCACAGTTCCTCCAAAATCTACACATCGACGAAGCGGGACACCAGATTGACGTTGCTGCGCTCGACATCATTCGCGATAGAGAACGCGGCATCCCCCGCTTCAATGAATTCCGTCGGCAATACGGGCTGAGAACCTTGACCAGGTTTGAAGATTTCATCGATGAGAACTTGATAGTGGCTGCCAAGAAAGATTCCACGAAGCAGAAGGAACTCGATCGACAAATGGAGATCGTCAATAGACTTCGAGCGGTCTACGGTCGCCATACCTGTGACAAGTCCAAGGTGATCACGACGGCCCAAAAGGTCCGACTCGAAACATCAGAAGGCATTCAGTGGCAAGCGATCGACGATTGCTTAGGCAAGAAGAATGGCGAACAAGTCGACAACATTGAAGACCTCGACACGATCGTTGGCTGGCTGGCCGAACCGGTTCGGCCCCATGGCTTCGCTATCTCGGAAACGCAATTTCAAGTCTTCATCCTCAATGCCTCCAGGCGCCTGTTCAGCGACCGGTTCTTCACGTCCAGCTTTACGAAAGAGTTCTACAGCAAGGTCGGCGTGGAATGGGTCATGAACAACGGCCCGGAAGATCAATGCGTCGTAAAAACATGGCTCTTGTTCAATAAGGTGGACCCTTCGCCGCTCAAATGCGTGCTGCGTCGGACGATTCCCGAACTAGAGCCTGAGCTCGCGCACGTCGTCAATGCGTTTGATCCATGGGCACGCGATCGCGGCAACTACTACGACCTCCAGTGGAAGGCGCGAGAAGATGCGAAGGGTGATCCTGCATTCAATTAGAGGGGTCCAATACATGTTCAACACCTTCTCTTTCAAATTCGCGGCTGTCGCATTCGTTTCCGTCGCCGTGCTGCTCAGCTGTTTGTCGACAAGACAATCCGGCACTCCTGGCGAAGTCGAAGACGAGGCCCATCTGACAAAACGCACCGCCGCATCCTTCCCTGCGGCCGATGAGGATTACTTTGCCGAAATGGATGGTGGCGCCAAGCTGTCTCCCGAAGAAGTCAAAGGGCGCAATACCTGGATTGTCTGGACAGGTGGGAACGACAAGTTCTGGGATGATCTTTCGACGATTAGCTACGGGACGCTCGATTTTCTGAAAACGCTGTCATCGCACCCGAGTCTGAAATTCAGCCGCGACAATCGTTGGTATTATCTGGGCCTGGTCAATGAACCATGTTTTGAAAAAGCATCCGGCCCCGACCCCAACCGTTTCGGACTTTGGTTGGACAAGCGCATTTCCAGCCCTGATTGCCCGCCGGATCCCTTCGAAAACGAGACAAAATACCCCGGCGTCAAGACCGGCGCCCGAGGCAACACTGTTCCTGTCGGTTCTTTCTATGGCTATGCAACGGGCATTGTTGGGTTGCGCCTCTTTCCGAACCCTGACTTTGGCAAAGAGGCCGCTGAAAAATGGGATCCCAAGCGGTACTACGAAGACCCAGGCTATTACCTTTCAAAAGACTTGGTGAAACCCTACCGCGTTGGGATGTCATGTGGCTTCTGTCACGTAGGGCCGGTTCCAACGAAACCCCCGGAAGATCCAGAGCATCCGGGATGGAAGCATCTCAGCTCGAACGTCGGCGCCCAGTATTTTTGGATCGATCGCATCTTCTCATGGGAGGCAGATCAGAACAGCTTCCCCTATCAACTCTTTCATACATCTCGCCCAGGCGCCCTCGACACCTCGTTGGTCTCAACAGACAGCATCAACAATCCACGGACGATGAACGCTGTCTATCATCTTGGGGCGCGCCTCGAACAGGCCAAGCGCTGGGGCCAGGAAAAGCTGGCCGGCGGCGGCTTGGACAATAAGCAGTTGAATAACTACGTCTCGGATGGACCGCTCACGAAGTTCTTCCAGGCTCCCGACACCGTCTGGACCCCTCATGTGCTGAAGGACGGATCCGATTCAGTGGGCGCCTTGGGAGCGCTGAATCGCGTCTTCCTCAATATCGGCCTGTTCAGTGAGGAATGGCTGCTGCACTTCAAGCCGTTGATCGGCGGTGACCAAATCACGCCAATCAAGATTAAAGACGCACGGAAGAATTCCAGTTACTGGGAAGCGACCGAAGCGCAAACGCCCAACATGGCGCTGTTCTTCCTCAAGACCACGGGCCCACACAAACTCAAAGATGCTCCGGGTAGCGACAAATATTCCAACGCTCCTGCGTCGCAACTCTTGCGAGGCAAGGAAGTCTTCGCGGAACGCTGTGCGCGCTGCCATTCGAGCAAGCTTCCATCCTCTGTGCAGGGCCTCGATCCTCATGGCTGCGCTGGAAAAGGCTATTTGGACTGTTGGAACAAGTATTGGCAGTGGACAAAAACCGATGAGTTCAAGCGGGAAATGAAGAAGATTGTCTTGGCCGACGATTTTCTCGACAACAATTATTTGTCAAACGATGCCCGGATCCCGGTCACCTTGCTTGAAACCAATGCCTGCAGCACCCTTGCCACGAACGCCATTGAAGACAACATCTGGGACAATTTCTCTTCACGTTCCTATAAGGACCTGCCGTCGGTTGGGACCATCACAGTGCATCACCCGATCACCGGTGAAGAGCGTCCATACAAAATGCCGGCGGGGGGCGTGGGGTATACGCGTGTACCCTCTCTTGTCAGTTTGTGGTCGACCGCACCCTATTTGCTCAACAACAGCGTCGGCAAATTCGATCCGAGTCCAAGCGTGGATGCCCGCATGCGCTCGTTCCAAAACTCGATCGAGCAGATGCTGTGGCCGGAGAAGCGGGACAAAGATCGCGTCCTGGGCGACAAGGTGCCAGGACTCATCGATCGCACGACGACAACGAGCTATCTGCGAGTGCCAAAAGGATTTCTTCCCGAGTTTCTCCAAGACGTCATCGAACTGGAAGAACACGTTCTTCCCGATGTCACTGCGCTTCCGCCCCTCTTCAAAGAGACCGGCGTTGAAATCGGCCCGATTCCCAAAAACACCCCGGTGAATCTCTTAGCCAATTTAAACATGATGCCCGACGACGCCAATTTCATTGAGCGGTTCACACATAGAAAGAAACTCGTGAAGCTGCTCATCAAGATCAAGAAGGCGCTGAAAGCGCTTCCTGACAATGCCACCGATGAGCAGGCAAAACAGGTCTTTCTCGAAAAAGGGCTTGCCGACGAACTGCTCGAATTGAGCAAGTGCAATGATTTCGTCGTCAATCGAGGCCACTACTTCGGGACGAGTTCCTTGAACAAGGCAGAGAACGAGCCAGGCCTCAGCGACGACGACAAGCGCGCGCTGATTGAGTTTTTGAAAACGTTCTAGGCGACATCAATCATGATGGATGATCCGATGACACCACTGAGCCGACGAAGCTTTCTTAAGGTAGCCGCCGCCACGGGAATAGTCGTATCGCTTGGCGGCTGTTCGCTGCTGAGTTCCTTCGTCGAAACTCCCCGACGCCAGTCATTGTGCCGCAGCGGGATCTCTACCGGATACGGAGTTTGATTATATCGTCGTGGGGTCTGGCGCCGGAGGCGGGCCTGTCGCCGCAAATTTGGCGCTCGCTGGCTACAAGGTACTTCTCCTTGAAGCCGGTGGCGAGACTGAAAATGCCCATTACTCGGTTCCCGCCTTCCATCCGCTCTCTACAGAAGACCCAGACCTGCAATGGAACTATTTCGTCCGGCATTACGCAAACGACGGTCGTCAAAGTAAGGATACGAAGCGAAACAAGGATGGAGTGCATCTGGTATCCGAGAGCCGGCACGTTGGGAGGCTGCACGGCGCACAATGCCATGATCACCGTCTACGGGCATGAAAGCGATTGGGACCGCATCGCCCAACTCACCGGGGACAATTCGTGGTCGGCAGAAAAGATGCGCAAGTATTTTCAACGGGTCGAGCGATGCCAATACGCCTCCAGAGCATGGGACCTTTTGTCGGGAGGCGAGCACGGGTTCAACGGATGGCTCACCACCGAACGGCCCAAGGACAAAACGCTGAAGGAATTTATCGCAAGAGATCCGCAACTCCAACGAATCCTCGCTGCTGTCGCGCTCACCACTCTGGAAGATCTCCCGGGCTCCCCCACCGAAGCCTTTATTCGCCGCGCCATTCCCAAGCTCGTCAGTGCCGCGTTGAAAGAAGACATCAATCACATGGATTCCGTGAAACACCGTCCGGAAGGTTTGTATCTCACACCAGTCGCTACCAATGGCGGCAAGCGGGCAAGCGTGCGGGATCGTATCCGAACAGTCCAACAGGTCTGTCCTAACCAGTTAATCGTCAAAACGAACGTCTTGGTCACGAAAGTCTTGTTGCAAAAAGAAGCGGCTGCAAATAGCGAGCAGTTGCAAGCCGTCGGCGTGGAATGCCGTGAAGGCGCCCATCTCTATCGAGCGGACCCGAAGGCTGTGGATGCCTCAGCATCACAGAAAACTTTTCGAGCCAAGAGAGAAGTCATCATCTCGGGAGGGGCATTCAATACGCCTCAACTCTTGATGCTGTCTGGAATCGGTCCGAAGGAAGAACTCCAACGGCACGGCATTCCGGTCAACATCGACTTGCCCGGCGTCGGCAAGAACTTGCAGGACCGGTATGAAGTCGGAATTGTCTACAAGCTCAAGCAGAATCTCTCGACGCTCGCCAACGCAAAGTTCGAAGCCGATGAGCAGAGAGATCCGGTCTATAAGGAGTGGAAGGAAGCGACGCCGGATGAACGGAGAGATGGCAAGGGCTTCTTGTACTCCAGCAACGGCGTGATCATCGCCATTCTGAAGCGCTCATCCATCGCCAAGAATGCCAATGAGAGCCCGGACCTGTTCATCTTCGGCCTCCCGTCTGACTTCCGAGGCTATGAACAAGGCTACACGAAGAGCATCACGATCAAGGACCATTTCACCTGGCTCGTCTTAAAGGCGCACACCCGCAACTAGCGGCGGCGAAGTGACGCTTCGCTCGAACGACCCACGCGATACGCCGCAGATTAATTTCAAATATTTCGAAGAAGGCAACGATGCGAATAAAGGCCAAGAAGACCTCGATGCCATGGTCGAGGCAGTCGCATTCATTCGGAAGATCATGAACCGTTTGGATGCCGGTGACGCGGAAGAGATCTGGCCGGGACCTCAAGTCACGGATGCCGGCGTTACGCGAGTGGATCATGAACGAAGCCTGGGGACACCATGCATCGTGTTCATGCAAGCTCGGCGCAACAGACGATGCCACGGCCGTGCTGGATAACAATTTCAAAGTTCGCGGCACGACGAACCTGCGCGTGGTCGATGCGTCGATATTTCCCTACATCCCAGGATTTTTCATCGTGACGCCGACATACATGATCGCGGAGAAGGCAAGCGAGGTGATTTTAACGGATGCAAGGCAAGCATCCACTTGAAGTGTGGATTGAAAAGAGCGCGCTACAAACTCCCAAACGAAGGAGGTGAAAGTATGGTTGTGTTGAGATGTTCTTGGACTGGTCTGTTTCTTAGCTCTGTTGGCAGCGTGCGGCGGCACAATTTGCCCAGCACCACACGAGCCTAAGTTTGAGAACCATACGCCATGCTGGTATGGCATAAAGGTTACCGACGTTAAGCCCATTGACGACACGAAAATCCTCGTGACTGGCACCATTCCGGAGAATGTGGGAGGGGCCGACATGGATCATAAGAAGCCATATAGCTTTTTCGTTAACGCCGCTAAAGCTGCGGCACAGCAAATAAATCCCATGGCTGGAGAGCCTTACTTGTTCATTGGTAGCGAGCACTCTGACCGTATCTTGAACTGTATGTTTTCCCTTGAAGCTCTGAAGTAGCACTTAACCTGTTTGCCTGCCAAGGAGGGTAACGCAATGCGCGCTTCTTAGACTCGTTCCCGTAATCATGTTCTTACTACTGCTAAGCGCGCCTGTCTTCCTACCGGAAAGGGCATATGCAACGTGCTGCGGGTGTGCTACCTGCAAAACAATGTGGGGCTGTTCTTGTCCCGGCCAGAATGGTTGCGCCTGGTACCAGTGTCCCCCCCATCATCCCGATGATTACCTAACTCTGCAGGTCAAGGCTTTCATCGACAGTGAGCGGCTAGAGATCACAGGATTTTATGCCTCTTCACCTTCCCTTGCCCCTAGGTCATATAGCATCGATCGACTGATCGATCGTTCAATTTCAGGACAATGTAACAAAGACAGCTATGAGTTAAAGTTCTTCCAAAAGCCCGAAGATCAACTGAAATTCGAAGCAGAATTTCTTAGCTACGGTGCCAGCGAGGATAACAAAATTGAAGTCCTCGCTAGGCAGACGCCTTAAACGAATAGAGAGGTAGGCCATCACCTAGTTCTGTCGAGCCATGTACGATTCGGTATGTGGCTCGACAAAATCTTGGGTCAGGAGAGAGTTTTCTTCTTTAGGGTGTAAGGAGGATGAATTATGAGGCGGACAATTTTCTTTTACATTCCGACTCTGCTCCTCTCTCTGATCACTCAACTTGTCTGGGTGAGCGTTTATTCTCCGCCGAGAAGCCAACAGGCGTTGGCCGCCGCTCCGATCACTCCCTCTGGATTGAACACACAGGTCAGTCACCGGTCACACTTCCGAGCGGACAGACGCAATACAACATTACTGGCGGGACGCGACCGGGCGGCGGGACCAATCTTTTTCACAGCTTCGGTGACTTCAATGTTCAAAACAACAATGTCGCAAACTTTCTTAATAACTCCGGCCTGCCCACGTCAAACATCCTTGGGCGCATCACCGGAGGCAATATCTCGAACATCTTTGGCATCATTCAAACAACAGGCTTCGGGACCGCAAACCTCTTCCTGATGAATCCTGCCGGATTCTTGTTCGGGCCAAACGCCACGGTAAATGTCGGAGGGATGGTTTCCTTCAGCAGTGCAGATTATTTGCGATTGGCAGACGGAAAATCGTTCAATGCCATACCTAATCAAGCGACAGATGCCTCCTAAGCACCGCCCCCGTCGCCGCATATGGCTTTTTAGGATCAAATCCTGGAGCCATCACCGTTCAAGGAAGCCAATTGTCCGTTACACCAGGACAGAGCATCTCGCTTGTTGGCGGGAACATCACAATTCAGTCCGGCACGCCAGACGGTGGCACCCCTCAATCGGCGAAACTTTCGGCATCGGGCGGCCAGATCAATCTGGCGAGCGTTGCGTCACCAGGAGAAATTTTGGCAGGGACCTTGAATCAGGCGCCGAATATCAACGGCCAATCGTTCGGTAATCTCGGGGCCGTTCAGATTTCCGAACAATCGGTCGTCGATGCCAGCGGCAACGGTGGAGGGACAGTGCTCATTCGAGGCAGCCAGTTGCTAATCGACAACTCCGCGATCTCGACCAACGTCACCGGTCCCGGTCCTGTCATCAATGGAGCAGAAACGATTGGATCCGGCATCGACATTCAAATGAGCCAGAATGCGGTGATCCAGAACGGCGCGCTGATCGATGCCTCCGTGGTTGGAAATGCCACTCCCGGAGTTCAATACGGCGGTGTCCACGTCAAGGCTGATCATCTAGAAGTTCGGGGTGTAGCGGACTTTGAGACAGGGAATTTCGTGATAACTAACATCCAGACTAATGTTGCGCCAGGTAGCACGGGTGGCAACAGCGGCAATATCACATTGGAAGGTAATTCCATTTTGGTGAAAGATGCTGTGCAAATACAATCTTTGACAAATGGTGCTGGCAACGCGAGTAATATCAAGATAGCCGCAAATCAGAATATTGAGACTGAAGTTGCAATTATCCAGTCCGCTGCACAATTCACTATGGGAGAAGGAGGAACCGTTGTACGCCCCGCCGGAGATGCTGGGAACATTGAACTGACCAGTGCACATGGGAATATCGCTCTTACCAATCAAACGCAGGTTACTTCTCAAATAGTTGAGAGCCCTGGCACGGTCGGCACGATCAGCGCAAGTGCTCCAGCCGGGAATATTATTATTGCGGACTCTGGATTTTTCACGTACCTGCAGCCACCTCTGAATGCGGCAGGCCTGCGAGTTCCGCGAGCGGGAGGCAGTGGAGAGGTTCGGATTAATGCAAACAACCTTCAGATGAATGGCGGTAACATCGAGGTGATCAACCTTAGCACGCTGCCAGCCGGGGACGTACAGTGACCCTCGCAGGGAGCCTCAATCTCGGTGGCGGCTCTCTTGGTCCAGTCTCTATTATCCACGCATCATCGGTTGGAGCGGCTTCCTCTGCAGGTCTGAACGTCAGAGCCCATGACATTCTCGTCACTGATGGCAGTTCTATTTCAACCGACACAGTAAGCACGGGCGCTGCTGGACCGCTGAGCATAGCCGCAGACTCTCTTCAGCTGATTAACGGAGGAAGAATCTCAAGCAGTAGCAGACAAGGAATTGATGTTAACACTGGATTACCTGGCGGGCCCCCGCCTGAAGGTCCTGCAGGATCCGTGACTATCCAA
Source organism: uncultured Nitrospiraceae bacterium (assembly GCA_963730935.1). Lineage (GTDB taxonomy): Bacteria > Nitrospirota > Nitrospiria > Nitrospirales > Nitrospiraceae > Nitrospira_C. Next base: position 33,455 of record CAVSTP010000004.1, on the reverse strand, counting down.
GGCCTATCAAGCCCAGCTCAATCAGTCCTGATCGATGGCAAAGACAGCGGTGTTTTCACCAGCACGGTAGGCACCGGCGCGGGCGGAAATATAAACATTTTAGCCAACACTCTTACGCTTCAGAACGGCGGGACGCTTTCAGCTGCCACCTCCGGCATTGCGCCATCAGCCACTGGCGGCACGATCACAGTTGATGCAAATGAAGTTCAAGTCAACAGCGGCGGCCTGATCACGGCAGCAACCACCGGTGCCGGAGTCGGTGGTTCGGTCAACATTAATGCTGGAAATACTTTTAGCAGCAACGCTGGTACGGTGAGCAGCACGGCGTCGCAAGCGAACGGCGGCAACATCAATATCACAGCCGGCCAAACTGTCACGTTGACGAATGGAGCCATCGTCTCAGCCAGCAGCACAGGACCCGGCAATGCCGGCAACATCTTCGTCGATGCCGGTCCACAGCTAAGTATGCAAGACAGTTCGATAACGAGCGAAGCTGCTAAAGCCCACGGAGGGAATATCGAGATCCGTGCTGTGGATATGGTTCAGTTAGGCAACAGCACAGTGAGCACCTCTGTTATTGGCGGTGCTGGCGGCGGCGGAAACATTACGATTGACCCCAATGCCGTCGTTTTACAGAACAGCCAGATCATCACCCGGGCAGTACAGGGAGCCGGCGGTAACATCTCGATCACGACGAATCTGTTATTACAAGATTCGACCAGTATCATCTCGGCCTCGTCGCAATTTGGACAGCAAGGCAACATCGTGATCCAATCGCCCATTTCCCCAGCGAGCGGCAAGATCGTCCCTCTCGGGCAGAAGCCGCTATTAGCAACCACACTTTTGGGCCAACGGTGCGCAGCATTAGCCGGTGGCAATATCAGCAGCTTTACAGTGGCTGGACGAGACGCCTTACCCGCAGAACCAGGCGGCTGGGTTTCGACTCCATTGGCCTTGAGCATGTCTGAATCTGACGACGGCACAGTCAATGAGGCGAGCCTTAACAGAACGTCGAGTGAGGTGGCGGAAGAAATTCCAGTGCTCTCACTCCGGAAGATCGCGCCGCCTGGATTCTTGACCCAGAGCTTCGCGGTAGATTCCTCAGATTGTCAGTCATAAGGGATAGCTTCTCAAGAGCTCTGAAATGAATCCTCTCTGTTATTCAATTCCGATCAAAGTGTGTTAATGCCTGCTTACTTATCAATGGTTTGTAAATGAGAATCTCATCCTACAGTGCAAAGACGAAAATGGCTCTGCATTTGATTGCTTCGTCATTGCCATTGTTATCCTGTAACAGCCAAGCGTCTTTGGCACGCGACACGTCACAGTCTGAAGAAGAAAGAGTGTTTCCTCAGCTAGCTCAAGAGATCAATGTCATCCAGGACTCTCTGCTCGCTACCAAGCCTCAGAATGTTGTCCTCCGAGGATTTCATGCCAAATCACATGGGTGTTTGAAGGGAAAGCTTGTTGTTTTACCGTTGTCTGAACGCCACATAGAGCGCAAGTTTGAAATCGATCCTGGCGATACTCTTTTTGGAATTTTCGCAAAAGAACATGAATACGACATCCTGGCAAGGTTTTCGAATGGCGTCGGTTTTATACAGGCAGACGCCTGGTCCGACGTTCGTGGGCTAGCTGTTAAGGTTCTTGAGGTTGAGGGTAAACGAGTTTCACCTCAAGAGGCCGACTCACATCCTGAGCAGCACACTCAAGACTTCTTAATGACAAATAACCCCACTCAGTTAGCTTCTACCGCTCAAGACTTCATGAAATTTGGGAAAACGCAAGACAGCATGACAAGTTCAGCCTGGTTTCTGACAAAGAAATTGCGATCAATGAAAATCCTTCTATTTGGCCTGCTGTTTCGAAACGTCGATAGCCTCGTCAACGACCAATATTGGAGCGACGCCCCCATCAATCTTGGTGAGAAACCAATAAAATATACTGCGCAGCCGTGCACTAGGAATCCGAATCCGAACCCCGTACGGCGTGGTGACAATCGTCTGACAGAAGACCTACGCAGGTTCTCTTTTGCGAACCCGATTTGCTTTAATTTTAGAGTTCAGTTCCAACTGGATGAGGAGAAACAACCCACCGAGGATGCCTTAACCGAATGGGAAGAAGAGGATACGCCGTTTGTAACGGTTGCACAGATTCGCTTCCCACCGCAGAGACTCAAGCAAACACAAGGTTGTGAGAGCCTTCGCTTCACACCGTGGCATGCGCTGAAGGAGCATGAGCCTATCGGTAACATGAACCGAGGCAGGAGTTCTGTATACGAATCAAGCCAGCGACATCGTGCGGCTCTTCATGAAGAACCTGACCTGTCCACGATTGATAGGGAATCATGAGTGATCAACGGAATCGAGGCTATCACTTCCGATGTGGAGGACCTTACAAATAGCCGTTTATTTTTCATGAAGCCCTATTCAATGCGGCTATAAAGGATACCAGATGGCGACGTCTCGCAGGAACTCGCAAACTGTCCTGTTGCTCTAGTGCAGATCTTTACTCACAACTCGTTGAGACACTATTTTTCAACAGATGGGGCAGCAGGCTTCACAGAGCGGCAAGATCGTCCCTCTCGGGCAGAAGCCGCTATTAGCAGCCATTCACTTACTGGGTCAACGCTGCGCAGCATTAGCCGGTGGCAATATCAGCAGCTTTACAGTGGCTGGGCGAGACGCCTTACCTGCCGAACCAGGCGGGTGGGTTTCGACTCCATTGGCATTGAGCATGTCTGAATCTGAAGACGGCACAGTCAAAGAGGCGGGCCTTAACAGAACGCCGAGCGAAACGGCGGAAGAAATTCCTATTCTCTCGCTGCGGAAGGTCGCTCCGGTCGGTTTTCTGACCCAGAGCTTCGCGGTATCGACAGACTGCGCATCATGACCCATCGCGTTGGTGGTCCAGCGCCGGCAGGTCGTGTTCCGTCTTCTGTCTCGTGGGTACTTGCGGGGTTTGCCATGATCGGCCTGGCAACATCACCGGCCCTCGGGCAAATAGATCCGACGGGACGGTCCGGCCAACCGCCCGGACCATTAAAGGAAGAGTTTCAACGTCCCCACCCTCCTCCCAGTCCTGTCCTGCCGATCGTTCCACTACCTCCTGAAGGCGAAGCGCCGAAGAAGCCCGGCGGCGTGCAGGTGTTTGTTCGTGACATCATGGTGACGGGCAATACGGTGTTTTCTGATGCTGAAATCAATCAAGTCACTGCCCCGTACAAGAACCGGACGCTCGCGACGGAGGACCTCGAACGTCTTCGACTCGCGCTCACGTTGCTCTACATCAACAAGGGCTACCTGACATCCGGCGCGATCATCCCCGATCAAGACGTGCAGGCCGGCGTCGTGGCGGTGCACATTATTGAAGGCATGCTCACCAACATCCATGTTGAAGGCAATCGCTGGTTCAGGTCGTCGTACATCCATGATCGGATTGAACTTGGCAGCGAAACGCCTGTGAGGATGGAACCGTTGCAGGACCAGCTGCAAATCCTCCAGCAAGATCGGCGGATCGAGCGGATCAATGCCGAGCTTAAACCCGGCGACGCACCTGGCCAAAGCGAGCTGAATGTCCGTGTCCAAGATAAGCAGCCGTTTCATGCCATCATGGAAGTGAACAACTATCAGACGCCGTTGGTCGGTGAGTTCAAAGGGGTCGGCACACTGGTCGACGACAACCTGACCGGCAACGGAGACCCTCTGAGCCTCAGCTACGGAATGTCCAGCGGTGCGTTTCCGATTGTGGATGCCTCCTATGCGCTGCCATTCAATCGTTACGGCACAACCTTTTCGCCCTACTATCGGCGCTATGACTTCAAGTTGATCGAGGAACCGTTCACTCCACTCAACATCAAGACGAATACCGAAATCATTGGCATGAGTCTCCGACACCCGATCTATAAAACTGTGACGGACGAGGTCGCCTTGTCAGTCATTGGCGAGCACTTGTTCACTCAATCGTTTCTATTTAATGGCACCCCCCAGCAAATGACGTTCAACATTTTCCCTGGCTTCCAGAACGGCGCCGCGACCGTCTCGGCCCTCCGCTTTGCACAAGACTGGACGCATCGCACGATCGATACTGTCTTTGCGTTAAGCTCTCGATTCAGCGTCGGTCTTAACGTCTTAGGGGCGACGATCAATGCGAACCCGGATACGCCGGATGGGCAATTCTTTTCTTGGTTGGGTCAACAGCAGGCCATTAAACAGTTTGGTGAAAACTTATTCGGCATGCAACTCCTCCAACGTATGGGTCTGCAGTTCACGAACTCCCCGCTGTTTCCCCTCGAGCAAGTTGCCGTGGGTGGACGATACACCGTCCGCGGTTATCGCGAGGTCACATTGCTGCGAGATAACGTGTTCCTCTTCTCAGTCGAAACTCGCTTCCCGTTGTGGCGCTGGGCCAGCGGCGAACCGATGTTTCAATTCGCGCCATTTGTCGATGTCGGGCACGGCTGGAACCTTGGCGAAAACCGTCCTTCGCCAGTTACGCCAAACCCTAATCTCCCCGACACTCTCGCCAGTGTCGGTACGGGGCTTCGTTGGAATATCTTGCCCAAGGATCGAGCGGTCTTTGAAGTGTATTGGGGATACAAAATAAAGGATGTGCCAAAACAGGGGAATACGTTACAGGATCATGGTGTGCATCTAGGGATTGTGATCAATTTATTCTGAAAGGGATTTCTCGGGATGGGATGTCCTCATACTCCAGTGCCTCAGTTCGACCGTACAGTGCTTCGCCTCTGCTCGGCTGTGCAACTCGGTCCGTTGGCGCTTCGCGTGAACGGACCATCGGACAGTGCTCGCCGTCGTGCAGCACGACCGCCTTGGCTCAGCAGTTTGCGGACAAGCCGCGTCTCGGCGCGGCAGGGCCGGGTGGGTGAGAAAGTGCCCGAGCCTCGGCACAAGTCGTATGCGGTTATCCCATCCCTCCAGGGAAACAATCCTACCTGCGGAGGGAGAGGTGAACGAGCGAGCTTGGAAGGAGCACCATAATGCCATCGCCTATGGCGACAGCAGCGCGAGGGACCGTGCACCCATCGCAAGTCGTAAAAGGCTACCATTCAGCGCAGCGACCGAGCTTGGAGGGAGCATTTATGACGTTGGTGATGTAAGAGAGGGGAAGTGACTGAGTGGAACAACATATGCACAAGACTTGTGCTATGACATCGCACCTCGCTCGATTGGCGCTCGTCATCCTGGTCGCAACGGGTCTGCTGCTGACCAGGACTGCGGGAACGATTGCGGCGTCCGATGCAGGTCCTGAGAGCTTCATGAAGCAGGGGCTGCAAGCGTATCAGCATGGTGCGTTTGACAAGGCCTTGGGGGCCTGGAAGCAAGCGGCTCAGGGCTATGAACAACAAGACAAGCCTATGGAACAGAGCCGAGCGCTCGTTGCAGCTGCGCAGGCTTCGGAAGCCATGGGACAGGTGACGCAAGCGCTGCAGCAGCTCGAGGTGGCGTTGGCTCTCGCGCAGAAGAGTCAGGATAAGGTCTGGACGGCCACGGTCCTGAGCAGCCTGGGCCATGCCTATCTCGCCGGTCGCCAACCTGACGCGGCGATGTCGCACTTAACGCAGGCGATGGAAACCGTTCCACAGGACGCGACGCCGGTCATCGCCGGCATTCAAAACAATCTTGGCCTGACCCAGGTGGCTCAAAAAAAGCTGCCTGAGGCCATGGCGTCCTTTACCGACGCGGCGAGCAAGGCTGAGGCTGCGGGCGATCGGCCCTTGACCGTCCGCGCACGAATCAATGCGGGACGCACCGCCTTGGCATTGAACCAGCCGGAGGCCGCGAGAGACTGGCTCGATAAGGCGCTGGACGGGCTCAAGGATTTTCCGCCTTCCCATGAGAAGGCAACCAGCTTGATACAGATCGGACTGGGCTATCATCAACTGCGCACCGGTATGCCCACCAATGGCACAGCACTGCTGCTCCGGGCTGCCGGCGCATTTGTCGAAGCGGACGACGTGACAGACAAGATTGGGGACGTCCGTGCCAGGTCCTATGCGAACGGATATCTCGGCCATCTCTACGAGACCGAGCATCGCTATGATGAAGGCCTACAATTGACGAGACAGGCCATTTTCTCCGCCCAAGCCGCCAACGCCCCTGAATCGCTCTATCGTTGGGAATGGCAATTGGGACGGTTGTTGGCCAATACCGGAAAATTGGATGAAGCCATCACCGCCTACTATCGTGCCGCTGATGCGCTGAAGCCCATCCGCGTGGAGGTTGCCTCCGCACTGTCGCTCGGATCGCTTTCAGGGGAAGAACCCATCAAACCTCTATTTTTTGAACAGGCCGATCTTCTCTTTCAACGAGCAACCTTGACGGCCGACGATAAGGCAGCCGAGCAGTATCTTCGCTACGCACGCGATGCCATTGAAACGTACAAGGCGGCAGAGCTGAGAGATTACTTTCGCGATCAATGCGTGGACGCACTGCAAGCGAAAATCGCGAAGCTCGACACTATCGATCCGACAACCGCGGTGATCTACCCGATCGCCTTCAAGGATCGCATCGAACTCTTGGCCAGCTTCAGCTCCGGTATCCGGCGCTATTCCGTGCCCATTACCTCCGAGGATATGACAAAAGAAGTCCGATTATTTCGAAAGACTGTCGAGAAACGAACGACACTTGAATATCTCGATCATTCACAACAGCTCTACGATTGGCTGATCCGCCCGCTTGAATCGGAATTGATACGCCACAAGATCCAGACACTGGTATTTGTCCCGGATGGCTCGCTCCGCACCATCCCCTTCTCTGCCTTACATGACGGTAAATCATTTTTGATTCAGCAGTACGCCGTTGCGATGACGCCTGGCCTGTATCTGACTGACCCGCGTCCGCTAAATTTAGCGAAGATTCGTACGCTCGCCGGCGGGCTCATCAGCTCCGTCCAGGGATACCCGTCACTTCCCTACGTAAAAGACGAGGTCGAGTCTGTAACGACGCTTTTTCAGGCTGACCAGTTGATCAATGAGCAATTCCGTACGGGTCTGCTGGAACAGGAATTGCGTGAGAGCCGGTATGGCATTCTTCATATTGCGACCCATGGCAAGTTTTCGACCGATGCCTATGATTCGTTTTTGTTGACCTTTGATGGGAAACTGACTATGGACAAACTCGATCAATTGATCGGCCTCTTCCGTTACCGGCAAGACCCGCTTGAGCTGTTGACACTCAGCGCCTGTCAAACCGCCGTTGGCGACGACAGAGCGGCGCTCGGCCTCGCCGGTGTGGCCATCAAAGCAGGAGCGCGCAGCGCGTTGGCCACTCTGTGGTTCATCAACGACGAGGCGTCTGCGGCATTGGTCTCCGAATTCTACCGGCAGCTTCGCGATCCCTCTGTCTCAAAGGCGGTGGCCATTCAGCGTGCCCAAATCAAATTGCTGAATGACCGCGTCTATGATCACCCGGCTTATTGGTCGCCGTTCTTGTTGCTCAATAACTGGCTGTAATCACTACGGACGTTATGCTACAGTTCCTCCCCATGCACGTGAAGGGCTCTTCCATCTCACGGTGGCTCATTGGTCTGGTGACGCTCTGTGCGGTCGGCCTAGCGCAATCGACGCTGCTCGTGGCCGGCACCCCCAAGTCGTCCGAAGATCAGCCCATCTACACACCGCCCAAGAAGATTACCCCGCGGGCCCGCGTGGGTGGCGACGTGCGCGGCACCGACGGCACGGAGCCAGAGGTCAAAGCACTCGTTCCGGACCATGTGGGACTGACGAGTAAAGAAACTCCCGTGGTGAACTGGTTCGTCTCGAAGCCGACCTCACACGAAGTCGTCGTGACCCTGAGAGACGATCGTTCACCAAAGGCGTTTCAAGAAAAATCTATTCCAGCCCCCAAGCAGGCGGGCATTTATGCCATCAACTTCAAAGAACTTGGCTTCGTACTCGAGCCCAACGTGCAGTACAGATGGTTTGTGTCGGTCATTCGCGACGCCAATCAGCACTCCAATAATCCGGTCGCCGGCGGAGTGATCGAACGTTGTGATCTCAGTGAATGCATCGAACCGATGGGCGCTAAGATTACATGTAGCTTTGAAACAGTCGTTCACAATGCCAAAGCTGGATTCTGGTACGATGCGATGGGTTGTTTATGCAACCTCATTGACAGCGATTCCAAGAACGACAAGTTGAGACGGTTCCGTGCGAGCCTCCTCAAGGAAGTAGGACTCAACGGCGTCGCCGAATGGGATCTACGCTCGATTCAGCCATCCACTCGTTGATAGTCGCCACGCTTTTGTTGGTCCTCCCTGTATCCTTCCTTCTGATCCAAAAGGATTCACCATCGGATCGATAATGATTCACCGCAGACGATCAACCTGCGTCTCGCCACCAGAGATCGGACCTGCCACCTTTAAGGAATGCATCTAAACAGGCATTCCCTTGTACGATTTATGCGCGTTCTTACGCCGCAATGCCGGCGGGCTTCACATATCCCTTCAGGCATAAGGATTGCTGAATTAGCACTGTAGGAATTCAGACCGACGTTGCGATCCAGACGCTAGGAGGTGCCAGATGACACAAGAACTCGTCCTCGCGGGTCTTCTTACCGGATTGATTGGCCTTATCTGGGTAATGAGGCTTGCCGTCGAGGAAAGCAAGCATGCATCAGGGCAAGCTCATGAGGCGAAACCCTCCGGCAACAGTGAAGACATTCAGCATGGAGAGGGTGCACTCAAGCACCAGACGATTGCCGCATGAATAATCACCTACTGCGTCTCGCTCATTCCGAGGCCACAATGCTTTCGACGCTGGAAACGACCATGCCCAAGACAGTGAACGGCTCCGCGGATCCCAATTCCAGCCCGTCAAGGACTCGGAAACAGCGGGTCACGATCACGTTGCCTCTCTCGTTGCTCGAGCGGCTTCGAAACGCCGTGTATTGGACCGGCCATGGTCCGCTCGCGCGCCTCATCTGCGACGCGCTCGACGACGCCGTCACTCACATGGAGACCGCCAACGGACAAGCATTTCCACAGCGTCTGGCTCCGCTCAAACGAGGTCGTCCGCGTACGAAGAGCCGTCCCGCACCGCTTCCCTTGCCCTCAGCCATCTCAGAACACAGTCAATAGGCTTCATCGTCAGTTTCTCGCACAGCCATCGCTGGGAAAGGGCGCTGCCTGTGCGTTTGCCCTCTATTTGGACTCCTCACTCTTAAGCATGCGTCTTGCTTTGGCCTCACATGGATTTGCCTAAATAGAAATCCGACCGGGGAGGTCGGCTCTTGGCGGCTTCAGCTCCGGTTAAGGGTCATACGAATACAGCACTGATTCTGTCGAGAAGGCGGCGGGCATGGCTGCTGAATTGGCAAGACTCGGTCATCCGATGTTGGCTGCGTTGCTGACGGTGGGGCTGAGCGCACCGGTACAGGCAGAGACGCAGGCGGAGCCGGTTTCACCACCGGCGATCGAGGCTCCGCTGACCGAGGAATTGGAACTTATTAAGGAAGAAGAAAGCGTGAGCATTGCGAGCCGGTATGAGCAGCCCATCTCACAGGCAGCGTCCAATGTCTATGTGATCACCGATGAAGATATTCGACAGTCAGGTGCCATCGATATCCCCACCTTACTTCGCCGTATTCCCGGTATGGAAGTAATGCAGATGAACGGGACTGACTTTAACGTGAGTGTCCGCGGAGATAATCAACCAGCTGCCAATAAACTGCTAGTCATGGTGGACGGACGCTCAATCTACATTGACGCACAAGGCAACGTTTTCTGGAAATTGCTTCCCGTCACCCTGCCGGAAATCAAGCGGATCGAAGTATTGAAAGGTCCTGCTTCTGCCATTTATGGGTTCAATGCTTTCGACGGAATCGTCAATATCATTACGAAGTCTCCTGAAGAGATGAAAGGGACTACGTTGCAGTTCGGAGGAGGAAACTTTGGCACGATCACAGCCTCAGCCATACAAGCTGGCACGGTGGATAAGTTCGGATATCGCCTCTCGGTCGGCACAAATCAGAACGCGGATTGGACGAACCGGAATGCGTTGTCATTTCGAGATTATCTGTTCAATATCCAAACCGAGTACGCTTTTTCAAGCATTTCTAAACTGACCGTGTCGGGGGGACTCGTTGACAGCAATGCATGGGATGGTCCCCTACAGCAGGATACCGTCGTTTCTCTTAAGCCTTCCCAGGGATATGCCAACGTCACCTATCAGCTTTCCGATTTGATCATTAGGGGCTATTGGCAAAGGCTTGACGCTCCTGGCGTCAACCAATTCAATCCGCTGATAGCACCCTTCCAAAACTTTACTACTGTGAATGGAAGTTCGGCGACTACAACCCTTGCCGATACGTACAATATCGACATCCAGCACGGCTTTAAATTTTGGTCCATAAATCGGCTGACGTACGGAATAAACTATCGCCACAATACCCTTTCCAGCAACCTCATCACGCAGGACAGCCATGAAAATCGCCTAGGATTTTTTCTTCAAGACGATGTGAAGCTCGCTGAGTCTCTCTCGCTTGTGGCTGGCATACGTTACGATATGGATACATTCATCAATCCCACATACAGCCCACGAGTCGCACTGATCTATTCCCCATCTCAAGATCACACGTTTCGGGTGTCGGCATCGGTTGCATACAGGCCCCCCACTCTATTCGAGAGAAACGCTAATATTTTAGTCACCACCAATCCACCACTTCCTCCCATACAGGCGAGGATTATCGGTGGACCGAGTTTTAGTCCAGAGGAAATTATTTCTTATGAAGGTGAGTACCAAGGATGGTACTTAAAACATCGACTGAGGGCACGTGGAGCGGTCTTCTTTAACCACATCTCCGATCTTTTCGCAGGACAAAACATCTCTCCAACCACAGTGATTATAACCAATGATACGGGATCAGCAGACATCTATGGCACAGAAATCGGCGCGGAGTTTCTGGCGACGAAATGGCTGACAATGTTTGGGAATTATTCTTATCAGGATATTCGCCAGACTTTCACGGGCGGCGTCAAACGGGCTGGCCCTCATAACAAGTTCAATGTCGGCCTACGAGGTGACTGGGAGAACGGCCTTAGCGCCGAGGCGATTTACCATTACTACGGCTCCGTCACCTATCCTATAGGAAGGGGCACTCAATCGCTCGCTGATATTGGACTAGTCACGCCTCCGAACCCGACAGTTGGCAGTTACAATCTTCTAAATCTACGCGGCGCGTATCGCTTCTGGCAACAGAAGGCGGCAGGCGGATACCTCCGGAGCGCGGAAGTAGCCATCTCTGTTTTCAATGCTCTAGACGATAAGGCGAAAGAGTACCCCCTGGGTGAAGAAATCGGTCGGCGCTTTATGGGCTGGCTGACCGTGAGGTTCTAAGTCCATTGTTACAGGAGTGTTACACGTCATGAGGAACACTCAGTCTCAAAGCACTGGAGTACTTACCAGGCTATTGACCGCATCCAGCGGACCCGCGACAATGTTATCGTCCAATCACTTCCAAACAAAACCGTAATGGTAAACCCCAGGAAGAGCAAGCACGCAGACACAGTGATGAATTGAACTCAGCACTTAAACGTCGGAACAGTGGACTCCACGTCCCGTAAGGAAACGATGGTCACTCCCGGCGGCCGCTACTCCGTGCTGATAGTGGAAGACCACCCGGATATCGTCATCGGGTTGCAGGACTTGCTACAGCACGACGGCTATGAGGTGGCCGTAGCAGGGACCTGTGCTGCCGCCATCGCGCTGGTGGCGCAACAGCGCTTCAATGCCATTCTCCTCGATCTGGGACTCCCTGACGGCGATGGGTTGGAGGTCCTGAAGGACGTGCAGCGCCGAGACCCCTCGCTGCCGGTGATCATCGTGACCGCGCATATCGCGCAAGAGCGCACCGTCGGATCACTCGGCAAAGGCGCATTCGCCTACCTCACCAAGCCCTACAACCGAGAGGAACTGAGACAGACCCTCCTGCGTGCGGTCGGCGTGAAAGAGCTGGCGGTCAAAGCCGAGCGGGCGGAACAATCACTGACTGAAAGCGAGCACCGCTTTCAATCGCTCGTCGAATCGGCAACCGACGCCATTGTCGTCGCCAATGGACGCGGGATTATCGTGTCCTGGAACCGGGCGGCATCACTCCTGTTTGGGTACTCCGTGGAAGAGATCCTTGGGCAGCCGCTCACGTGCCTGATGCCGGAACGCTACCGGCAAGCGCATGAGCGTGGTTTGGCCCGGATCGAAGCCACTGGTACCAGCCGCCTGATTGGCTCGGTGGTTGAGTTGCATGGTCTTCGCAACACCGGGGAAGAGTTTCCCATTGAATTATCCCTCGCGACGTGGAAAACCGCGCAAGGCAGCTACTACAGCGGCATCATCCGCGATATCTCCGAGCGCAAGAAAGCGGCTCAGGCGCTCGAGAAACTGCAACATCAGCACACCCTCATTCTGACACAGGCAGGCGAAGGCATTTACGGCCTCGATGATCAGGGGAATACGACCTTCGTCAACGCCAGCGCAGCCGGTATGTTGGGCTACCCCGTGGAGGAACTGTTGGGCCGCCGCATGCATGACGTCCTCCACCATACCAGGCATGACGGCACCCCGTATCCGGTGGAGGCATGTCCCGTACACGCCGCCATCCGAGATGGACTGGTTCATCGCGTGGTCGACGAAGTCTTCTGGCGCAAGGATGGCAGCGCATTTCCGGTCGAGTATGTCTGCACTCCCATAACGGAGGCCGAGCGAGTCGTCGGCGCGGTCATTGTCTTTCGCGACATTACCGCCCGTAAGCAAGCCGAGTCGGCGCTGAAGGCCAGCGAAGAACGGTTGGAGATGGTGATCCGAGGTTCGAGCGACGGCTATTGGGACGGCCGTGTGCTTCCGAACGAACACTGGAGTTCCCCGAGCACGCCGATTTGGTGGTCGCCTCGCGTCAAATCCATGCTCGGCTATGCGGATGAGGAGTTTCCCAACGTCTTGGAGAGCTGGACATCGCGGTTACATCCCGACGATCGCGAGCGCGTCTTCGACGCACTCAACGCCCATTTTGATCGCCGTGTCCCGTACGACGAGGAATACCGGCTGCTCACCAAGTCAGGGGAATATCACTGGGTGCGGGCCCGGGGCCAGGCGATCTGGGATGCCGAGGGCCGGGTGACCCGAATGACGGGGTCCCTGCAATCGATCATGGAACGGAAAGGCGCGGAGGATGCGCTGCGTCGAAGTCAGCAATTTCTGCAGGATATGGCCAACAACACGACGGCCGTCATCTACGTCAAGGAGGCCAGCGGGCGGTATATCTTCGTCAATCGACGCTTCGAAGAAATCTTCGGATTGCGAGCAGAGCAAATCATCGGATTTACCGATCATCAGATTTTTCCGCGCCATTTTGCCGACGCCTTTCGCGCCAATGACGTGGAGGTGTTGGAGCGGAATTCCACGGTCGAATATGAGGAGACGGCTCCTCACCTCGACGGACTCCACACCTATATCTCGATCAAGTTTCCCCTCCGCGACCAGGCCGGAATCCCCTACGCCCTCTGCGGGATTTCCACCGACATCAGTGAACGCAAGCAGGCCGAGAACGTACTTCGCTCCCACGAACAGCAGCTGCGTCTGGCGCTGAGTTCCACACAAAGTGGCATGTGGAATTGGGACCTCGAAACCGATTGCATGTTTTGGTCGCCGCAAGTGGACGAATTCCTCGGCATGCCGCCTGTCCCTGGCCATAAGACGCACCGGGGATTGCTGGCGTTCGTGCATCCCGATGATCGTGATGACATGGCGCAGGCCGCCCGACAGGTCTTGGAACCGTCCCGTGCGACGGTCACCTTCCAGCATCGTGTGAAGCGGTCGGACGGCCTGATCCTGTCCTGCATCTGGACCGGTCATATCGTCCGTGATCACGCCGGCAACGCGATTCATGTGCTTGGAACTGTCCGTGCGATCCCGGCCCGGCACGGGAGCGCTGGCTAGGAGGACACCACGTGCGCACGTTGACGAGACAGAAAGGGGCCGGCCACTGCCTATGATTGTCGCTACGTTCATCGCGCGCCTCACCCACGACTCCTGTCGAGCCGTCGGCCGGATCATGCTCGCGATGACCTGCGTGCTGGTCTACTACAGCTCGGCCGTCACGCAATGCCTGGCAACGGAAATCGCCGTCCTCAAATCCTCCAGTATCGGCGCGTACGATCAAGCGATCACCGGCTTTAAATCGACGGCGCCATCAGGAGTGATTTATTCCGAATACGATCTGCAAGGCGACCTCGAACAGGGCCGGAAACTTGCGAGGAAAATTCGGGCCTCTGAAGCGTCGCTTGTGGTCGCCGTAGGCCTAAAAGCGGCCCTGGCAGCGAAGCTGGAGATCGTCGACATCCCCATTGTGTATATGATGATCTTGGACCCGTCCAAGCATAACCTGACCGCTCCGAATATGACCGGGACACTGCTGGAAATCCCGGCGGAGCGCCAGTTCAAGATCTTGCGCGCGTTTCTACCCGATCTCCACCGCTTGGGCCTGATGTCCAACTCCGGCAACCAGGCCAAACTCAAAGATACGATCGCACAGGCCGCCGCTCAATCGTTCCAGCTGCAAGCCTATTCCGTGGGGAGCGAGAAAGACGTGCCGCAACAGCTGCGTTCGCTGTTGGGCTCCACGGACGCCTTGTTGCTTATCCCGGATTCCACCGTCCTGACCAATGAGTCCATCGGCTTTATCCTCGAAACCGCCTTGGCGAAACGGGTCCCCGTCATTGGATTTTCACCGGAATTCACCAGGCTGGGCGCGCTGTTAAGTCTTTCCGTGTCCTATGGGGAAGTGGGACGCGAGACAGGACTATTGGCGAAGCGTATCCTAGACGGCGACCGGAAGCTTCCGGTCAAGCCCATTCCCATTGAACGGCTGAAGATCACCGTGAATCTGAAGACGGCACGGTTTCTGGGCATCGAGTTTCCCAAAGACGTCAATCACATGATCGACGAGACCTATTAATGCCCATGACCAAACTACAATCGACTCCGCGACTGTCCGGCCTGGGGAAGCTTGCGAGTATTCGCACGAAGTTCGTCGTCTTCTTCAGCATGATCCTGATTCTGACCTCCTCAGCGCTCAGTTGGTACTTCATCGAGGTACGACGCGTTTCGATGACCGAGAACCTCAATCAATTGGGCACGATTCTCCTCACCAGCGTGGTGAATAACGGCCAATTCCGCTACGGAGGGTTGATCGCGGAAGACCGGGCGACGCTGCAGCAATTCGTGGAAAGCCTGATGGCCGTCGATGACGTGGTGTATGTGGTGATCCGCGGCGCGGACCACATCATCCTCGCACAGCAGAACAAAATCGTCCATGAGTCGTCGGGAAGCATTACATTCGCGCAGGAGCGCCGGTATTATCCCGATGAGGTGATCGCTGAAGAATTGTACCGCGAGCCGACGTCCGCGCCGCGCATCACACCCATTGCACTGTCGCAAGACAAAATTCTGGTTCCGGATGGAGGCACCTCAAATCCGATCTGGATCCTCTCGTCGCTTACCCAAAAGCTGTACGATTTTGCCATGCCGGTCCTTCGCAAGCCGGCAAGCGATCCGTCACTTTCGCCGCTGTTGCTTGAAATGGAAGAACGGATCCAATCCAAAAAGAGCGCGGCGCCCCACCAGGTGCAGGGCGTCGTGCAAATCGGCATCACAGATGCCAGCGTCAAACGCGAGCTCTTCGAGATGATCCGCAACGTCCTGATCCTGACGACCTTGCTGATCAGCGCCGGTATCCTTGGCGCGCATTTCCTGACGTTGCGGATTACCACGCCGTTGCGAAGGCTGGCCGCGGTCGCCCAGCAACTCACTGAAGGCGAATCTCCGGCGCCCATTCCTGCAACGACGACCGATGAAGTCGGCCAATTGACGCAAACCTTTAACGCGATGACGGCCGCGCTACAGGAGCGCAGCGCGGCCATCACGATCAACCTGGAGACGATCCGCAAGCAGATCACCCAATTGACAGCCGTCCATCAAACCAGTGCAGCCATTACGAGCACCCTGGATCTTCATGAACTGATGGATACCGTCCTGCAATTGCTGAGATCCAACTTGGGATTCTCACGGATGGCCCTCATGCTCCGTGATGAGGATCGGGACGTCGGCTACATCGCACAGGTGGCAGGGGTCTCGGATGAGATCGCCGAGGCCGCCCGCTTTCTGAGCATCCCGATTAAGGATGACGACACGATTCTGGCCGACCTCTTTATTCATGCCAAGCCAATTCTGGTGCGGGATGTTCATGTCGTTGCCCATCGGATGAATCCGGCGACTCTCGAATTGGTGCGCCGCGTGGACGTCCATTCCTTCGTCTGTGTGCCGTTGCAAAGCCATAACCTGACGCTTGGCTTTATTGCTGGAGACCGAGGTCTGCTGCCGTGCTCGGAAGAGGACCTCCACATCTTGATGACCATCGCGAGCCATGTGGCTACGGCGATCGACAACGCCCGCACCTATGCCAATTTGGCGCAGCTCACACAGCATCTGGAGCAGCGCATCCAAGAGCGAACACTGGAATTGTCCATGGCCAACCAGCAGCTTCAGGAACACGACCGCCGGCGCACGATGTTCGTCTCGGTCGCCTCGCATGAACTGCGTACCCCCATGACCGCCATCCGCAGTTTCGCGGACAACATGGCTGACGGCGTTGCCGGCGTCCTTTCCGATCGTCAGAAGACGTACCTCGACCGCATCGGGTACAACTTGAATCGGCTGACAAGAATCATCAACCAACTGTTGGATTGGTCGCGACTGGACCTCAAGAAGGAAATTATTCGACTGGAACCTCTCTGCCTCGATCTAATCGCCACGCGGGTCGTCGAAAGTCTGCGCACCGTGGCGTCGGAGAAGAACGTGGAAATTCGCATTGAGTCGCCCGAGCAACTGCCGATGATTCAGGCGGACCGCGACAAGTTGGAGCAGATCCTTTGGAATCTCATCGGCAATGCCGTGAAGTTCACGCCATCCGGCGGACAGATTACCGTCGGGTTCGAGCCGCTGCCCGATGGCATGGTGCAAACCTGTGTGAGGGACACGGGCTGCGGGATCCCCCCCGATCAACTTCACCGAGTATTCGACGAATTCTCGAAAGTCCCTTCCACGATGCCCACGTCGCAGGGAGCACAACTGGGTCTCTTCATCACGAAGAGCTTTATCATGATGCATAAGGGCCACATCTGGGTCGAAAGTGCGCTGGGGTCGGGTTCGCGCTTCTATTTCACCTTGCCCTGCACGGCACCTGACAGCGTGCCAGGGCAGACGTCGCCTCAAATCGTCTCTCCCGGCTCGACGAGAGGCGCCGATTAGGAGGCTCTCCCATGCGTGCACGTATACTCATTGTCGACGACGATCCGGATATCGTCCTGGCGCTCGAAAACCGCGTGACGTGGATGGGGCACGAGCCAGTGACGGCCAGCGACGGCAAGGAGGCCCTGCGTATCATTCAAACCGAACAGCCCGACCTCGTGCTCCTGGACATTCAGCTTCCGGTGTTTTCGGGCCTTGATATCCTTCAGCAGCTCCATGATTCGATTGGTAAACATGCGGCTCCAGAGGCTGTCGGGGCTTTGATGCCGCCGATCGTGATGCTGACGGCTTTCGGTACGATCGAACTCGCCGTCAAGGCCATGCAGCTGGGTGCCATCGATTTCATTACCAAACCGTTCACCGGCGACCACATCTCCGTCGTCATCAACAAGGCGCTGGAGGCAATCGCACTTCGCCGGCAAGTCGGCGTCCTCAAGAAGGAATTGGATGACCGTTATGGCGGCATGGTGGGCAACAATGTGAAATTCACGGCTGAGCTGGCCTTGGCCAAGCAGGCCGCCGCATCGAACGTCACCGTGCTGATCTTGGGAGAGACCGGCACGGGCAAAGAGGTCGTCGCACGCGCCATCCACGGATGGAGTCCGCGGAGGGACAAACCGTTTGTGGCAGTCAATTGCGCGGCGATTCCGAAAGACCTCCTCGAGAACGAACTGTTCGGCCATGAAAAGGGGGCCTTTACCGGGGCCGTGAAACGGGAAGCGGGAAAGATTGAGATCGCTGAAGGGGGGACGGTGTTTCTTGATGAGATCGGCGACATGTCGTTATCGCTGCAGAGTCACTTGCTGCGGGTCCTGCAGGACCAAACGTTTTATCGAGTCGGCGGCACCCACTCGGTCCACACGGACGTCCGGTTCCTCGCCGCCACAAACAAGGATCTGAAGCAGGCCATTCGCCAAGGCGCATTCCGAGAAGATCTGTTCTATCGCCTGGCAGTCATCTCCGTGACCCTGCCGCCGCTGCGCGACCGCATTGACGATATCCCGGCCCTTGCCGATTATGTCCTCGGTCGAGCGGGAAAGTTCGGTCTCAGCAAACAGTGCACCCTGAGCGACGCCGCACGGCGCACGCTTTCGCAGTACCGATGGCCCGGTAATATACGCGAACTGGAGAATGTGCTGACGCGCGCCTACATCCTGACCCCGGGGAAAACGATCGAACCCGAACATTTGTGTCTCTCGGATGCAGCCGGCGCCGGTCCTGCGTCTGGTGTTGGTGGCACTGCTCATGGTCAGGCAGAAGCGATTCAGCACCGGCCCGGCGAAGCAACCGGTTATCACGCGATGATGGAGGCCTATAGCCGTTGGGTGCTCGAAGACGCGCTGAAAAAAAATGACTGGAACCAAACCAGGGCTGCCGAAGCGTTGGGGCTCCAGCGGACGTACTTTACGAAGCTCCTTCGACAAAAGCAGATTCCCGGACGGCAACCGAAACCCGCGCCGCCATCGTCGTCTCATGATCAAAGCCCCGAGCATTGAAACTCAGCCACGCCTCTCCGTAGACACTGAGATCCATCCTCGGGTAAAATTGTGCTCCTCGCAGCAACCTCTCTCGCGTGGCGGTGTAGCTCAGTTGGCAGAGCAGCGGACTCATAAGCCGCGGGTCACCCGTTCGATCCGGGTCACCGCCACCACCTTTATATACCCTTGAAACACAAGGGGGATGAGTCCGGCGTAGTCACCGGCCAGCTCGGCCATGTAGTAGGTGCCCCGTTGATCCTTCGTCGGGCGTAAGACGATCTTTTTCTCCCCGACCAATCCAGAGAGGATGCCCCGCGCCTTATCGATCTCGTAGCGGGTGGCCCTCGCCAGGTCGTTCAGCATCCGGTGGAACCGGTCTACCACGTTGGGCAGGACCGTCGTGAGCTGCTCCAGCTTGGTCGTCGGCACCTGCAACGCCCGCCGCAGGGTGTCGCGCTCGGCCTCGGCCTGCATCAACATCTCTTTCGTCGTCGGCGTGAGGATGCCGGCTTTGATCGCCACCATGATGTTGGCGATCTCCCGCTCGATCGCCGCCAGCCGTGCCTCGCGCTGGGTCTGGTCCGAGGTCTTGGCCTTGCGGTGCTCGATGAGACAGCGCTCGAACTCCTGCTTGAAGACCTCCAGGCCTTCCTCGGTGAAGAGGTCCTGCTGGATCGCCTTGAGCAGCCGCGATTCCACCACCGTGCGTTGGACCGCGAGGCTGTTGGTGCAGGTGTGTTTCGCTGGGCCGCCCGTGCGCCACAGCGAGCAGGCATAGCCGGTCGCGCCGTGGATGACCATGTTGCTGCCGCACTGGCCGCAGACCAACAAGCTGGAGAAGAGGTGCTTCGGGCGGCGTCCGGTGCCCGCCCCACGACAGCCTTTGGCCGTGTGCAACGCCTGGGCGCTCTGGCTCACCGCCACGCGCTTCTGGTGCGCCCGCTCCCACAACTCGTCGCTGACGATCCGCAGCTCCGGCATCTCCTTTGTGATCCACTCGCTCGTGTCGCGCCAGCAATTGGTTTTCGTGCCGTCATCCGGGTCTGTCATCCGGTAGGAGCGGTTCCACCGATAGAGGCCGCGGTAGAGCTGATTGTTCAAGAGCCCCGTGCCGCGTGTCAGTTCGCCATGCAGGGCCGCGGCGCTCCACGTGGGGGGGCGGTGATAGTCGCGCTTGTAGGCCGCGCCAGGAGGCGGCACGCCGCGCGTGTTCAACTCGGTCACGATGTTCCATGGGGAGCGGCCGTTCGCGTACTGCTCGAAGATCCACTGGACCCACTTCGCCTGCTCCGGCTCGATTTCTAGGCACGTGCCGATCTTCGCTGGATTACCGTAGCAGTCCTGCTTGCTCTGATCCAGCACCGGCGCGAGTTTGTAGCCGTAGACGCGGCCCCCGTTCCACCGACACTTCTCGGCCTGGTAGACCATGCCACGCTTGATCTTCTCTTTCAGGTCATCGACGAAAATCTCATTGGTCATGTCCTTCGCCATGGCCTGAATCTTATGGCCCTTCCGGCTCGTGTCGATCCCGTCGCTCACGCCGATCAGCCGCACCCCCCAGTGGATGAAGCGACGCCGCGTCTGCTCGGACTCCCGCTTGTCTCTGGAGAGCCGCGAGAAATCATCCACCAACAGCACGTCGAACAACTTGGCCTTCGCCTCAGTCAGCATCTGCTTGTAGCCGGGGCGGCCGTCTTCGCCCTTGCTGCCGGAAATGGCGCGGTCCTCATACCGCTGGGCGATGGTCCAGCCTTCCCGCTCGGCGAACCGCTCGCAGTTCCGATACTGTTGGTCGATGCTGCTGTCCTTCTGCTTGTCGCTGCTGAAGCGCCCGTAGAATGCGACTCTCATCTTGTTGGCCCCCCTTCGTGATTCCTTCTCCAGGCTATCGAGGATTGACGGCAAGAAAGTCATTGGCAAATGATTTGATTGTTGGCTCTACAACGAACGATACGACTTCGCTAATCCTTGCGCGGCCCACTGTGGCAACTTGCAATCTCTGCCACGTAGCCGCGAAAAGGTTTGGGATCCGTGCACCAGTGACACTCGTTGGTAGAGGAGAACGATCATGCTCACACAATAGTTACCATCCGAGTCCTCTATTGGATTGAGGTGCACATAGAGAAAGGGTGCAGACGCAGCCTCAAATCGTTCTGACTTGCTGAGAACTCGTATCCCACTGGAACGAAGAGTGAGTTCAACGGCTGTGAGAAGTTGCTCTTTTGAGAATCCAGCAGCCTCTAGCTCTGGGCCAAAGTGTTTTATCACCACCTCTACACCAGGAAGTCCGTGTAGCGATTCGCGTTGGCGGTCAGCGGACTCGCCGCCTTGCGCTGTACGCACGTCAAGGCAAGTCAGGGCCATCAGAACCACAATCACGACGTACCGCATGGTCATCGCAGTTCTCCTTGTTCGCGCGTCGCCTCCTCAAGCAGACGCTTCACGTAGCCCATCACTTCGTCTCGACTCCATCAGGACTCTTCTCCGCCGTGATTTTTAAGTGGCGTCCCATCTCCCGGGCGTCGTTGTGCCACTCTCCATCCCAGTAAATTGTCACACGAAGCACATGCGACTCACATTCGTTGCTCTTTGCCTGAACCCACAGGCGCCACGTGGTACGGTGGCGGGACAGCACTTCCAGGCCGAACGGGACGATGAGAGGATGGAGTTGCAGCCACTTGTCCTTAACCACGCTGCAGAGATCCACATGGGCGTCTGAACCAATGGTCCGCAGCGCAGGAAAGACTTGCTGATGGGTCCAGGTCAGCGGAACGTCGCCGAGCCACGTGGGCCTGAATTGACCGTCTGTTGTTGGCGCTTCAACGCCCAGCAGCACGACTTGTACCTGATTGGCTGGAGACCAACGTCTCCGGTTGGAAACGCGTAGGCGGTAGAAGCGAGCCTCTCCTTGGCGCCCATCAGGAAAGTCATCTGATGTTAAGCGCGCTCGCTCTGGATCTCCGTGCGGTCGCGGGAGAGTCAGAACGAGCTGGGGAGGGAACGATTTTGCCCTCCAGACTTGACCGAACAACGCGACAAGGACTGCCCCAATGGTGCCAAGAGCAGCTGCGACCTGGACCCACCAGTTCATCCAAAACTGCGCTACGTCGCACATAGACAACCCCTCTACTCCATCAGCTCCGCGATGCTACACTTGAGCGCCTTCGCCAGCCGCCGCAGCGCGTCGAGCGACGTCGTTCAGCCTCCTCTTTATCGCCACTTCGCCAGCTCTGATGCTGACAGCGGCCCTTTCCATTCGCCACTCAACGACTGTACGTCGAGGGATTCGAGCGCACCCTTGCCTACGATCGACAAGTCCCCGCTTGGCAGCCGCTCGATGGCATGAAAGACGGTGACGGTCGAACCCTCGGCGCGGAACATATAGACGCCTGGTTCTATCGGGGGAGCCTTTGACCAACCTAGGGCCGTCATTCACAGATCACCGTTCTAGAGGTGAGCACTTGCCGATGGCAATGTTCGGAGTGTTTTTCCCCTCTGCAAAAGTTCCCTCTTGCTCTCCAGGAATCGCATCGGTCCAATATCCAACAATAAAAGTCCTCACGAATCGCAGATTTTTCCTGTTCATCGCAAATTCTCCCAATGAGCCTTCACACCTCAGAGCACCAGTGCTCGTGAAGTCGTACTCTGACCATGCGAAGGGAACAGATGTCCCGATTTCCGAAACAATCCACTTGCCTTTCAAGGATGGGTCCGCATTCGGCTTCACAAGGTATTTTTGGTTTGAAGTGAAAAACTTTGCTTGCCATGCTTTTTTATTGTGATTAAATTCAAAGCCCGTCGCATGGTCCTCCACACACAGATAGGACTCAGCACTCGCCAGAGCGGGAAGTGATGACACCAGCAGTGCGATGGCGAACGTTTTCATCTCTCGCCTCCCCATAAAGTGGCAGCCGTATACCGTTCGGTCGTTCATAGTTCAGTCCAGCAACGCGCTTGGCTTGACGTCCAACGCCTTCGCCAACCGTTTCAGCGTGGACAGGCTCGGGTCCTTCTGGATGCCGCGCTCCAGCTGGGCGATATAGCCTTGCGTGACGCGGGCCTTGTTCGCCAGGGCCACTTGCGTCATGCCGCGTGCGGTGCGCAGTTGTTTGAGTCGCATACCGAGCCTCGTCGTGGTCATATTATATTAGCCTCACTAATATAAAGTAAACCCCGCGAGTGTCCCTTGTTCCACTACGTTTCCCTAGCTTAAAAGTACCGGTACTTTGCGGTTGGATTTCCATTGCACGCCCCAAGTGATCGCGATCACCTGCAAAGCGCACTTGAGCAATTTTGACCAGCTATGCCGGTTCCTCGGTCCTATAGTGGACGCGTTTGTGCTCTGATTTTCCTCACGCACAGGAGGCTCCCATGACTAAACAGGTTGGAATCGCAATCTTCGCAATGTTAATTATCGTGTTAGTCGGTAATCCCGTGATGGGGCAGCAAGTCCACGTATACAACGACCCCGTGCGCTTTGACATTCAGGCGAAAGCCCCCGCCATACCGATCCCTGATTCCCAGCGGGCATTTCCCGGCACATCATGCGGAATTGGGGATCGAGGACCTACGGGAACCGGGCCGAGCGTGCATATCCCTTTTGGCCTAAACAGTGTCACTATCACGGGAGGAAATGGATTCAATTTGTGCATCTTCGATGGCGGCACCATGATCTTCTCAGCAAATGGTGGCCTTGATAACACCCAGCCGAATTTCATGACGGCGAACACCATTGTTCAAGACACTTTGAAAGACTTACGATTCGTTTTTAACCTACCCGTGCAAGCGGTCGCTTTCTGGCTCCTGACCAACAACACAGCTCGTGAGGTGGCGACATTTAAAGATTCTACTGGCAACGTCTTTAGCACCGTAGATATTGACCGCTTCACGCCTCGCAATGATCGTGTCTTTGTTGGCTTCATTTCTAAAAAGCCATTCAAAGAAGTTTACTTGGCCATCAACGCAGGAACTCCCCCGCAAAATGAGGGTGTCCAGGCGATCAAAGTTGCTGCAACAGCGTCGGCTACAGAACAGCTCTCTTCGGAGGAACTTATGGCCCCGTGATTTGCTCGGGAACTTGGGGCTCCTACTCATGTACATGGCCTATATGTCATAGGCATCGGTTTCTTTTCCACGATTTCAGTTGAGGACGAGGCCTGGACAGGGCCAGAACGAATCTTTCGCTTTGCGGATGCATTCCGCAAAGCCTTCGACCGATGGTATCCACCTCCTCCTGGATGGTCAGTGGATATGCGCGGCTATGTCTCCGGGGAGAGTAAGATTCAAGCTGAATGATGAGGCGACTCCAATCACTCAATGGATGGCGACGACTTTGGATTCTTACCGCTGTCGTCGGGTTTCTGTGCACAGTTTGGCAATCGATTGAAGCTACTTCGGAAATCTCAAGTTATCAACATGACGCTGATGTTTTGTCCGCGTTTGAGAAACCTGCCTGTAAATACATTGGCGATATGACAGCCGGAAGTAAACTCGATCGGAAATTGGCATATAACGATCCATGTTTACCTTTGTATTTGTATCGCTCAATTTACACGGATGCGGCGAACACTCAGGCTGCTATTTAAAACACATAAATTCTCTTCATCGACAGGCTATTCTAGAGCATTTTGGTGCTTTCCTATTGATTTACTACCTACCCGGCATCGGCTTGCTGTATTTTGCTGGCGTGATCGCGGCATGGGTAGTCAAAGGGTTTCGGCCTCAGGGAACGGAATGAAACGACTCATCTTGATAGCGCTCCTGATGCTAAGCAGCCGACCGGCCTATTCCGAATGGGTAGCCGTCGGGGACAATGTTGAACTTGACACGATATATATCGACTTAGAGACCTTCCGTCGTGATGGGGAACTCGCAGAAATTTGGGTCATGACGGATTCCAAGCTTGCCAAACGCTTCTTAGACACGAATTCCTTTTTCTTATCGGTACGTCAGTTGCAGCAATTTAATTGCGGCGAAGAGCGCAGTCGGATTTTGAATGTTACCTGGTTTTCCAGCAATATGGGCAAGGGCACTGTGATAGATACTTTGACCAATGAAGGCCAATGGAAACCTCTGCCACCCGGAAGCGTTGGCCGACGTCTGATGGAAGTGGTCTGCAAAAAATGATCACCACTTGGCTACCTTACTTGGTCGGATATCGATCTCCCCCTGATGAAATCCGCCGGATCGAACGACGGGCAGGCCCTCCCGGGCAATCACTCACCACTTCAGGTCGAATGACCGCTTGACCCAGCCTTCTAGAGCCATTCCACCCTGTCCTGCGGCCTCCTGGAGGGCCCGACCGCCAGACACTACTGAAAGGCGGTCGTCCTCATGTCTGACCCACCATTTCTACCCATCCGCGAACACCTTCGTGCTTTTTTTAGTCACTGCGAGAGCCTGTTAGGCAAGGTTCGGCAACCGGACCATGCGCCGTTCTCGCAGGATGAACTGCAGATGATTTGTTACTATGCCAACGAAGTCGCCAAGCTTGCCGATGCGCAGAGGCTTCACGAGCTGAGCAATCCCATAGGATGATCGCCTGCATAGGGCTCGCCACCTCCAAATCTTGCTTCCGACCTATTAGTGCCTGAGCAATTTTGACCAGCTATGGCGGTTCTTCGGTCCTATATTGGCCGAGACTCCCTGCCTTGGAGGACCCGTGAAGCCATGAACCAGAACGTCGATAGCAAGCACTCCATGCGGTGCTGGACATGCCACACTCCGCTTACGCCGCAAAACGGAGTGGACTTGCATGGAGGTGTCTCGATTGAACAGTTCATCTGTCAGACTTGTGGACGCCACTGGTATGGTGGTGAGAGGCCACGTCCTAAATTGACCGCCGATCGAACAACCAACTAGGTGGTACTGCGACGCTGCGCATGTGTTCTCGTTCTCGTCTTTCCAGCCCTCCTGATGACCTTCCACAAACCTGACACGTACATTTCACTTCCTGAATAATTCCTCTCCTGCCTCCCATACCGAGCGGATGCCAACGAACGCCCTAAGATATTGCCCACCTGTTTTCACTCACGAAAAAGACCGAATTGCTCAGATGGTTTGGGTGCCGTAGTCTACCTTCTATGCAACTGGGAGAAACTTTACGTTGGACCGCCCCAAAAGCGCGAACTCGTCAAAGCATCATCCGTCCACTATCCAAGCCCTGTCGGTGCGTATGGCGGCGGGTGACCCGCCGCCGATGGTTGGATCATATGCTGGCCTGGTGGGGATGGTATCCATGGCAGTGCAAACGGTGCCGTACTCGCTCTTATTTCCGCTCCCGCTTCTGAAATCTCCCTTGCTTCAGCCAAAGCACCTGATCTGTTTTGACCAGCCCTGGCCTTTCTACAGGGCTATGCTCTGACAAACTCACCTTCCCTCTTCACTTCTAAGAGGATATTCTGCCATGCGAATCCTTATGGTCACTCGCAATTGGTCCTCCTGGGGTTGGCCACATGGCGGAGGCGCGTCGCAGAAAGCAACCCGTTTCAAATCCTAATGCCCACAAGGCCGAGCAATGATCCACCTCGTCCCGCCTGAAGATCGCAAAGTGACTCAGCGTATGAGCAAGGCCCTGGCCCGAGACAACCGCCACGTGGCCGACGTTGAAGGAACAAGTATTCCGATGCGGTGCTGGAAATGCGAAGGCACCCTCCGGGCCGAGAGAGCCATCGACATGCAGCGTGGCGTCTCGATCCTCCTGTACGCGTGTTTCAATTGTGGCTGTCGCTGGCATGCGGGGGACAAGCCGCGACCGGTGACGGCTGCCTGAGCCACGCCATGGATTCATCGGGATTCTCGGCCATCCTAATTTCTCCTGAAAACGGGATGACGAGGGGGGCGAGATGTGGCATTGAAAGGCTCATGTTCCTATTGGGGACACCAGGTAGAAATACGTATATCCAAGAAATCTCATGAAACCATCTCAAACGGATCATGTTCGGAGGCTTCGAGCCGTTTACTCGTGCACGCCAACGCCATGTGGGGGCTTCTCAAACCTTCCATCTCTTGAACTGTAGCTGACGGCAGCAGGAAACACTTACCCCTCTTCTTGTTGCGACAAATCTTCAAGCGCAGCGAACTAATAAACCGCAGGTCGGTTACCCCTTGCTGATAAATCAGCTCGTCCCTTGCTTCCCAGTCACGCATTACAGCTAGGTGCTCTTACCGCGTTGCCTCGATTTGCCGATATGATGGCCGCATCAGTACTGTAAGGCGATCGTCATATTTAAACTTTGTCCATTGTAGGAAAAACTGGCCGCCTCAAACGAAGGGGCTCCTAATGTGCCTTTCGCATCGTTGGAAAATCCGTATCCTTCCTGAGGCACCCCCAGCATGTTTGTTGCGAGTTCGCCGTCCCGATTTTCGTCATGAATCACGGCAAGTGCGTACCTGCCAGGCGCTATGTCTGCAAAATCGCAGGTGGCCTTGGTAGCACGGACTTTGACCATCATAATGTTCGTTGCAAAGCGCAAAAATTCTGTAGGAAACCCTTTTGGCCCTTCGAACAGTGCGCATGCCACTGCCCCGACGCTATTCCGGATACCGAGGATCTCCACATGGATTCCAGGCTCGGATGCCTGAGCGAATCCGGCTGTCCCGACAAGAGCCATCTGCATGAGCCCCACAACACATGCTGACTCTAGAATGGATATCTGAGTACGGCTTTGTCTGCACATTAGGGTGACTTGCGGCACGGTGCACGGCCGTCAGAATATTCTCTATGACTCGGTACTCCGGTCCACCCTGCATAGCCCTAGGTACAATAATGGTAAAGGCCGACAGTGACAGCAGGATTCCACTAGAATGAGCACGATGATGGAGACGACCATCCGCTTGCTCACAACTACGGCGATGAAGTGGTTGGATGATAATCCCTGGCGGTTGAGTGCCGCCCTCTCGTATTACACGCTGTTCTCCCTCGCCCCTCTCTTGACGCTGGCCGTCGCCGGGGCGGCGCTTGTCGTTGACGAACGTGTCGTTCAAAGTGAGTTATATCGTCAGCTGCAAGATCTGATCGGAGAAAAAGGGGCGAATGCGATGACGCCCATGTTGTATAGGACCGGTCATCCTGTCGAGGGTACCGTCGCAACCCTTATCAGTGTTATTACCCTCTTTATCGTTTCCATGGGCATGTTCAGTGAACTGCAGGATGCGTTGAATTTCATTTGGCGGATTCCGCCCCGCGCAAGAAGTTCTGCTCTGTTGGGAATGCTCAGAACACGGCTCTTCTCGTTTTTGCTGGTCATCGGGACAGGGTTCCTTCTAGTCGCCGCCTTGATTTTGAACGTCGTTATGGCCGCTGCCGGAAGATTCATCAACAAGGAGATGGCTGAGCCACAGGTCTTGATGATGGTGATCGATATCATGGGATCACCCATTGTGATGGCCGTGCTGTTTACGCTGATGTTCAAAATGTTACCGGAAGGCCATATCGCTTGGCAGGATGTCTGGATTGGAGGAATGGCTACCGCCACACTGTTTACGTTGGGGCAGTGGGTAATCGAAATCTATCTGGGAGGGCCGGCGATGACATCGATGTACGGAGCCGCCTCTTCCCTCATGGCAATCTTGGTTTGGGTATACTACTCCGCCTTGATTTTCTTTCTCGGAGCCGAGTTTACGTATGTGTATGCACATCAGTATGGCTCACGCCGGCCTTCCAACCCTAGTAACGCCGCTGGGTAACTATTTGGAAATGGACTCCAATTCAGACGCCTGCTTCCCTGTTTTCGGCGAGGGGGGCGTGGGACCAACAAACTGGAAGCGGGCCGCGACTAATGGCCTATGCCTAAAAAATAGGCAAGTCCATAACTCCAACCTAATTGATTGGCTTAAATAGCACTCAAGAAGGTGTCGTACACAGATTTATCCACAGAAAATGTGGACGAGCATTGAAGTCGGCTAATGGAGGGAAATGGGTCATCTGAATTCAATAGGAGGCGCGTAGAGGCCGCGCCCTGCGAGGCGCATCCAGAAGGATCTATCACGACAAGCGTGTCAGTCCGCGACGGCAGCGGCTGTACCGGTCGCATCTGTTGACAGCAGACCTTGGGTGTTTCGAGGTCGTCACAGAGCGGATTCGCCACTCGCCGCGCAATGGTTCCTGACACCCTTTTCCTCACCCTTCTTAGGGATGTAGCTAGTTAACACCTCCAGATGGGAGGGTGTCCCATAATGGAAATGGAACATATCGGAACGGGTTGAAACAACCTAAATCTTCCCGCCCAACAAAGGAGGCCCTGCCATGGCCCTACCTGCACACCAATATGATCCAGTGCGAGAGTGGAATCGTCCCCCGCCTAGTGCTTCAAAACCCGCAGTAACCAAAACTGATGAGAAACGTGAGGATGTTTCAATCAAAATAGGCAAAATGATTTTTTACATCACAATCGCTCTCGGTCCGCCTATTGCCCCGTCTCTTAGTGGAATGGAGGACGGTAATTCTGAAGAGGCAGCGAACTAAGAAACCGCAGGTCAATCGCTTTTATCACAATTGTGGTGTGCTTTTAACGCGATGGCTGCGCTTCGACCTTTTTGGGTGACTGGTGAAGTTCTAGCTCTCCTGGCGAATCTCTTAAATATTTCAATATGATTGTTTATGACCGAATGGCCCCGTTCTTTGGGATTGTCCGAGTATCGATCCATTCAAGGGCGCAGTAGCATACTGCATGGATCGACCCGTGACCCTTCTTGTGCAGGAGCTGATACGCGCATTTGCAAAAGTGAGCGAATTCGCTTCTGACCATCATGGCCTTCCAGAGCAGGAGTGCGAAGCAGTCTTGTTTTGTGCTCAAGAAGTTATCCGGGATCTCGAATCGCATTGTGCTGAGCGCAATCACCAACACGATGAGTCACAAAAGCGTGCGGCTTAGTCATGGATTCCGACCCCAAAGTGCTTGAGGTTTGTGAACTGTGTCGGCTCGTTCATGATGAGCGAGAGACGATGGACTGCTGGGTCTCAAAAAAGGCGTATCAACTGGCCACCGGGATAGATCCAACCAATTGCCAGCTGAACCCTTCCTACTGTCCTGCCTGTGCCGACCTTCTCTTCGGTAGAAGCCAAGCAGCTTAAGTCAAAAATCAAAGTATCGGATCCTGGGAGCGGGAGCTTCCATGTACTTTTTAAGTGTACAGTGGGAGACGTTCACGGGATGGCTAGGTTCTGTTTGGGTTCAGCTGTGCCGGATAAATAAAAAGGCCCGACTTCGGTGGGCGCGAAGTCGAGCCTTCCTATGAGTTGTGCACCGATCAGGCTGCAGTGCGCCTCTTCGATGAACGCCCTACGAGACTTCAACGATTCTATCGTGTCCCTCGAAGGCCAGTATCGATTTTGACTCCCGCCTTGGCGATAAAGAACACGAAGAGGGGCTGGACATGAGAGATGCAGAAGGTCTTGGCTTGGAAAATAGGTAGCCTCGTGTAGCAGAAATTTTAACTGCTCTCTTCTGTGAAGTGCTACCGGGCGTCTATGAACTTTTATGCCTGATACTGAATTTTTAATTTTTGTCTCCATGCTCCTTGGTATCGCCGCATTTCATCGGCGGACGTTTGAAATCGCAATAGGTGGATGCTTATTACTCCTCGCCTATAAAGTGCTGTGGACAGGCCTGAATCTATCCGCTCACTTATCGCATGAAGCCAGCCTCTTACTGAACCTTCTGGGACTCCTTCTCGGGTTTGCCTTACTCGCAAAACAGTTTGAGGACACGCGATTGCCCCTCTGGTTGCCGCAGTGGTTGCCTTTGGATTGGACCGGCGGGTTCATCCTGTTGATTCTCGTCGCCATCCTTTCGACCTTCCTCGACAACATAGCCGGTGCCATGATCGGGGGTGTAATGGCGAGGGCGCTCTATCAAAACCGAGTGAGCTTGAGTTACCTCGTGGCCCTCGTTGCAGCGAGCAATGCAGGTGGGGCGGGATCGGTCATTGGTGACACCACGACAACCATGATTTGGCTTGCAGGTATTCCGGCGACAGTATTTTTCAAAGCGTTCATCGGTGCAGCGGTCGCTGTCACCTTTTCAGGAGTCATCGCATCACGGGTCCAACATAGCTTTCAGCCGATCGCGCTAACGTCCGCCCGAGCAATTCAGATCGACGGCGGCCGGCTGTTCATCGTCGCAATGACAATCATTCTCACGATTGCTGGGAATGTCGCATTCGATGCGCCTGCGGTGGGATTGTGGGCAGGGATTCTGCTTGGTGCCTTGATTCGATCGACGCCTTGGAAAGAATTGCAGCATGCCTATAAAGGCGCGTTGTTTCTCGTGCTGTTGGTTCTCAGTGCCAGTTTATTGCCGGTACAATCATTGCCGGCGCCATCGTGGGAGACGGCGTTCGGATTGGGACTGCTCAGTGCAGTCTTCGATAACATTCCTCTCACCGCGTTGGCAATCTATCAAGGCGGATATGATTGGGGTATACTCGCTTTCAGTGTCGGCTACGGCGGATCACTGATTTGGTTTGGCTCATCGGCAGGCGTAGCTATAAGTAATATGTTCCCGGAATCTAAAAATAGCATCGGGTGGATTAAGCAAGGCTGGCATGTGGCCGTTGCGTACATCCTTTCCTTCTTTGTCTTACTAGCGGCAGTGGGCTGGCGACCGTGAATCCTCGAGATTCAATCCAAAACGAAGGGAATGATAATGGCACAATCCAAACGGTCCAAAAAGGCTGGCACTCCACCCTCTCCTGCGCCGAGCCGTAAGCAGCCCAAAGCTGGTTCGCGGACGGAATCGGCACCCGATGTGCGCGCCCAGCTTCATCTATCCCAGAGTGGTGGGAAAGCAATTTCTGGTCATCTTCGTGCTAGCGGAAAGCGTCGTCAGGCGCGACGAGACGCCCGCTGATGGTGTTATGGTTTAGCGAGTCAGGCCATGCCAGTGCGTACTGTTGTAGAGAGTAACGTTCAAGCCGCCTTTACGTGCGGATTCACCCCTGACATGACGTGTCGGATAGCGCCGTCTTTGCCTGCGGCGTCCAGCGCCCGAAACATCAACAGCAACGCATAGCGGTTGGACGCATTGGTTGATGCGTTAACAAGGATGCCACTCAGTTTTAAATCTCTTGGAACGCAGGATCAACCGACTCCAAATGCCTTTCCCAGAAATCATTCGTGCCCTTGTCTGACATAACACTTCCCTTCGGTTCAGTAGTAATGATGACCAGAGATCATTGGTAGGTGGCCAAAAGTTTCCATGTAGCAAATAGCCCAATTTATGGTACGCTATTGGCCTGTTATTAAGTGAAGTGGCTGGATAACAACCGATGCCGTTAAGAAGCCCTTCTGAGCTTTCTAAATGTTGTTCTATGGGAGCGCTTTTTATAACAATTCTCTTGTGTCTTGGCATCTTGCTGCAAATTCTCGGCGTCCCAGTGAGTTTCTGGGACCTTAACGGCTCAGACGATCCTTTCACCACTTCCCTTATGATAGGCTTTGCGGTTCTGCCAAGTAGATTAGTCGAATCGCCGTTGCTTCAATGCCTTCGAGCTTTCACGAAAACAGAACCTAGCTACCAACGTCTCCGTCAGTACATGCTCTTCCACCCTCCACTGTCCTGATCTTAAGACTTACTAGAAGAAATCGCGCGTACGGGAAGGCTGCTCGTCTTCCACTGCGCGGATTTTCTGTTGATAGGTTGCTGCAAAAAGTAGCAACAAGAAGAATGTCATCATATGAGTAGGGTCGTGCTCTATCAAGGCTGTACGATTACCTCATACCCCCTTCATGACTCTGAGAGCGGCCAGTGGCAGCTCAACATTGTGATTTCTGGGGAAGAGAAAGGTAGTACATTTTCCCGGTCATATTGGATGCCACTCACATATCCAACAGAGAGAGAAGCTGACATCGCCGGGGTTATTTTTGGTCAACGCATTATCGATGGGAAGGTTAGTGGTATTTCAGTAGATAGATCATCCCACTTGTGAGTCATTAAATGGTCTACATTCTGGATAGAGCTTTGGAAACCTTGTTCGCCCCTAAGCCATCGCCATATCTGACGAGACTGCGGCGGTAACGTCTGGGATGCTTGAACGTCGTTGACTTTCTTGTATTCTGTGCCTCACACTATCTGCAGTTTCCGGAGACGGGAATGGACGAACCAGCGCCAACTTGGTGGAGTCGACTTCGCATCCAACACAAGGTATGGGCGGTTCTCCTCCTAATTTGCATCCCCCTCATCGCCGGACTTTCCACCCATCTCTATCTCGTCCAACAACTCCTCACCCTCCAGGAACAGCGCCAGGATCTGATCCTCGCGCATGAACAAGTCAATTTACTCCGTCGATTGGCCGTCGACATCGAAGACGGCTTCCGTGGATACCTGTTGACACTACAACCGGGGTTCCTCGCTCCCTTGACTGAGGCCGAATCGAAGATCGACCAGGCGCTGAACGATGCGAAGCGGACATTAGCGACTGCCTTAGGTTCTGTCGAAATGCTGACACCGATTGAGCGGCAGTTAAAAGATTTCTTGCGCTCGAAACACGAGCTCATCGCCGAGGTGGAGAGTGGGCATGCGGAACACGCTCTCGCATATGTGCGGTCAGGTGAAGGTCTTATCCTCTCGGATCTTTTTCGTCGGGAATTGCGTGCGATTGAAGATGGTTTGGAACATCAAAGGGAATCATTCAATCAACACGCTATTGCGCTTTCA
>CAVSTP010000003.1:702500-887269 GCA_963730935.1 uncultured Nitrospiraceae bacterium | reverse complement strand
AGGTCCCGCCGCCAGCCGCAGCAGCCCCGCATAATCCCCCGCCAATTCCGCCGTCAGATACCGCGCGTCCTTGTCGTCCGTCGGATGCAGCAGGATGGACCCGCCCACAAGGTCCTTGAGGAGGCCCGCGCTTGATGGGGAAAGGTGATAAAGGCAAGCAAACCTTCATGACTGGCAATCGGCCAGCCGTTCGGGCCGGTGAGGGTCGCATCCTCGGTATCCGTCAGCCACTCGATGGGCCGGTCTTTGAGACGTTGGAGGATGCGCGCAACTGGTGCATCCATGCCATAATCAGTCATTATGACCGTCGGCTCGGCATGTCGGATGCGACGATAGAACCGTTCAAAGGGATGGTGAACTGCGGTGGCCCGCCTTCAGTCCCTGCGCAGCTACGAGACATCACGCGGATCTGTGAGCAAGCGGCGAGGGAGCGGAAAGGCGCACAAGAATGAAACGAATCTTTTTCATCGCGCTCTTGCTACTAAGTACCGGATCGGCCTATGCCGAATTAGTTGCCGTTGCCAAAACTGCCGAAAATGCCACGATATACATTGACACTGAGACCATCAGTCGCAATGGAGAGCAGGTAAAACTCTGGTTCATCTTCGATTACAAACGTCCGCGACGCCTTGATAGCGACGTATACTACTTATCTATGAGGCGCCACTACCAATACAAGTGCAAAAGCAAGTATTCTCGGCTGCTTGCCACTACCTTTTTCTCGAGCAACATGGGAAAGGGACATGTGTTAGATAATATTGTCAAGGAAGATAAATGGCGCTCTGTCCCGCCCGACGGTGTTGGCCGAACCCTGATGAAATCGGCCTGCAAGAAGTGAATGGATCGACCAGGACAGTTAGCCGAGGCTCGCGATCATCCTTCTGCGGATGCGACCGGAACTTAGAGAATTAGCCGGCTCGCTTGAACAAGTCCCCCCTTCCTTCCTTCTGACTGTAGGAAGGATTCTTGATCTTGATCCAATGCCGTACGTTGGGATTGTCCTCATACCGACTGTCTGCCCGTTTCGCCACAATGCCTTCGAGATGTAACTGGCAGGCTAACCGATAGAGGGCTGTCCCATTGCCACGCGAATGGTCGACATAGAGGACATGGGCTGACCGCGACGGCAAGATCCGTTTCAGTTTTTCCTTTCGTGTCAGCAATGGCAGTTTGGTCAAGTCCTCCCCATTGAGCGAGAGCAGATCAAAGGCGAAGTATCGGGCGGGATGACGCCGTTGCATCATGTCGGCAAAGACGCTTCGGCCGAGATGATCGACAACAACCAGCTCACCATCCAGAATGGCCGTCTCTGCATTCACCTCTTTCACCAATGCCGCTCGAAGGTCTTGATGGCCAGTGAGCTTGTGCTTCTTTCTCGAAAAGAACCGGCACTGCCCATGCTCGATGACCGCCAAGGCGCGAAAGCCGTCGTGCTTAATTTCATAGATCCAGTCCCAGTCATCGAAGGGCTCAGGCTGTTGAACCAATGACATCGGCTGTGGAATGACCATAAGATAATATATCAACCACTTGGGTCAGTCTGCATGGACCAGGCAAGCCGCAAAATGGCTCAGGCAGCCACTTTTCCACTAGTTCCTTCATTACCAAACAAACGTAGAGTTACTAAGGCCATCTGGACTAGTTAGACTTTCCTAGCTGAATATCCACTCTCTATCTGCTAAAAGGGCCTCAATATCACGCAAGAGGCGCCGTACCCAAGTGGCTAAGGGCGCAGTTTGCAACACTGCGGTCAGCGGTTCAATTCCGTTCGACGCCTCCATATCAGGCTTCTCTCAACACTTAGAACACTGCGTCCGACGGCGCCTTCAATTTGAGTCACTCTCTCAGGCAGTCAGCACCATCAGTCTCGTTCCTATTGACTCACACACATCAAACGCTTAGGCTTTCAATCCCACACTGGCCTTCACGAAAGGAGTCACCATGACACGACGGAACTTTGATTGGGTGCACGGAGTGGGTTTGGGAGCGACGGTGTTCGCTATGTCTGCTCTGGTGATCACGGATGGCCTGCAATGGACGTCGGGACCGGCCTATGCCGCCGAGCGTCGTGAGGAACGGAGAGATGATCGGGGTGACCGGCGAGATGACCGAGGAGATGCGCGGGATACGCGGCAAGAGGGCCGTGAGGAAGCCAGGGAGGCGAAGCAAGACTGCAAGAAAGCAGACGATAAAAGTAATAGGGAATGTCGGCAGGAAAAGCGAGATACCAAGGACGATGCACGCGACGCTGCCAGGGACATAAAGCGTAACTAATCACAATACTGGACAAGGGAACGAAATTTACAAAAGAGCATACGAAAGCGGTTCCATCCTGAGTCAGTGCTTCGGAGTCTGGGGAGCAGGGTTCTACGCATTTCCTACGCACCCCAGCACTGGACGAGGAACTATCGCACTCGCTCAAACTTTAATCGGTTCTTCTCAGACTTTCTAAACCAACAGTCCGTCGGACTCGCACACCACATCCGCGCGCGATGCTCCTCTGGCATCGGTGTCAATCGATCCGCCGGCTGTACCTCCATGCATGTATGCTCTGAGCAATATTGCACAGACCGCTATGGGACATTTGTTGTAAAGGGGCCAAGCTATTTACAGGGTTTTGAAGCGGTACCGATCAATTCTCCACTTCCTGATCTTAGATTCAAGCGTCTGCCTGGGAATGCCCAATATTGCAGCAGCACCGGTCGGTCCGGAAACCAGTCCACGAGCCTCCCGCAGGGCATTCTCGATCATCTCTCTTTCTCGCTCGCTAAGATTGGCAACCAGGGGAACGGCCGGCACTGCGGATTTAGGCGATACCGGCGCAAACCAGGTTTCATCGACAGAAAAAGTCTCGCCGTCAGAAAGAATCACCGCGCGCTCGATCACGTTCTGTAACTCGCGAATGTTTCCGGGCCAGGAATAGGCCTGCAATAGGTCCAGCGTCTTCTTGCTTATTTTTGTGATTCTCTTGCCGAGCCGTTTAGCATAACGATCGATCAGGTATTCAGCCAAGAGCGGAATGTCGTCCGTGCGTTCCCGTAGCGCCGGCATCCGAATTGGAAAGACGTTCAATCGATAGAACAGATCTTCGCGAAAAGACCCTTCCTTGACTGCCGCATTCAAGTCACGGTTTGTTGCAGCTAGAACGCGGACATCAACAGATACCGTCTGACTCCCGCCAACCCGTTCAAATTCGCGTTCCTGAAGCACTCGGAGTAATGCGCCTTGTGTCTCCATCGGAAGTT
This sequence comes from uncultured Nitrospiraceae bacterium, assembly GCA_963730935.1. Classification (GTDB taxonomy): domain Bacteria; phylum Nitrospirota; class Nitrospiria; order Nitrospirales; family Nitrospiraceae; genus Nitrospira_C. The sequence continues at coordinate 884,024 of CAVSTP010000003.1, read as the reverse complement.
CGCCGATTTCGTCGAGAAAAATAGTTCCTCCATCGGCGGATTCAAAACGCCCCATACGCCGTTGTAGCGCGCCTGTGAAGGAGCCTTTTTCATGGCCGAACAGCTCAGACGCCATCAGCGACGGCGGAATCGCCCCGCAGTTCACTCGAATGAAAGCACGAGTGGAGCGCGTGGATCGATTATGAATGGCGCGCGCGATTAACTCTTTGCCTGTGCCAGTTTCACCGAGAACCAGGACGGTGGAATCTGTAGGCGCCACCTTGCTGATTTGCGAAATCACTGCGCGCAGGGCTCGAGACGATCCGAGGATTTCTTCGTGCATCGAAGAACGATCGATTTCCTCACGCAGCGCCAGGTTTTCGTTGCGTATCCGCTCTTCAGCCCGCTTGCGGTCCTCGATGTCGGTTCCTGTCGCATACCAGCGAAGAATGCGTCCTTGATCGTCGTGCAAGGGGTAGTAACGGATAAGAAACCAGCGGTATTTTCCATCCTTGCCCAATGCTCGTTGCTCATCCTCGAACGGCAAAGCTCTGGACAAACTGTCCCGGCCCTCGTGTTGCCAACGTGCGACATCCTCAGCGTGGAAGAACCGGCTATGAAAATCGTGCGACTTAACCTCCTCTGCGCTCATTCCCGAATACTCAAACAGCCATTTATTGACATAGAGGACATTTCCGTCCGGATCCAAGACGATAATGGCTTGTGGAATGGCATCGACAATCTCTCGTAATTCAGTTTCGGATTTTTTGATCGTCTCAAAGGCCAACGTCAGCGCGGATTTGGATCGATCGCGCTCGATGGCAATTCCGGCAATCCGGCTGGCGTAATCGATGAGCTGCATCTCGGCCGGGCTTGGATGTCGAACTTCATGGTTGAGCATTCCGAATGTGCCGAGCACCTTACCGTCGTGAGAAATGATGGGGGATGACCAGGAGGCGCGAACTCCCGTTAGCACAAGTAAGTCCCTGAAGTTCGCGAAATGCGGGTGCGTCAGGGCGTCGGCCACGAAGACAGGCTTCCGCAGAAAAGCCGCCGCGCCGCAGGAACCGACCTCGGGACCGATACACACGCCGTCGGTCGCGACCCGATAGCCGTCAGGCAGTTTTGGGGCTGCAGCGTATCGAAGCCGCAATCCGTCCTCATCGAGTAGGAAAATCGTGCACAGCACTCCTTCCGTATGGGCCTCGATGAGTAGAGCGACACTGTGAAGAACGTCGTTGAGCGGTGCGCCGCCGAGAATCATCTTGAGCGCATCCAGCACACCCTGACTGGATAGAGTTTGCGTCTGTTCCGGAGATGTTGCGGATACCTGATCCAGGACAACGATTGAGGACTTGGCTTCTGACATGAGAAGACCGCCTCTTCGTGGGGTTCAAGAGTATCGCACAGAATGCGCCCACAAAGCGATGTTCGTGGATGCGGGATTACAACAGTCTCTCGATCTCGTCATCCTCCGTCGCGAACAGGTGTGTCACCTGTATAGGAATGAGAGTGCTATTGGGCCGTTTTCCCGCCGTCAACGAGATAGGACGCGCCCGTGATGAATGACGCCTTGTCGGAAGAGAGAAAGGCGATGGTCTGCGCGATCTCTTCTGGTTTTCCGACGCGTTTGAGCGGTACCGTCGAGGCTAATCCGGCCTTTCTTTCGGCAGTTCCGGTGAACCGATTCAGCATAGGCGTCTCGATCGGACCTGGGGCGATGACGTTCACGCGGACGCCCGTCCCCGCCGCTTCCAGCGCCGCTGATTTCGTGAGTCCCTCGACTGCATGTTTGCTGGCGGAATAGACAGAAGCCCCGGCCGCGCCGGTATGCCCATATGTGGAGGATATATTCACAATGCTGCCATTTTTTTGTGGCAGCATCACGCGAAGTTCGTGCTTCATGCTCAACAACGTGCCGAGTACGTTGGTATCGAACGTTGCCGCGTAGCTGTCCGCAGTTTGCTCCGTTATAGGGCCGGGCACGCCTTCCGTACCGGCAGTGTTTACAGCAACATCCAGACGGCCAAATCGTTCCACGGTCTTGTCGATCAAGCTTCGTACGTCTTCTTCGCGGCGCACATCGGCGCGGATGAACTCCGCCTCCGCACCAGCCTTACGGATTTCACTTGCAAGGTTTTGGCCTTCTTCGTCGCGTCGACCGGAAACAACAACCTGGGCACCCTCCTTGGCAAACGCGAGTGCCGTTGCCCGTCCAATGCCTGTCAGTCCTCCTGTAATCAAGACAACCTGGGTATTCATTGAATATTCCTCCTTCGTAATAATCGATGATTGGTTTGGCTGCCAATCCTCCAAGGCGGTTCCTTTCGCCGACTCGGGTTACTTCTTCAGTCCAACAGGCACCGCATCGGAGACGAGAGCTAGGGCTGCTCTCGCGCAATCGACGTCGTTCTGCACCGTGGGCGCCCCGCTCAACCCGATCGCCCCGACAATTTCTCCGTCCACCTTAATGGGAAACCCTCCTCCCCACGCCGCCACACGCGCAAGCGTGGGCATGCCGGCCAAAAGCGACGGGTCGCTTTGGATAAAGTTGAAAAAGTCCTGCGTGGGGACGCCGAACAGAGCCGTATACGCCTTATTCTGCGCAATCTCGATGCAAAGGATCGGGGCCCCATCCATCCGGCTAAATGCCTTGAGATTGCCCCCGTCATCGAGAATCGCTACGTTCTCGCGAACGCCAAGTTCCCTGGCTTTCGCCACGGCTTCATCCACCATATTCTGTGCGAGCTCAGAAGAGATGCTGTGTTTCTTCACCACGTTAGCCATTGGACACCTTCCTTCCCTTGATTGTATTGCGTGTTGATCATCTCGGCACTTCGCGCAATCGAGGCGGCCTTTACTGTTCCTGCAGAATCACTTTGCCGAGATAGCCCTTCCCGCTTCATCGTCGATTAAAGTTGCGGTTAGGCGTTCATTCCTCCATCCACAGTAAGATTCGCCCCGGTAATGTACGAGGACTCCGGACCGGCGACGAACGCCACCAACGCAGCCACCTCATCAACGCGCCCGTAGCGGTCGAGCGCTGTGGCGGCCCTTTGCGGTACCGCCCAATCGCCCGCGGCGGGATTCAAATCCGTGTCGATCGGACCCGGCTGGACGTTGTTGACCGTGATGCCTCGGCTCCCGACCTCTCTGGACAACCCTTGCGTGAACATCTTGACCGCTCCCTTTGTGGCCGAGTAGGGCACGAGGCCGGGCACCAGGTCCCGCTCGCCCACGGACGAGCCGATCATGATGATGCGGCCGCCGCTCTGCATGTGCTTCAGCGCCGCCTTCGTCGCGACGAATACGCCGCGGACGTTGATGCCGATCACGCGATCCATCTCTTCGAGCGTGGTCTCCTCGAATCTTTTCGGAATGACCGTGCCGGCATTGTTTACAAGCACATCGAGCCGGCCGAATGTCGCCACGGTCTTTTCGACCGCGGCTTCGACGGCGTCGGCATCAATGGCGTCCGCCTGAATGGCGATCGCCTTTCGGCCAGTGCGTTCAATCTCCTTGACGATCGACGCGGCCGCATCAGTACCTTTCGTGTAGGTGATGGCGACGTTCGCTCCCTCCGCAGCCAGACGCTTGGCGATTGCAGCACCAATGCCGCGCGAACCACCCGTAATGAGTGCAATTTTTCCTTCCAGTTTCTTAGACATTGTTGTTCTCCTATTCCTCTAATCTCGTTCTTTGCCGATCCAGTTGCGTATGTAAGGCGAGCAGTTGAGGAGCATGACACCTGCTACTTCACAGCTCCCGAGGAACCGAACAACCTCAACGTCGACCAAGTTCACTTCCTCCAAGTCCAACACGATCTTCGAATCGCCCTCACTAATCTGCTTCTCCAACTCGGGTAAGTGCTCCGCCCGCATCCAACCTACTAGTCGAATAGTCGTGCCATGCCCATCCGAATACTTTTCGATCTTCAAAGTCATGTTCGACCTGTCGGGCGTATCATGCCTGGATGAAGTGCATTTCCAGCGCCACTCGTAATCAGTTGACAATATTGGTGTTTAGTTTTTGGAGCTAGGCCGCAATTTCAGCGTTTGCTGAAAATTCAGCATGTCAATGGGCACGATTCACAGAGGAAACAGGAAGGGCTACGATGCGACGCGGCAGGCCCACCCCGCACAGACGCGGCAGATCCTTCGGAAGGTGCTTCCGAGCCGCATTTGGGTGTGGCGAGAGGTGCGAGAGAGCGAGAAGTCCTACCACTTCGAAGGAGAAGCAGTCGTAACCCCGCTGACCTGCGGTTTGTTAGTTCGCCGGTCCCCTGAAATCTTGTAGCAGGACAAGGGGTGGGAATGGGGGGCTACCGAAGTGCAACCAATTCCAATTTCTTCCAATGGGCAATGACCGGACGGTCATTGCCCATGGTAGATGGTAAAATGTCTATCTCAGCCGTGGTTCGCTTAGCCAGTGGCAAATAACTAGTTCTACGTTTCCTGTGCTTTCTGAACCCTTCTTGGCCTCAGGGATTTGAGCCGTTCCGAAAAAGAGTACGGTTGATAGAACCTGCCCCCTGGCCTGGTACCATCTGGAAGGATGGGACCCATTGAGATGGGACCCAAACGGGCCTGTGGGGGGGTGTCCAGGAATCGAAATTACTGGTGTGAGGATCTCTACAGGTTGCGCCTGGGTTGCGGAAAAGCGGACAGGTGGCCCGAATTTGGCCTACTCCTGTCCGCTCAATCCCCCAGCGTTTCTGCAGTTTCGCAGGCTTAGCTGTACTCCCTACGAAACTCATAAGCCGCGGGTCACCCGTTCGATCCGGGTCACCGCCACCATTTAATCTAGGTCCCGCCGCCAGCCGCAGCAGCCCCGCATAATCCCCCGCCAATTCCGCCGTCAGATACCGCGCGTCCTTGTCGTCCGTCGGATGCAGCAGGATGGACCCGCCCACAAGGTCCTTGAGGAGGCCCCGCGCGTGATGGGGAAAGGTGATAAAGGCAAGCAAACCTTCATGACTGGCTATCGGCCAGTCGTTCGGGCCGGTGAGGGTCGCTTCCTCGGTATCCGTCAGCCAACTCGATGGGCCGGTCTTTGAGACGTTGGAGGATGCGCGAAATTGGTGCATTCACGACATGATCAGCCACTATGATCGAAGGCTCGGGATGTCGGATGCGACAATTGAACCGTTCAAGGGCCTGGTAGACGGGAGAAGCCGGACACCATGACTAGGGTATTCGCTAGTCACATATTTCTTCCGACACTCTCCACTAATCCATGTATCCTCGGGATTCTCCGAGTCCGATAGTAAAGGCTCGACTTCGCACCCACCGGAGTCGGGCCTTTTTGACTGCTCATCCCCCGCTTTCGGCGCGTCCCTCTTCTAGGAATGCTGCCAGGGGCATTTGAATGGCTTTGCACATATATAGGATGTATGGATTCAAGCCATCAAGAGGTAAGGGCGCGACCTACGTCGGTTCACTCGGTGGTGGGCATTATGTTGACCCTGGGCATCGGTCTCTCAACTTGTCTCAACGCATGTGCCTTAACGGCGAGGCCCACATCCCTGAGCTTTCAAGCCGTTCAAGGCGGAATAAATCCACCTAGCCAGTTCCTCAGCGTTTCCAAAACGAATAATAAACCAACCACCTGGACCGCATCAGATAATGCGACGTGGGTCTCGGTAACTCCTCAGACAGAGATCATTAAGGACTCTGCACGTGTCGCGGTGAGCGTAGCAGGGTTAGCACCAGGGACATATTGGGCCACGGTCACAGTCACGGTCGATAAAGAAGGGAGCGTAGCCATTCCTGTGATATTGACGGTGGCACCGTCAACGACGACCAGTTCGTCTCCTCCAACGACATCGAGGAAGACAGATCTTGCCCTCCAGCAAGCCGAACGAGAGGCTAGAGAAGCTAAAAGAGGGCTACGGAGCGACCCCAATCCTGTCCCACCCTGACTGTATCGTCTACCCCGTAATCTGACTGTCGGGTAAGCTTCCATCATGTGGATAAGTGCGATCGCTTCAACACAGGAGGACACCATGCCGACGGACAACTGGGACAAGAATCTGCCTAGTGCATCCCGCTTTACTATACTCCCGGAATTCAACAACGAAGCGGTACGAGACAACAACACCGGTCTCGTGTGGGAACGATCTCCCGAGACTCATGAGATGGATATGAAAAGCGCGGCCCGCTATTGTGCTAACAAGATTATCGGCGGCGTTGTTGGATGGCGACTGCCCTCCCTGATCGAACTGAAGAGCGTGCAGGATCCCTCCCTATCAGCACCCTTTGTCCCATCCAATATCTTCACGATCCAGGCGCAACCCTATTGGACGGCCACGGTATTTTCCATTCCTGTCCAGGCGGTGTGGGTTGTGAACTTCGCCAACAGCAATGTGGAGACTACGACTAATGTCTACATGCCCTACTTTGCCTGGTGTGTGCGCGGACCGATGCAGGAGTGCTTTTATTGATCTAGATCCAAAACCAGCCTGTGGGAATTGAATAGCTGTGTAAAGGCCATAACCTGTTTCATCGCAACCTCCTTCGGAGAAGCCTGAATCTATTTCACGCTCTGTCCTAGGGCCAGAGATTCTTCAACATCACGAGCGCAGACCCTGCGCCTAATCGCACTGTCAGGACGAGCAGATAATCGAAGATATTTCTCATGGCCTTATTTCCATTGCCGTGCTGAAAGGCAATTAAGCAACTGCTGTACCACTCAGATAGGTGAAATACTTTCAATGAAAAAGAAACGGAGAGCCTAGCCATATCAAGGCTTTGAAATTGGTGTAGCCGATGAGGGACACACACGGTACCGCAAGAGTCGCTGAAGAAGCGCAGGACGGAGTATTGAAATGGATACGACTTATCGTAATAGATACGTCGGGAACACGTTGCTTAGCGTCGTAGGCCGTGCAGAGCAGGTTGTCGACGGGACTCTTAATCAGCCGACCGTAGGTTTGACCCTACGGACTACCAAATTCCAACTTCGATGCGACATCGTTTTTTGTATCGGGGTGCATTCCTTAAAAGAGTCCCTGCCCATCAAGGCGCCGGGGGTAGAAACCCACGTGGGGGGGCAGGTGTTATTAGGGTGTTAGCAATTGCGACAATCGAGGGTGAAACGAGGCGAAGTGCAGTGAAGTGGACTGAATGGAAATGTGGCGAGACTCCAGGAATGGAAACGGGGTTGCCCAATCATCAAGGACTTGAGCAACCCTTAGCAGCGGACTCATAAGCCGCGGGTCACCCGTTCGATCCGGGTCACCGCCACCAAATCTTTCCGCAGCTTATAACTCTCCTGCTCTTGGGTCTTCTCTCCAGGCGCAAGGGTGGCCCTCCCCATAGGTCATGAACACGCTTATGGCTACTCGGCACGTTGGCATTCGTTCGATAGTTGCTGTCGCTGCTATGCTGTCTGCCCTCCCCTCGGGATATCCCCTGTTCGAGATGTGACGGTCACCGAATAGCCTTCATACATCTCTCTGCATTACACTCAATCCTCGTGAGTCAGTGACTTTTAACAAGGAGGATGCCATGACACGCGCCTCTCTATTCCACGCTTTTGGCTTCATAATCCTCAGCATCGCCATCGGATGCGATTCGGGCCAGACCGGCTATGGATCGAAACAATCTGGAAAGGCAACTGATGCTCCCCTGGTCGCCCTCGCTAGCTCGGCTGCCCGGATAGAAAATGAAGAGGGGATAGGCCACTTCCAGCAAGGTCATTGGGATGTTGCAATGGAGCACTATCAAAAGGCGGTCAAGGCCGATCCCAATTCCGCGGTCGTGCACTATAATGTGGCACTGACCTTGGACAAAATGGGCAAACATGAAGATGCCACGGCCTCATTCAAGAAAGCATTGGCGCTTGCCCCGAACGATCCGGCCATCAAGGATTCAGAGATTTTGAAGAAGCACGTGGGCATGTAAAGAGAAGCGAGCGCATGCCCAGGAGAGATCGGGCTGTCACAGTAGGGCGGAGATGTTCGCCCACCGGAAGGCGCGCCGCGGGGGGGCGACCGGGACTCGACGTGGCTAAGACAAAATGAAAAAATGAAGCATGACTACTTTAGGCAGCGTTGGCCACTGACGGTAAACTCTCTACCCAGACTTGATCTGCCGATACAGATATAGACCCGCCATCTCTTTGGACACGACGCTTTTAGCACCGGCTGCGACCATGGCGGTTTGATAAAAATCGTCCGCATGGACAGATAACCCCACGATCACCACATTAGGATAATTAGCCTTGATTGTACGGGTAGCCTCAATGCCGTTCAGCTTTGGCATGCTTATGTCCATGACAATGGCTGAAGGACGAATATAGGGCATTGAATGGACCACTTCCTCACCGTTCTCGGCTTCGCCGACGACATCAATGTCCGCATATGAGTCAAGCACGGATCGTAAACCTTGTCGAAATGAGGGGTGATCGTCGACAAGGATAATTCGGATAGGATTAACCTTAGTTTCTAACATTCTTTCTGATCATAAACCCTTCCTTGTGATGCAGCAACATACCACTTAGGCAAACAAGCCCGCCCTAGTCAGCCGCGTTACACACGGTCTGCGAATCTGCAATTCGCTCGCGAAAGGCGGAGATTTATATCCGTAGTTCTGATCCACTAATTACACGTATTTGATCACCCCATTCCGCCCTATTGCTTCACTGACAACGCACTCCTAAAATTGAACTCCCCACGGTTCTATCAAGGACCAGGCATGCGCCTCATTCGAGATCATCGAGCAGTCAACGTCTAATTCCCTTCCTCACGTATGGTTTCTCGCTCGTTTTTTATTCGCTTGCCTCAGCTCATCTGCCCAAACACCCATCACGACGTCGGGACTTAATACACGAGTCAGCTCACCGGCCACGCTTTCCACAGGCAGACTCCAATACAACATCACTGGTGGCACCCGACCGGGAGAGGGCGTAAATCCACAAGTCCCAGGTTAGGTCACGGTTCCAACTGACCTGCGGTTTACGAAATTCCGAGAATCCAACTTCAGCCAACCTCAAGCCACAAGAAACAACAAACCAGGCTGACCTCGAAGTGGGGGGAGATGGGGCTGGTGTGTCCTGTCCTAGTAGCAGCGTGGTAGCAGGCGAGAATCATGGAACGGCCCGATGATCAACCGATAAAGCTGAGCGCTCGTCCCCAGCATCATGACAACACCTGCCCTCGGTTGTAACGTCACTTCATCACCAGCGGAAGAGCAATTATCCCAATTTGCTGGCTCCTACGAGACGGGTTCCAGTTTGGACAAGACGGTGGGGAGAAATTCTGCAACTGTCGGATGAATATGCATTGCGCGCTGTACGACCGTATACGGCGCCCTCGCATACATGACGTCCAGCAACACGTGAACCACTTCATCGCCTCCGGTCCCAAGAATCGCGGCACCCAGAATGTGCTTTGTTTCCGCATCAACAGAGATTTTGATGAAACCTTGAGTTTCTCCCTTCTCAACAGCCCGACCTACCCTACTCATCGGATGCTTCGCCACGAGTGCAGCACGCCCAGACTTCCGTATTTCGGCGTCCGTCATGCCGCATCGGCCGAGCGGCGGATCTGTGTACAACGCATACGTCTGGATTCGGTCTGACACGCGACGGTGGTCTCCGTTCATGAGATTGTCCGCAACGATCTCGTAATCGTTGTAAGACGTATGCGTAAAGGCGCCGCGCCCATTGCAGTCACCGAGGGCCCAGATGCCGGGCACGTTCGTTTGCAGTTGATCGTCAACGACAATGTAGCCGCGTTCGTCGGTCGCAACCCCGGCCCGGTCGAGCCCCAAGTCGTTCGTGTTGGGAGTGCGGCCCACCGCGAGAAGAACATGCGTGCCTAATACCTCCGGAGCGCCGCCTTCGTTGCATTGGGTTCCGACGCCGATACGACCGTCGCGCTTTGCGAATGATATGCATTTCGCGTTCAACCGAATCTGTATGCCCTCTGCCTCCAAAATTTGCCGCACACCTTCGGAAAGATCTTCGTCTTCACGCCCAATCAGGCGCGATCCCATCTCGACGATCGTGACTTCGCTCCCGAAGCGGCGATACATCTGACCGAATTCCAATCCGATATAGCTTCCGCCGACGATGACGAGATGCTCCGGTAAGAAGTCGACATCCATCATCGATGAGTTTGTGAGAAATGGGACATCCTGAATCCCCGGCATCGCGGGAACAGAGGCGCGTCCTCCAACGTTGATGAACACTTTGTCGGCTTGCAGGACTTCATCGTTGACCACGACAGTGTGGGACGTCTGAAAGCGGGCATGGCCTTGGATCACCGTACAGTTTGTGAGTCCTCGCAACCATTCCTCCACGCCCTTGTTCGACCGTCCGGAGACTTCATCCTTGCGTGCTTTCACGCGTTTCATATCGACGCGCACATCGCCATTCACAGCAAAACCATATTCGGCGCCCCGGCGTGCAGCATGGGCTGCGTACGCGCTGGCAACGAGCGTCTTGGTCGGGATACATCCCGTATTTACACAGGTGCCACCAAACTTGTGACGTTCAATAATGGCGACTGTCATGCCCGCGGCCGCCAACCGCGCAGCCAAAGCCGGGCCTGCCTGGCCGGTCCCGATGATGATGGCATCGAAATGCCGCGACACGAGGTACCTCCTTCAAGGAAGATCGCAGGCCACCTTCGGCAGACGCGCCGGCGCAGTGTTCGCCGGGCATGCCGCCGATGACGATCACGTCGTAGTCGCTTACGTCGGCAGCTCTGTCCCAGCCTGCTCCGCCACCATGTATGCGGCGTACCATTCGGGCCAATTCTCGTCGCGCTGCCCATGGAGAACGCGCTTTTCGTACTCTCCGTGGGCAGCTTCTGCACGCCGAAACGCGCTCGCCAGATCGCTTGCCGATGCAAAGGTCGTCGCCGCCGAGTCGATGCGACCGGGCAGCCGAGTTGTAATCTCCTGAAACAGCCAGCCGTTGCCGTCCGGATCATGGAACGAGGCGAACGAGCGGTAGCTGCGATGCTCGGGATCCGGACCGCTGACGCGGAGACGCCCAAACAGGTACGGTTCGTCCGTGCCAGCGTACACACCGCCGGCGTCGTGAAAGACCTGGGTGATCTGGATGCCGCGACCAAGCAGCTCTTTGCGGACGGCCTCGATGTCGGAGACGATCAGGTACAGACCCTGGGCAGAGCCGGGTGCCGCTGCGGTGACGTTCGTGCCGAAGATCACCGAGCACCCGGAGCCGGGCGGAGTAAACTGGATCACGCGGAAGTCTTTACCGTTGTCGTAGTCGGCGTCGAGGCGCCACCCAAGCTTCGCACCGTAGAACTCTTTGGCGCGGTCGACATCCGAGACGGGGATTACGACGATTTCGAACTTCATGTCCACCTTCGCGGCGATCGCATTGCTGGTCGCGTTGTCACTACGGACTTCCGTGGTACTCATCGCTCCCCTCCTGTGTTGAGAATGCCGAGTTGGTAAGGTGGTTCTACTTAGCTAAGGGGGGACGAGAATACAAGACCAACCTGGCATGGCACACTAGGTATATCCCTAGTGATATCCATGAACACGGTAGCCTGTCACTTTTGACAGTTCTTGGCTGAAAGGCAGCTCAGGTAAGATGCGAAACCAAGAAACATCTCTTTGCTGCACGTCGATGATCGCAAAGACGGCCACGACAACTCGTCTCACGCAGATGCTGACTCACGCTCGTGCAGACACCGATGTCTTATTCGGCTTGGTGCGGCTCGAGGCCTTTTATGAACGACCCGTTCCTGAGCGCCATCGGATCATTTTCTACTTCGGTCATCTCGAAGCCTTTGACTGGAATCTTCTCGGCCAAGCGGCAGGGGTCCCATCATTCTATCCGGAATTCGACCACCTCTTTGCGTTCGGGATTGATCCGAAGGCAGGACAAACCCAACAGGACGAGCGCTCAGATTGGCCGGAGATCGCAGAGGTCCAACAATACAACCGTCGCGTTCGGGAGACCCTAGATGATGTCTCGAGCCAGATACCGGAACAGATGCTCTCCACTGCACTGGAGCATCGGCTGATGCACGCCGAGACCTTTGCCTATCTCCTCCATGCCCTTTCGATGGACCAAAAGAATATCCCGTCGGTAGCGCCGATTTCACAGAGCGCATCTCCCATTCAAGTGATGCTTGAAATTCCCGGCGGCACGGTCACCCTCGGTCAACCGCGTAAGGATCGCTATGGCAACACTCAATTTGGATGGGACAACGAATTCGAGAGTCATGAGGTTTCTGTGGCTTCGTTTGCCATGAGCAAGTACAAAGTCACGAATGGAGAGTATTTCCAATTCGTTCGCGCCGGCGCCAAACCGCCGCACTTCTGGAAGTGGCACGAAGGCCGGTGGTACTGGCGAGGCATGTGGGAAGAGGTTCCGCTGCCGTTGGATTGGCCGGTCTACGTCACCCACGAAGAGGCGTCCGCCTTTGCAGCCTGGGCCGGCAAGCGATTGCCGACCGAAGGCGAGTTTCATCGAGCGGCGTACGGAACGGTGCATGGTGAAGAAGAACGAGCCTATCCATGGGGCGATGACCCGCCGGATAGCAAGCGGGGGAATTTCGGCGGGAACCGATGGGATCCTATTGCGGTGACGGCGACTCCGCTTGGAGACAGCGCATTCGGAATTTCCCAACTGGTCGGCAATGGATGGGAGTGGACGTCGACGGCCTTCCAGCCGTTTCCCGGATTCCAACCCTTCTCATTCTATCCCGGCTACTCGGCTCGTTTCTTTGATGGCGACCATTATGTGCTCAAGGGTGCATCCGCTCGGACGGATGCCAGATTGCTGCGCCGATCGTTTCGCAATTGGTTCCGGCCCAACTTCCCGTACGTCTATGCCGGATTTCGGTGCGTGGAGAACTAATTTGATGCTCTTGCAGACTGTGCACACCGACACGCTCCGCGAGTTTGCCGTCGCAGTGCGCGACGGCCTCGGGAAGGTCGCCCAACGCGAACTCCCATCGATGTATCTGTACGATGAGCTGGGAACAGCATTATTTGAAGCGATCACCTTGCTACCGGAATATGGGCTGACGCGCGCCGAGTTGCGGCTCCTCCGCTGCCATGCCGGAGCAATGGTCGAACATCTTCCGCCACCCGTGGCAGTGGTTGAACTGGGAAGCGGCAGCGGCCGAAAGACTCGCTGGATATTGGAAGCGCTCGCGGATCGGGAGCCCGTGGCGTATTTTCCCATCGATGTCTCGGCCGCGGCTCTCCTCAAGTGCCACCAAGAACTCGGACATCTGGGCTCAGTCAGCATGGTCGGGCTGGAACGGTCGTATCTGGAAGGGCTTCAGGAAGCAGCGGCCCGCCGCCGGCCCGAGCAGACATTCCTAGTCTTGTTCCTCGGAAGCAGCATCGGCAATTTTGATCCGCCGGCAGCTGAGAGTTTTCTGCGCGACATCCGCCGGCATTTGAAGCATGGCGACGCACTTCTCCTGGGGACTGACGTGGAGAAATCGGTCCGCGACATGCTACTGGCCTATAATGACCCGACTTGCGTCACCGCTGCCTTCAACCTGAATCTGCTCGCTCGGATCAATCGGGAACTCGGGGGAGACATTATCCTCCGGCACTTCGAACACGACGTCCGGTATCAGGACATTCACCGTCGGATCGAGATGCATCTCCGCTCGACCAGGAACCAAACCGTCTCGATTCGGGCCGCGGAGTTCACCTGTTCCTTGAAAGAAGGGGAAACGATCTGGACGGAAGCCTGCTATAAGTTTCGCGTCGAGGAGATTCCTGGTCTCGCTCGACGTACGGGATTCCTCTGCGAAGCCCAATGGATCGATACGGAATGGGCCTTTGCCGAAAATCTATTGATCGCCTCTTAACGAAGCAGACCGGCTTCCCGTAAGAACTGCTCCGCCACGTCCCGTACGGAACGATGTTCGCCGTCCACCTGATAGTTCAACTTTCGCATGGTCACGTCGGTGAGCCGTCCAGCCAGTTCGACGAGGGCCTGCCGCAAGGCAGGATGGTCTTTCAATATCTCAGGACGCACGACCAAACCACAGTCGTACGGAGGGAAATAACGCTGGTCATCCTGCAGGACGAGCGCATCCAGAACCGACAACTGGCCGTCGGTAGCATTCCCGGCCACCATGCTCACCTGTCCTTGTTCGAGTGCCTTGTACAGCAAGCCAAGGTCCATGGTCTTGGGCGATCCGTGGATCGGAAGATGATAGGTCTTCAGTAATCCGGCCAGTCCATCCGGCCGCTGTTGGAATTCGTACCCCACACCGAGATTCCAACCAGGAGCATGCCGCGCCGCATCGCTCAAGGTGGCAATCTTGTCTTTCCGAGCGTCTTCTCCGCGGATCACCATCGCGAACGTATTATTGAAGCCCAACGGATCCATCCATTCTAGACCGAATCGCGTCTGATACTCGCCTCGGACGAGTGCGATGGCCGCAGCCGGATCACCGGCGGGTGGTAACTTTAAGATTGTCGTCAGCGCGGTCCCCGTGTACTCAGGATAGAGGTCAATTTCACCGCGCACCAGCGCTTGATGCGCCAACATGGTCCCGCCCAAGTTCAGCTGACGCTTAACCCTTTGGCCCAGACGATGTTCCAGATGCTGCGCGATGATCTCACCGAGGACGACCTGCTCCGTGAAATTCTTCGAGCCGACGGTGATCGGGTGTTCCCTTGTGCAGCCGACGATGCCTGCCACCCACAGTCCGACGATCACACAGGCGACAATTTGTGTTCGACCCATTCGAGTCCTCGATCCGCCGCCACCGCGATCAAGGCAGCCGGAACTGCACCGGCCAGAAGCAGCGTCGTATCGACGGATGCCAGGCCGCGAAAAATAAACACACCGAGCCCACCGCCGCCAATGGCGGCGGCAATTGTCGCTGTCCCGATCGTCGTTACGGTCGCGATGCGCAGGCCGGCCAGAATCGTCCTCGCCGCCAGCGGAAGCTCAACCTCCAACAGCAGCTGCCGTCCCGTCATGCCCATGGCGATGGCCGACTCACGCACGGTGGGGTCCACGCCCAGAATGCCGGTGAGCGTATTGCGCAGGATCGGCAGGAGCGCATAGAGCACGAGCGCGACAATGGCCGTGTGCTTCCCGATCCCGCCAAGGAACGGAAGAGGAATGAGAAATCCGAACAGGGCCAGACTCGGTACGGTTTGCATGACGTTCGCAAATCCCAGTACCCACCCTTGAAGGAACCTGCGACGGGTGAGCAGAATGCCGGCTGGGATCGCCACCGCTGCGGCGATCCCCATGGAGAGGCTCACCAGGAACAGGTGTTCGAACGTCAAATCGAGGATGTCGTGTGCCAACGCGGAAGACATCAAATCGTGTCCTTCCACTTTTCCTCCAGGCAGGTATGAAACGCCCGCACTTCCTGTTCGTCGGCTTTGAGGAACTCGGAGCGTCCCCCCAGAAACACCAATCGACCATTGTGAAGCACCCCGATGCGGGTACCCAGCAGCAACGCTTCCCGGACATCATGGGTGACGAGCAGCGCCGTCTTCCCGAGTTTGTTGCGCAGGTCGAGGAACTGCTGCTGCAGTTCCACACGAGTCACCGGATCAAGCGCGCCGAAGGGTTCGTCCAAGAGCAACAGCGGCGGATCTGCCGCGAGTGCGCGGGCAACCCCCACCCGCTGACGTTGACCGCCGGACAACTCGCGGGGATAGCGTGTGGCGAACTGCGTCGGAGGAAGCCCGATCTGAGTCAGCAAATGCTCGACCCGAGCGTCGATATCGCGGAGTGGCCAACCTTCCAAGCGCGGAACGAGTCCGACATTTGCGGCCACAGTGAAATGCGGAAAGAGACCTGCATCCTGAATCACGTAGCCAATTCGACGCCTCAGCCGGATCAGGTCCCAGGCGGTCGTGGGAACACCCTCGATCGAGACCTTGCCGGCGCTTGGCAGGAGCAAGCCATTTACCATTTTCAAGGCCGTGGTCTTGCCGGATCCGCTACGACCCAGGAGCACCAGCGTCTCGCCGGCTTCGACATCGAAACTGAGATTATTCAGAATATCTTTCTGACCGATGCGAGCGGAAACCTGTCGGAAGGAAACCAGAGAACTCACGCGCTCATTCACATGACCCTCAAGTATTCGTGTTCGAACTGCACCGCCATGAACTTCCCTCACTACCGCAAGGACTTCGCGACCCGTTTCGGCACGTCGAGGTCCATCTGATCGACGTAACACCAGGCCCACCGCTCGCCGCGCTCGAACGAGGCCATCACTGGATGGGTCGTGTGTTCGAAATGTTTTGTGGCATGGCGATTGGGCGAGCTGTCGCAACACCCGACATGACCGCACGTCAGGCAGAGACGGAGGTGAACCCAGGATGATCCGGTTGTCAGGCATTCTTCACAGCCTTGAGTGCGAGCAGTCACAGGCTGAAGAGCAGCTGCGTGTGGACAGGACATGAGTCACCTCCCGGGCTGAAGGGGCGTGAAGGGTCTCGTTCCCGTATGATCGTACGGGACATCCATCATTGCGGAATAGGGCGGCAGGATACCTCGGTTTGAAAATTTTTGGAAGCAGCGCCAATCAGCGTTGCTTCAATCACTTACTGAGGAGTCAGAGATAAGTGAGGAACCCATTAAGGCGTCGGCACCACCCTGATCGAAGCCTGCAAGCACTTTCCAGCCCCGTGACAGTCAATAGAGATCAAACTTAAAATAGAGATGACGCCTAAAATCCGGCCAGTACGGCTACGCGAGACTTCAGTGAATCGATTGGAGGGGACGTATCGATGTTTCTAACTAAGGAGATTGATCAGTTATGAGCGGTTTCCCAATTGAAATCGCCACACGTATCAAGATGCTCCCGTCATCCCTCTTTGCTGCCATGGACAAGATGAAGCAGGCGGCGATTGCCCGCGGGGTGGACATCATCAATCTCGGTATCGGCGATCCCGATTTACCGACTCCAATTCCCATTATCAAGAGTCTGGCGCAAGCGGCCAAAGATCCGAAGCATCATCAGTATCCCTCGTACGAAGGCATGTTGGCGTTCCGCAAGGCGGTAGCCGATTGGTATTCACGGCGGTTCAATGTCGTGCTCGATCCGGCCGACGAGGTGTTGACTTTAATCGGTTCCAAAGAAGGAATTGGTCACATCCATATGGCGTTCGTGGACCCGGGCGATATTGTGCTCATTCCGAGCCCCTGCTATCAGGTCTATCCGGTCGGCACGAGTTTCAGCGACGGCATCTCGCACATGATGCCGCTCACGAAGGAGAACGGTTTTTTGCCGGACCTGACTGCGATCCCGAAAGAGGTCGCAAAGAAAGCCAAGTTGATGTGGCTGAATTCGCCGAATAATCCCACCTCGGTCATCATGACCAAGGACTACTTCAAGCGTGTGGTCGAATTTGCGCAGGAGAACCAGGTCATCGTGTGCCACGATGCTGCCTTTTCGGAGATCTATTACGACGGCAGACGACCGGCGAGTTTTATGGAGGTTGAGGGAGCCAAGGAGGTGGGTGTGGAATTTCACTCGCTTTCAAAAACGTACAACATGACGGGGTGGCGGCTTGGATATGCCGTTGGGCAGAAAGAGATCTTGTCTGGCCTTGGCAAGGTAAAAAGCAATTTAGACTCCGGCGTCTTCGAAGCGGTGCAGGTTGCGGGGATCACCGCCCTTGGATTGGACGATTCGGTGACCGATAATTTCAGGAAGATTTATCAGGAACGGCGTGACACGTTGATCCCGGGCCTCAAGAAGCTCGGACTTGAAGTTGATGCTCCTCCTGCGACCTTCTGCGCTTGGGTGAGGGTGCCGAAGGGCTACACATCGACGACGTTCACCGCACATCTCATCGAGAAAGCCGGAATCGTCACGACGCCCGGCAATGGTTTCGGCGCCCCGGGGGAAGGATACATTCGCATGACGGTATGTACGTCGAAGGAGCGGCTCGCAGAGGCCGTCGAGCGAATGAAGAAGGCCGGTTTTTAATCGCGGAGCAACGCAGGCACTGTGAAGGATTACAGGCCATGTATAGTGACCTGCGGTGTATTAGTTCGCTCTCCCTTTGGATTCATCTGGCTGGATCGGAAAATGATTAGTCTTGCTACTTCTTAGCTACCAGTCGGTAGATTTCTAGAGGTCAATATCAGCGAATAGTCCAGCTAAGCCGCGGGTCGCTTATGGTAGGTTTAGCAAACCACGCATGAGTTCCACTACTTGTGAACAAGCAACGTTCCGGGCGTAAGGCTAGGCCGGATTAGGTCACGATTCGCCAAAGATTTCCTATTAATGATGTGCAATGACCGGTCGGTCATTGCCTATGAGTCTGCACAAGCCTAGGACTCGAAAATAACAGTTCATGTGAGATACCGGTTCAAAATGGTCATAAGACATCCACTTTAAAGTTTTCTAGCCGCAGCATAGTCGAGATTGTGTTCGTCCAGCCTCCAACGCCTAAGGGCATCACCGCACCATTTTTGTTCCGGCTCTTGGCTCGATCCCTTTTCCATGCCAAATCGAAACCAATCAGACGCGTCAATATATCGACCTTCGTTCTTGGCCTTAAGTCCCACATAGTAGGCCGTAGAGGCGACCGGACCGCCTTCTCGCAACAGATCTGCTTCGCTGATGGCGACTCCGCGCCGATAGTGGCATTACTAGTGCAGCAGGTCGAAAGATGGGCAATCCGAAACGCTCTCTAGCATGGGCAGCAGGGCTTTACAGGCTCCATCCCAGTGGGACGTTCCTAGGGCTGGTGTAGTGTGGTGTTGGAGAGGAGAGCGGCTATACGTTCCAACCCTCCATTATGGCTGCTGTCCGGTTTGCCCTCCCGGACCGAGGGTTCTGAATCCTACCCCTCTCCGCAAATGCTTTTAGAGCGCAGGCATCTTCTTGATCATCAGGGAACTTTATAGAAAGCTGCAAAGGCGTATCCCTTACGGCCTCCCCTTCCTCTTCAGATAGATCCCGCAAGCCAAGCAAACTTTAGCCGCACGACTGAATTCGGTTACGCCCGGGCGGACTCTGCCATACAGGATTAAGCTGCTTGGAGTTTCTGGATGAAAAACTCGTAACACGTGGGGCAGTAGTCAGGCGTCAGAAGGCAGGTAGCGGGATCAACCCCGGTTGCGTCTCGATAGGCTTTTTTGGTGAGCCATCCTCCCCCGTCATCATGCACGAGCTGACATTTCGTACAAATCATCAGCATGGGCGGTTCTGACTTATCGGGATAAGCGGTCATTTCCTTTTTTGCTCCATTGAAACCGCAGTGTAGGAGGGTGCGAGATATCAGTGACCTGCTCAATACCCTAGGTGAAGAGCAAAATATCACTGCCCAAACGGCCGCAAACGATAAAGCGAGGAGGTCGTAGTCGCTCCACCAGTCATGGCCCACCGCTATTTCAGTCGGCGGTCGGGCCCTCCAGAGGCCGTCGGCAGGATTTGGCCAACAACAAAGATGAAAGATGCCCATTCTTTATGGGTTCATGACGAGTTCTGTACCAGCCTGTCGAAACCTGGGGCTGCTTCGGCCCCCACTAGGTAGCCCCGCTTGACCAACCGATTTCTTTTGCCTCATGCGCTCCATCGCCATCGGCGTTGCCTCCTTGAACCGTACTATCAGTCCAACCACTTTTGTATGATCAAAGTTCGTTCACGCAAGATTGCCCATTAAGTTAGTCCATCGCTTAGTGAACCGTCGGACGTCCTGAGGACAGACTGCTCTTGCTCAACAAGCTCTCTAGCTCTGTCCTGCTTCGCGCAGCGCCACAGCTCCTCTGCATACGGCAGTACTGCGAACGATACGACCGCAATCGATAAGGGCACTAAGTAGGAAACAGGTAATGGAGTAGATTTGAATTGAAGATCAAAACGCGGCGACTCAGAACCCAAACCGGCTAATGCGAGAAATTGCGGCCAATGCAGGATGATGACAAATGATACCGCCATAAGCGGAAGGAGCTCGAGAAAACTGTGCACATGTTGTTCGAGAGCGCCGACGTATCGACGGTGTATTGCATATTTCGTATCCCAGAGCGCTGTTGCATCATGCACCACAAGCGCGACAAGCATCACGAGCAAGATCAGAGCATTAATTTCAAAGAGAAGACCCGCCGCAATTGCGATTCCAGTCTCTCCAAGTTGCACAGCGTGCAGCAAAGACTCTTTAATTCCACTTGTGTCTTCAATCTTTGTCTGCCGATGAAGAAGGTAATCAGCCAGTCCGGCGACAAGCCATAAGGGAATAATGAAATACAGCAAATAACATCTGATGAGGATTGCAGAATCTACCATCGCGTACGAACTCATGGTCATGCCGCTTTTCGAACCACTGCGACACCTGACTGTCGACGTCATTTCGATTTTGACTGTGCAGTCGACATTCGTGTCGATTGGTCTTTGACCGCCCCTGACTTAAATGTGAGTCAAATAATGTATTTTATGCCCTGCCTATAGACCACCAAGCTAGGCAGAGACCTAATAACTCCGCCGATGGTTGCTGGCTGGCCCGTCGATCTAGTTACTTGCCGCGATCGAGTGCTCGTGAATACCCTTGACGATGATGTATTGGGGTGGAGAGTTCTCGCTGGAAGATGGGATGGTGGGAAAATTCTGCAAGTCTGCGATGGGCTGCGAATCTGCAATTCCCTACGGGGCCTCCCGTTGATGGCGTCTCCGAAGCACCATTTCTAACGGGTTGTACCACTCCCCGGTTTGCCACTCGACTGCGGTCCTGTTTTGCCTGATCCCTGGCCTGAACTCGAACTCCCCGAACTCCTACTTCCCATTCCTGACCCCGAGCCAGATTCGCTTGAAACTGGTTTCATAGGACACGGTGACTTGTTCAAGCGGGTTGTCTAAGGGAAAGGTCGGCAACCAACTAAGCGGCGCGTGCTTTTCTTCTCTGGGTGCGGGGGCCGATCTTCGCAGGGGGCCGGCGTTTAGCCTTCTTGGCGGGAGGTCGGCGTTTAGCCTTGCGCGCTCCTCGAAATTCGGCTAGAGCCTTTGGGCCTAGAAACAAGAACCCAATTACCAACGCAACCAATGTAGCGATCTTAAACATGACAGCCTCTCTTCCCCGTCTTCAATGCCATGATACCGAGTGGATGAAAGTCACTATACCGGTAAAATCCCTAGCACATTGTCTTTGATCGCTTAACAGATTCTTGCGTCTGATATTGAAGGAAGACATAGTCTTACGGAGCGGGGTCGTGGCGAAAACAAGACTTTAGACGGTGACCTCAGTTCTCAAACGTTCTTGGACCCGTGTACCGAAGGCGGAGGAATGCGTGGTAAGGCAGCGCATAGTGAAGACTTATCAATTTAAACCAGGGTGCCGTTTCCGGTATGTACTTCACGTCCCCATACGCCGTCGGCCGGTCGATGCCGGGCGCGGTGGACTCACCTAATACCTGGAGGGACAGGGTCCGAAAGTCTTCATCAATCAACTGAAGCTTGAGGAACTCTCCATACGTAGTGGGTCCGCCTTCACAAAGGAGCGTCCGGATACCATGCTCTTTCCGAAGCAGTTGAACGGCCATACGAAGATCGATCCGCGTTCCCTCACCGATAGTCAGGATCCTAATCGTTCCTTCACGGCCTAATCGCTTGAGCTGCGAGTTGAGACGCTTTTCGCCCTCGCGAGCGGTGACGATCCACGGTTCAACTCGTGGAGAACTGAAGATGCGAAGCGTCACATCGATTTCTCCGGTCCCGCTGAGAAGGAAGACTTTCTGCCGCCCCAATCCGAGAACATCCTGTCGATATCTCCGCAACTCTTCATCCTCGATGCCGTAGTCCCAGCCGCGCCCCTCAGGGTTTAATTCCTCACGGAGCGTGCTTGCACCGATCAACTGCGCGTCGTAGTGCGCGCGCAGAAAATCCATAAGCCAGTGATCTTCGCAACTCCTGGACACTGTTTGGCCATCAGCACGACCCTTCAACTCTCGAAAGGAGGCCCTGCCGTCGAGCCCCATGACAAAGTTGGATGCGATATACGGGCGGCTGGAAACGGCCGGTGCCGGAAATCCAAAGGCGCCGTACGATTCCTTGATGTGGGGCGGTAAGGGAAAGAGATCCTCGCTCACGTTGTAGCAACGTTGTAGATTCATGAACGTCTCCAGCCTCATACACACTCATGAAGGCAAGACATAGAAGGTTGCTAGCGTGACGAGTTGAGCTATAAAAAACAGTATGTGAGAGTGCTCAGTGTCATACTGCTTGAAGATCTCATCCGCGATGATAAAGCCGCCCCACAACCCTAACCCTGCCACAAATGCAGTATTCATAAGAACCATGTTAATAGCTCCGTTGATTGCGGACGAAATGATGGCCCATCCGAAGCAGAACACGATCACGAGCTCCCAAAATAGCACACCAGAGAACAATAGCCCAGGAAGCCAACGGGGAAGTGAGTAAGTTTTCGTGCTTTGGATGACCTCATGAAGGTTACCGGAAGCGAAAGGCCATGTTTTGGAAAAGAGTTTTAGCGCCTTGAAGCCTTCGCATGCATTCGTGGAAAACGCGATAAAAAACCACAGGCCCCAAAAACATAGGAGACCAAGTTTCAAGATAAAGAGTATCATCTGCTCCGTTCTTTCATCCAAAGCTGCAATCCATCGAAATTACAGGTGCAGATGGCGAAGGCCTAAACAGCAACCACGCTGTACAGATCGAGTTCGTAGAACCACCCCATTGAGAGAACAGGCAGACGACTTAGCATCATTTCAGGGTGCCCTTCTTTGGTGAGACGTAATTCAGGATCGAGTCGGAGCATCGGAGACAATGCAGACGTGGCTCCCATGTTTCGGGATTTCTTCCCAGGGGAAGCAGCTCAACAGTCCTCCTCAATTTACGGCTTCTAACGTCACGTTTTTCAAAATCACCAGCGGTACGCCCACCGGCTCAGCATGTTGATACGTCGCCTCTAGAGCGCTCCCCCATTCAGCACGTGAGGCTGGGGGGCTCGTGTCGAGGGTTGGATCAATCGTGTTGAAGTAGAGCCGCAACACATACTCACTTTCATTGGTCAGGATCAGCGTGACCGTATTGCCTGAGGCAAAGACGCAGATCCCTTGGCAGAATTCTGCCGTGTCCGTGGACTTGCTGCTGCTGTACTCGGTCGGCGGCACGAGCGTCACGTCGCCGGGTTCGACCACGAACTGCCACGAGCGCAAGATATAGCCCACGTTCGGGTGCAGCTTGCGCAGGTTCGTCGCGCTGGGCCCTTGGGTCGGCACATAGCTGAAGGTGCCTTCGACCTTGCCAGTGTTCCCCATGGTGGCACTGAACTGCATGGTGAGCAGGGTTTCCTCGGCGGTGATCTTGACGGTATCGAACGGATCGGTGGGCTCGGTACACCCGAGTTTGATGATGTATTCGCCGGGCAAATCGGCGGTGAACCTGGCCGTCAGTTGGTCGCCCTCGTCCTCTCGCAGGATCATCTGACTGTGCTCAGGGATGCTCACGATCTGCCAGCAGACCGGGGCATCCGCGGGGCTGATGGTCCCCTTGAGCGTCACCCGGTCCCCGGCTTTGACGATTTGATCTGGCCCCGCGTTGGCCGTGGGCGTCACGGCGGGAGCGGGCGGTTGGCTCACGGGTTGAGGGGCGGGTTGTTGGGGTGCTGGTTGTAATGCTGGCTGCGGGGGGGTTGTCATGCCACCGTCGCCACAGCCACTGAGCAGCAGCAATATGAGAGAGATGACTCGCATCGCGATCTTTGCCCTCCTGGTTGTTAGTCCACCAACGTGCTCAGCTTGACCTGCAACGCCTTCGCCAAGTGCGTCAGGGTATCGAGCGTCGGGTTGTCTCAGCACCCGTTTTCAACTGCGCGATGAACGCCTGACTGACGCCGATCTTCTTGGCGAGCGCCGTTTGCGTCAGCCCTCGTGCGAGCCGCAAGCGCGTGATCGTCTTTGCCAGGTGCATGACGCACAGTATAAGTTGTCAAGGGCGCTGTAACATACTCCTCCTATTTCTCCAGGTTGTCACTGGGTGAAGATCACGGTAAAACACCTGAAACCTGGAGAAGGACTAACAAGTCTGCCAGACAAAAGCGATTGACAAGGAGTGCGACCCCCTCCCTACGTTCGCCTTGCGGGATTTCCTAAAATTGCGCGCCCCACTTCGCTAACAGTCTGCTTGTTAGAGGCAACAGGTAACCGTCCAGGAGGCGGCCAGACCATCAACAGAAATCATCCGTCGAGAACAAGAAACTACAAGACAAGACGCTCCGATAGTGGACACAGTGGGGTTGGTTTGCCCTGTCTGGGCGCAGAGCGGTAGCAAGAAACCGAGGAGAGGAATGGGAATGAAGCGGAGAAGGTCTTAAACGACGGCCGTCGCAGCCTCGTATTTCTAAACTCATGGGCTCTCGCAGTGTGGGATGTCAGGCGGCCAATCTCTTCGAACAAGGAACGGAGGGCACCCTGGCGGGTGCCCTCGTTCGAACGTCACCGGCCAATACCAACCACCCAAAGCAGAAGAATTACAGTCAAAGGCACTCCCAACAACCACATGATCACATACGGCATACGATACCTCCTCTAGGTTTCATAAACACGGGAGGATGCTCACTTCTGTTACGCAGCGCGGGCACGCCGAGGTTCGGGCAATTCCGGCTCCTCCTTCATCCGCCGGTAGGTCAATGACATCGGTTCGCCGGAGGCCCACCAGCCGCCGATCACGCTGCCGACGAGACCAATCAGCAATGCTGTGACAGCGCCGATCGCGGAATTGCGCGCTACCATCGCCGCATTGGGATCAGCGGTGATGGACGACGAGGTGGCCCAGACCGGTGTACCTGCTAGGCCGCTGTACCAGGTGCCGAAGAAGCTTGCCGCTCCGAAGGCGGCCAGAACAAGAAACATCGGCAGCGCGACGAGCCAAGCCATGGCGCCGTGCAACGTGGCATCTTCCGCCCGGCGTAACCCCGCAATGGAGGAGGTGACCCAGCCGCCGACCACGAACGAAAAGAAGGCGCCGGCCACGCTGAACACTAATCCCCAGAAACTCAGATCGTGCAGGTTGACGATCTTCTTGCCGACCTGATGGGCTCCGATGGCCATACCAATGAGCCCAAAGATGAGTCCCAGGGCGAGCGCTGCGAGGGCCCCGATCCAGATGGCGCTCCAGTAGACCGGCCAGACCCTCGTACCAATACCGGCTGGAGCAATGATTACGTTGTGCTCCTCGACATAGACTTCCGGAGAGCTGCTTGCCATAACTCCTCCTTGTTAAAGACCTTCCAATCCGTATGTTTGCAAGGCCAGGACCACCGACGGGTCCGTCTCCACATCAAATTGCTCGCAACTTCGCGGGGCTAGGGGCTAGTGGCTTCCCTGAGTGCTGCGATGAGGCCGAAACGGCGGAAACAGTGTGCTGGACAAGACAAATCGTCTGATTGACTCAGCGAGGATTCCTGGGAGAAACCCTTACGCCCTCTATAGCATTACAGTTCCAGACGGTTTTCACTTCCACAAGATGGCCTAGGGGAATGCCCTCCTCTCTCGATCTCTTGCCGCCGTCTCTTATGTGTCGGATGCGTCGGATGGGACAAACCGGGAGGGTTGTCTCGAAGATTTGTCAGAAACGGCATGCAAAATCATCGGCCCACTGCTTATGGTCGAACTAAGGCCACCTTGGTCATCCATTTCGACGATGAGAGGCTCGCCCTCTGTCTTTCAGGGGTGGAAGTGATTTGGATGATGGCGAGTCTTTTGGTGAAATTTCCTAACTGACCTGCGGCTTACAGATTTCAAAAGGTCCAACTTCTGACAACCTAAACCCACAAGAGACCTCAAAGCAGGATACTCCTGAAGTCGGTGCAGCTAACAAGGCACACTTCGGTACTCGCGACTTCAAGCTGTCTGCGGCTGCCACCAAACTCCCTGCGGCCTTACGTGCGCGTCTTGGCGGGTTTGATGATGGTTCCTTGCTGAGGTTTGGGTCTCACCTCGAGCGAGGCTTTCATTTCACCTTTTCATTGAGGGGGGCTGGTTCTGGATTGCCGGCGTTTCCAGGTTTCTCCTGCTGTGGGACTTGGATCAACTGGTCGACGATCTTGTCTAGGGGGCCGTAGGACGAGGCGGTCTTGCCATTTATGAAGTCAGCGATGATACTTCCAAAGGTCACTCGTGCGGTATCCTCGAAGTAGACTGGGTCCTGGCCAACCGCTTCGCTCTCGAGACTTGCCTCAGCCAGGGAGGTCCAAAGCAACTCGCCCGTCTGCATGTCCCATAATTGCAGTGATAGTCGCATGTAACTCGAACGAATACGGGAAACCTTCAAGGCAACAGGAGGAAGCTCCCACCGATCCTTCGTGATCTGCATGAACTCAATTAGTTTGGGTTGAAAGACATAGCGTGTGCCAATTGCCGTCCCTAACTTCTTGAGCAACCCGCCGTCCAAAACATGACTCTGCAGCGCATCGTTTCTCATTCGTGTGTACTCGTTTGTGAGATCGTTCCTATTAACCAGGCCGGCCGCTTCCTGCTGGGTGATGACCTTGAAGCTCGGTCCAACTGTTTTGAGAACTTGTGCCAGGATGGAATCTAAACCCGTCTCACTGCCAAGTAGCCTCGGCGGGGCCAAGGCTCCGAATATCGCAACAGGCTCCTGTGTGAGTACCGCCCGATTAAATGTCGGAGAAGGGGGGCTCGAACTGGTACGAACATGCCAGCCGTAGTAGCTGGAGCTGGAGCATCCAGGTGCAAGCACCACAATCAGGATGAGAGTCGCACGCAGCAGAGCCAAGGCCCGCAGGTCTCCTTCAATCTAGTGATCTCGAGCCGGTCGCCAAGTCCGCCATGATGTTTTATCTAGGTTTGGTCTAGCTGTGCAAGAGACTGCGATCGGGATCTACTAGTCTTAAATGGTGCCAACCTTTGCGCGAAAACACCCTGACACACGAACTGTATGACTCGATCAAGAAGGCCGCATCGTAGTCTCACGGCTTTTCGATCCCATTAGCCTACCGGTACCCGTTCTGCAACACATACAGTGGGTTGATGATGGTCAGAATGACTTTCTCGCTCGTCGTTAATCCATCCTTCCTCATTTCTTGAGTGGCCCGAAACACGAGTTCGCCGAGGATCGATCCCACAATCGGGGTGATCAGCAGGTCTTGAATGCTGGGCCGTTCCGCCCAGCTCTCAATGAAATATTCGAAGCAGGTCGAGGTGAGCGTGGCGAACAGAAATGAGTACAAAGGGCTCTCCCCGTAATTTCTCTGAGAGAGGTAAAAATTCATTCCGAAATAGGGATGCCCGAGATAATTTACGGCTGCCCGGTCTTTATCAATGACGGGTGGTTTGGTCCAGGCCTCTTTGAAATGCGCTGAGGCCTCCTCCCATTGATCGGCATGGTCGGCTCCCGTCAGCGATGTCGGAGCCCACGCATAGACGCCGATGCCGATCAGACTCAGGGCCGTCAACGTCCCGAACGTCTTGAGCGTATGGCGGGGCGGCGGAGGGCCGACCTCCTGGAGCGTCGAATCCGTGACGGGTGCGCGTGAAGTGTCCCGATGAAGGATCGGTTGATCGCGAAGTCCCGCATAGGGGTTCCGGAAATTCCCAAATGAGCCGGCGCCACGGTGCGCAAGGAACTCGCTGTGAGGCAGCCCGAACTCCTCGTCATCTCCGAGCGGGACAAGAGGTGGATGATGAAACCATGTTTGTCGTAGAGGCGGTCGCAGAGGGACATCGTTCTTCATCTGAAATTCGCCGGTTGCCCGAGCAACGGGCGGGCTGGCGAGACTGCGCAAGCATATTTGGATGCCGCATGCGGCGTGGAAGGCAGGCACGGGCGCGGCGAGGGTTTGGGACAACGCTGTTGTGAGGTCCACCCGTTCATCCCTTGGGATGTCAGGTGATGCTTGAGACGTGTTCCGGAGTTCAGGCCGAGGGCTAGACTCGGCCGATGTGGCACAGCCGCCGGCGACGAGTGCCGTCAGACCCATCAACAGGATGGCCGCCGAGCAGACAGCTATCGGGACGAGTTCGGGACCGCCTGGTGAAGACGGGAGTTGTCCGGGGGCGAATATGCGGCGCGGCAGACACCAGCAAAGCTGGTAATGCCATGGGAAGTCCCGCGGTAAAGGCAGTTGCATCCCGGTACAGCGTTGTCTTTCCAGCTATTTTATCGAAGGCGAGCCTACTGGAGAATCGCGGAGGCCTTGAATATAGACGGAGCACTGTTCTTTGGCGCCGGTCAAAGACCCTTCATGCTTGCTGAGGCACTCCCGATAGCTTCTCAGTGATTGGGCCACTTCGGACCGATAGGCCGTTTCCGCTTGCAGCCTTCGATACTCCTGACATTGAAGCGCGATATTTCCAGACCAGAATGTATCGCTCGGCAGCGTTCCACAGTCAACTTCATTGTAATGAACGCTTGTACATCCCATGACGCCGACGACAAGAAGGGAAAAGGCAAGATCGCGATACATGAACACCTCCTTCTTGTGTGACAGTAACGGCGAGCAGATGTATCAGAGGTATGCGTAGGTTGCAAGGCTCACGGGGTTGTTGCGCTGGAAGACCGCTCAGGTAGCGTGCCGCTTGTATGACCGCAAGACTCATGTTCCAACGGGTACCAGCAACCGCCTTGAGTCGCCAGTCATAAAAAACGATAGCGATTCTGTAGGTCTTGAAGAAACCGATTTACATCACTTGGATCACTATTTTTCTCGTGTACATAAACTACTTTCCCCGCCGAAGCCGTCATGCACCTTTCACCGTTGATCCGGTTCGGTACGTCCACCTGGACATATGAGGGTTGGCAAGGGCGACAGCAACTCCATCTCACTAGGGATCGCGATAACGCCACGTATTTGGTATTACGAGTACATAGGCGCTTGGCACCCCGTACGGAGGTGCATCATGGACAATGATGAGTTTTTCGTTTGGGACTTGCCAGCCCAAGCCTTCCCAGTTCCTGTCCCGAAGGTCCTCCGGCAGGAGGGTTGCCAGGTCCAACGGCTCACCATAGGCTTTCCCGTCCAGGGTAAAACGCTGGAGCCATTGGTACCGGCGAAATTCCCGTTTCCGGTTGCTGGGCGAATTTTCTGAACTGAGAAGAACAATGAATCCAAGTTCGTCCTGGCTCTGGCTCTTCCAGCGATGCCAGACAAGGTCGGGGGCGCGAAAGCGCTGCCCGTTTGGAGGATCAGTTTGATCCGGCACGGGAACCTGCAACTCAATACTGTGGACTGAAGACGACCACACATGCAGCTTCGCTTCTCCACGGCCGATCGTATGGACCCAAATCACAGGACGCAGAGGTGTACGGCCGACGATGCGGCGGAGTTCCTCGGGCACTTGATCATAATCCGGATAGCCGCCTTCCCAGAGAACGGCGACCCGCGACCCGCCGTGATCGTCGGGAGAGACCGCGACGCCTTCAAGCCCTCGGTTGCCGAATTCTGTAAGCGGTGTCCCATACTCGGCGATGATCCCCTCTACGCCGACGAGGGCACGGAGTCGCTCTGACAAAACCACCACCCGACCGTCGACGAGCACTGCGATGCCCTCCAGATCGACGGCTACTGCGCCTTCCGGAAGTTGGATTTGTGTTTGAAGAGCTGGGTCTAGAGTAATGAGCGGCTCTTGCGTTTTGGCAAGGGGATACGTGAAGTATGCACCGGGCGTCTTATCCCCCACGATCAGTAACATGTCATCTAGACGCGTAATGCCTGACGCTTCCTCGACGCCTGTAGCATCTACAACAGTGGGGACGCTCAAGACGATAAGTAGTCCCAGAGCGGTGCAGGAGCACCTGATGAGCGAGCTAGGGGATGAGGTATTACCCTGGCTGGAAATATCAGGGCATGAAGTCATGACGTCATCCGAAGAATCGAAGGGAGAATCTTACTCTGACTGTTGGCTGACAGCCAGTCCTGACCTGCGGTTTATTAGTTCACTTCCACTTTATAGTCGTATGGTGAAATCCATAGTTCGTTAGTCTTGCCACCGCTTTGCTGCCAATCCGAAGGAAAGAGCGATAGAGCGTCGGTTCTGCCATCGAATAGTCCAACCAAGCCGCGGATCGCTTATGGTAGGTTTAGCAAACCACGCATGAGTTCCACTACTTGTGAACAAGCAACGTTTCCGGGCGTAAGGCTAGGCCGGATTAGGTCACGATTCGCCAAAGATTTCCTATTAATGATGTGCAATGACCGGTCGGTCAGTGCACAGGGTGTGCGAAACTATCTGCGGTTTACGAATTTAATGAGGGCGGTGCAGGAGTCTAGGCCTCTTGTTCAAACGGAAGGCTGAGTTGAATACGGCTCGTCACCGTTGGAACAATCTTTTTCTTGCGGAGTTCGGCAGCCTTCATTGGGTACGGATGGCCCTACTCCTTAGCCGTTGACACCTTCTTCACTAGCGCCCAAGCTTGCTTCACACCCTCTAGCACACAACTGCCGACGCTCGACCGCCGACATATTGTGATAAGGCGGTCGTCAATGTCGGACTCTCATCCCAAAGCCAGATCGATTCGTGTGTTACTGGTAGATGACCACGCCATGGTACGGCAAGGGTTGCGCTGTACTTTGGAAGTGTATCCCAGTATCGAAGTGGTTGGTGAAGCGAGTGATGGTGATGAGGTTCTTGCGTGTGTGGCAAAGGTTCAGCCGACCGTCATCGTGATTGACATTGTCATGCCGAAGATGGACGGGATCGCCGCGACCCGACTAATTAAGACACAGTATCCGCACATTGCCGTCGTCGGACTCACGCGCGACCTGAAGGATTACACGGCATATTCCATGAAAAAAGCGGGGGCTTTCGAGGTCGTGGATAAGAAGAATACTGTGGTGGAATTGTACGACGCGATAGAAAGAGCGGTGGCAGACATTCAACGGTAAGCCTGCCGACCGGTAAGAGAAAGTGACCTATGCTCTCTGAGGGTGGAGCGTTTTCAAATCTCGCCCCCTTCCACCTTTCTTTATTCTGCCCCCTTGATGGCCTCCCGATTGCGTCTCCCGCATGTCTGCCAAGATCGGTTATTGCCCCTAAGCCACACAGCATCGGTAACCCTGCCGCAGGACGATCAACGCGCTTTCTTGAATACGTGCAATTGCGGGAGTCCGTGAGAGGTGTTCTCTATTGACCATACTGCGAAAGAGTAGGGTGCTATCCTCGCCACACTTTTTCATCTTTTTCTCTATTCACTCTGCGAATCGCCGTCACTTGAGGAAAGGTGGTGCCACATGCAACCACTCTGCAAAGAAATTCGTACGTTTGCCTCTGCCTGCGAGCATCTCATTTCACGTGAGCCTACAACGGTCCTGACCGATGATGAGTACAGTGTCCTGACCTATTACATCGCAGAGCTTCAAGCAATATTGAATGTACGGCGAAACGCGAGAGAACGCGTTACTGATATCGCTCAACAGCCTGTCAACGTTGCGTAACGGCTGAGCCCATCGTTTTCCCTACACACCACACCTGCCGACGGCCTCCTGGAAGGCCCGACCGCCGACACCTTTGTGAGAAAGGCGGTCCCATGTCGGACTCCTTACTTCCCCCGTCCGAAAAGAAGCTCAGGACTACCTCCGCTTCTGAGCCCCATCAAATTGTGCGGGAATACATTCAGGTCTCTGAGCAGCTACTCATTCAGAATGGTCTTTCGGACCACGACAAGCTCCTACTGCTGGATATGACGGGCCGGATGACGCAGATGCTACTGGACTGGAAGGACGAAAGTCAGCCTTAGGGACTGGCCAGAGTTATGCGGGTTGAGGAGGCACTATTTGAACCTTCCGACTTTGTGGCAGTGTCTTTTGCACTCGCGCCAGTTCCAACCCCCTTGCTTTAATCACTATAGCGGGGCGATAATTCGCCTGCGTCGTTCACTAGGTTCTGACCAAGCAGGTCACCTATGACTCGCGTGACACGCGCGCAAACGCCGCCATTCAATCCTCACACCTTCCTCCGCGAAGTCGGCAGCGGCAAAACAAGTCTGCCGTCGCCGAAGAAACACACGATCTTTTCCCAAGGGGAACCGGCGGATGCCGTGTTCTATATCCAAGCGGGCAAAGTCAAGCTAACCGTGGTCTCGCAGCAGGGCAAGGAAGCCGTCGTCGCGATTCTGGAACAGGGAGCCTTTTTCGGGGAAGCCTGCCTCGCCGGACAGACGCTTCGGACGGCGACCGCGACCACCGCGGAAGACTCCAAGCTCGTGCGCATTGACAAAGAAGTCATGATCCAGCTGCTGCACGAGAAGCCGGCGTTCGCAGAACTGTTTACGGCCTATCTACTGGCGCATACGATTCGTATCGAAGAGGATTTGGTGGATCATCTCTTTAACTCCAGCGAGAAGCGGCTCGCGCGGGTGCTGCTGTTGTTGGCCCATTTCGGCAAAGAACCCAAACCGGAGCCGGTGATTGCAAAGCTGAGTCAGGAAACGCTCGCCGAGATGATCGGGACGACGCGTTCCCGTGTCAGTTTCTTCATGAATAGGTTCCGCAAACTAGGCTTCATTGATTACAATGGCACACTGCGCGTGCACAGTTCCCTCCTCAACGTCGTCCTCCACGACTAGGTTCCCAGACAATCACCGCAGTTGGATGTGCATGCGTGGTCCTTTCGGGTCGCAAAGTGGAACGGCTCACGACGCGACAAGCACGGAGGCCGTCTGACGAGGCTGGGATGGTCGCACCGGCAGGAGCGGCGTGCGCAGAGGAATCGTGATTTTCTTGCTGAAATAAAAGCAAGTCCGGTTCACCGCCACCAAATTTTCCCGCAGCTTATAACTCTCCTTATTTTGTTCCTTCTCGCCAGGGTGCGGCTGGGGTGCCATTTCACCATCCGGCGGAACATCATCCAGCCTGTTAGTCCACCCTTGCTCGCGGCTCGGAAACAGATGGCCTTGGGAGGAGATGACGCGGAGGATCACGCCTGATCCTAGGGGTCGACAGAACGGGGACTTACTTACATGAATCCCGGTTAATTCCCACCCTGGTCTGCAATGCAAATTTGTCCGCGTACAGCGTCCAGGGAACCATGGCTCCTACGTCCCCTAGGACGCTGTCCGGTTTTATCTACTGGCGTTGAGTGGCAACTGGAATCACATCGGGGGGTCCATCCGCAGCAGTAGGGGCAGTGATCGGTTTGAATTTGACGGCGACTCCTTGCACGGACGTACATGTGAAACTGTAAACGTTATAGATGGGAACAAAACCGTAAAGGCTGTTGGACACCGTCACGTTTAGTAAGGCATCGCCTCCCCGTTGCGCGAGCGCATCTTCTACAGCGCTGGAAAACGTCGCATCGCCGAAGGGGATCACCGCCACGAGAAAATGCCGGCAAGCGCTTCCTTCCGCCGGTCCCAACTCTTCGAATGCGACACCTGATTTCAGCTTATCCGCATTATTAGCGGAGGCCTTGGTGACGATGCCAAGATGGCCGACGGACGTGCAGCCTGCTGCCATGACAGCAAGAGCGAGCAGTGAGGCGAGAGGGCCAAACTTCTGCATAAACATCTCCTTTGTCTTAGGGTGATGTGCTCAGAGTGCTCCATCTACTCTATCTACTAGGATCTACACATAGGTGGCACAGTTTAGGTATTGTGGACTATGGCAGACAATACCTCTGGAGTATGGCAGCACCTACCTCTTTGGTGTAGATCCGGCCAGCCCTGTCGCTTTCCTACACAATAACCGGAACGCTTAAAATAATCGGCGGGTAAGGATGGCCTCGTTCACTCGTGAAGCATTTGAAGAGAGCCAGGCTGATTGTCGGGTAGTGAGGGTATGCTTCAGAGGGACGGTCCGGCGTCGAGAGCCTGCGGGCTGGGTGCGATAGACCCCGCCGACGGGAAAAAGTAGACTGTGCTAGTCTCTTCCCGGCACGCGGCGGGCTTTTGGGGTCACTTAGGTCTAATGAACGATAAGATTCCTATCTTGCCTTATGGCCTCATGAATTTGGTGAACGGACTCGCCGAAGGCTTCATCAAGGTATCTTGCAGGACTCGTGTTATAACCTTGCCAACAACGCGCCTCATAGGCATTACATCGTTTTAAAAAAGACACCTTCCCTCGATAGGACCTTATCGGGTTGCCTTCTTCTCTCGACAGCGTAAGTTCCAGATCTACTTCTCCTTCCTCCTTCATAAGTGGAAAGGGCAACACAAATCCGAGTAGGCCACAACATAACGTCCAGATATATTGTTCTCTTCGCTGCTCGGATCTATGAATTTTACCTTCAAGCACCAGTGCTTCGCCTTTGCTGTCCTCGGTTAAGCCCTTGAAGACATTATGAAATTGAAAGTCTGAGACGATGGCTTTAGTCAGTAAAGGAGCGAGTTCACCGTTCAACCGCTCTGGAGAAGTGACAGACCACCCACTGCCATAGAGCCATCCATCTTCTTTATCCTCCGGTGGTGAAACATCGATCAGCTTTCCTACCCGAACGGTTTCCGGCAGAGGTTCAGAAGGCATTGATGCCACTTTTGTGGATATAACTCTTGGAGTGTCTTTATGTGGTGCAACGCAGGCTGGCAAAAGCCATATTAAAGCCAGCAGCGTTAATGACAATCCTCTAAGGCTTGACGATCGTGCTCTCCTGATTTCATGCCATCTCGCCGGTCATCGTTATAGATTGCGCCACCCATTCCTTCACTCTTCATTCACGTAATGGCGCGGAGTCTCATACCGCCGAGAGAACGATTGCCGTCACGGTGAGAAAGGCCGAGACAAATGGAACACGCTGATCTGTTTTCTCTCCATCCACAAGTGGAAGGTTACCTCCGGGCGAGCGAGTCGCTAATTTCAGCTGCGCTCGAAAGCCATGAGCCGCTCCCTGCTGAACAAATACTGCTAGCGGCCGACTATACCGACCAGGTGGCGAAGGTCCTCGCCTTAAAAATGACATAGGTCATGAACACGCTTATGGCTACTCGGCACGTTGGCATTCGTTCGATAGTTGCTGTCGCTGCTATGCTGTCTGCCCTCCCCTCGGGATATCCCCTGTTCGAGATGTGACGGTCACCGAATAGCCTTCATACATCTCTCTGCATTACACTCAATCCTCGTGAGTCAGTGACTTTTAACAAGGAGGATGCCATGACACGCGCCTCTCTATTCCACGCTTTTGGCTTCATAATCCTCAGCATCGCCATCGGATGCGATTCGGGCCAGACCGGCTATGGATCGAAACAATCTGGAAAGGCAACTGATGCTCCCCTGGTCGCCCTCGCTAGCTCGGCTGCCCGGATAGAAAATGAAGAGGGGATAGGCCACTTCCAGCAAGGTCATTGGGATGTTGCAATGGAGCACTATCAAAAGGCGGTCAAGGCCGATCCCAATTCCGCGGTCGTGCACTATAATGTGGCACTGACCTTGGACAAAATGGGCAAACATGAAGATGCCACGGCCTCATTCAAGAAAGCATTGGCGCTTGCCCCGAACGATCCGGCCATCAAGGATTCAGAGATTTTGAAGAAGCACGTGGGCATGTAAAGAGAACCGAGCGCATGCCCAGGAGAGATCGGGCTGTCACAGTAGGGCGGAGGTGATGGTGATATTAACCTGGAGCAATAAACTAGATAGGGAAGGCCGTTATCAGTTAGAGCGACTACCAAACTATTCGGAAGAGGTCTGATTAGAATAGGGAAATCTTGCTCCGCAGTACGAGCAGGTACTGAGCTTATCGCGGCAGCAAATAAATCGCTTCTGCTGTCCTGTTTTCGTATCACATTCCAAACATCATTCATTCGCCTAGGACAAACCAGAGTCGTCGGCCTGTTTGCTATCTATTACCATGCTGCGGCGACAGAAGGACTCGCCTACTTGACGTAGGGCTATCGAACTTTACAGCGCACCAGGGGTGAACTATGGCTGTCGATGTGAGAATAATCCCCATCAAAGAATTCCTGCGATCAGATGTTTCGGGAAACCTAGATTTGGAGAGGAGCCTCATTATTCTGCGAAACTTGGTGGAAGAGTGCAAAAACCACAACGTAGACCGAATTCTTATCGATACTCGAGAGGCGACTTCAAACGCCAGCATGCTGGATGTGTGGACTCTGGCAAGGAAGCTGACCTACTCTGGGCTCAGGGCACGGGTAGCAGTGGTGAATAGGCCGAAAGACGGATTTGATAGAGGAGCGTTTCTTGAACTCTGCGCAATGAATCGAGGATATGAGCTGAAAGCCTTCCGTGATTTTGAAGCGGCCTTTACATGGCTGAATGAGGGACAGCCATCCACTTCATCAGGCTTTACACGGTACGGGATCTGATGCCTACTTCAAGGTTCCATTATCAACTACCCAAAGCTACGAGAAAGCAATCTCTGATACGCGCACGGTGCTTTTGTCTTCACCGAGTCAGAGGGATGACAGCGAATCACCGGGTCTGAGAGGTGGAATTAACGGCGGCGTCTGGTCAGATAAAACCGATGTAAACACCGCGGGCACTTCCATGGAAACTTGCCAACAAATTGGTAGAGAAAGTCTCGCAACCCTTCTCGATTGTGTCTGATGCAGCTACTTGAACCACAGGACGGACAACTTACGCTAATGCGGTATGGCTGATTACCCGGTGCAGTGTTGCGTAAATAGTTTCCACACATCATCGTCGCCTGTCCTTAATGAACATTTATTATGCCGCGGGACGGACAAATGCTTCCCCGCCCAAATACGTGTCATCTCCCTGACTGATTTGCTGACCACGTGTCAATACCGAGACGTGTGCCACCGACGCCAAACGATTCTGTTCGATGACCATATCGTGGAGGGATCCACAATTTGTGCAACGCCAACATTGGGCCCACATCTCTCCGAAGCCCCCTTCCATGTCCAACAAGTGGTCTTGCATCATGAGCCCGTGACAGCGTGAACAGTGCATAAACCCTCCATTGCAGATCAACACAGGTTTCCTGGTAGCTGACAATAGAATAGCGTCTGGCTAGAGAAGCGCTAGACCCGAAGGAGGTACTTCAGCATTGCACTTTAGGGGGGAGCAGTGACTTAGCCCTTCGGAATCGGTTACATAATCTTACCTAGCTCCTTTAGGGAATAGCGTCGACTTTCCAAACCTATCTAGGATCGACGGTAATCGCGGTGACCACCGTGTCACTTAGGCGCTTAGACCATCGTAAGCATCTAGTTGCTGAAACGTTTCATATTGCCGGAAAGATCACTGGATGACCGTCATGCTGATGTGGACGCAGCAGAAGCCAACCACACCTGGGTGGTACTGGATGCTAGATCCCAGTCAAGAGCCCACCCTGCCGACAATTGTACAAATCGTGTTCAATGGTGAGACCCGACGTTGGTTGGCGCTCATTCCTGCGTCCCACTATCCAAAAACTTCTGGCAGGGAGTTAGCACTTCACAGTGTAGACGCCATGTGGGCTGGACCGGTTGAGGTTCCTTCCGTCCTCGCAAAAGCATCATAGGAATTTGTTTACTAAGTCATTTACTACCCCGCCGTTTAATCCTCACGTTCACTCAATATCATCAGTTGCTAGTGGAATTTGTTCTACTCGACTAGGGAGGTAGCTAGGACAACGATTACAGCCTTCCCTCTACAGTGAATTCGTACCTAACCGGACTTGAGGAGAGTTCACCACCAAGACCGCTCATATGCTTGAAACTACAACATGGGGCAATCTGACATCATCGTTCTCGTCGGTGTTGGACAGCCTAGATTCTTCGCCGATCAAGAAAGTCACCTTGATTGTAGTATGTGCGTGGTGTGAACGGGAGGGAAGGAGATCTGTCCTTCGTCAGCCGAGTTCCCTAGATGATCCTTCTCCAGCCTGGGAGGTCCCATCCCACGGCATTTGTACAGTACATCGCGATCAAATACTCGCAAACTTCATTGCCAAATCCTAGCATCTGCCCCCATACGTACCTCACCGCACTTGAGAGGCGGAAAGGTGGCAGCCTGTGAGGGTCTCACGCGACGGCTTCCCACGAAGATTTTTGAAGTTGGAATCTCTAGGGGAGCCCCAGCTACCCCAATCAGCGGACACTCCCCACTTTGCAACAGCTTCTTGTTCTAGGTATCATCGGCTGAGAACATTGTAGCCGGTTGGCGTCTTCGCGTGGACTACTTCAGTTACAGGTGCGTTCGATGCGATACCAGTCTCACTCCCTCACTGTCATGAAAGGTGCCAGGACCCACCGAGGTTACGTGGTTGGCCTTGGCATCGCGCTTTGCCTCGGAATCTCTCTCGCACCAATGGTGGCCACTGCCGGCACAGCCACGGAGGCAGTGAAGAGCACAATCGATCAAGTGGTCCGTCTTCTGGAAGACAAGGAGCTGAAAAAACCTGAGCGGGCCATGGAACGCCGACACCAACTGCAAAAGATCATCGGCGATCGATTCAGCTACGAGGAAATGGCCAAGCGCTCATTGGGCGCACATTGGAATCAACTGAACGAGACGCAGAGACAGGAGTTCACTGAACTGTTTCAGCAGCTTCTCCTCCGTACTTACACGGCGAGGATTGAAGCATACTCAGGAGAACAGACCCAGTATCTTGGCGAGCGCAATGAGGGCGACTATGCAGAGGTTCGAACCAAACTCATCGCCCGCAAAGGCGAGCTTCCGATAGATTATCGGCTGCTGAGTAATTCCGGGGGATGGCATGTGTATGACATTGTGGTAGATGGTATTAGTATGGCCAGTAACTATCGCGGGCAGTTCACCAATATCATCCGCACCTCCTCCTACGAAGACCTCGTCAAAAAACTGAAAAACAAAACCGAGACCTTCAAACCCCCGACCAAAGAAAAGTGAGAACTTCATCACCGTCAACGAAAAAACCTCCCTATCACTCTTCTCTGGTTCGGACGGCTCGCCGAAATACGTAGGCAGAATCTCCCATTGCCCCATTCCCCGAATGCTATACTTTGAAATAGGCCTTTGAGAGCATGTTCGCAGGACAGAACTGAGCCGGCGGTGATGCATTGTTCATGCAGAAAAAACCCAAGACATATCCTGAAACACTAGGCAACTTGGCTCGGTCCACTGAGCGCCTGCGAGACGGGTCTAAACCAAAGTTCAGGCTTTCCGCCTTAAGGCTAGTACCGAGTGTCGAAGACAACCCCCTAGAGGAACCTGTTTTCCGGCTCAGACGACTCGTTCTTTTTATCGGTGTTTCTATCACCCTTTGTCTACTGTGGGTCCTTATCGTGTTCGTTCTGTACAGGATCGTACGAGCAACCCTCTAAGCAGAAAAACGCACAGGCCGCCGCAGTGCTCTTGCGTCTGATCTCAGACTCTCGCTAGAATACCTTATCGCTTCATGCCTGACTTACCACGGTTGTTAAGACCTCTGTCGCTCCGTTTTACGCTGATGGCCGCAATATCAGTGGTCATCATCGCTTCTTTATCTTCCTCATTGGGACATGCACAAGACCATGAACAGGAACGAGAAACCTCACGTCTTCTAGCCATCCTCTTCGATTCCGGTCGTCTTGTGGTGGGCATGAATCAGGACCTCATTAACGATGCGTCCAAAGGTGATAAAGGCTTTACTCCTGCGGTGTTTGAGAATCAGGTGCTCAAGGTGTTTGAACAAAGAACAGACATCAATCTGTCCAATTCCAGCGATAAGCTTCCTGCCATGGCCCGTCCCCTCCTTGACCGCCTTCTGGAGGAAAGTAAGCGGACGATCGAGAGTTACCAAACACCCATCAATATCGTTGGAATCAGCTACAAGGGACTGATCCCCGCAACTTTTGGAACGGAAACTGCTAAACGCTTTCAGAAGTGGTCGGGCATCTATCTCCGACAAATCGCGCCAGAAAAGTTTTTAAGAAACGCCAAAAACAAGCCTGACCAGTATGAAGCTGATGTTCTCAAGGCACTTGCCGAACAGGCCTCAGCCTTGGGCGAATCACAACCAAAATGGGAAATCACGGAGGGCGGCCACACTCTCCGTCTCATGCTGCCCTTGTACTACAGCAAGGCATGTCTCGATTGCCACGGAGAACCAAAAGGCCAGCGTGATATCTCGGGCTATCCTCGGGAAGGCGCAAAGGAAGGCGAGCTTGGTGGGGCCATCAGCGTTAAACTTCCACTTAAGTGAAAAACTACGCCCAGGCATATTCCGTCCGCGAGAGTCGCAACGCCTCAAAAAACACGTCTTCGCTGAGCAGCCGTAAAACGCTCCCTATCAATCACGATGTCCTGTGCAGCAGTCAGTCTTGAGCGGCAGGTCTTTGGCGGCATCGGCCGGCCAGTAGAATCGCTCCAAGCACTCCAGAATACATGCCCAAACCGGGCGGGACGATGTAGCGGTCGATCTCTTCGCGCAGCTGCGGTTTCGCGATATACCCGTTCATGAAGCGCACAACATTCCGGCGAATCATTGGGAACAGTGCATCCTGTTGCATGACGCCGCCCCCAAGAACAATACGGTGAGGCGACAAGGTGTAGACGAGAATAGCAATGGCACTGGCGAGATAGTGAGCTTCTAACTCCCAGGCCGGATGAGTCGCCGGCACATTCTCTGGTGGACGGCCCCACCGCTGTGAGAGCGCGGGACCGGAGGCTAAGCCTTCGAGACAATCTCCATGAAATTGGCAACTGCCGGTAAACGGGTCTTTGTCGAGATCATGTGCAATACGGATGTGGCCGATTTCCGGATGCAATAAGCCGTGAACGGCCTCACCCTTGACCACCACGCCACCACCAATGCCCGTTCCTACTGTGATATAGACACTGTCCTCCACGTCTCGAGAGGCACCCCACTCTGCTTCGGCGAGCGCCGCTGCATTCACATCAGTCTCAAACGCGACGGGCACAGCCAATTCCTTGGATAGGGCGCCGACAAGATCGAAGTTGCGCCAGGCCGTCTTGGGTGTCGTGGTGATGTACCCGTAGGTTGGGGACGTTTGATCGAGATCAATCGGTCCAAAACTGGCGATGCCGAGCCCTGCTAAGCTTGTACCCGCTTTTTCTCGAAAGAATTGGATCGCCTGCCTGATGCTCTCCACTGGTCCGACGGTGCTGAATGAGTGGACTTCGAGATCCTCAGGACAGGTCCCAATCCCGCAAACGAATTTCGTGCCGCCCGCCTCGACGCCGCCACATAGCACCATGTCGTGAGTGTACAGGCTCGAGACAGCAGCCGCTACTAGCCTTGTTCACACACACCCATCTCACTTTCTTCCGCTAGTGTCTTGACATACCCGCGTTGACC
The DNA here is from genome assembly GCA_963730935.1 of uncultured Nitrospiraceae bacterium. Lineage (GTDB taxonomy): Bacteria > Nitrospirota > Nitrospiria > Nitrospirales > Nitrospiraceae > Nitrospira_C. Next base: position 842,954 of record CAVSTP010000003.1, on the reverse strand, counting down.
CCATACGTTGCTCACAATTCAGGACCGCGAGTCCGACCGATCAACTCCAACCCATTTCATAAGGAGTCATCGTATGAAATTCGTGAAGGTGCAAGATGAGGAACGTCCCGGTGAGGTCGCGATTAATCTCGACTTGGTACGGGAAGCGCACTTTGGCGGCGGATTGTTACGCCTCTACTTTGAACGCGGAGCTTCTCAGGACGACATGACGTTCACGGGTGAGAATGCAAAAAAGATCTGGGCGGCGATCGGATAGCCGCGCGAGGTGAGACCAACTCTCGTTGAAGGACCTCAGGAGAGGTCCAAGACCGTGCGCGGAAATTCCCACTGTGTGCCGGTCTTTTCCGCCTCGTCACGAAGTCTGACCAATCCATGCTCTTCCTGCACGCGGATGACACGGTCCGCCTGGCCACGCATCAGATCAAGGCAACGACGGCTTGCACGCGTGAGCATCGGGGCTTGCGGACAGAGAAAGAGCAATGTGGAGCCGTGTTGGGCCAATTTGTGACTGGCATCCATCATACGGCCAAAGAGCCGCATTGCCTCCTGCTCAGGCACCGTCTGATCATAGAATGTATCGAACAATCCGGAGAGGATGGCGATACGAGACTGATACCGGTCGAGTGCCGCCATCAGGCAATCGGAGATCAGCCGCTCCAGCTGATGACACGTAAAGGCGCGGGCCACATGAATCATGGACAACAGCGCACGTGGCTGCCGTCGATGCGCACGAGCCATACGCCCGATGAAAAACGGATCAAAGGTGTGTGCACCGTCGAGATACACGATCGGTTCTCCGGCCAAGACGCGTTCCCCGGCGGCATACAGTCCCAATCGAAACACGAGTGGATGTCCATACAGCAGGAGCAGCCGGTCTTCCGGATGAAAGGGAATCTGCGCGTGACGCAGTGCGAGAAACCAATCCCGGCCTCCCTCATTCGAATCGCTCGGAGATCCTTGAGGCTGAGCAGGAACGAAGGGAAGTTCCGCTGGTTCTGTTCTTAATAGCGTTGCCTGCATGACTCACCTCGCCTATCCGCAGCACCCGCCCGCAAAGTTCTGCCGCTGTTGGCAGGCGACCCAGCAGGCATAGCACAGATCGACTGTTGAGTGGGTGACGCCATCCACACAGGCGATCCTTTGCTCCACGAGCAGCCCGCAATCGGCACAATGCCCGGCCACTTGTGTTTTACTGTTCGCTTCCTGTACCAGCATAATCCACCATCTTCGTATTCGGCCGCACCCGCCTATTACAGCAGGACGACATGAATGTATTGGCTTGCCTGGACCCCAACAGATTTCTCCACCACCGCTCGCTCAACGTCCGCCGTTGGGCATATCGCAGCTCCCACTGCATGTCTTGTACGCGTCCTTGCAACGTGTCCACCGTGCGCTGCAGATCCATCAGTCGTTCCTTCGTCGCTCTCATATGTATACCGCCTCCCTTCTGAGATTTCTTAGATGGCACAATGGCGAATCACGCCGATGAGCACCCCTTCAATATGAAATTCATCAGCCGGCTGTACGACAATCGGCTGCATGGCCGCATTCGCAGGATGCAGTTCAATATGTCCCGGCTTCTTGACATAGGTTTTCACCGTGGCCTCGCCGTTGACCAGCGCCACGACGGTTTGGCCGTTCTGCGCCGTTTCCTGTTTGCGAACGACGATGAGATCCCCGGGAAGAATTCCTTCGTCTTTCATCGACTCCCCCTTCACACGCAACGCGAATGTCTTTCCACCTTGGAGCATGCTGGGCGGCACGTCGATGAGTTCGGACTGTTGCACCGGTTCAATCGGAAGTCCCGCGGCGACAATGCCGGCCATTGGAATTTCAGACACCCGGCCAAGCCGATCGATCGCCACCTTGACCATGCCGGGGATCCGTCGCATCCCCGCCTCATACCGCGCAACCGAGACCCGGGTCGTGCGGAGCGCATCAGCAAGTTGCTGCTGCGTCAATCCCAGTTGCTCTCGAATACGTTTGAGATCGTTTGGCTTCATGGTGTAACCAATGGTTACACAGACACCGCTACCCTGTCAAGCCCTATCTTGCGGCCCTTATTATGGTGAGTAAAACAGGCTGTGCCGACGGTGGTCTGTGCATAACTCCGGATGAAACGCCAAGCCTGGCTTCGCACTTCGCGACCCTGCATGCGAAATCCCGCGCCCAATATAGGAATAGTGGTTATTCCTCTTTTGCGTGAAACAACCACTAGATATGGTAGCTGAAGAATGGAGTGGCCTATGCCCAAAATATAGGCAATCAGGTGGTACTAGGGATGAAATGCAGGAATTCCGGTGATGGGTTCAACGTTACGCACAGAGTTATCCCCAGAAGCTGGGGAGACCCCTAGGAGTCGTGGCCGTTACTCCGTTCTTGGCACCAGATGGACGGCTCCGGCCTTAATAACGGCCACCACGGGAGATCCCAATTCGATCCTCAACTCCTGCTGCGCCCCTCGGGTGACCATGGCGATGAGTGGGAAGCCACAGTCAATCTTTACGTGGACCATGACGCCATGAGGGATGATCTCGATGACTTTTCCATTCAGATGGTTTCGTGCGCTGGTCAGTCCGGTGCCACCCTGCTCTAACACCACATCCTCGGCACGAACACAGACAAACACCGCGGAGCCGATCGCATAGCCGCCCAAACCCTTCAGCAAGGTTCCGTTCACCCGAACGGTCGCCAGCCCATCCACCTCCTCGATGACATGGCCTTCAATCACCGTTTCAACACCGACAATTTGAGCCACCATAGCGTTGGCCGGTCGACAAAAGACCTCTTGTGGTGAGCCGACCTGTATCACCTGTCCTTCTCCCATCACCGCCACCAGGTCTCCGAGACTGAGTGTTTCTGCCCAATCATGGGTGACGATGATCGAAGGCAAGGCCAGACGCTTCAGCAACGTTCGGAGCTCTCCACGGAGCTGCATCCTCGTGGGGATATCGAGCGCGGAGAGCGGCTCATCGAGCAGGAGCAATTGCGGCCGAGTTGCCACGGCCCTGGCCAACGCCACACGCTGCTGTTGCCCGCCGGACAGTTCCCTGGGCTTGGATGTTTCAAGGCCGCGCAGCTGGAACAGTTCCACCATTTCATCGACACGCCTGTTCCGTTCGGCCGCTGGAAGCGCCGACAATCCATAGGCAATGTTTCCCGCAACGGTGTGGGTCGGAAACAACGCATAGTCCTGCGCCATATATCCGATCTGGCGATCTTGCGGAGCCACGCGAATCCCTGCGGTGGTATCGAGCCAGGTGCGCGAAATGAATCGGATGCTCCCTCGCTCCGGCCATTCGAGACCGGCGATGGACCGTAGCACCGTTGTTTTTCCGGATCCTGACGGCCCGAACAGCACCAGTGCGGTGGCTTGCTGAAGCTGGTACCTCAGCACGGCGCTAATGGGTGCGCGTGCGGGAAAGGCCTTGGTAATCTCGATCGCTACTTCTGCGGCCATACCGCCCAGACCTTGCGATTCATCGCATAGATGAACAGTAAGACGGCATAGGAAACGACCAGCAGAAACAATGCCGTGTTGGCCGCGGCGCCATAGTTGAGCGCCTGGACGTCATCATAGATGTCGATGGAGACCGTTCGAGTGACCCCTTCGATGTTCCCGCCGACCATGAGGACAACCCCGAACTCGCCGAGGGTATGGGCAAAGCTCAAGACTGCGCCGGTGATTACACCAGCGGCAGAGAGTGGAATGATCAGCTTGAAGAACGTTTTGGCTTTGGAAAGGCCGAGAGTCCACGAAGCTTCGATGAGGTTGCGGTCAACCTGATCGAAGGCTGTCGCGAACGGCTGAACGGCAAATGGAAGACTGTACAAGATCGAAGCAACGAGCAGACCCTGGAAGCTGAATGGGAGGGTCTGACCCACGATGTCGGTATACAACCGGCCAATCGGACTATGGGGACCGATGGCGACCAGGATGTAAAAGCCCAGCACCGTCGGTGGCAGCACCAACGGAAGCGCCACGATCGATTCGACGAGAAATTTCCACCGCCACTTCGAAAAGGTCAGCCAATAGGCAATAGGCAATCCGATGACGAGCAGCGCCATCGAGGTCAGGCTTGCCAATTTGCACGTTACCCAAATGGCCGTCCAGCTCACAGTGCCGCCTTAACCGGATGATTCAACGGCGCGCCGCCATGGCGCCGGCTTTCCGAAGGCGGCGCCATAGTAGAAAGCCGCTGTCGGCATAGTCAACGCCGGCTATTTCCCGATCATGACTTCAGTCGCTTTGACTGCCACAGTAACTGAATCGTTCAGCTTGAGGCCCATATTTTTCACCGACCCTTCGGTGATCGCCGCGATGAACTCGAGATTACCCACTTTCACCGCCACCTCGGCCATCGCCTGCCCCTCGGTGATGCGGGTCACGGTGCCTTGAAATTGATTGCGCGCGCTTAGTTTCATGGCGTCCTCCTGTTAATGTGTGGGTTGATCAAAGCCGATCAGAAACCCCTCGGGTCCGTAGACTTCCAAGCGGTCTACCTTTCGCTGCCCTCGCATGACACCCTGTTTCATCCGAAACCGAACCACTTTATCTCGGTCTGCGTCGGCCAGTTGACCCAGTGCCGAGTCACGCACGGCCGTCGACAGCGTCTCCTGCAGCGACGCCACATCCTTGACCCAAAAGTTGATTTGCACCCATCCGGTTTGGCGCGGTTGACGAAGATCCTGCCTGATCGCCACAACGACATCACGGAGACAATAGATGCGAATCAGATCCGTTTGAGGGTGGTCCAAGCGCTGGATGCTCTGCGCGTGAAATACCTGCTCAAACAGTTGTTCGTGCAACGTGATGTCTGATGTTTCCATTTGAATATTGGAGAATCCTTCCGCCGCGGACGGCCGACAATTCAGATGCTCTTCGGAGCCAACGCTCGTTACTGTGAGCAACCAAACGAGGCCGACCGCTATAGTAACCGATCGCATACCCGCTCCTATTTGCATCGAAATTGGATTCCCCATCGACGATTCGCAATTTCTCCTTCCTGGCCCTCTACACTGGACATGCTGCTGTAGCCTTTCATCTCACCCTCGCGGAGGACGATATAGCCCTTGGGACACTTCTCCTCGACAAGTTTCAGTGCGGCCTTGCGGTGCGGCGAGCCCATCGGACCGCCCCGGTCTTCCTTGAAGAGAAAGGTCACCACGCCTCCCTGCTCCGTTTCGTGCGTCATCTGCACCGCATCGGAACAGCCGCCCAGCAGCACGAGCGTCAACAGCCAGACCGGGTTATTGCGGAAGCGTAAACCCATAACGGGTCATGATCTCCTGTCCCTGTTTGCCTCGCATAAACTCTAAAAATTGCTTCGCGGTCTCTTGTTGTTTCGACGATTTCAAGATCCCTGCACCCTGTTCCAGTGGGGGATGAGCGTCACTTGGAATTTCCCAATAGGTGCCTGCCGCTTTCATAGTCGGCGCCAGCGCCAGCGAGAGGGCAATCACGCCGACATCACAGGCGCCGGATTCGATGAATTGGGCGGCTTGCGAGATGTTTTCTCCCAACACCAGTCGGTCTTTTGCCTCGTCATAGACCTTGAAGTGTTGCATCGCCGCAACGGCGGCCCTCCCGTACGGCGCGTGTTTCGGATTGGCGATCGCAATTTTTTTTACGGCAGGATCGCGAAGGACATCCATTCCCTTGGACACATCCCGCCGGGAGGCATGATTGGTCCAGAGAACGATCCGACCGACCGCATAGCGGTATAAGGACCCAGGCACAATGAGACCCGCCTCTTCCAGTTTCTTGGGGTAGGCGATGTCCGCCGAAAAATACAGATCGAACGGAGCGCCATTCTGAATCTGCGCATAAAAGTTCCCGGACGAACCCAAGGACAACTTGACATGGTTCCCGGTCGCCTTCTCATACTCGACAATGACGTCTTTGATTGCGAAATTCAAATCCGACGCAGCGGCGATTACGATCTCTTCGGCAACAGCGTCCTGACGAAGCGCGAGTTGCGCACCTACGCATATGATTAGCGCCGCCCAACCTGCAACACATAAATTCCGGATATAGGGATTCAACTTGTTCATCGAACAATCCTTCCTTAGGTATGCCTCATCAAACATGGAGCGGCAACCGACAATTCCACAACCTGGGGATCGACGACCACATTGACGACGTCCCACGGCCTACTCGGCTGTTTCGCTCCGAGGACGGACCCCAGGCTCTTGAGGGTCCATTCCTCTCTATGCACTTTTACTGAATACACGACACCAACTTCCAGGTGCTCGATCAACACGATGCGGCCAACCCAGCGATTCCACCGCTGTTTGCTCCGGCGAAACAGTCCACTTTCCAGACGCACTGCGCCGGCAGGGATTATGGCGACAACCGGTTGGCCAACGATGAAACATCGTTCTTCTCGTTTCGTCCATCTGATGCGGAGATCCGTTCGCGCCCCGACCTTGATTCGAACGCCGGATCGAACGAGGCCGACATATTGCGAACGGATCAGTCCCCTCACCCAATTCATGATGGTCCCTTCTGCCGAAAGACTGCCACTCTCGACTCCCCGAGCCGCCATGGCGTGTGTTTCTTGGAAGGCGACCAGATCCGTCTTGCGTAATATCATCGTCTGACCTCCCTGGCTCAGAAGAAGATCTGCAGCTGCACGCGAATCGCATTTTCAATCAAAGTTCCCCCTACCGCGTCGAGCGGCACCGTTCCAGAGGGATTGACCGCTCCAGGCGGCTGCGTCGGCAAAGGTGCACTGCGGCCGATCGCATAGCCGCCCGTGCCCATCGCCAGATTTGTATAGGTCAACATGAGCTGATAATCATAGTTCCCAAAGGGAAACCAATTGAGCGACACATCGACCTCTTTGATCAGGTCGCCGGCCGCATTGGTATCGGGGTCCCAATAGGCATACCGCGCGGCCACTTCCAAATGTCGAGGAATCAGATAATACCCCGACTGCACATACCATCCGGTCGCGTTCCCCAAGAGCTGAGGTGTCACGGCGGTACAAGCTCCCGCCGCATTGAATTGTAAACACGGCGCACCTTTGAATGTCCGCTCGATGTTTTTGAAGTAATATTCCCCTTGAAGCGAGAAGCCTCTGTACTTGAAGACGCCGTCGAACGCGTAAGTCGTGTAGTTGACGACCCCCCACCCCAATTGGCGTCCATTACCGAACGTCGCCAACTGACGACGGAAATTCAGGTTCGCCAAGTCGATGCCGACAAACGCGTTGTCGGTGCTCGTATTGATACCGGGGTTGTAAGCGAGCCCGCCGCCCACCGCCATCTGCGGGGCTTCTGAATAGGCCAAATCGCCTTCGCCATATCCCGGCCGTCCCAGAATATTCCACTGGAGCCGCCCGGCATACATCAGCTTGTCGATCTCGTCGCGAAAGTTGGCATTGAGATTGCGCGAATTGACCGGGCATCCGGCCGGAGAAGGGAAAGGGTTGCCGCCAGTTTGCCCACCAGGACATCCCACCGTGGCTTCTTCACTGTTGTAGGTGCCATAGCGATTAAAGAGTGGACCCGCGCCGTTGAAAATCCCCAGGTAATAATTGACGGGGTAGATTTCGTCATCGTTCATGATCGTCAGACCGATATCCCGCCGATTCATGCCGTTGGCCGTGAACGCATCCATGACCAGCGCCCGTTCGGCGAATTGCATGGAGGCGGTGTTGTTGATCTGTGAGCGGTTGAAGTAGATCTTGTACTGGCCCAGTTGCACATTTAAGAGGGGAAGATGTGTGCTGAGAACATAGTAGTCCAGCAAGTTGGCTGATCCAGGAGTTTGGGCATTTTCAGCTGTTTCAAATCCGATCTGAAGGAAGTACTTGAAGTCTGGACTGAGGAGGTGACCGAGAAACAACAGCCTAGCCCGCCGTAAATTGAATTGCGAGGCAAAATCATCCGATCGATTGGCACGGTAGTCGCCAAACACGCCAAGGAGTTCCGGATAATTTTTTGCGTCGCCCGGATTTCTCCAGGCATCGTTTCTCCAACGAGTCGTTTCCCGCAACTGCATGCGTCCTCGGATCTTGAGGAGAAACGCGTTATCGTTCATTGAAAAATTGAAGCCGCGGTCGTACCACATTTTGAAACTCGGCTGCATGAGATACGCGCGGGCTTCGGACTCTTTGATCGCCTTGTCGCGTTCCTCCTGACTAATGATGCCTTTTTCATAGGCTCGCTCCAGTAAGAGTCGCGTGGCCGGATCCATGCTTTCGACAAAGACATATTGCCCGTCCTTCTCGATAAGTTTGCCAGAATCAACCGCCTGAACGGGATCCACTTGCAGGATGCAGAAGATAAGTCCAATCAGAACGATGATGCCATGTACACGACGGCACCGCCTCGCGTTGGCATCTGAACGGCTTGACATTCCCATAATCCCTCCCGAAGCAAAGAATATGAATGAGCAACAAGTTTGGATGGCCCTATCGCTACGGTGTTCAGTGCTTTATTTCGGAGAAGCGGGAACGGCGGCCTTGAGAAACTCACGGAGCTGCACGGCTTCCCTGCGGCTCACCGGCTCTGTCTCCCAGAACCGTCCCGGCTCGAAGTACAGCAGGTACGTCTTTGGCTCCGGAGGGGTGGCGGGATAGCGGAGGTCCCACTGTTCGGATTTCCTGATGGGAAACTGCGCGTGGTAGTGCTCGAGCGCTAGGTGGAGGAAGGGCTCTCTCACAGCGATCCATCCGGCGGTCGTGTCTCGTTCCGAGGCAGGATTCATCCCTGGCGCCAGCACTTGAAAATAGACGCGCTCGTCAGGAGCTGCCTTCTCGAGCCCTTCTATTAGAAAAGGCACGATAGCTTGCATTTCATCGGAACGGAAAATCTTCTTCGGCGGCACCTCTTCCGCGAACCACCGGAGCGGCAATCGCTGTTTTTCACGGAACGAAAATCCGTTCAGAATAGCAGCGAGGTCGTTGGCTTGGAGGTGGACGGGATGAGTGTAGGAAACCGCATGGGGATCCCGTTGAAGTGACACGACAACACGACGATCCTCGTGAATGACCGACGTTGTGTATGGGAGTCTGGCGCACCCTCCCGACACGATGCTTGCGAAAAACAAAAATATAAGACCAAACGCTGACAAGAACCCTATCCGGCTACTCATCACCGCCTCCTCTTCTTAGATAGCTGCATCTGTAATCAGTCTTTCTTCATGGACTGGCTTTGTGGCGGCGGCGTGTACCCCAGGCGCTGGAGTTCTTTCTGGGCTTCAGCAGATTGAATGAAGCCAAGAAACTCTTGGCAAAGTGCGCGATTGGGACAATACCGTTCCATCGCCATGGAATGGACCACGGGCGGAATCGTGCCGCGCTCGGAAACAGCCACGATCCGAATGCGTTGGCTTTCCTGCACCGCGTCGGGTCCAAAAAGGACCCCAACGTCGGCCTGCCCATTGAGCAAATGATCCAACACCGACCGTGTGTCGCTTGCCTCATCCAGTCGGCCTTCGACGGATGACCACACTCCCAGTGTCGTCAACAGCTGCTTGGTCTGGTGACCAAGGGTGGTCAGTTCAGGGTCACCCACCGCGATCCGCAACGTCTCGTTCGTGCCCAAGGCTTCAAACGACGTCGGAGCATCAACGAGTGCCTCGGGCACGACCATGACCAGCGGCACCTCCGCATAGGGCCGCTTCGTTCCCGGCAGGACGTAATACTTCTGTTCAAGACGAGTAATCAGCTCATCGCCGCCTGGCGCCACTAGATGAATAGGACCTGAGCCGATGAAGTACTGCCCTCGAGGACTATTCTCCATGCCGGCGATGGTTCGGCGAAGGTCGAGGCCCGAATCGAAAAACAGCCGTACGCGGATCTCAGGATGTGTCTTTTCGAACTGACGTCCCAGCGCCTCGACGGGAACACGCATACTGGGTGAGGTGGCAATGACTAATTGTTCCGTGGCCACGGCGGGAGAGATCTCTAGCCCCAGGACACAGAACGCTCAGACTGACAAGCCGACTCCACATCATCGCTATCTCCTTATCGCAGCGAATGCAGTTTGCCTGTGTCTCGTGTGTCGTAGCCGCCCAGCGCCTCGATCTCATTTCGGAACGACCGGCTGACGAGCGTGTCGAAGAGATTCGCGAGCGTCGGATGAGACCTGAGGTAGGGCGTCGGCACGACGAGGTCGTAACGGGCGGCTTGGACCGGGACGAAATCCAATCCGAACAGCTGAGCGGCCGATCGGATGCCGATACCGACATCAGCCTGATGGCCCGCAATGGCACGAGCCACGTCAAAATGTGACCACAGGACTGTGTCGTAGCCTTGTATCTGAGTGTGGTCAAGACCGGCAGCGCGCAGACGTTGGTCGAGCAAAAGGCGGGCTCCGGATCCCTCTTCACGATTGATCAATCTCACGTTCGACTCGGCAAGATCAGCAGCTTCGTGGATCCCTTTTGGATTGCCAGGTCGAACGAGAAATCCTTCCTCCCAGGTTGCGAAGGTCACGACGTCATACGCCGTTCCTTTCAGGACGCGTTTCAGGAAGGGCAGGTTGGATTCGCCGCTCGAAGGGTCGAACAAGTGAAGCCCCGCCACATGCACTTCTCCCCGCTCAAGCGCCTGCAACGCAGCCGTGCTGCCCATGGTCCAGCCGATCACAGAGGCCTGATCTTTTTGGCGACGCAAATGTTCTCCGGCGAGGAAAATGGCGGGATCGCACCCGGCCACGGATATGTCGCGCTCGACAGATTGCCGATCGCGGGAGAGACGCACCCGGGCTTTGACACCCGAACGCTGTGAGAGGGTATCGATTAAATATCCGTCTGCCGGAACCGTGTACGACAGCACGTCGCCAAGTCCGTTGACCGGACGAACGATAGTTTTTGTCCCAACCGTCGCGACTTTGACTCGGAGCGGCACAGTCCGCGCGTCGATCGGTGGTGAAGTCCCAATGAACGTCCCCTCGATCACCTCATCTGGTTCGGCGAGGCTGAAGAGATCTTCCACGCGGCACGCGAGAACGGAAGCCAATCGCAGGGCAACTGCGGTGGTGGGAAGATAGACTTCAGATTCAATGGCAGAGACGGCTTGTCTGGTGATTCCGGATTTCGCGGCAAGTTCCGCTTGCGAGAATCCTTTGGCGATGCGGACGTTCTTCAGACGATTCTGAAAGAAATGAGCAGGTTCGGCCTGGTTGTTTTGACCCATGTTGGCAGACCAGATACCATTTATACTTGCTTTTAGTCAAGTATACTGTCCTCTCATCCCGGTAGGTCCTATCTGACATGGGTTCTTGATTAGATCAGCAACAAGGGTCGTAAAATAATTGTTGACAATGTAGATAATGTTAATTTATATATAGCACATAAAATCTAGCGGAATACTGTAGATTAACCGCTTTTCACGCCATTTGAGTTGAGGTTCTTTATGCGATCTGACGACGGTTACAGAATCGAACAAACCATCTTGCAAGCGTTGAAAGACCTGCGTTTCGGATCGGTGGAAATCATCGTCCACGATTCGAAGGTCGTCCAGATCGAGCGCAGAGAAAAGGTGCGCGTGGAGCTGGAGCCGTCGCGCCGCGCATCACTTGTTGGATGAGCGTCGCATTGACCTGTTCGTTTAGGGAAGGAACTCACCGCCTGCCAGACAACTAAAGGTGGTGATCGAGATGGACCTACAATTTACGTTACGGACTGACCGGACCACCGGAAGTTCCCATGTCATGAAGGAGTCCCGACATGAGAATTTCCGGATGGTTTATGTTTATCGTGACAGGAACGATCCTGTTCGCTCACCTCGGCGCTGCCTGGGCAGTTGAAGAGGGCCAGTTCGTCAAAAAAGAAGGGAAATGGGAATACTCTTCGAGCGAGGATCCAGGACTGAAATACCTTTATCTCAAAGGCATCATCTCACAGGAAGAGTACAACAAAGGCCTTCGCACATTGGAAACGAAGGAGCGTCTCGCAAAACCGAATTTCAATATTGATGTCAACAATGGGTTGAACATCCGTGTCGGTGACAGATTCTTTTTGAAAATGCGGCTGCTGGTGCAGACTCGCTACACCTACAGCACCTATAATAAGGCGTGGGGATCCATCGGTGACTCACGGAATGAAGAAATCCTGGGAGGTCAGGTCGAATTTCGGGCCTTCAGGCGGGAATCCGATTCTAGCCAATTCTTGATTCCTCGCGCCCGTCTTCAATTCATGGGTTATGCCTTTGACCCCAATTTTCGCTACAACGTCTCCCTGCAGATGGATTCGACGCCATCGAATCAAGAAGGAAGCAACGGCAAAGCCGGACTCCTGGACGCCTATGTGTCGTCCTGGCACATCCCCTGGGCCAACATCCAAATCGGGCAACAAAAGGTGTGGTTCAATCGCGCGCTCATCAGCCCAGTCGCCACGTCAAGTTTTTCGGACAACATGATCGTCCAGAATATGTTTGCAGCCAACCTTCAAAACACGCGCGACATCGGCATTAGCATTTTGAGCGACGAGGAGCAATACAAGTTCAATTACGCGTTCGGCGTGTGGGGCGGCGTCGGGCCAAACCTGGCACGGGACGGAACATCCGTGAGCCAAAATGTGTTGCCGCCAACGGGAGGCGGTGGAGTCAATTCTGGAGTGACGCGTACGTATAACTATGACACTCGCTTCATGAGCGGGGAACTCATGTACACCGCTCGTCTGCTGTACAAGATCGCCGGCAACCCGGGTTACGGTTGGGGAGACATTGTAAACTCCCGCACTCCTCAGTCCGCCATTGGCTTCGGCTATGCCTATGATCCCGCACAGAATTATCTGAGCTCGACACGTTCTGACATCGTCGACCGTGCCTACCGTCAAGCCGTCACGAAGGCTATGAATGGCCGACTCCTCGGCGGAGGCATTTACGATTTTCAGACCTACGAAGTGGATTTCGTCGCCAAATATCAGGGATGGTCTTTACATAGCGAAGTCTATTACCGGCATCAACGAGTCCGGAACAAAGACAGCGGGACTCAACCCTTCGATCTGACAACGATCCCGTCAACTGCAATCCAGGGCCCTCCGGTAGATTTGGGTCAGGCATGGGGCTGGTATGTCCAAGGTGGGAAATACATCATCCCCCGCAAAATCGAACTCGCTCTCCGTTATGGGGTGCTCGATCCCTCAACGAAGCAAACACATGACCTCACCTATGAATTCGGTGCCGCTCTCAATTACAGCTTCGACGGCACGTACAACAACCGACTGGTGATCGACTACTCCAACATCACCATGGGAAGCGGCGGGCGAGCCCCTGATCGCTTTCCATTTGAATCGCAACCGGGATTCGGCCAGAAGCTGGTCGAAAACCGCATCAACGTCCAATACCAGTTCTATTTCTAGCAGCGAGGACACCATGAAAAAGCATCGCGTGTTTCACTTGTCTATCATCGTGCTGAGTCTGCTTGCCGTGCTGGCATGGATTCCCGATCGTGCCTTTGCACAGCCAGAAACTCTGACCATTGCGGCGGCGAATAGCCTCAAAGATGCCCTCCGCACGCTGCTTCCTGCGTTCGAATCGCAGCACCCGGCAGTGACGGTGCGTGTCATCTACGGTCCCTCACAGTCTCTCCGCAAACAAATCGAGGAAGGGGCGCCGGTAGATGTGTTTCTGCCCTCACTGTCCGAGGAGATTGATCAACTCGACAAGAAAGGGTTGATCATTCAAGGCACCAAACGCATCTATGCCGGCACTTCGCTGGTCTTGATCACAGGTCCCGTGCTCCCCGCTCCGATCCGTTCCATCGAAGATTTGCGCACGATTCCCGTCCGGCGTATTGCTGTCGGCGATCCGAAGACTTCATCGGTGGGGAAAGTCGCGTCGCAGTTTCTCAAATTCAGCAAGCTCGATCCTGCACTTAAGTCCCAATACGTCTACGGTGAACATTCTCGTGCTGTGCTGGATCTTGTCGCGAAAGGCGAGGCCGAAATCGGCGTCGTCTACCGGACGGACGCCATCACGGACAGCCACGTGCGCATTCTGGATACGGCGCCAGCCGAATCCCATTCGCCGATTCAGTACGGGGTTGCCATTGTTTGGACGGCGAGGAACATTTCGGGGTCCGGAGATTTTATCGAATTCCTTCTTTCTTCACGCACTCAGGATGAATTGAAAAAGTATGGGTTCGATCAGGCGTTAGACAAAACCGGGTTGGTATTGCGGCAGGAGGTCAGACCATGAAGGGCTGGACAATATCGCACAATGAACGTGTCGGCTGGTTCATCTGGCCGCTGTTCGTCATGATGGGATTGATGGGCGGTGCTGGTTGCGCGGGCGCTCCTCACCCACCGACAAAGATCATTTACGAATCGGGGAGAAACCAGATTTGGCTCGAGAAAGACCCCGAGGTCACGACCAACGGCCACCCGGCGAATCTCTCGCCCGAAGAAATTGGCACCTTACTGCGAGGTGTTCGTAGTTGGGAAAGCCGCAACTTCATCCATCGATTGCTTTCGGGAGAGGCCGAAAAGACTCGAGCGTTTCGTAATGAAGAAATTACATTCCTGGCGCCTGCGCTCTCGAAGGCACTGGCGCAGGCCTCGCCGGACGAACGTGTCTATTTTCATCTCAGTCATGCGACCGAGCAGGGCGATGAGGAGAGCACGTCTGGATGGCTCTCGATCCGGCAGGAGACGTTGGTGCTCGCCCTCAGCGAGGTCCATGACCGTCATGGGCCCGAACCGGATATCAGCAAATATGACCGACAGATGCCGAACGTACCGGAACGGTCGTCGGCGTTTGATGTCACCTTTGAGCCGGAGGAATACCTGATCAAGGTCAAGTCCGGAGGAAAGTTGTTCGCTCCGGACCAGCGGGAAGAACTCTATATCAAGTATCGCGAGGCGCTGTCCGCGCTTCCAGGATTTCCGGGGCTCGAGCCCCGTCTCACAAACAAACCGTGATTGAGATGAGGAAATGTTCATGACGGAAGGACGGTTGAACCACATGCCCCATATCGGCATCGTCGGGGGAACTGCAGACGGCGCGGCGCTCTGCTATCGAACCCTGTGCCATGAAGCCGAACGGCTTACAGGCGGACATGCCTATCCTGAAATCACGATGCACGCACTGCCGCTCGAGGCCTACCTGGCCTCCATCGACGCTGGTGATTGGCCCGGCGTGGCCGCGCTGATGTCCCGATCGGCTTCGCTCCTGGCACAGGCCGGAGCGGAGCTGATCATCTGCCCGAACAATACGTTGCATCGAGCGTTCGATCTCGTCGTGTCCCCTGTGCCATGGGTGCACATCGCCGCCGCGGTTGTGGCCGAAACGACCCGCCGGAATTACCGGCGAGTGGGATTGCTTGGCACTCAGGTGGCCATGCAGGGAACTATCTACCAGCCGATCTTTGAACATCATGGAATCGAAATCGTGCTGCCGCCGGTTCCTAAGCGCATTGAACTGGACAGAATCATCCGAACCGAACTCATTCGAGGACGTTATTTGCCTCAAGCTCGGGCGCATGTGCAGGACATCATCTCGACGATGGCGGCGAGCGGCGCGGAGGCCGTCATTCTGGGCTGCACTGAGCTGCCATTACTGCTGTCAGAGGAGCGGCCATCGAGTCTTCCGCTGTTGGATTCTACTCGGCTTTTGGCGACCGCGGCATTGACCACTTCCCTTCTGGTCTCAATCCCATAATTCATAATCAAGGTGAACGCATGCACATCATAATGTGGAGCCTCTTGTTCGCGTATTTCATGGCCACTGCTCCGTCTCTCGCTGCAGCAGGGGACACGATCCGAGTGGGCCATTTTCCCAATGTCACGCATGTCCAAGGTCTGGTCGCGCACCATTTGTCCCGTACGGGGCGCGGCTGGTTCGAGCACCGGTTGGGCCCGGATGTGAAAATCGAGTGGTACATCTATAACGCCGGTCCGAGCGCCATGGAAGCCATTCTCGCGGATTCCATCGACCTGACCTATGTGGGGCCGAGCCCCGCCTTGAATGCCTATACAAAATCCAATGGTGAAGAGATTAGAATAGTCGCCGCCGCCGCCGCGGGAGGGGCAGCGCTGGTCGTACAGCCCGAGTCAGGGCTGAAGGAGCCCGCTCACTTTAGGGGAAAGACGATTGCGACTCCCCAACTGGGCAACACGCAGGACATTGCCTGCCGGGCTTGGCTCAGCAACGGTGGACTGAAGATTACGCAGACTGGAGGCGATGCCTTCATCATTCCAACACCGAACCCGGATCAGCTTGCCTTGTTCAAAAACAAGAAGCTTGATGCCGTGTGGACAGTCGAACCCTGGGTGTCGCGTTTAGAGCGTGATGCTGGTGGAAAAGTCCTCGTCGAGCAGTCCAAGGACAGCATCACGGTATTGGTCTCGGGCGTCAAGTTTCTCAAGAAAAAGCGAGACCTCGCGGCGAAGTTCGTCCGTGCCCATCGTGAATTGACGGAATGGATCCTTTCGCATCCGGACGAGGCCAAACAAATGGTCAGGCAGGAACTGGCCGCTGAAACGAAAGCCGACGTGTCGCCCGATCTGATTGCTCAAGCATGGAAGCGGATCGTGCTGACCAATGATCCCTCCATAGAGGAGTACCGGCATTTCGTCGCGGATGCGCAACGAGCCGGTTTCATCCGGTCGGCTCCCGACCTCTCCCGCCTGATCGAAAGGCTCAACTGACATGTTGACGACTGAGCACCCGCCAGCACCATCGCTGGCCGCCAAGCTGGTCCTTGAACATGTTTCGAAATGGTTCCAAACGAGCTCGTTGCACGTGCACGCCCTCGATGATGTGACCCTCCGCATTGCAGAGGGAGAGTTCGTCTGCTTGGTCGGGCCGAGCGGCTGCGGCAAATCCACGTTACTGAACATCATTGCCGGGCTTGACCATGCTGATCGTGGCATCGTCCAGGCCGACGGCAAGCCTGTCAATGAACCCGGTCCCCACCGGCTGATGATGTTTCAGGAGTCGGCACTGTTTCCGTGGCTCACGGTTCTCGGGAATGTGCTCTTCGGCCTGAAACTCAGCAATGGTCTGAGCGCCCCTGAACGCCGGGAAAAAGCGGAGTATTTTCTCGAACTCGTGGGACTCAAGCGGTTCATGCACTCGAATGTCCATGAGCTGTCGGGAGGAATGAAACAACGCGTCGCGCTTGCGCGGGCTCTGGCGCCCAATCCGAGCGTGCTGTTGATGGACGAACCGTTCGGGGCCTTGGACGCATTGACACGTGAGCAACTCTACGGCGACATCCAACGGATCTGGAGCCAACATCGGAAAACCATCGTGTTCGTCACCCACAACGTGCGCGAAGCCGTCTGTTTGGGAGATCGCGTCATTCTTTTTTCACCCCACCCCGGGCGTATCCGCGAAGAATTCAGCATCCCGCTCCCCCGGCCGCGTGACATCAACAGTGTGGATCTTGCCCGTTACGCCACGGAGATCACGCGTGTCTTGAAAGGGTACGTTCAGCCGGAGGTGGCTGGTTGATCACACGATGGTTGGCTGCGTCGTTATTCTTCGTGGGTCTCGTGGTGGCGTGGCATTTGGTCGTTAAAGCCCAAATCTGGTCGCCTCTGTTGCTGCCTTCGCCTGCGAGCGTTTTCGAGTACCTGCGAACTGCCGCGCAGGACGGCACGCTGTGGGAAGCCACCGTAGTCACGGTACGACGGCTGCTCATCGGCTATGGATTGGGTATTCTCGTGGGACTTCCACTTGGGTTCTTGACCGCATCATTCAGATGGTGCCATGACACAATTGGCATTCTCGCCTTAGGACTCCAGACACTCCCAAGTGTCTGTTGGGTGCCGTTGGCTCTGCTGTGGTTCGGGCAGACTGAGGCCGCTATGCTCTTTGTCGTGGTCATGGGTACGGTCTGGTCCTTGGTCATCGCCACGGATAATGGCGTGCGGACTATTCCGCCGATCTACAGCCGCGCAGCCCGCACCATGGGTTCCACCGGCCTGCATACCTGGACTCACGTCGTCGTTCCGGCGGCGCTTCCCTTTTTACTCAGTGGCATGAAACAGGGCTGGGCATTCGCCTGGCGTTCGCTTATGGCGGCAGAAATTTACGTGACGATCTTGAGCGGCTTCGGCCTTGGCCAACTCCTGCACTATGGTCGGGAACTCCATGCCATGGACCAAGTCATCGGCGTCATCCTCATCATCATTTTCATTGGCCTGGCAGTCGACAAATCACTGTTCGCCCCAACCGAACGCTTCATGCACCAGCGATGGGGGACAGCCCAGCAGTAACGGTGGCCTCACAGGCCCGCTTCATATCATCGTAATATCTTCACACCATTACAATGCCTCCCACTCAAGACCCAATCAAGATTGTCACAGCTGCCGATCCGCACGCCCTGGCTCTATCCGTCCGTGCCAGTTGTCTCGTCTTTGAGGATCCTGCATCGAAGTCCCTTTTGGAGCGAGTCCAGCGCATCGCACCAAGCGAGGCCACTGCCCTCATCATCGGAGAAACCGGGACCGGAAAGGAGTTGATCGCGCGACAGATCCATGAACTGAGTGATCGTCGATCCGGTCCATTCGTGGCATTCAATTGTGCCGCGATCAGCGAGTCACTCATGGAGAGCGAACTCTTCGGTCACGAGCGCGGCGCGTTCACCGGCGCTGTCACCGCCAAGGCCGGATGGTTCGAAACCGCGCAAGGAGGGTCGCTATTTCTCGATGAAATCGGCGACCTGCCGCCTCCCCTTCAGGCCAAACTACTCCGTGTGATTCAAGAACGAGAAGTGGTGCGGGTCGGCTCACGTCAAGCGATTGCCATCGATGTGCGGCTGATCACTGCGACCAACGTCAAACTGGATGAAGCCGTCGCCGCGGGCCGTTTTCGCGAAGATCTGTATTACCGGCTGAACGTGGCGTCGATCCACCTTCCCCCGTTGCGCGAACGCCCCGACGATATCCTACCGCTGGCTCAGCATTTTCTGAAGGTGTACGGCGCCCGCCTCGGGTATGCCAGCGTTGAACTGGCGCCCGAAACTGTCCAAGCACTCCTTTCATACCAATGGCCCGGCAACATTCGGGAACTCGAAAACTCAATCCATCATGCGCTTCTCGTGTGCGCCGGCACGAGCGTGCGCTTCGAAGACCTCCGCCTTCCTACTCCTCGGTCCGAACGGCTTCTCGAAAGAGCACCGTCGACCGGCTCCACGAAGTCCTTAGAGGACGTTCTCGAAGCGCTTTTTAATGCCAACACGCCCAATCTTTATCAGCGGATCGACGAGACGGTGCTTCGTGTCGCGTATGAGTACTGCGAGGGCAATCAAGTCCGAACCTCCCGTCTGTTAGGCATCAGCCGAAACATCGTACGTGACCGGTTGATGAGATACAGGATAATCAAACCTTCGTGACCAACACTCTCGTTCGTGGCCAACCCCCTACTCCTTCCCTGTCCAGCTCAACCATAATCACGCCCGATCGATATCATCAACAGGACCACGCCGAAAACAAGGGGCCCACTCGTGCACTCCGATCAGATATTCATGGAATAATCGCTCCGTGATCAGGCCGGGATTTCTTCAGTCTGGTATGTTTGAAGCAGTTCCATGACCACGCCCATTCCTCTCTCGCTAAGGCTGTGAAGGACGTGAAATCGAAGACATCCGTCAGGATCGACCAAAAATGTACGTGCCCGTCCGGATGACAGCAGCGTCGGATTACCATAGAGACGCTGCAACCGCCTGAGTGGATCTCCTACAATCGTGAAATGTTCTTTGTCAGGTGGATTGAGCTGCCCTTCGTGAAGCATCTTCGCTTCCCATGGAACCACAAGCAGCGTCGCTCCGAGCGACTCCATCTCCTTTCCCTGCTCATTCCAAAGCGCCGAATCGAATTCCCCAAGCGCCAGTACAAAGCTCAGGACGACCCATTGTCCCAGGAATTCGTCCGGATCAATGAAGTTCAAACCTCCATCCATCATGGCGGGCAGTCGAAATGTCAGCGCCTTCTCCAATACGTTTCACGTTCGCATCACCTCTTCTCGCATACCGATGGCACGAATGTTTTCAAAATGCTGTATAGACGGAACGCGTCACGGGCGTTGCCGACACAAGATATTCTCCTTTACTGGGAGGTCCGATCGAGATTTTCCCCGTCCGGCTCAAACGATCGATAGCAAACAATAACGGTGTACTTCCGACGTCCGGGAGACTCTTGTCCAAATAGTCGAGTGATTGAGCCCCCTGTTCTGTCCAAAATCTCGAGGATACGATCGTCGATGGACTGCTGCTCCAACAGGAGTATGGATTGTGGAATGGTGCGAAACGTCATCTGCTTCTCCTTACCTCCAGCGACGGCCCGGATGCGCCCGAGCCGTCGCTTGATTGGTTGTGCCTGTATCCAAGGCAGTGCGTGAACTCGTGCTTACCGAGCGCCCGCATGAGCCAGTTGCTGCGACTGAATCAGCGCCTCAAAGAGCTGTTTAAAATCAGCCTCGGCAGTTTTGACGAAGACCCCCCGGTTCCCTCCCACCGCAATGGTGAGGTCCCCGCCCGAATAGGTCCAGCCATGTTCCGGCAACCAGTTGTAACCGCTAATTTTGGAATGCGCTGAAGCCAGCGCGCCCAGCAGTTGACTCACGGCCGCAGCAAACTGTGCCGTGAGATCGGCCACCTCGTTCGACAGCTGATTGTTATTCGACCGGAGATTGATGAGTTTGCCATCTGCAGAAAACTCTCCGGACGCAACAACACCTTTGAGTTTGAGCAATTCATCTAACGACTTTGCCATGACAACCATCCTTTCTTGCCGTTGTGAGTAAATTAGTAACCGCCTGCAGATGACGTCAGTGCAGAACGCGTGCCTTTCCAGTTTGCAAGGAATTTAGGAGCACAGAAGCATGCGCTGTTGCTGAAGGAACAAAAGATGCGTCTGCTGTGTTGCTCAGCCAACAATCTTGACAAATACGCCGTGCAAGTTGGATGAGAGAGCAGTGGTACGTTTTGACTCCCTGTGGTACCGTAGCGCCATGAACCGCTCTCCCACCGGGTGGTTTCGCCACCTGTCGATCGGCCAGAAGCTTCTCATTTCGTTTGGACTCATTCTCAGCCTCCTCGCATTGAGCTTGACGGCGTTGCTCTTTTATCTCGCCAGGATCAACAGCTATGTCGACCGACACAAGCGCATTACTGTTCCGGCCATCGTCACGGCGGCCAACATGCGGCGCGAGGCATATGATTTGAAGTTCACCCTGCACTTCTCCGGTAATCACCGTTCAAAGCCGAGCGAGGAGGTGTCTGCCAGCTTTGACCGTCATACTACCTTCATCAGAGTTCAACTTGACGTCTACAAAGATACACACGCGGCGCGCACGCATCCGATTTTGTACGGGATGTTGGCGGATCACCACCGGCTCGATCTTGCCGAGCAGGAAGACCGTGCGATCGAAACCATTGCCACCTCATTGGCCGCATTGACCAAAGACTGGAAAACGATGGCGATGTCCGACACTGACGGCCTGATGGCACATGTAACGACCGCCCTCGATGAACTCGTCGATGCACATACCAAGATCGATATTGAAATGAAGCATGAGGGCGATCGCCTGCTGGGGCATGCTCGCCTCATCGCTCTGTCTCTCGCCCTCCTATTGGGTCTGGTCATCGCAGCCACCTACGGGCTCGCAACTAGACATATCGTCCGCCCCTTGATGAGTCTGGCCGCCACCGCCGACCGCGTGGCCCATCACGATCTGTCAGCGCAGTTCCCCTCTTGGCCCAGTCGCGATGAGGTCGGCACGCTTGCAGGCTCGCTGACAACAATGCTCGCGAGCTTGCGTGAACACAGTACCTCTCTGTGGCGCAAAACGAAGGAACTGGAAGCGTTTACCTATTCGATCGCCCACGACCTCAAGGGGCCGCTCCGAGAGATCGAGGGATTTTCCTCCCTGCTCGAAAAGCAGTTTTCAGAAACCGGCGATCAAGAGGTGAGACATCACATCGGCGTCATCCGGCAGTCCGCATTGCGCCTCACGCACATGATCGACGCACTTTTGAAATACTCGCGGCTGGAACAGCAAGCCCTGCCAAAACAGTGGTTCAACGTGCGAGAAATGATGACCAGCCTCCTCAACGACCGGATGAGTTCGACGCAGCAGTCAGCGCCGGCCATTCACGTTGAGTTGACATTCGACGAGCTCTACGGCGAGCCGGTCAGCATCCGACAGGCCCTCGCCAACCTGCTCGACAACGCCGTCAAGTTTTCCCGGAACCGGCCGAAACCGGACATCCGGATCGATGGAACGCGGAACAACAGGGAGTGCATCCTGCGGATCACGGACAACGGGATCGGATTCGACGTGGCTCAGACGGACAAGATCTTCGGGTTGTTCGAACGATTGCACGGTCCCCACGAATATGAAGGCACCGGCGTCGGCTTGGCGATTGTGAGACTCGTGATGGACAAGCACGGAGGCCGGGTCATCGTCGATTCGGCGCCGGAGCGTGGCAGTACCTTTTCGCTCGTCTTGCCGCAAGGAGCCTCGTGATGCGGGCCCTGATCATCGACGACGAACAATATGTGCGACTTGTGCTCGAACATACCCTGCGGGAAGAAGGCTGCGATGTCGTGGTCGCTTCAGACGGGAAAGCGGGTATTGCCGCGCTTCAAGGCGAGACCTTCGACTGCGTGATTACGGATCTGCGTATGCCAGGTATTGATGGATTGAACGTCCTCGCATGGGTGACTGATCATCAGCCGGGAGTCGAGGTGGTGATGCTGACCGGGCATGGCGACGTGAAGGATGCGGTCGAAGCGATGAAGCAAGGCGCCTGGGACTTCCTCATCAAGGATACGCCATTTGACGGAGCGGCCGTGAAAGCGGCTCTGGCGAAACTCCGGACGGTCCGCGCCTTGCGACAGGAAAACCTGGCTGCACGCCGGGGCGGATACACACGCGATGTCATCATCGAGGGTTTCAGTCCGGTCTGGAAAACGCTGAAAACCCACATTGGCAAAGCCGCCTCCTCGAAAGCCCCTGTGCTCCTCCAGGGGGAAACCGGTTCGGGGAAGGAAGTCGTGGCACGTCTCGTTCACGAATTGAGCGGCAGGGCTCAAGGACCGTTCCTCGCAATCAACTGCGGCGCCATGAACCGCGAACTGCTGGAAAGCGAGTTGTTCGGTCATGACAAAGGCGCATTCACGGGTGCCGTTGGAGCGAAGACGGGGCTCGTGACGGCCGCTTGTGGGGGTACGCTTTTTCTCGATGAGTTGGCCGAAATGCCGGCTCCCATGCAGGTCAGTCTTCTGCGGTTCCTGGATCGGGGTGAGTATCGACCGGTTGGGAGTACGCGCATGTTTCATGCGGACGTTCGCATCGTGGGAGCCACCAATCAGGATCTTCAGACGCTCGTCGCACAAGGCCGCTTCCGCGAGGACTTGTTCTACCGCATCAACGCCGTGACGCTTCACGTCCCAGCGCTCAGAGAGCGCAAAGAAGACGTGCCTGGGCTGGCGGAACATTTTCTCCACAATCTTCGCGCCGCGGGATCTTTGACACGAACGCTGTCTCTAGAGGCCACTGCCGCGCTCTGCGCCTACTCTTGGCCCGGCAACATCCGTGAGCTTCGCAACGTCATCGAACGGTTGATGTTGATGGGAACCGGAACGGCCGCCATCTCGGGCGAGGAAGTCAGGGCGGTGCTGCCGGCGCCTAGACGCGATTCTGAGACTGGTCAGCTTTCCAAGCGCTCCCTCGAAGACATCGAGCGCTGGCATATCGAACGAGTCCTCGAGGCGCATGACGGGAACAAGAGTCAGGCCGCCAAAACGCTCGAGATCGACTACAAAACACTCTTGAGCAAGCTCAAGAAGTACGGCCTCACGAGCGAGAGCGCGCATGATCAATGACAAGCTTCAGATGAAAGCAGTTCACCCCGGCCCAGGAGGAGAGACATGATCCGCTTTTGTGCCTTCAGCCTTTTGATAGCGTGCTCGCTCCTTGTCCCTGCAGTCGCGTCGGCTGGCGACAAGCCCTCCCACAAAAAATCCACCGTCAAGGACGTCAAGACGATGTCCGAAAAAGATCAGACGGCGTTGGCGCTCAGCGCGGCCCCTGCCCGCATCTCGAAGGATGCCGGTGTCATGATCTATGGCGCTGACGGCAAACTGACGGAAGCGAAAAAGGGGACGAATGGCTTTACCTGTATTCCCACGGTCATGAACCTGCCGGTCCCCGATCCCATTTGTATGGATGCCGCCAGCAACCAATGGATGACCGACGTAATGAATAATGCTCCCAAACCGTCCAATACGGTGCCTGGCATTGCCTATATGGCGCGGGGGGGATCCCACCTTGAAAAGAACGGCAAAGTTGTCATGGCGGGCGAAGGTGCGAAAGTGGTCAAGGAACCGCCGCACTGGATGGTCATGTGGCCGTTTGATTCCAACGCCTCTCACCTGCCGACCGTTCCCAATCCCTCAGGCGTCTACATCATGTTCGAGGACAGTCCGTATTCGCATTTGATGATTTACCAGGATCCGAACAAGATGAAGTAATCACCTTCTCCCTGGGGGTTTGACCAGTGTCAGGCCCCGCTCCGGACGGCCTAGGCTGCCTGGATGAACGTTCGCGACAAGGAAGTACAAGCGGAAACCATCGCTCGAGTGCTCGACAATGCGATGGCCCTCCCAGGATTGCGTCCCAAAATCGGCCTCGACCCGGTGGTCGGCCTGTTTCCGATCGTGGGCGATACGATGGCGACGATTGGCGGCGCGGCAATCCTGGTCATGGCGCGGCAGCTGCAGGTCCCCTGGGAGGTGCAGCTGCGTATGGCCTATAATCTCTTCAAGAACGGGCTGATCGGCACCATTCCACTCCTCGGCGATTTTTATTCATTCGTGTTCAAAAGCCATCAACTCAATGCGGCCTTGTTGGTCCGGTCCATCAAGCACGGCGACGACGGACACTGCGACTTGTTGACGAAGCCGTTGTCGCTCCGCGACATCACGGCGCTGGCGCTGCTTCTCCTTCCCACCATTCTGCTCGTGTCTGCTGCCGGAGTATGGTTCTGGCACCATGACATCTCGCTGTTGAGGCTGCTCTATCCCACGCCCTATCAAAGCCGCGGGGATTAAGGCGGCGGCGAGACAGCTCTGCATCTTCATGACCTCCGACGCTGCGCCAACGTACCTTCCTTGCTGCACTCGATTCTGCCGGCTAATTGCAGGAACCGCCGAAGGTGGCCTGCCTGTCCGGTGTCCATCTGCCGCCGGCCATCGTGCAGGCGGTGTCGGTGGTGGCGTTGGTGAGAGCCGCCTGCTCCCTTGCCCGCTCCGCATCGAACCGATCGAACTCCTTGGCCATCTGTCGAATGTAGGCGGTCCGCTCGCCGCTGGTGTGAAATATGACACCCACCGGATCGGCAGGGCAGCGCAAACCTCGTATCTCATTCTGTTCCTGCTGATTTCGAAAGCCTATGCAGTTGCTGTAATCGTTGAGCCACTTGGCCCAATAGGCGCCTTTGGGATGGCCCATCTTATCGGCTTTCTTGAACCACTCGATTGCGATGGCGCGGTTTTGCGGAACCGACATGCCGAACTCATACAAACGGCCCATGAGAAACGCCGACTCTCCATACCGATCAGCGCTCTTGGCATAGAGTCGAGCGGCTTCGGCCCAATTTTCGGGAACGCCCTTGCCAAGTTCATACAGCAGTCCGAGGGTTTTTTGACCGATGGGGTTACCTTGATCCGCAGATTTGCGATACCACGCCGCGGCCTGACGCTCATCCTTGGGCACACCATCGCCGAACTCATACAACTGTCCCATCGCAAGTTGACAGGCGTCATTTCCCATATCCGCGCATTGTCGATACAGTTTGGCTGACTGCGCGAACTGTTTCTGCTTGTATAAACGGTATGCCTCCGCTTTGATGGTCATACCGGGCCTCGTGTCCTTCAGATCCTGTTCCCGCTTCTCGATAAAAGCAGGAGCCGCTTTGTCACCCATCTCGACCGCCTTCTTCAGTAGTTCATTCGACTTGGCTTCATCGTGAGGAACGCCTGTGCCGAGATGATAGAGATTGGCGAGCCGCCTCGCCGCGGCAGCGTTGCCGTTATCGATTCCCTTCTGGTACCACTTGGCTGCCGTCGCCGGATCCTCCTTCACGCCACTCCCCTGCTCATAAAGAATACCGAGGACAAGCGGCGCTCGCATGTGCCCGGCATTGGCGGCTCGTTCCAACCAGGGAATCGCGTTGTCATATTCCTTAGATACGTACAGCTTTATGGCCCCCGCGCAGAACATCGATTGCACATTGCCCGTCTTGGCCTTGGCGATATGGTCGGTCAGCGCAATGCCAGCCGGCGCCTTGTGGAGGCACTCTGTCTCAAGAAAACTGTCGGCTGCCGTAGAATTGGCGATGAGTGCCCACAAAAACAGTGGCAGAAGAAGCATGCGCATCGTTGGTTTGCGCCAGGTCAGGCCGCAGATTTGTCGTATCGTCCTGATGGTCGAACAAGGTTTCACCGCATCAAACCTGAAGGGGAGCATACGATCATCTCCGGGCGGGAATGACAGGGCGCTTAGACTACTAATGACACCCTCCGCTGTCAATCTACTGGGGTTATACGACCATAATACGCATAGATTTGGATCGGTTCTTTCTGTGCCTCTGCACCGCCACCAAGGCGCCCTTCGCTGGTTGCCGGCTGCCCAAGTTTCACACCAACTCCATCGAGTGTCTCGCCGACTCCGGCCCTTGCCCCCTCGAATGCAGCCCCGTTATGATGGCCGGCCATGACGCGGGATGAGGCGCGCGCCCAGTACAATTTCCTCTTGACGCTGTGCATCAGGAAGGCTGAGACCTTCGGCCCATTGGCCTTTGCGTTCATCAAAGACCACAACCTGAACAGCTTGGGCCTTGTGCCGGAAGAACAATTCAATTTGCTCGTCGCGACCGCCGAGGCCTTTGCCGACGAGCCAAAGCGCTACACCCACAAGTTGGACTGCCTGCAGAAAGCGCTCGACATCCTGCCGGGGACAAGCTTTTTCGATCCGGCACTGGCTCGTCAGATCCATCAAGACATCCAGCGGCTGAAGGCCGAGCTGGACATATATTCAGCGGCAATGAAGCCTGAACGTCATGGGTCAGGCAGTCCACCCCAACGGATCATCGTCGAGACCGACATGCCGGACTATTACCTGTCCATTGCCCAGCAGCGAGCTGCCGCCTATTATCAGGAAAAGTATCGGCTCTCGAAGGAATCGAAGATCGCCCAACACTTCACCGCCGCCACCCGCAGGTTCGAGCCCGAGACCTCGGCCGTCCAGAAGGAATTCCCGGGAGCCTGCGCCCCTTTCGTCGCCGCCAGAACCGGAGCGTGGTATGTGATGCTGCCGTTTGATCTCAAAATCAGCCGTTCTCCGGAAGATCCGTTGGACGCCGCCTTGCGCATCTGGTACGCGAAGATCGGGTACTCGTTTCCGCTTCGCTACGACATGGGACGGCTCTGCAGCTACTATGATGACCAGGTGCTTGATATCGAAATGAATGATCCGCACCTGCTGTTCGTCTCGGTCGGACCGCTGCAGGAAACCAATCTCGGCAAGGTGGATCGGCCAGTGCCTGACGACGTTCCCTACGAGATCGGGCTGCCGCGCGCCTTCCTTGACGGGACGAATTCACTGGGCCCCTATGTCCAGGTCGGCTGCAACATCAAAGTGTGGTTCGATGCCAACGCCGTCAGCTTGCTGGTCCAGGGCGCGCCGGATTTGCATGAATACGGGCTGGAGGGAGGAGCGGGATTACTCACGCGAACGTACGCCTCGGAAAAAACCGCCACCTATGCGGGAGCCGGCAGCCAACCGTGGCAGGATGGCTTGAGCTTTAACTACGTGAACATGCATCTTCAATTGCTGCCGAATGTGACCACGGCCGTCGTGCCCGCCCACACGCCGATCTTTTCCCTCTATCCCGTGACGGCACGGGGACAGTTCCAACTCACCGACGCACGCGCGATTGGGTCTTGAAGAACCATCGTCAATTAGACCGCAGTTCCGAAATCCAATTGCCGCCAGGCTTCATAGACGATCACCGCCACCGCGTTGGAGAGATTCAAACTGCGACTGTCCATCAGCATTGGCAGGCGGATACGACACTCAGGGGAAAACTGCGCGAGCAACTCTGCCGGTAATCCTCTGGTTTCTGGGCCGAACAAGAAAGCGTCGCCGGCGCCATAGCGGTTGAGATCGTAGCGCTGGGCACCTTTTGTTGAGACCGCGAACAGCCGTCTCTCCAGGAAGTGCGCCGCGCAGCTCGGCCAATCGTCATGAACCTCGACCGTCGCATACTCGTGATAGTCCAAGCCCGCCCGCCGCATCTGCCGGTCGTCTAGAGAAAATCCCAACGGTTTTACGAGATGGAGTCGCACCCCGGTATTGGCACAGAGCCGTATGATGTTGCCCGTATTTGGTGGAATCTCCGGCTGATAGAGGATGACGTCAAACATGCTGCTTTTCCTCCGATGGTTGCCCGGCCCCTCTTTCACTGGCAAAGTCACATTGCCATGCCCACCTAGGGCGCTCCCTAGTGTCTGAGGTTCCTACCGTAACGGATGCTGAATCGATGAACAAGCTGCTGTTTCCAGGTCAGCTCGCCACCAATAGGCTCCAACTTCCCCTCGCACATGTCGCCTTTCTAATAGCTGTCTTTGTGTTTGTCTTCAATTCCCCGGCTTATGGCCAGGAAGAAGAGACGCCGACGCCGCTGGCCGGGGAGGAGTTCGATACCGAAGTGATGGGCGAGCCTGTCAAAGTGCAAGCCCGGGATCGTAAAAATGTCACTGCCGCAAGCTTCGGGGTGGAGTACCTTCCCAATGGCCCGACTTTTTATCAGGTCTTGCCGTTCGGCGCCTTGTATGTGTGGCGCAATTCGGATGATTTGAAACAGCGCTTTCGCGGAACCTTTTCCGGTCCGGTGAACGACTTGACGTACAACGTCGGGTCACACTCATCCAGCGGCTGGGAGCTTCGGATGACATTGAATACGATGATCATTCCGCTCGGTCGATCGGAATATGTCGAAGGACAAATCATCCGAGAAGTCGAAGTGGAATGGAGTTACGTGTTCGGAGGGTTGGGGATCGCCTATCGGAGACTCTTGGATCCTGGACATCAGGACAACGCGCTGGAGCTGTCCTTAACCTATGAACCGGGCTATCGGTGGTTCAAGGGCACCAGCAAATCGAGCCCGAACTTCATCGTTCCCGAAGATACCTATGAGGGGCGCGTGCACGCGCGTGTCCGCCGGGATGCGTTGGAACGCAATCTGATGGAACTCCCGCATCGAGGCTTTGCATTTGGCGGCGATTTTATTTACGGGCACCGCGCCAAGTGGAGCGCTTGGGGAGGACCTCCGCTCGGGCTTTCAGACGAGCACGAGTACTTGATGGGAAGCGTGTTTGCCGTCGGCGCAGCCGGTGTGCCGTTCGTCAACAGTGAGCGGCATCGGCTGGTGGCCTCGGTCTATGGGGGCATCGGACAGCACCTTGACCGGTTTTCGACCTTCCGCCTACCTGGACGGCCAACCGGGTATGAATGGGAGGCCCTGGCCCTGCCCATGATGCCCAGCGTCGCTTTCAACGAATTATATCCACGAAAATACGCCATCGGGCATCTCGAATACCGCTACGAACCGATCTTCTTTATTTATCCCTACATACGCGGTTCCTGGGGCCTCGTGGAACAGGCGCGATTTCAGCCTGACGGCTCTATCAAGTTTCAAATGGATGCCATGCCCGCGGTGGGCGGCGGCGTCGTGACTGGAGCGCCGTGGCGCTCACAAATAGAAATCAACTATAGCTACAATTTTGGGATTTACAGCGACCATGGGGGTGGTCCACCGCTGCCGGGGCGTAACGGGTTTTTTATCTTCTGGTCGAAAGAATTGTGAGCGCGAGACGTGGTAGGCGACAGGCGATGCCTACGATATAATGATACTGTAACGTTTCTAACCCTTCACCACGCTGGAATGGACATGCCATACACGCGGACGCATCAAGCGTTCTTCCGAAGCCGACTGCTGTGGCTGCCACTCTATTGCCTGTGGTCATTTCTGCCCGCACCGCCTGTAATCTCGGGCGACTCGCAGGAGCTCTCAGACCGGCAGATTGTCGATCGTGCAAAGACGGATTGGGAGAGCGGGGCGATCACGCCTGCACTTGAAGCGCTCGATCAAGGCATCGAGGCGAATCCCGATGCGGTGACGCTTCACAAGCTCCGCGGCGACATCCTGACGACCTCTCGCGCTTCCCAGCAAGCCCTTCAAGCCTATGACACCGTGCTTGGCCGACAGCCCACAGCCCTGGATGTGCGATGGGCCAAGTGGAGCCTGTTGGTCCGGTCCGGATACGGGGACGAGTCGATTGAGGAGCTTCGACGCATTGCGTCGATCGACGCCCAGAATCCTCTGATTCATTTTCGCCTTGCACGCGAACTCCGCAAGCTCGACCGCCTCGAGGCCTCTCTTGAATCATACAAACAGGCGGTCGCCCTCGCGCCGGAGATGCATGCGTGGCGATTGGCCTTGGCGCGTGCCCGCTTTGACGTCCTGGATTACGAAGGCGCTGCGAGCGATGTGCAATACGTCCTCGATCGCATCCCGCCGGGCTCACCGCTGGAACTACCGGCTCATACGCTCGTGACGGTTTTCCATGGACATTCGCAGGACCGCGGGCGGCGCTTCGATCCCGTATTTACACCGAAGGACATCACTCCGGATCAACTGAAACAGTGGGCGCTCATGCGCGCGGACGCATGGCGATTGTTTGTCGCCGGCCGCTACAGAGAAGCCGAGCCGATGTATCGTAAGCTGCTGGAATTGAATCCTCGCGATCCATCAGCCACCCATCAATTCGGCCTGACCCTGATGCAGCTGAGCAAATGCGAAGAGGCCCTCCCCGTCTTCGGCAAGGTCTCCGATCTCGATCCGACGGAAGACCAGTACTCGGATATCGTCTTCCGGATGGGACAGTGTCTCGTGGAATTGGGAAGGTGGGACGAGGCCTACTTGCACTTTCACACCCTCTATGAGAAGGCCGTGCTGTTCGAGCTTCAGAACAAAGACAACGCGCTTCCCCCGGGCACCCGCGTGTTAGACAAGAACAAAATCTCACGTTGGTTGGAAAAGGTCCGCCCGCACGTACCGGCCGAAATGGCCGCTCTGGAGACCGGAGTGGAACTGCAATCGAGTTCACCTCAGAACCGCACGAATCCTGACGCAGGCGCAACCAAGCAGGAAGTGGAGGAAGTGCTGAACCGGCTCAAACCCGAGCGGGCGTTGGATACGGGAGGGACATTGGTGGGACGGGATGCTGATTTCAGCTGGTTTCGCTTCGTCATTCCGGCAGCCAAGGTGATGCGCGATGATCTGCCCACCGGCCAGCATGACTTTATTCCCCTCAATCCTAGCGACAGTTTTCCCACCACACAGGCAGAAATCTATCTGGTCTTCCGGCTCGTGTCCGACTCCTATGACGCCGTGCCTCTCGCCACCCAGTGTTTCCTGGAAACTGCTGAAGCGATGGGACATCCGCGGATGATCGCGCAGGACCAGGTGCTGATGGCCATGAGCGATCAATCAGGCTATTTCCGATTGGCGGCTCCTGAACGGGGTTGGACGCCTGGTCTCTACCGCTGCGGCCTGTTCGCCGGCGAACGGACCTCCGCCTACACGCAAGCGGACGAAGTACGCTTCCGCATCATCCAGGCCAACCAGACCTCGTAGCGGCCGGTTACTTCGCGCAACAACTGGCGGAGTCGGTCCCGCCTTCAGCAGGCAGGAGACGATCCAACCCGAAGTACACCGGGCAAAAGCCGGTCACTCCGCTTTGGAGCAGCGTGAGGCCGATGGCGGCTGGCAACAGCAGCCAGTGGGCGCTGACGTAATGTCCCAATGCGACGCCAATCGTGACCAGCAGGCCGACAATGGCATCATGCAAGCGTCTTTTCTGATTCATCTTGAGCCTCCCTCGCAATGGGTTCGTACGTCCTGACACGGTAGTGCCCCCGAGTGAACGTGTCAAGGCGCTCCCTTGCCTTCTCGAGAGTCTTCTAGGGAATGTCCTAATCACGATGGCCGCTCAGAGCCACATACAATGTTCTGTAGTGGGTAGTCTTGTGAATCATGGAGGCTGAAATGACGTTTCGGCTATCACCTTGGTTACTTCTTCTTCCGTTCATCCTCTTGGAGGCAACTGGCTGCGCGACGAATCCTTATACCAAGCGCTGGCAATTGCTCATGGTCCCCCGATCGTACGAGGCAAATCTAGGCGCTCAAGCCTATCAGGACGTCCTCAGTGATCCGAAGGTCAAGATGTCCCAGAATCCCTCCGAGGTCGCGCCGGTTCAGAGGATCGCCGCCCGCATCATCGAGGCGGCCAAGCGGTCGAAGTACGCCGAGGCGGCAAACGAATTCAAGTGGGAAGTCACAGTGATAAAAGACGACGGTACGAAGAATGCCTTTGCCTTGCCGGGAGGGAAGATCGCCGTCTACACCGGAATCTTTCCGGTAGCTGACAATGAGTCCGGACTGGCCGCCATCGTTGGGCATGAAGTCGTCCATGCGCTCGCCCGACATGGATCTGAACGGATGAGTCAGGGGATCCTGGCACAGATCGGTCTAGTTGGGGCCTCAATCGCCATGCAAACCCAAGGTTTCAGTCCGGTGACCAGCCAGGCGGCGATGTCCGCGCTGGGAGTGGGCACGCAGGTCGGCGTGCTGTTGCCATTCAGCCGGGCCCACGAATCGGAGGCGGACTACATCGGCCTGCTGCTGGCGGCGGACGCCGGCTATGATCCCCAGGAAGCCGTTCGCGTCTGGCAACGGATGCAGCAGTCATCCGACGGCAAACAGCCGCAGGAGTTTTTGTCGACCCACCCGGGGCACGAGACAAGAATTAAACGACTCACCGAAGAGATGCCCGAAGCCCTCGCACTGTACAATAAAGCGGATAAGGCACCCGTCGCGCATCTTCCGCCGGTCGGTGCGGCTAAGGAAATGCCGTTCGCTCAACAGCAGTGAGCGATGTCGTTCACGGGACTGCGAATTATTGCTGACGTTGCCACCGTGTCCAGAACGCCCGCCCCAAGGCCGCGAGCGTGACGGACAACAGCGTTGGATAAATGACCAGGAGATCGACGCGGATATTGCACTCGCCGGAGCACAGCACACGGCGATACATCAGGTACTCGTAGGGAATGTAGAGCAGCCACAAACTCGCGGCCACCCATAGCGCCGCATTCCGCGATAATCGGAAACAGGCGATGGAACCGACCATCACAAGCATCACCAGAACGGATAATGTCAGGAGCAGCATGGGTGTTCTCCATGAGCCGCAGCTATGGAAAACTTCCATGGTCCTATGGAGGTTTTCCAGGGCTCCCCTCTTCCCACCACCATGATTGTAGCGGGGTCTGGTCGCTAAGCAATTGATCTCTCGAAACAAGTCAACCCCTTCCTTCTTTTAGTCTATCCCGGCATGGTCTCTGCTGAAGTGCTTCTCCATGCACCGTCATGCCTCTGTCCTCTTGATCGACGATAGTCCGGGCGAGCGGGAACTCTTCCGCCAGGCGCTGCTACGCACCGGTCTCGATATTGTCCTCTACTCGGAGCAGGATGCCGAGGCGGCCCTGCATTTCTTGAGACACAGGGGTGAACTCCCTGCATTGATCCTGCTCGATTGGCATCTCTCCCATGAACGCGGCGATGTCTTCCTCAAGCGTATCCGCTCAGAACCACGGTGCGCGGCGATTCCGGTCGTCGCGTTTACCACCTCGGATGACGGAACCGATCTCTCAGCCGCCTATGCGAACGCCGTGAACGGCTACGTCGTCAAACCGGAGACCTTCGAGGATCTTGTGCTCTGCGTCGGAGATATCTGCCGGTATTGGCTGACGAGGAATCGAACGCCGTATTGGGTGGAAACCACATGCTGACGCGAGCCGCCCTGAAGAATCCCTACGCCGTGTTTGCCCTGTGCATGATCGCGCTTGTGCTCGGTGGGGTCTCGTACCAGAAGATGCGCGTCGATATTTTTCCTGAGATCAAGATTCCAACCATTCTCGTCACCACGTTCTACCGCGGCATGAGCCCGAGCGAAATGGAAGGCGCGATCACGCTCCGCATGGAGCAGCGGTTTGTGGAAGCGAGTTACGTCGAACACATCGAATCGCAGTCGCTCGCCGGGATGAGCTATATCAAGGTCTTCTTTCAGCCCGAATACGGCATCGACGCAGCGCAATCGGAGTTGACCAGTCTCGCCTACAGCATCATCCGGCTGTTGCCACCGGGCGTCTATCCGCCCTCCGTCTACAAGTTCGGCGTCGCCAGCCTGCCGATCGGCTTCCTGTCCATTAACAGCGAGAGCCTGGGCCCCAAAGAGATTCGTGACCTGGCCTATTTTACGGTGCGGAACCAGATCGCCAGCATCCCGGGCATCTCGTTCGGCCCGCCGCTGGGAGGCAAGGTCCGTCAGATCACCGTCTTCATGGATCAGCAGCGGATGCTGGCCCGCGGCATTTCACCGTCCGACGTCGTCAAAGCGATCAATGCGCAAAGCGCGATCATCCCTGCCGGCGACATCAAAATCGGCGACCTGGACTACTATGTGTACTCCAACAGCCTCGTCGGGCCGGTGGAGAAGATCAACGATATTCCCATCAAAGTCGTCAACGGAACGCCCATCCTCGTCCGCGACATCGGGACCGCAGCCGACAGCGCCGCCATCCAAACGTCCATCGTGCGGGTCAACGGTCGTGAAGCGACCTACCTGCCGATCACGAGACAGGAAGGCGCCAATACTCTGGAAGTGACGGACGGCGTCCGCGCGAAGTTGCACAAACTGACGGAAATCCCGGCCGGCACCTCCGTGAAATTCATTTACGACCAATCGCTCTACATTCGGCAGGCGATCGCCAATCTCCAGAAGGAAGGGTTACTGGGGGCCGGTCTTGCCGGCCTGATGATTTTCATCTTTCTGCGGAGCCTCAAGGCAGCCTTGGTCGTGGGCCTCGCCATTCCCCTCTCATTGACAGCGGCGCTTGTTGCGCTCTTTCTCAGCGGCCAATCCGTCAATATCATGACCCTTGGAGGGTTGGCCCTGGTGATCGGCACGCTCCTCGACAACAACATCGTCGTCCAGGAAAATTTGCATCGTCACCTTGAGATGGGCAAAGACGGTCGATCAGCTGCGGAAGACAGCGCAACCGAACTGACCCTTCCGATTTTCGTCGCGACGATTTGCATCCTGATCGTCTATCTGCCGATCATTTTTTTCGCCGGGATCGTCAAGTACCTGTTCGTGCCTCTGGCGCTGACGGTCGCCTTCGCGATGCTGGCGGACTATGCCGTCTCCATGACGGTGACACCGGTCGTGCTGGCCCGCCTCTATACCCGTGGCCACGGCGACGGGTCTCAGGAGGAAAGCTCGGCTGCCGAGGGCTGGTTCCGCTTCGTGTTGGCGGGATATGACAAAGTGCTTCGCATCGGCCTCCGCTTCAAATTCCTGGTGCTCGTCGCAGCGCTGCTCGCCCTGCTCATCGTCGGGGCGCTGCTACTGCCCCGACTGCACACCGAATTTTTTCCGAAAGTGGACGCGGGAAATTTTACAATGCTGATCATCGCACCCGAAGGATCCCGAATCGAGAAAACAACCGCCATCGTCGCGGAAATCGAACGGCTGATCCAGGACACGATCCCGAAGCAGGAACTCGAAGAGGTTGTGTCCAATACCGGACTCTATTTCGGCGATGCGGCCCGCTTTGCTCCCAACACCGGGAATCATACGGCATTCGTGCTGGTCAACCTGGTCACCGGTCACGAGGGCCGTACGAACGATTACATCGAGACCTTGCGCCAAAAGACCCGGAAGGCCCTTCCCGGCGTGGAGATCAGTTTTCAAACCGGAGGCATCATCAGCGACGTCCTGAATTTCGGCTTGCGGGCTCCGATCGACATCCAGGTCAAAGGGCCGAGCCTCGATCTCATTCGCCCGGTGGCCGAGCGCATCCGGCAGCAAGTGGCGCAAGTGGCCAATACAACCGACGTTCGCATCAAACAAGGCAAGAGTTATCCAGAACTCCATGTGAACGTCGACCGGACCAAGGCCGCCTACTACGGCCTGACACAGGACCGTGTCATCGTGGACGTGATTACCGGCATCAGCTCGAATCTGGCCCTGTCGCCTAATTACTGGCTCGATCCCAAGACGGCGAACGGCTATTTCCTGCTGGCGCAATATCCGGAACAATCGCTCACGAAGACCGAGGATCTGCTGAACATCCCGATCATCGGCGCGCGCACGGCGTTGAATCCCACTTCGGCGCTTACGACGGCCGGATCCACCGGCTCGACAATCGCCCTCCAAAACACCCCCTTCGCCGGCCGCAATCTCGATCTGTCCGCTGGATTTTTCGCCGCCGATGACCGGCGTGGGCCGCCCGTGCTTCTTCGAGACGTCGCCTCACTCGAGATCAAGACAGGCCCGGACAGCGTGGATCACTACGACTTGTCTCGGCTGATCGATGTGCTGGTGACGCCCCTCGGCAATGACCTTGGGCAGGTCGCCAGGGACATTGAACAGGCGCTGGCAACCGTTCCGCTGCCCAAAGACGTGACCATCGACGTCAAAGGGGAAGTGGCGAACATGCGTGCGGCGTTCAACAACTTTTCCCTCGCCCTCCCGCTGGCCGTGCTCCTGATCTATCTCGTGATGGTCGGCTTGTTTCGCTCGATGGTCGATCCCCTCATCATTCTTGTGGCGGTCCCGTTGGGATGGATCGGCACAGTACTGTTGCTGCATTTGACCGAGACCTCGGTGAACGTCGAGTCGATGATCGGAACGCTCATGATGATGGGCATCGTGGTCTCGAACAGCATCCTGCTCGTGGATTTCTCCAACAGAATGGTGCGGGCCGGAGCCACAGCGGAGAAGGCGGTCTTGGAAGCTGGACGACGGCGGATCCGTCCGATCGTCATGACGGCGCTCGCCACCATCCTGGGCCTGCTCCCGCTAGCGCTGGGATTCGGCGAAGGCAATGAAACGATGGTGCCGCTGGCCCGTGCGGTGGTCGGCGGCCTCGCCGTCTCCACCATGATGACGCTGCTCGTCGTACCGGTCATGCATGCGCTGGTGCTGTCGGCTCGGACTCACAAAGAGACTTCGGCGACGCCTGCCGCCTCTGCGAAGGAAATCTAGGCCATGGGCCACCCGTTCGTCACGATCGCTCTGGCACTGGCGGTGATGCTGGCGGCCTGCCAGCCCGAAGAGCCACAACGGGCAGCCAAGAAGGCGGAGCCGCCGGTGAACGGCACCTACGACGACAACAACGTGCTTCCCTCTGAGAATCAGCCGGTTGACGTGCAGGTCACGAAGCCCCTGAAAAAGGATCTCGCCTACACGATTACGCTGCCGGCGAATATTGCGCCGCTCTACCAGACAACCCTGTATGCGAAAGTGTCGGGGTACCTCAAATGGATCGGTCCGGACAAAGGAGATCAGGTCAAGAAGGGGCAGATCGTGGCCATCATCGACGCCCCTGAAGTCGAAGAGCAATATCTGCAGTCGGCGGCCGATTACAAAATCAAAAAAATCACCTTTGACCGGCTGAGGAGTGTCTGGAAAGAGTCGCCGGATGTCATCGCCAAACAGGATGTCGATGTGGCCGAAGCCGCCTATGAAGGCGCGAGGACGCTCATGCAGCAACGCGCCGTGTTGCGTGATTACACCAAGGTACGCGCGCCGTACGACGGCACCATTACCGCGCGGTTCGCTGATCCCGGCGCCTTGATTCAAATCGCCACCTCGTCGGCCACGACGGCGATCCCGCTGTTCACCATCATGGATCTCAACACGGTCCGCATCTATGCCAATGTGCCCCAGGACGACTCGCCATGGGTGCGCCCGGGACAGACGAAGGCCACCGTACGAGTGCAGGAAATGACGGAGCGCTCCTTCAGCGGCACCATCACCAGGTCGACGCTGGCGCTCGATCCCTCGACGCGCAGTTTGTTGGTCGAAGTCGACCTCCCGAACCCCGACCACGACTTGCGGCCCGGTACCTTCGCCGAACTGGCCATTGCTCTGCGGGAGATCCCTCAGGCCCTGGCGCTGCCTCCCCAAACGATCACTACCGGCGCCAAGGGCAAATCCGTCTTCATCGTCGAACAAGGCAAAGCCAAAGCCGTGCCGGTCCACACGGGCATCACGGACGGACAGTGGATCGAAATCACCGACGGTCTCCGGGGAGACGAAGATGTGGTGGTCGTTGGGAAACGGCAACTCCTGGATGAAAGTCCGGTGCGGGCGTCTCCCTTCCGGTTGCCTGAAGCCAAACCGGCTCAACAGAAATTCGAGCGGCGTGCCGCGGGAGAGCAGCCTCCCGTACCGCCCAAGGCTGACCCGACCCTAAAACCGTAGAGTCAGCATCTACTAGACCCAGGAGGATTCATCATGTCTGCCATCATGCGAGTGTCGCTCCTCGTAGTCCTGATCGCGCTGTTCACCCCCGCTTTCACACGGTCGCAACCGGCGACGCGCGCCTCGGAACCGCCGCCGCGCGGAAGTTTTTTGGGTCTGCAACAGGCGATTGAATTGGGGCTGGACAATCACCCCCTCGTGCAGGAGGCCGGCGCCAGCTTAAAGGCAGCCAGCGCGCGAACGGACCAGGCGCGGGCCATTTACTATCCACGCATCGAAGCAAACTTCGATACGGCGGCAGGAGCAGGTCGGCTCAATCCCCGCTTTTTGGTCGGCGGATTCCTGGTCCAACAAAATCTGAGTCAATACGTCGGGGGCGTGTCGGTGAGCCAGCGGATTTTTGACTTCGGATTCTCGCAACACACCGTGGACTCCGCCCACTTGGTCGAACGGGCACAGGAGCAGGACATCAGCGCGCGGCAGGCGCTCGTGGTACTCAACGTGCGGACGGCCTATCTCATCAGTCTGAAACACCAGCGATTGGTGCAGATTGCAGAGGAAACCGTCCGTGAACGCGGCATCATCAAGGGCCAAATCGAGGCCCTCTATCGACAACAGCTCAAATCGAAATTGGACGTGGATCTCGTGCAGGTGGAGTTGACCAACGCCGAGTCCCTGCTCGTGAGGGCGCGGAACGGACTGAAATCCGGATTCGCCAATTTGAACCGGGCGATGGGCATCATGGGAGCGGAGGATTACGTCCTGGAGGATCTCCCGATCGAAGTGCGTCCCCAGCGTCCGCTCGACTCGCTCGTCAGCGACAGCCTCTCCCATCCGGAATTCCGCAAAGCCAAGGAACTGACCGCGTCGGCGGACGCCAAAATCACCGCCACCAAACGCCAATACTTGCCGACCGTGTCCGCTTATGCGAGCGGCGGCGACTTCCAGGTATATGACAACACGCGGGCCCAGGCCAACCAGACTGGCGGCTGGTGGGCAGCTGGGGGATTCGTGTCAATGCCGTTGTTTACGGGCTTCATGATCGAGAACCAAGTCCGTGAGGCCAAAGCCCAGAAGGCAGCCGCCGAGGCCGCCAGCCTGAACATCGAGCAGGCCCTGACGCAGCAGGTGACGAATTCGTATCTCGACACGATCTCCTTCGCCCAGCAGATCAAACTCGGCGAGGAACAGGTGAAAACCGCTCAGGAGGCACTAAGCCTTGCCAAGCAACGATATAAATTGGGGTTGGGCTCGATCGTGGAGGTGACCCAGGCGGAAGTGGCGCTGACGGGTGCGCAGACGAAGCTGGCGGAAGCCCAATATGATTACAAGATTGCCGAAGTGACCCTTGCCTATGCCTCGGCAGGCGGCACACAACTCGCGGTGGATCCCACCATACGGTAGATAGCCGTCGCGGGATCGTGATCATGGAGCGTGGTTGCGGACGGACCGAGGGTCCACCGACGCGTGCCAGCGGCTCATGTCGATTACGAGTTCATCCTTCGTGTTGGCGAAGATGGTGTCCCACACGCTGCTGCCTTGCCTCACCACCGCTTCGGAGGGTTCAAAATACAGATCAAATCCCTTGGCCGCCGTGGGACGCATCGGGTACCGGCGGTCGTAAATCATGCCGTACG
The DNA here is from genome assembly GCA_963730935.1 of uncultured Nitrospiraceae bacterium. Taxonomy (GTDB): domain Bacteria; phylum Nitrospirota; class Nitrospiria; order Nitrospirales; family Nitrospiraceae; genus Nitrospira_C. Next base: position 802,955 of record CAVSTP010000003.1, on the reverse strand, counting down.
TCGGAATCCCGTAGACAATCTGCCAGTTGCCGAGGAGGACGTGCAACTGGTCTCCGTGCACGTACATTCCGCCTGACGTAATCACCCGCTTGACCGACGTTTGGGGCTGGCTCAGATAAAAGGTGACCCGTTCGTTGTATGTCGAGACAGCAAAGGCCTCGGCCAGTTGGGGAGCCAGTAATGCCACCTCCTCATCCTTAAAGACGGGGACGAGCGGCGCCTCACCTTGGAACAATTTTTGAAGCCAGATGCGATGCTCTTTCACGGTCATGCCGTTGAGCAGGCGTGTCACCTGATCGACGGTGAAGGCCTTTGGATGGGCATGGTGCCCCGGTGGCCATTCCGGGAGCACAGCGTCATCTTCCTCCAAGCGGACGTAATTGACCGGGTCTTCGTAGATCGTGCGGTAGGGAACGTACGGAATGGCACAGCCGGCGACCAGGAGCCAAACGAGAAGTTGCGGGAACAGTGTCAAGGAGGAGCCGCCCCTTGCGAGCCGGTTCCATCCGCATTCCTGTGCGGCCTCCGCCATCATCACGTCAGTCGGTGATGGTGACCGTCATCTCAACCCGCTCCAGGGGGTTGTCCCGGCCGTCTCGCTTCATGGCGACGACGGCATCGGCCACCTCCATCCCGCTCACGACCTCGCCGAACGCCGTATATTGCCAATCCAAAAAATGCGAATCGGCCACACAGATGAAGAATTGGGACCCGGCGCTGTCCGGATCGTTGGCGCGCGCCATCGAGAGGACGCCCCGCTTGTGCGGTTTGCTGTTGAACTCTGCTTTGACCTTGTGTCCGGGGCCGCCCATGCCATGAGAGGAGCGGTCGGGATTCTTGCTGTTCGGGTCGCCCCCCTGGATCATGAATTTTGGAATTACTCGATGAAAGGTGGTGCCGTTGTAAAACCCTTTTTGGGCCAGGTCGATGAAGTTTTTCACATGGCCGGGCGCGACATCATGAAAGAATCGGAGGACGATATCTCCGATTCGCTGTCCCTTACTGGTGATCGAAATCGTGGCTCTAGTCTTCTCCGTCACGTCAGCCATGGCTCCCTTCCCTTTCTTATCATCTGTTGAACAGCGCGTATCTTACCGAAACAGAAATGGCGGCGGAGCGACGCCCCCTTCTAGCCCCGCATTGATGGCATTCCAGCTTTTCCCATCATCGTCGCTGCGAAATGCGCCGGCGTTGGTCCCGGCATACAGCGATCCATTGGATGACTCGACGAGGACCTGTATGGCCATGCTGCTCAAGCCGTTGTTCAGCGGAACCCATTGCCGCCCCTTGTCCGTAGTTTTGAAGATCCCGTGGCCCGTGGCGACAAACAGGCCACGGCTGTTGAACACGATCCCTCGTATGGAATCATTCGGTAACGCGCGGCTGATCGGACGCCAAGTCGTGCCGCCGTCATTGCTTCGAAAAACCCCGCCGTCGAATGTCCCGGCGTAAATGCCGCCCTCGGGATCGATGGTCAGGACGCGGATGAAATTCTCGATCATTCCTTCGTGATCTTTCAATCCATGGGGCAAACGCACCCACCCGCTGGAATTGGCTTTGAAGCGTAGGACCCCCTTGCCGGAAGTGCCAGCATACAACGTGCCGTCCGCCGACTGCGCCAGCGCATGGACGAGGATCTCATCGAGGCCGCTGGTCACCACCGTCCACCGGCCATCGACCCGATTTAACCGGTACGCGCCGTCGGCGGTCCCCGCATACATCTGATCCCCAACGGCCAGCAAGGTCTTCACTTCCTTGCGCTTGAGCCCGGCATTTACGGATTGCCAGCTCTTGCCCTGATCCGTGGTTCGAAACACTCCCTCTCGAAACGTGCCCACATACACTGTTCCGTCTTTTGCCGTCGCCAGAGACAAGATGAACGGGTCGCTCACGCCTTCACCGGACTTCATCCAGGTCGTGCCGCGGTCTTCACTGCGAAACAGGCCGAGCCCGAAGGACCCTGCGTAGAGCACATCCGTCCCGACCACTGTCAGGGCCTGAATACTGGCGGCCTGTGGATCAAACGGACCGGGTTGGCCGGACGCCGGATAGGTCGGCGACAGCAAGAGCAACGTCATGACCGCCGTAACCACTCGTCTCGTCATGGGACTATCCTATCGAACTCGATGCCCTGCTGTCCCGATCGGTAAGTCGGGATCCAGAGGAAGATCCACGTCGGTGGGTTGATCGCGACCGAAGAGCCGGGCGCCAAGGATGCCGATCTCGTACAGGACCATCAACGGAACGGCCATTAGCATCATGGTAAAAAGTGTGGCATCCGGCGTGATGATGGCCGAGATGATCAAGGCACTGAGAATGGCGTGTTTGCGATATTTCGCGAGTTGCTGCGCGGATACCACTCCGACGCGCGCCAGGATGGTGAGCACCAGCGGCAATTCAAACGCACACCCGAACGTCAGCAGAAACTTGACGTTGAAATCGATGTACGTGCCGACGCTCAGCTCTGGCGTAATGTCCCGATCCATGCCGAAGCTGACGAAGAAATCGATGACGAGCGGCAGGATAACGAGGTTACAGAACAGCAGTCCCAGGCTAAAGAGCACCCCGGCAAGCAGGATCAGCGGAATGCCCCAGCGCTGCTCCCTGGGGAGCAGCGCCGGTTGCACGAACTTCCAGAACTGATAGAACACGACCGGCAGGCTGACTAGCACCGCCGCAAGAAACGACACCTTGATCGAGGCGAATAGCGCTTCCGTCGGGCCGTAGAACACCAGCGGATTGGGGAAGGGACGATTCAACCACGCCACCATCTCGGCCGAATAGGCGAAGGCAACCATCAGCGACGCGAGCAGCGTAACTCCGATGATAATCAAGCGCCGTTTGATGGTCTGAATGTGTGCGGCCAGCGGATTGATGATCGGGGGCATGAACGGCGTTCCGGTTATGGCCAGTCGGGCCCACAATGACGCTCCTCAGTGGGCGGTGGCGTGCGTATCGTGATCGCGATAGATGCGGATCAACTCCGCCATCTTGTCTTTCTTCGCAAGTTTCTCCTTCTGCATCTGCTTCTTGGTTAATTCTTCCGTCGGCGTCAACACATGGCGTTTTTGCAACTCATTCAATTCCAGGTCGAGGCGATGGTGGGACTCTTCCAGTTCGCGGAATTCTGTGTTCGATTGGCGGAGCCGCTCCACGATCAGATTGTCCGTCAGCATTGTTGTACCTCCTGGTTGAGTGATTATTGCAGTGGCTGGTGTCCTTCCTCGTCATGGCACACCGGCGAACCGGCAGGCTTGACGACAATCGGGTCCAACTCCATGAGCACGGCATCTTCCTCTGGATTGGTATAATACTTCGGCCGAATGGCCGTTTGAGAAAAGCCGAACCCTTCGTATAACCGTTGGGCGGCCTGGTTCGAGGCCCGGACTTCAAGAACCGCACGATGGGCAGATTGGGATAGACCGGTCTGTAGTGCGGTGGAAACCAGGGATCTGGCGATCCCGCGATGCCGCATCGACTCGATGACCGCCAGGTTCATCAGCCGGAGTTCCTCGAAGACGATCCAATAACAGAGATACCCGACTATCGTCTCAGCCAAGACCTCGGTCCTCCCCTCCTGCCTGGCCACCAGGAAATGCGCGAAGGGGTTGCCGCTCAGCTCTGCTTCCAGCATTTTGCGCGTCCACGGTGCCGAGAAGCAAGCTTCTTCTATCTTTAAAATATCTGAAAGAGATCCAAGGGTTGCGGGTTCTATGGACCAATTGCAAGCCGTCATGCCTTCCGCCTGGGACGAGCCAGCTTCTTGTCCAGACGGCGTTTGAGTTTTTGCGCGACCTTTTCCTGCCGCCTTATCACCGGTGAGATTCCTCCGGCCTGTTCATACTTGAGTTCAGCTTCAGGGCGCTGAATGTACAGCGGACTGATTCCCAGCCCGGCCCGATCGCCGCGAGACAGCCGGAGCAGTCCTGCCAAGCCGACCGACACAGCCGACGGTCTCATCTGCTCAGCGGCCTCCATGATGACGGCGGTCCCGACGGCTGCCTTGATGGCCGCCTTCTCCGTCTCCCATCCTTCACCATAGACGATCACGCGGCCGCTGAGTTGTTTTCCCAACGCTTCGGCGGTGCCGACCTGCTCCGGCACGAGCCGCTCCAGATGGTCGTTGCCTCGCCATTGAAACAGCGCCCAATAGACTTCGCCGCGCCGGCTATTGATGACTGGACAGACTGGCATGGCCGCATCGCGCAGGTTCCACGCCATCCCTTCGAGGGTAGGTACGACAACCAGAGGCACCTGCGTGACCGTGCGGATACCGAGCACCGCGGAGAGGCCGACTCGCAGCCCAGTGAAGGATCCCGGTCCGATGGACACGACAAGCCCGTCCAATTTTCCCGGCAGGACGCCGGCATCCGACAAAACTCGGTCGATGGCGGGGAGCAGCAGCCGAGCATGGGAGCCGGCCGCAGCCTGGTCGCAACGGGCAAGAACCCGTTCACCACTAAGAATGGCGACGCTTTGCCAGGCCGTTGCGGTTTCGACTGCAAGCACCTTCATGATTTGAGCTCACCCACCCACCCTGCGCGATCTTTTCACCCGCCCCCACCCACCGATTGCTGTGCAATCGATCGCCCGCGACGCGCCCTTCTCCGCATTTCACCCACCCAACCCTGGGCGCGCCGAGACGCGCCCTTTTCCCGCAGGGCCTTGAGATGCGAGCTGAGGCGCCGGTACGAGGCGGTTATCCTTGTGCGAGTTCGCTCGGCTTGAGGACGGTATTAGGGATTAACTCATGAAACGTCACCTGGACGCTTCCCTGCCCTCGCCCATCTTCCAGCAAGATCTTGAAGGGACGCAGCAAGCGGCCGTCAGGAACGAGTGAAACACCGGCCGATTCACCTACCGCGCGGAAATCTTCATATTGGATGATGGCGTCGATCTCGCCGGTGTCCGTCAATCGATCCTCTTTTACGACCAAGAGAGTCTGCCGGTCGAACCAAAGCCGGCGATGGACCAGTAATCCGCCATTGGGCGCAGGACCGGAGATGTCGAGCCGGTACTGATCCCCATCCTCGACCACCTGAGCCGTTTCGTTGACGCCGATCGTGCCGGTTCCAAGTACCCCCCGCATTGCCCACACACTCAATTGGAACGGTCGGGCCAGTTTGCCCATTTCGCTCATGTCGGCAGGATGGCCGGTAAGCACCCGGCCCATGGTGGGAAGGCGCAAGGTGAACTGGTCGTCACCCTGAACGAATTCAAACAACTCGCTGCCGATGGCCGTGAAGCCACGAAGCCGCATGGCATTCGGACGTCGATAATACATGGTGCCTTCAACGCGGGTCGCAATCGGGAGGATCCCGCCACGGACTTTTGCGCTAAAGAGGCCTTTCATCGTCTGAATGGCCGATTCACGTTGGCGGAGCAGCGCCGTCAACTCCTCCACCGTGGCCCGTTTCAGCTGAAGATCCTCGCGCGGCGCGGACGTCGCACAGCCGGCGATGAGTACACAGAACACAAGAAGATGCCAGAAGCTCGGAGAGCGCCCGGTCGGCGATTTAAGCCAACACCACATCCAACGCCTCCCCGACTTCGCTGATTCCTACCAGGTCCATGCCCTCGATGGCTTCAAGTTTCGCGAGATTCCGCTCTGGCAAGAGACAACGCTTGAAGCCCATCTTCGCGGCCTCGCGGATGCGCAATTCAGCCTGGGTGATGCCCCGCACTTCCCCTCCAAGCCCCACTTCTCCCAGCACGAGCAAACCAGGTTCTATCGCCACTTCGCGTAAACTCGACGTCACGGCAGCGACGATCCCCAGATCGATCGCAGGCTCGTCGATGCGCATGCCGCCCACCACGTTCACATAGACGTCTTGTCCCGACAGATGCATGCCCAGCCGCTTCTCCATGACGGCCAACAGCAGCGACACCCGGTTCAAGTCCACGCCGTTGGCCATCCGCTTGGGCATCGCATAGCTTGTCGCAGAGACCAGCGCCTGCAACTCGACCAGGATGGGGCGCGAGCCTTCGAGACTCGACACGACGACCGAACCCGTGCTCCGCTGCGGGCGCTCGCCTAAGAACAACTGAGACGGATTGGCCACTTCTTCGAGGCCGGATTCTTTCATCTCGAACACACCGATCTCGTTCGTGGACCCGAAACGGTTTTTGACGGCGCGGAGAATGCGATAGCTGTGTCCCTTGTCACCTTCAAAATACAGCACCGTGTCGACGATGTGTTCCAGCAAGCGCGGACCTGCAATTGCCCCTTCCTTGGTCACGTGTCCGATGATAAACACCGGGATGCCCGCCCGCTTGGCGAACCACATGAGTTGTCCAGCCACTTCCTGCACCTGACTGATGCTGCCTGGCGCCGAGGTTATTTGCTCCGTATAGACCGTCTGGATGGAATCGATGACGATGGCCGCCGGCTGGATCGCCTGGACGGCTTTCAAGATTTCTTCGAGCGAGGTTTCGGCCAGAATCAGTAAATGTGGATGCTCAACCCCCAGCCGCTGTCCCCGCATCTTGATCTGCCTGGGCGACTCTTCGCCCGAGACATACAGGACCGGCTCTGTGCTCGACGCAAGGCGGGGCAATGCCTGTAACAGCAGAGTGGTCTTTCCGATTCCCGGGTCCCCACCAATCAGGATCACGGCACCCGGAATCACGCCTCCACCCAGCACACGGTCAAATTCACCAATACGGGTCAGCCGACGGTCTTCGCCGATGACTTCGATCTCTCCAATCGGGGTCGGCTTCGCCTGCAAGTTCTTGAGGGCAACCGGACGTCCTTTGCCGGTAGCAGCCTGACGCTCTTCCTTCATGGTGTTCCAGCCGCCGCAATCCGGGCAGCGCCCCAGCCACCGCGGAGATTGGTGCCCGCAGGACTGGCAGGAAAAGACGGACTTTGCTTTCATGATTTTGGTGAGCCCCAAAGAGATGTGACGGCCCTTATAATAGAGGAAAGTCTAGACTAAAAGGAAGGAAGGCCTCGCTCTTATTGGCCGCTTTCTTTCATACCGCTCTCTCCAAAGCAAAGCGCGTGGCTAGGAATGCCGGATGCAACTTCGCCGAAGGAGCGGGGTCCCACCGAGACTCGGCCGAGGAGGAAAGCTGGAACTGACTGAGACACTGCGGTCAACGACCGCAGTCGAAGGAATTCCAGGAGGCTTCCACTCGGCTGAGTCCGGAAGGGTCGCTCCGGGAGGTGAGGAAGCATCCGGCATTCCTGGACATGCCGTCACAGCTTCTTCCGTACGTCTTTCCAGTTCTTCGCCACCTTGGCCTTTCTGGGTGCGTCGCCACTGGAGGGGTCAATCATCATGATCGCCTCGAGGCGGCGGCGAAGAAACGTTTCGACGAAGACTTTGGAGCGACCGATTCCGGTCTTCACGCTTTTCCAGCCCGCCTCGTGGAGTTCATCGATTTTCGCCCCAAGCGCGTCTTCTCCTCGCGGAAGCGTCAGTACGAAACCAGGAGGAAATTTGTGCGTCGCAAGCCAGTTCCTCGTGTCAGTGCTGATCGCAAATGCATCGGCGCCCGAAGGCACCGTTGCGACGTACATGATCCCGTAATAAAACTGGCTCAGTTTGGCCAGTTCCTCGGCAGCATCGGCCATAGGCTTCAGGTCCTGCTGGAGACCGGAGCTAATGCCAGACAACGGCCCTTCGGAGCGAGCGTCTTCGATCAGTGACGACAGCTCGACCACGAGCACGGGAGTCCGCCGCTCCCATACCACCAGATTGGCGTGGGCCTCCGCGGCCGATACGCGGGGGCTCGCTCCCACACGCACCTGAACCTGCACGATGCCCTTCCCGGTCGGAACGAACGGCAGGAGAGCCCTGCCGTCGCCACCCGTCATGCTCGTCGCCGCCGCCACGCCATTCACGAGGAGTTCCACGGGCTCTCCGCCCAACGGCGAATTATGGAGAATCCCCTTCGCCAACAGTTTGGCTTCGATGGTCGCCTCTTGCCTGGGTGCCGCGAGACTGTCTTTGACCAGGACCGTCGCGGAGACCTTGTCTGCAGCGTTCACGGCGCCATCGCTGCACCAATGGAGCACGAGTAACAGGAAGAAGGTTGCGTGGGCTATGCGTCGGCGGGACTGCATCGGGTGGAGTCGGAACGTCGATGGTTGCAGAGCGGAGTGGCGCTAGGAGGACCGGAGCGCTGTCAGGACTTCATCGACATGCCCGTCGACTTTTACTTTCCTGAACACAGCCTTGAGTTTGCCATTTGGATCAACGACAAAGGTGCTGCGCTCGATCCCCCAGTATTTCTTTCCGTACATATTTTTCTCTTTGTAGACACCGTACGCCTTGGACACGGCGGCGTCCTCATCGCTCAACAGCGGAAAGGGCAACCCGAATTTCTTGATGAATTTTTGGTGGGATTCTTTGTCGTCCAAACTCACCCCGAGGATTACCCCACCCGCTCTCACAATTTGGGACTCCACATCACGAAATTCGCACGACTCCTTGGTGCAGCCCGGCGTGTCGTCCTTCGGGTAGAAGTACAGCACGACCTGCTTTCCTCGGAAACTTCTCAAGGTCACCGACTTGCCCTGCTGGTCAGGTAGCGACAGGTCTGGCGCAGGGTCTCCCACCGTGAGCTCTGTGGCCATGCTGATCCTCTCTACCGAGGCCCACCGCCGAACGTCGGGCGGCTGTTCGTCGTCCTATGTTCTTTAGACACCTTTTCCGTCTGCGGATTGCCATACTGATGCAGGGCGGGCGAATCCCAAATTGTCTTATCGCCGGGCGCCAGGTTGGCCGCCTCGATGAAATGCTGCCTCGCATCATCGACATCGCCCAACGCATTGAGCGCAAGCGCATAGTTGTAATGGGCCTGACCGGACTGCGGATCCGCCGTCAGGGCTTGCGAAAAATACTGCTTCGCCGCGTCGAACTGTCGGGTTTGATAGGCTTGCGTTCCCTGTTCCGTCAACGTCACAGCCTGCGGCGTCGCACCGCGGTCCAGCGCCAGTGGCGCGAGCGGCCTCCCCTTTTTCGCGCAGCCTGCGAGACCAACGATGACCACGAGCGCCAGGACCAATAACCACGCTTTCATGTTGTTCCTCCCTGCAACAGTCAACTCGTCACTTCGCATGCTTCCTGGATTCTTCCTCAAACGTCTTACGATACAGGACCTCCCATTCCGGACTGCCCTCCACGATTCCGCGAGAGTATGACCCCAGCTTGGCACGGACCTTTCGATCGATGTCCTGTTCTTGCGCCAGCTCGCCGGCAAGCACCCGCTTGATCTCTTTTAAGATCCGTCCATCCTCGGTTTTCACCTGGACCAGCGGGCTTTTCTTCACCACCATGAGGATGACATGCGAGAGGTGGCTGACCTTGTCTTCGGAAAGCATCTGTGGTTCGTCGCTCGTATGATCCACTCTTACAAAATGATGCCTCTTTCACGGACCAGTTTCTGCTTGATCATCGTGAACATCTTCTGATAATCGACCTGACCAGCTTCAATCTCACGTTCGTAGGCCTTGAGCAATTGGCGGACCTCGCCGTTCAACCGGTCCTCTATCGATAACTCGTCGGTGACAGTCTGATTCAGCGCCTCCACAAACGCCTTCGGCGTTCCCGTCAGCGAGATATGACCTTCTTGGACCAACCGCGCCACCAGGGCTTCAGCCATATGCCTGACCCGCTCCTTGGACAGCCGCATCGCTCAGACCCGTTCGACCCGAATCCGCGGCGCTTCCATTACCCGCCGCAGGACCGTGGGATCGCCCGAGATGCGGCCGATGACATTGACGCGGTCCGCCGGAACAGGGTCGGGTCCCATGCTCATCGGCGTGCGCCCGAAAAAAATGGCCAACACCTGCCCCGCCCCCCAGAAGGCAACATCACCGATCTTCACCTGATTGGTTGCCGTCTCCCGGTAATCCTTGACGCCGTCGAGCCTGAAATAGAACTCTTCACCCCAGGTATTCACCGGAGCTTCCACAGGGAGCGCCGCGTATACCTCCTGAGCCGTTTTATTGCCTTTCAGCTCAGCTTCCACTTGCACGGCTCCGACCGTGATGCGAATTTTCCTGACCGGGTCAGCCAACGACGGAACGCTCTCTTTCTGCAACGAGACAAAACCCGCTCCCATCGCGGACTCTAGCTTGTTTAACCGGTGAAATCAAGGCTACAATCAGCTGTCACGATGCTGACCTCCACCTTCGTTCTTCTCAAAGGAATCGGTCCTGCAACCGAACGACGGCTGTGGCAGGATGGCATCGCCGATTGGTCCGCCTTTCTCAACCGACCAGTGATTCCCTACATTTCCTCAATGAGAAAATGTTGGTATGACGACGCGCTCGCCACGGCACAATCACGCTTGGCGGTCGGCGGGGTGGATTTCTTCCGAACGTGCCTCAAGGGCAGCGACCATTGGCGCCTGTTCGACACCTTCCGTCATCGCGCGTTGTATCTCGACATCGAAACCACGGGCCACTCTGCCCGCGAGGGATTCGTGACCGTGGTGGGGCTGTATCGGAACGGACGCATGGAGAGTCTGGTCCGCGGCGAAAATCTGACCGAAGACCGCCTGCGCGAGGCCCTCGAGCAGACCGATCTGCTCGTCACGTTTTTCGGCAGCGTCTTCGACATTCCCTATCTCCAAGCGGCGTTTCCCCGATTGAATTTCAACAAGCCGCATTTCGATTTGTGCTTCGCCGCCCGTCGACTGGGACTGCAAGGCGGATTAAAGTTCATCGAGCGTGAGCTGCAGATCCACCGGGAGGAGACCATCGAAGGCCTGGATGGCTGGGATGCGGTCCGTCTCTGGCATCGATGGCGGGGCGGCGAGGATGCAGCGCTCGATCTCCTGCTGCGCTACAATGCCGCCGATGCCCGAAACCTGGAACCTTTGGCCGAACTTCTATTCCAGCAGATGGCGGGGCGTTACGGCCCGGCTTCGGTGGGCCCCGCTGATCGGCCTGCGCCGATCGGCGGAGCGGTGACCCCATGAAAAAATCTCCGCGATGGTTGGGCGTCGGCCGAACGGAAACCGGGTATGTGCGCAGCATGAACCAGGACGTCTTCGCCGCGATCAACAGCTGCAATTTCTGGATCGTCGCCGACGGGATGGGGGGGCATCCTGCCGGAGACGTGGCCGCTCATCTCGCGGTTCACGTGGCCACGCAACGGGCGAAGGCGGTGCTTGCCGCGAAGGACCAGGCACCGGAGGTCCTGGAGAAACACCTGGCCGAAACGATTACGGAGGCCAATCGCGCCATTCATGAGAAAATACGGGACGAGCCGGCCCTCAAGGGCATGGGCACGACAATCGTCGCCATGACCATTGCGCCGACGTCTCCGCCGGTGGCCCACATTGCCCACTTGGGGGACAGTCGCGCGTATCGGTTTCATGCCGGCACCCTCACCCAGCTCACCCGCGATCACACGCTGGTCGCCCTCTTGCTCGAGCGCGGTTTGATCAACGACGCGACAGCCCGCGCCTATCCGGATCGGCACGTGCTCGCCAAAGGGCTGGGGATGGGACTCGACATGACGCCGGAGGTCACTTCGACGGCGCTGACGGACGATGATGTCCTGATGCTCTGTAGCGACGGACTTACGAAAATGCTCGATGATGCGGACATAGCGTCCATCCTCGCGCAAACACAACGCAATCCCCGACGCGCATGTCACGACCTGGTGGAAGAGGCTTTGGCTCGGGGAGGCGAAGACAATGTGACCGTCATCGTCTGCGCGTACACGACGCCTGGGAAAGTCGGAAGTCTGGCCATTGACAAGACCCTACCGCCAATGTAGCCTCAGAATCTAGCCACACACTCCTTCGCGCGCCATCCGTGATATCGACTAGTTGGAGCGATCTAAGATGTTGTTAATTCGAGGTTCCCTTGTCTGCTGGGTCCTCTGCGTAACGGCCCTGGCGGCACCGGCCTGTGTGAGCCTCGCCTCCGACGACCAGAGTGCGGAAGCCGCCGTGCGTGCCCTCATACGGGCCAATGTCGAGAAGGACATGCGGACGATGTCGCGGATGATGGCGCACGACGCGGACATCACCAGCTACACGATAGGAGGCAGAAAATACGTCGGCTGGTCGCGTCTTGAGCAGGATCTACGGGAGGAATTCGATTCAGCGGCCACCATTGAGATTTCCATCCGGGAGTTGAAGGTGTGGACCAAAGGCGACCTCGCCTGGTACGCCATGGAGCTCGACTACATTCGAACCGTGACCGATGGCAACGACCCCCAGCGGGCGCTGCTTCCGCTGCGCGAAACCGGCGTCTTGGAGCGTAGGGACGGACAGTGGGTCCTCCTGTCCTGGCACGAGTCGTTTCGCAATGCAGGAAGCGCGGTGACACTGAACGATCGACAGCCATCGCCGCCAGCGCTCACGTTGACGGCGTCAGCCACAGCTCAGGTCGCACCCGACTTGAGCGGAGAATGGGAAATCCTTGAGGTAGAGGACGATAAGCGCTATCGGGCGACGTTGGACAAAGGCGGCAATGGTCCCTATACGCAGCACGGCGGCCGCTTCGTCACCACACAGTTCACTAATCGTCTATGGCAGGGAACCTGGCAACAGCCGGGCAACGATCGCGAAGGCGGCTTCGAGGTCCTGCTTTCAGAGGACGGGAAAGAAGCCAAAGGCGTCTGGTGGTACACCAGAGTCGGCAACCATAAGAACATCCCGCCGCGCGAACACGGCGGCACCTATCAATGGAAGCGGATCACGCCGGTGCCCGTAGCCCCGTGATTGATCAGAATTGAACAGACTGCTCAGGCACAGGCGGCGCATGCTAAACGCTCGAGATGTCAAGCTTCGATGAACTCACGTCGTTTTGGAGGAACTATGCGTTGGATCGTGCTTCTCGCAGCCCTCTGGCTGTGGCCTTCTACGGTCTCTGCCGACGGCGGCCATGCTCACCATGCGGTACCGACACTGAAGAATCAGATTACTACCGTCGTCACGATCAAAGACAATGCCGTCACCCTGACGTTCGGACCGATCGATCTTCCCTCAGGCCATGAAGGCGACCTGGCCGCCTCGATGCCCAAGCACATTTTCCAACTTCCAAAAGACATGTATATGGTGGGCTTCAAATCCGCGGTGTTCACTCAGGAAGGGAAGGCGCTTCCCCGGAATTATCTGCACCATATTCTCATGCTCAACAACGACAAGCCCAGCGTGTCCTGTCCCGGCGAGCCGCTGTTTTTCGGTGGAGCGGGACTGGAGATGACGGAAGCGAAATTCCCGGAAGGCTACGGCGTGAAGCTTGCCAAGGGTCAACACCTGATGTCGGTCGTGGCGTTCTATCATAAGGCGCCTCCGACCAAGCATGTGATGGCCAGTTTCACTATGTACATGGCGCCCGAGGATCAACCGGTGAAGGAGATGGACGTCTACCAGGTGGGCGTCAACGTCGTGTGTTACAGCAAATTCGCGCAGCGTGGCCCGGACCAGACCGACGAAGGCATCGAAATCAAGCCGGGTGTTCAGGTCCACACCGCACCATTGAAGTTCGCCATGGATGGCTGCGTGAAATTCGCCTATCCGCACGGCCACGACGAGCTGCTGCTCATCGCGCTCGAGAACAAGACGAAACACCAGACGCTCCTACGCACTGTGCCGGACGTCATGCGCGACGGCACCTTCCTCGAGTTTCAACCGCATCAGGTCTACAAAGACGCCCAAGGGTTTCCTGTCACCAAGGACGACGACTACGAGATGGTGATGGTGCATCATCATCCCCTGCAGAAACAGGATCCGCAGCACGGCATGGGCAATTACCTGTTGTACATGACTCCGGGAACCTGTCCGTCCCCCGCCACGGCGAGCGTCCGGTAGCCGTCTAACGAGAAACCCGGTGCACTTCCTTCGGGACGCCACCCAGTCCCCTACGAAAGTAGGAGCTCTTTCCCCCAGAGCCAGGCTGGGTTTCTTGCGCACACCTGTGCTAATCACTTACCGACCCGAGCAGTAGATATTCGTCTACCCACGCCTGGGACCGTTCCGTCCGACTTGTTGAGGCGCGGGATGGTGACTTCTCTCGCTCTGGAACCGTGTTTCCTTTGGATACCGGTCCGATGCCGCAGAGCGAACCCATAACCATCCTTCTCGTCAACGAGAACGCCGAAGAGATCAAACTCGTCACTATCAGCCTGCGCGGGTTCTTTGCCGACGTCCGCATCGAAGTCGCCTATTCCGCCGAGGAGGCCGACCGAATGATTCAGGCCCCGGCGCAAGCGTGGGCCATGGCACTCGTCGACGAGAGCTCCCTGCCCGATCCGCCTTCAACTTTCATCTCTGCCCTCAAGCATCGGATGCCCTACGCCTCAATCATCTTACAGACGTCCCGAACCGATTCCGGGGCGGCGCTCGAGGCGCTTCAGATGGGCGCAGACCTGTTCCTTTACAAACACTCTCCGGCGTTTTTGACCGAGCTCTTGTTTTGCACGAGGGAGGCCATCGACAGACGTGAGAGCAGGTTGGCGGCGGAACGCGCGGAGCGCCGGCATTCCTGGGTCGTCGACTCCCTGGGGGATGTCCTGTACGAACTCGACGCCGATGGACGGTTTCTCTCGCTGAGCCGCAATCTGCCGGCATCGCTGGGCTACCGATCGGAAGAACTGATCGGCCGTTCATACTCCACGTTGTTTTCCGAGGCCGAGCAACGGCTTGCACACTTTCGCTTCAACGAGCGGCGCGCCGGCGACCGGGCGGTCAGTGAATTTGAAGTGACACTTCAAGGAAAGACGGCCGAGGGCATGGGCCACATGCTCGCCTCCGTCACTGCGCGTGGATTGTACGACGCGTCGCGGCGCTTCCTCGGCACCATCGGCATCATTCGAGACGTGTCTCACCGCAGAAAAGAGCAGACCGCTCAGCAGGCATTCATCGAGCAGCGGCAGCGAGCAGAAGAACTCCAGACCGTCATTCGGCAGATGGCTGAACTCTCGCAGGAGCTCGAGCAGCCGCTCTCCACTCTCGTGCACGAATCACAGCAACTCGCCGATACGCTCCTCGAATCCCGCATCCTCGACCGTCTCCAAGCGTTACGTGGCCAGGCCACGGCCTCGGCAGAACTGGTTCAGCAATTGATGCGCCTGGCCCGTCCGGCGGGAACCGCGCACATCATCAATCGCCTTCTCGACGAGGTGTTACAATCGGCATCGACGGCCGCCGGATCGAGCGGCTTCACGACAGATTTCACCTCGGCCCTTCCCGACTACAGCGGCGATCGCGAGACCACCGCCCGCTTATTCCGACAGTTGCTGGCCTATGCAGGCGCGTATCTGGCAACGGTCGCTCGGCCTCATCTCCTCTCCATCAAAACGGGCGATTCGGCTGACACACCCACACTGTTTCCCGTGGCTTCCGCCACGCACATCCATCTGGACATCACTGAAACCGAGGCCGTGAACCCCTCAGGCCGCATCCTGCCTTCGTTGACCGACACCCTTGATGTCCACAGCCTTTACCGACTGGCCGGAGCGCTCGGAGCAACGCTCGATGTGTCCGCGCCGGCCTCAGGGCCGTTTCGCATGATCGTCCGCCTCCCGACGGGGCACGCTCCTGCATCCCTTCAGCCGCAGGTTATTGACGCGGCGGCCATCGAGCGAACCGCCGAAGCGCCGTCATCCGTGAGCCCTTCGGCGGACCAGGACCTGGCCACTACCGCGCGCACCGAGCGCCGCAGCAACGCACGGATCCAGACGGCGTTGCCGGCAAAGATCACCAGAGGATCGTCCGTCTGGGAAGGAACGGTCATGAACGTCAGTGTGAGTGGAGCTGGGATACGAGTACAGGGTGACTTTCCACCTCTCTCATCCCAGGAAGCGGTCATCCGGATCACGACTGCTGTCGCCACATTGGAGCTTGGCGGTCAGGCTCATACACGGACCGCCGCAGCGTCAGGGATCCAGCTGTCGATTCAGCCGGACATTCAACTTATCGTGCAATTTACTGGGCCGAATCAGACGGAGACGGCAGTCCTTGCCTCGCTCATCGCGGCCGCTCATGAGCGAGCACTTGCCTTCACACTGGACATCCACCTCCCCACCCCGGTCACTCTGCCGCAGACTGATCGGCCCCTTTCTTTCGAGCTCGCCGAATATGACCGCCGGGAAACAGTTCGCGTATCGACGGCCTTACCCGCCCGCCTGGAGACGACTTCCCAGCAGGAAGCCGGCACTCGCCTTCAGGCACAGGTGATGAATCTCAGCCGCTCCGGCGCATGCATCCTGACGCGGGAACGGTCCGAGGCGCTGAGAGAACGCGTCGAAATTCACTTCGCCCCCGCCCATCGCAGCGAGCCAGGGTCACATGAGCCGGGAGCGCCGGATACCACGCTCGCAGCGCGTGTCGTCTGGACGGCAGCCGATCCGACGGCGCCTAGCGCATTCCATACGGCGGACCAGGCCAGTGCGGTACGGGCAGGACTCCGGTTTGAGCCGCTGACCCCCTATGCCGAGCGCGAGCTGAACCGAGTCATCAGACAACATCTCCGCGCCCAGCGATCCGGCGAAGCGTTTTCAACGGCGGCGCCGGTGATCAGCCTGCCACGCGAATGCCGTAACGCTCGTGGTCAGACCATCGCGATCACGGACGACCATCTCAGTCAATTATCCGATCCCAACTGCCCCACGATCATCATTGCCCCGGGGTATGGGCAAACGGCCTCGGACTATATGGCCTTCAGCTACTACTTGGCCCAACATCGGTTCCGCGTGCTTCGTTACGATCCGACCAATCACCTCGGGAACAGCGAGGGCGAACTCCAACAGACAACATTGCGCAGCATGCAGCATGATCTCGAAAAAGTGTTGGAGTTTGTACGGCACACCTGGCCGCAAGCGCCGATCGTGGTGATCGCCGGCGATCTGGCTGCCCGCGCTGCATTGAAGATCGCCGCTCATACGCGCCCCCTGGATTTGCTCCTGTTGGTGAATCCAGCCATCGATGTGGCGAGCCTCCTCATGGCGGTCCATGGACATGATCTCCTCGCCGACTACCAGTTCGGGTTGCGGCGCGGCGTCTGTAACCTGCTGGGCTTGAACGTCAACGTGGATCAGTTCGTCAGCGATCTACTCGCCGGCCGGTGTGCCGATCTCGAATCGACCCTGGAAGATCTCCGGTTGATTCGCTCGCCGCTCTGCATTGCCACAAGCCCCGCTGACTCCACCGCCTTACCGCCTACCGATCTGCCGCACGCATTCATGACCGCGTTGGGCACCCATACGAGGCTGGTGAACCTTTCCTCTCCGGTCACTGACCGGCATCTCGACGTCCACGGAGCGCCACCCGCCGCCTTCACACAGCTGCTCAAGCAGATCAGTTCCGTCATTTCGGTGCAGACCATGTCACCTCAACAGGAAATCGCCGCACAGCCCTATGTCGCGCGACAACACCGCATCGAGCAGGAATACAACTTCCTGCGGCATGACGGTTCGCAAATCAACCGAGAGGCGCTCTGTGCGGCCCATCTCGCGCAATTGCCGCATCTGGGCAACCTGCATGAGTACCGAAAACTGCTGGATGATCTCTATGGCCTGATGAGCCCGCTCGAGCCGGGTGCCTTGCTGGTCGATGCGGGCGTCGGCCAAAGTGATTTGACCCGCACTGCGCTGGTCAATCACACGTACCGCGCCGGCAAGGCCAGTTGGACTGACCGGCCTTCGCCGCTGATGGTCGGCGTCGGACGGTCGCGGGAGCGGATCGGGCAGGCCCGCCATGCGGTGCTGGTGCTGCAACGCGAGCTCGCGACGGGCTTTGTCGGCCGGCTGTCTGCCATGCCGCCGCTTGCCATCGCCTGGCTTCAGGCCGATCGGAGGTCTGCGCTCCCGTTTAAGACCGGCTCTGTGAGCCGGCTGGTCTGCAACTTTGCACTCCCCTATGTGCCTTCCCCGCTCGCCACCCTCAAGGAATGGCACCGCGTGCTACATCCCGATGGCCGCCTGATTCTCACCGTCTTCCATCCGAACACGGATCTTTCTCCTGTCTATCGGCGGCATCTGCGGCAGGCCAACCAGGACGAGTTCAGTGCCCAAGCGCAACCGCTGCTTCACTACTTTGCCCGGCTACAAGAAGCGATCCGTCACGGCATCCTGCATACATTCGATGAAGCGGGTCTTGGGGCGCTCTTGAGACAATGCGGAATCGTCTCCTTCCGAATCCTTCCCATCTTCGATGGGCAGGCGTTGGTCGCCATTGTCGGCAAACAGAATTCCTCTGGCTCCCTTGGATAGGCCGGTGTATACTCCCCTCTCTGTACAAGTTTGCACATTCATGTGCACATGATGACCTAACCCGTTCCTGTCGGCGATGACTCATGCATAGGGGCGCGTCCTTCTCTCTATGAGCGTACGACCGACCGAGATGGCCTCAGCGTCGACGGCTTCACCCATACATCTCCTGGATTTGGTGACTCGTTTCTCCACCGAAA
The DNA here is from genome assembly GCA_963730935.1 of uncultured Nitrospiraceae bacterium. Classification (GTDB taxonomy): domain Bacteria; phylum Nitrospirota; class Nitrospiria; order Nitrospirales; family Nitrospiraceae; genus Nitrospira_C. Next base: position 784,573 of record CAVSTP010000003.1, on the reverse strand, counting down.
TCGGCGCGATGACCGATCTCGGCGCCCTGTCCGAACGCATTATTCAGGAACTCTGCCGTGTGGGCGGCACCACTCACGGCGCCCTGTATCTCCTGGATCGTGAGCATGAACATTTTCGTCGTGCGGGCCTGGTCGGCCTGGCCGCCGAGTCCTGTTTTCCCGGTACGCTCCCACTGACCCACACCATCCCGCAACATCTGTCGTCTTCTCTCCAAACGGTCCCCGAGCCGCACAACGGGTGCCGCACGGCGTTGGCTGATGCGCTCGCAGCTATGCGAGCTGAGCGGAACCTGCCGCATGTCAGCCGCGGCCGGCTCATCGCGTTTTCGCTCCTCGGAGGAAACCGGACCCAGGAGCACGACACGACGTCTATCGTGTCGTTGCTCAACGCGCTCGCTCAAACCGCCACCAATGCGCTCGACACCAGCATGCTGTTGGAAGACCTGCACCGCTCGCACGCCCTGATGAAGCGAACAGACCGCTTGAGGTCGCTGGAAACGATCGCTGGAGGATTTGCGCACGAAATCCGCAATCCGCTGACCTCCATCAAGACCTTCATCCAGCTGGCCCCTGAACGGAAAGACGATGCCGATTTCATCCGTGAATTCAGCCGCATCGTGCTCGATGACGTGTATCGGATCGAACGCCTCATCGAGGAAATCCTCGACTACGCCCGTTACATGGAGCCGAAGCTAACGGAGGAGGATGTCAACGACATCGTGTCTTCCTGCTTATATTTCATCGAGGTCAAGGCGGACAGCCGCGGGATCAAGATCGAAAAAGAATTGGCACCCGACCTCCCTCGTGTCATGCTGGACCGTCAGCAAATCAAGCAGGTGTTTCTTAACCTGTTTCTCAACGCCTTGGATGCGATGAGCGAAAAGGGCGGGGTGCTGCGGGTTCGGACGAGGTTGCTGGCCAAGCCTGGCGGCAGGCCCTGGGTGCAAATAGAAACCGAGGACACAGGACAGGGGATTTCCGAGGCGAATCTCGAACATATTTTTGATCCGTTCTTCACGACCAAGCACGAGAGCGGCGAACACGAAGGCACCGGCCTCGGCTTGACGATCGTGCACCAGATCATCGAAGAGCACCATGGCGACATACAGGTCAAAAGCGTTGCCGGCGCCGGCACGACATTTCTCGTCAACCTCCCAGCGATCCCATCATGACATCAAAAAACGGCAGTGAGTCGAGTGTGAAGAAGCGCGTGCTCTTAGTCGATGACGAAGCCCGTGTCCGGGCGTCGCTCAAGGCCGTCCTCGAGCCGGTGTATGAGGTGATTCAGGCCGCCGACGCGCAGGAAGGCCTCGATCTGTTCCACAAAGAAGCGCCGCATGTCGTGCTGCTCGACGTCATTCTTCCCGGAACCGACGGGTTGTCCGTTCTCCAGGCGCTACGGACGGAGCAGAATCCGACCCCCGTCATCATGCTGACCGGCACCAAGTCCGTGAAAACGGCGGTCGACGCCATGAAGCTGGGAGCCGCAGACTATCTCTCGAAGCCGTTCGACGTCGAAGAACTGCGGATCGTCGTGGACCGCGCGCTCAACTCTCAGGAGCTCGAGCGCGAAGTCAAACAGCTGCGCGCGCAGGTGACTCAGCGATATGCGTTCCACAACCTCATCGGCAAAAGTCGGCCAATGCAGGAGATTTACGGCAAGATCGAACAGGTTGCCGATAGCAGGACAACGGTGCTGATCACCGGTGAGAGCGGCACCGGCAAGGAACTGGTCGCCAAGGCCCTGCATTACAACAGCGGACGGCGGGACCGCCCGTTCATAGCGTTGAACTGCGCCGCCCTCCCCGAGACGTTGATCGAAAGCGAGCTGTTCGGCCACGAAAAGGGCTCGTTCACCGATGCGACGGCTCGCCGCGTGGGTCAATTCGAGCTCGCCAACAGCGGCACCTTGTTCCTCGACGAAATCGGGGACCTCAGTCCCATGACGCAGGCCAAGCTGCTGCGGGTTCTGCAAGAACGCGAATTCACGCGCATCGGCGGCGTACAGGCCATCAAAGTCGACGTTCGCATCGTCGCCGCGACGAACAAGAACCTCGAGGATCTGGTCCGGAAAGGGCAGTTCCGCGAGGACCTCTACTACCGAATCAATGTCATCGCGTTGTACTTGCCCCCGCTTCGCGATCGAGGAGAAGATATTCCGTTGTTGGCGAAACATTTCCTGTCCAAGCGGATCGAGGAGGAGAGCCGGCCCAACCAGGAGTTCTCCAAGGAGGCGATTGAGCTCCTGACCCGGTACCCGTGGCCGGGTAACGTGCGAGAGATGGAAAACATCATCGAACAGGCGTTCATCTGGTCCAAGGGCTCAGAGGCCGTCACCCCCGAACATCTTCCGACCATCCTTCGCAACGACACCCGGTCCTCCTCTTTACGAGACGACACCCTAGCCGGCCGCCTCTCGCTCGAAAAGGCCGTGATGGAATTCGAGCGGGAGATCATTCTTGACGCATTGAAAAAGAACAACTATGTGCAAACCCACGCCGCGACCCAGCTCGGGATCAGCAGGCGCATGCTCAAGTACCGGATGGATACACTGGGTATCGGCCGTCCGGACAATGACACAACCCCTCCTGAACCTGAACCTGTCGGGCAGGAATAACACACTCCGCGTTTCGAACTGCGTGAATTCTGCAGCATTTCATGCGTTTTCGTAATTCCAATCTACGTAGAGCCACATACGTGGAAACTACATATAGGGCCATCGCGCCACATCACCACATCCACTAGAATTTCCACGCATAAATAGCTGAAAAGGAATACGTTTTGCTTGACAGAATAGGTACATCGGGGTACATGAACAACATATGGCAACGTCCTTCGAGCCGCACAGGGCCACGCAGAAGCCCACCGTCTTGGTCATCGATGATGAGGCAGGACCACGCGATGCGTTGAAAGTCATCCTCCGTCCTTTCTTCAACATTCAATCCGCCGAATCGGCCCAAGCCGCCATCGATGTGCTGAATCAGCAGCAGATCGACCTTATTACGCTGGACCAGAAGCTTCCCGATCGGCAAGGCCTCGATCTACTGCAGGAAATCAAACAAGATCATGCCGATATCGAAGTCATCATCATTACCGGATACGGCAGTCTCAGATCTGCGATGGAAGGTATCAGGCATGGGGCCGCAGGGTATCTGCTCAAACCCTTCAACGTCACGGAACTCATTACCCTGGTCAATCAGACGCTGGAAAAGAAACAGCGGCTCGACTATCTTCGCCGCTATCTTCAGGCGTCCAATGCTCTGTGGGGGTCTGAAGCCCAATGTGCACAGGCCTGGCAGGAGCTACGGGCCGGGTACGAGGCCATCGGTCGATCAGGCAGCCCGACCCTGCCATGGGGAGACGATACTGCGGATCTGCTGCCCATGCTCTCCGATCTCCTTGAAGCCAAAGACCGTCAGCTCTTAAACCATTGCAGCCGCGTGAGTTTTTACGCCACCTTGCTTGCCAACCGGACCAATCTCACCGTGGACGAGCAGAAATCACTGGCGCTTGGCGCGTTTCTCCATGACATCGGCAAGATCGGCAAAGAGCCGTACCGCTTTGCCGACGATGAAATCGTGGCGAGAGACCGCGAGAACGAGCTGCGTGCGCACCCGGAAATCGGTGCAAAGATGGTGGGCCCCCTCGGCCTGCCCGCAGCCGCCGGGCAGATCATTGCCTATCACCACGAAAGGTGGGACGGCTCAGGGTATCCGCACGGGCTGAAAGGGGAAGGCATTCCGATCCTGGCGAGAATCGTCAGCCTGGCCCAAGCGTTCGACCACCTCACCGCCGAACTCCCGGACCGCACCGCGCTCTCGATCGACGACGCCAGCAGGTTTCTTACCGAACGGGCGGGGACCTATTTCGACCCCGCGCTCACCGTCTTGTTCACCCAGGTCGTGCAGGAATGCAAGGCGTCGTTGCCCGCGATGGCCATTGCGACCAATCCCTCCAGCCGCTCAGACGCCTGAGCCATTCAGCGTTTTGTCTTCGCGCCCGCAATCAACTCCGCCGCGGTAGCCCGCACCTTACTGGTGACCGTTTCCCCACCAATCATGCGTGCGATCTCCTCCTCGCGGCCAAGACCGGCCAGGGGTTTCACCGACGTGGTGGTCCTCTTGCCATCCTGGCCCTTGGCCACCAACAGATGGTGTTCGGCTTGGGAAGCTACCTGAGGCAGATGGGTGATGCAGAAGACCTGGTGGTAGGCCCCCAGCTTCCGCAACCTGGTCCCCATGGCTGCGGCCACTGCGCCGCCGACACCCGTGTCCACCTCGTCGAACACGAGCACTGGCACATGATCTCTCTCTGCCAAGACGGTCTTCAGCGCAAGCATGATGCGCGAAAGTTCTCCACCGGACGCGATGCGGTTCAGGGGGCGCGGCGGCTCTCCGACGTTGCTGGACAGCAGAAATTCGACATGGTCACGCCCCGTCGGTCCGAACCGAGCCACCGTTTCTTCTGTCGAGACGGCAATATCGAACGCGGTGTGTTCCATTTTGAGCGCAGCCAATTCCTTCATGACAAGAGCCGTCAACCGCTTTGCAGCCTCCCGGCGCTTTTTTGTCAACTGATCGGCCCTCTCCAACACGGAACGTTCCGAGACTTCGAGCCGCTTGGTGAGATCGGCGATCCGACTCTCATGATCTTCCATGGCCTGCAGGTCCTGTCGGGCGCGCAGGCCTGTGGCCAAAACCGCCTCGATCGATCCTCCGTATTTGGCCTTGAGCCGTTGAATCAACTCGAGCCGGTCCTCGACCAGCCCCTGTCTCGCCGGATCAGCCTCCAGATCGGCCGCATAATCCCGAAGACGGCCGCAGAGATCCTTGAGTTGAATCGCTGCATCGCGGACCTGAGGTTCACAATCTCTCATCCCCGGATCGGTCTGTGCCAATTCTCCCAGCAGGCGCCCGACCCGGGCGAGTTGCATCAAAATCCCCTGGTCGTCACCCTGCAACTCGGCATAAGAGGTCTCCGCCAATTCTCGGAGTCGATGGGCGTGCCCCAACCGCTGTCGTTCCGCTTGCAACCGATCTTCTTCAGCAGTCGATAACGCCGCCTGCTCGATCTCCTGCACTTGAAAACGCAACAGCTCTTCGAGCCGAGCGCGATCGGCGCCCAGCCGGCGCAGGCCGTCAAGCTGCCCTTCCAAATTTTTCCAGTCTCGGTAGGCCGCCTCGTACAGATCCCGCATGGACTGAGCAGATCCGAACGCGTCCACCGCATCGAGTTGCTTGACAGGCGCCAACAACGACTGCTGCTCGTGCTGGCCGTGTACGTCCACGAGGGTACCCCCCAACTCTTCGAGCACGCGAAGGGAACTGAGCCCCCCGTTCACATAAACCCGATGCCGTCCTGATCTGGAGAGAATCCGCTTGAGTACGAGGTCACGGTCGTGAGGGCCCAGCAGGTCCATCGCCTGCAGTTGCCCGAGCAGCGGATGCGTTGCAGGAAGGTGAAATGAGGCTTCGAGCTGCGCCTCTTCTTCACCGGATCGGATCTGCTCAACCGAGCCCCTTCCGCCCACGAGTAAGGCGATGGCGTCGATGAGCAGCGATTTGCCGGCGCCGGTTTCGCCGGTGAGCACCGTAAATCCCGACTGGAACTGAATGTGGAGCTGTTCTATGAGAGCAAAATTGACAATGCGCAGCTCGGCAAGCATCGTTACGAGTGAGGAACCTCTCGAGTAATCGCGGTGCTCACCCTTTGCACCCGCGACGCGAGAACGAAGCGCGGGGCAAGGCGCGTCGTCTTGGCGCGCCGGGGTTGGGCGGGTGAGACAGAGGCCTTATTCACCAACCTGTTAGGCGGAGCCGGCGTGTTGCGCCAAGAGCTGATCAATCATTTCCTTGAACTGCCGCTTCGGCCTGGCGCCCACGAGTTTTTCCACGACCTGGCCGTTTTTGAAGAAGAGAATCGTCGGAATGCTCATGACCTGGTAGCGTCCAGCCACTTCGGGATTTTCATCGGTGTTCAGCTTACGAACCTTGACCTTTCCTGCATACTCGTTAGCCAATTCGTCCACGATCGGAGCGACCATCTGGCAAGGTCCGCACCAGACCGCCCAGAAATCCACCATCACCAGCTCCGGGGCCTTCATGACTTCGGAATCCCAGCTCGCATCCTCGACCTTCAACGCATTACCTGCCACGTCTATCCTCCTTGAAAATCAATTGAATCGCAGGAATGAATGGGAAATCATCGTACCCCAGCCTTCTTCGAGGAGTCAAACCGGCATGCCACACCGGTCTACCACGCCCATTCAGGGGGAACCGTGAACCACCAACCCTCTTGTTTGGCTTTCCGCCAAGCCGTTTGCTGAGGCCAGACAACCGCGACGACGGACGGATCGAGTCTCGTAGCGAGTTCGGACGTAACGTCTGCCTGTTGTCGTGCCGACGCTTGAATCATCTCCTTCGCCATACGAGCCAGGACGTTGGGAGGATCCAGGAGCTCTTCCGGCCCGCCCGAGCTCAAATTCAGATAGAGATGCTCCATCGCCACCCATTGATCCGCTTTCGCCAGCGATTCCACATGCGCATCGAGCGCTTGATAGACGTAGGTCAGGTACAAATAGCTCCGTGCGGAGGGATGTTCCTGAACCTCTTGCCGACAGGCTTCGACGGCCCGCCGATAATCTCCGGCTGCGAGAAAGACTTTTGCACGCTGTAAGTGGGTGGGCGGCGTGGAAGCAGCGGTCATCGCCGACGTGCTGCAACCCGTCACCCACAGGGCGGCGGCGACTACGCAGCCGGCAGACCAGCCGGGATTGAGGCCGACAACTCGGTTCATCGCGGAGCTCCGCCGACACCCGGCTGCGGTTGAGCGGTTTCCAAGTGACCATAGTGTCCACCCGGCGAAGCCCATGGCAATCCTTTCTCGCCCCACGTGAGAGGACTGAGGATCTGTTTCACGACATTCGTGCCATAATTCTCGGTCCAGCCAATTCCCGTCAAACTGAGCATAAAATTGTACTGCGCCCGGTCGGGAAATTGGAGATAAAACAACCCGAGCGACCAGCATTTGCACGGATTCTGATACAGCGCGACCACGTCGTATTCCGGACTCCGGCGATTATTGATGTCGTAATACCCTTTCGCGCCGACCAGCCATCCAAAGGGTGTCCGAAACGCGCCGCCAGCCGTCACAAACTGGACTTCCTCAGTGGGATTGAACACCTGATTGAACGAGATGGGGTTCCAGAGGTCTCCCCGTTGTACCCGGTTCCCATTCCTCGAGAAGCGCTGCCCGACTTCCACATACCACTCATTGGACTGCTGAAGCCGAAAGTCGGTATTGAACTGACTGAGACCGGCGCTATAGGGATCGAAAAAGGCGTCCACCGTCACGTACCGGTTGATGGGGGGCTTGGCGAGCGAGACGGCGCCGGCGCCGCGCCCGAATACCGGGCCGGCCAGCTGGGCCACCGCGAGTTGGGGCTCATTGTTGCCGATGACCGCACGCAGCCAGACGTCGGAAAATTTCTTGCCGGCGATCGGAACCGTCGCCGGCTGCAAAGGCTGCGTCACGGTGCCGAGCGGAGGCACGGCTCCCGGCGCAAAATCCCTCGCCTCCGTCTGCACGGCGCCGACGTGGTAACTCTGGGCCAGCGTGAAATCCAGCCAATTGAAGCTTTTGTCCCCGTCCTGTTCCAGCAGCCGGCTCCTTACCATATAGGTCAACAGATTCTTTTTCGGCAGGTTGTCAACCTGATCGATCTGCGCTATTTGCGATTGATCCGTCGCCGGAACGTATTCGTAGATCACACTCGGCTCGATCGTATGCATCATGGCATCGCCGTCATCCCGGTTGAAGCGACGGCTCATTTTAGAGGTCGCATCGAGGGCCGCCCAGAACGTTTCCCGGTGCAGACTGCTGGTCTCCTGCGCGCCGCGCGAATAATAGACCTCACGAAACTTGGCCTGAGGCGTGAACCCCACCACATGGCCCACATCGAGGACGTCGGTCGAGAGCCCGGGCACGACATCAAAGCGGTTCTCCGTGAATCCCTCCTCCCGGAAGAAATACACCGCGTTGGTGTCTCCCCCGAACAACAAGGGTGAATTGAACAGCGCGAGGTTCGGTAGACTGTAGCCGACCTCAGGAAGGCGCTGGAAAGTGTCTGCGCCGCCGGCCAGCAACGGCTGCAGATATTGACCGAGCAGATACGCGTTCCCATAGCGCAAGCGCTGGTTGGCGAAAAGGTTCGATTCGTTACTGGGAAGCGCACGCTGCGCACCCGAGTTGCTGAGTTGCTGCAGGTACTGGGGGTCGCTCACGAGATTGGCGTTGATCCGCAACAGGAGATCCTGCGTCACTTGCTGGGTATGGGTGCCGGTGATCAGCGCCCGCGCCTCCTTCGCACTCTGGCCTGTATCGGTCACTCCCGAGACATTCGGCAGCGTCGTCTGCTGGAGATAACTGACAAACCATTGTCCTCTTGCAACACGGTTTAGCGCGTAGCGGTATTCAAAATCGCTACCGTATCCCAAATTCGAGTAATACGACGGCGAAATGGTGAGATCCTGGCTTGGATTGATGGCCCAATAGTACCCTTGCTGGTAATGGAACCCGAACCGGTTGTCGTAGGCCGGGGTGGGGATTAAGAATCCACTTTGGCGAGGCGACAGGGGATAGGTCATCGTGGGAAACGGAATCACCGGCACATCAGCCACGCAGAACCAGCTCCCTTTGAACGCGAGACTGTCGCCCACGTTGAGATCCAGATCTTTGAACCGAAAGCGCCAGGCGGGCGTTTCCCCTTCCGGCGCATCGCAGTTGGTAAACCGGCCTTCCTTAAAGCGATAATGGTCCTCCGAAAACCGCTGAATCAGACGTCCGTCGACCGTCGTGTTGGACGCCTTGATGTACACTTCCCCGTGGGTGACGACCCCCGCCTCGGTATTGACGTTCAACTCCAACCGCTCAGCGACAATGTCGGCTTTGGGATCCGTCAACCGGACGTGCCCGGTGGCAATCATGACGCCTGGCAGCGCCTGGATGGTCACGTGGTCGGCGGTGAGGTGCACCGCCCCCTGATCGATCACGACGGACCCGTCCGCCTCGTAGATTTCCTGTTCTTGAAGATAGTCGATGCGTTCAGCTTTTACGTCGAGCGGCGGGGATCCGGAACCGGACTGACCAGGCGAAGCGGCCGCGGCCGCCAACGGCGGCATCGATAAAAGAGTGACCAGCAGCGCTCGCATTAGGCGGTCAATGACTCGCGTCACGACTCCCGCCATATCAACCCCGCAGCCGGGACAGCCCACAGCCGCGCAACGATGCTTTCACTTCACCGACGAGCATCAAGGAGCCGGTCACACAGATCAAATCTTGTGGGCGTGCAAGCTGTTTGGCGGCGCCGAGCGCCCCCGAGACCCGTGCGTTCGTTCTCGCCCGTGGCCAGGTTTCAACGACGAGCGGCAACAGTTCGTCCGCCGTAGCAGACCGCTTCAAATCTGCCTGCGTCACCACGACCTCGTCCACGAGTCCTTTGAAGAACTCGACGAATCCGCGATGATCCTTGTCGCGCATCATGGCCAGTACGAGGATGACCCGGCTCATGGGATTCGAGAGGCGAAATGTGCGGAGGTAATCAGCCAGGGCCTTGGCCGCCGCAGGATTATGGGCCCCGTCGAGGACGGTCATCGGATCCCGTGCCACGACCTCCAAACGCCCTTCCCATTGGACCTCCCGGAGCCCTTTGCGGATGGCAACCTCTCCAACCGCGAGCCGGTCGCGACGGGAGGTTTCCACCAGGGACAACGCGCAGGCGCAATTCTCGAGCTGATGCGTTCCGAGCAAGGGACAGGACAAATCGTCATACCGCACGCCGAACCCGGAATATCTAAATCGCGCCGGCGTCTCGCCTTCGACCTCAAAGTCACGGCCCAGACAAAAGACCGGCGCATCCCGGTCAATCGCGATTCGTTCGATCGTGTCGCGAGCCTCGCCTGGGAGACGGCCGAGGATCACTGGCACGTTCGGCTTGATAATGCCGGCCTTCTCGAACGCAACGGACTCCAGGGTGCTGCCCAGATATTGCTGATGGTCCAACGCGATCGTCGTAATGGCACATGCCAGGGGGGACACTACGTTGGTCGCGTCGAACCGGCCTCCAAGTCCTACTTCCAGCACTGCCAGGTCGACTTGCGACTCGGCGAAATACTGCAACGCCATCGCCGTTGTGAACTCGAAGAACGTCGGCGACAGGTCCGGCTCGGAAATGCCCTTCACCAGGTTCGTCAGCCGCGCAATATCCAATTCGGAAATCATGCGGCCGTCCACTCGGATGCGTTCCCCGAATTCGACGAGGTGCGGCGAGGTGTACAATCCCACCCGATAGCCGCCCGTCTGAAACATGGTGGCCGTCAGGGCGGCCGTCGAGCCTTTGCCGTTGGTACCGGCAATGTGGAGACTTCGATATCGAGACTGCGGCATACCAAGACGGCCTACCAGAGCCGTCATGGTGTCCAATCCAAGCTTGATGCCGTGCTTTTGGAGACTGTAGAGGTAGGAAACAGCTGCAGTGTAGGTCATGGTATGGTCGGGAGCATGGCCACGAGTACATTAGGAGCTACTCGTTTTCGGACTCCGAGCATCACCCCTCACAGACCAACGTCCTTGACGATCCGGCCTGAACTTGACCGGTGCTTTTCTCCCGGCACGCCGCTCTGCCGTCACGACACGGGGCCTCGTAGCTGAACCTCCTTGATCCGTCTTCCCATCGTCTGGGGAGCAGTCCTTGTTCTCAGCAGTGCTCTAGGCGACGAGGAAACGACGCCTGGGAAAGGCGCGTCTTGGCGCGCCAGGGTTGGGCGGGTGAGAAAAGGCTCTTTCATCACCCTGCTAGAAATGGGCGACGAGAGTGCTGAGAGTCTCTTTGAGCTGCTTGCGCTCGACAATCATATCGATCATCCCGTGCTCCAGAAGAAACTCCGCACGCTGAAATTGATCGGGGAGCTGTTGCTTGATGGTTTGCTCGATCACCCGAGGACCGGCGAAGCCGATCAATGCCTTCGGCTCGGCCAGGATCACGTCACCCAGCATGGCAATGCTGGCCGTGACGCCCCCGAAGGTCGGATCGGCCAGCAGACAGATCAACGGAAGCTTGGCCTCGCCAAGCTTGGCCACAGCCGCGGATGTCTTGGCCATCTGCATGAGCGAGAGAATTCCTTCCTGCATGCGGGCGCCACCGGACGCCGTCACGAGCACAACGGGCAAGCGGCCCTCAATGGCACGATCGATGGCGCGACAGATTTTCTCACCCACCACCGACCCCATGCTGCCGCCCATAAATCCGAAATCGAACACGCAGAGCGCCACTCGGTGGCCGTTCATCAAGCCCTCGCCGATCATGATGGCGTCTTTTCGCCCAGTCTTTTCTTGTTGAGCCTTGACGCGCTCCTTGTAGGATTTGGTGTCGTGAAAATTGAGTGGATCCAGCGGCCCCAGGTCGGCATCCCACTCCTTGAAAGTTCCGAAATCCACGAGGAGCGTGATGCGTTCCATCACCGAAATCGGAAAATGGTAGTCGCACTTCGGACAGACCTTGCTGTTTCGCTCGACTTCCTTACGGTAGACGATTTCACGGCAGTGGTTGCATTTGAGCCACATCCCCTCGGCCACCTTGGACCGCTTCGGGACATCCGGCTCAGCACCCTTTTGCTTCTTGAACCACGCCATCCCCGACTCCTTTCACCGCTCAATCGGCCACGGTGACTCGATACATTCAGGAGCGTGCTGGAGAATAGCACAGCAGGCTCGTCTGCGCACGTAGTTTCCCGCTCGTGGGAACATTGCATCTCTCATTACGACAGCGACTCGGCCAGAAAGATGCGATACACGATCGCACAGCCCAGCGCGATGCTTCCCACACTCGCCAATCCCTGCACAGCGAGGAAGAGCGGCCGCCCAAGCCGCAAAGACCACATCACCGGAAGACTCAGCGCAAGACCGATCAGCATCATGCCCAGAATCGAACCGCAGCCGAACACCGCGATGTACATCAGTCCGTCGATCACGCTGTCCGCCGACGTCACAACCAGCAGCAGCAGCGCTGCGGAACCAGCCAGACCGTGAGCCATCCCGATGCAGAGCGGCCGCAGTGATTCTCGCCACCAATGGGCATGACCGTGATTCTGGGAATCGCAGTGGCTGTGAAGATGCAAATGGCTCCTGCCGTCGTGATCATGGTGATGGAGATGCCACCGTTCCCGAATCAATTTCATGCCGAGCAGACCGCCGAGGACGATCAGCATGACGCCGACGAGGCCCTCTGCCGCCGCCGCAAGCGGCTCTGGAATCGGCACACGGAGCACGAGGACGATCGCTCCCACGAAGAGCAGGACAGCGGTATGGCCCACTCCCCAGCTCAGACCCACCAGGCCCGAAGCGCGCCATGAGGGCCGCTCGGCGAGCACCGTCGAGACAGCACCAAGATGGTCCGAATCCAAGGCATGACGCAGCCCAAGGATAAAACCGAGCCCGAGAACGGTGAGATAGGAAGAATCAGCCACGCGGAACCCAGAGCCATTCGCCGAAGGCGTTCAGGACGGAGATGTGTTGCATGATTTGCACGAGAGAGCGAGACACGAACCGGACGGAGATTGCCTGCTGTTATCCGCCGCGTGCGTGCATCTCGAGATGCGGATCCTCGCGCAAGCGATCGATGCCGATCAGCCCGCCTTCACGCAGCCCCGTACGCTCCAGCGCCTTTCGTTCTTCTGCGCCCCGGTCACGGCGCGCTTCCCAGCCGGCTCGAATGAGCGCCAGCATTTCGTGAGCCGCAACGCCTTCGCGAAGCGGTTTGCGCAAATCCGTGCCTGTGGTCGCGTACAAGCAGCGGTACCACATTCCGTCGGCCGTCACGCGGCTCCGGTCGCATGCCGAGCAGAACGGCGTTGTCGTGGATGGGATGATGCCGAACGTGGCGCCGTCAGGGAGCCGGAATCGTTGCGCAGGAGCCGATCCGCGTTCTGGCAACGGTTCAATGGACCCATAGTACTTGCCCAAGCTCGTCAGCATCATTTCACGCGAGAGCACCTGTTCGGGAGCCCACCGGTTGGCGCCTCCGACATCCATGTATTCGATGAAGCGCACCTCGGCCTGGAAATGCTTCGCGAACTCGATCAGCCCAACCAACTCATCGTCGTTGAACCCGCGGATGGCGACGGTATCGAGCTTGAGCCCGGTAAACCCGGCACGGCCGGCTGATTCAATCCCTTCCAAGACCCGCGCGAACTCGTCGCGGCGGGTCAACTGTCTGAACCGCTCCGGCCTCAACGTGTCCAGGCTGACCGTCACCCGGTTCAAACCGGCCTGGTAGAGCGCTTCCGCATGGTCCGACAGCAGAATCCCGTTCGTCGTGAGTGCAATTTCCCTGATGTTGTGGTTCTGAAGCAGCAGCCGAATGAGCCTGGGCAGATCACGCCGCAGGAGCGGCTCTCCTCCTGTGAGCCGCACCTTGTCGACGCCAAGATCCGTAAAATAGCCGGAGAGCGCCGCCATTTCCTCGAACGTCAGCACATCCTCACGGGGAAGCCAGACATACTCCTCCTCCGGCATGCAATAGGAGCATCGCAGGTTACACCGGTCCGTCACGGAGAGCCGCAGACTTTTCAGCGGACGCCCAAACACATCGACGACGGCTTCTATAGCGGCGCTATCGCTATGGTGAGTAGTGGCTTCCATCGGCTCCAGAGATCATGGTCAAACTACATTCATTGAGAGGATGGTCAAAATGGTGTCAGTTTTCACCCGCCCGCCCCGGCGCGACGCGCCTCACCCGAAACAAGGCCGCAGCGTGAGAACGCAGCCCGGGTCACGACGTGCCTTGCACGGCGGGGTGGGTGGGTGTGAACTGCTGCATTTTCACCATCCTCACGGGTGTTCTTCGACCCAGACCTCCCCGCTCGGCGTATGCTCCAACTTCCAGATCGGGGTGATCTGCTTTAACTCATCGATGGCCCATTTGCAGGCGCGGAACGCGTCCGCTCTATGTTCTGCTCCGGCAATGATCAACACGATGTTTTCTCCGATCGTGATCTCGCCGTACCGGTGAACGATCAACAATTCCAGGATGTCAAAATCTTTCAGCGCTCTCTCGCGGATCTCTCGCAGCTTCTTTTGGGCCATGCCCTCGTAATGCTCAAAAGTGATCCCATCGACGTCACGTCCCTTGGAATGGTCCCGGGCCGTGCCGAGAAAAATGGAAATGCCGCCGATCCGCCTGGAGCGGCTTCGCACGCGATTGATCTCCGCATCGACGGAAAAGTCTTCGCGCTGCACGCGAACCAACAGTTCATTCTGCTCGACCGTGCTCATTCGACCTCGCGTTTATTCTCACCCGCCCACCCCAGCACGCCAAGACGCGCCTCACCCGAGCTCACCCACCCACCTCGGCGAACATTTTCACCCCGATCGCTTTGCAATCGGCCGGCCGGCGTTCCTCCTGCAAACGGAGGCAGCAGGGCCACTTCATCGCCTTCCTGCACCTTGGTATCGTCGTGGGCGATTTCTTGGTTCACGGACACCAGGATCTTCTTCTGGTATATCAACTCGCCGATCTTGGGATAACGCTTGTTGACCAGTTCGATAACATTTCTCACGGATTGGTTCTTTCCCAAGGCCAGCGTCAGGCTCGACTGGTTATCCGCAAGCGACTTCGTCATGCCGAACAGTCTCACGGTGATCATGCGTTTCGACTCATTCGTCCCCGTCCTCGCCGCGATGCCGTGAGGCTCCACTCTCTCGGTCGTAGGCGCCGGACTTCCCACCCGACTTTGAGACCAGCCATACATCGCTAAAGCTTATTCCCCGGTCGATTGCCTTGCACATGTCGTAAATGGTCAGCGCGGCAACTGAAACGGCGGTCATGGCCTCCATCTCGACTCCGGTCTGCCCGCTGGTTTTGGCGGTTGCCGTCACGAGGATCGAACAGCGGCCCTCCTGGTCCGGTTGAGGTTCTTCCTTGAAGGAGATGTCGACGGACGTGAGGAATAGAGGATGGCACATGGGAATGAGATCAGGGGTCTTCTTGGCGCCCATCACACCCGCCACCTGGGCGACGCCAAGGACATCCCCTTTGGCGATCTTGCCCCGCTGAATTTTTTCCAGGGTTTCCGGTCGGAGATAGACTTTGGCTTGCGCAGTTGCGACCCGCTCGGTCTGAGCCTTCCCACCGACATCGACCATCCGCGCGCGGCCGGACTCGTTGAAGTGTGTAAACTCAGCCATTTTCCCCGCTGAATCAGTCGGTTAGATTGCGTCGACCGGTAATTATATGAGGGGGTGAAAGAGTGAGTCAATAGAGATAGGGATGATGAGGTTGGTGCGGCGGAACTGAATAGCTTGAACGCTTGCGCCTTCCTCTCGTTACCCATCTAACGACAGGTTGACAGCCTCTCTTTTCATCCCGGACAATGACCGAAATGCCCGACAAAATTGTTATCGAACGCCTCGAATTTCAAGCGCGGTGCGGCATCACGCCCTTGGAGCGGCAGCGGCCCCAACCCATGGCCATCGACCTTGAACTGGACTGCGAAACAGCCTCGGCCGCCACTTCCGGTCATTTGAGCGACACGGTTGATTACGCTCAGGTTGCGGAGCGGATCGTCGAACTTGGGAGCAAGGAAGTCTGCGCCCTTGTGGAAACCCTCGGCGAGAAAGTACTGACCCTGCTTTTCACAGACTTTCCGGTCAGCCGCGCACGCCTTTGGCTTCGGAAATTGGCACCTCCGATTGCACAAAAGACGGGGTCCGTCGGTGTGAAGATCGACCGGCCACGCGCCGCTCACCATGCTCAGGCCACCGATCCGGTGCCTTCCCGCTTTGTCACCCAACAGCTCTACCGCCTCCCGAAAGGGCGTGCGCTCGATGTCGCCTGCGGAAATGGACGTCATGCCCTCTATCTGGCCGCTCATGGATTCGAGGTCGAGGCGATCGATCGAGACCACGAAAATCTCGCAAAGGTTTCGGCCGCGGCCGCCCAGCGGCGCCTCCCACATCTCACCGTCAAGCAGGTCGACCTGGAACGGCGCACCGACGATCGGCCAGAATTTCCCGCGAACACGTACGATGCCATCGTGGTCTGCTTCTACCTCCACCGACCGTTGTTCCCTTGGCTCGTTGAGGCCTTGAAGCCGCAGGGGGTCCTGCTGTATGAAACGTTCACCATCGACAACTACGTACGCTATCGCCATCCCCGTCGCTGGGAGTTCTGCCTGGCGCAGAACGAGTTACTTCGGCTAACATCCTCCCTCCGCGTTCTCTCCTATGACGAGGGTGAACATGAAGGAGGCCCCGGCATGGGGTCCGTCTTTACTGCGCAGTTAGTGGCGCAAAAGCCTCGTCAGGCCGTTCCCACGCACGAGTCGCCGTGAGCCGCATTGATCTTCATCTCCATACCACCCATTCCGACGGAAGCCTCCCGCCGGCCGAAGTCCTGAAGTTGGCCGGGAAAGCCAGCGTCACGGCGTTGGCGATCACGGATCACGACATCACGAGCGGAATTCCTGAGGCCATGGCGACCGGCCAGGAGCTGGGCATTGAAGTGATTCCGGGCGTCGAAATCAGCTCCTTTGACGGCCGGAGCGAACTTCACATTCTCGGCTATTGCCTCGATTGGCAAGACCCCCTGTTTAATGAGCGGCTGGCGACGCTTCGAGCCAGTCGGCATCGGAGAAATCCGCTCATCATCGAGCGCCTCCGGTCCGCCGGACTGGACGTCACTTACGAGGAAGTCCGCGCACTGGCCGGCACTGAATCGGTCGGACGCCCTCATATCGCGCAGTTACTCATGCAGAAGAAATATGTGTCGTCCGCCAAAGAGGCCTTCGACCGATATCTGGCGGAGGGGAGAGCGGCCTACGTCGCCCGCGAGCTTCCCGCGCCCGCCGAAGCGATCAAGTGGATCAGGGAGGCCAAGGGGGTCGCGGTGCTCGCGCATCCGACCTGGGTCAAAGACAGCGGCGACGGGCTCCGCGGCTGCGTCACCGCCTTGAAAGAAGCAGGCCTTGACGGTGTCGAGGTCCATTACAGCACTCACAGCAAATCTCAGACGTCGAGTTACCTCGAATTGGCGCAGCGCCTCGACTTGCTGGTCACCGGCGGAAGCGATTTTCACGGGATCACGAAGCCCGACATCGAAGTCGGGTATGGACGAGGCGACCTCAAAGTGAATCCCCGTCTGCTGGAGCCGCTCAAAGCAGCCGCGGCCGGACGTTGAAGCCGATCGCATAGCACCGTTCTTCAAGCGCAATCACCGCACATTTCCCTCAATTCGTTGACTCTCGGTCGCCGTCCGTTAGACTGAAGTCCATTCAGTTTTCCGGCGATACATGTCCATTCACTTTTACTGCAATACGGCAATACTATGTCCAAGACCCTGCACTGGATTATCCCTCAGGCAAGCGGCATTCTCGCGGCTCTCCTCCTGGGCCCTCTGCTCAGCGGGATGGCATGGGTCGAGTTTTTCAGCATCCCGCTGACCTCTGTGACCGGGGCCAACGCCGTGCGGCTGGTGAGCCAGGGGATCGCGCTTGGCCTTCTCATGGCGCTTGCCGCGTCCGCCTATCAGCAGCTCCCGGACAATGGGCGCGGATCGAGCTTTCTTCGCACCATCGTGCTGCCATCAGCCGCGTTGGCCGTGGTGATCTTCGGTGCGAGGACCCTCCGCACCCTTGGCTCCCCGCTCATTTTCCAGATCGGCCCCTCCCTGTTTGCGCAAGGCTATACGATCATGCTCGTTGCATCCGGGCTCTGGCTCACCATCGCCTGGCTGCGTCATCTGGAGCTCCTGCGCAACACTTTTGCTCCTGCGCCCGTCAAACGAAAGCCGGTCCGTGCACCCGCGCCTGAGGAGTCGCCGGTTCCTGACGACAGTGCGGAGATCGCCGCTGAGCCGGTCGACAAAAGCACGGCCATCGTGATGAATGGCAATGGACAACCACCGGCGAGTCTCGGCCGCTACAAGATCCTCAAGGAACTCGGACGCGGCGCCATGGGTCTCGTGTATCTCGGGAAAGATCCGACCATTCAACGCTTTGTCGCGATCAAGACCATGCGTTTGGACCAAATCGAGGAGCCGGACAAGGTTCAGGAGATCAAGGTCCGTTTCTTCCGGGAAGCCGAGTCGGCAGGACGCCTGTCGCATCCGAACATCGTGACGATCTACGACGCAGGCGAACAGGACGAGCTGGGATACATCGCAATGGAGCTCGTGGAGGGTCAGTCGCTCAAGGACTGGTCGCGCAAACCGAATCTGATGCCGCTCCTCCAAGTTGTGCCGACGATAGCCTCGGTCGCCGAGGCGCTCGACTATGCCCACCAGCAAGGCGTGGTGCACCGCGACATTAAGCCCGCAAACATCATGATTACCAAGGACCGGCTGGTCAAAGTCATGGACTTCGGCATCGCCAAAATCTCTTCGAGCAGCAAGACTCAGACGGACGTCGTGCTCGGAACGCCGACCTACATGTCTCCGGAGCAGATCGCGGGCAAGAAGGTGGACGGCCGGTCGGATGTCTTTTCCCTGGGCGTCGTGCTCTTCGAGTTGCTGACCGGACAGCCGCCCTTTACCGCCGATAACCTGTCGGCACTGCTCTTCGCGATTGCCCACCATCCACATCCAGATCCGCACACGCTTCGCCCCGAGCTTCCGCCGATGTTCCAGGAGATCATCAACCGCGCCCTGCAGAAGGAGCTGCCGCAGCGGTATCGTCGGGCAGGAGAGTTGGCGCAAGACCTGCGGGCCTGTCTGCACAGCCTCGCAGCGTAGGAGGCAACGTAGGTCGTGGCGATTGACCGGCTGCACTCCGCCAAATCCGACATCGGGCGGAAACGGCCCCATAACGAGGATTGCTTCGTCGCGGATTCCTCGCTCGGGCTCTACGTCGTCTGTGACGGCATGGGAGGAGGCAACGCGGGTGAAGTGGCAAGCCGCATGGCAATCGAGACCATTCTGGCCCGCATAAAATCGCCGAGCGACCAACCCACAGCCGACACCCCAGAGGACGATCCCAACCTGACACCGGCAACCAATCAGCTCGCACAGGCGATCCGTGCCGCCAACGCTGCCATCTTCCGTGCGTCCTGGGAACATCCGAAATACGCCGGGATGGGCACCACCGTCGCCGCCGCCCGTCTGTCAGGGCACACATTGTCGATTGCTCACGTCGGAGACAGCCGCGTGTACCTGATCAGGGACGGAGTCATGCAGGTGCTGACCGTCGATCATTCGTGGGTGGCCGAACAGGTCGCGCAGGGATACATGACGGAACAGGAAGCGGAACGCTCGCCGCGACGGAATATCGTCACTCGTGCGTTAGGCGTCGAGAATATCGTCGATATCGAGTTAGCGGAACTGCCGGTGTCCACCGGCGACCTGTTGCTGCTGTGTTCGGACGGACTCACTCGCGGCGTCCGCTGCAGCGAGATGCTGAGAACGCTGGAACAGGACGGCGAGTTGAGCGAGAAGACCGACCGGCTGATCGCTCTGGCCAACGATGCCGGAGGAGAGGACAACATCACCGTCATGCTAGTCGCCGTCGAAGACGGTGCCGTCGGTCGCCTCTGGCACCGCATCAAGCAACGGTGGTTTTTGAAAGCGTCTTAACCCTCACAGGAGCAGCATATGGGTAACATCCTCACTGACTCGGCGAAACTTCTGGTCAAACTACACGGCCAAGGCTCGCGGTCCATCGATCTCACTGCGGACAGCTTCACCATCGGCCGCAAACCAGATAACGATCTGCCGATCGACGACCACACGGTTTCAAGCCGTCATGCCAAGATCGTGCGGGTGCAATCGGTGTACTTCCTCGAAGACCTCAAGAGCACGAACGGCACGGCGGTGAATGGCAAGCCGGTCGAGCGGGCTCAGCTCCACGATGCCGATGTGATCACGATCGGGCATCATCGAATCATCTTCCAGGACACCGCGCCATCTCGTGCGGTGTCCGTCTCAGCCTCGTCGGATTTGGACCAAACCATGGCGATCTCCGGCAAACATCTCTCTCCTGGGCCATCGATCACGGCCAAGGTCGTGATCACTTGGGGAAAGACGGACCGCTTGGAGTACCATCTCACAAAAACGGCGAACCTGATTGGATCGCAGGAAGGCGCGGCCATCCGCCTGACCGGATGGTTCGCACCCAAGGCGGCGGCCCTGATTTCGAGTCGTGGAAGCGGTTTCACCATCAGCCCTTCAGAGGGATGCAAGCGGCTGCTGGTCAGCGGAAGAGACGTGGCCGTGCCGCAGGCACTGAAGGACGGGGATGTAATTGAAGTAGCCGGCGTGTCGATGACGTTTTATGTCATCCCGCCGAAAACGAAATAGACTCAGTCCAGGATGATCAAAATGGGTTCCCGTAAGGTCCGGGCGACTGAGCCCCCGAGGCGTACAGTTTTAGGTACGTCGCAGGGAGCGAAGAAGCGAGAACGATGCTTGGGTGAGGCGCGCCGCGGGATAACGATTGCAAAGCAATCGGTGGGTGGGAGGGTGAAAAACTAGTTCGCCTGGGCGGGCGGGTGAGAAATTGCCATGTTCATTGTTCGAGCGAGAAGGCAGGGCTCACTGCTTGAAGTGCAGCGTGCCCTTGGGAAGCATCCCGTAACAGCCGTCGGATAATTCCTGCGCATGGTGTTGCAAACACTGCGTCTCCCCGCCACCCGGTTTGACGTCGGGACAGAATCGCCTGATGTCGGCGTGGCAGGCCAGCGTCAATCGACTCCGCTCCTCTTTCCACCTGACCAAACGCTCCCGCATTTGCTGATGACAGGGCGCTGACAACTGTTGCGCGCGCTTTTCCAGACATTGGCGGCGTCCTGACCCATCCGATGCCTCCGGACAGAGCTGCTCGACTTCAGCCTCACACCGCAACCGGGCCACCTGGGCTGCACGACGATCCGTCGGTCTCGAGACCGACGGTCTGTCGGCCGACGCAGATGGCGGGATCTCGGATGCCGGTGGCGTCGCTGGCACGCCAGGAATCGACAGATCAAGCACCGGTTCTGGCAGAGGCGGTACCGGCACCGCATGAGCCGGCGGCTGCGGCGATTCCTTGGCGGATAGTTCCTGTTGAGAAGGCAAATTGCTGGCAATCGCCATCCAGACAAACCCAAGCCCAATAAACGTAATCGCACCTGCCAGAATCCGGGTGGAAAGCGGCTGCTGACTCATGAGAGCTCCTCTCGACGAGTCCTGAGCATAGGTCAAGAGGCTCAAAAAATCGACGAAATGCGCGGATTCGGACAAGCAGAAACCAGTGAATTTCCGCGGAAGGTCAGCGGGAGATCAGTAGAAGTTAGTTCTCGGGGGCTTCGACGATATGATTCTCAAACCTTGTGCAGCCTTCGGCCAGTAGGCGATTGGTCAGCATCTCCCCCGGCCATTCGATCGGCAGGTCGGCGGTGAAGACCCATACATCGGGCGACGTCCAGACAGGACCGTGTTCCTCGGGAAGTTCGGGGTCGAACAGATCGGTCCACACCGGCATATACACCCCGTTCCCGCATTGCGTGTGGAGGTGCACGATGGTTCGGGCACGGACGAGCGGATCAAGATCCCGCCAGACGGCAGCGGTTTCGTCGGCCAGATGATGAAGGCGGACAGCGTTCTGCGCATCGAACATGGCGTAGGCGGCATATACAGGCGCCTCGATCGTGTCGGGAGCCAGCGCCAATTCGGGACATTGCTCGACCAAGCCCTCCAACAATGCACGGCGGTGCGGATCCTCGAGCGAATCCGGCAGACCGGCATCAGGCACGCCGATCAATTCGAAAAACAGAAACGCCGTGTTCTCGACCGGAGGATACAACCGAGCCGCGATCGAGCGGCCGCGCTGGGATTCCGCCACTGTGGTCAGGTGCTCGTTCAACGCTTGCAAACTCAACGCCTCGAGCGTGGCATCCGTCAACAGCCGTGGCTCCACGCGGACCACGGTCCCCGAGGACAGCCGAAGATGCCGATGCAACACTTCAGCCGTGGCGACGGGATCGATTTTGAGCTTCAACGGGTGGGAAAGGTTGGCCTGAAGCGGAAGCTCCAGCGCAGCCATCACAGCGTAGGAGAGTTTTTCGTCGGCTGTGGTGTCGAGCATCACGGAACAGGACGCCTCGGCCACTAGATCGAACAGCCATTCCGCCATGTCCTCATCGAGCGCGGCGAGCACCGTCAACAGATCTTCTTCACGCCCCTGCTCGAGAAACGCCTGAAGCGTATCGATCGCCGCGTCGGTGTCACCGTGATCGTGACGGCGGGCGTTGATCAGATGAACCAAGTCTCTGGTCAGGGGATCGGGACGAGACCAACTTTGCATGAAATACTCCGGGCAGTAGACGATGAGCCGTAGACATCCATGTTGCCAAACTTTCCATCGAGGAGCAAGCGCTCAATCGGTTTGAACCTCGCCTATCGACTCTCACAGTCGATGCCTCAGTCACCGACGACCTTCACCAACACCCGCTTCTTGCGCCGGCCGTCGAACTCACCATAAAAAATCTGTTCCCACGGTCCGAAATCCAACCGGCCGTTGGTGATCGCTACCACGACTTCACGACCCATCACTTGCCGCTTGATGTGCGCATCCCCATTGTCCTCACCCGTTTCGTTGTGGCGATACACGTCGTCATGAGGCGCGATCCGCTCCAAAAAGCGATCGTAGTCGTGCAGCAGCCCCTGTTCGTCGTCGTTGATGTAGACGCTGGCCGTGATGTGCATGGCATTGACCAGCACCAGCCCTTCCTGAACGCCGCTCTTTTTGACGATCTGCTCGACCTGAGGCGTGATGTTGAGGTAGGCGCGCCGTGTCTTCGTTTCGAACCAGAGTTCTTCGCGGTAAGAGCGCATGATCGTGTCACCGGCACTGCATTGTGAGACCGGAAGCCGAGAAGATTCAAGCCCGGTAATATCGTCAAACGGAGGTGCGGCGGTTATAATACCGCATGCGTTCTCCCCGCTCTGTCCGGTCGACGGCGCCCCCTTCCAGGCCCGTCCCGCGGTTGTCGCCCGAAGCGAAGGTCGTGCTTCGGCGGCGATACCTCATCAAGAATCACCACGGCGTCGTCACGGAAACGATCCCGCAATTGTTCTGGCGCATTGCCACTGACGTCGCACAAGCCGAACAGCTCTATCCGGGCTCAACGCGCCTTGCCGGCGCCGCACAACGGTTTTACGAATGCATGGCACGCCTGGAATTTCTCCCCAATTCGCCGACACTCATGAACGCCGGACGTCCCCTGCAACAATTGGCTGCCTGCTTCGTCCTGCCGGTCGAAGACTCGCTGAGTTCCATCCTCGATGCGGTGAAGCAGCAGGCGCTGATCCACCAGTCGGGAGGCGGGACGGGATTTTCGTTCAGTCGGCTTCGCCCACACGACGACCTCGTGGCCTCTACGCATGGCATCGCTTCCGGCCCCGTGTCGTTCATGCGCATTTTCAACATGGCCACGGACGTCATCAAACAGGGTGGCACACGGCGCGGAGCCAACATGGGCATTTTACGTGTGGATCATCCCGACATTCTAGAATTCATCGGGTTGAAGCAGGATCCGGCTGAAATGACCAACTTCAATCTGTCGGTCGGGATCACGCCGGACTTCATGCGTGCCCTCGAACGTGGGCGGCGCTATGGCCTCATTAATCCGCGCACCGGAAAAGCGGTCAGGCGGCTGCCAGCCCAGATGGTGTTTGATCGGCTGGCGGAGGCCGCCTGGGCCACGGGAGAGCCAGGTGTCATCTATCTGGACCGGATCAACGCGGCCAATCCGACGCCCCGGCTAGGGAACATCGAAGCCACGAACCCCTGCGGCGAACAACCGCTGCTGTCGTACGAATCCTGCACCCTCGGATCCATCGATGTCTCGAAGTTCGTCCTGCGTACCGGCGGCACGGCAACCATCGATTATGCGAGGCTCGAGGAAACGATCGGCCTGGCTGTCCGCTTCCTGGACAATGTGATTGATCGCAACCACTACCCGCTCAAGGACATCGAAACCGCTACACTACGGACGCGAAAGATTGGACTTGGGATCATGGGATTCGCCGATTTGTTGATTGCCCTGCACATCCCCTATGATACCGACGCCGCCATTGCCCAGGCGACCACGCTGATGTCGTTTGTCCAGACGCGTGCTCACGACGCCTCACGCCAACTCGCTTTGGAGCGAGGGCTCTTCCCAGCCTACCGTGGAAGCCAGCTTGAAGCCCGCCACGAGCGACGGCGCAATGCCACGGTGACTACCATCGCGCCAACGGGAACGATCAGTCTCATCGCAGGCTGTTCGCCCGGCATTGAACCGCTGTATGGAGTGCGCATTCTGCGCCGGGCTCTGGAAGACCTGGAACTGACGATGGTCCACCCGGCTTTTGCGCGCATGATCCGCGCGCACGGCCTTACCCTCGATACGCTTCGGAATGAGCTGTCAGCGAGCCCCTCCATTCAGAATATCGCACGTATTCCGCAAGAGATCCGCCGGCTCTTTGTCACCGCACACGACGTCCCGCCGCAGCAACATGTTCGCATGCAGGCCGTCTTTCAGCGCCTCAGCGACAGCGGCGTGTCAAAAACGATCAATTTGCCATCGTCCGCCACCAAGGCAGACGTGGCCGATGCATTTCTCCTGGCCTATGAGCTGGGGTGTAAGGGCTTGACGGTCTTTCGCAGCGGCAGCCGTGAAGCTCAGGTCCTGTCCTGCTCTCCCGCACAACCCTGCTGATCGCGACTCGCGGCATTTTCAAAGGGAAAATTGACTCTCAGGGGGGATGGTGATAAGACAAGCTTCTATCGTTAGTTTGGAGGTATTCGATGGCCCGTCAACCGGAGCCGGATTTGGAGTTTACTGAAGAGGAACTGGATCAGACGACTGCCACCAAACCTGCCTCTTCCATGAAGTCCGGAAAGAAATCGCGTGGCGGACGACCGCTGCTGTGGATCTTCCTCCTCCTCTTGGTCGCAGGGATCGGCTACCTCGCCATGGAACCGGAACAACTCGCGGACTGGCTGGCTCCCTTTACGGGTGACAATCTGCCTGAACCGCACGCGACGGCGACAAAACCAAGGACTGCGCCACCGACGGCTCCTCCGCCCGCTTCCACAGCTCCGGTAACGCCACCGACCCCTTCCGAAACAGCTCCTTCAGGTACTCCGACCGCGCCGATGCCTCCTTCTGCGACCGCTCCAGCGATGGCTCCGACAGCACCGGCATCCGCTGTTGCTTCTCCAATGTTTGCCGAAGGGCAAAAGGTGACCGCGATCGGGAATCCGACCGCTCCAGGCGAAACGATTCCGCTCTCTCTGGACCCCGCGGGTGTGAAGCCGGGTCCTGTGGTCCGTCCCGGCGTCACATTGAGCGTGCTCGACGGCGATCTCCAACCGAGCGGCTGGGTCTACTCGGTTCGGACGGACGACGGCGTCAAGGGCTGGATCCCGGAAAAGCGGCTGCGATTGAAGTTCTAAAGCCTACGACTGCGTTGGTCCGCCTTCTTTTTGTGACCCCTGTGCTATAATCCGCGCCGAAACTTCCAACATGATCTTCCCGTCGTTTCTATGTCGACACTTCAAGCTCTCATTTTCGATTTCGACGGCGTCATTGCCAACACAGAGCCGTTGCATTATGCCGGCCTGTGCCAAACGCTCAAAGAAATCGGCATCGAACTGACTGAAGCGGAATACTACGCCGACTACCTCGGATATGACGACCGCGGCTGTATTCTGGCCGCGCTGGCAGCGAATCATCGTCCTGCCGACGCCGCCGTTGTCGGGCGTCTGATGAAGCGGAAAGCCGAGGCATACCTGGAATCAGTCAGGCACCATCAGGTGATCTTTCCCGGTGTCCCCGAGTTCGTCCGTGAGGCTGCCCACACCTACCCTCTGGCCATTGCGTCCGGCGCGTTGCGGCATGAAATTGAGTACATTCTAGATACCGCCGGTCTCAGACCAGCATTTCTGCACATCACCAGCGCGGAAGACGTGACCAGAGGCAAACCTGACCCACAGCCGTTTCTCCTGGCGTTGAAAGCGCTCCAGCAACACGACGCCGGTCTCATCCCGTCCTCGTGCCTGGTGATCGAAGATTCGCTACCTGGAGTACGCGGTGCACGAACCGCCGGCATGAAGGTGTTGGCAGTGACAAACACGCACACCGTTCAGGACCTGCACGAGGCTCATGCCATCACGAATAGCCTCCTGGAGACCGATCTCAAAGAGCTGCGCACACGTCTCTGGCCGGCCGCATGAGAGGACGCTGATATGCGAATCTGCTCGCTCGTGCCGGGCGCAACCGAGGTCGTCATGGCGCTCGAGTTGGCCGACTCGCTCGTCGGGATCAGCCACGAGTGCGATTATCCACCGGCCGTCCGCGGTGTTCCGCTCATGGTGCGCCCCATTGTCGATTCGGACGGCACGGACAGCGCCGAGATCGACCGCCAAGTCAAGGCGCTGACGTCGTCGGGACAACCGCTGTATCGCGTGGATGAGCGGGCCTTGGCTGAGGCGCGGCCCGACATCATTCTGACCCAAGACGTCTGTCACGTGTGCGCAGTGACGCCGCATGAGCTCGAGCGCGCCATGGAATCGCTGCCCCGGAAACCGCAGCTCCTGACGCTCGCTCCCCATTCGCTCACCGATGTGATCAACGATGTCGAACGTATCGGAGCCGCACTGGGGGTGGATTTGCGTGGACGCAACCTTGCGGGTTCGCTCCGGAGCCGGATGGCCGCCGTTCGCGAGAGATCGACGCAACAACCACGGCCACGCATCGTCTGCCTCGAGTGGCTGAGCCCTCTGTATGTGGGCGGACACTGGATTCCAGAAATGGTGGACGCCGCCGGGGGGCTCGATGTACTAGGACATGCCGGCGAGCCCTCCCGGCAAGTCACCATGGAAGAAGTGCGAGACGCGGCGCCCGACATTCTCATCGTCATGCCTTGCGGATTTTCGCTGGCCCGCACCGTCTCTGAACTGACCGTTCTCTGCCGGGAGGATTCGGCTTCCTCGCGTCTTCTGCTCTCCGCCGCCAAAACCTATGTTGTCGATGCCGGCTCATACTTCAGTCGTCCCGGTCCTCGTCTCGTGGACGGCGTGGAGCTGATGGCCGACATCTGTACCGGAACGGTGCATGCCGACCGCCCGAACGATGCCGTTCGCGATTTGACGGGCAGCGTATGTCTCACAGGTCAATCGAGATGACCATGACGTCTGCGGAGGCTCAGGCATACTGCACCAATCTCACAAAACAAAGCGGAAGCAACTTCTATTATTCGTTCATGTTCTTGCCGAAGGCCCGGCGCGAGGCGATGTACACCGTCTACGCCTTTTGCAAAGCGGTGGATAGCGCCGTCGACGAGCCGCCGCCCGGGAGCGACCCCAAGGAAGAGCTTCGTCGCTGGCGCTCCGAACTTGACTTGGTCTATGCCGGTGAACCCACATGGCCGCTCATGATCAGCCTGGCGCATCATGCCAAGCGGCTTTCAATCCCGAAGGCCTACTTCGAGGAACTCATCAAGGGCGTCGAAATGGATCTGGCGACAACGCGTTATAGTACCTTCGAAGAATTATCGCTGTATTGTTACCGTGTCGCCTCGATCGTCGGTCTGATCTGTCTGCACATTTTCGGTTCGACTTCGGCCCATGCACAGGACTATGCGGTGGATCTCGGAATGGCCTTTCAGCTCACCAACATTCTCCGCGACCTGGCGACCGATGCCGAACAGGGCCGCATCTACCTTCCTCACGAGGATTTGGCACAATTCGGTTGCAGTGAAGCGGAATTCCTGGAGCGGAAAGAGAACCCCCGCCATCACGAATTGGTCCGTTTCGAAGCGCAAAGGGCGAGGGCCTACTATGCAAAGGCCCGGGCTGCGCTCGCTTCCCTGCCGTCGAAAGATCGCCGTGCGCTGACCGTCGCTGAAATCATGAGGGCCGTCTACTCCCGGATCCTGGAACGCATTGAACGTCCCGATCATGCGGTTTTCGGCCCGCGGGTCCGCCTATCGACCTCTCATCGGTTGGCCATTGCCGGCGGCGTGTGGCTTCGCTCGAAATTCTCGTGACGCCGGATGGCCGCCAATCGGTAATTGTGCTTGGCGCCGGACCGGCGGGACTGACCGCTGCCTATCGGCTGGCACTGGGCGGCCTTCGGGTCACTGTGCTCACTCCATCTGCTCGGATCGGCGAACATCTGCGACGCGAAAGCGATCCGCCGACCAGCATCCTGGGTTGTCATGGAGCAACCTGGGCACTCCTGGATGCGCTCGGTCTTCGGCCGGATCAGCCATGCTTCGCCGAAGCCCAGTTGGAATTCCTGCTCCCAAGCGGTCGAGTGGTCCGCTATCCAAAAACGCGTTTCCCAACTCCCATTCAGCAACTCCTGACGATCGGTCGTTTTTCAGGCCTTCGAGCAGGCGAACGGTGGAAACTGCTTTCCTGGCTGGAACAGCTTTGGGAAGGGTCGGTCGAGTTGCCGGTCGATCTCGAACAGCGCACAGCGGAGAGTTGGCTTGACTCGCTCTCCCATAGCCCGTCATCCCGACAGACCATTTGGGCTCCGCTCGCCCGCTGGCTGACCGGCAACGATCTGCACCACCTCTCGGCGGATGCGTTGGTCATGGCGTTGAAGCCGTTCTTTCTCTCACATGCGGCGGACAGCCGTATCTGGGTTCCCAGCCAAGCCTGGGACCGGGCGTTCGTGCAGCCGGTGACGGATGCCCTTGCAAAGGCACAGGCCATGGTGTGTGCGGGAATGCCTGCTGTGGGCTTCGAGTATCATGACGATCGGATCACCGGGCTGCGCGTCAACGATGGAACCTCTCTTCAAGCCGATTGGTATGTCGCGGCCTTGCCACCTCGTGGGCTGACGGGCTTGTTGCCGGAACGGTGGCTCAGCCGCTACGCCTATTTCCAGCAAATCGTCGACCTTGAGACCTTCTCCCCCACTGTCTTGCAAGTTCGGACGGGGGAACCGATGACGAGTCCCCGTCATATCCTGATGGGCTCCGGCCCGTTTAATTGGATTGCGTGTAAGCCGTCGCAATTCGATCGCGGCCTGGTCGCGACCGTGACGATGCCGCAGGATCAAGCGGTCACGGAGCCCGTCCAGCGAGTCTCCACGCTGCTTCGATCGCTCAACTTGCTTCAACCGGACCGTCAGATCACGGGATTCCGACAAGAAGACCGAGCCCATGCCTGGTTGGCACTACCACCCGGCACGAAAGTCCGACGCCCGCTTCAGCGGAGTCCCATTCGCAATCTGCTCCTCGCTGGAGCCTGGACAGACACCGGTTGGCCGGCCAATCTGGAAAGCGCCATTGTCAGCGGCGAACGATGCGCAGAGATCATTCTGCAGCCCTTGGGTCTCTAGCGTTTCCTCGTTGGCATTTTCTACCGTTGACAACGTTCGGTACCGCTCCTAAGATGCCCTCCTTCGATCATCTCTCTCATCATGACGCTTCAAGAACTCGCCAAATCACTTCACAACTGTCAGCAGTGCAAACTCGCGAAGCTGGGCCGAACCCAGGTGGTGTTCGGCGTAGGGAATCCGCATGCGAGCATCATGTTCGTCGGCGAGGCGCCCGGATTCAACGAAGACCAAAAGGGCGAGCCGTTCGTGGGTGCAGCGGGAAAACTCCTGAACGATCTGCTGGCCTCGGCGAATCTATCGCGCGACCAGATCTACATCGCGAACGTCATCAAGTGCCGGCCCCCGAACAACCGCGATCCGGAACCTGATGAAGTGGACACCTGCAAGCCGTTCCTGATGCAACAAATCCAGATGATCCGGCCCAAGCTGGTGTGCACGCTGGGCAACTGGGCCACCCAGACACTGTTGGAGAGGAAAGTCGGGATTACCAAGGTCAAGGCGCAGGCCTTCTATATGAAGGACTTCGTCATTTTCCCCCTCCTGCATCCGGCAGCCGCCTTACACCAGGGCAACCTGCTCGATACGTTGAAGGAGGATTTCAAGAAACTGAAGGACTTCCTCGACCGGCACACGCAACAGTCTGCTGAGACTGAAGCTGCCGCACCCGCCGCCCCGGTTCTCACCATCGAACCGCCCAATCCCGCCCAGATGGATTTGTTCGGATAGTTGAGAACCCGGCTTCAGCGATGGGTTAGACCGCATAGCCTGTCGCCACTTGGCTCCGCAACTTGTTCCGTTCCGGATTGCATCCGAACGGAACTTCGAACAATGCTCGCCATCGCCTTCGGCGCCCGCGGCGACAGGGCTATGCCACCCATCGCAAGTCGCCGGAGTCCCAACTATCCTCACCCCGCGAGAAGAGAGCTGTTCCCTTCCTCAAGTCGCTCACGAGGATCGTGGCCGCCGATGACCGGATGAATCGAGACACAACTGCCACAAAAGATCCTACCGAGCTTGCTGCCCGTTTTCATCAAGGCCGCGTCGCGCGGGCTGACGCACGCATCAGCGCCGCGTTTCTCGCCGTAGCGAAGTCGCGCTGGCCGCGCTTCGCGGATGGCATAGATGTTTGACGTTCCGTTCGACAAACGGTCTGAACGGAACTAGTTTCTGTGCCAAGTGTGACTGAGCGTAACGGCGAGCCAGCAGGCGCTGGCGGAAGCGGCCGTCGCGAGACGCGGCCAACCTCTTTGCGAGTTTACAGGATTGAGCGAGCGAGGCTTAGTTGGGTGATTCAGGAGGTCTTACGACGGCGGGATCCTCATGAGCGACTACCTCGTCTTCGTTGGCGGGCTTCTCTTCCTCCGGCACGTCGAACCACTGGACCAGCATCTCATCCCACCAGACCTCATCTATGTCACTACCCGGATCGGTGCCCAGAAACGCGACATCATCCTTGGTGAGGTCGGCTCCAACTTGTTTCGGCTGGTATTTCGCCCGCTCGATCACTTCCTTGGTGGCAAAGCCGCCAATAATCCAGGAGTCCGGATCAGCGCGTCGGGACTTGTAGGCTTTCAGCCCGACCTTGAGATACATGAAGATCTGCTGTTGAATGGGGTCGCTGACACCCGACTGAGGCAGGCTCAACGTCTTTTCGATCTTCTTGCGCCAATGCCGATCGTCATACCGTGACGTCACGAGCTGCAGCATTTTCTTTCCGAGTTCGGTATCAAGCGGCATTCAATTCCTCCGTCAGCGGCATCTCTTCCTTTATGCCGTCAGTCCAACGTGTGAAAAGGTTCTTATTTCCGACCGTACTTCGCCGTGAACGAGGCTTTTGCCAACTTATTCTGATTCAGGTAGTAGCCCACCATCGCACCCGACGCCTCCTTCTGCAAAGGCAATTGATCCAGCTTCAGCGCGTACAGCGTAAAGATGTACCGATGCGGCTTATCCCCCGGAGGCGGACAGGGCCCGCCGTAACCCGGCTGACCGAAATCCGTCATGGATTGGACGCTGCCTTGCGGCGCTCCTCCGCCCTCAGGTTTGCCGGCGCCTGCCGGTAAGGACGTGGTCTCCGGAGGCATATTGAAGATCACCCAATGCCACCATCCGCTTCCCGTCGGCGCGTCGGGATCATAGACCGTCACCGCAAAGCTCTTTGTGCCTTTCGGCGCTCGCTCCCACCGCAGTTCGGGCGAAATGTTGTTGCCGTTGCATCCAAACCCGTTGAAGACATGTTCGTTGCTGATGATGCCCTTATCTTTCACGGTCGGACTCGTCAACCGAAAATCGGCTGCCGCCGCTAGACTCGGAAGCACAAGTAGTGTCAGGACCACGCTCCATGCCCGTCGCATACGTTCTCCTCTCTTCTCCTGGCCGCTGTTCAATGCCTGTTGGCTGATTTATTTGGTCTTCTGATAGGTCCCCATCAAACGGGCTTCGCTAAGAATGTGGCCCTTCATGGCCTCTTCGAGCTTCCCCTTGGTCGGCTGTTTCAGATCCGGCAGCACGGTATCCAACGCATACAGCTTGTGGAAATACCGGTGGCGACCGATCGGCGGACATGGTCCTCCGTAGCCCGTGCGCTTCCAATCGTTCATGCCTTCCTTAGTTCCCACCGGCAGCGGCTTCGCGCTTTCAGGCAGTCCGTCACTCTTCGGCGGCAAATTATAAAGGACCCAATGCACCCAGGTCATTTTCGGCGCGGCCGGATCGGGAGCGTCCGGATCATCGACGATCAGGGCCAAACTCTTCGTCCCCGGCGGGACCTCCGACCAGGAGAGGGGGGGAGACACATCGTTGCCTTCACAGGTATAGAGCGAAGGGATCGCACCCTCATGGGTGAACGCGGTTGAGACAATCCGCATGTTGCCCTCCCCTCGGGTTGAAACGGCCATCGCCGTCATGGCCGCAGTCAGCGTCGCGGCTCGCAGCGCCCGATACAGATATGGAGGTCTCCCCGTCAATCCCCCGCCACCATCATTTCCGCGATCTTCAAGGTCGGACTGGCAATCCGCCCTCGGAAGACGAGATCACTGCCGACAATTTCGATGTCGCGGAACATCTGTTTCAAGTTCCCCGCGATGGTAATTTCCTCCACTGGATAGGCCAGTTCACCATTTTCGATCCAAAATCCGCCTGCCCCCCGGGAATAGTCTCCGGTCACCATATTGATCCCGAAGCCGATCAGTTCCGTTACGTACAGGCCGTCCTTGATACCGCGGATCATGTCCTCCGGCGAGCAGGTCCCAGGAGTGAGGTAGAAATTCGTCGGACCGACCGAGGGACTTTCTCCCACGCTTCTTGAGGCATTGCCGCTCGATGGCAATCCCAACTTTTTCCCGGAATAGGTATCAAGCAGATAGCTGGTGAGCACCCCCTTGTCGACGACCGTGTTTTTTCTCGTCGGCAGTCCTTCCCCATCGAACGGGCGCGAGCCAAGTCCCCCGACTATCCGGCCATCGTCATACACGCTGAACCAGTCGGGTGCCAGCCGTTTTCCCAACTGTCCACCCAGAAAGGATGCCCCTTTATAGAGGGCATACCCCGACACAGCGCTGCACAAATTGCCGAGCAGGCTCCCGGCAGTTTCCTGATCGAACACGACCGGCACCCGTTTGGTCCCCACTTTGCGTGCGCCCAACCGTCTGACCGTCCGCTTGGCGGCTTCACGGCCAATGGCCTCCGGCGCGTCGAGCTTGTGAAATTTTCGCCGCACGTCGTACCATGCATCGCGTTGCATACTGCCTGAGACCGGATCGACGGCGATCGGCGACACGGCCAGCGAATAGCTGGAACTGCGGTAGTCTCCGATAAATCCGTGGCTGTTCCCCAGCACTACACGCCCCCAGGAAGAGTCGAAATCTGCTCCTTCTGAGTTGGTAATGCGGTCGTCGCTGGCCAATGCCGCGGCCTCCGCCCGCTTGGCCAAATCGATCTGTCGATCCGTATCCAGCCGGGTCTCGTCATGCAGATCGAGGTCCGGTTGGTCCGTCGCCAGTTGATCAGTGCCGGGCAAGCCGGAGACGGGATCTTCGACGACAGCCTTGGCCAGCGTACAGGTTTCCGACACCAGCCGTCGTAGGGATTCAGATGAAAAGTCAGAGGTGGACGAGGTGGCGGACCGCTTGCCGACGAAAATGCGCAGCCCCAACCGTTTTTCCCGAGCCTTTGAAAGCCGATCGACAGATCCCAGACGGATTTGAACGGAGAGATTTTCGCCGTCGGCCACGACCACGTCGGCTTCCGTCGCGCCATGTTTCTTGGCCATGGCGAGCACGTCAGAGGCCAGTTGCGACAGATGGCCGTTTGTCGGCTGGAGTGATCGACTAGGCTCTCGTGTTTCACTCATGGTGATTCGTCCTTCATCCCGCCTGGGTGCCGCCGACGGTAATTTCATCGATTCGTATCGTCGGCAATCCGACGCCGACCGGCACGGATTGTCCTTCCTTACCGCAGGTCCCGATGCCCTCGTCCAGCTTCAAATCATGGCCGACCATCGAGACCTTCGTCAGAATATCCGGCCCGCTCCCAATCAATGTTGCTCCTTTGACCGGTTTGGTCACCTTTCCGTCTTCGATCAAATACGCTTCGCTGGCCGAGAACACAA
Source organism: uncultured Nitrospiraceae bacterium (assembly GCA_963730935.1). GTDB lineage: Bacteria > Nitrospirota > Nitrospiria > Nitrospirales > Nitrospiraceae > Nitrospira_C. The sequence goes on along the minus strand of CAVSTP010000003.1, from coordinate 750,603 downwards.
ACTTGCCGTTCGTGATATCGACCTGGCCTCCTCCGAACGACACGGCGTAGAGACCCCTGTTGACCGATTTAATGATGTCCTCTGGATTCGACTCCCCGGCCAGCATGAACGTATTCGTCATGCGAGGCAGGACGATGCTCTGATAGCTTTCTCGCCTTCCATTCCCTGTCAGAGGAATGCCCAGGAGACGCGCATTCAACTTGTCGGTGATATAGCCGCGCAAGATCCCTTTCTCGATGAGCGTGGTACGAGCGGTCGCCGTGCCTTCGTCATCCATGTTGAGCGATCCGCGCCGGTCCGGCAATGTGCCGTCGTCCACGATCGTACAGACATCGGAGGCGACTCGTTTACCCAGAAGATTCGAGAAGGCAGAGGTCTTTTTCCGGTTGAAATCCGCTTCGAGTCCATGGCCGATCGCTTCGTGCAAAAGAATTCCAGGCCACCCGCCCCCTAGAACAACCGGCATGACGCCAGCCGGCGCATCGACCGCTGACAGGTTGAGAATCGCAATACGGGCGGCCTCCTTTGCGTAATTGAGATAACGGTCCCCTTGGCGGTAAAAGTCGAAGCCGATGCGACCGCCTCCGCCAAAGGATCCGATCTGGCGATTTCCACCATCCTCGGCAATACAGGTCACTTGCAAGCGGGACAGGGGCTGCACGTCGCCGATCAACGTGCCGTCCGATGTCGCCACCATCACAATCTTGTATTCCGTATTAAAAGAGGCCATGACATTTTTGATGCGAGGGTCATAACGTCTCGCCTCCGCATCGATGCGGTTCAACAGCGCGACGCGGTCCGCCGTGGCGACATCCGCTTGTTCGTGGGGGACCGGGTAGAGATCTCTTGCCGGCCTGGAATGGACCGGGACAGGGACAGGCTGGGACCCTCCTGGTGAGTTGGCGATATACCGGGCCGTATCGGCGGCGAGTTCGAGGTCGCGTCGGGTCAGATCATCGGAGTAGGCAAAACCGGTTTTTTCTCCGGCGGTGGCGCGTACCCCCACCCCCTGAGAAATACTCTTCGTCGCTCGCTTCACGAGCGATTCTTCCATCGAGACGGATTCCGAAATGCAGGATTCGAAGTAGAGGTCCGCGTAATCCACGTCGCGGACCTTCACTCGCCCCAAGGCCTCCAGCACGTCATGCTCTGTGACCCCGAACGAATCCAAGGGAATGAGTTGTCCCATCGTTGAAAATTCCTTATAAAATAGTTGATATACGCGAGAAGGCAGAGTATAGCCGATTCATTTTTCGAGGCGCAATGCGAGCGCTTCCAACTCTTCGCTTTTGCAAAGGATTTAGGAAATATCGTTTGACTTTCGCCAGGACCGTCAGTAGACTTTCCTCACCTGCCATACGCGCTTCATGTGAAAGGATCGCTGCCAGACCGGCACTCATGGACACTCGATTACCTTCTAGACTTGACCACCTGTCGGACACAGAACTGACGGCAAAACTCGATCCTGACCTGCTCCCCAAGCATCTCGCCATTATCATGGATGGCAACGGGCGGTGGGCCGAGGCACGGAGTCTGCCACGGATTGCCGGACATCGCGAGGGCATCAAGTCCGTTCGCGACACCATTTCGCTATGCCTGGAACTCGGCATCCGGGCCCTCACGATTTACGCATTCTCGCAGGAAAACTGGAACCGTCCGACGACGGAGATCGACGGCCTCATGGGACTGCTCGAGCACTACCTTTCAACCGAACGCAACAAGTTGATCGAACAGGGCGTGCGGTTCCGCACGATTGGTCGTACCGATGCGCTTCCTGCTTCCGCCCTTCAGTGGGTACGGGCGGCCGAACAGGAGACGGCGCACCTCGACAAGCTGCATCTCACGGTCGCGCTGAGCTATGGAGGGCGTTCAGAGATCGTGGACGCCGTCAGAGGACTGGTACGCGACGCTCAGGACGGGAAGCTTCAGGCGGAGGATATCGACGAACTCCACGTTCAACAGTACCTGTACACGCACGACTTGCCCGACCCCGATCTGCTCATCCGCACCAGCGGCGAGACGCGCATCAGTAATTTTCTCCTCTGGCAGCTGGCTTATACAGAGCTCTATTTTACCCCGACGCTCTGGCCGGACTTCAGGCGGCGTGAGCTGTTGCTGGCCCTGCTCGAATTTCAACGGCGGGAACGACGCTTCGGCCGCGTCTTCAGCAGCCTGTCTTCATAGTCCGCCCAGGAACCACCGACATGCTCGAGTGCGGATCGACGAATCAAGAACCGGCGAAAACCGTCCACAAGACGCGGGCTCGCTTCGATCCCCGCCGGATCTACACTGTGTTGCTGGTCGTTCCGCTCTTGTATGGCGCCATCCGGTATCTTCCTCCCATCGCCTTCACCGGCATCGTAGCCCTCGCCGGCTGCCTGTCCCTCATGGAACTCTACCGACTCTGCTTTCAGGACTCCTCCCGGCCCCTGGCTGTCGGCGTGGGCCTGCTGGGCTGCGCTGGGTTGATCGTCGGACCGCATTACCCCGCCCTTGTACAGACGGGATTGCTCGTCGCGGTCATCGCCATCCTCTCGATTCCGCTGCTGGTCGAGGTCCCCCTGCTGGAGAGTCTCAGGCAGGGAGCCATCGTGTTGACGGGAATGCTCTACGTCGGTCTCACCCTCAGCTATCTGGTCTTGGTCCGGCTCCGGCCGGAGGGAGAATCGCTCCTGTTTTTTCTCCTGCTGGTGACCTGGGCGGCCGATACGGGAGCGTACTACGTGGGAACCTTGTACGGACAGCGTGCGATCGCGCCCAGAATCAGTCCGAAGAAAACGGTCGAGGGATTGGTGGGAGGACTCATCGGCGCAACCATCGTGGCATTTGTCGCGCGCTGGACGTTCGTGCCGGAATTCTCCAATCTCGATACCCTGGTCCTGGCCGTCTTTCTCACGCTCGCCGGCTTGTGGGGGGACCTTGTGGAATCGGCCATCAAACGCGGCGTCGGCGTGAAGGATTCCGGAGGTCTGCTCCCAGGCCATGGCGGGATGCTCGACCGGTTGGACAGTCTCTTGTTCACCGCACCTGCCTTCTACTACTATGTAGCGTTCATGGGACGAGTCGCCCCTCACCCTTGAGGACCCGCTTATGAAATCGATCGTCATCCTCGGCTCGACCGGATCCATCGGCACCAACACGCTCGACATCGTCGAGCGGTTCCCCGACGAGTTTCGCGTCGTCGGCCTGACGGCCGGCAATAACGACGAGAGGCTGGCTGAGCAGGTCCGCCGCTTCCGGCCGCAGGCCGTCGCCATGTCCACGGAAGCCGCGGCGGTCAGGCTCAGAGAGCGTTGTTCGGGACTGCCGACCGAGATCGTCAGCGGTCAAGAGGGCCTCGCCAGAGTCGCCTCGCTTCCTGACGCCGAACTGGTGGTGTCGGCCATCGTCGGCGGCGCGGGGCTCGTGCCGACGCTCGCAGCGATTCGCGGCAAGAAGCACATCGCGCTGGCGAACAAGGAACCGATGGTGATGGCAGGCCAGCTGATGCAGGAGGAAGCGCGACGCGCAGGCGTCAGAATCTTTCCCGTCGACAGCGAGCACAGCGCGATCTTTCAATCGCTGGAGGGGCACCGCATCAAGGATGTCCGCCGCTTGATCCTGACGGCGTCCGGAGGCGCGCTGTGGAACTTGCCGAAAGAGGCGCTCCCTGACGTCACACCGGAGCGCGCATTGCAGCACCCGAACTGGAAAATGGGCGCGAAAATCACGATCGATTCTGCCACGTTGATGAACAAGGGACTTGAAGTGGTGGAAGCCCGCTGGCTGTTCGACATCCCGGAATCACGCATCGACGTGCTGATTCATCGGGAGAGCATCATCCACTCTCTGGTAGAATACGAAGACCGATCCATGATTTCACAACTCGGATTGCCGGACATGCGGACGCCCATCTCGTACGCGATGCGCTACCCGGACCGGCTGCCGCTCGATTTGCCCTCATTGGACCTGACCGAGATCGGCACTCTGACGTTCTGCAAGCCTGACCATGATCGCTTCCCATGCCTGCGATTGGGATATGAATCGCTGCGGATCGGCGGGACGATGCCTGCCGCGATGAATGCCGCCAACGAAATCGCCGTTGACGCGTTTCTCAACGGCGGCATCCGTTTTACCGATATTTCTGATATCATCCAGAGCACCATGCAGGCTCATACCCCACAGCCCGTCCTCTCGGTGGAAGCGGCCTTGGAAGCCGACCGGTGGGCGCGGGAGAAGGCCGACTCGCTGGTCCATACGTTGGCCCGCTGAGAAAGTATACAAGCCGTGACCATTGCAAACCTTCACCATCGAGTATGAACCATGACCTTTTTCGCCTGGACCTTGTCGCCCGATAGTCTCTGGCTCCTGTTGCAGAAGACCTGGTGGTTTCTCGTCGTGCTCGGGGTACTCGTCGCCTTTCATGAACTCGGCCATTTCCTCGCCGCGCGCTGGGTCGGCGTAAAGGTGTTGAAGTTTTCCCTGGGGTTCGGACCGAAGCTCTTTGGGCGGCAAGTCGGAGAAACGGAGTATCTGGTCTCTGCCATCCCATTGGGCGGCTACGTCAAGCTCTTCGGCGAAGATGAGGCGGAGGCGATTACTCCCGAGGATCGAAGACGGTCCTTCATCCATCAGAATCTGTGGGGCAAGGTGCTGATCGTCTCCGCCGGGCCCGGGTTCAATTTCATTCTTGCCTATCTCATCTTTGCGGCTTGGCTCGCCACCGGCTATACGCTGCCGGTGCCGTCGTTCAAGGATATCGCGCCGGTTCTGGAAGCGGTGGCACCCGACTCCCCGGCCGCAAAGGCCGGGCTGATGGTTGGCGACCAAATCAAGAAGATCGACGGCCGCGACATTGCGACCCGCGTGGAACTGCTCGACGCCGCCGCCAAAGGAAAGGGCGCCCCGCTCGCGCTGGAAGTGTTGCGGGACGGCCGCCTTGAAACCCTGACCGTGACGCCGATTCCGGCGCCTGGACCGGCCCATAAGGGCGAGGAGGCAGGCTACTATCTCGGCATCGAGGAGATTCCTCCCGTCGTCAACGAAGTGGTGCCCGGCAAACCAGCGGCGACTGCAGGCTTCAAGGAAGGCGATCGGGTCCTGTCAATCGACGGCACCCCCATCCATACCTGGACGCAGATGACGAGCCTGGTGAAAGACAATCCGGGGAAAACCCTCCAGGTGGACGTCTTGCGCGACGGTCATCGGGTCTCTCTGTCGGTCACGCCTGTCGCAGAAAGCACGACAGTGAACGGCCAGACGGTGCAGATCGGCAAAATTGGTATCGCGGGACCAGACCGCTCGCTGATGCGATCCGCGACTCCGCTGGCCGCGATCTATAACGGCCTGGAAGCCACCTATAAGTGGACCGAGTTGACCGTCGTGGGTCTGTACAAGATGATCGTGGGCGATATCTCGAGCAAGAACATCGGCGGCCCCTTGACGATCGCCAAGATTTCCGGCGAAGCCGCTGCGCAAGGCCCGGCCAATGTGATCTTCCTTATTGCGCTGCTGAGCATCAACCTGGGTGTGTTGAATCTCCTGCCCATTCCGATCCTCGACGGCGGCCACTTGCTTTTCTTCCTGATCGAGGGCATCCTGCGCAAGCCGTTGGGCGAACGGCAGCGAGAATTGGCGCAGCAGGTCGGATTGGTCCTTCTCGTAGGCGTCATGATCTTTGCTTTTTGGAACGACCTCGAACGGATCTTCTTCTCCCACTGACGCTTCATGCGCACGTCTCAACTCCTTCTCCCCACCCTGCGGGAAGATCCCGGGGAAGCCGAAACCGTTAGCCACCGGCTAATGCTTCGCGCTGGACTGATTCGCAAGGTGGCCGCCGGCATCTATACCTATCTCCCACTGGGTCTGAGGATCATCCGCAAAGTGGAACAGATCGTCCGGGAAGAAATGAACCGGGCTGGCGCCCAGGAACTGTTGATGCCGATTGCCTCCCCCGCGGAATTGTGGAGGGAAACCGGCCGCTGGGATTACTACGGCAAGGAACTGATTCGCTTCAAGGACCGGCACGAACGCGACTTTTGCCTTGGCCCGACTCACGAGGAGGTCATCACGGATTTGTTCCGCCGTGAAGTCCGCTCTTACCGGCAACTGCCGCTGAATTTCTATCAGATTCAAACGAAGTTCCGTGACGAAATCCGGCCCCGCTTCGGACTCATGCGCGGGCGCGAATTCATCATGAAAGACGCCTACAGCTTCGACCGGGACGAGGCAGGAGCGCGCCTGAGCTATCAGAAGATGTACGACGCGTATCACCGCGTTTTTGCCCGCTGTGGGCTCAACTTCAGGGCCGTGGAAGCCGACACTGGCTTGATCGGAGGCACGTCCTCCCACGAGTTTATGGTTCTCGCGGACACCGGAGAAGAAACGGTCGTCTACAGCGAACCAGGCACCTATGCGGCCAACGTCGAACGCGCCGAGGTGCTGCCACCGAATGAGGAGAGCAAGGAAGCGCTCCGCCCTCTGCGCAGCGTCAACACTCCGGGCTGCCGAACCGTCGAGGAAGTGACGAGGTTTTTGAAGGTCGAGGCATCCAAGCTGGTCAAGACCCTGCTCTATTCGACGGGCTCTGAGACCGTGGCCGTCTTGATCCGCGGCGACCATGACGCAAACGAAATCAAGCTCAAGCGCCTGCTCGGCGTGACCGATCTGGAACTGGCCGGTCCCGCGACTGTGGAAAAAGTGACCGGCGCGCCGGTGGGCTTCGCGGGGCCGGTAGGGTTGAAGGTACGTATCGTCGCCGATCATGCCGTCAAGGCGAGCACAAACGTCGTCGTCGGCGGGAACCAACTCGATACGCATTTGGTCGACGTCAACTGTCCGCGCGATTTTCACGTGGAGCAATTCGCGGATCTGCGCAACGCCCGGGCCGGGGATCCCTCGCCACGGAAGGACGGCGTCCTGAAGACCACCAAGGGGATTGAGGTGGGCCACGTCTTCATGCTCGGCACCAAATACAGCCAGGCCATGAGTGCCTCGTTCCTCGATCCCAACGGGAAGGAATGCCTGGCGGTCATGGGGTGCTACGGGATCGGTATCGGCCGGACGGCAGCGGCGGCGGTCGAGCAGAACCATGATGACAAGGGGATCGTATGGCCGTTTCCCATCGCGCCGTTCCATGTGCATCTCATCGCTCTCGGCCAATCTACCACCGTGATCGATGCGGCCACCAAGCTCTATACGGCGTTGGAAGCGGTGGGTCTCGAGGTCCTGTGGGATGATCGGGACGAGCGCGCAGGGGTGAAATTCAACGATGCCGACTTGATCGGCGCACCGTATCAAGTGATCGTCGGCGATAAGGGCCTCGCCGAAGGCCTGCTGGAAGTGAAATCCCGCAATACCGGCGTGAAGACCAAACTCCCTCCAACCGACGTCCCGCAGGGCATTCTCGCCATGGCTTCTTCGGGACGATCGGACTCCTGATTCCAACCATTTATTCTGCGCCGTTTCCGCCACCAAGCGACTTCATCGCGAAAGCGCCTTTTCCTTGCCTTCCCGCTCTGTTGGGCTAGACTGAGTCTCGACTCAAAAAAGAATATCTTTGCGCCGCGGCTGTAGGACAGCCACCGGCATGACCGCAATCGTGTGATCGGTTCCTCAGAGGAGCACAGATGCAGGCCAAACCTCCGACGCAAAACTTGCAGGAACTTCAGCAAAAAGTCGAATTCGCGGAACATGTCAAGCGGATCACCAATCAAATCCACGCGGCCAGCAATCTAGACCAAATCCTGCTCGACCTGCACAAGGATATTCTGGGCCTCTTTGATGCCGAGGACCTCACCCTGTTTGCCTTTGACGCCGACAAGAAAGAAATCTTCTACAAGGTCCCCCACATCGATACGATCGAGGAGGTCCGCATCCCGATCACCGAGCAGAGCCTGGCCGGCTTCTGCGCCAAATACTTGCGGCCCGTGAACATTGCGGACGCCTATAACACGGCGGAACTGCAGGGCATCCATCCGTCGCTCAGTCATGATACGTCCTACGATAAGCGCACGGGATTCAAGACCAAACAGGTCCTGACGTATCCGATCGTCGCGGACAATAAGTACCTTATGGGCGTCCTGCAGCTGCTTAACAAGAAAAGCGGACTCCGTTTCACACGGAAGGACGAGGAATCGGTCGCCGAAATCGCCAAGGCGCTGGGCATTGCCTTCTTCAATCTCAAGAAGGTCACAACGAAGAAAGCCTCGACCAAGTTCGACATGCTCGTGACCAACGGCAAAATCACTCAAAACGAGCTCGACAACGCCATCGCCGAGGCACGCAAAAGCATTTCCTCGGACCTCGAAGGCATTCTGATCGAAAAATACAAAGTGCCTAAGATGGAGATCGGCAGGTCCATCGCGCAATTTCACAAGTGTCCCTACATCGAATACAGCGAGCGCACCCTCGTCGATATCGAACTGCTGAGAAACCTCAATGTCGACTATCTAAAAAAGAATCATTGGATGCCGCTCAAGCGCGACCGAACGGCCATCGAGATCCTAACGGACGATCCAGGCGATCTCGACCGCGTCGCGGACATCAAACGCACCTTCCCCGGCCTCAATATCCGATTTGCGGTCAGCCTGAGACGGGACATTGCCCAGTTCTTGAATTCGGCCACCGGCACCGGCGATGGCAATGCCGGACGCAAACTGGACGAAAACGTCTCCGACATTCTGGGCGAGTTGGTCACGGAAGCCCAGGCCGAAGCCGCGGAAGAATCAGGCATGGGCGGCGGCCTGGACGAAAACGACAGTGCGATCGTCCGCCTGGCCAACCAGATCATCGCCGATGCATACCGGCAGAACGCCTCGGACATCCACATCGAGCCGTATGGTGAGAAACGGGAAACGTTGGTGCGCTTTCGGGTCGATGGCGACTGTTTCGAATACATGAAAATCCCGCAGAGCTATCGGCGGGCAATCGTGTCGCGCTTAAAGATCATGGCGAGCCTCGACATTGCGGAGCGCAGAAAACCGCAGGACGGGAAGATCAAATTCAAACTCAGCGAGACCAGAGAAATCGAGCTTCGTGTCGCGACGATTCCGACCGCCGGCTACAACGAAGACGTGGTGATGCGTATTCTCGCGGCGAGCGAACCACTGCCGCTCGACAAGATGGGCTTTTCCGATCGCAATCTGAAGGCGATCAAGGACATCGCCGAAAAGCCCTACGGCATCATTCTCTGCGTCGGCCCAACTGGCTCCGGAAAAACGACGACGCTGCATTCGGTCCTGGGATTCATCAACACGCCCGACATCAAGATTTGGACGGCGGAAGATCCGGTCGAAATCACTCAATATGGGCTCAGACAAGTCCAGGTACAGCCCAAGATCGATTTCACCTTTGCGAAGGCCATGCGGGCATTTCTCCGCGCCGACCCGGACGTGATCATGGTGGGAGAAATGCGCGATAAAGAAACGGCCGAAATTGGCATTGAAGCCTCGCTCACCGGCCACCTCGTGCTGAGCACGCTGCACACCAACAGCGCGGTGGAAACCGTGACCCGCTTGCTGGACATGGGCTGCGATTCCTTCAGCTTCGCCGATGCCATGCTCGGCGTAATGGCCCAGCGCCTGGCGCGCAGGGTCTGCAAGGACTGCAAGGAGCAGTATGTGGGCACAAAGGAAGAATATGAGGAAATCCGCCAAGGCTACGGGCCGGACGGGTGGGACAAGCTCGGCATCCCGCTGGACAATGCCTTCCGGCTCTCGCGCGGGAAAGGCTGTGAGACCTGCAACCGGACGGGATTCAAAGGCCGAGTGGCTCTGCACGAATTGTGCTTGGGGACCGACAAGCTGAAACGGCTGATTCAGACGAAAGCCAAGACGGAAGAAATGGTCAAAGCCGCCATGGAAGATGGGATGACGACCCTGATGCAGGACGGCATCCAGAAGTGCTTGCAGGGCCTGACCACCTTCAAAGAAGTGAAAGCGGTCGCCATCAAGTAGCAGGATCCCGGCATTCCGTCGGGATCCTTCCCCTCCTCTGCCCTCGAGTCGAATTCTCAAGTAAACGGATGTGTCGATTTCAGTATGGGGACCAGACCGGCGAAGACGTCGTGGCGTCAGGCCGAGGGCTGCGACGAGCGGGCAAGGAACTTCTTGAGGCGCATTTCGACCGGAAGAGGGATCGAGAGGAACTCCAGCCCGAAGAGCTGATCCTTGATCCACCTGACCCTCGCATCCAGCTGCAGAGCCGTCACGTGGTCGGGCATTCGGAAGCTCACGGCCAGGTGGTCTCCCGGGTTCATCACCGCTGTGCTCATGACCTTCGCACCCCCCAGCGAGACATCGAGGACGACGCCCAGGCCGTTGCGGTCGACGGCCGTCCAGCGCTTCAGGCCCAAGAGGGAAAACGCACAGGGAAATGGAGCCGACACTCGATACCTCGGATACCGGCGTAGATCTACTCCCACCTCGCGTTGTGGTTCGACTTCCTCCATCAGGCTACCTCATCGATCGTGATGCAATCGAAACGAATTTCTTCAGCCGGTCATGAGCGTCGAAGGATAGGCGTCGAAACGCCAGTCCGTAAAACTGGTCTTTGGTCCAGCGGATGGTCGCCACGGCGATCTCAGCCGAACGGATTTGCCTGGGCAATCGCATACTCACCGTCACCTCGTCCCCCGGCTTAAACGGGGCCTCCGTACACACGCGCGCGCCGCGCACCGAGAGATCGTATACCAGGCCCAGATTCGTTGGAGGCCTTCTCAGCCAACGGCGAGACCGCAGCGGTGAGAGCGCGCATGCAAACGGCGTCTCGATGCGGACACGGGGGTGACGCCGGAAGCGATTGAGCGTGGGAGGCCGCGACACCTCTGGCGCTAGCGGAGAGCCCTGCATGGGCCTACTCTACACAAGGACCGATGGATCAGGTAACGATTTTTGAGATTTGTACAAGCTGTGAACGGGCTGGAAGGCCGACGTAAGGGCTCAGAAGTCGAACCCGACCTCGTTTACTTTTCGGCCACCTTGAACGACAGGGGTTTGCTCGCCTGACTACACGTACCGTCGTTGAGGCACGCCTGAACCGTTGCCTGCCATTGGCCGATTTTGGTCGCTCCGACCTCCTTGCAGGAGACTTGCGTCGTCGGAGCCTTGACGACATGCGTGGTCTTCTCGGCAGCTCGCTGCCCGTTTACCATCCAGACGGTGAGGCGGTATTCGATAATTCGCGTATCATCCTCGCTCGGATCCCAGGAGATCATACAGGTCGATTTGACCACGGGCGTGACCACTTCAGCCGCTCCCGCTCCCGCCACCGTCACACACACCGTCAACTGGATGACGAAGCTTAGCCACGGGTAACCCTTCATATGACATCTCCTTAGGTGAACGCTGCGGCCTGGCTAGCATAGCCTCATCACATCCTAGGTTTCTAGACGGAGGCTCTAAGAGCATTGATGGGGTCAGTGTCCCCTCTCGTGGAGAACGCAGGGGGATGCAAGATCTCGGGTATCGGCGAGAAAGGGCGGAGCAGGGAAAGTTGGGCGGCGCAATCACTCTTCTGCGGGCCACACATCGATGGCCCGCAGAAGATCTTTCCGGCCTATTACGATGCCATGCGGTAGACCCATCTGCCGGCGTTTCGTCTCGATTCTGCGAGCGCTTTCGCCTCTCGCGATGCCGCAGACAGGACGAGGCCTCCGAAGAAAACACCGCACAACAGCATGGCAGCGGCAAGGAGATAACCGACCTGAATGTCGGGAATCAAAGGCAGTCTAAAGGAGGTACTGAACTGTGATCGCGTGCCATCGCCTGAGGCGAGAAATGCCGCCCCCTCGTCCATTGGGGGGGTGCGGTCGACAGCAGCCATCAGGCTGCCCAGCTGGTACTGATTGGTTGCCCACGCACCCTCCAAGCCCATTTTCGCCTGTGTCATATGCACTATTGCGGTCCCCAATTGCTCTTGAACTTCGGCCGTCCGGCGCATGTACTCGCGACTCACATCGACAATCCATCGCCCGAGCACTGATTGCCATGTCGACGCAAACTCGTCGTGCATCCGCCGGCCACGGATTTCAGTGGCAGCAATCATGCCTTGATTGTAATCCGAGAGATACAAGTCAGCCGACAGCACACCACTGCGAATCCCGCGCTGCGTGAAATTCACAATAGTCCGTCCCATCACTGTTTGCACCCTCGCGTCATGCTCTTGGGGAACCTTTGCTGCACGGTCCATCACGAAGGCCAATGGGCCGCCCTGGATCGATTGCAGGTTACGGTGCGCCATCATGGCCTGATTCCATTCAGCTGTCGCTGATGCCGTGATCTGGTCCGTACGCTGTTGCAGTATCGCCCGCTCAACAATGGCCTGCCCCAAGGCCGGCTGCAGCCAGGCTGCCTCTGTTGAGGGGAGTGCCTCATCTATCGCTGCTGACTGCGGCCCGCTGACGAGAAACGCGCCGCTGGTTGCTACAACAAGTATCATCGCACCAAAAACGATCGCGCACAGACCGACACCCACAAGGATGTCTACGCTGTTGAAGCGATAGGGCATACGAACCTCCTTTCCGCATCGGGCAAAACCGCGGCCATGGCCTGAAGTTTCGGCCGACTTGGACATGTATGGTGAAATGACGCTGGCGAGAGAGAAACCGCGGCTGGAACACCACAGCGCGGTAATGGCTCACATGGCACAGTCTGAGGGAGTAGGTCCCGTCTGGTGAGAGGCGAACACCTGGCAGGTCCACGCGGCCGGTTCTGGCTACCACGGAGGACCATAATGCGACCTCGATTGCGAGGCGGCAAAAGTACTAGGTGAAGCCTACGCCCCCCTGGCGTTGAGCGTCAAGAGGTGGTCTCGCCTATCGAACCCAGGGCGGCGGGGTCGTCATCGGAGGGGTCATCCTCTCAATCGGGCCCATGGGACGGTTTGAAGGCTCTGGGCCGATCTCTGGACCGATCTCTGAGCCTTCAGAGCGTGCCTCGCGTTTCAATCGCACGACGAGCCCCCCCATGACATCCCATCGTTGGAAATTCCGTCGCGTGGCTTTCGGGTGGTGGTTGTGACAGTCCACGCACGATTGCACCAGCGCCAAGTCTGCTGAAATGGCTTTGAATTGATCGCCGTCAACAAAGGAGGTCACCGACCGCTCCCGATTTTTCATGAGCTGGAGAAGCGCGTCTGTCTCGGCCTGCGTCTTTGGAAAATTGGCCTGATTGACCGGTGTGAGCCCGATCAGGCCGATCTCGAAATTGTCGAGTTGATCGGCAGCCGCCTTGACGAACTGCGCCGGTAACGGAATGAAATGCGAATCCTTCTGCCACTCCTCGTTCGGTCGAACACCACCGTCCCTGGCATGCTCGACGACTTTTAGCACGTAGGCCGTTCGAAACGCCTTGACGACCTCGAAAATATAGCGGGCGGTTAGTTCGAAGGAAGGCTCTGCCGCCTTGACCGTCCAGGCACCGGTTGCCAAACAACAGGCAAACATGAAAGTTAGAAGCGAAATCCTACAAGGTTTCATAACCATCTCTCCTGGAAAGGCGAAGAGGGAGCCTAGCCCATCCTTCTATAGCGCGTCAACGCACGTGCCCAGGGTCGAAAGCGTCTCAACCAAGGGTCAGCCCAGCTAGGACCTTCTCGGAACAGCGGTAACTATTGAGATGGGCAACCGAGTTGGCAGTCATTCGAGCCAAATGATTCGCGCATAGAACCCGACGTCAGCCCATGGTCCGTAGAGAGCACGGACATGTCTGAGTCAGTTACTGGGTGGGGATGCGCTCAGGAAAGTTGGAGATCACGCCGTCAACACCGATAGAGATTGCACGCGTGATTTCAGCGAGGCTATTCGCGGTGTAGACCCACACCAGCACGTGCTCTCGATGGAATGCGTCGACAAGCCGTTCGGTGGCTCTGTCGTGCCGAAGACCGACGTAAGCCGGGTGATATTGCATCGCATAGTCCACCGGAGCGTGCGGCAGCCTATCGAACAAGACCATGAGCGCAGCCTCTGTCTCGATCGCCCGAACGTGCGTGAGTTCCTCATGTAAGAACGAGGCATAGATGACGGGAGTGTCCAATCGGGCCTTCTGCACGGCTTCCACAGTCAGATGAGCCAGCCCAGCGACCTTGAGTTCCAACATCAGTCCTGTGTGTCCTCCAGCCATCTTGAGCACCTCTTCAAGCATCGGGATACGCTCCCCGTTCCCGGTATCGAGCCCCCCGACTTCGGCAAAGGATAGAGCATCGACTCGTCCTTTCCCGTTGGTGGTTCGATTGACAGTCGCATCATGAAGCACAACGAGGACGCCGTCTGCCGTCTGACGCAGGTCGATCTCCACGAAATCGACGTCGAGTTCGATCCCCTTACGAACAGCGGCTAAGGTATTCTCCGGCGCATGTCCGGCAGCACCGCGATGGCCGATTCTCAACACTCGAGGCATGAGCGTTCCGTGTTGTCTCCCGAAGAGCACATGGCGAAGAGAGGAATCAGCTTAGCGGCGGTGCAAATCGAAGATTGTGTGCTTCCAAATCCGCGAGATAATCCTTCATCTTTTTTCGTTCCTGCCCCTTGACGAATTCGATCACCTTGGCATCGATCTCTAAGAGTCCGAGACCCGCAGGAATCTCGTCTGGACGGATGACGAAAAGATTGATCCCTACTTCCTTGGCTCTCACCTGTGCTTCCTTAAGGCGGTGATGGATGTATCGTTCATTCAATCGCAGCAGGTCATTGAGCTCCACAAGGTCCCGCAATGGATGCGGATCGACGCGCACGCTCCTTTTCGGAACATTGAGGAAGATGAAGACCGTGTCACATCCAAGGTTGAACGCCTCCTCTACCGGGAGGGGATTCGCGAGATCGGCGTCAAGATACCGGAAGCCGTCCATTTCAACCAACTCGAACAGGGGATACAACGCCATAGAGGCGCGAATCCGTTTATAGAACGTATCGTATTTTGCCTTCTGACTTCGTGCGTCTGTGCGTTCATCGATTACGAGATCCGGATCCTTGTTTGAAAAAAGCACCGTCGCTCCATCCTCATATCGTTCGGTAATGATGTGCCACACAATGGAGCTGGTGAGCACCTTCTGCAGATCGATTTGTTCGCCAAGTCTGGCCAAGAGCGGGAAGGGGTCGAGAAAAGCCTTCATCCGTTTGAATTCAAAGTATTTATCCACCTCATCGAAGGCTTCGAGAATCTCCGGTGCTTGGACAAGTCTCCGGAACGATTGATGTTGGGCCTCGAACGTATCCATGAGTCGAAAGAGGAAACTGACCGTGCGGCCAGCCACACGCAATGGCATGCGCACGCAGAACGAGAGCACCAACGGCAGGAATTTGATGGCTCTCCGAACGTCGTGGAGGATCGATCCGGAAGGTCCGCAATCTTGCGTCGCCGCCGGCACGACTCCCAAGAGGCGCGTCAATTTGTCCCTGAGGAAGGGATGGACCTCGTAAATCGATTCGGGCGAAGTGATATAGTTTTCCCAGATGCGGATGGTTTTCTCGGCTCCGACGGGACCGGGATTCTCGACAAATCCGAGAGCGTTGCATGTGCCAGCCGAGGAACTCATGATGTGGGAGGGAGTAAAGCCGGCATTGACTACCTCTGCGGCCGCAACCGCTTGGTGGATGGCCTTGCACCCTCCCCCACAAAACACGAACAGGATTTTGCCGTATTTGGTCGAGGGGCTATCTGGCATACAACGACTCCTGGATACGAATCTTACCGGTGAACGGCCTGAGAGAACCCAATGCGATGAAGACGTATGACATCGGCATCGTCGGTGCGGGGGTCGTCGGATGCGCCATTGCCAGAGAACTGGGAGGCCGTCGCTGGCAGCGCCCACTCCGTATCATCACGGTGGAACGACACGAGAGGACGGCGGAGGAGACCAGCGGACGCAATAGCGGCGTCCTGCACAGCGGAATCCACGAACATCCGGGTTCACTCAAGGCGCGGTTGGCAAGAGAAGGGAGCGCCTTGGCCGTGGCATATGCGGCACGACAGAACATCCCCCTCCTCCGCAGCGGCATGGTCATCGCCATTTCGCGGGAGGATATCCGTCGAGGTCTCTGGCGTGAACTGTCCATGCTCCGACGCCTGTGGCTGAACGCATGGAGATCGAATATCCGGATGTCGTTCGTCACGCCATCCGGCTTGCGGGCCCTCGAGCCGAACCTTCGCGCCTCGTGTGGCATCGTCATTCCAAGTGTGTGTGTCATCGATTCGCCTGCCTTCGTGCAATCACTAAAAAACGACGCAGCAGCCAGTGGGGTCGAATTCGCGTTCAATAACCGGGTCGTCGGCATCGAAGACGAAGGCACCGAGTTCCTCATTACGACCGACCGTCAAAAGTTGCGAGTCGCCTGCCTGATCAATGCGGCAGGCCTCCATGCCGATGAGATCGCCGCCCTCGCACTCTCCCATAGTAAATATAGCATTCGCCCGGTCCGAGGGGAGTACTACGAGCTGGCCAATCCGTCCAAGACGCGCTTGATCCGACGCCTCGTGTACCCCGCCCTGCCGCCCAAAGCCACCGGCAAAGGTATCCACTTCAGCCCCCGGCCGAATGGACAATTGTTCGTGGGACCTAACGAGGTACCGGTGAAGGACAAAGCTGACTATCTGTCCCAAAAGACGCCGCCGGGGTTCTTCGTCGAGGCTCTGCGGAGGTTTCTTCCCGTGCTGGAGGAGTCTGATCTCCGCTGGGGCTATTCGGGCATCCGGCCCTGCGTGATGATCGGCCAGCATAAAAAGAGCGATTTTATTGTCTCCGTCGACCGAGAGACCCCCCTCCTCATCAATCTGGTCGGCATTGAATCGCCCGGGTTGTCGGCTGCGTTGGCGCTGGCGAGGCACGTCAGTGACCTGCCTTGCATCCAACAACATTTCCGGCCGATGGGTTCTTCGGCTGTGACTCACCGTCTGTAGATCGTTCAAGTTGAAGGCGCGCATCCTCCTCGGCGCGCAGGACCCGATGGAGCGTCTTGCCCAGAATTGATTTGGGCAGTTCCGTGCGGAACTCAATCTTCTTCGGAACCTTGTATGAGGCCAAATGACTCCGGCAATGCGCGGTGAGGTTATCCACGGAGACGGACTCGTTCGCCGGCACGATGAACGCCTTGATGGATTCGCCTCCATCCATGGCCCGCACTCCGATGACGGCTGCCTCACGCACATGAGGATGAAGCGTGAGCACCTGCTCGATTTCGGCCGGGTACACATTCAATCCGGAGGTCGACAAGATCATGTCCTTCTTCCGATCGACGATGTAGAAGAAGCCGTCTTGATCCATACGTGCGATGTCGCCGGTGGCGAGCCAGCCACCGGGTTTCAGGGCGTTTGCGGTCTCGACAGGATTGTTCCAGTACCCGGCCATGACTTGGGGGCCACGCACCCAGAGCTCCCCGCTTTCGCCGGTCGCAACCTCTTGGCCTTTCTCATCCATGATCTTCGCCTCGGTGTTGCCGATGGGCAGTCCGATCGACCGCTTGACGGAGAGCCCACGAGCAATATTGCAGTGCGTGACGGGCGAGGCTTCGGAGAGACCATAGCCCTCGCAGATGAGATGCCCAGTGCGCTCCTTGAACTGCTTCAGCAGGTCGTACGGCAACGCCGCCCCGCCGCAGATCACAAACCGCGTCGACGTAAAATCCTTTGCATCACAGTGCTCAAGCAGTTTTCGCACGAACGCCGGAACGATCGTGATCACGGTCGGTTGCTTCTTGCGCAACAACGTGACCAGCACGGGGATGTTGCGGGGATCGGGCACCAACACCATGCATCCTCCGATCCCCAGGCAGATATTTTGCGTGACGGTCATGCCAAAGACGTGAAAGAGCGGAAGCGCCGCAAGAAAACTCTCCACCCGCTCTGCGGGAGAAAACCAACTGACCAGCTGCCGTATATTCGCCGTCAGATTCCGGTGGAGCAAGATCGCCCCTTTTGAGATCCCTGTGATGCCGCCGGTGTACTGCAGCAATGCGATATCGTCCGGCGAGGCGACCGGAAGCTGCTCCGGCGCGACAGGAGACGCCTCATCGAGCACATCATGGAAGAAACGCGTTCGTTCGTCCGGTTGAATGTCAGGAGACGGATGGTGACCATTTCGATGTCGATATAGATATTTCGCGATCGTCGTCATGAAATCGGTGATCCGGGTGACGATGACCAGTTCCAAATTGAGGTGTTGAATTTTTTGATGCATCAAGTCGAGCACGACAATGGCTCGTGCTCCAGAGTCGCGCAGTTGATGGGCGAGCTCATATTCCGTGTACGTCGGGTTGCAGGCGACGACGATGCCGCCTGCCCGCAAGATGCCAAAGTACGCAATCACCGCCTGCGGTGAATTCGGCAGGCAAAGCGCCACGCGATCGCCCTTGCGAATGCCCCGTGCCGCAAGGCCACAGGCGAATCGCTCAACCAGTGCATGACATTCTTGGTAGGAGAGGGTTTTGCCAAAAAAATACAGGGCCGGTCGGCGCGCAAATCGTTGCGCGCTTCTGGAGAACATCGCCGTGAGCGTCTCACCAGGCAGGGAGAGCTCCTGGGGAACTCCTTGAGGATAATGGACCAACCAAGGTTGTTCGGGCATGATGTGCTCCCTTTGAGGTGACTCGGCGGCTACCATCCTCCGTGCGCAATCGCCGGACAAGGCTCGAAGCGTTTTCCGTACCTGCGGGACAGTGAATCCAGGGCCGCTGTGAGCTGCGCCGGCGCCATCTGCTGCCTCGCCCAGGTCAGGAGACCTCCACGAAACGCGGGAAATCCAATCCCGTATGTCAGGGCAAAATCCACCTGCCAGGCATGGTCCACAATCTTGTCCTTCAAACAGCGCACCGCTTCGTCCACCATCGGCAGGAACAGGCGTTGGTGAAGCATGTCGTCTGTGACAGGGCCGCTATCTGACGACTCGGTCCGACGATACTGCCTGATCAGGTCGATGGCTTGTGGGTTTTCTTTTCCTGACTTCCAAAATGTGACCGGATGTTTCTCGGAAAGGAAGCCGCGCAGCAGCGTGTCACGCGATTCAATGCGCGATCCGAGCACAGCAAGCGAGGCGAGCACGTGCACGGCGACGGGGAGTCCGATCAAATCGATGAGTTCGAGAGGTCCCATGGGGTGCCCGCTGTCCACGGCCATCCCAAAGTCCTTCGCGACCGCATCGATGCGACGAATAGGGATGCCCTCGCCAGCTAAGATCACCGCCTCCGCGAGATAGCGTGCCAGAATCCGGTTCACGAGGAATCCTGGTCCGTCGCGGACCACGAGCGGAAACTTGCCCAACCGCTTCGCCAGGCTGGAGGCCTGCGCCAAGGCTTGCTCGGACGTGGAAGGCGCGCGCACCACCTCGACCAACTGCATCTTAGCGACTGGATTGAAGAAGTGGAGTCCGACGCACCGTTCGGGATGGGTGGCCTTCACCGCAATGTCGGTCAAGGTATAGGATGACGTATTCGTGGCAAAGATGGCATCGGGACGCGCCTCGGATTCGAATTCAGCCAGTACGGCCCTTTTCACATCCAACTTCTCCGACACTGCCTCGATGGCCAGGGAAACGGAAGCCAGATCGCTCAGCCGGATGGTCGGGGTAATCCGCATCATGCGATAACGCAGGTCGGAGGGAAGAATGATTCGTTTCCGGACCTGGACGGATTGAGCCTGATGGATCCTCCCCATGCCTTTCGCCAGAATGTCCGAGGCCACATCCCGCAGCACGGCTGAATACCCCTTTTCGGCAAGCTGACCGGCGATTTGCGAGCCCATCAAGCCGGCTCCCAGCACTCCCACTCGCATCACGGGCTCCGAGACACTCGCAGCCTTCCGCTTAACCTCTTCACCTCTCAGGAATAAGCCAACAAGGTGGGCAGAAACCGGGCTGGCCATGAGATCCAATAACAGAGGCTTCTCGACTGCCATCGATCCCTTCAGTACAGCCATACCCATCCCCCGTTTCACCGCGTCGATGGCACAAAGCGGAGCGGGATAAAAGTGTCGCACTCGCTTCATGACCTGACGCCGCGCATAGCCACAGACGAGCGCACGAATTCCCGGTGCGCTCAGAAGTCTTTGGCTCCCGTGAAGCGAACGCCGCCGAACAGGCGATGAACGAAGCTCACGTGCTTGGGAGATGGCGACTTGAACGAACGCTTCGCGCTGAATCTGCTCCAGCGTCCTGACCGTGGAAGGGATCGAGGTCACCATGGCGTCCACAAGCCCCATCTTCAGCGCTTGCCGCGGGAACACCGTTTTTCCCGTTGTGATCATCTCCAAGGCTGCCGGCACGCCGACTAACCGTGGAAGACGTTGCGTGCCGCCAAATCCGGGAAGAATGCCGAGCTTGACTTCCGGCAGGCTGAACATGGTCCTCGCGTGGGCGCTGGCAATCCGCGCATGGCAGGCCAGCGCGAGTTCGAGCCCGCCGCCGAGACAAGCCCCTTCCACCGCAGCGACAAACGGTTTTGGCGAGCGCCCCATTTCGTCGAAGACCGTATGGGCCGTATTGACCAATTGCTCTAATGCTTCAAAGGACCGCTGCTCCTGTGCGCCATGCATCTGCTCCAGATCGGCTCCGGCACAGAAGTTTCCTTCCTTCATGCTTACGAGCACCACACTGGAGACCGCACTCGAGTGCTGTGCGAACCGGACGAGCTCCTGCCATTCAGCAAAGCTCTCCCCATTGAGCACATTGACCGATTTTCCGGCGTAATCAAACCCTGCCAGGAGAATTCCGTCGTGGACAGGAGCGACCTTGAAGTGTTTGAACTCGTTGGACATCGCTATTTTCTCTCCACAATCATCGCGACTCCCTGCCCGCCTCCCACGCACATGCTGATCAGGGCTCGTTCGGCATCACGTCGTTTGAGCTCGTACAGCGAGGTCATCGCTAGGCGCAGACCGGATACGCCAACCGGATGACCGAGCGCAATCGCTCCGCCGTGCGGATTCAGATCGTCAGGGGGAATCTCGCCCAGACGCTCCGTCCATCCGTATCTGCCGAACTTGCGCTCCATGAGAGAGGATGACGCAAGAATTCGGGTGATCCCTAGCACCACGGATGCAAAGGCTTCGTTGATCTCACAGACCGAAAAATCTTTAAGGGTCAACCCAGATTTCGACAGTAGTTTGGCGATGGCTCCTACAGGAGCGAGGCCCATGCAGGAAGGTTCATAGCCGAAATCGGCATAGTCCTTCACATACCCAAGAATCGGGAGCCCAAGCGACTTGGCCTTGTCCTCGTCCATCAATAGCATGGCTGCGGCGGCATCCGTAATTTGCGAGGCGTTGGCTGGTGTCACCGATCCATGACGCCTGTCGAAGACAGGTTTCACATCGTGAAACGTCTTTGGGTCGGCATCTTCC
The DNA here is from genome assembly GCA_963730935.1 of uncultured Nitrospiraceae bacterium. Lineage (GTDB taxonomy): Bacteria > Nitrospirota > Nitrospiria > Nitrospirales > Nitrospiraceae > Nitrospira_C. The sequence goes on along the minus strand of CAVSTP010000003.1, from coordinate 729,301 downwards.
CGAATCCCGTTGTCCCGCTCAACATAGCTGTTTCTCTCCGGGACAAACATAGGCACGACTTCTTCTGCCAAGAGTCCGCGTTTCCAGGCTTCTGCCGCCAGCTTGTGCGACCGAATCGAGAATGCATCCTGCTCCTCACGCGTGATGCCCAGGGAGGGATCCTTGGCGATATTCTCCGCGGTCTGTCCCATAATGAGGTCGCACATCGGATCGGTGAGACCCATGACGAGTCCGATACGAGGGGGATAGCGCTTGAGATTGAGCAATTTAGGGATGAGCGTCAGAGCGGTCATGACACCTTCGCGAGGCGTTCTCGCTCTGCCGTATTTCAGGAGCAGGTCTGCGACTGCACGGTCATACGCCACAGGGATCCGGCTCATCGCCTCCATGCCGATGACGAGCGCGGTATCGACATCGCCGCTTCGGATGCGCAGGCTCGCATAGTAGAGTGCGGTGACGCCGGAACCGCAATTCTTACCAGCGACAGTATCGGCAGGGATGCTGGGGGGAAGGCCGCCGGTGACCGCAGCGACACGCGTCGGATTCACTGCGTGCATCGGCGTGGCGACATTGCTTCCTATTACGCAATCAATGGTGCTCGGCGGAAGATTCCAGCGGTGACAGCGCGCGATCATTTCACGCACAACCCACGCGCCAAGCACATCCGCGTCTATCTCGCGGAAATCTGTTCCTTCCTTACAAAAAGGAGTACGAAATCCCTCAACGACGACGACATTGCGCATGATGCATACCCCGTAAGAAATCAGGAGTAATGCCCTCAACCCATCCTACCACGCAAGTGGCGATTTTCATCCTTTTTGAATGCAATCCAGCCTCCCCCATTAGGGTCAGGTGCCTAAATGACAGCGTGCGAATTGAAAAGGTGGTACACTAACAAAGATGAGCCGGACGCTACGCCTCTAGCTCACGTCGGAAGAACGCGGCATGGCAAAATCGGGGCTGTTTCAGGGGTCCGAGGCAATAGCGGAAGCGGCCCGGGACAAAGCTGCCTACACCGGATTTACTGCGGGTTTGTTTGAGGCTGATGTTCGCTGGAACCTCTTTAGCGAGATCAGCATTCCAGAGATTTCGCCAAAAGCCGCTGACTTTCTGGAAGGGCTCAAGCCTCTCCTGTTCTCTCTGGATCCCGACCGGGTCGATCTCGAGAGCGAGCTGCCCGAATCCCTCATTAAGTCATTAGCCAACCTCGGCGCACTTGGCATCAAGATTCCAAGATCCTTCGGCGGGCAGGAATTTACCCAATACGAGTATCAACAAGTCGCTACCCTCTGTGGAAGCGTCGACGCCTCATTGACGGTGCTGTTATCGGCGGCGCAATCGATCGGCGTGCCAGAACCACTCCGGCTTTTCGGAACGCCTGAGCAGAAAGCGAAGTATCTGCCCCGGCTTGCGGGCGGGGAGATTTCAGGGTTTGCTCTCACGGAACGAAACGTCGGCTGCGACATCTCCAAAGTGGAGACCTACGCAGTCAGAGTGACAGAAGCCGGCAGGACTGTCGGCTATCGCCTCACCGGAGAGAAATTTTTTATTACCAATTCTGCCAAGCGGGACGGCGAGTTTCTGGCTTCCATGCTGGTCGTCATCGCGCGGATCGTGGATCGTCCAGAAGACCTCCGGGACCCGCAGGGGCAGAAACGATATGGAGCGTTTATCGTCGAAACTCAGTGGCCGGGATGTTCCGTTACACGTCTCCGTTTCGAGGGGGTCAGAGGGATTTATAACGGGGTGCCGCGGTTCGACAACGTCTACGTCCCTGTTGAAAACCGGCTGGGCAGCGAAGAAGACGGCCTGAGGATCGCCCTCGCCACCCTTACGGTAGGGCGCCTGACCCTTCCCGCCGCTTGTTTGGGGGGACTCAAGCAATGTCTCTCGGCAATGCGTTGGTGGGGACGCATCCGCGTACAATGGAACAAGCCTATCGGGGAGCACAATTTGATTGGAGAAAAGCTCTGCCGAGTGGCTGCCTATACCCTGGCTCTCGATGCCGTCATGGCATTCTGCGGAGCTTGGGCCAACAAGAAAGGCGATCTCCGGTTGGAATCGGCCGCAGCCAAAATTATTGGAAGCGAGTGGTACTGGGAAGCCGTCAATGAGTTGTTTCAAGTTCGCGGCGGACGAGGATTCATGACCACGGAGGCGCAACACAAGAGTGGCGAGCAGGCCATTCCAGTAATGCGCATGCTCCGCGACGCCCGGATCAATCTCATCTGGGAGGGAACCAGCGAGATTCTGCGAATCTGGATGGCACGCGAGTCCCTCGCTCCCTATGTCGAACAGGGCTTGGCCATTCTCCAGGGATCCATGTCACGCAAGGTCGCCGCGGCGCTCTATTACGCCCGCATGTCCCTTTCCTCTTGTCTCCCCTTTCTGCATTCCCGCTCGGCCTCCGCGGCCTGCGGAAAAGAGTATGCAAGGTGGATACGGTTTATCGAGTCCTCCTCACGAGGCCTGACCCGAGCGACACTGCTTGCGACCCTTCACCACCGGCAGAAACTGCACAATAAACAACTCCTGCTGCACCATCTCGTGAACGACAGTCTGTTGCTGTTTCCCATGGCTGCAATACTCTGGTTTGCGTCTCAACCAGAGATGCGAACGAAGCCGGGGATCCGTGAGCTGGTCACCTACTTCTGCCAGGATATGGCGGATCGCCTGTATCCTCCCTCCTCCGTGGTTGGAAGAATACGACGGTACAAGAAAGACTCGGTCGTATATCACCTGTCAAAGGCGATCATGAGCGGCGAGTACACCTGGCTTGAAGAAGGGATTGTGCCTTGCTTGAGAAAGGACGGAGTGCCCCGTAACATACAAGAGTGATCCGCCTCCGTCCGTCCCTGGCGATTGTAGGCGAGCTCGTGAGGGGTGAGCCAGGTTCCGCCTCGCTCACCCCTACGACACTATTACCCGGCGTCAGGAAGAGACAGGTACCGGATCAATTCGATGCTGTCGCTTTCTGAGGCTGAATTTCGACGTACTTCGTTCCAGCCGCCTGCGACAAGTTCTTACGAGCTTCACGAACAAAGCCAGTCGCCGAACGCACGGCAGCCTCTTCACGGGGTATCCCTCTTAGTTCCTTTTGCTGCTTGTTCCCCAAAAAAGCGGCAGCGATCCCGGCCTTTCCCTCCTTAAGTTTCTCCTGACACATCGATGAGAAGTTGTTTATCTTGTCGTCAAAACACTGTTGGAGACGCCCGCTGCCAGGCTCAACCTCCCCGCATTGTCTCTCAAGCTCCTCGATACACTGAGGATCTGCGCCCTGGGCGGAAGGAGAAGTCTGTGTTGAGGATTGCGTCAACCATGTCGGGAGACTCAGCGCTTTTCTCAAATTGGCAATCCCTTCATTCAAGCCACCCACATTGCCCGCACGCTGTGCCTCCCGGGCTTGCATCAACGACATCTTGGCATGTTCCAGTAATTCTGCAGCCTGTCCCATGTTGCCTGCAATTTCAGCGGCACGGGCATGTTCTATAGACTTGTCAATATGCTGCCAGTAGAAGGGGTTCTCCCTGATAAGATAGACTTTCCCGGGATCGCTCACCACGGGAGGAGCCACTGCTGTTTTCTCGATCGAGGCCTTCTGTTCGGCAGGAGCAGAAGTCATCCCTGTATTGGCTGGTGGCTCTGCCGCAACTTGAGGTGGATTGGACGCTGCTTCCGGCGTTGGATTGGACGCTGCTTCCGGCGTTGGACTGGCCATTGCTCCAGCTGGCGTGTCGGCCGCATACGAGGCCGATGCAAGCACCAGGAGAAGACCTCCTGCACAACTCAACGCCTGAGAGATTGGTTTCGTCATGATTAGCTCCTTTTGTGAAAAGTTGGCGCTGAGAGGCCAACTCGAGGGTGAATATCAGCCTCCACTTGCCAGAGTTTTACGAAGGGGACTATGGCAGAAAAGCACTAGAAGAGGAACTGTCACTTTTGACAGGGCTGTGCTTTGCTCGCGCCAGTACTTGATACGGCTGGATGGCAACGACCGGCGCCAGCCAAGGGTTAGCCAGGTCTGTGTATCGGCGGCGGAGAGGCAGTGGCGATTGTGGTGGAACAAATGTAGAGGCGAACTACGTAAGGCGTGCATGGTAAGGCGTGCATGTGAGGGGTGAGCCAGGCTCCGCCTCGCTCACCCCATCGACAATATCAGGTGCCCTACCTCTTGGCCCTGTTAGCTCATCGCTCTGGAGAGACAGAGGCTGACGCTGAACCGGCACTTGCGTCAGCAGGTGTCTCCGCCGGAGCGGACATCGACTGTTCAGGCGGCGGATTGGTCGCCGTGTCCGAGGGTGCGGCGGCCGGTGCATTGGTCGTTACCTCGGTAGGTGGACTGCTCGCCGCCTCGGGCGCCGGCGTGGCCACTGCGTCAGCCGGAGGGCTGGCCGTGACCTCGGGCATCGGATTGGCGGTGGCTTCGGCAGTCATATCCGCCGCATACGATGCTGATGCAAGCACGAGGAGAACACTTCCCGCGCTGCTCAAGATAAACTGTTTCTGTTGCATGGCCCCCTCCTTTTGTTGATCGTTCTTGATGTAGGGGCAGAGCTTGCGCTCAGATACGTACAGGCCCACTAGGAAAGCCCCTAGTATCGGGTAGTTGTACTAGTCAAAACTTTCCTCATGCAAGCCACACACGGAACACAACGCAAGGCCTGACGAGGACGGTCGGAGTACTGCCTCATCGAGGAAGGCAATGGTGGGACAAATTGCGTCTATGAAAGTTCGCCAGCTCGGCTAACGACATGGTACTCGTCTTGAACCATGCCCCCTGGATAGGTGCGCGTCGTGATGTGGCTGAGCCGGATGTCGTGCGGAACCGAACCGAAGAGGGGGATGCCTTCCCCAATGAGCACCGGCAGTCGACTGATGATCAGACGGTGGATAAGTCCTGCCCGCAAAAACTCCTGAATGGTGATTCCACCATCCACGTAAAGACGGCTAGCACCCGAAGCAGCCAGCTTGGAGACAATCTCTGAGGGAGCCCCTGCCATTTGCCCAACAACGGCTCCGCGCGCCTGCGCGACGGATAGATCAAGTGGTTGATGGCTCAAGACGACCACTCGTTTGTCGGCGTAATACCACTTGTCGAACGTCAACACCTTCTCGAACGTTTTCCGACCCATGACGATGGCGTCAATGCCGGCAATGAACTCGTTGTACCCGTGGTCTGAGCCGTCCCCGTCTTCACCACCCTCGCCCATCAGCCAATCCAGATCACCGTTCGGCCGCGCAATGAATCCATCCAGGCTGACGCCGGCAAAGATGGCGCAAACCGGCACAGCATGACCTTCTGTTTTCATGCTTGTCATCCGGCCATACTAAAGCAAAGGTGCCGAGGATTTTCAATCGACCGCTTCCCGAGCACATCCTTGACCGATCAAACTACGAATGTTAGCCTCGCTCTCCTCGATAGCCCCAAGATAGTCAATCACTCGCCTGCACAAGGGGAACGCCTTCATGAAGCACGCACTTCTTACCGTCGTCTTCATTTACTCATCACTAGCTCTACCTGTCTTCGCCCAGGACCAACCTAAACCGGACCAGAATGAACTGATCCAGGCTTCGATCCTCAAATCATGGACCGGGGACCTCGATGGGATGATCGAACGTCGTGTCATTCGTGCTCTTGTGGCACCCTCCCGCACATCCTACTGGCTCAATGGTCCCCGGCAGACCGGCGCCGAATATGAACTGCTCAAGGCCTTCCAGGAGGAAATCAATAATCGTTACAAGGCTCAGGGCAAGCACATCCTTATCCATGTGGTCTTTATTCCGACCTCGCGGGACCAGCTGATCCAGGGGCTTCTGGAGGGACGCGGGGACATTGCGGCAGGTATCCTAACCGTCACACCGGAACGACTCGAACAGGTAGATTTTGGCGCACCTTTTTTCCATGGAGTCAGGGAAATCGCCGTGACGGGGCCTGCATCGCCGGAACTGAAATCACTCGATGATCTTTCAGGTAAGGAGGTCTTCGTCCGCAAGTCATCGAGCTACTGGACTCATCTGGAGCGTCTCAATGAGCGGTTCGTTCAAGAGCACAAAGCACCGGTGGTGCTCAAGGCCGCCCCTGAGGATCTCCAGGACGACGACCTGTTGGAGATGGTCAATGCCGGGCTCGTAGAAATTATCGTGGTGGATCGCTACCAAGCGCTCCTCTGGGCGAAGGTTTTTAAAAACCTCAAGCCGCACAGAGGCATCGTGATTAACGCAGGAGGCGACTTGGCCTGGATGATCCGGAAGGACAGCCCGAAATTGAAAGCGGAAATTGCCGCGTTTGCCAAAGAGCACGGCGGGAAATCCGCTTTCGGCAATGAGTTGATCAAGAAGTATGGCGGGGATGGTAATCCGCGCATCGTGAAACAGGCCACTTCGGCCGGCGAGATCAAGAAATTCCAAAAGACGGTCGAGTACTTTCGCAAATACGGTTCTCAGTACGATATGGACTATCTCTTGATGGTCGCCCAGGGGTACCAGGAGTCTCTGCTTGATCAGAATGCTCGAAGCAGTGTCGGTGCAATCGGGGTCATGCAACTGATGCCTGCCACGGCCGAAGAGATGAAGACCGGAGACGTGACACAGCTCGAACCGAACATCCATGCCGGCATCAAGTACATGCGGTTCGTGCGGGACCAATTTTTTGAAAACGAGCCCATGGACACGCGCAACAAGATCCTTTTTTCATTCGCCGCCTACAATTGCGGGCCAGCCCGTGTTCAGAAACTCAGAAAGGAAGCGGCGCAACGCGGGCTTAATCCGAATGTCTGGTTCAACAACGTCGAGATCATCGCCGCACGACGGATCGGCGAGGAAACGGTCACCTATGTGGCCAACATTTATAAGTACTACGTCGCCTACAAACTGGTCGAGGAACAGCGGGCTGAGAGGGAGAAATTTCGCAACGGCCAGCCGCAGAGCGTTTCGAAGCCTCAATAGCCGTCACACTACCTGCCGCGACGATAGCGAATGTCTTCCGTCACCAACCGACACACACCGGCTGAAAGATGCTTCCCGACCAGCGGACCAGGCCGGTCAGGTAGTAGATTCTGACCGGCCCTTTTTCTGTCTTGCCAGCCCTCGTTCGACCTTTGAGCGTAGCTCACTCAACCGTGAATTCGGTCGTCATGCCGTGAAGGAAGTGAGGTCGCCCGGTAGCCGCATCAGGGACAAAGCAGATGAGTCCGTATCTACCAGTTTCGAATTCGCCGGTAAAGTGCATGCGCTCCCCTCTTTCGATTCCGGTAATTCCTCCCACCAATTCACCCTGAGGAGGCCCGGAGGCGCCCGGCTCGAAGGAGGCGATGGCGTCTTGGACCGTAGCGCCCGGTGCAAGCTTCACGACGACGAGCTCATGTGGCTGACTGCCATGGTTGATGACTTCGATCGTGTGAATGCCCGATTCAATTCGCTTTGAGAGAATAAACTGATAATCAATTTGCGTGATGGTGATTGGAGCTTTAGCCCCTGAGACCTTCGTCGGCTTTCCGCCGCGCACGAACAGCGCCTTCTGCATCCCCAGCGCCACGTGCGGCACGCCGTTCTTGTCCGGAATCCAGCACATCAACACGTAGTCTCCTTCGGTCAGATTTACCGTGGCGGAAGCCTGGCTGCCCGGCAGGTGCGCATTCGGTCCACCGGCATATTGCACCCAACTTGGCAGCCGACTTGGATCGGCCGCGATAGCTGCACGGAAGTCGGCAGCTGACTTGCCTTCCAGCAATCTCAAGAACTGGATGTGATGAAGGTCGCGACCTTCATTCACTATCCGAACGGTCGTGAGTCCACCAGGAATACGTTCGGGGCCACTGAAGCCGTAGTCACGAGCGACAAACACGACGGTCGTCTCCCCGCCGCGCCGTACAGCGGCACGGCCGTGATCTTCCGCCCAGGCTGGCGCAGATGCTACGGCAATGAACAAAACCATTATTGAAGCGTATAACAAGTCTCGCATTGGATCCTCCTGTGTTTGACGCGATCCACGTTGAACGCGCCCCTTTGTGTGGGGGACAGTAACATGGAGGTCCGCGACACGGTTCCTAAAACTATGCTAAGGTTTACCTAAATCTTTCCTAACCGCCACATCGATTCATGATTCCCGACTCGATCGTCGCTCTCCTCCAGACGGGCATCTCGGTCATGGTCGGCACTCGCGATGCGTCACTCATGCCGGAGTGCACGCGTGCGTGGGGCATCCACACCGCGGCCGACCGGCGTACCGTCACGATTCTTCTGTCCAAAGCGATCGCCGGCAAGACCATCGAGAACTTGCGTGAAAACGGCAAAATTGCAGTGACGTGCACGCGACCTACGGACCACATCACCTGCCAGCTGAAAGGTCAGGTCCGAAGCATGAAGTCGGTCACGTCCGTTGATCGAGAGACGAGCAAGCGGTGGCATCGTGAATTCATGGCCGAGCTCACAGCCATTGGCGTGCCCTCCACGCTGGGTGAAGCCTGGATCGCCGAACCGACCGTCGCCGTGGAAATGACCGTCACTGATGTCTTCGATCAGACGCCAGGGCCAGGTGCGGGAAAGAGGATCGGGGGATGAAAAAGACGCCGCCGCAACTTGAGGATCTATGGGCATGCTTTCAGGGGATCGTTCCCGCAGCCTTGAGTACCTGCGCGAGCGACGGCACGCCGAACATCACGTTTATCAGTCAGGTCTACTATGTGGACACGAAGCACGTAGCCATTTCGTTTCAATTCTTCAACAAGACCCATCGCAACGTTCGTGAGAATCCTTTTGCCTGCATCATGGTCCTCGACCCACGAACGTTGCATGCCTATCGCTTTCGACTCCGCTTTGATCATTCGGAATCGACCGGCCCGTTGTTCGAGTCCATGTCGCTTCAACTCCAGGCGGTGGCATCCTACTCGGGCATGACTGACGTGTTTCGCCTACTCGCCGCCGATGTGTACGAGGTGCTCGACGTCGAATGCTTGGAGGGATTCACACGACTACCTGTTCCCCAACCATCCGAGCGTTCGTCACGCCTCTTTGTGGACTCGGGCCTGGTTTCGATGCGGGTGATCTCCGAGTGCCTGAACAAGGCACAGTCGCTCGATGAAGTCCTTCAAGCCTCGCTGCGGCTCCTTGATGAACAGTTTGGATTCCATCATTCGAAGATCCTGCTCGCAGATGAGCAGAATAGGAAGCTGCTGACAATTGCGAGCCACGGCTATGCAGAAAATGGAGTGGGATCCGAGGTTGGAGCCGGCGAAGGTCTCATCGGCATGGTCGCGCGGGCTCGGCGGACGCTCTATCTGTCGGCCATGGATCATGGCTTGCGATATGCACGCGCGGTGCGGGACCGCGCCGAAGCGTTAGGATGCACCGAGGCGATCGCACGAGAAATCCCCCTTCCCGGTCTCCCCGACGCGGCCAGTCAGATCGCCGTGCCCCTCGTAAGTCGTGGACGTTTGGTCGGTGTGCTGGCTGTCGAAAGCAAGGATCCGCTCGCCTTTCTCCCGCGTGAGAACACGCTGCTCACTACTTTAGGCTTACATCTCGCGACCGCAATCGACCAACTCAGCCGCGAGACGGACGATGCTCCGATGGACCGGATCAGAAGTGCAGCCCCGATCCCTGCGTCTCGCTCGGGTGCTATACGCCGCTTTACTTTCTTTCAGAAGGACGACTGCATCTGCGTGGATGGCGACTATCTCATTCGCAATGTTCCGGCCCGGATTCTCTGGCGCTTGCTGAAGCAGTATCGTGATGAGGGTCGGGTGGAGTTCACGAACCGGGAGCTACGGATGGATTCTTGGCTCGGACTACCGGAGTTAAAGGACAATCTCGAAACGCGACTGATCCTACTCCGCCGACGCCTTGAGCAGAAATGCCCGGAGGTGAGACTTGTCCAGCGAGGCCGAGGCCGTTTTGCGCTGGAAGCGGATGCGGCAATCGATCTAGTAGAAAAAGAACCCTGAAGCCTCACACAGACTCACTACGATCCTCAGGAAGCCGGTCATCCCGCAACTTGTCCTGTCTGATCTTTAGCGGCACCTTTCATTTGAGCGATATCAGATCGCACGGCGCGTCGATGAAAGAATACAGAAGGAAGAATCAGCAAGACCGCGCCGATTATTTCACCGATAAGTACAGCCACCGAAAAGCTTCCATCATCGTCTCTCCCCGTAAAGAAGTCCCGTCGAATGACCCCGTCGAGAATGCTCGCCGCAATGGCACCGGTCCATGTGTAATAGGCCACCCGCCACCACCAACCAGACATCCTCTTCGGCTTATAGGCCAACAACAGACGCTGTATGAATGGGCGCTCTTCATGACTTCTCGCGTGACTTACCGTCTTCTCAAGGACGCGCCTAAGGGATAAGCGGATTTCATCCAGCTCCTTGAAGGCTTCCTGAATTGAGACATCAACGGTCTCTCGCGGGAGGCAGCTCTTCCGGGCGCCCATCCAAGATTGCAAGAAGTCCACTCGCTTTTTGGCAAGATCAAGCGCCTGCACCTGCTGCCTCGTCTGATTTCGACTCTCGAGCCGCCCAAAGATTCTTGTCACTACAACGGGCAAAACGCCGGCCGCCCCACCTATGATCGCCGCCACGATCGTTTCATTCATGGAATACTCTTGGGGTAACCGAAAAGGCAGTCAGATTCGGTTGATCACCTGAGGAGAAATCAGGTAAGGGTACTCTTCGTGAATACAAGCGTCAACGGGTTGGAAGAGAAATGCGTGCATTTCTGATCCAACCCCATCGAAACATCCAGCGCATGCTCCAACACGTAGATCAGGCATGGAACTGACCGCTGAAAGCTCGCTTGCTGATGCCCGTCTCAAAATCATCTTGGCTACTATCGCCATCAACGTTGTCGCCGTCGCATTGCTGAGCCTCGCACCGTGGTCGGATTGGAAAACCGGAGTCGCGCTTAATATCATCGATAATTCCCTGCTGGCCGGTTTCATCATCTTGCGCCGTGACTGGGTCCTGGCGCGATTCATTGTCTTCGGCCTTACCGTAGGATTTGCTGAGTTGATTGCCGATGCGTGGCTGGTGGATTACACCAAGACGTTGGACTATGCCATCGGCGGCGGACCCATGATTTGGCGCTCTCCCCTCTGGATGCCTTTTGCCTGGGAAGTCGTCGCTGTGCAGTTCGGCTATATCGGTCTGTGGCTTTGGAATCGGTTCGACAGGTGGGGACTGGTCGCGATTGGTGTCTTGGGTGCGATCAACATCCCTTATTATGAAGAAATGGCACGCCGAATCAACTGGTGGGTATATAGCAATTGCCGGATGCTGTCCAACACGCCCTACTACATCATCCTTGGCGAATTCGGCATCGCGATTATTTTTGCGCTGATGGCAAGACACGTGACCAACGGCGGGTGGAGGGACTCCGTCCTGGCAGGTATCGCCGGCGGCATAGGAATCTTCATTTGCTATGCCCTCGCCTACGGCATCACCGATGGGCTTATTACCCGTTAAAACGAGAAAAGGTCGTCATGAGCCGATCGCAGGCCGGCATCGGTCTCTTCGGAAGGACTTATGCAGCGGAGGCGACCCGTTCATCCTTTTTTCATCAGAACATGCGTTGCCTTTTCACTGGCGACGGTTTTGATGGATGTGAACCCGAGAGCGTGGAGATTGAGGCCGGCAAAGAGATGCTCCCCTTCTCCCAACAAAATCGGCGAAATGGCTAGGTGGATCTCATCGATCTGGCCGGCGATCAGGTACTGACGAATCGTGGCAACGCCGCCACCAATCCGAACGTCTTTGCCTTTGGCCGCCGCTTTCGCTTTCTTTAAGGCCGACTCGATGCCATCGGTCACAAAGTAAAAGGTCGTGCCGCCTTCCATCGTCAGGGGCGCTCGTGAGTGATGCGTGAGCACAAATACCGGCGTGTGGTACGGCGGATTATCCCCCCACCAGCCCTTCCAGGACTCGTCTTTCCAGGGACCGCGCACCGGCCCGAACATATTCCGCCCCAAAATCCAGGCGCCCATATTGTCCATTGACTGCGCGGCAAAATCATTGTCGATGCCATGCGACCCTTCGCCTTGATCGTTCATTTTCTTAAAGACGTCCGTGTCTACAAACCAGGAATGCAGTTCTTCCCCACGAACTCCTAGCGGATTCTGCAAATCCTGTCGGGGCCCCGCACCAAATCCATCGAGCGACACCGTAAACGCCGCGACTTTCACCTTGCTCATGCAGCCCTCCTTACTACCCCGTCAGCAAGAGAGACTTGCGACCCCCTTTCTATTCCTCAGCCGGCGATATTAGTCTGGGATCTCCGCTTCGACGAGTTTCCCAAGAAGAATGAGCGATTCTTGCCAGCCGAGGTAGCAGGCCTCTGCCGGAATCACATCAGGCACGCCTTCTTGCACGATATGAACTTCCGTTCCGCAAGAGACTTTCTTCAAGGTGACCGTCACGTGAATTTCTCCAGGCAGGTTCGGGTCGTCGAAGTTGTCCGTATACCGCAGGCGCTCATGGGGCACGAGTTCAAGATACTTACCGCCAAAGGAGTGGCTCTTGCCTGTCGTAAAATTCGTAAACGACATCTTAAAAGTGCCGCCGACTTTGGCATCCATGTGATGCACCTTGCCCGTAAATCCATTTGGCGGCAGCCACTTCACCATGGCATCTGCATCGAGAAATGCCCGATAGATCCGTTCCGGTGTTGCACGAAGCACGCGATGGAGTCGAATGGTATTAGTTCCCACGGCTATTTCTCCTTTTTCTAGTTGATGCCCAGCACGATTACGACGTAACCTCGTATCTTGTAGTCGAACGAGATTCCAGAAATCGACACCGCCCTCAAAGGCTAAGTGTTCAAGCGGTGGTTGGAATCGATCGACGAGCGCTCTCGCCAAACTCGGCAGGATAGCATTGACCAGGTGCAGCCTCAGTGGACGTGCGAAGCGGCCTTGTCCAAGAGGGCCTTCGTCTGATCAATCGTGAGTGTCTTGCTGGGGCTCATGAACGTGAGCGTAAGACCATGCCCCTTTGCTCCACCGGCACAGGTGGACATGGGCATGCCATCTTTGGCACCGGCCGGGGGTGTATAGCTTGAGCACGAGGCTTGGGGAAAATCTTTTGCTGTTTCTTTATAGTTGGCCTTTTTAAGGTCCTCGGTTCCCGGATTGTTCTTGGTCATCTTGATCAACTGGGCGATCTCGTCATCGGTGAGGGGTCCTTCAAACCAACTGATGGAGACTTGCCCTATAGTAGAGACGCCCCACAGGCAGCCGTACGCTTTCACGGTCTTCTTGCCACTCGGAATGTCATCAAAATGAATCGGCTGGCTCGCGCTCACTTTCCCGCCAACGACAGCCTCAATATCGCTCGAGGTCAGCAATGAGCAAGCCGATTTTTCTTTCGCGTCGGCAGGCGATATGAGCAACGCGATCAGGATCATGGCAAGACTGAACGGCAGCATCTGCACCTCCGGTTTGAAACCGACGACTGGCGGGAAATCGGAGTCCGGCAGTATAGCAACAGCCAAACGTGATTCATAGCATCAACGCCGCGCCGACTAGTGGCCGCTGCCGGGAATTTCCCTGACCGGCCGCACCTCCATGGTTCCGAAGCGCACCGACGGAAACTTCGAGGCCACCTGGATCGCCTCGTTCAGATCTCGGGCGCTGATCAGGAAAAAGCCACCGAGCTGCTCTTTCGTTTCAGCATAGGGACCGTCGGTCACGGACAACTTCCCGCTCCGGATTCTCACGCTTATGGCCGTCTTTATGGGGTCGAGTTGCTCTACCGCAAGAAGCTGACCACTCTTCTTCAGCGCCTCGACATAGGCCATGGTCTCTTCCATCACGGCGTCGCAGTCGCTTTTGGACATGGAGTCCCATTTCTTCTCTTCGTGGCAACACAGGAGCAGATATTTCATGGCTTCGACCCTCCAATTTGACTGTGAAACGATGTTCTTGACAGATAGTCGTTCTCGATGGCCAAAATCGACATAGGGATGGTGTCGAATTATATCCATTACTTAGGACGAAATGGCTGAAGTGGTCAACATCCAAGACCGACTGGTCCAGCTAGACTGGAAGGCCATTGAAGCATCGTTATGGGAGCGGGGTTATGCCAAAACCGACCCGTTGCTGACGGCCGACGAGTGCGAGGCTCTTGTCGCCCTGTACGGCAAGGACCAATTGTTCCGAAGCCGGATCGACATGAAGCGCTTTCGGTTTGGCGAGGGGGAGTACAAATACTTCACCTATCCCTTGCCGTCGCTGGTCCAAACGCTGCGCGAACACATCTATCCTCGTCTTGCGGTGATCGCCAACGCCTGGACAAAGGCATTGGGACAGAGGGATACGTTTCCGCCGAGTCACGAGAAACTGCTCGCCGTCTGTCGTCGGAACGGACAGACGAAGCCCACACCGTTGTTACTTCGTTACGGTGCGGGGGATTATAACTGCCTTCATCAGGATATCTATGGAGCCGTCGCTTTCCCGCTGCAGCTCACCGCCTTTCTCAGTCGCCCTGACCGCGATTTTGTCGGTGGTGAATTTCTGCTCGTGGAACAGCGACCGCGGGCACAATCACGCGGTGAAGTCCTGGCCCCTCAGCAGGGAGAAATCGTGATCTTTGCGACGCGGCACCGTCCCGTCCAAGGAAGCCGGGGCTATTACCGGGTCAACATGCGGCACGGCGTGAGCACGATTCACTCTGGTTCACGCTTTACGCTCGGCGTCATCTTCCATGATGCTAAGTGACTGCCGCCATACGCCGCGGCCCGAATGGAAGAATCATTAGCCATGCGGATTGCCACTTGGAATGTCAACTCGCTGAAGGCTCGCCTTGAGAAGGTCATGTGGTGGCTGGATCGGGCGAAGCCGGACGTGCTTCTGATGCAGGAAACGAAGCTGGGGGACGCGGATGCGCCTGTCGAACCCTTCAAGCAGGCCGGATACGAGCTGGTGCACCACGGTGAGGGTCGATGGAACGGCGTTGCGATCGCGAGTCGGTGCGGCATCGACAGCGTCATCACAAATTTTGGAGAGCCATTACGGCCGGCCCGTACGTCTGAAACCGGTGACGATGAACCGATGGCTGAGGCCAGGATGCTCGCTGCCGAATGCGGCGGCGTGCGCATCATCTGCGTGTACGCGCCGAACGGCCGGCTCGTGGATTCACCGTTTTATGAAGCCAAGCTCGTGTGGTTCGACAGGCTGGCTCGCTGGATCAGTCGGGCCGTCACTTCGGATACACCGGCCGTCATCGGCGGTGATTTCAATGTGGCGCCCGAAGATGCCGATGTGTGGGACCCCAGTGCTTGTCAAGGCGGGACACACGTTTCCGAGCGCGAGCGGCAAGCTTTTGCAGGGCTTTCGAGCGCGGGATTCGTCGATGCATTCCGATTGCATCACCCGGAACCGGGGCGTTACACCTGGTGGGATTATCGCGCAGGCAATTTTCACAAAAACATCGGCATGCGCATCGACCACTTATTGGTGACCACCACCTTACAACACCGTGTGGTCTGGGCCGAGATCGATCGCGAGGCGAGGAAGGGAAAACCGTTGCCCTCGGATCACGCACCGCTGGTCATCGACATCGACAGCCCCGGGCATCCGTTCGACGCCGGCTGGGCTTCGGCCGAGTCGCGCATTGCGGGGCGCCAGCGGAAATAGCGATGAGCCACAGGGTCTGAGGCGTCCAAGGTGCACTTGTCCTGACGATCGGTCGGCATAGCAATACGAAATCCGCGATGACACGCGTGGTCGAATTGGGAGGCTCAGCTTGAACCCCTATATCTCATTGCCGGATATAGTAGTGGCCGTCACGTTGCTGCTCACCATCAGTGCCGTGATGATTCCCCTCGCTCGGCGGCTTGGGATCGGTCCGGAACTCGGGCTGTTACTCTCCGGAATCATTTTGGGATCATCACATGTCCTCAATACCAGCCAGATTGGACGCCTGACCGACATTTCGCAACTGGGCGTGGTCTTCTTTCTCTTTGTGATCGGACTCGAGCTCGATCCTCGGAAAATCTGGTCGCTGCGACGATATGCCTTCGGCCTTGGAGCCGCGCAAGTGATTGGAACCGGTCTGGCGATGATGTTTTATTGGCGCTTCTTCGCGCCTTCCTGGTCTCTTGCGCTTCTTTTCGGACTAGTCGCGTCAAACTCATCTACAGCGCTTGTGCTCCAGCTCCTGAAAGGAAAAGGCGAACTGGAGCAAGAATATGGACAGGCGACTTTAGCCCTGCTTCTATTTCAGGACTTGACCGTCGTACCGATCCTCGCCTTGCTGCCGGTGTTTGCCGGGACTGGATCAGCAGAGAGCTTCGTATGGGGGGATGTCCTGTACGCCGCAGGGGCCATGATCATCATCTTCGTCGTTGGCCGGTACGTCTGGCCCCGACTCCTGCGCCTCGCGGTGGCCCCAAACTTCGGCGAAACCTTTACGGCAATCATTTTTATTGCCCTGTTCGGCGGCGCATGGCTCGCCTCTTCCACGGGTCTTTCGATGGCCATGGGAGCGTTCATCGCGGGTGTGTCGCTGGGCAGCTCGGAGTACAGACATCGATTGGAAGAGGAAGTTCTGCCACTCAAGAATCTCTTGCTGGGACTGTTTTTTGTCTCCGTAGGACTGACGGTTGATCTCAGCGTACTGCGCGGACATGTCGCAATAATTCTTCTGCACGTCCTTGCGATCATCGCGTTCAAGATTGTCGTGCTATATCTGGCCGCCCGAGCGATGAGCATGCAACACGGTGCGGCGGCTCGGATGTCCTTTCTCCTCGCTCAATGCAGCGAATTTGCTTTCGTGGCACTTGGCGAGTTATTGGCCCTCGGCACAGAAACGCAGGTTCAATTCTCCACTGGCATCATTGTCGTCGCGGCCACGATGATCATGACGCCATGGCTTAATGCTCTTGGAATTCTGTGGAGTCGTTGGGATTCACCCTTCGTCCGAAGAAGAATGGATTCGCCCAGGTAAACGGCTAAAACACGCAATGATGCGGATCGATCACCTGCTCGTGACAGCGCCGTTAAAACAGTGCGTTGTCTGGGCCGATCGCGAATTGCAGGGCGCGTGTCAAAGCCTCAATAGGCCTGACCTCTTTCGTGCTTCGGCCTTGTTTCTGAACTGACGCCATGAACATCCGGTTGGGACTTATTTTACCGGAATGTCCATTGGCCATTCCGGCGTGGTCACTCCGGGAGCGGGCCTCGCCTCGATATCGCCGGAATATTCGCGGCGCAGGAATTTAATCGTCAGCCGTTGAACGAGGTTGACTGTAGGGAGAGCCGCATGAAGCCCGGCCCCCAGGGCGAGTGCCCGATCACCAAGTTCGAATATGCCGAACTCGGCTCGGCTGATACAGACTAGATTCTCAATTTTAAGAAAGCGTGGTATCGCCCCTGCAAATGGAACGGTCCCATCCCCGGTTTTCATACTGCTGTGATCATTCTTCCACTCTTCGACCGGCGGCGCAAATGCAAACCACCGTCCTCCGACATCCTTTTTTGTTTCGACTTTTATTCGGGTCGGCTCTCCTAGCCCCGCTATCGCCATCCAACCCTTCACGCCCTCCGACAGAACTTGCGCCAAATTTAGTTTTCTGATCCGTTGCCGATGTTTCCATGCTGTCTCTAGATACTGTCCCAGAAGCTTTTCGGGGTCTATCTCGGCCTTATGCAGGCGGATGTACTCGCGCAGAGTCATCAAGACTGAACGCTGCCATACGCGCCAAGTCTGAACGTCAAAGATGTCATTCGGCTGTCCAGGCTCGTCTTCGATGGCACCACTATATGACGGTAGCAGCTGGTAGATAGCCGGAATGGTACGGGACGCTTCGCGTTCTCTATCTCGTGGATATGAGCCGGTCAACGTACCCATGCCTGTTGAAACTTTTTCTATGGCGTCGATTGCACCCTCGAAAGGTGAAGCAATCGATACGACACGACGAACCTTTTTTTCTTTGCCGTAACGTGTCAGGTAGTCAGCTACGATAAGGCCACCCATCGAGTGGGCCACGAGGTCGACACAGAGCGATTTACTTGCTTCTCGGTAATGAGGAAGGAGTACGGTCCGTTCGATGACCTCTTCAATAAAACCAGCGAGCAAGTCAGCGGACTGCGTGCAGTCCTGTCGCCAGTCATAGCTGAACGGAAAGACTGGGGTTGGCTCCGTACGTCTTATCATCAAGTCGTGACGTAGGGCCTCGACCAGATCTTCGTAGATGATTCCAAAGATGCCATGTGGCTGCACCCGCGCCGGCTCAAGCGCCTCATAGCGAGGATTATCCGGATGCATCGAGATACGTTCGTAATTCTTCTTGAGAACGGCGGACCACACTTCCTCCGGTGGGATTGGATAATAGTCCTCCAGACCCGTTCCTGTGATCCCTGGAACGACGATGACGGGAGGCTGGACTTGATCCTTAGGCATAAGGAGCATTGAAAGGTCTGCTGCTGGCCACCGTAGTACGAAGACCTGATCAGCACAGGGAGCCCAGACGGGAGCGTTTCATTATCCCGTTTGCCAGTCTCTGTCAAGGCTCCATAGCCGGCCTTAGGGTCGGCGAACAGCAAATCAACCCCGCGATGTCTGTGCCGAGATCGATCGTGAGGCGAGGAAGGGAAAACCGTTGCCCTCCGATCACGAACCGCTGGTCATCGACATCGACAGCCCGCCATCCGTTCGACGCCGGCTGGTACCTTCTCATGGCAGCCGGGCGAGGATCGTTTTCATCAGCGATTCGAGCGCTGGGCGCATTGACTCGGCCGGCTTGTCATCGGGTGCGTCGAGTGACAGAACGAGCGTGTGGTTGCCAGACTTCGCAACCAAGACCGCGACGTTGCCTTGAGACTTCTTCGCCGGCTTTGGGTAAAGGAAGTAGGATTGCTCGCCGAAGCCTGGAGCCGGCGTCCGCGGCTCCTTGTCCATCTTGAAACTCTGCAGTGTGGACTCCCATGTCTCCGACGATTTCGGGCCCGAATACACCTTCAATTCGCCAGTGCCGACGTTGCACATCCAGCCGCCCTGGCCGGCGGACTCGGGGTCGACAAACGGATCCCTGCCGGTGGCAGCCTTCACGTCGGCGCGCGTAATCAGAGAACAGGCCTCCACTCCGGCGTTCGGTGCCTTTCGTTGCAGCTCTTTCTCCGCCTGCTGACGCGGCGTTTGTGCCTCTACCCATGCGGGAACCATCCACAGAGCGAGCAACAACGCGGCCCAAGAGAACGTCCCGATTCTGGTGTTCATCCGATCTCCTTTGGCTTAGATTACGGACAGCGCAATGGAATATTAGCGGGCCCGCCTCACGAAGTCACCGCCGTCGACCGCGATGTCTACTGGCCTTCACGAAAAGTCACGCACGCTGGTCATCAACATCGACAACCCCGGCCATCCCTTCGACGCCGGCTGGCCTTCGGCGGAGTCGCGAATCGCGGGGCGCCTCCGGAAATAGCGATGAGCCCACAGGGTCGCGCCCAACCGGATGCCCTTCAAAAGGCAGTTTGCCTCTTACTTTCCGTAAGCCTGGGCGATTTGACCTACAAGCTTGGCCCAAGCCATATCCATAGCGCCGTAGACCTCACCGGCCTCCGGTCGCGCGTTGTCCTTGAGGATTTCCACCATCAAGGTCGCGTAGTCCGAGAGAACGACCCCTGCCTGAAGCATGCGCAAGAGCCCAGCTTGCCGCTTCGTCTCGCTGAAGGTCCCCGAGGCATCGACTGCCACATAGGCGTCGAACCCCTTACCCACCGCTGTGATGGCGGGAAACGCCGCGCAGACTTCGAGTGAGATTCCGGCAAAGATGAGCTTCTTGCGGCCGGTCGCCTCGATCGCACGAGCGACGCGTGCGTCGTCGAAGGCGTTGACGGAAGAGCGATCAATGATCTCGATACCTGGCAGCGCTTCCACAAGCTCGGGGAAGGTCGGACCCCACATGCTGTCGCGCGCCGTCGTGGTGACGATAATGGGCAGTTTCAGGGCTTTCGCAGCCTTGGCCAGGGCCACGACGTTGTGTTTCAGTTCGCCGGTTGAATAGTCACGGACGCCGGTCATGAGACCGACCTGATGATCGACGAGGACAAGCGCTGCGTTTTGTGGAGTGAGAGGCAGGTAGGGATGGGATTGATTGCTCATGGCATTCTCCTTGTTTTCTAATGGCACCCTCAGACCGTAGGCTCCACCATGTGTGATGGCCTGTCAGACGTGGGCCCGCAATTGAGTTCACTGCTCAGGGCACCTTATCGAAAAAGAGATACACGCCAGCAATGCGGCCATCCCTGGCGATTATGAAATCAGTCCCGGCGTAAGCTGGAACCTCACCAGGGCGACCCGATACCCACCGGACTCGCCCGACATTGCCCAATTCCTCGGGCTCGGCAAGTGGCTGATATCGAAAGTCAGGGTGAGTAGCCTTGATCGCGCCAGCGATGCGATCGATCTCGTCGCGCCCATGGTAGACACCCCTGGGCTCATAGAATATGCAATCTTCAGTGAAGATCTCGTCGATGGCCGCGCGCCGACGCACGGGATCGTTTTCACCAAAAACGTCATGGAGGTTGCGGGTCAGCAAGGTCGAAATGCTGAAGGCCATGGCTTGTCTCCTCTTGGCATTGAGTACGGCTTGCGATATGCGCGTTCAGTACATCGGCAATTTTAGCGGTCAGCCCTTCGGCCATTCGACCGTCTTCATCCATTCTGTAAAAGAGGTCAGAGGAATCCCGAACTTCTTCGTCAGGCCTGGTACATCGATTGTATATCCAACGTCGTTAAACCAGCGAAACATCGTGGCGAGATCATGGCCCATCGCGGCTTCCGCCTGGTCGAGTGGAAACTCTTGGAACCGGATGGATCTCCCCATGGCCTTAGTTAATAGCGCGGCCACCTCCGGGATGGTCAATTCATCGCCCCCCAGGTCGATAGCGTTCCCGAGAAAATCCTTCGGACGACTGAATGCGGCCGCCCCGAACTGGCCAATGTCCCTGACTGCGACCATGCCCAGCTTTCTATCCGGTCGCATCGGCATGGTGAGCACGCCCTCAGGAGACGGCTTTCCAACGGTCGTAAGGTTGTCCATAAAAAAGGGAGGGCGCAGGATGGTCGTGGGCAAGCCGATCTTCGCGATGTGTTGCTCGACCTGCCACTTGCTGTCAAAGTGCGGGATTCCCGTATGACGATTGGCGCCGTTCACAGACGTATATATATAGTGCGCGACCCCGGCTTGTTTGGCCGCATCGGCCAGCAAGACGCCCTGACGTACCTCCGCCTCCATCCCGGCCTCAAACGGAGTGGACATGGCAAACACTCCATATATCCCACGCAATGCCGCCTGAAGGTCGGCCTGGTTCGTCAGGTCTCCTTTGACCACCTCTGCGCCCGCCTTCGCAAGTGCGGCGGCTTTTTCCGGGCGTCTCGTCATGACCCGAACTTTCTGCCCCTTGTTGAGCAAAACCCTGGCTACTGCGCCCCCTTGCTGTCCTGTCGCGCCGGTCACCAGAATGAGTTTCGTGTGTGTAGTCATAGAACACCTCATGCAATGAATTAGCGGTCGGGCACAGCCCCATTACATTGTGAGCACAGCGCGGAAGCGGGTCTTGCCCTCCGCCACGCGCTCGTAGGCCTTCACAGCTTCGGCCAACGGGTAAGTTTCAATGATCGATTTGACCTTTCCTTTGGCGACGTAGTCCAGGGCTTCGTACAGATATTCGGGGCCATTTTGCTGGCTGCCGATGATTTTGATGCGCTTGAAGAGTAACTCGGCCAACGAGAGCGAAAGCGGTTCCACGTCCGCGCCCATCACGATGAACCGGCCGTCCGGGCGCAGACCCTGAATGCTGTCCATCATGGATTTGGTCGAGTTGGAGGTACTGAGGATGATGTCGGCGCCGCCCGCATCGGCAAGGCTCTTTCCGTTGCGGACCACTTCATCCGCGCCCAGCTCGCGAATCATCTTGTCCTTATCGGGGGAATGCGAGATCGCGATGGTCTCGAAGCCCGCAGCTTTCGCGTATTGCACGGCCAGGTGCCCAAGCCCGCCGATTCCCAGTACGGCCACGCGCTCGTGGGGTTGCGGATCGGCCCAGCGAAGCCCGCTATACACGGTATACCCGGCGCAAAAGATCGGTGCGGCCTGCTCGTAGGTCACCTTGTCAGGAATCAGGTACGTCGCGTCGGCGTTCATCAGCATGTACTCGGCGTGCCCGCCTTGCGCCTCGCCGCCCGTGCCCTTCATATAGGGGCAGAACATCTTGCGGCCGCGCTGACACCACTCGCAGCGTCCGCAGGTGGACTGAACCCATGCCGAGCCGACCCGCTCGCCGACCTTGCGAGCGGTCACATCAGGAGCGATGGCGACGATCTCGCCCACTGGCTCATGTCCAAGGATGCGAGGAAATGGTCCTGGAATGTGGCCGAGCGTTTGGTGCACATCGGTGTAGCAGATGCCGCTTGCGTGCATCTTCACGAGCACCTGGCTTGGTCCCGGCTCAGGCTGAGGAACATCTTTGATCTGCCAAGAACTGCTCACGGCGGGGACGATTGCGGCTTTCATATAGTTCCTCCTTGCACTATTGCCAGCTTCTGTCTCTTCAGATCGTTTGTACCAATACCTCTCGCGCATAGACCGTTCCAAGCGACAGAGGATCGGACATTGAGGACGCAAGTGATGGACAGCAAAGGGATTGTTGCTGAAGAACCTGGCGTCTGATGATGAGGAAAGACTAACGTGACGAAGCGTTCTACGCCGTCCTATCGGCAGCTGCCGAAAGATCGGCGCGCAACTTCACAAAGCGAGAAGACGCGTTGCCTGCGCGAAAATCGATCGCGAGGCGCGGAAGGGAAAACCTAAACCCTCGGATCACGCCCCGTAGGTCATCGACATCGACAGCGCCGGCTATCCGTTCGATGCCGGCTGGGATTCAGCGGATTCGCGAATTGCCGTGCGCCTGCAGAACGAGCGATGAGCCACAGGACCGAGCGACTCTGCTGCATCGGATGGCTGTAAGAAATCAGCCTATCCCCTTTATCTGAAACAACGTCAAAGCTCAGCTGGGGAAAAATTGCGTAGCGGTTGAACTATCGAGTGGAGCGCCATGTTGCGCGCGATGCTAGCCCCACGCGTTATGCTCTTCGCACCAGTCGTGCAGGAAGATAATTTGCTCCAGCTCGTAGATTCCTTTCTCCAGCTGTTTCAGTTCAAGCCTTCCGCTCTCACCGCCCAAGATACATTTCAGCATTGCGTCATTCACTAACAACTCGTGAGCAATGTGGTTGCGATACTGAACGACGCTCTCTAGAAGTGCAATAAAGTCAGCTCGCAGACCGCACTCTTTCAGCTCCCTTGTGGTTTTCCCTAGTGTCCAGGTTTCTATTTTCTCAAGGTCATACTTGTACCGACGACTCAGCAGGTTCTTTAAGCCAACTTCTAGAACTTGCGCCATTCCCATAAACATCGCGAATTGTTCGAGGACATTGAAGCTCTTGTACTTTTCAAGTCTATTAAGTACCTGCTCCTGGATTTCATTGGCCGCAAGGCGTGGTTCGTTCATGGATTGCAAGAAGGATAGCCTGGGTTCATCGGCTAGAGTTCCCAAGATTTTGGCATCGTCATGCCCGTAATTCGCTCCAATGCTTCTATCCTCCCAAAAGCTTCCCCTTCGAGTCGGACCAGTAGATCGAGACAAAGTCGCCGCACCTTGTGAAATTCTTCTCGCGGCATCCTCGCGCGGTTCACTTTCACCGTATAACATTTGGAATTTGCATGCTCCTCAAACTCCTCTAGAACTTTTGATGCCTCCGCGGCGGTATGAGCAAGCACCCTGTGTCGAAGTCGGAGCAACCTATCATGAAGTTCTTGAAACTCTTGTTCGTTGAACCTCTCGTATCGACCATCGATCTTGCTGTAACCGTCATTGGCCGTGAATGGTCTAGCGTAGTTGATGACAATAGAGTCATGCAGATGCTCGTAGAGGCTTGGAGTCACCATGGTCGAGAGGCTACGTTTTGATCAAAAGCGAGTCAAGCCTAAGCACGCTGCTTCAAAATGCCTCCGAGAGCGCTGCGATCCATGAGCGATTGCAGCGCTCCTCGTCTTTCCTTAGTTAACGGGTCACATCCGATCAACTGGCGGGTGACGTTGGCCTGGGCGCCCAGCCGCCTGCAGCGGGGTCCCTACACCGGGCGGGGTGCGAAGCCGGCTGGGCTGGTCAACGGCAGGACCCGCCTCTTCTCTGAGCTCTTTGACTTCAAAATAAAAGAGCCTGCTAGATTGCTCTAGCAGGCTCTTTGTTGTAACCCGGCAGCGTCCTACTTTCCCACTGCCTCACGGCAGCAGTATCATCGGCCTTGGAGGGCTTAACTTCCGTGTTCGGGATGGGAACGGGTGTGGCCCCTCCGGTAAGGCCACCGGGAACATTCTACACTGAAGCAGGTCTTCACGAGCATTGACCGCTGTGTGATTGCATGAAGACCATGTCTATCAGGAGCAAAGTAGATGTTAAACCGCACGACCGATTAGTACTGGTTAGCTACAGCCCTCACGAGCCTTCCACACCCAGCCTATCAAACTCGTGGTCTACAAGTGGTCTTTAGGGGGCATACGCCCCGGGAGAGCTTATCTTGAGGCACGCTTCTCGCTTAGATGCTTTCAGCGATTATCGCTACCGGACATAGCTACCCGGCACTGCCGCTGGCGGGACAACCGGCACACTAGAGGTCCGTCCTTCACAGTCCTCTCGTACTAGTGAAAGCCCCTCTCAACTCTCCTCCGCCCACAACAGATAGGGACCGAACTGTCTCACGACGTTCTGAACCCAACTCTCGTACCGCTTTAATAGGCGAACAGCCTAACCCTTGGGACCAGCTTCAGCCCCAGGATGCGATGAGTCGACATCGAGGTGCCAAACCTCCCCGTCGATGTGAACTCTTGGGGGAGATCAGCCTGTTATCCCCGGCGTACCTTTTATCCGTTGAGCGATGGCCCTTCCACACAGAACCACCGGATCACTAAGCCCGACTTTCGTCCCTGCTCGAGCTGTCGCTCTCGCAGTCAAGCTCCCTTCTGCCTTTACACTCGACGGCTGATTACCGACCAGCCTGAGGGAACCTTTGGGCGCCTCCGTTACATTTTAGGAGGCGACCGCCCCAGTCAAACTACCCACCAGACACTGTCTTCGTCCTGGATCACAGGACCGAGTTAGAATGTCAGAACAATCAGGGTGGTATTTCAACGTTGCCTCCACCCGACCTAGCGGCCAGGCTTCATAGGCTCCCACCTATCCTACACAGCTTCTTCCAACATCCAATGTCAAGTTGTAGTAAAGGTGCACAGGGTCTTTCCGTCTAGTTGCGGGCACCCGGCTTCTTCACCGGAACAACAAATTCGCTGAGTCACTCCCCGAGACAGCGCTCCAGTCGTTACGCCATTCATGCAGGTCGGAACTTACCCGACAAGGAATTTCGCTACCTTAGGACCGTTATAGTTACGGCCGCCGTTTACTGGGGCTTCCCTTCAAAGCTTTGCCTTGCGGCTAACTCCTCCGGTTAACCTTCCAGCACCGGGCAGGCGTCAGACCCTATACGTCCACTTGCGTGTTCGCAGAGTCCTGTGTTTTTGGTAAACAGTCGCTAGAGCCACTTTATTGCAACCCTCGTTCGGCTCAGCCTGTACGGCCTTACCTACGCAGGGCACCCCTTCTCCCGAAGTTACGGGGCTAAATTGCAAAGTTCCTTAGGGAGTGTTCTCTCACGCCCCTTGGTATATTCTACCCACCTACCTGTGTCGGTTTGCGGTACGGACACTATGATGACTCGCTACGAGGCTTTTCTCGGCAGCATGGGATCAGCCCGTTTATGGCCTTGCGGCCTCCCCATCACTTCTCGGCGTTAACGGCCTCGCGGATTTGCCTACGAGACCCGCCTACGAGCTTGGACCGGGTATTCCAGGGACCCGGCGGTGCCTACCCTTCTGCGTCCCCCCTTCGCTGATAACGCCATCACAGTGGTACAGGAATATTGACCTGTTTTCCATCGCCTACGTCTATCGACCTCGGCTTAGGATCCGACTAACCCTGACCTGACGAACATAGGCCAGGAAACCTTAGGCTTACGGGGATGATGATTCTCACATCGTTTATCGCTACTTATGCCTGCATAATCTCTTCTCTCCGCTCCAGTTGTCCTTGTCGGTCAACCTTCACTGCTGAGAGAATGCTCCCCTACCACTCCCCTCTTGCGATGGAAGTCCGTAGCTTCGGTGGCAAACTTGAGCCCCGTTATATTTTCGGCGCAACATCGCTCGACCAGTGAGCTATTACGCACTCTTTAAAGGATGGCTGCTTCTAAGCCAACCTCCTGGCTGTCTGAGCGACGTTACAACCTTTCCCACTTAGCTTGCACTTAGGGACCTTAGCTGACGGTCTGGGCTATTTCCCTTTTGACCACGGATCTTAGCACCCGTAGTCTAACTCCCGTGCGTCCAGTAACGGCATTCGGAGTTTGGTTGGGTTCAGTAGCGTTGGAACGCCCCTAGCCCATCCAGTGCTCTACCTCCGTTACGGCTGACACGAGGCTAACCCTCTAGTTATTTCGGGGAGAACCAGCAATCACGAAGTTTGATTAGCCTTTCACCCCTACCCACAGCTCATCCGAGCTTTTTGCAACAAACAGCAGTTCAGGCCTCCTCCGCCTGTTACGGCGGATTCACCTTGGCCATGGGTAGATCACTTCGCTTCGGGTCTATCCTACGCAACTAAATGCCCAATTCGGACTCGCTTTCGCTACGGCTCCGGCTTTGCGCCTTAACCTTGCTACGCAGGATAACTCGCAGGCTCATTAAGCAAAAGGCAC